>CAVUZN010000004.1:0-748981 GCA_963746035.1 uncultured Verrucomicrobiae bacterium | reverse complement strand
AGCCGGGATCACGGGCATCCCGAACGAGTACTACGAGGCGGCCAGAAGCGACGGCGCCAGCGAGTGGCACATCTTTCGGTACATCATCCTGCCGCTGTCGTTCCCGGCCACCTCGACGGTCATCCTGCTGTCCCTCATCGGCGGGCTTCGGTCCTTCGACCTGATCTGGGCGATGACCGGAGGCGGGCCGGGCTTCACGTCCGACGTTCTCGGCTCGGTGATCTACAAGCAGTACCAGGCCGGCTTCTACGGTCTCTCGACGGCCGGAAACGTCATTCTGATCGTCATCGTGACGGCGATCATCTTCCCGCTGTCCCGGTTCCTGAACAGTCGTGAGGTGCAACAATGAGGTCAATCCGCTCACTCGTCGTCAGCGGAGCCGCCATCCTCTTCACCGGGATCGTCTTCATCATCCCGTTCGTGTTCATCGTCCTGCAGGCGGTCAAGAACCCTGAGGAGTCCCGCTCCCTCAGCTTCAGCTGGCCCACCGAGTTCCCGATCCTGGACAACATCCAGCAGGTGTTCGAGGCGCGGGACTACATGCTCGTGATCGCCTTCATCAACAGCACGACCCTGACCGTCGCCAGCGTCAGCCTCATGGTGGTGCTGGGCGCGATGGTCGCCTTCGTCCTGCAGCGCCGGACCAGTCGCGTGAACACAGTGGTTCACGGTCTCGTGCTGATGGGCCTGATCATCCCACCCGCGGTGGTCCCCACGGTGTGGGTGCTCCAGAAGGTCGGCCTGTTCAAGACGATGTCGGGGATGATCCTGATCGAGGTCGCCTTCGGCCTAGCGTTCACCGTGCTCCTGTTCCGGGCCTTCATCGGCTCCATTCCCAAGGACCTGGACGAGGCGGCCATGATCGACGGTGCAGGTCCGATCAGGCTGTTCTTCCGGGTGATCTTCCCGCTGCTCAGACCCGTCATCGTGACGGTGATCGTTGTCCAGACGGTGTTCGTGTTCAACGACTTCCAGAACCCGCTGTACTTCTTTCCGGGCGACGCCAACGCGACCGTGCAGCTGACCGTCTACAACTTCAAGAGCCAGTTCACGGCTGCGTACAACCTGTTGTTCATGAACATCCTGCTGGTGACGATCCCGCCGCTGATCGCCTACGTCATCTTCCAACGGCAGATCGTCGCCGGCATGACATCGGGCGCCGTCAAGGGCTAGCGCCGGTCACCACGAAGGGAAGACATTGTCTGTGCACTGGGCCGCCTCCATGATCTCGCCGGCGGCGGACCTCGACGGCGCGCCACTGCTCCGCAAGGAGATATCGCTCGATGCCGACCACGGCGAGGTCAGGTCGGCGGAGCTGCACCTATCGGCTCTCGGCGTTTTCGAGGCAACCATCAACGGTGCGCCGGTGGGGGACGACGTACTCAGTCCCGGCTGGAGCAGCTACGAGTGGCGGATCCGGTACCGGACCTACGACGTCACGCACCTGCTCCAGACCCGCTCGGTGCTCGGGGTCTCGCTGGGCAACGGCTGGTTCCGCGGACGCCTCACCTGGAGCGGCGGAAGCGCACTGTACGGAGACCGGCTCGGTGTGATCGCGCAGCTCGAGGTCACCTACGCCGACGGGCACCGCCAGGTCGTCGTCACAGATGACAGTTGGACTGCGGGGCCGTCACCTGTTCTGGCCGACGACCTCTATGACGGGCAGACGATCGATGCCCGCCGCTACGACGACTCCTGGACCCGACCCGGGGGCGAGCCCGATGGCTGGGTCGGCGTCGAGGTGCTGGAGTTCGACACGCGCGTTCTCACGCCGTACCTCGGGCCACCGGTGACCCGGCAGGAGGTGCTCCGGCCGGTGGAGATCTGGACCTCACCGTCGGGGCAGACCCTGGTGGACTTCGGGCAGAACCTCGGGGGATGGTTGCGGTTCCGGGTCAAGGGACCTGCAGGAACCGAGATCGTCATCCGCCACGCCGAGGTCCTGGACCACCGGGAGCTCGGCGTCCGGCCGCTGCGAACCGCGCAGGCCACCGACCGGTTCCTGCTCAGCGGAGGCGACGACTTCTTCGAACCCACCAAGACCTTCCACGGCTTCCGCTACGCGGAGGTGACCGGTTGGCCGACCGAGGTCGCCGGCGAGCTGACCCCTGACTCGATCGAAGCAGTGGTCGTGCACTCGGACCTGCGGCGCACCGGCTTCTTCGAGTGCTCCGACCCGATGCTCAACCAGCTGCACAGCAACGTCGTCTGGGCGCTCAGAGGAAACTTCCTCGACCTTCCCACCGACTGTCCGCAGCGCGACGAACGCCTGGGCTGGACCGGCGACATCGCGGTGTTCGCCCCCACCGCAGCCTTCCTCTACGACGTCGACACCTTCCTGCGAGACTGGCTTCGCGACCTGCACGTGGAGCAGCAGGCAGCCAACGGTCTCGTGGGCTTCGTGATCCCTGATGTGCTGAAGTACGTGCCGCCCCCGCGAGAGTTCCCCAACACCGAGTCGACGGCGGTCTGGAGCGACGCGGCGGCCTGGGTGCCCTGGGCGCTCTGGCAGGCCTACGGCGACCGGGCGGTGCTCGAGGCGCAGTACGACTCCATGGCCGCGCACGTGCGGCGGGTCGAGTCGCTGCTCTCACCGACCGGTCTCTGGGACACCGGCTTCCAGTTCGGGGACTGGCTGGACCCGCAGGCGCCGCCGGACGAGCCGTTCAAGGCGAAGGCCGACAACGGCGTGGTGGCCACCGCCTGCCTGCACCGCACCGCGCGCATCGTCGCCGAGGTGGCCTCCCTCACCGGCCACGAGCAGGACGCGGCCGAGTTCACCGCACTCGCGGACCGGACACGGGCCGCCTTCAACAAGCACTATGTCGCCGAGGACGGTCATCTCACCAGCGATGCCGTGACGGTGTACGCGTTGGCGATCGTCTTCGGGCTTCTCGACGACGAGGACAAGGAGCCTGCAGGCGCCAGGCTGGCCAAGCTGGTGGCTGAGGGGGGCTATCACATCGCCACGGGCTTCGCCGGCACGCCGTACGTCACAGATGCGCTCACGATGACGGGCCATCTCGACGTTGCGTACCGGTTGCTGCTCGAGGAAAGCTGCCCGTCGTGGCTGTACGCGGTCACCATGGGCGCAACGACGATCTGGGAGCGGTGGGACTCGATGCTGCCCGACGGGACCATCAACCCCGGGCAGATGACCAGCTTCAACCACTACGCGTTCGGCGCAGTCGCCGACTGGATGCATCGCACCATCGGCGGGATCGCGCCCCTGGAGCCCGGCTACTCGCGGGTGCTGGTTGCGCCGCGTCCCGGTGGAGGACTCAGCTGGGCCGCGACACGTCTGCAGACCCCGCATGGGCTCGTCGAGGTCCGCTGGCATCAGGAGGATGGCCAGATGACGGCGCGGACGACACTCCCCGAGGGTGTCACGGGGGTAGTCGACCTGCCGGGTCAGACCGACGTCGAGATCGCGGCAGGGACACACGAGCATCGTGTCGTGGCATCGAGCCAGACCGTCGAGCTCGTGGATAGAGCCAAGTGATAGAACCGACAGATGGAGCCGACATGAGCCAGGGCGAGACCGCCGACACGTCGACACCCGGACAGCTGATCGAGAGGTCCAACCGGCTCGGTGCCGACCCGCGCAACACCAACTACGCCGGCGGCAACACCTCTGCCAAGGGCACCGAGACAGACCCGGTCACCTCGCAGCCGACCGAGCTGCTCTGGGTCAAAGGATCCGGTGGTGACCTGGGCACGCTGACCGAGGCGGGTCTCGCGGTGCTGCGGCTTGACCGGCTTCGCGCGCTGGTGGATGTCTACCCGGGGGTCGAGCGCGAGGACGAGATGGTCGCCGCGTTCGACTACTGCCTGCAGGGCAAGGGTGGCGCCGCGCCATCCATCGACACCGCCATGCATGGCCTGGTGGACGCCCCGCATGTGGACCACCTGCACCCCGACTCAGGCATCGCGCTCGCCACGTCGGCGGACGGGCAGGCGCTGACCAAGGAGTGCTTCGGGGCCCGCGTGGCGTGGGTGGACTGGCGCCGGCCCGGGTTCCAGCTCGGACTGGACATCGCCGAGGTGAAGCGCGCGAACCCCGAGGCCATCGGGGTGATCCTCGGCGGCCACGGGATCACTGCCTGGGGTGGGTCGTCTGAGGAGTGTGAGGCGAACTCGCTCGACATCATTCGCACGGCGGAGGCGTTCCTCACCGAGCACGGCACGGCCGAGCCCTTCGGGCCGGTTGTGCCCGGTTACGAGGCGCTGCCCGAGAAGGAGCGCCGAGCCAAGGCCGCCGCGCTGGCTCCGGTGATCCGTGGCCTCGCGTCAACCGACGCTGCTGTGCTCGGGCACTACACCGACAGCGACGTTGTGCTGGAGTTTCTCTCCAGCGAGAAGCTGACGCCCCTGGCGGAGCTGGGCACGTCGTGCCCCGACCACTTCCTCCGGACGAAGGTCCGTCCGCTGGTCGTGGACCTGCCGGCCGCCGCGTCGGTCGAGAAGACGGTGGCCCGGCTCCGGGAGCTGCACGCGGCCTACCGCGAGGCGTACGCCGGCTACTACGACCGGCACGCCACATCCGACAGCCCGCCGATGCGCGGCGCGGACCCGGCGATCGTCTTGGTCCCGGGCGTCGGGATGTTCTCCTTCGGTAGGGACAAGCAGACCGCTCGGGTCGCCGGCGAGTTCTACGTCAACGCGATCAACGTGATGCGCGGCGCAGAGGCTGTCTCGACGTACGCCCCGATCGAGGAGCGCGAGAAGTTCCGGATCGAGTACTGGGCGCTCGAGGAGGCAAAGCTCCAGCGCATGCCCGCGCCCAAGCCGCTGGCCGGACGCGTCGCCCTGGTGACCGGAGCGGGATCGGGCATCGGCAAGGCGATCGCCGAGCGGCTGGCAGCGGAGGGCGCCTGTGTCGTGGTGGCCGACCTGGACAGCTCCGCAGCGGCGGAGGTCGCAGACGGCCTCGGAACGTCGGACCGTGCAGTCGCCGTGACCGCCGACGTCTCCGACGCGGAGGCCGTCCAGCGGGCAGTCGACGCGGCAGCCCTCGCCTTCGGAGGCATCGACCTGGTCGTGAACAACGCCGGGATGTCGATCTCAAAGCCTCTGCTGGAGACCACGGACAAGGACTGGGACCTGCAGCACGACGTGATGGCCAAGGGCTCCTTCCTGGTCTCGCGTGCGGCGGCGAAGGCGATGGTCGACCAGCAGATGGGCGGCGACATCGTCTACATCTCGTCGAAGAACTCCGTGTTCGCCGGGCCCAACAACGTTGCGTACGGCGCCGCGAAGGCCGACCAGGCGCACCAGGTCCGGTTGCTCGCGGCCGAGCTCGGCGAGCACGGCATCCGGGTCAACGGCGTGAACCCCGACGGTGTCGTGCAGGGGTCGGGCATCTTCGCCAAGGGCTGGGGCGCTGAACGCGCCAAGGTCTACGGGGTTCCTGAGGACGAGCTGGGCCAGTTCTACGCGCAGCGCACGATTCTCAAGCGCGAGGTCCTCCCGGAGCACGTTGCGGCTGCGGTCTTCGCTCTCGCCGGCGGAGAGCTCACGCACACCACCGGCCTGCACATTCCCGTCGACGCGGGTGTCGCGGCTGCATTCCTCCGCTGACCATGGTCCGCACTCTCCGACTGGCCGCGGTCGACCTGGGCGCCTCGAGTGGTCGCGTGATGGTCGGGACCGTGGGTGCCGGCACGCTCCGTCTCGAGGAGGTGCACCGCTTCCCGAACGGACCGGTCGAGGCAGCTGACGGCAGCCTGCGGTGGGACGTCCGCCGGCTCTACGACGACATCCTGTCCGGGCTCAAGGCCGCGGGCGCGGTGGACGCCATCGGCATCGACACCTGGGCCGTCGACTACGGCCTCGTCGACGCCGCGGGCGAGCTCCTCGGCGACCCGTACTGCTACCGGGACGGCCGCACCGCCGACGTCCCGGAGAAGGTGCGGGCCACCGTCACCGATGAGGACCTGTACTCCGTCACGGGGCTGCAGCACCTGCCCTTCAACACGATCTACCAGCTGGTCGCGGAGACCTCCCTCGCGGACGCCGAGACGATGCTGCTCATCCCCGACCTGCTCGGCTACTGGCTCACCGGTGAGGTCGGCGCCGAAGGGACGAACGCGTCGACCACCCAGCTGTGCGACGTACGCAAACGGGCCTGGGCGAGCGAGCTCGCGGAGAGTGTCGGTGTGCCGAGCAGGATCCTCCCCGAGCTTCGAAGGTCGGGCGACATCATCGGTTCGCTGCTGCCGCACGTGGCAGAGGCCACGGGGCAGTCACCCGGAACCGCGCTGGTCGCGGTCGGGTCACACGACACGGCGTCCGCTGTGGTCGGGGTCCCCGCGGCCCCAGGGTCGTCGTTCGCCTACGTCTCCTCAGGCACCTGGTCGCTGGTGGGGGTCGAGCTCGACGAGCCGGTGCTCACCGAGGACGCCAGGGCAGCGAACTTCACGAACGAGTGGGGGGTCGACGAGACGATCCGCTTCCTGCGGAACGTGATGGGGCTGTGGGTCCTCAGCGAGTCCCTGCGCGAGTGGGGGACCGACGACCTGACGGGACTCCTGGCCGAGGCCGAGGCGGCGCCCGCGTTCGGGCCGATGGTAGACGTGGACGCATCCGAGTTCCTGCCGCCGGGGGACATGCCTGCGCGGATCGGGTCGGCCTGCACGTCAACCGGGCAGACACCGCCCGCGACGCGCGGGGAGACGGTGCGCTGCATCATGGAGAGCCTCGCGCTCGCCCACCGACGACATGTCCGAGCGGTCGAGGGGCTGACCGGCCGAGCCGTCGAGGTCGTGCATGTGGTCGGTGGCGGTGCGCGCAACGAGCTGCTCTGCGCACTGACCGCGGACGCGTGCGGCGTACCCGTCCTCGCCGGGCCGGTCGAGGCAACCGCCCTGGGGAACGTGCTGGTGCAGGCCCGCGCGATGGGTGCCGACCTGCCGGATCTGGAGGCGATGCGGGCCTTGGTCGCCGCCACCGAAGACGTGAAGCGCTATGAGCCGCGCGGTGACGACCAGCCGTGGGCGGAGGCCGAGTCCCGGCTACAGTGACGTTCGCGCACAAGAAAAGGAGAGGCCGAACGCCTCTCCATTCTCAACATATAACGCATGGGGGGGCTTGCGGCAAGACCCGGGTCGTGCCCCAGAATCGCCGGCGTGAACCGGCTGACCACCAGTGTGTTTGACCTTCCCGACCGACTCACTCCCAAGTCCGACCCGGACCTGATCGCCGCCGACGAGCGGCACTTCGCGGCCATCGCGGAGAGTCTCGAGCAGACGATCGCCGACCTGTCCGATCGCCTCGACATCGCACGCAGGGCGCCCGGAGACACGCGCCAGGGCACGGGCCAGGAGGCGATGGACCGGGACAACGAGGTCCACCGGCTGACCGCTCGCCTGCGTACGCTGCGCCGCTTCGGTCTCGACCTCTGCCTCGGCCACGTCGTCAGCGCCGACCACCCCGAGCCCGTGTACATCGGGCGACTCGGCCTCACGGACAGCACGGGTCGTCGGCTGCTGCTCGACTGGCGCTCACCCGCGGCCGAGCCGTTCTTCGGTGCGACGCACGCCAACCCGATGGGGCTCGCAAGCCGTCGCAGGTACCGCTGGACCCGTGGCCGCATCAGCGACTACTGGGACGAGGTGTTCACCCCGGACGGGTTCGAAGGACACGCCGCGCTCGACGACCAGTCCGCCTTCATCGCCAGCCTCGGCGGCAGCCGGTCGGGTCGTATGCGTGACGTGCTCGGCACCATCCAGGCCGACCAGGACGCGATCGTCCGCGCCGGGTCCCGCGGCACGCTGGTCGTCGACGGCGGACCCGGCACCGGGAAGACCGTCGTCGCCCTGCACCGCACCGCCTACCTGCTCTACTCCGACCCTCGCCTCGGTCACCGGCGAGGCGGCGTGCTCTTCGTCGGTCCGCACCGGCCCTATCTTGCCTACGTCGCCGACGTCCTTCCCAGCCTCGGGGAGGAGGGGGTGCTGACCTGTACCGTGCGAGACCTCGTCCCGGTGGGGTCCGCCGCCGACCCCGAGGCCGACCCCGACGTGGCGCTTGTGAAAGCGTCCGCGGACCTGGTGAAGGCGATCGAGCCGGCGGTCAGGTTGTACGAGGAGGCGCCTTCGGAGGGCATGGAGGTCGAGACGCCGTACGCCGACCTCTGGCTCAGCGCTGATGACTGGGCCGAGGCGTTCGAGTCACCTCCCCCCGGCACGCCACACAACGAGGCGCGTGACGAGGTGTGGGAGGAGCTGCTCACCATCCTGGTCGACAAGTACGACGTCGACGACGTCCCGGCGGACCTGCTCCGCAGGGGGGTGGCCCAGAACGCGGAGCTGGTCGACGCGTTCAGCAGGGCGTGGCCGATGATCGAGTACACCGACCTCGTCGGCGACCTCTGGTCGGTGCCCGCCTACCTGCGCATGTGCGCCCCCTGGCTCGGCCCCGACGAGACCAAGCTGCTGCAGCGCAAGGAGCCCCAGGCGTGGACCACGTCCGACCTGCCGCTCCTGGACGCGGCCCGACACCGGCTCGGCGATCCCGAGGCGTCACGAGGCAAGCGCCGCCGGAACGCCGCCTTGGCGGCCGAGCGACGGCTCATGGACCAGGTGGTCGACGACCTGATCGCGGCCGACGACTCCGAGATGCTGGTGATGTCGATGCTGCGCGGGCAGGACCTGCAGGACAAGCTGGTCGACGAGAGTGCCGCGCAGAGCGCCGACCCGGACGAGCTCGTCGGCCCGTTCGCGCACATCGTCGTCGACGAGGCCCAGGAGCTGACCGACGCCGAGTGGCAGATGTTGCTGCTCCGCTGCCCGTCCCGGAGCCTGACCATCGTCGGGGACCGTGCCCAGGCCAGGCACGGGTTCACCGAGTCCTGGCAGGAACGGCTCGAGCGGGTCGGGCTCGACCGGATCCAGGTAGCCCCCCTGAACATCAACTACCGGACGCCGCAAGCGGTCATGGCCGAAGCCGAGCCGGTGATCAGAGCGGTGTTCCCTGACGCCAACGTCCCGACCTCCATCCGCAGCAGCGACGTCCCCGTCGTACACGGATCCATGTCTGACCTGAGCTCGATCCTCGACTCCTGGCTCGACGAGCATGCCGACGGGATCGCCTGCGTCATCGGGGATCCAACGTTCCGGGGGACGTCTCGCGTCCGGTCGGTGACGCCCGAGCTGTCGAAGGGGCTCGAGTTCGACCTGGTCGTCCTCGTCGACCCCGAGAGGTTCGGCACGGGCGTCGAAGGTGCGGTCGACCGGTATGTCGCGATGACCCGGGCGACCCAGCGACTGGTCATCCTCAGGAGCACCTGACGATCGAGGGCGCGCTGCAGGTACTTTCCGCAGACGTCGGCGATGACGCGGACGTAGTGGCTTGCTTCACCGATTGTTTTTCGATATATTCTTATTGTTACTCGATCGAAGGAGCCGTCCCATGGGAACGCTGACCGTCCTCGCACTCCGCATCGTTCTCACGATGGTTCTTGCCGGCTCGCTCTTCGTGCAGGTGGTCATGGTGCCTCTGCTGGCGAGCGACCTTGACGACCTCGACCCGGACTACACCTACCTGCGCACCCCCCTCATCCTCATCCCCCTCCTGGGCATCGTGACCATCCAGGTCACCCTCGTCTGTGTATGGCGGCTGCTGACGATGGTGCGGCGGGGCACGGTGTTCTCCCACGGCGCCTTCCGCTACGTCGACGTCGTGATCGGCGCGATCACGGCGGCCTCCCTGCTCATGTTCGGGCTCGGCGTCGTCCTCGCGCCGGGGGACGCCGTCGCCCCGGGTGTGGTTCTCCTGATCGGTGGCGCAGCGGTGCTGGTTGCCGGGATAGCACTGATCGTCCTCGTGCTGCGGATGTTGCTGGCCCAGGCGGTCGCCCGGGACGCAGAGGCGCACCACCTGCAGTCCGAGCTGGACGAGGTCATCTGATGCCGATCGTCGTCGACGTGGACGTGATGCTGGCCAAGCGCAAGATGTCCGTCGGCGCGCTCGCGGAACGTGTCGGGATCACCCCCGCAAACCTGGCGGTGCTCAAGAACGGTCGCGCCAAGGCGGTGCGCTTCACCACGCTCGAAGCACTGTGCGAAGCGCTCGCGTGCCAGCCCGGAGACCTGCTGCGCTGGGAGCCCGGCGACGCCGCCTCCCCGGGACGGCACTGACCCGCACGAGTCAGAGACTCGTGGTTGCGGCGACCTTCGCCTGCGCGGTGAGGCACCGATCCCGCTGCGCATCGGCTGTCTGCCGGCCGGCCAGGAGCAGGTCGACAACCTCGCGCTGGGCCCGTCCCGGAGCGTCGTTCCAGCGGGTCAGCTCCCGGACCCGCATCATCCGCGTGCTGGGACCGGGACACCACTGGACGGGGCGGCCTGGGTCCTCGCGCAGGGCGTGCCACAGCAGGTCCAGGGTCCTCTGCACGAGCTGCGAGCGAACGGTGGCAGGTCCGCCGGCGGCTTGCACCACGGAACCGACCAGGCATGCGCCGATGACCGGCCGGTCCACGGCCAGTCGCACGTCGTACGCCGTGACAGTCCGCCTGCTTGTGGCGCTGCCGACCGTGAACCACGCACCTTGGACCCAACCGCCGCTGACGACCTCGGCGGCCTGTTCGAGGAGTGCGCGGATCTCGTGCAGCTCGGCGAGCTGGCTGGACAGTGCGTCATGCCGCTCGAGGCGCCGCCGCTCGGCCCGCCGCTCGCGGCGCCCGGAACGGGTCGGCTGGTCCAGCGGAGCGATGACGGTGCTCACGGGAACCTCCTCGTGGTCGCGGACGAGCGCACGACTACTCTCATCCCGCCGAGCCCGGGAGGCAAGGACGGCGCCCCACCTGACCGCGGACAGCTGCTCTGACCGCGGCCTCTAGTCGCGTGCTGTGAACGAGTGGTGCTCATGCACGACGGTCCACTGTCCGTCGCTCTTGCGCAGGCCGACAGTGAGGCGCAGTCGGCGGTCCGGGATGTCTTCGAGCTCCTCGGGCGTCCCGCACCGCAGCAACCCGTAGGCGACCGCCACATCCTGGCCGGCCACCACCTCGAGGGTCAGCAGGTCGAACGATGCACGCCTCTGCCATTCGAAGAAGCCGGGCCACGTGTCCCGGTAGGCGGCCAACCCACGAACCCCGTCCTCCCGAGCCTCATCGTTCTTGTGCAGTTTCGCCGCCGTACGCTTGCCGGATGCAGGTCCTCGTCGTCGACGGCGCGAACGTCGTGGGCAGTCGACCGGACGGCTGGTGGCGTGACCGCGCGGGCGCTGCCCACCGGCTCCATGACCAGCTTGTGGCCGCCGACCTGCCCCATGACGAGATCATCCTCGTCCTCGAAGGCAAGGCAAGGCCGGGCCATCCCGCCGGCCAGGAGGGCCGGGTGCGCACCGTCCACGCCGACTCGTCGGGGGACGATGCGATCGTCGAGGAGGTGGAACGGATGGCTGCCGCCGGTCACACGGACATCGTGGTGGTGACGGCCGACCGGGGGTTGCGCGACCGCGTCGAGGCGGCGGGCGCGGGACAGACGGGCCCGCGCTGGCTGCTCGACCAGCTGTGACGTAGCTGCGATGCCGGGTCGACGTCCTGAGCCACAGCTGCGCGAAGAGGTCGGCCCCAGCGAATCTGGCACGCACCCGCCGTTGCAACGCTGGGGGTGTGAACGTTTCCCTGGGCCCCCAGGGAATCTGACGCCCGGATCGTTGCAACGCCTGTGCACGTGGACGGTCAGATCCAGCGGCTGAACCAGATCCGGTCGAGCCAGTCGGGCGTGGTGATCAGCTGCGCCGGTGTAGATCGGCCAGAACCACGCGAAGTTCACGATGACCAGCACGACGAACGCGCCGGCGACCGCCGTACCCGACCATGCGCCGGCGCGTCCGAGGCCTGCGCGGCCGCCCATCATCGTGCCGATGCAGAGCACGATCGCGATCACCGTGAACGGGATGATCGCGATCGCGTAGTAGGAGAAGATCGGCCGGTCGTCGTTGGGGATCCACGGCAGCCACGACGCCAGCACACCGACGACCGCGACGCCGAACCGCCAGTCCCGCTTGCCGATCCAGCCGTAGACCGCGTAGACCAGCGCGAGCACGCCGCCCCACCACAGCGCCGGGCGTGCCGAGCAGCAGCACCTGCCGCAGGCACGTGCTGTCCGGCGGCGCGCGTCGCAGCCCTGCTGGCCGGGCTTGATGCCGAGCTCGGCCTCGACGCCGACCGGGCGGTTGAGGATCAGCCAGCCCTGCGGCTTCGACTGGTAGGCGTGCGTCGCGTCGTCGAGGAACGCTGGTGTGGAACGCGTAGACGTCGTGGTGGTAGTGCCACAGCGACCGCAGCGACCGCAAGCAGCTCGGGGAAGAACCCGTGCGCCGGCGTGCTTGAGGTAGTTGCCCCAGTAGGGGCCGTACTGCGTGTTGGACAGCGTCTTCTCGTAGGCGCTCGGCGTGCATCAGCCAGCCGGTCCAGCTCGCACGTAGACGACGAGCGCGACGACGACGAGGTAGCCGAACGCCGGCAGCGCGTCGACGACCAGTGACTTCAGCGCGGGCCGCCGCACCCCGATCGCGCGCCGCGCGCCGGTGTCCCAGAGCCAGCACCAGCAGCCCGAACGCCGCCAACGGGAAGACCGCGTTCCACTTGGTGCGCGCACGCCAGCCCGAACATCAGACGCCGGCGCCGAGCCGCCACGGCCGCCACAGCAGCCCGCGCACCGGACCCCAGCCGGCCGGCCGTCGACGCGACGCTCGCCGGCGCGACCAGCCGCGCCATCCGCAGCCGTGCCCCAGTCCCGGTCGGCGACCAGGCAGGACACCGCGCACAGCAGGAAGAACGCGACGAAGATGTCGAGCAGCGCCATGCCGCGAGAGCACGAACTCCAGCCCGTCGAAGCACAGCAGCAGCCCGGCGACGCACGCCGAGCATGGTCGACCCGGTGAGCCGGCGGGCCAGCCGGACCATCACCATCGACCATGAGCGTGCCGACGACCGCGGAGGCCACCCGCCAGCCGGCCGGGTCCATGCCGAACAGGTGCTCGCCGAGACCGATGAGCCACTTCCCGACCTCGGGGTGCACGATCATGCTCGGCTGGCTTGGTCCAGAGCCCGTGCGAGGTTGCCGGCCAGGATCTTGTCGTTGGCGCTTGTCGACGTAGCCGGTGACGTAGCCGTGGTGCCACAGCGACCAGGCGTCCTTGGCGTAGTAGGTCTCGTCGAAGAGGAACGCGTGCGGCGTGCCGAGGTGCCAGAAGCGCAGGAACCCCGCGAGCAGCGTCGACCGCGAGCGTGCGCGACCCACGCCGGCGAACCGGTCGTCGTCGCGGCAGGACGCGGGGCCAGCCGGCGCCGGGCGCGTCGGGCACCACCCGGTCGTCCGCCGTCCGGGAGAGCCCGGTGGTGCGGCGGGCCTGTTGCGCGGTCGTCACGCGGCAACTGTACGGACGCCGTGGTGCGGCGTCACGCGTCGACGGCTGCGATGATCGCGGCGTGAGACGATGATCGCGACGTGGCTCGACGGCGAGGCGTCCGGGCGGTGTGCTGGTGCTCGCCGCGACGCCGATCGGCCGGGTCGCCGACGCGTCGCCGCGGCTCGCGCGAGGAGCTCGCCGCGGCCGACGTGGTGGCCGCCGAGGACACCCGCCGGCTGCGGCGGCTGTGCGCCGACCTCGGCGTGACGCCCGCGGGCCGGGTGGTGTCCTACTTCGAGGGCAACGAGGCCGCCCGCACGCCGACGCTCGTCGAGGCGCTCGAGGCGGCGAGCGGGTCGCTGCTGGTCACCGACGCCGGGATGCCGTCGGTGTCCGACCCGGGCTTCCGGCTGGTCGCGGCGGCCGTCGAGCGCGACATCGACGGTCACCACCGTGCCCGGCCCGTCCGCGGTGCTGGCCGCGCTCGCGGTCTCGGGGCTGCCGGTCGACCGGTTCTGCTTCGAGGGCTTCCTGCCCCGCAAGGCGGGCGAGCGCGGCCGGCGGCTGGCCGGTCTGCGCGACGAGCGCGCGGACGATGGTCTTCTTCGAGGCGCCGCACCGCACCGCGGCCGCCGCTGGCGGCGATGGCCGAGGCGTTCGGCGCCGACCGCCGCGCGGCCGTGTGCCGCGAGCTGACCAAGACCCACGAAGAGGTACGACGGGCGGGGCTGGCCGACCTCGCCGCGTGGGCCGCCGACGGTGTCCGCGGCGAGGTCACGGTCGTCGTCGCGGGGCCGACGCCGACGCGGTCGACGTACCCGACGGACCGCGGCGGCGCTGGCGGCGCAGTGGTCGCGGAGGCCGAGGCGGCCGGCGTGCCCACGCAAGGAGGCGATCCCCGAGGTCGCGCGACCGGGCCGGCGTGCCGAAGCGGGTGGTGTTCGACGCCGTCGTCGCCGCCAAGCACACGCCGACCTCGTCGGAGGCGGAGCGTCGTGACCGCGCCCGACCCGCAGCCGGCACGACGACGGCGAGCGCGACCGCAGCCGGCCGCCGCTGCCGGAGCCGCTGCCGCACCCGGTCGTCGACAACCACTGCCACCTCGACATCGCCGACGGGCCGGACGGGGCCTGGCTGTCCACGGCGGAGGCGATCGAGGCGCGCCGCATCGGTCGGCGTGACGCGGATCGTGCAGATCGGCTGCGACCTGCCCGGGCGCCCGCTGGGCCGTCGAGGCCGCGCGACCACCCACGACGCGCTCGTCGCCGCGCGTCGCGCTGCACCCCAACGAGGCGCCGCGGCCTCGCACGAGCAGGGCCGCCTCGACGAGGCGCTCGCCGAGATCGAGTCGCTCGCCGCGTCCAGCGACCGGGTGCGCGCCGTCGGGGAGACCGGGCTGGACTACTTCCGCACCGGACGAGGACGGGCCGACCCGCGCAGCAGCTGTCCTTCCGCCGACATATCGACATGGCCAAGCGGCTCGGCAAGACGCTGGTGATCCACGACCGCGACGCCCACGACGACGTGCTGCGCATCCTCGACGAGGAGGGCGTCCCCGAGCGGTTCGTCATGCACTGCTTCTCCGGCGACGCCGCGTTCGCGCGGGCCTGCCTGGACCGCGGCGGCTGGCTGTCGTTCGCCGGCACGGTGACGTTCAAGAACGCCGAGCCGGTGCGCGACGCGCTGCGGCTCGCGCCGCGGCGACCGGCTCCTGGTGGAGACGGACGCGCCGTACCTCACGCCGACCCCGCACCGCGGCCGGCCCAACGCGTCGTACCTCGTGCCGCTGACGATGCGGGCGATGGCGCAGACCCGCGGCGACGACCTCGAGGCCGCTCTGCGAGGCGGTCGAGGCCAACACGGACGCAGCCTTTGGTGGTTCCTGGTAGCATGAGATGTCTAAACCCGATAGCCCGAAATGACTAGTCCGCTCGCCCGGTTTTTCGTGATCTCCCGCACGTAGAACCGCGCTCAAACCGCGATAAAGCGACTCGAGAAGTGTTGGCAGTGCGCGCGATGCGTTCCGTATGGTCCTGTGACTGTTGGCCGGGAGCGGGAGGTTCTCGGGCGACACCCACGGGGCCCTTCAGCTTCGCACCGGTCGCACACCGGTTGCGTCGCGATGGGCCGTTTCGTTGTTGCGCAGTGCCGAGCCGGCCCGCGACGTGGGTGCCCAGGATCGCTCCCGCGGCCCGGAGAGCACCACCGTTTGGGAGAAATGTGCGGACCTCTGTCGCGCAACTGACCAAGAGCAAGACCTTCCTCGCCGTCGCTCGCCGGCGCCGTCGTCCTGGCCGTCGCGGCCACGGGCGTCGGCTACGCCGCCATGGGCAAGACCGTCACCCTCTCGGTCGACGGCAAGACCACCCAGGTGCACACGTTCGGCGACAACGTCTCCGACGTGCTGGACGCCGAGGACATCTCGGTCGGCGAGCACGACGCGGTCGCGCCGGGTGTCGACTCCTCGGTCGCCGACGGCCAGACCGTCTCGGTCAAGTTCGGCCGTCCCCTCGAGGTGAAGGTCGACGGCCAGCGAGCCGCTACTGGGTGACCGCCCGCAACGTCGCCACCGCGCTCGACCAGCTCGGCCTGCACTTCGGCGCCGCCGACCTGACCGCCAGCCGTGGCGCCACGATCAGCCGCTCCGGCATGTCGCTGGGCGTCGTCACCCCGAAGACGCTCACGGTCAAGATCGCCGGGCGAAGAAGCACAAGCGCACCGTCACCGCGCTCAAGGTGCGCGACGCCCTCAAGGAGCTCGGCGTCGAAGGTCGACAGCAACGACAAGGTCAAGCCGGGCCTCGGACGCCGTGCTCGACGACGGCGACCAGCATCACGCTCACCCGCGTGCACGTCGCTCAAGCGCCGGGTCACCGAGTCCGTCGGCTACGGCACCGATCAAGAAGCCCGACGCCGGCATGTACAAGGACCAGACGAAGACGGTCCGCGCCGGCACGCGACGGCAGCCGCAAGGTGCTCTACCGGGTCCGGCTTCGAGAACGGCCAGCGACCGTCACGCAAGGCGCTGCGGGTCACCGCGTTCTCGAGCCAGCCGGTGAGCGCGATCGTGCGCTACGGCACCAAGGACCGCCGGCCCCGGCCCCCACAGCAACTACTCCGGCGGCAGCAGCGCCTGGGACCGCATCGCGGCGTGCGAGTCCGGCGGCAACTGGGCCGCCAACACCGGCAACGGCTACTACGGCGGCCTGCAGTTCAACCTCGGCACCTGGCACGGCGTACGGCGGCTCCGGCCGGCCGGACCAGAACTCCCGCGAGGCGCAGATCGCCGTCGCGGAGCGGGTCCGCGCCGCCGAGGGCGGCTACGGCGCCTGGCCGGTCTGCGGCGCCCGCGCCTGACGACGAGCGTCCACGCGCGGCCGATAGGGTCGCCCACCGTGGCGGACCCGGTCGACCACAGACGCTGACTCCATCCGCCGGTCCGAGGCTCCTCGGGCCGGCGGAGGTGCGTCTGCTCGCCGACGGCTCGGTGCTCCGGCCGACCAAGCAGCGCGGCCAGAACTTCGTCATCGACCCCAACACCGTCCGCCGCATCGTGCGCGCGTCCGGCGTCGACCGCCGACGACGTCGTGCTCGAGGTCGGACCCGGGCTCGGCTCGCTGACCCTGGCGCTGCTCGGCGTCGGCGGGCCGGGTCGTCGCGGTCGAGGTCGACCCGGTCCTCGCCGCGGCGCTGCCGGCCACCATCGCGTCGTACGCACCCGACCAGGCCGACCGGTTCGAGGTCGTCGAGGCCGACGCGCTGCGGGTCACCGATCTGCCGGGACCGGCACCGACCGCGCTGGTCGCCAACCTGCCCTACAACGTCTCGGTGCCCGTGCTGCTGCACCTGCTGGCGCTGCTGCCGTCGCTGCGGCACGGACTGGTGATGGTGCAGTCCGAGGTCGCCGACCGGCTCGCGGCACCTCCCGGCTCGCGGACCTACGGCGTGCCGTCGGTCAAGGCCGCCTGGTTCGCCGACGTACGACGGGCGGGGTCGGTCAGCCGCTCGGTGTTCTGGCCGGCGCCCAACGTGGACTCCGGTCTCGTCGCGTGGACCCGGCGCGACCCACCGGCCGTCTCGGTCGGCCCGCGAGGAGGTCTTCCGGGTCGTCGACGCGGCCTTCGCCCAGCGCCGCAAGACGCTGCGCTCGACGCTGAAGCAGCTCGCCGGCTCCGCCGAGGCCGCCGAGGCGGCGCTCGCACACGCCGGGCGTCGACCCCATGTCGCGCGGGTGAGGCGCTCGACCGTCGAGCAGTTCGCCCGCATCGCCGAGGGGCTCAGGGTGGCAGCGGTGACCGGGCCGATGACGCACACCGTCGCGGTGGTCCGCGCCGGCCAAGATCAACCTCTCCCTGGGGGTCGGGCCGCGCCGCGACCGGACGGCTACCACGCGCTTGCCACCGTCTACCAGGCCGTCGGGCTCTACGACCAGGTCACGGTCCGCGACGCCGACGACGCTGACGGTCACGGTGCGCGCCGAGCCGCGCATCCCCGTCGACGACGTCCCCATCGACGACACCAACATCGCGGTCCGCGCGGCCCGGCTGCTCGCGCGAGCACCACGGCGTCGACCGCGGCGCGAGATCGTCATCGACAAGGGCATCCCGGTCGCCGGTGGGATGGCCGGCGGCAGCGCCGACGGCGCGGCGGCGCTGCTGGCGTGCGACCACGCTCTGGGGCCTGCACACCCCGCCGGAGGAGCTGCTCGAGCTCGCCGCCGAGCTCGGCAGCGACGTGCCCTTCGCGCTCGTCGGCGGCACGGCGATCGGCTCCGGCCGCGGCGAGGTCGTGACACCGCTGATGACGCGTGGCGAGTACTGGTGGGTGGTCCTCGAGTCGCCGCGTCGGGCTGTCCACGCCCGAGGTCTACCGGGAGTTCGACGCGCATGCACGACGGCTACCGTCGTGCGGCGCCCCGAGATCCCCGACGCGCTCTGCAGGCGCTGCGCGGGCACGACGTCGCCAGACGCTCGGCGCGGCGCTGTCCAACGACCTCCAGGCCGGCTGCGCTGCGGCTGCGCCCCGAGCTCGGGCGGGCCCTCGACACGGGTCGGCGACGAGTCCGCGCACGGCGCGATCGTCTCCGGCTCCGGGCCCGAGCTGCCTGTTCCTGTGCGAGAGCCGCTCGCACGCCGAGCACGTGGCCGGCGGGCTCGGTCGGCAGGGCCTGGCAGCCGGTCTCCTTCGCCCCCGGCCCGGTGCCCGGCGCCCGTGTCGTCGCCGACAACCGGCCGGCCTGACCATGGCCGGGCCACGACCGGTCAACCTGGTCAGCCTCGAACGGGTGCACAAGGCGTACGGCGTGCGCCCGCTTCTGACCGACGTCAGTCTCGGTGTCGCGGCCGGCGCGAGGATCGGCGTGGTCGGTCGCAACGGGGACGGCAAGACCACTCTGCTGCGCATCCTCGGCGGGCTCGAGGACGTGGACGCCGGGCGGGTCGCGCGCAACCGGGGCCTACGACTCGGGTTCCTCACCCAGGGCGACGACCTGGACCCCGAGGCCACGGTCCGGGTCGCCGTACTCGAAGGACGCGCGGACCACGAGTGGGCGACAGACCCGACGACTCGCGACGTCGTGGAGGTGCTACTGGCCGGAGTCTCCCTCGACCGCGTCGTCGCGAGCCTCTCGGGCGGGGAGCGGCGGCGCTGCTCGCTGGCCCGGCTGCTGCTCGGGGAGCACGACATGGTCGTGCTCGACGAGCCGACCAACCACCTCGACGTCGAGGCCGTCGCCTGGCTCGCCCAGCACCTGGCCGGCCCGCTGGCACGCCGCGGCTCGGCCGTCGTCGTGGTCACGCACGACCGCTGGTTCCTCGACGCGGTGTGCACCGCGACATGGGAGGTGCACGACGGCGTGGTCGACGTGTACGACGGTGGCTACGCCGCCTTCGTGCTCGCGAAGGCCGAGCGGCAGCGGCAGGCGGCTGCGTCCGAGTCACGCCGGCAGAACCTGATGCGCAAGGAGCTCGCCTGGCTGCGCCGAGGTGCACCGGCCCGCACGTCCAAGCCGAAGTTCCGGATGGACGCCGCAAGCGCGCTGATCGAGGACGAGCCACCGCCGCGGGACAGGCTCGAGCTCCAGCGGTTCGCCACCCAGCGGCTCGGCAAGGACGTCATCGACGTCGAGGACGTCGACCTGGTGCGCGGCGAGAGAACACTGCTCGCGCACGCCACCTGGCGACTGGGTCCTGGAGACCGGGTCGGTCTGGTCGGGGTCAACGGTGCCGGGAAGACGTCCGTGCTCGGGCTCGTCGCCGGCGATCTCACGCCGACGCGGGGGCGGGTCAAGCGAGGACGCACCGTCGCCCTCGAGCACCTCACCCAGTCGGTGGACCCACCGCCTGGGTCGGCACGGCAGCCCCTCGACCCGGAGGAGCGGGTGCTGGCATCGGTGGAACGGGTGCAGCGGGTCACGCGGCTCGCCCCGGGCAGCGGTGAGGTCACCGCCGCGTCGATGCTCGAACGGTTCGGCTTCACCGGGGACCGGCTCACCGCCCGGATCGGCGACCTGTCCGGAGGGGAGCGCCGACGCTTCCAGATGCTGCGCCTCCTGCTGTCCGAGCCGAACGTGCTGCTGCTCGACGAGCCCACCAACGACCTGGACATCGACACCCTCACGGTGCTCGAGGACTTCCTCGACCGCTGGCCGGGAACGCTCGTGGTGGTCTCACACGACCGCTACTTCCTGGAGCGGGTCACCGACTCGACGTGGGCGCTGCTCGGAGACGGACAGATCTCGATGCTTCCCCGCGGGGTCGAGGAGTACCTCGAACGTCGTGCCGCGTCGCTGTCCGAGGCAGCCGCACCTGCCGGTGCGATCGGCACGTCCGTGGGGGCGGTCGAGGAGCCGGTCGTCTCGCCCGCGCAGCAGCGCGAGGCCCGCAAGGCGCTCGCACGGGTCGACAAGCAGCTGGCCAGGCTCGCCGAGCGGGAGGCACGGCTGCACGCCGAGATCGTCGAGAGCTCCTCCGACCACGAGCTGCTCGCCGCGATCGACGTACGGCTGCGCGAGCTCGCGGCCGAGAAGGAGTCGCTCGAGGAGCAGTGGCTCGAGGCGGCTGGCTCGCGCCGAGTGACCCCCCGGACGTTCTGCTAGCCGAGGTCGTTGGCGTCGAGGAACTCCTTGGCGACGGTGCTGTAGCGACTTCTTGTCGACCGCCACCTCGGCGAGGTACTTCGTGAGGTCCTCGGTGGTCAGCGCCGCGGACACCGCGTCGATGGTCGAGGCGACGTCACCCTTGACCTTGGACTTCTCGATCACCGGGGTGATGTTCTGCGCCAGGAACAGGTTCTTGGGTCGTCGAGCACCACCAGGTTGTCGGTCTCGATGGTGGAGTCGGTCGAGAAGATGTTCGCCACCTGGATCTGGTCCTTCTTCAGCGCGGCCTTGGTGAGCGGGCCGCCGGGGTCGAGCGACTTGAACGACTTGAAGGTCAGGCCGTAGTCCTTCTTGAGGCCGACCAGGCCCTGGTCAGCGGGTCTTGAACTCGGGACCGGCGCCGATCACGAGCTTGCCGGCCACCGGCTTGAGGTCGGCGATCGTCTTGAGGTTGTACTTCGTCGCGCGTTGTCCGAGGTGACCGTCAGGGTGTCCTTGTCCTCGGCGGGCGACGACTTCAGGATCTGAGGCCGCTCGGCAGCACCTTCTTCAGCGCGTGTTGACCTGGTCGGTCGTGGTGACGCCTTCGGCGGGCGTGCCGCCCGGCGACAGCGCGGCCAGGAACGCGCCGTTGTACTCCGGGATCATGCTGATCGACCCCTCCTTGAGCGCCTTGAGGTAGAGCTCACGGGCGCCGATGTTGAACTTCCGCGTCACCTTGACGCCCTTGGCCTCCAGGGCCTGGGCGTACATCTCGGCGAGCAGCTGGTTCTCGGGGAAGTTGGCCGACCCGATCATGATGGCCGGGTTCGAGGAGTCGCCGGTGCCGCCACCACTGGTCGGGTCACCGCCGCACGCGCTGAGCGGCAGCAGCGCCGCCACCGCCGCGGCGAGCGCGCCGACTTGAGTCTTGCGACTTGCGACATGGGTGGAACCTTTCGTGTGGCCGTCAGCGGGGGCTGGCGGCGGTTTCTGTGGGCGGGACTGGGACGAGGGCTGGGAGGCCCGGGTACGTCGGATCCGCCTGCCGCGTCGCTCGCGGACGCCGGGCGAGACCACGGCTCGCTCGACGGCGGCGCTGATGTAGTCGAGAGCGATGGCGAGCAGCGGCCACCAGGATGGCGCCGGCGAGGATCTGCGGGTACTCGTTGCGGTTGAGGCCGTCGATCAGCAGCCGGCCCAGCCCGCCGAAGCTGGCGTACGCCGCGATGGTGGCCGTCGCGGTCACCTGCAGCAGCGCGCTGCGCAGCCCGCCGATGATCAACGGCAGCGCCACCGGCACCTCGGCGCGGAACAGCACCTGCATCGGACGCATGCCCATCCCGATCGCGGCGTCGACGGCGGCGCGGTCGACCGACCGGATGCCGGCGTACGTCTGCGCCAGGATCGGCGGGATGGCGAGCACGACGAGGGCCACAGGATCACCGGCCAATGGTAGACGCCGAGGACACGTGACCAGCAGCAGCACCAGTCCGAAGGTCGGCAGCGACCGGCCCAGGTTGCCCAGGCGCGATGGCGATGAACGCGCCGCGGTTGGTGTGCCCGATCAGCAGCCCGATCGGCAGCGCGATCGCGGCGCCGATGACCAACGTGACCACCACGTAGGCCGACGTGCTGCCCGAGGCGCTCGGGGATCGACGAGTCGCCGGTCAGGTGCCAGTTGGCGGCGTCGAAGAGGTAGCCGAAGTAGTTGACCAGCGGGACGGGCTGCGACGGCATGCTCATGCGCCGGCCACCCGCCCGCGCCCAGGGCGTCAGCGCCCGCTGCAGCAGCACCAGGCCGATGTCGGCACAGCCCGGCCAGCAGCATCGAGAGCACGATGCCGATGATGATCGGCTCGACGAACCCGAGCTGGAAGCCGCTGGTGAACAGGTTGCCCAGCCCGCCGGACGCCGACCAGCGCCCCGACGCTGACCAGGCTGATGTTGGCGACGGTGGCCACCCGCAGCCCGGCGAACAGCACCGGCAGCGGCCATCGGCAGCTCGACGCCGAACAGCTGGCGCAGCGGCCGGTAGCCCATCGCGTGGGCCGCCTCGTGGTCTGCCCCTGCACCGAGATCAGCGCGTCCGCGACGGTGCGGGTGAGCAGCGCCAGCGTGTAGAGGGACAGGCCGACCACCACGTTGAGCGGCGACAGGATGCCGGTGCCGAGCACCACCGGGATCACCAGCGAACAGCGCCAGCGACGGGATGGAGTAGACGACGCCGCCGATGTTGATGACCGGCTGGTAGAGCCTGCGCCGACGCACCGCGACGTAGCCGAGCGGCAGGGCCAGCAGCGCGCCGACCACGACCGGGACCAACGCCAGCCACAGGTGCTGGACCAGGTCGGCCAGGATGTCCGGGTGGTTGTTGCCGGATGTAGGTGATCACCAGGGGCTCACCGCTCGGACTCGCGCCGCAGCGCGGTGAGGTGCCGGGCGATCGCCTCGTGCGCGACGACCCCGTCCGCGACGCCGTCCGCGTCCACCCGGACCGCCGCGCCGGCCGGCGAGGTGATGGCCAGGTCGGTGACGAGCCGCAGGTGTCCTCCGCGGTGAAGGTGGCCGGCAGCGGCTGGCGCGAGCCGTGGCCGTCGACGCGACCAGCCCTGCGGACGGCCGTCGTCGTCGAGCACCAGGCGGGCGTCGCTCGAGCGGCGGTCGACGTACGCCGAGACCGGCTCGACCTCCAGCTTCTCGGCGGTCACGAACGACAGACCACGGAAGCCCCGGTCGCGGCCGACGAAGTCGGCGACGAACTCGTCGGCCGGGTCGTCGAGCAGGTCCTGGGGCGACGCCGACCTGGGCCAGCTGGCCGCCGACCCGGAAGATCGCGACCTTGTCGCCGAGCTTGATCGCCTCGTCGATGTCGTGGGTGACGAACGCGATGGTCTTGCCGAGCTCGGCCTGCAGCCGCAGGAACTCCTTCTGCAGGCCGTCACGCACGATCGGGTCGACGGCGCTGAACGGCTCGTCCATCAGCATCACCGGCGGATCGGCGGCCAGTGCCCGCGCGACGCCGACCCGCTGCTGCTGGCCGCCGGAGAGCTGGGCCGGGTAGCGGGTGGCCATCGACTCGTCGAGGCCGACGCGGGTCAGCAGCTCGGCGGCCTGCTCGCGCGCCTGCTTCTTGTTGACGCCGTTGAGCAGCGGCACGGTCGCGATGTTGTCCGACGACCGTGCGGTGCGGGAACAGCCCGGCGTGCTGGATGACGTAGCCGATCTTGCGGCGCAGCAGAGCGGCGTCCTGCTTGGTGACGTCCTCGCCGTCGATGGAGATGGTCCCCGACGTCGGCTCGATGGTCCGGTTGATCATCCGGAGGCTGGTGGTCTTGCCGCAGCCGGACGGCCCGACGAACACCGTGATCTCGCCCGGTCGGCAGCTCGAGGGACAGGTTGTCGACGGCGACGTTCCCGCCGGGGAACGCCTTGGTCACCTCGTCGAACGTGATCATGCGGCTCTCCGAACTTCCGTTTCCATGGCTGTCGTCAGGGGGCTGGCAGGTGCCGGGTGGGGGGGTTGGGAGCGTCACACACGCGCGCCGAGACGGTGCGGTCGCTGAGCGATGGGGGAACGTCGTGCGCCTAACCTACGCCGAGAACATGACGCGGTGGAGAGGCGGCCCGGCAGGTCGGCGTTTTCGGGTGGACCTCAGAACCCTTGTGCAACACCATTTAGAGGCCCGATCAGCGGTATGGTCACCGGTATGGTCACCGCTATGGTCACCGGTATGGTCACCGGTCGGCTACGGGATCGGCTCCGGCCTCCGGTCGCTTGTCGGGCCGACCTCCCGCGCAGGTCGTTCAACGGTCGGGCGGCTGGACGACCGGCCGATGCTGGCCCCGGCCGACCGGCCGAGGGTAAAGCGAACGGTCGACCGGATGCACTACCCCACATGGTCTGAAAGGGTGATGAACAGGGTCGTGTCGGGCGCGTAGCATCAGCATTTGTGATCACCCGCCGGTTCAGCATCGTGGCGGGACTCAGTGCCGCCTTCCTTTTCGCAACCGCTCTGGCGGGGACGAGCGCACCTGATGTCCCGACCGTGCACTTCACCACGGCCGGGGACTTCTCAGCATCGGCGAACGCGCAGGCGGTGTTCAGCAAGATCAACGAGGTCGACCCGGACCTGCATCTGGCGCTCGGTGACCTGTCCTACGCCGGCCCCGGCTCCAGCGAGCAGGCCTGGTGTGACGTCGTCACCCAGGGAGTCGGTGCGGGGTTCCCGTTCGAGCTCATCGCCGGTAACCACGAGAGCAACGGCTCGGACGGTCACATCAACAACTTCTCCGCCTGCCTGCCCAACCAGCTCCCGGGAGTGGTGGGCACCTACGGCCGTCAGTGGTACGTCGACGTACCTCAGGTCAACCCGCTCGTGCGGTTCATCATGATCTCGCCGGGGCTGACCTTCCCGGACGGCGCGTACAACTACTCGCAGGGATCGACCCGGTATCAGTGGACGTCTGCCCGGATCGACGCGGCCAGGACCGCCAACATCCCGTGGGTGGTCGTCGGCATGCACATGCCATGCCTGGGCGCCGGCGAGCACTCGTGTGACGCGGGCCCGGACATCAGCAACCTGCTGGTGTCCAAGCGGGTCGACCTGGTCCTGACCGGCCACGAGCACATGTACGCGCGCACCAAGCAGCTCAGGCTGGGCGCCGGGTGCACCGCGATCTCGAACTCCGCGTACAACCCGAGCTGCGTGATCGACGCGGACAACTCTCTGGTCAAGGGCGCCGGCACGGTCTTCGAGACCGTCGGCACCGGCGGTGTCGAGTCCATCCCGGTGAACACGAACGCTCCGGCCTACCCGTACTTCGCCGCGATCAACGGCTCCGGGAACCCGACCTTCGGCATCCTCGACCTCTCCGCGACTGCGGACAGCCTCACGGCTGCCTTCGTGAGAGCCTCCGGCGGCGCCTTCTCGGACTCGTTCAGCATCACCAGCGGCGGACCGCCGGTCAACGAGCCACCGACAGCCGCCTTCACCTCGACCAGCACCGGCCTCACCGCGGCCTTCGACGCGTCCGGCTCCGTTGACTCCGACGGGACGATCTCCTCCTACGCGTGGGACTTCGGTGACTCGCAGACGGGCACGGGCGCCACGACCAGCCACCCCTACGCCACCGCGGGGACCTACCAGGTCAAGCTCACGGTCACCGACGACGCCGGTGCTCCGACCTCGCTGACCAAGCCGGTGACGGTGTCCTCGACACCGGCGCCCGTGGTGCTCGCGTCCGACGACTTCGGTCGCACGGTCGCCGCCGGCTGGGGGACCGCGGACCTGGGCGGCACCTGGACGGTCAACGGCAGCACCGCTAACGCCTCGGTCTCCGGCGGGACGGGCATGCTCCGGATGGCCACGGCGGGCGCAGGGCCCTCGATATACATGTCCACGCTCTCGTCCTCGGACACCGACCTGCTGACGACGTTCGCGCTCGACAAGGTCCCGGTCGGCGGAACCTCTGGAGTGGACCAGGGTCTGCAGGTCCGCCGGATCGCCGGCGTCGGGGACTACCGGGCGAAGGTCCGCTTCCTGCCGGGCGGCGCCGTCCGCCTCGGCCTCTACGCCACCAACGCCGCGGGGACGCAGACTCCGGTGGTCGCCGAGGCCACCGTGCCCGGGCTCGTCTACACCGCCGGCACCCAGCTCGACCTTCGGGTCCGCGCCACCGGTACGTCGCCGACCCAGCTCAAGGCGCGGATCTGGCGGCACGTCGACGCCGAGCCCGCGACCTGGAACGCCCAGGGGTCGGACTCGACCGCGGCGCTGCAGGTTGCCGGGTCCGTCGGGTTCCACAGCTACCTGGCCAGCTCGGTCACGAATGCGCCACTCGTCGCTCGGTTCGACAACATGCGGGTGAGCAAGGCAAGTACGCTTCCGTAGCCGCTCAGACTTGCATCGCGCCGTACGATGCAGCGGCGAAGCCGACAAAGGGGGCTATGGGTGTCTGTTCGTGTGTCGCGAGCCTGCGCGGCAGCCGCTTGCGCGGTCGTTCTTGGCAGCGCCCTGCTCTCGTGCACCTCGTCAGGCTCCGCCGACGACAAGCCGTCATCGTCTGGGTCACCCTCGGCGACCTCGAGCAGCGCGCCCAGCGACGGGTCGACGGTCGAGCCGTCGCCGACGAAGAAGCCCAGCCAGGCCGCCACCAGCAAGACCCCGAAGGTCCCCGATCCGGTCCTCGAGAGCTATGTCCCGGTGAAGCGGGGCGGCCAGGCGCCCAAACCGACGATCTCGTCGAAACCAGCCGCCTTCGACGGGACGGTCCGCTACGACGACGGGCTAAGCCTCGAGGTCACGAGCATCAAGCAGGGCAAGATCACCGGCAAGGGCCCGGGGGTCTTCGTTGGTCAGCCCTTCACCAGGATCGCCCTGAGCATGACGAACGGGGGGGCCCGCGCCGTCTCCCTCAACCAGGTGGTGGTGACCGCGATATACGGGGTGGACCGGCGCCAGGCCCGCCCGGTCTACGACAACGAGACGCGCGACTTCAGCGGCACCCTGGGCCCCGACGACGTCGGCCGGGCCCGCTACACCTTCTCGATCCCGAAGGACCAGCTGACCCGCGTCACGATGATCGTGGACTTCGACGGCCGGCACACGGTTGCCCGGTTCGACGGCGTTGCCCGCTGACCACGTAGAAAGTGGTCCTATCGGGGCATAGCGCCTCACCGCGTCGTGGACTACAGTTTCGGGTGCATCGCCATGTGAAACCCGGGGGGCTGGGTTCGGCGATCCAGGTTGGGGAGTTCACGCAATGTCTCGTCTTATCTCTGTTCGCGCTCGCGCTGCGGTGACCGTTCTTGCTGTTCTGGCGGGTCTTAGCACCGTCGTCCTGGCGACACCACCCACGCAGGCGGACACGCAGCCCGATCCGGGTACGCCGGCAACAGTGTCGGCCGATGCCTTGCCGACCTGGCAGATCAACGGGGTGGTGTGGAGCCAGGCGACGGTCGGCAACACTGTCTACGTGGCCGGCAGGTTCACAAGGGCTCGGCCGTCGGGTGTCGCGGCCGGCGGTGCCGGTGAGGTCACGGCGAACAACATCTTCGCCTACGACATCCGCACCGGTGAGCGAGTGGCTTCCTTCAACCACCAGCTGAACGCACAGGCCATGTCCGTGGCCAAGTCCCCGGACGGAAGCCGGGTCTACTTCGGTGGCGACTTCACCACCGTGGACGGGATCGCACGTGGGCACGTCGCCGCGTTCGACACCGCGACCGGGAACCTGGTCAGCACCTTCGCGCCCAACGTGGGTGGCCAGGTGCGGGCCATGGCGGCGACCAACACCGAGCTGTTCGTGGGTGGCGCGTTCACCGTGGCGAGCGGGCAGAGCCGGATCCGGCTGGCCTCCTTCGCGTCCTCGAACGGTGCCATCTCGGCCTGGGCACCGAAGGCGGATGACGAGAGCGTCTGGTCCATGACGCTCGCCCCCGACAACTCACGCGTGATCGTCGGCGGAGCGTTCACCACGCTGAACGGTGCTGCGGCCTACGGGATGGGCAGCTTGAGCACGACCACCGGCGCGCAGATGCCGTGGGCGGCCAACCAGCTGATCAGAGTCGCGACCTCGACCGGTGCGATCACCAGCCTTCGCGCTGACGGCACCCAGATCTACGGCACCGCGTACGCCTACGGTGGTCCGACCAACTTCGAGGGCACCTTCGCCGCCGACCCGTACACCGGTGTCGTGGCGTGGTCCAACGACTGCCACGGCGACAACTACGACGTCCTGCCGATCGGCCAGGTCGTCTACAACGTCAGCCACTCGCACGACTGCTCGTGGATCGGTGAGTTCGGGGAGACCAACCCGCGCACCTTCCACTTCGCGAGCGCATCGACGACCTACGCCACCGGCACCAACACCGGCCCGGACAACTACGGCTGGAACTTCAACGGCCGGCCGTCCGCCAAGCACCTGCACTGGTGGCCGACCCTGGCCATGGGCTCCTTCACCGGCCAGTACCAGGCCGGCTGGTCGCTGACCGGGAACTCCGACTACATCGCGATCGGCGGTGAGTTCCCGAGCGCGAACAGCAAGGCGCAGCAGGGGCTGGTCCGCTTTGCACGTCCCGGCCTGGCTCCGAACAAACGGGGCATGGAGAACGCCAGCTTCAACGTGCAGGCCAGCTCGGTCTCCTCGGGCGTCGCCCGGGTCTCCTGGCTGTCCCAGTGGGACATGGACAACCAGAACATCCGCTACGACGTCTACCGCGACGGTGGCGCCACGCCGGTCTACACGGTGACCGCGAAGTCCACCTTCTGGGCGCGGCCAACCCTCGGGTTCGCCGACAAGAACCTGGTTCCGGGCTCCACCCACACGTACACCGTCAAGGCGTCCGACCCGTACAACAACTCTGCGACCAGTCCCGTGTCCGCACCTGTGACGATCTCGTCGGTGGCGCTGAGCACCTACGGCAACGACGTGATCAACGACGGCGCGTCGGCGTACTGGCGGCTCAACGAGGCCAGCGGCACCGCGGTCAGGGACCTCATCGGGTTCAACGACGCGACTGCTCTGTCCGGGCTGACCCGCAACCAGGCCGGCGCCATCGCGGGTGACTCGAACACCGCCACCACGTTCAGCGGAACCTCGACGGGCACGGCCGGCACCAACGCCACGGTGCCCACCCCGACCTCCTTCTCCGCGGAGGCATGGGTGAAGACGACCACCACGCGTGGCGGCAAGGTCATCGGCTACGGAAGCTCCCAGACGGGCAGCAGCAGCAGCTACGACCGGCACATCTACATGGACAACGCCGGGCACTTCGCCTTCGGCGTCTACAACGGCACGACGTCCACGCTGATCAGCCCGCTGACCTACCGCAACGGCCAGTGGCACCATGTGGTCGGCACGATGGACGCCGGCGGGATGAACCTGTACGTCGACGGCAAGCGTGTCGGTGCGAACCCTGCGGTCACCAGTGGCCAGGCCTACAACGGCTACTGGCGGATCGGCGGGGACAACCTGAACTCCTGGCCGAACCGGCCGACCAGCAACTTCCTCGCCGGCACCATCGACGAGGTCGCGGTCTACCCGAACGCGCTGCCGCTCAGCGCCGTGGCCAAGCACTACAACGACGGCGGCGGCTCGGTGGCGAACCTGCCCCCCTCGGCCGTGTTCACGTCGACCGTGGACGGCCTGACAGCGTCGTTCGACGGCTCGGGCTCGTCCGACCCGGACGGCACGATCGCCTCCTATGCCTGGAACTTCGGGGACGGGACGACTGGGACCACCGCGACGCCGGACCACGCCTACGCCGATCCGGGCACCTACACGGTCTCGCTGACGGTGACCGACAATGCCGGTGCGACGGGGACGTTCAGCAACTCGGTGACCGTGACCACGCCTCCGCCGAACCAGGCTCCTACGGCGGCGTTCACGTTCAACACCAGTGGTCTGAGCGCTTCGTTCGACGCCTCGGGCTCCTCCGACCCGGACGGCACGGTCGCCTCCTATGCCTGGAACTTCGGGGATGGGTCGACCGGGACCACCGCGACACCGAACCACACGTACGCCGACACGGGTACCTACAACGTGGAGCTGACGGTCACCGACAACGACGGTGACACCGGGACGATCACCAAGCCGGTCAGCGTCACCGCGCCGAGCTCCTTGGTGCTGGCGTCCGACGACTTCAGTCGGACCTCGGCAGCGGGCTGGGGTAGCGCGGACGTGGGTGGTGCGTGGTCGGTGAACGGGACGCTGTCCAACGCCACGGTCGGCGCGGGGCTCGGGGTGCTCCGGATGGCCAGTGCTGGCTCCGGTCCATCGGTCTACCTGTCCTCGTTGTCGTCGAACGACACCGACGTGCTGGTCTCGTTCAGCCTCGACAAGCTCCCCGTGGGCGGCACCTCCGGTGTCGACCAGGGGATCGTGGCGCGGCGGATCGTCGGGTCCGGTGACTACCGGGCCAAGGTCCGGGTGCTCCCCTCCGGAGTGGTCCGGCTCGGCGTGTACACGACCAACTCGGCAGGTGCCCAGACGGCCATCGTCAGCGAGGCGAACGTCGCAGGCATCACCTACACCGCCGGGATGGTCCTCGATGTCCGGGTGGAGGCGATCGGCACCTCACCGACCACGGTGCGCGCGAAGCTGTGGCAGCACGGTGACCCGGAGCCGGGGGCCTGGATGGCCAGCGGCACCGACTCCTCCGCCGCACTGCAGGCAGCGGGCACCGCCGGTGTGCACTCGTTCCTGGCCGGCACGGTCACGAACGCGCCGATCCTGGCGCAGTTCGACACCTTCCGGGTCTTCAAGGCGAGCACGCTGCCCTGACCGGTGTCATGACGACGGCCCCGGCCCTCCGCCTCCGCGGAGGACCGGGGCCCCGTCACGTACAGGGCACGTCCGGCTCAGGTCCGGCTCAGGTCCGGCCCCGTGTCCGGAACGGCTACGTCTCGGAGTCGAACGGCAGGACCAGGATGCGCAGGAGTGTGGTGAGCCGTTCCTGTTCCGCGGTGTCCAGCCCGGCGAGCAGCGCCTGCTCGCGGCGAAGCAGGCCCTCCAGCGCCCCGTCAACGGTGCTCTGCCCGGCGGGAGTCAGCCGGACCAGGACACCGCGCCGGTCCTGCGGGGCGGGCAGCCGCTCGACCAGGCCGCGGGCTGCCAGCCGGTCGACCCGGTTGGTCATCGTGCCGCTGGTCACCAGGGTCTCCTTCAGCAGCCGGCCGGGAGAGAGCTGGTACGGCGTCCCCGCCCGGCGCAGGGCCGCCAGCACGTCGAACTCCCACGACTCGATGCCGTGCTCGGAGAACGCCTGGCGGCGGGCACGGTCGAGGTGGTGACAGAGCCGGGTGACCCGGCTGAGCACCTCCATCGGGCCGAGGTCGAGGTCGCCGCGTTCGCGACGCCACGCCTCGACGAGCCGGTCCACCTCGTCGCGCAGGGGCATGCACCCGAGCATAGTCATCGAGAATCTTGACATAGAGATAAGGCCGGGTCAGGCTTATCTTGACGTCAAGAGAGACGAGTCGATGAGCCACCGCTGGGACCCCGAGCGCTACCTGCTCCACGCCGACGAGCGCGGCCGTCCCTACCTCGACCTGCTGGCCCGGGTGCGTGCCGCGTCTCCCGCGCGCGTCGTCGACCTCGGTTGCGGCCCCGGCAACCTCACCGCGCTCCTCGCGGAGCGCTGGCCCGACGCGGACGTGCTCGGTGTCGACTCCTCGCCCGAGATGGTCGAGCGGGCTGTGGCGGGGGCCGGCGACGTGCGCTACGAGACCGGCGACGTGCGCACGTGGGCGCCGGCCGGGCCGGTCGACGTACTGATGTCGAACGCGACCTACCAGTGGGTGCCCGACCATCTGGACCTGCTGCCGCGGCTCGTCTCGTACGTCGCGCCGGGGGGATGGTTCGCGTTCCAGGTGCCGGGCAACCACGGCGAGCCGAGCCACGTGCTGCTCCACCAGCTCGCCGCCGACCCACGTTTCGCCTCGTTCACCGTCCAGGTGCCACGACCGCGCTCCCACGACCCGGCCGTGTACGCCCAGAGGCTGCTCGACCTGGGCCTGCGCGTCGACGCCTGGGAGACGACATACCTGCATCTGCTCGGCGGCTCGGACCCGGTGTTCAGCTGGATCAGCGGCACCGGTGCCCGCCCGATCCTCCAATCGCTCCCCGACGGACTGCGTCAGGAGTTCGTCGCGGAGTACAAGGAGCTGCTCCGCGCGGCATACCCGCCCGGTCGGCACGGGACCAGCCTTCCGTTCCGGAGGGTCTTCGTCGTGGCCCAGGTGCAGCCGGTGGCCACTGTGTGACACCCCGGTTAGGAACCAGCCCCTCCACAAGTTACGGTTGCGTAGGTAGAGGTCGCCCACCCCGGGCGACCGGAGGGAGGCGCGCCGTGAGTGCAGCCATGACGCAGACTCAGCTTCTCCTCGAGCTGGAGCCGATCGTCGAGAGCAACCTGAACCGGCACCTGACGATGGCCAAGGAGTGGTTTCCGCACGAGTACGTGCCGTGGAGTGACGGCCGCAACTTCGACGGCCCACTCAAGGGAGACGCGTGGAGCGTCGAGGACTCCGAGATGTCCGACGTCGCCAGGTCGGCGTTGATCGTCAACCTGCTCACCGAGGACAACCTCCCGAGCTACCACCACGAGATCGCCACGCTCTTCGGCCGCGAGGGCGCTTGGGGCGACTGGGTGCATCGCTGGACCGCCGAGGAAGGCCGCCACGGCATCGCGATCCGCGACTACCTGCTGACCACCCGCGCCGTCGACCCGCAACAGCTCGAGCGTCTGCGGATGCAGCACATGTCCACCGGCTACGCCGCACAGCACGACGACATGGTCCGCTCCCTCGCCTACGTCTCCTTCCAGGAGCTGGCCACCCGGGTCTCGCACCGCAACACCGGAAAGATCACCGGTGACGCAGTCGGCGACCAGCTGCTCGCCCGGGTCGCCGCGGACGAGAACCTGCACATGGTCTTCTACCGCAACCTGCTCGGTGCCGCCCTCGAGCTCGACCCCAACCAGACGATGCGTGCCGTCACCGACGTGGTGACGACCTTCCAGATGCCGGGGACCGACATCGCGGGATTCCAGCGCAAGGCCGTCGAGATGGCCATCGCGGGCGTCTACGACATCCGTCAGCACAAGGACGAGGTGGTCGCACCGGTGCTGCGCTTCTGGAACGTCTTCGAGATCGAGGGGCTCGACGCCGAAGGCGAGGCCGCCCGCAACGAGCTCGGCAACTTCCTCGAGGAGCTGGAGAAGCAGGCGCTGCGCTTCGAGGACAAGCGCGACGCACTCAAGGCGCGGATGCTCGCCCGCGAGGGCAAGTAGAAACCAGTAGTGCGGCTGCCCGGTGGTGGGGACCATCGGTCGCGGGATGCATGAGCTTCCGCCCGGCTGGGAGACTGACCTCGCCGTCCTCGCGCACAGCGGCTCGCTCTTCGAGGAATTCGAGGACCATCTCGTCGTCCGCAGCCCGGACAACCCCGGCTTCCACTGGGGCAACTTCGTGATGGTCACCGACCCGGACTCCGTACATGACGCTGGCAGGTGGGTCGAGACGTTTCAGTCGGCGTTCCCGTCGGCGACCTGGCAGGCGTTCGGGCTGGTCCGGACGCCGTCGGACGTGAGCGACTGGACCGCCCACGGGCTGGAGGTGGAGCTCGACGAGGTCCTCACGGCACGTGTGCAGCCGACGCAGACTCCGCTGCCGGACGGGTACGCCGTACGCCGCATCGCCGGGACCGACTGGGCGCAGCACGCGAGCCGCTCCATCGAGGAGAACGCCCGGACGGGTGAGCACGAGCCGCGGGCCCACGAGCAGTTCGTGCGGGCGCAGGTGCGGACGCGTCGCTCGTTCTCGGACCGTGGCGTCGGCGCGTTCTTCGGGGCCTTCGCGGACGGCGCATTGGTTGCCGACCTCGGCATCGTTCGATGCGGGACCACCGCGCGTTTCCAGAGCGTCGGCACGGACGAGGCACACCGACGCCGCGGGCTGGCCTCGCATCTTCTCGGCGTGGCCGCCCGATGGGCGGGCGACCAGGGGTGTGACCAGTGGGTGATCGTGACCGAGGCGACGAACCCGGCCGGCCGGGTCTACCGGCGCCTCGGCTTCGAGCCGGACGTCGGCAACGCCGCGGCCTACCGCGGGCGCGCGGACGTCTAGGCGCGAGCCCGCACCGCCCACGCCGTCGCGTCGACCACGACGGGACCGTCTGGCAGCAGCTGGGCGCATCGGGCGCGCAGCTCCTCCCGCCGCTCCGGGGTCGTCCGGGCGACATAGCCGCCGGACGGGCCGACGCCGAGGGTGTAGGGGTCCCACCATTCGTCGAACGTCGCGAACCGCACCCGCACGGACAGCCTGGAGGGCTCGACGTGGCGCAGTCCTGCCGCACGGAACAGCTCGACCAGGTCACCCTCGCGGGCGCCCGCGAGCTCCGACTCGTCGCGGGCATCGGGGTCGATGTCCTTGACGGCACGCCAGAACGTTGCGAGCGGCCCGGCACCACCGGCGTGGTCCCAGACGCACGCGGCGACCACCCCGCCGGGATGGGTCACCCGTCGCATCTCGGTCAGGCCGGCAACCGGGTCGCGCATGAAATGGACGACGAGCTGAGCCAGGGCGAGGTCGAACTCGTCGTCGGGGAACGGCAGGGTCTCGGCGCTGCCCGACCGTACGTCGGCGTCGGGGAACAGATGCTTGGTTGCCGCGACGAACGGGCCGGAGGGGTCGACCGCCGCGACGGCGGGCGCCCCGAGGCGCTCGACCAGCTCCTTCGTCAGCACCCCTGGCCCGCACCCGACATCGAGCGCGCGCTGACCCGGCCGCACCTGTGCGAGCTTCAGGAACTCGACGGCGAGAGGCTCGGAGTAGCGACCCATGAACCTGGCGTAGGCGTCAGCCGAGACATCGAAGCTCACGCGCCGACCCTACGACGTCAGCTACGACTTCGGGGCGGCCGGTGTCTGTGAGCGAAGCATCGGCTTCTTCTCGCATGCCGGCGAGACCGTGCCAGGCGAGGTTCACGAGGTGCGCGGCGACCTCCTCCTTCGACGGCTGTGCGTGCGTCGAGCCACCACTGCCCGGTCGTGCCGACCATGCCGACGAGCATCTGCGCGTACATCGGCGCGGCGTCGGCGTCGAAGCCGCGCGCGGTGAACTCGGCGGCGAGGATGTACTCCACCCGCGAGGCGACGTCGCTGATGATCGACACGAACGAGCCGGACGCGGAGCCGATCGGGCTGTCGCGGACCAGGATCCGGAAGCCGTCGGAGGACTGCTCGATGTAGTCGAGCAGAGCCAGGGCGGCCTGCTCGAGCAGGCTGCGCGGGTGTCCGGCGGTCAGGGCGTGCTGCATCATCGCCGAGCAGGCTGCGCACCTCGCGGTCGACCACGACGGCGTACAGGCCCTCCTTGCCGCCGAAGTGCTCGTAGACCACCGGCTTCGAGACCTCGGCGTGGGCGGCGATCTCCTCGATCGACGTACCGTCGAAGCCGCGTTCGGCGAACAGGCCGCGGGCGATCTCGATCAGCTGCTCGCGGCGCTCGGCCGCCGTCATCCGGCCGCGGCCCGGCCGCCTCGGACCTGGCTCCACGCCGTCGGTGCGCGCTCGGCCGCGCCACGCTCTCAGGCGGCGATCGGCTTGTCGCCAGGGCTCTCGGACGAGCTTGGCGTCGATGCGCTCCTTGACCGGCCAGCGCACGTCGTACACCCAGCCGAGCTTCTCCAGCAGCCAGATGATCCGGGCCGAGGAGTCGACCTGGCCGCGGAGCACGCCGTGCCGGGCGCAGGTGGGGTCGGCGTGGTGCAGGTTGTGCCAGGACTCGCCCATGGACGGGATCGCCAGCCACCAGACGTTGGCCGGACTTGTCGCGGGACGACGAACGGCCGCTCGCCGAGCGTGTGGCAGATGGAGTTGATCGACCAGGTGACGTGGTGCAGCAGGCGAGACCCGCACCAGCGAGGCCCAGAAGAACGCCGGTCACCGCGCCCTGCCAGGACCAGGTGACCAGCCCGCCGAGCGACCGCCGGCGCGGCCAGCGAGACGACGACCCACATCGGGAACTGCCGCGAGATGCGGACGATGTCGCGGTCCTTCATCAGGTCCGGCGCGTACTTGCGCTGCGGGGTCTGCTCGGGGTTGAAGATCCACATCAGGTGGGCGTAGGCGAGGCCCTTGCGTCAGAGCCGCGCAGCGAGGTGCCGTAGCGCCAGGGCGAGTGCGGGTCGCCGTCGCGGTCGGAGAACTTGTGGTGCTTGCGGTGGTCGGCGACCCAGCGCACGACCGGACCCTGGACCGCCATCGAGCCGGCGATCGCCAGGACGATCTTGACCGCCCGGTTGGGCTTGTAGGACTTGTGCGTGAACAGCCGGTGGTAGCCGACGGTGACGCCGTGGCCGGTGAGCGCAGTACATGACGACAGAAGATCACGACGTCGCTCCAGCCGAGCCAGCCACCCCAGGCGACCGGGACCGCGGCGGCGACGGCCAGGAACGGGCACGATGATGAAGAGCGCGAGGGCGATCTGTTCCTTGCGTGACTGGTGTCGCCGCCGAGCGTGGCGCTGACCTCGTTGAGGTCTTCGCCGAGCCGTCGGCCGGGGTCGACGGTCGGCGCATCGGTCATGAAGGGGTCCTTACGCAGTCGGGGGCATCGGAGGCTACCTACGCAACCGTAACCTACGCCGACCGTAACGTATCTAGCCGCGTGCCGAACCTGCCAGACGCCTGGTCTGGGCAGGCGCTCGTGCCGTAGGCTTGGCGTCGGGCCGATCCCCGGTTGGTCTGTCGGTAGGGCCCGCCGCACTTTGAATGCGGACAAGCGACGTAGGTTCGACTCCTACCCGGGGAGCCGCTGGCCGTCGTGCGCCGATCGGTAGGAGAGACCGTGACCCGACCGGCCAGCGGCCCGGCCCCGCGCCGTCGTGGTGCTCGCCGCCGGCAGCGGCACCCGCATGAAGTCCAAGCTGATGAAGGTGCTGCACCCGGTGTGCGGCCGGAGCATGATCGGGCACGTGCTGACGGCAGCCCTGCACGTCGAGCCGGAGCACCTCGTCGCGGTCGTGGGCAGCAGTCGCGAGCAGGTCGGCGCCCACATCCTCGAGCAGGTGCCGAGCGCGCTGCTCGCCGTCCAGGAGACCCAGGAGGGCACCGGGCACGCCGTACGCGTCGCGCTCGACGGCCTCCGCGAGGCGGCGGGTACGACGGACGGGGTGGTCGTCGTGATGGCCGGGGACACCCCGCTGCTGCAGGGCGAGACGCTCACCGCGCCTGGTCGAGGCCCACGCCGCGGACCGGGCACCGGGCTGATCACCGTGCTGACGGCGGAGGTGCCCGAACCCTTCGGCTACGGACGGATCCTGCGCGACGCGCGACGGCGGGGTGACCGCGCATCGTCGAGGAGAAGGACGCCAGCCCGGAGCAGGCCGCCGTCCGCGAGATCAACAGCGGCATCTTCGCGTTCGACGGCGGCGTTCCTCGCCGACGCGCTCGCCCGCGTCACCAACGACAACGCCAAGGGCGAGTACTACCTCACCGACGTCGTCGCCATCGCGCACCAGGACGGGCCGCACGGTCGGTGCGCACCGGATCGACGACGTGATGCAGACCGAGGGGGCCAACGACCGTGTCCAGCTGGCCGGCCTTGCCGCCGAGCTGAACCGCCGCATCCTCGACCGCTGGATGCGCGACGGCGTGACGTCGTCGACCCGCTCGACACCTGGATCGACGCCGACGTGGTCCTCGAGCGCGACGTCACGATCCTGCCCGGCGTGCAGCTCCTCGGCGCCACCGCGGTCGCCGAGGACGCCGTGATCGGCCCCGACTGCACGCTCAAGGACGTCGAGGTCGGCGTCGGGGCCACGGGTGGTCCGCACCCACGGCGGAGCTCGCGGTGGTCGGCGCCGGCGCGACCGTCGGCCCGTTCTCCTACCTGCGCCCCGGCACGGAGCTCGGGGCCGGCGGCAAGATCGGCGGCTTCGTGGAGACCAAGAACGCCCAGATCGGCGACGGCGCGAAGGTCCCGCACCTGTCCTACGTGGGCGACGCCGAGATCGGCGAGGGCACCAACATCGGCGCCGGCACGATCTTCGCCAACTACGACGGCGTCGCGAAGCACCGCACCCGGGTCGGCAGGCACGCCCGCACCGCCTCCAACAACACGTTCGTGGCCCCCGTCGACATCGGCGACGGCGCCGCGACCGGCGCGGGCACCGTCGTACGCCGCGACGTGCCGCCCGGGCGCCCTGGCGGTTTCCGCCGGACCGCAGCGCGACATCCCGAGGTGGACGCTGCGCAAGCGGGCCGGCACGCCGATGGCCGCAGCCGCCGAGGCCGGCGCTCGGGCGAGGACGCCACATCTGGTCCGGACGACGCCGGGTTCGCCTCCGACGGCGACTCCGGGGCACAATCCGGTAGCCGGCCCGTCAACCCACGTAGGCTGAGCGGCGACGTCACACCCAGGAGACCCCCTCGTGAGCGGACTCAAGCGCACCACCGAGAAGAACCTCATGGTCTTCAGTGGCCGGGCGCACCCCGGGCTCGCTGAGGAGGTGGCCGAGATGCTCGGCTCCGGGCTGGTCCCGACGTCCGCGTACGAGTTCGCGAACAGCGAGATCTACGTCCGCTTCGAGGAGTCCGTCCGCGGCTCCGACGCCTTCGTGATCCAGAGCCACACCGCCCCGGTCAACGAGTGGATCATGGAGCACCTGATCATGGTCGACGCGCTCAAGCGGGCGTCGGCGAAGCGGATCACCGTGGTGATGCCCTTCTACGGCTACGCGCGGCAGGACAAGAAGCACCGCGGCCGCGAGCCGATCTCCGCGCGGCTGATGGCCGACCTGTTCAAGACCGCCGGCGCCGACCGGCTGATCGCGGTGGACCTGCACACCGCGCAGATCCAGGGCTTCTTCGACGGCCCGGTCGACCACCTGATGGCGCTGCCGATCCTCTCCGAGCACGTCCGGGACAAGTACGGCGACGAGCAGCTCGCGGTCGTCTCGCCCGACGCCGGCCGGATCAAGGTCGCCGAGCAGTGGTCCAGCCGCCTCGGCGGCGCGCCGCTGGCGTTCATCCACAAGACCCGCGACGTCGAACCGCCCAACGAGTCGGTGGCGAACCGCGTCGTCGGCGACGTCACCGGCCGGATCTGCGTGCTGGTCGACGACATGATCGACACCGGCGGCACGATCGTGAAGGCGACCGAGGCGCTGATGAACGACGGCGCGGCCGGCGTCGTCATCGCCGCGACGCACGCGATCCTCTCCGACCCAGCCGTCGACCGGCTCAAGAACTGCCCGGCGAAGGAGATCGTGGTCACCAACACGCTGCCGATCCCCGACGACCGGCAGTTCGACAAGCTCACCGTGCCTCTCGATCGCACCGCTGATCAGCCGCGCGATCCGAGAGGTCTTCGAGGACGGCTCCGTCACCAGCCTCTTCGACGGTCAGGCCCAGTAGCGGCCAGCGCTTAGAGCCCCTCGACCCCCGCGCCGCTGAGCCGGTCCAGCCCCACCCGGCGACCGGTGAGCAGCAGCAGCAACACCTCCATCGGACCCTCGACCGTTCGCCCCCGGCCCCATGCCCAGTCCGTGTCGGTCGCTTGGAGTCGCCTGCCGCTCAGGCGACGCAGCGGGAACAACGGCCTGAGCCGGAGCACCCGTCCGGCGGCGCGGCCGGCGGCGTCGGCCGGCATGTTGTGACACAGCCCGAGCGGGACCACGATGTCCTGCGTGTGCACGAGTACGTCGAGCAGCGGGTCGACGTACGTCGTGCCGACGGGGTGTCTGCGAGACCCGTCGAGGCGCCGGTAGTCGGCCACGATCTCGTCGGTCGGCCGGTCGCTCAGCCGGCGGGCCTCGTCGTGGACCATCCGGTTGAAGCTGCCGCGCGCACGGACGAATGCGGGGAGCACATCGGTCGCGGAGGACTGTGGGGAGGAGATCACGTGTGCCGCCACGTCGCGCACCGTCCATCCCGTGCACAGCGACGGCGTGGCCCACTGCTCGGGGGTCAGACCCGCAAGCAGCCCCGCCAAAGCACGACGCTCCTGGTGCGTCACCCACCACACCTCGTCGCGGTCCACGTCGTAGCCCCACTTAGTCAGATTCTCTGACTAAAATCTCAGCAGACATCTCCTTCGTCGTCAAGGAGCAGGACAGTGGCAGACAACGCTGAGCACAGCGACCGGGCTGACCCGCCCAACACAGCGGTGCTGATGTTCATCGCGCACCGTGCGATGGAGGTCGAGGTGCTGACCGCCATGTCCGGCGCGGGGCACACGGTCACCCTGGCGCAGGCGCGGGTGTTCCAGCGGATAGCGCCCGGTGGCTCGCGGCTCACCGAGCTGGCCGAGCAGGCCCAGGTGACCAAGCAGACGGCAGGCTTCCTGGTCGACCAGCTGCAGTCGGCCGGCTACGTGGAGCGGGTGGCGGACCCCAGTGACGCGCGCGCCCGGCTCATCCGGCTCAGCGAGCGAGGTCGGACGGCGGCCGACATGGCGGCCGGCGTGGTTCGTGACGTCGAGCGCGACTGGCGACGACACCTGGGCGCCAAGCGGTGGGGTCAGCTTCGTGAGGCGTTGGTCAGGCTGCGGGAGGTGACCGATCCGTGGGCCTCCTGACCGTCCGCCGATCGTCCTCTCCGGCCCGTCGTGCGGGCGTCCGATTCGCGCTGGGTCGCAGGCGTCGCTAGGATTGCGCAGTTGCCTCGGCGAGGGAGAGCATTCGCTCCGTGATCGACGCGGTGGCTCGACCCGGTCTGTGACCGCGTGCTCGCGCCCGTGTCTCGCGGCGCGCCCACCTCGTCCTGTGCAGCGCGAGACGTGCACGCACGCGCAACAAGACGTTGTCGATCATCAGCTGAGGAGCAAGTCCCGTGTCGGAGAGCAACATCACCGCAGAGTCCCGCACCGAGTTCGGCAAGGGTGCGGCTCGTCGTATCCGCCGAGCCGACAAGGTGCCTGCCGTCCTCTACGGCCACGGCGGCGCCCCGGTCCACATCACCCTGCCCGGTCACGAGACCATGCTTGCCCTCAAGCACGGCGGCGTGAACGCCCTGCTCACGATCACGCTGGACGGCAAGGACCAGCTGGCGCTGCCCAAGCAGATCCAGCGCGACCCCATCAAGGGCTTCCTCGAGCACCTCGACCTGATCCTTGTCAGAAAGGGCGAGAAGGTCACCGTCGACATTCCGGTGCACCTGGTCGGCGAGCCCGACCCGGATGCTCTCGTGGTGACCGAGACGAGCACGGTCTCCGTCGAGGCCGAGGCCACCCACATCCCGGAGTACATCGAGGTCTCCATCGAGGGCGCCAAGGTCGGCACCGCGATCTACGCGAAGGACCTGCAGGTCCCGGCAGGCTCCACCGTGCTGCTCGACGACGAGGCTCTCATCGTCAACGTCACCCATGCGCCGACGGCCGAGGAGGTCGAGGAGGAGCTCGCCGAGGCCGAGGCCGAGGCCGGCATCGAGCGCGACGAGCACGAGGAGGAGGTGCCTGCGGTCGAGGGTGCCGAGGGTGAGGGCGAGCCGGGCGACCGACCGGCCGAGGACGAGGACTCCGAGCAGGAGTGACCGTCGGGCCGAGGCCCCGGACTACGCTCGCGCCGTGCGCGAGCGCTTCGTGAAGGTACTGCGACGCCTGTTGCAGGAAAGGCGGGGGTTCCGATGAGGTGCCGATGACCGTACCCGTGTGGTTGGTCGTCGGGCTCGGGAACCCCGGCCCCACGCATGCCGGCAACCGGCACAACGTCGGCTACCTGGTCAGCGAGGAGCTGGCGTCTCGCATCGGCGGGTCGTTCAGGTCCCACAAGACCGGTCGCGCCGACGTCCTCGAAGGGCGCCTGGGCGGTCCTGGCGGAATGCGCGTCGTACTCGCGCGCCCTCGCTGCTACATGAACGAGTCCGGTGCTGCGGTGTCCGCGCTGATGAAGTTCTACAAGGTGCCGGTCGAGCGCGTCGTCGTGGTGCACGACGAGCTCGACCTCCCGTTCGACTCGCTGCGGGTCAAGCTCGGCGGAGGCGACAACGGGCACAACGGGCTGCGCTCGATCCGGAAGTCTCTGGACTCCGGCGAGTTCTACCGGGTCCGGGTGGGCATCGGCCGCCCGCCGGGCCGGATGGCTCCGGCCGAGTTCGTGCTTCGGGACTACTCCTCGATCGAGCGCAAGATGCTGCCGTTCCAGGTCGACCGTGCCGCTGACGCGGTCGAGTCCCTTCTGGTCGACGGGCTGGAACGGACCCAGAACTCGTTCAACCACTGACGGTCGTCTGCCGGCGCCCACCCGGTCGTGCGCAGTCGTATGTGGGTGGTCCTGGGTGAAACCTGAGACAAGCCTGAGGGTAGGGCTTGCCACCTGACCGCCGGGGCGACAGTATGTCCCTACGTCACCGGGGGGGCCCTGGGGACGGGAAGGTGTCGGTCACGTTGGGGTTCTTGATTCGTGGCTCGTGAGCCGCGTCGGTGAGGTTCGCTCGACGCGCGATCCGAGACGGTTTCGTAGCCCCATCTAGCTAGCTGCGGGGGTGCAGCGGTTCGGTTGATGGTTTTGCCCGTTCGCGACCTGGGAGGGGCGCGACGGTGAACGCCCGGCGGATGGGAGCCGCCGGCGTTCGTCTGGTTCTCTTGGGGGGGAATCCGATTGGCAACGTCGTTGTGGACGGGCTGGGGCGAGTCGTCCGCGGTGTCGACCTCCTTGCCCGCCGTTCAGCGACTGTGGTCGTGGGGCCGGGTCGCGCTCGCCATCGAGGTGGGCGCGACTGCTGGTGTCGGCGTAGCGGTCGGCCTGCAAGGCACGCAGCGCGTCTCCTTCGTGTTGGTGGTCGTCTCGCTGTGGGTCGTCGCGGCCTACCACCAGGGGCAGGCCGTGGTGAGCCCGGCACGTCGCCAGCTGCACCAGCTCTGGACCGCGTCCGCCTCCGTGCTGGCGCTGGTCGCCATCGCCGTCGGGTTCGGCGCCTTCCCGCAGTCCTCGATAGCCGAGTCCGTGGCGTGCGTCGCCGCCTGCTCCACCGCAGCCGCGGGCGCGCGCCTGCTGCGCAGGAGCTGGCGCGGGCGGGCCCGAGCGGTGGTGGTGGGCGACCGGCTGGCCATCGCCACCCTCGTCTCCCAGTGGGCAGGTTCCCGAAAGGTCCGCCCGGTCGCGGCCGTGGTGGTCGAGCCGGACCTGTCGCCGGAGGACGTCCCCCAGGAGCTTCTCGGCGTGCCCATCTTCGCGTCGATGGACCAGACGCCGGAGCTGGTACGACGGTTCGCGGCCACCAGCGTGGTCGTCTCGCCCGGGCCGGGTTTCACCTCCACCGACTTCCGAGCGCTGACATGGATGCTGGAACGCACCGGTGTCTCCCTGGGCGTGTACGGCGTCCTGGACTCCGTCTCAGCCCACCGCATCATGCCCGGAACCCTTGGCGGTGCCACGGTCATGGACATCCGGGGAAGCCGGCCGACGGCCTGGACCCGGTTGGTCAAGGCTCTCGTCGACCGAGTGCTCGGCGTGGTGCTGCTCGCAGTCGCCGCCATACCTCTGCTCGCCCTGATGGCCGTCGTCCGGATCGACAGCCGCGGCCCGGCGCTGTTCAAGCAGACCCGCGTAGGCAGGCACGGCCGCCAGTTCACGGTGTACAAGCTGCGCACGATGCGCGACGGCTCTGAGGTGCTGAAGTCGTCCCTGCTCGAGGACAACGACGCCGACCAGGTGCTGTTCAAGATCCGGCGGGACCCTCGCGTCACGCGCGTCGGCTGGTGGCTCCGCAGGTCATCCGTTGACGAGCTGCCACAGCTGCTCAACGTCGTACGCGGGAACATGTCGCTCGTGGGCCCGCGCCCGGCGCTCCCTGACGAGGTCGCCGAGTACGACGCGAGCGCGCGACGCCGTCTCGCTGTCAAGCCAGGCATGACCGGGCTGTGGCAGGTCAGCGGACGCTCCGACCTGCCGTGGGACGAGGCGGTCTCGCTCGATGTGCGATACGTCGACAACGTGCGCCTCACCGACGACCTGCTGATCGCCGGCCGGACTGTCGGGGCCGTGGTCCGCGCGCGCGGGGCCTACTGAGAGACGGTCTGCACTGTCCTCAGCTCCACGGCAGGTCGCGTCCTAGCATCCGGCCGAGCTCGTGGTTGGCGGAGCTGAACAGGGCGGCGAGCCGACTGCGCGTCGTCGGGTCCAGGTCGTCACCGCGAGCCGCGTTGCGGACTCGCTGCGTGGTCGTGTTGTGCCGTGGCAGACCGAGGAACTCGTGCAGGTCGCCGAGCGTCCCTGCCGGGTCCTGGTAGTACTCCTCGCTGATCGTGACGTGCACGTTCTCCCGGCCGAACAGCTCGACCCATGGGGCGAGAGACTCGACATAGCGCGACTGGGTCGCGTAGCTCTGCTGTTCCCAGGGGTAGCTGAGGTAGCTCGGGTCCGCGAGCAGGCGTTCCCGCTCGCCGGCCAGCCGGTCCTCCTCCGCGGCGAGCGCATCCGGAAAGCTCAACGGCTCCGCGTCGTTGCGGCGTCGCTCCTTCCAGTGGCTGTAGGTCCGCATCACGGGGTCGCGGAGGAGCACGACGATGCTGCTTTGCGGGACCATCGCCCGGGCCCGGCCCGCCGCCGCTGGGTGGAAGAGGTAGTACGGCGAGGCCTCTCCGACCTGCGGGACCGTGCCGGTGCGGCGGTGCACCACCTCGCGGGCGACCACGGTGGGGAAGTGCGACCGGTACCACCGCTCGCTCCGGAAGGCGTTCGAGTCGAAGTAGTGCACGCCCTTGGTGGCGTCGGGCTTGAGGTGGGGGACCGGAGGCGGGAACAGCCGCAGGACCGCCGGGTGGTCGAGCAGGTCGAAGTAGAACGAGGTCGTTCCGCCCCGCTTGGCCCCGACGATCAGAAAGTCCGGAAGGGTACGCAGTCCGGCGCTCGCCTCTCCGGTCCACCTGGTGGCACGCTTGAGACCCTCCCGTCCGGCCGCGACGGCGGTCCCGAGCCACCGGGTGGTCGAGCCCCTGGGGACCTCCCCTGACCTGCTTGCGTCCATGGCGGGATGCTAGGCGACATCGGGTCGCCGTGTTCGCCGACCGGCGGCAACGGGCGCGCTGGACGGCCGGTGGACGGCACGGCGGACATTGCCATCGTCTGGCTCGACAGATTGCCCGATCTCTACTTCCACGCCGCTTGTGGGGTTACGCTCACGGTGCTTCGAAGGCAGTTCAACGTTGGCCCTGGCCACAGGAATGCGGCCACACGACCAACCGTCCGGACAGGCACGTGTGGAGCTCCGACGGGGCTCCGGGTGGGGCACCCAGGGAGGGGGTTTGGAAGGACTCTGCTCATGCACTGGCTCACTCGTATCCTGACCACGACGACCTTGGCTGTGACGACCTGCATGGGTCTGCTGCTCGGGATGGTCGTCCCGGGACTGCTCGTCGACGGCGACGGCGGTGCGGATGCAGCGGGCCACCGCGTCTGGTACGTCTCACCCTCTGGTTCCGACAGCAGGAGCGGGACGCGTGCCGCACCTCTCAGGACGGTGGACGCCGCCATCTCCAAGGCCGGCCAGGGCGACAGCATCTATCTGCGACGCGGCCGGTACCACCAGTCCATCACCGTCTCCAAGCCAGGGCTGACCATTCGCAACCGACCTGGCGAGCGGGTGACCCTCGACGGCTCCTCGCGCGTCACAGGGTGGCAGCGTGACGGCTCCCGGTGGGTGCGCACCGGCTGGAGAACCCAGTTCGACCACAGCCCGACGTACACCTTCGGCGCTGCGGACAACAGGTCGTCTGGCTGGGGCTTCGTGAACGCTGCCTACCCGATGGCGGCGTGGCCCGACCAGGTCTGGGTGAACGGCGGTCGGATGCGCCAGGTCAGCTCTCCCAGCCGCGTGAGCAGAGGCACCTTCGCGGTCGACTACGCGAACGACCGTCTCTACCTGGGTACCAATCCCCGCGGTCGGACGGTGCGTGCCAGCACACTCGCCAAGGCGATCTCCGTGCGTGCCTCCGGCACGCGCCTCGTCGGCCTCAGGGTGCGGCGCTATGCACCCTCGGTCCCGCACATGGGGGCGATCACCCTCGAGCGCCCCGGTGCGCGGCTGAGCTACATGACCATCTCCGGGATGGCGACGACGGGTCTGAGCGCGATAGCCGACGATGCCCGGCTCTACCACGTCCAGGTCACCCGCAGCGGGATGCTGGGCATCCATGCGTCGGGCGCATACGGGCTACGGCTGAACCGCGTCGCGGTCCGCTACAACAACGTGGAGCACTTCAACAGCGCCCCGGCCGCCGGCGGGATGAAGGTGCACCGCAGCAGGAACGTTTCGGTCCGCTCGAGTGTCTTCCTGGGAAACCGCGGCACGGGTCTGTGGTTCGACGTCTCGAACTACAACATGCGCCTCGTCAACAACCGCATCCTGAACAACTCGGGACACGGGATCTTCCTCGAGATCTCCGAACGGGCCGTCGTGGCCGACAACCTCATCCGCGGCAACGACGGAAGCGGAGTCCTGGTCGACAACACGGGGCACGTCCGGATCTGGAACAACACGGTGATGGGAACCGGTAGGCCGATCAACGTGGTGCAGGACTCACGCCGAGCATCCGCCATGTCGTTCCCCGGGTATGACTACCGTCGCCCCACACCGGACCCAACGGTGCCGTGGGTCACGAGAGTCATCCGCGTGAGCAACAACGTGATCTCCGGCCCGACGTCCGCAGCGAACTGCCTGCTGTGCGTCGAGGACTACACCCATGCGCGCAGCGCAGCGCAGATGGACGTCCTCGCGAACGGCAACGCGTACCGCCGCCGCAGTCGGGGAGCGCCGGCCTGGGTCGTGGTCTGGTCAGCGGGACGAGGCGACCCGCGCGTGTACACCAGCCTGGCCGACTTCCGCAGGTCGTCGCGCCAGGAGGCACGGGGCCGCCTGGTCCTGGCCCCGGTGGTCACCTCGAGGGGCGGACCGACCACCCTGCTGCGACGCATCACCCCTGACGTCGCACGGCCACTGCCCGCGTCCATCGCGTCCTTGGTGGGCAGGCCTGCTGGGTCGCGGCACCTCGGCGTCTGGCACTGACTCAGTCAGAGGTGCGGCTGCGCACCAGCGCGATCGGTGTCGCGGATCCGCGCGGCGGAGCCGTCCCAGCCCGGGAACTCGGGCAGCGGCTCGATGCGCTCCGTGCGCGCGTCCGCGATCGCGGTGGTGACGGCGTCGGCATCGAGTGGGTCGACGTACGTCGCGTGGTCTCCCAGGAGCTCCCGGAAGACCGGGATCTCGCTCACCACGGCGGGACAGCCGAAGGTCAGCGCCTCCAGCGGGGGGAGACCGAAGCCCTCGTCCAGCGAGAGGTAGAGGAACAGCTGCGCGTTCGCGTAGAGCCAGGCGAGCTCTGCCTCACTCACGTAGTCCAGGAACCGGATCCGGCCGTCGCGAACCGCCTGCTCGACGTCTCGCGTGAGGGGCTCGTCCCTGCCGTCCCGCGAGGCGACCACCAGCAGTGGCTGGTCCGCTCGCACCCTGCCGGACCGCAGCGCACAGTCCAGGGTCAACGCCAGGTTCTTCCTGATGTTGATCCTGCCCACCGCCAGCAGGAACGGCAGGGCCTCGGGTACGGCGTCCGGCCGCACCGGCACCGCCTGCCGGAGCCGGTTCGACACCGCCAGCCCCACCGGCTCGACCCGTCGCAGCGACGGGTTGCAGGCTCGGATCCGGGCCGCTTCGTTCTGCGACGAGGTGAACACGATGTCTGCGCTGCGGGCGAACCGTGGGATCAGCCAGAAGTAGAGACGTTCGGCACGGGTGAACCACTCGGGGTTGGTCTGGAACATGACGTCGTGGACGAAGATCGCGGACCAGGTGCCCGGAGGAGCGAAGTTCTGGGTGAACACGACGTCCACGCGCAGCCTTCGAGCCAGCACCGGGTACTGGAGGATCGTCGCCATGCCGTGCGGTCGTCCGTGGACCGCGACGGTCCGAAGCTCCCCGCCGAACGCCTCCGCGACCGACGCCCGGTCCCGGGGCCGGGTGGCGAGGATCAGCTCGTCCTCGGGATAGCGATCGCGCCAGGCCATCAGCAGCTCGCGAGCGACCACCCTCCCCGAAACAGGCCCTGTGGTCCACCAGAACAGGTCATAGAGGACTCTCATGAACCTCCCATCCTCGGACACAGGTGGCCCCTATACTCGATAAGGGCTCAGTCTATTGGGCCTGCTTGAGGAGTCCAGCCACAGCGGGGAGAGACCGTGTCGTTCGGTGAGTACCTCCTCGTACTGCGTCGGCGCTGGCGGGTCTGGCTGTCGATCGCGCTTGCTGGGGATCCTCGCCGCCGCGACGGTGAACGCCTTCGCGCCACGCAGCTACACCGCGACGGCAACGTCGTTCGTCACCGTTGCGCGGCACCGACTCGAACGAGGCGAGCATCTTCCAGGGCTCGCAGTTCACCGTGCAGCGGGTGAAGTCGTACGTGCCTCTGGTCAAGAGCCGACAGGTGCTCGACCCGGTCATCCGGGAGTTCGGACTCGGCGTGTCCGTTGCCGCGCTGCGTGCTCAGGTGAGTGCCTCCAGCCCGATCGACACAGCGCTGATCCAGGTGTCCGCAAGTGACGCCGAACCGCAGCAGGCGCAGCTCATCGCGAACGCGGTGTCGAGACAGTTCGGCAAGACCGTCGAGGAGCTGGAGACCTCCCCGAGCGACAAGAGCTCTCAGATCCGGATGACGCTGACCAGCCCGGCCGACCTGCCGGGCGGCCCGTCCTTCCCCAAGGTGTACCTGAACTTCGTGCTCGGCGCCGTCGCGGGACTCGCGTCTGGGCATGGTCATCGGCGGTCCTCTGGAACCAGCTGGACCGCCGGGTGAAGAGCAGCGCCGACGTCCGGGCCGTCACCGGCACCTCTCCGCTCGGAGTCGTGTGGAACAACCCGGAGATCAAGAAACGTCCGCTGCTGCCGCTCCGATACGCGCACGCGCGACGTCGAGGCCTTCCGGACGATCCGAACCGGCCTCAAGTTCTCGAGCGTGGACTCCAAGCTCCGGCACTTCGCGGTCACGTCCTCCGCGCAGTCCGAGGGAAAGTCGATGGTCTCCTGCAACCTGGCCATCTCCTGGGCCATGGGCGGTGCCTCGGTGTGCCTGGTCGAGGCGGACATGCGGCGCCCGCAGGTGGCGGCGTACCTCGGAGTCGAGGGGGCCCTTGGTCTCTCGGACGTCCTGGTCGGCGAGGCGCGCCTCGCCGACGTCCTGATCAGCTGGAACCACGGCATGATCACGGCGCTTCCGTCGGGCTCGCTGCCGCCGGACCCGGCAGCGCTGCTCGAGTCCGCGGCCATGCACAGCCTGGTAGCCGAGCTGTCGGAGCGTTTCGACATCGTCATCTACGACACTCCGCCGCTGCTCGCGGTCACCGACGCACTGGTCCTGGCCGACCACATCGACGGGGCGATCCTGATGGTGCGCTCAGGCAAGACCTCTCGCGAGCAGCTGGCGATGTCCCTCGACGTGCTGAGCAACGCCAACATGCGAACGCTGGGCACCGTGCTCACCTTCGCCACCGCGAAGGACGGGCCGCTGGGGTACGAGTCCGACCTTCGCAGCGGGCCGCCCAGCAGCGCCGCGACGGCCTTCCCACGGACCACGCAGACGCATCAGACCTTCGGTGAGGACCGCGGCGAAGGCGGACGCGACGCATCCGCGAACGGTGTGCACGGCCAGCTAGGCGCCGGGCGTAGTCCACGCAGCTGACACCTGCGTCGCCAAGAGGGAGATCGAGGACACCAGGCGCTCACGCGCCACCCCGTGTGGGAAGCGTGGGAACGTGTGGGCGTCCGGGATGTCGATGCTGGACCAGCGGTGCACTCTCCACGGAGCCCACAACGACCTCATGCGGTGCTGTTCGGGCAGCCCGGACTGGCCTCGGTACTCGTTCATCTCGGCGATCAGGCCACGCGCGAGGTCCTCACCCGCCGCGGTCGTCATATCGAGCTGCTCGCCGGCCAGCTGGCTGAGCTCGGCGGCCTCGGTGAACGTGAACGTCCTCGGTCTGGCGGAGGGCACCAGCCGGATCACCCCGGCTCTCTCCCGCTGGCTCGCGGTCAGGACGAGGTCTGCCTCCTCGATGTCACTGGCGACCAGCTGCATGGGACGGTGCTCGCGGCGGAACTCCTCGGTGATCGCAGAGGGCAGGACACCGGACAGGATCGACTTGCAGAGCGAGCCACCCTCCACCGGGAAGAGGCCACGGCTCGAGAGCGTGACGTCCAGGTCACGGAGCCGGTTGGCGAGCAGGAGCTGGACCGCCGGGGACCTGCAGATGTTCGCGCTGCAGACGCTGAGCACCGACAACGTCATCGTCTCGCCCCCGGACCGACCGCTTCGTCTGGTGAACGCATCGTCCTCGGGTCGGTCGAGAACGCCGCTATCGACGTGACCAGGAACGCCAGGAACGCGGGAGTGGAGTCGAACAGCCCGCTCTCGAGGATGCTCCGGCCCACCAGGAGCAGCAGCAGCGGCAGCAACAGGGCTCGGTAGGGCGAGCGGCCAGCCTGCAGCAACGAGCGCATCACCCAGCCGACGACGATGGCGACACCGAGCCAGCCGACCTGGACCAGCGCGCCGAACCAGCTGCTGTCGAGACCCTGAATGCTCCAGAAGAGCGCGTTCACGGGGATCTGTTTCAGCGCGAGGCCGGCGCCGAACCAGAAGCTCCAGAAGTCGTCCGCCAGATGCAGCGCCGCATCCCACGCGATCGTGCGGGAGCTGAGCGTCAGCACGCTTCCCGCGCCGCCTCGGGCGAACACGTCGCCGATGACCGAGGTGGTCAGCACGACGTAGAGCACGATCGGGACACTGAGCACCCCGCCGGCGAAGGCGCCGATCGACACCCGGCGGGAGGCGAGGTACATCAGCACGGCGGCGACCACGATGACCGCGAGCCCCGTGCGTGACCCGGTCAGCCAGGTGATCGTGGCCAGCACCGGGATCAAGGCCGCTTCCGCGCCGGTCAACAGGCCGCGAACCCATCGCCACAGCAGCACGACGAGGGGTACCGCGCAGAGGATGGCGATCTCGTTGGGCGTCGCAGCCGGGATCCCGCCGGAGAGCCGTCCACTGGTGAGGGTGCCCGCACCGGTGACCACCGCGAGCCCGGCGACCGCGGCCATGGCCGTGCTCAGGGCACTCAGCGTCATCAGGGCGCCGTACCGGCGGACAAGGAGCAACACGACGGTCGCAGTGATGACGAGGCGGCCGACCAGGATCACACCCGCGACCATCAGGCCGCCGCTGAAGGCCCCGATCACCGCGATGGCCAGGTATGCGCCGAACCAGGCGAGTGGGACGACAGGCAGAGGATGGCTCCTCGCCGTGATCGGCAGTGCCGTCGCCAGGGCCAGCAGGGTGAGCATCCCCTTCGCGAGCACGACAGGGTCCGCGCCGCCGGAGTAGAACTCGCTCGCACGCCACGCCACCACGGCCGTGACCAGCATCAGACTGGACACGAGCAGGCGGGTCGGCACACGCCGGAGCGGGCTGGGCGCGTACCCCGCCTCCGACTCGGTCTCGACCGTGTGTCCCCTGTCCAGCAGCACGCTCACGGGCCGGCCCAGCATTCGTCGACCAGCGCCTTCGTGTTCTCGATGTTGCCGCGGCTGGACGCACCGAAGACGATCGACTCGCACGTTGGGCTGGGCACACACCCACTCGATCGCCTCGCGGGCTGAGATCGCGCCCGATGCGAACACCGACATCGCGACGAACGCGCACGTCGCTGTACCTCAGCATCGTCGTCGTACGCCGTCGGCCCCGCCCGACATCCGGAAGCCGATCTTGTTGAAGTTCGAGCAGACGACCGGTCGTTCCGACGCCGAGCTTTGCCAGCCTCGGCACCAGCATCGGCGCGTTCATGGTGATGAAGCCGGGTTCGGCGTCGTACCTCGAGCGGACGTGGTCGTGGAAGATCTTGAAGGCCTCGTCGAAGCCGAGCCCGAGCAGCATGTCGACGACGACGTTCTGCAGGAAGACGACCGGCGTCGCGAGCCCGGCGAACATCTTCATCTCGGCGTCGATGAGCAGGGTGATGATCCCTTCGATGTCCTTCTTCGCCAGCGACCGCCCGCCACGCATGCCGCGTCGATGAGCCCGTCCTGGGGCAGGAAGCGACGGACGGCGCCGAGCATGCCGTCCTCGGTGACCGCGTTCGCGTACTTGTGCGCGTAGGGCATGCACGGGAGCACTCGAAGTCGGGGTAGCGCTCCGGGTTCCTGCCGGACGTGCTCGGCGACCTCGGCGATGCGATCGTGCGTCGTGCACATGAACGTGCCGACTCCCGCTCGTAGGCGATGTCGAGCACGTCGATGACCGCCGACAGGTCCTGGAAGCGCATCGGCCTGGGCGCGGGCCTTCTCCTCGGACATGTGGTTGACGCCGAAGAACTGGTTGTCACCGAACAGGAGCCTCGGGAGCTTCTCGGTGCTCATTCGGCTCCGACCGCCTGCGGTACGACGCGACGCCCGGGCCCGACCCATCAGGCGGGCGAGCCGCCCCGGCACGCGGGCGGCGTGCGCCTGCGTCGGAGGGCGCCTCGCCGGAGGCGTCCGCGATCATCATGGCGATGGTCCGGTCGGTGACCGCTGCCGAGCTGAAGTCGTTGAGCCCGAAGACCTCGCCGGCTCGGATACGTCCGTACCCAGGCGTCGATCTGGCGCGCTGTACTCCTCGCCTCGCAGGTAGAACCACACCGGGTCGGTCAGCTCCGTGGTGTAACGGACGTTCCAGCCGGGCGCGTACCCCTCGGGCACGACGCGCGACGTCACGCAGGTAGACCTGGCACTCCTGGCGGTCGGCGTAGATCCGGCCGTGGGTGCCCCAGATGGTCACCTTCGTGGTCATCTTGCGCTGTGACTCGTCGCTCCAGCTGACCGACAGCTGACCGGTCACCCCGTCGGGGAACCACAGCGTGCTGAACACCTCGTCGTCGGTCTCCTGGGAGAACACCTTGCCGAGGACGGTCCCGCGTGCCCGGCTGGGCTCGCCGAAGTACCAGTTCAGCAGGTTGAGGGGATGGGCTGCGTAGTCGTAGAGCGAGCCGCCACCCTCTGTGCGTCTCGACCGCCAGCGAGCTGCCCTGCGGCTTCAGCACGACCGGGCCGTACGCCTCGGCCAGGACGTGCGTGACCTGTCCGATCGCACCCGCGTCGAGCAGCCGCTTGACCTCTGCGAAGGCCGCGACGAAACGGTTGTGATAGCCGACCTGGGTGACCAGCCCCTGCCCCGCCGTCAGCTCCGCGAGCTCGCGGCCGTCATCGGCATCGAGGCAGAACGGCTTCTCGCAGAAGATGTGCACTCCGGCCGCAGCGGCCTCTCGCACGATCGGCGCATGCAGGTGCGAGGGCGTCGACACCACGACGCCGTCGAGCCGCTGAGCCTGGAGCATCGACTCCATGCTCGGGTAGGTGGGCATACCGGTGTACTTGCCGAGCACGGAGAGGATGTAGCCCGACGAGTCGCAGATCCCGCCGATCTCCACGTCCGGATGCGCGCCGGTCATCGACAGATGAGAGATGCCCATCTTGCCGAGCCCCACGACACCGAGGCGTGTCGCGCCGTCCGCTGGCGGTGCTCACAGTGTCCTCTCACGCGTGCAGGAACGCTCCGCAGGAGCCGTTCGTACTCCCCGGCGACATACTCCCAGGTGAACTCCTCCGCATGTCGTGCTCGAGCGCAGCTCAGAGAGCTGCCGACGCAGCTCCGGGTCGTGGCAGAGCCGGTCGACGGCGCGGTCCACGTCGTCAACGTCGGAGAAGTACAGCGCAGCGTCTGCGGCGACCCACCGGTTGTAGACGTTGTCGTGCGCCAGGACCGGGTTCCCGCAACCGAGCGCCTCGACGAGGGAAGGGTTGGTGCCGCCGACGGTGTGACCGTGCACGTAGGCAAGGCTGTGGAAGCGCAGCGCCTGCAGCTCCTCGGGCTGGTACACCGGCCCGAGGAACCGGACCTCGTCGCTCGCCGCAGTGACCACAGCGCGATGGTAGTCGTCGACCTCAGGCGTGTACTGGCCGACCAGCGCGAGCTGGTGACCGCGTGCGCGGCGGCTGAAGCCCTGCACGATCTCGAGAATCGAGTTCTCCGGGATCGGCCGGCCACGAGAGTCAGGTACTCGCCGGGCGGGAGGTCGTGCGCCTTCGGCACGGCTCTCCGAAGCGCTCTGTCACGGTCTCGGACCCGTAGGTCATCGTCGTGACCTTGCGCGCCGGTGCCCGAGTGCGCAGGTGCCGCTCGATCTCGGGATGGTCTGCGATCAGGTGGTTGCCCACGCAGCAGGCGATGCGCTCGTTGGCGTAGAGGATCCCCTGCTTCATCAAGCCCCAGCGCGCGCGCGACCACTCGATCCCGTCCATGTTGATCACGTTGGGGATGCCGCGTGACCCGCTGGAGCGTGTTGAGCACGGCCGTGTTGTAGCCGAACGTCAGGCAGAGGTCGCGATGACGCAGGGCGTGCCGGATCGAGAGCAGGTCGAACTTCGACGTACCCAGCCATCCCGGCGTGCTCACCGGGATGAGCACGCGTTCGATGCCTCGCCACGTGTCCTCGATGACACGGTCGCCAACGTCCACCTGGCAGTAGACGACCACGCGCCAGCCATGGCGCACCAGGTGCAGCGCGATGTTCTCGGCGGCGGTCTCGAAGCCCCCGTACGCCGCCGGCACCCCGTGCGTTCCGAGGATCCGTACAGTCTCCTGCATGTACTGCCTCTGTCCTCCCGCGTCAAGGTGGCGTTCGGACGGTCGACCACAAGGCCCGAGAGTCCAAGGGTATCGGCACCGGGGCATGGACGTGCCCGGTTACGGCTTCGAGTCCTCGCGCAGCAGACGGAGCAGCGCCGTGTTGATCGGCTGGATGTGCCCCTCCGCGACGCGCTGCTCGAGCAGCCCACGCCAGTACGCACGGTTCCGTGCGCTGACACGCGGAGCTGCGCCGCCGCGCAGCGCCGCGCGGGTCAGGGCCAGGTAGTCGGCATCCGCACCGGGCGGGGCCCAACCGGCGTCCTCCCAGTCGAAGAGCCAGACGGCGCCCCGATGGTCACGACGCAGGTTCCACGGCGTCAGGTCTCGGTGTGCCGGCACCGTGTCCAGCCCCGTGTCGCCGGTTGGGTCGTCGGCGGGGTCGTCGGTTCGCCGCAGACCGAGCTGCTCGAAGGCTGCGCGCATGCCCTCTGCCAGCCGGTCGTGCTCGGTGGCCGCGAGCTCCATGACGGGCCGGTGCGGGCGCGTGAACACGAACTCCTGTGCGGACCAGGCAAGGCCCGTGCTCGTCGTACCGGCCCCCAGCGCGCGCGGCACGTGGATCGACGGTGAGAGCGGGTCTCGCAGGGTGCTCAGCAGGGCCTGCTCTCGCGCGAGTGCGTCCATCCGGCTCCGCACCTTCACGAGTGCGACTGGACGGCCTTCTCGGCAGGTCAGCATCGTGGTCCCGGTGCGGTTGTCCTTCCTGCTGTACGCCGCCACGCTGGTGACCGGGCCGAGCGTCGCCTGCCACGAGTCGACGAGCTCGGACCATTCGTCGATCTGCAGGACCTCTCGTGGACCGGGCAGCGCTCGCGGGCCGAGCAGGCGTGTGACACACCATGCGGCTCGCTGTGCGGCGATCACTCGCTGACGCGACGCCGTGTACATGGTCAGACCCAGAGCGCCCCCCCGTCTGTCGTGCAGGGGTAGCAGCAGCCCCGACGCGGTCGGCGGGAACCGGCGACTCCGCTGGCGAAGCGGTTTACTGGTCGGCTCACTCATCGGGTACATCCCCCGTCGCGGACTCCCGGCGTACGGCGGGCACCAGCACCCAGGTGCGACAGAAGGCACCACCGAGGAACGACCCGGCCGCCAGGCACCAGGGCGCCCAGCTCGGCGACAGGTCGAGCAGCTGCAGCGCGACGACGAGCAGGACCAGTGACGTCACCGAGTCGAGCACGCGCAAGGACACGACGCGGGCCTGGAAGCCGCGAATGGCGGCCAGGCTCGCGAACGGCATGACCGCGGCAGTGGACGCTGCGTATGCGGCCCATCCCGCCACGGCGATCGGCTCCAGATCGAAGCGGCCCTTGGTGATGACGGACGACAGCGCCGGTGCCAGCAGGACCCCCACCACACCCGCCGCCGCCGACATCACCAACAGCGTGCCGGAGGCCGTGTCGGCACGCCTGAGCAGGGCGCGTGTCGAGTGACCCTTGTCCCGCGCGTACGACGCCAGGAGATAGCTGCCGATGCCCTGCACCACCAACATGGCCGGTGCGAGGTAGACCCTGGCCGCCTCGACGCGGCCCAAGGCCGCTGCGCCGGCCAGGGCGAGCAGGAGGGCGCGTGCTGCCGTGAGCATCGACGGACGGACCAGCTGCTGGGCCGCCCGCCACCCGCCGAAGGCGAGTACCCGGCCCAGGTCGGCACCACGCAACAGCACTCTCTGTCGCTCGGCCGCCGGCAGCAACGCCGCCCCTACCAGCAGCCCGGCGAGCTGTCCGGCGGCCAGCGCGAGAAGGAAGACGGGAAGACTCAGCGCACCGTCGAGGAGATGGGTCGCCAACAGGGTGCCCAGTGCGACCACGATCGCGCTCAGGTCAACCCACGCCACCCGCCAGAAGACCAGCGCCGCCATCAGCAGGCGGCGGACGAGGTCCTCCATCAGGTAGGCGGTCGTCGCGAGACCGAAGCCGAGCGCGGTCGCGAACCCGAGGTCGGTGACGATAGCGGTGGCCGCGAACGCCACCGCTCCGGCAAGCAGAGGCAGGCACCACGCCAGATAGAACAGCGCCGAGCGGACGCTCGGTTCGTGTCGGTCGAGGACGGTGAGCGAGTCGCCGACGAGACCGGTGCTGATCGCGGTGGCAACGACGATGAGACCGAAGAGGAGTGCGAAGAGGCCGAGCCCGGATGCGCCCAGCTCACGTGCTGCGACGACCTGCAGCACGAAGCTGCCGACGGCCTGGGTCAGCTGTGCGGCGATGGCACCGAAGGCGTGTCGCCGGGCGAGCAGACGGCCCACCAGCCCACGCCGTCCGGTCGTCATCACGTGCCCCCAGACCAGCTCTCGAACCGTTGTCCTGCTCGGCGCTCCAGGTGGCCATGCTCGCACCCTTTCCGCTGCGCGCGTCGAAGGCCCACCCTTTCTGCCGTTGGCTCGTCGGGCGGCGACGCCCGCTGGGGAGCGACCCGGAGCGACCACCGCCAGGTATCACAAAACGCCACAAGAACGCACCGATGCGGGCGCTTCGCTAGCCCGATGTGACTAACCTGAATGGTCCGAATAGACCCTTTACGCTCAGCCGTACCGGCAGAGGTTGCTTCCTCATGCGCGCCCCCGGACACTGACCAGAGTGCGGCCCTGATGCTCAGGGCAGGGCGAGAGGTAGCGGAGCGTTTCGGGTTCGACCGGTTGCGGGGGCAACTGGTCGGGGGGTCTAGCATTTCGACTGCATCCTTTGTGGGGGTGGGCACGTTTCGTTTCGCTGCGAGAGCAGCGCCTTTTGGTTCCGGGGGGTTCCATGTCTGCGCCAACGGTTGAGCGTGACCTGACGGCGAGCGCGCGTAAGAAACGCACGCTTGCCGTCGTACGTCGACCTGCCCGGCTGCTGCACGCGGTGCCGGCCCCGAGGGCCGAGGCCAGGACGAAGTACCACCCGCTCGTCGACGTCATGCTCACCGTGCTCGGAACCGGCCTGCTCGCCCTGCTGCTCGGAGCGAGTCCCGCGCTCACCGGTGGCTGCCTGCTGGTCTGGGCGACGTGGATGCTCGTTCTCGAGCTCGGCGGGACCGGGTCCGTCACTCCCCGAGGTCCCTTGAAGGCCGGAATGCAGATGGGCGCACTCGTAGCGGTCGCCTCGGTGGTCGGCGCCTTCGCGTCCACGACTGCGTTCACCGCCTGGTGGATCATCGGCACGGCTGCCGTGGGCTCCGCCTGCGCCGTCGTGGCACGGTTCCGGCACAGTCCGGCTCGTCGGGTCCTGCTCGTCGGGGCCAGGAGCGCCATCACGAAGGTCGCCGCGGAGTTCGCCGAGTCGCGTTCCACGGAGGTCGTCGGCTATTGCGTCACGGGGGGCTCCCTCGCCTTCCCCGAGCAGTCGCCGAGGCGCCTGGCCACGACGAGCCAGGTGGACGGCCTGGCCACGACGAGCCGGCTGGACGACGTGCCGGAGCTGGTCACGGTCCTGGAAGCGGACACGGTGATGATCGTCCCCGGGAACGCGCTCTCGGAGGACGAGCTGCGCCGGCTGTCCTGGTCCCTCGAAGAGCTTCCGGTGGTGCTCGCGGTGGCCAGCCCCGTCGCGGGCGTCGCGCCCCGGCGGATGAGTTTCGGCTCGGTCGGAGGCTCCACCGTGCTGCGTGTCGAGGGACCGCGCCCCTCGCCGGGGCACCGCGCCATCAAGGAGGTGGTCGACCGGCTGGGTGCGCTCCTGCTCCTCGCCGTGTCCGCGCCGCTGTTCCTGGTGATGTGGGCGGCGGTTCGGCTCGACACCGCGGGGCCCGGCTTCTTCGTGCAGACCCGCATCGGACGTGACGGCCGGCCGTTCCGGATGTTCAAGTTCCGCACGATGCACCTCGACGCCGAGTCCCTGCGGCATCGCTGGCCGAGGCGAACGAGTCGCGACGGCCTGCTGTTCAAGATCCGCCGCGACCCCCGGGTGACGCGCGTCGGCTACTGGCTGCGCAGGTCGTCGCTCGACGAGCTGCCGCAGCTGTTCAACGTGCTGCGCGGCGAGATGTCGCTGGTCGGCCCGCGTCCGGCACTGCCGTCCGAGGTGGCCGACCTACGACGACGTACGCGCATCGGCGCCTCGTCGTCAAGCCCGGCATCACCGGGCTGTGGCAGGTCAGTGGTCGCTCCGACCTGTCGTGGGACCAGTCGATGATCCTCGACCTCTACTACGCCGACAACTGGCGGCTGCGCGACGACTTCGCGATCGCCGCTCGCACGCTTACCGCCGTCATCCAGGCTCGCGGCGCCTACTAGCCCCCAGGGGCGTCGCGAGCCGCCGCACTGACCGCCGTCCGGCTTGATCGTCGGCCCGACCGTCTGGCCCGACCGTCGGGTCCGCGTGTCGTGAGAGGCTGATCGCGTGATCGACCCCACCGCGCCGGCGGGCGCCGCGGCCGACGACCACGCGTTCGCCGCCTGGGCAGCGACGGTCGCCGGGGAGCTGCTCGACCCGAGGTCCGGACGCCAGGGCCTGGAGGGGCGCGAGCTCAAGGACGCCGGTGACCAGGCCGCCCACGACCTGCTGATGGCGCTCTGCGCGCGAGCACCGGCCCGGACGACGCGGTGATGTCCGAGGAGAGCAAGGCGAGCATCGCCAACAGCCGACCGGCTGAGCGCCGAGCGGGTCTGGATCATCGACCCGCTCGACGGCACCCGCGAGTTCTCCGAGCCGCCTCGCGACGACTGGGCGGTCCACGTCGCGCTGTGGGCACTAGCCAGCGGCGAGGCGCGCCACCGGTGACCTCGTCGCCGGCGCGGTCGCGCAGCCCGGCATCGACACGACCTTCCACACCGGGCAGCCGCCCGTCGTCCCCGCGCGCACGCCCGAGCGGCCCCGCATCGCGGTCAGCCGCACCCGCCCGCCCGCCTTCGTCGAGGGCCTCGCCGAGGAGCTCGGCGCCGACCTGGTGCCGATGGGCTCCGCCGGCGCGAAGGTGATCTCCGTCGTCCGCGACGTCTCCGACGCCTACGTGCACGCCGGCGGTCAGTACGAGTGGGACTCCGCCGCGCCGGTGGCGGTCGCCCGCGCGGCGGGCCTGCACACCAGCCGGCATCGACGGCTCGCCCGCTGGTCTACAACCAGGAGGACGTCCTGCTGCCCGACCTGGTCGTGTGCCGTCCCGAGCTGGCCGACGCGATCCTCGACCTACGTCCGCCGCGTGGCTTCTGAGCATCGCGGCCGAGTGAACGCCACCGGTCGCGTCCTGTGGGACGCCGACGGTGTCCTGCAGCACCGTCCCGACGGCTGGGAGGCGTCGATGCGCCCGGCGGTCGGGCATCTCGTCGACGACGTCGAGGGCTTCCTGGCCGAGGCGTTCGGGCGGAGCGGCCCGGCGCTGCGGGTCGAGGTCCGCTGGCTCGAGGTGCTCCCGGTGCTGCTCGAGCGCTGGGGCATCGCAGACGCGCTACGACGACGTGATGCGGGTCTGGCTGACGCATCGAGCCGGTCGTGGAGACGCAGGAGGCTGGTGCGACGCTCGCTGCGTGCGCAGCGGCGTGCGCTGCTACCTCGCCACCAACCAGGACGAGCACCGGGGCCGGCACATGCACGAGAGCTCGGGCTACGCCGACCTCTTCGACGGCGCCTTCTACTCCTACGAGCTCGGCGTCGCCAAGCCGGACCCGGCCTACTTCGAGCGTCCGTCGCTCGACCGGCTCTCGACTGCCAGCGGACCAGGTGCTGTTCGTCGACGACAACCGAGCCAACGTCGAGGCGGCACGATCGGTCGGGTCTGCGCGCGGAGTCTAGTCGCACCGTCGAGGAGGCCAGGCCGCGCTGCGCGAGCACCTGGCCCGGCACGGCCTGCCGGTCTGCAGCGACTCCTCGGGAAGGTCCGGTGTCTCGTGGCCCTCCCGCTCGTCGCGCTCCGCCCAGTCGAGCAGGGGGCTGATGTCGAAGACGGCGTCGTCGATGCCGGCGTGCAGGTCGCCGATCTCGGCGAACCGGCGGGCATCGTCGCGATCGTGCAGTCGCGCGGCTCGCACGTCGTCGACCTCGTCCCAGCGGATCGGCGTCGAGACGGTGCCCTCCGGGTTGCCGCGCACGGAGTAGGCGGCCGCGATGGTGTGGTCACGGGCGTTCTGGTTGTAGTCCACGAAGAGCTTCGTGGGGTCGCGGTCCTTGCGCCACCAGGTCGTGGTCACGTCGTCGGTGCGGCGCTCGACCTCCCGCGCGAACGCCAGCGCCGCCCGGCGTACGTCCTTGAAGCCGTGCTCGGGCTGGATCCGCACGTAGACGTGCAGCCCGTTGCCGCCGGACGTCTTCGGGAAGCCGGTCGCGCCCAGCTCGTCGAGGACCTCGTGGACGACGTGCGGCGACCCGACGGACCGTGTCGAAGTCGCACGCGTCACCGGGGTCGAGGTCGATGCGCCACTCGTCGGGCATCTCGGTGTCGGCGCGTCGGCTGTTCCACGGGTGGAACTCGACGGTCGACATCTGCACCGCCCAGACCACCTGGGCGATCTCGGTGACGCACAGCTCGTCGGCGGTGCGGTTCCAGCGCGGGAAGTGCAGCTGGACGGTCTCCATCCACGGCGGGCGCCCCCGACGGCAGCCGCTTCTGGTGCACCTTCTCGCCGCTCACGCCGGTCGGGAACCGGTGCAGCATGCAGGGCCGCTCCGCAGAGCGCGTTGACGATGCCGTCGCCGCACCGAGAGGTAGTAGTCGACGAGGTCCAGCTTGGTCTCGCCGCGAGCCGGGAAGTAGACCCGGTCGGGGTTGCGTGACCCGGACGACCCGGTCGTCGACCTCGAGCTCGACCGACGGGCTCTTCGACGCTGCCATGCCCAGAAACCTAGTGGACTCAGCGGCACCCGACAGACTGCTTCATGACTCCTACATCGCCCACACGACCGTCGACTGCTCCGACGCCTACGCGCTCTCCGAGTGGTGGAAGCAGGTGCTGGGGTACGTCGACCTGGCCGACGACCCGAACGAACCCGGTCACGAGGAGTGCCTGATCCGTCCCGCAGCCAGCACAACGGCGGCCAGAAGGCTGCTGTTCATCGAGGTGCCGGACACCAAGCAGGTCAAGAACCGGCTGCACTTCGACCTGCGGCCCGCGGCGACGCGCACCCGCGACGAGGAGGTGGACCGGCTGCTCGGTCTGGGGGCGACCCAGCTGTCCGACCACCGCAAGCCCGACGGGACCGGCTGGGTGGTGCTCGCCGACCCGGAGGGCAACGAGTTCTGCATCCTGCGCGGGACGAGCGAGATCGCCGTCGGCAGCGCGCCCGTGAGGATGAGGGCGCCACCTCGTAGACTGGTGACGAACCCCCATCCCACCCCTCCGCGGGCGACAGCGCGGGGTCAGTCGTGGTGCCCTCGACGACGCAGGAGACGTACCGGTGGGTGTGAGCGGACTGGCCGATCTGGTGCTGCGCGACGAGACGCTCGCCGGCGCGATGCCGGACGCCCGCGAGGGCCGTGGTGCACCGCGCTCGACCTGACCGCGCCGAGCGCGCTGCGGCCGTTCGTGGTGAAGGGACTCGTCGACGCCGGACGCACCGTGCTGGCCGTGGCCGCCACGGCCCGCGAGGCCGAGGACCTGGTCGCGCGGCTCGAGGGTATCATCGACCCGTGCGCTGGTCGCCTACTACCCCGCCTGGGAGACGCTGCCGCACGAGCGGCTCTCGCCGCGCAGCGACACCGTCGGCCGCCGGCTCGCCGTGCTGCGCCGCCTCAAGCACCCCGGCACCGACCCCTCCAACGGCCCGCTGCGGGTCGTGGTCGCGCCGGTGCGCTCGGTGCTCCAGCCGCAGGTGCGCGGGCTCGCCGACCTCGAGCCGGTCGAGCTCGTCCGTCGGTCAGCCGAGGCCGACCTCGACGACGTCGTACGCCGGCTGGCCGGCGCGGCGTACACCCGCGTCGACCTCGTGGAGAGGCGCGGCGAGTTCGCGGTGCGCGGCGGCATCGTCGACGTCTTCCCGCCGACCGAGGAGCACCCGCTGCGCGTGGAGTTCTGGGGCGACGAGGTCGAGGAGATCCGGTCCTTCGCGGTCGCCGACCAGCGCACGCTCGGCCCGGCCACCCGGCTGTGGGCGCCGCCCTGCCGCGAGCTGCTGCTCACCGACGAGGTGCGGGCCCGGGCCAAGGAGCTCGCCGAGCAGCCACCCTCAGCTCGCGGAGATCGCGGAGCGGCTGGCCGACGGCCACGCGGTCGAGGGCATGGAGTCGCTGTCGCCGGTGCTCACCGTCGACTCCGGCGGCATGGAGATGCTCGTCGACCTGATGCCGGACCAGCACCCACGTGCTGGTGCTCGACCCCGAGCGGGCGCGCAGCCGCGCCCACGACCTGGTCGCCACGAGCGAGGAGTTCCTCGAGGCGTCCTGGGCGGCGGCGGCCGGTGGCGGGCAGGCGCCGATCGACCTCGGCGCGGCGTCGTACCACTCGCTGGCCGACGTCCGCTCGATCAGCCTCTCGCAGGGCAAGGCCTGGTGGAGCGTGTCGCCGTTCGGCCTGCGACCCCGAGGCGGCCCCGGGGCGGCTGTTCTGAGCCGGTCGAAGCCGCTGCGCGACGAGATGGGCGAGATCGTCTCGTCGGGTGTCGACCCCGACGTCGGCGCGGTCGAGTCGCGGCTGCTCGCCGATGCGGCCGGTCGAGGCCTACCGCGGCGACATGGAGCGCGCCGTCGTCGACATCCGGGCCTGGCTGCGCGACGGCAGCCGGGTGGTGCTGCTGCACGAGGGTCACGGTCCGGCGCAGCGGATGGCGGAGGTGCTGCGGGAGCACGACGTCCCGGTCCGCTTGTCCGAGTCGCTCGACGCCGAGCCGGAGGCCGGCCTGGTGCACGTCAGCACCGCCACGCTCGAGCACGGCTTCGTCAGCGAGCCGCTGCTGCCTGGCCGTGCTCACCGGCGACGACCTGTCCGGCCAGCGCGCGTCGACCAAGGACATGCGCCGGATGCCGGCCCGGCGCAAGAAGCAGATCGACCCGCTCGAGCTGACAGCCGGGCGACTACGTCGTCCACGAGCAGCACGGTGTCGGGCCGCTACGTCGAGATGCGGCAGCGCGAGGTGCAGGGCGCCACCCGCGAGTACCTCGTGCTCGAGTACGCACCGTCCAAGCGCGGACAGCCAGCCCGACCGGTTGTTCGTGCCGGCCGACGCGCTCGACCAGGTGACCCGCTACGTCGGCGGCGAGCAGCCCTCGCTGGACCGGCTCGGCGGAGGCGACTGGGCCAGGCGCAAGGGTCGCGCCCGCAAGGCGGTCAGGCAGATCGCGGCCGAGCTGATCAAGCTGTACGCCGCGCGGCAGGCGACCCATGGCCACGCCTTCGGCCCCGACAGCCCGTGGCAGCGCGAGCTCGAGGACGCCTTCCCGTTCGTCGAGACGCCCGACCAGCTCTCCACCGTCGACGAGGTCAAGCGCGACATGGAGCAGCAGGTCCCGATGGACCGGCTGGTGTGCGGCGACGTCGGCTACGGCAAGACCGAGATCGCGGTGCGGGCGGCGTTCAAGGCGGTGCAGGACGGCAAGCAGGTCGCCGTGCTCGTGCCGACGACGCTGCTCGTGCAGCAGCACTTCTCGACGTTCAGCGAGCGGATGGCCGGCTTCCCGGTGATCCTCAAGGGGCTCTCGCGGTTCCAGACCGACAAGGAGGCGGCCGAGGTCATCGAGGAGCTGCGCGAGGGCAAGGTCGACATCGTCATCGGCACTCACCGGCTGCTCAACCCCGACATCAAGATCAAGAACCTCGGGCTGATCATCGTCGACGAGGAGCAGCGCTTCGGCGTCGAGCACAAGGAGCAGATGAAGCGGCTGCGCACCTCGGTCGACGTGCTCTCGATGTCGGCGACGCCGATCCCGCGCACCCTGGAGATGGCGATCACCGGCATCCGCGAGATGTCCACGATCACCACCCCGCCGGAGGAGCGGCACCCGGTGCTGACCTACGTCGGCGCCTACGAGGACCGGCAGGTGGTCGCCGCGATCCGGCGCGAGCTGCTGCGCGAGGGCCAGGTGTTCTTCATCCACAACCGGGTCCAGTCGATCGAGAAAGCCGCCGCGCGGATCCGGGAGCTGGTCCCCGAGGCGCGGGTCGCGACCGCGCACGGCCAGATGGGCGAGCACCGGCTCGAGCAGGTGATGGTCGACTTCTGGGAGAAGCGGTTCGACGTGCTGGTGTGCACCACGATCGTCGAGTCCGGGCTCGACGTCTCCAACGCCAACACGATGGTCATCGAGCGGGCCGACGCGCTCGGGCTCTCCCAGCTGCACCAGCTCCGGGGCCGGGTCGGCCGCGGCCGCGAGCGTGCCTACGCCTACTTCCTCTACCCGCCGGACAAGCCGCTGACCGAGACCGCGCACGAGCGGCTGGCGACGCTGGCCCAGCACTCCGACCTCGGCGGCGGCATGGCGATCGCGATGAAGGACCTGGAGATCCGCGGCGCCGGCAACCTGCTCGGCGGGGAGCAGTCCGGGCACATCGCCGACGTCGGCTTCGACCTCTACGTCCGCCTGGTCGGCGAGGCGGTCGCCGAGTTCCGCGGTCGACGGGTGCCGCCGCACAGGCGAGCGCCGAGATGAAGATCGAGCTGCCGATCGACGCGCACCTGCCGCACGACTACGTGCCGAGCGAGCGGCTGCGCCTGGAGATGTACAAGCGGCTGGCCGAGGTGCGCTGCGGACGACGACGTCGCGCTGATCCGCGAGGAGCTGCTCGACCGCTACGGCGAGCCGCCCGCCCGCCGTGGCCAGCCTGCTCGAGGTGGCGCGGTTCCGCGGCCCGCGCCCGGCAGGCCGGGCTGACCGACGTGACGATCCAGGGCAGGTACGTCCGCTTCGCGCCGGTCGAGCTGCCCGAGTCGGGGACGCTGCGGCTGCAGCGGCTCTACCCGAAGAGCATCGTCAAGCCGCAACTGCGTACGATGCTGGTGCCCCGTCCGTCGACGCCCGTCGCGGGTGGCCAGCCGATCCGTGACGAGGCTCTGCTGGCCTGGGCGCGCGAGGTCATCGACACGGTGATCGACCGCGTGCCGAGGCGCGTCGGCGCTGAAGGCTAGGAGACGAGAACCGACGTGACCCGTCCCCGCACCCGCAAGGGACCCGTTGCGGCCCTGCTCACGGTGGCCGCCGCGCTGCTGATGTCCGCATGCAGCACGCATCCGGGCGCCGCCGCCGTGGTCGGGTCCGAGACCATCAGCACCAGCCAGCTCGACGACGTGGCGATCGCGCTGTGCTCCGCCCAGGCGGGAGCCGGCCAACAGGGCCAGCACCGCAGGAGCTGGCCAGCCGGGCCGCCCGGCAAGGCGCGCTCGACGTGCTGATCAACGCGCGCTCTCCCGGCAGTACGGCGAGGCACAGGGCGTCCAGCCCGACCAGGAGCAGATCGCCGCGGCGGTCGCCGCAAACGCCGAGCAGATCGCCGCGCTGCCCGCGCAGCGACGCGACGACTTCGAGGACACCCTCCGCGAGTACGCCGAGGGCCAGCTGGTGCTGATCGAGGTCGGCCGTCGCGAGCTCGCGAAGACCGGCGCCCCGAACGCAACGGAGCAGCAGGCGGTCTCCGCGGGCACCAAGCTGCGCAACGCCTGGGCGGAGAAGAACGCCGACGTCTCGGTCGACCCGCGTTTCGGCACGTTCTCCAAGAACGCGCTGGTCGGGACGAGCGGTTCGCTGTCGGTCGCCGCCTCCTCGACGGCCGAGGACGGCGCCAGCCCCGACCCGTCCGCAGCTGGGTCACCGCTCTGCCGGCCAGCCAGAAGTGCAGCTGACCCTGCTGGTCACCAGCCCACGGGTCGCCCCGGGGCTGTTGTCGTGGTCGGCGTGGTCGGCGGTCTCCGCGGCACCGCGACGGCTCGCCTCCTCCGTCGACGCACCGCTCGCGCGCGCGATCGCCGCGTCCGGCCACCCGGTCGAGGCGCTGCCCAGCCCCTCGGTGCGGGTGCTGCTCGACCTGGCCCGAGCGGGCGACGTCGTGTGGTTGGCCGACGACGCCGAGGCCGAGTCGTTCCCCGCGGCGCTGGCAACGGCGATAGTCGACGGCTCCGGCGCCGAGGGCGTCGAGGTCGAGGTCCTGCACGCTTCCTACGACGTTCCCGGAGCGCGGCTGCTCGACCTGGTCAGCGTGATGGACCGGCTGCGCACCGGATGCCCCTGGGACCGGGAGCAGACCCACCGCTCCCTCGCGAAGTACCTGCTCGAGGAGACCTACGAGACGCTCGAGGCGATCGAGACCCTCGACGACGGGCCCCCTCGGCGAGCAGTCGAGTACGCCCACCTGCGCGAGGAGCTCGGCGACCTGCTGCTGCAGGTGTACTTCCACGCCCGCATCGCCTCCGAGGATCCCGAGGGCTTCACCATCGACGACGTGGCTGGCGACATCGTCGACAAGCTCGTGCGCCGGCACCCGCACGTCTTCGCAGGGCTCGACGTCGCCGACGCCGACGAGGTCGAGCGGAACTGGGAGGCGCTCAAGGCGTCCGAGAAGGGCCGCGCCTCGGTGCTCGACGGCATCCCGCCCGGCCTGCCCGCGCTCGCCCTGGCCGACAAGGTCCTCGGCAGGGCCGCGAAGCTCGGCCTCACGCCCACCTTCGCAGCTGAGACCTCGGCGACCGCCTGCTCGGCCTGGTGGTGGAGGCCCGCGCCGGCGAGGACGCCGAGCAGGCGCTGCGCGACGCCCTGCGCCGGCTCGTGGCCGCCGTACACGACCTCGAGCAGGCCCATCCGGTTGAGCCCGCTCGAGCGCGCCCGGCATCACACCAGCGACCGGCCACCGCGGGCGGCCAGGGTCTCCGCGACCCGTCGGGTGTGTACGGCGAGCAGGTCGGCGTCGACCGGCGGCAGCACGTCGTCCCAGAACGCGAGCATCGCGCCACGACCCTGCATCATGCCGACGGGCCTTGCCAGGAAGTGCATGTGGAAGTGCGCGGAGCCGTCGCCCCATCGGGAGAAGTGCGTGCGCGCCACCCCGTCGAGGGACTGGACCGCGCCCGCAAGCCGCTGGGTGACCTCGCCGAACGACGCAAGCAGGTCACCGTCCATCTGGTCGAGCCGGACGTGCGCGTTGGGCGCCAGGCCGGCTATGAACGGCAGACCCGTCTCGGGCGCCGCCCCCACGTGCCATAGGTCGTCGGACCAGATGGCCTGCTCGACGCCCGGACCGCAGTGGTAGCACTCGGTTGCGTCGTGCTCGCCCGAACGCGGTCGCTCCGGCACGAGCATCGGCTCGAGCGGCTTCATCGAGATGTCGCCCTCGAACCCGAAGAAGGGTGACTGCCTCAGCGGCTCCGCCGAGAGCCGTTGCCCGATCGGCAGGCGCTGGTGGTACGGCGACTCTGCCGGCCGCACCTCGTACTCGTCGTCCATCGCCCGAGTCTGCCAGGCCGGGTCGCCAGGCCAGAGGGCGAGCCGTCCCCGGATCGGCGCGAGCGCCGTTAGGGTGGGCCGGGCTTTGTCCATCCACCCGACAACGACTGCAGGAGCAGCAACGTGGCGTCCATCGAGGCTGTCGGCGCGCGCGAGATTCTCGACTCGCGCGGAAACCCCACGGTCGAGGTGGAGGTGGCGCTCGACGACGGCACCATCGGCCGGGCGGCCGTCCCGTCCGGAGCGTCCACCGGCGCCTTCGAGGCGGTCGAGCTGCGCGACGGCGGCAGCCGCTACGGCGGCAAGGGCGTGGCCAAGGCGGTCGACGCCGTGCTCGACGCGATCGGCCCGGAGCTCGTCGGCTTCGAGGCCTCCGAGCAGCGCCTGGTCGACCAGCGGCTGCTCGACCTCGACGGCACGCCCAACAAGGCGCAGCTCGGTGCCAACGCCATCCTCGGCGTCTCGCTCGCGGTCGCGCGCTGCCGCTGCCGACAGCGCCGACCTCCCGCTGTTCCGCTACGTCGGCGGCCCCAACGCGCACCTGCTGCCGGTGCCGATGATGAACATCCTCAACGGCGGCGCGCACGCCGACACCGGCGTCGACGTCCAGGAGTTCATGATCGCGCCCATCGGTGCGGCGACCTTCCGCGAGGCCCTGCGAGCAGGGCGCCGAGCGTCTACCACGCCCTCAAGTCGGTCCTCAAGGAGAAGGGACTCGCCACCGGGCTCGGCGACGAGGGCGGGTTCGCTCCGGACCTGCCGAACAACCGCGAGGCGCTCGACCTGATCAGTCGTCGCGGTCGAGAAGGCGGGCCTGACGCTCGGCGAGGACATCGTCCTCGCCCTCGACGTGGCCGCGTCGAGTTCTCCGCCGACGGCGCCTACCAGTTCGAGGGCGTCCGCGAAGTCGGCCGCCGACATGCAGGCCTACTACGCCGACCTCGTCGCGTCGTACCCGATCGTCTCCTCGAGGACCCGCTCGACGAGGAGGACTGGGCCGGCTGGCAGGCGATGACCGCCGAGCTCGGCGACCGGGTCCAGCTCGTCGGCGACGACCTGTTCGTCACCAACGTCGAGCGGCTCGCAGCGCGGCATCACCGAGCAGTCCGCCAACGCCCTGCTCGTCAAGGTCAACCAGATCGGCTCCCTCACCGAGACCCTCGACTCGGTCGACCTGGCGCACCGCAACGGCTTCCGCTGCATGATGAGCCACCGCTCCGGCGAGACCGAGGACACCACGATCGCCGACCTCGCGGTCGCCACCAACTGCGGCCAGATCAAGACCGGTGCACCGGCGCGGTCCGAGCGGGTCGCGAAGTACAACCAGCTGCTCCGCATCGAGGAGGAGCTCGACGACGCCGCGCGCTACGCCGGCCGAGGCGCGTTCCCGCGCTACGCGGAACGACGGCTGACCTGGTCCGCTGGCCAGCGGTCGTCCGTCGGGGAGGGGTCAGACCCCTCGCAGACGCACCTCGGGGGCAGCTCCCGCGGCGCCGTCCGTCGCACGCCCGGCGCCGCGTCCGGCCCCGCGGACCCGCCCGGCGATCGGGTCCCGGACCACGCGGGGCGCGCCGCCCCGCGAGCGGCGCGGCCGCTCGAGACGCGCCGGCCCGACCACGGTTCACCGGCCGCGCCGCGGTGCTGGTGCTGGTCCTCGCGCTGCTGATGGTCTCCTACGCCTCGAGCATGCGCGCCTACCTCGACCAGCGGCGTCACCTCGCCGACGCTGAGCGCGAGCATCGACGAGCTCCCAGGCGCAGGTCGACCGGCTCGAGCCGCGAGAAGAAGCGCTGGCACGACCCCGCCTACGTGCGCACCATGGCGCACCAGCGGTTCGGCTGGGTGATGCCGGGTGAGATCGGCTTCCAGGTGCTCGACGACGACGGCAAGCCGACTGGGTCACACCGACACCCTGTCGCCGCCGAACTCGGTCACCGAGGCGACCCGGCCGCTGTGGTGGCAGTCGGCGTGGGGGAGCGTCGTGGCGGCAGGCAAGCCGCCGGTCGACAAGAGCAAGCTTCCGCCGCCGGTCGACCGGATCCGTGCACCCACAGACGGCGACCCCGAAGCCGGATCCGGAGATCGCGTTGATCCCAGCCGCTGACGCCGGCCGTCATCGAGGCCCAGCTCGGCCGCCCCCCGCGAGCGTCCACGAGGTCGCGCACCGCTGCCCGTGCGGCAACCCCGACGTGGTGGCCACCGAGCCGCGGCTCGAGGACGGCACGCCGTTCCCCACGACCTTCTACCTGACCTGCCCCCGGGCCGCCTCGATGATCGGCACGCTCGAGGCGTCCGGGCTGATGAGGGAGATGTCCGAGCGGCTCGACGACGACCCGCGAGCTCGCCGCGGCCTACGCACGGCCCACGACGCCTACCTCGCGTTCCGCGAGTCAATCGGCCACGTGCCCGAGATCGACGGGCGTCTCCGCCGGCGGCATGCCGACACGGGTCAAGTGCCTGCACGTGCTGGCCGCGCAGTCGCTCGCCCAGGGCCGAGGGGTCAACCCGCTCGGCGACGAGGTGCTCGACCGGCTCGGCGAGTTCTGGTCCGCCGGCCCGTGCGTGGCCGCGACGAGCCGCGGCCGGCGAGCTGTGACCAGGGTCGCCGCGGTCGACTGCGGCACGAACACCATCAGGCTGCTCGTCGCCGACATCGACGCGCACCGCCGGCACCCAGGACAGCCTGGTCCGGGAGCTGCGGATCGTCCGGCTGGGCCAGGACGTCGACCGCACCGGCCGGCTCGCCGACGAGGCGCTGGCGCGGGTCTTCGCCGCCTGCGACGAGTACGCCTCGATCGTCGACCGCCCACGAGTGTCGACGCCGTGCGGTTCGTCGCGACCTCGGCGGCCCGCGACGCGAGCAACGTCGACGCGTTCGCCGACGGCGTCCACGCGCGGCTGGGTGTCGACCCCGAGGTGATCACCGGCGACGAGGAGGCCGCGCTGTCCTACGACGGCGCCACCCGGTCCCTGTCCGGTGTCGCCAACGCCCGTCGCCGTGCTCGACATCGGCGGCGGGTCCACCGAGCTGATCATGGGGCTGATCTGGGGCTGATCTGGGCGACGCCACGTCGGCTCGGGAGGCCCACGGGCACGTGCGCGCCGCGCGGTCGCTCGACATCGGCTCGGTCCGCCTGACCGAGCGGCTGATGCCCTCCGACCCGCCGACCGCCGACCGAGTCGAAGCCGCGACGCCGACCGTCGACGAGGCACTCGACACCCTCCCGTCGTACGGCGTCCACGTCGGCGACGCGCGCACCCTGGTCGGCGTCGCGGGCACCGTGACGACGTCGGGCACGCTGCTGCTCGGGCTCGACCCCTGGGACCGCGAGCGCGTGCACCAGCACGTTCCCGTTGCGGACGTGCACGAGCTCGTCGAGCGGCTGCTGGCGATGAGCGTCGCCGAGCGGGAGAGCCTCGGCGTCCCCACCGGCCGCTCCGACGTCATCGGAGCCGGCGCTCTGATCCTGGACCGGGTGCTGCGCAGGTCGCGCTGCGGAGCGGCTGACGGTCTCCGACTCCGACATCCTCGACGGCATCGCCTGGTCACTCGCCTGACTCAAGATGGCACGCGAGGGTTTACCTTACCGTCGCTGGGTACCGGGCGTCCATGTCAGCACAACCGACGAGCCAACAAGACCGAGCTCGGGTCGGATCCCACGCTGGGTGCACTCGTGCACGACCTGACCGAACAGATGTCCACCCTGGTTCGCGACGAGATGCGTCTCGCCCAGGCCGAGATGACCCAGAAGGGCAAGACGGCCGGCATCGGCATCGGCCTGTTCAGCGGAGCCGGCCTCATCGCGTTCTTCGGACTCGGCCGCGCTGATCGCCACGGCGATCCTCGTGCTCGCCCTTGTCGTCGACGCATGGGTCGCCGCCCTGATCGTGACCATCGTGCTCTTCGCCATCGCCGGCGTCCTCGCGCTGCATGGGCAAGAAGAACGTCTCGCAGGCGACACCCGCCAACCCCGAGGAGGCGATCGAAGGCCTCAAGCAGGACGTCGCGACCGTCAAGGGACGAAGCGGACATGAGCACGTCTGACATCCACACCAACGGGACCGAGGCCCAGCAGCATCCGACCTCGTCGACGCCGACGACGTCGAACGACCCGGACGACATCCGCGAGGACATCGAGCGCACCCGCGAGAACCTCGCCGAGACTGTCGACGCGCTGCACGCCAAGCTCGACGTCAAGACCCACGCGAAGGCGCGGATCGCGGAGGTCAAGGCCCGGATCGCGCCCAAGGAGCGGATCGGGCAGGCCAAGGAGCGCATCGAGCCGGCCAAGGATCGGATCGTCCACGTCACGGACCAGGCGACCACCGACGCGGCACAGCCCCGTCCCGAGGTCGTCGGCGCCGCCGGCCGCGTCCTCGCTCGTCGCCGGCCTGGTCTGGTGGCGTCGACGGTAGACCGGTCGGGCCCCGAACTCTGGGGTCCAGCAGAGGGCTCACGGGGCCGTCGGCGTCGCTGGAGGACTCGCCCCGAGGCGGCGCCGACGGCAGCCCCTCGCCCCCTTTCCGTGATGGGCGCAGTGTGACGCAGTGCCAGGATGAGCGCCGTGGTACCGGCCGCTCCCGCACCCGGTCACCGGCGACGCCGTTCCCTCCCCCGTGCCACCCGGCACCGGCTGGCCCGACGACCCGGCAGACCCGCAGACCCCGGTCGCCGCGACTCGCCGACGACGTACGCCGGCTCGCCGCCTCGTCCGACCTGGCCGAGCCTGTCTGCCGCCGTCTCCGTGTGCCGGGCGTGCGACCGGCTCGTCGAGTGGCGCGAGGGCGTCGCGACGGCAAAGCGTGCGGCGTACGCCGACGAGCCCTACTGGGGCCGGCCGATCGCGGGCTGGGGATCGGCGACCCCGCGGGTCCTGGTCGTCGGGCTGGCCCCGGCCGCCAACGGCGGCAACCGGACCGGCCGGATCTTCACCGGCGACCGGTCGGGGGACTGGCTGTTCGCGTCGCTGCACCGGGTCGGGCTGGCGGTCTCGGAGACGTCCGAGCACGCGGGGGACGGTCAGCGGCTCGTCGACACCCGCATGGTCGCCTGCGGTCCGCTGCGCCCCGCCGGACAACAAGCCGACCGTCGACCGACGAACGCGACACCTGCGCGCCCTGGCTCGAGCGTGAGGTGTCCCTCGTCGCGCCGTCGTTGCGAGTCGTGGTGTGCCTGGGCTCCTACGGCTGGGACGCGGCGCTGCGCACCTTCCGGGCGATCGGGTACGACGTCCCTCGACCCAAGCCGAGGTTCGGGCACGCCGCGCAGACGCTGGGTCGTCGCCTCGGACGGTCGGCCGAGCTGGGCTGCTCGGCAGCTACCACCCCTCGCAGCAGAACACCTTCACCGGCAAGCTCACCGAGCAGATGCTCGACGCCGTGCTGGCGCGAGCGCGGCGCTGTCCAGCGACGTGCCACCGGAAGCGTCCCCGAGAAATGTCATGGAAATGACCCGCAGCCGGGCGGCCCCCGTATCCCAACGGCAGAGGAAGAGGCCTTAAAAGCCTCTCAGTGTGGGTTCGAGTCCCACCGGGGGCACGGCGGCTGCGGAAGGGCCTCGGCGGCGAGTCGCGGTGGAGTCTCGGCGGGAACACCGCAGACTCGTGACCGTTCTACCGGTGGCGGACACGTACGATGGCCGTGCGAATTACGCCTCGCGCTCCCAGATCGGGAGCCTCAGGCCTCCAAGGAGGAGACCACGATGCAGAGCAGCAACCCCGTCTTCCGCAGGGCGGAGGGCTTCAACGGGCAGGTCCAGACCTACCCGGCCAGCGGGATGAGCTACCCCGCCTACGGCGGCGGCCGCCGCACACCAGACGCTACGACCCCTACCAGGCGGAGGTCGGCGGCCGGTCGAGCCGACCGACCACCGGGCCCGATGACGATCGACTCGGTCGTCCAGAAGACCGCCATCACCCTCGGCCTGACCATCCTCGTCGCCGCCGCGACCTGGGTGCTCACCCCGAACCCCGGCGACGGCGTCGACGCGTCGTCGCTCTACCTCCTGGCGATGGTCGGCGCCTTCGGCGGCTTCGCGCTGTCGATGGTCAACTCGTTCAAGCGGGTCGTCAGCCCGGGCCTGGTGCTGGCCTACGCCGCGATCGAGGGCCTGTTCGTCGGCGCCTTCAGCAAGGTGATCGAGGCACAGTTCGGCGGACCCGACGTGGCGGCCTCGTCGTCGGCGCCGTGCTCGGCACGTTCGCCGCGGTCGCCGGCACGCTCGCGGCGTACAAGTTCTTCAACATCCAGGTCAGCCCGAAGTTCCGCAACTGGGTCGTCGGCGCGATGTTCGGCTTCGTCGCGGTGTCCATGCTCGACCTCGTGCTGCGCCTGTTCGACTCGTCGTTCGGGTTCAACGGGTTCGGGCCGATGGGCCTGCTGTCCAGCGTGATCGGGCTCGGCCTGGGCGTGCTGATGCTGATCCTCGACTTCGACTTCGTGGAGCGCGGCATCGAGGCCGGGCTGCCCGAGCGCGAGTCGTGGCGTGCCGCCTTCGGCCTGACCGTGACGATCATCTGGATCTACATCGAGATGCTCCGGATCCTCGCGATCCTCCGAGGCGAGTAGCCGGTTCCAACGGCTGATCGAGCTCGTCGAGTCACCCGTCAGGTCCGCTGGCCCTCGGGCTCCGCGGTCAGCGGGGACTCGACGTCGGCCTCGGGCTGACGGCGGCGGCGGCGCAGCTGCACCCAGCGGCCGCGGGCGCCGCGGCCGCCGCCACCGACCTCGGTCCCGTCGATCTCGGTGCCCGGCGTGCGGGCCGCCTCGACCGCGGCCTCGATGATCGGCAGGATCGCCTCCCCGCGGGCGGCCTCGGGCACCAGGTCCTCGAACGGGATGACGCCGACCGCGGCGAGCACCGAGGGCAGCAGCACCGACGCCAGGCTCGAGTAGCCGGCGGCCGACGGGTGGAACCGGTCGGGCCCGAAGAACAGTGCCGGTGTCGCCGCGAACTCCGGACCCAGCACCGTGCCGAGCGACACGGTCCGGCCGCCGGCCTCGACGGTGGCGATGGTCTGGGCGGCCGCCAGCCGCCGCGACCACAGCCGCGCGACCTGCTTGAGCGGCGGGGCGATCGGCTCGATCGTGCCGAGGTCGGGACAGGTGCCGACCACGACCTCGGCGCCGGCATCCCGCAGCCGGCGTACGGCGGCCTCGAGCAGCCGCACCGACTCGGAGAGCCGGCGTGAGTGGGTGACGTCGTTGACGCCCGACGAGGATCACCGCGACGTGCGGCTCGACGGACAGCGCCTTGTCGATCTGCCGGGACAGGTCGCGGGTCTGGGCGCCGACGAACGCCACCGAGCGGAGGTAGACCCGGCGGTCCGCGCCCTCGGCCAGGCCGGACGCCAGATGGGCTCCCGGGGTCTGCTGCACCTCGTCGACGCCGTAGCCGGCGGCGGACGAGTCGCCGAGCAGCGCGACCTTGATGGCGGGGCCGGGGCGGCCCTTGCCGTACCACCCGGTGCAGTCCGGCGGCTCGCCGTCGGCGTTGCCGATCGTCTTGCGGGCGACCATCGCCTCGGCCCGCAGCACGCCGTAGAGGGATGCGCCCATGACGGAGAGGCCACCGCCGCCGTACGCCGCGGCGGCGGCGACCTTGCGTGCCGCGCCGACCCTCCCCACGCTCACTCCTACGAGAGACCCATAAACTGCCGGGGTGCACTACGTGAACTCCCTCCTGGACCTCATCGGCAACACCCCGCTGCTCAAGCTCGGCCGGACCACCGACGACGCGAAGCCGCTGGTGCTCGCGAAGGTCGAGTACCTCAACCCGGGTGGCTCCGTGAAGGACCGCATCGCCACCCGGATGATCGAGGCGGCCGAGGCGTCCGGCGAGCTCCGAGCCCGGCGGCACGATCGTCGAGCCGACCTCGGGCAACACCGGCGTGGGGCTCGCGATGGTCGCGCAGGCCAAGGGCTACCAATGCGTGTTCGTGTGCCCGGACAAGGTCAGCGAGGACAAGCGCAACGTCCTCGAGGCGTACGGCGCCGAGGTGGTCGTCTGCCCGACCGCTGTCGCGCCCGGACCACCCGGACTCCTACTACAGCGTCTCCGACCGGCTGGTGCGCGAGATCGAGGGCGCGTGGAAGCCCAACCAGTACTCCAACCAGAACAACCCGCGCTCGCACTACGAGACCACCGGCCCCGAGATCTGGGAGCAGACCGACGGCCGCGATCACGCACTTCGTCGCCGGCGTCGGCACCGGCGGGCACGATCAGCGGCGTCGGGCAGTACCTCAAGGAGCAGAACCCTGCCGTGCAGATCGTCGGCGCCGACCCGGCCGGCTCGGTGTACTCCGGCGGCACCGGTCGCCCCTACCTCGTCGAGGGCGTCGGTGAGGACTTCTGGCCGTCGACGTACGACCGCGACATCGCCGACCGGATCATCGAGGTCTCCGACGCCGACTCGTTCGAGTTCACGCGGCGGCTCGCCCGCGAGGAGGCGCTGCTCGTCGGCGGCTCGTCCGGCATGGCTGCGTTCGCCGCCGTGCAGCTCGCCGCACGAGCTCGACGACCCGGACGCCGTCATCGTGGTGCTGCTGCCCGACTCCGGGCGCGGCTACCTCGCGAAGGTCTTCAACGACGAGTGGCTGAGCCAGTACGGCTTCCTGCCCGCCACCGACGAGCAGACCATCGGCGAGGTGCTGCGCGGCAAGAGCGGCCGCATCCCCGACCTGGTGCACACCCACCCCAGCGAGACGATCGCCGAGGCGGTGCACATCCTGCAGGAGTACGGCGTCTCGCAGATGCCCGTGGTCCGCGCGGAGCCGCCGATCGTCGCGGCCGAGGTCGCGGGCAGCGTCTCGGAGCGGCGCTGCTCGAGGCGCTGTTCTCCGGCCACGCGAAGCTCGCCGACCAGGTCGAGACGCACATGGACGACCCGCTGCCGACGGTCGGCTCGAACGAGCCGGTCGGTCGAGGCGGTGGCCCGGCTCGAGAAGGCCGACGCGCTGCTGATCCAGGAGGACGGCAAGCCGATCGGCGTCGTGACCCGGCAGGACCTGCTCGCCTACCTGGCGACCCGCTGAGTCCCGCACAAGTGCGGTGATACGGGACGCCTCGAAGCGGTCCGGGTGAAGGATCCCGGCGAGCGCCTCCACGCCGTCGACCAGCCGCGGCCCGGGCCGCGCGAACGACGCGTTGGCGTCGACCGCCCAGACGGCCGCACCGGCCGGGCAGCTCGCCGCCGCCGCACCAGCTCCTCCGCCAGCGACGCCGACTGGTCCAGCCCGTAGCCGCACGGCGCGCACACCACGACCTCCGGCTCGCTGGCGCGCACCGTCGTCCCACCCGACGCGGTCCGACTTCTCGCCCGGCGAGCCCAGCACGCACTCGCCGCCCGCGAGGTCGACCATCTCCGGCACCCAGTGGCCGGGCGCGAACGGCGGGTCGGTCCACTCCAGCACCAGCGTCCGCGGACGCGGCCGGCCGGCCACGCGCCGTACGACGTCGTCGAGGCGGGCCCGCAGCGACGCGACCAGCTCGGCGGCACGCTGCCTCCGTGCCGGTCGCCTTGCCGAGCGTGCCGATCGAGGCCAGCACCTCGTCGAGGGTGTGCGGGTCGATGGTGAGCACCTCGGCCGTGCAGCCGAGATGGGCGAGGGCGTCGTCGACGACCGAGACGTCGACGGCGCAGACCGCGCAGAGGTCCTGGGTGACCACGAGGTCGGCGTCCAGCCCCGCGAGCGCGCCCTCGTCGAGGTGGTAGAGGTCCTCGCCGCGGCGCATCGCCTCGGCGACGAACGCGTCGATCTGCGCCGGCGGAGAGCCCTCCGGCATCGCGCTCGTCGACACGATCGTGCGCGTGCGCGCCTCGACCGGGTGGTCGCACTCGAACGTCACGCCGACGACGTCGTCGCCGGCGCCGATGTCGAACAGGATCTCGGTCGTCGACGGCAGCAGCGACACGATCCTCATCCGTGCGATCGTACGAGCCGAGCAGTCAGCGCCGTCGCGTAGGGTCCGGGTGTGCAGGACCCGTCGCTGCTGACCTTGGCGCTGCTCGCGCTGGCGGGCCTGTTCGCGGGCTTCGTCGACGCGGTCGTGGGTGGCGGCGGACTGGTGCTGCTGCCTTCGCTGGTGATCGCCTTCCCGGGTGCCGCACCGGTGCAGATGCTCGCGACGAACAAGCTGGCCGGCACCTGCGGCACGACGACCAGCTCGCTGACCTACTACCGGCGCGTGCGCCCGGACCCGCGCACGTTCGGGCCGCTGATGGCGGTCGCGTTCGTCGGCTCGGCCGCTGGGGCGCTGGCGGCCTCGCACATCCCGGAGGCGGCGTTCGACCCGATCATCCTGGTCGCGCTGGTCGTCGTGGGCGCCTACGTGCTGCTCAAGCCCGAGCTGGGCGAGATCGACCGAGCTGCGGTTCACGGGCAACCGTCACGTGCTCACGGCGATGCTGGCCGGTCTCGCCATCGGCTTCTACGACGGCGCGCTCGGCCCGGGCACCGGGTCGTTCCTGGTGTTCACGCTGGTCGGCCTGCTCGGCTACAGCTTCCTCGAGGCGTCGGCCAAGGCCCGGCTCACCAACTGGGCGACGAACGTCGCCGCCCTGCTGGTGTTCGCGGCCCAGGGGGCGGTGATGTGGCGGGTCGGGCTGGTCGTCGGGGCGTGCAACCTGATCGGCAGCTACGTCGGCGCCCGCACCGCCGTGGCGAAGGGGAGCGGGTTCGTCCGGGTCTTCTTCGTCGTCGTGGTCGCCGCCTTCATCGTGAAGATCGGCTGGGCCGTGGTGAGCGAGTGGTGGTGACTACCTGCCCGTCGGTCAGGCGGACGCATCGGTAGCCTCCTGCCATGAGGGAAAGTCCGGTGCTCTGGGTCTCCGCGTTCATCGACGTCCCCCCTGACCTGCTCGACTCCGCCACGTCGTCTGGGCGGAGGTCTCCGGGACCGAGGTCGGGGAACCCATGGGCAACGACGGCGAGTTCCTGCCGCTGCTGCCGCGATCCGGTGACCCGTGCCTGTGGCTGCAGCGCACGCAGGACGGTCCGGCGTCGTGCCACCCCGACCTGTACGTCGACGACGTGGAGGCTGCCGCCCGGCGCGCCGTCGACCTGGGCGCGAGCCGGGTCCAGACCGTCGACGGGCTCGTGGTGCTGACCTCCCCGGGCGGCCTGCCGTTCTGCCTGGTCCGGCACCGCGGCCAGCAGCCGCGGCCGGAGCCCTCGGGCGAACCGGGTGTGCGCAGCATCGTCGACCAGATCTGCCTGGACATCCCGCCGGACCGCTTCGACGGGGAGTGCGACTTCTGGTCGTAGCTGACCGGCTGGGGGCGGACCGGGAAGGAGTCGAAGGGCGAGTTCGACCGGCTGACGCGCCCGGCCGGCATCCCCTACGCGTTCCTGCTGCAGCGCCTGGACGACGACCAGCCCGACCGTGACCGCGCACCTCGACCTCGCGTGCGACGACCGGACCGCCGAGACGGCCTGGCACGAGTCGCTGGGCGCGCAGGTCGTCCGTCGTACGCCGGGGCTGGACGGTGATGCGGGACCCGGTCGGGCTCGTCTACTGCAACACCGAACGCAAGCCCGGCGACGTGTGAGCCGTCCGGAGATCCGTGCGGCGACGGAGGCCGACTGGCCCGCGATCTGGCCGATCTTCGAGGCCACCGTGCGGGCGGGCGACACCTACGCCTACGACGCCGCGACGTCGGTACGACGAGGGCCGCGCGCTCTGGATGGCGGAGCCGCCGGGCCTGACGGTGGTCGCCACGGTCGACGACGGCGGGTGCTCGGCACGGCGACGCATGGGTCCCGAACCGCGAGGAGCCGGGTGCGCACATCGGCACCGCCGAGCTTCATGGTCGGTCCCGCGGCCCGTGGACGCGGCGTAGGACGCGCGCTCGCGACGTACGTCGTCGACTGGCACCGCGGCGCACGGCTTCCGCGGCATCCAGTTCAACGCGGTCGTGGAGACCAACACGGCCGCCGTCGCGCTGTGGACGTCTCTCGGGCTTCGAGGTCGTCGGCACGGTGCCGGGCGCCTTCCGGCATCCGGAGCACGGGTACGTCGGACTGCACGTGATGTACCTGCCGCTCGGGTGAGCCGTGGCGCCATGCCGCCGCGAGGGCGTGGACTTAGGCAGCAGCGCGGCGGATCCTGGGGCCATGACGCGGCTCGGACGTGGTGACCCGGTCGCGCGGGCAGGACGGAGGCCCCGGGTCACGGTGCTCGCCGCCGTTGTGGCGGTGCTGGCGGTGCTGATCGCGCCTGTGGTCCTGGTCGACATCTTCGGTCGGCCCACGGTGGCGCCTCCGGACGAGGAGGACCGGCCGGTCGTCTTCGTGCTCGGCGACTCCTTCGTCCAGGGCTCCCCGATGAACACCGGACAGACCTGGCCGGACATCGCCGGACTGGAGCACGACTGGGTCATCTACACCGATGCGGCCGGCGAGACCGGCTACGTCAGCAGTGGTTTCAGCGACCGCGCGTTCCCAGAGCGGGCCTCGCGTGTGGTTCAGGACTACTCACCCGACGTGATGATCGTCGCCGGTGGGCTCCAGGACGTGCTCGGCGGCTATCCCCGGGCGGAGACGCTCGCCAACGCGGACAGGACCTTCCAGACACTGCGGGCCGGGCTGCCCGCTGACGCCGAGCTCGTCGTGCTGTCCCCGTTCGCGAAGGGGACCACCCCCTCACCGGCGGTGAAGGCGTTGACCCGTGCCCTGCGTCCGGTCGCGGAGGGCGACGGCGCGACGTACATCGTGGTCGACGACTTCCTGGACGGGCCGGACCGCAGCCTCGTGGGGTCCGACCACACGCATCCCAACGACCGCGGACATCATGTGCTGGCCGGCAGGATCGCCGACGAGCTGATCGCCCGGGACATCCTGCCCGACTGAGCACCAGCGTCATCCACCTTGGTCGCTAAGAGACCAAGGTGGATGACGTCGGCATCGGAGTAGTCGGCGCGTGACCTATCTGAACGCGCGGTCCGCTACCTTCACCACCTGGCCTCGGTGCCGCAGGCCCACGAACGACGCGACGCTCCACGCCGATGCGTACAGGTCGCCGTTCTTGAGCACCAGACCCGTCGGCATCGTCACGTGGGCGTGCTTGATGTGACCGTTGCGGATGCGCGTGACGCGGCCGACGTCGGCCGGGCTGAAGCCGGCCGGGGGTGGGCCGGAAGGCAGGCCGTACAGGACCTTCGAGACGTAGATGGTGCCGTCTCGGCGAACCGCGATGCCCGTCAGGGAGGTGAAGCCCTTCCAGACCCGCTGCACCTTGCCGGTGCGAGCGTTCAGCTTGAAGACGCGGGCCGCTCGCGGCGACTCAGCGCCCAACGTGCTGACATAGAGGCTCTTGCCCACGACCGCGACCCCGGTCGGGACCGGGTCGCAGCCCCGTGTGCCTGGGTTGGCGTTGGCATTCGGCCTTCTGCAGGCCCGCGTGTCCTTGACCGTGCGCGGCACGAAGAAGGTGCTCACCTTTCCGGTGCGGCGGTTGATCCTGAGTACGTCGTTCGCGCCGCCGTCAGCGACGAAGATCCCGTAGCGCGACCAGGTCATGGCAAACGGGTTCGAGATCGAGTCGACCGGCTGGCCGTCCACGAACTGCACCTGGCGGTCGGGGTTGTTCCTGAGCTCGTACCTCAGCAGGTTCGCGATCACCTTGCGGTGCCCGCCGTTGTAGTCCATCCGCAGGACCCTGCTGGGACCGAACCTGCCGCCCGACGGGGCACCCTCCTCGTTGGGACCCCCGATGACCGCGAAGACGTACCGCGGGCTGGCCGCGACGCCTGCCACGCCGGGGGCGCCGTTGAGGATCGCACGCCTCCGCCCGTCCTTGAAGACCCGGGTGACCTGGCCGGACTCGCTCTCCGCGACCACGAAGCCGCGGTGGTCGATCGCCTTCTGGATGCCGAACGGCCCGTCCAGGCGTTTCGTCACGACCGAGACCCCGCGGGGTTCCGCTGCCGTGGACGCGGGTGGCACGCTCGCCACCGCCGCGACCGTGCCTAGCGCTGCCAGCCCTACGCCTGCTGCTCTTCTTCGTGACACCATCTGCACTCCTCATGGATCAATGGGAGACTGCTCAGTCGTCACACGCTAGGCAGCAGCATCGCTCCCTACATGACCTGCCTAGGTGGTTTCTCACCCCACGTTCGGGCCATCGGCAGGTTAGCGTGCGTTGCCCGTCAGGGATAGGTACGTGAGGTCCGGGTCGTGCGAGGTCAGGCCGTCGCGGGGAAGGGCACGCCGGTCGCGCTGTGGCAGCGGTAGCCGTTCGGGTTCTTCGCGAGGTACTGCTGGTGGTGGTCCTCGGCGTAGTAGTAGGTCGGCGACGGCTTGATCTCGGTGGTGATCGCGCCGTAGCCGCGCTCGAGCAGCAGCGGCTCGTAGGCCTCCTTGAGCTTCTGCGCGACCTCGGCCTGCTCGTCGCTGAGCGTGTAGATCGCCGAGCGGTACTGCGTGCCGCGGTCGTTGCCCTGCCGCATGCCCTGGGTGGGGTCGTGGAACTCGAAGAACGCCTTCACCAGGTCCGCGTAGCACGACCTTCGACGGGTCGAAGACCACGCGCACGGCCTCGGTGTGCCCGGTCATGCCCGAGCAGACCTCCTCGTACGACGGGTGCGGCGTCGACCCGCCGGCGTACCCGACCGACGTCGACCAGACGCCGGGCGTGCGCCAGAAGATCTCCTCGGCGCCCCAGAAGCAGCCGAGCCCGAAGACCGCGACCTCGAAGCCCTCGGGGATCTCGTCGGTGACCACCGGTGCGTCGAGCACGCGGTGCCGCTCGGCGACGCTGAACCACTGCTCAGCGCGGCCCTTCAGGGCCTGGTCGGGGGTCGGGATCTCCAGCTTGTGGCGGTTGAACAGCACCAGCCTCCTCGGTCGGTCGGTCGAGGCGTTCGCCAGTCGCAACGGTCCGTCGGCCACGGATCCTTCCCGCCTGGCCGTCGGGCCACGTGGCGCGGATACTGCTCGACGTCATGTCATCGGCCAGACTCCGAGCACGGCCCAGAAGGCGGGCTTCGAGACGCGCGCGATCCACGCCGGCTACGAGCCCGACCCGATGACCGGCGCGGTGATCCCGCCGATCTACGCGACCACGCACCTACAAGCAGGACGGCGTCGGCGGGCTGCGCGGCGGCTACGAGTACTCCCGCTCCGCGAACCCCACGCGCACCGCGCTCGAGGGCAACATCGCCGCTCTCGAGGAGGGGGAGCGCGGCTTCGCGTTCGCCAGCGGGCTGGCCGCCGAGCACACGCTGCTCAAGGCGCTGTGCCGCCCGGGCGACCACGTGGTCATCCCCGACGACGCGTACGGCGGCACCTACCGGCTGTTCGCCCAGGTCGAGGAGCCCTGGGGGCTGCCGCACACCTCCGCACCGGTCTCCGACCTCGACGCGATCCGGGCCGCGATCCGCCCGGGCGAGACGAAGCTCGTCTGGGTCGAGACGCCCACCAACCCGCTGCTGAACATCGGCGACATCGAGGCGCTCGCGGTCGTCGCGCACGACGCCGGCGCGCTGCTCGTCGTCGACAACACCTTCGCGTCGCCGTACCTCCAGCAGCCGCTGTCCTCGGCGCCGACGTCGTCGTGCACTCGACCACGAAGTACTGCGGCGGCCACTCCGACGTCGTCGGCGGCGCGCTCGTCGTCAAGGACCTCGAGGTCGCCGAGAGGATCGCCGTTCCACCAGAACGCCATCGGTGCGGTCGCCGGGCCGTTCGACGCCTGGCTCACGCTGCGCGGGCTCAAGACGCTGGCGGTGCGGATGGACCGGCACTGCGACAACGCCGAGCGGGTCGTGGAGTTCCTCGCCGCGCACCCCGCGGTCGTCGCAGGTCTACTACCCGGGCCTCGCGGACCATCCCGGGCCACGCGGTGGCCACGCGCCAGATGAAGAGGTACGGCGGCATCGTCTCGTTCCGGGTCGCGGGCAGGGGAGCAGGCCGCGCTGGACGCGTGCGCGCGGACCGAGGTGTTCACGCTCGCGGAGTCGCTCGGCGGCATCGAGTCGCTCATCGAGCACCCCGGCCGGATGACCCACGCGTCGGTCGCGGGCACCGAGCTCGAGGTGCCCTCGCGACCTGATCCGGCTCTCGGTCGGCATCGAGACCGCCGACGACCTGCTCGCCGACCTCGACCAGGCCCTTGGCTGAGCCGGTCCGGCTCGTCGCCTGCGTCGACTTCGGCTCGACGTTCACGAAGGCGGCTCTGGTCGACGTCGACACGGGTCAGCTGCTCGCGACCGCGGGCCATCGCACCACGCTCGACACCGACGTGCTCGACGGCTGGGACGCCTGCCGGGCGGAGCTCGCCGAGGTCGACCCCCGGGCCGCGAAGCGCCGGTGCTCGCCTGCTCGTCGGCCGGCGGCGGGCTGCGCATCGCCGTCGTCGGCAACGAGGAGCTGGTCACCGCGGAGGCCGGGCGCCGGGTGGCGCTGTCCAGCGGCGGTCGGGTCGTGCACGTCGCGCACGGCGGCCTGACCACCGACGGGCCTGCGCGAGCTGCGGTACAGCCGGCCCGACGTGCGTGCTGCTCGTCGGCGGGACGGACGGCGGCAACGCCGAGGTGCTGCTGGCCTGCGCGACCACCTTGGCCGCGGCGCGGTGGCCGGGCGCCGGTCGTCGTCGCGGGCAACGTCGACGTCGCGCGACGAGGTGGCCGCCCTGCTCGGGGCGCGCGGGACGCCGTACGTCCTCGCCGACAACGTCGTGCCGCGGATCGGGGTGCTCGCGCCCGGACTCGGCGCGGGCCGCCATCCGCGAGATGTTCCTGCGGCACGTGATCGGCGGCAAGCACCTGTCGAAGCGCGCCGACTTCACCGTCGATGGTCCGCGGCGCGACGCCGGACGTGGTGCTGACCGCCGTCGAGCTGCTCGCCGGGCCTGGACGCCGAGCATCCCGGTGCCGGTGACGTGGTCGTCGTCGACGTCGGCGGCGCCACCACCGACGTCCACTCCGTCGTCGGCCTCGAGCCGGACCGCCGGAGGAGCCGGCGCCTGGCGCGCGCGAGGTGGTCGCCACCCTGCCGGTCAGCACGCACCGTCGAGGGCGACCTCGGCATGCGCTGGAGCGCCGTGCCGACCGTCGAGGAGGGTCTCGCCGCCGGGCTCGCTCGAGGACCCGGAGCGGCTGCGCGGCGGCCGCCGCGCGTCCGCGAGCCGACCCGGCGTTCCTGCCGCAGGACGGCGACGAGCCGCGCGCGACGAGGAGCAGATCGCCACCGCCGCGGTCGGTGGTCGCCCTGCGCCGGCACGCCGGCCGGCAGCAGGTCGTCTTCGCGGGCGGGCGGCCGGGTCGTCGAGCGCAGCGGCAAGGACCTGCGTGAGGTCGACCTGCTCGTCGGCTCGGGCGGCGTGCTGCGCCACAACCCGGCCGGAGATGGCCGCGCGCGTGCTCAGGGCGGTCACCGGCGACGCGCGCCGGCGGCTGGCAGCTGCCGAGGGCGCCACGCGTCGTCGTCGACCAGGACTACGTGCTCGCAGCGGCCGGCCTGCTCGCCCGCGACCACCCGCGACGCGGCGCACGCGCTCCTGGCGCGTCTGCGCGAGCCCGGCATAGCCTGCGCGCATGAGCGTGGCAGCATGGGAGTACGCAAGCGGCTGCCCGGACGCCTGTCGAAGCTGCGGCGCAACCAGCAGCGCAGGCTCCGACGAGCGGTTCGCCGAGCGGTTCGCGCACCAGTGGCGTCGATGCGCTCCGACGTGCGGAGCATCGCCGCGCTGCCGGTCGACATCGGCGCGGGTGAGTCGAACTACGCGCCGGGCCGGGTGCCCTACGGGATCGACCTCGCCGCCGCGTGGGCCTGGCGCTTCCTGGTGCTGGTCGCGGCGGGCTACGTCCTCGCGCGGGGGATCGCGATGTTCTCCGCTGGTGGTGCTGCCGCTGGTGATCGCGCTGCTGCTCACCGCCCTGGTCGTGCCGCTCGTCGACGCTCTTCGTCCGGCTGCGCATCCCGCGCGGGCTCGCGTCCCTGATGGTGGTGCTCGGCAGCATCGCGGTGGTCGCGCTCCTGCTGACCTTCGCCGGCCAGCAGATCGCCCAAGGGGCCAACGACCTCGTCCGAACCAGGTGGTCAAGGGCCTCGAGCAGATCCAGCAGCTGGCTGAAGACCGGCCCGCTGCACGCCAGCGACAGCCAGATCAACGGCTACATCCAGTCCGCCCAGGACGCCGTGACCTCCTCGAACAAGCGAGATCGTCACCCGGCTGACCGAGGTCGGGACCGCTATCGGGCACATCGTCGCCGGCGTTCTTCATCATCCTGTTCGCGACCTACTTCTTCCTCGCCGACGGCGACCGGATCTGGTCGTGGGTGGTGCGGATCTTCCCGCGCGCCTCCCGGCAGCGGGCGGACTCCTCCGGCCGGATCGCCTGGACCTCCCTGACCGCCTTCGTGCGGGCCACCGTGCTGGTCGCGTTCACCGACGCGCTCGGCATCATGATCGTCGCCGCGATCCTCAAGGTGCCGTTCGTCTTCGCGATCGGCGTGCTGGTCTTCATCGGCGCGTTCATCCCGATGATCGGCGCGTTCCTCTCCGGCACGGTGGCCGTGCTGGTCGCGCTCGTCGACCAGGGGCCGGTCGTCGCGCTGCTCATGCTGGCCGGCGTGGTCGCCGTCCAGCAGCTCGAGGCGCACGTCCTGCAGCCGTTCCTGCTGGGCCGGCTGGTGAGCGTGCACCCGCTGGGCGTGATCGTCGCGATCGCCGCAGGCGTCCTCCTGGCGGGTATCGCCGGTGCCCTGGTCGCCGTGCCGTTCGTCGCCGCGGTCAACGCCGTCGTCCTGCACCTGTCCGACACCGCGAGGGTCGAGCGCGAGGCAGAGGAGACGCCGTTGGGGGATGCGCCCACCTAGCGCCGTGACGGTCGCCCCCGGGCCAGGCCGGTCCGCGAGGTCCTAGGGTGGCGCCATGACCGACCCCGCAGCCGGAAACGGTCCGGCTGAGCCGGACGTGCGACTCCCGACACGAGACGACATCCGGGCCGCCCGGGAGGTGCTCGACGGCGTGTCCATCTACACCCCGATGGAGGGGTCCCGCTGGCTGTCGGCGATCGCCGGCGGACCGGTGCTGATCAAGGCCGAGAACCTCCAGCGCACCGGCTCGTTCAAGATCCGCGGCGCCTACCTGCGGATGTCGCGGCTCTCCGACGAGGAGAAGGCCGCCGGCGTCGTCGCCGCGAGCGCCGGCAACCACGCGCAGGGCGTGGCGCTCGCCGCGCAGATGCTCGGCATCAAGGCAACCGTCTTCATGCCGGCGGGCGCGCCGATCCCGAAGGAGCGCGCCACCCGGGGGTACGGCGCCGACGTCCGGTTCCACGGCATCTCCATCGACCAGGCGCTGCTCGCGGCGAAGGAGTTCGCCGAGGAGACCGGGGCGGTCCTGATCCACCCGTTCGACCACGTCGACATCGTCACCGGCCAGGGCACCTGCGGCCTCGAGATCCTCGAGCAGTGCCCCGAAGTCGAGACCGTCGTCGTACCCACTGGCGGCGGCGGGCTTCATCGCCGGCATCGCGACGGCGGTCAAGGCGTCCGTCCCGACGTGCGCGTGGTGGGGGTGCAGGCCGAGAACGCCGCGGCCTACCCGGCCTCGCTGGCCGAGGGCACGCCGGTGGCGCTGGAGCTCGATGTCGACGATGGCCGACGGCATCGCGGTCGGCTGCCCCGGCGACATCCCGTTCCGGGCGATCCAGCAGCACGTCGACGAGGTGCGTGACCGTCAGCGAGGAGTCGATGTCACGCGCGCTGCTGATGCTGCTGGAGCGGGCCAAGCTGGTCGTCGAGCCGGCGGGTGCGGTCGGCGGTCGCGGCGCTGCTCGACGACCCGAAGGCGTTCGCCACTCCGGCGGTCGTCGTGCTCTCCGGCGGCAACATCGACCCGCTGCTGATGATGCGGGTGATCCGGCACGGCATGGCCGCCGCGGGACGCTACCTCGTACTTCCGCGCGACGATCCCCGACGTGCCCGGCGGCCTCGCCCGGCTGCTGAACGAGCTCGCCGAGGTCCAGGCGAACGTGCTCGACGTCGTGCACGAGCGGACCTCGGCCGAGCCTGCACCTCGACGAGGTGGAGGTGCAGCTGCAGCTCGAGACCCGCGGCGAGGAGCACGCGCGACCGGGTCCTCGACCACCTGGCCGCAGCTGCGGCTACGTCGTCCCGCTGGCGTAGCCGACCCACCGTGAGCCGGCTGGCTCAGCCCGTGTACGGGACGGCGTCGACGATCTCGACCTCGAGCTTGCGTGCCGTTCGGCGCCTCGTAGGAGACCGTGTCGCCCTTGGCGTGGCCGATGATCGCGGAGCCGAGCGGGCTCTGCGGGGAGTACACCTTGATGCCCTCGGTGGTGTCCTCCATCTCGCGGGCCCCGAGCAGGAAGGTCTCGATCTCGTCGTCGGCGTCGCCGGCGAACTTGTAGGTCACCTTCATCCCGGGCTCGACGACACCGTCGTCCGCGGGCGTCTCGCCGACCTTGGCGCGGTCGCAGCATGTCCTCGAGCTGGCGGATGCGGCCCTCGGTCTTGCCCTGCTCCTCGCGGGCGGCGTGGTAGCCGCCGTTCTCCCGGAGGTCGCCCTCCTCGCGCGCGGCGCTGATCCGCGCCACGATCTCGGCGCGCACGGGACCGCGCAGGTTGTCCAGCTCCGCCTGGAGCTTGTCGAAGGCGTCCTGGGTCAGCCAGATCGTCTGGTCGCTGCTGGCCTGGGTCACGGGTGGGGCTCCTGTGCTGGTGGGGGGTTCGGCGCGCTCGAGTGTCGCGGCCGGCCGTTCAGGCAAGTCCACGAGTCTAACAACGAGCCGGTCGCCCGACCCCAAACTCCGTGAGACAGTTGATCACCGGGGCTGCGTGCTGCCCCGGAGCGGTGCAGCCGACCAGGTCGACGGTGGTGGCCCGGCGCTCGGTCCGCATCCGAGAGGTCAGGGTGGCCACCGCCGCGCCGGTCGACGACCGGAACGGTGACCTCTCCCACGACCGAGTGGTCCGCCGGCGGAGGCGCGCAGCAGGCAGGAGGCCGGACCTCGGCGTCGCGGCGTACGACGGTGAACGTGGCCGTCGCGGCGTGCTGACCGCCGATCTCGAACCCGACGAGCTGCGAGGTCACCTCCGGCCGGCCGTGGAAGAACGACGGCCCAGCCAGCCAGGCCGAGGCCGCTGCCACGAGGCACCACCGCCAACGCGATCACGAGCGGCCGGCGAGAGCGTGAGGGCGCGCCGTACCGCTCGGCCAGATCCGCTCACCTGGACATCCTAGGATTGCCCTCATGCTCCGCCTGATGCACGTGCACGCCCACCCCGACGACGAGTCGAGCAAGGGCGCGGCAACGACGGCGAAGTACGTCGCCGAGGGTGTCGACGTGCACGTGGTCACGTGCACCGGCGGCGAGCGCGGCTCGATCCTGAACCCCAAGATGGACCGCCCCGACGTGCTCGAGAACATGGCCGAGATCCGCCGCAGGAGATGGAGCGGGCGCGCGACATCCTCGGCGTCCGTCAGGACTGGCTGGGGTTCGTCGACTCGGGCTGGCCCGAGGGCGACCCCAAGCCGCCGCTTCCCGAGGGCTGCTTCGCGCTGGTCCCCGTGGAGGAGGCGGCCGCGCCCCTGGTGAGGCTGATGCGCGAGTTCCGGCCGCACGTGGTGACGACGTACGACGAGCGCGGCGGCTACCCGCACCCCGACCACGTCAAGTGCCACGAGATCAGCGTGGCGGCCTTCGAGGCCGCCGGTGACCCGGACGGCAGTTAAATAGACCTTGTCCGGAATGATATGCCACTCGTCCTGGATGTAGCCGCTAACCAGGTGAACGGTGCGGTCGTCCGGGATAAAGGCGAGGCCTGGGCCAATATTCGCAATGTTGTCGTGCGATCCGCGGTATTCGCCGCCGAGCACCAGGTAATGCTCCCCGTAACGCATCGAATATTGGAGTTCGACGTCGCCGGTATTGCGTTCTTCTTCGAAGGTCGGCGGAATCAAACGATACGTCCGATCCCAATAGGCCATCAGCATGAAAGAAGAATCGGCGGTAAATTCGTGGGTCCAGCGGGCGAGCACGTTCTCACCGTCCACATCCACGTTGCCGAGGCTCAATTGATCAAAGTTGCCCGCGTAGAAGTCGCCCTGCACGGTCAGGTGATCATCGGGATTCAATTTTGAATCGATGCGGAAACCGCCCTGCGTCATCTGGCCGTCGTCTTCGTTCTCATCCCAAGCGATCGGCAAACCCTCCCGTTGCTCATGCGTGACGTAGACGCGGTAGAAAGTGCTGTCGTTTATTTTGCCGCCATAGCGTGCGCCGAAGAATCCGTCCTCTTCAAAGCCGCCGCCGCCATAGAACATAAAGCCCTGCGTTTGCTCCGCGCTCTTGCTGCGAATATTGATCACGCCGTTCACCGCATTAGCGCCCCACAAGGTCGCTCCCGGCCCGCGGATAATCTCGATCTGTTCAAGATCGGGCAGGAAGGTTTGCTGCGCGTCCCAAAAAACGCCCGAGAACAGCGGAGTGTAGAGGCTGCGCCCATCCATCAAGACCTGCACCTTGTTGGCGATGGCATTATTGAAGCCCCGCACCGAAACCGCCCACGTGTGACCGTCGATTTGCGCCACCTGGACTTCCGTGGCCAGGCGCAAAGCGTCGGGAATAGTGGTTACCCCGGCATGCGCGATATCTTCCGCGGTTACGACGTCGACTGCGCTCGAGGTCTGCCAGAGATTTTCCGGACGGCGCGACGCGGACGTGATCTCAACGTCGACTAGTGCTTCGATTGGAAGCTTCTTTAGTTCGGATGGCGAAGCGGACGCGAGCAATGGATAGGGCGACCCGGAATCGGTGCGGCTGTCGGCCACGGCAACCGCCGCCATCGGGACCGCGTCCCCGTTTGCATTCACCTGCGCCCAGTCGATCTGCTGCGCGAACGCGATTCGCGAGAAAGCTGCCAGGAACAGGGAAGCACCGATGACTGCCCTTTTCCTGTGCGGAATTTTGACATTCTTTGCAGATAGCGGGAACGCCGCCGGCCTTTCAGACAAAGCGGGCCGGCAAAAGGCGGCGTCGCCTTTTGCAGCCGGAAACCATTGGTTGGGTCGGGAACCGGGCAAGGTCAAGGTTAAGGATAGGGCACCGAAAGTGGTTCCAGCGGAGCCTAAATCGCACCAACTACCCATTGTCTTTCGTGCCAAGGCGTTCGAGCGGTTGTGATTAGAAGTCGCCCTCCGCTCTTATATATAAGGACAGCGAATTGGTCGAGCGAAAGACGGCACCGAGGAAGGTCTCACACCACGGCCACAACGGGCACGGCGGCATTCGAAGTGAAAGGTGCCTTGAGCAGAGCAGGAGCAGGAGCACGATCACGATCACGACTCTGCATTACCCAGGCGTGTTAGCATGTCATCCCGAGCCGCGAGGGACCGCCGGATTGGCGAACCATGGGTCCCGACGGCCGAGGGATCTCCCGACGTACCCTCCACTACATAATTTTCAACAGCCGCCCATCACACCCAAGACCCACGCGCCCTTCAGGGACGGCGGGGACGCCGCCCCTCAACGAAATCACAGAGGTCCTAGTCGCCATAAAATCCCAAAGCCCTAGGCCCACATCGTCCCATTCTTTGCTCTGGTAAAACCCGTCATTTCGCGGCAGATTCTTCAGCCAATTTACCAATGCCCGATTCCACGGATTTCGTCCCGGATAACAGTCAAATCCAGAGCGCGAAGGCCAGCAATAGTTCCGCTGCTGCTCCTTCGCCATCCGCGGCCAACACGAATCCCTCCGAGCGCGCGGATCTGCGCCCCGAAAACATCCAGGACGCCGTTATCCGGTTAGCTGGAAATTCCCAGGATGGAATCCAGACCGCGGGCGCTTTTCTCGCCCGCCTCGCCGGACGTTCCGACCAGGACGTCATGACCTACATGACCATCCCGGCGACGATTTCGGGCGGTCCATCCATTTTCCAGGTCCGCATCGGTTCGGGTGAAGTCCTTTCCGCCGGCGACGAAGCCGATTTTCTCATCGCCTTCTACCAGCACAGCTATCAGGACCACATCGGTTTTCTGCGGGAAGGCGGCGTCCTCCTTTACGATTCCGACAACGTCGAACCCAATCTCGACGACAAACGCTACGTTTACGTTGGCATTCCGATTACCGGCCTAACCGTTGAGGCGCTCGGTGGCACGGCCAAAGATCGCGGTAAAAACATTTTCGTGCTCGGCTTGATCGCGAAAATCTTTGATCTCGATAAGGAGAAACTGGCGGCCTTGATCAAAGAAAAGTTCGGCGGCAAAGATGCGAGCGTCGCCAATACCGCGATCATGGCGTTTACCGCGGGCTACAGCTATCCCGTCGGGACGTTGCTCAAGAATCTCTACCGCTTCGACAAAATCGAGAAGGATGGCGGTCGCGCCCAGATCACCCTCGACGGCAACCAGGCCCTGGCCTACGGACTCATCGCCGCCGGGATTCGTTATGGCGCAGGCTACCCGATCACGCCGTGGTCCAGCGTCATGGAGATTCTCCGCTCCGAGCTGCCGAAATATGGCGGGATCTTTGTGCAGGCCGAGGACGAGCTCGCTTCCGTTTCGCTCGCCATCGGCATGTCGTATTCCGGATGGCTTTCCGTCACCGGCAGCGCTGGCCCTGGCATTTCTCTAAAGGCCGAAGCGATCGGTTGGGCCACCATGGCCGAAATCCCTCTCATTATATGTAACGTGCAGCGGGGTGGCCCCAGCACCGGTTTGCCTACCAACGTCGAGCAGAGCGACCTGCACCAGGCCATCTTCGGTGCGCATGGCGACAGTCCGCGCGTCGTCCTCGCACCGAAATCAGTGGAAGACTGTTTCTACATCGCGATCGAGGCAGCCAAGATCGCCCGCAAGTATTCCACGCCGGTCTTTATCCTCAGCGACACTTCCCTGGCGACGCGAATCGAGGCCTTCGATGAGCCAGAGCTGGAGAAAATCATGCTCGATCCAAAACCGGATCTGCACACCCGCCCCACGCACACGCCGTATCCGCTTGATAAGATCACGCAGCACGCCCCGCCGGGGACGCGCATTCTCGACGGCAAATATCCGCTTATGTCGGGACTGGAACACGACGAGCAAGGCCATCCCACCGGCAGTCCGAAGATGCACATGGCCATGACGGCCAAGCGTCGCAACAAACTGCGCAAGCTGGCCGAAGAACTTCCCATTCCAGAAGTTTACGGCGACACCGAAGGCGACACTTTGCTGGTCGGTTGGGGCTCGACCTATGGTCCGATTCACGATGCGGTGAAACGAGGAAGAGAAGAAGGATTGCAAATCGGCTGCATCCACCTCCGCCACGTCCACCCATTGCCTAACGGACTCGAAAGCATCTTTTCAAAATTCCGTCGCATCGTGGTCGTGGAGATGAACGACCAGGGCATCTACGGCTTCGGCCAGCTCGCCACTATTTTGCGGGCACGTTACTGCGAACCGAAGATCGAAAGCTTCACCAAGACCGATGGTCTGACCTTCCGTGTTCGCGAAATCCTGGAAGGGGTTTTCCAAGGTCGCTCCTTCGCTGCGCGCCTCATCCCGCGCGAAGGCAAAGCAATCGTTCACGCCGACACTTCCGCGGAAGGCGTTAAGTCCTTGAAAGAAGTCGTTCCCCAAGGGGTCGGCTAACAATCGCTTCCTGAGTCCCTGCTTTCCTAATTCGATTTATGTCTGAAGTAACTACCGAGCCCCCACGCGAGAAGTTAACAAAGAAGGCGATCACGGCCGATCATCCGACCTGGTGCCCGGGCTGCGGCGATTTCGCCGTGCTCGCTTCCTTCTACAAGGTTCTGGAGAAGAAGAATCTCGATCACGAAAAGATCGTTACCCTGGCCGGCATCGGTTGCTCATCGCGCTTCCCTTATTTTGTGAATGGGCACGGCGCGCACTTCATTCACGGTCGCGGTGTGCCACTGGCCAGCGGCATCAGCCTGGCCCGGCCGGATCTGCACGTTTTTCTCTTCGGCGGCGACGGCGACGGTTTCTCGATCGGCGGCAACCATGTTGATCACGGCGCGCGCAAGAACATCAATCTCACGTATTTCATCATGGATAACTTCGTGTATGGCCTAACGAAGAAACAAACATCGCCGACCTCGCCCATCGGGTTCAAGAGCAAGACCGACCCGACCGGGGCAATTGATCAGCCGGTGAACCCGATGAAAAAACTGATCGCCGGCGGGGCCACCTTCATCGCGCGCACTCACGCCACCCAGGTCAAACACATGATGGAGATGATCGAGCGCGCCATGGATCACCAGGGCTTCAGTGTCATCGAATGCCTGAGCGAGTGCGTCGAGTTTTTCCCGGACGTCTTCGATCCGGCTGACCCGCGCAAAGGTGGCAGCTTCGAATTGATTCAGGAGAAAAAATGGGACGGCACCCCGGAAGACGAAATGCGTCACGATGTCACCGACGAGCTGGCCGCGTATAAGCTCGCGCAAATCCCCTTCCCCGGCGTCTTCGGCGTGTTCTACCAGAATGAGCGCCCGACCAAGAACGCCTTAGAGAAGAAATGGATCGAGACGACGCGCGAGAAGACGGGCGGCGCCAGCGATGTCGATCTCCTGCAAAAGACGTTCAACCGTTTCAAGTAGAACGCAGAAAAATGAGGGAGCGGCCTCAGCGCCGCGACTCTGCTGTCTCTGTCGCCGCAGTCTCTGACCGCCGCAATTTTTCTCCCTTCTCCGGCGTTACGGATTGCTCCGATCGCATTCGCCGCTGATCGTGTCCGATGCAGAAAATAACCCCTTTCCTCTGGTTCGATTCCAACGCCGAAGAAGCGGTCGACTTTTATCTCTCTGTTTTCAAAGACGGGAAGATCACCAGTAAGACGAACTATCCCGAGAACGGGCCGCGCCCGTCGGACGTGGTGATGACGATTGCGTTCGAGTTGCAGGGACAGCAGTTCGTCGCGCTCAATGGCGGCCCCGGCCAGCCTTACACCAACGCGGTCTCGATGGTGGTGAACTGCGAAACGCAGGCAGAGATCGATTATTTCTGGGCACAATTAGCGGCGGGTGGGGGCGAGCCGAACGTCTGTGGTTGGCTCAAGGACAAATTCGGTGTGCCCTGGCAGATCGTGCCGAAACAGATCTGGGATTGGTTGAACGGCGACGATCCGGCGCGAGTGCAGCGAGTGACCGCCCGCGTGTGGCAAATGACAAAGCTTGATCTGGCTGAGCTCGAACTCGCGGCCAACGCAAAGTAACGTGGTTGCGAGCGGGCTCGCACATCGAGAGGCAAAACTGTAGCGGCGGTCTCTGACCGCCGCTCGAATAATGCGACGGTCAGAGACCGCCGCTACAGGTGGGGGACTTCACGATATAGAGAGGAGTGCGCGACCCGGAACTTCGTGCGTCGGTGATCCTCGGGATCGCCTAATCTTTATAGACCCGCTTGGTCCGTTTGGTTTTCGGACGGTCCGGACCGTGATGAGCGAGCCATTGGTCGATCGGCTCGTCCCGGATCAGGAACTTGAAGCCTTGCGCGACCGCGCCATCCTTTGTCCGTTGCTGATCAAGACTATCGAAGGGCACCGTGTGCGGGACAGACTTGGTGCCGCCTTCTTCCAACGTGTTGAAGTGAAGTTGATCGCCTTCCCGCCAGTAATCGCTGACGAAGTAGGTGGTGCCATCTTTGAAGGTGAGCGGCAGTCGTGGCGGCGGCGACGAGCTGCCGACAAAAACATACTGAATGGAAGGCGGAACGTAATTCTGCGCGGCCGCGTATCCACTCGCATAGGGGCCGGGGCAGAGGAATGGGACCGGCGCCACGTAAACCGGAACGTAATAGCGATGCACCGCGACCACCCTGTCGAACGGTCGAATAAAATGATGCCTTTGCCCGAAGGCCATGCTGACCGAAACGAGCAGAAGCAAAACCGCGCAACCAAGCATCCGTCGCACGACTCAATTTAATCCAATTCGAAGGTCAGAAAAGAGAGATTAGCAAAAGAGATCGGGAACCGCGGCGCCAAGGCCGCTCGCACATTACCCGGGCACCAGTCACCTGCGCATCAGTCACGCACGCGTTGCGCTTCGCCTTGCCCCAAGGCTGACCACTCTTTCGTCAGCCGCTCCAAATCTTCGCTCACGCTCAAGAGCTCGCGGTTCAACTGCATGACCGCACCGCCGGCGTTATACGTTTCCGGCTTCTCCAGCTCCGCCGTGAGCTCCTTCTGTCGCTCTTCCAGACTAACGATCTGTTGCTCCAGCTCCCGAACCTTTTTCTCCTGCTCGCGTTTCGCTTTCGCTTCCTGCTTGCGGCTGTCTGCTTCCGCGCGACGCGCTTCCCGCGTTTCGCGTAAGCCCAGCTTTGGCGTCTCCGAAACTTCAGGTGTCGCTGGCAACCCGGGTTGCGCGTTGTGCAGTCCCGTCCCCTGACTGGTCAGCGCAGCGCGTGCGGAAATGGCCTTCGATTTCTCGAGGTAGTAATCGTAATCGCCGGCGTAGGGGGTCAGCTTGCCCGCGTTGATGTGCAAGACCGTCGTCGCAATCGCGCGGATAAAGTAGACGTCGTGACTGATGAAAATCAGCGTCCCTTCGTAATGGGAGAGCGCACTGACCAGGGCATCGATGCTGCCGATATCCAGGTGAGTGGTTGGTTCATCGACCAGCAGAAGGTTCGGCGGATCGAGCAGCAGCTTCACCAGCGCCAGTCGCGTCTTCTCGCCTCCGCTCAGCACACTCGTAACCTTAAAGACATCGTCACCGCGAAAAAGGAATGACCCGAGAATGGTTCGGGCGGTCTGCTCGGAGACCGGATGGGGCATGTCCCGCACCGTTTCGAGCACAGTCTGCTTTGGGTTCAACATCTCCACGCGGTGTTGCGAGAAATATCCGACCTTCACATTATGCCCGAGCTGGCGCGTTCCCTGGGCGATCGGCAACACGCCGCCTAACAATTTCAGTAACGTGGATTTTCCTGCGCCGTTCGGCCCGACCAAGACCGTGCGCTGGCCACGCTCGGCGCGGAAGTTCAGGTTACGGTAAACCGCCAGGTCGCCGTAAGCGAAGTCTACGTCGGTCAGTGTGATGACCCGCTGGCCACTCCGGACCGGCTGTGGGAATTTGAAGTGGACCGTCTTTTCTCGCGCGAGCGGTGCTTCGATCTTTTCCATCCGCTCGATCTGCTTCAATTTGCTCTGCGCCTGCGAGGCCTTGCTTGCTTTGGCGCGAAAGCGGTCGGCAAACAGCTGGAGCGATGCGATCTCCTTCTGCTGATTTTTGTAAGCGGCCAGCTGTTGCACTTCCCGTGCGGCCTTTTGTTCTAAATAACTGTCCCAGTTCCCGCGATAACGATGCAAGCGGCGGTGCGCGATTTCTACGATCGACCCAACCAGGTTGTTTAGAAATTCGCGGTCGTGAGAGATCATCAGGATCCCACCCGGATAACTTTTCAAATACTGCTGCACCCATACTAACGACTCGAGATCGAGATGGTTGGTCGGCTCGTCCAGGAGCAACAGATCCGGCTCCTGCACCAGCAACCGCGCCAGATGTGCTCGCATCACCCAGCCGCCGCTCATGGTCCGCGCCGGCCGATCAAAGTCGGATTCCCGAAAGGCGAGACCGCTCAGAATTCGCTTTGCCTTCGGCTCCGTCTCCCAATCCAGATCGTGATCGTGCTCATAATCGTGATCGGTCTTATTCTTGTGCTGCCGTCCACAGGCCAGCTCCAGCACGGTCTCTTCGCCCACCGTCGCCGTCTCCTGCGGCAGATATCCAATTGTCGCCGATTTTTCGACCGATATCGTTCCCTCATCCGGCGACGCTTCTCCCAGGATCAACGAGAACAAGGTCGATTTGCCGGCCCCATTCGGTCCAACCAATCCAACGCGATCGCCCCGATTCACCTGGAGCGAAGCATCTTCGAAGAGCGTCCTTCCGGCGAAAGCCTTGGTAACCTGGGAAATCGTGAGCATAAACGGGCGTCGAATGTCGCGGCCGAAGCCCACCCACGCAAGGGCGCCAGTTAATAGCGCCATCGGGCTTATTCGAAGAGCAAGTGGTTGGCGTGTCCTCAACGACCTTACGCCAAGGGCGAATTTTGTTTGAAGGGCTGACGAGCTCACGGATAGCGTCGTGAGATGCCGACGGACGCGTCATCCACCGAAACCTTCAAAAATCGCCGAACAGGACTGATTGTTTTCGGCGTCTTCACCATTCTCGCCGGATGTGTTTGCGCCCTCTTTGTTCCACTGATGCTGCTCGCACCGAAGATGGCCGCGCGCGCCGGAAACGCCGCGACCCCGCCCGCAGCCACCATCATGCCCGCCGTCATTTATGCTGCCTTTGCCATCGATTTCATCTGGCTTGGGATCGGTTCGGTCATGACCCGGAGGTGGGCTCGTACGCTCCTCGCAATCCAGTCGTGGACCGTCTTCATCACCGGCATCCTCGCTACCGTGTTCGTCATCTTGATGGCCCCCGCCTTCAAAGAATCGATGAAGAACGCGGCGCCGCCGAACCAGCCGCAGCTGTCGGAATCCGCGCAAGCCGCGATGCTCCTGGTCGGCGCCGCTGTGGCCGCATTCTTTTTCGTCGTCCTCCCGTTCCTCTGGGCCCTTTTCTACAGCGGCCGAAATGTGAAGGCGACCTGCGAGGCACTCGATCCGCAGCCGCGCTGGACCGATCGCTGCCCGGCGCCCGTCCTGGCGGCGAGCATCTGGCTCGCCTTTGGTGCCGTCTGCATGCTCGGGACCATGACCTACGGAGTGGCGCCCTTCTTTGGGACTTTGCTCACCGGGAATTCCAGCCGCGTCTTCTATATTGTCCACGCGGTGGTTTGGGCCTACGCGGCCTGGGGGCTCTATCGCTTGGATCGAAAAGGCTGGTGGACCATCGCCATCGCACTGGTCCTGTTTGCCGTCTCCAGCCTGCTGACCTATTCGAGGCACAGCATCATGGAGATGTATAGCGCGATGGGATATGCGCAGAAAGACCTCGCGACGCTGCGAAGCTTTGGCAATTCGGGCTTCGCCACCTGGTCGGTGCTTCTGTGGAGTATTCCGGCGCTAGGATACCTGCTTTACCTTCGCCGCTTTTTCCCGGCATCGTCCGCCGTCGAAGCCCCCTTGCCTGATTGAATTTGAAAACTTTTAAATTCGATCCTTCCGTCTGTTCTGCCCTGCTCCCGGTGAGGACGTCGGTTCAGGTCAACACAGCCTTCAGGCGAGCAACTCTTCCAATTCTTCGGTGGTGAGACCGTTCATTAACGGTTCTTCGCTCTCGAGCGCGGCGTCGATGGCGGCGCGCTTTTTCTCCTGCAGTTTCAGGATTTTTTCTTCGACGGTGTCGCGCGTGATCAGTTTATACGCAGTGACCACGCGGGTCTGGCCGATGCGATGAGCGCGGTCGGTCGCCTGAGCTTCCACCGCCGGGTTCCACCACGGATCGAAGTGAATCACGGTGTCGGCTCCGGAAAGATTGAGACCGACGCCGCCCGCTTTGAGACTGATCAGGAATACCGGAATGCTGGCGTCCTCCTGGAAACGATTGACCTCCGCCTGGCGCTGTTTGGTCGAGCCGTCCAGATAACAGTAGGAAAGTTTCCTTTCATCCAATCGATCGCGCATGAGGTGAAGCATGGAGACGAACTGACTAAAGACGAGCACCCGATGCTCGCCGTCAATCGCTTCGCCTAACAACTCGTCAAGCAGCTCAAGCTTGGCCGAGGGCTCGTCCTTCTCCAGGCCGAGCAGCCGGAGATCGCAACAGACCTGGCGTAACCGGAGCAGGCCGGTTAGCATTTTCATCCGCTGCGCGGCCGCGTTGCTCTCTTTTCTAACGGAACCGAGCCCGCTCTGGATTTCCCTCAGGAGCGCGTCGTAAGCGCTGCGCTGACTGCCAGTCAGGTTGCAGGGAACGATCTGCTCGATCTTTTCCGGAAGATCTTTGGCAACATCGCGTTTCCGGCGACGCAACAGGAAGGGCCGAAGCCGGCGCGAGAGACGCCGCTGCAGATCGGGTGCGGCGCCGCGCGCCAAGGGCAATTCGTAGCGCTCGCGGAAGTCATTTCTTTGTCCGAGATAACCAGGCAGCGCAAAGTTCATGATCGACCAGAGATCGCGCACGGAGTTTTCCATCGGCGTCCCGGTGAGGACGAAGCGGTGCTGCGCGCGCAGCGCGAAGGCTGATTGCGCGTTTTGCGTCTCCGGATTCTTGATGTGCTGCGCTTCATCGAGCACGGCCGTGGAGAACGCGACCTTTTGCAGGTCCTCGATGTCGCGGCGGAGGAGGGCGTAGCTGGTGACCACGATGTCGAACTCTTTGATGGTGCCGAAGAGGGCCGCGCGATTTGGTCCTTCCAGCACGAGAGCCTTCAATTCCGGGGTAAACTTCTGCGCTTCGTTCTGCCAGTTGGTCACCAGCGAAGTGGGACACACGATCAGCGCCGGGCCGTTTCCCTGGTTAGACCTCAGAAAGGCCAGCGTCTGCACTGTTTTTCCAAGGCCCATTTCATCGGCAAGGATTCCGCCGAGACTGTTCGCTGCCAATCGGGTAAGCCAGAGAAACCCTTCCGTCTGATATTCGCGCAGTCTGGTCGCGAGCGAACCGAGTTTATTCCGCGCGTCGCTGACGTCGGTGACCGAGCCGGTGATGAATTTTTTCAGCGCGTCGCGTCGATCAGTCACCGTCGATCCGAGTTCGCGCACGGTTTCCTCGACATAAGACGCGTGGGCGCGACTGATCCGGTAAAGGCCCGGCTGGCTTTGGGCCGGGTCGCAATCACGGATCACCTGCTCGAAATCTTCCAGGCCGGCGCTGTCGATAACGGCGAGCCGGCCGTTGCGCAGGCGGGTCTGGTTCCGACCGGAGCGCAAAAGCTGCTGAATCTCAGCATTGGAAAATTCCTGGCCTCCCGGTGCGAGCAGCGAATAGCGCACCTCAAACCAGTCAACGCCTGATCCGACAATTTCGAGCCTCGGAGTGACGCGCTCGATCTCGGCGCTCCAATTCTGAACCTGCGCCGTCAGCGTGACCGTCCAATCGCGCTGGAACTTCGGATAATCGATGGCGAAAAAACGCACGACCTCCGGCTGGCCGTGCAGGACGAAGCCGCCGGCATCGGTTCGGGCGAACCCAGCCTTTTCGAGACGCTCGACGGCGGCGCGTTCGACGGGAGTGTTGCGCAGAAGAAGGCGAGCGGGATTTTCCGGATCGCGAAAAACGAATTGGTCCTGTTCGTTAGTCGCGGCTTTAATGGGGGAGCGATCGCCGTAGCGACAAAGCAGCTCGCCGGTGACGCTGTTCAGAGTTCCGGCGAGGCGCAACTCAATCACGGGCGAGGCTTGGATGATCTCGGGCAGCAAAACCTCATGCGTGATGATTTCAAAAGCGGCGCGCAGGCGGGGGAGATCGAAGGCGAGGAATTTCAGGGCGGTATCCCCTTCCAACTGCAGCGGCGAGCCGAGCAGGTGCGCGGCGCCGGCCGGAAGCGCTTCGCCGCAGCGGATGAATTCCTGTTTGCGAAGAAGCCAGGCGTCGGTCGCATTCCACAGCAGCATGGTCTCCGGCATTGCTTTCGGCTTCACCGTGATGCCGCCGTTTTTTCTCTGCTCGATCTCCAGCGACGGCCTAACGAACTCCGATGAAATCACGGCGGGGGCTGTCTTTCCGAAGGTCACCCGCGGATGATTTTGCAGCGCCGGAAGCAGGCGCAAAAAAGCATCCCGCGAAGACGATGCCATACCGGTGGCGAAAACACCGGGGAAAGCGCGCAAGGCTTCGATCAAGGCGAGATCGGCTTCGTCGCAAGCGAAGGTTCCACTCGTGCGCAGGGCGGAGAGTAATGTTCGGTTGCCGCCCTGTTTCGCGACCCCCTTCGCCGCGCCAGCGATTTTTTCCGCTTCGATCACCAGCATGACCTGCCCTTTGGCCCAGGCGGACATGAAGTTCGGCGGCAAAATGAGATGGAGCGCTATCGAAGAGGCCTTGGCGGTGCCGAGCGCGACAAACTGCGGCGGCTCCGCAAGTTCCTCCTTCTTTGCTGGTTCGGTAACGACGGCGACGGCCGGCGCGGGAGTGAGCAGGGCCAGTCCGACGGCGATGGAGTGCGCGCAGATTTTACCGGCGGACCGTGACTCCCAGCAGGTGCAAAGATTTTCGACGTCGATCATGCCCTTGATCCGCAGCCCCGACCGGTAGTTCTTCGCGCCTTCCCGCACGAAACCGGTGAGCATCGGCGCGTCATAACGGGGTTCGCTCACGCGACCGGCCTCGACCATGGTGCGGGCAGCTTTCATCGCCGGCCATCCACCGGTGTTGATCAGCAGCTTTTCGGTTACGGGAATCACAATCGGAAAGGAAGGTATGGTCGCACATTCCCTCCTTCCTGGCGTCTGCGACCGCCGCTCCCTTGAGCCGGCTCTTTCACTTGCACCGCTTTTGCGAATAGCCAGTCGGAGCGGGGCCCGAAAAGCATCATTAGGAGAAGTGCCTCGCCTGGACTAAGCTGGTGCTTCCGCTGGATTCTTGTTCGCTTGGCTCGCGTTCATCGGCTCACCGCGGGTTATCCGCCTCTCTCTCTATATATATGAACGCAAATCTTCTCGCTCTCGCTACCGAAATCGTTCCCGATGACAAACTGCTCATCAACATGGTCCGCCTGCGGGTGCGCCAGTTGTCGATGGGACATCGGCCGCTTGCTCTTGTTCCGCCCGGGATGCAACTGGCCGACATTGCGCTGTCCGAAATCGCCGCCGGCAAAATCGTCAGTGAAGTCGGCACCGCGGAAGACGCCCGCGCTGGGACTCGGCCCCCGACCATTCTCGTTTTCCCGAAAGCCAAGGCGAGTCCCTTGGCCGCCTAGCGCTTCAGCGCGTGAGGTGTGCGGGTGTGAGGTCGGTAGCTCGACTCCTAAGCAGTCATATTCGACCGGCTTAACCTTCAGCCGAAACCCCCGCTGTCACCGGGCCGGCTGTGGTCGGCGCCGCTTCGATCGCGACTCTTTCGGCTTTGTCGGTGATCAGCTTGCGCAGGAAGGGAATCAAAAGGACCAGCGCAATACCCACCGCCAGGCTGCCGGCCCCGAGCTCGGCGAAAAGTTTTGCGTAACCCGCATTGGTATCGAGCGCAGTGGCACCTTTCGGTTCCGGAATCATGCCGGAGAAGTCTCCGGCAAAAAGCGAGGCCAAGCCTGTCACCAGCATCCAGCTTCCCATCATGATCCCCTGGTACTTCACCGGCGCGAGCTTTCCGATCATGGCATAACCAATCGGAGAAATGAGCAGCTCGCCGATACTCTGCAGCACGTAGCTCCAAAAGAGCCACCAAAAGGCACTCATCCCGTCGACGCCCGCCAGCTTGATTCCGACCGGCAAAATCAGAAATCCAACCGCCATCAACAGGAGCGAGGTCGCGAATTGTTGCGGAATGTCGACGCGCCAGCCGCGCGCGCGCATGCGTGTAAAGAACGCGGCCAGCAGCGGACCGCCGATGACGATACAGACGGTGTTAATGTTTTGTATCCATTGCGGCTGCACTTCGAACCCGAGTACCATTCGGTTCACGTTATGCACGGCGAACAGCATCAGGCCGCTCGGCGCCATCTGGTACAACGACCAAAACATCAGCGAGCCCAGGGTCAGGATGAGGTAGGCCGTCATGTTCCTTTTTTCCCTTCGATCGACATGCGTGACGGTCAGGTAAACCAAGGTCAAGGCCACCAGCAGACAAATGCCTTTGACCAACGACTCGGTAATACTCGGCCGCTGGAGAAGGAACCAGACTACCGGGACCAATCCGATCAGAATGCCGATACCCGCGAAGAGCATAGTCCGAAACTTGCCCGCGGACGCTTCCTGTAATTGCGTGTTGCGATCAGCCAGCGTTTTCCACGAGGCCAGCGCCAGCACGATGGCAACGAAGTTTCCGATCGTGGCAAAGATGAACAGGCTTGAGTAATTCTCCGACGCCTGAAAATAACCGGCGGCAGTGAAGCCGACGAAAAATCCGACGTTCATGCCCGCGTAATTCCAGAGGAAGGCGCCTTCGCGTCGCGGATCTTCCGAGGTAAACCGCTGGGTCAGCATCATGTTGATGCAGGTGACATTGAGGCCCGAGCCCGTTAGGAAAAGGGCGAGGCCGACATAAAACATCGCCAGCGATCCGGTGGCAATGCACCCGCAGCCGATCACCTGCAGCGCCATCCCGCCGACGAATAAATTGCGGTTGGAAAGAAATCGTCCGCCGAGATATCCGCCGAAAAGATGGAGCCCGTAATTGAAGGCTCCAAAGACGCCCATCAAGGCCGTCGCTTCTTTGGTCGAAAGCTGAAGATGTTTCGTCGCGTAAAGGACGAGAGTCGAATAAAGAACCGCGAAACCGAGGGTGGAGAAGATTTGGATGAAGAATAAAACCGCCGTGCCCTCGGGAGCCGCAGCGAACCGGCGCTTTAGAAAGCTCATCAGACCGGATTAGACAGGCTCGACTCGATGATTACGAGACCCAAAATCCGAAGAACAGCAGTCACCCGCCGGGGGTTCAGAGCCTGGGACTGAGAATTCTGTTCATCTCACCAATCCTCTCTAGCTTGGCAGTTCTGTGAACTCAGTGCTGGTGATCGGCGGGGGACCGGGCGGAATGCGCGCGGCGGAGATGGCGAGCGCGGGTGGTTGCACGACTATCTTGTGTGATGGCCAAGGTTCGTTCGGCCGAAAATTACTGATCGCCGGGCGGGGCGGATTGAACCTGACCCATAGCGAACCGGTGGAGAATTTTCCGGACCGTTATGGCGCGGAAGAGGAACGCTGGCACGAGTTACTGAATGAGTTCGGACCGGACCAGCTCCAACAATGGGTTAGGTCGTTAGGTCTCAATACCTTCGTCGGATCCAGCGGACGAGTTTTCCCGGAAGACAAAAAGGCGGCGGGATTATTACGCGCCTGGCTGGAGCGACTGAGAGTGAACGGGGTCGATCTGCGGACCGGAAAACGGTTTTCGAGTCTCGAGCAAAGCCCTGACGGGTGGAAAGCGTGGTTTGAGGACGGATCTGCCGTGGAAGCGAATGCAATCGTGCTCGCTCTGGGAGGAGCTTCCTATCCCGAAACAGGATCAGACGGGCAGTGGCCGCAGATCCTGGAGAAGTTTGGAATCGAAATCGCGCCATGGCAGCCGGCCAATTGCGGATGGGAAGTGGACTGGTCACCGGAATTTTTGGCAAAGGCGGAGGGAAAGCCTCTCAAGAACTTGAGTGTGCGAGTGGACCGGCCCGACAGAGTCTCGCCCCACCGATCCGATGAATGCGAGGTGGGAGTCGCGGGCGAACTATTGATTACCCGTTATGGTCTGGAAGGCGGCCCGATTTACCGCCTGGGGCCGCAGTTGCGCGCAGCCATGCCCGACCCGGCCATCGTGATCGATTTCAAGCCGCAGCTGAGCACGGATGATTTGCGCAGGCGGGTCGACGGTCTAACCAGTCGCGAGGAATGGCAGGGCGCCTGGAAATTGCATCCTGCCACCCAGGAATTGTTGAAAACGGCGGCGGCGGCAGCGCTCGGCGCTGCGGCAAGCGACTTGGAACAGGCAATCGCGCAGGTGAAGAATTTTCGGATCGCGCTGCGCCACCCCCGCCCGGTCGGCGAAGCGATTTCGTCGGCAGGCGGAGTAAAATGGAGCGAGCTCAATTCCAACCTGATGCTGCGGAAGATGCCTGGAGTCTTCGTCGCTGGTGAAATGATTGACTGGGAAGCGCCGACCGGAGGTTATCTCCTGCAAGGTTGTTTCGCGACGGGAAGCCGTGCCGGCCGCGGCGCCGCCGAGTTCGTAATGCGCAAAACCCGTTAGGGATTTGCCGGCACAGCATTTGGGGAACTAACGGGAAAATGAAGGGCCTGGTCTCACTTTGGAATAGAAGAATCGCGGCGCTGAGGCCGCTCCCAGATTTGGCCGGCCCTTCGGAGGACCTTCGAGTCTTGGCGCCTTCACTCGCTATCCGTTATTAATGTGGGAACGAGCTAATTACGCAGTCGAATTCGTTCGAGATTCTAAAGGAACCGACGCCGGGTAGGAATAATTCTGATTTCGCCGATCCGGTCGCTTTCGACTCGACGTTTCCCCGCTCATTTCGAAAAATCGAAACTTTCAGGAGATCAATATGATGAATTACCTATCCAAGGGACGGACGTGTCTTGCCCTGGCAATCGCACTTCTCTCTACCTCGCCTTTCGCCAAGGCATTGGATTTCAACACCGCCGACGGTAGCTGGTTCACCCCCGGCAACTGGACGCCACCCGGTCCGCCGACAATTGCGCAAAACGCCGCCATCGGTACCGTCCTGCAACCGACTGCGATCGCGCGCATTAACACCGGCGGCACCGCTACCGCTAACAACGTCAGTCTCGGCCGCAACGCCAACACTGACGGTACCTTGCGCATCAACAGCGGCAGCACCCTCAACACTACTAATGACTTCCTGGTCGGCGACGTGGCCACCGGAACCTTCATCGCGCTCGATTCGACGACCACTAACGTCGGCGGCAACATGACGATCGGCAATCACGCCGGATCCACCGGCACCGCCCGGGTGGAAGACGATGCCCAGGTGAACATCACGGGGAACTTGAGGGTTGGCGATGCGGGCGATGGCACCCTGCGAGTTTTGACCACGCTTTCCAACCCGGTGGTCCAAGCGAACAACATCACCGTGGGTAACCAGGTGGGATCGACCGGATTGATCGAACTGGACGTTCCTACAAACCAGATGGTCATCTCGGCGGCGATGCTGGTCTCGAATAACGACATCGTCATCGGCGCTCTGGGCGACGGCACGATGCGAATCACGAACGGCGCGTTCTCCGTTGCCATGGGCGACGCAATCATCGCCGGCGGTGCCGGCATGTACCGGGAGAGTCATTGTCCGCGGTTCAGATTTGTATGCCTCCGAATGGGACATGGGTGGAAATCTGGTTGTTGGTCGCCTGGGCGATGCCACCTTGGATATTCTCGATGGCGGATTAATTGGGAATGGCCCGCTGCCTAACAACGTCTTCATTGGCAGATTTGCCGGCTCGACCGGCAGAGTCACGGTCGACGGAAGTAGCTCGACCTTTGATTCGACCTTGAACGTTGCGAACAACATCTTTGTCGGCGGCGACGCGGGTGGACCTGGGGGAGAAGGCACACTTCGCATCACCAACGGCGGAATCGTGAACACGACGAATCTCACGGTGTGTGGACGTGGAAGCGGCGATCGCGGCACGCTTGCGGTCGATGCGGGCTACACCCTTAACGCCACCGGTAGCGTTACCTTCGAGGGCGGCCGGCTGGACTTCATTGGCGATGGAGTGGATTTCATCAACGATGCCACCCTCACCAATGCTCCGGGACCTGACCTCAACGGCATGTTCGCAAACGTTAGCGACGGCAACACCGCCACCATCAGCGGTCTGTTGCAGGGCAACGGTCAGTTGGTGAAGAGCGGCAACGGGACGCTGATCCTAACCAACGTGAATAACACCTATGGCGGCGGCACCGACATCAACAACGGCACCTTGGTTGTCGGCACCGGCAGCACCGCGGGTAACACCGTTCTGGGTCACGGCCCGGTTAACCTCAATAACGACGCGGTCCTTCGCACACCGGAAAATACGCCGCTGCTTTACGATGTTTACTCCGCCTTTAACGCCAATGGCGGCACCCTGCGCTTGAACGTCGGCGGAACAAATGCCGGAGTCGATACCGACGAAATGTTCGTCTTCGGCCCAGCTAACCTCTCCACCAACAGCAGCATGTTCGCGCATCAGGTCCCCGGCTCCTTCTTCGCCAATGGCGACAGCGTGACGGTGATTGCGGCGACGGTAGTCAACGGCACCTTCGCGCAGGCGGACGGCGATCTGGTTCCCAACGATTTCGTCGGCTTGATTCAGCCCTTCGCTCAGTACACCGCAAGCGAAGTGAACCTGGTCTTCGGTTTCGCCGCGACCTTCCAGTCAGCGGCCCGGACGCCTAACCAAATCGCGACTGCCGCAGCGCTTGACCGCGCCGTTGCCGCCGGTTGCATCGTCAATGCCACCAATATTCTGGGCAACATCCCGGTCTTAAGCCTCAAACAGGCTTACGATCTGATTGCTCCCGAAGAACTCGCTTCCATCTACGAAGCTTCTTTCGCCCAGCAGATGGTTAACTCCCTTAACCTGCAGCACCGGATGGACGACATCCGCTGGGGTTCAACCGGCTTCTGTGCCGATGGCTTTGTTATCCAGGATAACCACGGTTACACCAAGAACGACGGCAAGAGTGTGCAGGACAAGAACCCGGTTGAGCAGGTGGCTCCGCCCAACTATCGCTGGGGCACCTTCATTACCGGCCACGGGGAACTGACCAAAGTGGGCAACGAAAGCCTGAACGATCCCGGTGCCGACGGCTACCAGTTGAACAATGCGGGCTTCACCATGGGTGTGGATTACCGCGTGACCGATCACTGGGCCATTGGTTTGAGTGGCGCTTACAGCCATACCACGGGCGACCTGGTCAACAACGGGCGCCTGAACACCGACGGGGGCAAGATTGGTCTCTACTCCACCTACTACACGGGCGGCTTCTACGTGGACGCTTCGGCTACCGGTGGTTGGAACCAGTATGACACCCGCCGCAACGCTTACTTAGGCGTTGAGACCGGTTCCACGGATGGAGCCGAGTTTGATGGGATGATTGCAGTTGGTTACGACTGGACGCGTGGTTGCTGGAAGGTTGGGCCTTATGCCGACTTTGAATACAACTACGTGGAGTTTAACTCCTTTAGTGAAGACGACCGGCCAAACTCGAACACGTCCTCTCTGATCCCGCTGCATTTCCCCGATCAGAATGAGAGTGCTTACCGCACCAACCTGGGCTTCCGCATTGCGCATGAGCAGGTGATGAAGCCCGGTGAGGGGCTCACAGTGGTGCCTGAGGTGCGCGCGGCCTGGCGGCATGACTTTGGCGATAACTCCTACGGGATTACCTCCAACTTCATTGGCTGCGACGACCAGTTCACGGTGCACGGTCCCTGGATCGGCAGTGACAGCGCGGTGGTGGACATTGGGCTAACCGCCTACTGCACCCAGCAACTGAGCGCTTACATCTTCTATCAGGGCCAGTTCGGTCGCGATAACTACAACAACAACGCGATCAGCGGCGGCATGCGTTTCGCGTTCTAAGTTTTTCCAACGTTCAGCACTTGTCCCGCTGCGGCTTAGAGCAGCGGGCGGGTGAGTGACGGCGACAGAAATTCCTAGACTAAGACAAGTCCCTTGAGAAGGGCTGCGGAGAAATCCGCAGCCCTTTTTGTTTACAGAGAAGAACTCTCACACAACGGACACAACGGCATTTTCACGGACATGGAATTGCAGCCGGCCTCGCAACCAAACCCGGGGAGCGCACGCGCCCTCGCGTGCTGTGTTCGGCGCCCCGCCGAACACCTCTTCAATAAGACCCAGACCCAAAAAAAACAAAAGTTCGCGATGGCGAGGGCGCCATCCCCCGCACGCGAGGCGCGCGCGCTCCCCGGACAAAATCCCCCGCCTCCGTGCCCGTTGTGATCCGTTGTGGCCGTTGTGTGAAATCTGATTAGGGATACCTCACGACCAACGATAGCCTAACTATCCAGCTTCTCATTCAAGGCGCGCGCAAAACGTGCACCCGCTTCTCGATCTGTGCGGAAGTAGAGCGATGGCTCGATCAACTCCAGTTCCATCAGCCAGAAACCGGTGCCGTCCTCCTTCCGCACAAAGTCGGCGCGCGCGTAAAGCAGAGTCTCGCCGATGGCGCGCAAAACAGCGGCCCCGGCTTCACCTAGCGCCGGGTCAGCGGGCACAGCGCGAATGAATCCGCCGTGTTCCTCCTGCACCCGGAAATCGCCGGGCTTTGGCGTCTTCAAAATTGTGTGGCTGTAACGGCCGTTGAAATAGAAGACCGAGAACTCGCCTTCGCTGATGACCGCCGGAAGAAACGGCTGCGCCATCAAGGCGCGATCCGCGAAGTATTCGGCCACTTCATCCGCGCGACTGTGCGCGCCTTCTCCGTTCAGGCGAAACGCCCCATTCGCGTTCGCGCCAACGGTCGGCTTGAGCACCAATTCTTTGGTGCCGATTTCTGCGACCAGTTCATGCAGGTCGCTTCCAGTAAGACGATCACGCCAGAGCGTGGGAACGATGGCAACGCCGCGTTCGGCTAAATCGCGCAGATAAGTCTTTTGCAGGTTCCAGCGCACCAAACGGAGCGGATTGAAAAGGGGGACCCCGGTATCTTCGATAACAGCAAGTCGCGCCAGGAAGGTTTCGGGATGGTGCATGTAATCCCAGGTCGATCGGATCACGACGGCGTCGTAAACCTTCCAGTCTATCTCAGGCCGGGTCCACGGAATTGCTTCCACTTGCCAGCCCAGAGCCGCCAACGCCGGATAAGCAAGCTCATCGTCGATGACGAACCCGGTCCGATCTTCCAAGGTAAGAAAAGCGCAACGCGGCATGAGCGGGAAAGCGGAGAATGGATCGAATTTGAAAGAGGAAAACCAGAAAAGCGATTTTGGAATTAGCCGATCCGGAGCTTAGGAGGCTTCGGTGGGGTTCGACGATCCCAATGGACTCTGCGTTGGGAATCGAAGTGCCTCTGGATGAGGCCTCGGAGCAGCCAGTGCACACGTTCGGTGCGAACTGTTAAGGTGAAGCTGTTTCGCAAAGCTGCCACATCCCCGCCGGAACGCGCGCGGAAAAAATTCCTCCGTTACTTCGCAGGCGGATTCTCCGACGAAACCTACCTTGAGTGGGAGCGAGATTATAAATGGGAAGTGCACCAGCACTGGGAGGAGGTGCTCAGCGGCGAAGAATTCCGACGCTTGCTCGATCAGCGAAAGTACGGCGAAATCGCCGCGCGTGCGGTGCGGGTCGAACAGCGTTCCCGCCATTCGATGATGTTTTCCTTCGAGAAGATGGCGCTGCGCGATGCGATCAAATCACCCGCGGGCGCTAAACTATTTGCGACCGGGCTCTACGAATTTCTGCATGGCCGCGAGCGGGACGACGAAGCACGCTTCAATGCCTGGGTCGAGACAGTCGCGAAGCTGCCGCGCCGACAAACCCGTGTCCTAACCTGGCCGCTAGTGACCGTCTGGGGATTTATCGCGCAGCCGGAGAAGCACATTTTCCTCAAACCGAATGTCACGAAGATCGCTGCGCGCGCCTACGGTTTCGATTTCCCCTATCGGTCCAGGCCGAATTGGGAAACCTATTCCAGCCTGCTCGTGCTCGCAGGGATCGTCCGTCGCGATTTGAGAGATCTGCGCCCGCCGCCGCGCGATATGATCGACGTTCAATCATTTCTCTGGGTCCAAGGGTCGGACGAGTACCCAAATTAGCGCGGCGCGAGTTTGTGCCACTCTGTCCGTTGTTCGTAGGCGTGGGCGAGGCGCAGGACAGCTGCCTCGTCATCGCGTCGGCCCGTGATTTGAAGGCCGATCGGCAGCCCATCTGAGGTAAAACCGCACGGGACGGATATGGTCGGCAGGCCGGTTAGGTTCAGGATGCGCGTATTGTGCAGCATGGCGAGCTCATGCGCACGAGCGATGTCCATATCGCCGCTCAACTCATCGATCGAAGTCGGCGGGACGCGAACCGTCGGCGTCACGAACAAGTCGACATCATTGAAGATGCCACTCACCGACTGACGAATGCGATCGAGCTCGAGCCTGGCCTGATCATATTCAGTCTGCGACGCCCCGGCGCCTACCCGTAATCGCTTCAGGGTCGCGGGCTGATATAGCCCGGGGCGGTTTGCGACGTTCTCCCGATGAAAGGCATAAGCCTCGGAGGTAAAAATCGCGCTGTAGATCGCCGCCCAGGACGAGTAGCTGGGCTCGGGCGCGAGCGGCGGGATATCGCATTGAGATGTAGTGAGCCCTTTCAAAACGCCGAGCGCTTGTTCGATTGCGGCCGCAATATCGGGATGCAGGTCATCGTAGAAGTAATCCCGGGGAATGCCGAGACGGAGCGATGACGTCGATTCGGTTAGGCCGGCGCGGAAATCTGGAACGGGCAGATCAATGGCAACCGGATCATTTCCGTCGTAGCCGGCGAGGGCATTAAGCATCAGGCTCGCATCTTTCACCGTCCGGGTCATCGGGCCGACATGGTCGAGCGATCGCGATAACGGGATGACGCCCGCGACGCTGACGCGACCGTAAGTTGGCTTCAAACCAACAATGCCACAATAAGCCGCCGGCTGGCGTATGGAACCGCCGGTATCGGTGCCGATGGCGCCGTAACAAAGCCTCGCCGCGACTGCGGCCGCCGACCCGCCGGATGATCCACCCGAACTTCGGTCGGGTTTCCACGGATTGTGCACCGGACCGAACTGACTGATCGCGGAGCTGCCGCCATAAGCGAACTCGTGCAGATTGGTCTTACCGAGCGAGACAGCGCCGGCCGATTTCAAGCGACGAACCACCTCGCCATCCCGTTGCGGCACACGCTCGGCAAACAAGGCGCTCGCTGCGGTCGTGCGCACACCCGCAGTATCAATGATGTCTTTCAGCGCGATGGGGACGCCGTGCAGCGGACTGCGATAATTACCGCGCGCGATCTCTGCCTCGGCGATGCGCGCTCCGGCGAGGGCGAGGTCCGCGGTAACAGTGATGAACGCATTCAGTTTCGGGTTCAGCTGTTCGATCGCTTCCAGGCAGGCTTTCGTGACCTCGATCGGCGAAACCTTCTTCGTCCGGATTAACTCGGCGATTTCGCAAAGGCTCAGGTCCGTTAGGCGGGCACCACTCATACTGCCGCCCGCATGTTACTCCTGCGCGGAAGAAAGGGAATCTCACACAAGGGGCACAACGGATCACAACGGACACAGAGGGATCTTATCTGGGGAGCGCACGCGCCTCGCGTGCCGTGTTCGGCGCCTCGCCGAACACCTCTTTAATAAGAGGCCAAAACAAAAGTTCGCGATGGCGGGGGCGCCATCGCGAGCACGCGAGGGCGCGTGCGCTCCCCGGATTTCGTTGCGACGGCGAGAGTAATTCCATGCCCGCCCCTCCGTCGTGTCCGCTGCGACCCGTTATGCCTGTTGTGTGAGATCTGCGATTCGAAAATCCAAATCCCAACCGAGCGCGCGACGGCTACGCGTGTGCTCTGATAGTTGGCTGCCGCGCTCAGCGCCAATGCCGATGGCGCCAGTGAGCGTACGGCCGATGATAGCCGTAGACCCGCCAAGGCCGATGGTAATAACCGAAGCGCGGATAGACGGCCACGACCGGGCGCGGCGCATAATAAACCGGCCGCGGTGGCGCCGCATAGTTATAACGCCGTGGCGCGACCTCGCGTCCACCATAGTCCTGAACCACTTCCGTTCCTGCACTGGCGGGCGTAATCGTCGCCAAGCCGGCGGCTCCCAGTGCCGCGATCAATAGAGTCTTCTTCATACCGTTGTTCCCTTCCTTCTGAGCATTCAACCAAGGGCCGAGGCTCCAGTTGCGGGAGATCTTCGGAAACTGCGAGATGCAGGATCTTAAGCACCCGTCTAGTGAGCGCGCCGCCCTCGAAGAAAGGGCCTATCCGCCGTCAGTGACGGCGGCAGGCTGCGACGACCCTTTTCCTTTCTAGCTTCCCGATTCCTTCATTATATTAGGCATATGCCCGACGAATCTCCGAAACGTCTCGAAATCGGGCACGTGCTTTTCATCGATATTGTCGGCTACTCCAAGCTGTTGAGCGATGGCCAGGCGGAGGCGCTGCACGAGCTGAATCATCTGGTACGCGAGACAGAAGCTTTCAAGGAAGCGGACGCGGCTGGCAAGCTCATCTCCCTGCCGACCGGTGACGGTATGGCATTGGTCTTCACCAATTCGGTGGAAGCGCCCGCCGAGTGTGCGCTGGAGCTGAGTCAGGCGCTTCGTCGAAAACCGAGCCTGCCCGTGCGCATGGGCATCCACAGCGGACCGATCCACCAGGTGGCCGATGTGAATGAGCGCAACAACATTGCCGGCGCCGGCATCAACATCGCCCAGCGCGTGATGGATTGCGGCGACGCTGGTCACATTCTGATTTCAAAACGGGTGGCCGACGACCTGGCCCAGTCACGCCGCTGGCAGCCTTACCTCCACGATCTCGGCGACGCCGAAGTGAAACACGGCGTTGTCCTCTCCGTGGTAAACTTATATGCGGACGTCATTGGAAATCCGAACCCGCCGGCAAAGTTCGGTGGTGGAAAAACCAAGAGCACTGCGTCCACCCCTAACGATCGCACAAAAGCGGTGCCGCAAAGCCGGCTGGCCTTGCTCATTCCCGTCCTGGCGTTGATTGTCGCGGCTCTGATTTTTGCGCCAGCGGTTATTCGTTCGCTCGACAAAAATCGATCCAAATCGCCGCCGCTTCCGCCGATTCCGGCGGCGGCAGGTGCGTCTCAGCCGCCCGATGCGGACAACGATGCGCTCGGCAGTCAGATTGCCAATATGGTAAAAAAGAACGTGACCGAGCGGTTGAAGAAGGTGCCGGACGAGGTCAAAGCGGCGAAGAAGAAGGCAAATCCGGAAGGCTCGCCAAATGTTTCGCCAAGTCCGGAGGCGAGCGAGACGCCGGCAAACGATGGTTAGGCGGGGCTCGTTGAGCTGCGCGGGTGAAGTGGTCGTCGAGGTGGGCTGAGTCTCAATCACTAATGCATCTTCGCTTCGTCGCGCGGTTCCTCGGCTTGGCTCGGAATGACAGGCAAGGAGAACGCGTCGACTCCACCATTTGTCTCCCGAGCGAAGTCGAGGGATCTCCCGACAACGCCCCCCGTTTTTCGAAAGGGCGAGCAGAATTCCATCGAAGACATCGCGTCAGGAGATAATTCCCGTGGCGAAATAATTTCAGGCTGCTGGGGGCGCCGCGCTTCCTCCGCAAAAGTGCGACGGTCAAGCCGGCCGCTACAGTGAAGAGAAGCGGTGGAGCGAAAGAAAATCGATCGCGTGCTGCGTTTCGCCATCCAGCAACCACTCGGCAGCGATCTCGCCAATGACCGGCGCGAATTTAAAGCCATGGCCGGAAAAGCCGCCACAAAGGAGGAGCCGGTCGTATTCGGGATGCCGATCGATCACGAAATGTTGATCAGGGGTCAGGGAGTACATGCAAATCTTCGCCGCTAACGAATTCTGGGGCAGCCCCGGCATCCAAGGTTCCAGGGCGCGCGTCACCGGCGCGATGTCCTTTTCTTGATCTACTTCACGGTCGATCTCGTCCGGATCGACCGATTCCCCGAAGCCGTGAAAGGCGACCTTCACTCCCTCGCCGAAGTTTGCGAATCCGTAGAGCGGTGAAGGCAGGCCTTCGCGATCGAGGAGAAACGCTGGCATCTGGTCGGGGGCGTAGGCATGGCCCGGCGCTTCGAACCAAACCTGAACATTCCGCTGGACGTTGATCCGGACCCCGAGTGTCGCCGCTTCCGCCTGAAACCAGGGACCCACCGCGAGAACGACTTGCTGCGCCGAAATGATCGAACCATCCGCCAACGCGACCTCGAAATGCTCTTTGCGCCACTGCCAGCCAGTCATCCGCGAGTTGAAGCGCAATTCCGCCCCGCGCGCCTGCGCTGCCTTGAGTTGCGTGCCGATGGCGCGCTCGGGTTGCAAGACACCGCCGCCGGGCTCGAGAATTCCCACTTCGTCCGCCTGAAGTTGGAAGATCGGGTAGCGGCCGACGATCTCCGGCGCCGAAAGCAACTCGATCGGCACACCGTGTTCCTCCGACGCGCGCTGCGTTCCGACAATAATTTCACTCTCCTCTTTTCCGACGGCGAGGACACCCGTGAGAGTGAGCAGATTCTCGCCGCTCTCGGCCTCCAGGCGCGACCAAAGTTCGTAGGATCGCCTAACGAGAGGAACATAGGCGGGATCTTCAAAGTATGCCTGCCGAATCATTCGCGTACGACCGGCCGACGATCCCAGTTCGTGGCCGCGCGAGAATTGTTCGAGCCCGATGACGCGAGCACCGCGGCGGGCACAATGCTCGGCGATGGCTGAGCCGATCGCGCCCAGGCCGACTACACAAATATCGTAGGTCATGCGTCGCAGCGGAACCTGCAGAGATTTGACCGCCGCGCCAGTCGCACAATCCGGATGGCGTCCCTCGATTACCGATGAGACGGTAATTCGTCTCAAAGATTAGTTTCGAGCGCCCGTCGTCCTGGACTCAGACCTTATTGTTGCACAGTCGCTTTATCAGCGGAGGCGATGTCAATGGAGCCGGCGCTGCTGCGCAGGAAGAGTTTGGTCCCACCGCCATTCACGGTTCCCTTTAGCGAATCTTCGCTGCCGCTGGAACGCGCGACCGGTAGATCGGTCCGAACGCCTCCAACGCTGGTACTCGCATCAATGCTGAGCGCTGCGTTCGGCGGAGTCAGCACACTGATGCTGCCGCCGGATGTTTCAAGGCTGACGTCCCCGGCTAGCGGATTCGACAAGATGGCAGAGACGGAACCGCCGGAAGTTCGTGCATGAAGTTTCCCGGTGACATTGGCGAAGCGAAGCCGGCCGCCGTTTGTTTCCGCCCTGGTGTCGCCCAGCCGATTGCGCACGGTCACAGTTCCGCCCCCCGTCTCGGCAGAAAGATTGCCGCGTCCACCGGCCACTTCGATATGGCCGCCGCTGGTGTTGAGCTCGGTGAGGCCGTCGCAATCACTGGCCCCGACATTTCCGCCACTCGTCTCGGCGTGAAGGTCGCCCTGAATCTTAATGAAGGTCAGTCCGCCACCACTCGTGTCCGCTTTGACTTTGCCAGTAACACCCTTGGCGGAGACGTCGCCGCCGGCAGTTTTCAAATCCAGATTGAAATTAGCGGGCACCTTGATCCGATATTGGGCCTGGTTGTGATTACTACCTAACAAGTGCCAGAAATTACGGCCGAGGTCCTTGCGGCGGATTGCGCGCACCGCAACCGTGTCACCCTCATTGGTGATGATGACCGGCGCGCCGGCCAGAAATTCCTGTTCCTTTTCCTTCGAGGACATCTTCACTTCGCGATGGGCATCGACCAGGACCTTGTCGCCTTGGCCGGGAGTGATCTCGACGGAGCCGAAGTCGACATCTACGACCAGTTTCCCGCCGGCCTTCGCGGTTCGCGCTTCGTGAATATTTTCCTCGGTGACAGCGAAAGCCTCGAAAGCGGCAAGGGTAACAAACAGGGCGATGGTGAATGATTTTTTCATGATTGAATGAGTGGGTGTCTAAGTCTGGATTGAGAAAGCTATTCGGCACGCAAGGCCACCACGGGGTCGATGCGAGCGGCGCGTCGCGCCGGCAACCAACATGCGGTCATTACCGCGACAGCGAGTACGACGGCGGCGCAGCACCAGGCCACCAGGTTGGGCGTGGGCATCTCAGCCCATTGGTTTCGCACGATCATCACGACTCCGTAGGTCGTGATCGCGCCCGTGATAAAACCGAGAACGAGCAAGAGCGCGCCTTGCCGCGCCACCAACTGAACGATCTGGCGCGCGGTCGCGCCGAGCGCGCTGCGAATTCCAAACTCGCGTTCGCGTCGCGCCACTTGCAGCGCGAGCAATCCGTAAAGACCTACCGCCGCCAGGAACAGGCCGAGCAGGCCGAACGAGGAAACCAGCACAAAGATAAATCGTTCCGTGGTGTGCGCACGCGCCGCCGCCGCATCGAGTGAGAGAAAGTTGTAAGCCGACAGACTTCGGTTCGCTCGCGCCAATGCCGCCCGCAGCGTCGCCTCGTTCAGGCCGGGTCCATTCGTGTGCACCACAAAGGTGATATCCTCGAGCGGAAAGGTGGCGCGGGCGATCATCTGCGCCAGGGGCCGCGCGATTGTGCCGAGGACTTCACCGTCCCGCGGATCGGCGATTACCTTCATGTCGGTGACGACCCCTACAATAGTGAACCAGGGACGATCGCCGTCGATTCTTCCCCATTTGACGCGCTTACCAACGGCCGACTCATTTGGCCAGAAACGCTTGGCAATGCTTTGCGTGACGATACAAACGAGAGGCGATTCCGCGGTGTCGGCGTCGTTGAAGTCACGGCCTTGCAGCAGGGGCTGCCCCATGGTCGCAAAGTAGCCGGGAACGGGAGTGCGTGAGTAAGACATGTAGAACCCGCGCGGCTCGGAAGCGGGCGCGCCCTCCGGGTTGAACGGCATTAAAGTCCATGGGGCGTCCACCGGCGACGGCGAAACGACTGTCACTGACTCCACCCCCGGCAAAGCGCGGAGCTGGGCCAGGGAGTTTTCGAGCGCGTTCTTCTTTTCGTTAGGCCCCTGAAAAAATCGGTCCGGGACGGTGACATTGAAGGCGAGTCGATCGCTGGTCTGGAAGCCCCATGGCTCATCCAGGAGTTTCCGGAAATACTGGGTCGCGGTGACGCTGGCCGTAAGTAAAGCCGCGGCGACGGCAAGTTCTACCACCACAAACGAACCAAGAAGCCGGCGCGCGCCGCGGTCGAGGGTGGCGCCGCGTCCGGTCGTGCCGATCGCACCGCGCAGATCCGTGCGCGAGGCGCGCCAGGCCGGAACCAGCCCGAATCCAAGGCTAACGAGCGTCATCACTCCGGTGGCGAAGGCGAAGACGGATAGATTCAGGCGCGGGACGTAATCAAACTCGCGCATGGCGCTGCCCGTGGCGTCGCTCCCTTCCGGGCTCAAGGCCATCAGAGCAGGCGTGGCCCAGGCGGCGATCAGGAGTCCGAGCGCAGTTCCGATGGCCGCGAGCAAAAGCGCCTGTACAAGTTGCTGCCGAATCAGTCGCATGCGATTCGCGCCGAGAGCTGCGCGCAAAGCGAATTCTCCCTCCCGTTCGATGACGCGAGCAAGGAGAAGGCCGGCAAAATTCGCCGCCGCAATCAAGAGCGCGCAAGCGGCAGCGCCGACGATAACGAGCAGCTTCGGCCGCAAGTCCATGACAAAGCTTTCGCGCAAGGGCGGGAGGTAAGCGCCACGCGCATTGGCGGGATTCGGATCGTCGCGGTTGATCGAAGCGCACATGCGCCGTAGCGCTTCCTCGGCCTTCGCCGCGGTTAGGCCAGGACGCAAACGCGCCGGAGTGTACAAGTAATGATTATTGATCGTCCCCGGGTTGTCCGGTCGTAGAAGCAGCGGCAACCAAAGGCTGGCGCGATAGGGATGCCGGAAGGCTTTCGGCATCACCCCGACGATGGTGTGGGATACGCCATCGATCAGGATGCTGCTGCCAAGCACATCCGCGCGCGAGCTCAGCGTGGTCCGCCAGAAATCGTCGCTGACAATGACAACCGGAGGGGCGCCAGCCTTGCCTTCATCTGCGGTAAAGTTCCGTCCACGGACAGGCGCCAAGCCCAGCACCTCGAAGAAATTCGACGTGATCCGCGCAGCGGGCGTCGTCTGCGCCGGCGAGCCGTCATTCAGTCCGACAACCGCAGCGTCGCCAGTGCCGCCGGCTGCGTCTTGAAAAATTTCCCGTCCAAACTCCCGAAAGCGGACCAGCGTTCGATCGGTCAGGTTCAGTGAGATCGCGCGCGCCCCCGCCTCATCAGGCGCTTCGAAAACCCTAACGAGTTGCTCAGGATGCGGAAAGGGCAGCGGGCGCAAAAGCGTGCCTTCGACCACCGAAAAAATTGCGGTGTTCGCGCCGACCCCGAGGGTCAGCGTCAGGATTGCCACGATGCTGAAGCCGGGAGACTTCAGCAGCATCCGCAGCGCGTAGCGCAGATCGGTCATCCCAGCTCAGCCTGCCGCCATCCCGTATTCCTGCTCCTGCTCACGCGTCTGATCCTGATCGGAACACCATCACGACCTCGCTATTCGTAGCGCAAAGCTACGATCGGATCGACGCGGGTGGCGCGTCGCGCCGGCAGAAAACATGACAAGGCAGCCACCAGCGAAAGCAAGCCGGCCACCGCGAAGTAGATGGTCGGGTCTAGGGGATTCACCTTGAACAAAATCTGTTTCAAAGCCGCGGCGGCGATTACGCCGAGCAGCAACGCGACACCACCGGCACCGATGAGGAGACCGATGCCGAGTTGCCATGCGCCCTGGCTCATCACCATGCGCAAGATGCGTTTTGCGTCGGCGCCCAAGGCCATGCGAATGCCGAACTCCTGGGTGCGCTGGTTCACCGAAAAACTCATCACCCCGTAAAGACCCACGCCCGAAAGGATGAAGGCGACGATTCCGAAAATGGTGAAGAGCGAGGCGATGACGCGATTTCCGGAGAGAATCTCGCTATGAAACTGCGCCGGCGTCCCGGCGAAATAGGTCGGCAGGTTCGAATCGATTTCCGCGACCGCTTTGCTCAGCGGCTGTCCGAGCGTGTCTGCACGTTTTCCGGGGTGAGGCCGAACGAGAAGAGTGGCAAACTGGGTGGCCGGCGATGCGCCTAACAAAGGCATGTAAAAACCCGCTTCCTCTGTCACCTGATCGAAGGGACCCTGCATCAGCATGTCCGGCACAACGCCGACGATTGTCCGCCAAGGTTGTTCCTTACCCGGATTAAAGATGCGGACCTGATGCCCGATTGCACTCTGCCCGCCCCAATGCTTGCGCGCGAAACTTGCATTCACGATCGCGACCGGTTGCTTCAGGTCGCTGTCCTCAATCGTGAAGTCACGCCCCTCCAGAATCCTGAGTCCCAACGTGCCAAAATAGCCGTCGGAGACAGACTCGAAGTTGCCCCGCGGCCGGTCACGGTCGCTCAGATATTTTTGGCCGTCGATTTCATACTGCCCGGAAGGCGCGAAGGTCATCCGGAACCGGTCGGTCATGGCCGCATTTTCAAAATCGGCATTGCTGCGCAGGGCGCGAACAGTCCGGGTGAAAAAGTTCCGGCGCGAATCTTCCGTGGGATAGGCTGCTTCCATCAAGGCGAGCCGGGCCGCATAAACGCCGTTCTCGTCGTAGCCGTAATTCAAAGCTGTCTGATTCTTTATCGATTTGATTTGCAGGGTTGCGCAAATCAAAAGTCCGGCGGTGAGCGCGATCTGGCCGACCACCAAGACCTTCATGATTGCGTTGACCAGCCGGCTGGTATTTCCGCGGCCGCCCTCTTTCATCATCTCTGCGGCGCTGCCGCGAGAACTCAACACCGCGGGGAGCAACCCGGCGATGACGGTCGCAGCCAGAGTAATCGCAACGGTGAAAACAAGGACTTTGCCGTCGATAGTAAACTGCCACCAGTAGGGCGGAGGAAAGGGCGCAGACTTCACAATTTTGGCGAAAAAATCGACGCCCCAGTAAGCGAGGAGCGACCCGGCCATGGCACCAAAGATGGCCACGACCAGGGTTTCCGTGACCATTTGCCTAACGAGTCGACCACGAGTCGCACCGAGCGCCCCGCGAATCGCCAGTTCCTTGGCGCGCAAGGCCGCCCTGCCAAACTGCATGTTCATCACGTTGACGCACGCGATCAGCAGAACGACCGCGACCGCGCCGAGGGCGGCCCAAAGGGTCTGGCGGAATTGGACGCCGGTAAAGGCATTCAAGAGCGGCTGCACACTGGCCGAGGTAATGTCCTGATTCGTCTTCGGGTTGTCTTCCGCGATGTGTCGGGCGATCGCGATCATCTCCGCATTCGCCTGGTCGAGCGATACGCCCGGCTTCAACCGTCCGATCACCGCCGGGGCACGACTGTTCGCCCCGAGAAAGAGTTCGCCGCGCTGGGTCGGCGGCCATTCGTTATACAATGGAGTCCAAAGCTCTTCCGAAATCGGGAATTTAAATCCCGGCGCCATCACCCCAATGATGGTGGCGGCCTTGCCGTTGATGATCACACTTTGACCGATGATGTTCTTGTCGGCGTTGAAATCGCGCCGCCAGATCTCGTCACCAAGAATCGCGGTCTTGGGCGAACCGGGCTTGTTATCCTCGGCGGTGAAGTCCCGGCCAAGCACCGGAGCCACCCCGATCATTCGGAACAGGTCCTCAGTCACATATCCGCCGGTGTAACGCTGAGGATGATTGTTGTAGGTCATGTTGATGGTCGAACCGCTTAGGTAGCCGGCCATCATCGCGAAGGAATGCTGCGCGGCCTTAATGTCCTCGTAATCCTGAGTGGCGGGGATATTGCCGAGGCCGAAGTTGTTGTTCTGCGCGCTCGCTTTCGGATCGAGCAGCCCGACGTTGACCAGCTCTTCCGGGTGGGGAAAGGAAAAGCCGCGCAGCACGATCGCTTCGACGACCGCGAACTGCGTCATGGCCCCGCCGATACCGAGGGCGAGGACGAGAATGGCGAGGATACAGAAGAGTTTATCCTTCAGGAGGACGCGGAGTCCGACGCGGAGGTCCTGAGTGAACGATTCAAGTATCATAAGGGTGGGACTTTCGAGGTGGGTTGAGGCGAGGAGGTTCCTCGATGCTATGCAGCGCCCGTGCCATGGCGGAAGTGTCCGACGTAAACACCTTAAAAAGTGAATGTTACATTATATTCGACTGGTGGCTGAAGCAGAAAAAAACACCGCCCTTGGGAAAGGTCCGTCCCAAGAGCGGAACGCGTCATCGCGGTGCCTAAAACGTGACCGGCTGAAATGATTGAATCCAATTGGGGGTTCGCAGCGTCCAAAGAATAGAAGCCATGGAAACGACATCGACGACCCCGCCTCCGCTGCCTGTCACCGGTTCGGCCGCAAACATCCGAACCTGGGCCGCGTTCATTCACGCCAGTGCCCTGCTCGGAGTGCTCGTGCATTTTCCAGGGCACCTCCTGCCACCGCTGATCATTTGGTTGGCCAAACGTGGTGAATCCACCGAGCTCGACGCGCACGGAAAGGAAGCCGTGAACTTTCAAATCTCGATGCTGATCTACAACGTGGTCGCGGCGCTTTTCTGCCTGGTTCTGGTTGGTTTCCTTTTCCTCGCCATCCTGTGGGTTCTGAATGCGGTCTTTGTCATCATCGCCGCGATCCAGGCGAGCGAAGGCAAATTCTATCGTTACCCGATGACCATTCGGTTCATTCAGTAGGCCGCTCGCGCCGAAAGAGAACCATGCGCGGGACGAACTCCGCTTCGTCCTGCGGGTGATCGAGGCGGCGCCTGCCGACCTCCGCCGCCGTGCTGGTATTTTCGGGATTCACGGCCGCGTCTAACTCGTTCATGATCCGTCGCGATCAACATGGAAGGTGTCATTGTTCTTCTTCTTGTCCTTGGCGTCGTTTTCTTTGTTCTTCCAATCATTGCTTTGGTGCGGGCTAACAAAGCGGCCAACGCGATCGCAGGCCTGCGCAATGAACTCGATTCTCTGCGGTTGCAGCTAAGCAAACTCAGCCGAGAGACGCGGCCAACGAAGATCGATCCCCTGTGGGTGGCGAAGGTTGAAGCGCCCGCGGCGGCCACACCGAGTGTCCCCCCGGCAGCGGCTCCTTCCGCCATCCCCCCGCCGCTGCCCGCCGAATATCTCTCCGCGAAGCCGGCAGCCCAGGCAGCCGCACCAACCCCGACGCCGCGACCGGCGGCTCAGCCGAAAGCGCACCCATTTGCGCCGCATCCAGCAATTAACTGGGAACAGTTCATGGGCGCCAAGCTTTTCGCCTGGATCGGCGGCCTCGCCCTCTTCCTCGGTGTTGCCTTATTCGTGAAATACTCTTTCGAGCACAATCTCATCTCACCGGCGATGCGGGTTGCGATCGGATTCGTGGTTGGCCTTGCTCTGATTGGCGGCGGCCTCGCCCTGAGACGGAAGGAGAATGCGGTAACAGCACAGACCCTCTGCGCGACGGGCATTCTCATCCTCTATGCCGTGACCTTCGCGGCCCACTCCTATTACAAGTTCCCCTTCTTCACTGTCCTGCGGACGTTTGCGATCATGACCATGATCACCGCCGGCGCCTTCGCGCTCGCGGTGAGAATGAACGCGCAGGTGGTAGGCGTCCTCGGCCTGGCCGGCGGTTTTCTGACGCCAATTCTTCTCTCCACCGGCCGGGATAACCCGTTAGGCCTCTTTGGTTATATCGCGCTGCTCGACATTGGCCTGCTCACGGTGGCACGCCGCAAGAATTGGGCTGCCCTGCCGATTCTGGGCGCGGTCGGCACCTGGTTGATGCAGGCGGCCTGGGTCGCTCAATTCTTTGAAGCGGGACGTTACTTCTTTGCCAGTCGGATCTTTGTCCCACTGACGGTTTTCCTCTTCTTCGAAGCGCTCTTTGTCGGGGCGCTGGCCTTCTCCAAGAGGGGCGCGAAATCGGACAAGGCTTTCTCTTCCGCCGCCATTGCCATCGGCATGCTGGCGCTGGGCTGGGGATTTTATCTTCTCGGCTTCAAAGCGGTTGGGCTGCGTCCGCACATCCTGTTCTGCTACGTCTTTCTTGCGCAGATCGGACTGATCATCGTCGCCATCGTTCGACGCGAATTCAATTGGTTAGGCGCGGCCGCCGGCGCCGTCGTTTTCGCTTTCCTCGCCGCCTGGACCGGGCTGTTCCTGCGCGACCAGAATCTTTACGTCGCCCTCGGCGGTTATTTCGTATTCGCGCTGCTCCAAACCGCCGTCCCTCTTCTGCTGCAACGCTTCCAGCCGGCGGGCCGTTGGTGGTACCAATTCACCCCGGCTTTATCACTGCTCCTCATCCTGACGCCGGTCTTAACTCTTCCGAGCATTTCCTTTTTCGTCTGGCCGGCAATCCTTTGCGTCGACCTTCTTGCCATCGTCCTGGCCGTCGGAACTGGAACGCTCATCGCGGTGGTAGCGGTCCTTGTCCTGACCTTTGTTGTTCTCGGCAGCTGGATCTTCAAGATTCCGGCGGACGCAGCCGGCCTGTTCCCATCGCTTTTCCTACTCGGCGGCTTCTCCGTTTTCTTTTTTGCCGTCTCCGCCTGGGCGACCCGGCATCTCCTCCGGCGAACCGGCCAGACGAACGCGCAGGCGAACCTTTGGGGCGATCTCGGCAATCCAGCCAATCTCTCGCTGCAACTACCGGCGCTCTCAGCGGTATTGCCGTTTGCACTGCTGATCATGGTGACGTTGCGCCTAAACCTGGCGAGTCCTTCCGGTATTTTTGCCCTCTCCGCGCTCCTGGTCTTGCTCCTCCTGGGAATGACCCGGCTGCTGACACTGCAAGCGCTCGCGGCGGTTGGGCTTCTTTCCGTTTTGACGCTGGAACATGCCTGGCAGGGACAACACTTTGACCTAACGAACACGCCGATACCCCTGACCTGGTATCTGGGGTTTGCCGCCCTCTTTCTGATTTTCCCGTTTATCTTCCACAAGCACTTCCAGAATAGGACAGTGGTCTGGGCGGTAGCGGCGCTCTCCCTACCGCTGCATTTCTTCCTCATCTACACCTCGGTTCGTAACCTTCTTCCGAATTGCCCGCTGGGTTTCCTGCCGGCGGCTCTGGCCATCCCACCAGCGCTTGGCTTTTCGATCCTACGAAATCGGACACTGCTCGGCAGCTCCGCCCGCCAGGCGCAGCTGGCCCTGTTCGGAGGGGCTGCGCTCTTCTTCATCACGCTCATCTTTCCGATTCAGTTTGAGCGCCAATGGATCACGCTTGGCTGGGCCTTGGAAGGCGCCGCACTTTGCTGGCTCTTCGTGAAAATTCCGCATCCTGGACTTCGCCTTGTCGGAGTAGCGCTTTTGTTAATTGCGTTTGCCCGCCTCGCCGTAAACCCGGCGGTGCTGAGTTATCACCCCCGCGCGGTGGTGCCGATTTTTAACTGGTATTTCTACACCTACGGCATCGTCGTCGTCTCGCTCATTGTCGCCGCGCGTTTTCTCGCGCCGCCGCGCCACCAGCTTTTCGGCAGCGATGCCCCGGCGGTCTTGTACGCGCTGGCCTCCATCCTTGCCTTCTTTCTCCTTAACATCGAAATCGCGGATTACTTCAGTCGGCCGGGGACTCCCGTGCTGACCTTCGAATTTTCGGGAAACTTTGCGCGGGACATGAGCTACAGCATCGCCTGGGCATGTTTCGCCCTGCTCCTGCTCATCATCGGGATTCGCACCGACCGCAAGCCGGTTCGTTATGCCGCGCTGGCGCTGCTCGCCGTCACCGTCCTGAAATTATTCCTGCACGATCTCTCCCAGCTCGATCAACTTTACCGGATTGCCGCCTTCATCGTGGTGGCGATCATTGCCATGGTTGCTTCGTTCCTTTATCAGCGCTTCCTCGGAAGCGCGCCAAAGCAGACGTCGCCATAGCCTGCGCCTTCAGCACCGCGGGGAACCTTCGCAAAAAAAAGGCGCAGCCTGTCGGCCGCGCCTTTGTCCTGCTCCGAGGAACAGTCGCCCTGCTCTTACCTTATGAAGCTTTCGCTTTCGGGATAATGATCACCAGCTCTCCGTTCTGGTTATCGACCTTCATATCTTTCATGTCGGCAGACTCCGGAAGCGTCACCACCCGCTCATAGCTTCCCACTTCCCGATAAGTTGTCCGTCCGCCGTTTCCTGCCTGATCTTTCTGTTCGTGCTGGGTGACGTTCACCCGCAGCTGCCGGTCGCCCTCGCTAGTTACTTTCACACGCCGCCACGGACCACCAATCCGACAATCAGCATGATCCCTGCGACCAAATAACTCGTCCCATAGCCATTTCCTTCCCTCCCTTTCCTTCTCTAGCGAGCTTGCCTCGCTCTATTAATTTCGCCGGGTGAGGGGCAAAAACGTTGAGCAGAAAATTTTGGCATCAGTCCGCTAAGCGCGCTCCCGATTCGCAGCTCACGCTCGGGCAGGCTGTTGTGGGGCGAGCGCTATTACGCGCGAACTGCTGATCTTGTCCAAACGCCCATTTCTTCGAGCTGACGCGTAGCAGTCCCGGCCCAGTCTTTGTTTGAAGCGGGACAGGCCGGACTAGGATGCAGAATTTGGCCAACCCGCATTTCCGGCAGGGCTTCGCGGGCGCGCCTGGCCGCGAACTCCCCAACTCCGACGATCCAGTCGGGGGCGAGCGCACTAACGACTTTTCGCAAATGATCGTCACAAACTGCGTAAAGCCGCTCCCGCTCGGTCCGGAGAAGCTTGTCCGGCGTGCGATTGCGGCCGGAATCTTCCAGGAAAGCGAGTGGGCAATAATTCTCGACGAAATGTTCAGCGAAGAATCGCTCGGGCCTGCCAAATCGAGCCGCGAAAAGCGCCCAGAGGCGCGCGCCGCTGACTTCGCTGCGCGGGCAACCGAAACCGAGCACGAGACGTTTGGGGTGTTCGTTAGGGGGAGAAGTAATCTCCGCTTGGATTTCCAGCCAGTCGCGGACCGCCGCAACTTCACCGAAAGGAATCCCGGTTTGCGCCATGCCGAAGGGACCGGGATTCATTCCCAGAAAGAGAACCCGCTTGGCCGTCGCGCCGAAGCGCCGCAGGTACTGTTCGTGCGCCGCCCAAGCGTAACCCAGCGGGTTATAAACGTGCGTAACCGGAGGTCCGAAGCGAAGTTTGTCTGCCGCGAGTGCGAGCGTGCGCGCGGCACTGACCAGTTCGTCACTCGTGCGCATGGAGCAACAGTCGCGAACAACTGCGGTCGAATCACGCGGTAAATTCAACCACGGCGCGGCGTCGCGCCCCTCACCATTCTACGGCTGTCCGCTTCCGCCGGCCGCGGCGTAAATTTGCCCGGTCGCATAGGAGGCATCGCTGGCGGCGAGCTGCACATAGATGGAAGCCAGCTCTACCGGTTGTCCCGGGCGACCGAGCGGCGTTTGACCACCGAATTGTTTCAACTTTTCCATGGTGGCACCGCCGCTGACCTGCAGCGGTGTCCAGATCGGACCTGGCGCAACACCATTCACGCGAATGCCTTTGGAGGCGAGCTGCTTGGCTAACGACTTTACGTAGTTGGTCGTAGCCGCCTTGGTCTGCGCGTAATCGTAAAGTTCCGCCGAGGGATCAGTGGCTTGTTCGGAACTCGTGCCGATAATGACCGAGCCAGGCTTCAAGTGAGGAAGCGCCGCCTTAATGATCCAGAATGGCGCGTAGATGTTTGTCTTCATCGTGGCGTCGAAGTCTTCGCTCGAGACGTCGAGGATGGAGGCGCGCGTTTGCTGCCTCGCTGCATTTGAAACGAGGATATCGAGACCACCAAGCTGATCGACCGCGTCTTTCACCAGCTTCTTGCAGAAATCTTCCTCCCGAAGATCGCCTGGCAATCCGACGCCTTTGCGACCCGCGGCCTTGATCAGCTCGAGAACCTCATCGGCATCCGGTTGTTCAGTGGGAAAATAATTGATCGCCACATCGGCGCCTTCGCGTGCGAAGGCGATGGCAGCCGCGCGCCCCATTCCCGAATCGCCGCCCGTGATTAACGCCTTGCGCCCGGCGAGGCGACCTGAGCCCTTGTAGCTTTTTTCACCGTGATCCGGCTTGGGATCCATCTTTTGGGCGAGACCCGGCCATGGCTGCGATTGCTCCTTGAAGGGCGGCTTCGGATATTTCTTTGTCGGATCTTCGAGTTTGTCGGATGTCATAATTGGTGTGCTGGAGGTTTCGGACCCGCCGGCGGCAAACATGGGACCGGTGGCGATCGCGGCCAATCCGGCGCCGAGACTGCCTAGCAAACGACGACGGCTAATTGGTTTTTGTTCATTCATGGAAAGGCCAGGAGAGGTTCGCCCGACGGCAAGCCGGTGACATCTCTTCGCACCAGCGCAGGCGATCGGTCGGCTGAACCTCTGGGGAACACGCAGCTGATTCCGTTCATCGGGGTTTTCAGGGAGAAGATGACCGGTAGAATGACTCACATGAAGATCATGTTCCTGCTCTTGGCCACCGTCATCTCGACGCGGGCTGCGTCCTACGATCCTCTAAGCGTGAAGCAGAACTTCAAAGCGAAGACTCTGGAACTAGCGATTCACGACAAGGCACGCAGTCGGGATATTCCGCTGCGCGTTTATCTTCCGGAACAAACGACGCCTGTGCCGGTGGTGTTGTTTAGTCATGGCCTCGGCGGATCGCGGGCGAATAACGCGTTTCTGGGTGAGCACTGGGCGGCGCGCGGTTACGTCGCCGTCTTTGTCCAACATCCCGGCAGCGATTCAGCGGTCTGGCAGGACAAGGCGACGGGTGAGGGATTGGCGGCGCTGCAGGAAGCAATGTCGCTCGACAATCTCAAGGCACGCGTGACGGATATTCACGCGACGATCGATGCGCTCACCTCTTGGAATAGCGAAAAGGATCACCCCTTGTCCGGCCGGCTCAACCTCCAGGAGGTCGGGATGTCGGGACATTCGTTCGGTGCGATCACCACCGAAGCAGTCAGCGGCGAAACCTTTCCCATGCTCAAAGAGCAGCCGACCGAGCGACGGATCAAAGCGGCAGTGGCTTTCAGTCCAAGTGGACCGCGTCGTTCCAAGGCGCAGCGCGCGTTCGGGTCGGTCAAGATTCCATGGCTGTTGATGACGGGAACGAAGGATGTTGTTCCTTCGCTCGGGGTAGCCAACCTGGAATCCCGTCTGTCGGTCTTTCCCGCCCTGCACGGCGCGCCGAAGTATCAGTTGGTGCTGCACGATGCCGAGCACTCCGCCTTCACCGACCGGGCGCTCCCGGGTGATCGCGAAGCGCGCAATCCCAATCACCACCGGGTGATGCTCGCCCTAACGACCTCTTTCTGGGACGCGTATCTCCGCCACGACCCCAGTGCATTGGAATGGTTGAACGGGGCCGGGCCGCGTTCGATCATGGAGAAAGACGACGAGTGGCAACTGGCCGAGAAATAGGCGGTGCCTTTCCGCACGTCCGTGCGGCAGGCAACTCCCGCCCTTTCTCGCTAACGCTTCTTGCGCTAAATTAAAGCTCAAGATGAGGGGACGCCTGCGTTACCTGCTCGGAGTCGGACTAACTATTTCGAGTCTGGTCCTGGTCGCCGCTTCCAGCGACTTCGAGACCGCTTTAACCGATGCTTTGGCCAAAAGCAAAACGGAGGCGGGCACGAATTACATTCCAAAATACTCGGACGTACTGGGCGACTACGTGACTTCCGCAATGACGCTGTGTGGGCCTAAGTTCCCGGACATGAGCGATCCCGCTTATATTGTCCTGACTATCGCCGGGGACGGGCGGATCACCCATAAGCTGGCCGAGCCCAACTCGGAATTTGGACGCTGCGTGGCGGCGCATTTCCCCGAAAGAATGAAGCTGCCCCATCCGCCGGAAGACGGCTGGTCAGTTGTGGTCGGCGTGCAAAATCGCTTTCACGCAGAAGGGCGCAGCGGCGGCGCGGCTTCATCCAAGGCGTCGCTGGCGGTTTTTGACGGCGCCATTGCTCCCTATGTGGCGCAAGGACGTGCCACCTATCCCGCGGCAAAACAGCGTTTCCTGAAAGGCTTGCCGGTCGGCAATAAATTCATGGTGCGAGTTCGTCTGACCCAGAAGCCTGACAGAGTGGAGGAGGCTTTCATCGAGGTCAGCGCAATTCAGAATGGCAAGGTGAGCGGCACGCTCAATCGCGTCGACATTCTCACCAACTATCGCAAGGGCGAGCGGATGACTGTGCCCGAGAGTGAAATCAAGGATTGGCTAATTCAACGTCCGGACGGTTCGGTGGAAGGAAACGCCATCGGCAAGTTCCTGAAGAAGCACAAAGCCTGAGCCGGCCCAAATCGCCGAAATAAAACAGCCGCCGGGTTTCCCCGACGGCTGCTTCAAGCACAATTGTTAGGCTGGCTTAGAACTTATAGTTAAAACCCGCCGTGACGGTATGGAATTCGGTGTCCCAGCGGTAGTGCTCGCCGAACGGAGGATTGGGCGTGCCACGAACCAGTTCCTGACCGAAACGACTGTGGCCTCCGCAGTTGATGTAGAGATATTCCGCTTTAATCGACCAGTGCCTCGTCAGCATGTATTCGAGGCCGCCGCCGGCGCAATAACCCGTGTCGGTGTCATCGTAGCTGGCGTGATGCGTCGTCGGTAAACGCAGGAAAACTGCGTCCAGGTCGGCGCTGTCATCGCTGTGGGCATAGGCGAATCCGCCAGTCCCGTAAAGGAGCAGGCGGCAGGTCGGAACAAATCCAACGCGCCCGCGCACCGTTCCGAACCAATCAACGCTGTGGGAGTAATGGATATCCCCATCCACCGTCGTGCCGTTAAAGGCGATCGGGAAAATGTGGCCATCCTCGTCCATGGAAGAACCGGAGAAGTCGGCTTCCGCGCCGATCATGAACCACTTGCCGAATTGCCAATTGTAACCAATTTCTCCGCCGCCCACGAAACCGTCGGAGTTGGTGTCGCGCCGATAGGCATCAAGCCCGAAGGTCGCGACATCCGGCTCGGGGTCTGCGCGGAAGCGACCGGCATCCCACCCGTAGCCGGCGCGTCCGCCGATATAAAATCCGGTCCAGGTGTAATCACATTCCGGAGTCGGAACCACGGCCTGTTTCATTTCCTTGCCGGAGCCCTGGATTGGTTCGGGGCCGGCGTAAGCAACCAGGCTGCAAACCACGCTGCACAAAACTGTTAAGGGTAGTTTTTGCATAACAACCCACTGCTATAAAACGAGGCAATCTCTGTCAACGTCTAAAGGCCAGCGCAGAAACGGCTTATTGTTCGAGGTTTAACGTGAGCGACATAAGAAACAGTCCCACTCCCTGGTAAACGCTAATGGGACGGGCGCATTTTTTCCGCGAGCTCCCGCGCTAACGAGAGGTGTGTCTGCAACATCTTGAGTCCCCTGGCGGCGGCATTACGAATCTCCTGGTCCGAGCCAATCTCGGCCTGGCGGCGAAAGTCCTGCACATCCGTCTCATGATTCGTAACGCTGTACTTCACGAAGTCGCGATCAAAGGATGCGCCGGAAAGGCTGGCCAGGTGATTAACGGCGTACTTCTGCTTTCGGGTCGGTTCGGTCGGAGCGGTTAGGCCTTTCTCCTGTGCCAGGAGGACGAGCTCTCGATTGATATCAGACCGATCAGCCACTACCCGGCGCGCGAAGTTTTTGATTTCTTCGTTTTCACTCCGGCTCAAGGCGAGTTTGCAGAGGCTGATCTCGGCCAGCCCGTTCTCGATTCCTTTCGTTAGGAACTTGTGCCCGAATTTGTCGTAAGACGAGCAACCGTCGACCGCTACCGCGATCACGATCGCGGTCAGCCAAACCTTCAATCCACTCCACCGAATTCCCCCGCCCCTCATCCGGCTGCAAATGGAACAGGCAGAATGTTTTCGAGCAACCTCAAATCTGCGCGGGCTCGGAAAAAATCTTCACCGCGCCGGTCTCCACTTCCACTTGGCGTGGCCATTAATCACGTCTTCGCCGAATCGCACCCGCACATTCCGCGATACTTCCCGATCGGCCGATCGGCCATCCCGCCCCTACCTGCCGCCCAGTATTGATCATACGCAGCGCGAGGTCTCCACTCGCACTTGTCGTGAAGCCTCGGCGGGACCGACGGCAGGAACGATCAAGGTTGCGAGAGGCGGCGACGCAGCTTCAAAAACGGCCGCTCCACCGCGAAGAAAAGAAGGGCCCCGCCCGCGTAAACGGCCAGCTGGACCAGCACAAGTGCCGGCCAGGAAGCGAGCTCGATTCCCAGTGCAGTGCAGAGACCGACGACCTGGTGAATGACGAGTTTGTGCGAGAGATAAACGCTGTAGGCGATGCTGGCGATAAATATCGCGCCCGGAATCGATCGCCGGGAGACTGCAACACGCGGACTGACCGCGCAGAGAAGAAGCGCGCCCATTCCACCGGCGAGAAGGGGAAACTGCCAGACACAGGCCGCGAAAGTGAGTGTCTTTCCTTCCCCGAGATAAAGGGCAAATACAATCAACCCGAGCGCCGGCAACCAAAGCCAGGTGGCGGCATTGGTTAACCGCGACCACCAGTTAGGGCAAAATCTTTCGATCGCGGAGAGGGCGACGCCGAGCACGAGTGGATCGAGCCGCGTCCAGGTTGGGTAATAAATAAACTTCTGGTAACCGCGAAACGAGACACCGCTGCCGTTGGTCGCGGGAAATGCGTGAGCGAGCAAAGCGCGCAGAACGAAGCCGCCGAAGATTACCGCGCAGGGCACGATCACGGCGAAGCGCGGGCGACGATGGAGCGCTACCAGCAGAAATGGCAGCACCAGATAGAACTGATCTTCAATTGCGAGCGACCACGCATGAGAAAAACTGGTGCCCCCGGTCAGGTTTATGTTCTGAACCGAGAGCAGGAATTTCCAGAGCGGCGAAATGGTCGGGTATTCGCGCAGCATGGGAAGCGCGAAGTAAATGGCGAGCACCGCAAAGTAGGCCGGCATGATCCGGAGCGCGCGGCGGGCAAAGAATCGACCATAGCCGGGGTGGCTCTCTCGCTGGAGACAGCCTAACAATTGACCGGCGATCAGATACCCGCTGAGGACAAAGAAGAGGTCGACGCCGACCCAGCCGAAGCGGTGAATTTTCCCGGGCAGGGCAAAACCAAAAAGCCCGGCATGATAAGTAACGACGATCAGGATGGCGACGGCGCGCAGCAGATCGAGGCCGGATTGTCGCTGCCGATGCTCGAAACGTGGATCGATCCTGCCTTCGAGGGGAGCGATCGTATTCGAGGATGGCGGCATTCGCGGAAGCAGAAGATGCCTCCGGATTCTTCATACGCGAACCGCTGAGACAATCTTTCAGCCGCCGTGATTTGGCTCTCGTCAGCTTGATTGTGCGATCGCTACCCTCGCCCAGGACAAATGGAGGCGACCAAGTTCGAGTTCGGGCGGCGGTTCTGGATCATCGCCGCCATTTACGCGATTGGATTTTCGCTTTCGCCGGGTCAGTCTTTCATCAATCAGCTTCGACACTGCTTGGCGCCGGAGGCTGATCCACGGTTATTCACCCGTCTCGCCCTGCTCCTCGGGGCGTTACTCGTATTCGGCGCAGCCGCTCTGCGCACCTGGGCTGCCGCCTTCCTGCGCAGCGACATCGTGCACGATCCGCAGCAGCATTCCGACACCTTGCTCGCCGACGGTCCTTTCCGTTTTACGCGCAACCCGCTCTACTTCGCCAGTCTGCCGATGGCGGCGGGAGTTGGCCTGCTGGCGAGCACGGCTGGATTGGTTTGGCTGGTCCTGGCCAACTGGATCTTTGTTTACCGCCTGATCTTCCGCGAAGAGGCGACCTTAACCGAGACGCAGGGCGGATCCTACCAGGCCTACTTAAAAACCGTTCCGCGCTTTTGGCCGTCGCTGATTCCACGCCTTCCCGCGGGCGGGGCGACTCCGCGCTGGGCCCAGGCCTTTTTCGGCGAAACCTTCATTTGGATGTTCGCTGTTGCGGTATTGGCGATCGCCATCACCCTCAACGCGAAGATAGGCATGGGCATCTTCGCGGCTGGCTTCGCCACGCACTTCTTTACCAATCGCCGGCTTTTGCGGCGCGGATAGTTAGGCAAAAGGAGACGAGCTTCGTCTCGCCCCCTTTCCCGGCACCGGGGTTAGGCCGCGCTCGTCTCGGCCGGCGTCGCCGCCTTGAAGAGATATTCGCGCGTCACCCCATCGATATTCATGTCCAGCCACTCCGCCATGGCTTTGTCTTCGCGGAGATTCGCTTCGAGGTGCGGAACGATCTCTTCTTCGCGGGCGGCGCGGGCGGCGGCGATTAACGATTTATAGCAGCCGACTTCAAAATATTCCGCACCGTAGGCGGCCAGGAAATCTTTGATCCGCTCATCGCGACTGAACTTAGTCAGCAAACCTTTGCCCATTTCCATGATCTGGCTGCCGCCGCTTTTCACCGCCGATGGGGTTGTGCCGAGGGTTTGCAGGCACCGCGCCAGCCTTTCCGCATGTTCGGCCGTTTCATCCAGATGGATCCGCGCCCGCTCTCTCACCGCGCGATGCACCTCTTCGTTCTCCGACTGCTTGCGCAGCATCACTTCCAGCCCGCGCTCCATTGCGTAGGCGTCGTTCATCCAATCGATCAATTCGTCACGTCTCGTTGCCATAAATCCCTTTCTGAGTTGTGAAGTTTTAGTTCGTAAGAGAACAACGCGGCCGCGCCGAAGATCGGATGCCTTGCCGGTTTCAAAAAAAAGGGCAGACGGATCGCTCCGTCTGCCCGCAAAAAAGACGCGCTTGCGCTAGTGCTTGCCCGCGCGCGTGTAATTGATCTCCATCGTCTTCCGTTCGCCCTGGCCGGCGTTCTCGTACCACTCCAGGGTCATGTGGTTCTTGTCGGCGAGTTTAACCACTTCCCGAACTTGCATTTTCATCCCCGGGAAAGGCGTCATCTCGGAGTTGTAGGTCCATGACTTGGTTGCATCATCCCACGTTCCTTCCGCATACATGATGCCGGTGCCCATGCTGTCGATCCAGGAAGTGACAAACTTCTGTTTAGCATTGTCGTAGCCTTCAACTCCGACGCCGTGGAAGGCCATGCTCTTCATTTTGCCGTCAGGACCGGGCATTTCCATTTTGCCGAGGTAATCGCCGGTCAGATAGTGGCCATCCATCGTCATCTTCCGGGTGGCGGTGCCTTTTGATTCCATCGGCTTGGCGCTGGTGTCGCCGTTCATCCACATTTTAACCGTGTAAGTCCATGAGCCGGCGGTGTCCGCCAGCAGCTTGTGGTTAGGCCCGACCTTGCCCATTTCCGCCATCATTTTCATCATCTCGGCCTCACTCGGCTGCCCGGAAGGCGCTGCCACCGGACTGGTCGCAACCGCGGGAGTCGGCGTGGTCGCAGTTTGCGGTTGAGTGGTCGCGCTCGATTGCGCGCGGCCGGTCGTGCTCAAGATTGAAAGAACGAGGCAACAGGTTGCCGCGATCACAACGTGGGAGTGAATTCGGAGAAGTTTCATGACCCATCTTCTCCGGCGACGTTCCGGCAGGTCAAGCCAAACAGGTTTAGGCAGATAGAACCGCTGGCCTTAGGACATCGCGCTAACGATGCGTTGGACGAGCCCCGTCGGCCAGAGACCGAAAAACAATACGACGAGAGCCAGGGCGGACACGAGAACGGTTGCCCCGACTGCGCGTGGCCGGTTCTGATCGTTCGCGTCGTTGTCCACCAACATCGCCTTCAACACCATTAAGTAATAGTAAAGCGAAACGAGGCTGCCGAGCAGCGCCAGCGCAACCAACCAGACCAGCGAAGCGGAATTGGCCGAACCAAGGAGTGCGCTAAAAAGGTAAAATTTTCCAATAAAACCCGGCAGCGGCGGCAGTCCGGCTAACGACAAGAGAAAGACGGTCAGACAGGCGGCCAGCACAGGCGAAGTCCGGCGCAGGCCTTTCAAATCGCGCAGGTCGGCTGCTCCGCTCGTCCGCTGAACTACTTCGATGGCGCCAAACGCGCCTAACAAAGTGAACGCGTAGGTGGTCAAGTAGAACAAGGCCGCACTGAATCCGTCGCGCCCGCCCGCGATCAGTCCCAGTAAAGTGTAGCCGGCGTGTGCGACCGCTGAATAGGCGAGAAGCCGCCGCAGGTTCGTCTGCACCAGCGCCACCAGGCTTCCCAGCAGGATGGAGGCGCAGGCAACGGCGGCGAACACCGGCTTCCATCCCGCCACGAAGCCATGCCAGGCGGCGCCTCCGCTCAAGGGAGCGAAACCGATCAGCACGATCTTCCCTAAAACGAAGAAGGAAGCCACTTTCGACGCAGAGGCGATGAATCCGGCGGAGATCACAGGCCCGCCCTGATAGGCATCGGGCGCCCAGAGATGAAAAGGAGCAGCGGCAATTTTGAAGAGGAAGCCGACGAGCGTCAGAACGATCCCCACCAACAATAAGGGCGAGACAGGCCCTGCCACGATCTTGCCGGCAACAAGGTCGAGTTGAGTCGTACCAGTCATTCCGTAAACCAGGCTGATCCCAAAAAGCGTAAAGGCGCTGGCCGCAGCACCGAAAAGGAAATACTTCAGGCCGGCCTCCGCGGACTTGGAATCGGTCTTATCAAAAGCAGTCAGGAGATAAAGCGAGAGACCGGTTAGCTCGAGCCCGATAAAGATAAGGAGAAATTCTTCCGCGCTGGTGAGCAGCAAAAGTCCGACGGTAGCGAAAAGGAGCATCGCCAGATATTCGGCATAGTGCGCGCGGCGCTCTTGAAAATGCCCGAGCAGAACCGCGAACAAGGCCAGCCACAGCGTCACCAGCTGAAAGAGCGAAACCAGCGGAGAGACAACGAGCATGCGGCCGCCGGCGAGGCCATTGGCCGGAAGATAATGAATGGCAACCATCGCGCCGATCAGCCCCAGTCCGGCGAAGAAGGTGCAATAATTCGCACTTTTTTCAATCGTTAGGCCCAGACTCAGGACGACCAGGGCGGCCGCGACCACAATCGCTTCGGGGGATGCCAGTTTGAGCAGCTCGAGGTAGTCCACGTTCCGTCCTAGAGATGAAAGATGCGGAAGTCGTGCAAGGCCGGATGGATCCGATCGAGCAGGAATTGCGGGTAAACCCCGGCCCCGACGGTGACAAGAAGAAGCAGGCCGGTGCCGAGCTTTTCCGCCAAGGTGATCGGCGGCAACGCGAGGGCGGCGGCGGTGCTGGCGGAGCGCCCGCTGAAGAATGCCTTTCGCAGCGCCCGCAAGGTGAAAGCCGCAACCAGAACCATTCCCACACCCGTGATCAGCGCAGCCAGGGGATAACTCTGCCACGTGCCCAGCAAGACCGTAATTTCGGCGACGAAGCCGCTAAAGCCCGGGATTCCCATGGAGGCCGCCGAGGCCAGGACGAAAGCCGTCGCCGCGAAGGGAAGAGCCGTGCTCAAGTTCATTCCGGCTAACGAGTCGAGATCCCGCGTGTGCGTTCGCGGATAAATCATGCGGCCGGCAATGGCGAAGAGGAGTGCACCGATCACGCCATGCGAAAACATCTGCAGGACCGCCCCGTCCAAGCCGAGCAGGCTGCCCGCGGCGAGACCGAGCATGACGAATCCCATGTGACTGACACTGGAATAACCGATGACAAACTTAAGGTCCTGCTGGCGCAGTGCCACCGCCGCGCCGTAAATGATCCCGATCACGGCAAGGACAGCGATCACGCCGCGCCAGGCGGCGAATCCTTCCGGAAATAAATTCATTGCCACGCGCAGGGCTCCGTAGGCACCCAGTTTCATGACGATCCCGGCCAGCAGCATGGAACCGGCGGTCGGGGCGGCGACGTGACCGGTCGGCGCCCAGGTATGAAACGGCCAAAGGCCGGCGAGCACACCGAAACCCAAAAAGAGAAGAGGAAACGCCCACATTTGCAGACCGACCGGGAAACGCAGATGGGTCAGCAGGGTCAGATCGAGCGGAGAACTACTGCCCATCTGTCCTGCTGCCACATAGGTTGCGACCAGGCCGATGAAAACGAGTGCGCCCCCGAAAAAGGAATAAAGCGTCAGCTTCATCGCGCCATACTCCCGGTTGGTCGAGCCCCAGGTCGCGATCAGGAAATATTTTGGAATGATGACCAGCTCATAAAAAACAAAAAAGAGAAAGAGATCCGCGCTTAAAAAAACGCCGTAAGATCCGCCCACCACCAGGAGCAGCCAGAAGAAGAACTCGTTAGGTCGCTCCTCGACGTCCCAGGAAAAAAGCACCGAGGCGGCCGCGGTAATGCCAGTGACCAGGCAGAGAGTGAGGCTGATGCCGTCGACCGCCAGCTGGTAATTCATCCCGAGCGCGGGAACCCAGGGAATTTTTACGATGGTGTTAAAGTGGCCCCACTCGACTGTGCCAGAGAAAAATCCCGCGCCACTGATGGCCAGTCCGGCGAGGGCCGTGAAGAGGGCGAGCGCACGGGCCCAGCGCGACGGCAGGACCACGACCAGGACGGCTCCGGCCAATGTGCAATAAATCGTCCAGGCGATCATGCGCAGCGGAGAATCAGGAATTCGTTAGGTCGCATGCGGCGATCAGACGATGGCATGCGCCAATTGCGCCACCGTGGTATTAAAGAGATTGAAGAGAAACTGCGGCGCGATCCCCACCGCGAACATCAGGAGCGTTACCGGCACAACCACGAACCATTCGCGCCGCAGCAGATCAGGCAGGGTTTCGCAGGCTGGCAGGAGCGGGCCGCTAAAGAGACCCTGCATCGCGCGCAGGAAGACAATCGCGGTAATCAACAGACCGAAAACGGCCGCCACCGTAAAGGCCGTGGCGAGGGGGAAGGCTCCGCGGAAGATCAGGAATTCGCCGATGAACCCGTTCAGCCCGGGCAAGCCGAGAGACGAAAACATTGCGACGCTCATCCATCCGCAAAGGAGCGGGGTGCGTTGCATCAGGCCGCCGAAATCGTTGAGGTTCCGCGCGCCGCGGCGTTGCTCGAGCAGGCCCACATAATAAAAGAGGGCAGCCGCAGTGATTCCGTGATTAAAGATTTGGGCGAAGACGCCGCTCAAGGCCGCCTGCGTTTCGACCATGAGTCGGTTGGAAGACGCGCCGACGGCGAAGATGGCGAGGAGGCAATAACCGAGGTGGTTAATCGACAGGTAGGCCATCATCCGTTTCAAATCCTGCTGGGCCCACGCTGCCAGCGTGGCGAAGAGAATCGAACAAACGGCCAGGCCGAGCAGCCAGGGACCGGCCACGCGCAATTGATCCGGAAAGAACGGCAAGACGAAGCGCAGCAGCCCGTAAACGCCCATCTTCGACAACGCTCCCGTGAGAACCATGGAAACGCCGATCGGCGCCGTCTCGTAGGCGTCGGGCAGCCAGGTATGAAATGGAAAGAGCGGCACCTTCACCGCCAAACCAAGCAGGATTCCGATAAACGAAATCCATCCGATCAGCGGCGGAAGCGGCGAGCCCTGTTGCAGCATGAGGAGACCGCGGAATTCGAAGGTGTGCCGCTCCAGGTAGAGTCCCAGGAAGCCTAACAACATCGCGACGCTGCCGAGAAAGGTATAAACAAAGAACTTAGTCGAAGCGCGATCGCGTTTTGCTCCGCCCCAGACTCGGATGAGGAGAAAGGCAGGAATCAGGCTCATCTCATAAAAGAGGAACCAAAGAACGAAACTCTGGGCGGTGAATGTTCCGTAAAGCGCGGTCTGCATCACCAGCATGAGCGCGCAAAGGCCACGGCTGCCTCGTTGCGCGAGCAACGCAAAGGGGAAAAGCAGCGTGGTCAGCAAAAGCAGCAGCAAACTCAATCCATCCACGCCGAGCGTGTACTCGGCCGCCAGGGTGGGAATCCAGCGATGATGCTCGACTAACTGAAGCCCTCCGGACCCCAGGTCCATCTTCTGCCAGATCAAAAGCAGATAGAAGAAAGCCAGCGCCTCGAAGATGAGCGCGACCAAACGCGCGTCGCGCGGCCGGCCAAGGTAAAGAACCAGCGCGCCGACCAGCGGAATGAAGATGAAGAAGGTAATCAAGCCAGCCATGCGAAGAAAAAAAGAAGGGCGAGCGCGCCGATTGCGACTACCGCCAGATAGGCCTGGATCCGTCCGGAGTGCGCGCCCGCCATCAGGCGTCCAATCCCGCGCGCACCGGCGGCGGCTCCCTCTACGCCCACGTTGATCCCACGCTCATCAAGCGCGCGCGTGGTGATGCCTAACCATCGACCAACTCCGGCAGCCAGCGTAACGAGCCCGTCCCAGAAATTGCGATCCATCCAATCTGCCAAACGCGCCAGTAAATGCGCGCCCGCCTGGACGGTCGTTTCGTAAAGATCGTCCAGCCACATCCGCTCATTTAAAAACCGGAACAGCCCCGGGTTGCGGTCTTCGATCGGATCAGATTCCGGCGCGCGCCGACGTGCGTAGATGAACCAGGCCGCGCCCATTCCGATAAGAACAAGCGCGAACGAAATGACCATCGAGCGCGAGAACAGGTCATTCCAATTAAGTTTTACGGGGTCGTTAGCCAGATACCCGTTTAACCATGGCCAGGCCGCAGACATGACCGCGCTCAAAAGGATCGTCGCCGCGGCCAGGATCAGCAACGGGTACAGCATGATCAGCGGCGATTCGTGCGAGCGCGCTGAAGCAGAACCAGCGGTGCCGAAAAAAACATAAATGACCTGGCGCGTCATGTAGAACGCGGTCAAGACCACGCCTAACAACATAAGCGTCCACGGCCAGGGGGAAGCCGGCCAGTGTCCGATCTCTTCGAGCACGCCTTCCTTTGACCAACCGCCGCAAAAAATCAGCGGCACGCCGCTTAATGCCATCATTCCGATCGCGTAGGTGGCAAAAGTCACCGGCATGGTTTTGCGCAAACCGCCCATAGCGCGGATGTCCTGCTCACCGTGACAGCCGTGGATGACCGATCCCGACCCGAGAAAAAGCAGTGCCTTAAAGAAACCATGCGCGATCAGGTGAACGATGCCGGCGGGCCAGCCGCCCACCCCTAACGAAACCATCATCAACCCGAGCTGCGAAACCGTGGAATAGGCCAGGATTCGCTTGATATCCATCTGCGCGACGGCAATCAGCGCCGCCATCAGGGCGGTGATGACGCCGACCCAGACGACCACACTGAGTGACTGCGTGACACCGTTGACCGCACTCTGCTCGAAAAGCAGATAGACGCGCGCGACCAGGAACACGCCGGCGGCAACCATGGTGGCGGCGTGGATCAGCGCGCTGACGGGAGTTGGACCTTCCATCGCGTCGGGCAACCAGACGTGCAGCGGAAATTGCCCAGACTTGCCCATCGCGCCGCAGAAGATCAGCAAAGCGATTGAACCGGCTGCCGCGCCGGTGAGGGCGAGGGCGCTTGCTTCCAGGCAACCGTGTCCGCCGTCGTAAAAGAGAAGGGTGCCGCTGCGATGATAGAGCCAGAGCAGGCCGAGAAAGAATCCGATATCGCCGATGCGGGTGGTGATGAAAGCCTTCTTCGCCGCGGCGGCCGCGCCTGGTTTTTCGATCCAGAAGCCGATCAAAAGATAGGAAGCGAGTCCAACCAGTTCCCAACAAATAAAAAGAAGAAGCAAACTGTTCGCGATCACAACGCCGAGCATGGCGGCCGTGAAAAAGGAGAGGTAAGCAAAGAAGCGGCTGAAGTTTCGGTCCTCCGCCATGTAGCCGACGCTGAAGACGAAGATCAGCAGACTAACGAACGAAATCATCAACAGCATTGCGGCCGCCAGCGGATCGAGCACCCAGCCCAGCCGGAGCGGCGATTCCCCGACCACAAACCAGGTAAAATTGTGAATGGAGCGAAAGCCCGGCGCGCCAAGGGTGGCCAGGAAGGCAGAGAGCGAGAGGATCAGGGCAACCACTTGCCCGCCGATTGCGGCGATCGCCGCGAGCCTTCGTTGCTGCGACCAGAAGCCGAGGATGGCGACGGAAACCAGCAGCGGCGCCGCCGGGATCATCCAGAGATATTGCAAAACGAGGGCGGTCACGGGTCTGCGCGGATAGTTGTTATCCCTTCAGTTGGGTCAGACGATCGACGTTGGTGCTGCGGTAATGGCGATAGACGGCGATGACCAGGGCCAGACCGACAGCGGCCTCCGCCGCGGCGATGGCAATCGAGAAGAGAGCGATTATGACGCCATGCGGATTGGTCTCGGCCGGATTGAATCGCCAGAAGGCAACGAAGTTCAGGTTGGCGGCCGCCAGCATCAGCTCGATCCCGATGAGCATGAAAATGGCGTGTCGCCGGCTGAGCGCGGCCAACAGCCCTATGCTAAACAAGGCCGAGGAGACGACGAGGATAAGGCCTAACGAAATATGCATCTTAAGATATGGAATCTAAACTGGCTGATCATTTCCTGTCTTCCGCCACGATGATCAGCGCGCCGATCATTGCCGCGGTCAGAATGACGCCGACACATTGCAAGGGCCAGAGATACTGCGTCATCAGAGCGGTTCCGATTTGCTTCACGGTCAGGGCGGAAACCGCCGGCGGCGCGCCCCAGATTCCGCTCGTCTTCATCACCGACCAGGCCAGTCCCCCGAAAACCGCCACCGCCACGAACGTGCCCAGCCAGTTGAACGGATCGCGCTCGTTAACCGAGCGCCGGGTCAGCAAAATAGTGAACACGACCAGCACCGCGACGGCGCCGACATAGACAAAAATTTGGACGAGGCCGACAAACTCGGCGCCGAGAACAAAGAAGAGGGCGGCCAGCCCAACGAAAGCCGCCACCAAACAGAGCGCGGCATGGATCAGGCGAGGCATCGTCGCCGCGGCCAGGCTTCCCGCCAGGACAATCGCGGCAACAATGACAAAGGCGCCCGTGTTCATTCCGCGTAACGATAGGTGCGCGGCGCAAACCGGCGGCGCGTCTCCAGCACCAGAGAAAGAATAACGTAAACGAAGACAAGAAAGACGAGCGAGTAGAGCCAGCCGCGCCAGCCGCCGGCGGCGTAATGCCAGATCGCGGCCGCGAGGACGACAGCAAAGGACATCGGCAGTATGAATTTCCAGGCAAAATTCATCACCTGATCGACCCGGCTGCGCGGAAGGGTTCCGCGCACCCAAATGAAAGTCAGCAAGAGGACGGAGAGCTTGCCGAAGAACCAGATCCAGGACGGGACAATCGCCAGTGCGCGCAGCGGAGCGTGCCAGCCTCCGAGAAAGAGGGTCACGGCCAGGCCGCTGATCGCAAACATGCCGAGATATTCGGCCATAAAAAAGTTCGCGTATTTGAAACCCGAATACTCGGTCATGTGACCGGCGACGATCTCCGATTCGCCTTCCGGGACATCGAACGGCGTTCGGTTTGATTCGACCAGGCCGGAGATGAAAAAGAGAAGAAAGGCCGTGAACCCCCACGGGGTCAGGACAAACCAGCGCGGGACGATTCCAAAATGCCAGCCGTCCTGCGCCGCGACCATGGCATCGGGCGAAAGCGACCCGACAATCATCACTACCGGCAGAACAGCAACGATGAGTGGCAGCTCGTAGCTGACCATTTGGGCGATCGCGCGCATGGCGCCGAGCATGGAAAACTTATTGTTGCTCCCCCAGCCCGCCATGAACACAGCCAACTCGGTGGTGGAACCGACCGCGAAAAAGAAGAGGATGCCGCCATCGATGGCGAGCGGCGTCATGTTGCGTCCGTAAGGAATGATCGCCAAGCCAAGCACCGCGGCCAGCACGGTGAGAAGCGGCGCGATAAAGTGCATCACTTTGTCGGCGCGGAACGGCACAACGTCTTCCTTGATCAGCATTTTAATTCCGTCGGCAACCGGTTGGAGCAGACCGAACGGGCCCACCCGATTGGGTCCGTAGCGATTCTGGATCCGGCCGAGGATCTTGCGCTCCAGCACGGAAATCAGGGCGAAAAGCGCGAGAAAAACGACGAGGACGGCGCTGATATTGATCAGCGCAGAGACGACCTGCACCAGCCAATCGGGCCCGCCCGCGACAAAGCCAAGGCCATACGCTTTTGCCCGGACGAAGATTTGATCGAATGACTCACCGGTCACCGCAGACGAGAAAAGCGAGAGCGGGATTTTTAATCAAGGCCGTTTTAGAAGGGAAAATGCCAGATCCTTAAAGCGTGCCACCAGAACCGCCGAAGAAGTCTTCTCATTCGCCAGAATTATGATCATGTTTAGGTGTCTGTGACGAAACCGGACCCGTATCTGATTATCGTACTCTTTTGCGGCGTGGCCCTCGTCTTCCCGCTCGCTCCGCTGAGCCTGGCCTGGCTCTGGCGCCGCTTCTTTCAGCCGCCCAAGCCCGGCCCGGAAAAGAATGCCACTTACGAGTGCGGCATGGAATCGTTAGGCGACGCCCAGGTTCAATTTCATTCTCAATATTATCTCTATTGCATCATCTTCCTGATCTTCGACGTGGAAGCGGTTTTCCTGGTGCCGTTTGCGGTCGCCTTTACCGGTCTTCCATTTGGCGCCTTCGTCGGCATTCTCATTTTCCTTCTTCTTCTGGTCGAAGGCCTGGTCTGGGCCTGGGGTAAAGGCTGCCTGGAGTGGGAGCGTTAAAGCAACCGCGATGAAGGAAGCACTGGACGAAGGATTGCGCAGCGAGCTGCAGAAACAGGGGATCTGGGTGACATCGGTGCAGGATTTATATAACTGGGGCCGGCGTAACTCGATCTGGCCCCTGCAGTTCGGCCTCGCCTGTTGCGCGATCGAAATGATCGCCACCGCCGCTTCGCGCTACGACCTGGCCCGCTTCGGCGGCGAGGTTTTCCGACCTTCCCCGCGGCAGGCTGACCTGATGATCGTCGCCGGGACTGTGACCAAGAAAATGGCGCCACAAGTCGTTAGGCTATATAACCAGATGCCGGATCCTAAATACGTCATCGCCATGGGCGCCTGCGCCATTTCCGGCGGTCCTTTCAAACAAGGCTACAACGTCCTCAAAGGAATCGACCGTTTCATTCCGGTCGACGTTTACATTCCGGGCTGTCCGCCTCGTCCGGAGGCATTGCTGCATGCCTTCATGGAACTGCAGCACAAAATCGACGGACAAAAGCTGAGCGGCGGTAACAAGGCGGACCATCTTCGGGAGAATCAGCCGAGCGAATTTCCCGTGCCAGCGTTCGGCGCGCACGATCTGGAACCGTCGTTGAACCCTGCGGTCTTCCGTCCGCCAGCGATCGAACGGGAGACGAAAACTTCCTAGCCACAAATTCACACAGATGAACACGGATTCGGGAAGCTCGATTCAAAATCATCTTTGCCGATCTGTGTTCATCCGCGGCTGAACAAGGTTCGATGGAAACGCTCGAACAGATCAAAGATCGCATCCAAGCGGCTGTCCCCGGCGGAACCGTCGAGACCATTGCTAACGGAAGCCCTTCGCAGCAGCGCTCGCTCCTCATTGATAATCAGTACGGGCTCGCGGTCGCGAAATTCCTTCGCAATGACACCGAACTGCGCCTCGACTTCTGCTCGAATGTTACCGGCGTCGATTGGCTGGACCGCAAGATCAAGAAGGTCGCAAAGGTGAAGATGGTGGTCGACGGAATCGAAAAGGAGGTGGACCAGGCCACCGAAGAAAATGTCCCGGGCTACCTGGAGGTCGTCTACCACCTCTACTCCATGAGCCGGAAGCACGGGCCGGTGATCATTCGGATGCGCACGGGTAACCGGACCGATCGGGCGGAAGTCCCGTCGTTAACGCCAATCTGGCGCAGCGCTGAATTCCAGGAGCGCGAGATTTTCGATCTCTACGGCGTGAAATTTACCGGGCACCCCGATCTGCGCCGCATTCTGATGTGGGACGAGTTCACCGATCATCCGATGCGGAAAGATTACGTTGAACCCGATGACTTCGAATACGAGCCAACTCCACACGACGACGTGCTGGAACGCGCGAAACAGCATTACGCGCCGCGCCCCCAAGCGGACGGAGCGGAAGCCCTAACAAATCCGACAGAGCAGAAGTAATCGCGAATTCACACGAATGAACACGAACCAACTGAATTCAGGAACATTCGTGTCTATTCGTGTCCATTCGTGGTTACCGATTTTGGTTTAGGTCCCATGAGCGCAACCGGCTATCGGGAACTAGAGCAGGCGCCACCGCCGATGAGTTCCCGGCTCGAAGGCGAACTGCTCGAGATTTCGATGGGGCCGCAGCACCCATCAACCCACGGTGTCTTCCGCATGAACGTGGCACTGGACGGCGAAGTGGTGCGCAAACTCAAACCTGTCTTCGGTTATCTCCATCGCAACCACGAGAAGATCGGAGAGAGCACCAGTTATCTAGGGTCGATGCCTTACACCGACCGGCTCGATTACTTCTGTTCGATGACCAACAACTGGGCCTACGCCCTCTCGGTGGAGAAACTGGCCGGGATCGAAGTGCCGGAGCGCGCCGAATATCTGCGCGTCATTCTGGCCGAACTGACCCGTCTGCAAAATCACGCCTCGCTCCTTGGCTTTCTCCTCAGCGACATGGGCGCGTGGGGCACACCGCTGATGTACGCTTTCCGTGAGCGGGAAAAGATTCTCGATCTTTTCGAATCGCTCTCCGGCTCACGCATGATGTGCGACTACATGCGCTTCGGTGGCTGCCGGGTCGATCCCACGGCCGAATGGCTGCGGGCCGCCCGTCAGATGGTGGACCGCTTTCCAGCCTTTCTCGACGAATTCGAGCAGTTGATCCTGACCAACGAGATCGTGATGGCGCGGACCCAGAACGTCGGCAAGGTCTCAGCCGAGCTCGCGACCAGCGCCGGCCTAACCGGTCCAATTTTGCGCGCCTCGGGAGTCAATTATGACCTTCGCAAGGTTGACGGCTACGGCCTCTATCCCTCTTTTAAGTTTCGCATTCCGTTAGGCGACCACGGCGATTGCTACGACCGCCTGATGATGCGCGCGCTCGAAATGCGCGAGAGCATCGACATATTAAAACAGGCCTTCGATCGAATTCAGCCCGGCCCGATCATGAATCCGAAGGTGAAAGCGCGCGCCTTTCGTCCGCCTGCAGGTGAGGCTTACGGACGCATCGAAGGTCCGAAGGGCGAGCTCGGTTTCTATTTAATCAGTGATGGAACGGCGAATCCCTACCGCTACCGGGTGCGTCCCCCGAGTTTCATCAATCTGACCCTCCTCGAAGACATGTGCCTCGGCCACACCGTGGCCGATGTTATGGTTATCCTCGGCAGCATCGACATCGTCATGGGCGAAGTCGATCGCTGATCTGCTTTAACCGCGGATTACGCGGATTAACGCGGATTAGGAAAAGAGTGAAGCACAACGAGCCACAGTGGGAGCTACCGCCAATGAACACGAATATTGTACCTGCCCCGTCACGGGCGGCAGATCTCTGCCCCATTCGGGTATATTCGTGGTCAAATTCTTCAGCAAAAAAGCCCGCGTTAATCCGTGTAATCCGCGGTAAAGAATCTTGTCTCTATCACGATTGGAACCCGAAAAGCCTCACGCAAGCGCACAAGGTCACGACGGAACACGGCCAGAGTAACTACCAATGAACACGAATCGACACGAAGATCGTGACGGGCAACAGATCTCCGCCTCATTCGTGTGTATTCGTGTCCATTCGTGGTTGAGTTCTTCTGCAAAAATCCGCGTTGATCCGCGTAATCCGCGGTAAAAAATCTTGTCCGCATCCTGATCGAGCCAGGTTCAATAGTCGCGAAATCCGCGGTAAAACTTTTCCTGTAAAAACGCCGGACTTTCTAGAAGATTGACCAAGCGATGATCGGCACCGGAATCCTGAAAGGCATGGCGGCGACGGCGCGTAATTTTGTCGGCAGCTATTTCGAACAAGACCGACTCACCACCGTCCAATATCCGGAAGAACGTGTTCCTCTCGCTGAAAACTATCGTAATTTCCCGTTCCTCGTTTTCGATGGTGAGGATGAGCATGCCGGCCTGCGCTGCGTCGCCTGCAAGATTTGCGAGAAAGAATGCCCGCCGCAGTGCATCTACATTGTTAAGAGCGAGGACAAGAAACCCGATTACCTCAGCAAACCGCAGTTTTATCCCAGAACCTTCGACATCGACATCTCGGTCTGCATGTCCTGTCAGATCTGCGTCGAAGTTTGTCCCTTCGAGGCAATCAAAATGGACAAGGTCTTCGAGCTGAGCACGCGCGAACGTTTCAACAATCTCCTTCTGCGCAAAGATGACCTCGCCAAGTCGAACAACTATTACCACACGATTCGTCCGACCGAAGCGACCAGCGTGGATGCGGCGCTCGCCGAAGCAGCCGCGGCTGCTGCCGCCAAGAAAAAGGCGGCCGTTGCTCCTGCGCCAGGCACTCCCGCTCCTCCCGCCGGAGCAACACCGCCCTAACGGCAGCGTCGGGGTCGGGAGTACTGGAATCCAGCATCGCCGCAGCTCGATCATCGAACCACTCCGCAAAACCGCGCTGACCTTCGGATTCCTCGTCCTCGGCGTCCTTGCGACGGCCGCTCAAGATTTGGGACCGGCGCCGGCCGAGACCCAACAGCCGGCCGAGGATTCCCTTACGCCGAACGCAACCGCGCGTTTTCTGGCCGGTCTTTCCGTTGAAGGAACGCCGCTCGCGGCAGAAGGCTCTACCCCCGCGTGGAGGCGGCATGCCCAGGAGTTCGACAAGCAATGGGCGCGCTTCGAGTCGACGCAGCACGCAAAAATCGTGGCCTGGCGCGAGCAGGCCCTGCCGGAAAACCTCACTTCGCACGAGCCGCTTTTTTACATGTTCAGCGGCCCCGACTTCCTTTACGCCAGCGCCTTCTTTCCCAACTCGCCGACCTACATCCTTTGTGGGACTGAGCCGGTTGGCACCATCCCCGACCTGGAGACCATTCCTCCGCCAGAGCTGGACTTTGCCCTAACGAACCTGCGAACAAGCATTGAATCGTCGCTGGACTGGAGCTTTTTCATCACCAAGAACATGAAGACCGACCTGGCGCGGTCGAAACTGAGCGGAACCCTCCCGATCCTCTATGTCTTCCTCGCCCGCACCAACTGTCGCATTAAATCGGTCATCCCGGTGTATCTCGACGCCAGCGGCAACTTCACCAACGAGACCAAAAAAACCACCCACGGCATTCGAATCGTCTTCAGCACGGAACAAACGGCGGCGACACAGACGCTTTACTATTTCACGACTGACCTGGCCGATTGGGCGATCAAACAAAATTCCGGTTTCCTCAAGTTCTGCCAGCAACAGGGCCGCGGGGTCAGTCTGCTCAAAGCCGCCTCTTACCTGATGCACCGGAACAACTTCGATACCGTGCGCGATTTCATCCTGCACAACAGCGATCTGATTTTGCAGGACGAATCAGGCATTCCTTATCGGTTGTTCTCCGTCCAGGATTGGACCCTCCAGCTCTACGGCCGCTACTCCGGGCCGATCAACGTCTTCAAGGAATTTCCGCAACCCGACCTGATGAAGGCCTACGCCGAAACCAAGCCGCCGCAGCTGGACTTTTCTTTCGGCTATCAATGGCAGCCCAGCCGCTCGTCACTGCTGGTGGCAACGCCGCGTGAGCTTCCGGTTCCCGCCGCGGAAAATCTCGGTAGCGTCCAGGGGAATGACTGATGTTGAGGTTCTCTTCACTCCCGCGGAGTTCGAAGCGCTCTCAACACGCGACCTGAGCGAAGTCGTCTGCGTCGTTTTTGACGTTCTGCGCGCGACCTCAAGCATGGTGACCGCGTTGGGGAACGGTGCCTCCGGAATTTTTCCCGTCGCGGAAATCGAGGACGCGCTTGCGCTGAAGAGGTCCGCACCTGGGCTGCTCCTGGCCGGTGAGCGTGGCGGCCTGCGCATTCGCGCGCAGGATGGAACTCTCTTCGATCTCGGTAATTCGCCGCGCGAGTTCACCCAGGAGCGGATCGGAGGACGCGAAGTCGCCATGACGACGACGAACGGGACGCGCGCGCTGATGTCCTGTCGCAAAGCCCGAAACATTTTCGTTAGCGCGTTCTTGAATCTTTCCGCAACGGCCCGGGCAGTTTTGGCGAGTTCGCCCGCCAAACTTCTGCTTATCTGCGGAGGAACATTCGCAGAAGCGGCCTATGAAGACGTGCTCGGGGCGGGCGCGTTGATTGCCGCGCTCCGAGCGAAGACTAAGCTGGAATTAGCTGATTCCGCCCTTCTCGCATTGAAAGCCTGGCAACTCGAAGAGACGGACGTAGTCGGCGCGCTGAAACAATCGCGCAACGGCCGGCGTCTTCTGGCGGTTCCCGATCTGGCGGCGGACGTCGAATTCTGCGCCGGGCGGGACCGCTTTGAGCTGGTCGCCCGTTTACGGAATGATGGCAGCGTTCGCTCGACTGACCTGAACGCCGGCTGACTTCCTATATGAATAAGCGTCATACCTCCCGCGCCGATCGCGATTTCGTTCTGCAGAAAGTGCAGCCGGCACTGCTTGGCCTGATGGATGGCTCGGTCTCAACGCTCGCGCCGTTGTTTGCCGCGGCCGGCCTGAGCCGTAGTGCGAGCAGCACATTCTTTGTTGGTCTTGCGGCGTCGCTTGGCGCCGGCATCAGCATGGGGCTGGCGGAAGCGCTCTCCGACGATGGCAAGGTCACGGGGCGAGGCGCTCCAATCAGCCGCGGCGTGATCACCGGTGTCGGTACGACCATCGGCGGGATGTTGCACACTCTTCCGTTTCTTATTTCCAATCTGAGCGTCGCTCTCCGAATTGCCTACGGCGTCGTGATCTTCGAACTGCTCGCGATTGCACTGATTCGGTGGCGATTTATGAAGACCCCCCTCCTCAACACGATCGTTCAGGTCATCATCGGCGGCGGAATCGTTTTCGCCGTCGGACTTTGGTTGGGGACGTTAGGCAGTTAGACGCCCGGTATGGCTTGGCGCGTCTAACGGCGTAGGCCAAGGAGCAGCGGCTTTTGGCCGCCGCATTCTTCTCGTCCCTTTTTTTGCGACGGTCAGCGACCGCCGCTACAACAGGTGCTGGCGCAGGCCCTCTTCGCGTAGGATAGGTGCGTCACCATGCAGCTGTCGGTCATCCACGCCGGGAATTTTAAACTCGATGGCGGCGCCATGTTCGGGGTGGTGCCGAAGAGTCTCTGGCAGAAAGCAAACCCACCGGATGAGAAGAATCTCTGCACCTGGGCGATGCGCTGCCTGCTGGTGGAAGAAGGCGAGCGCCGAATTTTGATCGATACCGGAATGGGCGACAAACAGGACGCTAAATTCTTCAGCTACTACGAGCCAGGCGGCCCGACGCTCGACCAAAGCTTGCGGGAACACGGCGCCACTTTTGACGGGATCACCGATGTCTTCCTGACCCATCTGCACTTTGATCACGGTGGCGGCGCGCTCTACCGGGATGGGGAGGGGAAGATTCGTCCGCGCTTTCCCCACGCCAACTACTGGAGCAATCGCCAGCATTGGAACTGGGCGGTCTCGCCTAACGAACGAGAAAGGGCGTCCTTTTTAGCGGAAAACATCAAGCCTTTACAAGAAGCGGGCGTGCTGCGCTTCCTCGACGAAGAGAGCCCGGACGAGCTACTGCCCGGCCTGCAGATTCATACGGTCTTTGGTCACACCGAGGCGATGATGCTGCCGCGCCTGCAGGTAAATGGAAGATCGCTCCTCTTCTGTGCCGATCTGCTGCCCAGTTCCGCGCACATCCCGCTGCCCTGGATCATGGCCTATGACGTGCGACCGCTGCAGACGCTGAAAGAGAAGCGAGAGCTCCTGCCGCGAGCCGCTGCCGAAAACTGGATTCTCTTCTTCGAGCACGATCGGGCAACCGAATGCGCCACGGTTGAAGAAACCGAGCGCGGCGTCCGGGTGAAGGAGACAATGACCCTGCGCGAAGCTCTCGCGGGGACCTAATTCCGCTACGCCGATTACTCGCAATGGGCTTCGGAATCCTGCAATCCGTTAATCCAGTAAATCCTGTCCAGTTTCCCGGGCCTATCAGATCCGTAGAGAACGATCCTGCCTTGCTATGCCCCCGCCTTTCCGCTCAAATCGGCTAACGACGCACTGAAAAGGGCAACTTATTATGAAGAAATATATTACGGAATTCATCGGCACGTTTTTCCTGGTCTTAACTATCGGAATGACCGCCACCCATACGCCGGCGGGCGTGATTCCGCCGCTCGCGATCGGCGCTGTCTTGATGGCCATGATTTACGCGGGCGGACATATTTCCGGCGCGCACTACAACCCCGCGGTCAGCGTGGCCGTTCTTATTCGCGGCAAACTAAATGCCGGCGATTTCATTCCCTACATCATCGCGCAGATCGCCGCGGCTGCGGTGGCAGCGCTGGTGGTCAATTATTTTCATAAGGGCTTGGATCCGCTCACCGCCATGGTCCCATTTCGCGCACCCGCGTTGCTCGCCGAATTTCTTTTCACTTTCGCCCTCGTTTTCGTGGTGCTGAATGCAGCCACCGCTGAGGGAACTTCCGGCAATTCCTTTTACGGACTCGCCATAGGTATGACGGTGATGGCCGGCGCCTTCGCTGTCGGCGGAATTTCCGGCGGGGCGTTTAATCCGGCGGTTGCCGTCGGCATCACTATGATGGGCGTGGTCGGCTGGGCGCACATCTGGATTTATTTGGTGGCTAATTTCGCCGCCGGCCTGGTCGGGGCTCTGGTTTTCAACATGGTAAATCCACCATTGCAAACGACCCCAATCGCGACCGACGAACCGCCTTACGAAACGCCCAAGTAATCTCGAACAAGCAGCGTTCTCTTGACTGCGGGTTGGGTCCGGAGCGTCCTGGCGAGGGTGTGCGCCTCGCCCTCGTTCTGGTGAATCCAACAAAATGATTGCGGCGGGGGCGCCGCAATCGGCGCGCGAGGCGCGCGCCCTCCCCGGGCGAAAAACTCCGGTCGCTTACCTGTCCGGCAGGATGATTCGCTCCACGTGCGTGTAGATGTTGAACGTGGGTGGGCGCAAGAATCCGATTAGCGTTTGCCCAGTCTCGCGCGCGAAATCCATCGCCAGCGCGGATGGCGCGGAAACCGACGCCACGATTGGAATGCCCCCGGCGAAGGCTTTTTGCATGATCTCAAACGAAGCGCGACCGCTCACCATCAGGATTGCTTCGGCAAGCGAATGCTGTCGATCCAGCAGCGCGCGCCCGATCACCTTGTCGACCGCGTTATGACGGCCGATGTCCTCGCGGATGACCAGCGGTCGCGCATTAAAATCGAATAGGCCGGCGGCGTGAATCCCGCCGGTCCGCGCAAAGTCTCCCTGCCCCTCGCGCAGGAGCTCCGGTAATTTCAGCAGTGTCTCGATCGCGAGCCGCTGTCCGCCACTCGGCCGAAGAACTGGAAAAGCATCGCGGATGGCGGCGATGTTCGTCCGTCCACAAAGACCGCAGCTGGAGCTGATCGTCCCGAGCCGCTGCATCGGCGTCAGTGCCGGTTGCTCGCCTGGTCTCAAGACGACCGTGATCGCATTTTCCGAATTTGTTGAATGATCAGGCCGGGTAAATCTCTCGATCGCCTCGACGGTTTTGAGCATTCCTTCCGTGACCAGGAAACCGGCGGCGAGCTCTTCGTCCGCGCCCGGGGTGCGCATGGTCGTGGCGACCAGTTTCTCTCCGATCCGGATCTCAAGCGGCTCCTCCCGAGTCAGATCGTCGTGCAGATACTCGAGCGACCCGTCGTCGCGTCGTCGAATGACCGGGCCTTCACCGATCCCCTTGCGCGCTTCGCTCATGGGAGGAACGTAGGAAGCAAAGAGCCCGCGCCAGTTCGCAGCGACCGGATGACTTGGGCCGGAGCGATGTTATTCTCAAGAGCGTGGACATTTGTCATCTCTACATCTCGGCCGAACATAACTTTTTCGGTCACCATGGCCGTCCTGCCGACCAGCACCCCGCGGTCGAGGTTTCCGAGATCGAGTGCGTGGCCGGTCATGGAATCAAAGGGGATCGCTTCTTCGATTATCGTTACCAGTACAAAGGGCAGATTACATTTTTCGCGCTCGAAGTATTCCACGATCTTTGCCTCGCCGTTGGCGCGTCTGACTGCGCGCCATCGGCCGTGCGCCGCAATGTCATCACGCGCGACGTTGATCTCAAATCCTTGATCGGCCAGGAATTCGAGCTCCAGGGCGTGCGCTTCAAGGGCATGGAGGAATGCCGTCCTTGCTACTGGATGGATGAGGCGGTCGCCCCCGGCGCTGAGAAATTCCTGAAAGGCCGCGGCGGCCTGCGCGCGCAAATTCTTTGCGACGGAATGCTGCGCGTGACCGCGAACGAAGCAGTCGCAAGCTGATGAAATTGTCCGCGGTCCTGGTCGCCGGCGGCGAATCGCGTCGGCTGGGGCGGGACAAGGCCACGCTGCCGTGGGGGGAGATGGCTCTGTGGGCACGCCAGATTCAGACGCTTCGCGAAATTTCATCAGAGGAAGTTCTGCTCTCGGCACGAACCGATCCGCCTTGGCGGCCAGCGGATGTTCGTTTCGTTAGGGACTGCGAGCCGTTGCATGGTCCGCTGAGCGGAATTCTGAGCGCGCTCTCCGGGATGCGCGGCTCACATCTCCTTGCGCTTGCGGTGGACATGCCGTTCATGACCGCGGATTACCTCCAGAAGCTCTTTGGTGGTTGTGCACGCGCTCGCGGCGTCTGCCCGTTTCTGGGTGGAAAAGCCGAGCCGCTAGCCGCCATTTATCCGGCGGAGGCGCTGGCCATCGTCGATCGGCGACACCGCTCCGCAACGGACGTTTCACTTCGTTCGCTAGTCAAGGAACTGACCGAATCGGGTCTGCTCAGCAGGATCGAAGTCGACCGGCGAGACGCCGGTTTTTTCCGAAACATCAATAACCCGGAAGATGTCGATGCGCCCTGTAGCGGCGGTCTATGACCGCCGAAGCGCAAGAGGCAGTCGCTACTCGAGCGCCGCGTAGCGCCTAACGTTCCGCGACTTCGCCGCCGCCCGGATTCCAGGCTCTCGCCTGCCACCAGGCCATCGCTTCGGCGCTGCTGCCATGAAACATGTTGCGCTCCGCCCGCGAGATATTCGCCACGCTTTTCGGATAGAGGTATGACGGACGCAGGTCACACTTCCCGTCCCCGGTATATTGCCAGAGATGCCAGTGGCTCCACGGATTCACTGTTCCCGGTTGCCAATGATAGTTTGCAATCCAGAGCCAGCAGTTGCCGAGCGAACGCAGATGCGATGAGCTGACGCCGCGCGCGTGCAGAACTGCTTTCAATCGATTCTCACTGCCGTAGAGGCCCGGATATTGTCCGGTGCGCTGGCGGATTCGTTCCACGAAAGCGGCCGCCTGGTCGGGACGCATCGTGCCGCCCGGATAGTGACCGTTCTTTTCAAAGTCGAGCACGAGCAAAACGCCGTTCGGTCGCGAACCCGGACCCGCGTTGGACCATGCTGAAGAAACGGTCGACAGGAAGTGGTCCGCCTGCCGAACCGGATCGGTGGCGTCGCCGAAATGATAAGCGCCCCAAAGCAATCCGGCGCGCGTCGCTTCCTGTTGCCGGGAGTTGTAGTAGGAATCCCGCACGTAGCGCGGATAACTGGCCTCGTGAATAACGCCGATGACGCCCTGCCCTTTCATCGCGCCGAAGTTCACGCGCATCTGATCGTAATGGGACATGTTGACCACGCAGTTGCTGCCAAAGACAGCGAGGGGGAAAAGAACAATGGCAAGGAGAGAGCTCAGGGTACTTCATCGCGGCAGCACGACCATAATTCGCGCTGCTTCTCATTCAACCGCGAGGGAGACGAAAAGTGCGGCAACCGGCGCGGCCGCTTTCTCTCGGGAATGACAGGCAGGGAACGCGCGGACTCCACCTGTGAGCAAAGGGAGACGCGCAGACTCCACGATTTGTCATCCCGAGCGAAGTCGAGGGATCTCCCGACAACGCCCTCGGGTTTTGAAAGTGCGAGCAGTATCCCATCGAAGGCTTCGCGTCAGGCGCGGATCCCACGGTGATGTGCACGGCTTCGATGGCTATCCGTCTTCGCTTCGTCGAGGGATTCCTCGGCTTCGCTCGGAATGACAGGCAGGGAGCGCGCCGACTCCACGTGCTGTCAGCCCCAGCGACGCCTAACGAACACAAATGCGAAAGTCGCACTACTTCATTCCACTGGCGAACTTTAGGCCGTCTACTTGGAATTCCGGAGTAACCCCACCCTTCATCACCAGCGCCTGAAAACTGCGCCCGAGCATTTCCGGATGCAGCAACGTTTGCAGCTGTCGTCGAGTCTTGGCGTCCGACTGGGTTAGAAAATCGGGATCGCCGCTCAGGATGCCAGTCAGGAAATGATGCTGGTCAGGCAGACCGAGAAATTTCAATCCTGCTTGTTCACCCGCCTGGATCAGCGAGCTCCATTCAACGTGCGCGGTGATATCCGCTTCTCCGATTTCCTCGAAAGGCGACGGGAGAAGGCGGTGTTCCTTTCGGATCTGCAAAGTGCCGGCGCGTCGCGTCTCTGAATAATAGTCCTCGGCGGCGAAGCCGTAATCGACCGCAATGAGAAACCCGCGCTCAAGGCGCGATGCCACTTCCGCGATCCACTTCGGAGCCGCGAGACTAACTTCACTCTCGTAAGAACCTGAAAAACGCGGAAGGGCGGTGACGCGCGCCGCCAGTTCTTCTTCACGGATGGCTTCTATTCCGAACTCGAAGCCTTGTTTCCCGAGTCTAACGCGGCGCTGGAACCATTCTTCACCGGACCGCGCGATCAGGTGCACCGGCAGCGCGTCGATTAATTCGTTACTGAAGAAGATGCCACGAAATGGGACGAGACGATCGAGAGAGTCGTCCCAGTCGACTTTTCCGCCGAAATCGCCCAGTTCTACGCGCTGGCGCTTTGCCAGCGCCGCCGCCGGTTCAACAATCCGATAATGCAGCGCCCCGAAGAAATCAGGCGAGGCCGTCGCGCTCCACTGCAACAAATCGCGCGCAAACTCGCCGTGATGCGCGCCCTGTTCGACCACGGTGAAAAGCGAGGGTTGTCCCATTCCTTTCCAGAGCTGGACGAATTGTCGGCCGAGCAGCGCGGCAAAGGCCGCCCCAACGCTCACATTAGTAAAGTAGTCACCGGCCCGTCCAAGTCGCGCTCGATCCGAAGCGTAAAAGCCTAACGAGGGATGATACAGGGCCAGCTCCATAAAGCGGGCGAACGAAATCGATCCGTTGATTTCGATTTCATCCCGGAGCGAGCGAATCAAATCGGGATTCCCAGAGGTCACGGCCATGCCAAAGACAAATGGGAGCCCTTTAGGATTTGGCCCGCGGGGGCGCCGAGCGCTTGGTCTTTAACTTCTCCGGCTCGGCCAGCACCCTCGTGATTGCGTCGCGTAGGCGGTCCCATTCAATCGGCTTGATCAGATGTTCGGAAAAGCCGGCCTGCCGACTGGCGGCGACGTCTTCCTCGGTGCCAAAACCGGAGAGCGCAATCCCGCGCAACCCATGCTGCTTTTTCAGCACGCGCATCAGGTCTAAACCGGTGCCATCCGGTAATCCGACATCGCTGATCACGAGATCAAAGCGCCGCTCGCCCGCGACCTTGCATGCTTCGGTGACGCCACCTGCATGAACCACGGAATAGCCAGCGGACTGGAGGATGCGCGTCATCACCCGCGCCGTGTCGGTGTGATCTTCCACCAGGAGAATCTCGGCCGGGCCGGCGGCGATGGCGTCGAAGTCCAGTAAGTGGGCCGGGCCTTCCAGTAACGACGTTTCCATCGCCTTAAGCTTGATCGAAAAGGTGGCGCCGCGGTTCTGCCCGGCGCTTTCGACCGCGATGGTGCCGTGATGAAGATCAATCACGCGCTTCGAGATGGCGAGCCCCAGGCCCAAACCGCCGAACTTACTGGTGACAGAACGTCCGCCCTGTTCAAAGGCGTCGAAAATGCGCGGCTGCACGGCCGGATCGATGCCGATGCCGTTATCGGCGACTTGGATGATAATGTAGTGATCCTGATCGTTGCGGGTCCGGACTTCGACGAGCCCGCCACCCGGCGTGAACTTGATCGCGTTTTTGAGGAGGTTCCAAAAGACCTGTTGCAAACGCGCGGCATCGGCCCAGCAATGATGTTCGCGGGCCTGCAGGTCGGCCTGAATGGTCAGGTTTTTTTTGCTGAGATCCGGCTTCGAGATTTCCAGCGCGTGTTCGATCGCCGAATGAATGTCGACCGCTTCGTGATTGAGCTCGAATTTGCCGTGCGCGATGCGGGTCAGGTCGAGCAAATCGTCAATCAGGAGAGCCTCGAGCTCGACATTGCGTTGCAGGACTTCGAGGTCTTCGCGAACTGAATTGGAGATGCTCCCGTCACGCCGCAAAACGGCCAGCGTCATCAGCACAGGAGTGAGCGGGGTTCGCAGCTCGTGCGAAAGCATGGCCAAAAACTGATCCTTTGCCCGATTGGCCTCTTCGGCTTCGCGCTTCGCTCGCTCCAGCGCCAGCTGCGCCATCTTTCGGTCGGTCGTGTCCTGGAGCACGGCGACGAAGCTTCGCAGCTCCCCGGCCGCGTCGACTTCCGGGACGTAGGTGATTGCCATCCAGCGCCGCCCGGTGGGATAGGGAACCTCGGTTTCAAAATCCACCTGTGTCCCTTCCAATGCTTTCGCAATCTGCCGACTAACGACTGCGTAGGCCTCCTGGCCGATCACTTCAACGATGGTTCGACCCACTACTTCCGTCGCCTTCTTTCCAAAAAATGCGGCGTACGGCTCGTTGGCGAAGAGAATCCGCTCCGACCGGTCGAACTGGGCAATCAAAACGGAAGCCGCGTGATCGGTGACGAAACGCAACTGCAAGGCGCTCTTGCGCAACGCCTGTTCCGACTCTTTCCGGTCGGTGATGTCGAGGATGGCGCCCATGAAACGGGTCACCTTGCCGGTCTCGTCAAAGAGAGCGCGCCCCTTTTCGGAAAGCCACCTCGTTACACCGTCCGATTTTCCGATACAGCGGTATTCAATGTCGTAGCGCCCGGTGCTGCCGGTCGATCCCACGCTGGTTACCGTCTCATCAATAACATGGCGGTCGTCCGGGTGGATTCCATTGAGGTAGTCCTCGTACCTAACGACTGCATCGGGCGGGAGCCCAAAGAGTTCGTTGCAGCGTTTGGACCAGACCAGCTCGCCCGTGGCCGGGAAGTAATCGAACGTGCCTACGTCAGCGGCTTCGACCGCCAGCCGGGAACGTTGCTCCAGCTCGCGCAGGCGGTCCTCGCTTCGCCGGAGCTGCTCTTCCTGGCGGCGGCGCTGCGTGATATCCTCCCGCAGGACGACCAGCCCATCGCCGGAGGAGTAAATGTTGGTCGCCAGCCAGCGGCCCCAGGGTTCGTAATAACCTTCAAAGTGCTGCGGTTGCTTCGTCTCCCGTACCTCGAAACAGCGCTGGTAGAATTCACCCCCGACTGCCGTAGGCACGACGTCCCAGATCTTCCGGCCGATCAGCTGTTCCTTCGGAACGCCGGAAAGCTCGGCCACCTTTTCATTCACGAAAGTGTAGCGCCATTCGCTATCGATGGCGGAGAAGGCGTCGCTGATACTCGATAGAATCGTTTCGCGCTGCTGCAGAAGGTCGCGCACCTCACGCTGGCGGCGCCGCGCCCGCAGCGCCACTTTGGTCGCCGCGATCAACGTCACTGAACTCAGTGGTCGTTCCAGCAAGGTCACGTTTGCCGCCGGACCAAAAATCTCGAGGGCGGGAACGCCCGCGCGTTCTCCCCCGCCCGGGGTGGTCAGAATAATAACCGGGACGTCAGACCAGGGAGGCTGATGCCGAAGGACCTCGAGAAAAGTGAGAAGCTTTTGCGGAAGGAGCGCTTCCTCGGCGAGGATAATCGCATCCGTTCCGGCGTCGAAGCGGCTGGTGACGTCACTCAGGTCACCGCAGACGTGATTGGCAATTCCGCTGCCGGACAAAGCCCGGCCGGCGCGCTCCGCATCTTTCCCGCGCGGAGCGAGAATGAGCACGATGCCGCTTGTTTCATCCCTTCCGGGCATGGGCTTTGGTGGTGGACGACTTTCCTCCAGAGGTGGTGATCGCGGTCGGAACTCCGGTCAGGATCCCGCGAAATTGACGCAGGGGCGGGCCGACAAAAATGCCGTCGGCGGAAATGCGGAGCTCACGAATATTGCGTTCATGCTCGCCGGTTCGCTTCTTCAGCACGGAGATGGCGCGATGAATCGATCCGTTCGCTTCGTAGAAACGGAGAGCCAGGACGGTGTCGGCCAGGTAGGTCATATCCAGCGGCGTCTGCATCTGCCCAATCATCCCCTGACCCGAGAGAACGAGAATGGTGAGCACGCCCTGTTGATTCAAAAAGGTGAGCAACTCGTGCAACTGCAAGTTGAGGTAACGCTGATCGCCCATCGCCTGGATGTAGCCATTGAGGCTATCCAGACTAACGAACCTCACGCCGTCTTTCTCCACCGCCTGCTGTACCTGATAGGCCAGCTCTCCCGGCGAAAGCTCCGCGGGATCGACCTGCACAATTCGGATCAGGCCTTTCTTCATGAATTTCTCGAGGCCAAGATTCAACCCCTGAGCGCGCTCGTGCAGAACATTCATGCTTTCATCGAAAGTGAAGAAAAGCGCCTTCTCTCCGCGCTCCGCCAGCGCGATCGCATACTGCAGCGCGGTGGTCGATTTACCCGTCCCGGGCGGCCCGATGAAGAGGTTGCTCGTGCCACGGGCCAGCCCGCCGCCTAACAACTGATCAAGGCCCTTAACGCCGCAAGCCACGTCTTCCTGCTCGAATTTCTGATGATGCTCGGCGGCGATCAACCGCGGAAAAACGCGCAGGCCACCGGTCTGGATGGCGAAATCGTGATAGCCGCCGCGGTAAGTCGTGCCACGGATCTTGCGCACGAGCAGACGGCGCCGTTCCGAGCCGTAATCCGGAGCGAGCTGCTCCAGCCGAATGACACCGTGCGCGAGACTTTCCACATGCGCGTCGCCGCCATGCCGGACGTCCGCGACGGCATCGTTCAGAAGAAGACAGGTGCAGCCGCGACCGCTCAGGAATTGTTTCAAGGAAACGATTTGCCGGCGATAACGCAGCGAATTCTGCGAAAGCAAGCGGAGCTCCGAAAGCGAATCCAGCGCTACGCGCGAAGGCTTGAGTCGTTCGACCGACTCGAGGAGAAACTGGGTCGTTTCCGTCAATTCCAATTCCGACGCATGAAAGAGGGTGCTCTGCGCTTCGATCGCGATTCGTTCGTCCAGGGCGGAGAGTTCGACGATCTCAATCGCGTCCAGATTCCAACCATGCGAGCGGGCGACTTCTTCGATTTCTTCCCTCGTCTCCGAGAGCGTAATGTAGATCGTTTTTTCGCCCCGGGCCGCTCCCTCCAGCAGGAATTGCAAAGCCAGCGTGGTCTTCCCCGAACCGGGCGCGCCTTCGATCAGATACATTCGCGAAGGCGGGAAGCCGCCATGGAGAACACTGTCCAATCCGGCTACCCCTGTTTCGACGCGATTAATTGTGGAGCCGGTCGCGGGATTCATCGGCCTGAAACTATGCGGCTCGCATAAAAACGCCAGCCGTTAACTCCCTCCAAGACGTGCGGGTGTTTCTATCGCGCCGGCACCGGTGCAGGCGCAGGCGTGCGATCGCCATGCTTCTCCTGATCGAGCAGAGTGCTGATGGCGAAACGCAGGCGCGACACATCCACCGGTTTGGTCAGGTGAAGCGCAAAACCAGCGACCTCGCTCGCTCGGATATCGTCCGCCGTTCCATAGCCACTGATCGCCACCGCCGGAGTGTCGCAGTGCTGTCGAACAGCTTTCATCAGGTCGAGGCCGGTCCCATCGGGCAATCCGATATCGCTCACGATCAGGTCGAAGGTCTTTTGCGCTGCAGTCTCCTTCGCTTCCGCCACGCTGCGGCAGAGGATCGTTTCATAACCGGTCGATTCCAGGATCCGTCGCAGCACGCGACCGGTGTCTTCGTGATCTTCCACCACCAGGATTGTCCCTAACGAGTTGGCGGCGGGCTCGTCATTCCCATTGGTCGTGGCCGCCAGCGGCGCGCTTTGCTGCACAGATTTAAGCACCACCGTGAAGGTCGATCCTTTGTCGTGCCCATCGCTTCGCACCGTGATCGAGCCGCCGTGCATGTCGATAATCCGCTTGGAAATCGCCAAACCAAGCCCAAGGCCGCCGAAACGCGCGCGCATCGCCCGGTCGCCCTGCGCGAACGTGTCAAAAATGCGCGGCTGCAGTTCCGGCTCCACCCCGATGCCATCGTCGTTAAATTCAATGATGACCTGCTGCCGCCGTTCGTCATTTCGGCTGGTGATTTCGATTTTGCCGGAAGGCTTGGTGAACTTGACCGCGTTGCGAAGAATGTTCCAGAAAACTTCCTGCAAACGCGCCGCATCGGCCAAAACCAGGTGCTCGGTCGCGTTGAACTTCTTCGTTAGCTGAATTTGTTTGGCCAGCATATCGCTCGCCGAAATTTTGATCGCGTGTTCGACCGAAGCGTGGACATCGAGAATTTCCTGCTGCAGCTCGAGTTTCCCATGCACGATGCGCGTGACGTCGAGCAGATCGTCGATCAGTCGGGCCTCCAGCTCGATGTTTCGGCGCATCATTGAAAGTTGCTCGCGCGCTGGACGCGGCAGGTGTGGGTCAACTTCCATTTCCGTCGCCGCCATCAGCACCGGCGTGAGCGGTGTGCGCAACTCGTGCGAAAGCGCCGCTAAAAACTGGTCCTTCGCCCGGTTCGCCTCTTCCGCTTCCAGTTTCGCCGCCCGCAGCGCTTCCTCGGCCAGCTTCAAGTCGGTGACATCGGTGGTGGCGCCGATCATCCGAACGGCCTTATCACCATCGCGAATGACCGTGGCATTGGTAAAAACCCAGGCCACCTCGCCGCTCGGCTTCACCACGCGGAAGGTCGCTTCGTAGGGTGAGCCGTCTTTCAGACTACGCGCGATCGCCGCGGAAACCCGCTCCTTGTCGTCCGCATGCACCAGCTTTTGGAAGCCGTTGACGCTGCCGTCAAACGTTTCACGCGTCACTCCATGGATGGCGTAAATCGAATCGCTCCAAGAGAGGCGATCCGCCGGAATGTCCCAATCCCACGCGCCGACCTTCCCGGTGGTGGTCGCCACCCGCAGACGCTCCTCGCTTTCGCGCAGTTTCGCTTCCGCGCGCTCTCGCGAAACCGCAAAGGCGAGCTGGCGGCCAATGGTCATCGCCATCTCCGTTTCTTCTTTCGAAAATTCGTGCGGCGAATCGAAGTAGCCCATGAACTTTCCGATCACTCGGTCGTTCGCGACCAGTGGAATAAAAGTAAGGGCGGCGATTCCTTCCTTCTGGATGACGCCGAGCAGCGCCTGCTCTAGCTCTGCCTCGTCGATGTTTTTCATGCAGATCGGCTCCGGATTTTTCGTATCCGGTTGCCACGGAGTGTGTCCTTCCACCTTCTCTTTGTAGCCGTCGGAAAGTCCGCGCGACGCGACGAAGCGCATCTTGTCTTCCTCGTCGAAGAGAAGGATGGAGCCGCGATCACAGCCCAGACCGTTTACAATCGCGTCCAGCGCGACCGGGTAAATCGCATCGAGCGAGAACGCGCCCTGCAAACCACTCGCCATCTTAAAGAGCGCCTCCTGCCGACGCGCCGCCTGGCGCAGGACCTCCTCCGCCTGGTGCGCTTCGGTTCGGTCGACGATCGACCCAAACCAACCGACCACCCTGTCCTTTTCGTTCCGGTCGGGAGTGTAAATGACATGAACCCGGCGAGTGCTCACGCCCTTGAAGTTGATGTCGGTTTCATACTCGACCCGCTCGCCTTGGAGCACCTTCTCGATGTACGACCGCACCGTAGCGAAGGCTTCATCTCCGATCACCTCGCGGATGGATTTGCCGGCGATTTCCTCCGGCTTGCGTTTGAGCATGGCGGCATACGCGGGACTAACGAACACGTATTCGAGGTCCCGGTTGCACCGTGTCAGCATGAAAGGCGTGCCGTGAATCACCCCTTCGAGCTCGGCCTGCTGCCGGCGCAGCTTTCCTTCGGCTTCGAGATGTTCGGCCACCTTCGCGCGCAGCGCAGACTCGGTGGCAGCGCGTTCGCGCGCCTCCGATTCCGCCCGCGAACGTGCCCGCCGCATGACGCCGCCCAGACCGATGATCAGTCCACAGGAGAGAAAATAACCAGCTGCGGTGGACCAGATCATGGTTTGTTCGAGGCGCAAAGTCTCCCTCGGGGTAACGAAGAAATAATCGGCAAGCAGAAAGCCACCCACGGCCGCGATTACCGCCGGCCCCACTCCGCCAAACCATACGGCGATCACGACCGCTCCAAAGATGGTGAGGAACTCGCGACTGTTACCCAGCCATGGGTCGAGCAGTTGGCGGGCGCCGACGGCCGCGAGCACGGCCACAACCCCGACCGCGTAGCGCAACCAGAATGGCCGTCGTTTCAAAGGCGTCGGATTTTCTTCCATCGCAACAGCCTCAGCCTTCGCGCTTGCTTCGTTGCTCCCTGTGTCCATTCTTAAAAACTCTGCCGCCGCCACTCACGTCCTTGCCGCCAATTCGGCTCGGGACAGGTGCTGGACGTGGAGAGTATTCGACTCTCTCTGCGCATCCAAATATGTCGTGCGCGCGGAGTCCCGATTAGATGCGAAGGTTGCACCGGAATCAATACGAATCATGCTGCTCGACTGGACGCTTCATTTTCTTCATAGGAGGTTGGCGTTGTGAGTGATCTGCAGAAAAACTCCCCGGCTCAACTCGGCTATTCCATGCCGGCGGAATGGGAGCCGCATGCCGCCACCTGGCTCTCCTGGCCCCGGCGGGAAGGGATCTCTTTTCCCGGTTCGTTCGATCGCGTCATGCCAACCTTTCGACGGATCGTCGAAACGCTCATTCAATCGGAACCGGTCTGCATCAATGTCTGCAACGGCGCGCATGAAGCCGAAGCGCGGGCCGTGCTCGACGGCCTGGCCGAACAGGAATGTATCACCTATTACGAGATTCCGACTAACGAACCGTGGTGCCGCGACCACGGGCCGATCTTTTTGACCCGCCCGGAGGACCCTCGCCTCATCATCGTCGATTGGGGCCACAACGCCTGGGGCGGAAAGTATCCGCCGTTCGAGCTCGATGACGTCGTCCCGACGCGGATCGGCGCCGTCCTCAATCTTCCGGTCTACCATCCGCCCATGATCCTCGAAGGCGGCTCGATCGATGTAAACGGCGCGGGCGCCTGCCTGACTACGGAATCGTGCCTGCTCAATCCCAATCGCAATCCGAACCTCAGTCGCGAACAGGTCGAACAAATGATGCGCGACTACCTTGGGGTCCGCCACATTCTCTGGCTTTCGCGCGGCTGCGAAGGAGACGACACTGACGGGCACATTGATAACCTGGCGCGCTTTGTTTCGAAGCGAAGAGTGCTCGCGATTGTGGAAAAGGACCGGCAAAGCCCTAACTACGAGCCCCTCCAGGAGAATTTGCGGAGACTGCGGGATATTCGGCTCGACGGCAAACCGATCGAGATCGTCGAGTTGCCGACTGTGCGCCAGATGGAACGGGAGGGCATGGTTCTGCCCGCCAGTTATGCCAATTTCTATATCGGCAACGAAGTGGTGCTGGCCGCGACCTATGGCGAGCCTAACGATGAGGTCGCGCTTGCTATTCTACGCGAACACTTTCCCGACCGCCGCGTGGTTGGAATCGATTGCAACGAATTGATCTGGGGCCTCGGCGCCTTTCACTGTCTGACTCAGCAGCAGCCGCGCGCCTGAGGCGTTGCCTTGTAGCGGCGGTCTCTGACCGTCGCACTATTTTGCGCCCCGTCTCGGGCCGTCGCGCTATTTTGCGGCGGTCAGAGACCGCCGCTACAGAAGGAAGACTACTCCGCCACCGGCGCCGGTTTGTAACCGCTCTGCAAAATGGCATCGTGCAGATCGGGCGCATGTACCTTGCGCGCGTCAAACGTGACCACCACACGCTCTTCTTCGCTTTCCACTTCCACGTCGCGCACCCCTGGAATCTTCATCAGCGGCTCACGCAGCTTGCGCACGCATTCGTCGCAATCCTCGCCTTCGGTCGCGATTTCAATCCGCTCCAGCACCGGTTGATCGTCTCCCTGGAGATTGTGCGGATCAGCCGGGTCGAGATGATGTCGATTTTCGAATTCGGGCATGCAGCTGAGTTACGCAACTGATCAACCGTTCGGATGCCAGCAACCTCTCGCGAGCGCGTGCTCCCGCGCACTTCCTTGTAGCGACGGTCTCTGACCGTCGCAAACTACAGCGAAGGAAAGAATGCGACGGTCAGAGACCGCCGCTACAAGGAAGACCTCGAGATCAGGGCAAGCAGTTCTGACGCAGAGGTTACACCGGCCACGCCGGAACCCGGGGAGCGCACGCGCCTCGCGTGCAGTTCGGCGCCTCGCCGAACACATACGAAAAAAGTTCGTTGAGGCGAGGCGCCTCAACCCGCCCGCGAGGGCGCGGGCGCTCCCCGGTCGCCGCAAGCCTTTAGCGGGCAATCAGGACGTGGAATTCCTGCTCGCCTCTGACCATTCACTTCTCAATTACTCCGCTCCGCAACTTCCCGCGCCACCGGCTCGAGCGTTTTCCACACCGTCTCTGCCAGCACCTTGTGTCCTGCCGCGTTCGGATGGATGCGATCTCCAAGGTTGAGGGCTGGATTTCCGCCCACCCCGGCCAAAAGATAAGGGATCAGTGCCGCGTGATTTTTCTCCGCCAGCTCCAAATACATTTGCCCAAAAGAGCTGACATAATCGTCGCTCGAATAATCGGGCAGCTGCATTCCCGCCAGGATGATTCGGACCTTCGGATTCTTCGCCTTCACCTGGTCAATCAGCGATTGAAGGTTCTCGCGAATGCTCGGGATCGGCACTCCGCGAAAGGCGTCGTTAATCCCAAGCTCCAGCAAAAAGATATCGATTGGCTTTCGCAAATGCGGCGGTAAACGGCGCAACCCGTCCGAGGTCGTCCCGCCGCTCTGGCTGGCGTTGATCACCGCAAAGGGGAGTCCGGCCGCGCGCAGCTTCGGAACGAGCAGCGCCGGGTAGGCCTGTGTCCGGCTGAGCATGAACCCGTCGGACAAACTGTCGCCAAAAACGAGAATGGTTTTCGTGCGGGCTGAATCGCTTGCCGCCGGGATTCTGGACGTGATCCCTAACAGCAGAACTGCCACGGCGAGAACGGCCCGCACCGCCCTCCCAGTTCCCCGTTGCTTCCCCCAAATGCGCATTTACTTTCCCTCCCTCACCCTTGCCGGAGACTAAATCTACGCGGCAATCGACAGTCGAAAAATCGAAATTCGAAAATTCATTATGGCTAACTACGCAATCAACGGCTTCGGAAGAATCGGTCGCAACGTGCTGCGCGCCATGACCCCGGATCAGGTCAAACAAGTCCGCGCGATCAACGATCTAACCGACACGCACACGCTCGCGCACCTGCTCAAGTGGGACTCGGTGCACGGCAAGTTTGATGGCGAGATTGGTTACGATGACGAGAACATCGTCGTCCGCGGCCATAAGATTAAGATTCTCAAAGAACGCGATCCGGGCGCGCTGCCGTGGAAGGACCTGGCCGTCGATGTGGTGCTGGAATCGACCGGCTTCTTCACCTCCCGCGAGAAGGCCGAGCTTCACCTGACCAAAGGCGGGGCCAAGCGCGTGCTCATTTCGGCGCCGGCCAAAAAACCGGACGCCACCATCTGCATCGGGATCAACGACAAGGTCTACGATCCGGCCAAGCATCGGATCGTTTCCAATGCGAGCTGCACCACCAACTGTCTCGCCCCGATGGTCCGCGTGTTGAACGACAATTTCGGAATCGAATCGGGCTTCATGAGCACGATTCACTCCTACACCAACGACCAGCGCATTCTCGATTTGCCGCACGAAGACCTGCGCCGGGCGCGCGCGGCCGCGGTCAGCATCATTCCTTCAAGCACTGGCGCGGCCAAGGCAATCGGTGAAGTCATCCCGGAGTTGAACGGCAAACTGAACGGTGGCGCCTTTCGCGTGCCGACGCCGGACGGTTCGGTCACCGATTTCACCGCGATTCTGAAGAAGGGCGCGAGTGCCGAGGACATCAATGCCGCCTTCAAGGCCGCCGCCAAAGACGAGAGCTACAAAGGCGTCCTCGAGTTTTCCGACGAACCGCTGGTCCTCGCCGATATCGTCGGCAATCCGCACTCCTGCATCTTCGATTCCAAGCTCACCCTCACCCTCGGCGACAAATTCGTAAAGGTAGTCGGCTGGTACGACAATGAGTGGGGCTACAGCAATCGCTGCGTCGAAATGCTGGAAATGCTCGCGCGGTAGCCCGCCCTCTTACTCGTAATCGTAATCGTGCTCGTAATCGGTTAGGTGGGCGAAATGAAGAAACTGCACTTCGATCACGAGAAGTTAGATGTCTACCAATCTTCGCTGCAGTTCTGTGGCTGGACCGGTGAACTGCTGGAACAAGTCTCGCGAAAGGCGGCGGCGAAGGATCAACTCGACCGTGCATCGACCAGCATTCCGCTGAGCCTCGCCGAAGGAAATGCGAAGTTTTCCAAAGCGGGTCGGGCGCGCTTTTTCGAAATTGCGCGCGGCTCGACAGTTGAATCTGCCGCGTGCCTTGACGTTCTAGTGGCACGTAAGCTCATCAGCCCGGAGCTGGCTGACGCGGGCAAGGAGCAATTGGTCTCTATCATCCAGATGATCGTTGGATTGCTTCGGAAGTTCTCGCCGCATGCCGAACTCTTGCGAGAGGAAGCCGATTAGGATTACGAGTAGGAGCACGAGTAAGAGAACCAAATGAGCAAGTTAACCATCCGCGACCTCGACGTTGCCGGTAAGCGGGCGCTCGTCCGGGTGGACTTCAACGTCCCGCTCGAGGCGCACGGGGATCATTTCCACATCACGGATGATACCCGCATGCGCGAGGCGCTCCCGACGATCAAGTATCTCCGCGAGCACGGCGCCAAGACCATCCTGATGTCGCACCTGGGCCGCCCCAAAGGACAGCGGGTGGAAAAATATTCGCTCCGGCCGGTCGGCGATCATCTTCATTCACTGATCAATCACCCGGTTTTGTTCAGCCACCACACCATCGGCGAAATCCCGGAGAAAATTATTGCCAGCATGCAGCCCGGCGACGTCGCACTGCTCGAGAATCTGCGCTTTCAATCCGAAGAAGAGGCTAACGACCCGAAATTTGCCGAGGCCCTGGCGCGGCTCGGGGACGTTTATGTCAACGACGCTTTCGGCACGGCTCACCGCGCTCACGCTTCCACCGCCGGGATCACCAAATTTGTTTCCCAATCCGCCATGGGATTCCTGATGGAAAAGGAATTGAAATATCTTCATGAGGAACTCGATCGACCGGCGAAGCCATTCGTCGTCGTCATGGGCGGCGCCAAAGTTTCCGACAAAATCGAAGTGCTCAAAGCGCTGATGAAAAAAGCGGACACGATTCTCATCGGCGGAGCCATGGCCAATACTTTTCTCAAAGCGGCCGGCGTGCCGGTTGGTAAAAGCAAAGTTGAGGAAGCCAAACTCGACCTGGCGCGTGAGCTCGTGCAGCTCGCCAAAACGAGCAACGTTCGCTTTCTCGTCCCGGTAGACGTGCGCGAGACTCAGGAAGTCAAAGCTGGCTCGCCGGTGCAAAACACCGATCGTCTTTCCCAAAAGAGCGGGGTGAGCGACGGCTGGCTTGCCGTGGACATTGGTCACGCGACCGAATCGCTCTTCCAGGAAGAGATCGGCAGAGCCAAAACAACTTTGTGGAACGGACCGATGGGCGTCTTTGAAATTCCCGATTTCGCGGAGGGCACCCTGGCGATCGCCGAAGCGATGGCAAAATCGAACGGGGTGACCATCGTCGGCGGCGGTGATTCCGTGACCGCGGTGAAGCAGGCCGGGCTCGGCGAGAAGATGACTTTTATCTCCACCGGAGGCGGCGCCAGCCTCGAATTGCTGGAGGGTAAGGAATTACCGGGAGTAGCGGCGTTGACTGACAAGAAGTAATGGAATTTTCGAGTGATGCGAATCCGCTTCCCTAACAGTCCAACACTCCTTTACTCCAGCACTCCATTCCGCATTCCATGAGAAAGAAAATCATCGCCGCCAACTGGAAGATGAACATGACGCAGCCGGAGGCGGCGCGCTTCATCGAAGTCTTTCTGCTTGAAACAAGCGATGCGCTCGACGTCGACATCGTCATCGTTCCGTCGTTCACCGCGATTCCGAAAGTGACGGAATTGCTGACTGAGCGACAGGACATCAAGGTCGGCGCGCAGAACATGCACTGGGAACGCTCGGGCGCGTTCACCGGCGAGATTAGCGCGGCTCAATTGCGCGACTTATTTGTTCGTTATGTCATCCTCGGCCACAGCGAGCGCCGCTCGCTGTTCGGAGAAACCGATCAAATGGTGAATCGAAAAGTTCGAGCTGCTCACGAAGCCAGCTTGCGGCCGATCGTCTGCGTGGGCGAAACATTGCAGGAACGCGACGCCGGCAAAGTGGAGACGGTGCTGGGCAAACAACTGCGCGAAAGCCTGGCCGAACTTTCCACAAAGGAACTGCAGGAAACGGTGATCGCCTATGAACCGGTCTGGGCCATCGGCACAGGGCGAAACGCGACTCCGGCGCAGGCGCAGGACGCGCACGCTTTCATTCGCAGCGTGCTCAGCGAAATTTCCGATTCGGGCACGGCAGAGAAAATGCGGATCCAATACGGCGGCAGCGTCAAACCGGAGAACGCCGCTGAATTAATGTCGCAAGAGGACATTGACGGAGCGCTCGTCGGCGGCGCCAGCCTCGATCCGCGCAGCTTCGCGCAAATCGTCAAGGCCGCGCGGAAAGACTGAGCAGAGAGTAAGGGAGGACTGTAGCGGCGGTCTATGACCGCCGTTAGTTAGGTTCGGGCCTCATGGAGAGGCCGCTACAATTTCTCGTCGTCCATCGCCAGAATTCAAAGTTTGAACCGCGGATTACACGGATTTACGCGGATTAAAGACGGGGATGAACCAGACGGGATTCAGAGATTCAGAATCCAAACAATCCCGTTAATCCTGTCTAATTTCTATTGCGGGGAAGGGAATGGTTGAGGCGAGACTCCTCAACCGGGTCGCCGCGGCGACCGCTCCCCGGATAACGTTGTGACCGTCGTGACCGTTGTGTGAAACCCTACTTATCCTTAATTTCAAGATAAGTGCGCGACAGCACGTGATTCGTTCCCGGCTGCAGCTGCTCGATTCGCATTCGTTTTAAAAACCAGCGCTCCTCGATCTTCTGGGCGGAAACAACTTCGAAGCGTCGAATCAATTTTCCTTCCGTATCGTAACCCTCCATACGCATGAGCGCGCCGCCGCTTTTATCGACCCAGAGGTAGATGCTCCCATACTGCGAGCGCTTGTTCGGCGCGCGCAACAGCAGCTTCCAACAATTGCGCGTCCGGATATTGTCGGACCCGGCCACTTCAGCATTTGGCCAGTAAAGAAACTTCAGCGCCAGGTCTTCGTAACTAATATCGGTGCCGCGCACCTTCTGATCGAAGTCTGCCGGCGCCACCTTCTCCGCCCCCTCCTTGGTCACCAGTTCCAGGCGCGATTCGTTTTCGCCAATCTGCAGCTGCAAAGTCTCCGGCGGATCGGAGAAAACGTAACGAACGCGCGGACCATTTTCGATCAGCTCAAACGGAACTCCCGGCTTCCCGTCCTGCCGCAATTGGCCGTGCAGCGCGATCGCCTGCTGCGACTGGCGAGCCCGAACTTCATCCAGGATCTCGCGCGCCGGAGGCGCGGGCGGGGCCGCCGCGATCAAAAGCGAGCTCGAAACCAGGACTCCCAGCAGCTTTCCGCCCCACCGAAGCTTGGAGTGGTGATGCGGTTGGCGGTGAGTAAAATCAAGGGCCACGCGGGCTGGTGCCGTATCCATGGACGAAAGCATATTCTACTTCATCAACGAGCGTTGGACGAACCCGGTCTTCGACTACGTCATGCCAATCGTCAGCGCGTCGGAGATTTGGAAGCCGATCTTCCTCCTCGCGCTGCTGGCCATGGTTTTGCTCGGCGGATTCAAAGCCCGGGTCTGCGTCATTTCGATCCTCCTCATCCTGCTCGTTGGCGATCAGATGACTAAGCTGATCAAGACTGGGGTCGATCGACGGCGGCCGAAGCAGGTTGAAACGGTTCGCATGGTGGAGCTGCCTTCGGTGAAGCCGGACATTTTGAAACTCTTTCACAAGCCGAAGCCGCGCATGTCGGAGCAACGCGATCGCAACCTGAAACGTTCCGGGCCTTCCTTTCCTTCCGGCCACACCACTAACAACACCATTATCGCTCTTTGTCTCACGCTGTTTTATCCCCGTCGCGGCAGCTATTACTGGATCGTGACTGCCGTCGTGGGTTATTCCCGAATTTACCTCGGTGCGCATTGGCCTACGGATGTGTTCGCCACGATTTTTCTCGCTGCCGGTGAGACGCTGCTTCTCCTCGCCTTATTCGAAATGCTCTGGCGGCGCCTTGCCTCCCGTTTTGCGCCCGAAACTTTCGCCGCTCACCCGAGCTTGCTCAGTCCATCTTCATGAAGGCAAGCCGCGCAATCTGGCTTTTCATTCTCATCCTGACCGCGTTGCGATGGTCGACTCTCGGCAGTCGCGAGCTCGAATTTGATGAGGCGCACTATTGGCTTTGGTCCGATCGATTGGCCCCGGCGTATTTCACGAAGGGTCCCGGAATCGCCTTGGCCATTCACACTAGCGCCGTCATCTTCGGCGCGAATGAATTCGGTATTCGCTTCTTCAGCCCGTTGCTGGCCGCCGGCACCAGCTTGCTTCTTTTCTACTTCACGCGCCGATTTTACCAGGAAACAGCTGCGCTCTGGCTGGTTGTCGCTCTAAACGCGACCCCGATCTTTGCGCTCGGATCGTTTCTGATGACAATCGATCCGCTCTCCATCTTCTTTTGGGTCGCCGCCATGTTCACTTTCTGGCTGGCGCTCGAGAAAACTCCGCGCTTCAGCCTTTGGTGGCCGCTCACCGGCCTCCTCATCGGCTTTGGTTTTCTCTGCAAATACACCAACGCTTTGCAGCTCGTTTCCGTGCTGCTCGTCCTCGCGCTCGTCCCCCGGCTGCGCGCTGAATTCAAACGCCCCGGCCTGTATCTCCTCCTCGGCATTTTTCTGCTCAGTTTGATCCCTCCGCTCATCTGGAATGCGCAACATGCCTGGGTCACCATCAGTCACCTCGGAACGAAAGGTGGCCTAACGACGGGACCCGGCATCCATCCCACCGAGTTGCTCAAGTTCATCGGTCAGCATTTCCTGATCTATTCGCCCCTGCTTTTTCTCGGCCTCGTCCTGGGCGTTTGGAAATCGCTGCCTCGTCTAAAGCAATCGCTGAAAACCTTGTTTCTGTTCTGGTTCGGCGCCCCCGTCTTCATTCTTTATCTTCTTCTTTCCGTTAACAAGGCGGCTGCGCCTAACTGGGACGCGCTTGCCCTGCTCAGTCTCGGCGTTCTCGCCGTCGGCGCCTTCCGCGAATCGCTCGACGGCCTCTGGGCGCGCCGCGTCATGCTCGCGGCGGTGGTGATCGGCTTCGCCATGAGCGCTTTCGCGCTCGATTCGGATCTTCTGCACACCTTCGGTTTCAAACTTGCCCGGCGCGACCCGAGCAACCGCTTGCGCGGCTGGCAAAGCGCCACCGCCGCGGTTGAACAATTGCGCCACCAATATGAAAGCCAGCTCGGCCAGCCGCTCTTTCTGATCGCCGACGACCGCGACCGTGCCTCCGAAGTTTCGTTCTACCTGAAGGACAAGCGCGTTGAAGGGCCGTGGCATCCCCCTGTTTACCTGGTCGAATCGCAGGATCTCCTAAATCAGTTCTCGTTTTGGCCACGCTACGACGAATTTGTAACCAACGCGCAAGGGACCGCCGGATTGGCGAACGATGGGTCCAAGCCGGCCAATCCGGATGACGCGCCTTACAGCGAAGGCGGGGTGAATCTGTTCAGCGGCCGCAGCGCTCTGTTCATTCGCGACGGCGCCAATGGCAGCCTGGTGCACAACGTGCGCGCCGCCTTTAACTCCGCTTATCCGATCGCGATCTTGCAGGTAACACGTTATGGACAAACCGTGCGGACGTGGCGGATTTTCCTGTGCCAGCAATATCGAACACTCCCGCTATGAATCCCGCACCCGAAATTTCGGTGGTCGTGCCTGTCTATAATGAGGAGGAGAACGTAGAGACGTTGCAGGGCGAAATTGAAAGCGCCCTGCGCGGTAAGAACTTCGAGATTGTGTTCGTCGACGATGGCTCGCGTGACGAAACCGCCCGGCGCATCCGGCAAAATGCGAATACGCGCGTTCTGCGCTTCGAAAAGAACGCCGGCCAAAGCGCGGCGACCTATGCCGGTTTAAACAATGCGCGCGGCAGCGTCGTTATTCTGATGGACGGCGATCTGCAAAATGATCCGGCCGACATTCCCAAACTGCTCGAGGCTTTGCCCGGCGCCGATTTGGTGTGCGGTTATCGCGCCAATCGCCGTGACACCCAGGTGAAGCGATTGACCAGCCGCGTCGCCAATTTTGTGCGCAGCCGGTTCACCAGGGACGGCGTGCGCGATACCGGCTGCGGGATGAAGGCGATGCGCCGGGAATGCGTCACCGCGCTCGTCCCCTTCAAGGGAATGCACCGGTTTGTGCCCGCGCTGGTCAAAGGGGCGGGCTACCGGCTGGTCGAGGTCCCGGTCAACCATCGCCCGCGAAAATTTGGCGAAAGTAAATATGGTCTCGGCAACCGCGCCGTGAGGGCGACAATCGATATGTTTGGTGTGCGCTGGCTTCTTTCCCGACACGTCAATTATCGCATTCTGCCGGAATAACTCGGCCAGCTTAGCAACGACCCGCTAAACCAGGGAATTCCATCTTGTCATCCAGAACCACAACAGTAAGCTTCCGGCCCCCCGCAACGGGTTTTTCGCATGTCATTTGGTGATCTTTTAACGGCCGATCAGATCATCCCGGAAATGGCGGCGAAAGAACGCTGGCCCGCCATCGTTGAGTTGATCGACTTGCTGGTGAAGCTCGGGAAAATCCAGCCGGCTGATCGCGACAGCATTTTGGCCTCGCTCAAGCAGCGCGAGGAAACGATGAGCACCGGCATAGGCTTCGGCATCGCTATTCCGCACTGTTCCTCTGATCGTCTGAACGAGGTCGTGGCCGCCTTTGGTCGTTCGGCCGATGGGATCGAATTCGACGCGCTCGACAACGCCCCCGTGAAATTCGTGGTTCTTTTCATTGTCCCGAAGAATCAATTTCAAACTCACCTGCGCACGCTCGCTTCGATCGCAAAATTCCTGAACGACCGGTCCGTGCGCGACAATCTGGGCAAGGCGACCTCGCGCGATGAGATTCTTTCCATCTTTCGCGCGGAACCGCAGAAGGCTTAGGAATTACCCTTCGCGCACTCGCCGAGCGCGTGCATATGGTCTTCTGTAGCGGCGGTCTCTGACCGCCGCATTATTCGAGCGACGGTCATAGACCGCCTCTACAGAAAACGAACCCGTGCAGACTTTTCAGCGCTCTATCCTCTCCAAGCTCGCGCACACCCTGCGATCGCTCGATCTGCCCGAAACCGGTGACGTCACCACCGCGACCGACTCGAAGTTCGGTAACTACCAAACGAACGCCGCTCTCATCCTCGCCAAACAACGCAAAGAGAATCCGCGCGACCTGGCTAACCGAATCGCCGAAGCCTGGAGCGACGACGATCTCGTCGAGAAACCGACCATCGCCGGGCCGGGCTTCATCAACTTCCGTCTCAGAGCGCCGGCGCTGGCGCAACGAGTCACCGCGCTTTTGCAGGATGACCGTCTCGGCGTCGATCGCGCTGCTGCGCCTCTAAAAATCGTGATCGATTTCGGCTCTCCAAACGTCGCCAAACCAATGCACGTTGGCCACATTCGCAGCACCGTGCTCGGTGACGCTTTAGCACGGATCGCGCAGTTTCTTGGGCACGACGTGATTCGCGATAATCACATCGGCGACTGGGGCACCCAATTCGGGATGGTTATTTACGGGTGGAAAAACCTGCTCGACTCCGCGGCGCTGGAAAAGGACGCGATTGCCGAGCTGGTCCGGATATACAAGGAGACAAACGAGCGCGCGGCGGCCGATCCCGCCATCCGCGAAGCCTGCCGCCAGGAGCTCGTTAAGCTGCAAAGCGGGAATCCGGAAAATCTTGGAATCTGGCAGAAGAGTGTCGAGCTCTCCCTCAAAGAGTTCGAACGCACTTACGAGCTGCTCGACATTCACTACGACATCCAGCGCGGCGAAAGCTTTTACAACGATCGGCTGCCGGGGATTGTCGATCGGCTGCTCAAAGAAAAAATCGCGGAGATCAGCGAAGGCGCCGTTTGTGTTTTCTTCCGCGACATTCCCGAGCTTGCCGACAAGCCGTGCATCATTCGCAAGAAAGACGGCGGCTTCAATTACGCCACTTCCGACATCGCCACGGTCGACTATCGGGTGGACGACCTGAAACGCGACACCTGCTGGTATGTGGTCGGTGCGCCACAAACGCTGCACTTCAGGCAGATCTTCGAGATCGCGCACCGCGAAGGCCGCTCCGCCAATTTCCAGCACATTCCGTTCGGCAGTATCCTCGGGGAGGATCGCAAGTTGATGAAGACCCGCTCCGGCGAAAATGTGCCGCTGAGCGATTTGTTAGGCGAAGCCGTGACGCGAGCCCGTAAAATCATGGACGAGAAAGGCACCGAACTTTCCGCCACCGAAAAGGACGAGATCGCTTCAATCATCGGCCTTGGCGCAATCAAGTACGCTGATCTCTCGCAGTACCGGATGACGGACTACGTTTTTGCCTGGGACAAAATGCTCTCCTTCCAGGGAAACACCGCGCCCTACCTGCAGAATGCCTATGTGCGGATTCGTTCCATCTTTCGGAAAGCCGCCGCGGAAGGAATCGCGGTTGAGCTTCCCGCTGAGGTGGCGCTAACCGAACCGGCGGAAATCGAGCTCGCTCGCCGCAGCGCACAATTCGCCGAAATCGTCCCGCAAATCCTGAACGATTTCCGCCCGAATCTCCTGGCGAACTATTTGTTCGAGTTGGCCAACGCCTTCCACGGATTTTACGAAAGCTGCCCGATTTTAAAATCGGACGAAGCGGTCCGAAGCTCGCGCCTTGCCCTCGCCGAATTGACCAGTCGCGTTCTTAAAAAAGGTCTCGCACTGCTCGGTATCAAGACGCCGGAGAAGATGTAGGGCTGAAGCAATGACGAAGCGCGAATTCCGAATGACGAATGAATGACGAAGCTCAAACGACGAAGCATTTCGGGTGTTTACGCGTAAGCGTGCGTCTTTCGTCATTTGGCAATTCCTTCGTCATTCGTCATTGGTCATTCGTCATTCGCGGCATGCGCGTCGGACGGCGCCATTCGATTCACGCGTCATGAGCCACGAATCTCTTCCGCAGCCGCGCATTCCCGATTGCACCTACCGGCTGCAATTCAATCGCGAATTCACCTTCGCCGACGCGCGGAAGATTACTGACTACCTGCATCAACTCGGCGTCAGCGATGCCTACGCCTCTCCTTATTTCCAGGCGCGGGCTGAAAGCATGCACGGCTACGACATCACCGATCACAACAAGCTGAACGCGGCGATCGGTTCTCGCGATGATTACGATGCCTGGGTGCGCGAGCTGCATGCCCGGCAGATGGGCCAGGTGCTGGATTTTGTGCCTAACCACATGGGCATCGGCGAACCTCTCAACAGCTGGTGGATGGATGTGCTCGAGAACGGCCCCAGCTCCCCCTACGCGCGCTACTTCGACATCGATTGGCATCCGCTCAAAACCGATCTGCACGAGAAGGTTCTCCTCCCCATTCTCGGCGATCAGTACGGGCGCGTGCTCGAGCGCGGAGAGCTGAAGGTACACCAGGAGGCCGGCAGTTTTTATCTTTGTTACTACGACAAGGAACTCCCAATCGCGCCCGGCACCTATCGTTACATCCTGGAAATCGCCCTCGAAAACCTTTCGCCCTACCAGGACCAGGATTTCTACGCCGAGTTCCAAAGCATCCTCACCGCCCTCGAATACCTGCCGAAGCGAACCGAGACCGACCCGGAGAAGCTGGCGGAGCGCGTCCGGGAAAAGGAAATCATCAAGCGCCGCCTGGAGCGGCGAATGGAGGAAGCGCCGGAAGTACGGAAGGCCGTCGAGCAGGCGCTGACCACAATTAACGGCAAGCCAGGCGATTCATCGAGCTTCGATCGCTTGGACGAGCTGCTAAACGCGCAATCGTACCGGCTGGCCTTTTGGCGCGTCGCGGCGGAGGAAATTAATTATCGGCGTTTCTTCGACATCAACGACCTCGCGGCCATTCGCATGGAATTACCGGAGGTCTTCGACGCCACCCATCAGCTTTTGCTCGACCTCGTCGCCGCCGGCGCGGTCACTGGCCTGCGTATTGATCATCCGGACGGCCTTTACCTGCCGAGGGAATATTTTCAGAAACTTCAGCAGCGCTGTGCGGAAGCATTGAGCCGGCCGTTGCCGCCGGACGGCCGCGCCATCTATTTGGTCGTCGAGAAGATCCTGACTGGGAACGAGCCGTTGGCGCGCGATTGGCCGGTGCACGGGACCACCGGATATGAGTTCGGGAAGGAAGTCGCGCAGTTGTTAGTCGACTCCTCCGCCGAGTCTGCCCTAACCAACACCTACCGGCGTTTCATTGGGCACTCCATGCACTTTGGACATTTGGTTTATGCAAAGAAGCGCCAGGTCATGCGCCTTTCGTTAGCTAACGACGTCAATGTGCTCGGCAACATGGCCGATCGGCTTTCGGAAAGGAACCGCTGGTTCCGCGACTTTACCTTGCAGGCCTTAGCCGGTGCGGTCGCCGAAACGATTGCCTGTTTCCCGGTTTACCGAACGTATCTGGCGCCGGGCCAGCCGGTCAGCGACGAAGATCGCCAGGTAGTGGAACGCGCCATCGCCGCCGCCAAAAGACGCAACCCGGCCATCGAAGCGTCCGTTTTCAATTTCCTGCGCGACATTTTGCTTTTCCAATTCCCGGAGAATCTCGACGAGGAATCGCGCGAGGAGTACACGCGCTTCGTCCTGAAGTTCCAGCAATACACCGGGCCGATCATGGCCAAGGGCCTGGAGGACACTGTCTTTTACATCTTCAATCGCCTGGCGGCGCTCAACGAAGTCGGAGGTGAACCGCAGCACTTCGGCATGTCCCCGGCCGATTTTCACCAGCGAAATCAAAACCGTCAGCAAAACTGGCCGCACACCCTTCTCGCTACTTCCACGCACGACACCAAGCGCAGCGAAGATACCCGGGCGCGAATGCTGGCGATTTCGGAAATTCCGGCGCTCTGGCGCCAAGGGATCCAAAAGTGGCGCAGCAACAACCGGCGATTGAAGCGCAGGATCGACGAAACAGACGCGCCCGATCTAAACGAAGAATATCTTCTCTACCAAACATTGCTCGGCACCTGGCCGATCGAAGAGGACGGCCGTGCCGCCGCCCAAGCCACCTCGGAATACGTGAAACGCATTCAAGCTTACATGACCAAGGCGCTGAACGAAGCCAAGCTGAACACCAGCTGGGTTCAGCCTAACGAGGAATGGCTGAGCGCGACCAGCGAATTTGTCCAGCGCATCCTTGAGCCATCGGCAAAAAACCGTTTTCTTCCCAATTTTCTCCCGGTCGCAGAAGAACTGGCGCAGTTCGGCGCGATCAACTCACTCGCGCAAACCCTGCTCAAGCTGACCACGCCTGGGGTTCCGGACATTTACCAGGGAAACGAAACCTGGGATTTTTCGCTGGTCGATCCCGATAATCGCCGCAAGGTCGATTACGAGGCGCGGCGGCGAATGCTGGCCGAGGTGGACTCGGGCGATCCGGCTCAACTCCTCCAAAAATGGCCGACCGGTGCAATCAAGATGTACCTGGTGCGGAAGGTCCTCGAGTTCCGCCGGGCGAACGCGGAGCTGTTCCGAGATGGTGGATATGATCCGTTAACGCCGATCAACACTTTCGCCGAATCGTGCTTCGCTTTCATTCGCGCCTGGAATCAGCAAATGGTTGTGGTCGTCGCGCCGCGCCTGTCTTCGCGCGTCGGCTTTCCCCCGGTGGGCGAGAAGTGGCAGGACACGGCCATCACGCTGCCGGATTGGGCGGCGCAGGCGCGCTTTAAGGATGTCTTCACTGGCCGCGAAGTCGCAGTCCAAAACAGCCAGATCCAGATAAAGGATGCGCTGGCCGTGCTTCCCTTTGCCTGCCTAACCAACCGCACGTGATTTAGGGCGAGCGGACGAGACAAGCTCGTCCCTCCCATCGGCTGTTATCGATTTGGATGACATGGGGAGGGACGAGCTTGTCTCGTCCACCCTTCCTCCGCTCCTTGATTCAGCCGCTTCGTTTTTGACCGCTCGCAATACTCTCCGCGAGCTTTTAAGCCTGTGGCTTCGTCTGTGGTTGACTACCGCCGAGCTCCCTCGGCGAACGAACGGCAGAGGTAGATTACCCACTCGGAAAAGTCACCCGCGTTGAGCACGAAGTCGCGCGCGAGCGCGGCGAAGGTCACTTGCCGCGCAGCCAGCACGAGCATCACGGTCAAAAGGAGGAGATTGATCAGGTAGATCACGACCAGCGAGAAGAAGGTGCCGTGCTCCGTCAGGTCGGTCTGGTTCTTCGGAATCATCCAACAGGTGAAAGTGAAGTGGAATCCCCAGGTCGCACCGATCAGCGCGTAAAGCAGTTTCGTGTACGGATGCACATCCATGAACAAGCTGAGCAGGCCGTAGGTGGCGATGACCAGAATGCTGTAGAGCGGGAAAAAATAAGGCGCGAGCGCGATCAGAAAATTCGAACGGTTCGTGACAATGTGCCCGCCGTCCCGCGTGACCTTGAACCGGCTGACCCGGCCGCCCATCATCCAAACCCAGATCGCGTGGGTCAGCTCATGCCCAAAGACGTAAAGAATGATCGGGCGGGTCAACCCGAAGAAGAAAGCGATCAGCCAGAGAACCGCGCCTAACGAAAAGAACCAGAACTCTTCGCCGGCCCAAAGCTGCTGGGCCACGGTCGCGCGGGCGAAGGCGGTGAAGAAGGTTTGCGTCAAAATCGCGCAGACCGGGACAAGAAAGAGGGCGATGACAAATTTCACCCACCGGGTCGGCACCATCAGCGCGTCGATCGGCGCGCCCACTCTGCGATTCGGCACCACGTAGGGCGAAACGCGGATCCGGCCCGCACTCCGCGCCATGGTCGCGCGCTGTTTCTTAACCGCCGCCATCTGCGCGACGTTTTAGCAGCCCGCCGCGTCGTTACAACGTTTAAAGCGTGAAGAGCAAGGATTCGCGTGGCCCGCCTCTTCTTTGTAGCGGCGGTCTCTGACCGTCGCACTCTTGCGGTGACGAGCATGGGCAAGAGAAAGAGCATGAGCAGGTAAGACTCATGTCCGGTTGCTGCCTTTGCCCCGACTCCGGGAGTTCTGCCGCGACACCTGTGAAGGCAGCCGTGTCGGCTGCGGGCAGGCGACACGCCTGCCGCCACAGAAGACAGAATACAGGAGAGAGAAAATGGAAGGACGAGCGATTAGGCCCGGCCCATGTAACGTACCCGTGCGAGTATCGATCTTGATGATCTCGCCTTCCTTGATGAACAAGGGAACGTTCACCGTCTTCCCCGTTTCCAGGACAGCCGGCTTGGTCACGTTGCTCGCAGTATCTCCGCGCACACCCTCCGCCGACTCGATGACTTTCATGCTCACGGAAGAGGGAAGCTCGACCTCCACCGGTTTGCCTTCGGTGTAGAGGACTTGGACCGAGAGGTTCTCGGTCAGATAATCTTTCACGTCCTTCACGAAGTCTTCCTGGAAAGTAATCGTCTCGTAGGTTTCCGGCTCCATGAAGTGATAGCCCTCGTTATCCTTGTAGCTGAAATCGAGCTGCTTCCGCTCCACGTCGACGAGTTCGACCTTATCGGTCGAGCCGAAGCGGACGTCCGCGCTCTTCCCGGTGTTGATGTAACGAATGATCGCCTGGACGAAGGCGCGAAGGTTTCCCGGGGTGCGATGATGCACTTCCAGCACAATGGCAGGGTTGCCGTTGTACTTAATTGCCATTCCTTTACGGAGATCGTTTGCTGCGGCCATGGTGTATGGAAAACCGCCGGAGTTTGGCGGGGCCGACAGTTACACCGCGCTGGGCTGGAAATCAACCAACCGCACGAAATTCCAAATTCCAAAATCCAAGCACCAGAGAAGCACCAATCTCCAAACTCCAAAAGGAGCCGGCGCGCAAAAAAGATCTTGGAAATTGAATCGTGATTCTTTGGAGTTTGGAGCTTCGAATTTGGAACTTCTCAAGCTGCCTAAAGCAGCTTGAGTCGGGTCAGATCCTGCGAATCGACCATCCCGACCGGCATATTGTCGTCATCGACCACGATGAGGTCGTCGATCCGGTGGCGCTCGAGCAGGTTCAGTACTTCGATCGCTAGCTTATCCCGATGAATGGTCACCGGGTTCAAGGTCATCAGGTCCGCCACAAAACGCTCGCCGATCTTTCCGTCCAGCTGAAAATGCCTAACGAAATCGCCGTGGGTGAAGATGCCGGCGAGGTGATTCGCTCCATCGGTCACCACCGCCGCGCCCGCGCGCACCGCGCTCATCGCTTTCAACGCTTCCCGGATCGGCGCGTCCTTTACCACCACCGCCATCGCTTCACGCGGTCGCATGATCTGGTGCACCTTCATCAAGAGGGAGCGTCCGATCATTCCGCCGGGATGGAACTTGGCGAAGTCCTCCTTCTGAAAGCCGCGCGCTTCCAACAGCACCATCGCGATCGCATCGCCTAACGCCAGCATCACCGTGGTGCTCGAGGTTGGCGCCAGATTGAGCGGACAAGCCTCCTGCTCCACCTGCACGTCTAGAAAAACATCCGCGCTTTGGGCGAGGGTCGAATCGGCGCGTCCGCACATGGCGATGATCCGAACCTGGAACCGGGCGACGGCGGGCAGGATTTGGAGCAACTCGTCCGTCTCGCCGCTCGCGCTTAAGGCGAGGATCACATCGCCGTCCGCGACGACACCCAGGTCGCCGTGCAGGGCGTTGGAGGAATCGAGCACGACCGCGGGGGACCCGGTGCTGGTCAGGGTCGCGGCAATCTTGCTCCCAATATGCCCGGACTTCCCGATCCCGATGACCACCACCTTCCCTCGGGAATCGACCGACTCCTTGATGATCTCGACCGCCTGCGCAAATGTCGGGTCGAGACGGTCACGAAGCCGCTGCAGCTCAACAATTTCCAGGTCCAGGACACGAATGGCCTTTTCAACGTAGTCCATCGCGCCCTATATTGCGGGTGGACATTGGGCCCGGCAAGCGATTGCATGGCCTGGGAGAAAAGGAAGTTATGAAAATCATCGTGAGCATTTGCATCATGGCAGCGATCCTGACTGCAACGGCCTCGGCTGAGCCGGAGCCAACCAAGAGCAGCTACACGGCTCGCACCAAGACAACGAACACCCACACCACCAAGGAAGCTCCGGTGATCAGAGGAACACAGACGACCGGCGTTTTGCCCAGAGCTGCTCGCGGCAATCCCCTGCAAATGCTGAATCCTAAGGCGCCTGCGAAGTACGGGAACTGGGTGCAAAGCACCAGCTTCGATCCGAACGTGCCCGGAAAGTGGAAGGGCATCAAGCTGTTCGAAATCCTGTTCTGATTCCGCTTCGTTAGGTTTCGGCTGATCTTGATTCAGCCACAGATTGCCCTCGGTCCCGATGAGCACAAATTCCGCAGGATCTCTTCCATCTGTGAAAATCGGTGTTCATCTGTGGCTAACATCGATTCCGGTGTAAACTCGGGCGTTGGATACCGCTGCCGATTCGCATCCGGTCGTTGCGTCGTATTGCGCGACCTTTCTCAAACCGGAGATGTTGCACATCTACCGGCAGATCACCGGCCTGCGGCGGGTTCGCCCCATGGTCGTGGCGCAGAAGCGCGAGAACGAACAGCGCTTTCCGTTTCAGCCGGTCTACGTGGTGGGCAAACCGCCGACGCATTTTCTGCGGCGCCTCTGGTTTCGACAGCTCCGCGACCAGCCTTGGATGATTTCGCAAGCCGAGCTGGAGAAGCTGGTGCGCATTCTCGACGCCAAGGAAGCGCGGTTGCTGCACATTTATTTCGGTCACATCGCGGTGCACCTCCTTCCGCTCATTCGATCATGGGGTAAGCCGTCCATTGTTTCCTTCCACGGCGCCGATGTCGGCGTCGATCTGGAGAAGCCGGCCTATCGAACCGCAACGCTGGAAATGCTGGGCGCGGTTCGGCGCGTTCTGGTTCGGTCCAAGTCGCTGCAAGACGCTCTGGTTCGTCTCGGCTGTCCGATGGACAAGATCGACCTGCTTCGCACCGGAATTCCGCTCGGCGAATTTCCCTATCGCGAGCGCGCCCTTCCGGCAAACGGAGAATGGCGCCTGGTGCAGGCCTGCCGCTTGATCGAAAAAAAGGGCCTAACGACCAGCCTGCACGCGATGCGGTTATTTCTGCAGCGCTTTCCCAAGGCCGTGCTCGAGATCGCCGGCGAAGGTCCGCTCCTCTCTTCGCTCCAGGCGCAAGTGGCGGAGCGCCACCTACAAGAGCAGGTGCGGTTACGGGGTTTTCTTTCCCAGCATGAACTGCGCGACCTCTACAATCGCTCACACATTTTCCTTCATCCCAGCCAGACCGGAACCGACGGAAACCAGGAGGGTATTCCCAACTCGATGCTGGAAGCGATGGCGACCGGCCTGCCCGTCTTTGCGACCAGGCACGGTGGTATTCCCGAGGCGGTCGAAAACGGTATCAGTGGAGTCCTGGTCGCGGAAAAGGATGCCAAGGCGCTGGCCCACGCCCTGGTCAGTGCCGCGGAAGATCCGGAATCGTTAGGTCGGATGGGCAAAGCGGCCGCCGAGGCGGTGCGGCGCGATTTCGATCAGCCCAGTCAGATCCGGCGGCTCGAGGATATCTACCTCGAGACGATGTGACAGGCGCCTGCGGGAAGCGAAGGCCCAGGGCGAACTGTAGCGGCGCTCTATGAGCGGCGACGCTACAAGATTCGGCGGTCATAGACCGCCGCTACTGTAAGAGACGCGCGCGAGCTGCACCAAACTTCACCCGCACGCCGGCGAATCGATTTTCGCTTAATCGAACTTTTTGATGTGCTCGAAGAACGCCGCCAGCTGCGGCCGTAACGACTGAAATGAAATACGTTCAAGCGACCGCCATTGCGCTTCCATGATCGCAGTCGCTCGCGCATTTGTGTCCTTCAGCAGCGTGGTCGCGATCGACATAATCTGATCAAAGGCCCGGCCATTCCCGCATGAATTTGGAAAGGCGATCCGCTCGATCACACCGTCCCCGCCTACGCAGACATTCCGGCAGAGCAGCGAATCGCCCGCGACCTGGCCGGGCACTCCAGAACGATCGAGTTGCAAGACGATCTTATGCGCAGCCACGATCCGGAGATATTCCACGTACGGTTTGCGGCCATTGATGACGTTGAGTTTGCCGTCTGCGAATTTCAGACCAGCCAGGCGCTTCAGTCCGCGCCGTCCGTCTAGATTGAAGACGGTAACCGGCTCGCCCGTGGTTTCGGAGATGCGCTTTGCGATCAGCAGCGCAGCGAAGTGATTGCGCGAAGGAACATCCCATTCCCGGGTCCCGATGAATATCCCGCGCTGTTTGTCCGGCTGGATCGCGAAGTTCCACTTCTCGTCTTCCAGTGGATACGGCGTCGGCGCGAAGCCGACCGAGGTTCGGTCCTTCTTCGGTCGAGCCTGTAGATAGAGATCGACCGATTCGGGCGTGGTCGCGAGGACCCCCTGGGCGCGACTCATGATATCGAGAAATCGCTCGATCTTTCCGCCGTCGGACATTTGTTGCGCGATCTGGTGCAATCCCGTTTCCTTCAACGAGACGACCACCGTGCGCTTGGCGGCGCGGCATGCGATCAGCGCGCGTTGCGTTGCCTTAAGATCTCCGCGCAGGAGCAAAAGAATGGGCGTCTTCTCGTCGATCGCTTTCTGGGTTTCGCGTTGAAAGGAGCCGCCACTGCACGCAGCGAAGGCGTGAAAATTGACCGGCGCGTGTGCGCTCGACTCCGGCGTAACCGCCTGATCGAAATATTGCTCGGGATCGCGCCCACCCGGGCTGAGCACGGTTAACTTGAATGCGGCCGCCAGGTACCGTCATCGCCGGATCCGAAGCCGCCGCCGCCGGCGTCGACTCCGGGCGTCGGATGGGTTGCGGCCTGATCGCCGGTCGGGACGGGCTGGCCGCAGGCCGTGATTTGTCGGGTCCGCGCGGTTCGACTTTCGAGGCCATTCGTTAGTTCTCGGGATCTTCCGTCGGCGGCGGAGTCGCCGAATTCAGCAAAGTCTGATCGTGCACTTCATCAAGTGGGCCGACCGGCTCCGCCCTTCGCACTTCCGCGGACTCCCCCGGCGAGGGAGTGACTGGAATTGCCTTCATCACTGGCGCATCCGCAGGCACCGCCTTCATGATTGGTGCATCTGCCGGTGGGGTGCCCACTGCTTCGGCACGGCGCTGTTCGCGTTCCAGCGGAGTGACGATTTCGCCCGGCAACGGCGAACCTGTTGGCGTCGGCGGCGGCGTCGCCCTCGTGGTGGCGCGCACCGCATTGTAAGGATCTTTATCTGCCAGCACGGCCGGTCCTTTGACCACCACCGCTTGCACGTCGTTGAGATCGACCGCTGCGGCCGCGCGCGGAAATTCCGTTTCACCGCCGCTCTCTTTAACAATGCGCGCGCGCGGCTCCCCGTGGATGTTGCACGGATCCGTCGGGAGCTGGGCGGCGGTCCCGATTTCGCGGTAGGTTGTGCGGCGCTGAATCATGTCTCCGTTAGGCCCTTTCACGCTGTCGTAACACTTATCGGTGGCAAGCAGGCCTGAGCGCGAACAAATCTCCGTCTCCTTAATGACGGCGGGACGCGGAAGCTCCTTGCTCGGATAGCGGCCGGCGGCAGCGTTCATGACGTCGACCCATACCGGCAGCGCGAGTTCATGGCCAAAAGCGCCGCGATAAATCTTCTGCGGCTTATCGAAGCCTGCCCAAACGGCGCAGGTGAAAGTCGTGTTGTAACCGGCGAAAAGCGCGTCGGTAAAATCGTAAGCCGTGCCGGTCGTGCCGGCGAGACCCGGTCTTTTCTTCAGTCCGAACCTGCTGAAAGCATATTTGCCGGTGCCATTTTCGAGTGCGTCCACCAAACAGGAGTGCACTTCGTAAGCGATCTCCGGTTTCAGGGTGGTTTGCCGCGAGTTATCGTGCTTTGCGTCCCAGACAACGGTCCCGTCCTTCTCCTCGATCCGCTCAAGAATATGCGGCGTTGCAGGGTGCCATCCTTCGTTAGGGAAAATCGTGTAAGCCAGCGCCAGCTCCGCCAGGCTGACCTCGCTGCTGCCGAGAAAAGTGGCGGGGTACGGCCGCAAGGCGGAACGAATACCCGCCGCCTTGCAAAGCTCGATCACATTGTCGACCCCCGCATCCATTCCGATGCGCACGGTGGACCCGTTCTTGGAACGAACCAGCGCTTGCCGGGCAGTAATCGCTCCATCATAGCGATTATCGGCGGTCTCCGGCCCCCACTCCCCAAGGATTCCGGTGGTGCCGCCAATCATGACCGCGCGATTATCGAGCGCGGAATCATCCACCACCGTTCCTGGATAATCGCCATTGGCGAAAGCCGCCGCGTAAACAAACGGCTTCATCGCCGTGCCCGCGGGGCGCTTCGACTGCAAGGCGCGATCATACTGGTTGTGCTCAAAATCGCGGCCGCCCACCAGCACCAGAATCCCAGCGCTAGCATTGTCGAGCGCGATGACGGCGCCCTGCAGATACTCGGGCGCGGGCTGGGTCGACATGGTGTTGGTCGATTTCGCCTTTTTAAACTTCTCCGCGTATTCGGCATAGGTCTGATGGTTGTAACCTTCGTGCTTCTCGGCTTCATCCAGGCTTTTGCGCAGCGAATCTTCCGCCGCCTTCTGCAAGTCCGAATCAATCGTGGTGTGAATGCGAAAACCTTCATTCATCGCGCGATCCCATCCGACCGCGGCGATGACCTGCTGGCGAATGTAATCCACCGCGTAGGTTTGCCCCTGGGCACTTTGCCGGCTGCTGATTTCGAGATCCTCCGCCTGGGCGCGCGCGCATTGGTCCCGATTAATGAAGCCCAGGTCTTTCATTCTCGTTAGGGCATAATTCCGCGCCTCTTTCGAGCCAACCCGGTCGCCCCAGGGGGAGAGACGATTCGGGCTCTTGATCAGGCCGGCGAGGGTGGCGCATTCCGCCAGCGTCATTTCACGGGCCGGCTTGTTGAAATAGCCGCGTGAGGCCGCTTCGCAGCCATAGAGACCCGAGCCGAAATAAATCCGGTTGAGGTAGAGCTCCATGATCTTTTGCTTGCCGAAGTGTTCTTCGATTCGCTTGGAGAGCGCGATCTCGAGCAGCTTGCGCCGAAAGGTGCGCTCTTTGATTCCGAAACTATTGCGCGCCAGCTGTTGGGTGACCGTGCTTGCGCCCTGCCGAACGTGGCCGGCCAGCAGGTTCTTGAGCGCGGCTCGAATGATTCCCATCAAATCGTAACCGCCGTGCTGGTAGAACTTGTTGTCTTCTACGGCAACCACCGCATTAACCAGGTCACGCGGGATTTGGTCGTAGGGGATGGTCTCGCGATTTTCGACGTAGATTTGGCCGAAGATCTTGTCGTTGCGATCGACGATCACGCTGGACGACTCCATTTGCTCCAGCTGGGAGAGCTCGAACTCAGCCGCCCGCGCGTTCAGGCTCGACATCAGAACCAGGCCATAAATGAGAAAGACCACCGCGAAGAGGACGAACGCGGCGATCGGTACGTAGAAGATCGGCTTTTTGTACCACGGCCGCTCGAAATCGTAGTGGTACGGAGGGGGAATATATGTGGCGGGCGTTCTCAACCTGAGCGGGAGCGGCGATTTCGGGCGGCAACTTATGTGCGACGGCTCACTCCTTCAACGAGTGACTTTGGTCGCACCCCAAAACTCCCCTCTTTGGCATGACACGAAAGTCATCCCGCCACCGATCCCAAACGGCGTTGGCATCGGCGGGAGGCGGATTTACGATCCCGCAATGCGGCGCTCCATCTTTCTTCTAATCCTTCTCGCTTTCTGCACCGGCGCATCGGCTCAAATTGATCGGATCACGGGGCGACCATTTGCCACGCGTTCCGAAGTGCTGGCCCGGCATGGCATGGTTTGCACCAGCGTGCCGACGGCGACCCAGGTAGGACTGGAAATTTTGAAGCGCGGCGGGAGCGCGGTCGATGCCGCGATCGCCGCCAATGCGACCCTCGGTTTGATGGAGCCTGTTTCGAATGGCGTGGGCGGCGACCTCTTCGCGATCGTTTACAGCGCGAAGGAGAACAAGCTTTATGGACTGAACGGCAGCGGCCGCTCGCCGTTAGGCCTGAGTTACGAGCAGATGAAAGCGGAGCTGGCAAAAACCGCGCACCCGCAGTTCATCCCGTCGTTTGGAATGCTGCCGATCAGCGTCCCCGGGACGGTCGACGCCTGGGCCGAGCTTCACCAGAAATTTGGCAAACTCAAATTGTCCGACGACCTGGCGCCGGCGATTCGTTACGCCGAAGAAGGCTTTCCGGTAACTGAGCTGATCGCCTTCTACTGGGGCCGCAATTTGAACTATTTCAAAGGATTGCCCGGCGCCTACCTCGAGACTTACACGCTCGACGGTAAAGGACGCGCTCCCGGCAAAGGCGACATCTTCAAGAATCCGGCGCTGGCTCACACCTTGCGGCTGATTGGTGAGAAAGGACGCGACGTTTTTTATCGCGGTGAAATCGCCGACAAGATCGATGCTTTCATGCAGGCGAACGGCGGCTTTCTGCGCAAGGTCGATTTCGAAAAGCACACCAGCACCTGGGTGGAACCGGTTTCGGTGAACTACCGTGGCTACGACGTCTTCGAGTTGCCGCCTAACGGACAGGGCATCGCGACACTCGCGATTCTAAACATTCTCGAAGGCTACGATCTGCGAAAGATGGGACGCAATTCGCCGGATACACTCCACGCCATGGTCGAGGCGAAGAAACTGGCCTGGGCCGACCGTGCCAAATATTACGCCGACCCGGCTTTCGCGAAAACGCCCCTAACGACCTTACTGTCGAAAGATTACGCGACGGAGCGCCGCCAGCTGATCAATCCGGACAAAGCCGCCCGCAGCGTCGCGGCCGGGAAGATTGACCACGGCGACACCATTTACATGTGTGCCGCTGACGATGAGGGAAACATGGTCTCGCTCATCCAGAGCAACTATCGGGGAATGGGCAGTGGTATTTCGGTGCCCGGCCTGGGCTTTATCTTCCAGGATCGCGGCGAGTTGTTCTCGATGGAACCGGGGCACGCCAATGTTTACGCGCCCGGGAAACGGCCCTTTCACACCATTATTCCCGGCTTTGTCATGAAAGACGGAAAGCCGTGGGAAGCTTTCGGAGTCATGGGCGGAGGAATGCAGCCCCAGGGACACGTGCAGGTGCTGACCAACCAAATCGATTTCGGTCTGGGCGTGCAGGGAGCGGGCGATGCTTCACGCTGGCAGCACGAAGGCGATAACGAACCCACCGGTGAGAAAATGTCTGAGAGCGGTGGCTACGTTGAGGTCGAAAGTGGGATTCCCTACGAAACGGTGCGCGAGCTCAAACTCAAAGGCCACGACGTTCGCTACGATGTGGGCGGCTACGGCGGGTATCAGGCGATCAAAGTCGAGATGCACGACGGGCAACGCGTTTACGTCGGCGCAAGCGAATCGCGCAAAGACGGCCAGGCGGCGGGATACTGATTGGCTGTAGCGGCGATCTGCGATCGTCGCAGTATTCGTGCGGCCGTCGGAGACCGCCGCTACAGCTTTTCTTCTAACAGGGAGTCCAGATCGAGACGGCGAGTGAACATCTCCACTTTTCCATCCGCACTGCGCGGCCATTCTTCGCGCGGACGATCCCAATAAAGCTCGATTCCGTTCCCGTCCGGGTCGCGCAGGTAGAGCGCTTCGCTGACCCCGTGATCGCTCGCGCCATCGAGCGCAATTCCCGCTGAAGTCAGCCGGCGCAAAGCGTCCGCCAGCGACGCGCGCGAGGGATAAAGAATGGCAAAGTGGTAAAGACCGGTGCTATGCGGCGGAGGCGGGCTCGCCCCTTTACTCTCCCAGGTGTTCAGACCGATGTGATGATGATACCCACCAGCCGAAACGAAAGCCGCCTCACTTCCGTAACGCTGCTGCAGTTCGAAACCGAGAACGCCGCAATAGAAATTTAAGGCCCGTTCAAGATCGGAAACCTTCAAATGCACGTGTCCGATCCGCACCGCTGGATCGATCGGGTTCATTCGACAACAACGGCCGGTTTTCAAGCAACGCAATAAGTCTTGGCCAAGCCCGTTCTGAATCCTGTTAAATCCAGGGTTTCCTGTCTAACCTCTCCCCCGCATGGCGGAAAAAGCGTTATCCATCCAGCACGCCGAAGAAGTTGATCACCAGCTGGTTCGCGCCATCGGCGTCCCCGGCCTCACCGCCAACATCGTTAACGCCACCATTGGCGCGGGCATTTTCGTGCTGCCCGCTTCGATGGCCGCAGGCCTTGGCCCGGCCGCGCCGCTGGCCTTCCTCTGCTGCGCCATGGCGATGGCGATTTTCGTTACCTGCTTCGCCATCGCCGGAAGCCGAGTTTCCCTGACCGGCGGTCTCTACGCTTACGTCGAAGTCGCTTTCGGCCCGTTTGTTGGCTTTCTCGCCGGCATCCTTTACTGCCTGACCGCGGTATGCGCGGTCGCCGGGATTGTGAATGTCTTCGTTAACTCCATCGCGGGAATAGTTCCGCTGTTAGGCGGGCCGATGGCCCGGGTGGTGGTGATGGCTCTTGTTTACGGAAGCCTCGTTTGGATCAACATCCGCGGCGTGCGCGAAGGAGCCGGTGCCGTCACTTTCGTCACCATCGCCAAGCTCCTGCCCATTCTCCTCTTCATCGGAGTCGGCCTTTTCTTCATTCATCCTGCCAACTTTTCAGGAGCGAGCTGGCCCACCAGCAAATCGCTGGGCGACAATGTCATTCTCCTGATGTTTGCCTTCGTCGGCATTGAAGTGGCCCTGATTCCGAGCGGTGAAGTGAAGAACCCGACCCGAACCGTTCCGCGCTCCATTTACCTGGCTCTCGGCCTAACCACTCTGGTATACCTGATGATCCAGGTCGTGGGCGAAGGTACCCTCGGTCCGGAGCTCGCCCGCTTCAAAGATGCGCCCCTGGCCGATGCCGCCGCCACTTTTCTAGGTCCCTTTGGACGCACGCTTTTGCTCGCCGGGGCCACTGTTTCCGCATTCGGTTTCGTTACCAGCGACATCCTGAGCTCGCCGCGAATGATGTTTGCCATGGGCCGCGACGGATCTCTCCCCACTTGGTTCGCTCACGTGCACGAGCGGTATCGTTCGCCGGATTTCGCCATCGTCATTTACACGCTGATCGCTTTTGTTCTCTCCGTCACCGGCTCCTTTGAGCAGTTGGCGCTTCTTTCCAACGTCGCCGTCCTTCTCATGTATCTCCTCTGCTTCGCCGGCTGCTGGCAATTGCTACGGCAGGAAAGTCCAGCGCCGGCTGCAGAGAAACCACTCCGCTTTCCGGGAATGAAGATCTTCCCGCCCCTCGCCATCGTCGTGGTCATCTGGATCCTGGCGCATGCCACCATGCGCGAGTATGCGGTCAACGCCCTCGTTCTGGTCGTCGCGTCGCTGCTCTACCTTCTGCGCAAGGCCATTGGTCGGCGGCGCCGCGGCTAGTTTCGGCCGGCTTTCAGCTCCGCTACTTTTCTTTCCGCCTTGGCGACCGCGGATTTGTGACCGCTGCCTAACGAAAGCAGTTTACGCTCTCGCTCAAGGTCGGTTTCGGCTTGGGCCAACTCGGCTTCATCGCGCTTCCTGGCCGCGGCGTGCGCCGCCTCGATCGCTTTGGCCAATTCCGCATCCTTCGCTTTGTCGGCTTCTGCCTGCTCCGCTTTCGCCGTCACCACCTTCTGCTCGTCCGCCTGCGTCGCCTGCTCTTTCAAGCCATTCAGCCGCGCCTTTTCCAGCTCTGCCTGGATTCGCACCACCCGCAGCGCCTTGCGCTCCGCTTCTACTTTGGCGAACACACCCATCCGGTAAAGACGTTCGGCGTTGATCGCGCTGCGTTTCGCTCGTTCCAGGTCGCGCGTCAGTTGCTCAACCGTAGCCGGCGGCGGCGAAGGTTCTGTCTCGGCGATCTTATTCCCCGGCGCCCGGTAGGGAATCAGTAGAGGCGGCTCAACCTCAAACGATTCGTCAGACGATGACGATGAAGGAAGCTGCTGGGCATCCTCGGCGCGCGCGCACAGCACTGTGCAAAAAAGAAATCCACTCGTGATCAGGATTCCGCGCACCATGAGACGATCCTATCATGAGATACGCTTCCGGTGCGAGATGGAGATGCCCCACTTCCACGATTCTTTCGTGGTGGTGAAGAAGAAAAAGAAGGGGCTTGGAGTGGATCCCCGTTGCTCTTCTGGTCGGCGCTAGTGGCGTCCGCCACCGCCCAGACCGCCGAGTCCGCCCCGTCCGCCGCCCGTTAGGCCGCCAATCACGCCACCGACCGTGCCACGGGCCGCACCTCCCAACCCGCCGACCAAGCCTCCACCGGTTCCACCGATGATGCCGCCAAGGCCGCCGCCAATTCCCGAGCCGAGCCCGGAATTGATCGAACCGGCGCCTACACCGCTTGCCGTCGGAGCGCTGCTGCTTCCGACGGTTCCGGTGCCGCTGCCTGCGTTCGAAACGCTGGTCGTCGCACTGGCCAAGCTGCTGGCGGCTCCCAGACCACCGCGCCTCGCGCCTTGGACCAGGCCGCGCGCGCCGCCGCGCGTCGCTGGAATCAGCCCGGTGACAACGCGAACTCGCCTAACGACTTTTCTCGCATTGACCAAGCGAGGCAGATCGTGGCGAATGGTGACTGTGATATTCTTTTGCAGATCGGCCGCCGCGCTCTGCAGCGCCTTGGTCAATTGATCTGCGCCCGGCACCAGCAAAGTCAGCCGTGAGATCAAGGTCCCCGGTCCGGGTAAATGACCCCCGGGTGAACCTGGAACTCCAGGAATTCCCGGTGCTCCGGGAACACCCGGCGATCCCGGGGTCGAAGGCGGAAACGAAACGCCGCCGCCGCCGCCAGCGTATCCGCTGGATTCGCGCACCCAGGCGTAGAGCGATCGATCAATCGTTAGGCGACCGCCCGCCTTCGGAAATGGATCGCCTGACGGGTCCGTTTTCGGCAAGGGCTGTGCCATTGGCCGCATCGCCGCCGGGAGCGGAGAACTTTGCCGCGGATTCAGGGCATCCGCAGGTCTCGGATAGAGGAGCTCGCGCGGCCATGAGAGCGCATTTCGAAAGAGCTCGGCCCCATTAAAGAAATAGAAGGCGCTGAAGAGACCGCCGACAACCGTCAACGCAGCGCAGGAAAGATTTACCCACTCGGAGCGACCGATGCGGCTCCGGCGAAACTTGGCTGGTTCGACGTAGGCCGATTCCATGACCGAAACGGGGGATTCGGCGAAAATGGAAGGCGCCGCGAGCCCGGCGATGGGATCAGTTTTATCCGCGAGAGCTTCGGCGAAATCGATGTGCGGCATGGGGGAGAACGACGCGAGAAGTATTCTCGCTGAAAGCGTTCAATTTTAGAAGCATTAAGTATTCCGGCCGCTGCACCGCAAGCTGGCGAAATTAGGAACTCAATTGCCGACGCAAAGTGCGTCCGCAGCGCCGCTAACGCGCCATCCGGACTGGCGCGCACCAAATTTTTTTCTTTTCAACGGCAAAAAAAATGTAATAGGGAACGCTCGCAACCCCTCGTCGGCCCATCCGGCAGCCCCTAACCCCAGTTCCTTCATGAACCGTTTTACTTGCCTAATCCTGTTCGCATTAACGCCAAGTCTCTTTGCCGGCACGAGACCGGTAACAAAGCCAACGGCCAAAAAGGCGACGATCGTGGTGAACTTTCCGAGCGCGGGTCCCACCGTCCCGGGAATGCAGGCTCGCCTGAACGGCAAAGTGGCCGCGGCCCCGGAAGAAGCCCCTTTCGCGGTCAAGCGCGCCATCTGGGCGGCGAACGAATTGCGCACCAAGCCTTATCGTTACGGCGGGGGACATCACTCATTTAAGGACCAGGCCTACGATTGCTCGGGTACCGTTTCCTACATGCTAGCCGGCGCGGGCTTGATTAAAGCTCCACTCAGTTCTTCCGATCTGAAGAAGTTCGGCGAACACGGTCACGGCCGCTGGATCACGATCTACGCGCGCAACGGACACACTTTCGCGGTGATCGCCGGTCTTCGTCTCGACACGACTCCTTACAAGACGGCGCACGATACGTGGGCGCCGCGCTGGCAACCGACCCCCCGCGTCCCATCTTCTGGCTTCGAAGCGCGCCATCCTGCAGGGCTCTAACGAACCGGGCGCGGCGACCGAGTGGACGCGCGCACAGCTACGCGCTCTTCGCCGCCTGAAGAGTCCGGCTGGAATCCAAAAGTTTCTCGACGACCTGCCTTACAATCTCGCGGTGACCGCGATGTCGCCGCGCGCGGTTTTGCGTAAGGGCACGGCGTCTTGTTTGGAAGGCGCGATCTTTGGCGCGGCCGCCTTACGGGCGCTTGGCCACCCTCCATTGATTTTCGACTTGGAGGCCGAACACGACACCGATCACGTCCTCGCCATCTTCAAAGTGCGCGGACTGTGGGGCGCAGTCGCAAAATCCAACTTCACCGGTTGTCGCTATCGCGAGCCGGTTTACCGGACTTTGCGCGAACTGGCGCTGAGCTACTTCAATATCTATTTCAATCTGCGCTTCGAAAGAACCCTGCGGAATTACTCGCGCCCGGTAAACCTGCGCCGATTTGACCGCCTCTGTTGGGAGACCTCGGAAAAGCCCGTCTGGTTCATCGCCGAACATCTTTGCGAAATCCCTCATACCCCATTGTTTCCCAAAGAAGTGGCGCGCCGCCTCACTCGCGTCGACCAACGCACCATCGAAGGCGAGATGTTAGGCCACCGCAAAAAACACGCTAAGAAGAAACGGACGACACAAGGTCGTCCCTCCAGGTGACGCTCGGGTGAATGGCGATCGGGAGGGACGAGCTTGTCTCGTCCGCATCTTTCACGCGTAGCCGAACTTGCGATCAATCACCGCGCGATCCGGCATGAGCCCGACTTCGCCGGCAACATCCGGGACATAAGCAAAGGCATAACGTCGATGCGTCGACTGCCACCCTGTCGCCTCCGCGACCACGGTTTTGTCCTTCTTTTCTTCGTAGTCGAAAAACTCAGTGTTCTTCTCGAGCGTCCAGTTTGAGTAGGGCCCGATCTGGGCCAGCACCGCGCGCAGATCCCCTTCGCTCCAGGGCTCGCCGGTGCGCTTGTTGAACGCAGCATAACGAATGGAGCCATTGAAGGTGCCGAGCGTGACCGCGAAACCTTCACTCATGTCGCCAGTCAGAAACCCAAACGCCCGCTCGCCTTTGCCAACCATGCCGAGAAGGTTGGGCGCCATGGTGGCCTTCTGGCCGAAGTGAATTTCGGCGTCGTGAACAGTTTGCAGCAGGAGGTTCATGCCGCCGGGATCTGCACCCCGGGACAAAAACGGTTCATCGCGCTGCAGGCCTCGCGCTCCAGTGCCGACTGGGCGTAGCCAACGGTCGCCATCTGCGCCAGGTAGGAGCGAAGGAAAGGTTCGATTCCGCCGAGACGTTCGTATTGGGTCACGTGTGCCAGCTCATGCACGAGCAACGCGCGATTCCCCCAGCAGTCGGCACGAACGAAGATTGCGTAGTTCAGCGCCAGGCCACGCGGGCACTCGGGGACGAAATTAGTTAGGCGACATGCCGCTTGCAGCAGCGGATGCGTCGGCACCGGAATTGCCGGCACTTCCATCAGCCGCACCCGGTGCGGATCGGCCACGCCCACCCGGCGGGCTTCGAAAAGTTCAGGACCGGAAAGCGGCACTCCCTGAGCGAGGGCAATTCGCTCCTGTTCGCGCACCCAGGCCACCGCCAGGGGGAGCAGGATTTCCAGCTGCGAGGTCAAAGGATTCTCCACGCCCGCTGGCTTAAGCAGGAAGCGTGCATCAAGCCTCGCCGCCCGCAAAGCCGGGCCCCCCTTGTATGGCTGGATCGGCTCGATACTGTCTTCCGCAGACCACTCCTCGGGCTGATTCGTGCCAACGGGATCCGGTCCCTATCTCGATGATTTCGTTCATTGTTCCCGCCTACAACGAAGAGCTCGAGCTCCCGGCCACCCTTGAGGCGATTCGCGGCGCGGCCGGACAGCGGGATCACGAAGTTCTCGTCGTAAACGACGCCTCCACCGATGCCACGCCGGCGATCGCCACTGCCGCGGGCGCTCGTCTAATCAACATCAGTCGCCGGCAGATTGCGGCCGCCCGCAATGCCGGCGCCCGTCAGGCGCGCGGCGACATCTTCTTCTTCGTCGACGCCGACACCCGCATTGCCGAAGTGCACGTGAGCAAGGCAATCGAGGCCCTCGCCAGCGGTTATGCGGGCGGAAGCGCGCGCATGGTGATGGACCGTGATGTGCCGCGTTTCGGCAAATTTCTCATCCAGGTCTTCGCGACAATTTACTATGCAAATAACCTCGGCGCGGGTGCGTTCATCTTCACCACTCGGCGAAATTTCGAAGCGGTGGGAGGTTTCGATGAACAATATTTCGCGGGCGAGGAGGTGTTTCTCAGCCTCGCCCTCAAAAAGCTCGGCCGTTTCAAAATTATCTCCGAGCCGATGGTGACCTCCGGTCGCAAACTACGCATGCATTCCGCCCGTCATCTCTGGCGTGAGTTCGGCCGCATGATGCTGGGCGGAACGAATTCTTATCGGTCACGCGAGCGCCTGGCCATTTGGTACGACGGCAAACGCGAATCGAGGGCCGGATGAAAAAGTCGGCGTTGCAGATTGCGATCGCGCAAACGGCCGAGCAGATCCGGCGCTGCCATCCGGTGATGCGGCAGTTGCGGCCGCATTATCCGCGCGCGAGCGAGTTTGTCCGCCAGGTCCAGCGGCAGCAGGAACAGGGATACTTTCTCGCCTTCCTCGAGAGTGGCGGGAAAGTGCGAGCGGTCGCGGGCTGTCGCTATCTCGAATCGCTTTTCTCCGGGAAGAACCTTTATGTCGATGACCTGGTCACCGACGAAGCCGCGCGCTCATCGGGCTTCGGCCGAAAGTTGCTCGACTGGCTAATGCGGGAAGCGGCCCGCCACGACTGTCGGCGCCTTGAGCTGGACTCGGGAGTGCACCGTGACCGTGCGCATCGGTTCTATTTCGCGAACGGATTGAAGATTGATTCGTTTCATTTCCGCAAAGACGTACCTAAACAAACCACCCGGCGGAGGACGAAGAAATGAGCAACACAAATCCTTGGATCGAGCTGTGTCCCGGAATCAGGCGCCGCACCGTGACCAGTGGCCAAACCATGTATCAAATGCTGGCCGAGCTGGATGCCGGCGCGAAAATGCCCGAGCACCAGCATGCAAACGAGCAAATTGTGCACATCCTCTCCGGGCGGATGTTCATCACCGCCGCGGGCAAAACCCATGAGCTGAACCCGGGTGACTCGTTTTATCTGGCGGAAAATGTTCCGCACAGCGTGGAGACCCCGGAGAAAACAAGGGTCCTCGACACCTTCAGCCCGCCTCGCTCGGAGTACCTGGCAATCGACCGCGAAAAATCAGGTTAGACTCGGCCCGCAGCCTGGTCCTCCGCCTCCTCCATCGCTTGGTGTCGGCTGGGAGCCTACACATCAACGCCTTACAAAAAGATCGCCTTCCGCGAAAGCCGCGTGCTAACCTCCGCGCGCTAACCCTATAACCTATGCTACATATCATCTGGTCCATTATTGTCGGTGCCATCGTCGGTTGGATTGCGGAGTTCATCGTGCCCGGCGCGCAGGCGCTCGGCTTCTGGAAATGCGCGTTGCTGGGTATCGCGGGTTCCATCGTTGGCGGTTTGATCGGTCGCCTCTTCTCGAGACCGGCCCCGGGTTCATCCTTCCACCCGGCGGGGTTCCTGATGTCGATCATTTGCGCGGCCATCCTGCTTTTCCTCTGGACCAGGTTCATGGTTCCCGCCTGAGCTGGCCCGCCCGCCCCGGTTGCCAAAGAATTAAGAGCAAAGCAGCGGCTCAGCTCACGTTTGTTCCGGCTTCACTTGCGGAGCCGGAATATTCCGCTACACTACGCGCTTCGTTATGGCAGAGAGCACGGACACGCTGGATCTGAAAGAGTTCCAGTTGCATGAAAAAGATACCGGCAGCGCAGACGTTCAAGTTGCGTTGCTGACCCATCGGATCGCGCAATTGACCGAACATCTGAAGACCAACGCGAAGGACCACTCTTCGCGCCGCGGCCTCTTGAAAATGGTGGCGCAGCGCCGCAGCCTTCTCGACTACCTGAGCCGTTCGAAATCCGACCGGTACAAGCAGCTGCTCGAGAAGCTGAACCTGCGCAAATAGCCACTCTCACTACGGCGGCGGGTTGGCCTGCTCGAATCATAACGAGAAGGAACTAATAACGCGCGCTCCCAGGCCGATTAGGCACCTTGGATTCTAGGTTTTAGCCCCGAACCTTTTCGGAGTTAAAACCTACAGTCAGGGTGACCGGCCTGGAACTCGCACAGCCAGGATATTAATATGCAACACAAGGTCACAGCCCAGATCGGGGCTAACAGTTTTTCCATCGAGACCGGCAAAATCGCCAAGCTCGCCGACGGCGCCGTCGTCGTTTCATGCGGCGACACCATCGTCATGGCCAGCGCGGTCTCCGCTACCTCCCTTAAAGAAGGACAGGATTGGTTTCCGCTGACGGTTGATTACCGCGAAAAAGCCGCCGCGGTCGGGAAATTTCCGGGCGGCTATTTCAAACGCGAAGGCCGTCCCTCTGAAAAAGAGACGCTCACCTCGCGCATGACCGACCGGCCGCTGCGCCCTCTTTTCCCAGCGGGTTATCTTTACGACACCCAGATTATTTCCATGCTGCTGAGCGCGGACGGGCAGAACGATCCGGACATTCTTGCCATGAACGGCGCCTCGGCCGCTCTTTGCGTTTCCGATATCCCCTTCGCCGGGCCGATCGGCGCCGTGCGCGTCGGTCGCGTAAACGGTGAATTCGTGGCCAACCCGACGCACGACCAGCGCAACGAGAGCGATCTTGATCTCGTCTACGTCGGCACGGAAAACGACGTGATCATGATCGAAGGCGCGGCCCAGGAAATTCCGGAAGCGGATTTCATCAAGGCGCTCGAGTTCGCGCACATCAGCGCGAAGGAAATGATCCGCATCCAAAAAGAGTTGGCGGCCAATGTCGGCAAACCGAAACGCGAGATGCCATTGATGACGGTGAATCAGGACATTCTCGAAGTGGCCTATCAAGTCGCAGGCGATCGCATCGAAAGCGCTCTCTACAACGAGAAGAAGGTCGACCGCAGCAAAGCCGTCAACGCGCTCAAGGAAGAAGTGAAGACGAAGGTGCTCGAGAAATTTCCCGATGCCGACAGTTTCGCGATCTCGCAGGCCTTCGATTACGTGCAGAAAAAGGCCTTCCGCATCAGCGTGCTCGACAAACAGAAGCGCATGGATGGGCGCGGCTATCAGGACATCCGTCCGATCACCTGTGAAGTCGGCGTGCTTCCCCGCTCGCACGGCTCAGCAATTTTCCAGCGCGGTGAAACCCAGGCTCTCGCCCTCGTCACGCTCGCGCCGATTGAGGAAGCACAGAATATTGACGCCTATGGTGGCGGCGAAACCTCCAAGAGTTTCCTGCTCCATTACAATTTTCCGCCGTTCAGCGTCGGCGAAACCGGCCGGACCGGCGGCGCCAGTCGGCGCGAAATCGGGCACGGTGCGTTGGCCGAGCGTTCGCTCGAGCCGGTGGTGCCGAGCACGGAAGATTTTCGCTACGCCATTCGAATTACCAGCGACATCATGGAATCCAATGGCTCCAGTTCGATGGCCAGTGTTTGCGGCGGCATGCTGGCGTTGATGGATGCCGGCGTTCCGATCAAGACGCCCGTGGCTGGAATTAGCTGCGGGTTAGTCACCGAGTTCGCCCAGGGCGGCGAACTCAAGCGCTACGAGCTCCTCACCGATATCATCGGTTCCGAGGATCATTTCGGCGACATGGACTACAAGGTTTGCGGGACAGAAACTGGCATCACCGGATTCCAGCTCGATCTCAAACTTCCCGGCGTCAGCCACAAAATCATGGCCGAGGCGACCATGCGCACCAAAGAGGCGCGCACCAAGATTCTCGCCACCATGGCGCAGGCAATCGAGAAGCCGCGCGAGGACCTGAGCAAATACGCGCCGCGTATTGAGACGATTAAAATCAATCCCGATAAAATCGGCGCGCTCATCGGACCTGGCGGCAAAACGATCAAGGGAATCGTCGCCGAAACCGGCGCCGAGATTAACATCGAGGACGATGGCTCCGTTCACATTTACGCGAACAACCCGCAAAGCATGGCCCGCGCGAAAGAGATCATCGGCGGCATGACCAAGGAGATCGAGATCGGCCAGACCTACCAGGGGCGGGTCGTCTCCACCAAGGAGTTCGGCGCTTTTGTCGAAGTTTTCCCGGGTAAAGACGGCTTGGTACACATCTCCGAGCTGGCTGACTTCCGCGTGAAGCGCACCGAAGACGTCGCGAAGATCGGCGACGTCATGTGGGTGAAGTGCATCGGCATTGACGACAAGGGACGCGTGAAGCTCTCCCGCAAAGCCGCTCTGAAAGAGCGCGCCGAAGTGGAGACCGGCCAGCCCGCGCCCGTCGAGACGGCGCCCTAAGCCCGCAGCGCCATCAAGTAAATTGTAACGGCGGTTTATGACCGCCGTTCCTTTTTTAATTCGGCGCTCATAGAGCGTGGAGGGTCGAGCTCCGGCGAGACCGTGCGTTGCCGTTTCTAGTCGTGCCAGGCGAGTTCGTTCAGCTCGCCTTGGTACGGCCAGTCTTCCAATCGTTTGACCAGCCTGTGCCTAACGGGGTTCTCGCGGACATAGCCCAACTTGGACGAATAAGAGTCGCCGCGACGAAGCTGCCGGTCCCAAAAGTCCCGTTGCCAAAACGGAAGTTCGTTCCGGCGTTGCCACCCTCTCGTAACTTCGTTACGCCAGAGGGTCATCCACTTTTCCAGCGCGCTCTCCGGATCTGTGGCAGGCGAACAGAAGAAATGCAGGTCGTCCGGCATGATTGCATACCTCCCTACCGACCAGAATGACGCTTTACGCCATCCCTTGAGGATGAGCTGCATCGCCGCGTCATTCGCTAGCAAAGGTCTGCGACCCCTCACGCACACCGTGACAAAGATTATTCGCGCCCGGTTCCCGCGCTCCGCGACCGGAAAATGCGCAGGATGTTTCCTGCTAGGAAGGTGGAGGGCGGAGCTCCTCCACTTTGCCTCTTTGTGCTTATCGCGCTCAACCTTCAGCATTGTTATGGTAAGGGCGTTACCGTCCTGTAAAGGCAATCTATCCCTATGCGACCCAGCTTCGTTGATAAATTGATCGGGCGGCTCGGCCGGATTGGGCCCGAGGAGGTGCAGAACTATTTCCTCCGCCTTGCCCAGGAAAAAGGTTTCCTCGAAACCGTCTTCAACGCCATCCAGGAAGGCATCATTGTGACCGATCGCGCCGGCCGAATGACCTACGTCAATGAATCGGCCTGCGAACTGTTTGGATTGCACATTGACGATTCGTTAGGAAAAAAACTCGACGAACGCGTCGGCGGGCTGGATTGGAAATCCCTGACCGAGAGCGGCGGCGCCGTCAGCCGGGACATCGAGATCTTCTATCCCACCAATCGCTTCATTAATTTCTACATTGTTCCACTCCTGATCGAGCCGCGCGGCGCCGACGAAGCCCTTAACAAGGAAGAGGTAGAAGTAAAGGATCAGCACGTCGGCTACGCCATGATCCTGCGGGATATCACCCAAAGCCGCCGCAGCGCGGAACAGACGCTCGAATCAGAACGGCTGAACGCGCTTACCTTGCTCGCTGCCGGCGTGGCCCATGAAATCGGCAATCCACTCAACTCGCTGCACATTCATCTTCAGTTGATGGAGAGAAAAGTCCGCGCGCTGGAGCCGGCCGCTCGCCAGGACCTGCAAGAGTCCATCGGCATTGCCCGGTCGGAAATTGCGCGCCTCGATTCCATCGTCACCCAATTTCTCCGCGCCATTCGTCCGACCCATCCGCAGCTCTCGCCGCAAAACGTGAACTCAATTATCGACGAGTCCGTGCGTTTCTTTGCTCCCGAGATCAAGGATCGCGACATCGTCGTTGAACAGGAGCTGCGATCTGATTTGCCTTTGCTTCAGCTCGATCGGGACCAAATGAAGCAGGCATTCTACAATCTCATCAAGAACAGCCTCGAAGCGATGAAGCAGCGCGGCATTCTCCGCATCCGATCGGACATGGACGATAACCACGTGCTCATCCGTTTCAGCGACACCGGCGGTGGTATCTCAGCCGATAATCTGGGTCGCGTTTTCGAGCCGTACTTCACCACCAAGGCGAGCGGCTCCGGCCTGGGTTTGCTGATCGTCCGGCGCATCGTGCGCGAACACGGCGGCGAATTGGCGATCGAAAGCACGGAAGGCAAAGGCCTCACCATCACCGTTCGATTGCCTTACCTTCAGCAACGGGTCCGCATGCTCGAGGCTGGCGACCGCGGCGAAAAACCGCAGGAGTAGAAACCAGCCGCGCGGCGTTGGCATACTGGCGCGGACCGCTCGGTGAGCCGTCCCTACCTCCGGCCGATGTGAATCACACGCTGCGCGAGTAGGGGCCGTTCACCGAACGGCCCGTCTTCATTGACCCTCACTTCCCTTCTTGGTTAGGTAGACCATCGAGTATCCGAAACGCAAACAGTTAGACCACCACGCGCACTACGCCGCCCGGTTCGGGGCGGCTTAGTTCATAACGGTCTGTTGTCGCGAGCGCGGCAGGAACCAGCTGTGTCTGCCATCGATAGCGGAGAGAATATTTCAGACAGCGAAGCTCTATCATCATAGCCAAAGGTGGCATCTCGAACTGATGCTGCTTATGCCCGATCACCTCCATGCCATGATTGCCGTTTCGGGAGAAGATTCGTTAGCCGGGATTATGGGAGCGTTCAAGCGCGCCACCGCAAAGTTCGCGGGTATCGAATGGCAGAAGGATTTCTTTGATCACCGCCTGCGGTCGGTCCGCTCGTCATCTCAAAAGCATGACTACATTCGGCATAATCCGGTCAGAGCAGGCCTCGTTACTACCGCTGACGACTGGCCATATCACCTGGAGTTGCATGACTGAGGCGGACCGCTCGGTGAGCGGTCCCTACCTGCCGCCAAGTCTTGATTAAACGCTGCGCGAGGTAGGGGCCGTTCACCGAACGGCCCGTCTTGGAGTAGGCGCCGGACCAGTGCGCCGCGACATTTCGTCCCATTTTCCATTGAGACAATGCCGGATTAGCGGACAGTGCCCAGCACCGAGTCCATGGAAAAACTGCAGGCCACAATTTTGATCGTCGATGACGAGAAGCACACGCGCGACGGATTGCGCCGCTTACTTGAAGATCAATATGACGTCTACGTCGCGGCGGACATGGCCGGCGCCATGGACGTCCTGCAACGCGAACACATCGATCTTTTGCTAACCGATCTCCGCCTCGGCGCCGATGACGGAATGGTCCTCATCCAGCGCGCCTTGAAGATGTCGCACCCGCCCATCTGCATCATGATGACCGCTTACGGTTCGGTCGACACCGCGGTCGAAGCGATGAAACAAGGCGCCTACGACTTCGTTACCAAGCCCTTGAACCTGGACAAAGTCGAATTGCTCATCGGGCGGGCACTGAAAAGCCAGCAGCTCGAACAGGAAAACCGAACCCTGCGCGAACAGGTGGATGAACGTTATGGGCTCGAGAATATCTGGGGCGAATCGCCGGCCCTGCACGAGGTGCTCGATACCATCAAACAGGTCGCACCGTCATCAGCCAATGTGCTGATCGAAGGCGAAAGCGGAACGGGCAAGGAGCTGGCCGCGCACGCCATTCATAATCTAAGCCGCCGTCATCGCGCGCGCTTTGTTATCGTGCATTGCGCCGCCCTTTCGCCCCAACTGCTGGAAAGCGAATTGTTCGGTCACGAGAAAGGCGCCTTCACCGGGGCCAACGAACGCCGGATCGGCCGCTTCGAGCAGGCAAACGGCGGCACCATCTTCCTCGATGAAATCGGCGAAATCGATCCGAGCACGCAGGTGAAGCTTTTGCGCGTGATCGGTGAAGATCGTGCTTTTGAGCGTGTTGGTGGAAACCAAACCCTGCACGCCGACGTGCGGCTTATTGCCGCGACCAATCAAGCAATCTCGAGAAGATGGTGCAGGAGGGAAAATTCCGCGACGATCTCTTCTTTCGCCTCAACGTCGTCCGCATCACCATGCCGCCATTGCGCGACCGCAAAGAAGACATTCCCGCTTCTCGTCCGCGGTTTCTTGCGGCACTTCTCTAGAATAAACGAGAAGCCTCTGCTCGAACTCACCTCCGACGCGATGAACGCTTTGCTCACATATCAATTGGCCGGGGAATGTCCGTGAACTGCGCACCGCGGTCGAGCATGGCGTGGTTATGGCCACAGGGCCGAAGATCACCTTGCGTGACCTGCCCTGCTCCGGTGCGACAGGCGGGCGGCGTTCCTTTGGCGCGCGGAATCAGTCCGAGCAGCGCTTTCGGGGAACGCTCGAACCCGCTCGATCTGCATGAAACCGAGCGCAAACTCATCCTCCAGGCGCTCGCCGGAACCAATGGAAACGTCACCGCGGCTGCGCACCAGCTCGGCATCAGCCGGCGGACCTTGCACCGGAAGATCAACGAAATGAACGCGGAGAAATCGAGCGAGACCGCCCGCCGCCTCTCTCACTGTCGAGTCCAAGAAAAATGCCGGGTAGCGAAGAGTTTGTTCAACGAGCGGTGCACACCCTCGAAACCGGCGCGGCTTCGGTCTGGCTGCGGCGCACTTTCATCGGCGTGGTCCTCGCCGGGGTGGCCGTTGTTTTTCTAATCAATTTCCGCGGCCTTGCCACCGCGCAGGCCATGGATCAGGCGCAAATCGGCCGCTCCCTCGCGCGCGGACAAGGCTGGCACACCAATTATGTGCGGCCGTTGGCGCTCAACCAACTGCAGAGCCATGGCCGAAGCCTGAGCCGCGTCTGGAGCGACGTCTACAATGCGCCCTTGCCGCCACTCGTTAACGCCATTGTCCTCTTTCCGCTTAAAAGCCACCTTCAGCCGAACCCAAAGCAGATCGTCCCTCTGGCCGATCGCGTCATCGCCGGTCTCGGACTGGTTCTTTTCTTTGCCTCGTTAGGCGCTCAGTATCTCCTGATTCAGCGCCTCTTTGACCGGCGCCTGGCGCTGATCTCCTGCACCTTTCTTCTCCTCTGCGAGCCCATGTGGCAATACGCGCTCTCCGGGTTGCCACAGATGCTACTGCTGCTCCTTTTCAATCTCACCCTTTTTACCGTTCTGCGCGCGGTCGAGGAAAATGTCCGGGAAGCCTCGGCCCCGACCACTCGTCCCTTCGGCGACCCGATCGATCGCTGGCTGGCCGCAGCCGGCGCCGGTTTTGGCCTGCTCGCCCTCGGACATGGCCTAACGATCTGGATGTTCATCGGCGCACTCGTCTTCGCCGGTTTGTTTTTCGTCCGGCGCACGCGCGCCATCCTCATCCTGCTCGGTGCTTTCCTCATTCTTTACACGCCCTGGCTCATTCGAAACTGGGTTGTTTGCGGCAATCCTTTCGGTTTGGGGTTCTATTCTGTGCTCGCCGGAGTTGGCGGACACGATGAAGCCGGGTGGTTTCGTCAGATCACCCCGCAGTTCAGCGGCGTTGGCGTTGGCGCCTTACGCGAAAAATTTCTGAACAACATCGTGCTGCAGATGGGCCGCCCGATTCAGTATCTCGGCGGAAGCATCGTCGCTGCCGTCTTCTTCCTCTCGCTTCTTCACCGCTTCCGCCGTCCCGAGATCAGCAGCGTTCGCTGGTTCGTCCTGCTTGTCTGGCTCGGTGGCTTTATCGGCATGGCGGTTTTTGGACTGGATGAGGAACAGGGATTCAGCGCGAACCAGCTTCATCTCTTGTTCGTGCCAATTATGACCGCCTACGGGCTCGCCTGGCTGCTTCTGCAATGGAGATATCTCGGCTTTGAACTGCGCCTCGCGCGCATCGCTTTTCTGGCGGCCCTGCTTTTCCTCTGCGCTTTTCCGATGGCAAACACGCTTTACGAAATGTTGCTGGGATCCACGGGTAAGCTGGCCATCCGCTGGCCCCCTTATATCCCGCCATACCTCGCGGTTTTAAACGAATGGATGCGGCCGGAAGAAGTCACGGCCTCGGACATGCCCTGGGCGGTTGCCTGGTACTCCGATCGCCCGGGCCTGCTTGTTCCGAAAACGGTAAAGGAAATGAACGACATCGGCGTCGCTGCCTTTAATGCGCCGGTGGCCGGACTTTACCTCACTCCCATCAGCGGATCCGAGAACAAGTATGGCGATATCATGCACGGCGACTACGCCGATTGGGCAGCCGTCATTCAGCAAGGCGACCTAGGCAAATATCCTTTCAAATGGGGCACCCTTGCCCTCGGCTTTGAAAAACAGTGCGAGTTTCTGAGCGACCGCGACCGCACCGCCAAACCGTCGCCCTGAAGGTAGCGCTCGCCCGATCGCTCATCTGCGCGGGTCAGCGGCACAATTTGGTTTACGAAGAGAGACCCAGCGTCTCAATTAGCGGGTGGTGCAGAGCGAGAGAAGATATTCGGGACCGACGGTGTTCGCGGCGTAGCGAACGTCGAGCCCGTCACCGCTGAAACCGCCCTCAAATTGGGGCGGGCGGCCGCGCATGTCTTCACCCAGTTGAACCCGCGCACTCTGCCGGCGGGATCCCGCCCAAAAATTGTGTTGGGGAAAGACACCCGTCTTTCCGGTTACATGCTGGAGAATGCGCTCGTCGCCGGCATTACCTCGCTCGGCGTCGACGTGCTCATCATCGGTCCTCTTCCCACCCCGGGCGTCGCCTATATCACGCGCTCGCTCCGTGCCGATGCCGGAATTGTTCTGTCCGCGTCGCACAACCCCTACGAAGACAACGGCATTAAGTTTTTTCGGCACGATGGCTATAAATTGGACGACCAGGTGGAAGACCGAATCGAGCAATTGGTTTTTACCGGAGAAATTGATTCGATCCGGCCGACCGCGGGGAAAATCGGACGGGCCGCGCGAATTGACGACGCGTTAGGCCGTTACGTCGAGTTTGCCAAGGCCAGCTTTCCGAAAAGGATGTCGCTGGAAGAAATGCGCATAGCTGTGGATGTCGCCAACGGCGCCGCCTACAAATCGACTCCCTGCATTTTGCGCGAACTCGGCGCGGATGTCGTTCGTGGCACATAACGAGCCTAACGGAACAAACATCAACGCCAACTGCGGCAGCACCTATCCGCAGGAGATCGCGCGCATTGTTCGCGAATCCGGCGCGGATGTCGGAATCGCTCACGATGGTGACGCCGACCGGGTCCTGCTCTGTGATGAAAAAGGGGAGATCGTCGATGGCGACGAAATTCTGGCCATCGCCGCCACCGATCTTCTGCGCTCGCAGGCCCTGCAGAAGCAGACTCTGGTCGCGACAGTCATGAGCAATTTCGGCCTCGATGAGACGATCGCTGACGCCGGTGGAAAAGTTGTGCGCACCAAAGTTGGCGATCGCTACGTCATTGAAGAGATGTTGCGGGGTGAACTGAATCTCGGCGGCGAACAAAGCGGCCACATTATCTTCCGCGATTTCAGCACCACCGGGGACGGCATCGTCAGCGCCCTGCAAATTCTGCGCATCATGCACCAAACCGGCAAACCGCTGAGCGAATTGAAAGGCTGCCTGAAAAAATATCCACAGGCGCAACGCAATTTGAAAGTGAAGGCGAAACCGCCAATCGATGAGCTCAGCGAAGTGGTGAAGCTGCGCGATGAAGCCGAGCGCGAGTTAGCGGGGAAAGGCCGGATCCTCCTGCGTTACTCTGGAACCGAGCCGAAAATTCGTCTCTTGATCGAAGGACGCGAGCCTTCCCTGATTGATCGGCAGGCCGATCGCATCGCCGACGCCATCACTCGCGCCATCGGCGCCAATTAAAAGTCTATGAAATTGGTCAGGGTCATCGAAGCCCTTCTTTTTAGCGCGCAGAAGCCGATTCCGGCCCGCGAAATCGTCGCCACTCTCAAAGCTGCGGGAGGCGAGGATGAACTTGTGCCTAACGAATTCGGAAAAATCAAGGAAGCGGAGGTTGCCGCCGCCCTCGAGGAATTAAAAGTGGAATACATCGGCCAGGGGCGCGGCTTCCAGCTCACCGAACGCGCCGAAGGCTGGCAGTTCGTCACCGATCCGCAATACGCCAACTGGGTGCGTCAGCTTTTTCCCGCGCCGAAACCGGCCCGCCTGAGCGCGCCCGCTCTCGAAACTCTCGCCATCATCGCCTATCGCCAGCCAATCACCCGCGCGGATGTCGAAGCTGTTCGCGGTGTTACCATCGACGCGGTTTTGCAAACATTACTTGAACGCGGGCTCGTGAAAATCGGCGGACGCGCGGAAATCGCCGGCCGCCCGCTGCTTTACGAGACCACCCAGCTTTTCCTCGATCATTTCGGTTTGCGCACCGTGGATGAGCTGCCAAACGCGGAAGAGTTGCGCACCCGATATTTGCCGACCGCGCCAAAGCCGGAGGCGGTGACGCCGGAGCAGGCATCCGCCGATCCGGCCGAGGCGGAGCCGACCACGACCGAAGCTGCGGTTGCTCCATCCGATTCGCCCCAGAGCTCCGAGGAAGAGAAATAGTGGGACGAGACGAAGCTCGTCCCTCCAATCATATCGTGAACTTCCGATCGAGCCTGCCGAAAGCCACTCACGTCGGCCGATGCAGCGCAAAGATTATCGCGTGGAGGGACGAGCTTCGTCTCGTCCCACTATCTGTCTTATTCTTCGCCGCCTCGATTCCGGCCTCCGCCGCCGTCACGCCATCCTCCTGCGCCGCCGCCGCCAAATATTCCGATGCGCGCCATGGTACCGCCGTTCTCGCGGTTCAGAATGGGCAGACGATCTTCGAGCACTATGCCAACGGCGGCGGAAAAGAGGCCGCCTGGCCGATCTTCAGCGGCACGAAAAGCTTCTGGGGCATCGCCGCCCTCGTGGCTATAAGCGAAGGGAAGTTTCGCCTCGATGACCATGTCGCCGACACCATCACCGAATGGCGGAACGATCCGCGGAAGTCGCAGATCACCGTTCGCCAGCTCCTCTCCTTCACCGATGGACTTGAACCGGCCTCCTTTCTTCACCGCGACTCTCTCCCCGACCGAAATGCGCTCGCCTTGAAAGTCGCGTCGGTGGCGCGTCCCGGATCCGTCTTTACCTACGGTCCGAGTCATCTTCAGGTTTTTTGCGAGCTGCTCCGCCGAAAGCTCAATGGCGAGAGCACCTTTGCTTACCTGCAGCAGCACGTCACCGGCCCGTTAGGCATCACCGGGTTTGAATACAAGCAGGATCGAAAAGGGAATCCGCTTTTTGCCACCGGCTTTCATCTCTCCGCTCTGCAGTGGATCCGGCTCGGCCAGATGATCCTCGGTCGAGGACAGTTCAACGGTCATCAAGTCGTTCCCGGCGATCTCTTGCAGCAGGCTTTTACCGGGTCGAGCGCGAATCCGAGCTACGGACTCACCTTTTGGATCAATCGGCCCGCTCGATTTTTCGCCAGCGAAACCGATATCGAAAAACGGCTCGACCTGCCGTGGCAACGCGCCAGCTGGCGCGGCGTCTGCATCTCGAAAAGCGCGCCGCCAGACATGGTGATCGGCCTAGGCTCGCATTATCAAAGGCTTTTCGTTATTCCCTCGCTGAATCTGGCCGTCGTTCGCCTCTCCTCAGCCGATTCGAAATTCTCCGACGCTGAATTTCTGCGGCTCTTGCTCAAAGGGTGATTCCCCGGGCTTGTAGCGGCGGTCTCTGACCGTCGCAAACTGAAGAGCGCAAGAAGCGCAGCAGCTTGTCGAGCGGCACTGGATTACCTGACCGAAAGGGCCTCGTCTTCTTCCTCTCCTGCCAGGAGAGGATTGACGTGAGGATGTTTGGAGCAGAATCTTTTTCGCCCGCTGCTTGAATGTTGGAGCACTAGGGTGATGGAGTATCGAGAGGCGGGGAGGGAATCGAGCACCGCGCCAAGATCGCGAATCCAAGGAACGCACCCGCGAAATTCCGCTCGAGAGACGCTCGGTATGCGCCTCAGATCCGTGTCGCTCACGCCCACTTCTGGTTGACTTCCGCCCCGCTATCCCGAAGGCTTCTTTCTCCTCTAAATCATTCTTTATGAACAAATTTGCCATTGGGTGCGGCGGCGTCCTCGTTATTTTCGTCATCCTTCTTCTCGTTGTCGGCCTTGGCTGCTTCGGCTGGTTCGTGCGGACTAACAATGCGCTGGTCGCCTCCCAGCAAAACGTAGATTCGAAGTGGGCCCAGGTGCAGAACGTTTATCAACGCCGGGCCGATCTGATCCCGAACCTGGTCAACACTGTTGCGGGAGCGGCTAATTTCGAGAAATCGACCCTCACCGAAGTGACCAACGCCCGCGCCAGTGTCGGCCGCGTCCAGTTGGATCCGAACAAGGCGCCCACTGATGCCAAGCAGCTCCAGGAATTTCAGGCAGCGCAAGGGCAGTTGAGCAATGCGCTCTCGCGTCTTCTGGTCGTTACCGAAAACTACCCCGACCTGAAATCGAACCAGAACTTCCTCAGCCTGCAGGCGCAACTCGAAGGGACGGAAAATCGAATCTCGGTCGAGCGCGGGAATTTCAACACCGCGGTGCAGAGCTACAACACCCTGGTGAAAAGCTTCCCGAGCAGTTTCGTCGCGGGCTGGCGGGGCTTCCAGGAACGCCCCTACTTCCAGGCGCAGGCCGGCTCGGAGAAGGCGCCTACCGTAGCCTTCCCCAGCTTTGGCTCTTCACCGACGCCGGCGGCCAGTCCGATGGCGACAGCCGCGGCGACGCCGTAGAGGAGTGGGACGAGACGAAGCTCGTCCCTCCCATCATCCGTGGACTACGAATCGGGCTCTGAGGTAACTCCTCACGACTGGCGAGAAAACGCGAGTTTTGTTTGGAGGGACGTGCTTCGTCATGTCCCATTCTTTCTTGCCTTTGCCCTAACGATCATTCTTGCCGCGGAAGCTTTCGCCGCGGAAGTCATCCCGCCAAAGCCGGATCGCTACTTCAATGACTATGCCGGCGTCACCACCGGCACGACCGCCCAGCAACTGAACGATCACCTCGCTCAGTTTGAGCGTGATACCTCCACTCAGGTGGTCGTCGCGGTCTATCCGAGGATGCAGACCGACTCCGACGTCGCCGACTACACGCGTCGCGTTGCCCAATCGTGGGGCGTCGGCCAGAAGGAGAATAACAACGGCGTGGTCCTGTTCGTTTTCGTGCAGGACCGCAAAATGTTCATTCAAACCGGCTACGGCGCGGAAGGAGCACTGCCGGACGCGACCGCTTTTGATATCACCGAGCGCTACATCAAGCCGCAATTTAGGAGCGGCAATTATGACCGTGGCCTGACGATCGGGGTCACCATGATCTGCCAGGCGCTCACGGGAGAGTACAAGGGCGGCGGCCTAACCAATGCGGAACGTCAGCGCCGCGGGAAGAACAACAACCCGATCCCGTTCTTCATTTTCCTGATCCTATTCTTCATTATCTTCGTCCGCATCGCCCGTGCGCAAAGGCGCGGCTACCACTACACAGGCTTCGGCGGACCGTATATTGGCGGTTGGGGAGGAGGCGGCGGCGGCTGGAGCTCCGGCGGCGGCGGTGGCGGTGGCGGAAGCTTCGGTGGATTCAGTGGTGGAGGCGGAAGCTTTGGCGGAGGAGGCGCCGGCTCCAGCTGGTAAATTCGAATGCGCACCCGGGAGTTTCTGCAAAAGCTCGATCACGATCGAATCATCAAGACGATCCAGGAAGTGGAAGCGAAAAGCTCCGGAAACGTTCGCGTTTACCTTCGGCGCGGAGAGTTCGACGGCGATGCTTTGCCCCTGGCGCAGAAGCAATTCCTGAAGCTCAAGATGGACCGGACAACGCATCGCAACGCCGTCCTGATCTTTGTCGCGCCGCGCGCGCAAAAATTCGCCGTGGTCGGCGACGCCGGGATTCACCAAAAGTGCGGGGATGATCTGTGGAATCGGGTTGTCGAAAAAATGGGTGCCCACTTCCGGCAGGAGCATTTTACTGACGCCTTAGTCGATGCCATCGAGGAACTTGGGGTGGTGTTGGCCGAGCAGTTCCCGCGACAAGACGGCGACACCGGGAACGAGCTTCCGGACGACGTCGTCGAGGGCTGACGCCTTCGGCGAAAGCTCCAAGCACCAACATCCAACATCCAGAGAAATTCCAAACTCCAATATTCAACCAACCGCGGGTAACTCGGTGTTGCGGAGCCATTTGCGCGTTGATTATTGGTGTTTCCCTGGAGCTTAGATGGTGGTGCTTGGAGCTTCCAAAGGCCGATTTGCAAAAATCGGCGTTTGGTGTCTATTCCCCGTTCGCAGCGAGTTTAAAAACTTGCGCCGTTGGTCCCTGGGCCTTCCATCGCTTGATGCGAAGCCATACTCGCCAGGGGAAACCCGGCGATTAGAAATTGCAGATTTAAGATCTAAAATTGCCGATTGGCTATCGTGCCCACCTTCCGGTGTCGCGCTTAACTCGATCGGAATCCAAAGTCGAAAATCGGAAATCCATTATGCCAGTTCGTTACGGTCGTTTCGAAATGCCGAAAACCCTCACCAAAGACGAGGGTTCATCCACAGAGACTTACGCCAAATTTGTCGCCGAGCCCTTTGAAGCGGGTTACGGCCACACCGTTGGCAACTCCCTCCGCCGCGTCCTTCTTTCGTCGCTCGAAGGCGCTGCCATCACCGCGGTAAAAATTACCGGGGCGCAGCACGAATTCGCCACCCTTCCGGGCGTGGTCGAAGACGTCACCGACATCGTGCTCAACCTGAAGAAGGTGAAGTTCAAAGCCAACGATCACGAGGCCCGCAAGCTCTCGCTCAACGTGAACAAGGAAGGCGAAGTCACCGCCGCCGACATTCAACTCGCGCAGGGTTACGAGGTCCTGAACCCGAAGCAGCTTATCTGCACGCTGGATAAGAAGCACAAACTCGATGCCGAGCTGGAAGTTCGCGTCGGTCGCGGTTTTGCTACCGGCGAAGAAAACAAGCGCGCCGATCAGCCGATTGGCGTGATCCCGATCGATTCTATTTTTTCACCGGTTACTCGCGTGAAGTATGCGGTGGAGAACACCCGCGTCGGTCAGCGCACCGACTATGACAAGCTCATCCTCGAGGTTTGGACGGATGGCCGTCTCACTCCTGATGACGCGCTGCTCCAGGCTTCTGCAATTCTGCGGCATCACCTCGATGTCTTCGTCAACTTCAATGAAGACGTTATCGAGTTCGACGAAACACCGGCTGGTGTCAGCGAAGAGAACATGAAGCTGAAAAAGCTTCTCAACATGAGCGTGAACGAGATCGAGCTCAGTGTCCGCGCGGCCAACTGCCTGAACAACGCCAACATCACTTCAGTTGGCCAGCTCGCGCAGAAGACCGAGGCGGAAATGCTCAAGTATCGCAACTTCGGGAAGAAGTCGCTCAATGAGATCAAGGACAAGCTGCAACAGCTCGGCCTCGGCCTCGGTATGAAATTCGATACCGGTCTGGTCGACACGCCCGTGGCGGCTCTTGACGGCGCCGGTGCCAATGGCACCGCCACCGAGATCTAAACAGTTCGACGGAGGAATCCCGCGCCATGAGACATCAAAAGAAAACGATCAAACTTGGCCGCACCGCAGAGCACCGCAAAGCGTTGCTGGCTAACCAGGTTTGCAGCCTGATCGAGCACGAGCGAATCAAAACCACCCTGGCCAAGGCCAAGGCGGTCCGCCCGCTCGCCGAAAAAATGGTTACGCTCGGCAAGAACGGTTCACTTCACGCCCGTCGGACCGCCCTCGCAGTGTTGCGTCAGAAAAAGGCAGTAAAGAAGCTGTTCGATAACATTGCCCCGCGCAGCAGCACCCGCAAAGGCGGCTACACGCGCATCATCCGTCTCGGCCAACGCCAGAGCGACGCCGCTCCAGTCGCGTTTCTCGAGTGGGTCGATGCCGCGCCGGCCACGGAAGAAAACGCTGTCGACGAAAAGACCGCCAAGACCGCCCGCGAAGCCGCACCGGTCAAAGAAGAGGCTGAGCCGAAGCAGGAAAAGGTCGAAACGCCAAAGGCGGAAGAGACGAAGCCCGCGGAAGGCGATAAGCCCAAACGCCGCGGTCTCTTCGGTCGAAAGAGCGACAAGTCGAAGTAACCGCTGGCTAACAAAGATTCTGAGAATAGCGCAACTTCGGTTGCGCTATTTTTTTGTGACTAAGCCGGACGAGACAAGCTCGTCCCTCCCCGGGGCAAGATCACGTGCGTGGGGACATTGGGAGCGACGCGCTTGTCGCGTCCGCATCGACTCGAAAATGCGGCCCTCGGCAAAACCCGGCGGCCAAGACCGCCGCTACAGGGCGTCCCATTTACGGAACGGCCGGTTCCCGAGCCCGAAACCTTTCAGCCTGGTATGGCTTTCGATCGATGTTCGTAACGCGCTCTCGAACAGCTGCTTATAACTCGAAATACACTGCTGGCACGGTGATTGCATAAGGAAGGACAAACCCAAATCCCCACTTATGAAATCACACGAAGAATCCACTTACGCTCTGTTGGTCCGCTCCGAGGAAAAAAGCCGCGGAGTTCTTGAGATCGTCCTCTACGCCTTTTTCATCTTCAGCGCCCTGGTCTCGATTTATCAGTTTGCGGAACAGCCCATTGAGCTCTCTGCACCTGGTCTGATTAGCCAAACCAGCAGCGGGGTGGTGGACGAAGCGTAAGTCGATTGGTTAGGCCGAGGCTTTAAGGGGAAACAAGAATGCAGGATATCTTGTATGGATTCCGGATGCTGAAGAAGCGCCCCGGCTTCACCATCATCGCAATCCTGACGCTGGCGCTGGGCATCGGCGCCAATACCGCCATTTTCAGCGTCATCAATGCGCTCTTGTTGAAGCCACTTCCTTTCCCCGCTTCCGAGGAACTGGTTGCGGTGGGGGCGAGCGAGCGCGGCAGCGTGCCGAACGGCTCACGCCAGCTAAACTCTCTTTCCTACCCGGACTTCTTCGACATGCGCGAGCAGAACCGGACGTTCTCCGCGCTCGCCGTTTACCGCACCAAGAGCTACGCCCTCACCGGTGACGAGGCCGCCACCAGCATCATGGGCGAAAAAGTCAGCGCCGAATTTTTCGACGTTCTTGGGATCAAGCCGGCGATCGGCCATGGTTTTGCGCGCTCTGACGAAGAAGCGGGCGGTGGCCCCGGCGGGCACAAGGTCGTGATCAGCGACAGCTTCTGGAAAGAACATTTCGGCGGCGACCGCAAGGTCCTCGGCCGCACCACGATCTTGGATGGACGGACCTATTCGGTCATCGGTGTGATGCCTCCCAATTTCCAATTCCCCATCCAATCGGATCGCGTGGAGTTTTATGTCACCATCGCCGAAGACGCGTCTAACCCGGAGCCGGGCACCAAGCCGGTGACGCAGGAGCGCGGAAGCCACAGCTTGGAAGCGGTTGGACGACTGAAGCCGGGCACATCAGTGGCGCAGGCTCAGGATGACCTGTCCGCGATCGCGGCGAAACTGGAACAGCAGTACCCGGAAACGAACACGAAATTCGGTGCCTTGGTGAAGCCGCTGCGGGAAGAATTAATCGGCGATGTCCGCACCGCGCTCTACGTTCTTTTCGCTGCGGTGGTGTGCGTGCTGTTGATTGCCAACGCCAACGTGGCCAATCTCCTTCTCGCGCGCTCGACCGAGCGAAGCAAGGAGATCGCCTTGCGCGCCGCCGTCGGCGCGAGCCGTGGTCGCATCATTCGGCAACTCCTGGTGGAGAGTCTTTTGCTCGCGACGTTAGGCGGCCTGGCCGGTTTGCTCATCGCGCAATGGGGCACGGAAGTCTTGATTAGGACGGTCCCGGATAATATTCCGCGGATCACCACCATTCGCCTCGATGGTGTCGTGCTTACCTTCACTCTCTTCGTCTCGGTTGCGACCGGAGTTGTTTTCGGACTGGTGCCCGCCTGGCAGGCATCAAATGTCGATCTCAACACCGCCCTCAAATCCGGCGGCAGAAGCGGGACCGGTGGCGAACAGAAAGGCAAACTGCGTAACGGACTCATTATTCTGGAGGTCGCGCTTGCGCTCGTCCTCCTCGTTTCCGCCGGTCTGCTTATTCAAAGCTTTGCCCGGCTCGGCCACGTCAACACCGGTGTGCGCACGGACCGGCTGCTCACCGCCTACGTTTCGTTGCCGGGAGCGCGTTATCCGAAGAACGAAAACATCACCGCGTTTTACGATCGCTTCTTGCCCAAGGTGCGCGCTCTGGCCGGGGTCGAATCAGCCAGCGCGATTGTTCCTTTGCCTTTGAGCGGCGGGAACATGGTAACCGATTTTGATATCGAAGAGAGCTCGAAGCCGCGCGGGCAGCGCCCGGACGCTCCGGTGCGAATCATCGCCACCGATTATTTTAAGACCATGGGAATCCCGCTCAAGCAGGGGCGAGTCTTTGACCAGACGGACCAGGTCAACTCCAGCCCGGTCGTGATCGTTAACGAACGTTTCGCGGCCAAGTTCTTTCCCGGGCAGAACGCAATCGGCAAGCGGATCCGGCCCGGGTTCAGCGCGGATAACAATGAAGAAAAGATGCGCGAGATCATCGGTATTGTTGGCAACGTGAAACACGGTTCGCTCAAGAGCGAGGATTCGCCCGAAATGTACCTGCCGCGGACGCAGATCCCCTTTGATATCATGGCGCTGGTCATTCGCACGCAGGTGGCCGATCCCACCACGGTCACCAATGCAGTGAGGAATGAGCTCGCCTCGCTCGACTCCGCTATTCCGCTGACCCGCGTGCGAGTCTTTGACGAGCTGATCTCGCGCTCGCTGGCCCGGCCGCGTTTCAACGCCTTGTTGCTCTCTATCTTTGCCGGAACCGCCCTCGTCCTCACCGCCGTCGGCATTTACGGTGTGATCGCCTATTCGGTATCGCAGCGGACTAACGAGATCGGAATTCGCATGGCCCTGGGAGCGGGACAGTCGACCATCTTTCGACTGGTCGTGGGCCAGGCCATGACCCTCGTCGCCATCAGCGTGGTCATCGGGCTGGTCGGCGCCTTTGCCGCCACTCGTCTGCTCAACAGTCTCCTCTTTGGCGTCGGCGCATCCGATCCGGTCACCTTTCTCGCCATCGTCTTTCTCCTTTCGTCCGTCGCCTTTCTTGCCTCCTGGCTGCCCGCGCGCAAAGCGGCCCGGGTCAATCCGATCGTCGCCTTGCGTGCCGAATAATGCTTATTAGTTAGGAATATGAAGGCCGTATTTTCCGAGATCCGTTTTGCCATTCGTCTCCTCGCAAAACAGCCCGGATTTACGATCATCGCCGCGCTCACCCTGGCCCTCGGCATCGGCGCCAACGCCGCCATCTTCAGCGTCGTCAACGCGCTCTTGCTCCGCCCGCTCCCTTATCCGCACTCAGAGAACCTCGTTCTCCTCCGTGAATCCACCAACCTCTTTGAAGCGGGCGCGGTCAGTTACCCGAATTACCTCGACTGGCGCGCCGCCCAGAAGGGATTCACCGATCTTGCTTTGTTACGGCGTGGCAGTGCCAACCTCTCCAGCACTAATGGCGAAGCGGTGCCGGAACGGGTTGGCGCTGCCCGCGTTTCTTATAACTTCTTCGACGTGCTTGGCATCGGTTCCAAGCTCGGGCGCAGCTTCGTCGAATCCGACGACCAGCCCGGAAGCAAGAAGGTCGCGCTCATCAGCGACGGGCTCTGGCAAAGGCGCTTTGGCCGCTCCCAATCCGTTATCGGCAAAAACATTCTCCTCGACGGTGCTCCGCGTGAGATCATCGGCGTCCTGGCACCGGAAATTAAACTGCCGCGCCTCGCGGAAGTTTATGTTCCGCTTGATGAATTAAGGGCTGAGAAAGGAGTCTTAAACCGCGGAAATCACCCAGGCTTTTCCGTGCTCGGCCGGCTCAAGCCGGGCGTTACCCTCGCACAGGCATCTGCTGACCTCGACAATATCGCGCGCGAATTGGAACGGCGATATCCGGAAGAAGATACCGGCCGCCGCATTAACGCGCGCTTTCTGCTCCAATCAGCCGTCCAGGATTACAAGCGGAGCGTCTGGCTCTTGTTCGCCGCCACAGCCTGTGTGCTTTTGATCGCCTGCGCCAACGTGGCCAATCTTCAGCTTTCCCGCGCGCTCGCGCGCAGCCGCGAACTGGCTGTGCGCGCGGCGCTCGGCGCCAGCCGCTGGCAGCTGACCAGGCAGCTCATGGTTGAGAGCGCGATCCTGGTCATCCTTGGCGCCGGCGCTGGCCTGCTCTTTTCGCTCTGGAGCCTGGACGCAATTCTCGCGCTCACTCCGGCCAGCGTTCCGCGCTTTCGCGAGACGCGGATCGATTGGGTAGTCCTTTTCTTCACCACTCTGATCGCGATGGTCGCCGGTTTTTTGGTTGGACTCTGGCCTGCCTTGCGGATCACGCGGCAGTCGTCGCTGGCTTTTGATCTCCACGAAGGTGGCGCGCGCGGCAGCAGTGAAGGGGTTCATCGCCAGCGCGTTCGCGGTATGCTGGTCGTTAGCCAGGTGGCGCTCGCGCTCATTCTGCTGGCGGCCGCCGGATTAACCCTGCAGAGCTTTCGCAATGCCCAGAATGCTCCGCTTGGCTTTGATCCAGCCAATGTTCTGACCATGGATCTTTCGCTGCCGAAAGCGCGCTACGGCAACGACGCGAAGGTGGCCGCGTTCAACCAACAGCTGATTGAACGTGTGCAAAAACTTCCGCACGTCGCCTATGCCGCCGTCGGCTGCAATGTTCCATTCGACGACACCGAGTGGGATAGCAGCTTTCACCTAACCGGCACACCGAAGCCGGCGCCGGGGAAGGAGCCGTCGACTGAAGTGAGCATTGTCAGCGCAGATTATTTCAAAGCTTTGGCAATGCCGATTATCCGCGGCCGCGGCTTTGGCCCCGAGGACGTTCCCGGTGCTCCTCGATCGGTCATCATCGATGAAAGCTTCGCCCGCCGATATTTTGCGGGGAAAGATCCGATCGGTCAGAAGATCGATGACAACCAGACGGAGCTAAAAGATCCGCCGCCGGTCACGGTCGTCGGTGTCGTTGCGAGGACGCGAAACGAAGCGGCCGGCGAAAACAACGTGGAGAAGTTCAATCTCCCGGAGATCTATTTTTATCAGCCGCAATTTCCACAGGAGGAAAATAGTCTGCTCATCAAGGTCACATCGGGTGATCCGCTTGCGCTCGTCCCCGCAGTGAAACGGGAGATCGCCGCGATTGATCCTGACCAGCCGGTCTCCGCCATTTCGACCATGACGAAAAATGTGAACAACAGTCTCGCTGAGCGCCGTTTGGTTATGACCCTGCTTGGCACCTTTGCGGGGCTCGCTCTTCTCCTGGCCAGCGTGGGACTTTACGGAGTGATGGCCTTGAGCGTGGCGCAACGCATGCGCGAGTTGGGAATCCGCCTCGCGCTTGGGGCCGCGCGACTTCACGTCTTCAATCTCGTTCTTACGCAGGGCCTGACCTTGATCCTGGTTGGAATTGTCTTCGGCTTAATCGGCGCCGCCGCCGCCAGCCGTGCGCTCGGCGCGCTCCTCTACGGAGTTGGTGCGCTAGACCTCCGCGCCTTTCTGCTCGCGGTCATTTGTCTGGTCGGCGTTGCTTTGGTCGCTTGTATCGTCCCTGCCCGGCGCGCCACCCGCGTAGATCCGATCATCGCTCTGCGGTCGGAGTAGGTCATTCATGAACGAACTGCGCTTTGCCCTTCGACAATTGCGCAGGTCTCCCGCTTTCGCGCTCACAGCGCTTGCCACCGTTGCGACCTGTCTCGGTGCCAATCTCGCCATCTTCGCGGTGCTGAACTCGATCGTGCTGCGCCCGCTTCCCTTTCCTGACCCCGGCCGACTCGTGACGATCTACAACACCTACCCGAGAGCGGGAGTCGAGAACGACGGTTCTTCCCTGACTAACTATTACGAACGGCGCGGCAATATACCCGCGCTTGAGAGCCTCTCCCTGTTTATGGAGAGACCCGAGACCGTCGGTGATTCGGGTTCTCTCCAACAGGAGGATGTTGTGCGCGTCTCGCCGGAATTTTTCAGAACCCTCGGTGTGAACCCCGCAATCGGCCGCGATTTCACCGAAGAAGAAACGGCCGCGCAAAAAAATGTAGTCATCCTCGCGGACGGTTTCTGGCGAGAGCGTTTCAATTCCGATCCGAACGTTCTGGAGCGCGACACTCGCATCAACGGCATCCCAAGAAAGGTCGTCGGCGTTCTGCCGCCGGGTTTCCAATTTCTCTCCTCGGGTGCGCGCATTTTCCTTCCAATAAAATCCGACGCCGAGCAGCGCACACCAAAACAACGCCATTCCGGCGGTGGCGCTACGCAAATGATCGGGCGCTTGAAACCCGGCGCGACCCTGGCCCAGGCGCAAGCGCAGATCGATGCGCACAACGATACAGTCGAGAAAGACAATCCCGAGGCGAAGGCAATGGCGGACGCCGGCTTCCGCTCGCTCGTCGTCGGACTGCATGCGTATCACGTCCGCACTATCCGGCCGACCTTGTTGCTGATGCAGGGTGGTGTGTTTTTCCTGCTGCTAACCGGCGCCGTCAACCTGGTGAATCTGCTGCTCGTCCGCGCGAGCGACCGGACAAAGGAAATGGCGATTCGGCAGTCAATGGGAGCAAGCCCGTGGCATGTAGTGAGACAGGTCCTGACCGAGACGGTGCTGCTCACCACCGTTGGAGGCGTGCTCGGACTAATCGTGGGGGTGTGGGGGGTTCGGCTGCTCGAAATACTGGGGGCCAATCGATTACCGCTCGGCGGCCGTATCGAGTTCGACAGTCGCCTCGCCGTGGCTGGCTTCCTCGGCGCCAGCGTGCTCGGGATTCTAATCGCGGGGCCAATTGCCTGGTTTAATCTGCGCAGCCATCTTGCAAATAACCTCCAATCCGAATCACGCACCGGCACAATCAACCGGACCACGCAACGCCTCCGTCACAGCTTCATCGTTGCTCAGATCGCGATCGCCTTTGCATTGCTGTCGGGCGCGGCACTCCTCGGGCTGAGCCTGAAACATGTCATGGACGTTCCGGCAGGGTTTAGCGCTGAGCATGTTCTGACAGGCGAATGCACCATCTCGTGGGACGCTATTCCAAATCGCGTCCCGATTATCGATCGGTTACTCGAGTCTATTAATCAGCAACCGGGGATCGTCGCCGCCGGCACGATCACCAGCATTCCATTGACTGGCGACAGCGGCAAAACTGCGATTGCGCCAAGAGGGTATGTGCCGCCGCCGGGACAATCCCAGCACGGCCATTATTCATATGGCGTTCATGGTGATTATTTTTCGGCGCTCGGAATTCCCCTGCGGGAAGGACGCTTTCTTAGTTCCGCAGATTCTCACCGCCCACAACGCGTCTGCGTGGTAGATGAAGACTTCGCGCGGCGGTATTGGCCAGGCGGCGGCGCGCTTGGTCAATCAGTTGCGATTGCCGATGAGCGAGATGAGGCGAAGCAGTTCACCATCGTCGGGGTCGTCGGCGCGGTAAAGCAGGCGGCGCTCACGGAACCACTGGGGCAGGGCGCTATCTACCTGCCGCTGCAGTTTCGAGACAACAACAGTCTTTTTGTTGTCACGCGCACCACCCAGCGCCCGGAAACATTCGCCGAGCGGTTGCGCAAGCTCGTAGGGACGACGAACCCGGAGCTCGCGATCGATCATATCCGTTCCATGGAGGCCCGTATCGCAGACAGCCTCGTCGCGCGCCGATCGCCCGCCTTGCTCGCAGGAATTTTTGCGGGCGTCGCGCTCCTCCTGGCCACCATCGGGACCTATGGAGTTTTGAGCTATGCTGTTGTGCAACGCCGCCGTGAGATCGGGATTCGCATGGCACTGGGCGCGCAGCGAGGGGACATTGGCGCACAATTCCTGTCGTTAGGACTGCGCCTTCTCGCCCTGGGTATCGCTCTCGGGCTAATTGGTGCCTGGCTGATGGGAAGAGCGATGCAAAGCGTCCTTTTCGGTGTGGGGGCACTCTCGCCGGCAGCCGTCACCTGTACGGCGCTCATTATGGTTTTTGTCTCGTCCATCGCGTGTCTGATCCCCGCCCGCCGCGCTACCCAGGTCGATCCAAATGTCGCCCTCAGGGCTGAATAGGAGCACCAACATGAACATGCTGTTTCAAGAGTTTCGTTACGCGCTGCGCAAGCTGGTGCAGCAACCCGGCTTCACCGTCACCGCCGTTGCCACACTTGCCCTCGGCATCGGCGCGAACATCGCCATCTTCAGCGTGATCAATGCGGTGCTGTTGCGGCCGCTCCCCTACCCACAGGCAGATCGCATTATGATCCTGAGTGAGACATATGCCGGGACGGAGTCTTCCGTCTCATTGCCTAACTACCTCGACTGGAAACGTGACAACACCGTCTTCGAATCGCTCGCCATCAGCCGGCGCGAGTCGCGCAATCTCAGCGGAGTCTCCGGGCAGGATGCGGAACGGATCTCCTGCGCCTACGTCTCGGAAGATTTCTTTCGGGTGATTGGTGTGTCCCCGAAAGTCGGCCGCACCTTCACTTCAGACGAGGAAAAAAACGGCGGGCCGGCGGCTGTGATCATCAGCGACAGGCTGTGGCAGCATATCTTCGCCCGCGATCCGTCCGCGCTCGGGCAAACGATCAAACTGCACAACCAAGGGTTCGTCATCGTTGGCGTGATGCCTCCGGAAATAACATCGCCGCAGGATACGGATGTGTGGTTTCCATTCGCCCGCCGGATCATCCCCATGTGGAGCGATCGGACGATTCATCCGATGCTCTTTGTCTGGGGCCGATTGAAACCGGCCGTGACCGTCGCAGAGGCCCGCACCGAAATGAAGGGAATCGCAGCCCGCCTCGAAAAGGAATATCCGACAACAAACGCGGGTGCGAGCGTCGCGGTGGTCCCGCTGCTCGATAACATGGTCGGCAAATACCGCGCGAATCTGACGATGCTTCTTTCCGCGGTCGGATTGGTCTTGCTGATCGCGTGCGCCAATCTTGCCAATCTTTTTGCGGCGCGCGGGGCGACGCGGACGCGCGAATTTGCCATTCGCGCGGCGGTCGGCGCCAGCCGGCGTCAGATTATTTCTCAACTTCTCACGGAAAGCCTGGTTGTTGCTTTGTTAGGCGGAGCCCTCGGACTGTGCATCGCGGTTTGGGCGCGTGACGCGTTAATTGCCCTCTCGCCTTCGGGCGTCGCGCGCTTCCACGAAATCGGATTCGGATGGCCGGTGCTAATCTTTGCCCTCGGCCTGGCCGGACTAACGACTCTTGTGTTCGGCCTGTGGCCCGCCTGGCAGACATCGCGCGCAGATGTTCAGATGGCTTTGAAAGGCGGTTCCCAGAGCGCCGGGGAAGCCCCCGTGGCGAAGCGCACTCGCGACTGGCTCGTTATCACTGAAATCGCGCTCACCCTTACTTTGCTGACGGGCGCCGCGCTCGTGCTGAAAAGCTTTTCGCGCATGCAGACTCAGCAACTGGGTTACGAACCGCGCGGCCTTGTCACAATGCGAATGGATCTGCCCTTCCGTGTTTATTCGACGCGCGAAAAGGCGACGGCCTTTACCAGCACCCTCCTCGAGCGAGTGCGCGCTTTGCCGGGAGTCGAAAGCGCCGGGATGGGTTCCAATTCCCCGCTCATGGGCGGCTGGCAGACCGGATTCGCCCGGGAAGGAGCCCCGCCGTTCGTGAATAACGACATGCCCTCCGCGGATCTGGAGGTCGTAACCGGGGATTATTTCTCGACCTTCAAACTGCCGTTGCTTCGCGGCCGTTTCTTCAGCGCGACCGACACAGCGGACGCGCCGCGCGTGATCGTTATCGATCAGGCCCTGGCCGAGCAGACTTTTCCCGGGGAAGATCCGATTGGAAAACGACTGAGCGTCGATGTCGGAAATGACGAAGAAGGTTATAAGCTGGCCGAAATAGTAGGCGTGGTTGCGCGGATGCGGTTTCACGCCGTCGATGAAGCCGCGCCTTTGCCGGCAATCTATTGCTCCATGGCGCAGGCTTATCGTTCGAGCCTGATCCTGTTCGTCAGGGGCGGAGGCAACGTCGCGGCCCTCGAACGCTCCGTTCGCGAGATTGTCCACTCCATCGATCCCGCACAGCCGGTCTATGATGCTCGCAGCATGGAGGATCGCCTGCACGAAACCTGGGGGACGCAGCGTTTACTCTCCTTCCTCATCACGGTTTTTGCCGGCCTTTCCCTGGTGCTCGCAACCGTCGGTCTTTACGGGGTGCTCTCTTATAATACGACGCGGCGCTTCCGTGAATTCGGGCTTCGCTTTGCCCTCGGGGCGACGCGGGCCGACGTGCGTAACCTGATCTTTGGACATGGTTTTCGGCTCTTTGCCATCGGGTGCATGGGCGGCCTCGCCGCCGCTGTTGGCTCGAATCGCATTTTGCATGCTTTTCTGTTCGACGTCTCCACGACCGAGCCGCTCGTTTACGCCGTTGTTGCAGTGATTCTCGGCCTGGTCACGGCCCTGGCCTGCTGGCTTCCGGCACTGCGAGCGTCGCGCATTGAGCCCTCCGTGGCCCTTCGGGCCGAGTAAGAGCGGTTGCCTAACGGGTTAGCACCAGTTCCCACGAAATTTTTCCATCCGCGGCCACCGTCAGCCACGCCACGCTCGCCGGTGCACCTCGATTCGGCCGCGTCACGCATCCGGGATTCAGAAACCAGACGTCGCCGACCCGCTCGTTGCGCGGCACATGGGTGTGACCGTGCAGGAGAATGTCCACGTTCGGGGGCATCATTCGCGCCGGCGGAATGTGTTGAAGACGGATGCGCTGGCCGCCGCGTCTCAGCTCAACCACCAGTGGCCATTCATTATTAAAGTCACAGTTACCGCGCACCACCTGCAGGCGGCGGCAGGCGCCGCGGAGCTCATCCAGGATCGATTCATGGCAAACATCGCCGAGGTGCCATACCTCATCCGCCTCTTCCGCCATCATCAGCACGTTCTGCGGCAAGGTGTCATGCGTGTCCGCCAGAACCAGCACCCGGCCCTTTGTGCGACTTGTGGAGTGTTGAAGTGGTAAACTGATCGGGAAATCTAGCGCAGAAAACCCGCATCACTCCAATACTCCATTACTTCAACACTCCATCGGCGGCGGGTTGCCACGTGACATAACGACGTCTCTGGCTACCGTTCCCCTCGTGTCTTTCCAGGATTTTGGTCTCTCTGACGAAGTAGTGCATGGCGCCCAAGCCATGGGTTATCGGGAACCAACCCCGATTCAGCTTCGTGCTTTCCCGATCATTCTCTCCGGTAAAGACCTGATCGGGACCGCGCAGACCGGCACCGGCAAGACCGCTGCGTTCGCTCTTCCCATCCTGACCTTACTGGCTGAGCACGGCAGTTTTCGGTGTCTCATCCTTGAACCAACACGCGAACTCGCCGCCCAGGTCGAAACTGCCTTTCGCGATTACGGCCGCTTCACCGATCTGCGCGTGACCGTGATTCACGGCGGTGTCGGTTACGGCCGGCAACGCGAAGACCTGAAGCAAGGCGTTGACGTGGTCGTAGCAACCCCGGGCCGTCTGCTCGATCATTACGAACAGCGCACGATTGATTTCCGTAATGTGAACATCCTCGTCCTCGATGAGGTCGATCGCATGCTCGACATGGGCTTTCTGCCCGACGTGCGTCGAATCGTGGAAAAGATTTCGGCTGACCGACAAACGCTCCTTTTTTCAGCGACCCTCCCGCCGGAAATTGATCGACTAGCGACCTGGGTCTTGCGCGAGCCTGAGATGATCGAGATTGGGGCGAGTCGCTCACCCGCGGAAACGGTCACTCACGCCGTTTACCCGGTGGCAGCCGAGCAGAAATTCGACCTGCTCATGGCCCTGCTCGAGCGCACCAACTTCGACAGTGCCCTCATTTTCTCTCGAACGAAACATGGCGCCGATCGAATTGCCCATAAACTGAAAGAAGGAAAACATTCCGTGGCCGTCCTTCACTCGAATCGCACCCAGCGGGAACGAATTGAGGCGCTCGAAGGGTTCAAGAGCGGCAAGTACGAAGTGATGGTGGCGACCGATATCGCGGCGCGCGGTCTCGACATCGCGGGCGTCAGCCACGTCATCAATTACGACGTGCCCGAACATCCGGAAGATTATGTGCACCGCATCGGCCGCACCGGCCGCGCCCAGAATGTTGGCGACGCCTTTACCCTGATGAATGGCGAAGAGGTCTCCTCGCTGCAATCGATCGAGCGGTTTATCGGGCAAAAGATCCCGCGCTTGAAGCTGGAGAACTTCCCCTATCTCTACACCGTCCTCTTCGAGCCGGAACCCGCCTCCGGACGTCGCGCCATCGGCGGCAGCCGCTCGCATAAAGGCGTCAGCTACGGACGCCGCGGACGTCGTTAGGATTTCCGAGCGCCTTCTCCCGCGGCGGCGTCATCGCGGATGACCGGACTCTCGACCTGTCATCCCGAGGAGGGGACGGCCGAGGGATCTCCCGACGAACGAACGCGATGAGCAGCGCTTCGCCACGCACACGCCCAACGCTTCCTAACGATGCGCGGGAGCGCCCCACCTACCCCCGCAAAAATACAGCCCTGGCCGCTTCCAGGCGGTGCCCTTCCACCTGCTCCGACTGATCAATCGCGCGCTGTTCCAGCTCCGCCAGATTAAATCCCTTGAGCAAAGGCGATTCGCCTAACGAGGCGTGAAGGGCCCGCCAAAGCAGCTGTTTCCCCGTAATCCCGAGAACCAGCACTTCAAACGCTTCCAGCAAACCAAGCTGGCCGGGGTTTTCGCCGGCGACTTTAATTTTCGCGCGCCCGAATTTTTCACCGAGCCAGCCGATCGCATTTCGCACCGGGCTTTCCCTGGAGAAACGATCCAGCAGACGCCGGAGGACGTCTCGATCCGCGGTCACCTCTTGGTTCAGCTTGGCGAAGAATTTGCCGAGCTCCTCCCCCTCATACTTCTCCTCTAAATGCTCGAGCAGCTCAATCGCTGCCGTCGCGCCGGCCAAATGGTTCCTCAGGTAAGTCGCCAAATCTTTCACGTCTGATCCTAGTGCCCGTTCTGCGCGCTCTTCCGTTTTTCTCCCCGGCCTCGCGCGGGAGAAGGTGAAGACTGCGGCAAAGGTGAAGCCTCCGCCGAAGGCGACGTCCATTGGTCTACCCACTCGTTGACTGTCTGATACCAAAGCCGGCTGTTCTGCGGCTTCAGGACCCAGTGACCTTCATCCGGAAAATAGAGCATCTTCGAGGGCACCTTCAGCCGCTGCAGGGTGGTGAAGAGATCGAACGCCTGCGAAACGTCGAGGCGGTAATCGAGCTGGCCATGTACCACCAGTGTCGGCGTCTTAAAATTCTTCGCATACTCGTGTGGCGACCATTTCCGGTAAAGGTCACGGTTATTCCACGGCGGCCCCTTAAACTCCCATTCGTTAAACCAAAGTTCTTCGGTAGTGCCGTAGGCCGCTTCGGCGTTGAACATGCCGTCATGGGAAACGATGCAACGGAAACGCGTGCTGTGCCCGAGGATCCAGTTCGCCATGTATCCGCCGTAACTCGCGCCCAGCGCTGCCTCGCGCGTTTTGTCGATGAAGGGATAGGTCTTCTCCAGGTAATCCAAGCCCTTCATCAAATCGACAAAGGGTTTCCCGCCCCAGTCGCCGTTGACCCCGTCGGTGAACTTCTGTCCATATCCGGTTGAGCCGTGCGGATTGATCATCGCTACAACGTATCCGTTCGCAGCAAAGAGTTCCGGGTTCCAGCGATAGCTCCAGGAATCACCCCAGGCGCCCTGCGGTCCGCCGTGGATGAGAAATTTCAGCGGATACTTTTTTGTCTGATCGAAGTTCGGCGGCCTAACCAGGAATCCCTGCACTTCGGCATCTTCAGCGGATTTGAAAGTAAACGCCTCCAGCGGGCTCATCTCAATCTGCGAGAGGAGAGCTTCATTCATGTAGGTCACTGACGTGACTGACGGTTTCACTTCAGGGCGGCGCGCGTCACTCGCATCAATGCGGGCGATCTCGCTGGGTGCTTTCACCGACACCTGCGAGAAATACAATTGCTGACGCGGACCGAAAACGAGTTCGCCCGCGTGCGTTCGCACCAGTTCGCGCGGCGCTCCGCCTCCAGCTGGGACATACCAGATCGGAGCCTCTCCATGGTCTTCCGCGGTGAAAAAGAGGGCGCTCGAATCCGGCGCCCACGCCACGTCTCCCACCGACCGGTCGAAGCCGGCGGTTAGCGCGCGCAGTTCGCCCGACTTGCGATCGTAAATTGTGAGCACGGCGCAATCGGCCTCATACCCGGCGCGCGCCATCGACCGAAAGGCGATGAAGTTGCCGTCGGGCGAGTAAAGTGGAGTGCTGTCACTACCGGGACTGGTCGAAATCTTTTTCGGCGGTCCGCCGGCGAGCGGCACGATGAAGATTTCGTTGTTCGTACTGGTCGCTTCCACTTCATCGATGTTGCTGGTGTAAGCGACTTCCTGGCTGTCCGGCGAAACGCTGTACATGTCCTGTCCGCCGAGATGGAAAGGCGGAACATCGTGATCGCCCGGAGTAAGATCGCGGGCCTGATTGTTTTGTTCTGTGGAGCTAGCCGCTCCCGGCTGCGTCGGCGCGCTTCCCGCCGGGGACACGCCTTCCGCTACAGCATCGGCCGGTATGGCGAAGAGATGACTGCGCTTAAACTGGGTGAACGCATTCCAATGCCGATAGAGAAGTTTGGTGAAGATCTTTGCCTTCACCTTGCTGTTCTTCAGTTGTTCGTCCCGCACTTTGTTGCAGGCGTCATCCTTGCAATCGGGATAAACGTCGGAAACGAAGATGATACTCTTCCCATCCGGCGCCCAAATGCCGCCATCCGCTCCCGTTGAGATCGACGTGACCTGGTGCGGCGCTCCCGCCAGCGCGCCGCCGACCGGATCGAAGCCGCACATCCAGATTTGGGAAGGATCGGTTGCCTTGGAGGTGAAGATAATCTGCTTTCCATCCGGCGAGAAACGCGGCCGATCTTCACCGTTGTTCGATTGACTCAGGCGGCGGGCGGTGCCGCCTTCCGCGGGAACAATCCAGAGATGCGAAATCTTCTTGTTCGCCTCGAGATCAACATCTTCCGCCGAAAAGACGACCCATTTTCCGTCCGGCGAAGGCACCGGTTCGCCGACCCGTTTGAGATTCATCATGTCGGCAAAGGTGAAGGCACGTTTCGCCGCTGGATCCGCCGCCAAAAGAGGCGGCAACCAGACGATGAGCGAGAGAAAGAGAATGATTTTCCAGCGCATGTGAAATGTTTCGAGCCCGCAAACTCCTGCCACTCAGCCGCCAGCGCAAGCTGCTCCAGTTTTTGAAATCTTTTTCAGAAAACACGCTGGAATTTTGCGCTCCCATCTGAAGACTACGCGCGTCCCCCATGGCACGATTTCGTTTGTTTGATCTCAATGACGCGCAACGCGCCGCGGTCACCACTGTCGATGGTCCTCTCTTAATCCTGGCTGGCGCTGGAACTGGTAAAACGCGCGTGATCACTGCGCGGGTCGCCTATCTCATCGCCCAAGGGGTCGCTCCAGAGAATATCCTGGCCGTGACCTTCACCAACAAGGCGGCTAACGAAATGCGCGAACGCCTCGCCGGGATGATCAACCCCGCTCAGGCCACGAAAGTGACCATGTCCACTTTCCACGCGCTTTGCCTGCGCATCCTGCGCATGGGGATCGAGCGACTCGGCTACAAGAAAAACTTCAGCATTTACGACGAAGGCGACCAGCTTGGGCTGATCAAGAAGATCATCACCCGCACCGCCGCACGCGACGAGAAGCTCGACCCGAACGTGGCTCGCGGCGCGATCAGCCGCGCCAAGAATGGGGGAAAAGACCTCGCGACCGAGACTCTCCTGCATGCCGTCGCGCAGCATTACGATGTTGAACTCAAACGTTCGAACGCCGTCGACTTCGACGACCTGCTCCTGCTCACGGTAAAACTTTTGCGCGAGCACCAGGACGTCCTCAAAAAATGGCGCACATCCTATCGTTACCTGATGGTCGACGAATTCCAGGACACCAATCGGCTGCAAATGGAACTAATCAGCCTGCTCGCGGGCGAGCATCGCAACGTCGCTGTCGTCGGCGATGACGATCAGTCCATCTACGGGTGGCGGGGTGCGGAAATTTCCAACGTCCTGCTATTCGAAGAACGGTTTCGGCGTCCGACCGTAATCACGCTCGAACAAAACTATCGCAGCACCAATGCCATCCTGAATACCGCCAACGGGCTGATCAAAAACAACCCGCGGCGGCGGCCAAAGAAGCTCTGGAGCGCGCAAGGCGACGGCGAATCAGTGCGGGTGGTTAATTGCCCTAACGATCGGGAAGAGGCGCGCTTCATTGCCGAGGAAATACAGCGCCACAATTTCCGGGAGGGCTCGCCCTGGGAAGACTTCGCCGTCCTCTTCCGCATGAACGCGCAGTCGCGCCTGCTCGAAGAAAATCTGCGGCGTCTGCACATCCCGTATCGGATCATCGGCGGCAAGAGCTTCTTCGACCGGCGCGAGATCAAGGATGTCATCGCTTACATGACCGTGCTGGTGAATCCCAAGGCCGATGCCAGCGTGCTTCGGATTATCAACACGCCCGCGCGCGGGATCAGCCCCGTCACCGTTGATCTCGCGCTCCAGTTCAGCGTTTCGCATAACCAAAGCGTCTGGGAGGCGCTGCAGGCGCCCGAGTTTCAGCAGGATCTGAGCGCGCGCACCGTCCGCGCCGTTCAGGAATTCGTTAACCTGTTCGATCAGTACGCCGCCGCGGTCATCCACAATCCGAAAGATCCGGCCGAGCCAGTGCGCAAGCTTCTGGAAGAGGTCGGTTACATCCCCGAGTTGCGACGACAGTGCAAGAGTGTCGAGGAAGCCGACGGCCGTGAGGAAAACGTTCGGGACGTCCTGCGCGACCTTTCTCAATCCGCAGCCCGTTCCCGAAAAGGCCTGCGCGGGTTCCTCGACGAAATTCTGCTCGATCAGGAACGCGAAGAAGAAAAGGAAGACGACATCGAGCGTCAGCGCGGCGTGACCCTGATTACAATGCATGCAGCCAAGGGCCTGGAGTTTCCGAATGTCTACATCGCCGGAGTCGAAGAAGGTATTCTGCCGCACGATCGCTCCAAGGCTGAAGGCACGCTCGAAGAAGAACGCCGCTTGTTTTACGTCGGCATCACCCGCGCCATGCGCGGCCTGACCATCACGCACTGCCGCTCGCGTCTCCGTTTTGGATCATCCTCTCCCTGTCATCCGAGTTCCTTCATCAAGGAGCTCCCGCGCGATCATTTACAGCAAACCACTCTGGAAGCCATACTCAGCACGCCCGTCTCCGCGAAGGATGCCAAGAGCGCTTTCGCCCAATTGCGCTCGGCCTTGGGGATGAGTTAGGCAGGGGCTGTTCACGGAACAGCTGGCAGGGCGCGTTAAGCCCGGACTTTTGCGTTCTCTCCTTATCCGCGGCTGGATAGGATCAGGCTCCGCCTATGAACCGACGCATTCTTCTTTCCGCGGCCGCCCTGCTGAGCTTAGGCCTAACGACCGCCCATGCCGGGAAACTGACGCTTTTCGGGGGGACCCTGATTAATCCCGCCACCAAAACGGTGACCAAGGATGCGATCGTCGTGATCGAGAACGGCCGCATCACTTCCATTGCATCCGGCGCCAGCGCAAGATCGCCCGACGGTCCGGCGGAGCAGGATTGCCGGGGCAAGTTCATCCTGCCGGGTTACATCGACACGCACGTTCACTTCTTTCAGTCGGGCGACATCTTTACCCGGCCGGACGCGGTTGATCTGAACTCGGTGCGTCCCTACAAGGACGAAGTCGCCTGGGTGCACAGCCATCTCGATGACGTCTTTCAGCGTTACCTGCACTGCGGCATCACTGCGGTTGTCGATGTCGGCGGACCGATGTGGAATTTCGAGGTCCGCAAAGCCGCTAATGCAAGCGCCATGGCGCCGCATGTCGCCGTCGCCGGCCCGCTCATTTCCAGTGTGGGCCGCCCGCAACTGGATGTCGGCGATCCGCCGATTTTGAAAATAGACGGACCCGAGCAGGCGCGCGAGCTGGTTCGGAAATTGGCCGAGCAGAAGGCCGACTTTGTGAAGATTTGGTACATCGTCGACCGGGACCATCCGGTGGACAGTTTCCGGCCGACGGTAAAAGCGACCGTTGAGGAAAGCCACGCGCACGGCATCCGCGTCGCGGTTCACGCGACCGAGTTGGAAACGGCACGCGCGGCCATCCAGGAAGGCGCGGATGTTCTCGTGCATAGCGTCGTGGATAAACCGGTCGATGACGAATTCGTTAGGCTATTGCTCGAGCACAAAACCATTCTGACTCCGACGCTGGTGGTGTTTGAACGCTACGGCCGAACCTTTGCCAACCAGCTGAATCTCCTTCCGGTTGAGAAGTCCTTGGGTAATCCCGAAGTCATCGCCAGCCTCGACGTCACGAAACTGCCGGCGGACAACGTTCCAGATCGAATCAAGCAGGCCCTGGCCGATCCCGGCAAAGTTCTCAGCCGAATCAAGGCCACCTACGACATCGCCTTCAAGAACCTCAAAACGCTCGAGGACGCCGGAGTAACGATCGCCGCCGGAACGGATGCGGGAAACATTGGCACGATTCACGGCCCTTCCTTGTTTCGTGAATTTCAGCTGATGCAGGAAGCAGGTCTGACTCCCATGCAGATCCTCCAATCCACGACCGCGAACGCGGCGCGCTTTTTCGGTGGCGAAGTCGGGGATCAAATCGGCCGGGCCGAAGTCGGCAAACGCGCTGATTTGGTTGTCCTTAACTCCGATCCAACCCAGGACATCAATAACGCCTCCGATATCCACAGCGTTATCAAGGATGGGAAGACCTGGACGTTCGTCGGGTATGATGTCCGGCCGGCCAAGTAGGCCGAGGCGGAGGGTTGGCCTCCTGATAAAAAGTTGCCACTGCTGACGGCAGCCCTGACAGTTTCTGCATGAGCACGACCCCTGCAGGCTACGCGCATCCCGGAGGCCTTGGTGGAGGCCGACTGGCTGGAGAAACATCTCCAGGACAAGGATATCCGCGTCATCGAGTCGAATGAAGATGTTCTCCTTTACGATACCGGACATATTCCGGGGGCCGTTCACATCGATTGGCGCGCCGATCTTCAGGACTCGGTGGTTCGCGACTACATCACTCCTGAGAAATTTGCCGAGCTCTGCAGCAAGAACGGCATCTCGCCCGATACCACCTGCATTTTCTACGGCGACAAGGCGAACTGGTGGTCTTGCTACGCGCTTTGGGCCTTCCGCTTATTTGGTCATGAGAAGGTGAAGATTCTGAACGGCGGCCGCGACAAATGGAAAGCGGAGGGTCGGCCGATGACGCGCGAAAAATCGACCTATCCGCGCACAAATTACCCCGTGCCGGCCAAGCGCTTCGATCAGGAGATCCGCGCCTTTGCCGATGAAGCGCTGGCGCAGAGCAAAGCGAAGAAGCCGCTGATCGACGTGCGTTCACCCGGAGAATTCAAAGGCGAAGTGACGCACATGCCCGAGTATCCGCAGGAAGGCGTGCTCCGCGGTGGACACATTCCCGGCGCCACCAGCATTCCCTGGAAAACTGCGGCTAACGAAGATAACACCTTCAAGAGCGCGGACGAGCTGCGCAAGATCTACCTGCAGAACGGACCGGTGAAACCGGGGGCGGAAACAATTGTCTACTGCCGGATCGGGGAACGCTCCAGTCACACCTGGTTTGTGCTCACCTACCTGCTCGGGGTCGACAACGTGCGAAATTATGATGGTTCGTGGACCGAATGGGGCAACAAGGTTGGCGCACCGATCGAGAAGGGCGCCTAACGGATCTTTTACCGCGGATTACGCGGATTTACGCGGATTAAACCGGCGGAGTCTGTAATTCGTTGAATCCGCGTAATCCGCGGTAATTTCTTTTTCGTATGTATCCCGCCAAACTGGAGAAGATCATTCAGCTGTTCGAGTCGCTTCCCGAAGAAGAGCGGCGCGAGACGCTCGTGTCCTACGCCGACAGCGCGGCCAAGCAGGCACCTCGCGCGGGCGAAAAATTCGATCTCGAAGATGTGCGCAAGGACGAGGAGTGCGCCGATACGGTTGGCGTTTATTTGCACGTTGATGAGCAGGGCAAATCGCACTTCCGCATGACGCTCGGACCCGAAGTGCAGACCCTTACCCGCGCGATGACTTCGATTCTTTGTAAAGGCCTCGATGGCTGCACACCGCAGGAGATCCTGGACCTGCCCAGCGACTTTGTCACTCGCATCGTCGGCAGCGAACTGGTCCGCATTCGCAGTCAGACCACCTATTACGTGCTCACGCGTATGAAAGGGATCTGCAAGGTTTACCTGGACCGCCAGCGCGCGGCCCAGGCCGCGTGAGTGAGCCCCGGCTTCACCTTTCACTTTATTCCTGCACTTTCACTTTCTCTTACACTTCGAAGTGAAGTGCATGTGGATGGGAAAGAGTAGGGCTAAAGAGTAGAACCACATTCCCGCGTGACGTGACCCCATTTTGACCTATCGTCCCGCCGCGCAGATGCCGCGGAACGATCAGCTCAAGAAGATTCTCCTCATCGGTTCCGGTCCCATCGTGATCGGTCAGGGTTGCGAATTCGATTATTCCGGGGTCCAAGCGTGCAAAGCACTGCGCGAAGAGGGTTACCAGGTGGTGCTGGTAAATTCGAATCCCGCCACCATCATGACCGATCCCGAATTCGCGGATCGTACTTATGTAGAGCCGATTACAGCGGAAGTGATCGAGGCCATCATCGAGCGCGAAAAGCCCGACGCGCTTCTTCCGACCATGGGCGGACAAACTGCGTTGAACGCGGCCATGGAACTTTATCGCAATGGCGCGCTCTCCCGGCATTCCGTGAAGCTGATCGGCGCCAACGCGCAAGCGATTGCGAAGGGGGAAGACCGACAACTCTTCAAGGAAGCGATGCTGCGCATTGGCCTGGAGTACCGCGCTCGGGCGTGGCGCACTCCTTTGCTGACGCCGATCGGATTGCCGGCCAAATCGGATCCTTTCCCCTCATCATTCGACCGGCCTTCACCCTCGGCGGCAGTGGCGGCGGTATCGCTTACAATCGAGATGAACTGAAAGAAATCGCCGAGCGCGGGCTCGCGCTCTCCCCCGTCAACGAGGTCCTGATCGAGGAGTCGCTCGTGGGCTGGAAAGAATTCGAGATGGAAGTGATGCGCGATCGTCTCGACAACTGCGTGGTCGTTTGCTCGATCGAGAATTTCGATCCGATGGGTGTACACACGGGCGACTCGATCACGGTGGCGCCGGTGCAGACTCTGACCGACCGCGAATATCAGGTCATGCGCGACGCATCTTTTGCGGTCATCCGTGAAATTGGTGTCGAGACCGGCGGATCAAATATCCAGTTCGCGGTCAACCCGGACACCGGCCGCATGGTGGTGATCGAAATGAATCCGCGCGTCTCCCGCTCGAGCGCCCTCGCTTCCAAAGCCACCGGATTCCCCATCGCCAAGATCGCGGCCAAGCTGGCGGTCGGTTACACCCTCGACGAAATCCGCAACGACATCACCCGCGAAACACCCGCCTCTTTCGAGCCGACGATCGATTACTGCGTCGTAAAAATTCCGCGGTTTACTTTTGAAAAATTCCCGCAAGCGGATGCCACCCTCACCACGCAGATGAAAAGCGTCGGTGAAGCCATGGCCATCGGGCGCACCTTCAAAGAGGCGCTGCAAAAGGCGCTGCGCAGTCTCGAAATCAAACGGTTCGGATTGATTGGCGATGGCGCGGACAAGCGGGCTGACGCGGACACCTTGCGGTTGAAACTGGCCATCCCAAACGCCGAAAGAATTTTCTACATGGCGCAAGCCTTTGCCAAGGGCGCGTCCATCGAAGAAGTCTTCGATCTGACCAAGATCGATCGCTGGTTCCTGCGCAACGTCCAGGAAATTGTGGAGGCGCAAAAGCAACTGGAGGAATCTGCCCTAACCAGCCACGGAATGCGGGTCATGACCGAGCCCTGGGCGGTCGATCTGACCGCCGGGCAAATTGCTCCGGCGATTTTGCAGAACGCCAACGCGCTGTTGCGCGCCAAAAAACTGGGTTTTTCCGACCATCAGCTCGGCTACGCGAATGCCTTGAAGCCTGACGGGGTCCGTGCCGCGCGCAAACGTTTATCGATCATTCCGACCTACCGGCTGGTCGACACCTGTGCGGCGGAGTTCGAAGCCTACACGCCTTACTACTATTCGACTTACGGCGACGAGAATGAGCGGCGCGAAAGCGGCAAACGCAAGGTCATGATTCTCGGCGGCGGGCCTAACCGGATCGGCCAGGGCATTGAATTCGATTACTGCTGCGTGCACGCCGCTTTTGCGCTGCGCGAGCTCGGGTTTGAAACCATCATGGTCAACTCCAATCCGGAGACGGTTTCAACCGACTACGATACCAGCGACAAGCTCTACTTCGAGCCGCTCACTCTGGAAGATGTCCTGAATATTTACGAACAGGAAAAGCCGGACGGAGTGCTCGTTCAGTTCGGCGGCCAGACTCCGCTTAATCTGGCGGATGGGCTTAAGGCCGCCGGCGTTCCCATTCTCGGCACCCAGCCGGAAAGTATCGAGATGGCGGAAGACCGAAAACTTTTTGCCGGCATGCTCGATAAGTTAGGCCTGCGCCAGACGCCCAGCGGCTCAGCCACCACCACGGACGAAGCTGTCAGTATCGCCAATCGCATCGGCTACCCGATTTTAGTCAGGCCGAGCTTTGTCCTCGGTGGTCGCGCGATGGAGTTGGTTTACAACGAGGCCGACCTGCGCCGCTACATGTCCAACGCGATCGAGGTGACGCCGGATCGCCCCGTCCTGGTCGATCGCTTCCTCGAAGAAGCCATCGAAGTCGACGTCGACTGCATCGCCGATGGAAAAACCGCCGTCATCGGCGCGATCATGGAGCACATCGAAGAAGCGGGAATTCACAGCGGCGACAGCGCCTGCGTCATTCCAACATTCTCGCTCTCCGAAAAAATTCTTAAAGAGATCGCGGCAGCGACAAAGGCAATGGCGCGCGAGCTCGATGTGCGGGGGCTGATGAACGTGCAGTTCGCGGTTAAAGGCGACGAAGTTTATGTCCTCGAAGTCAACCCGCGCGCCTCGCGCACCGTCCCCTTCGTGAGCAAGTCTATCGGGGTCCCGCTGGCGAAGCTTGCGGCCAAGGTCATGGTCGGAAAATCGCTGGTCGAGCTTGGGTTCACCGAGGAGCGCACGCCCACCCATTATTCGGTGAAGGAGGCGGTGTTCCCGTTCCTGCGTTACCAGGGGTCCGATATTTCGTTAGGTCCGGAAATGAAATCTACCGGCGAAGTCATGGGGATCGACGCCGATCTCGGCCTCGCCTACGCCAAATCGCAAATGGCCGCGCCGCCCCCCCTTCCGAAATCCGGCAAGGTCTTTGTCAGCGTCAAGGATACCGACAAGGAAGCGATTATTGCGGTGGCGCGGGAATTCGTGAAACTCGGATTCGGCATCATCGCCACCAGCGGCACCGCCGCAGCGCTTTCCAAGGCGAAAGTGAAAGTGACGAAGGTCTACAAGCTCCGCGAAGGCCGCCCCAACGTGCTCGACCGGGTCAAGAACGGCGACATCAACTTCATCATCAACACCCCCAGCGGAAAAATTCCGCGCGAAGACGAGGTCTTGATTCGAAATGCCGCGCTCGCCAAAAAGATTCCGATCATGACAACCGTGCGCGCGGCGCAAGCCAGCGCAAACGGCATACGTTCTCTACAAAACAACCCGGTCCGGGTCTGCAGCCTTCAGGAATACCACGCGAAAGCTCCGGCGGCCCCGGGCGGCTAGGCGGTTCACGTCTTGCGAGCGGGGGCACCCGCGCATCCTGCAACACTTCCCGATGGGCGGCTCGGTGATCCGCCTTTGTAGCGGCGGTCTCTGACCGTCGCAAACTATAGCGGGAAAAGAATGCGACGGTCAGAGACCGACGCTACACAGAAGCCCGCTTAAGGGGTCCCCTCGCACTTGGTCTCGCCATTTCGATCACGATCATGAGCACGAAGTTCGGCAGCGTTTTGCGATCGGGCACACCCCGCATTCCGCGACACTTCCCGCCGGGCGGTTAGGTGATTCGCCCCTACCTGCCGCCAAGTATTAATTACACGCCGCGCGAGGTACGGGCGGTTCAAGTTTACCCGCCGCGGCGGGAACGGCCCGCTTAAGCTTTCCACTCGCACTTGCTGTTATCGAAGCCCAAAAGGTTGATTCAGTGCCTTGCCCAGACGATTACTCTGGTTCATGAAGTTCATCACCCTCTGCGCGATCACACTCGGGCTCGCCGCGAGCGTCACCACATCATTCAGCGAAGAAAAAAAGGAGAGTTCACCCATGCCAACCACAGATGAAGTCGCAGTTATGAAAACGTCCGAAGGGACAATGGTTTTCGAGTTCTGGAAAGACGCCGCTCCCAAGACCGTGGAGAATTTTAAGAAACTCGCGCGCGAAGGGTTTTATGACGGCACCAGTTTCCATCGCATCATCGACGGTTTCATGGTTCAGGGCGGCGATCCGCTGACCAAGGATACGGCGAACGAAGCGCGCTTTGGCACCGGCGGCCCCGGTTACCAAATCAAAGCCGAGTTCAATCAGCACCTGCACGAGCGTGGCGTGCTCTCGATGGCGCGCAGCAGCGATCCGGATTCCGCGGGCTCGCAATTCTTCATCTGCCTGGCCGCGATCAAGCACCTCGACAATCAGTACACCACCTTTGGAAAACTGATCAAAGGGGACGACGTCCTCCAGAAGATTGCCAAGACGCCGGTGGAAAGCCGCGGCGGCGAACGCAGCAAGCCGACCAAGCGCGTGACGATCGACAAAGTCGAGATCGTGCCCGCGGACTCGGTGAAATAATTTCGACGCCGAAGATCACCCCAAGGGCGTGCCCTTCGTGGTTACTTTCTGAATGGCAAACGCGGATAAAACTAAAGTCGCGCTGATCCAGATGGCCTGCGGGCCGGATCCGGAGAAGAACTCTGCCCATGCCGTTGATTTCGTAAGGGCTGCGGCGAAGGAAGGCTCTGGGATCATCTGCCTGCCGGAACTCTTCCGTTCCCAATATTTCTGCCAGACCGAAGACCATTCCAACTTCGACCTCGCCGAAACTATCCCGGGAAACTCGAGCGAGCAGTTAGGCGGCCTCGCCAGGGAGCTTGGCGTGGTCATTGTCGCCTCGCTCTTTGAGAAGCGCAGTGCCGGTCTCTATCACAACACCGCCATCATCATCGATTCCGACGGTGCAGTGCTTGGGAAGTATCGCAAAATGCACATCCCGGATGACCCGCTCTACCACGAGAAGTTTTATTTCACCCCGGGCGATCTCGGGTTCAAGAGCTGGAATACTCAAAAGGGAAAGATCGGAGTCTGCGTCTGCTGGGACCAATGGTACCCGGAAGCCGCCCGCCTCACCGCGCTACGCGGCGCCGAGATTCTTTTTTATCCCACCGCCATCGGCTGGCATCCGAAGGAAAAAAAGGAATTCGGAAAAGCGCAGCATTCTTCCTGGGAGACAATCCAGCGCAGCCACGGCATCGCCAACGGTTGCTATGTGGCTGTCCCCAATCGCGTCGGCCACGAAACGCCCGCGGGCGGAGACGGCATTGAGTTCTGGGGACAAAGTTTCATCTCCGGCCCGGACGGTGAAATCCTGGCCAAGGGATCCGTCGACCAGGAAGAGATCGTCACCGCCGAGATCGATTGGAAACGGGTCAATGAACACCGGACCCATTGGCCGTTTCTGCGCGATCGCCGCATCGACGCTTACTCCGGGCTCGAGCAACGACTGCTCGATTGACGTTGTTTTTGGAAAGAAGGGTCATAGGCTGACCCATGAAAACGACCCTCATTTTAGCGGCATTAACTTCCGCGGCAGTTGTCTGCGTTTACGCAGATGATGCCGGCAAGGCGACGGTAAAACTAGAGCCAAAATCCGGCAGCAAAGTGACTGGGAGCGTCACCTTTACGAAGTCTGGCGACGATGTGGAAGTGGCCGGAGAGATCGAGAATCTAGCGCCTGGCCAGCACGGTTTTCATATTCACGAGAAGGGTGACTGCTCGGCAGCTGATGGCTCATCAGCCGGCGCGCATTTCAATCCCAGCCATCAGCACCACGGAGGGCCGGAAAGTGCGCAAAGACATGCCGGCGACCTGGGAAACATTGAGGCGGACAGCTCGGGCAAGGCGCACATTCAATGGAAGGGAAAGCTTTCGCTCAGCGGCGCTGATTCAATCATCGGAAAATCCGTGGTTGTTCACGAAAAAGGCGACGATCTCAAAACCGATCCTTCGGGCAACTCCGGTGCGCGTATCGCCTGCGGAGTGATCGAAGCCGCGAAATAGACGAAGGAGTTCTCGCCACAGTTAGGCCAGGAGCGATAGCTTCAGGCCTGAATTCGATGGATCTGAAGACGCTCAGCGAAGTTCGCCGGGCCGCGCAAGGCGCCGGCCCGGTTACCGCCCGTGTGCACGTGCAGGTGGACACGGTGACGCCGAAATTTACCCGGGAAGGCAAACAATATTGCGAGCTTTCGCTGGCCGACGCCTGCGATCGCATGACCCTGCGGGTCTGGGGCGATCATCCCGCTTACAAGGCGTGCAGCGGGCTCTCCAACGGTGATTTCATTGAGATCCAGGGCGATTTCCAACAGCACGCTCAGTTCGGGCTTGAGGCTAACAAGTGGACGACTCGTCCGCTCACCGATCAGGAGCGGAACGACGTTCTGCAGGGACCGCCGGAGTTACGCGCCAAGCAGACCAATGATTGGACATTCATCGTGCAGACGATCGCGACGATGAACGATCCGCGGCTACGCACTCTCTGCGAATCGTTCGTGTCCGATTGGGGTGAACGTTTTCGGCGGACCGCCGCTGCGCGCAATTATCATCATGCGCGACGGGGTGGACTGGTTGAGCACACCTCGCAAATGATGCGGCTTGCTCGTGCCATCGCCCCGCTCTATCCGGAATTAAATCTCGATCTGTTGATCGCCGGAATCCTTTTCCACGATTCCGGCAAACTCTGGGAGAATCAGCTGCCCGAGTACGGATTCACCATGGGTTACGACGAACTCGGGGAACTGATGGGTCACATCTCCATTGGTCTCGAGCTGGTAAATTCGATCTGGCGAAAAGTGACCTCGGAGCACGTCGCGGAATGGAAAGATCTGAAGCCTGCGTCCGAAGACGTCCGAATGCATTTGCTTCATCTGATCGCCGCCCATCACGGTGAAAAGGAACTGGGCTCACCGGTCGATCCGAAAACGCCGGAAGCGCAGGCGCTCCATTACATCGACAACCTGGATGCGCGCCTGGAAATGTTTTTCGCCGGCTATACCACGGCCAAGCCCTTGAGCAGTCGAATTTTCGATCGGGTCCGGCCGCTGCCCTCGAATCTGGTCAAGCCGCTGGAGAAATTCACGCCATCCGCCAAGACGTCGAACGGCCAGGACACTCTGCTTTAGGCGCCGCAGTTGCGCATGCACAGCTACGACTTTGTCCTCATCCTGCTCTCGTTTGTTTACGCGGCAGCGATCACGCACGTGCTCTCGACCGCAGGTGAAATCATCATCGCGTCCAAACGCATACGAAAATCCTGGCTGAACGCCGGCTGGATGCTGGTGGCGTTGCTTTTCACCTGCGCGTGGTGGTTGGGCTTGTGGGACCTCCACGCAGTGAAAACATGGAAGATTGGTTCAGTGGGGTTCTACTTCGCGGTGGCGGGCGCGATTTATCTGCAGGCGCGCCTGGTTTCGCCACGGATCGTTGAGCAGGGCGAGATCGATCTGCAGCAATTTCATCTTCGAGAAGGCCGGAAATATCTCATCTCTTTTACAATTCTGTGCGCAGTAACGGTGGTGGCGAACGCCGTGCTCGCGGACGCCGGTTCGCAGTGGCCGGCCCAAAATCTTGTCATCATTCCGATGACTTTGGCGACAGGGGCAGCGGCCATTTTCATCAGGACCGCCTGGGTTCAGAGTGGAGCGCTCCTTGTCCAACTCGCCGGTTGGCTCTGGTATTTCACCGCGTTACAAGGCGCGTTATCGGAGTAACTCTGCAATCCGGGGAGAGCGCACGCCTCGTGCGCCTGCGATGCCGCCGCATAGATAAAAGAACGGCAATGCGCACGGCGAAGCCGTCGGGTTTTGCTACGTAGGTGCCGCGCCTACGGCGCTCGGGTTTGGACGATACGCGAGTAGACGCAGTCGCGCGTGCGCAAGCTCCCTTAGGTTTGCGTGGTTACGTGCCGCTCCTAACGGAGCTAATTTCAAAACGTTGGGTTGCCACGTACGTGCCGCGCCTACGGCGCTGCGAATTGGGCAGCGTTACACCGAAGCTCCGTCAGGAGCGAAATGTATATAGCTTCATTGGCATTCGTGTTTCCAGCTCCGTCGGAGCGACATAATGCCTCGCGCTCACGCCGCGCCATGCGCGTGGCGACGCCGGCGGGTTTCACTACCTACGTGCCGCGCCGACGGCGCTCCGGTTCGGGCCACACGCGAGCAGACGTAGTCGCGCACGAGCAAAGCTCCCTAAGATTTGCCACAATTACGTGCCGCTCCTAACGGAGCTAATTTCAAAAACGCTGGGTTGCTACGTACGTGCCGCGCCTACGGCGCTGCGAATTGGGCAGCGTTACACCGAAGCTCCGTCAGGAGCGAAATGTACATAGCTTCATTCGCATTCGTGTTTCCAGCTCCGTCGGAGCGACATAATTAGAATTCTATTGTTCCAAAGCTCGACTTGCTGTTGAGCTCGACGGAAGCGGCCACAGCGAATCTTCCAAAAAAAGATCCGATGCGAGGCGGACCGATTTCCTTAACAAAAGGGGGATCGAGGTCATCCGCTTCTGGAATTCGGTTGTACTGAAGGAGCGTGAAGCTACCCTCGCGACGATTTATGCCGCGTTGGAAAAGCGCACTCCCCCTCCTCTCCCCTGACCGGGACTGCCATCCGGCGGCAGCCGGAGATTAAGAATGCAGGGCTCTAACTGCAGCGCTAGCGGGAGCGTAAAGGATTGAGGTGAGGGTGATGCCTACTCGCCCGCGAGACGCGCGCCCTACCCGGAAGCGCAAACGCGCCGCTTCGCTTCTGCCAGGTAGGTTTCATCGATCTCGAAACCGAAGAATTGCCTGACGCCGCAATTCTTCGCCGCCACCGCGGAATTCCCAATCCCGAGAAAGGGATCGAGCATCGTTTCCACGCGATTCGCGCCGTGAAGTCTGATGCACCACTCGGCAAGTTGAAGGGGGAAGGTTGCCGGATGCGGACGCTCCTTGTCCCGGCTCTGAATGGTTTGATACGGCACAAACCAGGTGTTTCCCCGGCAACGCAGGTCGGATCCTCCCGTGTGTTTCCAGCGCGCAATGTTGCTTTTGTCCGCATAGGGAACGCCAACGCCCAGGCGGTCGAGTTCTACTTTCCCGCTGCGGGTGAAATGAAAAATGTATTCGTGACAATCGTGCAGGTAGCGCTTTGAGCTGATCGGCTTGAAGTGGCCGTGCGATTGAATTCCACCTTCTCGATCGGTAATCGAGATCGATTTGACCCAATGGATCGTGTTTTGCAGCACGAACAAGTCTCGCCAGCGCAAGACCAGCTCATGCGGCAGCAGCGGATTCGACGGCGCCGCTCCGATGTTCAGAAAAAAAGATCCGTTAGGCTTGAGAAGACGTCGCACCTGCGCGGCCCAGCGATCGCTCCATTCCAGATAACTCGCCCGTGAAAGTGTGTCGGCGTACTTCCCGTATTTGATCGAGAGGTTGTAGGGCGGCGACGTCACCACCAGGTCGGCCGAATCGTCGGGCAATTCGCCCATGCCCTCGATACAATCTTGAAGGCGGAGATTGAATTCGGTCACACCTGAAGTGTGCGGCCAAAAGCCTTAGATGTACAATCGGAATTTGGATGCTGCTTCCCTGTAGCGGCGGTCTGTGACCGTCGCAATCCGGGGCCCCATCGAGCGCCGCGTTTCGCCGACGGCCCCTCCCGCGACGCCGCTTTTCATCGCCCGATTTGGCTCTAAATTAGACTCCAAATGTCGGACAAGCCCCAGAAGCTCAAGATTGCCGGCCGCGAGTTCAGCTCCCGGCTCCTCCTCGGCACGGGCAAGTTCGCTTCCAACGAGCTGATGCGGGACACGCTTGTGGCCAGCGGTTCCGAAATCGTCACCGTCGCTCTTCGCCGTGCCGATCTCTCGGGCAAGAAAGATCCCTTTGCCAACATTCTTGATTTCATCGATCGCGAGCGTTTCCTCCTTCTGCCGAATACCAGCGGCGCGCGGAATTCCGCCGAAGCAGTTCGCCTCGCCCGATTGGCGGTTGCCGCCGGGTTACCTAACTGGGTAAAGCTCGAAATTCATCCCGATCCGCGTTATCTCCTGCCCGATCCGATCGAGACCTTCGCTGCCGCCGAAACCCTGGTGAAAGAGGGCTTCGTTGTTCTTCCTTACATCAATGCCGACCCGGTGCTGGCCAAGCGATTGGAAGACGTCGGCACCGCCACCGTTATGCCGCTGGGCGCGCCGATCGGGAGTAACCGCGGGATCGAAACGCGCGCGCAGATCGAAATTATCATCGAACAGGCCACCATCCCGGTGGTAGTGGATGCCGGTCTCGGCGCTCCCAGTCAGGCCGCTGAAGCGATGGAGATGGGAGCCGATGCGGTCCTGGTAAATACCGCGATCGCCATCGCGTCCGATCCGGTGCGGATGGCCGAGGCCTTCCGCCGCGCCATCGAAGCCGGTCGAGAAGCGCGCGAAGTCGGCTTGGCCGACAAACTTTCGCGGGCCGATGCGACCAGTCCGTTAACCGGATTTTTCCAAAGCGAGGACTAACGAATTCGGACTAGCTTGGTCGAGGGGAGGCGAGCTGAGACCGCGCGAGCCCGTAAACTCCAGGGAGGGCGTGCGCCTTGCACGCTTACTGTGGAGGCAGGCGTGTCGCCTGCGATCCCCTGGGAGCGCAGCCGGCACGGCTGCCACCACAACCATTCGATCGCTTAGTCCCCCCGCTATCCCGAAATTATGCACCATTGCGGCGCCCTCGCCGCAATCCTTCTCTCTCAGCGAGCGCAGGCTATGAGCCTGCGGTGCTTCATACGAGCGGCGGGGGAGGCGCCACCGTAGGCGCGCGAGGCGCGCGCCCTCCCCGGAATGGAAATGCTGCGACCGCCGAACAGAGGCGCCGCGCGGCGAGGTGCGCGCCCTACTTCGCCGCGGTCTCCACAAAGTTACTGCGCGGTAAAGCGTCCGCGCAGGACCGTCGCATCATTATAGAACTCGATCTGCCGGCCGCCGACGCGGCGAATGACACGCCAGCCGTTGCTTTCGGCGAACTCTCGAAGCTCCACCGGCGAAAGCGCCCCGAAGGTGTGCAGCTCGGACGGATGCGTGATGAAGCACTGCGGCTTCACCGACAGGACGCCGGACACCTTCGTCCGCATCGCTTGCAGTCTGTCGTTCGTTTCGTTTTTCATTTAACCAGCCGGCGAGCCAGCGGAGGTTTCCGCTTTATCTTCCCTCCCGGAAATGTCGGCGGATTTTTTGGTTTTCGATTCAATTTGTTCCCCAGCGCGCGCTCCGCTTTCCGCGCCGGTGACGGTCCTCTCGCATTCGGCTTTTCCATAAGATCCCCTTCCGCTTATTCCGTCTTAAAGTCGGCGGTTAAGGCTTGTCCGCAAGATGTTAGACGTCTTTTTTGGGTCGCTCGCTTGTCGGAGCGCCTTCTGTCGTCCATTAGTTCAAGGACATGGCTTCAGAGACTATCGAGTTGCGCGGTCACATTATCGATTCGTTGATCCTGCCCAAAGTGCTGGATCAGATCCTTACGCGCGGCGCGGAATTTAAAATCGTCGAAATCAAGATCGGACAAAAACGCGTCGATCAAAGCTTCGCCCGGATCGAGGTGACGGCGCCAGGTGAAGAGGAACTGAAAGACCTGATTCTGCGGCTGCTGCAACACGGCGCCGAAGTGGTCAGGCGCGCCGATGTCACGCTTGCCGCCGCGCCTGAAGATGGGGTCTTTCCACACGACTTCTACGTCACCACCAATCAGCAAACGTTCGTGCGCACAAACGGTCGCGAGATAGAGGTCAAGCCGGCGACGATGGACAGCGCGATTGCGGTGGACGGTTCCTCTGCTCGCGCGATCAAGTTTTTCGATGTTCGAAAAGGAGACCAGGTCGTGGTGGGACTCGCGGGAGTTCGCGTCGTTCCCGTGCAGCGATCGACGGAGCATACCGACGCGTTTCAGTTCATTAATCGAAGCATCGGCTTGGAAACGCCAAAAGGGCCGGTGATTAGTGAGCTGGCCAAAGAACTGAAACGGGCGCGCGACAACAAAGGGAAGATCGCCGTGGTCGCAGGGCCGGCGCTAGTTCGGACCGGCGCGGGAGAACATCTCCAGCGACTGATCAACGAGGGATACGTCCAGCGGCTTTTCGCCGGAAATTCCTTCGCCGTCTACGACGCGGAACGGGTGCTGTACGGAACCTGGCTCGGATTTAATCCCGAGCGCGCTCTCGCCCAAGGCGGTCACGAGAATCATCTCCGCGCCACCAATGTGCTGCGGGAATGCGGCGGTCTTGCCAACGCTGTCAGCAAAGGATTACTCAAAACCGGGATCATGTTCGCCTGCATTAAGAATGATGTGGATGTCGTGCTCACGGGCTCTATTCGCGATGACGCACCAATTCCGGGGGTAACGACCGACGTCGTCGAAGCGCAAAAAATCATGCGCGATAAATTACTGGATGTAACGCACGTGCTCCTGCTCAGCACCTTCGAGCATTCGATGGCGGTGGCCAGCCTGCTCGCGCCCAATGTGAAGAGCGTTTGCGTCGATATCAGTCCGGCTGCGGTCGATCATGTGGTAGCCAATCAACCCTTTCAATCGATCGGACTGGTGACCGACGTGGAATCGTTCATGCGCGAGCTGGCCGAAGCGCTGTGTGGACCGAGGCGCTAATCGCCTAACGAGATATGCGCGAACTGTTGCTTTGCCCCCCGGATCACTACGGAATCGAGTACGAAATTAATCCGTGGATGAGCCGGGCGCGCGGCGCCGAAGCGGATGTGGCGAAAGCGCAATGGAGAGGACTGGAAGCGAAGCTGACTGAGTTAGGCTGCAAGATCCATCTCGTTCCACCGCAGCCGCGCCTGCCGGACATGGTTTTTACCGCCAATGCCGGACTGACCGTCGGTCGCCGTTTCATTCCCAGTAACTTCCGCCACGAAGAACGGGCCGGGGAAGCGCCCCACTTCGCCAAGTGGATGACCGACTACGGCTACGAGGTGATCTGGCTGCCAAAGGATTTTTATTTCGAAGGCGAAGGCGACGCGCTATTCGGCGGCAGCACTCTTTTCTGCGGCTACAAATTTCGTTCCGACGTCAAATCTCACCATGCCGTCGCGGAGATCTTTGAATGCTTATCCGTCTCGGTTGAACTGGTGGATGCGCGTTTTTATCACATCGATACCTGCTTTTGCCCTTTGCCCGACGGTGGCGCCTTTTGGTTTCCGAGCGCTTTTGATGACTATGGGCAACGCGCGATTCGCGCCCAGCTCACTGATTTAATTGACGTCGCGGAGGAAGAAGCAATCCACTTCTCCTGCAACGCCGTCGTCCTTGAAGGACAAATCGTTTTGCCCGAAGGCGCGCCGAAACTGGTGCGCACACTCGAAGAGCGTGGGTATCAGTGTCATCCATTGCCGATGACGGAATTTCTGAAGGCCGGCGGCGCGTGCAAGTGCCTAACCATGTTCTTGCCGCAACGAGAAACTGTGGAGTCTTAGGGTTTTCCGGAACGCTTCGCGTTTAAAGCCTTTTCAATCTTGCCTAACGGCAGGCAATTGACCACATCGCTCTTGGTCAGCCAGCCCTTGCGGGCCACGCCCACGCCGAACCAGAGATCCTGCAGGCGCTCCGTCCGATGCGCGTCCGGGTTGATCACGCACTTCACCCCTTTCTCCTTTGCCATCCGCCACCAACGCCAGTCCAGATCCAGACGCTTGGGGGCGGCATTGATCTCGATCCAGGTCCCCGTCGCCGCCGCTGCATCCAGCACTGCCGGGATATCGATCGCATAGGGCTCCCGCTTGAGCAGAAGGCGACCAGTCGGGTGCGCGAGCATCGTGATGAACGGATTTTCCATCGCGCGAATGACGCGCTTGGTCATTTCCGCCTCCGGCAAATCAAAGACGGAATGGACGGAAGCGACCGCGTAGTCGAGATCGGCCAAAATTTCATCGGGAAAGTCTAATCGCCCGTCCCGCAAAATGTCGCACTCCACCCCGGCGAAAACCCGAAAGCCGTCGAAGCCCTTGTTCAGTTTCCGAATGGACGCGATTTGCACCTTCAATTTCGCCGCATCCAAGCCGTGGGCCTGAATCGAGCTGCGACTGTGGTCGGCGATCCCCAGATATTGCAGACCGAGCTCCTGCGCCGCCGCCGCCATTTCTTCCAGGGTGTTATGCCCGTCACTGGCGGTGGTATGACAATGAAAGGCGCCACGCAGATTCTCCGCCTCGAGCAGACGCGGCAGCTCTTCGTTTTCCGCCGCTTTAAACTCTCCCGAGTTCTCCCGCAGCTCGGGCGGAACGAAATCGAGATCGAGCGCGCGATACAAATCGCCTTCTTCCTTCACCTCCGGAATCTTCGCCGGTTTTGTCTTCCCGGCCTTATCATCAACCGGCAGCGGCGCTAATCGATATTCATTCAGCGTCCATCCGCGCTTCATCGCGCGGCTGCGCATCTCGATGTTATGTTCCTTGCTACCGGTAAAGTAATTCAGGGCAAAGGGATACTCTGTAGATTTCACCACCCGAAGGTCGCATTGGACTCCCGATTGTAACCGCACGCTCGTCTTGGTGGGACCCTGCGCGATAATCGATTCCACCAGCGGGTGCGCGGCGAAGGCCTTGGTAATTTTATCCGGTTTGCTGGTCGCAACAATAAAATCGAGGTCGCGCACGATCTCGCGCCGCCGGCGATAGCTTCCGGCTAACGACACTTGCAAAGCATCAGGTTGAGCCGCCAGGTAATCCCGTAACGTCTCCGCGTTGGCTGCCACCTGCCCGAGCTGGAAGGAACCGGCGTGATGGATGCGGCTCTCAATTGCCCGGCAAAGTTTCTCCTGGGTCGTTTCACCGAACCCCGCGAGTTCGGCCACCCGGCCGCTCTGACAGGCGGCGTGAAGCTGTTCGATGGAGCTGACCTTGAGCTGTTCGTGCAGCGCCTTGATCTTCTTCGCGCCCAGCCCAGGAATGGAAAACAACTCCAGGATTCCCGGCGGAAATTCGCCTTTCAGCTCCTCGAGAAAGGTCAGCTTGCCGGTGGTGGCAAGTTCCTTGACCTTCTCGGCGATTGCCTTCCCGATCCCTGGCATTTTAAGGAGCGCTTCCTCACTCTCCAGGTCCGACGAATTCCCACCCCAGGCATCGATTGCGCGCGCGGCATTATAATAAGCGCGAATCTTGAACGGATTTTCGTCCTTCAACTCAAGCAGGGTGGCGATTTGTTCGAGCACCCCCGCGATTTCCGCCTTGTTCATAGCCATAAAACGGTCAGCCAAAACTAACGTCGCGTCGACCGGCGTTAGTCGCCAATTTCGGCCCCTGGTGTAGAATAGGCGTCCCCCTCTCGGAACATGGACCTATCTCGCAGCAACGCGGTCGCATTACGGCAGGCCGTCCTCAGCCTGATCACGGGCGCCTTTCTCGCCGGAAGCCAATCGACGCAGGCGATCATTCTGGCACGCACCGGAGATCCGAACGCAAACACCACTGCGCCCACGAATGACCCGGCCGCCAGCGGCTGGAACTATGAAGGACAATGGGGCGGCTATCTCGGAACTCCAATCGCGCCGCATTTCTTCGCGGCCGCTGCGCACATTGGAGGGTCATCCGGCGATCCGATCGTCTACGGAGGAGTCACCTATACAACCGTAGCAATGTTCCAGGATCCTTTTAGTGATCTTCGACTTTGGCAGATCAGCGGAACCTTTCCGAACTTTGCTCCGATGTACACGAAGGGCGACGAAGTTGGCCAGCGCATCGTAGCCATTGGCCGGGGCACCCAGCGCGGCAGTGAATTCTATGTCGGGGACGTTTTTCGCGGATGGAATTGGGGCGCCGGGGACGGACGGCAACGCTGGGGCGAAAACATCGTGTCACAAATCGCCACCGATTTTCCCGGGCCGTACGACTACGTCTACGCGGATTTTGATCAAAACGGCCTGCCCGACGAATGCCATTTCTCCAGCGGCGATTCGAGCGGTGCAGTTTTCATCAACGACGGCGGCGTTTGGAAAGTCGCCGGAATCAACGCGGGCGTTACCGGCTACTTTTACACCGACAACATGGGCGGCGGACAATTCATCGCCGCCCTGTTTAACGTCGGCGGATTTTATTACCACGACGACGCGACAAACCAATATGTGCAGTTTCCAGATCCGTCGCCGACCGGGATTTTTTGCACGCGCATCTCGTCCAGGCAGCCATTCATTCAAAGCGTGATCGATCCGAACGGCATCGGGAACAGTGACGGCCTTCCGAACCTGCTCGAATATGCCAAGGTATTAAACGGTTCAGCGCCGATGGGCTACGGAACACCCATTTTCACCAGGAACGGCAACTCACTGGTTATCACTTATCGAAGGATCACCGGGAATGCCGCGCTGACTTACGAAGTTCAGCAAGCGACGAATCTCCCCGCCTGGGGACCGGCCACGACCCAAGAAAATATCCAGCGCACCGATGTAAATGTCCAAACGGTCCAATCGACCATCGCACTCCCGCCAAATGCGCAGCAGTTATTTTTACAGGTTAAAGTGACCTACTCCGCCCCTGGCCAGGCTGCCGTCAGCACCACGCTCCCCGTCGTTAATCCGACGACTCGCAGGAAGACTCGTTAGAACAAGTCGTCGCGAGCGGTCTTTCTTACATCCGGCCGCGCTTCTTATAGAAGCGGTAGCGTTCCGTAATTGAGTCGACGTATTTGCGCGTGCTCGGGAAATCGATTTGGCGCAAAAAGTCATCCGACGAAAGATCCACGGTCGAGCTGCCACCCGACCAGCGCTGAGCCCGGCTCGCTCCGGCGTTGTACTCGGCAAGGGCGAAAGGAATGGGATTGCTGTGCCCGTTCCAGTGCTTGATCGCTCGTTGCAAATACCAGCTCCCCGCTTCGAGGTTGGTCTTCGGATCGAAAAGCTGGTCGGGCTCGAATTTGTCCACCCGGCTTTCATCCGCCCACTCGCGCGCGGCCTTCTCCGTCACCTGCATCAGGCCGCGCTCACCGGCCGTCCCCACCTTTTGCGGATCAAATCGGCTCTCGCGCCAGACCACCGCCTTTATCAACATGGGATCGAGATCATGCTCGCGCGCGACTGTTTTGATCAACCCGTCATACTGTTGGAAGCGGGCCGGACTGATCCATTCGTAAAGCGTGTAGAACGGATCGCCGGAGCGCAGCGCCTTAAAGGCCAGCCCGACCCCCAGGGCCAGGAGGAGGCAAAAGATCAGTTTGAAAACAAACCGGATCATGAACGGCGCCGCATGGTTAACATGAATCCATGCATCGTTGGGGGGTTCAATTAAATTCGCACCGATGACTGCGCTTCCCCGTTATGTCCGGGTCGTGATCGACCGCGCCATTCAGCGCGAGCTCGATTACATCATCCCCGAGACGCTGCGCGACCGGATCGGCGTCGGCTCTCGCCTGCGTGTCCCTTTCCGCGACCGGAGCTCGCTCGCGACTGTCCTGCGGGTTCTCGATGAAACCGACGCGCGCGGCCTGCGCGAGATTGAGGCAGTGGTGGGGGACAGTCCCATCCTGAGCCCGGCCTTGCTCGAGCTGGGGCAATGGATGAGCACTTATTATTGCTGCCCGATCGAGGTGGTGATTCGCAGCCTGCTGCCTCAAGTCATTCGCAAGGCAGAAGTCGGCTGGAAGAAACAGCTCTTCGTTCAAGCCGCGCGGACGCCCGAACCGGACGAGCTCGAAAAACTGCGTCGGCGTGCCCCCCGCCAGGCCGAATTGCTGGAGGCGGTTGGAAAATTGCCCGGTCCTATCCTGGCCTCCGAAATTCTGCGCCAGACGGCGTTGGATAACCAGACTCTGCGCGCGCTGGAGAAGCGCGGCTATGTCGAATTAAAGGAAGGCGCGGTTTCGCGCGATCCGCATGCGCAGGAGCAATTCATTCCGACAACCAGCCTGACCCTCAACCTGGAGCAGGAAGCGGCGCTAAAAGTCCTCAAGCAAGCACTGGATGATCCGGAAAAATCCCGGCCCATTCTTCTGCATGGCGTAACTGGCAGCGGCAAAACCGAGATCTATCTGCAGGGCATCCGCTTCGCCCTCGAACGTGGAAAGACCGCCATCGTGCTCGTTCCGGAGATTTCGTTAACGCCACAAACAGTCGAGCGATTCAAGTCGCGCTTCGCCGAGAATCCGGATTTGGTCGCCGTTTTGCATAGCCATCTTTCCGAGGGCGAACGGCACGACGAGTGGCACAAGATTCATTCCGGGACGGCGCGGATAGTGATTGGCGCGCGCAGCGCCGTCTTCGCTCCCTTGAAGAACCTCGGACTGATCGTGGTCGATGAGGAACACGAGAGCACCTACAAGCAGGAGGAAGCTCCGCGCTATCATGCCCGCGACGTCGCAGTCGTTAGGGCAAAACTCGAGAGCTGCGTTGTCCTGCTGGGCACCGCCACGCCCTCGCTCGAAAGTTTCTACAACGCCACCCGCGACCGCTACGTCCTCAGCCAGCTGACCCAACGCGTGGACGACTGCCAGCTGCCGCTCATTCGGATCGTCGATTTGCGCCAGGAACGCCGCAAGGACAAATCGATGATCATCCTTTCGGAGCGATTGCGCAGCGCGATGGACGAACGGCTGGCGCGCAAGGAACAGATCATCCTCTTCCTAAATCGGCGCGGCTTTTCCACTTCGCTCCTTTGCCGTGACTGCGGTCAGGTTCGCGAGTGTCCTAACTGCAGCGTCGCGCTGACCTTTCACCGTGAGCTCGCCCGACTGAGCTGCCATTTGTGTGGCCACACCGCCGCGGTCCCCAAGAAGTGCCCGGCCTGTGGCAAAGATGGACTGATCTACGCCGGTTTCGGCACGGAGAAGGTGGAGGCAACCGTCGCCCAGATTTTCCCGCAGGCGGCCATTCGGCGGATGGATGCCGATTCAATGACGCGTAAAGAATCGTATCGCGAGGTGCTGCGAAGCTTTCGCGCGGGGAAAATCGACATCCTGGTCGGAACACAAATGATCGCAAAGGGCCTCCACTTCCCCAACGTCACGCTGGTTGGAATCATCAATGCCGATCTCGCCCTGCACATGCCGGATTTCCGCGCGGGTGAGCGAACCTTTCAGCTTCTCACCCAGGTAGCCGGCCGGGCCGGGCGCGGCGAAGCTGCCGGCGAAGTTTTCGTGCAAACGTTCACGCCCTTCAGTCCGTCGATTCAGTTTGCGCGGCATCACGATTTTGCCGGCTATTTCGATCAGGAACTCGAATTTCGTGAGCGCTGCGGATTTCCACCAGTGAAACACGCCATCCTGGTGACGACCCGATCGAGCCACGCGGAGCGCGCGCAGTTTTCTGCGGAAACGTTGCGGCGCCGATTACACGAAAAGCTCGGGGAGGAATTTAATGTGGGCGAAGCCACCCCGGCGCCGCTGCAAAAGCTGCAGGGGCAGTATCGGTTTCACGTCCTGCTCCGCGGGGGAGCGATCGTCCGGCTCAGCCGGCGCGTGCGTGAAACGCTGGAGAAGCTACCTTTTCCCGAAGACGTAGTCGTCACCGTCGACGTGGATCCTTACCAACTTCTTTAAATGGCAAAGCGACAGAAGAGAGCGCGGCGTTCGCATTGGCTGAATAACGAGCTCTGGCGCTTCGCCGTTGGGGAATGGATCGCGCTGACCTTGAGCTTCCTCGTTATTCTCATTCTCTTTTGCATCTTCTTCATTCGGCGACACACGCTCCCTTACCATTTTGAGCACACCTTCAATGTCGATAGTCCCGAATTCATCGGATCAGCACTGTCATTGGCTGACCCCGTTCTCCTTTCCGGAAACAAGATCGAGGTCATGGAGAACGGCGACGGTTACTTTCCGCCGATGCTCGATGCCATCGCGCACGCGGAAAAGTCGATCAACTTCGAAGCGTTCATTTTATACTCGGATGAAACCGGGCTGCGCTTCCGTGATGCCCTCTGCGAACGGGCCCATGCCGGTGTCGTCGTTCGCGTCCTCCTCGATGGAATCGGTTCCGGGTGGCAACTGAATAACTCCGACGTCCGCAAAATGAAGGACGCCGGATGTAAGTTCGCCTATTACCATCCGACCCATTCCCTGCGCCTTGATCGAACCAATCGGCGCTCGCACCGCCGCATTCTGGTGGTGGACGGGAAAGTGGGCTTTACCGGCGGTGCCGGTTTCGCCGACAAATGGTCCGGCCACGCGCAGGACAAGGATCACTGGCGCGACATGCAAATTCGTCTGCAAGGGCCGCTCGTCACCAAGCTGCAGGCGGCCTTCCAGGAACATTGGGTCAAATCATTCGGCGAAGTGTTGAGTGGCGCAGATCAATTCCCGGCGGAAGAGGCCGGCGCCGATATCAAAGGCCAGGTGGTGACCTCGCATTCGTTCTCGATGGCCCCGGTGCCTTTGGTTGAAGCGGTCGCTTTCACAGCCGCCGAAAAAAGGATCTGGATCACTAACGCCTACTGCACCCCGACCGACGACCAGGTAGAACAGCTGGTTAAGGCCGTCCGGCGCGGGGTCGATGTTTGCCTGCTCCTGCCCGGACCTAACAATGATCAGCCCTGGACGAAGTCAGCCGGCCGCGCTGCCTACGGAGAGATGCTGGAAGGCGGCGTGAAAATTTTTGAATACCAGCCGACGATGATTCACGAGAAGAGTTTCGTCATCGATTCACGTTTCAGCATGATCGGGTCGTCGAACCTCGATGCCCGTTCGGCTGAGATTAACGAAGAGCTCGACGTCGTTTTGTATGACCAGGCGTTCGGAAAATTGATGGAGAAGCGCTTCGAGGAAAATCTGAGTCATTCGAGTCAATACACGCTCGATCAGTTCAAGCGCCGCTCTCTCCTGGAGCGGGTGAGCGAGTGGCTACTGCTCCCTTTCCACACCCAGCTCTAGACCTGGTTCGCGTCCTTTGACGCAGCGAAATCCCAGGTGATTCGTCCCCGAGCTCACTTCACCTTTGCCACGTGTGCCCACGATGTAGCGCGAGCAATACTGATCGTTGCAGAGGAACGAGCCCCCTCTTTGCACTCGCTTTGTTTCGTCCGGCTCCGCTGGGTCGAACGAGTTTTCCGGGCCTTGAGGATTAACCGCCACCGGCTCTTTGCCGGCCAGGGTTTTGTAATAGCCCGGACGATACCAGTCGCTGCACCATTGCCAGACGTTGCCGGCCATGTCGTAAAGACCGTAACCGTTCGGCGGAAATGACTTTACCGGTGCGATCCCCGCAAAGCCATCTTCGCCTGAGTCGTTCACTGGAAACTTTCCCTGCCAGGTGTTGGCCATCCATTTTCCACCTGGTCGCAACTCGTCACCCCAGACATAGCGCTTGCCGGTCAGGCCGCCGCGCGCGGCGAACTCGAATTCCGCTTCTGTGGGCAGCCGTTTGCCCGCCCATTTTGCGTAGGCTTCGGCGTCGAAATAGGCGACGTGGACGACCGGGTAATTTTCCTTGCCGGCGAGGTCGCTCTTTGGGCCTAACGGATGACGCCAGTTCACTCCGCCGGCGTAACGCCACCACCGATAAGCATTATCGAGCGGAACTTCGTCAACGGTCGGGGTGAAGACCGCGCTGCCCGCAACCAGATCTTCCGGAGCAGTCCCCGGAAGCTCCATTTTGGTCGGAACGCGTTCCGCGATCGTCTGATAGCCGGTAGCCTGGATGAACTTTTCGAACTGCGCGTTCGTGACTACCGTCGTATCCATCCAGAATCCGTTCACACACACTCGATGAATAGGCACGGCGTCGTTTGACGCCATTGGCATTTCGCAACTCCCGCCGCCGTTCATGGCCGCGCCCATGGAGAATTCCCCGCCGGGAATCCACACCATCCCGGTTGGCGCTTTGCCGGGAGGTGACTTGATATTCGCAATGGTATCCGCAAAATCTTCCGCCTCACCAAACCTGGCGGTGCCGATTACGAGCAATGTCGCGATGAAACCGAACCGGGTCATAATCCGCTTCGTCGAATCTAAGCGAGATTGCTCGCTCTGTCCGAGACGTCATCCGCGGCGGACATGTTCGGACGGCCTCTCGATCCGCGGGATACTCTCGGCGATGGTGTTTCCTTCCACCAGCTCACCTCTGCTCGTCCCCACTCTCAAGCCGGTCCTGGCGAGGGACCTGGCGGTTACTTGGTCAGCTTTTCCCGCGCGGCGGCGAGCTCCTGGAGCTTCTTGTCGTCGACTTTGGGATAGGCCAGGTCGAGTTCGGCCAGGGTTTCGATGACCGCTGCCGCCACGACCAACCGGGTGAACCACTTGTTGTCTGCCGGCACGACATACCACGGCGAATGCTTGCTCGCGGTGCCGCGGATCATCTCTTCATATGCTTCCATGTACTCGTCCCAGTGATCGCGTTCCGCTGCATCGTTAGCGGAGAACTTCCAGTTCTTTTCCGGAAGATCGATTCGCTCGAGGAAGCGGCGCTTCTGTTCCTTCTTCGAAACGTGCAGGAAAAATTTGCGCACGAGAACGCCGTTGCGGCTGAGATACTGCTCGAAGTTGGTGATGTCTTCGTAGCGCTCATCCCAGATTTTCTTGGTGATCAGTTTTCGCGGAATCTTTTGGCCCTTCAGGTATTCGGGATGGACCCGCACCACCAGCACTTCCTCGTAGTAGGAGCGGTTGAAGATGCCGATGTTACCGCGGTTAGGCAGAGCCTTGATGCAACGCCAAAGATAGTCGTGATCGAGGTCCTCGGCTGAGGGCGCCTTAAACGAGGAGACCTGGCAACCTTGTGGATTGACGCCGGACATGACGTGCTTGATCGCGCCATCTTTGCCGGCGGCGTCCATCGCCTGGAAAAGGAGCAGGACGGCCCACTTGTCCTGCGCGTAAAGCTTGTCTTGCAGTTCGGCCAGGGCAGTGACGCCCTCAGCCAGCGCTTCCTTCGCGTGCTCCTTGTCGTCCCTGGTAAATTGAAGGGTGTCCTCCGGATCGACGTTCTTGAGCCGGAAATCTTTGCCTTTGGTAACGCGGTACGGATCGGTGAGCTCGTGAGCTCGTTTGATCATTTCTTTCATTTTCATAGTCGTTAATCAGCTTGGGGGAATTTCTTAGAAATTGCAGGTCACGGCAAAGGGACTCTGGCGTCACCGATTGGATCGATTCCTTGCGGGCGATCAAGATTCTCGAGGTCAAACGTCTCGAAGGCCATACCGCCACCCTTCCGCGACCCAATCGCCGTCCCAATCAGACCTTGTTCTTATTAGGTCTTCCTGAGCGAATCGGGCTAAGAACGCGGATCTGATGCTGGAGCCGGCAGACGGATTCGAACCGACGACCTGCTGATTACAAATCAGCTGCTCTACCAGCTGAGCTATGCCGGCAAACGACGAAGCTGAAGCTACCCGGCGGGCGACATTTCACAACGCGGAAATGGCGGGCGGCTGTGCTTGTTTTGATCGGTTTAGCCAATTGCGGCAAGACGGGTATTTTGGGTGAGGGTGAAATCAGCCGCGGCAGAATTCCACCGTTTCAGCGACAGGCTTAGGCCGTTGCTGGCGACCTGTCTTTATGGCCTTGTCGCGAGCATGGCGGCGGTTGCTTTCGAACTGGCGATCAACTGGATCTACACCCACACCTATCAGGCCGCTGCTGCGCGCAGCCCGGGCACTCTCTTGTGGGTCAGTTTCGTGACCATTGTCTCCGCTTCCCTGATTGTCGGCTGGTTGCTCAATTCAGTCGCTCCCACCGCCGCCGGCAGCGGAATTCCACAGGTGAAGTTAAACTTCTGGAAAGAATTCGGCTACGCCGCAAAAAGAATCGCGCCGATCAAGTTCGTCGCCGGTGTCATTTCGATCGGCGGTGGCCAGAGTCTCGGCCGCGAAGGACCGACCGTGCAAATCGGAAGCAATCTTTCCTCGACGATTGCCGGCTGGCTGGGCGTGACAAAACAGAATCGTCGCGTCGCCAGCGCGGCCGGCGCCGCGGCTGGCCTGGCCGCTGCTTTCAATGCGCCGCTGGCCTCGGTCGCTTTCGTCCTCGAAGAAATCATCGGCGACCTGAACAGCCGGTCGTTAGGGCCGGTCCTGGTTGCAGCCGTGATCGGCGCGTTCGTGGTTCACGCGTTCATCGGGGCCCAACCCGCCTTCATTCTTCCGCACATCGACGAACCAACCTGGCGAGCCTACCTGCTCATGCCGCCAACGGCGTTGTTGGCCAGCCTGAGCGGCGTCGCCTTTCATAAGGGCGCCCTCAATCTGCGCCGCCGCATAAAAAATGCCTCGCCGGCCTGGCTGATGCCGCTGGCCGGCGGTTTGATCACCTGGGCCCTGGCCGTCACCGCTTTTCTCATGACTCGGCGGCTGGGAGTCTTCGCGCTCGGTTACGACGATTTGTCCGATGCCATCAATGGCCACATTGTCTGGCGCGTCGCTCTCATCCTTCTGGCCGGAAAATTGGTGGCGACCGTGGCCTGCTATGGTTTCGGCGGATGCGGCGGCATCTTTTCGCCTAACCTTTTTTTCGGCGGCATGTGCGGCGCGATCGTTGCCGGCGTGGCCGGTCCGTTTCTTCATCTTCAAGAAAGCGACGTCGTCCTGCTTGTCGTCGGCGGCATGAGTTCGTGTCTCGGTGCGGTCGTCCTGGCACCCGTGACTGCCATCCTGATTATTTTTGAAATGACTCACCAGTTCGCGCTTGTGCCCGGCCTCATGCTGGCCGGGCTGATCAGCCAAGTCGTGGCCCGCAGCTTTGGGCGCGTCAATTTTTACGACGCGCTTCTTCAACAGGACGGACATGATCTGCATCACCTCGTGCCACCGCGCGATCTTCGGAGCTGGCAGAACCTGCCGATTTCCGCTTTCGCCACCTTCAGCCCCGTCAGTGTGACTGAGCAATCGCGTGAAGCGCTTCAGAAACTTTTGCGAGACTCTCCTCATCGCTATTTTCCTGTTCTGGTCGGCGCGAAACCGTCCGGAGTGGCAGCTCGCGCGGAAATCGAATCGGCATTGTCCGAAGATCGGGCCGTTCGGACTGAAGAAGCTTTGTTATGCCGCCCGGATGAAACCATCCGGGCTTGTCAGACACGGCTGGTCGAGTCGAACTCCGGAACTTTGCTCGTAACGAACGAAAGCGGCGGCCTGCTCGGAATCGTGACCCTGCACGACTTACTGCGGGCGCAGCTTAGCGTGGCGGAACGAGAAGGAATTCCTGCCTGAATTGTTTCAGGCGACGTTCGCTTCCTCGCGCGGGCGCGTGGTCACTGATAAAGGGTCGGCCGTGGTCAGATCTTTCACCACCGTGCTCAGATAAACCGACTCCGGATAAAGTGCGCGGTACTTGGTGATCTCGCCGCGGTTCATGACGTTGAACCCGTAACGCTCGAACATCTTTTCGCCGCGCCGGCTTTCGAAAGTCACGATCTGTCCGTAAACCCGCTTCTCTCCGCAGCGATAGAGATAGCTCAGATAGGCGCTCATCAGCGCGCGCGTCGTCGACATTTTGCGCGCTTCCGGGAGCAAATTGATGTGGAAATGAGGAATCCGGCGCGGCGCGGCCGGCACTTCGCGCCAACCGTTCGTGACCGTCCAGCGGATAAAGCGCCGGGAACGCTCGTTGTAACGGGGATATCGGCCCAGCACCTTGAAGAAAAGGGATACGTTCTGCCAGAAAGAGTAGAGCTGGTGAGTGAGCGGTTTACGGGAGCCGAGCAGATAACCGCAGATCCTTCCTTCGGACTCGACCACAAACGACGATTCCGGTTCCCAGTCCGTGTAATAGGTCGTCAGAAAATCCGCGAACATCTCGCGATCGCTGTAAACCGGGTCGATCGGCTCGCCCAGGAAGCCGGTTTCGCAGCAGAGATCACGCACCGACTGGCGGTCGCTCGAGCGGTAGCTGCGGATGGTGAATGAGGGGCTATTCTCCATGAACGCCACTATTTTGCGCACAGCTCCTCGTAAATGCAAAGGAGTTGAGTGAAGACGCTGTTCCAGTCGTAACGCTGCGACACTGCCCGGGCCAGCTCCTGCCGCCCGGACATCGGCGGCGGCTGGGCGAAGTGCCTGATGCTATCGGCCAGGGCCCGCGCCGAGTTCTCCGTCGGCCAATGCTCCTGGCCGCCAACGATTACCGCGTCCATCGGGCTCCCGCGAAACCCTAAAACGGGGGTCCCGCAAGCCTGACTCTCTATCGCCACCAGCCCGAAGGTTTCGTAGAGCCCGGGATGCACGAATAAGTCAGCGGCGCGGTAGAAACGGGCCAACTCGGTTGAGTCTGCCAGATACCGAATCCAGGTGGCATTCGCGCCCTGGCGGAGGATTAATTGCAGTTTTGTCCTGTCGGGGCCATCGCCCACCACCAGAAGATGGAAGCGGTCGGGCTCCTCTTTCTCGATCAGCTCAAACGCTCCGAACAAAGTGCGCACATTCTTGTCCCCGGAAAAGCGACCAACATAAAGCAGAACGGTGCGCTCCGGCGCGATGCCTAACGAACGCCTGGTCTCCTGCCGGTCATCGGGGTCCGGTCGAAAGCTGGTTGCATCTACTCCCAGCGGCAGGACGCGGACATTGGCTACTCCCCAGTCCTTCAAGATTTCCGCCAATGACTGAGACGGAACCAGGGTGGCGGCGAACTGGCGGTAAAGATTGCGCACATATCGTCGCGCTCCCGCGCTGACCCATTCGGAGATCGTGTCCCCGAGCCTTCGTTGCGCCACCTGGCGAAAGATCTCCGCAAAATGCGAGTGATAATAGGCCACCACCGGACGGCCGAGCTCGCGGCCCATCGCGATGGATCTCCAGGCGATCTGGTAGGGGTCGCTGCTTTCTATAATGTCGGGGTTTTCTTTGCGCAAAATCTCGCCGACCTCACGCAAGTCGAGGAGCGCGCGGTAACGAGATTCGGCCGAGATCAGCGGCGAATGAATGGTGTAAACGCGCGATGATCCTTCCACTCGCATCTCCGACCGCGAGCCCGGCACGATCAAAACATGTTCGTGCGCGCCGCCTTGTTTGCCGATGAAGGCGATCTTCTCTTGGAGGTACCGTTTCACTCCACCGCTCACCGGCGAGTAAAACTGCGTGAGATCGCAGATCTTCAAGGAATTGCCGAGCGCGATTTCCGAGAGGCGGCCATGATCACCCGCCTTCCAGACCGCTCAAATATCTTTCGGCTTCGATCGCCGCCGCGCAGCCCGCGCCGGCTGCGGTCACCGCTTGTTTGTAGACACGATCCGCGACGTCGCCGGCGATGAACACGCCAGGGTGTTTGCTTTCCACCAAGCGCTTCGAAATCAGGTAACCGTCAGGATCCGTTTCCAGTTTTCCTTGGAACGCCTTCGTGTTCGGATCATGCCCAATCGCGACAAAGACGCAGGCCACCGCCAACTCCTTCTCTTCGTTCGTCTCCACGTTGCGCAGAACGACCGCGCGCATTTCGCCTTTCTCGTCAGGCACATAGCGTTTCACCACCTGGTGCCAGATCGGCTCGATTTTTTCGTGGGCGAGGACGCGGTCCGCCATAATTTTGGACGCGCGCAATTTGTCGCGGCGATGGATAAGATAAACCTTCGAGGCAAACCGGGTTAGGAAGACTGCTTCTTCCGCGGCCGAATCGCCGCCGCCGATCACTGCCACCGGAACATTCCGGTAAAACGCTCCGTCGCATGTCGCGCAGGAGGTCAGTCCATGGCCGATCAGCTTCTCTTCGTTCTCCAGATCAAGCCAGCGCGCCGAAGCTCCGCTCGCGATAATTAAAGATTCCGTTTCCAGCCACTCATCGTCCGCTTTGATCCGAATCGTCTTACCCGAAACATCAAAGTCTTCCACCTCCGCGTAAGAGAAGCGCGCGCCGAATTTTTCGGCCTGTTGATGCATGTTCATGATCAACTGCGGACCATCGATGCCGTCGGGAAAGCCGGGAAAGTTTTCCACCAGCGTTGTGGTCGATAGCTGTCCGCCTGGTTGCGGTCCCTCCAGCACGAGCGGGCTGAGATTGGACCGGGCAGCGTAAATGGCAGCGGTCAGCCCTGCGCATCCGCTTCCGACGATGATCACTTTCTCCATGTTGAAACCTAGCATGCGCCGCAAGGGCGAAAAAGGTATGTAACGAACCGCTCAGGGCCTGTCGTTAGCACCCGGTTTCAACCCCTGAGTCTGCCGCGCCCGCAAAACTTCTGTGACGGCAGGCGTCTCGGCTGCAACTTCCAGAGGCCCGCCGCCGACATGGCTGCCTCCACAGTCAATCTCCATCAGTTATGGCGGCACACCCGGTGAGCTGTAGCGGCGGTCTCTGACCGCCGCATTATCTACCTCCCAACTTTCCCTCCGAACACCAGAGCCGCTTTAAAAAGCCGTTTACCAAGTTTGACCGGGTCCGCCACCCTGTTGAAGCCCAGTGTTAATCCGTCGCTCCGCCGTTATCTTGCTCAATGCCCGAGCTTGCCGAAGTCGAATGGTACCGAAAGACGTGGAATCCGGGCGTCGGCGACGTCGTTCAATCGGTCGAACTGCACGCCACCAAACGGGTTTTCCGCGAGACGAAGACCCTTGCACTGAAACGACAGCTGCGCGGGCAAAAGCTGCTGCGCTCGCTCGCGCTCGGGAAACGGATGCTTTTTCTATTCTCAGGCAACAATTGGTTAGGGGTTCACCTCGGCATGTCCGGGAACCTGCGCATTGAGCCGCCGACCTTTCAGCCAGACAAACATGATCATCTTGTGCTGCGACAGAAAGAGCGCACCCTCGTCTACCGCGACGCGCGCCAGTTCGGTCGCATTCGCTTCCATCATGGAACCAGTCAGCCCGATTGGTGGAGAACCAGCGTTCCGGAAATCGTCTCACCCGGTTTCAGTCTGAATTTTTTCGAGACCTTCCTGCGCCGGCATGGCAAAGCGCCAATCAAAGCCGTTATCCTTTCGCAGGAGGGGTTTTCCGGGATTGGGAATTGGATGGCCGACGAAATTCTCTGGCGCGGCAAGATTCATCCCGCGCGAAAAGCCGGCGCGCTCAACGCCGCTGAACGCAAAACTCTCTGGCGAGAAAGCAAATTCGTCGCGCGCCGTTCATTGGAAACAGTCGGTGTCACCAATTCCGATCCGCTGCGGTCCTGGCTCATCCACCAACGCTGGAGCAGCAAAGGCGTCTGCCCGATTCACCAGACACCCTTGCGCCGGGCGACCATTGGCGGCCGCACCACCGCCTGGTGTCCAAAATGCCAGCCGCTTAGGCCGTCACGTAAACAGTGATCCAATGAAATCCGGTGGCGCCGGAATACGGGCTGCGCTCGTCGTCCTGTTCCTGCACCTCGCCTTTACCATCTGTCGCGCGCACAACCAGGTTGTATTCTCCGGGCGCCGATGGTTTCCAACCGTCTCGTGTTTTCCAAAGCGACCAGGCGGTGTCGCTTCCGCGATAATAAATCTCCGCTTCCTGCCAGGTCTGCGCCTTGTCGAAGCTGATCTCCACCCTCGAGACCCCGCGATCTCCACCATAAGCCATGCCTCTTACCTCGATCGGAGCCTCCAACTTACCTAACGATAAGTTTGCGAAGTTATCCGGCACGTCGATGCGCGAGCGAGTCGGGGTGATGAAGTCCGGCCCCCAGCCTTGCTTTTCGTAGAAACCCTTGGCCTCCGCGTTCACCAGCTCAATCCGGGTGAGCCATTTCACATGCTTCTCGCCAAAGTAGCCCGGAACGATTGCGCGCAGCGGGAAGCCGTGGCGCTGAGGTAAGGCGACGCCGTTCATCTGCCAGGCCAGCAAAGTGGTCGGCTCCATTGCCTTCTCCAACGGGATTGTGTCGGTATAATTGTCCACGCCGTGAAGGCGAACACGCACTGCGCTTTCGAGCGGCGTCACCTGGGCGAGCAGGTCCCGCATTGGAACCCCTTTCCAAATCGCATTACTAATCAGGCCCGCATCGAGACCGTTGCTGATGCACATCAATGTGGTCTCCTGGTCGACCGGATTGATCGCTTTCAGGTCTTCGTAACGATAGCCGCGCGCGGCTTGAACCAGGCCAGTTACTTCCAGGCGCCATAGCGCTGCGTCCACCGTCGGATCGACCACATTCTTGGTCACGCAATAAAACAGCTCGTTAGGCGTGATCGGCTGCACGCCGGCGCCTTTGTATTGGGTGCCGTCATAAGAAAAGCTCGCCAGCTGGTACAAGCGGCGAAGCAGCGCTGCACTGCCGCCCACCGCAATTAAACCAAGAGAGCCGAGCAAGAGCGCGCGTCGTCCAATCGAAGGCGTATAAATGTTTTCGTCGTTTTTCACTGGAGGGCGTGACAACAACCGCAGGCACCCGGTGAAAATTCGTTCGAAGACAAGCAGGCTGAGGCAAAATCCACCCTGCGTGATCACTCGCGCCGTCAGAATCGGAAATCCGCGGTAACTCGTTCCGATCACCGGCCAGAGGACCACCGTCAAAGCAACCAACGGGAGCGCGAAAAAGATGAGAACGCTCAGCATCGGCGCGGGCTTCTGCAGATCGCGTCGCCGGCAAAGTGCGAAGATGCCACCTCCGAGCGCTCCGCACAGTAGTTGTCCAGCAATGGTGGAACCGACCCCGAGCTGCTTCAAATGATTGTACCCGCCGACTCTGCCCATGATGGAAAGGAACGGTCCCGGCGGGATAAAAACGGAAAGGCGATCACCAATAATCGCCAGCGGCGTCGCGATCCCTAACGACGCCAGAAGAAGCATCATCAACGTCATCACCATGGCCGCCAGCAGGCCGGCCAGCAATCCAATCAGGAACGATCGGCTGCTGTTCATTACGCTATCCTATCGGCAAAGGGCAGCTCGTGAGAATGACAAAAGCTCGAGCATCCGCCAGACCGGTCGGCCGGGAGCCTGCCAGGTCCTTCCCCTTACGATTGCAGCGCTATCCTAACGAAGGTCGCGATGATGCGCGCTCCTGCCACCACCGTCCCCCTCAGCGTTCCCGAAACCTTTGACACCCCGCCGCTCCGGCAGCGATGGTCCACCGGAATCTCGAGCACGCGCAGACCGGTCTTCGCCACCCGCATCTGCATCTCCAGGTTCCAACCGTAAGTCTCTTCAGTCATCCCAAGCCCCCGAAGCGTTTCCAGCCGGATAGCGCGAAAGGGCGACATATCGGTGAACTTCACTCCATAAATCAGCCGGATGAGCCAACCTGCAATATGCCCGGAAGCAACCTGCTGGAAATTCATGCTCCCGGGCTCGCGCTGGCCGCGCGTGCGCGATCCAATCACAAAGTCATGCGTTCCTTGCCTAATCGGCTCAACTAACGCCGGTAGAAATTCCGGACAATCGCTCCCGTCGCCATCGAGAAACACCACGATGCGGGATGGGTCGCTGATGGCCTCGACCCCCGCGCGACAAGCCCGTCCGTATCCACGCTTCGGCTCGGCAATGACGCGTGCCCCAGCGGCCGCCGCTCGTGCCGCAGTTTGATCGGTGCTGCCGTTATCGACGACAATAATTTCGTTAGGCAGCGTCGTTGCTCGAATCTCCCGCACCACCTGGGCGATCGGCTCTTCCTCGTTTAGAGCTGGAATAACAACGCTGATCGCAGCCGCCGTCGAACTCATGCCAGCGCAATCCACGCGCTCGTGAAATAGAGCACCAGGGCACAGAGATCAGCCAGCGCCAGCGTGATCGGACCCGCCGCGATTTTCGGATCGAGCTTCAGCCGATGGAGGAACGACGGAACGCAAAGGCCGAACAAGCAGGCCGTAACCAGCGATAACCCAATGCTGAGGCCGATTGCCACCGCTGCGCGCGCTTCGTGACGCCAGAGTAAAACAATCGCGCCGACAACAATCCCGCAGGCAATCCCGAGCAGGACGGCCGTGCCAATTTCGCGGCGCAACGCCACCATGAACCAGCGCCAGGAGAACGGAACCGAGCGCAAGGCCTGGATGGTCACGCTCATCGATTGCATGCTCACGCCCTCGTTTAACCCAAGCACCATGGTGAGGAAGAACGCCACTACCAGGCTGCGCGCCAGCGTTGCTTCGAACAGGCTGGCAAGCATGGCGGAAAGTGTTCCCGCCAGGATCGTCGCCGTCAGCCACGGAAACCGATAGCGAAACATCTTCCAGGGCGACGCGTCGCGCACCTGCGATAGATGAAATCCAAGCGCTTCAAAGAAGTCGTCACGCGTGGTTTCTTTCGGCTCCTCGGACTCCAGGACGCTTTCCGTGAAAACATCCGAGTCGACCACGCCGACAATGCGGCGCTCGCGATTAACAATCGGAAACGCCAGGAACCGGTAGAGGACGAAGAACTCGCAGGCCTCCAGCACCGTCGCCGACTCGGGGAGGGCCACCACTTTCGGAACCATGATCTCCCTCACCCGCGTTTCCGGTTGAGCAGTGAGCAGACGCCGCGTCGGCACAACTCCGAGCAATTTGCCGTCGTTGTCGACCGCGTAGAAATAAACAACGCGCTCGCCCACGCCGGTTCGACGGATTTCTGTGAGCGCCTGGTCCACGCTCCAATCGACGTTCAACTGCGCGAAATCCCGGCGCGCGTATTGCAACGCCCGCCCATCAAAATCTATGGCGCCTGCGAAAGCCATCTCGCCAAACTAACCCGAAAGCTCCACGCCGGCAGTAAGGCCGCGCCTCACCCCACGCGTTGAACAATTCCTTTCCCGCGCAAAATTGTTTCCGCTTCACCGAAATAGTCCCGCACGTCAGTTTGGGCGCGGATCCATTCCAGGTAACGATTGATTCCGGTGGCGAGATCCACCTGCGGTTGATAGCCGGCTGCGCGGGCTCGCTCCGTGCCGCTGGTCAGATGCCGCATCTCGCCCGGTCTGAATTCACCGCGCGCTTCCGGTTTGATCTGAATGCCTAACGCATCGGAAACCTTTTCGGCCACTTCGCGAATGGGCACGCCGCGGCCGCTGCCGACATTCACCGGCAATCCATCGAGCTTGTCCGATTCGGCCGCCAGTAGATTGGCGCGCGCGATGTCTTCGACAAAGGAGAAGTCGCGGGTTTGCTCGCCATCTTCGTAAAGAATCGGCGGTAGATTGTTAAGCAACCGCGTGCAAAAGATCGCGATCACTCCCGTGTAAGGATTGAAGATCGACTGGCGCGGACCGTAAGTACAGGAATATCTCAGCGCCACCGTCGGAATGCCGATCTGTTTCCCCCACAGCAAAACCAGTTTTTCCTGGTCCACTTTCGTTAGGCCGTAAACTGTCTCTCCACCCACCGGCGCGTTCTCCGGCGTCGGCGCGGAAGTCGTCACCTCATCACAAATCGGGCAGCGCACCGTCCAATCGCCTTTGCGCAGCTGCTCGACCGGGCGAACCGCTGGAAAAACCAGGCCATGCTTTGGACAGGTTCCAGCGCCTTCGCTGTAAACCGCTTGGGAGCTCGCGACCACAATCTTGCGGATCGGCAGGTTTTCTTCCCGGATGACCTCCAGCATTTGCGCGGTTCCAAACGAGTTCACCTGCACGTATTTCGCGATCTCCGGCATGTAGCCGCCGTAGGCCGCCTCGTGAAAAACAACGTCAATGTCGTGCAGCGCATCGGACATGGTCGCGCGGTCGCGCAAATCTCCCTGACGGAATTCGGCCTTGTCCGAAATCCAGGCGGGCTTGCCGCGCCGGTGCGTCTGTGGTTCCAGGTTGTCGAGGATCCGGACTTTCCAGCCTTCAGCAATGAGCAGATCGGTGACGTGCGAGCCGATCAGGCCAGCGCCGCCGGTGACCAGAGCGCGTTTAGGATTTGCCGGCATTCGCGAAGATGGTTTTGAGGTAAGCCCGTGTCGTTTGTGCGGGAGTCTCTGTCACCTCGGCAATTTCGTTCCACAGCCGCTGGAGAGTGTTGCCCTCGTCTATATCGAAAGCGCTCGGCAGGACGACTGTTTCAAGTTTCAGCTCGGCAGCTCGTTCCCGCGTCTGCGCGAGAACTCGTTCGGTGCTCCAGTCTATGTCCTCAAAAAGGCGACGATGCAGCTGTTTCAGTCCAATCAGATAATATCCTCCATCATCGGACGGCCCCAGCACCACCCGATCACCGGTCGCGGCCAAAGCCGCCGCGGCTGCCGCAAAACTCGACGCCGGCACGGTTGGGCTGTCAGAATTGATCAGGCAGAAAGATGCAAATCCCAGCTTCAACAGGTCTTCGCCGGCTAAGATGAGGCGCTCGCCGAAATCGTTCCCGCGCTGTGGAACAAAATAAAAACACGACGGCAGTATGCCGTGATACAAGGCCTCCTTCCCGACCGGCGTATACACCGCTACTCCAGCTGAGGGGCTGCTCGCCGCCGCTGCTTCGATCGAGGCCCCAAGGTCTTGTAGAAAACGTTTGTTCAGTTCGGACGCCTGCTCGGAAGTGAGCGGCGGGGAGAGTCTTGTTTTCACCCGCCCTGGTTCGGGCGCCTTGGTCATGACGCCGAGCGCACAAAGATGAGGGCCAACCCGGTCGCGAGCAGGATCGAGAAAGGTGTGGGAATACATCAGATCGCGCGAAGTTGTTGGTGCTCTCTATTAATTATTTCTCTTTTTAAAACAAACTCTCTTCATCTTCATCGTGCGAATAACTCGCCTGCGCGGTCTTTTTATCGAGGTAAAACCTCGTCATAATTTCTCGTGAATAAGACGCGCAGCCTTTCGCAACAAGGAGGCCTTTTGCATAGCGCCTCCTATTTATTAAGAGTTGTTCGAAGTTATTGGATGGTTGTGAAGGGTTCCTTTAACACCGGCAATCAGCACGGTTTCCTGATCCGTTGATCGCCATGGGAATAGTCTGAGGATCGGTCTTCGAGCGCATGAAGTCCGATGGCAGCCAGCCTCATGACGCAATCCTGTCACTTCCGCTCGATTCGTGGTTAAGTTTTTGCTGAAGCCAAGCTAGAATCTGCAGCGACAATGCACATAGCGGACATCATCCGGAGCGGGTCCCCCACCTTCTCCTTCGAATTCTTCCCGCCGAAAACGCCGGAAGCGGCCGAGACCTTGTACCAGACCATCCGCGAGCTGGAAGATTACATGCCGCATTTTGTCAGCGTGACTTACGGCGCCGGCGGATCGACTCGTGAACTGACCCACAATCTGGTCGAGCGAATCCAGACCACCACCAAGCTCGACCCGATTCCCCATCTGACCTGCGTTTGTCACAAGGAAGACGAGATCGAAGCGATCCTCAACCGCTACGCCAAAACCTGCATCGGAAACATTCTGGCCCTCGGCGGTGATGCGCCGCGGGCCTGCGCCTACGACAAATCAGGTGACGCCTTCCAGCACGCTTCCGATCTGGTGAAGTTCATTAAGAAATTCAATGACTCCGGCGCGCATCCCGACAAGCGCGGTTTCGGGATCGGCGTCGCCGGTTTTCCGGAAGGCCATCCCGGCACACCGAATCGCCTGGTAGAGATGGACCATTTCAAGGCCAAGATCGATGCCGGCGCGGATTATGTGGTCACCCAACTGTTTTTCGACAATCGCGACTTCTACGATTTTCGGGAACGGTGTTCGCTCGCCGGGATCAACGTGCCGATTATCGCCGGGATTATGCCGATCACTTCCATGGCCGGCTTCAAACGGATGGCCGATCTCGCGGCGGGTTCGCGTTACCCCGCAAGATTGCTGCGCGCTCTCCAGCGATGCGAAAAAGATCCCGATGCGGTGCGACGGGTCGGCGTCCACTACGCACTCGAGCAGTGCCACGACTTGTTGGATCACAATGTCGCCGGCATCCATTTTTATACCCTGAATCGCTCGGACGCGACCCGTGTCATCTTCGATAGCCTCGGCATCCCGAAACGGCGCCTGGCCCCGACAACCGCCTAATTCTTTTCGTCGCATCGCGCGACGCGCGATGATTTTAGCGACAGGCCAATTTCCGCTCGCGCTTCTTCCTCCTCTCGTGCCCGGCAGAGGATTGAGGTGAGGGTGATCAACCAGCATTGAAATAGGCCGCCGCTCTGGACAAGGATGGGCGCCCTATGTTGGGCACCCGACGCGCATTCTACGCCCAGCTCGCCGGCTTTTTCGTCTTCATCGTGGGGATCGCCTTGCTGGCGAGATTCTTCGACTTGTTAGGCCTGATTCTGTCCGCGCAGCGGGCCGTCCTGCGCTGGGGCGAATGGAGCGGCGTGCTTTACCCGTTCCTCTTCGCTGCCTGTAATCTCTTGCTCCTCCCCGGCGGAATTCTTTGTGTGGGCAGCGGATTTTTCTTCGGACTCTGGTGGGGTTTTTTTCTCGTCATGATCGGGAACACCATCAGCGCCGCGATCTCGTTCGCGCTCAGTCGCTGGATCTTTCATCGCGCTTTTCAGAGGTGGCTCTCCTCCAATCAAACTTTGTCCGCTCTCGGGCCGGTGGTGGAGCGTGAAGGCTGGAAGATTATTCTTCTCTCTCAGTTGCACCCGCTCTTCCCCACCAGCCTAATCACTTACTTCTATGGCCTAACGACCGTGCGATTCCGCACCTACATGCTTTGGACGACCATCGGGAGGGCGCCCGGGCTCTTCGTCTATGTCTATTTCGGCACCCTCGGGCAATACGGGCTCAACCTCGTGACAGGAAAGTCGCACCCTCGTGTGATAGAGTACCTGGACGTGGGGCGGCCTTTTCGTGGTCACCTGTTTGATCCTGGCCCTCGTAAGCAGAATCGCGTTCAGGGAGTTTCAACGCCCGCGTGATATAGCATAAACCGCTCAACGGAAATAGGTTGTGAATAACGATACACTGATTGAACTCGCCACGAAAGCGCGCCAAATGTCGCACTCCCCGTACTCGCGCTTTGCGGTAGGGGCCGCGCTTCTGACCAAATCGGGCGCGGTTTTTTCGGGGTGTAATGTGGAGAATATGTCCTTTCGGCTGACTCTCTGTGCAGAGCAGTCGGCGGTCGCGGCCGCCATCAGTGCCGGCGAACGGGAGTTTGTCCGAATCGCCGTTGTAACCGACCTTGAAAAACCCGCCCCACCGTGCGGCGCATGCCGTCAGACGTTGGCTGAATTCAACCAGACTATCGAGGTAGTCCTCGCGAACACCGCCGGCGCGGTGGAGGTGATTAATCTCGCCGATTTGTTGCCGCGGCCGTTTGACGATCTGGAGGGGACACATGCCGTTTGATTGGCCCAAGAAATACGACGTGATCGTAATCGGGAGCGGCCATGCCGGGATTGAGGCAGCCTTGGCTTCAGCCCGCATCGGATGCCAGACGCTGATGCTAACGCAGAACCTGGACACAATCGGGCAAATGTCGTGCAACCCGGCCATTGGCGGCTTGGCTAAAGGTCACATGGTGCGGGAAATCGATGCTCTCGGCGGGGTGATGGGCCTGAACGCCGACGCCACCGGAATTCAATTTCGAATGTTGAACCGAACCAAGGGGCCATCGGTGCGAGCGCCGCGCGCTCAATGCGACAAGAAAGCTTACCAATTTCGGTTGAAGTCTATTCTCGAGTGCGCTCCGAACTTGGAGCTCCAGCAGGCGACTGTCACCGACATCCTTGCGGAGGGCGGCAGCGTCGAGGGCGTGGTTACCGATCTTGGCGCCCGGATCTCCGCTGGAGCAGTGGTGCTGACGTCCGGTACCTTTTTACGAGGGCTGTTGCATGTCGGGGAGACGCAGCGTCCGGGCGGACGGATGGCGGACACCGCCTCCGGATTAAGCGAGTCCGTCCGGCACCTTGGGATACAAGCTGGGCGGTTCAAGACGGGGACTCCTTGCCGACTAAACAAGCGGTCGATTGATTTTTCCAAGTGCGAACTTCAGCCCGGCGAGGAGCCCCCGCCACGGTTCTCGTTTTTGACCGGGACGCTACGGCCCCAGCCCGAGGAGCTGTTTACCCTGAACCGGGATGACGACGGCATGTTCCACGTGGAACAAATCCCCTGCTGGATTACCCACACGACCCGCCGCACCCACGAAATTATCGAGGCGAACCTCCATCGATCGCCCCTTTACGCGGGTCAGATCGAGGGGACTGGGCCCCGCTACTGTCCTTCCATAGAGGACAAAGTCGTCAAGTTCGCCGACAAAACGTCGCACCAACTCTTTCTCGAACCGGAAGGCCGACATACCAACGAGTTCTATGTGAACGGGGTTTCCACCAGCCTGCCCTATGACGTCCAGCTGGCTTTTATCCGCACAGTCCCCGGACTTGAAAACGCCGAGATGCTGCGTCCTGGATATGCCGTCGAGTACGACTATTTCCCGCCGACCCAGCTTCAGCACACCTTGGAGACCAAACGGGTGCAGGGCCTGTTCTTTGCCGGCCAAGTAAACGGAACTTCCGGCTACGAAGAAGCCGCCGCTCAAGGCTTGGTCGCCGGAGCAAACGCCGCTCTCAAGGTCCTCCGGCGCGACCCGTTTATCCTTCGCCGCGACGAAGCCTTCATCGGCGTCATGATCGACGACTTGGTCACTCGCGGGGCTGACGAGCCGTACCGAATGTTCACCAGCCGGGCCGAAAATCGCATCAATCTGCGTCAGGACACCGCCGATCAGAGGCTCACGCCGAAGGGAATCGCCCTCGGGCTGGTTGACATCGAACGGCAGCGAAGCTTCGAAGCCAAGATAGCGGAGCTTACTGCCGCGCGCGAGGTGGCTGTGAAAACCCGCATCGATGGAATCTCGATCGCCCAAGCCATGAAACGGCCTGATTTCTCGGTCGAGCGAATCCCCGAAGAGTTCCGCGGCAAATACAACCGTGAGATCTGGCAGCTTCTGCACGCCGACTTTGCCTGCGAAGGCTATGCGGTTCGGCAGTCTGCTCTCAACGAGGCGCTCGCACGAAAAGCGGAGCTGCCGATTCCTCAAAACTTCGACTTCGCGCGCCTAACCGGTCTCCGCGCTGAGACGAAGCAGAAGCTCGCCAGCGTTCAGCCCGCAACTTTGGGCCAGGCCGGACGAATTCCGGGGATTACGCCGGCCGATATATCCGTGCTCCAAATCTGGATCGCCCGCGAAAATAAAATCATAACGATCTAATGATCTGGTATTTATGTGTTGGATTTGTTGCCTATCTTCTTGGATCGATCCCGTCAGGTCTGGTCGCCGGGCGGATCGCTGGAGTCGATATTCGTAAATGCGGCAGCGGAAATATCGGTGCCACTAACGTCACGCGCACTCTCGGCAAAAAGTACGGATATCCGGTATTCCTGGCCGACTTTTCCAAAGGTCTCCTCTCCGTCCTCCTCGCCTACGCGGTCGGCCGCCGGTTTCTTCCGCAGGAGCCTCCGGAATTCCTGGAGATCACCGCCGCCGTTTTGGTCGTCCTCGGGAATGCCTTTCCCGTTTGGCTGCGCTTTCGCGGCGGAAAAGGGGTAGCCGTTTCTGCTGGAATGCTCTTCGGCCTTGTTCCGATCGCTGCCGTCACGGTCGTGGTCATCTGGGTCGTCATCTTTTTTACCACCCGCTTCGTCTCGTTAGCCTCGATCGTCGCTGCGGCTTGCCTGCCGGTCGCAGTTTGGTTCACTAATCATCTGCTCGGCGTGAATCGAATGCCGGTGCTCTACATGTCGATTGTTCTTTCCGCACTCGTCTTGCTCCGTCACCGCACCAACATTGTTCGTCTTCTCCAAGGCAAAGAAGAAAGTTTCAAGCGACGTGAAAATTGAGACCACCGTTATCCTCGGGGCGGGCAGCTGGGGCACCGCCCTGGCCGCACACTGGGGCGCGGATGGTCGCGACATCCTTCTCTGGGGACACAACCCGGAACGCATCGCGCGCGTCAAAGCCTCCCGGATCAACGAAGAGTATCTGCCGGGAGTCGAGATCCCGAAGAACGTTCGCCTAACGACCGAACTTGGCGACTGCGGCAACGCCGATCTCACCGTCTTTGTGGTTCCGTCGATGGCCTTTCGCGAAATCGCCCGTGCCTTCGCCTCTCTGCTACAGAACAAGCAAAGCGTTTTGCTCAGCTGTACCAAAGGGATCGAGCACGGAACCGGGATGCGCATGAGCCAGATCCTTTCCGCTACCTTTAAGGATCACGTGGTCGCGGTTCTTTCCGGACCGAATCTCGCCGCCGAAGTCGGGCGCGGCCTGCCCAGTGCCACTGTCCTGGGCTGTGTCGACCAAACATACGCCGAGCAGCTGCAAACCTTTCTCGGCACCAATCGCTTTCGCATTTATCGCAGCGACGAAGTTGCCGGCATCGAGTTTGGAGGCGCATTAAAAAATGTTTACGCGATCCCCGCAGGAATCTGCGATGGCCTCGGCCTGGGCGACAACGCCAAAGCGGCACTTGTCACCCGCGCGCTCGCGGAACTGCTTCGCCTGGGTGGCGCACTCGGCGGCAGTCCGACCACATTCTACGGCCTGAGCGGTGCCGGCGATCTCATGGCCACCTGTTTCAGTAGCAAAAGTCGCAATCGCACCGTCGGTGAACGACTCGGCCGGGGCGAGAGCCTTGCCGATATCACCGCATCAATGCAAATGGTCGCCGAAGGAGTTCCCACCGCGAAAAGTGCCTACGAACGGGCCCGCGCCTTAAAGGTGGAAACGCCGATCATCGACGAAGTTTACGCGCTCCTTTACCAGAAAAAGTCGCCGATGGAGAGTTTACGCGACCTGATGCAGCGCGATCAAAAAGCGGAGAAACACTAGTCCTCGCGACAAAAGGTCCGAATTACTTCAGGATAAAGATTCCGTTCCTCGACCTGGATCCGCTCGTGCAAGCTTTCCGGAGTGTCGTTAGGCAAAATCGGCACCTGACGTTGTCCGATGATGTCGCCATGATCGATCTGGTCGTCGACGTAGTGTACACTGCATCCGGCAATCGTTTCTCCGGCGTCCAGCGCCTGTTTCCAAGCCATTAATCCGGGAAAGCGTGGCAGCAGCGACGGATGAATGTTGATAATCCGGCGCGGAAACGCCCGCAGCATCGGCTCCTTTAGAACCCGCATAAAGCCGGCGAGCACGACCAGCTCTGTCTCCACATCTTCCAGCATACGAACCAGCTCGATTTCAACGGTTGGTTCCAAACGGGTGCGGAAATGCCCAGGCGGCAGATAAGCGTTCGGCACCCCGTATTCGCGCGCGATGTCGAGGATTGGAGCATCAAAGACGTCCGAGACGACAATCACCGCCTCGGCCGGTAACGAACCATTTCGGATCGCTTCAAAAATGGCGCGAGCGTTCGTGCCTTTGCCGGATCCGAGAATGGCCAAACGCAGGCGACTCACGATTCAGGCGGCTGCAGCCGGTTAATGATCGAGCTCGTGGAATATCCGGCTTCGAACGGGATGATCCGAATTTCGGCTTTGATTTCGTCCAGCGCGGCTTTCTCTTCGCGGTTCAACGTCTCCGGCGTGTAATCGCCACCCTTCACATAAATGGCCGGCTGAACTTCGCGGAGCAGATTGGTGGCGCGCGCTTCCGAAAAAATTGTGACGTAATCGACCGAGCCGAGCGCGCTCAAAACTTCCGCGCGATCATGCTCACTGTTGATCGGCCGACCCGAACCTTTCAACTCGCGCACCGAAGCGTCGCCATTGACGCCAACCACCAGGGCATCGCCGAGCGCGCGCGCCGCCGCGAGATAGCGAACATGCCCAACGTGGAGCAGATCGAAACAACCATTGGTGAAAACCAGGCGCTGGCCCGCATTTCGTAATCGCCGCGCTTCGCTCGCGAGTTGTCTTCGATCAAGGATCTTCATTTGCGGGAACTCCGCCGGACCGGCGAACTCTGCGCTCCAGTCACAAAATGCAGCGCTCGCGGCAGCACTTCAAATCGCGCCGGTTCGTTTCCAACCAGCTCGCCATCCACGTTGAACCACATGCCAGGGACGGAATTGATTGAAAGGGAGCGGACGCGGCGAAAAATAACAGCCTTACTGTTTAGATGCTTCCGCAACATGATCTGTGCGCCGATCAGCGCGAGTTGAGCCGGCGGCGCTTTCCGAATCAGGATGACATCAAGCAGGCCATCGCTTGGATCGGCATCCGGCGCAATCGGCCAACCGCCCGCCACATAACTTCCATTCGCAATCACCACATTATAAAGATCGACGTGACGGGCGGGACGCGACTCAAACGAGATCGCCGTTCGATAGGAGCGCAGATCCGGGTAAGCGGCCGCAGCCGAACGCAGATAGGCTAGCGGTCCCCAAGTCCTTTTCATGCGCGGCGTCAGCTTTTCATCAACCACTCCGCTGAAGCCGCCGGCGGAAACATTCACAAAATGGCGGACCCGGTCGGCGGTGACCCGCACCAGATCGATTTCTTTGGTTCGGCCGACCTTTAAGATAACAATATTTTCATCGATGCTCTGCGGCAAATTCAGGCAGCGCGCAAAATCGTTGCCAGTGCCGAGCGGGAGGATCCCGAGCTTCACCTTTCTGCGCGACCCGGCCACTCCATTCACCACTTCGTTCAAGGTGCCGTCGCCTCCGGCCGAAATGATGTAATCGCAACCTTCGCGCAACGCCTCCCGCGTGTAACGGCGCGCCGCTCCCTTTCGCCGTGTCACATAGCGGCGATACGGCTTGAGTCGCGCGATCTGGCGAAAAAGTCCGCGCAGATCCCGCACCGAGCCCGCCTTCGGATTAATAATGACGGCGATCTTCAAAGTGAAGCGGGCAAGCTCTTGCCTCTGGAGTCAGTGCGCAAGGGCAGACCTGACCGGCAATGGACAGAAGCGCAACCGAGGAACATTTGGTCCGGCCGAGACGCGGTCTGGCTGCGACTTTAGGTTGCGTTTCGGAAGAAATGACTAACCTTCTGCGCGTTTAATATGTCTCCCCAGAATCCAGGTCAGAACGGAACGAAATTCCGCATTTCATCGGGCCCTGTCGTCGGCGAGGGATTGACTGATCTCCCCGCGGCGCTGGGCGACCTCGCACGGCGCTCCGCGGCGCCGCTCCTGTTCGCCATCCCGCGGGATCCAACAAGCATTTTCGTTTACTGGAGTCTCGACTGGGATCGCGTTTTCTCCGGCGGCCAACCCGTCGATCGGCAGGTCTTCCTGCGCGTGCGCAACCAAGATGGCAGCGAGGAATCCGAGGTCGTCGTCGAACCGATGCTCGGGAGCCACTACGCGACGGTCGCTTCCCCTGGCGGAAGTTACCGCGCCGAAATCGGGTATTACGATTCAGAGAACGGCTGGCGCTCCGTGGGCGTTTCTGACGTGATCGAAATGCCCCGGCAGGGTGCATCCGAAAATACCGATCTCGATTTGGTGACTGTGCCCATGCATCTCAGTTTCCAGCGTCTGATCGATATGTTCCGCGTCTCCAATGGGAATGCGCTCGGGTCGATTATCAGCCAACTGCAGGCCTACGAGTCGCGGGACATTTCCACGATCAGCGAGGACGAGTCAGAAATTCTTCGGGCGATGAAGGTGTCGGTCGAAGAACTCGCGGCGGCGCGTAAATCTTTTGACGACGACGAAGCGCTTCGCCGCAAGACCGAAGCCGTGCTTGGCTTTGGCGCGACCAGCCCGAACGCCGGTTTCGGCGATTCCGGCGCAAGCCCATCGCAAGGTTTCGGCGACAGCAGCTGGAGCTAACGCCCGCGGTCGTGTCGCGGCGCTCTATGACCGCCGAAACAATTCCGCGAGCCCGGGGAAACCGACTCCGTGCCCCCGATCTTGTCGCTACCGCGCTAAACTGATGCCTTCGGGCATCTGCGGCGGCTTCGGCGCGTTCAGTTTGCTGTGGAACCGGCCATAGCAGAAGTAAATGACCAGCCCGATCACTAACCAAACGAACAACCGCAGCCAGTTATGCCAGCCCAGGCCGAAGATCATCGCCGCGCAGGTGATAATCCCGAGGGTGCAGACAACTGGCGCCGCCGGGACACGGAACGCTCGCTCCAAGTCCGGCCGCTTCCTTCGCATAATCCAAACGCCGATGCAGACCAGAATGAAGGCAAACAGGGTCCCGATGCTCGTCATCTCGCCGGTCACGTTCGGGGGGACGAAGCCGCCGAGGAGACCCGTGAAGATGAAAAAGAGCATGTTCGATTTCCAAGGGGTTCGGTAGCGCGCATGCACTTCTGAAAACGCTTTTGGCACCAACCCGTCGCGGCTCATCGAGAAGAAGACGCGTGATTGTCCGAGCAGCATCACCAGGATGACGGAGGAGAAGCCGGCGAGAATGGCCACCGTAACCGAACGCGAGAGCCACTCATAACCGGGCATGTAATCGCTAATCGCAATTGCCACCGAAGCTTCCGAGCCTTTGGTCCGGAAGAACTCAATGGTGGCCACGCCGCTTAAGACATAGGAAAAGAGCACGTAAAGAATCGTGCAGAAGAATAACGAGCCGAGAATTCCAATCGGCATGTCACGCTCCGGCTTTCGCGCTTCCTGCGCGGCCGTCGAAACTGCGTCGAAACCGATGTAGGCGAAAAAGACCACGCCGGCCGCCCCCAAAATTCCCATGATCCCTCCGAACGGATGGGTGATGCCTTCAGGCGTCGTGTAAGTGGTCGGGCTCGGAATGAAAGGGGTGTGGTTAACCGGATTAATAAACTGCCAGCCGATCCCGATCACCAGGAGGACGATCGTGACTTTGAGAATTACAATCAGACCGTTGACGAAAGCCGACTCCTTCGTGCCGCGGATGAGCAAGAGAGTGAGCAGGAAAAGAATCACGATCGCAGGCAGATTGATGATGCCGCCGGCGCCTGTTTGAGCGTCATGTTGAAATGGCGAGTGACACCACTGGTAGGGAATCTGGCCCCACGGGAACCAGCTGAGCACGCGGTTGGCATATTCGCTCCAGGCCGTCGCAACCATGGCCGCGGCCACCGCATATTCGAGAATCAAATCCCAGCCAATGATCCAGGCGATCAGTTCGCCCATCGTCGCATAAGAATAAGTGTAGGCGCTCCCCGCCACCGGAATCATGGAAGCGAATTCGGCATAACAAAGGCCGGCGAAAGCACAGCCAACGCCCGCTACGATAAACGCCAGCACCACCGATGGACCCGCCCGATCCGCGATCGCTGCCGCCGTTCGCACAAAGAGGCCGGCGCCGATGATGCCGCCAATGCCGAGGGCAATCAAATTCCATGCGCCTAACGACCTTTTGAGCGTGTGTTCGCCGACCTCCTGCGCTTCGTGCATCAGGACATCGAGTGGCTTTGTTTTGAAGAGACCTGCCATAGCTTCGTTACTCTTTCTGGGTTGCTGTCGTTTGTGAAGTTGTTTCGGCTGCGGCTGCGGCCATGGCCGCGTCGGATCGCCGCCACAGGAAATAAACCGGCACGCCCGTAAGCACGATGATCAAGCCCGGCCAGGTCGTCGCCGTGTTGTAAATAAAGAGAACCAGCAGAATCACGGAAGCGCCCACAATGTACAAGGCCGGCACAATCGGATATCCGAACGCCTTGTAGGGCCGCTCTGCCTCCGGGCGCTTCCGCCGCAACACGAAGATGCCGAGGATGGTCAGGATGTAGAAAATCAGCGCTGCCGAAATCACGTAGTCGAGCAGGTTCCCGTATAAATTCCCGTAACCGGTGACATTCCCGGCCGCGTCCGTTTTTACCGTCCGCGGCAACACCAGTAGGCCGGCCCAGATTCCCTGGATAATTAAACCCCAGGCGGGGACATGATTCCTGTTCAGGTGACTCACGCGTTTGAAGAACAAGCCGTCCTTGGCCATCGCATAGTAGGCGCGGGCCCCCGCCAGGATGAGACCATTGTTGCAGCCAAACGTCGAAATCATGATTGCGACCGCCATGATCGTCGCGCCGGTCCCGGGGAAAATGACGTTGGCAGTTTCCGATGCGACCCGATCGCTGGGTGCGTTCTGAATCGCGGAAAAAGGAAGCGCCGCCAGGTAGGCGACATTAGCGAGCAGATAGAGCGTGATCACCAGGACGGTCCCGAGCGCTAACGAAAGGGGGACGTTTCGGCGCGGATTAATCACCTCACCTGCGGTGAAGGTGATATTGTTCCATGCGTCCGCGGAAAAAAGCGACTGGGTCTGCACAACGCAGATGCCGACGAACAAGCCGAAGGCCGTGACCGCGGTTAGGCCGCGTCCGACTTCCTGCAAATCACCGCGGAGAGTCCACAAATCGCTGAAGTTTCCAGAGCCCGCGCCGGATTTCAGCCCGACCACGATGCCGAGAATAATTAAAGCGACGAGCGCGCCCGTCTTCGCCGTGGTAAACACGTTCTGCACGAGTTTGCCGAGCTTCAGACCGCGCGTGTTCATGAAGGTGAGCAGCGCAATCAGCGCCAACCCCACTGCCTGCACCGTGGAGAGGGACAGCGCATAACTGCCAAACCGGATCGGCGCGATCAGATAATTCGATTCCGAAATCCAGGGCAGGAGCACTCCGGTATAACGACCGAACCCAACCGCTACCGCTGCGATCGTTCCCGTCTGGATAACGAGAAAAAGTGTCCAGCCGTAAAGAAAGCCCCACAGCGGGGAAAACGCTTCGCGGAGGTAAACATACTGGCCGCCCGCCTTTGGCATCATCGCCGCCAGCTCCCCGTAGGAAAGCGCGCCGATTAAAGTCAGAACTCCGGTAACGACCCAGACCACCAGCAACCAGCCGGGCGCGCCGACCTGGCGTGCGATGATCGATGAAACAATGAAAATGCCGGAGCCAATCATCGACCCCGCCACCAGCATCGTCGAATCGAGCAAACCGAGCCCGCGTATGAATTTCTCGTTCTCGGCGGCGGGTGGAGTGGACATGGTTCAGCTCGAGAACGAAGTCGGACGAAGAGTAAATCACCCTCAGGCCTCCGTGAGCAACGGGAAAAGAGCGGCTGCCGCTTTCTCCAGACGTGCTATCCTCCGCGGGTGAAAGCACCGGCCACGCAACAGAGGCGCACAAGGCGCCTGCTTTGGCTCATCCTGGCAAGTTTTGCTGTCGCCCTCTCCAGTCCCGGCATCGCTGCCGAGCGCGCAAAGGTTGTTTCAAAAGGTGATGGCCAATTCGAAGCGCTGCCACTAATCCGCTCGAAGCAAAATCACTTGCTCGTCCGCGCCATGATCAACGGGAAAGAAGCGTGGCTCGGTGTGGACAGCGGCGCTCCCGTCAGCGCCATCGCCCTGAACCGCCGCAAGCATTTCAAACTCACCGAAATTCCGACCAGTTCGACCCTTCCTTCCCGCCTTCAGATCAACGGCGGCTTCAGCAACGTTGCCATCGTTCATCATTTTCGCCTCGGTGGCCTCGATCTGCTCGATGAACCGGTCGTCGCCATCGATCTCGGAAGTTCGAACCGGGCGGCGCGCCTTCTCGAAGAACAGCAAATCGACGGGATTCTCGGCGCCGACATCCTGTTCCCGACCAAGGCCGTCCTCGACTGCCAAAAACGCTTGCTCATTCTGAAGGTGGGCCCGGATCACCCGGGGCGCCCGCCTGGCCTCGACTTCAGCGGCTTCAACGCGGTCCCGATCACCGTCAGCGACGGCTTCAACCTCTACGTGAACGCCTCAATCAACGGCAAAGCCGCAAAGCTAATGGTCGACACCGGCGCATTTACTACCCTTCTGCACCGGTCCTTCGTGAAGGAAATGCGGATACCTCTCCGAGACACGCCCTTCAGTTCGGCTGCGGTCAATCTTCGGCAGCGCGGAATCCAGTTGGCCCGGATCAAAAAGATGTCGGTCGGCTCGACCGTGATCAGCGGAAAAGACGTCGGCGTGGTGGACTTGAATGGCTTGATCCATCAGCGTCTCTTGAAAGGAAAACCGCCTGTCGCCGGCTTACTCGGTGCGGAAATCCTGAATCGAAATCATGGGGTGATCGATTTCGGGACGAAGACCCTTTACCTGCGTAACTGACCGGTGTAGCCGCGATCTGCGGCCGCTGTCTCTTTTCACTGGGCCCGCCGTAAAGCGATTTCCCGCCATTTCGGGACGGGCGGATCGGTGATCCGCCCTACCTGCCGCCCAGTGTTAATTACACGCAGCGCGAGGTAGGGGCCGTTCACCGAACGGCCCGCTGGAGGTGTTCACTCGCGCAAGGCTTCAACGCTTGCACAAAACGCAACCATATGGTTGCATGTCCTATGGATGCGGTGCTACGGGCCTTGGCCGATCCCTCCCGACGTCAGCTGCTCGAGCATCTTCGCCGCCGAAACGGACTTACCCTAACCGAGCTTTGCCAAGGCTTTCCCCAAAGCCGACAGGCCGTGACCAAGCACCTCGCTGTCCTTAAAAGAGCCGGCCTCGTCCTTCCTCTCTGGCGCGGCCGCTTCAAACTCCATTACCTGAACCCCACCCCAATCTGCCAACTGGACCACGAATGGCTGCAATCTTTCGATCGAGTCCGAATAAAGGCGCTGATGGAATTGAAACAGGCCGTCGATCAGCATCGCCCGCCCTGATTCGCCAATTACTGCAACTGCGCTTCTATTCGATATCAATCTCCCGGACCCGCTTCTGCATTCGGACCGCCTCCACTGCATTGCGCGTCTTATCGCCTAAACCAGCCGACTTGGGCACCGCCGCAACGATCACCACCGGCGACGACGCATCCGAAGTTTGCAGATGCACATCCTCCAGGCCCATCATCCGCAGAAAGAAGGGCTGCCGCGTCTCGATATCCTTCACCCGGTAAAGCTCCAGCGTGTCCGTCACTTTCGAGAAGATGCCGGTAGTCGTCTTCAGTCGCTCATTAGTGAACTCGTAAACAAGGCTGCGCGTCTGCAGGAATAACGTCAGCGCTAGGAAAAACGGAATCACCAGGAGGACGAGAAGGAATGGCCCCACCCAGATTCCAAAATGCACTAACGCCAAAGCACCCACGATGATGATCAGAGCAACGAGGCAGTGGAGAAGATAATGACCGCCATTTCGCCACTGCGAGGGTGACCCGCGCCAAACCGTTTCTTCAGCCATGCCAAAGTCTTGAGCGAAAAAGCAAAAGCGACAAGCGCACTCAGTGGATCGGGCGGCATTCGCCTGAACAAAGAGACTTCGCGCAGCGGCCACAAAGGATCACAACGGTCACAACGGAACTCGGGGGTAAAGTTAGTGAGTGACGAGAATCACGGCCGCTTCATCTTCGTAACTCCAAAGCGCTGGCACAACGTTGCGCCGATGCCGTCCGCGCAACCCTGTAGTCGCGTGCAGTCGCCCCTTCCTCTCCCTTGCTCGGGAGAGGATTGAGGTGAGGGTGAGCACAATTAGCAGGTCCCCGATTCACCGGCAAAAATGAGCCCCGTCAAACAAGCTTTCGTCCTCGGCGCCGGCCTCGGCACCCGACTCCGCCCGTTAACCGATGATCTGCCAAAGCCGCTGCTTCCCATCTTTCAAAAGCCGCTCATTACCTTTTGTCTGGATCATCTGATCGCTGCCGGGATTGAACGGTTCATTATCAACACCCACCATCTGCCGCAGCACTTCAATGACCTGTTCCATTCCGGCAGCTATCGTGGACGCCCCGTTAGGCTGGTTCACGAACCGGTCCTTCTCGAAACCGGCGGTGGAATCAAGAACATCGAGTCGTTGCTCGGGTCTGATCCCTTTCTTGTCTACAGCGGCGACATTTTGACCGACCTCGAGCTTCCCCGTCTCATCAGCGAGCATGAGCTTGCGGGTAATGAAGTCACTTTGGGCCTGCGTAACACCGGGCTCGCCGCCGCCGTGTCGCTCGACCAAAGCCGGGTAACGGCAATTGGGACTAACCAGAGTGCGCCGGGTGACAAGTTCGACTACGCCAACGTGTCCGTCTGGACGCCGGCTATCTTCTCGAGAATCGCCGCCGGCACAAAGATCTCGTTCATCCCCGTGATCGCGGAATGGATCCAGCAAGGTGGCAGGATCGGTGGGGTCGTTCTGGAAAGCGGCCGATGGTTTAACATCGGCAACCGCCGCGAATATCTCGAAGTCCATCGGACGATCGCCGAACAAGGCTGGCGTCCAGCCTGGATCGAGGACGAAGCCTGGCCTCTCCAAATCGCGCCGAGCGCGCGAGTTGCAGCGGGCGCCGAGATCGATTCCACTTCTGCGATTGGAGCAGATTGCCAGCTCGGCGAAGGCGCCGTTCTACGGAACACAGTCGTTTGGCCCGGTGCACAAATTGCTTCCCGAAGCACCCTCCAGAGTTGTATTGTCCGCAGCCGACAAGCTGTCGCCGGCTCCCACACTGACGAGGACATCTAACATGCAAACCGAGCTCCTTTTACGGCGGACACGCGCGCATTTCCCGCGCTTCCACGCGCTGGATGTCCAGATCTCGCCAATCGAAAAAGGCGGATCCGATCGCCGCTTCTATCGGGTGCGCTCAGGCCCCGACCAATCCGTCATCCTGGTTAAGTACAACACCGAGCGCGAAGAAAACCGGCATTACGTCGAGATCGCCGAGTTTCTTGATCAAAACTCGGTGCGCGTGCCCAAGATCTATTTTCATGACCCCGCCGAGGGCCTCATCTGGATCGAAGACATGGGCGAGCGCGATCTGCATAGTTATCGCGACGATTCCTGGATGGTTCGCCGCGCGCTCTATGAGTCCGCGCTCGACGAAATCGCGAAGTTGCATCGGTTAGGCCCGGAAAAGATGGAGGAGATCCATCCGAGTCTTCCGATTGAATTTAACGCCGAACTCTATCGTTGGGAGCAGCAGTATTTCTTCGACAACTGCCTGGTTCGTTACTTTAAGTTGCGGGACACGCAGGTGATTGCGCTGAGTGAGTTGCCGGCGCTGACCCGGATTGCCGAAGATCTCTCCCGGCCCGCCCGCCGGTTGGTGCACCGCGACTTTCAATCACAGAACATCATCGTTCGCAAAGGCCAGGCCTGCCTGATCGACTTCCAAGGGATGCGGCCGGGCCTGCCCCAGTACGACATCGCATCTCTGCTTTATGATCCTTACGTGATCCTTTCCTCGGACGAGCGCAGCGAGCTGCTGGCTTATTATTGTGAGCGCGCTCAGCCGGAATCCGAAGCGGTTTTCTCTCAGACTTTGAAGCTTTGCGCGATGCAGCGGCTAATGCAGGCCCTGGGGGCCTACGGATTTCTTGGCCTGGTCAAAGGACAGACCGCATTTCTCGAGCACATCCCAGGTGCGATGAGATTGCTCAAGGGCGTTCTTGCTGAAGTTCCCGGGCTCGAGCCTATGCAGACAGCCTTGCAGGATTTGAAGTAAGACGTCCACTGCACGCGACCCAACCGAATTCCCTCGATGAAACGAACTGTTCTCGCTCTTCTCTTCCTAACCGCCGGCGTCGCTCTCGCCGATTCGGGATTTGTCCCCCCGGCCCGGCCCATTTCGTTAGGTTTCGAATGGCCCTCGTGGTTCAGCAACACCGGGAACCTGCAGAGCCAGGTCAATAATCTCAATCGCATGCTCGGGCATGTGCGCTGGCAGTTTACGCGTTATCACAGCAATCGCGCGGTGCAGCAGGATTACTGGCGCGTGAAACACGAAGCCGATCGTCTCAATGCGCAATACAAAACCGGGAAGTACGATCAAAAGAAGATGCGCAATGACATTCACGGTCTGCGCGTCCGCCTCCAGGAAATAGAAGTCCGGCTCAAAGTGAAAAGAGCCGACCTCTACGTCTGGAAATAGTTAGTCCGACCCCGGCAGGTAGGGGCCGTTCACCGAACGGCCCGTTAAGTTGGTCAAACGAATCGCGTCTCATATCGAGCAGTAGCAACCCCCGCCGAATCTTTTTATGACGGCGGTCATAGACCGCCGCTACAGTTACGCACCTTCGCCCACAAACGGATTAGTCTGTCGTTCCGTGCCAATCTGTGTCGGCGGACCGTGCCCCGACAATACCGTTACCTTATCGCCTAACGGAAATAGCTTCTGGCGGATGCCGCCGAAGAGTAGTTCGGAATCTCCGCCCGGCAGATCCCATCTTCCCACGCCGCCCGCAAACAAAACATCCCCGCCGATCAGCATTTGATCGCTCCGGTCAAAGAAACAGAGGCTGCCCGGACAATGCCCCGGCACTTCCAAGACTTGCAGGGTCAATCCCAGGAAGTCCTGCTCGGCCGTCTCTTTGAGAAAGAAGTCGGGTTTGGTCGGCTCCAGGTCGAAGCCGAAGCCAAATCGCCGGAAAAAATCGGGCTCCGCAATCATCGGCTCCGTTTCCGGGTGACAACCAATGGGGCAACCGAAGGTCTTCTTGATTGCGGCGACATCCTGGACGTGGTCGATGTGGCCGTGGGTGAGAATAAGAAGGGCGGGCGTTTGATTGCTCTGGGTGAGCCAGTCGCAAACCCCAGCGGGGGCGTCGAAAAGGATCAAACCTTTCGGAGCCTCCGCCAGGTAGCAGTTGGTCTCGAAAACGCCGCCGGTATAGGTCTGGTAGTTCATTTTTGTGAGTTAAAGCTGCCGGTAGCACAGCAGCGGGCGAGGAGGGGAATGCTCGCACAGCTCATATATAATAAAGAGGAGGCCTTACCCTGTTTTCCCGTCTAATACGGCGGTGTCCGACGCTTTCTCCCTCTTTCGAGCAAAATTCTTCCTCTTTTTGAATGTTAATACGGGCTTACTGTCTCACCTCTCTACGATGTAGCGGTTGGCCGGTCACCTTGCACTGGGGAACGGAATCTGCGACAGTCGAAAACCGCTAATTTTCATGAAATCTCATATCGGTGGATTGGTAGCACTGCCCCTTTTGGCGGTCACCTTCGCGTTCGCGCCTCTCTCAAGTCAGGCGAAGTCGGACGCTGAGCAGATCTGCGTCTCCGTGGGTCGCCTTCTCGAGGAAGGTCACTACACGCACCAACCACTGAACGACGAGATGTCGCGCAAATTCCTGCGCACTTATCTCGAGCTGCTCGATTTCAGTCATCTCTTTTTCACCCAACAGGATGTCGACGCGCTTTACGCCAAGTACGGCACCGCCATCGATGACGACGTTCTTCTCGGCAATCTCAAACCGGCCCACGAGATCTACGCTCTTTATATGAGGCGGGTCGACGCCCGCGTCGCCAAAATCAAGGAGCTGCTCAAGCAGCCGGCGGATTTCAAGACGGACGAAACCATCGAGCTTAGTCGCCAGAAATCATCCTGGCCGAAAGATGAAGCAGATGCTGATCAACTTTGGAGAGGCCGCATCGAGAGCGAATTGCTTCAGGAGAAGCTGAGCGAACATCCGATTGAGCCGGGTCCGCAGCTAGTCGCTCGTCGTTACGATCGCCTCGCTCGCAATGTTCACGAAGAAGATGCGGATGAGCAGGTAAAGCTTTTCCTCGACGCGCTTGCGCAAACTTACGACCCGCATTCCGAATACTTAAGCAAGGCTGACCTGAAGAATTTCAGCATCAACATGGGCCTGTCGCTCGTCGGCATCGGCGCCATGCTTCGTACTGAAGACGGTTACGCCAAGATCGAGAGCCTTGTTCCCGGCGGCCCCGCGCAGTCCGATGGCCGCCTCAAAGTAGGCGACAAGATCACCGCGGTCGGGCAGGGCGCGGCCGAGCTGGTCGATTGCCGCGACATGCGTCTCGACAAAGTGGTCGAGATGATCCGCGGAAAGAAGGGAACGAAAGTCCACTTGTTAGTCATCCCGGGCGACGCTGCCGATCCGTCCAAGCGCAAGAACATCGAGATCGTGCGTGACGAGATCAAGCTGAAGGACCAGGAAGCACGCGCCGATATCATTATTAAGAAGGATCCGGACGGTAACCCGGTGAAGCTGGGATGGATCACCCTTCCTTCTTTCTATGCCGACATGGACAAGCATCAGAAGAGCACCACCCGAGACGTGCTCACTCTGCTGAAGCGTCTAAAGAAAGAGAACATATCCGGGTTGGTCGTCGATCTGCGCCGGAACGGTGGCGGCTCACTCGAAGAAGCGATTTCCCTGACCGGCCTCTTCCTGAAGTCGGGACCGATCGTGCAGACCAAAGGCTCGAACGGCAGCATCGTCACGTCGCCCGATCCGGATCCGGGTATCGCTTATACCGGTCCGCTCCTCGTCCTCACCAGCCGTCAAAGCGCTTCGGCCAGCGAGATCTTCGCCGCCGCCCTCCAGGATTACGGCCGCGCCGTCATCGTTGGGGACAAAAACACTTTCGGTAAGGGAACAGTCCAGACCATTCTGGAAATCGGACGTTTCACCTCTTTGTTAGGCAGCCGCTCCCAGGATGACGGCGCCTTGAAGCTCACTATCCAGAAATTTTACCGGGTAGCCGGCGGTTCGACCCAGTTGAAGGGCGTCGCTTCCGACATCGTTCTGCCGACTCTGACCGATCTGCCCGAATATGGCGAAGGCGCGCTCAAGAATTGCCTCCCGTATGATGAAGTGCGCCCTGCGCATTACACCAAGTGGTCGGACACGCATCCGCTCTTCATTGATGAGCTGAAGCAGCGCTCCGCCACCCGCATCCAGGGCAGTCCCGAATTTCATTACGTGTTGCAGGACATGGATCTGCTGCGCAAGAAGCTGGACGGCAATCGGATCAGCTTGAATGAAGACACGCGCCGGAGGGAGATGCAGGAGGACAAGGCGCGCAAGGAAACGCGCTCGAAGGAACGCCTGGCGCGTCACGACGAAGAGCCGCGCGTCTACCGCGTGACTCTCGACACCGTCGATAAGCCGAACCTTCAGCTGATCATGTATCCCGGTAAATTGGCGCAGGCCAAAGCCAAGGGCATCAATGCAAAGGTTTCACCCGAAGCGGCTGCCCCGGACGACGACGGCGATGATGTCGCGCCGGCAACGGACGACACGAAAGATCCAGTAATCGATCCGGAGCGCGAAGAAGCGCTCAACATCCTGAACGACTTGGTCGACCTCTCCAAGGGGCCGCGCACCGCCAGCGTTCATCCGTAAAGCGACCTGGACCTTCCCGCCGGCTGCGAGTGTAAGGGCCCGCGTTTCTTTCCCGGGGTCAGGTGAGGCTTAAATCAGAGGTCGCGCTTTCCATCGCAAGCCGCGCTGCTTAAACTTTGCCAATGCCGCTGACTGGCCGGGGCCATTTCGTCATGAGAAGCGCTTCGCTCTACCTCGCGTTGCTCCTTCTCGCCGCGGTTTTCGCCCACGGCGCCCAACCCGCTTCGAATGCGGGAGCTGAATTGGCCCAGCTCTATCAACAAGGCATGGGCGCATTCCAGTCGGGTAACTACCCGGTGGCCGCCTCATCGCTGGAAAGCCTGATCAACAAGGCCGACTTCAGTCCTCAGTTGGAACCGGCCTATTTCACCCTGGGCTCCGCCTGGTTCAATGTTCCCGATTACAAGAAAGCGATAACCGCTTTCAAGGCTTACCAAAGCAAGTTTCCTAACGGACCGCATGCCGGCGAAGTGGCCTACGCAATCGCGCAGGAAAACCTTCTCACTAAAAACTACGGCGAGGCGGCCTCACAATTCGCTGCCTTGGAAAGAGACCCTGCTTTCCGCGAGCGCGCGCTCTATTTCGGCGCTACCGCCAATCGCGACGGTGGCAAAATCGATCAGGCCATCTCAACTCTGGAAAAACTTTCCGGCGGCGAGCTGCGCAGCCAGCTTTCCATGCGCGGCGCGATCATGCTCGCGCAGCTCTATTCGAAGAAGGGTCAGTCGGTAAAAACGATCGCGCTGATCAAGAAGCTTCACGAGCACATCGGCATCGTCGATGACATCGTGGAGTTGAACGCGACCACGGTTGAACTCGGCGACGAGCTTTTCAAGGCGAAGTCCTACGGCGACGCCCTGGAATGTTACAAGGCTGCTTACCCGCGCGAGCAAATCATCAAACTGCAGACCGATCGCATCCGCGCCATGCAGCAAAAGGTGGAGGAGAACCTCGCCGCAGCTCGCCTTGACCCCTCACAGTTCGCCCAGATCGCGGCCGTAAATCAACAGCTCAAAGCCGACATCGTGCGCACCCAGCAGATGCTCGATCAATTCCAAAAGCTGCCCACCATCACCCCGGCCATTTACATTCGTCTCGCCCGCTGCTTTTACGAAGTCGACAAAAAATGGGAAGCCGTTCTTGTTTACCAGGAACTGGTCGACCGTTACCCCAAAGAACCGGAACACGAGCCCGGTTTGTTCGGCCTGATTGCTTCGTTAGCCGACGTCAACCAGGCCAAGAAAGCCGAGCAGCGCTGCCAGGAATACCTGCGCGATTTTCCCAAAGGCCCGAACGCCGACACCGTCAACTTTCTCCTCGGCTCTGTCGCGTTACAGGCGAATGACCCGGCCACCGCCGTCACCCATCTGGGGCGCGTCCTGGAAACCCAACCGAAGAACACATTGCGCGACCAGATGCGTTACCTGCTCGCCAACGCGAAATTCATGGAGGGAAAATTCGACGAGGCGACCTCGGATTATAAGAAATACCTGAGCGATTTCCCCAAGGGCCAAAACGTCGAGGACGCGACTTACCGTCTCGCGCTCAGCGCGCTGTTTGGCGGCCACTACGGCGATGCACTGAACCAGCTCGAGGCCTACCAGAAGGCTTATCCGAGCGGCCAATACGTTGCCGACTCGAAGTATCGGGTCGCCGTTTGCAAATACGCCGCCATCAGCCCGACCCTCTACGACGACGTGATCAAGGATTGCCTGGCCTGGGAGAAGGAATTTTCCGGCAACAAACAGTTAGGCGAAGTTCTGGCCCTTCTCGGAGACGCCTATGCTGCCAGCGGCAAGGAAAACGAAGCGGTCACGGCCTACATTCGTTCTTACAAGATCGCCGCTACCGACGAGGTCGTGAACTATTCGCTCTTCGCCGCGAGCAAACTTCTTCAGAAGAAAGGTGATTGGGAAAAGATCTCCGAGCTCTTCAGCGGCTTCATCGAAGACAAGCCGGACAGTCCCACCGTCATCTCCGCGCTCTTCTGGATCGGCAAAGCCAAGGCGCACGAAGGCAAACCTGACGAAGCGAAAAAGATCGCCGCCGACACCATCAAGAAATACATCGGCTCACCGGATCGCGAAGCCCTGGAGCAACTCCTCACTCAATTAGCGCAGCTTTGCCTCCGCAAAAAGAAACCGACCGACGTCACCCCTGTGGCGGCAGCCGTGTCGGCTGCGGAACAAACGAAACAAACCCCGTCTTCTCCTGTGGAGGCAGCCGTGTCGGCTGCATCTCCTCCGACGCCCTCGATGTTTCCGCCCGCTGCGACGGTCGCGAATTCCTCGCCGAGCGCATCCCCGTCGGTGGGGCGAGAGTCTCTCGAGCCGTCTTCTACTGCTGTCGCTTCCTCATCAGTCCCACAAGACCCCGGAGCCGAACTCGAGTCCCTCCTCCGCGACCCCGGCACCGAGCCAAATAACACCTCCAAAGCTCGCATCCTTTACGCCAAAGCCGAGCTCGCCCGCTTGGGTCGTAAACCGGCCGAAGAAGAAAAGAACATCGCCCAGATTGCCAGCTTCAAGCCCGAAGACCTCAGCCCCGTTCTACTCGGTCGCTGCGGAGACTATCTGTTAGGCAAAGGCCAGCCGGATCAGGCCAAGCCCTTCTACGATCGGCTGATGTCCGAATATCCGAAGAGCGATTACATCGACTACGCCTACAACGGCCTTGGCGAGATCGCCTATCAGAAGAAAGATCTCCAGCTCGCGCTCCGTTACTTCACTGACGGCACCGACAAGATTGCTGCCTCCACCAAACTCAAGGACATCACCGTCGGGAAAGGCCGCACCCTGCTCGCTCTCAATCGCCTGGATGAGGCGAAGAAGGTCTTCGAGCAGGTCGCTTCGGTGCGGGAATGGCGCGGTGAGTCGACCGCTTACAGCGTTTATTCGTTAGGGGAGATCGAGGAGAAGAAACAGCACTGGGCCGAAGCCAACGCCTACTACCAGCGCGTTTATGTCGGCTACCAGAAATTCCTGCCCTGGGTTGCGAAGGCCTACATCCGCAGCGGCGAATGCTTCGAGAAACTGAACAAACAGCAGGAAGCGATGAACACCTACCGCGAGCTTCTGCGCAACGAAAAGCTCGCGAATTTCACCGAGGTCCAAACCGCCCGCGAAAAACTCCAAGCTCTCGGAGGTCAGCAGGGATGAGCAAAATTTCCGATTTCCGATTTCCGATTTCCGATTTCTGGCGCGGCTCGCTCCTCGCGCTGCTGCTTGTATGCGCGACCGAGCCGGCCCTCGCCCAAACAATCACGCTCAAAACCGGGCAAAAAGTCGACACCACTTCTCTCCGTCGCGACGGCGCGATGGTCATGGGAGCCGTCAGCGTTGGCAGCGGCAAAGGCGAGATCGGCTATAACGTGGCGCAGATCGCGCACATCGATTTCCCCGAGCCGCGCGCCTTGCGAGCCGCTTCCGATTTTCTCGCCGCCAACCAGCCCCAGAAAGCGCTCGCCGAAATCGATCCGGTCGAAAGATATTACGCCGCTTTCCGGGAGATTCCCGGCTCCTGGTGGGGTCCCGCCGCTCTTTTGAAGATCTCCATTCTCTCGGCCCTGCAAAAGGATCACGACGCCGAAAACCTCGCGGCCTATGTTGCGCAATCGAATATCGATCCGGAAACCACCCGGCTCGCGCGCGTCGCCCTCTCCGCCAGTTTGATCCGCAAACGGCAATTTGAAAAAGTGCTGGAGTATTGCGACACCGCGATCAAGGAAAGCACCGATCCGGGGGTGCTGGCGCAGGCCTGGATGCGCAAAGGCGACGCCTATTTCGGGATGAAGCAATGGGACGACGCCCTTCTCGCCTATCTCCATATTCCGGTCTTTTACGAAGACGAAACAACCCTTGTTCCGGAAGCATTGCTCGGCAGCGCGCGCGCCTATCGCCGTCTCGACGACCCGGAACGCGCGAAGAAAACCTTGAACGAGCTGACCACCAATTTCCCAAACTCCCCGCAGGCCGGGCTGGCCGCGGCCGAGCTGAAAAAGATTCCCAAACCCTAACGACCTATGAAATCAAAAGCCTCAACCCTGTTAATTTTGATCACGCTTTGCCTTTGCTGCGGCGCATTGCCGCTGCTCGCGCAATCGCCTTCGCCAAGCCCCGGCGCTGAAGCGGGTCACGGCAAAAGTCTTCTCGAAAAGATCAAGGAAGGCGGCTGGGTCATGATCCCGATTGGCCTCTGCTCGATCGCCACGCTTTACCTGATTGGCGACGGTATCATTCGGACTTCGCCGAAGAAAGTAGCGCCGCCCGAGCACGAGCAGCAGGTGAAAGAACTCTTCCGCCATGGCGACTACGTCGGTGCCTACAATTTCACCAAGGAAAACCCGTCGCCACTCGATAACGTTCTGCGCGTCGGGATTAGCCTGCTCGGCGAAGGCAAAGAGATCGCGGAGGAAGGAATGGTCGGGGAGCTTTCCAAGGAGAACTCGAGCATGCAAACCTACATCAGCTACCTCTCCGTCATCGGTGTTTGCGCGCCAATGATCGGTCTGCTCGGGACTGTCACCGGCATGATCAAGGCCTTCGAGAAACTCGGATCATCCGGCATCGGCGATCCTTCGGGCTTGTCTGCCGCCATCGGCGAGGTGCTCGTCGCCACCGCCAGCGGCCTCATCATCGCCATTCCCGCCTTCGGCGCCTTTTACTTTCTGCGCAACCGCGCCGCCGCCTCTCTTCATCGCATCCAGGACACGGTCAACAAGCTCTTCCGCAAAATGCCGTACGAATCACTGGCCGGCGTAAACCTCGGAGACGAAGAACTCTACGCCGCCATTCCTAACTGGTTGGTCCAACCCTCCGGCTCCGGCCAAACCGGGAAGATCGTGACTTAAAAACGGGAAAGACTAACTACGAATGAACGCGAATAGACACGAATTCGGAAATGGATGGACCCCACTAGTGTTCATTCGTGTCCATTCGTGGTTGAAGGATCGAATGCAGGAGCTGTGTCACTCAACCCTCAACTCTCAACCCTCAACCTCTTAAATGGCTTCAGGCGCTGGCGGAGCAGAATCAGGCGAACCTGAATTTCAGGTCGCCCCAATGATTGACGTGTTGCTGACCATCTTGGTCTTCTTCATGACCATCACGTCAGCGCAGGTTTTGAAGGTAGACAAAACCATCAACCTGCCGATCGCCAAGGACGCGCAGAAAAAAGACAACTCGCGGGCCGAGACCGTGGTCAACGTGCGCTGGAAAGATAAGAAGCCCGGATTCGTCTTCGACGAGAAGGTTTACAACAACGCCGCGGACATGGTCGAACCGCTCAAGGTCGCAAAAGCGACCGGCGAAAAGAAGGTCACGCGCGGCGAGAACCCCGCCTTCCGCGCCGTCATTCGCGGTGATCGCGATGTGCCCGCCATCTACGTCTCGCAAGCAATGAACGCCTGCGCCGAAGCAGGCATCACGGACATTTCCTTTTCAGCCGTTAATAAAGACTGAAAAGAATGACGAATTCCCAATGACGAATGACGAACGAATGTCGAAGCACGAAGTTCGAACCGAACATCGGCGGGCGTACGGACTCGGGGAGCGCACGCGCCCTCGCGTGCACCTTTCGGCGCCTCGCCGAAAGCTTTCAGAAGAAATTCAAGTTCGCATGGCGGGGGCGCCATCGCCAGCACGCGAGGCGCGTGCGCTCCCCAGAAATTCAGCGATCACGTAATGAGTAGCCACCAAATGCGATTCGAAGATCATCTTCTCCGGGGAGGGCGCGCGCCTCGCGCGCCTATGCTGGCGCCTCGCCTGCATTCTAAAAAAGCGAACTTCAAGTTCGCAATGGCGGGGGCGCCATTGCCGGCGCAAGAGGCGTGCGCCCTCCCCGGAATCACGAGCACACGTCGTCCCTCCTCCTTCGAGCTTTGTCATTCCTTCGTCATTAGAAATTAGTCACTCGTCATTTACCCCCCCATGCGTCTTCCTCCTCCCCAAGATTCCGGCTCCTTCGGGTTCCAGATCGCGCCGATGATCGATGTCGTTTTCGTGATCATGTTGTTTTTCATGGTCATGGCCGGCGCGGTGAAAATTGAAAACGAACTGAACACCCAACTTCCCGGGACCGTCTCCACCTCTAACAGCACTGATTTCGTCGATGAACAGATCATCACCATCTCCGACACCGGAGAAGTGAGCTTGAATGACGAACCCTTTGATTCTCCCGAGAGCAAAGATTTGCCGCAGCTGAAAGGGACCTTGATGCGGCTGAAGCAAAATGCCGACGCCGCCAAGACTCCGGCCGTCGTCACCATCATCAGTGACGAGCAGGCAAAATACAGCCGCACCATCGATGTCCTCGACGCCCTGGCGGTGGCGCGCATCGATAACGTCACTTTCACCGTCAGCGAGGAAGAATGAGCAAAGAGGCCGATCAATCCGCCGCCAGGAAGCGAAGCTTGTGGCGACGCATTCGCGAAAGCGAGTTCCTCGCCATCAGCGTGGCCATCCACATCGGCTTCCTCGCCGTTGCCGGTTTCGTGGTCGTTAACCGCTACCAGGCCGCGCGGAAACTTACCTTCAAAGGCGGTCCGCCCTCGCCGAATCCTTCGACCCGTGCCCTCGAGCACAAGGTCCAGCTCGCCAAAAAACAGAGCAGCATGAGCGCGCCGTCCATGGCCAAGCGCATAACCAGCACCGGGCTGTCGAAAGTTGCGCTACCGGAAATGCCGGCCATGCCTAAGCTCGCTGCGCCGCCGATGAAAATGGCCGGTGCCGGCGGAACCGACGTGAGCTTTAATCCCGGCGGTGCCATGACCAGTAGCGGCAGCGGCGCGGGCGGCGCAGCGGTTCCCTTCTTCGGTTTCAGCGAATCAAAAGGCGGCGGCGCTCTCGTCGGACGGCTCTACGATTTAAAACAGTTAAAAAATGGACAGCCTTCCAAGCTCGATCAGGACCACGGTTATCCCGATGAGCTTTCGAAGTTCGTGAACAGCGGCTGGAACACATCGAATCTCGACAAGTATTTCACGGGCCCCAATCCGCTGTACACCACGCAGATTTTCATCCCCAAGATGGACGCGAACATGGGACCGCAAGCCTTCAATCTTGCCGGCCGGGTGCAGCCAAAAATGTGGGTGGTGCACTACAAGGGGAACGTCATCCCGACCGAGACCGGCACTTTCCGCTTTGTCGGCATGGCTGATGACGTTTTGGTCGTTAGGTTTAACGGCCGCGTGGTCCTCGATTGCGGTTCTGCTCATCCCAGCGGACACGAGCCATCGAAGTATTACCCGTCAGCGGGCCTGCAGTTGGATCCGCAAAAAATGGGTTGGTACAAAGGCCTTGGCGTCGGGGATCCGGTCCAGGTCACCGGTGGTCAGGCTTACCCGATGGAAGTGTTGATCGGTGAATGGCCGGGCGGCGATTTCAAAGCCTGGCTCATGATCGAGAAAGACGGCGCGCAGTACGAGAAAGACGCCAAGGGCAGCCCGATCCTCCCGATCTTCAAACTGGCCGAAGGTCAACCGCGCAGCGGCGGCGAAGCCCCCGTCTTCGCCAAAGGCGGCCCGATCTGGAAAGCGGAGAAAGCGGAGCAGGCGAAGAAGTAGGAAGGCTTGGAGTGGTGGAGTAATGGAGTGATGTGACCGGTATGTGAAGGTCGCCGCCCGCCGCCTAAGCCATCGCCGTACGATTCTGGGGAGCGCACGCGCCTTGCGTGCTGGTGACGGCGCCCTCGCCGCCACGAACTTTCGGGGAGCTATGGGCCCCACTCCACTACTTCCACACTCCATCACTCCGCGAAGCTCGGCTCCGCTTCGCTCTCAACCCCACGGATTGCCCGGCGGCAGCTACGTGACTCACGTATAGTGGCCCAGAAGCGCGTTCGCGGCCCTTGGATGTTGAATCTTGGAGCGTCTCTGGAATTTGGATGTTGAAATTTGGAGCTTCCGCCGCTCGGCGGCGGTTCACCACCCCCATGGATCCCGCGGCGCCACCGGATAACTCTGCCGGTAGCGCGGATCGTAAACCGGTTCGTTAGGTCTGCGACCCCACGGTGACTGCAGCTGTCCGGGCTGCTGCCGCTGCGGACCGTAGCGCTGATATCCTCCGCGGGGGGTATGTCCAAACACATGCACCGGCGTCCCGAGTTCCACCTGTTCGAAGAATGCGATCGCCATTCGCTCGGGCATGCGCACACAGCCGTGTGAAGCGGGATAGCCGGGTAAATATCCCGCGTGCATTCCATCCGCCTCATGAAAGCGCATGAAATAGCGCATCGGCGCCGGAATAAATTTGCCGCCGCGCGGTACTTTCATGTCCACGTCGGCGTCCTGCACGATCGTGTTCCCCCCGGCATCCACGATCTGCCCGTAAATGCTCGAGAAATGATTCTTCTCCTTCTCGATCACCTTGAAATTTCCAGTCTCGGTCAGGTGCCCGTAACGCCCTGAAGAAATAGGGCTTTCCATGATGACGCGATGTCCGCGCACGAGATACGCGCGCTGCTCGCTCAAGTCGATCTCCACCCGCGTCTCTCCCGACTGTGCAAAGCCGATCGATGCGAGCGCGCACCAAACCAAAATCCCCAGTAACCCTCTCACTCTATCTTCAACCCGCCTGCGGCCGCAAAGTCGCAGGGGAATAGACGATTCGGCGTTATGCTAAAATGGCCAACGGCGAAGTGGAAGAAGAAGCTCTCTGCGCGACGATCATACCCGAATCGATAACTGTCCTTGCTGCAAACGGAAACGCCGCCCCGAGCGAACCCGGGGCGGCTGCCCTTTTGTCCCAACTAAACGCCGCCCTCGCGGCGCGTGTGCCCAAATCAGTTTCCGTCCCGGCCGGTGGTCCGCAGGTTTTCAAAGCTCTGCGCAAACTCCGGCTCAAGCGGAGTCCCGTCAGTCTTGCGGGTAATGGCGAGAAATTGGTCCGGGGCGATCCCGCCATCCGTCGGGTCCTTGATCACGGGGCAGATCGCGTAACGCAGCGGATCGGTCAGGGGCCGGACTTGCTTGGTGATGTAGCCCTTCTTGTAGAGATCGTCGATCTCACTCACCGTCGCGATGATCGCGGTGCCGTCGAGGTCGCGACCGTTTCGCGCAGCCATGTCGTTCATCGTTTTCTGGCCGTCGGAGGTAGTCAGCGCTTTGCTCGTATAACTGATCCAAGTGTGGATCCAGAGACCCAGCTTGTTATTGCTGAAGTAACCGTTGCGCATATCGAGCATCACGGATTGACGAAGCGCGCCAAGCCCGAGGGGATCGGTGCCGCGGCGGGGAAAGATATATTCCGGGCTGGTGTCGGCGATCTGTCGCGCTTTCTGTCCGGCCGAATCCGCGGTGAAGGTGTTGGCACTCAATCCACCGAGGACGGTGAAGAAATTTGTGTTACCGCTATGGTCGTAGGCCGGCAGGGTTAACAATGCCCGCACTGGCCGCTGGAACGAAAAGATCGGTGTATCGCTGGCGGCGAGAGGGCCGGGCTGCCGGCGGCCGTCGATCGCTAACGGATTGACTCCATTCTGGCGGTAATAAGAGTCGGTGAAGTCATACAAGCGATCCTGGACATCAGCCTGGCTGAACGACGGCACCGCCAGCAGCGCCATCACAACGGGAAACAATTTCTTAAACATGGCGTATGAATAAGCAACGGCCCGGCCGTGCGCCATTCGGCAATCGTAACGCCGCTGTTACCTAACCGGATCGCGGTGCGCTGCTACTCGCGAGCCCTTACTATCGGTAGCCGCAACCGATAAGATTGCTTCCGGGTAGCGACCACTCAGCAAACGGCCCGCGCCAACTGCGGCCGTGGTCTATGACCCCGATTCGGACATCCAGAAGACGAACTAGACAGGATTAACAGAATTAACAGGATTTTAGGTAGGGCCGTTCGAGTTTACCCGCGCGGCGGGAGCGGCGTCTCCGGCGAAGCCCCCTCTGGAATCGCATAAATCTTGTTAATCCTGTCTAAAACTCTGCCCAGGCTCCTGCGGTGATTCCGGCGCGACCTTTGCGCCTGTTCCGAGAGGCTCTTCCGAATCCCCGATCAAGAGCATGAGTTCCCGTGCCCGGTACCCCGTTGTGAGCGTAGTGAACCGTTGTGCCCGCCGTGTGAGATGCTTTAAACCGCGATCGGCGCCTTGATCGAGGGATGCGGATCGTACTTAACCAGCTCGAAATCCTCGAACCGGAAATCTTCAATCCGTTTCACCGCCGGATTCAAACGCATCTCCGGCAGCGGCCGGCACTCACGCGTTAACTGTTCACGCGCCTGGTCGAGATGATTCAAATAAAGATGGAGATCGCCGAACGTGTGCACAAAATCGCCCGGCCGCAGTCCCGTCACCTGCGCCATCATCAGGGTGAGCAGCGCGTAGGACGCAATATTGAAAGGCACCCCCAGAAAAAGATCGGCGCTGCGCTGGTAAAGCTGACAACTCAGTTCCCCCTCGGCTACGTAGAATTGAAACAGGACATGACACGGCGGCAGCGCCATCCCCTCGATCTCGGCCGGGTTCCAGGCGCTAACGATCAAACGACGGCTGTCCGGCAAACGCTTGATCTGCTCGATGACATTCGTGATTTGATCGACGACCTCGCCGTTAGGCCCGCGCCAGCTCCGCCATTGCGCGCCATAAACGCGGCCAAGATCGCCGTTCTCATCCGCCCACTCGTCCCAGATCGTGACTTTATTCTCGTTCAGGTAACGAATGTTGGTGTCGCCTTTAAGGAACCAGAGCAGCTCGTGAATGATCGAGCGCAGATGAAGCTTCTTGGTCGTTAGGAGCGGAAAACTTTCGCGCAGATCAAAGCGCGCCTGCGCACCGAAAACGGACAGTGTGCCCACACCGGTGCGATCCGTGCGTTCCTTCCCATTCTCCCGGACAAGCCGGAGGAGATCATGGTACTGCCGCACGCGTTACTCTACAAAAAAGGCAGGGCGCTGCAACGCGGGTGAAGGAGCGGCCAGGCTTTCAAACTCTGTCGAGCCGACGCTCTCGCTTGGAGTCTTGGAGTGATGCAGAACTGGACTGATGGTGGACAATCGCGACCTCTAACGACGTCGTCTGCAAAGCAAAACGGCGGTCATAAACCGCCGCTACAATTTCCCATTACTCCACGACTCCCTTACTCGTCACTCCAGTTTCCTAACCTCTCCCTCCAACTCCTTCTTCCGCTCGTTCAAGGTCTGTAAACGCAATTGCCAGCGATGCAGCTGAATGCTGAGCTGGTTGATGTAAGTCGTGATCTCAGTCCGCTGCGATTCGTTCTCGCGCAGCTGCCGATTTAAATCGCCCAGTTTCTTTTCCCGCTCCGACTCGTTGGCCGGCTGCGTGGGAATGTCCGGGACAGGGGTCGGCTGACCGCAACGCTGACACTCAAGCGTCATGCCGCGGGCAGCAGCGTCCACCACCAGGGCCGATGCGCAGTGAACGCAGGCAAAAGTGATATCAGTCGGCGCCGCCGCCGTGGTAGCTGTCGGAGTCCCCGTCTCCATTTTTCGATTTCCACCGTATAAAAGCACCTGCCGCGCCTCAGAGGCGCGGAATGACGAATGACCAACGACGAACTCCGAATGGCGAGCGCCTCCTGCTCCTACTCGTAATCGTAATCGAACGCGGTGAATTCGATTAGGAGCACGAGCACGAGCACGAGTATGGGGAAGAGGTGCGGGCGAAATCGGAACGAGCTGTCGCACCCTGTCGCGGTAAGCTGTGCCATCGTGTCACAGAATCGGCGCTTCCCAGTTTACATATCTGACTAATCATTAGCTACTTGCGACGATCACCCCCATCGGCTCATGGCATGCTAGAGGTAGAACCGGCCGAACAGCTCGGCCGGAAAGGACTCTTTATTATATGGCTAAAGTTTTAGGTATCGATTTGGGCACCACCAACTCCTGCATGGCCGTCATGGAGGGTGGCGACCCCGTAGTTTTAGAAAACAGCGAAGGCGCACGCACGACGCCTTCTGTTGTCGCATTCACCAAGAATGGCGAGCGGCTCGTCGGCCAGGCCGCCAAACGTCAGGCCGTCACCAACCCCTCGAACACAGTTTTCTCGATCAAGCGCTTCATGGGCCGCAAGTTCGATGAAGTCCACGAAGAAGAACATCGTGTCCCCTACAAAATCGTGAAAGCCGCCAATGGCGACGCTCACGTGCAGGTGGAAGTGAACGGCGAACGCAAAACGTTTTCGCCGCCGGAAATTTCGGCGATGATTTTGGCGAAGCTCAAAGCCGACGCGGAAGCGAAGCTAGGCGAAAAAATTACGCAGGCGGTCATCACCGTCCCCGCGTATTTCAATGACTCGCAGCGCAACGCCACCAAGGACGCGGGTAAAATCGCAGGCTTGGAAGTCCTGCGCATCATCAACGAACCTACTGCGGCTTCGCTGGCCTACGGTCTCGACAAAAAGAAGGACGAAAAGATCGCGGTCTACGACCTTGGCGGCGGCACCTTCGACATTTCGGTGCTCGAAATCGGCGATGGCGTCTTCGAAGTCAAAGCGACCAATGGCGATACGCACCTCGGCGGCGACGATTGGGATGCGCGCATCATGGATTGGATCGTTAACGAATTTAAGAACGACAGCGGGATCGACCTGACCAAGCAGCCGGATGCGATTCAACGCATCAAGGAAGAGGCGGAAAAGGCGAAGATCGCGCTCTCCTCCACCCAGGAGTACGAGATCAACCTGCCGTTCGTTACCGCGGACGCGAGCGGTCCGAAACACATTCAGAAGAAGCTGACTCGGGCCAAGCTCGAGCAACTTTGCGACGATCTCTTCCAGCGCACGATCAAGCCGGTCAAGGATTGCCTGGCTGACGCGAAACTGAGCGAGAAAGAAGTTAACGAGCTGGTGCTCGTTGGCGGTATGACTCGTATGCCGAAAGTCGTTGAGACGGCTCGGCAGTTGATCGGTAAGGAACCGCACAAAGGCGTAAACCCGGATGAAGTGGTCGCGATCGGCGCCGGCATCCAGGGCGGCGTGCTCAAGGGCGACGTCAAAGACGTCCTCTTGTTAGACGTGACTCCGCTGACGCTGGCGATTGAAACCGCCGGTGGGGTGGCTACGCCGATGATTCCGCGCAACACCACCATCCCGACGCGAAAGTCGCAGATCTTTTCGACCTACAGCGACAATCAACCCGGCGTGGAGATCAAGGTGCTGCAAGGCGAACGTCCGCTTTCACGCGACAACAAAAATCTTGGGACATTCCATCTCGATGGCATCCCGCCCGCGCCGCGTGGCGTTCCGCAGATCGAAGTGACTTTCGACATCGACGCGAACGGCATCCTGCATGTCTCGGCCAAGGATCTTGGCACTGGCAAGGAGCAGAAAATCTCCATCACCGGCAGCTCAGGTCTTTCCAAGGAAGAGATCGAGAAAATGCAGCGCGAGGCGGAATCGCACGCCGAGGAAGACAAGAAGGCGAAGGAAGCGATCGAGATCAAGAACAACGCTGACATGCTCGCTTACCAAAGCGAGAAGCAGCTGAAGGATCTTGGCGACAAGGTGCCTGGCGACAAGAAGAAGCAGGTCGAAGACGCCATCGCGGCCGTGCGCGAAGCCCTCAAGGGTAACGACACCGACGCGATCAAGCGCGCCTACGACGATCTGCAGAACAAGTTTCAGGACGTCAGCGCAGAACTCTACAAACAGGCTTCAGCTTCTGCCGGTGCCGGGGCGTCAGGGGGCGCCGGCGGTCCTCAGCCTGGTCCCGAGCAACAGTCGAGGGGCGGCGCTGAACAGCCGAAGCGCGACGGAGACGTGGTCGACGCCGAGTTCGAAGTCGTTGACGAAGAGAAGAAGAAGTAGTTCGCGTTGAACCGTTAAAACGAGATTCGTGAATCGTAATTGAAATTTATGAACCGAATGGTATCTGCGAAGTGCGCGTCAGTCCCCGATCGGGGAGGGCGTGCGCCTCGCACGCCGGTCGCGGCGCCCTCGCCGCGACACTTTCGGTTCCGCTAACCCCAACAATTTGCCGGCGTCGTCTCGCCCCCCCGCGGGATCGCCGGCTCAACCAAAGAAACCAAACCTCATACAATTATGGCAAAAGTTAATGTCAGACCGCTCGGCGACCGGGTGCTAGTGCAGCCGCTCGAAGAGCAGGAAGTGAAAAAGGGCGGGATCATCATCCCCGATACCGCCAAGGAAAAACCGCAAGAGGGCGAAGTGATCGCTCTCGGCACGGGCAAAGTGGACGACAACGGCAAGAAAGTTGAGTTCACCGTGAAAAAAGGGGACAAGGTGCTGATCTCCAAATACGGCGGCACTGAAATCAAAATCGACGGCGACAGTTACCTGATCATGCGCGAGGACGACATCCTCGGCATCATCGGTTAGTCCCTAAACCCTCAACTAACAACTCTCAACTAGTTTAAATTATGGCAGCTAAACAATTACAATTCGATGAAAACGCGCGGCACGCATTGCTGCGTGGCGTCGAGAAACTGGCGCGCGCCGTCAAGGCCACCCTCGGGCCGAGCGGACGCAACGTCATTCTCGATAAGAAATTCGGCAGCCCGACCATCACCAAAGACGGTGTGACCGTGGCCAAGGAGATCGAGCTGGAAGATCCGTATGAAAATATGGGCGCCCAGCTCGTGCGCGAAGTCGCTTCCAAGACCTCCGACATTGCCGGTGACGGCACCACGACCGCAACGGTCCTGGCCGAGTCGATCTATAAGGAAGGTCTGCGCAACGTAACCGCGGGTGCGAACCCGACCTCGTTGCAGCGCGGCATCAACAAGGCCGTCGAAGCGATCACGAAAGAACTGGAGAAGATCTCCAAGAAAGTCAGTGATCGGACCGAGATCGCGCAGGTCGCGACCGTTTCGGCTAACTGGGACAAGACGATCGGCGAAATCATTGCCGACGCCATGGACAAAGTTGGCAAGGACGGCACGATCACTGTCGAAGAAGCGCGCTCCATCGACACCACGCTCGACGTGGTCGAGGGCATGCAGTTCGACAAGGGTTATCTCTCGCCCTACTTCGTGACCAACGCGGAAGCGATGGAAGTGGCGCTCGATAACGCCTACATCCTCATCCACGAGAAGAAAATCTCGAGCCTGAAGGACATGCTCCCGCTCCTCGAGAAAGTGGCGAAGGCTGGTCGTCCGCTCCTCATCATTGCGGAAGACGTGGAAGGCGAAGCGCTCGCGACTCTGGTCGTGAACAAACTGCGCGGCACCTTGCAGGTCGCCGCGGTCAAGGCTCCCGGCTTCGGTGATCGTCGCAAGGCGATGCTGGAAGACATCGCGGTGCTGACCGGCGGTCAATGCATCACCGAAGACCTCGGCATCAAGCTTGAGAACATCAAGCTCGAGGACCTCGGCAAAGCCAAGCGCGTCACCATCGACAAGGAGAACACCACCATTGTTGAAGGCGAAGGCAAGAAAGCTGACATCAGCGGGCGCGTCTCACAGATCCGTCGTCAGATTGAAGAGACGACGAGCGACTACGATCGCGAGAAACTGCAGGAACGTCTGGCCAAGTTGGCCGGCGGCGTTGCGGTCGTGAACGTTGGCGCAGCCACCGAGACGGAAATGAAAGAGAAGAAGGCGCGCGTGGAAGACGCGTTGCACGCGACTCGCGCGGCGGTTGAAGAAGGCATCGTCCCTGGTGGCGGTGTTGCTCTGATCCGTGCGCAGAAAGCGCTCGATAACCTGAAAGACGTGGAAGGCGACGAAGCTGTCGGCGTGCAAATTGTGCGTCGCGCGATCGAAGAGCCGCTCCGTCAGCTGGCCGACAACGCCGGCCAGGAAGGCGCGCTCATCGTGCAGGAAGTGAAGAAGCGCAAAGGCGCTGAAGGCTACAACGTCGCCACCGGCGAATACGTCGACCTCGTGAAAGCGGGCGTCGTCGATCCGACCAAGGTGACGCGTTCGGCTCTTCAGAACGCCGCCTCGATCAGCGGCCTTCTCCTCACCACCGAAGCCATCATCACCGAGCTCCCGGAGAAGGAAAAGACTCCTCCAATGCCCGGCGGCGGCGGAATGGGCGGCATGGGCGGCATGGACTACTAAGAGTCCACCAAGCACGAACACTTACAGCGGCCGGGTCTCACGACCCGGCCGTTTTGTTTTAGATCAGATCGCGGTGGGGCGAGACTCTGTCGAGCCGTCTCTAGCACTCCATCCATTGCTGCTCGCGCGGCGGCGGAATGGCGGCATGGAGTAATAAGAATCCGCACAGATTGCTCACTTTGTTTCACGAAATGAAGACACAGGAACTCTTTGCCAATGCGTCCGGTGCGAATGAAATCGCGCATCATAGCGAAATAGCCATCGGGCTTGCGCGTTGCTACGCGCGTTCCATCCGCCTTGGTCTCATGTTCGTAGATGCCATGTTGACGTGCGGAAAGACCGCAGTGAAAATCGGTTTCCGTCGGAGGCCGGCGCGCGAAGACGCCGCACGGTTTGCGCGCGCGGCGTCCGTATGATCTTCACCTGGGCAAACAATCGGCATAGCCGTGACTGATCGGCAAGAAGTTAGTCTTCATTCCGGTCTGCGCCTAGCGAGTCTCGGCTAATTCATCTGCTTGCAACGGCCGTTGCAAACCGATATGAAGGCGTATCGCTGCCTAACCAACCGGCCGCTTCAATCCCCAAATAAACTCATGAAAACCTATCTCTTCTTATTGCTCCCTGTCCTTTTCACGTCGTGCGCGACCATCACGCGAGGAGTGCATGACAAGCTCAGTGTCACGAGCGAGCCGTCCGGCGCGAATGTGGCTCTTTCTACGGGCGAGAAGGGAGTGACTCCCGCCACTTTCGTTAAGATGCGGCGCACTGATCCTTTTCTCGTAACCGTGAGCAAGCCTGGGTTCGTGCCTCAGACGGTTACTGTCCAAAGCAAGATCGGTGGAACCGGTGGAACTGCCATGGCCGGCAACGCCCTGATCGGCGGCGTCATCGGGTTGGGAGTAGACGCGGGCACTGGCGCGTATAACTCCCTTTATCCAAACCCGGTTGCGGTGCATCTCGTGCCTGCGGGCAAGGGTGAGAAGAAATCCAGGCAGAGTTCGACCCCACCGAAACCTCACAAGGACAGGGATTGAGAACGTCCTTCGCGGCACGGCGGTCATAGCCCGCCGCTGCAGGTTGAAACGGGGGGTTCCCGCCGCCGCGGGAAAATCAAATCCGCGCTATCTGAATTAGGCGTCATCCGCGATTGGACAGCCAGGCCGACGACGATCCTATCGAAATCCGCGAAAATCCGCGTAATCCGCGGTCGCGAAAGGTTGCGCAGCCGGCACGGCTGCCTCCACAGAAGTCTGAGTGGGACGGTCAGAGACCGCCGCTACAGTTGGAGCTATATTGTCCCGGGATGTTTGAGATTAAACAGAAGGCGAAGATGACTGAGCGGGCGCTCCTTATTGGGGCGTTTACGGACGCCAACAATGAGGCGCATGCGCAGAGTTTGCTCGAGGAATTGGAGGAACTCGTTGCGACTCTTGGGATTCCGGTGATTGAGCGGAAGCTGGTTTATCATCGGGAAAATCATGCGCGCTACCTGATTGGATCGGGTAAGGCGCAGGAGATTGTCGACCTCGCGAAAGAGCACGAATGCGATGTGCTCATTTTCGACAACAACCTTTCGCCTTCGCAGCAGCGGAACTGGGAAGAACTGGCGGGCGTCACCGTGGCCGATCGGCAGGAGATCATTCTCGATATCTTTGGGGCGCGCGCGCAAACGCGCGAAGCGCGCATCCAGGTCGATCTCGCCCGGATGCAATATTCGCTCCCGCGCCTAACCAGAGCGTGGAGTCACCTTGGACAACAGGGCGGCGGCATCGGGGCAAAGGGCGAAGGTGAAAGCCAGCTGGAACAGGATAAACGCAAGATCCGGTTACAGATCGACCGCTTGAAACGCGAACTCGAAGAAGTGCGCAGCGCGCGCGCTACCCAGCGGAAAGATCGGAAACGCGCGCCCGTCCCGAACGCGGCGATCGTCGGCTACACCAATGTTGGCAAATCATCGCTCCTGCGGCGACTAACCGGTGCGGACGTTTTGGTGGAGAATAAACTTTTCGCCACGCTCGACACGACCACCCGAAAGATCGCGCTGCCTAACAAGCAGCCCCTGCTCCTCACCGATACCGTCGGATTTGTGCGCAACCTGCCGCACCAGCTGGTCGAAGCGTTCAAAGCCACGCTCGAGGAAGCGGCTCTCTCGGATTTCCTGATTCACGTGCTCGACGCGTCGCAGCACGACGTCATGGAGTTCTATAACACCACCATGAAGGTCTTGAAGGATCTCGACGCCGATATTCGCCAGATGCTCGTGGTCTTTAACAAGGTCGACAAAGTGACGGACGAACTTGTCCTGCCCGATTTGCGCCGGCATTTCCCGGACGCAGTCTTCGTTTCGATCCAAACCGGCGAAGGTATGGATGAGCTTATCGAGCGGATCTCGGAATTCGTCGCGCGCGGAACGATCTCAGTTGAGCTGCGCGTGCCCGCGGCCCGGGGTGATTTGTTAGCGCGATTGCATCGCGAGGGAACGGTGCAGGAGGTCCATTACGAAGGTGATGTGACGCACGTTACCGCCACTATTCCGACGCGGTCGCTCGAGGTGTTCGCGCCGTTTCTGCCGCAGGCGGAAGATCTTCACACAACGGACACAAAGGTCGCAAAGGCAGGAGAGTTCTAGACAGGATTGAGCGGATTACGGATTGGCGGCGGTTGAAACCGCGAAGCCAGGAGCTGTTCTAACCACGAATTAACACGGATAGACACGAATGGGGTCAGCAGAAAGATAGAATCACTGCTTCTCCTGTGGAACACTCGCCGTGGCGAGCGCCTGATCAGGAATTTTAACCGCGGATTAAACGGATTAAGCGGATTAGGGGACAGCTTTAGCTTTAGACCAATCGGTCGGACATTCGTGTCCATTGGTGTTCATTCGTGGTTAAAAGGCCGATTTCACCGCAGAGGTCGTGGAGAAGGTCGTGGAGTAGGGAATTTTAACCACGAATTAACGCGAATGGACACGAATGGGGTTAGCAGAACGATAGAATCACTGCTGCTTTCTCCTGTGGAACACTCGCGGTGGCGAGCTCCTGCTCCTTATCAAAAAGTTTAACCGCGGATTAAACGGATTAACGCGGATTAGGGGACAGAGCCTTAGCTTTAGACCAATCGGTCGGACATTCGTGTCCATTGGTGTTCATTCGTGGTTAAAAGGTGCGATAAGGCGTCGTTAGAGTGCGACGGTCAGCCGTAACGCAGCACCCGGTTCTCGGTGCGAGGCCGGGCTTTCAAACCGCCCGCTACGGAAGTGGCTAATCCGCGTAATCCGCGGTTAAGTGATTACGATTACGATTACGATTAGGAGCACGAGTAGGAGTGAGGGAGGCGTTTCGTCCTAGTTACTGGATTCGTGTTCCTTCGTGTCCATTCGTGGTTTAGCATTTTCGCCCTATGACTGCTGTGGCTGAGCCGGAGGATGCAGCGCCGCTGACCGGCGAAGAACACGCCCCGGAGCTGTTCGGTCATCCCAAGGGACTCTGGTATCTCGCGTTCACCGAGGCTTGGGAACGAGCGGCAGTCAGAGACAGCCGCTACAGAAGAAGCAGAAGCTCACTTCAACGGAATGGAAGGCGGTGATCGCGCTGATCCTGCTCATCCCGGTATTGGCAGTCGCGATTGTGCCTAACAACCAGATCTTTAATGCTTACCTGGTCTGGGGCGACCAGCAGTTCGACCTAAATTTCTTTGGTCGCAAGGTGCCAACCACGTGGCTGGTGACGCTCGACGCAATCGTTTCGGTCAGTTTCCTCGCCATTGTCGCGCTCTTTTATCGCTGGTACGGCAAACATTGGAAGGAACCGGACGAGATCACCAAGATCATCATCGGCTCAATTTTCTCGATTGGTGGGATGATGTGTTTGTTCATCGCCGCGACCACCCAGGCGCCCGGACACAAGATTGGTCTGTTCTGGCCGGTGGCGTTTCACTTTATCAACAGCATCGGCTTCGCGCACCTCTTGCCAGTTGGCCTGGCCTTGTTCGCCAAGTACGCGCCCAAGGCGGTGAGCGCGACCGTGATTGGTCTCTATTACCTGGCCTTCTTCGCCGCCAACAAAATGGTCGGCTGGATCGGCGCTCTCTTATCGACCATGCCGACTCCGAAGTTCTGGCTCTTGCATGCCGGGCTCGCCGCCGGTGCCGGCGTTTGCTTCGTCATCTTTAAGTTCGCGTCACAGCGGATGCTGGTGGTGACGGATACGACGCCGCAAGCGGCGTAAGCACCAAGAACCAACATCCAAGCTCCAGAGAATAACCAAGCCTCAACCTCCAAGGTGAACGTCTAGCGCGCCAATTGGTGTTTGGTTATTGAAGCTTCTCTGGATGTTGGAGGTTGGATGTTGAAGGTTGAAGTTGGTGCTTCCGGCGGCCGAACTAGACGGGATTAACAGGATTAACAGGATTCAGCGGAGAAGACGAAGTAGACAGAATTAACAAGATTAACAGAATGAAACGAATTCAGAGATGGATCCGGCTAACCTTATTAAGCTTGGATCCCAATCCTGTGAATCCGGTAAATCCTGTCTAGTCCTCCCTTGGGGAAAGTTTCTGGTTTTTGGGTTTCCAAATTGAATCCCTGTATTTTCGGAAGACGAAGACTAACTAGACAGAATTAACAGTATTAAGCGGCGGCCTTCTGGCTTGGATCCCGATCCTGTAAGTTCGGTAGATCCTGCCTAGATCAGATCTGGGATTTATTTTCTTAGGGGCAAAGAGCGCGACGGTCAGAGACCGCCGCTACAGGAAGACTCGTCCTAATTTTTCGACGGCGGCTTGGAGCCGGGGCCGTTCGAAACGGGCCGATGCGATGGGGTTGGCGTGGGCGTGGCCGATGGGCCTTTGGTTAGGGGTTTGCCGGAGACCCCTTTCTCGCCGGTGCTGATCTTTGGCGGGGTCGGAGTTGGATTCACCCGGGTCCCCGTATTTGGCGCGCGGCCGCTATCGATGCCGCGGTGCTTAAGCGGGTTCCAACGGTTCGCCTTGGGTGCACCGGCTTTGTCCATGCACGCGTTCCAGGTATCAAGGCAGGAATGTTCGCAGACCTCTCTAGTGACGCCGTAATATTTCTGGCAGCGGTTGTCGCATTGAACCAGGTCGGTGTTGCAACCGGAGATCTTCTGCTTGGAGGTCCGTGCGAGCGCGATCGAAGCGGTGACTAACGCAAGGAAGCCGCAGACTAACGCAATCGAGATTCGGAATTTGTTCATAATAGGAATCAGGAGCGAACTAGACGGGATTTACAGGATTAACGGGATTGGGATTGAAGGAGACGGATTGAATTTGGAAACCACAAAACCAAAAAAGGGACACCGCAGATAACTAGCTTAACGGGTCCAAGGTGACGTCTAGCGGCTAATTGGAGTTTGGTTATTGAAGCTTCTCTGGATGTTGGATGTTGGTGCTTCCAGCTCCGCGGTCATTCCGGGAGGGTTTTACCGGAGCCGCCGATTTCCGAAGGAAAGTCTTCCAGTTTGGGTAAGCCGTCTTTGATTGGGAGCACTGTCTCGGAATAGTTCAGGTGAACGGAGGGTTTGAAAGTCAGGCCCGAAAGAGGGGTTCGGATATCGGTTAGGCCAAGGGTCGGGTGATCCACGATTAAGTGGGTGCCGCATTCGATGCAGTAGATCCGGTTGCTGATGTCGCTGCTGGTGAAGGTGCCCAGCATCTCCTCGCCTTGCGTGACTTTGACCTGGTCCGCCTTCCAGAGAGTAAAGGCGGCCACTGGCGCACCCGAATATTTCCGGCAGTTCGCGCAGTGGCAGTAGCCCATGTCGACGGGGTCACCGCTGGCTTCGAGCGTGACCGCACCGCAGTAGCAGGAACCGGAATAGGGCATGACGGGAAAGACTAATTAGGAAAGCAGGCACGCAGGAACAATTTTTTGACAGAATTACAGAATTTACACAATGGAGTGCAGCCGACACGGCTGCCGCCACAGCAAGGAGGTCGGATTCGTGTCCATTACGTTCCCGTTGGTAGCCGGACCGGTTTCGATTGCCCCATCAAACAGTCGCTTCGCTACGGGCCGGGCGGATTAAGACGGCTCCCGCCGTCCTGTTGCTTCAAAGCTCGGGCGCGGCGCTCCTCCTGGGCCGCTGATGCAATTTCCACTCCGACGCGGGATTTCTCTCGCTCCCACGCTCGGAATGACAGCAAAGAGCGCAGTCGCGCGCGGGAAACATTCGTGTTCATTCATGTTAATTGGTGGTTAGAATCGACCGATGAGCGGACTGCACCCGAGCTGGGCGAACAAGAAGAAAGTCGTGATCGGCATGCTGCATTTGCCGGCCCTGGCAGGCGCCCCGTTGTCAAAGCTGACCCTCCCGGACATTCGGCGCTTTGTTCTTAAGGACGTCGATACGCTCGAAGCGGGCGGGGTGGATGGTTTGATGATGGAGAACTTCGGCGACGTGCCATTCTATCCCGGCCGCGTCCCGGCCGCCGTGGCGGAGGCGATGACCGAGATCGCGAACATCGTGCGCAAGAAAACCAGCTTACCGCTGGGGATCAATGTTCTGCGGAACGACGGCATCAGCGCGCTCGCCGTCGCCCACGCCAGCGGAGCCGATTTTATCCGGGTCAACATTCTTTCGGGCGCGCGGGTGACCGACCAGGGATTGATCCAGGGAATCGCGCACGACCTTTTGCGCGCGCGCGCCAACCTGAAAGCGGAAGAGATTAAGATCTTCGCCGATGTAGACGTGAAGCATTCGGCGCCGCTGGCGCCGCGCCCGCTACAGGATGAGGTGGACGACTTGATCGAGCGCGCCCTGGCGGACGCGGTGATTGTGAGTGGGGCGGGCACCGGGAAGAAGACCGATCCGAACAAGGTGCGCGAGGTGAAGAAGTTCGCGCGTCAAACACCGGTGTTCATCGGCAGCGGGATTACCGCGGAAACGATCAAGCAATTCGATGCGGCGGATGGGTTTATCGTCGGGACGTCGCTGAAGAAGGATGGCGATCCGGCAAATCCGGTGGAGCTGGAGCGGGTGAAGGCGTTGATGAAGGTAGTTCGTTAGGCCGAACGCGCGGGAGTGCGGCGCGAAGAGTGCGACGGTCAGAGACCGCCGCTACAGAAGAGTGGTTAGCGTGCTAGCCGGAATTATGGCCGACCGCGTGTGTCTAGCGTACTCTCCTGACTTTTGGACATTCGGGATTTGGAATTGCTTCGAAATTCGACATTCGAAATTGAGGCGCGACACAGTCGGCCTACGGTCCATCGAAACTGCGCACCCACTGCTGCATTCCACTGGGATTGTATTTCATGGTTACGTAATCCGGATTTCCGGCGAGGCCGAACGAAGAACCGGTTACGTAGACATTGCCGGACATCGGGCCGACCGCAATCGCCACCGCTTTGTCTTCCGCATTGCCGAATCCATTGAAGCGCGAGACCCATTGTCGCATCCCACTTGAGTTATATTTGATGGTGGCGAAGTCGCGCCCCGAGTTGAAGCCGAGTGAACTGCCGGTGACGAACACGTTGCCGGTGTTATCGATGGTCAGCGCCGTCCCGATATCTTCTCCGCTGACCGGTCCATCGTAGCGCGCGGTCCAAACAATCCGTCCGCCCGAGTCGTATTTGATCGTTAGGTAATCCGAGACCGATCCGCCGATGCCGTAGGAGCCGCCGGTTACGAAAACATTACCATAGCCATCCACCGCGACCGCCCAGGCTTCGTCATTGTAATTGGCTGGTCCGTTGAAACGCGCCACCCATTTGCGGTTTCCGTTGTAATCGTATTTGATGGTGGCGTAATCGTTGCCGCTGCCGGCGCCGAGCGAACTGCCGGTGACATAAACATTCGCGCTCGCGTCGAGCACCATGGCCACGGGAACGTCGTTGCCGCTGGCCGGTCCGTCGTAGCGCATGGTCCAGCGAAGAGTGCCGTTGGAATCGTATTTCGCGGTCAGATAATCCAGCCCCTGCGAAGAAAGCGAACTGCCGGTGACGTAAACGTTGCCGTTCCCGTCCACCGCCACGACGCGGCCGATGTCGTCGCCGACCGCTCCGCTGCAGCGCGCCGTCCACATCTCGTTTCCGCTGGAGTTATATTTGATGGTCAGGAAATCGAGGCGGCCGGCCGGCGAAAAGGAGCTGCCGGTCACGTAAACATTGCCTACGGAATCCACCGCAATGCTTCGCGCGATGTCGTCGCCATTCCCGAACCCGTTGAAACGCCTGATCCATTTCACGTTTCCCGCCGAATCCATTTTGATGGTCGCGTAATCGAGCCCTGTTCCGACGCCGGTGGAGGAGCCGGTGACGTAAACGTTGCCCGTCCCATCGGTCGCAACTGCGTAGGCCTGATCACTGGCCGAGAGGGGACCGTCGTAGCGCCGGGTCCAGAGGCGGTTCCCCGATCCGTCGTATTTAACCGTTCCGAAATCGAAGGCGCCGGTGCCGAGACCCTGGGATTGGCCGGTAACGACGACGTTCTCCCAATGATCCAAGGCTAACGCGGTCGGGTAATCGTTCCCGCCGAGCGCGAGTGCCGGGGTGAGCGCGAGACAGAACAGGAAGCTTCGGGACCAGCGAAGGAAGTTCATCGACAGGGCAAGATCGTTCCAGTTTTTCTGGAAAATGTCGATGATTTTCGGCCCGGGCGGCACCGCAGCCCGACTCCCAAGCGACTCCTGCTCGGCGCTCTCTGTGGGCCCGGCTGAAATTACTTTGGCCTCGGATCCTTCAGGCTTCTGTCGGGCGGACGAATGCCTTTGCGTAGATCCGACATTGCAGTGATCAGCGCTCGCGCGGCGTTCCGCGTTTCTTCGAAGAGTGCTTCGTCTTTGTCCAAAGCTTCGTGGCTGGTCGCGTACGGCTCGTAGTAACCGATATAACGGTCGAAAACCGCTGATTCCCCCGCCGGAAAAAGCTTCATATCGGAAAGCCAGTCGTGCAGCGCGCGACGAACGGAATCGGCGCCTTCCGCATCGCCGTGCACGACGACGGAAAAGGCACGCCCGGCCAAATGCCGTGGATAATTCCAGCCTTCCAGCTCGAGCGCCTTCGCTTCTTTGGGTTCCTTGCCGTGCGTGCTGCTGATGTCGGGGTTTCCGCCATCGGCGCAGACGAGCCGGTCCATCATGAGCTTAAACGTGCTTGGGACCTGGTACCAGTGCACCGGGGTCACGATCATGATGCCATGTGCGCCCACCCAGCGCGGGTAAATGTCATTCATCCAATCCTGGGTCTGGCCCATGTAATGGTTCGGATAACAACTGCAGGGCCAGTGACACAGTGGCATGGCAGTCGAAACACATGCTTTGCAGGGATAAATGATGCGCCCGTATTCGGCAGTGAGCCGGCTCAGGTCGAGCAGGTCGACCTCGACCTCGCCGGCTTCAGCGAAAACCTCCTGCGCGCATTTGGTTAGGCGAAATGTCTTCGACATCTCGCTCGGACAGGTCTGGTCAGTCCGTGGCGAGGCGCAAATGAGCAGGACGCGCGAGCTTTTCGCGGAATCGTGCTGTTTTTGCGCAGCGCTGATCTTCTCTCGGGCATCGAGCCATTCGATAGAGACTTCAAATTCCGGGTCGGCGAAGCCGGGGCCGGCTTTGCGAGTGCGGGGTGATTTCCGGGAATCGTCATAGGCTTGCCAGGCGATTTCGCCGAGGGCATGCAGCGCATCCTCGCGTTTCTCGAAGGCCGGGTCGTAAAAGTTCTGGCGCCAGCGAAGAAGGAATTCGTCCTTGGAAAGCTTGGTCTCGGTTTGTCCGGTACGGACCTGTGGGACTTTGGGCGAATCTTCGGCGCTCATATAGGAAGATTAACCCGGAAAGTCGGAATTCTTAACCGCGGATTGCGCGGATTTACCCGGATTTCATTAACCATGAATGAACACGAATAGGGACGATTAATTTCCTCCCGAGGCACAAGGATCAAAGATGGATTAGCAGGCTATAAAACCTGCGTAATCCGCGGTTCGTTTACTTCAGTGCCGTTTTCGTTTCGCGGCTTTGGCGCCTTCTTTGCCGAGAGCGGAACGAGTTTTTTTAGAGAGATGGCTAATCGTTTTTTTCTTCTTCGCGGCCTTTGCGGCTTTCTTGATGTTTTTGCGAGCGGCGGCTTTTTGTTTTTTCGATGCCATAAATTGATTGCAGTTGTTATTTCGGTTGCGGCGTGGACGGCGGCGAAGCGTCGCCGCCCTATAGTTGCGTGGGCTTCGTGGTCTCTATATCTCTAAATCCGTGTCAATCCGCGTAATCCGTGGTTAATGACTTCGCTTCCTGGTTCTGGCGGCTTTTTTCGCGGCGCGCGAACGATCGGCCGCGCTGCGTTTTCGGGCGGCCTTGTGAGCTTGGCGCGAAAGAGCGCGATGGGACGCGGCGGAGTGCGGCTCCTTTTTGAGTCGCCGTTCGGCGGCCTGTGATCGTTTGCGCGACGGCTTTTTGTGCGCTTTGCCTTTGGCGAGGTCGCGCTTCGCCTGCTTCTTCACTTTGCGGGACGAGGTTTTGGTCGCTGGCAGGTCGACTCCGGCACGGCGGGCCTTCGACAAACCAATGGCGATGGCTTGTTTGGCTGAGCGCGCGCCGTGTTTGCCTTCCCGGATGTGTTCCATCTCCTCGCGGACGAACTCGCCCGCCTGGGTTGAGGTTGATTTACCTTCGCGGCGATCCTCGCGGACGCGCTTCATCGTTTCCGGGTCTGGCATTAATAGACTTACGCGGCCGAATCGGCGGAAGGATGTGGGTAACTAACAAATGACGAAGTCGGAATGACGGATGACGAAGGAATTCCGAAGCGCCGAATGTCGAAGGGGCCAGCGCGATTTGGCAGCTTCGCCTGGGGCCGTGCCTCCCATTCGGAATTGGGCCATTGGGGAATTCCTTCGGCGTTCAACTTTCGAGCTTCGACATTGCTTGCGGCTCCTCACGGCAAGCGCTGAGCATCCGGAAGGCGCCAAACCCGGCTTGACCAGCAAGTTACACTAGTCGCGGATGGCCCTCATGAAAGATTACGTGGCCGGGCTGATGGCCGAGGTAAAGGCGAAGAATCCGGCCGAGCCCGAGTTTCACCAAGCGGTCCAGGAAGTGGCCGAGTCCCTCGCACTCGTGCTCGAAGAACATCCGGAATACCGGGAGCACAAGATCCTCGAACGAATCATCGAGCCCGAGCGCGTGATCATGTTCCGCGTCCCTTGGCGCGACGACGCCGGCAATTTCCATGTCAATCGCGGCTTCCGCATCCAGATGAACAGCGCGATCGGGCCCTACAAAGGCGGGCTGCGTTTTCATCCGAGCGTGAATCTCGGCATCCTGAAGTTCCTCGCCTTCGAGCAGGTGTTCAAGAATGCCCTAACGACTCTGCCGATGGGCGGCGGCAAAGGCGGGGCCGACTTCGACCCCAAAGGGAAGAGCGACTTCGAAGTCATGCGCTTCTGCCAGGCCTTTATGTCGGAGCTGTTTCGGCACATCGGGCCGGACACCGATGTTCCGGCCGGTGACATCGGCGTTGGAGCGCGCGAGATCGGCTACATGTTCGGGATGTATAAGCGGCTGCGCAATGAGTTTACCGGGGTTATGACGGGCAAGGGCCTGACCTGGGGCGGCTCAGTCATTCGGCCGGAGGCGACCGGTTACGGCGCGGTCTATTTCGCGGAAGAAATGTTGAAAGCGCGGAAGGAAGGTTTGAAAGGCAAGACCTGCCTCGTTTCCGGAAGCGGCAACGTGGCCCAGTACACCGTGGAAAAACTGAATTCGTTAGGAGCTAAACCAGTCACCCTGTCCGATTCCGCAGGCTATATTTACGACGAGGAAGGGATCAGTCGGGAAAAGCTTGGGTTCGTGATGGACCTGAAAAATGTTCGGCGCGGACGGATTTCGGAATACGCCGACCAGTTCAAAGGCGCTGTTTTCACGCCACACGATGCCAGGCTCGATTACAATCCGCTCTGGGATCACGAGGCGCAGTGCGCCTTCCCCAGCGCAACCCAGAACGAAATCAGCGGAAAAGACGCGGCGAACCTGCTGAAGAATGGAGTCTATGTGGTGTCGGAAGGCGCGAACATGCCGACCACAATCGAAGGAGTGAACCGGTTCCTAGATGCCGGAATCCTTTTCGGCCCCGGCAAAGCGGCCAATGCAGGGGGCGTGGCAACCTCAGGGCTGGAGATGGCGCAGAACAGCATGCGCATTTCGTGGACGCGCGAGGAAGTGGATAATCGTCTCTATAATATAATGAAGACGATCCACGAGGTTTGTTACCGGACGGCCGAGAAATATGGCACGCCGGGCAATTACGTGAATGGCGCGAACATCGCCGGGTTCCTAAAAGTCGCGAACGCGATGATGGACCAAGGGCTCGTCTAAAAGCCGAGAAGCTCCAAACTCCAAATTCCAAGCTCCAACGAAAGCGATTTGATCGACTTCTGGAAGTACCCCGACCGGTGTGAGCGAAGCCTTACTTCTTCTTGTGACGCTCCAGCATCGTCATCATCTGGGCCTTGGTCCGGCCCGGGTAGCTAGCCTTCTGGGTGAGGACCATTTCCGATTGTTCCTTTGACCAGACCGTGATGCGGAAAACGAGCTTGGTATCGAAGAAGTTGAAGAGCCAGGGATAGTTCTCTTTCGTGGCCGCGCGTTTCGGAGAGTTCCCGCGCCAGCGGCTGTTGGAAGTGTTTGGCTTCCGATCATCGACTACGACGATAGGCGTCTTTTCGCTGACATCTTCAATCAGCACGCGCGTCAACGTGAGCGGCTTCTTCAGCTGAAACATAAACGGATACCAGAGGAGAGCGTTGGCGTCTCCCTTCGGGATCTCCAACCCAAGATCGGCGACCTCGACTTTGATGAACTCATTTTCGACCGGCTTCGGTAGCGGAAATGCCGGGGAACCCGACAAGATCAGAATTATAGCGGCGAACCCCGCGATGCGATTCATGTGATCGAGTAAGACATGCCCGGACAGCAACCACAAGTCTGCCGGGTTGGTAGGGACGAGCGGGTGTTAGGAGATTTAGGTCAGTTGAAATCTCCCTGGAAGAGCGGGGGCTGAAGGACCAGACAGACTTTAAAATCCGGAATTTACGCGTAGCGTTCGCCCCTATGCGATACGCGATTGTTTTCTCCCTTTTGACTGTCCTGGCTGTCTCGGTCCAGGCGCAAGCGCCGACCGACACGTCGGTCAGCGAGATGCTGCATTACCTGCAGGTCGACAAGCTTTTGACCCAAGCCGTTAGCCAGATGAACGATGGCTTGGTCAAGGCGATGGATCAGAAGATCCAAACGACAATGCAAGGCCGGCAACTGACCTCCGAGCAAACCGCCGCGGTCGATCGATTCCGGACGAGATTCACTAAAATTGTTCAGGACGACCTCTCGCTGGCGAAAATTCGCGCAATCTATCTGCAATGCTACAAGGAGACCTTTACCCAGCAGGACGTCGACGGTGTAGTCGCCTTCTATAAGTCGCCGGCGGGTCAGGCGGTCGCGAGTAAGTATCCGGAGGTGATGCAGAAAGCGCAGACGCTGATGCAGGCGAAGCTGGCTTCGCTATCGACCAACGTGGAAAAAGACCTCGATCAAATGATCAGCGACTTGGAAAAAGCCGAGCCGAAAGCGTCGCCGGCCGCGGCATCGTCGAGCAGCGGTAGGAAATCGGGACACGGAACGCCGACAGTCGATACCGGCAAGCCGGCCGCCAAAAAGCCGTAACGGCGAAAGCGCGCCAGAAATGAGGTAAGTCGGAATGCCTCACTTTCCCAAAAGTCCGAAAGACGCGGTCGGTGGAATGAGATATTTCCCGCGGCTGCTGGACAAGATCCGTCTGCATGCGCGCGGCGAATTACCGGAGGAGTATCACCGGAACATGGGGCGGGCGCAGGCGGCGGACGGGGTTTGCCTGAACTTTTTGCGCATCGATTACGACACCCTGAAGGAGCGCGTCCTCGCCGGCGGCTCGGACGAGGAGATGCTGGAATGGTGTTATAGTAACGGCCGGCGCTTGAACGAGGGAGACCTTGTCGTCTGGAACAGTTTCATTTTGAAACATGGCTGGAACGATTTCGCCACGGCAGTTCGCGATCGTCTGAAGCAGGAGGCGGGACTTGCTGAGCGCGACGACATTCAAACGATCGGCGACATCACCGATTTCGAAGAAGGACGACTCAAGTAACTCGAAAGCGGAGAGCGGCCATCGGAAAACGGAAAGCGGAAAGCAGTGTTTTGATACGGTGGCTCTCTTGGCCCGATTTTGTAATGCTGTGGCGGCAGGCGTGCCGCCTGCGCAGCCGACAAGGCTGCTCCACAGAAGAGGGCCGCGCGAGAATCGGGCTGCATTTGTCATGGCGCGTTTTGCGGGGACAATTGCGGATGCGCTCGGCTTGGTTGCCCCTCCTGATAGCCACCGGAATTTCGGTGTTGGCAGCTAACCCGATTAAGCCCGAAGGCGCTGCACCGAGTCCGGCCCCAACCTCCACTCCTCGGGTCTTCTCGGATCAAACCCTGCTCGATTGCGTCAAACTACGGGACGCCGCCCTAACGAGCGACTATAGCTGGCGGCAGGTTGCCTGGCTGTCCAACAACATCGGACAACGCCTGAGCGGATCGCCCGGGGCGGCCGAAGCCGTCCGTTATGTCGGCGAGGAACTGAAAAAACTCGGCTGCGAAGTCCGCCTCGAGAAGGTCATGGTGCCGCATTGGGTTCGCGGGGAAGAGAGAGCGGAACTCACTCAGTATCCCGGTCAGGGGCCGCAGACGACACAGAAGGTGGTCCTGTGCGCCCTCGGCGGCAGTGTGGCGACGCCGGCAGATGGCCTAACTGCCGAGGTGCTCGTGGCCCGCAATTTCACGGAGCTGAAGTCGCTCCCGGAAGAAAAGACAAAAGGGAAAATCATCCTTCTCGACTATCGGTTCGATCGAGAAATGGCGGCGGAAGGCCGGGCCGGCGAGGCCTATGCCGAAGCAGTCGAATACCGAAGCGAAGGGCCGTCGGCGATCGCTTACCACGGCGGCGTTGCCTGTCTGATCCGATCCGTCGGCGGAGCCGAGTACCGGCTTCCGCACACGGGGATGACGAAATACACGGAAGGGATTCCGAAAATTCCTGCGGCTGCCCTCGCCGCGGAGGACGCAGACATGATCGCCGACCTCGTTAGCCAAGGTCCGGTGAAGATGAAGCTGGTGCTTACGCCACAGACTCTGCCCGACGCCGAGAGCGCGAACGTGATCGGCGACATCCAAGGCAGCGAACACCCGGAACAAGTGGTGATCGTCTCCGGTCATCTTGATTCATGGGATCTGGGACGCGGCGCGATCGACGATGGCGCGGGGGTGGCTGTTTCCATGGAAGTCGCCAACCTGGTGAAGAAGTTGGGACTGCATCCCAAGCGGACTATTCGCGTGGTCGCCTGGATGAACGAAGAGAATGGCCTGGCCGGCTCGAGACAGTACGCGCTCGACTATGCCAAGGATATGCCTAACCACTTCGCGGTGATGGAAACAGATAATGGCGCAGGCCACCCGCTCGGCTTGAACATCAAGTGGAATCCCGAGATCAAATCCATGCTCAAGCCGGTGGCGACCATTCTGCGCGAGAGCGGCGCGGGCATGTTAACCCTGGTTGAACATTGCGGAGCGGATATCAATCCGATGGAGAAGATAGGTATCCCGGCATTCAGCCCGATTCAGGATGCCCGCTCCTATTTCAATTACCATCATAGCGCCGCCGACACGCTCGATAAGATTGTCCCGAAAGAGCTGGCCGAAAATTCGGCAGTGGTGGCCGTCGCGGCCTACGCCTTGGCGAATAGCGAGAAGCCGTTGCCGCGTAACGCGCCTGAGAAATAAAGCTGTGGCGGCAGGCGTGCCGCCTGCGCAGCCGGCACGGCTGCCTCCACAAGCGTAGAAAACGGACTCCTCAAAGAACGAGTTGCGCAGTCTCCTTTACCCGCTGCTTGCTTTGCATAGCTTAACGCCCGCTGATGACACTCACCGAAGATCAGATTAAAGAAGCCTTGCGCCAGGTCCGTTACCCGGGCTTCTCACGTGACATCGTCTCCTTCGGCCTGGTCAGAGGCGTGCAGATCAGCGACGGCGATGTGCGGGTGCAGATCGCCCTGGCTACGAACGACCCAAGCATTCCCGCCACGATCAAGCGCGACTCCGAGTCAGTGCTTGCCGCGCTTGGCGGGGTGAAGAGCGCGAAGGTTTTGATCGATATTCATGCGCCGCCCGCCGGCGCCGGGGCCGCGGTCGGACCGAGTCGCCTTCCCGACGTGAAACATGTCATCGCGGTGGCCAGTGGCAAAGGCGGCGTCGGGAAATCCACCGTCGCGGCCAATCTCGCGCTCGCGCTACAAAAGACCGGCGCCAAGACGGCGCTGTGCGACTGCGACATATACGGCCCGAGCATCCCGTTGATGTTTGGTTCGCGCGAGCGGCCGATGGCCACGCCGGAAAACAAAATCATCCCGATTGAGCAATATGATTTGAAGCTGATGTCGATGGGATTTCTGCTCGACGACAGCTCGCCAGCGATTTTGCGCGGCCCGATGGTGACGCGCTACACCCAGCAGTTTTTGCGTCAGGTGGAATGGGGTGAGCTCGATTTTCTGGTCCTCGATTTGCCGCCCGGGACCGGAGACATTCAGCTCACCATTGTGCAAACGGTCGCCCTCTCAGGCGCGGTCATTGTCACCACGCCGCAAGAGGTCGCGCTAATTGATGCGCGCAAAGCCGCGTCCATGTTCGAGAAAGTGAACGTGCCCGTGCTCGGCCTGATCGAGAACATGAGCTACTTCGTATGTCCTAACGACGGCAACCGTTACGAAATTTTCGGCAGCGGCGGAGGCGAACGCGAGGCGAAACGCCTGCGTGTGCCGCTGCTTGGCCAAGTGCCGATCGATATTCCGCTGCGCGAATCGGGCGATCGTGGGATTCCGATCGTGGCAGAGAAAGCAGACTCAGCGGTGGCGCAGGAATTTCTGCGGATGGCGAAGGAGCTGAGGGAAAAACTGCAGTAGCGCCTTCTGCTTCTGCGTCTGCAGAAAGCGAAACTAAAAGATAAGCCGCCGATCGGGCGCGGCGGGTGGAGGCGTCGGAATGGGCGCGTGTGGCTCTTTCGGATTACGTCCGGAAAGGGCCAGCTTCTTTTCGCGGGCCGGCCGCATTTCGAAATGACCGCCGTAATCGCAGTTGTCACACCAATGGCGAGCGGCGCTCGGCAATCGTTTGCGCATGCCACAACGGTCGCAGATGAACAGTTCCTTTTTGACGAGCGCCATTGCCACACCTTAGCGGCGGACGGCGAATTGCAAAAGCAAAAACCTCCGCAGCTTTTCGCCGCGGAGGTTTCGCTTGGCCTAACCTTTGATGATTTGCGAAGTTTCCCGCCGACTACCTGTGGGCTTTTTGACAGCAACCCTGCTGCTTCACGCAGCAGGCGCCGCCATCGCAGCAGCTCTTCGCGTTCTGCTTTTCCGCGCCCTGGGCGCCGGTTAAGCCTAACGAGATCGCTGTCAGCAAGAACAGTAAATGTCTCATGTGAATCCTTCTGTTGAATTTAATTCCAATTTCGGTTGAGAAGAACCTCCGCGGCTTTCGCCGCGGAGGCTGTTTATCTCGAACGGCCTACTTGTGGCCGACCGGGCATTTCGTGAGCGGGCATTTGCCGCAGCACGACTCACTGCCGGTAGCAGCCTTCTTTTTGTCTGAGCCAGCGTCGGCGCTGATCAGACCTAACGAAGTGACCGCCATAACAATTAATAAGAAGTGTTTCATTTTATTCCTTCTGTTGAATGAATTGTTTTCCCGCGGTGCGCTGAGCGCGCCCGCGGCCGTCGCTAACGAAGGATTCAGCAACGCGGCGGCGGATAGGGCGGGCGATCGGATCGCGTGACCAGGACCGACTGCAAAAGATCAAAAGCCGAGCTGGTGCCTCCCTCCAGCACAAAAGGCGTCACCTCCGCGGCGATCGCGGCAAAGGTTAACGGGCAGGCGGTGCAGCACACGTCCGCCTGCTTGAACGGACAAGGCGAAGACGCGTGTTTATCATCCGCCGGCTTGTCCTTGGCGGCGGAGCAGCATTCCGGAGGCGGCGCGCCGCAGGCCATAGTGGTGGCGGGGCTGACCAACCCGGTCAGCAAAAAACCCAAACAAGCGAGCAGGATGAGCCTCGACACTTGCATGCTGGTAAGGCTCACTGTAGCAAATTAGCAGCCGCGGCACAAACATGACCCGCCTGTAACCCGACGATCGCCGCAACTGCGAGAAGGTGGTTCGGTTGAATCGGTATGGCCGATGCTTCGTCTATTATTGTTGACCACGCTTGAATCCTATGGAAAAAGGTCGCCCAATGCCCGCCCGGACTGAGGACCGAACAGATTTCGTTAAGAATTCGGTGCTCTATAAGGAGTTTCTGGCCGAACGCGAAGAGATCCTGAAACACAAATGGATCGAAAGCGAGAAAGCCGGGACCGATATTGGCTTTGAAAAAGCGCTTCTCGACTGGATCGTCAAACACCGCTCCAACTGGCGCGAGAAGAGGATAAAGGAGGGCCAGAAGACGCCCGCCTGAAATTTTCAACGCTTAGCACTTGTCCCGAGGTGAGTGTGGAGCAGAGATAAAATTTGTTCCTTTAATGCGATCCGGAGAGGTCGCGAAGGGATTGAATGAACGAAGCAAAGGACAATGGCGTCCAGATCATGGACGCAGCGGCGATGGCGCGAGCTCTGCGTCGGATCGCGCACGAAATCGTGGAGCGGAATCCCGATCTCGGATTGCTCATTCTCGCGGGCATCCCTTCGCGGGGTAACGACATTGCGCAGCGGATTCGGGAGCTGATCAACGGGATTGAGAAGACTGAAGTCGCGATCGGCGTCATCGATGTGGCGATGCACCGGGACGATGTCGGCACACGCGCCGAGTTGCCGGTGGTAAAGGCGTCCCATCTGCCACTGCCATTAGAGGGGCGAACGGTCATCATCGTGGATGACGTTCTTTATACCGGCCGAACGGTGCGCGCAGCGCTCGACGCCATCGGGTCGTTTGGTCGACCGGCCCGCATTCAGCTGGCGGTGCTGATCGATCGAGGACATCGCGAACTGCCGATCCGGCCCGACTACGTGGGGAAGAATCTACCGACGTCGCCTAACGACCAGGTCAAGGTTGGTATCGCCGGCAAGGACGAGAAGGAGGGCGTGTGGCTGATCAAGGGATGAATTTTCAGTACCCGGAGTCCGCAAAAGAGCACCGCGTTAGCGATGGAGGGCGGAGCTCCTGCGACGCCGGCGCGCAACGGTCTCGCAGGAGCTCGACCCTCCATTCGCCGGTGCGTGGATGCTCGCAGCGCGGTTGGATCACGTACCTATGACCACGCGCTGGACCAGGAAAGATCTGCTGGGGTTGCGCGAGCTCAGCGCCGAAGAGATCCAGTTCATCCTCGAGACGGCTGACGCCTTCAAGGAAGTCGGGACGCGCGAGATCAAGAAAGTGCCGGCCTTGCGAGGCAAGACGCTGATTAACTTCTTCGTCGAGCCGAGCACACGCACGCGCACCTCGTTCGAGCTGGCCGCGCTGCGGTTGAGCGCAGACGTGATCAATATCAGCGCTTCCACTTCCAGCCTGAGCAAAGGCGAGACACTCAAAGACACGGCGAAGAACCTGGAGGCTTTGCACGCCGACATCCTGATCATCCGCCATGCTTCGCCCGGTTCGGCCGCTTTCCTGGCGCAGCGTCTCAAAACCAGCGTGATCAATGCCGGTGACGGCGCACATGAACATCCGACCCAGGCCTTGCTCGATCTTTACACCATGCGCGAGAAGCGCGGGGATGTCTCGAAGCTGCACGTCGTCATTGTCGGCGACATTCTTTTTAGCCGCGTCGCCCGCTCGAATGTCTTCGCACTAACGAAGATGGGAGCGCGCGTTACTTTAGTGGGACCGAGCACCCTGGTTCCGCGGGTTTTCGAGAAACTCGGAGTCACTGTCTCACATGAGCTCGATCAGGTTTTGCCGGAAGCGGACGTGATCAACCTGCTGCGCATTCAACACGAGCGGCAGAGGAAAGAATACTTTCCCGGACTGGCCGAATATCGTCGACTCTTCGGATTGACTAACGAACGCGCGCAGCGGTTGAAGAAAGATTGCCTGATCATGCATCCGGGACCCATCAACCGCGGAGTCGAAATAGACAGCGAAGTCGCCGACGGCCGGCAGAGCGTCATTCTGGATCAGGTGAGCAACGGCCTCGCCGTGCGCATGGCGGTTCTTTATCTGTGCGGAGGGATCGCGGCGTGAGCGCGAGTTATTATGTCGCTCCGACGGAGCTTGAAGCAGGAAGACGGAATGAAGCGACGTACATTTCGCTCCTAAAGGAGCTTTGCCCATGCGCGACTACGTCTGCTCATGTGTTGGCGGAACCGCGACGCCATTCACGACACCACTGCGCAACGGAGCGCCGTAGGCGCGGCATGGACGTAGCAAAGCCCAGCGGCTTTGAAATTAGCTCCGTTAGGAGCGGCACGTAACGATGGCAAACACATACACCCAGATTTATCTGCATGTCGTCTTTGCCGTACAAGACCGCGCTTGTGTGATCGGCAAGTCGTGGCGTGACGAACTGCACCGATACATCACGGGAATTGTGTCGAATAAAGAGCAAAAGCTCTTGGCGATCAATTCGATGCCGGATCACGTACATCTGCTTCTTGGGCTGAAACCGGACATCGCTCCATCAAAGTTGATAGGGGAGATCAAAACGGGATCGACCAATCACATTAACGAGCAGCGTTGGGTAGGGTGCAGATTTTCCTGGCAAGAAGGGTTTGGCGCCTTCTCTGTTTCGCACTCCGGGGTTCCCGCGGTCATTCGATATATTCGAGATCAAGAGACGCATCATCGGACCCAGTCGTTTCAAGAGGAGTATATGGCGTTCCTCAAGCGTAACAGCGTCCCGTACGACGAACGATACGTCTTTAAGCCTGTATGAGAATCGGCGCGCTATATGTCGCTCCTACGGAGCTTGAAGATATGACCGAGCCCGAGGCTCCGTACATTTCGCCCCTAACGGGGCTGGGAGAACAGCGCGCTGGGAAATTTGCATGATGAGCAGCGCGACGATCATTAAGGGTGGACGGATTATTGATCCCGCGAACGGGCGGGATGAGGTGGCGGACCTATTCATTATCGACGGGCGGATCGTCGCAGAAGCGGAAATCGGAAATCGGAAAGCGGAAATTGAAGAGGTCGACGCGAGCGGACGCGTTGTCGCACCAGGCCTGATCGACATTCATGTGCATCTGCGGGAGCCGGGTCAATCGCACAAGGAGACGATTGCTTCCGGCGCGCGGGCGGCGGCGGCGGGCGGCTTTACCACCATTGTTTGCATGCCGAACACGAACCCGGTGGCCGACAATCCGAGCACGATTGCCTGGATCAGAGACCGCGCGGCGGAGACAAGCTGCGTGAATGTCCTGCCGGCCGGCGCCATCTCGAAAAATTTGGAAGGCCAGGAGCTGGCCTCGATTGGTTCACTGGCCCAAGCTGGGGTAGTCGCAATCACCGACGACGGACATTGCATTCAGAATCATGAGCTGATGCGACGCGCGGTGGAGTATGCGCGGATGTTCGATCTGCCAGTGATGGATCACTGCCAGGATTACAGCCTGGTGGCTGACGGGCTGGTTCATGAAGGCTACTGGAGCACGCTGCTCGGACTGAGCGGCTGGCCGGCCGCGGGCGAAGAAGTGATCGTGATGCGCAATATCCTGCTGGCGCAGTTGTGCGACCATCACATTCACTGCCAGCACGTCAGTGCTGCCGGCAGTGTGCGACTGCTGCGGGAAGCGCGCAGCCGGGGGGTGAAAATCAGCGGCGAGGTTTGTCCGCATCACATTGCCTTGACCGACAAATCGGTGCAGAACTTCGACACCAATTTCAAGATGAATCCTCCGCTGCGCGCGCCCGAGGATGTGGAAGGCTTGTTAGGCGGCATCGCGGATGGAACACTGACCATCCTGGCCTCGGATCATGCGCCACACGCGCAGTTTGAGAAGGAAGTAGAGTTCGATCGCGCACCTTTCGGGATCGTGGGATTAGAGACCGAGCTTGGGCTTTTTCTCACTCTGCTGCTGCATCAGCACAAGACGATCGACCTGCCGCGGCTGGTTGCGATGTATACAGACGAACCGCGACGACTGCTTAACCTTAACGCAGGCACTTTGTCGCCGGGGGCGACGGGTGATGTGACGTTGATCGATCCGAATCTCGATTGGACGGTGAAGGCGGAAGAGTTTCAGTCCGCGTCGCGGAATACGCCATTCGATGGGTGGGAACTGAAGGGGCGCGCGGTGCGGACGATTGTTGGCGGGAAGACGGTTTGGAAGTTGTAGATGCGGACAATTGTCGGCGGTTTGTGTAGCGGCGGTCTCTGACCGTCGCATGATTAAGTCCCAGTTTCGACCGGCGGTCAGAGACCGCCGCTACACAGAGAAGAAAACATCAGCCGCCGTAGCCGCCGCTGATGTAATTTTCGAGGTGCGCGATCGCCGCACTTTGACTGGCGATCACGTGCTTAACCAGGTCACCGATCGAAATGATGCCAAGGACGCGATCGCCTTCCATGACCGGCAGGTGGCGGATGCGTTTGTCAGTCATGAGACGAAGACATGAATCGATACCGTCCTGCGGCGTGGTCAGCTTCAGATCGGTGGACATCACTTCCGAAATCTTAGTTTCGCGCGAGCGCTTACCATGGAGGGTGATTTTGCGGGTGTAATCGCGCTCCGTGAACATGCCGACGAGCCTCTCTCCATCCATCACGAGCAGAGCGCCAATGTTCTTCTGGTCGAGGAGTTGAATGGCCTCGAAGACCGTTTGGTTAGGCGAAACGGAGAAAACCTCGCGCGGTTTCTCGTTTAGGATCGCTCCAATATTCCCGGTGACGTCCATGTGACGGTGATTCCATGTTAGAACTGTCCGAGCAAACGGGCAAGCGGTGTTGCGCTGAGCGAAAATGCCCTGCGCCATCGCCTCCACCCCGCCAGGCGACGGAACGGGGGGACCAAGGGGGTCAGCTTTCCCGCGCGAACTTCTCTTCGATCATGGAATCGAGAAGCTCGGGAATGGCCGGGACCTTCAGCCGGCGGACCACTTCTTCAAGGAATCCCCCGACCAGAAGTCGTTGCGCGGCCGGCGTCGAAATCCCCCGGCTGCGAAGATAGAATAATTCGTTTTCGTCGATCTGGCCGGAAGTCGCGCCATGACTGCACTTTACTTCGTCAGCCAGGATTTCGAGGCCAGGCATGGAGTCGGCCTCCGCGTCATCGCTGAGGAGAAGGTTTCGGACCTTCTGATAGGCATCGGTGAAATGAGCATGCGGCTCCACCCGGATAAGGCCGCCGAAGATGCTGCGCGATCGGCCGTCCAAAGCGTTCTTGTATAAGAGGTCACTGGTGGTGTGCGGCGAAGCGTGATCCTGCAGCGTGCGCGCGTCGAACTCCTGGTCGCCGGTGGCGACTGAGATCGCTAGCATGTCGCTGCGGCCGCCTTCACCGGCCAGCCGACTTAACCCTTCGAAGCGGGAATAGCGCCCCCCGAAATTTGCATTCAGACTCAGCGCCGCGGCGTCGTGGTCCACAATGGTTGTGTTCATCTGCAAGGCGCGGACATCGTCGCCCCAATCCTGGACGCAGACGTAGTTCACCTTGGCCCCCGGCCCGGCGATCAGGTCATTTACGCCGCAGGCAAAGCCCGGCGCATGCCGATCGCACGATCGGAAATGTTCGATCACCGTGACCTTGGCCAGTTCGTCGGCTACCAGAAGCAGGTGCGGAAAAACCGCGGTACTGCTGCCGCGGAGCCAATGAAAAATCTCGATCGGATGCTGAATCTCGACCCCACGCGGAATGAAAAGAAAGGTTCCGTTGGAGACGAGCGCCTTGTGCAGCGCCGCATATTTCGCCGAACCGAGCAAAGCCGGCTGCGACATGAAATGCTTCCGCACCAATTCCGGATGATCGGTGATGGCCTGCTCCAGAGTTTTGAAAATGACGCCACGCTTTTTCAGGTCATCCGAGACGATCTCGCTGGCGACGAGCTGATCGCGCGCGAAGACAAGACGGGCGGCGTACTTCTCCAGTCCGTGTGAATACTTGAGGACGTTGTCGCGGTCGTCCGCCGAAAGCTCTGCTCCCACTTCATAGGGCGCAAGATCCAGGAGATCCACACTGGCAAAACGCCACGCCTGATCTTTACGAACTGGCGGCCGGATTGACTGGAACGTTTCCCAAGCGGCGCGCTGCTGCTCCCGGAACCACTCGGGCAAATGGTGCGAATCGCGCGGGCCGGAAAGAATTCCGTGAGCCTTCAGTTCTTCTGTGGTGACCGAGGTCATTTGGGAAAGTGCAAAGTCAGCGACCGCCGCGCAGCGGAATCGCAGGTCGTTACCCGACTGAGCCTTCCATTTCCAGCTCGATCAGCCGCTTCAACTCGACGCTGTATTCCATGGGAAACTGGCGCACCAGATCGTTAACGAAGCCGTTTACACTCAGGCTCATCGCCTGCGCCTCGCTCAATCCGCGCTGCTGCATGTAAAAGATCTGCTCGGCGCTCACCTGACTGACGCTGGCCTCGTGCTGCACGGAGTTTCCCGTGCCGCGCACGGTAATGGCCGGATAGGTGTCGGTGCGACTGGTGGAATTGATCAAGAGCGCATCACACTCGGTGTTGTTCTTGCAGTTCTTCAGGTTTTTCGGGACGTGCACCAATCCGCGATAGCTGGCGCGGCCACTGCCAATCGAGATCGATTTGGAAACAATATTGCTGGTGGTCTCGTCGGCGGCGTGGACCATCTTGGCGCCGGTGTCCTGGTGCTGCCCGTCGTTAGCCAGCGCGATCGAGATCACTTCGCCACGAGCCCGGCGGCCCTTCATGATCACGCCCGGGTATTTCATGGTCAGGCGCGAACCGATGTTGCAATCGATCCACTTGATCTCGGCATCTTCGTGCGCGAGACCGCGCTTGGTCACGAGGTTGAAGACATTGGCCGACCAGTTTTGCACGGTGATGTATTGAATCTTGGCGCCTTTAAGCGCGACCAGCTCGACGACCGCGCTGTGCAGGGTGGCGGTGTTGAACTTCGGCGCAGTGCAGCCTTCCATGTAAGTGAGCTCAGCGCCTTCATCGACAATGATGAGGGTGCGCTCGAACTGCCCAAAATTCTCGGCGTTGATGCGGAAGTAGGCCTGGAGCGGATGTTTCACCTTCACTCCCGGCGGGACATAGATGAACGAACCGCCGCTGAAGACGGCCGAGTTCAGCGCGCTGAATTTGTTGTCGCCGGTCGGGATGACCTTGCCGAACCACTTCCGGAAAATCTCCGGATGGTTCTTCAAGCCTTCGGCCGATCCGACAAAAATCACGCCCTGTTCGCCGACCGCCTTCTTGATGTTGGAATAAACAGCTTCGCTGTCGAACTGCGCTTCCACGCCGGCGAGGAATTTCCGTTCCTGTTCCGGAATGCCTAACCGCTCGAAAGTACGCTTCACGTCTTCCGGCACATCGTCCCAGCTTCGCTTCGGCTGGGTTCCGCCGCTCAAGTAATATCGAATCTTGTCAAAATCGATGGCCTCGAGGTCCTTGCTCGCCCAATGCGTCGGCATCGGCTTCTCCTGAAATGTTTTGAGCGCCTTGAGCCGGAATTCGCGGACCCAATCCGGGTCTTCCTTCACGTCGGAGATATAGTTAACGACCCCCTCGTCGAGGCCGACGCCGGCGTCGTTCTTATATTCTACGTTGTAAGAGAAATCGCCAATGCTGCGATCGATATCGACCGCTGAAGTTTCCGTTTTCATTTATTTCTTTATCCCAGTCCTCGCAATTACCACCGGCGCACTTAACAATTCGAAATTTTACCTGCCCACCACTGCATCGGCCGCTTCCTCACGCGCCCAATCGTAACCGTGTTCCTCGAGCTCCAGGGCGAGCTCCTTGCGCCCACTGCGCACAATTCTGCCCGCAACCATCACATGCACGTGATCGGGAACGATGTAGTTCAACAGCCGTTGATAATGGGTAATTAAAAGTACGCCGAGATTCGGCCCCCGCAACGAATTGACGCCATGCGCGACCACCTTCAGGGCATCGATGTCGAGACCGCTGTCGGTTTCATCGAGAACAGCGTAGCGCGGCTCAAGCATGGCCATCTGCAGGATCTCATTTCGCTTCTTCTCACCGCCGGAAAACCCTTCGTTAACCGACCGGGAGGTAAACGACCGATCCATTCCGAGCAGTTCCATCTTCTCGTAGAGGCGGGCATAATAGTCGGTCGCCTCGAGCTCTTCGCCTTCCGGCATGCGCGCCTGGACGGCAGCACGCAGAAAATTCGCGATGGTGACTCCCGGGATCTCGCTCGGGTACTGGAAGGCCAGGAAAATGCCTCGGCGGGCGCGCTCATCCGGCTCCATGCCGAGGATATCCTCTCCGTCCATCAGGATCTTGCCCTGGGTCACTTGGTAATCCGGGTGCCCAGCCATGACCTTGGCCAGGGTGCTTTTGCCGCTTCCGTTCGGCCCCATAATTGCATGTACCTCGCCCTGAGGGAGATGCAGGGACAGACCACGGACTATTTCCTTGCCCGCGATGCTGACATGGAGGTTTTCGACGGTAAGTTCGCTCATAGAAAAAGAGGGCAATCAACATAGCCAAAACGGGGCACTTTGCGAACGCCGTTTCCGGCCAAATGGAGGAGGCCTGGCGGCTGCCGGAACAACGCCTCAGCCAGGGGCAAAATGGGCATAACGAGTGCTTGTATGGAAGGATGGTATTCCGGGCAGGGAACTGGGCACTCAGTTTGATCCTCTTGACAGCATCTCCCTTGTTTGGGGCGGCGTTGGAAGAGGCCCGGGTGACGCGGATCGTCAACGACGTTAGGCTGGTTGAGCCGGCCAAGGCCGATCGGACGGCCCGTCTGAACGATATCATCCGCGGCCAGACCGGCTTGCGCACCGGGATCAAGTCGCGCTCGGAGCTGTTGTTCCAGGACGAAACCATGGCCCGGATCGGCCCGGACAGTTCGTTCTATTTCCGGGAGGGAACGCGTGACCTCACCCTGAAATCAGGCAGCCTGCTCCTGCAGGTTCCGAAGGACCATGGCGGCGCCACCATTCATACCGCGTCGGTGACGGCGTCGATTACCGGCACCACCATCATGATGGAGTACCAGCCGAACCGGATGCTGAAGGTGCTGGTGCTCGAGGGCAGTCTGCGTCTAACGACTCCCGGCATGCTGGGGGACACCCTGACTCTTCGTCCGGGCAAGATGGTGATCATGCCGCCGAATGCGAAACGAATCCCGGATCCGGTGACCGTTGACCTGAAGAAGGTGGTGCAGACTTCGAAGCTGGTGAACCTGCAGGGCGGCCGCAAATCCGCCAAAGCGATGCCGAAGCTGCTCAGTGCAGGATTGATTGCCAAGGAGGTTTCGCAGCAAGTAGAGCAGAAGCACGAAAAGCGGCTGGCGGAGACGAACCTGGTTATTCCGGGCTCGGGGTCGTCTCTCCTACTGGCAACCGATCGCTATCTGCAAACGCTGCAAACCGAATCTGACCTGCCCGGTAAACTCGAAGACATCGTGACCTCGGGCGGGCCAACGCCAACGCCGACACCGGCTCCGCTGCTGGCTGACGTCGGTCCGGCACCGAAAATTTCACTGCACGACGACAGCGGGAGCACGCGCACCGAAGTCCGCTACGGCGAGGGCGATAAGCGTAATGCCGCTTTCGTGATCAATAATCCGCAGGATTACAGCACCAACCACGGGGTCGGCGACGTGAAATTTGAGTCTAACGATTCGGTGACGATCAGCTCCACCATCCAACTATCGACTCCAAATTCGAAGAGACATGACGGAAAGCTCGAGATTAACAGTCACAAGGCATCCGGCACGGCCATCTCCGTAACCAGCAGCGGACAGATTTTAGCGTTGCTCGCGGCCGGGCCTAACAATGGGCAGGCGATCACTTTCAAATCCGCAGGCGGCGACATCGATGTCGACGGCAAAGTTCAGGCGGACCGCGGCACCATTGAAATGCGAAACGACGGAAGCAGCGGGATGATTAACCTAACCAACGCCGTCCTCGCCGCCAACGTGATCAAAATCGGCGCGCTCGGCTCGAACGGCACATTGAACGTCGGTGGCGGCACGATTTCGGCCGACTCTGTGATCAAGCTCTACGCCGGGGGAAGCAACGGCACGGTCAACTTTATTGACGACGTCACACTCAGCGGCAATAGCGTGAAAACGATTTCCGGCGAGACCGTTACCATCTTCAACGGCAAAGTCGTGACCATTAACGGGCCGGCCCCCGTCGACGTTTTCACAAATCACGCTAATTACAGCGGCTTCGGCGGAAACAATTCCACCACCGGCACGTTTGCAGGTCAGGGCGCGGTGACGCACGCCGGACATGGCCCTGGCTTTTAGTTCGGTGCCGGGGCAAAGCAACGTCCGCGCGGGCATCGCCCGTGCTCTTTAAATACCCGATGGACGACAACTCCACCTCAACCAAGCCGCCCGGTTTAACCGCGGAAGAGGCTTCCCACGCAAGCAGTGAACTGAACAATCTCCTGCAAGTTATCGCCGGTGCGACTTCGATGCTGGAAACTCCGGGGGCCGACGCCGAACAGGGCCGCGCGATGTTGCGCGAAAGCATTGGGCGCGCGGAGAAACTCGCGGCCGGACTGGCGGTCCAGGCTGGAGGCACATCGGCGCGAACGCTGACGCGGGCGGAAGCCGAATCAGGCAAGGCCCGGCGCGAGAAGGAAGACGGGAAAGGGCCGCGGCAACTAATTCTGGTGGTGGACGACGAGCAGATGGGCCTCACCTTGCTGAAGCATGTTCTGACCAGCGCAGGATTCGAAGTGGTCACCGCGCAATCGGGTTTCGAATGTCTCGAACAATTTCGTCTGCGCCCGCACGCCTTCGCTCTCATTCTGCTCGATTTGACGATGCCGTTTATGGACGGCGAAGAAACCTTCGCCCGGCTGAAAGAGATCCGGGCAGATGTGCCGGTGATTCTAGCTACCGGATTCATTCAGCAGGAGCGATTGGAGCGAATGATGTCCCGCGGGATGGCGGGATTTCTGCGCAAGCCAATGTCGCCGGATGAGATCGTGGCCATGGTTCGCCGCACGCTCGCGGAGTTGCGCTATTCGAGTGCGCCGGGACCGGGCGGTTTTTCGATGGTCATGTAGGCCCGCCCAGGACGACGTCCTGCATCCGAGTTGACTTCTATCGACTGATTTTGACCGCGGATTACGCGGATTAAGAATGGGGGGATGGCACGGGGGACGCCATCTTCGAGTCAGCGAGGGAGCTGGTTGCAGCCTCGATTGATGGATTCGCCTCTTCCCTATTTGGCCGCGGCTCCAAGCCGCTGAGCGTGAAAATCTTCACCGGCTGCTGTAGCCCCGGCAGGCTCGCTTCGCCGAGCGCCGCAGTTGGCAGTTGATCGCCTAACAAGTCACGGACGGTGCCGCTCATGAGGAAGGGGCAGCCGACTTTTTTGGTGTATTCCTGCAGCTTCCAGGTGACGTTAACCGCTTCGCCGATGACGGTGAACTCCATCCGCTGCGGGGAGCCGACGTTTCCGACGACGACCGGGCCATGATGAACGCCAACGCCGATCTTCAATTCGGGCCAGCCGCGCTCGCTCCACTGTCGATTCAGTCGCTGCAGCTGCTCGCGCATCGCCCGCGCCGCATTCACCGCGTTGGCCGCGTCGCTGGAGGGGCCATGAGTCCGGATGTTGCCCCAGACTGCCATCACTGCGTCGCCGATGAATTTGTCCAGCGTTCCCTCGAACTGGAAAACGCACTCCACCATGGCGCCGAGGTACTCGTTCAGTTGTCGCACCAGCACCTCCGGCTCCAGTTGCGTGCTCACCGAACTGAATCCACGGATGTCGGAGAAAAGGATGGTTACCGGTTTGAGGGTGCCGCCTAGCGACTCCTGGTAAGTCTGCGAGTTATCGAGCATCTGGCTAACCAGGTCGCGCGAAACATAGCGCTCAAGGGTTCGGCGCACCCGCTTCTTCTCCAGGTGTTCCTGGGTGAAATCAGTGAGCATTCCGAGCAGAACACTGAAGTTCAGGGCGGTGAGCGCTCCAATCAGGGGCAGGTAAAGTCCGAATCGGTTGAAAGCGAACAGCGCCGCGCCCGCGGCGGCGACGTCGATGATCACGAGAAAACCAAGTCGAATCCAAGGCGATCCGGCGAGGAAAGTAATGGCCACCGCCAGGAGAGCGGCCAGCGCTGCGAGCAAAGGCACCGAGCCGGCCGGCATTTCGCGAATGAACTCGCCCTTCAGGGCGGCGTTGATCACCTGAAGGTGAAGCTCCGGTCCGGGCATCGTTCCCAAAGGCGTCTGGAGCTCGTCGTGCTGCCAGCTGCCCTGCGCGCCAACAATGACCGTCTTGCCGCGAAAGAACTCGCCGCTCTTGTAGTTAGACTTCCAGTAACGCGGGACGAAAATCTCGAACACCGAATGCGGGCGGAACGCTTGCAGCGGCCAGCCGGTGAAGCGAAATACGTGCGACTCGACGTCCGCCGGAACGAAGTTGTCCTTCCCCATTTTGCGGCAAGCCTGCGCCGGCAGGGAAACGAAGCGCTCACTTTCGGGGCCTGGCATCCTCTCTTCCACCTGCTCGAAGGTGATATGGTAAAAAGCGCGTCGGACGATACCATCTTCGTCGCCCCAATAGTTCGTGTAGCCAATGCGGTCGTCCGTCGGCGAGGTCGCCGGAACAAGGGTGTCCACCGGGCGGGTCAGTGCTGCTCCCACGCGAGCCTGACCGTTCCAACTGGGGTTCACGAAGTTGCTGCCGATAACCGCGTGCTCGCCATACTTGTTCAAAGCCTGATGGAAGGCAGCATCACCCTCGGCCGTCCAAGGGAAGGTCAGATCGAATAGCACCACTTTAGCGCCGGCCTCGACCAGTCGCTCAAGGATGAGGCCGTAGATTTCGCGGGACCACGGAAAGCGTTGCGTCATGAGCGCAAAAGCGCGGTTCTCGATGCAATTGGGGTCAGGAAGCCCGGGTGCATCCATGACCGGGTCAAGGCCTACGGAATCGGCGTCGATCGCCAGGAAAACCAGGTCGGGATTTGAATCGGTTAGGCGTCCGTTTCGCGCCACCGTGTCGCGGTAGGCGCTGCAGATCCGGCTGTAAAAGGACGGTTGCGACCGATCCAGCTGGTAGACCAGGCAGTAGCAAAGAAGGGTCAGACCAACAACGATCCGGGCGCGGGCTGAAGACATTCGCAGCGGCAGGGAGCCGGATCCATGCCCGTTCTCCGAGGGGGGCATAACAGATGCTAATTACCCAGAGGTGCTGCCCAGCCCAACGAACAGACTTTTTTGTACCCTTCGTTGTGACCGCTTTAACCGTAATCGGAATGCAGGGAGCGCGAGGCCAGGTGCCGATTGACGCCAACGGCCAGCTCCTGGCGCAGAACGCTTCAATCGAGCAGGCCCGTCTTTTTGCCCGTCCCGCCGGAACGGAAAGCACGGGAATGACCGCGGACGGGACTCCATTGCCCGGTGCCGATGGCGGCAATTCGGGAGATGACAGCTTCGGCGCGCAGCAAATCCTCAAATCGGAGCCGGCCCGTCAGCCTGAATTCGCCTTAAGTGCGGACTCTTCGCTTTTTTACACGACCAACGTCGCGCTGACCCGGCGAAACGAAGTCGATGACGGCATCTCGGTAACGAATGCCGCATTTTCCTGGAATCACGCGCTCAGCTCGAGCCTGCAGTTTCAGGTAGGCGCGCACGTCGCGCTTTTCCGTTATATCGAGACTTCATCGCTGGACTTCGAAAATCTCGGTGCCGGCCTCGGTGTCGCCTGGAGTCCGGCGAATCCATGGGGTGTCTCCTTTTTCGGGCGCTACGACTTCAGCGAATTGCTCGACAAACATAGTCGCGAGCTTTTGCAGGACCACGAGTTCACCCTGGGGATGCAGAAGGTTTGGATTTTCAATCGCCGGCACGCTTTGACCGCGGGCATTCTTGGTTCGGTGGGGATTTCGGATCCCTTCGCCGCGCAACGTGACCAGATCGCGGGCTTCGCCGGCTACCACCTGGCCTTGACCGATCATCTGGAAGGCGAGGTCACCTATCGACTGTCCGGATTCTTCTATAATCACGACGGTCGCGACGATTTAAACCAGACCCTCAGCTTTGCCCTTCGTTACCACCTGACCCACTGGATGGATGCCGGCGCCCTGCTCTCGTTCGGCTTCAACCACTCCACGCAAGACGTGTTCGACTATTCGGTCCTGAACACAGGCGGCGTCGTGAGCCTAACCATCCATTTTTAGAGATGAAAAGATTTGGTGCGGACAGGAAAAACACAGATGGAAAACAAGGGTATATTACTAGCGGGACTATTCGTTAGTCTGCTTGCGACTGCGCTGCGCGCAGCACCGCTCACCGAAGCAAAGGTCACCAGGATTGTTAATGATGTGCGGTTGATCACGCCCGGTCAGGGCGTCCGCGCCGCTGTGATTGACGACGTCGTTAGGAACGATATCGGCCTGGAAACCGGGCAGAAGTCGCGTTCGGAACTGTTGTTTGCCGACGATACGCTCACTCGCATTGGGCCGGAAACGTTCTTCAGTTTCCGCAGCGGCACCCGCGAAATGTCGCTCAAACAGGGCACCATGCTCCTGCAGGTGCCGAAGGGCTTGGGCGGCGCCACCATCCACACTGCGTCGGTGACCGCGTCCATTACCGGCACCACCATCATGCTTGAGTACTTCCCGGGGAAGGACCTCAAGATCGCCGTGCTCGAGGGCAGTCTAAAAGTCACCGCCAAGGGATTTCTCGGCGACGCCGTGACGCTATGCGCCGGCCAGATGATCCTCATGCCGCCGGATTCGAAGCACCTTCCGGATCCGGTCACGATCAGCCTGAAGAACATGGTTCACACTTCTTCGCTGGTTACGCTCGGCGGGAAGGATTCATCCACGCCAAATCTTCCGAGCATGGCTTTGATTAACAAGGAGATCGACATCCAGGAAGGCGCCAAGGGCAAGCGTCTCCTCGATACCAACCTCGTCATCGATGGACGCGGCACCAATCTGATCATTGCCGACCAGGACGTTCTCGACAGTCTAAGCCGCCGGAACGACGCGGATCCGATGGCCATGGCGTCAAATCCGACCCGATCCCCGCACGCTCCTTCGCCCACGCCAACAGTCACACCAACACCGAGCGCCACCGCAACACCGACGGCTACTCCGACGCCGACAGCTACCGCAACACCGACGGCTACTCCGACGCCGACAGCTACCGCAACACCGACGGCTACTCCGACGCCGACAGCCACCGCAACACCGACGGCTACTCCGACCCCGACAGCCACCGCAACACCGACGGCTACTCCGACCCCGACAGCTACCGCGACGCCGACGGCCACCCCGACGCCGACAGCTACCGCGACACCGACGGCTACTCCGACGCCGACAGCTACCGCGACACCGACGGCTACTCCGACGCCTACCGCGACCGCGACGCCAACGGCTACTCCCACACCTACGAGCACGCCGATATCTACGCCGACAGGGACTCCGATCGCGGGTGCATCGGCGACTCCGAATCCGTTACCGACACCGAACCTGAACCCGGTGCCGACGGCTACCCCGGGCACGATTGCCAGCTCGGGCGCTTATATTATCAAGTCGACGACCAACATCGATACGTCGCACGCGGCGCCGCAAATTACTACTGACGGGGTCACGCAGAACGGGCTCTTCTTCATTAGTGCGGCTAAAAGCGGCTCCCCGTCGCTTTTCCTGTTCGGCAGCCAGTCTTCCTTCGACAATAAACTGAACTTCGACGCGCAATTCAACGCCGACTTCCCCAACAGCGGCGTTTACAAGTTCAGCGCGCTGCAAATCCAGGACAATCCGACGTTCACCACCAAGGATGGCGCGAACTCGGTCGCGTTGATCAGCCAGGGGAACATTACCTCTTCGCCCGTGGGCGGGACGGTTAACCTCAACGGCCTCGCCGAACTGTTCCTCGGAACCGTCAGCGGTTCGATTGATCTGAACGACAAGTTTACCTTCACCAAGGTAGACGGCGGCGCCTTCAAGGAAATCGAACTCTACGCGCGCAACGGCGACGTCAATTTCGGGTCGTTCATGAACCTGAAGGACGCCAGCCTGCTGCTGGAAGCGGAGCATGACGTCAATGTCGCCAGCAGCGCCAGCATACTGGCGAACTCTGCTATCCTGACGGCGCTCGGCAACGCGACGATCAACGGGAACATCACAAGCAAGTTCGGTCAGATCTACGCCGGCGGCGCCCTCACGATCAACAGCGCGGTCAGCGCGGACAACTTCTACGGGTTCGGCAACAGCGCCACCATCAACGGTAGCGTGACCGGACGTAACGTGAACTTCCAGACCGCCGGAGACCTCGTTCTAACCGCGTCGGGTGCGCTGAATTCGAAGGACAAGCTGACGATCACGACCGGCGGCGCCATGACGCTGAACGGCGCGACCTCGGACCTGTCGGACGCAACCAGCTCGAGCAAGACCTACACGCTCCACGCCGGCACGGACATCAATATAGGAGGAGTGATGAACGCGTCCGATTCGCTCAATGCAACCGCGCAAAACGCGAACATCACCAACGCGGTCACAGCTAAGAACGCCACGTTTACCCTGACGAATTCGCTGAATATGAGCGGTGCGGGAGCGATCAACGGCAACACGCTGAGTCTGTCGACCGGTGCTGGAATGACGGTGGGCACGCTCAACGAGACCGGCTCGGTCACGCTCACGGCCGGGACGAATACTCTGCTCGGGAATGGTGCGATTATCTTCAACGGTCCGGTCACAGCGAACAACTTCAACGCCAGCGGGACAACGTTGACCGTGAACGCTCCGATCACGGGGCAGCAGCTGACCTTTAATGCGACTCAGGACTTTCTTTCCAACGTCGGCGGTGACCTGAGTGCAAGCGGTGGTGGAGGCCAGAGCTTAAACGTGAATGCGGCCGGCCAAATCACCCTGGGCGGAAAAATCCAGGCTAATAACGTTACCTTGACCTCGGGGACAAACAGCAAGCTCGCCGGGGCGATGGACCTGAATGGCGCGGCCAACTGGCAGAATAATCTCACGGCCAGCGGACCCACGATCACGTTGGACGGAATGTTCACCGGCAATAATGCGACCTTTACCGCCGGCAACGACTTCATGCTCACGAACACCGGAGGCAGCCTCACCTTAACTGGCAACGGCAGCATCACGGCCACGCGCACGCTGACGCTGAGCGGAAACAGCACCGTCAACGGCACCCTCAGCTTGTTAGGCATCGCCAACATGGCGATCAACGGCACGACCACCACCGGCGACTTCACCATTGCCGGGAACGGGGTCACCGTGAACGCCGCGGTGAGTTCAAAGCACTTCACCGTAAACATTAACGCCGACTTCCTGATCAATAACACCGGAAGCCTGAACGCCACCGATGTGGTTAGTATCACGGCCAAGAACGGCATCACCCTGGACGGAGCGAGTAGCGGCAAGTCCTTCACCTTGGCGGCGGGCCGGGACCTAACCACCGACGCTGCGATCACCACTCAAGGTTCCTTCAACGCAACGGTGCGTGGCGCGTTTATCAACGCCGGGATTTTCGCTGACACGATCAGCATCACTTCGCCAAACGCCATCAATCTGGGGGCCACCGGCTCGTTAGCCACGATGCACGACATCAACCTGACCTCGAGCAACCAAGGCATTGTCCTGAACGGCGCGACCTCGTCGAACAGATTGAATCTGACGGCCCTGCGTGGCGACGTGACCATGGACGGGAACGCCCAGGCCCAGTTGGTGAACGTTCAATCGAAGAATGTGCAGATCGACGCGGCGGTGAACGCCACCTCCGACATGACCTTCGCGGAACAGCAAAACTTCACTCTCGGCGGCCTGGGCAGCCTAACCAGCGGAGGAAACTATACCATCACTGGACAGGCCCTCACTTTCAACGGTGCGAGCAGCGGCGGCACCTATAACCTCACTGCCAGCAAAGACCTGACCGCGAACGGCTCTATCCAGGCGCAGGACTTCAAGGCCACCGCGGCGGGCGCCATTTTGAACACCACCCTGACCAGCAACAAGGGGATCGCCCTGACTTTAACCGGCGATCTGACGACGGGAGCGGCCAGCGGCCTGACAGCGACGAATAACTTCACGGCGGCGAGCAGCGGCGGTTCCGCTTACCTGTCGGGAGGGATTGACGCGACGAACATCAGCATCACCGCGGCCAAGCTGGTGAACATCAATGCCGGGGCGGATTTGATGGCGTCGAACACCATTACACTTTCCGGCCTAACCACGACGCTGGGAGGAACCTTGAGTGCGCCAACCGTCAGCTTGACCGGCACGAGTGGGCTGAACTTTGACAGTTCGACTGGGTATATCTCGGCGGACAACGTCATCCTCAATAATCCATCGGGCACCCTCAGCTTGGCCTCCGCCAGTCTGAACACCGGCGGCATTGACACCGCCCGGTTGCAGTCTTTGAGCGCCACCGCGGACACGCTCAACGTTCTGAGCAACTTTAACCTGGATCCGGGCTCCTCCAGCCTAACCATCGGTTCCGGCGGGATTGATGCGACCGGCTTCGATCTCTCCGGTTTCAATACCATCACGCTGACCAGCAGCAGTTACACGGGAAATAGTCTCTCCGTGAACACGATGACCTTTAAAAACAAAGGCGACCTGGATCTGACCGGAAATCTTTACGTGGGCAATACCCTAACTACTCCGGGATCCATCGCCGTGGACGGAATTATTGATGGCAAGACGATCAATGCGACGAAATCGATCGACGCGGGCACGGTCAGCGCGCAGAACCTGACCGCCGGCACAGTCCTGACCGTAGGCAGTGGCGGCATTCGGCCGGGCAGTGGAAACGGTGACGTTGCCATTACCACGCCGACGATTATTTGGGGCACCGGCGGCATCGACATGGATGGCGCAACCGGAACGCCTGGCGCGGCGCCCGGCGACGCAGCGAAACTGACCTTGAACACGGGTTCGCTGACCTTCGGAGGCAACGGTCCGGTTATTCAATCCGCTTCCTTCGCCGGCGGCGATGCTGATCCGACGCGCAACGACGCCGGCGGCGACGGCGGCCAACTGTCGATCACCTCGACTGGATCGGTCACGATGAACGATGATATCCTGGCCACGACCGGCCAGAACAGTCATGCCGGCATGACCGGGGGTACCGGCGGCACGGTGAATGTCACCGCCAACGGCGCGATCACGGTCAATTCGCGGATCGAGACATCGTCGAATGACGGCAATCGCCGGGTGAGCGCGAAAGGCGGGAAGGTTAACCTAACGAGCAAGGCAACCAACGGCACGGCCATTTCAGTCGGCAGCAGCGCGCAGATTCTTGCGCTCTTGAACAGCGCAGCGGTTGGACCTGGCGGCAACATCACCTTTAAGTCAGCGGGCGGCGCCATCAACGTGGCCGGAACGGTTCAAGCGGATCGCGGCACGGTCGATATCGAGAACAACGGCGCGTCCGGCAAGACCGGCCTGAGCAGTGCCATGATCTCAGCCGATACGGTGAAGATCGGGGCGCTGGGCGGGAGCGGTGTCCTGACCATCGGCGGAGGCACCATCAACGCGAACACGCTGCTGAAGCTCTACGCCAATACCAGCACCGGATTGATCAACTTCATCAGTAACGTCAGTCTGAACGGCGCGGGCGCGAAAATTATCGCTGCCAATACCGTCACGATTCAGCCGAGCGTGCTCGTCTTCATTGGCGGCGCCAATGCTGCCCAGGTTTACACGAATAATCCGAACTACACCGGCTTTGGTGGCGTCGGCAAAGGCTACGGCACCTTCGGGGGAGCGGGGGCAGTCACGATCAAGAATACCGTGATCAATCCTCCTCCGGGCTTCTAAGCACGATGACGCCCGTCAAGACATCCAACCCGGAACCGATCCGGCTCACTATTCCACCGGCGACCTTGGCCCACGCGGTGGATGCGGCGGCCTTGTTTGCAAACAACCGCCTGCTCAAGGGCATCGGACCAGCGGTCCTAAACGAGATCGCGCCGCGTCTCGAGATCCTCGATCTCACCGACGGCACCATCGTCTTCGACGAAGGGCAGCCCGGCGACGCGCTTTACCTGATCGCAAGCGGTTCGGTGAAGATCTCCAAGCTGGGTCGCGGCGGACAACAGGAAACGCTGACCTTCCTGCACGAGAATGATTATTTCGGGGAAATGGCGCTGGTCGACAGCGCTCCCCGTTCCGCCCAAGCCAGGGTGATTGGACAGGCCAAGCTGGCGCGGATGGACCGGGCGATTTGGGACCTGCTGCTTCACTTTTCCCCTAGCGAAGTGATGGGGAATTTCACCCACACCATCTCGCAGCGGCTGCGGCAGAATAACGATCACTTCATCGAGGAAATGAAGCGGAGCGAGCGGCTGTCTCTCCTCGGAACCACGATCAGTTCAATTGTTCACGACATGAACAATCCCATCACCACCATTCTGGGCGCCTGCCAGGTCATTCAATCGAGCGCACAGGATGAGGTCACCACGCAAATGTCAGGGCTCATCCGCGAAGCGGTTGACCGGATGGAGACAATGACGCGGGAGCTGCTCGACTTTTCGCGCGGCAACACCGAGCTGCGCTTGAAGTTGATGAAGGTCGGGGACCTCGTCGCGCAGCTGCATTCCGAATTTAACAAATGCAAGGTGGCCGCCACGGTGAAACTGGATCTGCAGTATGCCGGTCCGGTCCGGATTGACCGGCATCGCATCCTGCGCGTCTTCGGCAACCTGATTAAAAATGCGCGCGAAGCGATGAAGCCGGGCAAGCCAAACGTGCTCACCTTCTCCTCCTTCCAGCATGAAGGTGGCCTGCGCTTCGCCGTCTCCGACACCGGTCACGGAATCCCAGCCGATGTTCTGCCGAAGATTTTCGAACCCTTCATGACCCATGGGAAACACAATGGGACAGGGCTCGGCCTGGCCATCAGCAAGGCCGTGATTAATGCGCATGGAGGCAAGATCAGTGTCACCAGCGGCGAAAAGGGAACAACCTTCTTCGTCGATCTCCCGCTGCCGCAGAACGTAGAATGAACGCGCATTCTTCTTCACCACTGCTGGTACGGTTTCATGGTGTGCGCGGCTCGCTGCCGTCGCCCGGAACGGCTAATGCTCGTTATGGCGGCAACACCTCCTGTGTCGAGATTCGTCGCGGCGAAGAACTGCTGATTCTCGACGCCGGCAGCGGTATTCGTTCGTTAGGCAACACGCTGGAAGAGGAGTGGCAGGGCCGGCCACTCCAGGGAACACTTTTGATCTCGCATATCCATTGGGATCACATCCAGGGACTGCCCTTCTTTAGCCCCGGTTATCGGCCGGAAAATCGTTTTCAAATCCTGGCCGGGCCCGGTCAGGCCACGCGCGTCGAGCAGGGTCTGCGCAACCAGATGTCTCCGCATCATTTCCCGGTCCGCCTGGCGCAGATGGCCGGCCTCTCCAGTATAGAAGAGCTGGGCCATCATCACACCGTCGGAAGTTTCTCGATTCGGTCAATCGCTTTGAATCATCCGGGCGGATGCACCGGTTTTCGCATCGAAGTTGGCGGGCGATCGATCGCCTATCTTCCCGATCACGAGCCTAACGATCCGGGCTCGGCGGAAGGGAGAGCGGCGCGAGAGGAGTTGATCCGTTTTGTCGCTGGCGTCGACCTGCTCATTCTCGACACCCAATACACGGCCGAAGAATATGTTTTGCGCCGTGGTTGGGGACATGGATCGCTCCCGGAAAGCGTAGACATCGCGTTGGCCGCAGGCGCTTCCGAGTTCGCTCTTTATCACCACGATCCGTTGCATTCCGATCTCCAGATTGATGCCATGGTGGCGATGGCCCGACAGCGGGCTGCCGGAAGTTCCCTGGCCGTTTCGGCGGCCGAGGAAGGTGGGGAACGAATTTTCCCAATGCCTGACGCACACGGCTGCCTTTCGGACGCAGACTCCTCGTTGCTCCGGGCGGCCGTCTGATCCCCTGGCCGCTTGAGTTGGCCAGCAGCGGAACTCTTCGCGCTGATTCTGGTTAAGCGATTGCACAGGGGGAAAAACTAGCCAAGCTAGATTTCGGTTTTACCCCGTGGTGTAACGGTAACACAGCGCCCTTTGGAGGCGTTATTCATGGTTCAAATCCATGCGGGGTAGCCATTTTCTGGCATGCCCGCCCGGCCCACTTTCCTTTTCGCTCCGGGGGCTGGCGCGCCCTCTTCTCACCCCTGGATGCAAAAGTGGCGCGATTACCTCAGCAACATCGGGGAGGTCGTGCTGTTTGATTATATATATATGAAAGAAGGCCGTCGGCGCCCCGATCCCCTGCCCCTGCTCGTCTCGGCCCACCGCGAAGCCCTCGCCCGGGTGCAACAGGAGAATGCGGGTCCGGTTTTTCTCGCCGGCAAAAGCATGGGGGGCCGCATTGGTTGCCATGTCGCGACCGAAGATAAGGTCGATGGGCTGATCTGCTTTGGTTATCCCCTATGTGGCGGCGGCGATCCGACGCGAATGCGCGATGCGGTTTTGCGCAGGCTAACGACGCCCATCCTGTTCATTCAAGGGACGCGCGATTCGTTGTGTCCGCTTGCGCTGTTGGAGGGAGTCCGATCCGAGATGAAGGCGCCGAATTTCCTGCACCTGGTTAATGGGGGCGATCATTCGCTCTCGGTAACGCAGAAGCGTTTGCGTGCGGAAGGGATTACGCAGCAAGAGGTTGACCATCAAATCGCGCACAGCGTCGGCGAGTTCGTCCGAAAGCTCGCCGTGATCGAATGAAAAGAACTGCCATCCGTCCAAATTTAGGCGACCTTCCAACACCTTCCGTGGCCGAGGGTTTTCGCATCTGCCCATGGATTCCTCAGTTTATTTAAAGCACTACCGTCTTCCCGAGGCCGTCAGCGGGGCTGCGCGCGAGGGCACCTTTAAAGCGACTGATTTACGCTCCGGCGCCCCGGTGACTTTGACGCTGATGCCGGTCGCGGATGTGCCGGAAAAGGAGCGCGAACAGTTCGAGCAGCGCGCGCAACGGCTCACCCAGTTCGACCACTTGCATGTGGCGCGCCTGGTGGACTTTGGCCGGGAAGGCGATGTCTACGCCTTCGTTTGTGAATGCCCACGCGGGGAAACCGCCGCCGAGTGGGTCGCGCAATATGGCCGGATGCCGCCCGATGCAGTTCTCCGCGTCGGACTGCAGGTCGTTAGTGCGATTGGCGCCGCTGCTTTCCAGCAGATTTTTCATCGCGCGATAAATCCTTCGAACATCATCATTGTGCAGGGGCAAATGGCCGAAGGCGGCTGGCCTGCGATTAAGCTGATCAGCTTGGTTGGTGATGGTCTGGCCGACAGCAAAGGAGCCGCTCCCGGCGATATCCAGTTCGCCAGTCCGGAACAACTTCGCGACGGCACGGTCGACTTCCGGTCGGAGGTTTATTCGTTAGGCTCAACCTTGTCCTACCTGCTGACCGGAGCCTTTTACTCGGCCGAGCCGAAATCTTTGCAGACACGACGGTTTGCCAAACCCTTGCGCAAGCTGCTGCGACCGATGCTGCGCCAGGATCCGCAGGAACGTCCACAGGATCCGGTGCTGATCGCCGATGCGCTGCGCTCCTGCCTGCAAACGGTGGAGCGACGGCAGCTATTGTCGCAGCGTTTTGGAATTCCATTTTTCGCCGTGCGGGCGAGGGGGATGCCCAAGCCGCGGCGGCAGCCCGCCTCTGCACCGCGACCCGTTTTTGCACACATGGGTCAGTCGGGAGTGGCTTCGGCCGAACCGCCGGTGGAAATCCCGGAACCGCTCGAACCGCCTCGCTCCTCCCTCGCTACCTGGATGCTGCGCGGCGCGACCGCTCTTGCCATTTTGTTAGGGCTCGGCCTTTTCGCGGCTGCCCTCATGCCGGGCCGCGCGCTCGCCCTCTTTCAAGGGCGTCACGAGATCAGGGAAGTGGGCGTGACGCAGCCCGCGCCCGTTTGGGAAGGCAAACCACTTCATTTAGATAAGCAGAAGATTCCGGTCGCGACCGCCGCGACATCGCTGACGCCGGTGCCGAGCGCAGCCGCACCCGTCCCGGCGCCTTCCGCGGCCCCGGCCAACCCATCTGTAGCCGCAAACAACCCGGGTGTGAGCGAACCCGCTCCATCGCAAAGTACGCCGCCCTCGGTCGCACAAGCCGACACGGCCGGAGAGCCGGCACCGCCGGCGGAAGGTCCGCAATCACTTTGGGAGAAGGCGGGGAACCGGCCGTTGAACCAGCGAGTCGTGTCGCGGGATGCAGCGACCACCCAGCCCCTCGAGCAACCCGGGGAATCTACGGAACAATCAGAACCGTCAGAGTCCACTCCGCCGGTTGCCAGAGCGGAGGAAGACCGACCGGCCTTGAAAATAAATCGCTCTTCCGTCCAAACGCGGTCTCGTGCCGGGAGCTCGAACGCGAATCGTCCTGTGGTCAGAACGGGAAGAACGACGGCGCGGCTGACCGCTAACGGGAGTGTCATTCTGCGCCTGCCCGACGGACAGATCGCCGTTATTCCGCCGACGAAAGTCCAGTATGAGCGGCACCGGACACACCCACGCCGACGGGTGATTCCCCGAACCGTTTATCGCGGCTACGAGCCTGGCTATCCCTATTATTCACCTCGCGATTAATGAGTTAGGCAAGGCGCGGGCGAAGGGATAGCGAGCCGGGAACGGCGCGACCAATCCGCGGCCCTACAGCCATCCGATCTCCTCGTAGACTTGGGCGTTTTGATGGATAGCATCCACGCCTTCGACGTCGATGAGTGGGGCGGATATTTTTTCGAAAACGGAAGATTGGGTGAGGAGAAGGCTGCGCCAGGACGCGGCGCTGATCGCGATCGTAGCGATCTTTTTTGCCGGTCTTCTGCCGATGGCGGCCACTCGGGTCGTCGATACCAAGAATTTCGAGCGCTACTTCACGGACACCGCAGTGCTGATGCTGCAGTCAGGTGACCTGCTCACGCCGCATCACAACGACGGCACGCTCCGCCTGCACAAGCCGCCACTGGTTTATTGGCTGATGATCGCCTGCTATAAGTTGTTAGGCATTAGCTTCTTTTCTTCGCGGATTTTATTTCTCGCCGCGGCTTGTGCCACGATCTGGCTCACCCACAAACTTGCCCTTGAGTTAACCGACGCGAATCTGCGGGTCGCGCGGGTGGCGGCCTTAATCCTGATGTCGAACCTGCTTTTCATCACCGTCGCGCCCCGGGCAGTGCTCGATATCTCCGTCACTTTTTCGCTGGCGCTCAGCGCGATCGGGTTTCTTCGTTTGATCTGCCAAAATGACAGGCGGGCGAGATCGTATTGGCTGGCCTACGGCGGCGCCGCGCTCGGCATTGCGACCAAGGGAGTGTTGCCGATCGTCTTCGTTGCTTACGCGATCATTTTCGCGGTCGCGACACGTAAGCCCGGAGAATCGATCCGCCGGCTCTTTCATCCATGGATCATCGTCGCCAGCGTGATCATCGCCGCCGCCGGCTCGGCCGTTCTTTTGTGGAAGCACGGGCCGCTCGTGCTGCAGAGTTTCTGGTCGGATCAGGTAGGCGAGAAAACGGGCGCGAAAGGGTCGCCCTGGCGCATCTTCATCTATCTTGCGATCTACCTGCCTTATCTGATGCCGTGGCTCTTTTGCCTGGGCTGGCTGTCCGTAACGAGGAAGCCGCACTCCTCATTTAGTTCGCTACAGAAACGCGCGTGTTGGTTCATCATCGCCTGGGCGATTCTCCTCGCGATTGTCTTCGGTCTTGGAGATCGCGTGCAGGACCGTTACCTCGCGCCGGCCCTTCCGTTGCTGGCGGTTGTTATCGCACTGGGAATCTGCCGCTTCTCCGTTGCCGACATCGCGTCGTTAATTCGTCCCTTGCTTGCGATCGTTACCGTCGGATTTCTGGCGGCTGCTTCTTTTGGGATCGCCTTGCTCTGGCAGAACCGGCTGCTCTCGAACCACTTTGCCGGCGTGAGCATTGTTGCCCTGGTCGTCGCGTTCATTTTGGTTGGAACTCAAAGCAGGCGATTCTCCGCTCCTGCCGTTCTGGCCATTTCGCTTTTCCTTTTTCTGCCTTTATCGCTGACCGTCATGGCCGCGTTCACTCTGCCGGATCAAACGACCCAGGTGACGCGCGCGCTCGAAAGTCTCAACCCCGCAAAGGCGCCGGTTTACGTGGTCGGGACTAACAAATTGACCAGCCGGCTGCGCGTGTCGAGCGGTGCCAGATACCCGGTCTTGCAGGCAAAACGAAAGGATTTCATCCGTCATCAGTCGGATGGGGCGCGCTCCGTCTTTGTCTTCACCGATCACGAAGCGCGACAACTTTCACCAACCTTGAATTCGCTGCAGAAGGTCGCTTCCTATCCGCTCCGCCTTTCCGTTTCAAAGCTGGTGCTGGCGACCTTGAACGGCGAGTCCAGGGCTTATCTGCAGAGCCATACTCGCCATTGTTATGCTGCGGTCTCCGGATCCGATTCGTTAGCCGGCGCGCCGTAAGATGCGGGACCTCGATTGGTCGCCTGATTATTCCTTTTTATCCGGATCGACTTTCTCCGGAACGTCGACGTCCTCGTTCTTCAGCTTCCCGGTAAACGCTTTCACAAAAGCATTCCGAAAGACGTTGAACACGGTCTTCATGATCGCGGGCTGAGGCGCGTCGAAGGTTCCGGAATAAGGAACGCGGGTGCCGAAGCGATCCTTGGGATGGTTGCGGACGAGTTCCGTGAGTCCTCCGAGGATGGCCTGCCAAACAAAGCTGAATGGATTATCGGCGTCGTGCGCCGGGTTAAAGATGCCCATGTGATCGAAGACCGGCTCGACGAAACCGTTGAAGGCGCCGTTCTTCGCATTCATCTCGGTGGCCAGCCGCAACGTCCCGCTTTCGAAGGTAAAGCCGCCGTAGGCCTTCGCGAAATCGTTCAACCGGGTCAGCGGGAGGTCGCGCATCTCCAGGTTCAGAGCGAAGCTCGGCTTGGACGCGTAGGGGTCCAGCGAGATCTGCGCCTTGGCCAGCCCTTCCTTGAGCGGCCGGCCGCTGATCACAATTTCCGCGATCAGGCTTTTCGAAAGCTTTTTGCTATTCGTTAGGTTGGTGGCTGCGAGCTCGACCTGATCGACCGCCACGTCAACCTTTGGATTGCTGCTGAAGTCACGGTAGTGAACTTCGCCGTCGTAACAGGCGAATCGGTTAATCTTGAGCGGGAAGAGCTGCTTGATTTTTTGCGCCCAAGGTTCGTCCAGATCGGTTTGGCTGGTCTCCTTCGTCCGGCCATTGACGATGTTGAGCTTGGGCGAGCGGAAGTCGATTTCGCCGACGAGCGTGCCATACCAAAGTGCTTTCCATTCGACGGAAAGGTCAATCAGCGGCGCGGCGAAGAAAGGAACCGGCACTTCACCACTGGTCTTTTCAATTTTAACGGAATGGATTTGATAGGCGCCGCGCCAGAGGTGAAGCGTGACCGCCTGGACATGGCCACGGTAACCGGGGATTTCGGAGAGCTTGCGATTAACGTAGTCGCAGATCCAAAACGGCAGCAGCGCGTGCGCCACCACCAGCAGTACGGCCAGCAAGATGATCAGCCAGGCCCACCAATAGTGCAGTAATTTTTTCATTCCCTTTTTCCCCTTCGCCCAGCGGGCGATACACGTGATGAACACGCGCGGGCGGGACGCAGTCTCGCCCTTGCCTATAGAACGCGGTAACCGGTGCAAGCGGACGTATCCGTTCTGTTCGGCCCCGCACAGGAAACGCAGATCGCGGCAGTCGTGCGATTTGTAAGGAAAGGATGGTGAGCGACTTGGAAAAAACTAACGCAGAACCCCGGGCACGCGCCCCCTGGAAACAGTGGGGCAGCGGCCTGGAGGCGGAAGCGGTCCAGCAGATGGCGAACGCCTGTTCCCTGCCCGTCGCCCTGGCCGGCGCCCTCATGCCCGACGCGCACGTCGGCTACGGCCTGCCCATTGGCGGCGTCCTCGCGACCGATAACGCCGTGATCCCCTACGCCGTCGGCGTCGATATCGCCTGTCGCATGAAGCTGACCGTCTTCGATGCGAAAGCGAACGTGATCGGCGGAATGCGCGATCGACTGGCCAACATCATTGCGGACGAAACGCGCTTCGGGGTTGGGTCAACCTTCAAGCAGCGCCGCGATCATCAGGTGATGGACGAAGATTGGACAGTTTCGCCCGTCACCAAGCAGCACCGCGATAAAGCCTGGTCCCAACTGGGCACCAGCGGTTCTGGAAATCACTTTGTCGAGTTCGGCTCGTTCGCGGTGGAAGAAAACGAACTCGGATTGCCGCGAGGCGAATATATGGCGCTCTTGAGTCACAGTGGCAGCCGGGGAACGGGCGCGCTCGTTTGCCAGCACTACAGTCGTCTCGCCATGGATCGGCGTTCTGATCTCTCGAAGGAGCTAAAGCATTTGGCGTGGCTTTCCCTCGATCAAACGGAAGGCCAGGAATACTGGGCGGCCATGAACCTGATGGGACACTATGCCGCGGCCAACCATGAGCTTATTCATCGCCACATCCGGAAACGGCTGGGGTTGGATCTGCTTCTCGACATCGAAAATCATCACAACTTCGCCTGGAAAGAGCGGCACCTGATCAGGGGCGCTGAGCGAGAGGTGATCGTGCATCGCAAAGGCGCAACCCCAGCGGGCCGAGGTGTGCTTGGGATTATTCCGGGATCAATGGCTGCGCCGGGATTCGTTGTTCGGGGCAAGGGCGAGGAAACGGCGTTGCAAAGTGCGGCGCACGGCGCCGGTCGAGTGATGAGCCGCAAAAAGGCGAAACAATCGTTCGCCTGGAGCGACGTGAAGCGTTCGTTAGCCGATCAAGGAGTCACCCTCATCTCCGCTGGGCTCGACGAAGTGCCTGGCGTCTACAAGAACATCCATGAAGTCATGGCTGCGCAGACCGACCTGGTCGACGTGTTAGGCCGATTCGACCCGAAGCTGGTGAAGATGTCGCCCGCAGGCGAGAGGGCGGAGGATTGACTGCCTCGCTCGGCGAGGCAGAAGCTCCAAATACAACCTCCAACATCCAAATCTTTTGCGCCACAGATCTACACAAATGAAGACAAAAGGTGATCGTTAGGGGCGGCGCAGCATCTCCCTTCCGGGGAGGGCGGGCGCCTCGCGCGCCTACGGTGGCGCCTCGCCGCCGTTCGTAGAATGGTTGTGGTGGCAGCCGTGCCGGCTGCACTTGAGCGATCGCAGGCGACACGCCTGCCTCCACAGGTACGAAGGCTACGGGCTCGCGCTGGGCGAGGGCGATGCGATCGGAAAAGCAAACGTCGAAGCCGGGCTGGCTGACGGAGTCGCACTCGTGCCAGATGCCGGCGTGGCCGACCCTGCCGGAGCCGATGCCGCCGCACTTGGAGTTGGCGTCGGTAGCGGCGGAATAATGTTTTCCCAGTGGTGGAGCGCAACGCTGGCACCGCCGACTTCATCGATCAGCGCCTGGCAGCGCGCCTGCAGCTTGTCCAAGTCGGGCGGGCCCCAGGGATCTCCGCTGCCCGGGAAGATCAAGTAGGTCACTTTCAGCTCGCTGACCGGCCGGTTGTACGGCGTCGCCGCATTGTTGATCTCCTTGGCAATGCGCAGCGAGGCTTCGCCGACCTTATCGTTAGGTCCGATGTCGCCTACCACTGCCGGGTAAAGGTTTTTCCCGAAAACAACCACGGCGTAGTCGCCCACCTTCGGACCGTCCTTGGGCCGCGCCAAAGTCCCCGGAACCACGATGTATGGATCGGTCGCACCAATCAGGTAGCTGAATTTCTTCAGCGAAAAGACTTCTTCCCGAACCTGTTTGATCGCGTTGGTCAAAACCGCTTTGCGTTCCGCCGTGACGGTTTTCTGCGCCGCTTCATCTTCGTAGCGCTTCAGCCGCTGCTCAGTCTGCTCGAGGTACGGGTTAACCAGGTTGCTCTTCTTCGGCCAACGATAACTGGTGAACGGCTTGAAGTTCGTGCTCACACCCGAGCCGCCCGGCAGGCGGTCGCCGTCGGACCCGTCGGCGTCCACGTCCATGTCTGCCTGGAGCAGAAAAGCGCGGCGATGGGTCTGCGGATGCTGCAGCCGCAAGACGGTCTGGCAGTCGTAAAAATTGTGCCGGGAAAGCACGGTCTCGAGGCGGCTGAGGTTTTCGCGCAGCATGCGGACCTTGGCCGCGTAAAGATCGCCAAAAAAAGGCGAGACGGAATCGGGCTGAATCATGGCGGCGAGGCCGGGCAGGAGCGTGGGCAGATCCGGCGAAATCTTTGCCAGCTCATCGATCGTTTTGTTAGGCTCCGGCGTCTTCGCGCGCAGCTCTAGTTCAATCATATAACTGCGCGGATCGGTTCGCTCGGTCGTGGCATCCGCGCCCGGCGGGGCATCGACCGTGGCATGCAGGTTGATGCCGTTGAAAAGCTTGTTGATATCCACCTTCGTCGGCATCGGCGGCAGCTTCGTCGCCGTCGCGGCGGGCTCGGGCGTGGGCGACGGATTCGCTTCGGGAGAAGCAATACCCTGAAGTCGCTCCAGCGAAATCCAGCGGTAGATGATGGCGATGAAAATCAGAAGAGCGCAAAAGAGCGCCATCCGCCGCCAGGTTCCTTCCTTAGCCACGCGCTATCGAATCATTTTCGACGGCGCATTGCTAATCCAAACGGCGAACTGAAGCAAGCCACCCGGAGTCTCTGGATCGCCCTCACTTCTTGCCTGCATCGCCGGCGGCCGGGTAAAGTGAGCGGGAACTTCAATGCCGCGTCCCGCACTGCTCTTCCTGATTCCGCTGTTCGTTTTTTCCGTCCTGGGCGGCATGTGGATGGTGATGCCGCGGCTGTTTGCGCGCTTCGGTGGGTGGATGCGGTTAGCCGAACGCTATCGCGCGACGCGTCCACCGATCGGAAAGAAGTTTTCCTGGCAGAGCCTGCGTTTGAATTCGGTCAGTTACAACAATTGCCTAACGATTTACGTTTCAGCGGAGGGACTGTATCTGCGTGCGTCCTGGCTTCTGCGCAGCGGTCATCCCGATTTGCTCATTCCCTGGCCGGAGATTCACGATCCGAAGGTGCAGCGCATTCTTTGGACGGACTTCGTCCATCTCCAGATTGGCCGCCCGAGCATCGCGCGGCTGCGCGTTTCGGAGCGGCTTTTCAAGGAATTGCCGCCGGTCACCATCTGAATGCTGCGTTCAGCCTTGCCCAAGGACGATTTTTGAAGCGCGCCTTCTCCGATAAACGTCCGTCAACCCGGCGATAATTCATTTGCAGATGTCTCGTTAGTGGCAGAAAATCTCGTCCGATGAGGCAGCGCGTCATCTCCGTCGGATTGATCGGGGCGTTCCTCTTTACCGTCCTGCTGGCGGCTTCCCCGCGACTGCACGAGCGTTTTCACGCGGATGCGAGCCAGCCTCAGCATGAATGCGCGGTCACCCTGATCGTCGCCGGCAATTATGACCACTCGGTGACTCCGCCGGTCGTGATTGCAGCTCCGGCGCCAATCACTCTCTCGGGTGCTCTCGCTGAGCCTGAGGCGCCCGCGCTTTCTTCTCTTTTTCTCAGCGCGCGCATTTTCGAGCACGCGCCGCCGCTGCCGGCCTAGGCGTATTCATCCCGCGGTTCGCGCGGAGTATTTGTTAGGCCACTTCGCCTGAAGCGCGGGCGCGTTTGCGCCAGACGCCCGGGTTCTGCCTTATCGCGGAACTCATTTCCCCGTTCGCGCTTTCACTATTTCAATTTTTTAGACCAACCCATGAAACAATTTTCCGCTACTTTTGCAGTCCTGCTTTTCTGGCAGGCCATTTCCGCGGCCCAAACCGGGTCGCCCTCACCCAGCCCGAGCCCCACTGCTTCGCCGATGAGCGAAGTTCAAAATGTCGTGGTGCAAAGCCAGGCGCTGGACATCTCCCGGGAAGCGATCGTGCCCAGTCTCGGCGCCACCCGGTATACGGTCGGGCCGGACCGGCTCGATGCTCAGGCGCAGGGCGAAGACGCCCCCTTTAACCAAACCATGCTGCGTTTCCCGGGGGTGGCGCAGGACTCGTTCGGGCAACTCCACGTCCGCGGCGAACACGCCAATCTTCAATACCGGATTGATGACGTGCTCCTGCCCGAAAGCATTCCCGGTTTCGGCCAGGAATTACAAACCCGGTTCGCCGACAGCATCTCGTTAGTCACGGGTTCGCTTCCGGCTCAGTTCGGATTTCGAACAACCGGCGTGGTTGACATTCATACGAAAACCGGCGCCGTCTTCCAGCAGGGGGAAGCCTCTCTCCAGCTGGGCAGTTTTGATACGATCGCGCCGAGCATCGAGTACGGCACTGCCGTCGGGAAGCTGAACACGTACGGATCGTTCTCCTATCTGCACAGCGGAATCGGGATCGAAAATCCAACCCGCCGCAGCGATCCGATCCACGACGACACCGATCAGTATAAGCTGTTTGGCTACGCGTCGTATCTCTTCGATGAGAATACCCGTCTGATCCTGCTGCTGGGCGGCAACCACAGTGATTTCCAAATTCCGAATAGCCCCGGGCAGACGCCGGCTTTCACCGTCAACGGGCGGTCCACCTTCGATTCCGCGAAATTGGATGAGAATCAGGCGGAGCAAAACGCCTACTTGATCGCGGCCTTCCAGAAGAAGATGGACGATCTCAACATCCAGGCCTCCGCCTTCACCCGCTACAGCTCGGCTCTTTTCCGGCCTGACGATGTGGGCGATCTCTTTTTTAACGGGGTCGCTTCGCGAGTTGATCGCGACATCACCTCCAACGGTTTCGAGATTGATGCCAGTTACAAACTGAGCGACCAGCACACCCTCCGCGGCGGAATGCTCTTCAGCGAGCAGCATGGCGCAATCAATACCGTGACCGGCGTCTTTCCCGTCGATGCCAACGGAGACCAGACCAGCGATGTCTCGCAAAATATCGGGGATAACCATGACCAGTATGGCTACTTCTACGGCTTTTATCTGCAGGACGAATGGAAGCCATTCGATCAACTCACAATCAACTTCGGGGGCCGGCTTGATTTCGCGGACGCTGTCGTGGACGAAAACCAACTCAGCCCGCGGCTCAATATCGTTTACGAGCCATGGAAGGGAACTGTCGTTCACGCCGGTTACGCGCGTTATTTCACGCCGCCGCCGCTGGAAAATGTTCCGCAGAGCACGATCGCGAAGTTCGCCGGAACGACTAACGAGTCAGCGATCGCGCTCGATCGTCCGGTCAAATCCGAGCGGGCCCATTATTTTGACGCCGGCATCACCCAAAAGGTCCTGGAAGGATTCAACGTCGGTGTCGACGGCTTCTACAAGAGTTCGCATTCCGTCCTGGACGAGGGGCAATTCGGACAGGCGTTGATCCTTTCGTCCTTCAACTACGATCGCGGTGAGATCTACGGGGGCGAGTTCACCACCAGCTACGACAAGGGAGGGCTGTCCGCCTATTTGAACCTGGGCTACGAGTGGGCGCGCGGGACCGACATCACCTCGGCGCAGTTTTTGTTCGACCCGGATGAATTCGCCTACATCAGGAACCATTGGGTCTTTCTCGACCACGATCAGCGCTTCACCGGTTCGGCCGGTGTCTCCTATCAATGGGAGGATTGGAAGGCGGCCATCGACGGTCTGTATGGGAATGGGTTGCGTCGCGGTTTCGCCAACACCATGAAAAACCATCCCTACGAGACGTTTAACATCAGCTTGCAACGGCGGATCAAACTCACGGACAAGACCGCGATCGTGATTCGTTTCGACGTCGTAAACCTGTTCGATAAAATCTACGAGTTGCGCGACGGCAGCGGGATCGGCGTGGGCGCCCCGCAGTTTGGGCAGCGGCGCGGATTCTACGGCTCCGTTGCCTACGAATTCTAACCGGCCAATCGTTCATCAAGAAAGTGGTTGCGAAAATACGCGTCGCCCGGATCGTTCGCGAAGATGCGGCGTTTCGGCTACGGCGGGTACTTCGCGTATTTCTGTCATGGCGCCGCCGGCGTCGTGTTCGCCATCCTTTTTTTTGGCAGTTGTTTATCGGTGGCGCCGGAATTGCACCAGCGCTTCCATTCTGATGCCGGGCAGACCCAGCATCAGTGCGCCGTAACATTGATCGCTTCTGGCGGCTGCCACCATGAGTCTTGTCCGCCTGTGATCGTCGGCCCTGCTTCGATCCTGGAGTTCCACGATCTCGCGCCAACCCGGCTGGTTTGGGTTGCTTCGCCTTTTCTCGCTGCGTGCATCTTCGAGCACGCCCCGCCAGCGTCGGCCTGAACTCTCGCTTTTTCCCGCCCGCCGGCCGGTCACCGCCAGTGATCGGTCCCATCCTGCCGGGAGATTCCCGTGTGCGGGCGTCTTACGCCTAACTGTTACCCAGGCAACCGATGAACAAATCTATTTCGCTCAAGTTGATGCTGATACTGGCGCTGATGGCGGCAAGAACCGCGATCGCGCAGGAGAATGCCGCCTCGCCGGCGGCGGCCGCTTCCGCGAGTGCGGATGTCGAAGCGCTGCGCCAACAGGTAAAGGACCTCACCGATACGGTGAAGGCGCTGCAAAAACAGATGGAAGATCAACGCGCCGCGCTCCAGAAAGCCAACATCACCGGCCCGGCTTTGCCGGAGAATTCGCCAACACCGGGGGTCAATGCGGCTGAGGCACACCCTCATCCCAACCCTCTCCCGGGCAAGGGAGAGGGAGAAACGACCGCACCAGCAATGCCGCCCTCGCTGATTCCGACGGAGGATTCATCCGTGGTGGCGTCCGCTCCGGGGTCTACAAAGGCGCCCGCGTCTCCAGCCGGCGTGGATGCGAACGGGAAAAGCAGCGGATCGATTCCGACGAGCGACAGCAGCGTCGTCGCCGGCGGCGGTGAAACTGCACCGATTGGGCAGGTCAGCGCCTCGCTCGGCCAAGGCATCACCATCGGTGGCGGAAAGAATTACATGAACATTTCGTTCGACGCGATGTTCGCCGGGGCGTGGTCCAGCGATAAGCATCTCGACCGCGTTGAAGTAGGCGACCACGACCCGATGCAACGCGGCTTCAACGCGAGGAATATCGAGCTCGCGTTCGACGGCGCGGTCGATCCCTATTTTCAAGGATTCGCCAACATTGTCTTCAAGCTGGATAACGACAACGAAACGGAGGTGGAGGTGGAAGAAGCATTCCTGCAAACGACCAATCTTCCATTTAATCTTCAGCTCAAAGGCGGACAATTCTTTGCCGCTTTCGGCCGGATCAATCCAACCCACCCGCACACCTGGGATTTCGCGGATGATCCATTGGTCCATGGCCTCCTCCTCGGACCGGACGGATTGCGCGGCGTCGGCGCCCAAATTTCCTGGACGCTCCCGGTGCCCTGGTATTCACAGCTTTTGTTAGGAGTGCAGAATGGCCGCGGCGGGACCGGTTATTCTTTTCGGAATCCCGGTGACGACGGGATTTTCTTCGATCGCAAAACAACCGACCGCGAAATGCGCGGCCTTTACGACTTTGTCTGGGTTCCACGCTGGGAAAACTCGATCGACCTGACGCCGACCCAGGTTGTGCTGGCGGGTCTCTCCGGTGCCTTCGGGTCTAACGACACCGGAGGCAACACGCGCACGCAGATTTACGGGGCGGACCTGCTCTACAAATGGAAAAGCGAGCGGGCGGAAGGCGGCTTCCCCTTCGTGAAATGGCAGACCGAGTTCATGTATCGCCGCTTCGAAGCCGGGCGCGGGACGGACGAGACCTTCCCGGTCGCGGAGACGTTCCACGACTGGGGGACGTATTCACAGGTGCTGTGGGGATTTAAGAAGGGATGGGTGGTCGGATTGCGCGGCGATTATATGCACATGACCGATTCCGAGTTTACCGACGACCTGGAGCGGCAGACGCGGTCGCGCATCAGCGCCAATCTGACGTGGTATCCGACCGAGTTCTCGAAAATCCGGCTGCAGTACAATCACGACTTCTTCGAAGAGAACTTCTTTCTCCCGGGCCGGGACGTCGATTCGTTCTTTTTGCAGTTTGAATTCATCCTCGGCGCGCACGGAGCGCACAAATTCTAATTACCGCTGAACCAGGCAAAAATTCTAACCACGAATTAACACGAATGAACACGAATAGAAAATTGGCTCACTTGTTAGTCGAGGGCCGGGGTCATTGGCGAAAAGCACTACTCCAATACTCCTTTGCTCCATTACTCCTCCTTTTTCCGCTCCTCGCGCAGGCGAAGCTCAATGTCGTCGCGACCCTGCCGGATTTCGGATCGCTGGCGCGCGATGTTGGCGGCGATCTGGTCAACGTCAATGTGATGGCTAAACCGACGGAGGATCCGCACTTCGTTGATGCGCGGCCAAGTTTCGTCGTCCAGCTGCGAACAGCGGATGTGTTGATCGAAGGCGGAGCAGAACTGGAGATCGGCTGGCTGCCCGCCGCTTTTGCAAAACGCGCGCAACCCGAAGATCGAGTCGGGACAACCGGGCCGCGTCGTGGCCTCGCAAGGGATCCGGCTGATGAATGTGCCGGCCAACGTTACCCGTGCGGCCGGTGACGTGCACGCGCTCGGTAATCCGCACTTCATGACCGATCCGATCATCGCCAAAGCGGTGGCGCAGCACATTGCCGCCGCTTTCGGGAAAGTCGATCCGACGAACAAGGCGGCCTATGACGCGAACTACCAAAAGTTCGAGGGCACGATCAACGCGAAGCTTCAGGAATGGGGAACCGCCATGCTGCCGTTTAAAGGACAGCGCGTGGTGGCTTATCACGATTCCTGGCCCTACTTCGCGCACGATACGGCCTCATCATCGATACCTTTCTCGAGCCGAAGCCCGGCATCCCGCCATCGCCTTCGCATCTGGCCGAGGTGATTGGCCAGATCAAAGCGCAGAAGATGAAAGCGATCATCGTTGAGCCATTTCATGATCGAAAGATTGCCGAGCGCGTCGCCAGTGCGACGGGCGCCAAGGTGGTCGATTTCGCGCAGTATCCGGGCGGACTGCCCGAAACCGAGACCTACATCAAGTTGCAGGACGCGTTGGTTACGCGGCTGACCGCGGCATTGAAATGAGGATGCGCGAACAAGGGAGGGGCGAGCTCCCGCTCGTCCCGAACTTCCCGGACAAGCAGGAGCTTGTCCCTCCCGCAACCTGCGCCCATGAAGCGGCCGAAACGGATAATGAGATTGCCTAACTAAAATTATGTGGGAAGTGATGTTTTGGCCGATTGTGGCCTGTGTTCTGTTGCCCTGGCTGCTGGTCTACCTCGGGCTGCACGTTGTGCAACGCGGCATCATTTTTGTCGATATCGCCATGGCCCAGATGGCGTCGCTTGGCATCTGCGTCGCGCTGCTTTTTCGCATCGATCTGCATAGCTGGATGACTTTCGCGATCGCCCTCGGGTTCACCCTTGCCGGCTCGGCCATTTTCTCTTTCACCGGGAAGCGTTCGAGCCAGGTGCCGCAGGAGGCGATTATCGGTATTGCCTACGTAGTCGCCGCCGCTGCCGCGGTGTTGCTCTTAAGCCGCGCTGCTGAAGGGGACGAGGAAATCAAACAGATGCTGGTTGGTAACATTCTCCTCGTCTCTCCGTTCGATGTCTGGAGTTGCTTTAGCGTCTTCGTCGCGGTCGGGTTGCTTCATTTCATCTTGCGGCGCAATTTTCTGCTCGTTTCATTTGACCGCGCGCGCGCCTACGAAGCTGGGCTGCGGGTGCGCTGGTGGGATTTTCTTTTCTACGCGCTCTTCGGGCTGGTCGTAACCATCTTCGTCCGGATCGCCGGCGTCCTGTTGGTCTTCAGCTATCTGATTGTGCCGGCCGTCTGCGGGATCATCATGGCGCGTCGAACTGGTCCGCGGCTCCTGGTCGGCTGGCTGATCGCGCTGGCCGGCGGGATCTTCGGGCTCTTTGCTTCATTCTGGTGGGACTTGCCTTCCGGCGCGGCCATCGTTTGCACCTTTGGCGTGCTGCTCGTGCTGACGGCGGTGGTGGCCGTCTGCCTTGGCCTCCGCCGAGCGGCGGTCGAGGAACATTAAGCGAGTACCAGATTTAGGAAGAGCGCACCCGCGCGTGCGGCGACTGGTGCGCTGCGGCGCAATCATACTAGAGATTTTTTAAACGAACGATGGCGAGGGCGCCATCGTAGGCGTGCGAGGCGCGCGCCCTCCCCAGGCGGCGGCGACGCTCGATTTTCACTTCGCTCGGGATTCGTGATATGTCAGCGGGTGCATTCATTCCATTATCGTGACGGCGCCCTCTTTTGTGAGGATGTCGATCTCGGGCAGGCGGCGGCGGAGTTCGGCACACCGCTCTATATATACAGCTCCGCCACGATCCTGGATCACTATCGCCGGCTGGACGAAGCCATGGCGCCGCTCGAGCACACGATTTGTTATGCGGTTAAGGCGAATTCCAACGGCGCCATCCTCACCTTACTGGCGGAGGCCGGTGCGGGTTTCGATATCGTCTCTGGCGGCGAACTCTATCGAGTCATCAAAGCCGGTGGCGATCCGCGCAAGTGCACCTTCGCCGGTGTCGGGAAGTCGTGTGGCGAGATTGAATACGCGCTCGAGCAGAAGGTCCTCAGCTTTAACGTCGAGAGCGAGTCCGAGCTCGAGCAGATTAATGACGTCGCCGGTTCAAAAAATCTGCGGGCGCCAATCGCTTTTCGCGCCAATCCCGACGTCGACGCGCATACGCATCAGTACATCTCCACCGGCTCGCACGAAAACAAGTTTGGCATCGCGCTGGAACGGTTAGGCGCTCTTTATGAGCGCGCTGCCGCGATGGATCACATCGAAATCGTGGGCCTGCAGATGCATATTGGTTCCCAAATCACTGAAGCGGGTCCGTTCGCGGCCGCGATTGATAAGGTTGCGCCGCTGGTGCGCGATTTGAAAAGCCGCGGCACACTGAAGTTTTTCAGCATCGGCGGCGGAATGGGAATCATTTACCGGCGCGCGCTGGCCAGCGGCACGGGCAAGTGGTGGAACGATCGCGACGCAGAGCCTTCCGCCTTCAGTGTGCGCGACTACGCGAATGCGATTGTCCCGCGCCTGCGCGATCTCGGCGTGCGGGTGCTGCTGGAGCCAGGCCGCTTTTTGGTCGGTAACGCCGGAGTTCTCCTAACGAAGGTCCGCTACCTGAAAAACACCGGACAAAAGAAGTTCGCCATTGTCGACGCGGGCATGAACGACCTGATCCGCCCGGCCTTGTACCAGAGTTATCACGAAATTGTGCCGGTCGTGCAGAGGTCTGACGCGGAGATCGAGAAAGTGGATGTGGTTGGGCCGGTGTGTGAGAGCGGCGATTTCTTCGCCACCGATCGCGAGATGCCGAGTGTCAGTAAAGACGATCTGCTCGCGGTGATGAGCGCCGGCGCCTACGGATTTGTGATGTCGTCCAATTACAATTCCCGTCCGCTGGCGGCGGAAGTATTGGTGCGCGGCGATAAAGCAGCCGTGATCCGGCGACGGCAAAAGATCGGGGACCTGGTGCGGGACGAAGTCGAACCGGTTTGGTGATGTCGATCGGAGCGAACTAGACAGGATTAACTGGATTAACGGGATTTACTTCTTCCCGCGGTCTCTCCGTCCGAGCCTGTGAAGCCGGTTGGTTCATTCGGCCTAAGGGATTTGCGGAGCCGGACGATGTATCCTCGTCATCCTACAATCCCGTAAATCCTCTTAATCCTGTCTAGTTCCACCCCCCGTCCCCTTGCGAGCGGGCCATTTTTGCATAAATACTGCTTTCCTTAAAAAAGCATGCGTTTCCCCAGAATTTTGGCCCTGCTGTTACTGGCTTTGGCGGCCAGCCGGCTTGAGGCCGCCGCGCCAAACTCGAACGACGAATCCATCCTGCTGGTAGGCGGTCCTTCCATGCACCAGTGGGAGCAGTACAAAGCCCAGCCGCACGACCATTGGTGGGCCAACTTTGTGCATGCGGCGCGCTTGCGCACGGAGCAGCTCCGGGCCCAAAACGGCCCGCAAGCCAAGATCACCTGGCTGGTTTACAAGCAGGGCTACGTCGACCGCGCGCGACAGGAGCACCAGGATCTCCTCGGGTTCATCGAGTCGGTGCGCGACAAGTTCGGAATCAAGCTCGTCTATTTCAATAACGGCATGGACGTGATCAATTATTTGAACCGGGGCCAGGACCGTTCACGCTGCAAAGTGGCGGATTTTGAATACTTCGGCCACTCCAACAAGGCGTGCTTTATGTTCGATTACTCGAACAACCTCGATAGCGCCTCCAAGTCGTGGCTGCACGAGAACGATCTGGTCCGGATCGAGCGGCGTATCTTTAGCCGCGCGGCTTACGTTAAGAGCTGGGGCTGCCACACCGGCGAGGAAATGTCGCAAAGGTGGTTCAACGCCACCGGCACGCACATGATCGGCGCCATTGGCAAAACGCAATTCATGATGGAAGAGCTGCCGATTCTGACTTCGCAAGGCGGCCAGTGGGTGCAATTTTAGACACCTCTGAGCCAACGGCGACTGGCTGCGAGAAGGACAACCCGCGGTCTGCGTGACGGGTGTGGTAAGCACCAAAATCCAAGCACCAAATTTCAAAGAAGCTCCAAGCTCGAAGCCTCAAAACGTGCGGCCGGGTCTCGGCCAGTTGAAGCTTGAATATTGGAGCTTCTCTGGATGTTGGATGTTGGTGCTTGGAGATTCTTGCGCGTCCGTCGGCTCGCCATACGCAAAATCGTGATAATGCTCCGCCTGCAGAATCGATTCGGATTGACCGCGCGATACTTCCCTTCTTAACTGTTCGGCATGAAAACGCTCCTCGCCTCCCTGATGTGCGGACTGCTTACTACACTGCAGTGCTTCGCCATTGACGGAGGACCATGGGGTAACGTCAGCATCGTTCAGGTCACCGGAGTTTATGCGGGCGTGTTTCTGCCGGCCGGGATCGTGCTCGACCCAAATCCGCCGCCAGTGATCCAGTACGACGATCCGGATTCAATCGCCTTGTTCACCTTGCGGGTTCCGCAGCAAGGTTTGGCCACCGGCACGGCATTGATCGTGCGCCAGGGATTTGTTTACACCGGCACGGTGACCGCTTCTGCGGATCCCGATTCGGCCACGCTGCAGGGAATTTTTAACGCTGAATTCACCCAAGACCGCGAATCTGGAACGGTCACGGTCACGGAGCACTACGAAGCGAACGGCAGCTTTAAGAACACCAAGATCGTGGCGAGCACCGCCGTTACCCGCGTCACCACTGCGCGTATTCGCGGGACCGCGAATATCACTTTCCGACCTGGTGTGAATGGCGACCCCAACACCGGCGACAGTGGCGGGGCTGTGCCGTACAAGGTTCGCGGCTTCAAGCAGGCCGAGCTCGCCGGTTAGGCGGAGATCTGCTCAGGGTGTCGCGGAGCTTTTCGGGGTCTCCTGATGGTGGCTTCACCATCATGGAACTTTGCGTCACCATTGTCGTTATCCTGATCCTGGCCACGCTCTTGGTTCCGGTGATGAACAAAATGACGGCGCGCGCGCAGCGGGTGCAATGCATGGCCAACCTGCGCACACTCTACGCGTCGGCGGAAATCTACATCCAACAAAACGGCAGCTGGCCGCAGATCCATTTGGCGCAGGATGATTCCGATTCATCCGACCAGGCCTACGCGCGCGACTGGGTAAACGCGCTGAAACCGTTCGGAGCCACGCAAAAGACCTGGATCTGTCCGACGATCCAGGCGCTTCTGCACAGTCCCGATATGTCGAAGCCGGAAAACGTGCGCGTGGATTACTATGCAACTTCCTTTAGTGACAAACCGACCGCACCGCACCAGTGGCCGCGACAGCCGTGGTTCGCTGAAGCGGGGGATGTCCACGGCAACGGCAACCTGATCATCTTTACCGACGGCAGCATCAACGATCTGAACACCGTCGCGGCACAGGCGGGCAGGTCACCGACGCCGCATCCCTAGTAAGCGGCGGCGCAAAAAGATTGGGGAGGGCGTGCGCCTCGCACGCCTTTCGAGGCGCCTCGCCTCGAATATCAGCGGAAGTTCTGCAGGGGGCGAAGACGAGGCGTCTTCGTCGGCGCGCGCGGCGCGCGCCCTCCCCGGAAAGGGCCACGGAGCTCTCCGCCTAACTGTGTGTCGTTAGGCCACGAAAATAAACGCGCTCCCGTTCGATCTCGGCGCCGCGCGACAAAAAGTAATCGCGCAGCTGGTCGGAGTAATACCAGCCCTTCTCCTGCGGGTTGAGGCCGAGAAAGATCTTTCCGCCCGGCCTGAGATAATTATTCGTTAGGTCCTTGAGCAGGAAATCCCATTCCGCCGGACCCCAGAGGGTTTTGTCCGGTTTGCGATTGAACCCGGTGGAGTAGGCGGTGATCAGGTCGAATTTGCGGCCAAGATCAGGCAGCGGCTCGAAAGCCTTGATCTCCCAGACGCGCCGGTCCACGCCCATCAGTTCGACAAGGTCGCCGAACACCGGAAACCAGCTCACATCCAGGCCGACACAGCGGTGGCCATATTGTTGCGCGATGTAGAGGAAAAAACCGCCACCGCAGCCGAGGTCGAGTAGGTCCATCGGCGGCTGACGATGGAGGTTCAAATCCTGGACGCGTTCGATGTTCATTCTCATGAACTCCGGAACGCGTGCGTATTTCGCGATGCCGACATCGGAGTCCCGATACTTTTCTTCGATCTCGCGCATTCGCCTTTGATCGATTTTGGCGAGAAGCGGCCGGAGCGGAATCGGGTGCAACCGGCGCTGCAGGCGTCGCTTCAGCCGGGTGTAGGATTCCGGCTCAAAAAGTTTTCTGAGTTTATGCGACACCTTCACGACTGCGGGGAAAGAGAAACTAAACAGGATTAGCCCGATTTCTACGAGACCCTGTTTCCAATTCCCCTTAATCCTGTAAATCCCGCTAATCCTGTCTAGTTCGTCTTTTTTCCTGATCGGCGAGCGACGGAGTTTGAAAGCCTGGCCGCTCCTTCACCCGCGTTGCAGCGCCCCAACGGATGAGGAGGGAGCGGGGACTTTTCCTTTCGGGAGCGCAGGCTGCTAGCCTGCAGTTGCCGGCAGCTTGCCGGCAACGTTCCTTGCACACGTAAACTGGATATGAACCGTTGCAGCGGGGTCTTGGCAAGCTGCCAAGACCTGCAGGCTGGCAGCCTGCGCTCCCCCAGAGCTCTTGTGCAAGGGTCTTCCGCCGGGACGCACGCTGGCGCAGTTGAATCGCATCGAAAAGTTCGTTGTGGCGAGATGTTCCCACAGTTCGCCGATCCGGCAGGCCCACCGAAACGAGCACTCGAGACGAGCACTCGAGACGAGCGCGCACCCGGGAGGGACGGGAAAGAAAAGCAGCGGCGCCAAATGTGAGCGTCGCCAGAAATTAAACAGGATTAGCCCGATTTCTACGAGACCCTGTTTCCAATTCCCCTTAATCCTGTAAATCCCGTTAATCCTGTCTAGTCCGTCTTTTTTCCCCGATCCGGGGGTGAACACCGCAAAAGAAAAGCGGCGGCGCCCGATGTGAGCGTCGCCGCTTTGACCGCAACCAACCGAAGATGAGTTCGGGCGGCAGGGCCCAACTAAGGCAGTCAGTTACTTGCTCTGCGCGTCGTGCATTTCCTTGACGGCCTTGTGCATGTCCTGATGCGCCTTTTGCAGCTGATCGGCTTTCGCCTGCTGCTCAGGGGTCAGGAGAGGACGCACCTGCGACATGACGTTGTCGTGAAGGGCTTTCGCTTTGGCCATCGCTTCTTCGTGGATGGCTTTCATCTGCGGTTTGGCCGCGTCCAGGATCGGTTTGATCTTCGCCTGTTGATCAGCCGTCAGATCCAATGACTTGGTCAGATGCTCGATTCCGAACTCGTGTCGCATGCCGCCGCCGCCGTGAGGACCTTCCGGACCCTGGGCAAAGGCAAAACCGCCGGCCGAAATCGCGCTAATCGCTATCGCTGTAATGAGGTATCGTTTCATGTGTTTTCGTTTTCTTGTTTGCGGCGGCGTTTCATTGCCCCCGCTTCGGAAGAAGTGACCGGGTAACGGCGGATCCGGTTACAACTTTCTTTCCGGGCGGACGGCTTGGGGAGCCGGCGACTAGACGGGATTAACGGGATTAACGGGATTAAGAGGATTCGGAAGGGCTGTCCCGTATGGCTAACGGACCGTTCGGTGAACGGTCCCTACCTCACGTGCTGAGCAGATTCACACTTTAGGGCAGGTAGCGGCGAATCACCGAGCCGCCCGCCTGCAGGGGGAGACCCAACGCCACCGATGGTTCGTGTCGGTGTGGACGTCGAAAGATTTTCAACCGCGGATTCCGCGGATTGTCGCGGATTAGGGAGGGACGGAGCTATGGTTTCAACCCCGCTCCAGCTGCATCGGACATTCCTCAGCTTCACACGTCCTTTGTGCGGTCCCGCAGAGCTCGACCCTCCATTCGGTCGTGGTGGAAAGTTGCCGTCTGTTAGCTCCCTGCGTTTTGTTCTGAAAAATCCGCGTAATCCGCGGTTAATCTGTAACCTGGTCGCCTTCACACCGGTCATTCCTGATGGTGTGGATGCTCTCAACTACACATGGACAATTTTGATGCTGGCGCGCTGGTGCAAAGCGCGCTCGCGCACGATGACGCAGCCGCTCGCCAGCTGGTGGCAGGGCTTTACCCGCTCGTCGCCAAAATCGTCCGGGCGCACCGGCCCCGCCGCACTGCCGAAGAGGACCTCTGCCAGATGATCTTCATCAAGATGTTTCAAAACCTTTCCAGTTTCTCGGGCAAAGTGCCGCTCGACCACTGGGTATCGCGCATCGCGGTGAATACCTGCCTGAACCAGATCGAATCGGAGCGGGTCCGGCCCGAGCTGCGCCAGGCCGACCTTAGCGAAGAACAAGCCGCAGTGGTTGACGCGATCACGGCCGACACCAGCGAGCTGGCGCCCGACCATAAACTTGCCTCGCGGCAGTTGGTCGAACACCTTTTGCAGGGATTGAAGCCGGCGGAACGGTTGGTTATCGACCTGATGTATTTGCAATCGCGCTCGGTGGAGGAAATTCGACAACTGACGGGATGGAGTGCGGCGCTGGTGAAGGTGCGGGCGTTTCGAGCGCGCAATAAAATGAAAGCTCAGCTGGAGAGAATTAAAAAAGATGAAGCGCGCTAACCAGGACATCGCCCGTTTGCTGCGTTCCGCAGCGGAAGCGCCGGCGGAAGTCCCGGCGCAGCCGCCCTTCGGTTTCGAGACGCGAGTGGTCGCGCAATGGCGGGCCGGCGCTACGAAAAAGAACGGAGTGGCAGGGCTTTTGCGGGGAATCGCATTTTCGTCCGCGGCGATCATCATCCTGGCCGCGGCGGGAACGGTACGCGAATATCAGCGGGGGATGGAGGCGGGCGATAATTCGACTAACGAATATGCGATTGCGGAGTCGGCCATCCAGATGGAGTTGTCGCAGTGAACGGCTCGTTACGCTGGAAAGTAATCCTGGGGGTGGTGCTCGCCTTTCTGGCGGGCGGTGCCAGCGGATTTTTTTGTGCCGCTTTCTATGCCCGCCACGTCATGGTGGAGTTTCATCACCCGGGAATGGCCTCGGCGCGGATGAAAGAACATCTGCGACGACAACTTGATCTCACCGCCGAGCAGGAGGCGAAGATTTCACCGATCGCCGACAAGATGGCCGGGCAGCTGGAACAAATCCGCAAGGAAACCGGTCAGCGGGTCCGCCACACCTTCGAAGATGCGCACAAGGAGATCGCCGAATTCCTAACCCCTGAACAGAAGACCCGCCTCGCTGAGATGGAAAAACGTCATCGTTCCATGCGCATGGAAATGCGACATGGCGGGCATCACGGCCCGCCCGCGGATGATGGCGGACCACCGCCTCCCGGGCCGCCGGAGCCGTGAGTGTGCGCCGCGCTTGCGGCGGCAATTCGGGGAGGGCGCGCGCCTCGCGCGCCAGCGATGGCGCCCCGCCATCGCACCATTTGAGATTCACAGCTGGATTGTGGCGGGGGCGCCACAATTGGCGTGCGAGGCGCGCGCCCTCCCCGATCGTGTCGGCCACAACCCGTCGTTCGTAGGCATCCGCCAGCTCGCGCGGAATGCCTGGGCCGTCATAAAGGAGTCCGGCGTTTTGTTTCGTGTAGGGTGGGCATCTTGCCCGCCGGTGAAGGCGTCTCGGCTGAATGAACTTTCTTCCGCGAACAAAAGATCGCGATGCAAGATGCATCGCTCGGCGGGCAAGATGCCCACCCTACCCGGGAGACGGAATGCCCGCTGCACCGTCTGCGTAGACAGCCGCCAGCTGTTTCAGAATCCCCGGCCCGTGATAAACCAAACCGGTGTAGATCTGGATCAATTGCGCGCCCGCTTCGAATTTCTCGCGCGCCGAGGGGCCGTCCATGATTCCGCCGCAGCCGATCAAAGGAATTTCGGTCTTGCTCCTAATCATCCGGATCAAATCCGTCGCCTTCTGGCGCAATGGCGGGCCGCTTAACCCGCCTTTTTCGTCCCGTTCTTTCGGCAAAACGGAATGATCGATGGTGGTGTTGGTCGCGATAATCGCAGCCACGCGAAACTGTTCGCAGGCGGAAAGGGCGGCATCGATCTCCGCCGGGGCGAGATCGGGCGATAACTTGACCACAAGCGGTTTGTTAGACCGATTCTCATTCTGCAGCGAATCGAGCAAAGGCGTGAGCAGTTCTTCTTTCTGTAATGAACGTAACCCCGGGGTGTTCGGAGAGCTGATGTTCACCACCAAGTAATCGGCAAAGCTCTGGAGTCGTCGAAAGGAGTGCAGATAATCGGCGGGCGCCTGGTCGAGGGAAACGTCCTTTGACTTGCCGATATTAATCCCGACCGGAATGGTCGGCCACCGCCCGGACTCGCGCACTTTGCGGAGACGGTTGGCCACCACGTCCGCGCCGTCGTTGTTAAACCCGAGCCGATTAACCAAGGCGGACAGGTTGGGGTACCGGAAAATGCGCGGACGCGGATTACCGGGCTGAGCTCTTCCCGTGACTGTCCCGATTTCGATGAAGCCGAATCCGAGCGCGGCCAGGGCGGGCAAGGCTACGCCGTTTTTATCGAAGCCCGCCGCCAGCCCGATCGGATTCGGGAAGTGGACCCCGAAGAGCGTGCGCGGATTCTCCGGCGGCCGAAAAGAACGCAGCGGGGCGCAGAGCAGGTCCGACCCGGACGCGTTCTTCAACGTGTTCAGGACAAGGTGATGCGCCGTTTCCGGATCGAGCCCAAAGAGCAGCGGTCGCGCGAGAAGATGAAACAATGAGCGCCTACTCATTTGCCGATGCAGAACTGACCGAAGACTGAATCAAGAATCTGTTCGTAATCCACGGTCCCGATTAACTCGCCGACGGCATCGAGCGCCCGGCGCACATCCCACGCATAGAGATCCGGGGTGGCCCCCTTCCCCATCGCCTCGATCGCAGCACGACAGCCATCCAGGGCGCGACGCAGGCAATCACGCTGACGCGCGTTGACCGCGACAGCACTCTCCGCTTCGAGCTTCGCGCCCCCCACCCGCGCAACGATTTCCTTTTCCAGGGCGGGGATCCCCTCGCCTGTTTTGCAGGAAACGCGCACGCCCTCGGTTTGCTGCCAACCCGGATGTTCAGGGAGGTCGCATTTGTTTAACACGACGAGAGTGGCCAGTTCCGGTTGCGAAAAAGAAAAGCCGTCTGGCTTGGGCTCGCTCGCATCAACCACGTGCAATGCGAGATCGGCCTGGCCTAACGAGTGACGAGTTCGTTCCATTCCTTCGCGTTCGATTTCATCGCGCGATTCACGAATGCCGGCGGTATCGCGCAGGCGCAGTAACAGCCCGTTCAACTGAATGGATTCCTCCACCACGTCCCGGGTCGTTCCAGGAGTTGGACTGACAATGGCGCGGTCGTAACCGAGTAGCCGATTGAGCAAACTCGATTTGCCGGCGTTGGTTGGGCCGTAGATAACCGTGCGCACGCCTTCACGCATGACGCGACCACGCTCGGCCGTGGCCAGCAGGGCCGAGATCTTCGCCATCACCGTTTCGAGGCGAGCCGGAATCGCTTCGCCTTCAGCGGGCGAGATGTCTTCGTCGGCGAAATCGAGTGAAGCTTCGACATTGGCAGTGAGATCGACCAGCTCGTCGCGAATCTCGCGTGCTCGCATCCCGAGACTTCCCTCCAGCTGCTCAAGGGCCGAGCGCAGGGCGAGGTCGGTGCGAGCACGAATGAGGTCGATGACGGCCTCCGCCTGGGTCAGATCCATCTTGCCGTTAAGGAAGGCGCGCTCGGTGAACTCGCCCGCGCGGGCGGCGCGCGCGCCCGAGCGGAGACAAAGCTCCAGAATGCGCGCCGCCGGCAGGGCGCCGCCGTGGCAGCTGATCTCGACCACATCCTCGCCGGTGTAACTTGCAGGAGCGCGGTGCACGCTGATCAGCACCTGATCGATCGCTTTCATCCCGCCCACAATCTCGCCGAAATGTTGCCGGCGTGGTTCGAAGGCAGACGGCTTTGCTTCGCCGCGGAAGATATGGTCAGCCACGGTGACCGCTTCCGGTCCGCTCAGGCGAACAATGGCGATGGCACCTTCGCCCGGGGCGGTGGAGATGGCGGCAATGGTCTCACCGGTGGCGTCGCCCATTAGTTAGGCTCCGGTGGCGGCAACGCGATCTCACGCAAGGCGGCAAGGCACTTTTCGTTCTGTTGCGGAGTGCCGATAGAAATGCGCACCCACTGCGGCAGAGTATAACCTTTCAAGGGCCGGACAATCACGTGACGGGCGAGCAGTTGCTGAAACACGGCCGCGCCGTCCCCGACATCGACCATGATGAAGTTGCCATATCCCCTAACGAACGGGAGATTCAAGGCGCCAAGCCCGGTCTCGAGGCAGGCACGGCCCTGGTCGACCGTTTTCTTGGTCACTGCCTGATGTTGCTTGTCGCGCAGCGCCGCCAGTGCCCCGATCTGGGCAACCTCGCTGACGTTGAACGGCTGGCGCGTTTTCTGCAGGACCTCGATCAATTCCGGGCGGGCCATGCCGAAGCCGACGCGCAAACCGGCGAGGCCGTGAATTTTCGAGAAGGTGCGCAACACCACCACGTTGCGTCCCTCGCGGACGTAACGAAGCGTATCGGGCGGATCATCGAGAAACTCGTAATACGCTTCATCAAAAATCGTCACGACTCTGGCCGGAACCTTCGCCATGAAAGCCTCGATTTCCGGCTGCCCAAGCAAGGTGCCGGTCGGGTTGTTAGGATTAGCGATAAAAATCAGGCGCGTCCGATCTGTAATCGCCGCCAGCATGGCGTCGAGATGATGTTGATAATCCGGACTGGGAACTTCGATGGTGCTGGCGCCGAAAAGTTTTGCCACCAGCTTGTAAGCGACAAAGGCGTGCTGCGAAGTGACGATGTTGTCCCCGCGCTCGAGGAAAGCGTGGCCGAGAAATTCTATGATCTCGTTCGAACCGGCGCCGAGAATAATTTCCTCGCGCGATAAGGCCAGCTCTGCAGCCAGGGCTTCACGCAGATAGAAACCGCCGCCGTCCGGGTAGAGCTGCATCCGCCCAAGCGCCGTGCGAATCGCATCCATCGCAAGCGGCGATGGTCCTAGTGGATTCTCGTTCGAGGCGAGCTTAACGATGACCTCCGGCGAGACGCCGAGCTCACGCGCCGTTTCTTCGATCGGTTTACCGGGCTGGTAGACCGCCAGGTCACGCAATTGCGCTGCTGCCTCTTCCCAGATCGGATCCATCGGGGCGAAGTTTAGGCGAGAATTGCCCGGAGAAAAACTTTTAGCACGGCGGGATTCAGCGAAATCCTGAGTCTGAAGTGGGACGAGACGGAACTCGTCGCTTCAATTCACGATTCTCCAGCTCGCCTTGCGATGTGTAACTGACGGCGGCGCGATGAACATCGCTCAGGACGACGCCGGGAGGGGCGAGTTTCGTCTCGTCCGCCGCAAGCCGCCGGCTTCTGACCCTATCCGTTTCCTAACGTCAAAGACGGGCCACGGATTTACACGACGGACACGGAGAAGGGAAGAGGCACCGGTTCAGCCGAGACTTCTCCTGCCACAGGCTCAGGCCGCTCGTTTTCCGCATCGTAAGCCGCTTACGATGCGGGGGGGAGGACAGGACGGATTGGTGACGAGAGAGGCACAAGTCGGCCGTGGTCACGGCATTCCTTCGTAGATTCGAGCGCCGCCGGAGGCGGCGATGATGATCACCGCGCGGTGAGTCCGGTGAGGACTGCAGAACCGGGGAGGATTCCTAAACGTGCGGGTCTCCGGGGCCGGCGATGGGGGTGTCTGACCTTCGCAAACCTAACAATGAAGAACATCGTTAGGAGAGTAAGGAATGCGGCGGTCAGAGACCGCCGCTACAACTCCCCCCGGCGTCGCGCCATAGCTGGAGGGGGAAGCTATATGAACGTCGCGCGGTCGCCGTACAGGAGCGGACCGTTCGGTGAGCGGTGCCCACCTCACCCGGCATGAAATTTACACTTGGTGCGCTTTCGCCATGCCCACGGGCACGGCCGGATAAATCCGGTCTGTCCTTTCGAGCGATTTTGGCGCAACATTTCGCCCCTGATATGGAGCGTTTTTATCTTTTCGGCGACGTCATGGTTTTCGGCATCGCTTTCAACTTCTGGAAGATCATCGGCTGGAGCGGCAGCCTCATTTTCGGCCTGCGTTTTGTAGTCCAGTGGATCGCTTCCGAGCGCGCCCGCAAAAGCGTCATTCCGGTCGGATTCTGGGAGTGCAGTGCCCTTGGTTCGTTTCTGCTGCTTGCCTATTTCGCAATTTACCGGCGCGACTCGGTAGGCGTTTTGCAGAGCATCCTGCCCTTGCCTATTTATCTGCGGAATCTTTATTTCCGCTACACGCGCCACCATACGGTGCACCCGGGCGCGGAGCCGCGTGCAGAAGAGTGACGCGTAGGGAATGACCAATTACGAATGTCGAATGCCGAAGTTGGAGCTGCGCGCCGAGTGCCGAGCTTCCGCTCGGATTTGACCATGAGACGTGTGATAAGGCGACCATTCGTCCTTCGTCATTGGGCATTCGTCATTTCCGCATGATCTACCTCGATAACAACGCGACCACTGCCATCGATCCGGCGGTGATTGAGGAGATGCTGCCGTTTTTGACGGAGCATTTCGCCAATCCATCGAGCGGCTACATGGCTGCGCGACGCGTTCGGGAAGCGCTTGAGGGCGCGCGGGAACGCGTCGCTTCAGCGCTGGGCTGCTCACTTGGCGAGGTTGTTTTTACCAGTGGCGGGACCGAGGCGAGCAACGCTGCGCTTAATTCCGCTGTGCAATTCGAGCCGCGTGGAAAGCACATCATCACCAGCGCGGTCGAGCACAGCGCGGTGCGACGGCACTGCGAAGAGCTGGCGAAACGCGGGGCAGATCTCACCGTGCTCAGTGTCGATCCGGACGGGAAATTGAGCCTCTCCGAACTTGAGTCTGCCATCCGCCCAAATACCGCTGTCGTTTCCGTGATGTGGGCGAACAACGAAACGGGTGTGCTCTTCCCGATCGAGGAGATCGCCGACCTCTGCCGGCGCAAAGGGGTGTTGTGTCACACCGACGCGGTGCAGGCATTCGGAAAGGTGCCGATCAAGTTGAGTGAGGTGCCCCTGAATTTTCTCTCCATTTCCGCGCACAAATTTCACGGGCCCAAGGGCGTCGGCGCCCTCTACGTTGGCAGCGGCACGCGGTTCTCCGCCATGGTGGTTGGGGGGTCGCATGAGAGCGGCCGTCGGGCGGGGACCGAGAATGTGGCGTCCATCGTGGGCATGGGGAAAGCAGCCGAACAGGCGACAGAGATGTTGCCGCGGGAATGCGCACGGCTGCGGCAGTTGCGCGACGATTTCGAAAAAGGCCTAACGAATCAGATCGAAAAGGTCTCAATTAATGGCGCTGGCGCCGCGCGCCTGGCCAACACCACTAATGTTTCCTTCGCTGGGGTTGAATCGCAGGCCGTTTTGCTCCTTTTGGATCGAGCGGGGATCTGTTGCTCAGCGGGATCCGCTTGCAAGACCGGCTCGGCCACGGCCTCGCACGTTCTCAAGGCGATGGGTGTGCCGGACGAATTAGCGCTCGGGACGCTGCGGTTTTCATTCGGTCGCGCGAACCGGGAGCCGGATGCAGAGCGCGCGGTGAAAGCGATTTCGGCCGTCGTCGTCAAGTTACGCGGGATGGCTTCTCCGGCTAGCGCGGTTGTCTAGCGCTCGCCGGCGAGATACCTCTCCGGAGAGTGCCGTTGCGGCAGGACGCTCCGCAAATCAGAAGGCCTCGGTGCAGCCCGGACCGGCGGATTTTCTTTCTAAAAATCAATATTTCTCTTGCCACCTGCGGGGGCTTTTATGGTAGAACCTTCATACGTTCAATAAAAATAATAACAGAACGCTTGATAGAAACAGGGCTTAATCGTTAGGCAACAAACTACACTCCACTTTATGACTAGAACCTCATTGACTCGTCAGTTCGGCATCCTCGCGAGCGTCCTCGCTCTCGGCAGTGTGTCCACCCTCTCGGCTGGTGTCATTTTGCAGGGACCGAGCTACAGCCCCGCCGGATCAAATTTCACCATCGTGGCGCTGCAGGGGATCGACTCGACCGACACGTTAGGCCAGGCCGGTTTCACTCCGCAGGTGAACAACAACTTCGAGTTCACGCCTTCGATTGGTGTTTCCTACGAACAGGGCGGCAAGCTGACCGACTTCGGTCTCGGCCTTTATCAGGACGCGTCTAAAGTAACTCAGTCGACCGGCGTCCGCATCAACTACAACGCTCCGGTTGACCCGTTCAGTCTCTCGGTCACGGTGCAGGACTTTGATATCAAAGGAAACGCCACCGGCTATAATTTCCAAAAGGTCGCGCCGACGCTGACTCTGATCGGGACGAACAACCAGGTGGTGGCCACCTTCGGCCAGGCCGACATCTTTCCGGCCATGGTTCAGCGGACCGACAAGGGCAAGGACACCGACATCTGGGACATAAGTTTTGCCACGCTGCTGCAGAAGGCACACCTGAATCCGACGGAGATCAGCAGCTTCGTCCTCGCGGCCGATATGACCAACGGCGAAAAGGCGAACAGTGACCCCTATCTCCTGCTCGCAGTTGGCAACGGCATTCCGATGGTTCCGGAAGCTTCCAACTTCATCGCCGGAATTGTGGCGGTGCTGATTGCCGGAGTGGCGCAGGCTCGCGCCATGCGTCGCCGAAACAGCGCGGTCTAATATTCTCTGCTTCCGCCGGGCGCGTTTGGTGATCTGTTAGCGCAGATTGCTGGACGCGCCCGTCGCTTTTTCTACGAGCGCTCTTTCTTCCGGCAGCAGCCTCGCCTGGCGAGCCAACTCAAGAAAGGAAGGCGCCTTCGCTCGCTCGTTGGCAGCGTGCAGGATGATCCCGTAGTAGGCCGCGACCTCCGGTCGCTGCAGATCTGCGGCCGGCAAGGCGTTCATGATTTTCAACGCGCCGCGGGCATCCCCGCGGCTGTAGAGGGCGAAGGCGTAGGTCGAAGCGTAGTCGGTGTTACGTCGATCCAGGTCGTGAAGTTCCTTCGCCATGGTCAGCGCCTTGTCCAGGTTGACCCCGAGCAAAAGTGATAACTGGGCGAAATTATTTTTTACTTTTGGGTCGTTAGGCGCGACCTGCAGCCAGCGCGATGTGACTTTGTATAGATTATTGGTGTCGGCGTGCTCGGTGTAATAATCGTTCAGCGTCGAGAGCGCGCCGAGTTGCTGGGTTCGGTCTTTCGCCACTTGCCAGAGAAGGTCGACTGATTCCTTCTCCCAGCCCCACTTCGCTGCCGCTCGTTGCAACGTGAGCACACTCTCGGTGCTGTTGGCCAACTGGAGAGCTTTCGCCCATTCCAAGTCCGCCCCGGCCGACCCGGAACAGCGTCGCGAAGCGAGCGCCATGTAGGCGTGGTGCAGGAACTCCAAATCGTTCCAAATGAAACTGCGCAGAGATTGCTGGAGACCCGGACAATCCCCGGCAGCGATGTAGCAATCCGCCAGGGCGACAAACACCGGGCGCTTCTGCAGCGTTTCCTTTGGCAGCTTTTTGGTCCATTCAAGGGCGAGGATGCTCTGGTGGCTTTCACTCATCCATGACAGGAGCTCTGTCAGCTTTATCGGATCGAGTTCGGCTTCCTTTTGCACCCGGTCAAGCGCTTCGGAGAAGCCGGAGAGCTGAAGCTTGGAGGAAATTTCAACGAACCGTATCCGATCCTGCAAGGTGGCTTCGGGCCAGTTGAACATGCGCTCGGCGATTGAAATCAAATCCGCTCGGCGGTGCGCAATGGCGTCTTCGAGCAGAATGCGTGCGGCTCTCAACCTAACCGATTTAATTTCCATCAACGTTTGCAGGCTTTGACGCGCTTCCGCCTGCTCTTCGGTCGAGGATGACTGCAGATCCAGGACGGCCCGGGCAAGCTGATATTCCTTATTTCCCGGATCGATCCGAAGGGCCTCGCGATATTCCCTTTCCGCGCCGCCTTGATCTCTCTTCGCCAGATGGAAGGCGGCGAGAGCCTCATGATAGCCTGCGCTGTCCCGGCCCGCCGACGCGAACTTACGAAGCGTCGATTCAGCGATCCCAAGTTCGCCCTGCTTTGCGGCGGTCTTGGCCAGCGCGATGCCGTCTGGCAACGAATCTGGCACCTCCGTCACGGCGCGTTGCCGCCACTCGAGCGCTGACCGCTCGCCCGTTAGTTCTGCCAGTTGCCCCAAGATTCGAAGGGCCTCCACGCTATGCCGGTTAATCTGCAAGACACTCTTGCAGGTTAAGCCGGCGGAGCGGAGGTCACCGATGGCAAGGTAGCCCTTGGCGCGCTCAGTCAGCCGTCTGGTTTGGTAACTGCGGAAGACGTCATATCCGCCAACGCCGGCTACCCCGAGAACGATCAAGCCGAGAAGGCAGGCAATGACCCAGCGACGGGTCCGGCGAGGGTTTTTGCTGATGCGGACGCGACGATGGGTCAAAGGGCCTTTCGTAAGGGGACGAAAGAGGAATAGCAGAATTGATTCCGGGCGACCGCCTCACACTACGCTGGGCGAGATCGACCCGGGCCGGCCTGATTGCCTAGCTTGGGCCTGCTTTCGGCGCTCTTTGTTGGTCATTCCCGGGAGAAATCGCTGGAAACGGGTCCGAAAATAATTTTCCAATTGGTATAGAAATTGTCGTTGACCCTGAGAGGCAATTATGAGAATTATAGAAAACAGCGATAATTACCCAAGCAATATGAAAATAACTAAGTTCTCTGTTCTTCTTCTCCTAGCCCTTGCCTCCTTCGCCCACGCCAGCGTGGTCGACCTAGGCCAGGCTGCCGGCTTCTCGGTTCTCACCTATAACACGCCGAATATTTCCGACTCGGCTTTCCAAGGCGCCCCTTTGATCGGCGTGGTCAATGGCGACTGGAAACAGAGCGGCGGCCAGCAAACTAACAATCAACAGCCGAGCACGGTGATGCTCAGCCCGGGCCACAACAACAACGGCCCGGCGATCCTGACCACAGTCTACGACGCCAACCGCCTCAACCAGGCATGGACAGACGCAGTCAACGCTTCCGCCATGCTGGCTTCGCTGACTCCGACCTCCGTGCTCGGGAACATCACCTCCGGAATGACCATCTCGGAGAGTGCAGTCGGTAACTACGTTTTGAGCATCTCGAACATCAATCTGAATCAGACTTCACTGACCCTGAGCGCGCCCGTCGGTTCGACCTTTGTCCTGAACATCTCCGGCAACATTACCCTCGCCGGTGGCAGTCAGGGAAATGGACTGCTCCTGGCCGGCGGCCTTACAGGCACGGACGTCGTTTACAACCTGGTCGGCGCGAACAGCAAAATTACGAGCAGCGGCGGCGGAAATTCCCAGCACATCGATGGAATCGTGCTCGCCACCGGAATCAACCAATCGGTGAATCTGCACCCCGGCCAGATCGACGGCGAAGTCATCGCCAGAACGTTTACCAGCTCATCGGGCGCCCTTGTTTTCAGCAACGTCCCGGAAGTGACTCCGTCTTCGGTGATGTTCGGTTTCGTCGGCCTGATCGTGGCGGCGAGCTCTCGCCGGATGTTGTCCCGGCGCCTGGCCGCGACGCGCAAGTAAGTTTTCGTTTCCTAGTTTGATTGGCGAAGCGGCGGTCGGGTGACCGCCGCATTTTCTTTCGGGACGGCGCGGCCGTCCTCTTTTTTTGGCTTGCCTTCTGGGGGGCGGCTCGATAGAACGGCGGCTGGCAAGAGGCACTTTTGGTTTATGGGAAACACGGAACTTAACAAAAAGAAATTTAGTCTCATCCTCCTCATCATCGGAGGGCTCGTCGCGTTCGGCGGCTCAGCCCCCGCCTCAGTGGTTGATCTCGGCAATGCGGCCGGATTTTCGGTTCTTACTTATAATAGCCCCAATATTTCAGACTCCGCGTTTCAAGGCGCTCCCCTCATTGGCGTCGTGAACGGCGACTGGAAGCAAAGCGGCGGCGGCCAAACGAATCAGCAGCAGCCGACCACGGTCATGCTCAGCCCCGGCCACACCTCCAACGGCCCGGCGGTCGAGACCACCGTTTTCGACGCGACGCGATTGAATTCGGCCTGGACCGATGCAGTCAATGCCTCGGCTCTGCTCGCGTCGCTCACGCCCACGCAGGTTCTGGGCAACATCAGCGGAGGCATGACCATCACCGAGAACGCAGTGGGCAATTACGTTCTGAGCATTTCGAACATCAATCTGAATCAGTCGAAGCTGACCCTGGTCGCTCCGGCTGGCTCGACCTTCGTGCTGAACATTTCGGGCGATATCACTTTAAATGGCGGCAGCCAGGGCAACGGCCTTTACATTGGCGGCGGCCTAACGGGCACAGATGTCGTTTACAACCTGATTGGGGCGAACAGCAAGATCACCACCAGTGGCGGCGGCAATGCGCAGCAGATTAACGGGATCGTGCTTGCCACCGGCGCCAATCAGTCGGTCAACCTTCATCCGGGGCAAATCAACGGTGAAGTCATTGCCCGCACCTTCACCAGCTCCTCGGGTGCGCTCGTCTTCAGCAACGTTCCGGAAGTGACGCCCGGCTATCTAATTTTCGCTTTTCTCGGCCTGATCGTGGCGGCGAGCTTTCGCCGGATGTTATCCCGGCGTCTGGCCGCGACGCGCAAGTAAGTTTTCGTTTCCCAGTTTGATTGGCGAAGCGGCGGTCGGCTGACCGCCGTTTCCTTTTTCTAACTTTCATCTCGGCACTATTCCAGACACCTGTTAGGTCTGCCGCTTCTACGGCCTCTACTGCCATCGTAAAAGGATTCATCAGACCTTCTCACCCTGGCGGGTATCGCTAAACTGGCCCTGCTCCTCTGCGATCTTTCCGGAGTGCCTAACGGGTAGCGACGGCGGCGTAGTTTGAACCGGCCCTCGTCCGAAGCGCCCTGAGTTCGCTGGCTGACCTTGTTTGCTATCCCAAGCCGGCCGGAAGCGTTCGGAAAAAGGGCACCCTCCTGAGGGCGTAAGAACTGAAGGTGCAGAGGCGGCCGGCTCTAACCCTTGCGCTGCTCGCGATCAGTAAATAATCGTGTTCCGACCGCTGTCTTTGCGCTGGGGATCCGAGTTATCTTCGAACCAACTGGCGAAAGCGTAGTTGCCGATGACCGCGCTGTTGCCGCCGTTCAAGGCTTCGTCATAATGAAAATTAGAACCGCCGCTCATGGTCACATTATTTGCGATGAGCGCGCCGGAGAAGTCGCCTCCGCCCGAAATGGTAGCGCTGTAGTTCGGGGCATTGATGGCACCAACGAAGGCTGCGCTCCCGGATATGGTGAGCTTGCTGTTGCTGGGGCCATAGGCATTGATTGTCAGGTTGGCAGCCTGGCCACTTGAGTTTTGATAGGAGCTCCCGCTGACCGTGATGTCCTTGCCCACATACCAGGTAATTTTCACCGCTGGATCCTGGCTGATGAATCCACTGCCGGAGGTCGTTAGTTTACCCGTCACCCAGATCGTGATGTTCGTAATCGGGTTATTACTACTATCTTTGCCCGCAACCAGCGCCAGAGTGGTGCCACCCGGGACGGTGAAGTCTCCATTGACCTTGATGAAGGCCTTGTTGGCAGCCGCGGTCGTCGTAAAAGGAGGGCTGCCGCCGCCGTAACTGACGTATGTTCCGTTCGACCAGCTCGGCGCGCTAACCGCCGCCGGCGTCGCCGGACCCGGCGTTGCAATTTGGCCAGTAACGCCGGGCGTCGTATTTTTGATGGCCGGTCCGCTATAGGCCACGTTTCCGTAAACGCTCGTGTTCCTGAAATCCGAGCTGGTGCTGTTGGTTGTGGCGACGTCGCCGTGGCTCTGACGTTTGCCCACGTCATAAAGACCACCGGTTGATTTCCACGGATCAGTCGAATTAAAACTGTCGATGACCATTCCGCCGCTGAGTGAAAACCAGTTCACTGCAGTAATGCCCCGAACCCAAATGCTGGTCGTTACCGGCGACATGATACACTCGATCGTCCGGGTGGGGCCAAGCGTTGATCCGCCCTTTCGATTGTATACCAGGCTAATGGTGTTGCGGAGGTCGTTGTCCAGCCGGTTCATCGAAACCCGCGACGGACCGGTAATCCCGGCCATACCGGTCGACCGAATGCGATACCATTGCTTGCCGCTGGTGTCCTCTGTGGCGGGCATACCGGCCTGATCAATGGTCACCCAATGCGACAAGGTGAGCGCGCCTTCGCCCTGCATGGTGATCGTGCTGAGGTTCGAGGGAAAATAATTGTAATGACTAGAATCCGGACCGGTGGCGGTAGGTGTTGGTGCCGGCGACATGTTCGCTTCGCTTGTTGGGAGTAAGTACGAAGCAGCGGGGCTGGGATACGCAGCAGTTCGCCAGTTCGTCCAATCATTGCTGTTCAGAGCGCGAATGCCCCGGTCAACTCCGCTTTCGGCTGCGCTAAGTGCTTGCTGCCAGCTGGCCACCTGCATACCAGCGGTCAGGTTTTGCGAGGTCACGTAAAGGCTCGTGGCACAGATGAGGGTCAAGATGGTGACCGCCATCATGGTCGTGATCAGAACGCTGCCGTTCTCTTTCAATTGTAGTGGTCTTTTCATACGGCTTTACTGTCGGGCTGAGGCGTTCCGCAGAAATGTGTTGCAGTAAACATTGGTGGCTTTGACGTTTTGCAGCAGCCCGTAGATGCCCCCGGCCCGGCGATAGACATTTCCGACCGTGGAGGCGTTGCTCCCATCGGAAGCTGGAGCTACGACGTACAAATCTCCATCAACACCGACGCTGTTGTCTGGTGCGCTGGTGCCACTGGTCCAGGTCCCCGTGCCCGCCTGGTAGCGAAAAGTTGGGAAGAACATAATATTGCAACTCACGCTCGAGGTCAGATCGATCGGAGTTACGGTGAAAGAGGCGACGTTTGTGGCAACGGCCGTCGTAGTGTCGGTCAGCACGGTTCCAGTGGAGTCTTTCACCGTAACCTCGCGGTTAAAGTTACTGCCGCTCTTTGAGTAAGTCACTGTGACGCTGCCCGACTTATACTTAACGACACCGCTCGCGAGCGTGGGGGTCGCTGGTTGGTAGCTACTTGCGGAGTCGTAGTAGACCGGCAGGGTCAGCACGAGCTGGTTGTTGGCAATCGACGCTGCGGTTGCCCGACGGCAATCCAATGCGATGTAGTCCGAGACGCGCAGTTGGTCGCCCTCGGAAATGGCGTAAGACTCCGACGCCCCGAACGTTCGCTGAAGCGAAACGCCGGAGGTCAAAACTGCCGCGAGCAAAACGGACCCGCATCCTAGCGAAACCATCACCTCGACCAGGGTCATGCCGCGCTGCGGTATGCGAGCCACGGTTTTCATTGGCCGCTGTTTCCTTTTCCAAATAGGGCCGCGAGTTCTCGCGTGCGGGTGCGACCGTTCGCGCTCTGCCAGGTAATGAGGATATCAACCTTTAGCAGGTCGAACTGAGTAACGAGCTTATCGTCGTGAGATTGTTCCTGCCCGTTGGCATGGGCCGAGTTGCGCACCCACTGGTTTTTATTGTCCGAGGGCGTGGCGCTAGGGCTCGGACTCGGAGAAGCAGCGGCCTGGTAGCCACAGACGGTGATCGTCTCGCTCAGATTGTTCAGGACCGCTTCTGAAGATGTGGTTGTCTGGACGACATTGTTCTTCACGTAGTCCTTATCCGCGATGTCGGAGTAAGCGAAGGCCCGGAACTTTTCCATCCGCTCCTGCAACATCATGGTCGCAGCGGTTGATTCGCGCTGGCTCTTAAGAGAGTAAAAGAGCCGCTGGTTAGTGGCGAAGACGGCGCCGGCAAAGAGCGCGGCCACGAGAAGCGCTACCGAAACTTCGGCCATGGAGAAACCCTTCTCTTTGTGGGACTTGAGAATCCGGTCTGTCATTTCTTCGTAAAGGGCTTCTATAAAAGCAATAAATAGACCGGGGCGTCCCCGGCCGAGGGTTCCCCGGGGTCGCTGCCATTGGTTTTAGCAATCGCCGGGCCTTAACTCTTCCGACCAGAGCCTCCTCTCAGTAGATGATCCGGTTCAAATTCGCGTCCAGCCGCTTCACCGCCGAGTTGTCCTCGAACCAGCTGGCGAAGGCGTAAGCACAGGTGGTCACGCTGCCGCCGCCGTAGGTGGCGAGCGCATCGTCGTAGTGGAAGCTGGCGCCGCCGCTGATGGTGAGGGTATCCCCGATGATGGCCCCGACCACACTACCGCTGCCTGAAATCGTGACTTTGGAATCGGGGGCATCGATCGTCCCGATAAATTGGCCGCTTCCTGAGATAGTCACGTCCCCGCCGCCGATCACGACAATCTGGTTGTTTTGCGCCTGCCCGGTTCCGCTGGCGGAGTTCATCGAGCTGCCTGACGTAGTGACTTTGCCGTCCACGAAGTAGGTGACGTGGATGTTGTCCTCCACGCTGATGTAACCGGTCCCGGAAGTGGTCAGGTCTCCGGTGGTCCAGATCTCGACGTAGAGCATGGTGCTGCCGTTGTTCGGACGCTTGATCAACATGGATTTCCCGCCCGAGACGGTGAGCGAGCCGTTCACCTTCACTTTGTAGGGGTTCGTGGCGCTGCTGTTACTCGAGCTCGGGGTGAGCGTGCCTGGCGCGCTGGCATAACTGACGTCGGCTGACCAGGTGGGATTCGAGACCGATGGAGCGCTCCCGTTGTAAGGACTTGTTAGGCCGCCCAGCACATTGGTCGTGTTCTTTGGCGCGGCGCCGGCCGTGCTGTAAGAAATGTTGCCGTAGACATAGGTGTTAGCCAGGCCGGAGCCGCTTGCGTTCAACATAGCCACCAGCGTTTCGGTGTAATCGCTGCTGCGCAGCGCGGTGCTGTATTGATGAGTCGAAACGCTGTTGGAGTTGAAGTGATCGATGGTACCCCCGCCACTCATGGTCAGCGCGCCTTTGAGCAGGATGCCCTGGCCCCAGATACTGCTGGTTACGGGAGAGAGCACGGCCTCGATCATCCGCGTTGCGCCCTGGGTGGTCTGAGTGACAGCGGTTCCGCCGTAAAGCCGGCTGAACTTCAGCGCTACGGTGTTGCGCAACTCCGCATCAAGTCGGTTCATCGGAGCCTGCCGGAGGATGGCCGCATTGGCCGGATACTTTGTCTGGCCGACGGCCCGCACCCGATACCACTGGCCTGCGCTCGAAGCGGTCATGCCGGCGGTGTCGATCGTGACCCAGCTTGTTACCTGCGACGACCCTTCGGACCCGGTAAAGCTGCCGACCGTGAGTTGGGAGGAAGGAAGATAGTTGTAGGAACTCGAGCTAGGAGGTGCGGTTGCGCTGGCCGTCGGAGACGGACTCACGGCTGCTTCTGTCGCAGGAAGTGTCGTGCTGGCGACGCGACGCCATCCCGCCTTGGTCCACGCATCGCTTTTTTGCGCACCCGCCGCTGGCGACGCGTCCGCATTCAAAGCCCGCATTGCCGCATCAATGCCGCTTTCCGCGCCGGTCAGCGCCTGCTGCCAGCCTGCGGTCTGCATCCCTGAGCTCGTATTCTGCGAGACGACGTAGAGGCTTGTCGCGCAAATAAAGGTCATGACCGTCAGCGTCATCATGGTAACAACCAGGACGCTGGCTCCTTCCGACGGAGCACGTTGTTTCGTTAGGGCGATCATTGTCGTGCGTTGGCGTTGCGCAGAAACGTCCGGCAATAAACCTCGGTTGCCTTGACGTTCTGGAGCAGGCTGTATTTGCCGCCGGAACGAAAATAAACGTCTCCCACTTCGTTCGCGTGGTTAGAGGTCGGATCGATCACATACCAGTCGCCGTCCACACCCGTCCCATTCGTCGGCTTGTTGTTGCCGCTGCGCCAAGTCCCGTTACCCGGACTGCGCAGAAACGACGGGAAAAACATGATGCTGCAAGAAACCGTGCTGGTCAGGTCCAAGCTGCTCACGGTGAAGGCCGAAACGTTGGTCGCGATCGCAGTGGTGTACGTTGACGTCACGTTTCCGCTTCCATCCTTGATCGTGACCTGCCGATTGAAATTGCTCCCGCTCTGCGAGTAGGCAATTTCTACTGAGCCCGAACCGTAGGTCAGCGTACCAGTTGTGTTCGACGGCGTGTTCGGCGCCGTGCCGACGCCATTGATATTGTAATACGGCGGAAGCGTCAGGGTGAGAGTTCCGCCGGAAACCGTGGCCGCCGTGCATCGCCGGCAATCCATCGAAACGTAGTCGAGCACGCGCAGTTGGTCGGCTTCGGTTCGTGCATAACCTTCCACCGCGCCGAAGCTGCGCTGCAGCGCAACGCCCGCGATCATGATCGCGGCGATAATCAGGGTGGTGCAGCCGATGCTGGTCATCATTTCGACCAGCGTCATCGCCGCCGTATCAGAGCGTGTGGAAGTTTTCAATTGCTCAGGTTTCCTTTGCCGAAGTAGGCGGCGATTTCACGCTGGCGGGGACGACCGTTCGTGCTGGTCCAGGCGAGTTTGATGTCGACCTTCAGGAGATCGTAAGCGGTGGCGAGGGTCGAACTGCTCGGGCTGAGGGCTCCCGAAGTGTGACCGGAATCGCGCACCCACTGGTTCTTCACCCCGCTGCCGCTTGGGTAAACTGTGCCGGCAGTGTCCTGGTATCCTTCAACGGTGATTGTTTCGACCAGACTCCCACTGATGGCGCCTAACTGTGCTTCGGAAGTGGTAGCGTTGGCCACAATATCGGCGGCCGTCCATTGCGCCGGGTCGGTCGAGTTGGAGGCGACGTTGCTAGCCACCGCCGTGTAGCCGATGGAGCGGAAGCATTCCATGCGCTCCTGGAGCATGAGGCTGGCAGCGGTGGTCTCGCGGTGAGAGCGGAGGCTCTGCATCAGGTTCTGGTTGGCGGCAAAGGTGGCGGCGCCGAACATGACGGTGATGGCAATGGCGACCATCACCTCCGCGAGGGTGAAAGCGCTGTTAAGCTGAGGCTTGGGAGAAGGGCACTTCATCTCTGCACGCAGAATGAAGCTATAAAAGCAATAAATATGCCCATGATTCATAGGCAGAGTTCCGTCCATCCCGACCACCTGCTAAATAGCAGCGGGCGTGCCCCTTTTGCGGGGACGCAACCCGCCCTGGGCCAAGCCACAGATCCCGCTTTTTACGTAATTACCACAATTAGGCGGTGAAATTAAAATTTTATCTTGCCAAGCGCTCTCCATACCCGGCAAAATGCTGAGCAAGGGAGAAAATCAATAACCTCCGTAAACAAGCGGCCTTTAGGAGAACTATCTATGAACAGCAGAAAATCACTCGCGGTAATCGGCGCAGCCTCGCTCGTAATTGGAGCGTTAAGTGCAGTTTCGTCCTTTGGCCAATCAGTCGACCTCGGCACTGACGAAACTTATGTGACGCAGAATCCCTTCGACGTGCCGCTGGCGATGCAATCGCAGATGAAGTCGCAGTCGGGACCGCATATGAATGCGCCCCTGGCGATGGGATCGGTGCTGCCGAATTACGCAGTGATCTCGGTGGGTTCGAACGCCTCCATCAAAGTGAACAGTGGCCCCATCACCGGCAGCGTCCTCCTCGGCTACGGAACCACCTCAAGCTCGTCCGGCGGGAATAACGGCAAGGTAACCGGAACCGTGCAGGTCAGCCCGAGTGTATCAGGAGATAACCTCGCCCACATTCAAAACGCACCGACCGTCGTCACCGTCTCCTCCAGCCTCGGTCAACAGGCCTTCAACGACGCCGTCGCCTTGTCCGACGCCGCCTCCGCCCTCGCCCCGACGCAGACCTTCGGAAACATTACCGGCGCTCTCAACATTGTCGGCAATGGCGGGTTGAACGTGATCAACATCACTTCCCTTTCCAACCCCGACCTGACCATCAGTGGCGGGCCTAACGATACGTTCGTCTTTAATATCTCGGGAAATTTCCACACCAATCACGTCATGGTTCTGAACGGCGTCGATTCGTCGGATCTTCTCTGGAACATGACCGGCTCGTCCGGAAATATCTTTCAGACCTCGGGCGGCGATCTTCTTTACGGAACCTTTCTGGCGACCCACGGTGGCGACTTCCAGTTTTCGAACCTCCGGCTCACCGGACAACTCATCAATACCGCCGGTCACATGGAAATCGTGTCCGGCTCGCAGGTGCAGGTTCCTGAGCCGAGCGTAGTCGGCCTGGTCCTGGCGGGGATTGTGACTTTGGTTGGGGCACGGAAATATCGGTCGGCCGGTCACCGTTCGAACTGAGGAACAGCCCTCTCGTAACCCGCGCAGGCATGATTCATCTTGACTGAAGCCTGCCCAAGTCGTTAGGGTCGCTCCTGAAAGACTAATTATCCCCCATGCGTCACCTTTTTCGTAATCTCCTTCTAGTTGGCCTCGTCAGCATTTCCGCGCACGCCTGGGCCAGAAGTTTCACCTCCTCAGACGCCGATCCGCTCTACCAGGACACGATCGGGTCTCAGATCAACGTGGGGAACGGGGCCATGTTCACCGTCTCGACGTTCAGTGATTTTAACCTGAATCTAAATAACAATACGTTCACGGGGCCTTCCTTGATACAGGGCAACGTGGCGATCGGCGGCGCCGGCAACTTCTCCATGTCGGATGGCGACATTTACGGAGATCTCTACGTCCACCAGGGCGGGAAGGTGGCCTTCTCAGGCCCGGCCAAGGTTCACGGCTCGAACGGGATCAACAACCCCATGTACGTTGCGGACGATGCCGCTTCGCCGATCAATAGAGCCCTGCAGGATTACTGGAGCCTCTCGAACAAAGCCGTGTCATCCATGTCGGTCGGGGCTGCGCCGGTAACGACCAATTTCAGCCTTACCTATAATGCGATCACCAAGCAATACGGTGGCACAATTAACGGCAACAAGAATTACAGCATCACTTCTTCCGGTAAGACGGTTTTGAATCTTCAGGACTTTGTTCTGACCGGCGGCAGCCTGACTCTCAACGGCGGCGCCACGACCACCTACATCATTAACGTCAGCAACAAGTTCTCCATCAACAATGCTCATATCGATCTCGGGATCGGACTGAGTTCATCCCAGGTCCTGTTTAACGTTTTGGGATCTGGCAGCCAGGTCTCCCTGAACCAGGGCACTTACCTGAATGGCATTCTGCTGGCGGCACAGCGTAAAGTGGATCTGAGCGGCGGAAAAGTTTATGGCCGCCTCATTGGCAACCAGGTGAACATCACCAGTGGTGGCCAGGTCATTAGCCAATAGTCGCGCAGGCCGATCTTCGGCAATACGGTCGGCCACATGGAGGCCGTCTCGGGCTCAGAAGTCGCTCCCGACCCGAGGCTGATCGGTCCGGTTTTGGCCGGAGCGACGAGGCTGCCCGGCTGGGCAAACCCCTCAGGGCTCGCGCCGCTAGACCGCGGTGCGAACGGTATAATCCTCTGGGCGGCGACCATGGTCGCTCCTTCAGATCCACCTCACTGGACGGGCCTGCCGGTCTAGGCAGTGATTAGCAGCCTTCCCCACGCCTTTTCCGTTGACCCTTAGCCGGTGTTGCCCTCAGAATACCCGCCCGACCTCTGCTTCCCCTTATGCGCTCCCCTGCTCGTTTTTTAAAGATTCTAACCGTCTCCGCCTTGGCCTTAGCCGCCGTCTCGATTGTTTCGTCGGTCCGCGCCAATATTAATTCATCTGCGCCGCTCGGTAACCTGGTTAACTGGACGGTCTTTTCGTTAGGCGGAGGTGTCGAAGCAGACGACCTTTCCGGAACCTCGGACATTTACGGGAACGTCGGTGTAGCCGGCAACGGCAACATCACCATGAGCGGGAACGCCACCATCCATGGCGACTTGTGGTATCGCACCCCGGGTCAGTTCAAGAAGACGGGCAACGCGGCGGTGACGGGGGCAACCTACAACGACGCCGCGCATGACAGCCAGCTCGATGCCGGCGTCACCAACGCGGTCAATGCCTCGAACCTCGCTGCCAGCTACGCCGCCAGCACGGCTTACGCGAGCATGACCAAGATTGATCTAAACGATCATAAAAACATCACCCTCTTTGCCCAGCACGATCGGCCCGGTAATTCGACCGTTCTCTCCCTCACGACTTTTAAGTTAAGCGGCTCGTCCACGCTAACCCTTGACGGAGGCGGCGATGCCAACGCCAACTTCATCATCAATGTCAGTAAAGACTTCTCGCTCACCGGCGGCTCGTCGATTGTCCTGACCGGGGGAACAAGCTGGGACGATGTTCTTTTTAATGTCCGCGGCAACGGCACCGACGTCCAGATAAGCGGATCGTCGTATCTTCGCGGGATCCTGATGGCGAATCAGCGCACCGTGAAGCTAACCGGCAGCACGGTTTCGGGTGGGCGGGTCATCGCAAACAGGATCGTCCTGAGCGGTGGCGCTCAGGTGATCAGTCCCTGACCGACAGTATACTCCGCTGAGATCGCAGTCGCAGCAGCTGGCGGCCTGACGATAACAAGGCCAGCAGGATGGGAAGGGTCGCGAACCAGGCGGCGTTCGGCTCGGGCACAATCGCGCCGTTCGTGATTACGTTGTCGAGAACGATCCCGCCGCCACTAGCCGACGCATTCCAGCCGTAGAACTTAAATGAGGCTGAAGTGACCGCATCCGCCACGGTCAGGTCGGTAAAGTCAAAGACGTAGTTGGTGAGAGTGGACGTCGGGGTGAGGTCGAGCGTGGCGTAGGCGGTAGAAGAGCCGTTGAGAAATAGCCCGACCTCGAAATTGACGGGGCCGCTCGGCTTTAGTTGGAGATCGAAACTGAGGCTGGTTAGGTTGAGAAACACGCCTGGGCCCGCTGTGGCGGTGAAGCCCTCGGTACTCGGTGGGATCGATGCTCCCGGTCTGGTTGTAGGTTTGCGAGCCGAAAGTGCCATTCGCCGGGGCTCCCGGCATTTGGGTCAGGCCGCCCGTGCGGGTGAAGTCACCGAAAGTTCCCCATGCGGGCTGCCCGTTGCTCTGGTTCGCGGCCAATCCGGAGCCGGGATTTCCGAGGAAGTCGTAGGTGAAAAGGACAGCGCATTGGCCCGTCACACTGGAGAGCAGGGACAAAGTTAGAATGAGCAGAAGGCTGGTCCGGGAAGGCCGCATTCTAGTTTCTATAGCAGCCGACGGGCCAATAATCCTGGCTGGGACGATCGTTGGACGATTTCCTTGCCTACCGGGTGTCCTCGAACCAGCTGGCGAAGGCGTAGTTTCCGATGGTGGAGTCGGTGGTGTTCGCATTCAACGCCTCGTCGTAATGGAAGCTGGCCCCGCCGGAAATGGTGAGGGTGTTGCCGATGATGGCGCCGCTCATCCCGCCATTACCGGTGATCGAGATAGCGTCACCAGGAGCATTAAGGACTCCGATGAAGGCGCCATTGCCGGAAACTGTCACCGTGTTGTTAGACCCAATGCCATTGATGGTGACGTTGGCTGCCTTACCGCTTTGATTGAGGTAACCGTTGCCGCTCACACTGATATCGTCGTCCACGTAGTAGGTCGCGTTCACGCTCGCGTCCTGGTTAATGTAGGCGCTGCCGGAGATGGTCATTTTTCCGGTCACCCAAATTTGAACGTAAGCGGGCGATCCGTCGGCGTTGCCGGTGATATTAAGGACATTCCCGCCGGAAATGCTGATCTGGCTGAGTTTGTATTTAACCGGCGATGATTCCGTTCCACCGGCCGCGCTCAGCGTGCTCGCTCCGCTGATCTGGTTAGGGGACCCATTCCAGCTGCCCGAGCCCCAGCTCGGATTAGAGGTGGACGGGAAAGAAGCGTTAAAGGGGGTCGAGATCGTTCCCTGGACGTGGGTGGTGTTCTTCACCGCGGCGCCGCTGTAAGAAAGGCTGCCGTAGACATAAGTGCTGCCCAGGTTCGATGAGTTACTGCTGTTCAAGGTGCCGATGTCGCCGTGCGATTGCCGTTTCGAAATGTCGTAAACACCGTTGGTCGATTTGAACGGGTCGCCGGAATTGAAACTGTCGATCACGCCGCCGCCGTTCATCGTGATGGTGCTCTTTAAAGTGACCCCGCGGACCCAAACGCTTTGCTGCAGAGCCTGCACGATAACCTCAATCGAGCGGGTCGCCTGAGGCGTGGAAAGCGCATTACTCGATCGACGGTCAAAGCGAAGGCTGATCTTGCGCAGGTCGGCGTCGAGACTGTTGTTCGAAACGCGCACCGGTCCGGCGGTGGCGGTCGTACCGGTGGCGCGGATGCGGTACCATTGGTTACCATTGACATCGGTCGGTAATCCACCGGTATCGAGCGTCGCCCACATCGAAACGGTGGTGTTGCCCTCGCTCGTTCCCGAGATGCTGCTGGCGACATTGTAACCGGCCACCTGCGGTGTGATCGATCTCGCCAGGTAGTTGTATTGACCGGATATGGGTGAACCGGTCGCGGCAGTCGGATTAGCGCCCGGGGAAGGCTGCGTATTAGGCACTGAGCCAGTCATCCGGACCCAATTCGTCCAGCTTCCGGTATTGAGCGCGGCGATGGCCTGGTCGACCGCGCTCTCGGCTCCGCCGAGGGCCTGTTGCCAGCTGGCCGCCTGGGAGGCGGCGTTGCTATTCTGGCTGGCGATGTAAAGACTGGTCGCGCAAATCATGGTCAGGATGCTCACCGTCAGAATGACGGTCATGAGCACGCTGCCCTGTTCCTGTTTTCTTTGAACGTTCATTGTCTGGCCACGGCGTTGCGAAGGAAGGTGTTGCAGTAAATCGTCGTTCCGGCGACGGGACCGGGACCTGGCAGGGTGGTGAAGGTCGGCGAAAAGGTGATGCTGCAGCTGACCGACGAAGTCAGGTCCTGCGGGCTGACGGTGAAGGTGGAGACATTTCGGGCAATAATGTTTTGGATACCGTTCACCTCCCGGATGAAGTTAGTCGCCAGCGCGTAGTATTTGATCGTGGTCGCACCCGCGCCGTATTGAATTCCCCAGTTGCTGGTAAAGCTCGGTGCGATGGCCTGGGCGTTCGCCCACTTCGGCTTGTCGTTGTTGGCGTCGTAGTAGTTAGGAATGGTCAGGGTCAGAGTGTTGTTGGCGTCGACCGAAGCGGTGAGCGCGCGGCGGCAATCCATCGCGATGTAATCGGAAACGCGCAGCTGGTCGCCCTCCGCGATGGAATATCCTTCCATGGCGGCAAAGCTCCGCTGCAAGGCGACGCCGCCGACGATGACGGCGGCCAGGACGATGGAGCTGCTGGCCAGGGTCATCAGCATTTCGACCAGCGTGAAGGCTCTCGTTAGGCGGCGGCGGTAAAGCTTCATGGACCGATATTGCCCTTTCCGAAGATGGCGGAAAGTTGCCGGCTGCGAGTCCGGCCGTTTTCGCTGCGCCACTGCAAAACGAGGTCGACCTGCAAAAGATTGTAGCTGGTTAGGCCGGTATTATTGCTCAGGACCTGGGGGCTGCTCAGGTGGGCTGAATTCCGGAGCAGCATGATCGGGGCAACGGTGGTGTCCCCATAAACGCCTACTGAAACCTGCTCGTTCAGATTGCCCAATGGCCCTTCCGAACCGGTGGCGGAGCTGAAGATGTTGTTGGCGATGTAGTCCTTCGTCGCCACCTGCGTGAAGCTGCAGGCACGCAGCGCTTCCATCCGCTGTTGCATAACCATGGTCGCAGCGGTCGACTCCTTCTGCGCGCGCAAGGCGTAAAGCAGGCGCGAGTTGGTGGCAAAAGCGGCGGCTCCGAACAAGGCCGCGATGACGATGGTGAAGCAGAGCTCAGAAAAGGTGAACCCGCCCGTGCCCCACCTGCGCGCTGGAGCCTGGGCATGGAACGGCCGATTCCGTTTTGTGAAGACGGCGATAAGCGGGAGCGTTTCCCTTGTCGAGTTTCCCATGGCCCGACGGAATTTTCAGCAGCTTCTGAACCAAAAAGCGGCCCGGCGCCGGTCCGTCAGTCTCCCCAAAGAGGGATAGGGCGGCCGCGCCGTGCAAGATGCCAGCCCGAGCCAGCGCCGCCTTCTTCGCCTTTTAAATTCTGGTCGGTCGTGCCGCCTTGACGTTCTCTGGCGCCTGACTCGGAGTAGTAGGGCAGGGGACTACGCTGCGCTCATCCGGCGTGCCTTCTGCTCTTCGAACGAGGCCGGGGTTCAACCGTGAAGTCGATTTGGCTATGCATTCTTTCGGCCGCGACCGTCACCGTCTATCTGCATGTGAAACAGCAGAAGCCGATCGTGACGCCAGTCCGTCGTGACATCTCGCTGGCGGCGCAGACAGCGACGCCGGCGACCGCGCGCGAGATTGTCGTCGCGCCGTTCAATGGCGGGGAAGTCGGTTCGCGTTTGCAGGATCGTCCAAGTCAGGACTCCAGCCCCGCTCAGCGCTGGAAAAATTAGGCTGCCGGGGCTGGGGCCGGCTTAACCTCGCTCGGCTGGGGCTGCAGCCGCGGCAGAATAACATTGGTGCGGGCTACAATCGGCGCGCGCGCTGCGCGTTCCAGCTTGAGCCCGGAAACCTCCACCTGGTCGACGCCTTGTCGTTTGTACATGAGGTCGAGTTGCTGGCGCATCGCGGTTTTATCGGTGCAGTTGAGGAGTGCGGTTTCGGCAGTGACGATCCCGTCTTCGACCGCTTTGATCAGACCCTGGTCGAAAGTATGCCAGCCGCTGGTAGAAGCGGCCTCAATGATTTGGCGGAAGGTTTTTCCCTCCGACTCGCCATAGCGGATGCTTTCGCGAGTGCGCAGACTGCTGCCGAGCAGTTCGGTCACGAGAAGGCGGCCGCCGTTTGCCTTGTTGACCAGGCGCTGACTCACGATGTAGCGGATGGTATCGGCGAGGCGATAGCGAACCTGTTCTTCCTCATCGCGTCCGAAGAAGCCAAGGATACGATTGATTGTCTGGCCGGCGTTGATTGTATGCAGGGTGCTGTAAACAACGTGGCCCGTCTCGGCTGCGGTCAGCGCGATCTCCATCGTCGCGCGATCGCGAATTTCGCCTAACAAAATGCCCTTGGGCGATTGGCGCAGCGCAACGCGCAAGCCGGCCGGGAAAGAATCGAAATCGCGTCCCAGCTCACGCTGGCTGATGGCCGCTTTTCCCGGGCCATGGAGAAATTCGATCGGATCCTCCAGGGTCACAATATGGACCGGCTCGTTTTGGTTGAGCTCGTTGAGCATGGCCGCGAGCGTGGTGCTCTTGCCGTTGCCGGCCGCGCCGGTCACGAAAATGATCCCGTTCTTCTCCTGCATGATGTCCGCGAAAATCGGCGGGAGGTTCAAATCCTGAAGGCTGGGAATCTTCGGAGCCAACCGCCGCATGACGATGGACCGTCCGGCGTTTTGCTTGAATATATTGACGCGGAAGCGCGCGATCCCTTCGGCGACGTAGCTGCTATCGCACGCGCCAGTCCTCTCGTAATCGGCCAGAAGCCGCTCATCTCCGTTCGTGATGAGGTCGGCGACGGCTGCAATCACCTCAGCCGTCAGGAGGGATCCGTCGGTATCAATGGGAAAATCGTGAAGCTGGCCATGACTCTCGACCAGCGGCGGTTTGCCCTTGATGAAAATCAGGTCGGAAACGCCGGGCTGGCTCTCGAGCATGCTCGAGATCAGCGTATCGAGAGTCCCTCGTTCCATGGCCCCGTGGCTCTGGTTAGGGACTAACCGGAGGGACCTCGGGCGGAATCGCCAGCGTGCCGAGGCCGTTGCTGACGTCTTGCGTCGCTTCGCCCGGACCGGAAAGCTGGGCGTAGAGACTTGGATCTTCTGAAAGGTTCACGATGTTCAACGGCACGGTTCCGAAGATTCCGATCTCGGCGACATTCACCTTCTGGTTGGAACGGTGTTCCGGGTGCCAGCGCAAGGCGATGTAACGCGCTTTCTGCGGCTCGAAGTTCAGAACGACTTCGCCGGCACTGCTTCGGCTCGCGACATTTCCAATGCGGCGGGCCTGGCCCAGGTCCGAAGGATTGCTGGCCAGCTCGTCGAGGAGGAACACTTCCACTTTGCCGTCTGGGACGCTGCCCAGAGCACTAATCCGATGCAGCGTCTGGCGGCTCGCCAGCGCGACAATGACGGTCGGGTTTGAATCATCCGGCGAAAAAGCGAAGGCGGTCGAAGCATCATCGTCGATCATGCAGCGGGGCGAGCTTGGGCCGCGGGAGCTGACGTAAACAACGCGTCCCTCGGCGTAGGTATTCGCATAATTGAAATTCAAGGTGTCTTCCAGATGGGTCACCAAGGACATCGAGCCGATGCTGAAATTCGTTTCGGCCTTGATCGCGTGGATGCGGGAGAACCCATCGAGGGTCGGAGTTCCGTAAAGAGCGAGCGCCGAAAGGTGTCCTTCCTTTTTCACGCGGAAGGTGACCCGGACATAGCGTGCTTCCACCGCCAGCATCGGGACGTTGATGATGCTTTCTTTGCCGAAAGTGGTGGCTGCGACCACGCTCTTCCAGCCGGAATCCTTGGAGCCGAGGCGATAATTAGAAACCGCGACCTCAAAATCGCCCTGGGCGGCAGCGTTGCGGTCAATAAAGGCGCAGCGCTGCAGAACAGAGATGCGGGGGAAACTAACGATGAAAGTATTGTCGCCGAGGGCAAGCGGACAGCTCAGGGTGTTGTCGTCGAGGAGCAGCGCCCCCGGCGAGTTGGGGCCGGACTCGGGGCTAACGAACGTATCGACGCGGCCGCCGGGCAGGACCCGCTCGATGTGAGCACCGCAGTTCAGGCGGGCCAGGTTCTTGGCGGAATTAGCGCCGTCCTGCGCGGAGGCGGTTTCATTCTCGCCCAGCGCTGGCCAGGCCGAAAGGAGGATCAAACCAATCGAAAAGCGCGTTAACAGGGAAGGCCAGGCGTTCATGGACTCTGGCGGTTATAGCTAGGATCGGGCCAGATCCGTCCCTGACCGCACCACTTTCAGGCTTTAAAGCGCCTAACGAATACTGTTTGTAGCTTTCTCGAGCAGAGCCTTTTCCTGCGGCAGAAGTGGCGCCTTCTGGGCGAGTTCGAGATACTTCTTCGCTTCGGGGTCGCCGGCGGCGGCGAGACAGATCCCGTAATAGACCGCGGTTGGCGGATCCTCCAGCTGCTCTGGAGTGAGCTTGCGCAAGACTTCGACGGCCTTCTCTTTTTTGCCTTCCGTCAGCAGGGCATAGGCGAAAGTGGTCGCGTAAGCCGGGTTCGTCGGCTGCTTTTGGTAAGTCTCCGCGGCCAGGCGCTGGGCGTCATGAATCTGCGCCTCCAGCAGCAGTCCGATTTGGGCGAGGTTGTTCCTGAAGTCGGTGTTGTCGGGATACGATTCGACCAGGCGCAGCGTTACCCGGTAGAGACCCTGGGTATCGCCCTGGATCGCGTAGGACCGGTAAAGGCCGGTTAGTGCTTCCCGTTTTCGCTCCGGATACTTCGTTAGGTCCCAGAGAAGATCGATCGCTTCGGGGAACCAATGCCACTCGTCCGCCAGTTTAAAAAGCGCGAATGCCTTTTCGGCATGTTCGCCGGCATCTTTGGCCGCTGCCGCCCATTCGTGGGCGGCCGGCGCCGGCTTGTCCGTTTCGCGTAAGGCACGGGCCAGGTAAGCGTGCCGAAAGAACTCGAATTCCCGCCAATTGGCGTCTTTGACCATTTCCTCCAGCTTCTTCCAGTCGCGCAGGCGCAGTTGGAGATCGGCGAGAGCGCCCGGAACCGGCCACTGCCGCAGGATTTCAGGAGGAATTGTTTTCGCGAAATCGAGTGCCTGGAATCGTTGATTGTTGCGCCCGAGCCAGCCCAGCAGGTCAGCGGCATCGGTGGCATTGCCTCGGCAGGAGCGTTCCATCTCTTCAAGGAAGGTCAGGTATTGCGGGTCGTTCAATTGATGGAGGAAGGTCAGATAGAGAAGCCGGTCACTCAGCGTTGCTTCGGGATAATCTTTCAACTCCTGCGCCAGCTTGAGCAGAGTGGCGGCACTTTCTTTGTGGGTAGCGCCCTCCGAGATCAGGGCGCGGGTGGCGGCGGATCTTTGTCCGGGGTAATCGCGGAGGCGGGTCAGAGTGGCCACCGCCTCGGCGTGCTCTGATTCGTTAGGGGATTGCAGCTGCAGGAGAGCGAGCTGTAGCTGGTAACGCTTCTCGGTGGGATCAAGCCGTAGCGCTTCCTTCCATTCTTTCATTTCGTCGTCCAAGCGTCCGGTTTGGTGATCGAGCACCGCAACAATGGCGTGGTAGCGCGCGGTCTCTTTCCCCGCCGCCGGCAGATGATCGAGGGCGCGCTGTGTTTCCGCACTGTCATTGAAGGATTGGGCCGTCATCGCCCAATCGAGCGCATCATCTACCGACTTCGGCTCCAGCTCCGCCACTTTGCGCCGGCCTTGGATGGCGCCGGCGCGATCACCGACGCGTTCTCCGACCTGCGCCAGGATGCGCGTGGCGGGAACGCTCTTCGGTTTAAATTGAAGGACTGTTTGCGCGGCCAGGGCGGCGGCGCGGTAATCGCCTTTCTGGAAGGCGACGGCCGCGCGAACGACCATCCGCTTCTCCTGCCAACGGACATAGGCTTTTCTTCCGACCCAGCAGAGGGCGATGAAAACAACGAGGCCGGCAAGGAGCGCGAAGGAAAGCTTGATAAAGGTACGCTCGTGTTTGGCGACCGACAGTTCCTGACTCTGTTTTCGGAAAAGCATCTTTTGGAGCGGCCCTCAACGTAACTGCATTCGCCGAGCGCGCGATGCGCCACTCCAGCAAAGGGTGTTCCGTGTCTTTCCACCGTTCAGCATTAATCCCCAGCGCACTTTTCAATGTTCAACACATTTGCGAGCGGCTTAGGGCGAGCCAGGCTGAAGATGGGGCAGAGCTTACCAAGGCAGTGGGGGGTGAGTGGCGGCGGCAGAGCCAACTTTCCAACGTTCAGCATTAATCCCGAGCCGATTGAGTGGCGAGGGAGGTGAGTGATGGCAACAGAGCCAACATTTCCAACGTCACTCCCGCGGCCGCGGGATCCCGCCGCGTGTTAGAGCCGCGAGAGACGCAGGACAGAGGGGCTCGCAAGTTGCTGCGAGGCGCGATATCGTATGCTCGACGTGAATGTTGCCACGGCGCAAGAGCCTTCTCTGCTCGTTTCACGACGGCCTGCTGCTTCAATCGCGCCGTTGCTTTGGACGCTGCCGCTGATCGCTCTCGCCTGGTATCAGGTGATTCATCACCTCGACGGCGAATGGTCCTACAATCCGCAGTACAGCTACGGGTGGAGCGTTCCGCTTCTTGTCGCCTTTCTGCTTTGGCGCCGTTGGTTAGGTCGGCCGGATCCGCAAGTGCCGGAAACGCGCAGTTTACCCCTGCTTGCCACGGCGGCGGCTGTGTTCGGACTGGCTGGTTTCCGTTTCCTGTCGGAAGCGAACCCGGATTGGCGATTGTTGAGTTGGAGCGGAGCGTCTTGCGCGGGGTTGCTTTCGCTCTCGCTCGTTTACCTCCTGGGCGGGAAATCGTGGCTCCGGCACTTCGCCTTTCCTTTTCTCTTTTTCCTGGTGGCCGTGCCGTGGCCGATGCAGTTCGAACAAAAGATCATCCAGGGCCTGATGCAGGCGGTCACCGCGATCAATGTCTTCGGGCTTCACGTAGGCGGAGTTCCGGCCGTGCAGCATGGCAATGTGATCGAAGTGGGATCCGGTCTGATTGGGATTGAGGAAGCGTGCAGCGGGGTGCGGTCGCTCCAGGCTACCCTGATGATTTCGCTTTTTCTGGGGGAATTGTAACTTCTTCCGGCCTGGCCGTCGCCTTCTGCTTGTTCTTGCGGGAGCGCTGCTCGCTTTCATTTGTAATCTCCTGCGCACGGCCTTCCTGGTTTATCTCCAGACCAGTCAAGGAGCGGCTGCGGTGCACGCCTGGCATGATCCAGCCGGCCTAACAATTCTGCTGGTTTGCCTCTTTGGCTTATGGGGGATCAGCCTCTTCTTCCGTCGCCACAGCGAACCGCTGCCGGAGCCCGCTCTCTCCTCCACCTATCCGTCGCCGTCCTTTTCGATGGCGTGGCTACTGGGCTTCGCGGTTTGCCTTGTTCTTGCCGAAGCCGGGGTGGGGGCCTGGTATGACTGGCATCAACGCACTGCCGTCGAATCGAATTGGGCGGTGCGTTGGCCGGACGACCATTCCAGCTATCAAAAGATCGCAATCCCGCCGGAATCCGAAGCCTTGCTTCAGTATAACGAAGGGGGCGGGGCTACTTGGACGGGAGCGGATGGGCATGCATGGGTCCTGTATCATTTTCAGTGGCTGCCGGGTCGAACCGCCGCCCTTTTTGTGAAGACGCATCGGCCGGACATTTGTCTGCCGGCCAGTGGAATGGTGCTGGGCCAGGACGACGGCATCCATTTCTTCGAAGGGAACGGGGTGAAGCTTCCGATTCGAACGTATCGCTTCGAGAACGGCGCGAACTCCCTGCACGTTGCCTACTGTTATTGGGATGCGCGTTCGTCCTATGAAAATGCGCATGCGTCGACGGTTGAAGACTGGACGGCAAAAGGGCGGCTGCGGGCGGCCTTGCGCGGACAGCGGGAGCGCGGAGCGCAAATGCTGGAGCTCGGCGTCTGGGGATACGAGACCGATGAAGAGGCTCGCCAAGCTCTCCATCAGCAACTGCTCCAAGTGATTAGACGCGGCTGAACGTCGATGCGACGGAGATTCCTGGTGAGAATTTCGTATTATGGGACCTATGGCATGTGGGTGGCTTGTAAGCCTTGTCGATGTGGCTTTCGCCGTCCATGCCGGGCTGGCAACGCTCCCTTCTATTCGGGGGCGTACTTTTGCTTGTCCTGATTCGGGCGTCAGCCCTTGGAGCGGATAAAATCTGGACCGGCGCCAGTGACAGCACCTGGTCTAACAACCCGAACTGGGTTGGGAACCATCCGGCAGCCGGGGATAATGCCGTCTTCAGCCAGGGTATTACGTTCCAGCCGAATCTGACCGGAGCCACCAGCATCGGCGGTCTTTGGATGACGACCGGTATCACTTCCGCCGTCACCATTTCCGGCAGCACACTGACGCTCGGCGGAAACACCATTAACGGCACAGTCGGTCTCGGTATTCTTGTCGATAACACCGGCAGCTCGGCCCTGACCATCGGAGCAGACCTCAAATTGAACGGCGATCAGACCTGGCGGAACAATTCCAGCAATACGTTCACGATTAATGGTGCGGTGAATCTGAACAGCAAAGCACTTACCATCGACGGCACCGGAGATACAACCATCGCCGGGATCGTTAGCGGAACGGATTTCGTCGTCATGTCGGGCAGCGGCGTCCTGAGATTAAGCGGTGTGAACACCTACACTTTGGGGACGACCATCAACAGCGGCACAGTGATCATCAACAGCTCCTCCAGCCTTGGAAACAGCAGCGGTGCGTTGAGCCTGAACGCGGGAACGCTCGATGCGTCCGCCACGTTCAGCACGACGCGGAACATCGCCTTGGGCAGCGCCGCCAGCACCATCGCGGTGGACTCCGGCCAGACCTACACCGTTTCCGGTGTGCTGAGCAGCACCGGCAGACTCAACAAGACGGGAACGGGCACGATCGTCCTCTCCGGCACGAATACCTATACCGGTGGCACCACCATCAGCAGCGGCACAGTTGTCGCGAACAGCGCGGCCAGCCTTGGTGCCAGCAGTGGCGCGGCCACGATCAACGCCGGCACGCTGGAAATTTCCACCGGCTTCAGCACCACGCGCAACATCACTCTGGGCAGTTCCTCGAGCACGATCCAGGTGGATCCGTCGCAGACGTGGTCAAACAGCGGCGTGATCAGTGGCAGCGGGACTCTGAATAAGACGGGAACCGGCACCATGACGCTGACCGGCACCAACACCTTTACCGGTGGAACGGTGATCGGCGCGGGAACGCTCAGTGCCGCGGGCATCAGCGGCGCGTCGTTAGGCACCACCTCTTCGATCACGGTGAACGCCGGCGGCATCCTCTTGCTCTCCGCCGCGGATCAAATCAATAACAGTGCGACCGTGACCCTGGCCGGCGGCACCCTAACGAAAGGGTCGTTTTCCGAAGGAAGCGCCGGCGCGGTCGGGATGGGGGCGTTGACGCTCACTGCCAGCGGATCAAAAATCGATTTCGGCACCAGCTCGGTCGGTGTCCTCTCCTTTCTCAGTTTTGTTCGGAACGGACTTTCGCTGACCATCGATAATTGGACGGGCGCGGCGCGAACGCAGGGGAGTGCTTTGACCGATCGATTGATCTTTGATTCCGATCAGACGAGCAACCTCTCTTACTTTAACTTTACCGGTTATGGCTCAGGCGCGATGGAGATTGCCCTGGCCGGCGGGTTTTACGAAATCGTCCCAATCCCGGAAGTCGGAACCTTTGTTCCAGGCGGACTCGCTCTGCTTGTGCTGGTAAGCACGGTTCCTTCATTCCGCCGACGGCATCGAGCCGCCCGTGAAAAACGCGCAAGCGCGAACGGCCGCTGAGCAGGGTCGACAACCTTTTCTGGCGCCGTTACCCTGAGGCACTCCGATGGACGTCGCTGTGCCTGACCCGCTTCCCGAATACGATCATCGCGCGAGCGGTTTGCGCCGCCGCGATCTCGATCCCGATCCGATTAAGCAATTCTCCAATTGGTTCACCGCCGCGATCGAGAGCGGGATTCGCGACGCCAATGCCATGAGCCTCGCCACTGCGACCAGGGACGCGAAACCTTTCGTTCGCATCGTTTTGTTGAAAGGTTTCGACCAGGACGGCTTTGTTTTCTTCACCAATTACGACAGCCAGAAAGGCGCGCAGTTGGCCGAAAATCCGCGCGCAGCGCTGGGCTTTTACTGGAACACGCTCGACCGGCAGGTCCGCATTAGTGGCCAGGTTGAGCGCACCTCGCGCGAAGCCTCGGAGCGTTATTTTCATTCGCGTCCGGCCGGCAGTCAGCTGGGCGCGTGGGCGTCCCCGCAGAGCCGGCCAATCGATGGCCGCCGCGTCCTCGATGCGAAGCTGGCCGAAATGACCGAACGCTTCGGCGATGATCGGATTCCATTGCCCCCGCACTGGGGAGGGTTTTTGGTCCGGCCGGAAATGATGGAGTTCTGGCAGGGGCGCGCCAGCCGGTTGCACGATCGATTTCGCTACCAGCGCGGGGCCGACGGGAACTGGGCGGTTGAGCGGTTGGCTCCCTGAGCGATCCCTCCTTGCCTGAGGACGGGTTTGGTTCCTTATTGCCTAAGCATTTAAATTTGGTGTCGCGGTCTCCAAACGCGGCGACGCCATCAATTCCGATACTTACAATGATGAACCCGAGCGAAAACGACTTTGCGCAAAACGATCCGACGGCGTCGCTACCGACGGAATCCAATCCAACCGCTGACAACGACGGCCGGCTTCGACGTGTGGCTCAGCGCGCCAGCACTGCCGCCTCGGAAACGTGGCAGGCCACCAAAGAGCGGACCGGGGTTGCGCGGGAAAGGACGGAAGTTTTCGTCCGCGAAAACCCGGTTCCGGTCATCGTCGGCGCATTAGTCGCCGGCATTGCTCTCGGCTGGGCTCTTCGTCACGCCACCATGGATGATGAAGAGGAGGTGGTTTCTTCCAAACTGGCCGGTCTGGGATTGGGCTCTCTTTCCTTGCCCGCCCTTTGGCCCTTTCTGAAGTCGGTAAAGGAAAAGTACGACGATTCGGCTGAGTCACTAAAGGAAGGGGTCGATCGTCTGCGCGACATCGACGTCGCCAAGTATACCAAGCCGATCCGGAAACGCTGGAAAGCGTGGATGGATTGACGCCTGTCGCAGGTCTCTGGTGCGCTACCCGATCGGGAAGGCCCCGCGCTCATTCTTTCCGGTTAAATTGCGCCGGCTAAAAGCCTGTTTGAAGCCCGATAGCCTTTGGCGGACTCTAGCGGTTCCATCATGCCGCCCCCTTCTGCCGCAAAGCCTCCCTGGCAACGCAACCAGGTCTTTCGCTTCTTCGCATCACTGAAGCTGGCGGTGGTGCTCTTGCTCGTGCTCATCGTCGGCGCGATGGCGGGCACCATCTACGAGTCGAGTTTCGACGCGAAAGTCGCGCGCTACTACGTCTACGGCGCGCCTTGGTTCAACATCTGGCTGATTCTGCTCGCCACCAACCTGGCCGTATCCGCGCTCTCCCGCTGGCCGTGGAAGAAACACCATGTCGCCTTCCTGGTCACTCATCTCGGCATCATCACGCTTCTGGCCGGATCGCTGATTGGCCGGATCTGGGGGGTCGAGGGGACGATGACGCTCTTCAAGGGCGACCCGGCGACGAACCGCTTGCTGCTGGATGAACACCAATTGCGCGTGCAGGAGCCTAACGGAACAGTGCGCGGCTATCGCGCGGAGTTCCTGCACCGCTTGCCCAGTCCGGAACGTCCCTACGATTTAGGAGCGTTAGACAATGGGGCCCACCTTCGCGTGGTCGGGTATTCGTCGTCGCTGCAAGGGAAGCTTGATCCGGAACCGATCCCAAGCGGTGGAAGCGCCGCGGTTCATATCACCATTCAGACGAAGATGATGGGGCAGAAGCTGGAGAGCTGGCTTCTCACTGATGATCCCCAGCACAGCACTTTCGGGATGGGCTTGGCCAGGATCGACTTCCAACGCGGAGTTGTGCCGACCGCGGCAGGCAAGGCACCTGCCGCACCAGCATCTTCGCCTAACGAGTCGGTCGAGCTGGAAGAGTCAATCTTCGCCTTTGTCCGCACGCCGGAACAAATCGGGCGGGTGCGAAAAGGCGGCAGCACCGGCGCAAAGATTCATCTCCTCGCGCCGGAGGGGAACAGCAAAGGCAAACTTTCAGTCGAGGTGGCTGGCAAGAAAGCGGATTACGATGTTGGGCAGTTGATTGAGCGCGAGACACCAATCGAAAGCACGCCGTTCATTATGACGGTGGAAAATTACTGGCCGGACTTTCGCATCCAGGACGGTAAGCCGGGGTCAGCCAGCGATCAGCCTAACAATCCCGCGGTTTTGGTGACTTTGCGGGGCAAGGCGGCCCCCGTTACCGCTGCGAGTAATGTCAGCCCCGACGGGCATGGCGCTGAGATGCCGGAATCCGGCCCGAGCACCAATGGCGGCCCGCCCACCATGCCGCCGGCCGGTGCCGAGCCGATGAATCGGCTGACTCTTTTCGTGGACGACAAGAACGAGCTCAGTTACCGGCTGGTTTCACGCAAAAATGGCGAAAGTTCTGCATCGGTTAGACCAGAAGAGCCGATCACCACCGGCTGGGCAGACTGGACCGTGACAATCGACCGGGTTCTCCCGAACGCGGTGGCGCAGATGCGCTTCACCCCCGGCGACTCCCCCCCGGCGATGGAGAGTGAATCGTGGGAGGGGCTCCTTCTTCAAGTGGAACAAAACGGGAAGAAAACCGAACAGTGGGCGCCGGCCGGCTGGCAGATTGCGTTACCGACTTCGCCAACGCCGACACCGGTCGCTTATGGCTGGCGCGTTGTCTCGCTCCCGATCGGGTTCGAGCTGCTCAATTTCGAGGTGCAGCGAAACGAGGGAAGCGATACCCCGGCTGGCTTTAAGAGCACGCTGCGTGTGACCGGCGCAGACGGCGAAACGGCCGAGGGCCAGTGCTGGATGAATCACCCCTTCAGTTTTCCGGGAGCATGGTGGCGAACCTGGACTGGTCTGACCTACAAGATCTCGCAAGCTTCCTGGAACCCGGAGAACCTTTCGCAGACCACGGTGCAGGTGTTGCGCGACCCGGGTTGGTTTTTCAAGTGGGTCGGTTCACTGCTCATCGTCGCCGGCGTCTTCATGATGTTTTATCTTCGGCCCTATCGGAGGCAGACGGTGGGCCAGCCGATCCGGCCCGCCGAAGAAAAAGCGGAAGTGGTCACGGTGGTCGGCAAAGCCGAATCGCTTTCCCGGGCCTAACGACAACCTGTGAAATTGTTCCACTTGCAGACCGGACTGCGCTCCTTTAATTCTGCGCGGGCATGATCAAGCAGGCACTCTTATTGGGATTGGCGGCGGCTCTGCTTTCCGGCTGCGCTTCGCGCGGCGGGCCGCATTGGACGTCAGCGGCCGAACAATCGCACAAGTGGGGATATTTCAGCGGCGCGCCGGTTACACGCTGGGATTCAGATGGACGCACCATGACGCTGCTGACGGAGTTGCGTTATACCGATCCGAAGGGGCAGGTTTGGATCGCGCCTGCCGGTTCGGTGGTCGATGGAGCTTCCATTCCACGCTCGCTCTGGACCGTCATGGGCGGACCGTTCGAAGGCAAATACCGGAACGCGTCGGTCCTCCACGATGTCGCCTACGATCAGCACAACCGCCCCTGGCAGGAATGCGACCGGATGTTTTATAACGCCATGCGTTGCAGCGGGGTCGGCCGGGTGGAAGCGGGCACGATGTATTACGCGCTCTACAAGTTTGGACATCATTGGAAGTACGAGATCAAGAAGGCGCGTCCGGTGGACAAGCAGGATAAGCTGGCGCGATCGGAAGAAGCGCCGCGCGCCATCCCGGTCGACCAGGCGGAGGTGAACGCCACCCGAAGCTGGCTTCGCGGTAACGAACCCAGCCTCGAACAGATCGAGCAGCGCGCCGACGCCGAATGGCAGCAGTAAACGCAATTACTGACGTCATTCCCGCGCCCAGCCCACACGGTGTCATCCCGAGGCGGATGGGTCCTCCGAGGGATCTCCCGCTGGGATGAAATTATGCAGGCAACTCTTGTGAATCAGCAGCCAAGATAGCGCGCCAGCGGCGGAGCCGCTCTTCCCCTGGCCCCAGATTAAGGCGCGGGCGGCGCCGGCTGCGGCGAATCGCTTCCGTATGCGCCCGGCGCAGTTTTGTCGAGAGCGACGGCGAGAACTTCATCCACCGTTTCGACCGGGACGAACTTGATCTTCTCCTTGGCCTCCTGCGGGACATCGATCAGATCTTTCTCATTCAGCTTTGGAATAATCACGGTGGAGATGCCGGCGCGCATGGCGGCCAGACTCTTTTCTTTCAGGCCGCCGATCGGCAGAACCAAACCGCGCAAAGTGACCTCGCCCGTCATGGCGACATCGGCGCGGACCGGCGTGTTGCTGAACAGAGAAGCCAGCGCGGTAAACATGGCGACGCCCGCGGAAGGACCATCTTTTGGAACGGCGCCCGCCGGCACGTGCACATGAATGTCGGAGTCGCGGAAATCCTCCGGCTTGGCGCCGACCTTTCCATCCCGGCTGCGGACGAGACTGAGCGCCGCTTGCACGGATTCCTTCATCACGTTTCCGATCTGGCCGGTCAGGGTGACATTTCCTTTCCCGGGATAACGAGTGGCTTCAATGTGCAGAACTTCGCCGCCCATCGGAGTGTAAGCGAGCCCGGTAACAATCCCGGGAGCACTGGTCGTTAATCTCGTCTCTCGCACATAGCGCGGTGGGCCTAACGATTTTTCGACAAATTCCCTGTTGATGTCGATGCGCTGCGCTGTGCCGCGGGCGATCTCGGCTGCGCCGTGACGAATGACCGAGCCGATCTGCCGTTCCAATTCGCGCACACCGGCTTCGCGAGTGTAATCGGAGATAACGAAGCGCAGGGCGTCTTCCTCCCACTCACACTGTTCCGGCTTCAATCCGTTCTCTTCCAGTTGCCGTCGCACCAGATATTTGCGGGCGATCTCCAGCTTTTCCCGCTCGGTGTAGCCCGCGAGGGAAATGATCTCCATGCGGTCCTGGAGAGGCTCCGGGATGCCACCGGCATAATTGGCCGTCGCAATAAAGATGATCTGCGACAAATCGAATGGAAGATCGAGGTAACGATCGACGAAGGCATTGTTCTGACGCGGATCGAGCACTTCGAGCATGGCGCTGGCGGGATCGCCGCGGAAATCCGTGCCGACCTTGTCGATCTCGTCGAGCATGAAAACGGGATTGCGGGTGCCAACGCGCCGCAGTTCCTGAATGATGCGTCCTGGCATGGAGCCGATATAGGTGCGGCGGTGTCCGCGAATTTCCGCTTCGTCACGAATTCCGCCCAGGCTAATGCGCGCGAATTTCCGGCCCAGCGCATCGGCGATGGACTGACCGAGGCTTGTTTTTCCGACGCCGGGCGGTCCAAGAAAACAGAGGATCGGGCCGTGACCGGACGGATTCAGCTTTCGAACGGCCAGAAATTCGATCAACCGTCGCTTGATCTTCTCGAGGTCGTAGTGATCGCGATCGAGAATCTGCTGCGCCTGTTCCAGATCGAGATTGTCTTCGCTCGCTTTGGACCACGGAAGCTCCGCGATGGTTTCGATGTAACTGACAATGACCGAATATTCCGGACTGGCCGGAGGAATAAAATCGAGACGCTTCAGCTCGCGATCCGCCTGCGCCATCACGTCGGCGGGAGGCTTGGCCTCTTCCAGCCTCGTCCGCAAACGCGCCACCTGTTCGTCACCCCCGGTCTCGCCTTCGCCAAGCTCACGTTGAATGGCCTTGAGTTGCTCCCGCAGATAAGCGCGCCGTTGCGCATCCGAGAAGTGCGATTGCACGTCCTGCTGCAGTTTGCGCTGAATCTGAGCAATCTCGAGCTGCGAAGAAACATGCGTCTGCACTGCGCGCAGTCGCTTTTCCAAATCCAATTCTTCGAGAATGGCCTGTTTTTGGGCGACATCGACGTTGAGGTTCGGCGCCAGGAAATCCACCAGCTGTTCGGGATCGTCGATGGCACGGATAGCGCCGCTCGCCTGCTCGGGAGCTTCCGGCATCGCGTCTAACAATTGCGCCGCCGAATCGCGCAAGTTACGAAAGACCGCTTCCCATTCCTTGCTCGCCGCGGGCTTGGTCGAAGTGAGCAGCTCAATCTCGCCGCGCATGTAAGGGTCGGTGTTGGTAATCTTACGCAACCGAAAACGTCGCAAACCCTGGATAAGAACGATCACGTGATCGTCGCTCTGCCGCAGCATTTTCAGAATGAGCGCGGCCGTGCCCACGTCATAGATGTCGGACGGGCCGGGGTCTTCCTTGGCTTCGTCGCGCTGGGCGATCAGTCCAATGACCTTGCTCTGCGGTAGCGTCTCATCGAGCAGGCGAATCGAAGCCGGGCGCCGCACATTTAAGGGGATAACGGACCCGGGAAACGCGACAAACCCGCGCAGCGGAAGAATCGAAAGCGTATCCGGAATCGACGGCATCCGCACGTCCGTAGCAGCGGCGCGTAATCCTTCTCCGCCTTCCGGCGTTGAAGTCGCCGGATCACCCGGTTGCAGAGTAGTGAGAGGTTCGGCGCTCATGATTCCTCAAGCGGCAGGTCAATCCAGAGAAAACCATTCTCCTGAACGGCCGTCGCCCTCTTCGGTGCGACCGTTACTGGCAAATCGATCGAGCGAAGAAAGGGTCCGTAATCAATTTCGAGTGCGAGCGTTTGCACCACGTGTCCGTCCTTTGGGGTAGGCTCGGGGTTCTCCCGTTCCCCGCGAAGGAGGAGACGGCGTGGCTCGATCTGCAAATCGATACCGGCTTTCTCCACGCCGGCCAGATCAACGCAAATACGGATACCCTTCTCGCAACGATAAGCGTTGATCGCCGGTTGCCAGGCATGCGGGGAATGGCGCGAGCGCTGGAAACGCAGCAACTGCCAGGTCGCATCGCTGGAGGCGCCGTGCACCCACTGCAATCTGATGGTCTGAACCGGATCCATGGAAACGATATGTTCGGACCCGCGAAGCACTTTATCAAACGAGGCCGGCAGCGGAGTAATACGAATGCCGCCGGCAAAGCACGCGTGCTATTCTTCGTGGTGGATCGCGACGACCTCGAGGTTCTCCTCGCCGCAGGGATATTTAAACCGAACTCGCTGACCGACGCGCGCGTTCATCAAGGCGCGCGCCACCGGCGAAAGATAACTGACCCAGCCCCGGTCCTGATCGGTTTCATCCACGCCGACGATACGGAATGTCTCGGTGCCGTCGGGGCCACGCACCTCCACGGTTGTGCCGAAGGTGACCCGGTCAGGAGAACCCTGCGGTGGACTAACAACTTCAGCGCTACGCAGGCTCTGCTCGAGTTGAACGATCCGTTGATCGAGCGTGCGCAGTTTTTGCTCGGCAGCGGCGTCGTCTCGTTTCGCCAGCAAGGCCGGACGATCTTTTTCTCGTAGTTGCGCGAGCTCCGCGCGAAGCCGTTCCGCGCCGGCCGGCGTCATGAGATTGCGCGCGCCGGGGGGCAAGGCCGAAACTCGCGCGACCTCACTGACCTCCGGCCCCTCGTTCTCCTCGCGCGTGAATGCCTTGCTCACGGTAAAAAATAACACCCGGAGGCAATGCTTTCAAAACATTGAAAGGTTCACCGAGCGGAGTCGCCCGTCCGTCCGCGCAATGCGCGCGCAAATGTCTGGGGAGGGCGTGCGCCTCGCACGCCGCCGATGGCGCCTCGCCATCGGTTTGAAAGATGGGAACCAACGACCTTCCGGCGAGGGCGCCGAGAGGCGCGTTCTCTCCCCCAGACGAATGCAGGTAAAATTCCTTACTCTCCGCTATTTCTCCGATTCCTTGAGCAGCCTGACCAGCTCCTCTTTCCACAGGGCGGCGAGGGTGTGACTGCCGTGACCGCGCGTCTTCTCGCTCAAAGGTAGAACAACGGCGCGACCGTGCGGAATGCGTTTGATCTCGCGTTCGAGGATGCCGAGCTCGGGCGGGTTAATCAGGTCATCCGCAGAATTGATGGCGAGCAAGGGCGCCTTGATCTTCTCTAGGCCTGGCCCCGGATCATAATCGTGTGAAGCTTCCAGCGCGTAGAGGACGTCGTTCGCATCCGCGGTAGTCATGTACTCGTTAACGAATTTGTTCAGCACTTCGTCGGTTTGCGCGAGCGTCGCTGCTTCCTTTTGGCGTTGGATGGGATTGCTGCTCATGAACCACAGCAACTCAGCGCCGGTCCGCAAAGAAGGCGGCTGCGTGGTGTAGTTTCCGTCCTTCCAAGCCGGATCGTTTCGAATCGCATCGATAATGGTTCGGCGCCACGCCCGATTCCGCCCCGATATCTGGGTCGGCAAACTGGCCAGCGGCATGAGCGCATCCATTTCGTCGGGATAAAGCTCACCCCAAAGCCAGGTGTGCATCCCCCCCATCGACGTCCCCATGACCAGGCGCTCATGATCCACGCCCAGTTCGTTGAGCAGCCGATGTTCCGCCTCGACCATGTCGCGGTAGCCGTAACGCGGAAACTTTGCGTGCGCACCGTCGCTCGGCTTGCTCGACTTGCCGTGGCCAATGCCGTCGGGCAGCACAATGAAAAATTTTTGAGCATCGAGCGGCTCACCTTTGCCGAAGAGTTCACCGGCGAACTCGGGGCGGATGAATTGCTTGCCGCTCCCGGTGGTGCCGTGGGTGATTAGAACCGCGTTGCGGGCGTGGCCGTCGGAATCCCGCTGCAGTTCGCCGATCGTCCGATAATGGATGCGCAGCTCCGGCAGGCTCTCACCGGAAACGAATTGGAAGTCGCGCAAGGTCACGTCGCCTTCGAACGGGGCGGGATAATCGGCGGCGCGCGCCGCCGTTATAAGAAGGAGAGAAACGAGGCATAGGGTAAACGCGGCTGTTTTCATGGGCAGAAGCCAAGGTCTGACCAGCGGCGAGTAAGGCAAGTCGCTCGGAACAGATCTCCCGATGGTCTGCGGCTTGCTCGACTCTGCCGGGTTGTGCGTTTTTTCTGGCTGATCACGGGCCTGCTCCTGGGCTTTTCCGACCTCGCATCTGCGATGGAACTGGGGCAGACGCGCGCGACCATCATCGCGCAGCATGGTCCGGCCGCGGAAGAAAATCATGGCAAGCATACCGCCACCTATCGCCAGCAGGGATGGAAGGTGGATGTGCAGTTCTGCGATGATGTTGCCTGCCAGGTCACCTTTTCTAAGCTGGGCGAACTAAGCGAGAGCGAGATTCAGTCGATTCTCGCGCAAAACTCCAGCGGGATGGATTGGAAGGAAGCGCCGAAGCAGGGCAGCAAACGTTCCTGGCAGCGAACTGATTTCGCCAGCGCAAGCTGCCTCGGGCTTCACCCCGGTGCGATGACATTTGTGCAGGCGCCGCCCCGGGCGGAAGAGCCGAAAGCGGAGGCCCTGGCCCAGGGCAACCCGGCGGTGGAATTACCGAAGGATAATTCGCATGGACCGTATGCTATCGAAAAGGAAACGCCGGCGCCGTCTTCCTTGAACCTTTCGGCGGCGGCCTGGCTGAATGCGGCGGCGAATTTTGTAAGGACTTATCCGTTAGTCTTCTCCATTCCGGCCATTCTGCTGGTTCTCTGTTTGTTGTTAGGCCGGAAGGCGAAACCACCCGCCCCGGTGGTGCCGGCGCGGCGGGTGGTTAAACCACGCCCCATGAACAACGCGATGGCCGCTCCGTCCTTGACGACGCCGTCCGATCTTGCGCCCGACGATTTCGAGCTTCTGGTGGCGGAAGTATTTCGCCGTGAAGGCTACGCCGTGGAAATTTCGGGGGGAGTCGGTTCGGACGGCAGCTACGATCTGCTGCTGCGGAAAAACAATGAAACGACCCTGGTGCAGTGCCGCCAGTGGGGGAATTGGAAGGTGAGCGCCCCGCCGGTGAAGGAGTTTGTCGAGATGCTGGTGAAGAACGGCGCGGCCCGCGGGATCTATGTCACCACCGGCGAATACACCGAGGAAGCGATCGAAGTGGTGGAAGGGAAAAAGATCGAGTTAATCGATCGCAACGAATTGAATCGAATGATCGATGCGGTCAAAGGGCAGGACGATCTCTGTAATGTGAAGAGCTGGCTGGACGGATTCGCGACGAACGTCACCGTGCTCGAGCCATCCTGTCCGTTTTGCCATGAGCGCATGACCTTGAAGCGTGGCGTGCAAGGCCGGCCCTTTTGGAATTGCCGCAGTTCTCCCCGCTGTGCCGGGAAACGCGAGAGCCGGGTTGAGCTGTTGGAGAAAATGACTGCGAAAGCTGCCGTCTAGTGCGGCGAGCGCGCGTCACCAACTGAAGCTGGTCTTGCCGGAACCGTCGGGGGCAGCATTACGGCCTAACGCCTCGACAAAGACATACTTCGATTCGAAGTCGCGTTGGACCCACCCGTAAATGGTCAGTTCTTCGGTGGAAGCGGCATTTTCGGTGATGCCTTTGAAGGCGGCCAGATCGGCCTTGGCCACATGGACGCGCACCTTGGAGAAACCCTTCTTTTCCTTGTCGTTAGGCTGCCAGAGCGAACCTTCGAACCAGGTTGGCTTCATGTGGTAAATGTCTTTGCCGCGAAAGGTGAACTTCACCGCGACCAGGGTATGGACGTACGAATCCAACTTGGCCGCCAGAGTATTGACGTCGACGGTTTGCAGGTGGCTCCAGCTTTTGGCATCAACCTGCCGGCCCTGGGCCCGCTTGGCCGCGTCTGCCGGGAGCTGGATGACGAGAAGAGCGAGAAGAAGGAGGGCGAAGAATTTTCTCATGGCTGTCAATCATAACAAAATTGGCGCCACGGGGGAAGAACGGTTCGGCGCCTCATTCTTGTTCGCTTCCGGATGAGGGTTACATTGGCGGCTGGTGAACCGCTTTCTCCTCACTCTCCTCGGTACTATGTCTTGCTTCCGAGCTGGCCAACGCGCAGTCCCCCGGGCCCAAGCCGGCATCGGTTCAGAGCGGTAGCCTCGACTTCCGCCAGTTCGGGTTGCTGGCCATCCAGGACAACGGCCGCCGCAAACCGGTAGATACTTATGCCCGGGAGACCCTAATTAAGTTGACCGGGCGCTCCGGCTACACGGACAAGGCGGGGCGGCATTGGGAGGCGCCGGATTTTCTTCTCTCGGCCATGCTGCAGACGCAGGACTGGCGGAACGAGCCGATGATCCTCGTTTCGTTAGGCAAGCTGATCGAGGATCTCGGCCTGGACAAATCGCGACGGCGCTTCTCTTTCGCCGAGCTTTCCGGCGCGGCGCAGTTGCAAAGCCTGGCCAGGTCGGCTCAAACAAAGAAAAGATCGGACAAACCACTGGAACGAACCGAGCAGGAAGCGGTGGCGGTTGAGGAACGGCTCTCCTTGCTGGCGCGGGTGGTGGACGGAGCCGCCTTCGCGATTGTGCCGGCCAAAGCCGCCGGCGCAGCGTGGGCGAGTCCAACCGACTTCGGCAAGTATTACAGCGAGGCAGAGTTCGCCACGACCCAGCAACATCTTCAGCGCATGCTCGGCGCGTATGCCGGAGGCGATGCCTTCACCTTTTCCACTTCCGCGCACAATTTGCGCGATGCCTTGCGTACGCTGAGTCCGTCTGTTTACCCGAGCGAGCATGATCTCTCCCTCGAGAACACCTACAATCATTTCCAGGGATTCTATCGGGCGATCTGGCTTTACGGATTCGCGTTTGTCGCACTGCTGATCGCGCATTGGCGGAGAACAGGCGGCAGCTGGTTGCGCGTAATCGGGATCGCGCTGGCGGTGGCGGGCCTTTGCTTCCATGCCGCTGGCATCGCTATGCGCTGCCTGATCGCTGGACGTCCGCCAGTGACGAACATGTACGAGTCGATCATCTGGGTTTCATTCGCGGTCTCGTTCTTCGGCATGATTTTCTTTCTGCGTTACCGAACCACCATTTACCTGCTGGCGGCGCTCCCGGTCACGCTGACTGCGCTCTTGTTGGTTCATCAGATGCCGATCGCCATGTCGGCGGCGATCGATCCGCTGGTGCCGGTGCTGCGGGACAATTTCTGGCTGACCATTCACGTGCTCACGATCACCCTGAGCTATGCCGCGTTCGCGCTGGCCATGGGCTTTGGTCACATTCTGCTTTGGCGTTATGCTCGCCGGCCCGAGTCGGCGCGAACAGACGCGGCGATGCACTTCTGGCTTTATCGTGTTCTTCAACTCGGCGTCCTGTTATTGGCAGCCGGTACGATTCTCGGCGGCGTATGGGCGAATTATTCATGGGGCCGCTTCTGGGGCTGGGACCCGAAGGAGACATGGGCATTGATCGCCTTGCTCTGTTACATCACGACCCTGCACGGACGTTTGGCCGGCTGGTGGACGCAATTCGGATTGGTCGTGGCCAGCGTGGTCTGTTTCCTCGCGGTGCTAATGGCCTGGTACGGGGTAAACTTTGTCCTCGGCAAAGGCCTGCACAGTTACGGCTTCGGCATTGGCGGCGAAAGTTACGTGGCAACATTCGTTATCCTCGACCTGCTTTTTGTCGGGGTTGCCATCTTCCGTTATCGGGCGAGCGGGCGTTCGGTGGTCGAAACGTCGGCGGCGAGCGAATCCGTCGCGGTCTAAGCGACTACCGAGAATTCACGCGCACTTGCAGCGGCGGGCGCGATTCTTTTGCAAAGGAATCCCGGTAAATGCGGGAGGGAAAATATGGGTGAACAAATTCCGTTGGAGGAGAGCAGTCGCGCCGATAATCCGCGACTCGACGCAGAGAACGACGACAGCACACACGAAATTGCTGACGATCTCGCCTACAAGCTTTTGCTGATGGTGAACGTCGTCTTCTACGGACGACCGGGCGCGAGCAGCGGGGAATGGGTCTTGATCGATGCGGGGCTGCCGATGACGTCAGGCGCGATTAGTAAAGCGGCGGAGAAACGCTTTGGAGAAAACTCGAAACCTGCGGCCATCATCATGACGCACGGCCATTTCGATCACGCCGGCGGGTTGCGAACGCTGGCCGAGAAATGGGAAGTGCCGGTTTATGCGCACGAACTGGAGACGCCCTACCTGAACGGGAGCGCTTCTTATCCGCCTCCGGATCCCACCGTGGGTGGCGGATTAATGGCGCTGACCTCTCCGCTCTTTCCGGATGGTCCATTCGATGTGGCGCGCTGGCTGCGTGTTCTTCCGGCCGATGGATCGGTCCCGGGCATGCCAGGTTGGAAATGGCTGGCGACACCCGGACATTCTCCGGGGCACATCTCGTTATGGCGCGGATCGGACCGCAGCCTGATTGCGGGCGACGCCTTCATCACCACGCGACAGGAATCGGCTTATGCAGTGGCAACCCAGAAGCCCGAAATGCATGGCCCGCCGATGTATTACACTCCGGACTGGGAGAGCGCGCGTCGTTCCGTTGAGCAGCTGGCGAAATTGGATCCGGAACTGGTCGTAACGGGCCACGGTCGCGCGATGGCGGGAGAAGAAATGCGCCTGGCCTTGCGCGCACTGGCGCGAAACTTCGACGAGGTGGCAGTGCCGGAGCACGGCCGCTACGTGCCTCAGTCACAGACGGCAAATACTTAGCCGTTAGGCCGAAGTCCCAGGGAGCACGCGCTGGCGATTCCCTAACCCAGCGGGAACGGGTGCCGATTTGATCGGCAAATCTGCCAGGTCGTTGGCCAGGATGCGATCGATCAGTTCGGTGACGCCGGCTCCGCGGGCCCCGGCGGTCACGAAACGAGCGCGCTGCTTCAGCATGGGGAGAGCGTTGGCGACGGCGACGCCAACTCCGCATCTGGCCAGGAAGGCATGATCGTTTTCGGCATCGCCGACGGCGACCACCTGCGACGGCTCGATCTTCATTTCGGCCAGCGCGGCGGTGAGGCCGGTCGCCTTGTTCACACCGGAGGGGAGAACCATGACGGCGCCCTTGTTGAAGATGACCTGCAATTCAAGACCGAGTTCTTTGATCAAATTGATCACCAGATTCTCGTATGGCTCGCGGGTGGCGATGATTGCGCGTCCGACGGAGAGAGGCTGAACCTGTGCCTCCCCAAGTTTTTTGGCCAGGACCGCAGAAGCGGGAGGGCAAAGCAGGCGACTTAAATTGTCAGCCGGACGAAAAAGGAGAGCTCCATTTTCGGCAACGATCCAGTCGAAGCGGTTGAGATAAGGGCAGACTTGCTGGAGCTCCGGCAGTTCCCGACCGGTGACCATGAGAAGGCCGCGCCCGGAAGCGCGAAATTGATCAAGCGCGGCCGCGGTGGCGGCAGCGACGACGCCGTCGTGAGCGAGGGTGCCGTCGTAGTCGCAGGCGAGGACAACAAACTTCATGCTTTATTTCAGACCGGACGTTGCGGCCCTGCGAACGGGCGGGAAAGCTAGTTCGTCGGCGAGGTCGAAAGTCGCGGCTCGACCGCTTCACATATCACGTGCAGCAAAAATTTGTGCGCCTCCTGAATGCGAGCGGTGCTTTGGCCGCGGACAATCAATTCGGTTTCAGCGACGCCTTTGCATTTCCCGCCGTCACGGCCGAGCAAGGCGATGGTCTTGAGCTGGCGTGCCTTTCCTTCTTCGAGCGCGCGCCGAATGTTTTCCGAGTTGCCACTGGTGCTGATGGCGACAAGCACATCGTTAGGTTTCCCGAAAGCGATGACCTGGCGGGCGAAAGATTCCTCGAATCCGTAATCATTCGCGGTGGCGGTGAGCAGACTGGCGCCCTGCGCAAGGTTAAGGGCGGGAAAGGGCGCGCGATCCCGGTCGAAACGACAGGCAAATTCGGTCGTGAAATCGGCGGCGTCGGCTGCGCTGCCACCATTGCCGCAGACGAGCAGCTTTCCGCCTTTCGTTAGGCAATCGGCGATTAAATCGATCGCGTGCGCGACCGGCTCCTGCAAAGCCGAGAGCGAGTCGATGGTGCTGTGAGCGTCTTTAATCGCCTGGGCGAGGATCTGCGACGAGGAGGACATGGAAGATGGTGCGCGGTGCAGGGTTCGAACCTGCGACCCCTACCGTGTCAAGGTAGTGCTCTACCACTGAGCTAACCGCGCCCGGGAGACAAGGGCGAAACTATCCAATGCCCTCGCGAAAATCGCAAACAGGAAGAGCCGGGCGGCTGGCCTCGACGAGTCGGGCTCCAGCGATGGAGCGGGATGGCAGCGCGCGCTCGCTGCCAGAGACGGGGCGCGGATCAGGCCGCCAGCTTGACCGCGTCTTTGTGACCGAGAATGCGAACGGTCTCTTTGAGCTGCTCGACTTTGAGCGGCTTCTTCAAAACCGTGATCGGCCCCTTGGCCAGGATTCGATTCAGCATCTCGCTGTCCGGATAGCCGGTAATAATAATGATCGGACACTCCGGCTGTTCGGCCTTAGCCATATCGTAGACATCGTCGGCCGGTCCATCCGGCAGTTTCAGGTCGAGAAAAATGAGGTCGAATTTCTGCTTTTCGAGCGCGGCCAGCGCTTCTTTGACCGTGCCAACAACGACGCGGCTGAAGCCGATTTTCTTGAGGAAAAGTTTAAAAAGATTCTGCAGGCTCTCGTCGTCATCCACCACCAGAACGGTGGGCTGACCGGACTTGTCTTCCTTGAGAATGTCCTTATCGAGTGAGGACTTTTTGATCCGCCAGCGACCGCCGATCTGGATAGCCGGGAGCTGTCCGCGTTGGACCAAATAGTAAACGGTCGGCAACGGAATCCGGAGATACTTCGCGGTTTCCTTGACCGTCAAGAGGTTATGCATGGCTGATAGACACCAAGTCGAGAGGCGCGGAGCAAGACATTTTTGCTCAGCGAAGCATTATAAATTTTATAATGAATGTCAATGCGCATCTTCCTTACCCGCAGTGTAACCAATCTGCTCGCCTCCTAGATCGTCGACTGGACAAGATGACGGCGCCAGTTGACTGTGCGAACTCGCATGAGCGCGTTATTCTTCAAACGCTTTCTTCAAAAGCCCTTTCAGGTGGCTTCGATCATCCCCAGCTCGCGTGCGCTGGTGGAGCGCGTCGCCGAGAAAATTGATTTCAGCCGGGCGCGGGTCATTGTCGAATACGGCCCCGGCGAAGGGGTGCACACCCGCGAGATCGTGCGGCGGATGCGGCCGGACGCGCAGCTTCTTGTTTTCGAGTTGGACGCTGCCTTTTCCAAGGAATTGGAGCGCCAGTTTGCCGGTGATCGCCGGGTGCACGTCTGCAATTGCAACGCGGCGGATCTGCCGGAGGAAATGCAACGGCGCGGGATCGTCTCCTGCGACTACATTCTTTCCGGGATTCCCTTCAGCATCCTGGACATCGATAAGAAGCGCGCGCTCCTGCAAAAGACCCACGACTCGTTAAACGGAGACGGTGCCTTCATTATTTATCAGGTGACTAACGAACTGAAGCAGCACGCCAGCATCTTCGAGCACGCCGAATCCGAATATTTTCTGCAGAACATCCCGCCGATGTTCATCACCGTCTTCCGCAAAGCGCAGCAGCATAACGGCTACGTGCAGCGGACGATGGAGAGCGCGGCTTCCGCGAACGGCGCGAATCAGAACGGACAATGACCGCAGGCGAAGGCACCCGGATCGAAAAGGATTCGATGGGGGAAATGCCGGTGCCGGCCAAGGCGCTCTACGGCGCTTCGACACAGCGCGCGGTTCTCAATTTTCCGATTAGCGGTTATCGCTTTACCCGGCCATTCATTCGCGCGCTCGGGATGATCAAGTGGGCAGCGGCGCAGGCCAATCACGATCTCGGTCTGCTCGACGCCAAGCGCAGCGCGCTGATCGTGCAGGCGGCCGAGGAAGTGATGGAGGGAAAACTCGATCAACACTTCCCACTCGATATTTTCCAGACCGGGTCCGGCACCAGCACAAATACCAACGCCAACGAAGTGATCGCCAACCGCTGCGCCGAACTCGGCGGCAAGCCGATCGGCTCGAAGGATGTGGTTCATCCTAACGACCACGTGAACATGGGGCAGTCGAGCAACGACGTCATCCCCTCGGCCATTCACGTCAGCGCGGCGGAACAACTAAAAGACAAGCTGATCCCGGCGCTGAAGAAACTTGAGCTGTCGCTGAACGAAAAGGCCAAGGAATTCTGGGACGTGATCAAGATCGGCCGAACTCACCTGATGGATGCGACGCCCGTCCGGCTCGGTCAGGAGTTTTCCGGTTACGCCCAGCAGGTTCATTACGGGCACTTGCGCGCGGAAAAGGCGCTGGAGGTGCTGCGCGAGCTTGCCCTTGGCGGAACCGCGGTCGGGACAGGGTTAAACCGGCCCGAAGCGTTTCCGGGCAAGGTCCTGCGGCATCTGCATCACAAGACCGGCATCGAGTTTCGCGAAGCGGCCGATCACTTCGAGGCGCAGGGAGGCAAAGACGCGGTGGTGGAGGCGAGTGGTCACCTCAAAACAATCGCGACCAGCCTGTTTAAGATCGCCAACGACATTCGTTGGTTAGGCAGCGGACCGCGCTGCGGGATTGGCGAAATCCGGCTCCCGGCCACGCAGCCCGGCAGTTCGATCATGCCCGGAAAAGTGAACCCGGTTCTGTGCGAGTCGATGATGATGGTCTGCGCCCAGGTTTTTGGAAACGACAGCTGTATCACCTGGGCGGGCGCGAATGGAAATTTTGAGCTGAACGTGATGATGCCGGTGATGGCGCATGACCTTCTCGAGTCGATTCGCCTGCTCGGCAACGTAGCTGACGCCTTCTGCGAGAAGTGCGTCAGGGGAATCGAAGCGAATCGGGAACATTGTGCCGAGCTGGTTGAGCAATCGCTGGCCATGGTCACCAGCCTGGCGCCGAAGATCGGCTACGATCGCGCCGCCGAAATTGCCAAGGAAAGCGTCAAGACCCGCCGGACGATTCGAGAGATTTGCCTGGAAAAGAAGGTGTTGCCCGAAAACGAGCTGCGGGCACTGCTCGATCCCATCAGCATGACCGCGCCGGGCGGAACCGGCTCCGGCGGAGGATGAAGGCGCGGCCTGTTTTGTTGGGGCTGGCCTGTTGTCTTTGCCTCGGCGTTTTTCGGGCCGGCGCGGCCGACGAACGGCCGGACGTATCCAAGATCGTCGACAAAGCGACGGCAGAATCGGTGCTCGGGGAAACGGTGAAAGCGCCTTCGCCGCGAAACGTGGAGGGAACGGACGGCTACTATTCTAAATGCAATTACTACAGCGCGCGCTCGACGCGTTCGCTCATTCTCCGCTTTTACCAGGCCGGCCCCGGGGGCGACGTGACCAAGGAACTGGAGGCGATTCGCGCCAGTACCGGGGCGGGCAAGACGATTCCGAACCTGGGGGACCAGGCGCAGGTCTTCACCGGTGTGGAGAGCGGCTTGCCTAACAACGTGATGTTGCTTTATGCAGTGAAAGGGAATTCGCTGGTGACAGTGGGCGTTTCCGGGGTGGACGACGAAATCGCCCTGGATAAAGCGAAACAACTGGCGCAGAAGATCGTAGCACAGATTCGTTAGGGAAAACCTGGTATGGTGGCAAATGTTCATGGACCGCAGTTTTCGGGAGGCGCAAATATCGCGATTAAATGCCCGACCCATACCTACGATCAAACGGTGGCCTTCTACCGCGATACCCTCGGCCTGCCGCTGATCGAAGAAGAAGCTGACGGCTGTATTTTCCAATTCGGCCCGAACCGCCTTTGGGTCGACAAGGTGCCGAACTTGAGTCACCCGGATATCTGGCTGGAACTGGAAACGAACGACACGGAGGCGGCCGCTTCATTTCTGCGCGTGAACGGGGTGACCCGGCGCGATGAAGTTGAACCACTACGGGAGGATTTCGACGGTTTCTTTGTTTCGGCGCCTAACGGCGTGATTCATCTTGTTATCGGGCAGGAAGAAGCGTGACCGCGGCGCCGCGGAAGCTCCAAGCACCTTCTTTGGAGGTTTGATGTTGGAATTTGGTGCTGCCGCCGCGTTTCACGCGGCGGTGTGCCGGCCCATGATGGTCAGGTCACGTTCGCTTTCGTCCATCCGCGCAATCCGCGGGAGATAGCCCCAGCGGCTGAATCCGAGTTGATGGAAGAGACGCGTGCTCGCCTCATTATGGGCGAAGATCAGACCAACAAAGGCGGTCAGCCCGAGCTTCGGCCCCTGTTCAATCGCTCTTTTCAAAAGGGCGCGAGCGACGCCGCGCCGGCGAAAATCATTGTGCACGTAAACACTCAGCTCCGCCGTTCCGCGATAAGCGCAGCGGGGAAGAAAACTTTTGAAGGTTAGCCAGCCGGCGACGCGTCCGTCGATTTCAAGAACCCAGAATGGGTATTCTTCCGGTGGATGCTGGTTCAGCCAATTCTTGCGGCCATCGAGCGTGACCGGCTCGAGCTGCGCGGTCGCGACGCGCCCCGCAATCGCCTCATTATATATCTCGATAATGGCGGGAAGATCGGCCGGTTGAGCATCCCGGATGACGTAGTTCTTCACCTCGGTCGTGGACGACACTTCAGCCATGGCAACATTCGACGACATTCCGTTTCAACTGAGACTGCGCTTAGGCAGCCGCCGTTGAAAAAGATAAATCGTCAAAGGTCGCCTGAAAAGCGGCAGCTGACGCTTCGCCGATTTTGAAACGAGGGCTCACTTCGGCCTGGCGCGCGCAAAACACGTCGGTGCCGGCGACGCCGAACTTCTCGAGCAAGGCCTTGATTGCGCCCGAGGCGAGCTCCGGGGTATTGCAGTCCCGACTGAGATGTCCGAGGACGACGCGGCGGACTTTGTTGGCAGGGAGCAGTTGCTCGAGCACAGCGGCCGCGGCGGTGTTGGAAAGGTGGCCGTGCCGCGACTGGATCCGCTGCTTCACCGGCCAGGGCCGATGGGGATCGCTCTGCAGCAGCTTCTCGTCGTGATTCGTTTCGATGACGACGGTGTGAACCTGGCGCAGCCGCTCAATCAGGAGACGCGGGGCGTAACCGAGATCGGTGATGTAGCCGCACGAGCTGTCGCCAGCGTGGAAAGTGAATCCAACCGGCTCAACCGCATCGTGCGGAACGGGAAAGGTCTGCACGATGATGTCGCAGATGGAAAATTCCGCGCCGGTGCGAAAGATTCGCCAGTTGCGATGTTGCTCGAGCGGGCTGCTGCAGCGAATTGCTTCGGCGGTGAGAGCGTTGCAATAAATCGGGATATCGAACTTGCGGCAGAAAACTTCCAGTCCGCAGACGTGATCTCCGTGCTCGTGCGTGATTAGGATGCCGTCGAGTTGCTCCGGGGTGACGCCGCACTGTTCGAGGCGCAAGCTCAGTTGGCGCGCGCTCAATCCGCCGTCGACGAGAACGCGGCAGTGAGCGGTGGAAAGAAGTGCGCTATTCCCGGAGCTACCGCTGCCGAGCACAGTCAGACTGAACATTGCCGCAGTTGTAGTCCAACGCGATTCGATTCACAAACCGAAATGCAACGGAGTCGCAAAGATTGCGCTCGTCATTCATCATTCCGCTTGGCCGGACCAAGCAAGCGCGGGGCACTGCGGCCGGTCAGAGCGAGGATGTGTCGCTTCTTGGCGTCGTAATCGAGCGAGCGGAAGCGCCGGATTTCCTCGAGGCGGCGCATGCCGTTGAGTGTGTCGAGATAGTGAGTGTAACTGGAAGCGAGCTCGGCCGTCTCGGAGTAGCGATTGCGCAGGTTAGCGTTGGCGAATGCGTCGGGACATTGCCGCACGAACAAATGAAAACGCAGCCAACGCCAGTCAAACCTGGAAACGCGCTGAGTGCGCCGGAAGAAGGCAACAAAGAGAAGGAGCACGAGATAGGTGTCAACCTGAGCCTGCAGCTCCAGGTTGCGGGCGAAGTCTTCGGTGGCGATTTCACGGCGTCCGGCTTTGAATTCGAGCGCGGCGTGCACGGCGTGGTTGATCTCTTCGACGAAGACGATGAGCGAACGGATGTTGCGGTCGGACAAGCCGGCTCGCGGATCGTGGCGTTCGAGCTGATCAATCAGCCAGCGTGAATAGTAGATGCCGACGTAAAGTTGATCGTCGGCTCGTCGCAGAAAGGTGCGGGCCAGTTCACTGAGTTCGCGCGCGGAAGCGCCGGCCAGGGCGGAGAGCTGAGTCGAGCGATGACGATCGATCAGGCAATCCTCCAGATTGATCCCGACCTGCGCGTAGGTGCGCTCAAGAAGTTTCTGGATCTGACTGAAGAGGGTGTCGTTCACAGGGTCAGCGCGCTGCCGTTGTCGTCGAGGTTAAGCAGCTGATCGGAGAGACGGTTCAGGGCGCAACGAATTTCGCTGAAACGATCGGCCAGTTCCTCGTAGACGTCGTCCAATTCACAACGACGCGCGGTCGCGTGGTTGGCCAATAGCTGATAATTGCTTCGGCCGACCTGCTCGTAGAAGCGGACGTTAGGCCCGCCGCGTTCAGAGCGTCTCTGCATGTTCTCGTGAAAAATGCCGCTCACGAAGAGCGAATAATTGCCGACATGCGCGCGCAGCAGAAAGGCCTGCTCCGGACTGACCCGCTGCAGGGCGATGAGCATGTCGGAGATGTATTGTTGCACCGAGTCCTCCGTGTGCGGCGCGCGCAAAACGCTGGCGCGCGAAAAGGCTTCGAGGAGCGAGCCGACATAGTCGCAAAGCTTGCGATCAGTCAGGCCGGCGGCGTGCAAGACGTGGCGGGCCAGCACGTAGAAATAAAATTGGGAAGAGATTCGAAGATGCCGTGGATTCGAAAGAATGGCTTCGACCAGGCGCGGGCTGTCTAAAACAGCGTCACGCGTTTCGCAGTCGCTCAGGAGTTCAACCAGGGAAACATGCTCGGTCTGGGAACGGGCGAGGGTCCGAACCACGAACTGAAAATCCGCGGCCGTGAATCGCTCCCGGCAATTCGCCCTGACCATCGAGAATATATTATGAGCACCGGGGGTGCCACAGGCAAGGCCGGGATGTTTCCGGCCTTTGCACCATCGCCCTGACCGCCGGGAAAGAGCATGTGGCTGGACAGGTTGGAAACGGTCACGCAAGAGTAGCTGCCACCCCAGCCTGAAACATGAGTTTCATTTCGCCGGTCTACCTGATTTTTCTGCTGATTGTCTGGCCGCTTTACTGGGCGCTGCAGCGCCGCGGTCAAAACGTTCTCATTCTGCTGGCCAGCTTCTTCTTCTACGGCTGGTGGGACTGGCGCTTTCTGGTCCTGCTCGTCACCACTACCGGCATCGACTACGTCGTTGCGCTCGCGATGGGAGCCACCCGAAACAAGGCAAAGCGGCGCGCCTGGTTGTTGATCTCGCTGGCCACCAATCTCGGCGTGCTCTGCTTCTTTAAATATTTTAACTTCTTTTCGCAATCGTTCGCCCAGTTGCTGCATGGGCTGGGGATTCCGGCGGACCCGGTGCTGCTGAAAGTGATTCTGCCGCTCGGGATTTCTTTTTATACGTTCCAGGCCCTGAGCTACACGATCGACGTTTACCGCGAGAAACTGGAGCCGGTGCGCGACGCGGTCGGTTACTTCTGTTTCATCTCCTTCTTCCCGCACCTGGTGGCGGGGCCGATCAATTTCGCCAAGGATCTGCTGCAACAATTCGAGCAGGAGCGTCACTTCGACGAGGACGAGGCGACGGACGGTGCCCGCCAGATGTTGTTAGGCTACTTCAAGAAGATGGTCCTGGCGGACAACCTGGCACCGGTGGTGAACGCGGCTTTTGGCGATATTGGCCATGCCTCCGGCTGGCAGCTGCTCTGGGCAACCTACGCCTTCGCCTTTCAGATCTATTTCGACTTCTCCGGTTACACCGACATCGCCATCGGCACGGCCAAGCTGTTCAACCTTCGGCTGATGCGCAACTTTGCCGCGCCCTATTTCTCGCAAAGTATCCCCGAGTTCTGGCGGCGCTGGCACATCTCGCTTTCCACCTGGTTCCGGGAATACGTTTACATTTCGTTAGGCGGAAACCGAACCAGCCGCCCGCGCCAGGCGCTCAATATTGCGATCGTCTTTCTCTTGAGCGGTCTGTGGCACGGCGCGAACTGGACGTTCATCGTCTGGGGTGGTTTGCACGGGCTCTTCTACCTCGCTTTCTGGCTGCTGCTGCCTTCCAGTCTGGATGACGAGGAAAAGACGCCGGCGATCTGGCGGCTCGTTCGCATCCTGGTCACATTTCACCTGGTCTCGTTTGCCTGGATTTTTTTCCGCGCACCGAATTTGAGTGACGCGGTCATGGTGGTGACCCGAATCGGCCACGGCATCTTCTCGGCTGGGCCGAGCGGTTGCCCGGTCGTTCTTCTCCTTGGATCGATTGCGCTTTGCCTTTTTGAATGGCTGAGCCGCCGCTATGCCCACGCCTTCGATCTTGCCCGTTGGCAGCCGCGGGCACGCTGGGTCTTCTATTATGGAATGGCCGTCATCCTGATCGGGTTCGCCAACGTGCATTACGTGCCGTTCATCTATTTCGATTTCTGATGACGACGGAGCACTCCAACCCGGACTCGGGAACCGTCGCCGACCACGACGCTTTGCTCATGGGCGCGCCTGTGCCGGAAGCGCACCGGGTGCGCAATCGGTCCAAGGCTCAGGACCTGGCGGCGGTGCGAAAGTTCGCGCGACGATTGCTCCTCTGGCTCTCGCCGATTCTCCTTTTCGTTCTGCTGATCGAGGCGCTGCTCTGGCGAATCGGAGAATCCTGGCCGTTGAAGAAGGTCATTCGTTACCAGGAAGAACATCCCGGAGCATTCTACTCCCGGGGCCTGCTCGACCAGGGAACGTTCCGTTACAAATACCTGCAACTGGTGCGTCATCGTCCGGAGATCATTGCGCTCGGTTCGTCACGGGTGATGCAGTTTCGATCGGAGATGTTCGGCGGCCAGGGCAAATCGTTCTACAACACCGGCGGCTTGATTCATTCGCTCGATGATCTGCAAAACTTCTTCGATCGCCTGCCTAACGAAGCGATGCCGAAGACGATTATCCTCGGGGTCGATTTCTGGTGGCTCAACGCCAGCCAGCGGCGCGAAGCGTTTGACGCCTTTGATGTCGGGGTGGACGAAGACGGCACCTACCGCTGGGAAGGTCATGCCACTGCGGTCGGGGAGTTCATTCGCCGTCCGGTCGCCTTGCGCGACCTGGTCACGCACAGTTTCGGGCGGTGGCACCTACGCGAAGCGATCGGTTATCGCGCACAGCTTTCCCATCACGGTTTTCGGCTCGACGGAAGCAAACGTTTCGAGATCAAGGTGCCGTCCTCCTCCGAAGGGTGGAAGGTCCGGCTCGCGAGATTGAACAAGGAAGTGACAAAAATTCCGGAAGGCGAATTTCCTTTCGCGCATACGGAGGGTGTTTCGCTGCCGCTCCTGGAAAAATTGAAGGCGCAGATTGGCGCGCTCAAAGACAAAGGCGTCTCGATTGTTGCCTACAGTCCGCCTCTCCTTTCGGAGTGGGCGGCCGGCGCGGCCAGCGCGCCGCAACAGCGAGAGTTCTGGGCGCAATATCATCAGATGGTGCCGGAGCTGTTCCATTCCATGGACGTGCCATTCTGGGATTTGCAAACGCCGGCGGACGCGGGCGGAGACGACCGCTGCATGCGCGATCCTTATCATGCGCACGAGACGTTCGACGTCCTGGTGCTGGCAAAATTTTGCGAGGATCCGCGTGTGGCCGCGCTCTTTCCCGAGGCGGCGGCGATCACCCGAGCTGCATTGGCGGCGCCGAAGACGAATCCTCTTTACCCGGACCTGCCCGGCGACCAGACGAATCCTCGGTAGGTCGGTCTAACAAGGCCATTTTACCGCTGGCGATGAAGCAGGATCAGGTCGCGAGATCGTTCTTCGTTCCACGCGCCCTGGCTGAGAAAGGCGCGCAACAAATCGTCGCTGGAGGGAACGACTTCCCCGTCGCGCGTCTGCATGGCCGGATGATAATAGCCGGCGCCGGCGTCGAAAGTGGCTGAATCGTTACGATCGATCAGTACATAATCGGGCAACGGTGGCGGCTGATAGCGTTCGTGGCTCAGCGTCTTGAGTCCTTTCAGAATAAAGTGAAGCGAATACAGGTGCTCGCGCATTGCCAGGTGGGACAGGTAGGGAAGCGGTGCGACCACGCTTGCGTCTCCTGGAACTTTTTGAACCAAGGCAGCGCGGCGCAGCCTGCCATTCGCTTTTCCTGAATAGCCGGCGAGTTCCTCTGCAGCCGCAGCAGCGGGGCCGAGGACGGCCTGCCCGGCTAGCGCGCAGACGAAAATGGCTGCGGGAGTCCAGCGCCTCACCGGCTCGGGCAGGATGGTCCCGCGGCTGATCGCCTCGACGGCGGCGATCCAGAAGAGCGGCAAAATCGGCGCGGCATAATGGAAATAGATGTTCCACTCGGAAGAGCGCCAGGAAAGCAGATGCTGGAGCAGGATTGGCGCGGCGACGAGCAGCCAGCGGGGCCGGAGGAGGGGAAGGCCGCCAAAGCAGAGCAGCAGAGCCCAGAGAAGGTTTCCGTGTCTGAGCGACTGGATGAGGGCGCTCGCGGCCAGTTGCGGCCTAACGAGAAAATTGACAAGAATTTGCAGCGGCGAATTACCGAGACGGTTATAGAGGGTGAGGTAATCGACGGCGCCGTGATTGAGCGCCGGGCTGATCAGGCAGGTGCAGACGAGAAACCAGGCGGCGGCAAGCGACAGGGGCCAAAGGTAAAAGCGATGAAGCTGGGACCAATCGCGCGGGCGGGTCGCGACCATTTGGATAGCGCAGTGGGCGACCAGAAGGAGCGCCATATTCTCTTTGCAGGCGAGAACCAGAACGAAGCAGACCCAATAACGGCGGAGGGCACCGGCCAGTTGGGCCTCGAAGAGGAGGAGGAGAAAAAGCGCGGCGAAGGCCTCCGGATGGAATTCGTGCAAGGCAATGTACCACCCTGCGGGCGCGATTAGGATTGCCCCCGCTGCCAGCAAGGCCGGAAACGGATCCACTTCGAGTCGCCGTGCGATTCGATAGGCGACGGGCGCGAGCAGGGCGAGCGCGAGATTCTGGGTTACGACGAAAACGAGTGGGTGCCTAACGACTGCAAAAATTGGCGCGAGCAGAAAGACGATTGGTTCAACGTGATTCCCGAGCAAGGACACGCCAAGAACGGAGACATGGAAACGTCCGTGCAGAAGCTGCCAGATGCCCTGCACGTAGAAGGCGAGATCGAAGGTCCGGTATTCGTAATTGGCCCAGCGCCCGGCGGAAGTGGCGGTGACGACCAGAAAGAAAGCCGCCGCGAGAAGAAAGCTAATGCGGAATCCGTCGCGTTCGGAGAGCGCCTTCAAGGTTTGCGATCGATCTGAGCAGCCTGCTCCAATCGGGTCAAAAAGAAACAGCCGGGCTTTCGCCCGGCTGTTACGAAACTAACTGACTTTTTGACGGTGCCTTAGAACTTGTAGTTCAAGCCAACACGGAAGGTATAGAGATCGTCGCTGAATTTATAACGAGCAGCGTCGTAGTTTGAGCGGTTGCCCGTATCGTTGGGCTCATAACCGTGAACGGTGTCGTTTTCCAGCCAGGTCATCAGGCCTTCGCCGCGAATCGACCAGTGGCAGCCGAGCATGTACTCGACGCCCATACCGGCCGTCCAACCCCAGCGCCAATCGTCACCACGCCAGTAAACATTGTTGAAATTGGTCGGGTCGTTATCACGCGTATAGCTGACCTCCCACTCACCGTGCGCATAGGCACCGCCGAGGGTGCCGTAGACGAGGCAGTTCTGAAAGGCCCACCCGAGACGGCCGCGAACGGTGCCGAAGTAATTAATTTCGGAATGCTCGCGCTGAGTGAAGGTGGTGCTGAAGTAGTCGTTCGTGCTCCAGGAGGAGTCTGCGGTAGACCCCTGGAAGTCGGCTTCCAAGCCGAAAACGAGATTATTGATCTGCCAGTTGTAGCCGATCTGACCGCCACCAGTGAAGGCCGCTTCGTTCGTGCTACGGGTGTCGTAGCCTTCGAAGTAATCGAGGTCAGTGACTTTGGGATCGTAGTTGGAGATGCCGCCGTTGACACCAATGTAGAAACCCTGCCAGTTGCACTGCACTACCGGCACTGGGTTCTTGTCCATCGGGGCGGGGCCGGCGAAAGCGCTGACCAAGCCCGTCGCAGCTACCAGGGTCGCTGCTAAAGTTGTGGTTAAGGATCTGTTCATGGCGCGGAGGTTGCCGCACCGGTCGCGGAGCGTCAACGATAAAATTCAGGGAGAATGAGGGCCGTTAAAGGATGGCCGGGACTACCGAGGGACGCGTGGCTCTGGAGCATGAATCCCCAAGAAAAAAGGGTCCCGCCGCAGTGCGCGCCCTTTGAACTCAGACGCAAGGGGTGGGAGTTATCCAAAGCTGCGCTTTGGCTCTGCACCTTGAGCTTTGCTCATGGAACAGCCGCGCTTCGCGCTGGGCAGCCGAACTGCGTTCGAATCTCCAGAGTGTCCGGGCCTTTCTTCCCGGAGGAGCGCGCGAGGTCCGTGTTACCTTGGGATGTGGCGGAAGGGGTGGGATTCGAACCCACGGTTGGTTTAACCCAACGCTCGATTTCGAGTCGAGTGCCTTAAACCGGACTCAGCCACCCTTCCTGGCGAAATGCGCCGCTCACTATCATTGACCTCCACCGTTTTGTAAAACCGAGGCCGGGGAGCTTGTTCAGTTAGGCCAAACGTGCTCCTGCGGAGGGGCCGGAACGCCCCCGGATCGAACATTTTTACGCGCGAAACGTTGCCGCCCTAGCGTCTGAAGTCGTTCCGGTAGGCCAAGATATTCCGCTGAAAAAATGTCACAAAAATACGCTTGCTAGGGGTGCGACCGAACCTGCATCTTGTAGGTCCGCGAGGTCGGGTCCCCATATCTTGTGTTATTACCGGCTTTTCACCGGCCGTTCACAGGTTCTTGGCTGGCCCGCTGCCTCGGAGAACCAAGGTTATTCACAACTTTTAACCAAGCCCCACCTCCATGATCCAACTCAAACCCGGCATCCCCGCTTCCTCCCTCTCCACCTCCCGTAAATCGTCCCGTCGCAAGAGCGCGGCGCAGCGTTCCACCGGGAGAAAAAAGAAAGCCGGGCTCCACTTCCCTCGTGTCTTCAGCGACGCGAAGATTCGTCCATTCGACCAGATCGAGTGGGAATCGCGCGTGGCCGAGATCAACGACGACAGCGGCAAGGTCATCTTCAAACAGGAAGCGGTGGAAGTGCCGAAAAGCTGGAGCGCGCTCGCCACCAAGATCGCGGTTTCAAAATATTTCTACGGCGACATCGCCAACGGCACCGATCCCTACAAAGGCGGCCGTGAGATGTCCGTTAGGCAATTGATTCACCGCGTAACCCGCACCATCACGGACTGGGGGATGGCCGACGGCTATTTCGCCGATCGCGAAACGGCCGAGACTTTCTACGATGAGCTGACCTGGCTCTGTCTCAATCAGCACGGCGCGTTCAATTCGCCGGTCTGGTTTAACGTCGGCCTTTATCATTGCTACGGCACAGGCAAAGACGCAGGCGAAGGAAATTACTTTTACAATCGCAGCACCGGCGAAGCGGAGCGCGCGCGCAGCCAATACGAATATCCGCAGGGAAGCGCCTGCTTCATTCAGTCGGTGGAAGACACCATGGAAGACATCATGCGCCTGGCCATGAGCGAAGCGATGCTCTTCAAGTACGGCAGCGGCACCGGCTCTGACCTTTCCTCACTCCGTTCGACTCGCGAAAAATTGAGCGGCGGGGGCAAGCCGAGCGGACCGCTTTCCTTCCTCAAAGTTTACGACCAGGTGGCGAACGTGGTGAAGAGCGGCGGAAAAACACGGCGCGCCGCCAAGATGAACACGCTGAAGGATTGGCATCCGGACATCGAAGAGTTCATCGATGCGAAACAACAGGAAGAGAAGAAGGCCTGGGCCCTGATCGAGCACGGCTATGACGGCAGCTACAACGGCGAAGCCTACGGCTCGGTCATGTATCAGAATGAAAACCTGAGTGTGCGCGTGAGCGACGACTTTATGGATGCGGCGCTGGAAGGTCGCGAGTGGTGGACGAAGCGGGTCCGCGATGGCCAACCCTGCGAGTGCAAGGATGCGCGCATGCTGCTGCGCAAAATCGCCGAAGGAACTCACATCTGCGGCGACCCCGGAATGCAGTTCGACACTACCATTCACAAGTGGCACACCTGCAAAGGCACCGGCCGGCAGAATTCGACGAATCCGTGCTCGGAATATCTTTTCCTCGATAATACCGCCTGCAACCTGGCCTCGTTGAACCTGATGAAGTTCAAACAGGCGGACGGCGCCTTTGACGTAGAGCGCTTCAAGGCGGCGGTGCGCCTCTTCATCACCGCCCAGGAAATCCTGGTCGATAACGCCAGCTACCCGATCAAGGAGATCGCGGAGAACTCGCACATTTTCCGGACCCTCGGGCTTGGATTACGCCAACCTCGGTTCGTTAGTCATGAGCTACGGTTACGGCTACGACAGTGCGGAAGGCCGCGCCCTGTGCCGGAGCGATCACCGCGATCATGACCGGTGAATCCTATGAGCAGAGCGCGATGATCGCGAAGGAGATGGGGCCGTTCCCCGGTTATCGCGATGCGCGCGCCAGCGGTGTTCCGAAACCGACGGCCAAAGACAACGTCAGCGCGATGCTCGAAGTGATCGAGCTCCATCGCGCGGCGGCTAACGACATCGCAGACGTTAAAGAATTCGCCTACTTGAAGGAAGAAGCGGTCTCCACTTGGGATAGCGCGGCCCGTCTCGGCCGGCGTTATGGCTATCGCAATGCGCAGGTGACGGTGCTGGCGCCAACCGGCACGATCAGTTTCCTGATGGACTGCGACACGACCGGGATCGAGCCCGACCTCGCCCTGGTGAAATACAAGCTGCTGGCGGGCGGCGGCATGCTCAAGATCGTCAACCAGACGGTGCGGCCGGCGCTGGATCGGTTAGGCTACAGCCCGGACGATATCGAGCGCATTCTTGCCCACATCGACGCCTTCGACACAATCGAAGATGTCACCGACAGCGACGGCTCAACCATTTCGTCCGGTCTGAAACCGGAGCACCTTTCCATTTTTGATTGCGCGTTCACTCCGCACAAAGGCGAGCGTTCGCTCAGCTACATGGCGCACCTGCGCATGATGGCGGCGGCGCAGCCTTTCCTCAGCGGTGCGATTTCTAAAACGGTTAACCTTCCGCAAGACGCGACCGTTGAGGACATCATGAACACCTACGTCGAAGGCTGGCGTCTCGGCTTGAAGTCAGTTGCCATTTATCGCGAAGGCTCCAAGCGTTCCGCACCGTTAAACACACGCAAGACCAAGGATATGGGCGGGGCGGCGGCCGCCGAAGCTTCGACCGATATCACGGTGGATCGCGAAGATTTCCAGAAACGCGTCCTCGAGCTGGAAGCAGAGCTTTCCGCGCTGCGCGGCAAGATCGACCAGCCGATCCGCCATCGCATGTCGGATACGCGCATGTCCCTGACGCACAAGTTCGAGATCGCAGGACACGAAGGCTACATCACGGTCGGCCTCTACGAGAATGGCCAGCCGGGTGAGTTGTTCATCCACATGGCGAAAGAAGGAAGCACCATCGGCGGTCTGATGGACACCGTTGGGACCCTCACTTCGGTAGCGCTGCAATATGGCGTGCCGCTGGAATCGCTGGTGAAGAAATTCGCCTATCAACGTTTTGAACCGAGCGGTTTCACCAAGAATCCGGATATTCGGAACGCGACCAGCATTACCGATTACGTTTTCCGTTGGCTCGCCTGCCAGTTCATCAAAGGTTACAAGGAAGCGACTTCACCCAACCGCGGTCAGCAGGATCTGCCGCTCAAGGAGCTGCCGGAGATCGAGAAGAAGGCCTTGAACCGTCCCGTTTCCGATCTGCCGCGCACCGGCGAGAAGGAGTTGATCGACGTCGTCGCCAACCACGTCTCCAACGAAGGCGAGCCCCAGATGGCGACCAACGGCCAGAGCCATGCCGATCGCGTCCAGGAAGCGTTGGGCAACATGTTCATGGATCTGATCTGCACTCACTGCGGTAGCGAAAAAGTTATTCGCGCTGGCGCCTGTGGCGTCTGCACCGAATGCGGCACCAGCCAGGGCTGCAGCTAGATATTTGAGTAAGAAACCAAAGACGAAGTTTCTCGGGATCGACGGCGAGTTCCATGCCGAGGGCAGTTTCCTCGGTCTGGACGGCAGGTATCATCGCCCCGATTCGAAACTGGGTCTGGATGGGAAATATCATCCGGCAGACCACTCGTTAGGGGTCGACGGTCGATATCATCCGCCTGGTTGCTTTTTGGGCGTGGACGGTGAGTATCACCCCGAGGATTCCGTCCTCGGGGCGGATGGGAAATACCGTCCCGGACGGTCGTAGGTCTGAGGTCGAGGCAGGGCGGCGTAAAGAGGGCTCCGCTTGCCAGAAGAACGCCTTCGGCTAGATTCCCGCGTTCTTGGTTCTCCGACGCCGCGGGACCGCTTTCGACAATCACTTTTTCTTTACTCAAATGAGCGCCACTACCACCGAAGCCGAAGCACAACGACAGAAGGAAATTCAACAGGCTGAGGAGCTTCTCTTCTCCGGACCGGAGGCGCTGGGCCTCGCCAAAGGCATGTTCCTCGGTCGCTTCGTCTCCGATTGGGTCATGCCCTACCCGCGGCTGGCCGCCGCCGAACAAAACGAGCTCGACGGCATCATGACCGACGTCCGGAAATTTTTGGACGAGGCTTTGGACCCATCCGAAATCGATCGCATTGCCGACATTCCCCGGAGCGTGATCGACGGGCTCGGCCGCGTCGGAGTTTTAGGCATGACTGCCCCGAAAGAGTTTGGCGGACATGGCCTTACTCAGATGGCGAACTGCCAGATCCTGGAAGAGATCGGCAGCCGCTGCGCTTCGACCTCTGTGTTCGTGAACGCGCACCATTCGATCGGGATCCGGGCGTTGCTGCTGTTTGGAACGCATGAGCAAAAGCAGCGCTGGCTGCCAAAGCTCGTGACCGGTGAGCATCTGGAGCTTTCGCATTGACCGAAGAGCAGGCCGGGTCGGATGCCGCCAACGTGCAGATGCGCGCGACACCGAGCGAGGACGGGAGCCATTACATTTTGAGCGGCGAGAAGCGTTACATCACGAACGCGGCCATCGCCCAGGTGCTCACGGTTATGGCCCGCACACCGGTACCGGGCAAGGAAAACCGCGATCACGGCGTTCATCGTCACTCCCGATATGCCGGGCTTTACCATGATCGAGCCGCGCATGCCGAAACTGGGCATCCGTGGAACGGCCACCGGCCGGTTCGCCTTGCGCGACGTTAAGGTTCCCAAAGAAAACATTCTCGGTCCGTTAGGCAAAGGCCTGCGCGTCGCCCTGACGGTGCTCGACTTCGGTCGGACGACGTTCGGCGCGTGTTGCACGGGCGCGGCCAAGACCTGCTTGAAGATTGCGGTGGAGCACGCGAATTCGCGGCGTCAGTTCAACAAGACGCTCGGTGACTTCGATCTGGTGCAGAAGAAAATCGCGCGCATGGCGGCGAACGCCTACGCGATGGAAGCGATGACCACGATCACGGCGTCGCTGATCGATCGCGGCCTCGAGGATTACATGCTGGAGACGGCGATGCTCAAGGTCTACACCACGGAAATGCTGTGGGAGGCGGTGAATGACGCCTTCCAGATCTGCGGCGGCTCCGCATACTTTAACGATCGTCCGCTGGAGCGAATGCTGCGCGATGCGCGGATCAACCAGATCGGCGAAGGCAGTAACGAAGTGCTGACTTCATTTGTGGCCCTGGTCGGCATGCGCGGACCGGGCATGGAGTTCAAAGAGATTCACGACACGATGATGAAGCCGCTCGGCGGCAGGATCGGCAAAGCCTGGGCCGCCGGCATGAACCGGTTAGGCTCGGCGGTGCGCGTGCCGACGGTGCCGGTGGAGAGCAGTGAACTGCGTTCGATCGCGAACCAGTTTGGCCGCCTCATCTGGCGGTTCAATCTCGCGGTCAATCGCTCGCTCATCACCTATCGCGAACCGATCATGGACATGCAGCTGGTGCAGGAACGAATTGCCAATGCGGCGATGGACTTGTTCGCCTCTGCCTGTGTCTTGGCGCGCTGGGACAGCGAAATCAAAGCGGCTTATCGCAACGGCGGTACCGGTCGCGACGCAGCATCGCGCGGCTGATCTCTTCCTCCGTCAATCATTTCGCCGGATTCGCGGTTACCTCGCGGGTCTGAACGAGAATGATGACAAGGCAGTCCTGAAAACGGCGCGCGCTTTCCTCGGGAAGTCCTAAGGCGCCGCAGGTCCGGTCGCGAAGGCGGGTCGCCCCGGCGACCCCACTTGCAGACCGAGCTGAAATCGGGCGGCGGCGGCGATCCGTTTGGCCGCGCCGTCTTTGTTGCCGGTGAGGCGAATCGCTTGTTCGGCTAACTCGAGACCGCGGCGGGGGTTACGCAGCTCCTCCGTGCGCGCGTTGACCAGAACATCAGCCAACCCATCCAACGCTTTGGGCGACGCGGGCGACAAGGTGATCGCGCGCTGAAAATGCGCGATGGCCGCGTCGTCTTCGCCTTTGCGCCGGAAAACCGTGCCGAGTCCAAGATGCGACTCCGCATCCTCGGGCGGGATGCCTCGCGCGAGCTCAAATTCGTTGGCCGCCTCATCGAGCCGATTCTGCATGATCAAGGTGTGACCGAGATTTAGGTGCGCATCGGCGAAATCGGATTTGAAAGAAACGGAGAGGCGATATTGCTGCGCGGCTTCGGCGACCCGGCCTTTCCTGATCAGCGCGTTGCCGAGCGAGTTGTGCAGGTAGGCCACATGCGGCTGCCCCACTTCCACCGCCTTGAACGAGGCGAAGCGGAGCGCCTCCCGGTAATGGAAGATAGCGTCGTCGGTCTCTCCTTTACCCAGGCAAACTCCGGCCAGGCTGTATCGGGCGAGCACATTAGTGGGTGCGACGGCCACGGCATGTCGCCACAGCGTCTCGGTGTTCTTCCAGGTGGCGACCTGTTGCCAGCCGAGTCCGGTGAGAAGAATGATGACGGCGCAGGCAAGAGCAGGGGTAGCGGTATGAAACGCTCGATGTGACCGGGCGAGCGCAGCCGCTTCCCACGCGACGATTAGACCGAGCCCGATCTGCGGAAGATAGGTGTAACGGTCGGCGTGTCCTTGCAGTCCAACCTGCACCAGACCGATCACCGGAAGCAGCGCGATCAAATACCAGAGCCAGCCAATGAGTAACCATGGGCGTTGTCGGCGCAGCAGAAAAACGCAAACAGTTAGGCCTAAAATGGCGAGAAGGAGGAGACCGAGTTGCCAAAAATGAGGCGGGGTGGCGGGATAAGGATAGAAAACGGCGAGCCTGCGCGGCCAAAACATTTGCCCGACGTAAATGAAGACGACGGAGAGGCTGTTGCCCAGTCGCCAGGTGAAAGGAACAGCAGAGCAATAGGCGACGGTCGTTTTCTGCGCGAGAAACGTGGCGGTAGCCGCAGCGCCGGCGAGGACGAAGAATGGAAGTTTTTCGAGAATGACGCGCCAGAGCTGAGCCGCGCTTGCATTGTCCAACCGTCGCAGCGGCCAATAGTCGAGTAATAGGAAGAGGAGGGGTAAGGTCACGAGCATCGACTTCGCCATCAAACCAAGAGCGAGAGCCAGGCAGGTGAGGGCATAACTGGCGGGCAACGGCTTGCGCGCGTAGCGGACGTAAGCGCCGGTCGCGATCATGAAGAGAAGCGCGCTGAGCACGTCCTTGCGCTCGGCGATCCAGGCGACCGATTCCGCGCGCAGCGGATGAATCGCGAAAAGAGCGGCAACCAAGGCAGAAGGCCAGATGGAATTGGTCATGGCCGCAAAGACCTGAAAAAGAAGCAGGGCAGCGGCGAGATGAAGCAGCAGGTTGGTGAGATGATGTCCGCCGGGCTCCAGACCGTAGAGCTGGCAATCGAGCATATGCGAAACAGTTGTGAGCGGGTGCCAGTTGCGTGCGTGCGTCTGCGTAAACGCGGCCTTGAGACCTTTCGCGGTGAGACCCCGTTTGATCAGATCGTTTTGATAAACGTACCCCGAGTCATCGAGGCTCACGAAATCATGTCTCAAGGTTTGACCGAAGACCGCCCAGATCAGCGCGCTCAATAACAGAACGATGAGAACTCGTTGACGGAATGCGCCCGGCCCGGTGTGAAGTGAGGTTGTCGTCATAGAGGCGCTTGGGCACACAGCGAAGCGCGTCAGCGATTTCCGGCATCAGTTTGCGTGCCAGCCGAAACGAGCACGGCCAGGAACCTGCTCTTGTGCCGCCGGGATGAGACTCCTGGAACAAGTCTATTCATCGTCGGCTTCGTCTGCTTGCGACCGGTCTCTTTCCGTCCCGCGGCTGCTGATCTGCCTTGCGCTTTTTGCGGGAATGATCGCGGCCAGTTTATCGGCGGTGCGTGGCGGTTTGCGCGGCCAGATGCCGCGCTCGATCAACCCGTTTTATTCGACCGACGCCTACCTCGAGGCAATCACCGGTGCACCCCACGCCTCGGAGCGCGTGCTCGACGTGATGGCGGGGTTGCCGAAGGACAAGCCGTTGCTGATTTTCGAACGGGACCAGGATTCTGCCAGCTCGCTGCTGGGGATGACTCTGGCGTATCTGGCCTGGCCCAGCGAGGTCAGGTTTGAAATCGTGCGCGGAATTGCCTGTGACCGGCAACTTGGCGCGGTCGCGCCGGACTCTCTTGCCGCAGTGGCCTTTTGCGATCTGCCGGCGCCAACCTGGATCGCAGGCGGAATAAGGCTCGGAGCGAACAGCCGCATCTTGCCGATCGATTTACCTAACGAAAGAACGCGATGATTCCAATCGGAGTGATCGGCGCTTTCGGGTTGTTAATGCTTTTCGGCGGCGGATTGGCCGCCCTGCTGCTGGCGCCGCGAAAGTCGATCAACCTGTGGGAATGGCTCTGTCTTTCCTGGCTGCTCGGCGTTTGTGCAGTTTCCCTTTCACTCTGGATCGGCGGCAATTTTCTGTCGGGCGTTCGACTGGAAGCGCTGGTGACGGCGTTGGCGTTTCTCTCTGCGTCATTCGGACGCAAGGCGCTGATGCGGCATCATGTCGCGCCCCGCATTCCGCGGCCACGGGGTCTGCTCGAATGGTTGTTGGTCGGCATCCTTTTGATCCAGTTAGCGACCATCTGCTGGGTGTCGTTCAAACACACCCTGGGCTGGGACGGCTTGCTCGTGTGGGAAATCAAAGCGCGCTATGCCTTTCTGAACGGCGGCGTCTTGCCCCAGACCTATTTTCACGATGCCGGCCGCGCCTTTAGTCATCAGGATTATCCGTTAGCCATCCCGTTCACCGAGCTCTGGCTTTACCTCTGGCTGGGTGAGCCTAACCAGTTCTGGGCGAAACTAATCTTTCCGATTTTTTATGGAACGGGAGCCGTCCTGCTCGCGCTGCTTGGCACCAGGCTAGCCGGAGAGCGATGGATCGGGTTGCTTACGGCCGTTCTGCTTTTCTTTGTGCCGCAGGCGACGCTCTCAACCGGCAGCGCGATTGTCGGTTACGCCGATTTCCCACTCTCCGTCTACTACCTGGCGACTCTTGGTTACCTGTGCCTTTGGTTGGCGCAAAAAAGTTCCGTGTCGGTCTTCGCCGCGATCCTGCTCTGCCTGCCTTGGATCAAGAACGAAGGCACGATTCTCTGGGCGGTGACCGCGACCAGCGCGGGCTTCTTCGTCTTCGTCCTGCGCCGTCCGCGCCGCGAACTCGTCTGGCTTGGTCCGGGCGTATTTCTCATCCTCGGCTGGCGAGTGTTTCTCCGCTCGGTTGCGGTTGCGCGCGGAGTGGATTTTCTACCGATTAATCCCCGGAACCTGTTCGCGAATCTACACCGTGTTCCGTCCATCTATCACGTGATCGCGGCGGAGATTACGACCTGGCAGAACTGGGGGATCTACTGGATTATTTTCGCACTGGCGGCTCTCGTCCTCGCTTGCTCATGGCGGACCTTATCGAACCGCATCCTCCTGGCCGGAACGCTCCTCCCGTTCGCACTTTATTCGGCGGTCTACATTTTCAGCGCGTGGGAGCTTTACCTGAACCACGTCGCTGCCTCCATCCCCCGGCTGCTCGCGCAATTTGTGCCGGCGACTCTGCTCGGCGTTGGCGCGGCGGTCGCCCAGTTTGTCGTTCGAATTAAGAAAGCGCCCGCGGGCGAAGCGGCGGATGCTGCCTCGCCTGGCCGGGAGCCGGGCCCGGCGCTGGTCTGATTCTAGCTGGGAAACTGCCGATGCGTTCGCCCGAGCTGGAACTCAGCGCGCCGTCTGTGCGTGATTCGTCTAATCGACGTGTGCTGATTTTATCGTCGCCTACAACGCGGAGACGACGATCCAATCCGTGCTCGATCGGATTCCCGCCTCCCTGCGGCGGCCGGGGGTGGAGGTGCTGGTCATCGACGATTCCTCGCGCGACGACACCTTTGGACAAGGGGTTCGCTGGCAGCAGCAGAACGCCGGGTTGAAAATCACGGTCCTGCGCACGACCGAGAACCAGGGCTACGGCGGAAACCAGAAACTTGGTTATCGCTACGCGATCGATCACGGGTTCGACCTCGTTGCCCTCGTCCATGGCGATGGTCAGTATGCGCCGGAAGAATTGCCCCGGATCTTTTGCAACCGCTCGAGCGCGACGAAGCCGACGCCGTTTTTGGTTCGCGCATGCTCGTTCGCGGACCCGCGCGCAACGGCGGAATGCCGCTCTACAAGCGAATCGGGAACCGAATTCTGACTCGTTTCCAAAACCGGGTGTTGAAGACAGACCTGTCTGAGTTTCATTCCGGGTATCGGATCTATTCGACCAAGGCCCTCGCGCAGATTCCCTTTGAGCGGAACACCAACGATTTTCATTTCGACACCGAGATCATCATTCAGCTCGTGCTGAAGCAGCTGCGCATCGTCGAGTTGCCGATTCCGACCCGCTACGGCTCGGAGATCTGCCACGTGAACGGGCTCAAGTACGCCTGGAACATCTTCAAGACGATGGCGCGGGTGCAATTGCACGAGATGAATCTCTTCTTTGACCGGAAGTTCGATGTTCATCCCCCGGAGCAGAATTACGACCTGAAACTTGGCTTCAAGTCGTCGCACACCATGGCCATCGAGGCGGCCCGCTCCGGTGGACACATTCTCGACGTTGGCTGTGGACAAGGATTCGTCGGCGCGGAATTGGTGCGCAAAGGCTGCCGGGTTACCGGCATGGATCGCTACATTCCGCCGGCGCACTTCGCTCCCGCGGGCATGGAGTTCCTGAAGTGGGATCTCGATCGTCCCGAGTTTCCGGTCAACGTCTCGAATTTCGATCAAATCTTCCTGCTCGATATTATTGAGCACTTGAAGGAGCCGGAACAGTTCATGGATGAACTCCGGTTCGCCACCGACTGCAGGCGCCCGGAGATCGTTTTGACCACGGCGAACATTGGCTTCTTCGCCACTCGCTTCATGCTCTTGTTAGGCCAATTCAATTATGGGCGCAAAGGCATTCTTGATGCGACGCATACGCGTCTCTTCACCTTCCGATCGATGCGAGAGCTCTTTCGTCAATGCGGGTATCGCGTGATCGAGATGAAAGGTGTCCCAGCGCCCTTCCCAAAGGCGCTCGGCGATAACGTGATCAGTCGCGTCCTCCTGCGGGTAAACGATTTTCTAATTCGACTCAGCCGCGGATTGTTTGCCTATCAGATATTCGTTCGCGCCGAAGCCAAGCCCACGGTCAACAATCTCCTGACCGAGACGATCGACAGCAGTAGGCGACTGCGCGAGACCGTCGCCGTGTCCGTGCGCGAGCCTGAGGCCGTTCTGGTTGATCGTTAGGCCGCGCTCAGGTGGCGCTGGTGATAATGAAGCCTCTCGACCGGACGGGCAAAATCTTCCTCGTCGCCTGCGCGGTGCTCTTTCTGCTCGGCGTCTTCTTTCGCCTGAACGGGTCCTCCGTTTTCATCTGGAAGCAATTGCTGCATGACCCGAGCGACACCGGCGGGCTGGTTCTGGCGGCGCCCCAGCCGGCCCGAACCGACGAATGGATGATTTGGACGCCGGCGGCCAGATGGCAGAGTGAGCACGGCTTTCCCTCGGAAAATCCGTCACTTGGCCCTGGCAAAACGGCTTTTCTCTACAGCTTGCCGGTGCGGCATTACACGACTGTTCTTCGTCCGCAGTTGTGGGGGTTCTTCCTGTTCAGCTTCGAGCGGGGCTATGCCTGGTATTGGAACGCGAAAATCTTTGGGCTGCTTGCCGCCACCTTCGTGTTCTTTCGAATGCTGACGGGTCGAAGCCCGCTGGGCGTGTTTGGCGCGCTCTGGCTGTTTTTTTCCAACTATGTCCAATGGTGGTTCTCATGTCCGCCGATGCTGCCGGAGATGCTTTCGTCGTGGGCGATGGCACTGGTCGCCGCGCTGATTCTGCTGCGAACAACACGGTGGCCGATCCGAATCTCGGCCAGCGTCGGCCTCATCTTCGCCGTCACCAACTTCGTTTTATGCCTCTATCCGCCGTTTCAGATCCCGCTCGGTTATCTCGGCCTAGCCCTATTCGTCGCCTTGGTCTACCGGCAGCGTCAGGAGATGCATCTCGATTGGCGCAGTCTCTCCTGCTTGCTGGCAGTGCTGGGCTCGATTCTGGCGCTCCTGCTTCCGTACTTTCTTGAGTGCCGCACCACCTTTCAATCGTTAGCCCAGACCAGCTATCCGGGGCAACGTCGCTCGCACGGTGGGGAGTTGAGCTGGATTCAACTCTTCTCAGGCTTGGCCAACTTCTTCAACTCACCCGCGTCCTTTCCCGCGCGACTCAAGTCGGCGATCGACGCCGCAAACTTTTTGCCCCTTTGGTTGCCGGTTTTGATCCTAGTGGGATCGCGCCTCTGGCAAAAACCGCGCGAACATCTCGTGGCGATCGCCGCGTTGTTGGTCATTGTTGGTTTTAGTTTGTACGCGTTGCTGCCGTTGCCGGATTGGTTCTGCGGCGTGACCGGTCTTCGCTACTGCACGGGGATAAGGGCCTTACTAACCATTGGGGTGGCTAACATCATTTTCGTCACCCTGAGCATGCCCTCGCTCGCCTTAGCCGCTCGTCGTCATCGGGTGGCGGAATTCATCGCTGTATCGTTAGGCGCCATTCTTTATCTTGCTTCCGCCACCAGGACCGACGCAATGGTGTTGTCGTCGCAAACGCTCGTTTTCCTGGTTTGCGATCTGGCGCTCCTTCTCCTCTTGTTTACCGGCCGCGTCCAACCCTTGGCTGTGGCTTTGGTTGCGCTGCTGGTTGCGAGTAACGCACTCGTTAACCCGGTCATGCAGGGGTTAGGGCCGTTGACGGCTTCGCCGCCGGCCGAGGCGATCCAGCAATTGACCAAAGAGGATCCGGACGGTATTTGGGCTTCGTTTGATGCCAGCGCCTATTCCGAGTTTCTCATGGCGCAAGGGGCCAACGTGGTGAGCGGACTGAAGCTGCTTCCGAATGCGACGTTTTATGACCTGACGGATCCGGCCGGCGCCAGCCGCGACATTTACAATCGTTACTCCATCGCCACCTTCCGTTATCGGCAGGACCGGGAACGGGTGGACTTTCAAAGCTCCACTTTTCCGACGCACCTGGTCAGCATCAACCCGCTGCACCGCGTGTTTGTGGCGATGGGAGTGCGCTATTTCGTCTTTGACCAGGAGATTGCGCGTCCGGAGCAAGTAGGCTTGAAATTGCGGCGCGCCTTGCCGGCCAACCGCCTGTGGATCTATCGGCGCGACTCCGGTGGATTGCAGGCAAGCGCCGTCACTTCAAGATATTAAGCGCGCGCAGTAAACCGGAGGTCACCAGCTCGTAGAGATTGTGGTGAACGAAGAACACGAGGGTACTGGTGCCATTCGAAGAGACAAAGGCCGGCGATCGCGACCGGAAAGATCCAGCGTGCCGCTGAGTCGAAGCGCCCTGAGAGCGTGCTAAGGCAGCCGACGGCGAGATAGCGCAGCGGCATGTCCCACATGTTGGCATAACGCAGGTTCATTCCGTAACGCACGTTGGCCATCAGGATGTAGCTGGCGACCACGAAGCTGAGCAGAAGGATGGACACATTGTCGTCGCGCCGAAGCAGAAAGATTCCGCCCCAGGCGAGGATCAGGACGAGCGGGCTAACGAGCATGAGATCGACGAGGTAGCGATACCACGGCCCGTCCCCGGTAGCGATGGCGTAGGGGAGAACAGAGGCCTTGCTGACGAGCAACTGGTAAATGTGAATCGTGTCTGAGAGCGAACCGCAAAGATTGACCAGGAGGGCGACGCCTAACAACGGGCCCACCAACATGGTGGCGATGAGAAAACGTCCGACCGGATAATATTTTCGCCAGAAACAAATCGCGACGACGGCGGAGAGACCCAAAAAAGCGAAAGCCGCGTTCTCCTTGGTCAAAACCATCAGGGCGAGAGAGAGCCCGTAGGGAACGAGCCGGCGCCAGTCGTTGGGATGCTGGAAATTTTCCCAGAGCAGCCAAAGCGAGGTCAGCGCCCAGAAAGCGAAAACCCCATCGATCAAGGCGTGTTGAGACATGTGAACCTGGGTCGGCGCGAAGACCATCAAGGCACAAACAGCGGCACCGATCTTGGGACCGCCTGCGCGAAAGGCGAAAACGGTGCTGACCAGCAGAAGTAAAATACTGAACAAACTCGAGATAACCTTGAGCGATCCGTAGGCGTCGGTGCCGGTTAGCGAATGCCAGAGATAAGCGAGAAAGATGTAAAGGAATCGGGTCGGCGGCAGAACGGCTCCCGGCAGCCGTGTTTGATCGACGATGTAGCGCTCGGCGATGTCCGGGTAGGAGGAGAGCCCGGTCGCGTCGAGACTGTTGATGTAGTTGCAATAAAGGCCTTCATCGTAACCCATGTTTTGAAAGCCGGGCGCCGGATGCAGCGCGGACGATGCGGGGAAGAGGAAAGGCGGCAGGCGCAGAAAAATCCCGAGGAGGATTAGGAGTGCGATCAGGAAAAAGGAGCGGCGCATTTCAATGTCGTGCTAGTCGCGTCGAGCTCAGGCTCTCCATCGTGCGCAAGTCAATCGCTCAGGGCAAGGTCGACTTCAGCTGCCGGAATTCGGACTGTTGCGGACTGAGAGCAATCGCCTGATCGATTTCGGTTCGTGCCGCGGGCGCGTTTCCGCTGGCGAGCAGCGCCTTCGCCATCAGGAAATGCGTTTTGCCATTTCGATTGTTCAAAGCGAGCGCGCGATTCAACCAGGCGATGGCTTCCGTCGATTTTTGTTCCTCCAGCGCGATGACAGCGAGATTGTTCAAGGCGCCTTCGTGGTCCGGCGCGAAGGCCAGGGTTTTGCGATAAAGATCGCCGGCCGCATCAGCTTTGCCCTGCGCCAGCCGAAGATTTCCAAAAGCAAAATTCGTTTCTGGATTGGCGGGCACGTAAGCGAGAGCCAGCTTCAAGCGCTGCTCGGCCCGGGGAAGGTCGCCGGTTTCGAGCGCCTGCCAGCCGGTGTTGTAGGCGTCGAGCGCCCAAAGGGAGCCGTCTTGTTGCGGCCTCGAGACGACCAGCGTCGCGAGCGCTAACGTTCCGGCGTAACTGCAGGTGAGAACGACCTCTCGCACAAGCAATGTCTGCCAGAGCAAATAGAGACCGGCGGCAGCAAGAACGAGAAGGCCTGGGACCATGGGAAGGCGGTAACGTTCGGTGACGAAGACGGGGAGAAGCGCGGCCGTTTGCAGAAGAATTGCCGCGGTCACTGGACGTGAGCGTGGATACCATCGCCAGCCGAGAATGATTCCGGGAATGGCCAGTGTGGCGACGATCCCGAAGGAAATTCCCGGAACGAGCACCCCCGTTTCCTGCAGGGTGGTAATGACACTGAGATCGTCGTAACGGAAAGCATTGCAAAGGTTCGCCAGCTTTCGACCTAACAAACGGATCCACTCCGTGGGATGCGATGAGATGTAGGCTTTTGCCTGCGCCGACCAGAATTTCGAAACTTCGCTTCGCTTTAGCGGATGACCGGCGGCGGCTTCCGCACGAGTGATCGAGTCCTGTAACAAGGCGGCCTGGCCGGCGCGAAGTCCGGGCGGCAGTTTCGGGTAACCGTTCGCGTCCGGATTGTTTCCGATCCAGAAATTCACGCCGCTGTGCGCGGAAAGAAAAACCGGATCGCGCGCGACGAAGTAGTTATGCGCCCAGCAGGGAGACGTTCCGGTGATGATTCCGGTGAAGAAAAGAATGACCGCGAGCGCGGCAGTTTTGATCGGGGCCCGGCCGCTCGTGCGGCGCTCTTTAAGGATGAACCAGAGTTGCATCGGAATGAGGAAGAGAACGGTCGCGATTCCGGTCGCGGTGATTCCAATAAGCAGACCGGTGATTCCGTGTTCCCACCACGATCGTGACCCTTGGGCGGTTAAATTGCGCCAGACAACCAGCCAAAAGACAAAGATTGCCCAGGCGGTAGGCATCAGGATAACCGAGTAGGCTTGCGCCGGGACGAAGAAGATCCAGCCGATGCCGGCGAGGAGTCCAATCGTTCGGGTGAGACTCGACGACGAGACCGGACGGGACCGCCCTTCCTGCAGAACATAGACCGTGATGTGGTAAATCAGCGCGGCCGTTCCCGCATCGAGCAGCGCCTGGAGACACCCCGGAATGAAGGGCGTGTAACCGAAAAGAGCATAGATCCCGGCCAGGACATAGGCGTAGAGGGGCAAGCCATAGAATGCCGCATGGTCAGTCCACTGCCCGTGCAGGATGCGCAGCGCCCAGTCATTATAGAAGAACATGTCCCCGCGGCTCGGCAGAAGGAAGGGGGACGCGGTCAGCCGAAACAGGACGTAAAGGCGGACAAGGAGCGCCCCGGCGAAGAGATAAACCGGAGGCCCGGGCGAATATCGTTTTAGCCAGGCAAACATTGTGAGGCTGCAGGTCTGAAGGCGGTAGCAAGCTAGTTGCCTGCCGGGAGGCCCCCGGCAAAGCACGTTCTAGTAATTACAAACTCCGGCCCGGCTTGGCATTAACAGTGCTTTATACCTGGCACGCCCGCGGGTTCTCCGCGGGCCGCAATCAAACGAAAACAAGGAAGCAATAAACATGTTAAACAAACTGAACAAACGCCGCGGGGGCTTCACCCTCGTGGAAATCATGATCGTGGTCGCAATCATCGCATTGCTCGCCGCGATTGCCGTTCCCGGATTCCTGCGCGCGCGTAAGCGTTCACAGGCCAGCCGAATTCTGAACGACCTGCGCTTGATCGACTCAGCGGTTGATCAATACGCGATCGAAACGAACAAGGCCAGCGGATCGGCCGTGAACACGACCGACTGGACCAACTACATGAAGAAGGGTTCGGTCCTTTATAATACCGCAGCCGACATCTTCGGCGCCGGTTACGGTCCTCAGACCGTGGACTCGCTCCCCGGTGTTCCCTCCGGTTCGAAGACTTCGCTCTCCGACGTGGCCGACACCAGTTTCTGGTCACCGTACAAATAAGGATCTTCGCGATTCATTCGCCTGTCACCGGGATTCCGGTGGCAGGGAATGAGTTGCGAGCGCCCAGCTCGGACTCCCTAACACGCAATCAAACTAGAAAGATAACCAGCAGTCATGCTTAACAAACTCAGAACAAAACACGCCGGCTTCACGCTGGTGGAAATCATGATCGTGGTAGCAATCATCGCGTTGCTCGCCGCCATCGCCGTTCCTGGGTTCCTGCGCGCGCGCAAACGTTCCCAGGCATCCAAGGTCCTTAACGATCTGCGCATGATCGACTCCGCAGTTGATCAGTATGCCATCGAAACGGGCAAGAAGTCGGGCGACGCCATCAACACGTCCGATTGGACCAACTACGTCAAGAAAGACACCGCCCTCTTCAACACGGGCCAGGATCTTTTCGGCGACGACTACGGTTCGCAGACGGTCGATTCCCTTCCGGCTGCGCCAGCCGCTGCCTGGAACTCGCTTTCGGACGTGGCTGACACGACTTTCTGGTCGCCTTACGGGCACCAATAAGACTTCGAGCGGTACATAAATCGCTTTGAGGAGCGGAAGAAGACTCGGTCTTCTTCCGCTCTTTCATTTTCAACCCACAAGTGAATCAAGCCGACTGTTCCAGCACAGCTCGGAGAGGTGCGAGTCTCTCCGTCGTCCACGCCTATCTGCAGCGGACATGGATCCATTGTCTGTTGCTTGGGCTCGTCGGCTTCATGGTCCGGGTTCCGGCACTAAGCGGCGATCGAGTTTGGGATGACGATTTCCTCACGCGGGGAAATCCGTTCATTAAGAGCCCGCTCTTCATCCTGGAGGTTTTTCGGCAGCGTCTTTTTCCGGAATCGTATGCCGGGCATTACCGGCCGGTGCAGAACATCACCTACATGTTCGATTACCTGGTCTGGAACAGCACCTTCTATGGTTATCACCTTTCCAGTCTGCTTTTTCACTGCGTCGCTGGAGTGCTGCTTTACCTTCTCCTTCGTCAGCTCTTGCCCGGGCTCCTTCGCAGCGCAACAGGCACCGGCATTTCCGCCAACGAGACGAATTCGAAAACCGGTTGGATAGCTTTCCTCGTCGCGTTGCTCTGGGCCGTGCACCCGGTGCACAGCGCGGCGATTGATTATGTCTCCGGCCGGGCGGACAGCCTCGCGGCGACTTTTGGTGCCGGAGCGTGGTTGCTTTACCTGCGGGCAAATCGCGCGAGCACCCGCTTCAGCAAAGCCGCCTGGTTCACCAGCGCTGGAATCACTCTCCTGCTCGCGCTCTGCTCACGCGAAAGCGCTTCTCTCTGGCCGGCGCTCTTCCTGATTCACCTCTTCTTTTTCGAGAAGACCGTCGCGGTCCGCGCCAAGTTTGTCACTCTTTCCGTCTGCCTGGCTTTGTTCGTTAGTTACGTCGGGCTGCGCCATCTTCCACCGCCATTGGTTGTCGCGGGTGCGTCTTCGCACTGGCCGCTCTCGATGCGGGTGGTTTTGATGCTGCGCGCGCTGGGCGATTACGGACGTTTGATGGTCTTTCCGGGTAACCTGCATATGGATCGCAGCGTTTTTACCGGGGTCGCGCTCGAGAGCGAGGCCGGACGCGCCCGCTACATCGGGTTCGAATATCTATCCATTGGGGGCCTCGTTTTGCTGGCGGCCTTTGGCTTCCTCTGCCGAAAAAAGGGAACCGGCCAGCTTTTGCGAATCTTTGGTGCGGTCTGGTTTCTCGTCGCTTATCTGCCGACTTCAAACATTGTCGAGTTAAACGCGACCGTCGCGGAACACTGGCTTTATCTGCCGAGTGTGGGGTTCCTCCTTTTCCTGGCCGGCTGCGTCATCGACCTGCGCTGGCGTTTTCTGCCGCAACTGGTGACCGGCTTCGCAGCGGTCTGCGTGGTGTCGCTTGGGATCCGCAGTAGCTATCGCAGCGCGGATTGGCGCTCCAACGAAGTCCTGTCGAAGCAGATGATTGCCTCCGGCGGTCTAACGATTCGCGCTGCGCTCCTGCTGGCGCAGGTTTATTCCAACCGTGAGGATTACGTGCAGGCGGAAAAAGTCCTGCGCAAAGCGATTAAGCTCTGTCCGGAATACCCATTGGCCCGGAACAACCTGGCGCACGCGCTTTTGCATCTCGGCAAGAAGGAGGAGGCGCAGGAGCTATTCGATCAATCCGCGCAGATGGCCAAGCAGCAGCGGAAGGATTATCCGCGCACCTGGCTGGCCGCGCTCAATGTGGCGCACCTTTACCATTCCAAGAACGATGATGCGCACGCGATCGAGACTCTGGAGGAGGCGAGGCAGGAATACCCGGATACCTGGGAACTCATCTGTTCGGAAACCGAACTTCTACGACGCAACGACGAGATCGATAAGTCGCTCGGGATTATTCTGCCCTTCGCGCAGGCGCATTGGTGGAATTACAATTCCCATCTCGCGCTCGGGCGTCTCTACGCGCAGCGAGGTGAGAACGACCTGGCGGTGGCGACGCTGCGCCACGCCAGCTTGCTCGATGTGCATGAAACCGAAGCGTTGAACCTGGTCGCGATGATCAAGTTTCGGGAAAATCATTTGAATGACGCGATCGCGGTCCAGGAGAAGGCGGTGGCCCGGCAACCGGATGAGCCGAAGCAATATCTCCTGCTCTCGGACCTCCTGACCAAGGCGGGTCGCACGGGCGAAGCACACCTGGCGCTGGCCGAGGTGGATCGTTTGCGGGGCTTGACCAAGGCAAACTAGGCCTTGGCGGCGGCGCATTGAACTTGGCGGGAGCCTGCGATAGCGTCGCGGCTCCGAGAGTTGGCCAAATCCGGCCTCTTTATGGCGGGCCCTATCTACACCGATTCCAAACTCAGTCTCTCGGCGTTGCGCAAAAAAACCTGCGCGGTCATTGGATTCGGATCGCAGGGACACGCGCAAGCGCTGAATGCACGCGATAGCGGTCTCCAGGTCATCATCGGATTGCATGCGCGCAGTCGCTCCGCGTCTTCGGCGCGGCGTGCCGGGTTCAAAGTGCTGCGAACCGAAGAGGCTGTTCGGCAGGCCGACGTCATCTTTTTGGCGCTAGCGGACACAAGCATGCCGGCCATCTTTAGCGGCGAGATCGCGCCGAATTTGCGCAAGGGGCAGGCGCTGATTCTGGCGCATGGCTTCGCCATCGTTTATCGGACGGTCATTCCGCCGCGCGGTCTCGATGTGGTGATGGTGGCGCCGAAAGGGCTTGGTCCGATGGTGCGCCGGCAATATTTGAACGGCCGTGGCGTTCCCGCGCTCGTCGCCGTGCATCAAAATGCGACTGGTCGCGCGCGGCAGATTGCCTTCGCTTGGGCAAAAGCGATTGGCGCCGGTCGTGCCGGTGTGATTGAGACCACCTTCCGCGAAGAGACCGAGACGGATCTCTTCGGCGAACAGGCGGTTCTGTGCGGGGGAACATCAAACCTGATCCGGGCCGGATTTGAAACGCTGGTGGAGGCCGGATACGCGCCGGAGCTGGCCTATTTCGAATGCCTGCACGAGCTGAAGTTCATCGTCGATTTAATTCACGAGCAGGGGCTGGCCGGAATGCGCCGGTTGATTTCCGATACCGCCAGATGGGGAGCGCTGACCGCGGGGCCGAAAATTATCGATCGCCGAGTGAAGGCGGAGATGAAGAAAGGCTTAAAACAGATCCGCAGCGGTGCGTTTGCCGCCGAGTTTATTCGCGAAATGGCGAGCGGCGGAAAACGTTTTCGCGCTCTGGTTGCCGCGCAGGATAATCACCCGATCGAAAAAACGGGAGAGCGCCTGCGCGAGTATATGCGCTGGACCAAACCAAGGCAGCGGGTGCGAACGAGATCGAAAAAATCCGTGCGGAACAGACGCGCTCGTTAGTCGCTCCAGAGGAAATGCTCGAGCCGCAGTTTATCCAGGCGAGCCTTTGCTTCCTCGCTGCGGGCACCTCCCGCCGCCACCAATTTCTCGTAGATCGCCGCGGCTGACGGCCACTTCGAACTTTCTTCGAGGAGACGTGCGGCGTTGAAACCCGCCTTGTAAAACCAGAAAAATTCCGGCGGCCGGCCGGGCCGGGCTTGGCTTTCCAGGATCGAGTAGAAAGTGGACAAGGCGCCGGCGGCGTCGGCCTTTTTCTCCAGGCAAATGCCCTTTTTGAAAAGGGCCTGGTTATGCCAATGGCCGTCGGGAGCGCTCTCAGCGGCCAACTGCTCGTAAGCTTCAATAGCCTTGTCCAGGTTCTTCGGATCTTCGCCGCTGAGCTCAACGAAAATGTCGCCTTTGCCGCAGAGGGCTTCGCGCTTCTCCGCTGGCCGGGCATCGCCCTGCAGGACTTCGTCGTAAAGGACGAGTGCATTTTGCGGCTTGTTGATCCGGCGCTCGATCATCGCTTCCTCATTGCGCGCCGCCCAGCGCATCTCTCCCTTCATCTGCGCAACACTGTCGAAAAGCTCGGTGGCGCGGTCGAGCGCATGCGATCCCATCGTCGACATGGCTGATTGCGCGGCGAAAAACAGCGCCTTTTCGGTTAGGGGTCCCGGTGCATTCTGGCTCCCAATTATTTCGAAATGCGTTTGGGCATTGGCAAAGTCCTGTTCGCGGTAATAGGTCTCCGCCAGTTTCATTCGCGCATCTGTCGCGAAGCTTGAGTTCGGGTGTTGCGCGAGAAACTTTTTGGCCAGGCCAATGACACTGCTCGGTTGCCCGTTCGAAGCATCCTCTATCCAGATCGCCAGGTAGTCGGCTGCCTCCTGCGCGGGGGCAGTCGGCTTTGCTTCCTCGCTTCGCTGCAGGTTACGCTTTGCTTCGTCCAGGCGGGGAGGGCTAGCGTGAAAAGCCAGTTCCGCGAGCGCGACCCAGGCTTCTGAAATGCGCGTCGCATTGGGATGGGTGCGGATGAAAGCGCGAAGGCTTTCCCCAGCCGTTTTGGTTCCCTTGCGCGCCTCCAGCAACCCCTTGGTCAGTTCCAGATCCGCCAGCGATTCCGCATCGGTCCCGCCTTGCTTTAATTCGTTGAGGTCTTCTATGAACCGCGATTCGTTTCCCAGTTCCAGCCACCCCAGCGAGGCATCGTATTTCGCAGCCGCGGCCAGGACTGGCGACAGGCGCGATGCATTTTCCAGATGCGGTGTCGCTTCTTCGTAGCGTCCAGCCTGGAAGAGAAGTTCCCCCTCGAGAATATCGATTTGCGCTAACGAGTCAGGCGGAGGCGATTGCCGCCGCGCTTCTTCAAGCATGGCCAGGGCTTTCTCCCGTTGTCCTTCCCTGGTTGCCAGTTGGGCGAACTCAAGATAGGCCCGTTCCAATCCAGGAGCACGGAAGCCTTCGCGTCGGAATTCGTCGAAAACTTTTGCGCCGTGATCGCGATGTCCTTCCCGCATATCCATGCGCGCCCCATACCACTGGGCGAGGGCGCGGCGGGGCTGCTCAGGCGCGCGCGACCAGCGGTCGGACTCAAGCCGGGAGGGCTTGCGTTCTGCCGCATAAAGAAGATCAAGCTTGGCAAAGATTTCTGTCAGTCCACGGTCGTTAGGATGGTGTTCGATGAATTCTTCCAGGAAGTCATCGCCCTGGTCGGGGGTCTTCATCTGCAGATGGGCATCGGCGATTCCGAAAAGAGCGGCCATGATCAACGGGTGTGATGCTCCTTCGCTTTTGTTCGCCAGGGATTCGAAGGTCGGCAAGGCGCGTTCCGGCCGGTGACGCTGGAGCTCCACGCGTGCCTTCAGGATTCGTCGTTCCTTCCGATCGGGCATGTTCGTCGGGTTGATCTCATCAAGCAGCCGATCGGCCGCATTCCAATTGGATTCTTCGAGAGCGATGTTGGCGGCACGGAGGCGAGCCCGGACGTTCCACTTCTGGTCGCGATAAAGCGTCTTTAACGTTTGCACCGCCGGGGCGGATTGATTGGTAGCTTCATAGGCTTGAGCCAATCCAAACGTCGCGTCGGGGCCCCGATCGCCGTGGCTCGCTGCCTGGAAGCAGGCAATGGCTTCACTCCATTGCCTCATTTCAGCCAGGGCCTGGCCGCGCCAAAAGTTCCAGCTGGACGATCTTTCCCAACGTGAATCGTTCAACAGCTGCAACGTCTCCTTGGCTTGGCGCGCCTGGATCAACGCCGGCGCGAGCGCATTGGCCACCGCGCGCCACGATTCCGTGTCCGCGGACGAACGCAAAAGGGTGGTCAGACGAGCAACGGCAACCTCAGGCACGCCGGAAGCGGCGGCCTCCTGGGCGGCGCGAATTCGCTCACCGAGCTCCGGCGTCGGCGCCGCGTGGGCCTGACCAAGCAACAAGAAGCAAGCAAGCGCGACCGGAACGGCCCGGGTAAGAAGACACGCCCTCATGCCGCCGCCAGAATCGGCTTCAGGTACTTTCCGGTAAAGCTGTTTGTTAGGCGAGCGATCTCTTCCGGCGGACCCGCGCCAATCACTTGTCCGCCGCCTTCGCCGCCTTCAGGACCCAAATCCACGATCCAGTCGGCGCATTTGATCATCTCCAGGTTGTGTTCGATCACCACCAGGGTATTGCCGGCATCACGCAGCTTCATTAAAACCTGGAGCAGTTTCTCGATGTCGGCGAAGTGCAGCCCGGTGGTTGGTTCGTCCAAAATATAAACCGTTCGGCCCGTTGCCCGTTTGCTCAGCTCAGCGGCGAGTTTGACGCGCTGAGCCTCGCCTCCGGAAAGTGTGGTGCCGGCCTGGCCTAACTGAAGGTAGCCGAGACCGACATCAAGTAGCGCGGTCAGTTTATCGGAGACCCCCGGGATGTTCCGGAAAAAGCGAACGCCTTCGTCCACCGTTATGTCGAGCACGTCAGCGATATTCTTCCCTTTGTAGGTGATCTCCAGAGTCTCGCGATTATAGCGCTGGCCGCCGCAGACCTCACATTCCACGTAGACGTCGGGAAGGAAGTGCATCTCGATCTTTATCAAGCCGCCGCCTTCGCAGTTTTCGCAGCGCCCGCCTTTGACGTTAAAGCTGAAACGCCCGGCGTCGTAACCACGGATGCGAGCGGCGGGTAACTGCGCGAATAGCTCGCGGATGGGAGTAAAGGCGCCGGTATAAGTGATCGGGTTGGAGCGAGGAGTCCGGCCAATCGCGCTTTGATCGATCACGATTGCCTTATCGATCTGTTCCAGGCCGCGCAGAGCTTTGAAACGGCCCGGCTTCTCCTTCGAATTGTAGAAGTGGCGAAAGAGGGCGCGCCGCAAAATGTCGTCGATCAGGGTGGATTTGCCGCTGCCGGAAACGCCGGTCACGCAAGTGAAGCAGCCGAGGGGCAGAGCGACCGTGACGTTTTTCAGGTTGTTTTCGGAGGCCCCAACGATTGTCAGCCAACCGGATAGCTCCGATTTCTCCGCCACCCGGACGGAGATGCGGCCGGGATCGATGCGCTTCCGCGGGACTGGGATGCGCAGGCGCCCGGTCAGGTAATCTGCGGTTAACGAATTAGTGGCCTTGAGCACCTCAGCGACTGTCCCCTGCGCGACAATCTCGCCGCCGCGCGGGCCCGCGCCCGGTCCAAGATCAATCAGGTGATCGGCCGCGCGAATGGTCTCCTCGTCATGCTCAACCACGATGACGGAATTGCCGAGGTTGCGCAGACGAGCAAGCGTCCCGAGCAGGCGGGTATTGTCGCGTTGATGCAAACCAATGCTCGGCTCATCGAAAACATAAAGCACTCCGGCCAGGCCGGAGCCGATTTGGGTGGCGAGACGAATGCGTTGCGCTTCGCCTCCGGAAAGGGTGCCGCTTTCGCGATTGAGAGTGAGATAGCCAAGCCCGACTTCGAGTAAAAATTCCAGACGGGAGCCGATCTCGCGCACGACTTCAGTGACGATTGTCCGTTGCTGGTCGGTCAGACTAAGGCGGCCGACGTAGTCCGCGGCGCGAGCGATCGTCAACTCCGTGAATTGATGAATATTCATTTCCTCGCCGCGGTCGTCGCGAATGGTGACGGCGAGGATTTCCGGTTTCAGGCGCGCGCCGCCGCAGGCACTGCAGGCGACCTTCCGCATGAAAGCGCGGATGCGGTTGCGCGTGAATTCGCTCTCCGTCTCGCGATAAAGGCGATGCATTTGCGGGACCAGCCCCTCGAAGGGGCGAGCTTTGCTGGCGCTGCCGTTGCTGCCGTCCATCGGCACGGACTCTTCGCCGGTGCCGAAATAAAGCGCATTTTTGAAAGTGTCCGGCAACTCCGCGAAAGGCATATCTTCGTCAACCTTGAAATGCCTAACGAGCGCGCTCTGCAGGTGGCGGTAATAGGCCTGCATCCGTTTGGTTCCTCGACGCCAGGGCATGATCGCGCCTTCCGCCAGCGTTTTGGCTGGATCGGAAATCATCAACTCCGGATCGCAGACTAGCTCAGTGCCGAGACCATGGCAGACCGGGCAAGCCCCCAGATGACTGTTAAAGGAAAAATGGCGCGGGCTCAGGTCGCCTAGCGAAAAGGATCCGTCGCCGGTGCCATAATTCGTGGAGAAAGCGGTTTCCTCCCATGATTCGGCGGGCTGGGCTGCGGGCGTTCTCGACTTCTCCACCTCAGCCTCACCTCGTCGTTCCCGGAGGACGGCAATCCTGCCTTCGCCCCATTTTAGCGCGGTCTCGATTGAATCATTCAGGCGAACGCGGATGCCTTCGCGCACGACCAATCGGTCGACCACCGCTTCGATGGTGTGACGAGCGCCCTTCTTTAATCGGATCGGCTCGGGCGCGCCCAACTCGACGATTTCGCCATCAATTCGCAGCCGGACAAAGCCTTCGCGCCGCGCCTTCTCGATGACGTCGCGAAACTCGCCTGGCTGATCGCGCACCAATGGAGCGAGCAGGATGATTCGTGATCCCGGCGGCCAGGCTAGAATCTGATCGACAATTTGCTGGGCGGTCTGACGGAAAACAGGTTCGCCGGTGGCGGGATCGTGCGGTTGGCCCACCGCGGAAAACAGCACCCGGAGGTAGTCGTAAATCTCGGTGGTCGTTGCAATGGTGGAGCGAGGATTGGCACCGGCGCTGCGTTGTTCGATGGCGATAGCCGGGGAGAGGCCTTCGATAAAATCGACATCCGGCTTCTCCATTTGGTCGAGAAATTGCCGGGCGTAGGCCGAAAGGCTTTCGACGTAGCGCCGCTGCCCCTCCGCGTAAAGCGTATCAAAGGCAAGGGAGGACTTGCCGGAGCCGCTCAATCCGGTGATAACGACCAGCTTCTCACGCGGAATCTCCACGCTGAGGTTTTTCAAATTATGCTGGCGCGCCCCAGTGATCTTGATAACTTGCGCAGGCATCAGGAACGAGAATTCTCGAACCTTTCAGTCAAGCATAAGAGCCTCCTTTCTCCAGCGAAATTCATCCGAGCATGAGTGATTCAACTCCCGCGGTAACGGCCGACGAACTCAGCCAGCTGCAGAAAAAGTTCAGCGAGATCAAGCATTCCATTAATAATGCCCTCGCTGTGATGATGGCTCTCTCGGAAATGTCGCAGCGCCGTCCGGATTATGCGGAAAAGCTGGCGACCACCGTGCTGTCGAAGGCGCCGCAGATCGTTTCCAGCCTGCAGGAGTTCACGGACGCGCTGAACGAGAAGGCGGGGACGAGCAAGCCGGAAGGGATCCCCGATTCCGGCTCTGCAGCTTAGACGTCGAAACTTAAGCGGCGTGCATCAGCGCTGAGCCAGAGCGGAGCGGCGGTCCTAGACTGCAGCTGTAAACCGGATCAAGGGCCGGCCTCATGCCGTCCGCAACCGTTCTGCATCTTTCAGGGAATTGTTTTGCTCGCGGACGAGCGCCCGGCGTCACATAACTGTCGCTTGCATCTACTGACGAGTTGATTCCTGCTGCCGTCGTTATGAGCGATAAGGCGTCCCATTCAGGCAAGACCGTGCTCATTATCGAGGACGAGCGGGATGTCATCGACCTGCTCAGCCTTAATCTCCGGAAGAGCGGTGGATTCAACGTGGCCACGGCTCCGGATGGGGCGATCGGTTTGGAGAAGGCACGCGCGCTCAAACCTGATTTCATCATTCTCGACCTGATGCTGCCGCGCATGCCTGGCCTCGAGATTTGCCGCGCTCTGAAAAGCGAAGCGACCACACGGCACATTCCAATCATCATGTTGACCGCCAAAGCGGAGGAGGTCGATCGCATCGTCGGCCTGGAATTCGGAGCGGACGATTATGTAACCAAGCCGTTTAGTCCGCGCGAAGTTGTTCTTCGGATCCAGGCGATTCTGCGCCGGCGCGATGGCGCTTCCACCTCGGCCGAGCCGCTGGTAGCGGGATCGATCAAGCTCGACGCCATTCGCCATGAAGTGAGCGTGAGCGGCCGTCCGGTTCACCTAACGAGTATTGAATTTAAACTACTGCAGACGCTCCTGGAACGACGCGGGCGCGTGCAGGAACGCGACCGATTATTAAACGACGTTTGGGGCTATGAAACGGTGATCGACACGCGCACGGTGGACACTCATGTGCGGCGGTTGCGCGATAAACTGGGCAAGGCGGGCAATTACATCGAAACCATCCGCGGATTCGGGTATCGGTTTAGCGAGAAGTCCTGAGCGATGAACTGGGCGCTCCTCGCCATCATCGCAGTCGTCCTGGCCGGAATAGTGCGAGCCTGGCAGCTCTGGGGACGGCCCTGGCGCGAGGTGGCGCGATTGATTGATCAACTCGCCCGCGGCGAAAAGCCTTCGACCTTTCTCGTCAGGGGAGGAGCGCAGGCGCGGCGCATCGGGCTCGCCCTGGAAGAGCTGTTTCGCGAGCAATCTGACCTGAAGCGGCGCGCGGCGGAGCGGGCCTCCGGAGCGAACGCGGTGTTTGAAGCCTTGAGTGACGGTTTGCTGATTGTGAACGAGCGGCGCGAGATCCGCTTCGTGAATCCGAGTTTCCGAACCCTTTTTCCGATGACCGATCCCGAGATTGGCGGACCGATCCTGGCCGTCATCCGCGACCCGGTGGTTGACCGTTTGATCCAGGAGACCTTGCGGACTGGAGAGGCGGGCCGGGCGGAACTGGAGGTCACGACGCTCGACCGGCAACGGCCGCGCCAGATGCAGTTGAGCGCGGCCGCGATTCGCGACCCGGCAGGCGGTCACAGCGGTGCGATTGTGCTTTTTCACGACGTCTCGGAGTTGAAGCAGGCCGACCGGCTTCGCCGCGAGTTCGTGGCCAACGTTTCGCACGAACTGAGAACGCCGCTTTCGATTTTGCATGGCTACATCGAGACGCTGCGGGACGATCCGAACATGGCGCGCGACGATTTCGAACGCGTGCTCGAAGTGATGAACCGGCATTCGAATCGTCTGGCCGTGCTTTTGAATGATCTGCTCACTCTGTCTCAGTTGGAATCAGGCACGCCCTACCTCCAGCTCGGCGAGGTGCGCCTGACCGAGCTTTTCGCGGGAATCGCGCGCGATTGGGGACGCCGCTTCGCCGAGAAAAAGGTCAGCGTTGCGATCGAGATCGAACCGAACCTGCCGGTGCTGCGCGCGGACGAAACGCGCCTGCACGAAGTCCTCTACAACCTGCTCGATAACGCGCTGAAGTACACGCAACCCGGAGGTCATATTCGACTGGCAGGTGCGCGGGAGGGGGAAGCGATTCGGATCGAAGTCGGCGACGATGGTCCGGGAATTTCAGACGCCGATTTGCCGCGCATTTTTGAGCGCTTCTATCGTACGGACAAGGCGAGAAGCCGCGCACTGGGCGGAACCGGTCTTGGCCTTTCCATCGTGAAGCACATCGCGCAGATGCACGGCGGGCGGGTGGAGGCGGAAAGCAGGCTCGGCCAGGGCACCACCATTCGGGTGATTCTTCCGATCGCCGGGCCGCCGGAAAGCGGCGTCACAGAAACGTAACACTAAACGTTTCGACCTGGGCGGGGCGGTGCGGCAACTTGCCGCCATGATCCGAACGCCATTTCTATCTCGTTCGTTAGGGCTTATCCTGCTCGGCCTGGCCGGGCATGCTTCCGCGCAAATGACCATGAACGGTGCGGGCGCGACTTTTCCCTATCCGATTTATTCCAAGTGGTTCGACGAATATGCCAAGGTCGATCCGTCCGTCCGCTTTAATTATCAGTCGATCGGTTCCGGCGGCGGACAAAAGCAAATCATCGCGCAAACGGTCGACTTCGGTGCCTCTGACGGACCGATGAGTGATGACAACCTGGGAAAAGCACCGGCGAAGATTCTGCATATTCCGACGGTGGCAGGCGCCAATGTGGTCGCTTACAACCTGCCGGGCAGCCCACAATTGAAACTCGATGGGGAGACGATCGCCGGGATTTTTCTCGGGACGATCATCAAGTGGAACGACCCGAAGATCACCGCTTTGAACGCGGGGATAACATTGCCAGCGCAAGAGATCGTGGTAGTGCACCGCTCCGACGGCAGCGGCACGACTTACATCTGGACAGATTACCTGAGCAAGGTCAGCCCCGAATGGAAACAAAAGGTGGGAACGAACACCTCGGTGAACTGGCCGGTCGGGTTAGGCGGCAAAGGAAACGAAGGCGTCGCCGGCCAGATCAAGCAAACGCCCGGTGCCATTGGCTATGTTGAGCTGATTTATGCGAAGCAAAACAAGATTGCTTTCGCCCAGGTGAAAAACAGCGACGGGGAATTTGTTAGCCCGACGATCGATTCGGTGACGGCGGCGATGGCGACGGCGACAGTTCCGGATGATTTCCGCTTCTCGATGACGAATGCGCCGGGTAAAGAATCCTACCCGATCTGTGGAGCCACCTGGCTGCTGGTCTACCAGGAGCAAAAAGATCCGGCCAAAGGGAGGAAGCTGGTGGAGTTCCTGAAGTGGGCTCTAACCAGCGGGGAATCGATGGCGCGTGATCTTGATTATGCGCCACTGCCGGCGGCGCTGCGCGACCGCGCTCTCATGCGGGTCGGTGAAATCAAATTTTAGCCGACACCATCGTGGAAATTGTCGCGGAGATCCCGACGGGCAGAGGCCGAATCCAACTCGCACCGCCGTCGCCCGGGGCAGATCGAGGGTTTGAAGCCCTCACTCTTCTCTCCGCGGCCGCAGTCGTCGCCCTCCTCGGACTGGTCGGCTGGGAACTCATCCACGGCTCTTCGCTCTCACAGCGGAGGTTTGGCTTCCAGTTTCTAACCAGATCGACGTGGGATCCGGTGGCCGACGACTACGGCGCACTCCCATTTATTTACGGCACTTTCATGTCGTCGCTGATCGCGCTGGTGATCGCGGTCCCGCTCAGTATTGGGACCGCAATTTTCCTAACCGAATTGGCGCCGCGCTGGCTGCGACAACCCCTGACCTCACTGATCGAGATGCTGGCGGCAATTCCGAGCGTGATCCTCGGATTATGGGGCATTTTTGTTCTCATCCCATGGTTGCGGCAGTATCCGTTTGTTTTTCTGAAGCAGACGCTTGGGTGGACACCGGTTTTTTCCGGTCCCATCTACGGCACCAGCATGTTGGCCGGCGGAATCATTGTCGCCATCATGATCATGCCGATCATCACCTCGGTTTCGCGCGAAATTCTGCGGTCGGTGCCGAATCTGCAGCGGGAAGCGGCCTACGCACTGGGTGCGACCCGCTGGGAAGTAACCCGGCTGGCGGTCTTGAGCTATGCGCGGAAAGGATTGTTCGGCGCCATCATTCTCGGCCTCGGCCGCGCCCTTGGCGAAACCATGGCGGTGACGATGGTAATCGGGAACACTCCGCAGATTGCCAAGTCCCTCTTCGCCCCGGGCTACACCCTGGCCAGCGTGATCGCCAATGAATTTACGGAAGCGACGACAGATCTTTACCTGAGCGCGCTGGTGGAAATCGGTCTGGTCCTGCTTGGGATAACGATTGTCGCTAACCTGCTCGCCCAATTGCTTCTGCGCGCAGTTACCGGGGGGCCGACGCTACGGGCAAACTAGGATGAAGGCGGCATCAAACAACCATCGCTGGCGAAAGATAACGAACGCATTCGCCTCCGGTTTGTTTTTTCTCGCGGCCGCGCTAGTCGTCCTGCCCCTGGCGCTGGTCTTTTACTATCTGCTCACCAATGGTGTCTCCTCGCTCAACCTGGCCTTCTTCACGCACTTGCCTGCTCCAGTTGGTGCCAGCGGCGGAGGCATGGCCAACGCCATTGTCGGCACCATTCAACTGCTCAGCCTGGCTTCGGCAATCGGAATTCCGTTAGGCGTCCTGGGCGGGGTTTATCTTGCCGAATACGGCCGCACTGGAATCAACAGTGTCTTGCGCTTTGTCGCCGATGTTCTGAACGGCGTGCCCTCCATTATCTGGGGGGTGGTCGTTTATGGAGTGGCCGTGCTTCCTTTCAAAGGTTTCTCCGCTTACGCCGGTGGCCTGGCTCTCGGCCTGATGATGATTCCGTTAATCATGCGCACGACGGAGGAAGTGATTCTTCTCGTGCCTAACGGATATCGCGAAGCCGCCCTCGCCCTCGGCATCTCACGCCGGAAAACAGTCGTTCAGATCGTGATGAAAACTGCGGCCAGGGGAATCATCACCGGAATCCTGCTAGCCCTGGCCCGCGTGGCTGGTGAAACCGCGCCGCTGCTCTTCACCGCCTTCGGCAATCGCTTTTGGAATCACGATCTGACCCAGCCAATCGCGGCGCTTCCGCTGCAGATATTTACCTACGCCATTTCGCCTTACGAAGATTGGCATCGGCAGGCTTGGGCAGGCGCCCTGGTTTTGCTGGCGGGAATTTTTGTGGTGAATCTCTCGGTCAGAATTCTGACGCGCAATCGCGTGCGGACGGGTTTATAAAAAAGGAGGGGCGACGATGCTGATCATGGAAACGCCGGCGGAACCGAAGAGGATGGAAATTGGCGAACGGGAATTCGAGGTGGCAGCGGAGCAGCCGCCGATCGCCTTCGATGTGCAGAAGCTGTCGATTTGGTACGGCGCGAAAGAGGCCGTCAGCGAGTGCTCGATGAACATTCTGCGCAATCGGGTTACCGCCATCATCGGTCCGAGCGGATGCGGGAAGTCAACTTTTCTCCGGTCGCTCAACCGCATGCATGAGCTGGTCCCGAACACCCGCGTGGAAGGTCGTGTCCTGTTTGAGGGGATGGATCTGTATGGGCCTTCGGTCGATCCGGTGACCATTCGACGTCGGATCGGGATGGTCTTTCAAAAGTCGAATCCGTTTCCAACCATGTCGATCCAGGAAAACGTGGCCGTCGGCCTGCGTCTAAACGGCGTACGTAATCGCAAGATTCTCGACGAACAAACGGAGAAAGCGCTGCGCATGGCTGCGCTCTGGGACGAAGTGAAGGACGACCTGCGCAAACCCGGGATTAGTTTGTCCGGCGGTCAGCAGCAACGGCTTTGCATCGCCCGCGCTATCGCGGTCGAGCCGGAGGTGCTCTTGATGGATGAGCCGGCCTCTGCGCTGGATCCGATTGCGACCATGAAAGTCGAGGAACTGGTCGACCAGCTCAAACAGAAGTACACCATCGTCATCGTCACGCACAACATGCAGCAAGCCGGCCGCATCTCGGATTTCACCGCATTCTTTTATATGGGCCGGCTCATCGAGATGGGCGAAACCGGCGGCATCTTCACCAATCCGAAGGAACGGCGGACCGAGGACTACATCACCGGCCGCTTTGGTTAGTATTTTATGATCGCTCCCCGACATATCCTCGGCAGTTTTGACGAAGCGCTCGACTCCTTGCGTGGCAACGTGCTGATGATGGCTGGACTGACCGAACGCGTATTCGACCGCGCTTTCCGGGGTCTGCTCGAGCGCGATGACGATCTCTGCGCCCATGCCATCGCCGATGACGAGGAAATCGATCAGTTGGAAAAGGTCGTGGACAAGGAAGGAGTCGATCTTCTGCTTAAGTTTCAACCGGTGGCGTCGGATCTCCGGCGGGTGGTGGCGGCGATGAAACTGAGTCCGAACATCGAACGGGTGGCGGACCAAGCCACATCGGTGGCGCGGAGAGCGCGCAAATTAAATCAACATCCGGCTTTGCCAGAGACGGAGTTGATCCAACCGCTTTATGCGCTGGCCATGTCGATGTTCAAAGACTCGCTGGATGCTTACGTAAAGGAAGATGTGCCGCTGGCGATGGCGACGATTCCGCGTGACGAGGAACTCGATGAAATGAACGCGACTGTGCAGAAGCAGTTGATCGAGCGCATGGCGCAGGACCCGGATCAATTGCGCGGCTACCTGAACCTGATCTTCATCGCGCGCTGCATGGAACGCGTTGGCGACCACGCCACCAACATCGCCGAGGACGCGGTCTACGCAGCGGCGGCCGAAGACATCAGACACCAGCCCTATGTCGAAGCAGACTGATGGGCACGATCGTTAGGGCAAACGAAATAATCGGACGAGACGGAGCTCGTCCCTCCCATCATGTCGCGGATTGCGGCGGTGCCTGTGGTTAGTTAGCTACGATTAACGGAGAAAAGCGCGAAAATCGTCACCTGGAGGGACGAGCTCCGTCTCGTCCCACTTAAGGAACACCCCTCGTTAGGTAACGTGGAGAATCGCGTCGATGGCGGCGAGCATTGGCCAGGCTGAGACCGCCGCGATGACCACGAACAAGATTGTTTCGACAACGATTTCTCTTTTGTCGGAGGAGAGCAGGCGGGGAGCTTTCATTTGGTCCTCCCTACCGCGGCGACGAGTAAGAGTCAGGTGACGAAGGGTTAAGCTTCGGTGACGAGCGGGTGACGGCGCGCCGCTTCCTCTGCGGGCAGGCGCGTCGCGTGGGTTGGCGCAGCCGGCACGGTTGCCTCCACAGAAATATCCGGCTCTCCACCACGGGGAATGTGTGGGTCGTAATAAATTAATTCGATCACGCCGTTCTCGCGTTCGACCAGGGCGGAACAGGTTTCGACCCAGTCGCCGCAGTTGTAATAAGTGGTGGATCCGATGGCGCGGATAGCGGCGCTGTGGATATGGCCGCAGACCACGCCGTCCACTTTGTAATTGGCGGCGTAACGAACGATCTCTTTCTCGAACCGTCCGATGAAGCTGACCGCATCCTTTACCCGCTTCTTGGCATAAGCGCTGAGTGACCAGTAACCGAGTCCGAAGCGACGTCGGAAGAAGTTGATCGCCGGGTTGAGCGAGAGCAGTAACTGGTAACCGACATCGCCGAGCACAGCCAGCCAGCGAACGTTTTGCACAACCGTGTCCAGCTCGTGACCGTGAAAGACGAGGAGTCGTTGGCCGTCAGCGGTAATATGAATGCAATTGCGCTCGATCACGATATTTCCGTAGGAGCCGATAAAACCGGAAACCATTTCGTCGTGATTACCGGGGATGTAGATCACGCGCGTGCCTTTGCGCGCTTTGCGCAGGATTTTCTGCAGCACATCGTTATGATCTTGTGGCCAGTAACGCGCGCGCCGCAGCGCCCAGATGTCGATCAGGTCGCCGACGATGTAGAGAATGTCGAAGTCATAATCGCGCAGGAAATCGAGCAGCGCATCGGCGTTGGCGCCGCGGGTGCCGAGATGCATATCTGAAATCCAGGCCGCGCGAACTTTTTGGAAGGCGCCCGAATCAGACGAAATGGTCGAACCGTTCACCATAAATTGAGGAATAGGCCTATCGACACGGAGAGGAAACTGCATTGGTCCCGCCAGTTCAACGACCTCATTGTTACGTTCGTGTGGCGACAGGCGAAGTCGGCTCGACAGAGTCTCGCCCCACCGACCAGGAAGGCCGCGCGATATGGTCTCGTGTTTTTCGAAGTCAGCAGTTAGAGATAACGCGCTCAGTGACCGGCCAGGCAATTCCCCAACGAAAAGCGCTGCTGGTGCTACTCGGGGTAGCGGTCGTGATCTTCCTCACGCTCGTCGCCTTTCGCATCAACGGCTCGTCTTCATCATTCTGGTATTACGACCTGCATGAATTGAAGGAGGCGAAGGGAGTAATCTTCGGCTCGCCCAAGCCCAAACGCTCGGATGAGTGGATGATCTGGACACCGGCCATCCTCGCCCAGTTGAAACATCGGCCGCCGATGCCGGTCGAAAATCCATCGTTAGGCGCAGGTAAAGCACCACTGCTGATGAGCCTGCCCGCCCGACATTACACCATGCTTTTCCGTCCCCAGCTCTGGGGCTTCTTCTTTCTCGACGTGGAGCGAGGCTTCTCCTGGTACTGGAACGCCAAGATCTTTGGCCTCCTCGGAGCACTCTTTCTGCTCCTTTTCGCCCTAACCAGTGCACGGATCGGCCGTTCCATGGGGGGCGCGGTCATCATTTCCTACTCCAGTTTCACCCAATGGTGGTTCTCCAGTCCTTCGATGTTGCCGGAAATGCTGGCGAGTTGGTCGCTCGCCCTCTTCTGCGGTGGGGTTTTGTTTCAGTCTGTTCGCTGGTGGCAGCGCATCCTCGCCGCGGTCGTCGTGGTCGCCGCCGGAATTAATTTTCTGCTCTGCTGTTATCCGCCCTTCGAGATTCCACTCCTGTATTTGGCGATCGCGATCTGTGCCGGATTTGTTTGGCAACAGCGGAGCCTGCCGCGAGCGGGTTGGGTCTGGGCGGCAGGATCGTTGATCGCGATCGTGCTGCTGCTTGTCCCTGTTTACCTCGAGCTCCGGCCGACGTTGGCCGTTCTGTCGCACACCAGCTATCCCGGGGCCCGCCGTCATTTCGGCGGCGAACTCAAGTGGACACAGTTTTTCGGCGGTTTGCTGAACTTTTTTGACGGCGAGCGTGAGTACCCAGACGTATTCCCGAATACCAGCGAAGCCTCGAACTTTGTTCCGCTTTGGATTTTGGCAGGAGCGGTTTGTCTTGTGACCTGGTGGCGAGGGCGCCTAACGGGCCGCGGCGAATGGCCTGGGAATTTTCCGATCCTGTTTTCGCTCCTGATTTTCCTTCTTTTGCTGAGCTGTTACCAGTTGGTCGGATTTCCGGGTTGGCTGGCCACGATCACCGGTTTGAGTTTTACCACCGAGACCCGCTCGATCCTGGGAACCGGCTTTGCCGGAATGCTCTTTGTCATTCTCGCCATGCAGACTCGGGGACGGCCGGCGTTGTCTCGAGCCATGCTGGTCGTCTTTCTTTCCGCAGCGGTTCTACTGGTCGCATTTTATCTTCTTTGGAATCGGCAATGGAACCCGATCTACCTGACCACGTGGCGGTTGCTTTCGTTAGGCGTTATCGGAGCCGCGATCGCCGCGGGTTACCTGCTTTTGCCTCCGCGGATTTTCCTGCCTCTGCTCGGGGTGCTTCTACTTTGGAATAATTTCCTGGTTAACCCGATTGCCCAGGGGCTTCCCAGCTTGCTCGAAAGCAGGGCCATGCAGCGCATCGAAGAGATTCGCCAGCGCGATCCCGATGCGCTTTGGGCAGGGTATGACCGAAGCACACTCCCGCAGTTCGTGCTCGCCAGCGGCGCCCGTGTTCTCAACGGGATTAAGGTGGTGCCGCCGCTGGATCTGCTGCGACAAATCGACGCCTCCGCGGCCAGCCGCGAGATTTACAATCGTTATGCCTACATTGTTCTGCGGCTACCGCGCCCGGGTGACGCCGGGTCGCATTTCGAGTATTCCACGCCGGATTCGTACCGGCTTTTTGTGCAACCGGGCGATCCAGTCCTGCGCTCCGCGCGCTTGAAGTACGTCATCTTCCGGCGCCTGCTGGCCGAGGGCGAGGCGCCCGGCTTGAGCTTGGTGGAGCAATTGCCGGGGAGCCAGATCTGGATTTATCGCCTGGACTAGGGAAGGGCGCTACCATGGCACTGCCCCTGCTAAACTTGCTAAGGCTTATGGAAGCGCATCCCCACGGAAATTCGGACTCGAACCCTAATGTCTTGGCGCTGAAGGCGATCCTGGTTGTCGACGACGACCAGCAATTGGCTTCGGCTCTGCAATGGATCCTGGCCGATGAGAATTTCCTGGTCGACCTGGCCTTCGACGGCGAGGAGGCCTTGCTCAAAGTGAAGGCGCACGAATACGACGCTATCATTTGCGATTTGATGATGCCGAAGCTGCGCGGTGATCAGTTTTACCTGCAGGCCAAAGAACTGCGGCCTAACATGGCAGACCACTTCATTTTCATCACCGGCTTCGCGGCCGATCCAAAGATCAACAGCTTCCTGCTCGAGAACGACGTGAAGTATTTGGTCAAACCTTTCGCGGTTGATGGCTTGATCAATTGCGTCAGGGAATTGCTGGCCTGACGCGCGCACACCCGCGCAGACGAGCGTCTCGCGCAGATCGGTAGCTGACCGGTAGCCGGCTTTTTGGTGGTCGCGCGGCGAGGCAGGAATTGCTTACATCGCGAAACCGCCTGAGCTTTGCGGACGCAGATGAGCTCGACCGCCAAGACAGGGATGCCCGATTGGGCAGCCGTCCGTCGGGATTTCCCGATCCTGGAGCAACAGGTGCATGGGCGTCCGCTGATTTATTTCGACAACGGCGCAACCACGCAAAAGCCGCGGCGCGTGATCGAAGCGCTCGCTCGCTTTTACGAACACGACAACGCCAACGTGCATCGTGGCTTGCATGAGTTGAGTTCGCGCGCGACCGCGGCCTACGAAGATGCTCGCGCAAAAGTGGCGCAGTATCTCGGCGCCGGGACCCCGGACGAGATCATTTTTACCCGCGGAACAACGGAGGGCATCAACCTGGTGGCGAACGCGTGGGGGGGGCACTTTCTGCGTGCGGGTGACGTTATTCTTCTCACCGAGATGGAGCACCACAGCAACCTGGTGCCGTGGCAGATTCTGGCGGAGCGGACCGGCGCGCGCCTGCGCTTCGTTTCAGTATGCGAAGACGGCAAACTCGCCCTCGATCAGATCGATTCGGCCCTAATCACTGAGGTAAAGATTTTCGCTTTCACCCATGTTTCGAATTCGCTCGGCACGATCAACCCCGTCGCGAAGCTCTGTCGGAGGGCACGAGAGGTCGGCGCAATCACCGTGATCGACGCCGCCCAAAGCGGGGGGCACCTGCCGGTTAATGTGCAGCAGCTTGGCTGTGATTTCCTCGCCATCTCCGGCCACAAGATGTGTGGACCGACTGGAATCGGCGCGCTTTATGGACGCGCCGAGTTGCTGGCGAAAATGCCGCCCTGGCATGGCGGTGGCGAAATGATCCAACGCGTGGCGCTGGAGTCGAGCACCTTCAAGCCGCCGCCTCATCGCTTCGAGGCGGGCACGCCGAACATTGCCGGCGCGGTTGGGCTCGGCGCGGCAATTGATTACCTGGAGGAATTAGGGCGTGAACAGATTTTTGCGCACGACTCGAAACTCGCTGGCTATGCCGCCGGGCGGCTAGCTGAGATTCCGGGGATGCGTGTGCTCGGTCCGGTCAACGAGCGCGCCGGGCTGGTAAGTTTTGTCTTGGAAGGAGCGCATCCGCATGACCTAACGACTTATGCCGACCGGGCCGGCCTGGCGCTCCGCGGCGGGCACCATTGCAATCAACCGTTGATGAAGAAATTCGGCCTGCCCGGCACGACGCGCGCCAGCTTTTATTTTTACAACAGCGAGGCGGAGATTGATCGCATGATCGAGATCGTGGAGGATGCGCGCCGCTTTTTCGCATGAGCGCGGAGCTGGAGGATCTTTACCAGCAGGTGTTGCTCGATCATTCGAAGCGGCCGCGCAACTTCGGCAGCATCGCCGAAGGTGCCGTGCACGTGCATGGCGACAACCCCTCGTGCGGCGATGAGATCGATCTGCACGTCCGCTTCGGGCCGGAGCGTGAAGTCGCCGAGATCAAGTTCACGGGACAGGGCTGTGCCATTTGCATGGCGTCCGCTTCGATGATGACGATCAAGTTGAAGGGGCGCAGCAGCGCCGAGGCGACGGATTTGCTGGAGGCGTTTCACTCGTTAGTTACGAGCGATGTTGCGCATCCGCCGAAACCGCTCGGCGATCTGCAGTTGATGGCCGGAGTGCGAAAATTTCCGCAGCGCGTGAAATGCGCGATGCTGGCGTGGCGTGCCTTCGGGCAGGCGCTCAGCGGGGATCGCGTCGGCGAAGCCACCTCCGTTTCGACCGAGGAAACAGATACCCCCTGATCAAATCGTCAGTGATAACTCTTGGTTGGGACATCCTTAGTCTGCTATACGCGGCTCACGTATGGCATGAGTTTGCCGTATCTGTCTGTTTCCGTCGTAATCGCGGCCGGACATCCCGCGCAAGTGACTCTTCGTTCCGCAGCGCCGTGCGAAAGGTGACTATACGTGACTCACGTATAGTAGGGCTCGAGTTCGGCGAGGATTCAAAAAGCTAAGGCTGGCGCGTGATAGCTAGCGCAACCGAGGATTGCGCGATTCGGAATTGGTCAGCCCGTGCCGTTACTTCTGCGGCGAAGCAGCGGGAGTCGATGCAGGAGCAGTAGCAGCGGCGGCGGGCGAGGCTGCCGATGCAGGCGCCGAAGCGGATGGACCAGGGCTTGCCGTCGGCGGGATCATTCCCATCGGAACAGGAGAAGTTGATGCTGCCGGGTGCGCGGCGGAATCTTTCATCAGCTCTTCGCGCAGGACGCTTTTCCGGGTCGATTGATGCGCGTAGAGAATCGACAGAACAAAAGTGATGACGAAGAAGAAGCCAGCCAGGTAGCTGGTGAATTTAACCAGCACGTTGGTGGTCTGCGCACCAAAGATATTCTCGGTCACGCCACCGCCAAAGGCAGCGCCAAGTCCCTCGCTTTTCGGGCGTTGCATCAGGATCACCAGGATCATAAGCAGGGCCACGAGGGTCCAGACGGCGAGAAGAACGGTGATCAGGATGGACATGGGGACGGGGAATATGTCGAAAGCGGAGGGTGGCGCAAGCGGCGGGTGACAGGCTACGCCTCGGCGAAGCTAGACTTCCTCTTTCACCCTGTTCCAGATTGCGTCCAATTCCGAGAGGCCGGCTTGTCCGAGTTTGCCGCCAGCGGCCTCCAGTTCTTCTTCCACGCGATTGAAACGACGAACAAACTTGTCGGTCGCGCTTTGCAGGAGGCTTTCGGCATCGAGACCTGACCTGCGGGCCAGGTTTACAACCGCGAAGAAGAGGTCGCCGATCTCGTCTTCGATGGCGGCTTTCTCGTTGCTGGCCAACGCCTCTTTCACTTCGCCGAGTTCCTCGTCCACCTTGGCCATGACCTGGTCCAGGTTTTCCCAGTCGAAGTTCATCCGCGCGACTTTCTTCTGTGCTTTCTGCGCGCGCAGCAAAGCGGGCAAGGCGACCGGGAGGCTGTCGAGGTAATGCGCATGCGTTTCCTTTTTTTCCGCGTGCTTGATCGCTTCCCATTGTTTGAGCACCGCGCCGGTATCGCGCGCGTTGCTTTCGGCGAAGACGTGCGGGTGCCGGCGAATTAGTTTTTCGCTGACCTCGTTAACGACGTCGCGAACATCGAACTCGCCTGCCTCCTCCGACATCTCGGCATGCATAACAATGTGAAGGAGAAGATCGCCCAGCTCCTCACGGAAGTTCGGGACGTCGTTAGCCTGGAGAGCGCCGTAGAGTTCGTAGGCTTCCTCAATCAGCTGCGGCAGGATGGAGGTGTGGGTCTGTTCGCGATCCCATGGGCACCCGCCCGGTGCGCGCAAGATATGAACGATTTCGCAGAGGCGGTCAAAGGCGGCCGCGCGGGACTCACTGCTGGCTTTTGGGACAGGCGAAGCGCTCATGCCGACACATCGGCCAGGCTAAAGGGGTGGGCAAGAACGGCCTGGCGCGGCGGGGCCGAACCTAGTCAGATTTTCCACAGCGAACGGTGCGTTCGAAACTCAGAGATCTCGCCCGCAGTAGATTTACCGGCGTAAATCGACATGCCCACCACGGCGAGGAGGGTGGCGAGAAAAACCGAGCCCACGAACCAGGACGGAATGTGCCCAACGCGCATCGCTTCATAGAGCCCGGCCCAGCGATTCATCGGCGTGGTGGCGTGCAGGAAGAGTTTGGTGAACCAGGCGAGGACGATGAGGACGTAAATGAAAACGTAATTGCGTTTTAGCCGCCGTCCCACCGCCTCGAAGGCGCTGATTTTGAAGGACGGCAGAATGAGATCTTCACAAACGAGCTTCTTCCATTCGCCCTGCAGCAGATCCCGATTTTCCATCACCATCGGAACGAGAAAATGCGCTTCGAGCATGCGCACGCGCGCGCGGAAAGCATCGTAGAAACGGTAGCGACGCGCCTCAATCCAGAGCATGACCGAGACGATCGCGAGATTGAAAAAGAAGATGATGTGCGGGACCTCGCGACTGGAGAACGCGAAGGTGATAATAGCGGTGCTGCTGGTGATGGCCCAATTGGTGGTGATATCCAGCCGCTGGCGCCAGACCATGATGCGGCCGAGCTCGCCGCGATAGAAATGCGACATGGCGTTGACGTAGCCCGGGTCGTACATGCTCTTCTGCAGCGAGACGGTAGCTTCGTTGCTGGTGCCCGGGGCTATGTTTGCAGAGTCCACTGCGCTCGACATAATGGGATAACTGGTTTCCCGGCGGAAGCCAACAAATCCTCTCCTGGCCGTGGCGCTTGCACTCTCTGATCTGCTCCAAGAATCGCACGTTGATCTCGACTTGCGGACGCGAACGCTAACGACTGCGCTGCAGAAGCTGGTGAAGTTCCTGGAAGCGGATGAGGAGATCCGCAATCCTGAGCGTTTCCTGGAACAGGTGCTGGCGCGCGAGAAAGCGAGCCCGACTTATGTCGAAAACGAAGTCGCTTTTCCGCACGCGCGCACCGAGCTGGTCGATCGCATCGTCCTGGCCATCGGTCGCAGCCGGTCGGGAATTCCGTTTGGACCAAACGGCGAGAAAGCATCCCTTATCTTTTTGATCGGCGTGCCGAAACAAATGATCAGCGATTACCTGGTTTGCGTCGGAACCCTGGCGCGGCTGCTCAAAGATGCGGAAGTGCGGCAGCGTCTCTTGTTTGCGGAAACTCCAGCGCAATTTTTGGCGGCCTTGGATCCGACCGACATTCATCCATTCGGATGAGAAGAGTTGGACGAGTTATTTCGTCCCGGCGGGAAGCTAATCCGATTGCTTCAGTAGTTTCCGGCGCGCGCGATCGAGCTGGCGCCGCTCCGCTTCGGTGAGACTGCCGATGCCCGATTTCGAAATCTTGTCGAGGATTGGGTCGATTGAACTGGTGACGTCTTCCGGCTCCGCAGCGGCGCGGCGGGCGGTTGGCTTTTGCACGACGTAGATCTTCGGCTTGCGCCGGAACCAGTTCGGCTTCGGCAGCGAGGCCACGGGAATGCGTCCCTGCAGATGACGGATGAAGGCGTAGGAAGTCGCGCACATCGCGTAAACGATCACCAGATTCACCCAATCGCGGACCGGCGACAGATAAGACATCGAGGCGAGCACGATCCCGGCGAAGGCGAGCCATTTTAGGTCGACCCAGCCGAAGACTTGCAGATCGGGGTAAATGACGGCGAAGGCGATGAACATGCCGATCATCAGCTGATAAGAGCCGGCGTAGATACCCGGCACCCCCATTAATCCGAAGGCGCAGAGGACGACGACGGGCAGAAGCAGCAGAAGCCCGAGCAGTTGCAGGTAGCGTTTGAGCCCGAGGAGCTGCTCTACCTGATCACCGGACCAATAGAAAAAGAGGACGCTGAAGAGGAAAAAGAAGTTCGGTGCCTGGATCAACGGCGCCGTCAGTGGCTGCCATAACCACCCGCGAATGAAGGAAGTATAGTGCAGCCCGAACACATCGAGCAGCCAGATTCCGTTGCCGGCAAAAGCAGTGGCAAACATGCCGAGAACGAACAGGCCGCAAAGGATCGCGGTAACGCGTAGGGGGAAGCGTCCGATCCAGGCGACCGGCCGGTAGTCATCCGAAGTGGTGACTCCGAACATGCGCAAATAAACAGCCGGGAATATGGCCGTGCAAGAGACCTTCCGGGGGAGGCGCGAGTTTTCTCTTGGAGAAGGCTGGACCTCGGCCAAAATTAGGACCCTTTCGCATACCGCGACCGACAATTTCGCGCGCCATGACAAATATCTCACCGGCCATTTCATCGCCCTCGTCGATGGGCCAGCCCAAAGCGCCACATCCGGCAGTAGCCGGCTGGGTCGACGAAGTCGCCGCCGTGACCACGCCCGAAAACATTTTCTGGTGCGACGGGTCCGAGGCCGAGAACGACTACCTGCTGGGCGAAGCAGCGCGCCAGGGCGTTGTCCTGAAATTGAACGAGCAAAAGGTGCCGCACTCCTACCTGCATCGTTCTAATCCGAATGACGTCGCTCGCGTCGAACAATTCACTTTCATCTGCACCCCGACAAAAGAAGAAGCGGGCCCGACGAACAACTGGTCGGAGCCCGGGGAAACCTACGCAAAACTGAACGGGATGCTGAAAGGCGCGATGAAAGGCAGGACCATGTTTGTGGTGCCTTACATTATGGGCCCACCGGGATCGCCCCTAACGAAAGTTGGTTTTGAGATTACCGATTCGATTTATGTGGTGCTGAGCATGCGGATCATGACGCGCATGGGCCAGGCGGCCTGGGATCGGCTCGGCACCGCCGCCGATGCCGAATGGAATCGCGGGGTTCACTCCCTGCTCGATGTGGACCCGGCGCGCCGGCTGATCTGCCATTTCCCGCAGGACAACACCATCGTTTCGGTAGGATCCGGCTATGGCGGAAACGTTCTCCTAAGTAAGAAGTGTCTGGCTCTGCGCATTGGATCGTACCTGGCGCGGCGGCAGGGCTGGCTGGCGGAGCACATGCTCATCCTCGGGGTCGAATCTCCGGAGGGCCGCAAACATTACGTGGCGGCCGCGTTCCCGAGTGCCTGCGGCAAGACGAACTTTGCCATGTTGATCCCGCCGCAGCGTTTCGCCGGCTGGAAAGTGACCACCGTCGGTGACGACATCGCCTGGATGCAGATTCGCGACGGCCGACTCTACGCGGTCAATCCGGAGAACGGCTATTTTGGAGTCGTTCCAGGCACGAGTTCGAAGTCGAACCCGAACGCGATGAGGTCGATTTCGCACGACACCATTTATACGAACGTGGCCCTAACGAACGAGGGCGATGTCTGGTGGGAAGGGAAAGATGGCCCGGTGCCGGAACAGGCCCTGGATTGGCGGGGTCAGCCATGGGCGCCTCAATCGAAGGAAAAAGCGGCCCATCCAAATAGCCGCTTCGCCACTCCGATGCGGAATAATCCTGCGCTCGATCCGAGTGTGGAGAAAGGCGATGGCGTGCCGATCAGCGCGATCATCTTTGGTGGTCGGCGCAGTGAAATCATTCCCCTCGTCCTCCAGGCGCTGAGCTGGGAGCACGGCGTCTATCTCGGCGCGACCATGGCCTCAGAGACAACCGCTGCCGCCACGGGTGCGGTCGGCCAGGTGCGCCGTGATCCGATGGCGATGCTTCCGTTCTGCGGTTATAACATCGGCTCGTATTTCGAGCACTGGCTCGAGACCGGAAAGCGCCTCACTCACGCGCCGCTCATTTTTAATGTGAATTGGTTCCGCAAAGGCGCGAACGGCCAATTCCTCTGGCCCGGATTCGGCGACAACATGCGGGTCTTGAAATGGATTGTTGATCGGTGCGAAGGCAAAGGCGGAGCGGTGGAGTCACCCATCGGCTGGCTTCCTTCCATTCACGACCTCGATCTGGAGGGACTGGCGCTTGATCATAAATCTGTCGACGAATTGCTGGAGGTTGATCACGTGAAGTGGGCTGCTGAACTGGCGGATCATCAAAAATTCTTCGCCTCGCTCGGCGGCGTGGTTCCGCCTGAATTGCTGAAATTAAACGAAGAGATTCGGAAAAAGCTCGAATAGCGGGCGTTCTCAGTGGGACGAGACGGAACTCGTCCCTCTAACCAGCGCGTCACGTGACGCTCTCTCCGCTGTCATCCTGAGCGCGGTAGCGTCGAAGGATCTCCCGACGAAGGGAAGGTGATGCTTTGTATCGAGCGAAAGCGCGCCCACAACAACTTCGAAGAATGCGCGGGAGCGCTCGCGGCGTCCCCGCCGCGAAGTAAATCGAGCACGCAGAGAGGTAGTTCACGCTCTGTAATTGGTGTAACCATTCGCGCATATGTGAGATTCCTCGAGCGCGCTGCCCACGCCGCCTCGGAATGACAGAAGGGCGGGAAGGGGGCGCAGGGTGATTAGGTGTCGCTGACCGAGCGCGCACCGTTTGCTAGGAAGAACCGAAAGTGGGCGAGACGGAACTCGTCCCTCCAATGCGGGCCCGTGAAAGTTTTGTAGCACCGAATCCATCTTCACGAGCGGCCCTTTTTGACAGCTTGCCACCACGCGTGGAGGGACGAGTTCCGCCTCGTCCCAAGCTTCAAAAACGCCCATGCCCACGCCTCTGTTCAAATGAGCATAAGAATTTGCGAAGCTCTCTGCCTTCCCTGATACTTTCCAGTGGGTTCGAAGGCTGCTCCAAAAACGTGCGTTACCGCTCCGCCAGAGTGCGGTTGCATCGAGATTCGGGGGGCTGCTCAGAATAACCTGAAGCAGATCGATCTTGATCTGCCCCTGAATGAAATGACCGTCATCACCGGTCCGAGCGGATCGGGTAAGTCGAGTCTCGCTTTCGACACCATCTACGCCGAAGGCCAGCGACGCTACGTTGAGACCTTCAGTCCTTACATGCGGCAGTTCCTCGACCGCATGGACAAACCACGCGTCCGCGAAATTCGCGGCATCCCCCCGGCGATCGCCATCGAACAGGCCAACCCGGTCAAGAGCTCGCGCTCGACCGTCGGCACGATGACGGAAATAAATGATTACCTGAAATTACTCTGGCCGGCGGTGGCGCACGGCTTTTGTCCGAGCTGCGGCCGCGAGGTGAAGCCGGAGAGCGCGGCCTCCATCGCCCAGCAGGTGCAAGCCGAGTTCGCTGCGAAAAATGTGCTGATCACTTTTTGGGTGACGGTTCCGGCAGGACGCGAACCCAAGGAGTTCTTCGCCTTCCTTCAGCAACAGGGATATCTGCGCATTTATCTCGATGGCAAAATCCTGCGCGTGGACAACGAGCCAAAGGTAAATCGGTTAGGCGCCCGGGTGCAGGTGATTCAGGATCGCATTCAGGTTTCGCCCGAAAACAAAACCCGCCTGGCGGAAGCGATCGAGATCGCGCTCCGGTTCGGCAAAGACCGCATCAACGTGGTCGGGTTCGGCGGGGAGAAGGAGGAGGTGACGAAGGAGTCGCCCTTCTCAACTGGCTGGCATTGCGCTCATTGCGATTTGGACATCCGGCCGCCGACCCCGGGCCTTTTCAGTTTTAATAATCCGTTAGGCGCGTGTCCAGCGTGTCGCGGCTTTGGACGCACCATTGCCATCGACCTGAACAAGGCTTTGCCCGATCGCAGCCTGACCATCAAGGAAGGCGTGGTTCGAGTCTTTCGCGGACAGGAATTCGGCGAATCGCAGAAGGATTTGCTGCGCGCCTGCGCCCGCGAGGAGATCGATATCAATTTGCCTTTCGAGGAATTGCCGAAGTCAGATCAGGATTTTGTCATCAACGGCGAAGGCAGCCCGGACGATGACTACGACGGTCGTTGGTATGGCGTGCGCGGATTTTTCCGGTGGCTGGAGAGCAACACCTACAAAATGCATGTGCGCGTGCTGCTCAGTCGCTACCGCGCCTATGTCACGTGTCCGACCTGTAACGGAACTCGCTTTAAGCCCGAGACGCTGAATTACCAACTCGTATTGCAAAGTGGCGCAACCGTTCCGGTTGCGAATTCACGGGCGCGCAAGCCGGAGGCTCGCGCCACTTTTACCCTTCCCGAATTTCAGACGTTGCCGATTTCGCGCGCGTGCGAAGTTCTCCAGGCGATCGACGTTCGGAAAGACGACGCCACCGCCGGCATGCTTCGGCGGGAGATTTGTTCGCGACTCAACTACCTGCAAAACGTTGGCCTCGGTTATCTCACCCTCGACCGATCAACGCGCACCCTCAGCGGTGGCGAAGTGCAGCGAGTCAACCTCACCACCTGCCTGGGAGCATCCCTGGTCAACACGCTCTTCGTCATGGATGAGCCAAGTGTCGGGCTGCATCCGCGCGATGTCGGGAGGCTCATCCGCGTCATGCACGACCTGCGGGACAAGGGCAACACTCTCCTGGTGGTAGAGCACGAAGAATCGATCATCCGCAGCGCTGATAACCTCGTCGATATCGGGCCGGGCCGCGGCGAGAGCGGAGGCGAGCTGGTCTACAGCGGGAAACTTGTAGATCAGATCCCGAAGTCGCTGACTGGAGATTACCTGAGCGGCCGCAAGCGAATCGCCGTTCCGAAGTCGCGGCGAAAGCCGAACACGGCGATCAAGATTGCCGGTGCGCGAGAGCACAATCTCAAAAACGTCGATGTTGAGATTCCGTTAGGCGTTTTTACCTGCGTCACCGGTGTTTCCGGCTCGGGGAAATCGACCCTGGTCCACGATGTTCTTTATCGGAACCTGATTCGGGCCAAGGGAGAAACGACCGAGCAAGAGCCGGGCGCGTGCAAATCGGTCACCGGCGCGCACCGCATCGGCGATATCGTCATGGTCGATCAATCCGCGCTGGCGCGGACGCCGCGCTCCACCCCCATTCTTTACCTGGGGCTTTACGATCGAATCCGCGAGCTCTTCGCCGCGCAACCGGAAGCGATGTCACAGGGCCTGACCGCAAGCGCGTTCTCGTTTAACTCCGGTACCGGCCGTTGTGAGCGCTGTTGCGGAACGGGTTTCGAGAAAATCGAAATGCAGTTCCTCAGCGATCTTTACGTGCGCTGCGCGGAGTGCGAAGGGCGCCGTTTCCAGCCGCACGTCCTGCGCGTGCAGCTCCACGGCAAAACCATTCACGAGATTCTGGAGCTGACCGTGACCGAGGCGATCCGGTTCTTTCAAAAACTGGGTGAAGAAAAAGCACTGGCCCGGCCGCTGCAGACCTTGGAGGAGGTCGGTCTCGGTTACCTGCGCCTGGGCCAGCCACTCAACACTCTTTCCGGCGGCGAATCGCAGAGGCTAAAACTCGTTAGCCATCTGGGCGGCAAAGGGGCCGGCGCCGCCTCCAGCGAAAAGAAAGCCAGCGGGCATCTCTTCATTTTCGATGAACCGACCACTGGCCTTCACTTCGATGATGTCGCGATCCTGATGCGACTGTTCCAGCGCCTGGTCGATGAAGGACATTCCTTGCTCGTGATCGAGCACAACCTCGAAGTGGTGAAATGCGCGGACTGGGTGATCGACCTGGGTCCGGAGGCCGGTGAGGACGGCGGGGAAGTGGTCGCGCAGGGAACTCCGGAGCAGGTCGGGAAGGTGAAGGAGTCTCATACCGGGCGCTATCTTAAAGACGCGCTGGGGAGCGCACGCGCCTCGCGTGCCGATCGCGGCGCCTCGCCGCGATCCTCCTCGCCGATAGACTATGAAGATGGGGCAGAAGTCATATCGCTTCGTGCGGCTGAAGAGCCGTTTGGCGAGGCGCCAAACGGGGCACGCGAGGCGCGTGCGCTCCCCGGAACAATGCGCTCACGTCTTCGTGATGCCATCGGCGTGCATGGTGCGCGCGAGCACAATCTCAAGAACATCTCCGTTGAAATTCCGCGGGACAAGATGGTGGTGATCACCGGCCTGAGCGGTTCCGGTAAATCGACACTCGCCTTCGACATTCTTTTCGCGGAAGGCCAGCGCCGTTTTCTCGATAGCATGTCCCCCTATGCGCGCCAGTTCGTAGAACAATTGGAGAAGCCGGATGTTGATTTGGTCGAAGGGTTGCCGGCGACGGTCGCGATCGAACAGCGCGTCACCCGCGGCGGCGGAAAATCGACCGTAGCGACGGTGACGGAAGTTTATCATTTTCTGCGACTTCTTTTCGCCAAGACTGGAACTCAGTTTTGTCCGGACTGCGACCTGCCCGTGGAGAAGCAACATCTTTCCAGTATCGTCCAGCAGGTTGAAGCAGCGGCGCGCCAGGGTCCGCAGCGCGTCTTGGCGCCGCTGGTGAAGGCGCGCAAAGGATTTCACACCGATGTGGCGCGCTGGGCGGAGCGGCAGGGCTTCGAGCAACTCCTGGTCGACGGCAAGCTCATCTCCGTCTCCAGCTTCCGGAAGCTTGAACGTTTCAAGGAACACACCATTGATGTGGTGGTCGGCTCGATTGATGCCAAGCGGATCGCCAAGGCGCGCAACCTGACCGAGCGCGCGCTCGACATCGGCCGCGGCACGGCGCACCTGCTTGACACCAGGAATCGTCTCACCGTGATGAGCACGGAAATGAGTTGTCCGGGTTGCGGCCGCGCTTTCGAAGAGCTCGATCCGCGCCTGTTCTCGTTCAACTCGCCGCACGGCGCCTGCGAAGAATGCGGCGGCTTCGGCGAAATTTGGAACCGTTCATTGCAGACGGGGAAGGAAGACACCGGCGACTCGGTCCTTGAGAACGAGCTGGCGGCGGAGCGCGAGTCGGAATGGATCGATGAAGAGGAAGCGCGCGAGTGTCCGGCGTGTCATGGATCGCGCTTGAATGCGATCGCGCGGCACGTGCGGGTGCAAGGCTGCACCATTGATGACTTCACTTCGCGCTCGGCGGAGGAAGCGGGTGAAAAGCTGAAGGAGTTGAAGTTTCGCGGCACCCAGAAAACGATCGCTGCCGAACTTTTGCCGGAGATGCAGCAGCGACTGCATTTCATGAAGAATGTTGGTCTGGGCTATCTCCAGCTTGGGCGCTCCGCCAAGACGCTGAGTGGCGGTGAAGCGCAACGAATTCGCCTGGCGGCGCAGCTCGGTTCGAATCTGCGCGGGGTTCTATATGTCCTGGACGAGCCCACGATTGGCCTGCACCCCCGTGACAATCTTCGTCTGCTCGAGACGCTGAGTGCGCTTAAGGAAAAGGGGAATTCGCTGGTGGTGGTTGAGCACGACGAAGAAACGATGCGGCGTGCCGATTACATCATCGATCTGGGCCCGCGCGCCGGCTCGCACGGCGGAAGCGTGGTGGCCCAGGGAACCCTGGCAGAGATTGCGGAGTCGCGCATCTCGGAGACCGCGCGCTGTCTGCGCTCGCCGATTCAGCATCCCTTGCGCAAATCGCGACGCTCGTTAGACGAAGCACCTGGCTGGATTGAGATCAAGAATGCGCGGGCCAACAATCTGAAAGGTGTCGATGTTCGCATTCCGGTTGGGCGCTTAACCGTGATCACCGGCATCTCCGGTTCCGGCAAATCGACCCTGATGCACGAAGTGCTTTGGCCGGCCCTGCGTGAAGCGGTTACCGGGAAATCGGGTGATAAACAGGATCTATTTTCGCTGGCCAAGAAGATGCCCGAGATCGAGGCCGTTTACGAAGTCGACCAGTCGCCGATCGGCAAGACTTCGCGTTCTACTCCCGCCACCTACATCAAGGTTTTCGACGAAATCAGGGACACCTACGCCCAGCTGCCGGTCTCGCGGGTGCGGGGCTATTCCGCCAGCCGTTTTTCGTTCAACGCCGAGGGCGGACGCTGCGAAGCGTGCAAAGGCCAGGGCGTGATCAAGCTGGAGATGAATTTCCTGCCAAGCAGTTACGTCCCTTGCGAGGATTGCGGCGGGAAGCGCTACAACCTGCAAACTTTGGAAGTGCTCTACAACGGCAAGTCGATCGGCGACATCATGGAGATGACGATCGAGGAAGCCGCCGAGTTCTTTTCCTCGCACCAAAAAATTGCGCGACCGCTGGATCTTTTAACCCAGACGGGACTGGGTTACCTGAAGTTAGGGCAGCCGAGTCCAACGTTGAGCGGCGGCGAAGCACAACGATTGAAATTGGCCACGCAGTTGAAACGGGGAATTGGACGCGCCCAACACGAAAAGATTCGGAAGATGCGAAAACCGGCGCCGACCGTCTACCTGCTCGAGGAACCGACCATCGGGTTGCACATGGCAGACGTCGAACTGTTGCTAAACGTGATTCACGCGTTGGTCGATGAGGGGAACAGCGTCATTGTCATCGAACACAATCTGAGCGTGATCGCGGAAGCGGATTACATCATTGATATCGGACCAGAGGCGGGCGCGGAAGGTGGGGAAATCGTGGCGGCTGGTTCGCCGGAAGAGGTCGCGCAAAATCGGGTGAGCCGAACGGCGCCGTTCCTGCGCGAAGTGCTTGGAATGGGAAAAACGAAGAACGGCAAGCGGGTACCCGTAGCAATGGCTGGGCGCTGAGTCTCTGCCCAAACTTGGGACGCTGCTCGACAGAGTCTCGCCCCACCGATGCATCTCGAGCGCTGCTTAGTATCGGTGGGGCCAGACGCCGTCGAGCCGATGTCAGGATGGCAGCGGTCACCTCTTCTCCTCTTTTAGCTTACCGGAGTCGCTGATAGGGTCGTCCCGCGATGCTGGCCTATTACGTCGACAATTTCGATCCGTTCATTTTTCACGTCAGCGGAAACATCGGTCCGCGCTGGTACGGAATGGCGTATGTGCTGGCCTTCCTGGTCAGCTTTCTTTTGCTGCGAGTGCTGGCGCGTCGGGGATTCGCAGATTTGGCGCCTAACCAGGTAGCCGACTTCATCACCGGTTGTGCCCTGCTCGGCGTGATCGTCGGCGGCCGGCTCGGTTATGTCCTTTTCTATAAGCCGGAGATGTTGCGTGAGCCGCTCTCCATTTTGCGCGTCTGGGAAGGGGGCATGGCCAGCCACGGCGGAATGATCGGCGTGCTCATCTTTACTTATGTCTATGCACGCCGGAATGGGCTGAGCTGGACGAACCTCGGCGATAACCTGGTGGTGACGGCGCCGCTCGGTCTGTTTTTTGGCCGCTGCGCGAACTTCGTCAACGGCGAGCTTTATGGTCGCGTCACCAACGTGGCCTGGGCGATGCAGTTCCCCAAGGAGTTGCTCGATTCGCCCGAAGAAATGGGGCGAGCGGTGACGGCCGCTTCCGCGATCGATCCAAAATTAACGAGCGATACGATCATCGACGTTGCGCGTCATAATCCCGCCGTCACCGACGTTCTGCGCGGCATTCTGACGCCGCGCCATGCCTCGCAACTTTACGAAGGATTTTTCGAAGGAATCGTGTTGTTCCTGATTCTCTGGTTTGTCCGGACCAAATTCCGGGTGCCTAACGGATTCTTGACCGGCCTGTTCTTTCTTTGTTACGCGATTTTCCGGATCATCGTTGAGGCTTTTCGTGAACCGGACGCCGGCTTGATCGCGGGTCTCACCCGTGGCCAATTCTTTTCCGTTTTCCTGATCGTCATTGGAGTTGCTTTTATCGTCGTCTCGAAGTTGCGACCGACGTACCCTAAGCGGCAAACGGCCTAGGCCGTTCCCGCTTGGGAAGCTCCAAGCCCCAACATCCAAATTCCAAAGAATAACCAATATCCAATAATCAATTGCGCGGCCCGTCGCGCGCCAAGGAATGTGGGTGTCCATTCGTGCTTGGTTATTGACGCTTCTCTGGATGTTGGAGGTTGGCATTTGGTGCTTGCGCGAGCGAATGCTCGCGTTTTCTTCGATCTCCGTTATTAGTTACGCGGTAATGCTCCCATGTTCATGCCGACGTTGATCGCGGCTGGCGGTTTGCTCTTCGCCTTCCAGCACGCCACCGTCGCGGGCAAGCTCGTTCTCCTTCTGCTCGCTATCGGTTCGATCTTTAGCTGGTCCGTGATGGTGACCAAGCTGCGCGTCGTTCAATTCGCCCGGAAACAGAACGCGCGTTTTCTCGCCGCCTTTCGGCAGGATCGACAGCCCTTGCGGCTCTTTGAAAAGAATGCGCGCTTCCCCGGCTCGCCCTTGTTCAATGTCTATCGTGCCGGCTGTCGCGAGATGACCTTTCATCTGCTCGGCTCGTCCGAAGTCGACGAGACCTTTAAGGCCCGGCTGGACATCGCGGAAAAAGTTTCTCCGGTGCAGATGGGTGCAGTGACGGTGGCGATGGAACGCGCGGTCGGCGAGACAGCGCTCGAGCTCGAATCGCAAATGATCCTGCTGGCAACGGCAGTGAGCGGTTCTCCCTTTCTCGGACTACTCGGCACCGTTTGGGGCGTGATGGACGCGTTCACCGGCGTGGCCGAAGCGTCTTCGGCCAGCCTGGCGGCGATGGCCCCCGGCGTCTCCGGCGCACTGATCACCACGGTGACCGCGCTCTGTGTCGCGATCCCGGCCATGTTCGGTTACAACTTTCTCGTCACCAGCATTCGCGCCATCACCGTTGAAATGGATAACTTCGCGGCCGAACTGGCGTCGGAATTCGAGCACAAGCTGGTCGAGCACGGCACGCGCGAAAGCACCTTCAATCGATGAGCCGTGATTTCCAGGGTCTGTGGGCGGTGAGAGTGGGGCGGAGCTAAAATGAGACGCTATTCTCAGCGCAATAATCTGTCGTCGCTCTCGGAGATCAATATCACGCCATTGCTCGATCTGGCTTTTGTTCTCCTGATCATTTTCATGCTTACGACGCCGCTGCTCGAGAACAGCACCAACCTGGTCATCCCTTCCAGCTCCGAACCCGGCTCGCCGGTGAAAGCGAGCGAAGTGCAAACCATTTCGATCGACCGTGCCGAAACGATCAAACTGAACAATGAAGTGCTCGATTTGAATGCAGTGAGCAGCCGGCTCCTCGAATTGAAGCGAGCGAATCCCGATCTCGCCGTGGTGATTCGGCCAGATCGGGAATTGCCGGTGCAAAAGCTGGTTAATCTGATGGATGCGTTGCAAAAAGCGGAGGTCACCAAAGTGGGGATCGCGACGACGTCCGGGCAAAAGTAGACCGGTTTGACCATGGCTCGGCGCCGCCACTCACCCTCTCGCGCTTTCAAGCCGGCGCGCGAAAATCTCTGAAGTTGAGAAGGGATCTCCGGTTCTGGCGTAATGTCACGCTGATCGCCCTCGCGCACGCGCTCGTGATTGGCGGCTTGATCTACTGGGGGCGCGATTCGAACTCGGCCAAGCCGCAGACGCTGGTCTGGATGGGTAATGGCAGCGGTACTGTCAGTGGCAGCGAAGGAAGTAGTTCGGCGAAAGACGAGACCCGGACTGAGGCGACGCCAAAGCCTGTTGAGCCGTCGACGCCCGAACCAGAACCAACGAAGCAGGCGAAAGCGGAGACGCAGGAAGACCGGCCCGTGCTGACCTCGGTGCCGAGTGACCTTCAACTGCCGGCGGCAAGCGCCACGCCGACGGCGACGCCGCGGCCCACGGCTTCGCCAACGCCGAAAGCGACGCCCAAACCTTCTCCGAAAGCGACACCAAAGCCTACCCCGAAGCCGACTCCCAAACTCACGCCAAAGCCGAAGCCGAAACCAAAGCCCACTGCGACTCCGAAGAAAACGGTGGTGGCGAAGGCTTCGCCAAAGCCAACGGCGAAACCCAAGGAAAAGGAAGAGGTAGCCGAGAAAGAGGAGGACGCTGCGGCGGAAGAGAAAAAGAAAACGGCGCTGGCAGCCTTGGGAAAATCGAAAAAGACCGAATCACCCGCCCCGAAGAAAGCTGGCACCGGCCATGCCGGAACAGGCGAGAAAGGTCCTGGCGGTCCCGGTGGAAAAGCAGGCGGCGGTGCGGGTGAATCTCAGTTCGGCTGGTATGGCTCGATGCTGCACGATCGTTTTCACGGCGAATGGGTGCAGCCAAGCCTGACTGAGAAAGCGGCGGTGCTGGTGCAGGTCCGGATTGAGAAGGACGGAAAAATCTCGCGCTTCCAGATTGTGAAGCCGTCCGGCATCGAGGCGCTGGATAATTCGGTCGAAGCGGTTGCGAAGCGAGTGACCGAAGTGGAACCTTTGCCTCCCGGACTCGGGAATGGCGAGCATTACGATGTTAAAATCAATTTCGAATTCACTCCGGACCAATGACCAAGAACCCAATCTTTAAGTTTCTGGCACTCGTTAGTCTGGCGATAGGCATCTTCATCTCCCTGGCCAGGGCGGAAGAGCCGCCGGTGATCACGGTCAGCAAGGGAGATAAGACAGCGATCAGCGTCGCCGGGCTTGGCGGAGGCGAAGGCGCGACCGTTGCCAAAATCGTGCAAAGTGACCTAACGAATTCAGGTTATTTCACTATTTCGGCAGCTGGCGGTTATATCGTGAAAGGCTCCGCCGGCGGTGGCAGTCTGCAGGGGCAGGTTGTCGATCATGGCGGCAGCACGGTCCTCTCCAAGAGCTACAGCGGCAGTGCGCGCGAGAATGCGCACCGTTTTGCCGACGATATCATCGAGACCATCACCGGTAATAAAGGCTTCGCCGGCAGTAAGATCGCTTTCATTGGGACCCGCAGCGGCCACAAAGAGGTCTACGTCGGCGATTACGACGGAAGTAATATCCGTCAGATGACGCATGACGGTGTCATCAGCGTGCATCCGTCGATCAGCCCGGACGGCCGTCGTGTCGCTTACACCGGTTATCAGAGCGGTTATCCGGATGTGTATGTGATCGATCTGGGCAGCGGCGCCCGCAATCGCATCGTCAATTTTCCCGGCACGAATAGCGGCGCGTCATTTTCGCCGGATGGGAGCCGGATCGCCCTGAGTGTGAGCAAGGATGGAAATCCCGAGCTGTATATCGTCGGAGGGGGTGGCGGCGGGGCGCGGCGAGTTACCCATTCGCACGGCGCGGAATCGTCGCCCAGTTGGTCGCCCGAGGGAAATGAACTGGTCTATGCTTACGATGATGGCCACGGGCCACAGCTTTACCGGATTGCTGCAAGCGGCGGTTCACCGCAGCATCTTGCCACCGGACGTGGCTATTGCACTGAGCCTAACTGGTCGCCGGACGGGAAGAAGATTGCCTTCAATGTCCGCGGCGGAGGCGGTTTCGAAGTGGCGGTGTGCGATGCCAACGGCGGCGGGACGCGCGTTCTATCCTCCGGTGAAAACCCGGTGTGGGGTGCGGATTCGCGGCACCTCATCTTCAGTGAAGGTGGCACGCTTTACCTGCTGGACACGGCGAACAGCCGCAAGACGAAGCTGGTAGACGGAGTTGGGCGGATTAGCGAGCCGAGCTGGTCGCGCTAGCGGCTTCGGGGGAGGCGGTCGGCAGTCGGCAGGCGGATTCCCCCTTCGCTGTCGCTTCGTTTGACGTACTGCTACCCGGCTGGTGCAATCGCGGTGCCGGGGAGCGCACGCGCCTCGCGTGCTGTTTTCGGCGCCTCGCCGAAAACACGTCGAGGCAAAAGTTCGTAATGGCGAGGGCGCCATTACCAGCACGCAAGGCGCGTGCGCTCCCCAGAAGGAAGCGAGCGTTCGCGCCCGCGATTACCGGGAGAAGGTTCTATGTAAGCGCATTGTCGTCACAACAGCGCGATCGACTTTCCTTCGCGATGTTGCACCTGATCCATGGTGCATTGCTTCGGCGCTTTGTCCGGCCGGCGACGAACAATTTTTGTTCCGTGCCGAAAACGTTCGCCAGTGAAGTGATCGTAGGAAACTTCCACGACAACCTTCGGCGCGACCGGTTCCCATTCGCCGCTCCGCTCCGTGCTCCAGCGGCTGGAACCGCCCGGCGCGTTGCCGGTAAAACCTGGCGGCTTGCGCAGGGCTTCGAACTCCTTGGTCAGAGCTTTGCGCTCGGAGCTCTTGAAAGCCGAGGTGAAGCCGACGTGATGGAGCAGGCCGGCATCATCGTAAAGGCCTAACAACAGGGACCCGATCAACTTCGATCCGGTGGCGTAGCGGAAACCCCCGACCACACAATCGGCGGTCCGGATATTCTTGATCTTCACCATGGCGGTGCGTTCGCCGGAGGCATAGGCGGCTTCGAGGCGCTTGGCGATGACCCCATCGAGATTGCCGCCCACCTTCTTGAACCAATTCTGCGCGGTCGAGAGCTTCGGCGTCGCCGGGGAGAGGCGGATCCGCTCGCAATCCTTGAAATTTTTGGCGGCAAACTTCTCCAGTCGCGGTCGCCGGTCGGCCAGGGAGCGCTCGAGCAGTACGTCCTCTTTTTCGCCTAACAAATCAAAAACAATGAACCAGGCCGGGTGCGCCTCCGCCAGTTTGCGCACGCGGGAGGCCGCGGGATGCAATCGCAGTTGCAGCTCGTCGAAAGAGAAACGCGAGCCGATGGGAATGGCCAATTCGCCGTCGAGCACGAACCGCTTGGCTGGCACTTCCTGCAAGGCAGTCACGATATCCGGGAAGTAGCGCGCCAAAGGCTGCCCCGCTTTCGATTGTAGGTAAATGTCGTCGCCATCGCGAAAGGCGACGCAGCGGAACCCGTCCCACTTCGGCTCGTACTGCCAACCTTTCTCCTCCGGAATTTGATCCACCGAACGCGCTTCCATGGGCGGAAGCGGCGGACGAATTAAAAAGGACATGACTTCGGATAGCGCCGCGGTGCGAGTTTCGGCGGGCGTTTGCCGCTGCGGGTCGCGCCAGCCACGGGAATATATGAAAGTTCCTGTCGGTCGGCGGCGGAGCGAAGCAGTAATCCTCCCCGACTCATATCGCCGCGGCCGACGAAATCGGCCGGGAAACGCAGCCGTTCCCCAAAAGTTTCGAGGAGAACGTCCACATATTTGCCGGTCGCGATGCTGCCGAGAAGAATCACCTCCACGTCAGCGGGCAGCTTTTTGGCGAGCTTGCGCGCGTCGCGCCGGAGCGGCTTGTGATAGCGCGGGTCTTCTTCGTCGATGTCGACTTCGGCGAATTCGCGCAGGTCATCGAGGGTGAGACGGCTCTGGGCATCGATCAATCCACGGGTAGGAGTGATGACGAGAGAGGAACAAATACCGGGAGCGACGCAGCCGAAGACGCGGGCGTAAGCGATCTTGCCGCGAAAATAGAGTCCGCTTAAGAAAGTGAAGATTTCCGCGATCGTCGCGCCTTCTTCCCGCAGGCGCTGGGCGAGCTCGAACTTGGCGCGTTCGCTCATGATCATGCGCGCGCGCTGACCGCCGGCGTAGGCTGGGGAGAGAAGGAAGACGCGCCGGGCCATAACTCTTCTGTATGTCGCGAAACAAGCGCGCGCTCGCAAGCGCTGCGGGGAGCCATCCTGACCTCCACTCTGTGGTCTTAGAAGCCGGTCAGGCGGGCTTCGGCCAGATCAAGGTCACGTTGGATTCGGCGGAGCGCTTCGTCGTTGATTACCTGCTCGTTGCGCAGCTGAATGATGGTTTGCCGCTCAATCTGGAGGGCCTGGTGCTGCAAATCCTGGTAGCGCGGCGTGGCGATTTCTCCGGCGGGGTTATCGGTCGCACCACAGCAGGCCTCCAGTTCCTGCATCCGGTCGTTGTACTCCGCGCGCAGGCGATCGAGCACTTCGTCGGGGGCCGCCTCCCTCATGCAGATTTCGCGGATGAATTTGAGCGCCGCCTTGTTCGCCGCCAAACGTGCGGCCCGTTCTTCCTCGTCGGTCTCGCCGGCATCGCGAACGCCAAGCGCGCGAATGACTGCGGGAAGAGTGAGGCCCTGCAGAACGAGGGTGGCCAGAATGATGGCGAAGGCGAAAAAGAGAATGTAGCTGCGGCCGGGGAATGGCGTCCCATTCGGCAGGGCGATGGGCAAGGCAAAGGCAGCGGCTAACGACACGACACCGCGCATGCCCGACCAGGCAATGAGCGCAGTTTCCCGCCATTGAATAGAATCCCGCTGGCCCAGCCTATCCGAGGTGAGGCGCGCGAGATAGGTCGCGCAGAAGACCCAGGCGATGCGGATTCCGATCACGATGATACTGATGAGGGCCGCGGCGCGCACGACCCGACCGAGCGATCCGTCCGATAACTCACGCAATATCCCGGGCAGCTGGAGTCCGATGGTGATAAAAACAAATCCGTTGAGAAGGAAGACCAACATTTGCCAAAAGGCCGCCGCCTGGATGCGATAACGCGCGGAGACAATGGTCGGCGAGTGCCACCCGAGGTAAATGCCGGCGGCAACGGTCGCGAGCACTCCCGAGAGATGGAGGCGTTCGGCCGGAAGGTAAGCCGCAAACGGGGTCAGGAGCGAAATCGTGATCTGGATGGGAGGGTCGTCGAGGTGGCGGTGGATCTCGCGAATGAGCCAGGCCACGACGAGTCCAAAAAGGACGCCGCCGGCTCCCTTGAGCACGAAATTCCAGACGGCCGCGCCCAGTGAGAAATGTCCGCTGGTTAGGGCAGCAACTGCGAATTGCAGCGCGACCAGAGCGGTGGCGTCGTTGACCAGGCTCTCACCCTCAAGGATCGTCTCGATCCGCCGCGGGACGGACAACCGCCGGAGCACGGCGACGGCCGCGATGGCGTCCGGCGGGGAGACGATGGCGCCAAGCGCGAACGCGGCGGCGAGCGGAATGGAAGGGATGAGCGTGTGGGTGACGTAGGCCACGCCCGTCATGGTGGCCAGAACCAGTCCGACAGCGAGGAAGAGGATCGGTCGCAGGTTGCGGCGGAAATCCCGCCACGAAGTAAAGAGAGCCGCCGGATAGATGAGCGCAGGCAGGAAAAAATAGAAAACGATGTCCGGGTTGAGGCGCATCACCGGCAGGTTCGACGCGAAGCTGAGAGCAAGCCCGGCGATGACCAGGACGACCGGGTAGGGCAGCTTTACTTTCTCCGCGGCGACGACGAGCGCCGCCACCACCATCAGGAGGAGGACGACGATCTCAGCGGGATTCATGACCAGCGGAAACTCTGGAGTTTACCCAACGGAGTTCGGCGGCGCTTTTACCAATGTGGCGCGAGCCCGATTCGCCTGAAGTTCCGAGAGATGCCTTTCGGACCAGCGACACAGTCCCTGCAGTGGTTCGATCAAGGTTCGCCCAAGGCGGGTGAGGTTATATTCGACCTTTGGCGGAACGACCGGGTAAATGGTGCGTTGCACGAGGCCGTCACGTTCGAGGCTGCGCAAGGTTTGGGTCAGCATCTTCTGGGAGATTCCCCCGATCTCGCGTTGGAGTTGGACGTAGCGCTTGGTGCCGTGGGCGAGAATCTGGATAATGAGGGCGGTCCATTTATCGGCGATGCGATCGAGGACGAGACGGGAAGGACAATACGGGTCGAGCACGGAACCGTTCGCGGACGCTTTGGGCATAACTGACCGTACCGTACCGCCCGCTATATGCAACGCTGCCAGTTACGCTCTGAAAGAGAGTAAGGAAAATGAAACCTGATTTTATCTGCATCGGCGCCCAAAAAGCCGGCACCGGCTGGCTTTACGAGCAGTTGCGTCATCATCCGGATTTCTGGATGCCGCCAGTAAAGGAGCTGCATTACTTCGATCGCGATTGGCGGACACCGCGGGTGGAAAATCGCTTTGAGAAGGCGCTGCGAGATACGCGCGACGATCGCGATCGCATTTTTCTGCATCGGGCGATTGAGTTGTTTCGACAGGCCGAACTTTCGCTGAAGGGCTATTCGGCGCTCTTCGAGCCCGCGGCTGATCGGATCAGCGGAGACATCACGCCCGGCTATTCCGTTTTACCAGAAGATCGAATCGAGATGATCGCCCGACATCTGCCGGAAGTGCGCATCGTGTTTCTGGTTCGGGATCCGGTAGAACGGGCCTGGTCGCAGCTTTCCATGTGGATCCGGCATGGTCGGCTCGAGCGTTTCGACCCCACTGACGCGGAGGCGGTGATAAAGAACCTATCGCACCCGGACGTGCTCGCTCGATCCTTTCCGAGCCGAATCGCGGCGAAATGGAGACGGGTGGTCCCTGCGGACCGCTTTCATCTCTTCTTTTTTGACGATCTGAAGAGCGCGCCGGATGAGGTGCGACGCGAACTCATCAATCGGCTCGGCGCCGACCCGGGCAAAAGCAGTGGAGATCTGCCGGCGGGTCACAATGCCAAGGCCGGCCTCGAAAAACTCGGCCTAACGGACGAAGTCAGGGAGCAGTTGGCGGAATTTTTCAAAGAGGAACTGCTGGCGAGTGCGGCGCAGCTGGGTGGGGCGGCGAGGCAGTGGCCGGGGAGGTATGGGTTTTGAAGGAGCGAACGGACTGGAAGAAGAGCAGCTCCCGCCGCCTGATGCGAGATCCGGCAGCTGACTCACAACACTTGTCTGCGTAATTTCGACTCCGGCGGGAGGTCCCTCGGCGGACCCTATCCGCCTCGGGATGACAGACGTGTGAGTGGATCGCGAATTGGGGTTATCGAGGCGCGCTTGCTGCGCGGCGGCGTCTAATCCGTGCTAGAACGACCCGAGCTTGCCTTCAGGCGACGGGTGGCGCACGGTTCGTTTCCGCAGTTCGGGTGAACAATTTTAAGTGAAGATTCTGATTATCGGCGGCGGGGGCCGCGAGCATGCGTTGGCTTGGAAGTTGAGGCAGTCGCCTCTGACCGAGAGCATTTTTTGCGCACCTGGCAACGCCGGCACCGCCGCGATCGCGGAAAATGTCGCGATCGGACCGAGCGACCTGGCGGCGCTGGTTCGCTTCGCCAAACAAAACGCGATCGACCTGACCATCGTCGGACCGGATGAGCCGTTGGCCCTCGGCATTGCTGATCTTTTTGCCGCGCAAAATCTCAGGATTTTCGGACCCGGAAAAGCGGCAGCGCGACTGGAGTCGTCAAAGATTTTCGCCAAGGAATTGATGGCCCGGATGGGAATCCCGACGGCGTCGTCGGAAGCGTTCAGTCACAGCGCGGACGCGCTGGCTTACAGCGAGGAAGTTGAATATCCAGTGGTGATCAAGGCGGACGGGCTGGCGCTCGGCAAAGGCGTCATTATCGCGCAGGACCAGGCGTCAGCCGCGTCGACCATTGAGGCGATGATGAATCAGCGGCGTTTTGGCGAAGCCGGGCGGCGACTGATCATTGAAGAATTTCTGCGCGGCTCAGAATGTTCGCTGCACGCGCTGACCGACGGTAACGATTATTGTCTCCTCGCCTCAGCGCGCGACCACAAGCGTGCCTTCGATGGGAATGTTGGGCCGAATACGGGAGGAATGGGGGCGGTGAGCCCGGCGGAGAGCTGGAACAGCGCAGTCCACGCGCAACTAGGCAAAAGGATCATGGATCCGCTGCTGGCCGGGTTGCGGGAAGAAGGAGTGACTTTCCGCGGCCTGCTATTTCCAGGGCTGATGATCGAGGGCACCACGCCGCGAGTGCTTGAGTTTAACTGCCGGTTCGGCGACCCGGAGACCCAGGCGATTTTGCCCCGGATGAAATCGGATCTGCTGCCGCTGTTGCAATCGGTGGTCGAAGGAAAGTTGGGCGATTGCAACCTGGAATGGGACGATCGTCCGGCCGTGACCGTGGTGATGGCTTCGGCGGGTTATCCGGGGAAGTATGAAACCGGCAAATGGATTTCCGGCCTGGAGGACGCAGCCAGGCTGCCGGATGTGCAGATCTTTCATGCCGGCACGCGTAAAGTGAACAACGAGATTGTCACGGCAGGCGGGCGCGTGCTGGCGGTGACGGCACTCGGAGCGGATAGGCAGGCCGCACGCAAGCGCGCCTACGAGGCAGTCTCGAAAATTAATTTCGAAGGATGCCAGTACCGGAAGGACATTGCGGCCAATTGAGGTTGTTATGGGTTCGTTAGGCAGAAGTCGGCGGGTTGGGTTGGCGATCGTGTCGACTACGTCACTGCTGATCTCCTCTCTGCCCGCGCAAACGCCGACGCCCTCCGCCTCGCCGTCGCCAACTGCCTCCGCTTCTCTTGCCCCGTCGCCTTCGGTCGATACCCAGAATCCGACCGGGCTGATCAACACGCTCACGGCGGCGGATCTGCAGGCCGCTTTCGGTGCACTCAAAGCAAATTTCGCGGAGCCCGGCGTGATCACGGAAGTCGAGATGAACCGCGCCACCTTGCAAGGCCTCATGGCGCGCCTGGGTCACGGCCTTCTCCTCTTGCCGGACAAAGCGACCACGCCCATCCCGATCCAAAACGTGCCCTTTTACGCCGAAGTTCTGGAAGATCATGTTGCTTATTTGCGCCCCGGTTCACTCTCGAATGCCACCCTGCAGACGACGGACAAGAAACTGGTCGAGTTCGCGAGCAAGAAAACCGACGGACTAATCGTTGATCTGCGCGGCAGCACTACCGACGATTTCAATATCGCCGCGGAGTTCGCCAAACGCTTTTGTCCGCGCGGCAAGACCCTGTTCTCGCTGCAGAAGGCCGGCAAAGCGCAAAAGACTTTTGTCTCGGATCGAGATCCGACCGTGCACGGAATGATGATGGTCTTGATCGATGGCGATACCGTGGGAGGCGCCGAGGCGCTGGCGGGAGCGATTCGTTCGCTGAACAAAGTGCTTACTATCGGCGAGCCGACCGCTGGGGGCGCGGTGGAATACACGGATTCGAGTTTGCCGAGCGGAAAGGTCCTGCGGGTGGCCACGGCGGAGATCACGGTGGGCGAAAACCAATCGCTTTATCCCGGGGGCGTGAAACCGGATCTGCCGGTGGAGCTGGCGACCGCGGATAAGCGACAGATTTTTCAAGCGAGCCTGGACAAGGGGATGGGACCATTCATTCACGAGGCCGAGCGACCGCACTTCAACGAAGCGGCCTTGCTTGCCGGCACCAACCCTGAGCTAGAATCGGCGGAGCAGCGACGCGCGCGTTCGAATTCGGATCGTTCGCCGAAAGATGCGGTCCTGCAGCGGGCCCTCGACGTCATCGCTTCCCTGGAGGTCTACGAAAAGCGCTAACCGTGAGTCCGCTGGAAGAGCGTATTGGATATCAATTCCGCAACGCCCGGTTGCTGGAAGAGGCACTGACCCATCCCAGCGTCCGGCACGAGACGCAACGGGAGTCCTTTGATAATCAGCGCCTGGAATTCCTGGGCGACGCGGTGCTGCAGCTGGTCATGACGGAACGCTTGTTTCGTCATTTCGACGAAGAAGCGGAAGGCCGCCTAACGAAATTGCGGTCCCGCCTCGTTTCACGGGAGACGTTGCGGACCTACGCTCTGGCTATCGATCTGGGTGCGCATCTCATCCTTGGAAAAGGCGAGGAGGCAAGTGGCGGCCGCGATCGGTCATCAACGCTGGGCGACGCGTTTGAAGCCCTAATCGGCGCCATTTATCTCGATAGCGGACTGGAAGCGGCTCGGGATTTTGTGCTGACCCAGGCTCAGGCCGATCTGGAAGAAATCGCGGAGGCGCCGGTGGACATCAATCCGAAGGGCGAGCTGCAGGAGTTGCTGCAAAGCATTGCGCCGCCCGGGCCTGTTTACGAGGTGGTCGGGTCCAGCGGTCCCGAACATGACAAGGTTTTCTCGGTGGAAGCGCGCTGGGGCGGCAAGGTCATCGGACGAGGCGCGGGCCGCAATAAAAAACAGGCAGAGACGGCGGCGGCGGAGGAAGCCTTGCGCACGCGGAGCTGGGAGAAGAAGTAGTTAGGCGCGGGCGCGACTTCCCGGAATTGCGCGCTAAGTGGAGCGAGCGCTGTGATTGAGCGCTTGCACTTCACCCCACGCGAAATGGTTTCGAATCGCAGCGCTCACGAATTTCTTGGCGCGGGCGATTGCTTCTTTCAGCTCCGTCTGCTGCGCCAGTTCAGCTGTGATCGCGGCGGAGTAAGTGCAGCCGGTGCCGTGTGTGTGCACGCCGATGATGCGAGGTGAGGAAAACTGTGTTGCTTCGCCCTCGTGCAGGAGCAAGTCGATGGCATCGTTCCCCTCGAGGTGTCCGCCTTTGACCAACACCGACGTCTTGAAACGCTGGGCCAGCTCCGCCGCGCCCGTGGCCATTTCATCGAAAGTCGCGATCTTCCGCTGCAAGAGAGCCCCGGCTTCGTCCAGGTTCGGGGTAATCAGGGAGGCCAGCGGGAAAAGCGCAGACTCGTAAAGTTCCACGGCATCGGGCTCGAGCAGACGATCGCCACTGGTCGCGATCATCACGGGATCGACCACGATCGGAATTCCTTCTGCCCGCGCGAAGGCGAGAGCTTCAGCCACTTCCCGAATGATCCGCGCCGAGCAGAGCAGCCCGGTTTTGATCGCGCGGATAGGAAAATCCGATCGCAACACCTCGATTTGTTTTCGAACGGTGGCCGGATCTACCGGATCGATTTGCGCGACACGCCCCGGTGTTTCGGCGACCACGCAGGTGACCGCACTCAGTCCATAGACGCCAAGCGTGGCGAACGTTTTCAGATCGGCCTGGATCCCCGCGCCGGCGCTGCTATCGGAGCCGGCTATGGTTAGCGCGACGGGAATATCCATGCGCAGAGGTTAACCACGTGATCGCGAATCACGAGGGAGTTGAAGGCTATAGGATTCTCCTACAGCGGTAGCAGGGGCCCACTAGCCGCCGTCGCTGCCAATCGCTTCAACCGGGCAGCCTTCCATCGCTTCTTTGCAGAGCGCTTCTTCGTCCGGACTTTCCGGCTGCTTGTAGACGAAGGAGTGACCGCCGTCGTCGTTGCGTTTGAAGTTGGCCGGGGCTGTTTCGCGACAAAGATCGCAGTCGATGCACTGGTCATCGACATAGAATTTTCCGTCAACGTTTTCAGCGTATTTATTTGCGACGTCTGCCATAAATTGCCGTGGTGGATTGGAACGTTAGGATGAAAGCGGGCTGGTGCAAGGATTTCCAGCTGAAACCATCGGGAGGCGCGGCCAAAGAGCCGCTTTTGCGCGATGTGAAGGTGACGAAGCCGCTCCGGCTATGAAAAAAGAGACTGGTTCCACTCTCAAGGCTTTCGCAATCGAGCTGGTCGTCTACGCCGTGCTGGTGGTGACGTATTTCTTCTTCGTGCTCCATTTTCTCGGGAAGTGGCTGCTCCCCCTCTACCAGCATCACCGGGTTTCATACGCCTTGCTCGCGATATTTTTGATCCTCGGCCAGGCTGTTCTGCTTGAGTTTGTCACTAGTTTCCTGCTGCGGCTAATTCGCGGTTGGTCGGAGTAAACGCGTGGATTTTCAGATCTCGCATATTCAGATCAGCCCGGTCTACCTCTCGGCCGTCGGTTTTATCATCGGTATTCTCGGCGGGTTCTTCGGTGTCGGCGGGAGTTTTATTGCTGGCCCAGCTCTTCGTCTCGTCGGGCTGCCGTGGAATTTCGCGGTCGGCACGGATCTGGCGCACATTGTCGGGAAATCGGTGGTGGCGGCGCGAACTCATCGTGCCTTGGGCAACATCGATTTCCGTCTCGGCTTTATCATGGCTGGCGGCACGATTGTCGGCGCAGAAGTCGGCGCGCAACTGATCCAGGCGCTCAAGCGCGCCGGCGAGGTAGACTTCGTGGTCAGTCTGGTCGCCGTCATCGTCTACGTAAGCATTTCCGCCTTCATGATCTGGGAAAGCTGGAAGACAATGCGGACCAAGCGCACCGGCTCGCAATCGAAGAAGCGCGATCACACCGCTTTCGCTCACATCGCCAAGAAGATCCAGGCGCTGCACTTGCCTCCGATGATTGAGCTCCCGGTTTCGGGCGTAAAATCGATCTCTGTCTGGGTGATTGTCGGTGTCGCATTTGTCGGCGGCGTCTTCAGTGGATTTCTGGGGGGCGGAGCCGGCTATATCCGCATGCCCTCGATGATTTACGTCCTTGGCGTTCCGACCCACCTGGCGGTAGGGACGGACTTGTTCGAAATCATCATCTCCGCCAGTTACGGAACGTTTTCTCACGCGCTCAAAGGGAACGTGGATATCCTGATCGCGCTCGTTATGCATACGGGGGCTGCTATCGGCGCGCAGATTGGCGCGATTGCGACGCAATATTTTGCCGGGCCGAAAATCCGGCTCTTTTTCGTTCCTCTGCCCCTGATTGGCGCGGCCGTGGTCGTCTACGCGCTCCTCACCGGTCACAAGGTCTAGTCATGCGCATTCTGATTTGCAGCAATGGATTGCCCGCAGCCGACCAGGCAGCACAACTGGGCGGCATCCTGGCGCGCCGCGTTTCCGCCGAAATTACTTTGCTCGGGATCGCCGAGCGGCCGGCGCACGAGGAACCGCTGAGCCAGGCGTTGGAGAGTGAGGCAAACGATTTACAGGTCAACGGGGCCAAGCCGCGCATCGTTCTCGGAAAAGGGGACCCGATCCGTCAGATCTTGAACGAGACGGTGGAGAACGCCTACGACCTCGTCGTCATCGGTGCGGAAGAAAAAAGCCAGGAAGGGCCGTATTGGCGTTCGCCGAAAACGTATGAGGTGATCAAGTCGATCGCGCCGCCTGTGCTGGTGGCGATTGGCTGTTCGGCTTCGATGGCGATGAAGAACCTGCTGGTTTGCACCGGTGGCAAGAAATTCATCGGCCCGGCCGTGCGCCTAGCCGGGACGATCGCGGCCGGGTTGGGCGCCGGAGTGACGCTTCTGCACGTGATGGCGGAACCCCCGGCGATGTATGCGGGCTTCGTTCAGATGGAGGAAGACCTGGAGCGGCTGTTGCAGTCGCGCTCGGAACTCGGAATGAATCTGTCGCGGCAAAAAGAGGACCTGGAGGCGATGGGCGTCCAGGTGACGGTGCGAATTCGGCACGGCTTGGTTTTGGATCAGGTCTTTCGCGAGGTCGGGGAAGGCAATCACGACATGATTGTGGCCGGTTCCACTCGTGCCACCGGAATCGTTAGGCATTACATCATGGGCGATCTGACCCGGAGCATCTTGAACCGCGCCAGTTGCCCGGTGCTGGTGGCGCGCCCCGAAGGGGTGAAGCCGGAAGGATTCTTTCGCCGGCTCTTCGGCGGCTGAATATGAGTGTCGGTTGCGCCGCTCGCAGCAGACACTATTTTCTCCCGCAAGATGACTCGACTGCCCCGTTTCGCTCCTGCACGACCTTGTTTCCTGGCGCTGCTTTCGTTGGCGACTTTTTTTGCCGCCGGCTGCAGCAAGAACGGGAGTAGCAGCGGACAGTCTGCCGGCAGCACCGGTGATTATGTTAATGGGACGCCATTGCCGGAGCGGCGAGAAGGCACCTCATTTTTCGGCGGGAATGTGCAGCGGGGCCGGTTCCGCCCGATCTTTTTTGATTTTGACAGCCAAACCGTGCGCTCGTCGGAGCTGGGTAAGATCGAAGAGATCGCGGCGTTTTTGAAGGATGGCTCAGCTGAAATCATTGTCGCAGGTTTTACCGACGAGCGCGGCACCGCGGAGTACAATCGCGGCCTCGGGGATCGTCGCGCCGGCGCCGTTCGTGAGGCACTGATCGCGGCGGGCGCCAACTCCGGAAAGATTCAAACCGTCAGCTTCGGTGCCGAGATGCCGGCCGACGAAGGCCACAGCGAATCGGCCTGGGCCAAAAACCGCCGCGCTGAGATTGGCGTGGTGCGTTAGGCGAAATCGTTCGCTCGCGTCTTTCCTGCGGTGGGGCGGATCTGATTGAGCGTCAGTTCGCCGCGCAGGAATGATTCACCGATCAGGACCGCATTCATGCCGCAGTCTCGAATTCGTTCCAGATCGTCCTCGGTTTTGATCCCGCTTTCACTCACGCCGATCACGTCGGCCGGGATTTCCTCGCTCAATTTTTCGGTGACCGCCAGATCGACCGTCAACGTGGTCAGATCACGGTTGTTGATGCCGATGATTTCCGCCTCAGCCTCCAGCGCGCGTTCCATTTCTGCGAGCGAGTGAACTTCGACGAGAACGTCGACCTGGTAAGTTGCGGCGGCATCGCGCAAGCGAAGGAGCGTCTCCTGATCGAGTGCAGCGACAATCAAAAGGATGGCATCGGCGCCGGCCGTGACCGCTTCAGCAATCTGGATCTCATCGACGATGAAATCTTTTCGGAGGACGGGCACGCTGACAGAAGCGCGGACGTTTTGGAGATTTTCGACACTGCCTTGAAAGAACTTTTGATCGGTTAACACCGAGATCGCATCCGCCCCTGAGCTCTCGTAACTCCGCGCGATCTTGATCGGGTCAAAGTCCGGCACGATAACTCCCGCCGAGGGTGAGGCCTTTTTCGCCTCGGCAATGATGGCCAGCGTCGCGTCCGTCCGCTTTAAAGCGTTCTTAAAACTCCGGAAATTGTTCCGCAACAATGCGGCCCGCCGAATCGCGTCGCCGCGCGCGCGCAAATTCTCGATCTCCGCGCGCTTGGTCTGAAGGATTTCTTCCAGGCGATTCATTTGCGAAGACTGTAGGCGGGCGGTCGGATTCCGCCAAACTGGCCGGGCCTTTCGGTGCTTCTGGCTCGAACAGGGCGGAACTTGTGCGCGAGCGGAGCGGGTGTAATCTTTGCCCGCCAACCCTGGTTCACCCATCCGTTGGTCCCTGCGCCGAAGTAGCTCAGTTGGTAGAGCAACGGTTTCGTAAACCGTAGGTCACGGGTTCAAATCCCGTCTTCGGCTCGCCCTACAATACGGGCCGGCGCTTGTGCCACTCGCTACTCTGTTCGTAGGCGTGCGCGACCTGAAGAAGACGTCCTTCATCGAAGGCTCGCCCGAGAAATTGCAGGCCCACTGGCAGATCCCGTCCGCTACTGGAATCGAAACCGCACGGCACGCTGATCGCGCAAATTCCCGCGAGATTGGCGGCGATTGTGAAAATGTCGGCGAGATACATCTGCAAGGGATCGGCTTCGCGTTCCCCGAGACGAAACGCCGCGGTCGGAGTCGTCGGTGAAACGAGCAAATCCACCTCGGCGAAAGCGTTTTGAAAATCGTGCCGAATCAAACGACGCACGCTTTGCGCGCGGTCGTAGTAAGCATCGTAGTAGCCCCCGCTAAGAACGTAAGTGCCGAGAATAATCCGACGTTTTACTTCCGGCCCGAAGCCTTGCTCGCGTGTCTCGGAATAATGCTCGCCGATGTTGGCGACGTCGGAGGCACGATGGCCATAACGAACACCATCGAAGCGCGCGAGATTGGCCGAGGCTTCGGCGGGAGCGAGGATGTAATAAACGCTGATCGCCTTGTCGGTATTCGGCAGAGTGACGTCACTAATTTCGGCGCCGAGGTTTTGCAGATGGTTGAGCGCTGCTTCGAAGCTTTTCTTGACCTCGGGGTCGATCCCGTCGCCGCGATACTCGCGAGGCACACCGAGTCGAAGGCCCTTGATCTCGCGACCGAGCATCGCCGAGTAGTCAGGCACGGCTTCGCGGGCTGAGGTGACCTCACGCGCATCGTGACCGGCGATGGCGCCGAGCAAAAGGGCGGCGTCGCTCACTGATTTCGTCAGGGGTCCAACCTGGTCAAGCGAGGAGGCGAACGCGGTCACGCCGAAGCGCGAGACCCGGCCATAGCTGGGTTTCAGTCCAACGACTCCGCAGAAAGCTGCGGGTTGCCGAACAGAGCCGCCGGTATCAGTACCCAACGCGGCAAAGGCTTCATCGGCTGCCACCGCCGCGGCCGAACCGCCACTGGAACCGCCAGGAACGCGCTGGTAATCCCAGGGATTGAGCGTGCGCTTGAAAGCAGAATGCTCGGTCGATGAGCCCATGGCGAATTCGTCGAGGTTCGTTTTCCCGAAAGGAATGGCGCCGGCTTCGCGCAAGCGGGTGATCACGGTGGCGTCATAGGGTGCGCGATAATTGCCAAGGATCTTCGAGCCGCAGGTGCAAGGCTGATCGCGGACATTGATCAGGTCTTTGACCGCGATCGGCAAGCCTCCCAGCGGAAGCGTGACGTCCGCGTCATCGGCTGCTTTTCGCGCATCCTCGAGATCGACACTGAGATAAGCGCCGATTTGGGGATCAACCCGTTCGATCCGCGCAATTAAAGCATCCAGTAATTCGCGCGGCGAAACGTCGCGATTGCGCAGCGCGCGCTGCGCCCCGGTTAACGACAGCGCCGTCAACTCGGCGCCGGTCATTCCACGACCTTTGGAACGATGAAAAGATCGTCGCGCTGACGCGGCGCGTTCTGAAGTGCTTCTTCCGCGGAGAACCAGGCTTTCGCCGCGTCGTCCCGAAACTCGTTAGACGCCGGGGCGGTTTCGGTCGCCGAGTTGATCTTTGTTTCGCCCAGATTCTCCATGTAACGAAGGATCTCTCGAAGCTGTTCCTGGAACAGGGATGCCTCCTCCTCGGTCAGCTTCAGTCGGGCAAGGTTGGCCACGTAGCGCACATCGATCTTCTCCGGCGCGCTCATCTCAAAAATTTTGCAGGTGGGTGATTAGCCAAAGAACGGCCGCGGCCAGGGCGATCAGCAAAACAACAAAGATGATGCGCCCTTCGCGGCGCTCCTTGCGCAAACTCGGCCGCCGACCTGAACGTTCCGTGCCTTCCCCGTAGCGCTTATCCTGGAGAGAAATGGCGACGTCGAGGCGGCGACTGCCGTCACTGGCGCGAGTGAGCAGCGCCTCCCGATTCTGACGGGTCAGTTCTTCGGCCACGCGCGGCGCCTCCGCGATCATCTGTTCAAGCTCCGCCATTTTTTGGCGCAGCTCGGATTCCTGGCGAGCCAGCTCGTCTTTGGTGTGATCGAGAGTGGTGGCCGACTTGCGCGGGCGTCGCAGCATGGATTACGGCGTCGGCTTCGAGGCCAGCCAGGCGAAGATGATCAACGCGATCACCCCGAAAACAATCAAAGGCAGGCTAAGAGCAAGACCTACTTGAATCCATTGGCCGAAGGTTCTGCCGCCGGCGAGCAGGCCGGATCCGTCGGATGAGCCGTCGGGCAGCATCACTTCAGTGTCAGAATTGTCGCCGGCTTCGAGCCGACTCCGCTGCGCACTATATTCCGCGCGCGCGTCGTCGACCGTGCTTAGGGCGCGGCTCAATTCCTTGTGCAGATCGGCCGGATTCCAGCTCTTCGGATCGATCGCTTCGACCAATTCCAGATGCTGTCCAAAGCTTTCCCGCGTGGCGCGCAGAGCTTCCAGCTTCTTTTGTGTGTCGTAAGCCTCTCGCTCGAGAATAACGAGCGAGCGGGTGAGTTTGTCGCTCATCTCGGCGCGGCCGCGCTCGAGTTCTTCCTGCCGGCGGCTCAGCTCTTCGAGCTCGCGCTTCTGCTTTTCGATCTGTTCCTGCTGGCGCTTGAGGGAGAGCAGTGCTTCCTGCGCCCGCTGCACTTGCGTATCAAGATGCTCGGGGCTGACGTTGTCCTCATTTAATTCGAGCATTTGTTCGATCGGTCGGATCTTTTCAGCCATGGTAAATTTTCGCATTCAACAAATCGGCCACGCCCTCCGACTGCTTTCGCACACATTAAGGGCGCGCTCTGATAATTCCAGAATTTTCGCGACGCGTTTTACGAAAAGATTCTTTTCTGCGCCGAGGGCATCCGTTAACGGCCCGGCATCATTTCGAGAAAGTATCCTTTGAAATATTCGGTCTCCGGAATCGTCGGGAGCACCGGATGATCGAGCGCCTGTTCGAACCGGCGCAGACGGCGCGCGGAGCGGCGGGCATCGACCAGCGCGGCAGAGATCATCTCCAGGAAAATCGCGTCGCTGACATGATGCGAGCAGGAGAAGGTGGCGAGTAATCCGTTTTTCGAGAGCAACTTGAAAGCGCGCACGTGTAGCTCTCGATATCCGCGCATGGCGTCATGCAATTTGCCTTTGCTGCGGGTGAACGACGGCGGATCGAGAATGATGATGTCATACTCCGCCTTAGCTTTCTCAGCCGAGCGCAGGAATTCGAACACGTCTCGCTCGATCCAGTCGACCTGCACGCCGTTCAGATCCCCGTTTCGTTTTGCCAGCGCCAGACTCTCCGCGCTTCCTTCCACGCCGCTGACGGAAGCCGCCCCGATTTTCGCGCAGGCGACGGCAAATCCGCCCTGGCCGGTGAAGCAATCGAGGACGCGTTTCCCGGCTGCCTGTTCGGCCACCGGAAAATAGTTAGGTAACTGATCGAGATAGAAGCCGGTCTTTTGGCCTCCGAGCAAATCGACCGCAAAGCGCAGTTCTTTACCGCCGGACGCAATCTTGATCCGGATTGGCTCTTTCGGAGCGTCCCCGTGCAGCATTCCTTTCTGAAGGGGAAGGCCTTCGGTTGTCCGGACGCTTGCGTCGTTGCGTTCGGCAATGGCGATGTCGCCAAGCACGTCCCGCAATGCCTGGACGATCAGGTCTTTCCGCTGGTCCATCGCCAGGGTCAGGGTTTGCAGAACGAGATAGTCGCCAAAGCGATCGACGATGATCCCGGGCAAACCGTCGCTCTCGCCCCAGATTAGCCGGCAGAGGTTCGGATCGACTCCGCGCCGGTCGCGATATTCTTTCGCCTGCTCGAAGCGACGCTGGAAGAAGTCGAGATCGAGCGCCTGTTTCCGCCTGGAAAAGCGGCGGGCCACGATTTGCGAACGCGAATTGTAAATGGCGCTGCCGACGAGGTGGTCGCGCCCATCCTTGAGTGAGATCACGTCGCCGTCCTGCGGTTTGCCAAAAACCTTCAGAACCTCGCTGGAAAAAACCCAGTCGTGCCCATGCAGGATGCGCGCGCGCGGTTTGATGACGATGCCGGCCATTGCGGGAGAATGTTCGGTCTCTCTTGGATAATGTCGAACGGGGAGCGGCTCGACAGAATCTCACCCCGCCGATGATCGCCAATTCCAGAGGTAGCATCGTTTATCTACATACCCTGACTTGCTCCTACTTCTCCCTTTGCGAAGATTCCAGAAATGCCCGGAGCCGCGCTGTCGTCCCTAAATCTTCCGGGCATCCCGAAACTGCGCAGCGGCAAAGTGCGGGAAGTTTTCGACCTCGGAGAGACGCTTCTCTTCGTCGCAACCGATCGGCTATCTGCTTTTGATGTGATTCTGCCAGACCCGATTCCGTCTAAGGGCGCGGTGCTAAACCAGATTTCTGCCTTTTGGTTCCGACGTTTTCGTGAGGTCCCAAACCATTTCATCACCGACGACCTCGAAGAGTATCCGGAGCAATTGAAAGAGTTTCGCGCGCAACTGATCGGGCGCTCAATGCTGGTGCGAAAGACCACGCCGCTTCCGGTAGAATGCGTCGTGCGCCAGTATCTGGCGGGCTCAGGATGGAAGGAATACCAGGAGGCGCAGAGCGTGTGCGGCGAAAAGTTGCCGCCCGGACTTCAACTTGCCTCGAAATTACCTGAACCAATCTTCACGCCGTCGACCAAGAACGAGAGCGGCCACGACCTCAACATTTCGATGACCGAATGCGCGCAGATTCTGGGGAAAGAAAAAGCGGAAGAGGTGCGACGGAGAAGTCTGCGCATATTTAGCGAGGGGAGCGCGTATGCAGCCGAGCGGGGAATCATCGTGGCCGACACGAAATTCGAATTTGGCCAAGCGGGCGACGATCTGGTCCTGATCGATGAATGTCTCACGCCGGATTCATCCCGGTTCTGGCCGAAAGAGAGGTATGTGGTTGGGCAAAGTCCGCCCAGCTTCGACAAACAATTCGTGCGCGATTATTTGGAGACGCTGGACTGGGACAAGACGCCGCCTGGGCCGAGGCTCCCCGCGGAGGTGATCGAGAAGACGACCGCGAAATATCTGGAAGCGTTCGAGCAACTGACGGGCAACAAGTTGAAGTAAGCGCTGCGTCTCCTTGTCCGGGGAGGGCGCGCGCCTCGCGCGCCACTGATGGCCCCCTCGCCATCAGATTATGGGGGCATTCACTTTAGTTTTCCGGCGGGGGCGCCGGAAATGGCGTGCGAGGCGCACGCCCTCCCCGGATGCAGTCGGAAGAGCGCGGCAGAAGCGGTCCCTTCCGGCAGGGATCGGGGTCGGCGAGCGCACGCGCCTCGCGTGCTGGCGATGGCGCCCTCGCCATCGCGAACTTCTCCTCGGTAGGGGATCATTGCGGCGAGGGCGCCGCAATGTGCACGCGAGGGCGATGGCCCATGTTCGCCAATCCGGCGGCCCCTTGCGCTCCCCGGATAAGATGGGACGCGTCTTAGCCCTTGAGCAGCTCGCCAACTAACGACTGCTCTTCTTTCAGTTCCGCGACGGATTTGTCGATCCGTTGTCGGCTGAAGTCGTTAATCGGCACGCCCTGCACGATTTCCCACTTGCCGCCGCTGCTTCGAATGGGGAAGGATGAAATGAGCCCTTTGTCGGCGCCGTAGCTTCCGTCGGAGCAGACGGCGACGCTGTGCCAATCATTCTTGGGCGTGTCTGTTGTCAGGGAGCGAATGGTATCGACCACCGCGTTCGCAGCGGAAGCGGCCGAGGACAGGCCGCGCGCCTTAATGATGGCGGCGCCGCGTTGCTGCACCGTCGCGATAAATGTCTCTTTCAGCCATGACTCGTCTTTGATGGCGTCGGTCGCCGGTCGGCCATCGATTTTTGCATTATAAAAGTCGGGATATTGCGTGGCGGAATGGTTCCCCCAAATCGTCATATTGGTCACGCGTGTGACTTCTACCCCCGCTTTCTCCGCCAACTGCGCTTTGGCGCGGTTCTCATCGAGCCGGGTCATGGCAAACCAGCGCTCGCGCGGAATGTCTTTGGCGTTGTTCATCGCGATCAGGCAATTGGTGTTACAAGGATTTCCCACCACCAGGGTGCGGATGTCGCTGGCGGCATTCTTTTGAATGGCCTGCCCTTGCCCGATAAAGATCTTCCCGTTGATGCCGAGGAGGTCGCCGCGTTCCATCCCGGCCTTGCGCGGAATGCTGCCGACGAGGAGGGCCCAGTTCACGTCACGAAATCCTTCGTTTAAATCAGAGGTTGGGGTGATCGAATGCAGCAACGGAAAAGCGCAATCCTTCAGCTCCATGACCACGCCTTCGAGTGCTCCAAGGGCGGGGGGAATTTCGATGAGGCTAAGGGAAACCGGTTGCTCCGGGCCGAACATCGAGCCGGAAGCGATGCGAAAGAGTAAGGAATAACCAATTTGCCCGGCGGCACCGGTGACTGCGACTTTGATCGGAGCTTGCATACCAACCCTTTGCCTCAGACGCGGTGCCGGGCAAGGTCGAATCCGCCGCCGGGTGAAACCCGACTTTATCTCCCGGTCAGGCGCGCCCGCTCTCCGATAACAATTGCTGGAGGACGCGCGTCTTCGAACGAACTGAGCGCGTCCGTCTCAACCCCTCGACTGTGGGCCGCAGTCGCCGGGTCCAGTTGGTCCCGGCATCGGTGCCCGGGACGTTGAAGCGATCACGCGATGCGAGCAGATCGGTGATCATGACGACCGCGATCCAGGCGTTGCTTTGGAAGAGTGCCCGCATGATGGCGGGATAGAATTCACGATCGAAATCCGTTTCCGGGCCAAATGGTTCAAGCCGGGCGAAGCCGGCGATGCGCCAAAGATCTGTCCGGGCCTGATCACTGAAGGCGGTGGTGACCTGGAAAGCTTCTTCCCAAAGCTGCCGTAACGGCATGTGGTCATGCGTCGCGTAGGTGGCGACAGCAAGGCGGTCGTAAGTTTCGCCCGGAACGACCTGCTCCTGCTGTACTTCCCATTGCGGGATCTTAAAGCCGGCGATACCTAACGAATGCAGATTCGGCCGGACATAATTCGGGACGGTGCCCAAATCTTCGCCGACCAGCCGGGTTTCGCCGCAGGCACTTAGAATGGCGCGCAGATAAGTCTCGCCTTCCTGACAATTACCCTGGGCGTTCTCATGGCTTTCATCATCGCGCGGAACGAAGTGAGGGAATTTCCCGCCGGTGCGCTCCAGCATTTGCTCCCAGCTAAGCGGCAGAAAACTTTCATTGAGTTTCGGCCGCCATGGAAAAGCGTAGATGCGGTAAAAGCCAAGGACGTGATCGATGCGGAAGACATGGAAAACATGTCGGACGCCGGTGACGCGACGTTTCCACCAGGCGAAGTCATTCGTCTTCATCGCGCTCCAATCGTAGACGGGGATGCCCCAGTTCTGTCCCCACTTCTGCGTGAATTCGTCGTCCTTGAAATAAGGCTCCGGCGGCGCGCCTCCAGACCACTCGAGCTTAAATTCGTTGGGCTGCGCGAAGACGTCCGCGCTGTAATAGCTGACGCCGTAAGGGATGTCGCCCATCAGCGCGACGCCCCGTTCCTCTGCGTAGCTCTTGATCTCCTTCCATTGAGCGTAGGCAACCCATTGCACGTAGGCGAAGAAGCGCCGGCGTTTTTCCAGCCGCGCGCGTCGATCGGAACGCAAGCCTTGCAGCCAGGTCCGCGCTTTTTCGTGGGCGCGGTGCTCCTCCGGCCATTCGTCCCACATCTCGCCGTGATTCTGCTCCATCAGCATTCGGAACAGCGTGTAATCGTCGAGCCATGCTTTTTCCGCCTCTGCGAAGGCAGCGAATTCCTGTTGTCGTTCCGGGGTGGCGGAAGCCAAAAAATTTTCGAAGGCTTTTTCCAAAAGCGCGCGTTTCAGCCGCTTAACCCGGCGATAATTGATCGGGCCGCGCCGGAAGCGATCCAGGTTGGCCGGCTCGGTGATTTCGGAAAAATCCTGTTCGGTCAGGTCGGCTGGAGATCCGGGACCGAGGAAAAGTGTAGTCGGTTCGATCGCCATCGAGCTGATGGCGTTATAGGGACTGTTGTCGCCGCCGACTTCATTGATGGGCAGCAACTGCACCAGGTGAAACCCGAGCTCGGCGGACCAGTCGATGAACTCGCGCAGTGCAGCGAGATCGCCGATCCCGAGATCATCGTCGCGCCTCAGAGCGAATAAAGGCACAAGAAGGCCCGCGATCTTCCTGTCCGGATCGAGTTTCATCGCGACGAAATGTCGAAATCCGAATGACTAATGTCGAAACAAATCCGAATGACCGAATGCCGAATTAGCATTTTGTGCTTTGTCATTCCTTCGTCATTCGACATTCGAGCTTCGGCATTAGCGAAGCCTAGCTTCGCTTGACGTTCCAATCTTCGACGAGCTTCTCGGGGATTTCTTTGAGGAAGCGCGAGGGCCGCTGAAATACATCGCCGTAACCTGCGTTCAAACGCATGTGCGGATAAGTGAGATAAAGTTCATCACGCGCGCGGGTTATCGCGACGTAAAAAAGGCGTCGTTCTTCTTCGAGCGCATCCCGGGTATCGAGCGAGCGGCTACTCGGGAACATTCCGTCGGTCAGCCAAATGACAAAAACGGTGTGGAATTCCAAACCCTTTGCCTGGTGAACGGTAGAAAGATTCACCGCTTCTTTGTCGGAGCCGGCTTGCGGCGCAGCTTCCGCATCGACATTGCTGATGAGCGCGAGTTGCGCCAGGAACTCGTCGAGGTCCTTGAACTGGCGGGCAAAAGCCGCCAGCTGGTTCAGATCCTCTTTGCGCAGTTCGTAGTTGGTAAAGTTCACCTTCGCGTAGTCATCGTAGATCGCCTCCAGGACAGACGTGATCATTTCTGATGGCGGATTCGGTTTACCGCCGGGGGCGATTTCTTCCATGGTGTGCCCGAGCTGCGCCCAGGACTTCTTTGATTTGGCGCCGACTGGGATGGCAGAAAGGCGCTCGTTCCAGGAAGTGATCTCGCCCTGTTCGTTGAGGCCCTTCTCCCAGGCGTTCCAGATCGTGTCCGCGCTCCGGTTGCCAATGCCCGGCAGCAGTTTGCACATGCGTTTGAAGGCGACTTCGTCCCGCGGATTGGCGACCACGCGCAGGAATGCGATCACGTCCTTGATGTGGGCCTGTTCGAAAAACCGAACACCGCTGGTGATTTGGTAGGGAATTCCGCGGCGGGACAGCTCCAGCTGTAACTCGATGGCGTGGTAATGCGCGCGATAAAGCACTGCGATGTCGCTCAGCTCGATGTCTTCATCGCGCAATTCGAGGATGCGCTGCGCGACGAATTGCGCCTGTTCGCTGCCGTCGTTTAATGCGACCAGGGCGGGACGAAATGATTTCGAATCGCGGGTGGCGGTAAGATGTTTACGAAACTGGCGGACGTTAGGCTCTATCGCCGCGTTGGCCACTTCCAGGATTTCAGGGACGCTGCGATAGTTCAGCTCGATCTTGAAAACTTGCGCCTTGGGATAGCGCTTGGGAAACTCCAGGATGTTCTGGAAGTTGGCGCCACGCCACGAATAGATGGACTGTGCATCGTCACCCACCACCATGACATTGCCATGCTCCTCGGCGATGGTGTCGATCAGGTCAGCCTGGATCTTGTTGGTGTCCTGATATTCATCAACCAAAACGAATTGAAACTGGCGGCGATAGAAGCCGGCAATCTCCGGGTTCTGTTTCAACATGCGCAGCGCCTTTTCGAGCAGGTCGTCGAAATCCATCGAGTTCGTCGCCTTCTTCTTCTGCTCATAGCGCGTCTGTACATCTTTGATCTTCTCGAGCAGAGGCAGGAAGTAGGCAAACTTCTCTGCCAGAATCTCCTCCATCGGCTGCTCGGTGTTGATGGCAAAGCTGAAGATCTCGGCGAGAACGTCGCCTTTCGGAAAACGGATCTCTTTCGGGTCGATGCCGGCGTTCGCGACCACGGTATTGATCAGATCCTTCTGGTCTTCGCGGTCCATGATGGAGAACCCGCTCGAATAACCGAGGGCGCGACCGTGTCGTCGCAGCATGCGATTGCCTATCGAGTGAAATGTTCCGCCCCATAAACCGGTGGCATCGACCGGGAGAAGACTGGCGACGCGGTCGAGCATCTGGCGCGCGGCTTTGTTGGTGAAGGTGAGGAGGAGAATGTTACGCGGATCGATGCCGTTCTCGAGGAGATAGGCGACACGGTAGGTCAGCGTTCGGGTCTTGCCGGAGCCGGCGCCGGCAATGACCAAAAGAGGCCCGGGCGAAGCGGTTACGGCGGCGTATTGTTGCTCATTGAGCTCCTTCGCGTAGTCGATGTGAATCGAAGTCGCGCCCTTTGGCCGTTGCAATGTGTAGTCGCGCGACATCGCAGCTACGCTGGTATCGGCAGCGGAACAGTTCAACCGCGAAAAAGTCGCGCGAAGGCCCCAATGTGGGAGGGACCTTAGTGTTCCGACATCGCGGCACCAAAGCCGCTCCCACATTCCATACGGCTTGTAGGCGGCTCGCGCTGCAGTGCTAACGCACGATGACTTTGCAACTGGCGGAACGGCCGCGGTCGTCCAACGCGGTCAATTCGTAGCTTCCTTGCCGCGGCTTCCACGAGACGGGTTCGTTTGGGGCGGCTTTGCCGAGGAATGAGCGATCGGCGAACCAATAAACATCGCGAACGTCTCCGTCAGTTTGCGCACGCAAAGGAACAATCCCGGAGCGCATGCCGGCGAGCGCGATTTCACGTGCACGGACGCCGTCCTGGAAGCCGATGATTTTCGGCGCGTGGCCGTCGCCGAGACCGCTCGGTTCCGTTCCGGGAAGAAACGGTGGGGGCGCGCGGCGCGGCAATCCCGCTTTTTCAAAAAGAGCGGCCAGATCGCTCGGCCAAAACTCAAACACCTCGGTCCGGCATCGATGAACATCGTCTTCGGCAGGCAAGCGCAGACCGGTGGCGTTATCGACCAGAACCTGGCGATGGATCTCGCAGGTCTTGATCGGCGAGACACCGGGGATGAACCAGCCCTCGATTCGCTGCTGGCACCAGGGCTCCGGAAGCTGGCCGGAGACGGCGCAAAATTCCACGCGCTTCAGGTTGGCGTCTGCCGGCGGCAGGTGGGTCTGCGCCGGCTCGGACGAGGCTGCGCGCAGTGAATCAATGATCTGGAAAAGCAAAGGGGCAGCGGCGACTCGCCCGACAAAAGAATTGTTAGGCCGTCCGTCGAAATTTCCGATCCAGACAGCCAAAACGTAGTGATCGAACACAGCCACGGACCAGGCGTCGTGGAAGCCGTGGGAGGTGCCCGTTTTCCAATAAACGGGAGCGGACCCGGACGAGTCCGCGCAATTCAATTCCGGACGGGGAACATGCCCGAGCATTTCCAGAGTGAGGAAGCACGCTTCTGGGGAAAAAACACGGCGTGGGGGAGAAGCAGGTTGACTTGTTAGGCGACGGAGTGGTCGAAGTTCTCCGTCGTTGGCGAGGGCGCCGTAAAGGCGAACCAAATCCTCCATCGAAACTTCGGCGGCGCCGAGAGGCAGGGCGAGCCCGTAATAGCGCTCGTCATGAGGGAGCGAAACGTCGCATTGCTTGAGAAATTGATAGAGCGTCGGATGCGACAGCTTTGCCGCCAGCGCGACCGCCGGCACGTTGCGACTCCGCGCCAGCGCATCGGATGCTTTAATCGGGCCGAGAAACTCGCGATCGAAATTTTCCGGGTTGTAATCGCCGAAACTATGCGGCGAATCGGCCACGATTGAAAGCGGATGAATCAACCCCTGCTCCATGGCCAGCGCGTAGAGAAGCGGCTTCAGCGTCGAACCGGGCGAGCGCCGGCTGCGCGTTCCGTCGATCTGGCCGCAAATCTTCTCTTTGAAGAAGTCAGCCGAACCGACTTGGGCCAGGACCTCCATGCTGCGTGAATCGGCCAGCAGGACCGCGGCGTTTTCAAAGCCGATCGCTTTGTTGCGGGCGAGGTAACCAGCGACCCGGCGCTCGACGAGGCCCTGTTTTTCCAAATCAAGGGTAGTCGTGACGTTGCCGTTCGGTTCGTTAGGCAGCGGCCGGCCTTGCCGGACCGCGCGCACAAAGTGGGGCGCGAGATGTTGCCGCTCCTGGGTGGCGCGAGCTTCAAAAAGACGAGGTGAAAGATCGCCGCCTGCCTCTGCCGCGTGCGCCCGATCGTACCAGCGATTTTGCGCGACCCTGACCGATGCGTTTTCCCGCGTCGTGCGCAAGGCACGGCGACTGGGGCTTTGCGGAATCACGCTTAACATAACGGCTTCAGGAGCGGTGATGCGGGCCGGATGCTTACCGAAATAAATTTCGGCGGCGGCGCCGGCGCCTTCAATGTTGCGGCCGTAAGGGGCGAGATTCAGGTAGGCCTGGAGGATCTCCACTTTCGAGTAATGGCGCTCCAGCTCGAGGGCCCGGACAATTTGAGTCAGCTTGCCGGTCGGGGTTCTGGTGTAGAGATGGTAGCGGAGTCTCGCCAGCTGCATGGTGATGGTTGAACCGCCGGTTCGTCCCCTGGATTGCAAGACGGAGCCGAGAGAGCGGATAAGCGCGACCGGATTAACGCCGGGATGTTTTGCGTAGTACCTGTCCTCGTAATGCAGCGTTGCCTCGAGCAGATCGGGAGAAATTTCCTTCAGCGGTGTCCAGATCCGATACTTTTGGTCCGGGGTCAGCGTGACGTCGAGGAGAGCGCCGGAGCGATCGCGCACGCATTGCGAAAAAGCAATGCCATAGAGCAGCGGTGGCTTTGGCAGAAACAGCCAAATGACCATTAGCGTTGCTGCGACAAAGATCGCGGGCCTTAGCGTTTTCGACAGGCGAGCGGGATGACGCCTCGCCCAAAACATTTCGGAAAAAAGTTCGTTGAGGCGAGGGCGCTCCCCGGAAAGAAACGCGAAGACGCGGTGGATGATTCGGTAATCCGTAATCAGCTTCATTGCGTGACGGTAATCTTGCCGCCGGTCCCGCGGGCCTTGGTGTTGCGATCATACATCGACTCGGCGAACGGAGGAGGGACAGTGAACTCGCCGCGATTGCACGACTTGATCTCGTAGTTAATCTCCAAGGCCGTACCCGGGACGTCCGCGAAAAAGACGGCGCGGTCTTCTCTCAAGTCGACGTAATCGACGCCGGCGATGTTTGAGACGCCGGCGTGAACGGAAGAATCAACCACCTCAAAGCCGCCGGGGAGAAGGTCGACTATTGCGACGTTGGTGATGGAACGGTCCGTCAGCGACCGCACATGCAACCGAACTCTGAGCCGGTCGCCCAGGCGAGTGCTGGCAACGGGGCGGTTATTGGAGCCTAACAATTCCCGGTATACCTCAAGCCCGTTACTCAGCGCGGTCTTCGGGAGTTTGCGGTCGTAGCCGGTCGTGACCACTTGGAAAAATGCGCCAACGCCAGCGGTGGCACGACCCGCGCCAAACTTTATTGCCTTTGCCGCCGGCGAGAAGTCCTGGTGCAGGGAAAGAGCTCTGCCGCGCGCGAGCACCTTTTGCGTCTTGTTCCCATCGACTTCGGTAAGAGTCATCTCCGGCAGATCTCGCGCGATCGCGCCGGAATAGGCCTTCAGCGCGCGCACTGCGTAGGCAGCCGAAAGCGTGTTGAAGTTACCGTCCCCGATTGGTCGCAGAATAGCCTGCAGCTGGTCAGCGGAGATTCGCTTGAGCTGCTCGGGGAACTCCCGCGCCAGCACCGCCAGATATTGTGAATCGCTGCCTAGCGGCTGGCAGAAGTCATTGTAATCCCGATGCTCGGATGAGCCGGGATGATATTGACGAACTAGTCTCTCCGCTTCCGCCTGCTTCTGCAAAAGATGAAGCGCGCCTGCCAGATAGACGCCAGTGAGATCATTCTGCCATTTATTTTTCTGATTCTTTTCCAGGTAGTCTTTCAGATTCAGGATGTAATTGGTGGTGACGACTCCTTCGCGGGTCAGAATGTAAATGGCGTAGGCAACGATGCGCGCGTCGCTCAAATCGCGCGGATCGTGTTTGACCATCTTTTGCAGGCCGAGCAGGGCGCTCTCCTGCATGTTAGGTAAGGGCGCGAAATGCGCGGCCTTGGCTTCGGTGAGGAAGTCCATGACATAGACCGACACGAAACTGATCTGATCGCCGGACTCAGGCGCCCAGTAGCCGAAAAGCCCCTGGTCGTTCTGTCGGCGCGCGAGTACGCCGAACGTATGGTCCATTTGTTTGCTGACCTCCGCGCGGGAGAGGCCGAAGTCGGCTTCGTCGGAGAGGATCAACCGGCAGAAGGCGCCGCTGGTGATCTGCTCGCTGCAACCGTGCGGGAATGCCTGCAGATAAGCGTCCAGTCCGCGCGCGAGGCCGAGGGGGACGCTGGAAACCGTGGCGTTCAGTTTGCGGAAAGCGGCGTAGAGATCGGCGTTAACCGGAACGTCGGTGGTGCCGCCGCGGAAATTGCCGCTGCGGACTTCGGTGATGAAAGGAACCGGCGGACGGACGCTCAAGGTGGCGCGGCGCATTGTTTCCTGCCCGGCGCCAGTGGCCTTGAATTGAACCTCGGCCGCGCCCAGCTCATCCTTGACCTTGAAGCGAACAACGCAAGTTTGCTCTTTGCCTTCGGCAATGCGCAGGGTTTGCTTCGAGGTTCCGTTGACTGCCAGTTGCGAGCTGGTCTCGATTTCCAAACTGATTTCGCTGTCTGCACCGGAACCTTCGACGTTGTTGGCGATAGTCACGCCGGCCTCGAATTCGTCTCCGGGCGCGGCCAGCACCGGCATGCTCGGGGTGATGACGAATGGCCCCCTAACGAGTGATTCTCGCTCGCTGGACCCGGTCGCGTCCCTGGCCACCGCCACCGCCATGATCCGGAGCGTGCCGTCGAAAAAATCGGGCACGTCGTAAGTGACTTCCTTCTCGGTGGCGTCGGCGTCGAGAATGCCGGACCAATAAACGACTGGCTTTTCCGTGACCCGCTTGAACGGGTTCAGGCGCTGATTGTCGCCGCCGCCACCGAAAGCGGAAGCAGCGCGAAGCAGGGAGAACTCCGGGACGAGCTGATCCACGATCTGCGCGGTTTGCACGGCGAGCGAGCATTTGCGGAAATAGAAGCCTAGTGGATCCGGTGTTTTGAAGTCAGTGACCTGCAGGATCCCCTGGTCGACCGCGAAGATGACGATCTGGCTCGGTCGATCCGCCTTGTAACGGATGTGCAGCGGCTGACCGGGGCGAGTTTTCTCCGGCGCGTTGATCTCGACCTTGAGCGCGCGCTTCTCGCGATTGGCCGTGAAATGCGCCACCCCGTAACTGAGCGGACTGACGTAGATTTCCTTCGAGTCGAGCGCGCGGACAAAGGAGACATTGATGTAACCGCTGCCCTCGAAATCCGTGGGCACGGTGATGTGCTGGACGCTGCTGGCGGTGCTTGCCTGGAACCAGCGATAGGCATAAACGTGGTCGCGCTCGATCGTGATCAGGCCGCTGCCGGCGTATGGAGCCGTGATGCTGATGGCAACGTCATCGCCGCTGTTGTATTCCGCCCGGTTCAATTTCACCTCCAACTCGGCGTTCTTTTCCAGTGAACGCGAAGTGGTCCCGCGCCCAACCACGCAAAACCCGGTCTTGCTCAAGCGCCGGTTCTGATTATCGCGCAGCTCGACCAGGAATGTGCCTGGCTCGTCGGTGGGAAGCGGATAGCGGGCACCCGCGGCGGGCACGCTGATCATGTCCGTTTTCACCAGCCGCTCTTTCAAGACCGATTCGAACGCATAATTGCCGTTCTCCTGTTTCGTGAGGACTGAGACGTAATCCTGGGCAAGCACGTTGACGGTCACATTCTCGACCGCGGTGCGTTCGAGTTTCGGATCCAGCGCGATCAGTTCGAGCGTGCGTGCCGTCTTTGCTTCCACGTAGGCCAAATCCGCGTCGGGTTTGCAGCCGATCACGTAGGGGAGGGACGAGACCAGCGTGTCTACGTCGGTGGTGACGCTACGGCCGCCGTCCGCTTCGAAACCCTCGGTGATGAAGTGCATGGCATAGGTCGCGTCAGCGAAACGCTCCAGGTTCAAATCGAACTCGGTCGTTCCGTCGTCACCGGTCTTCTTCTCGCCGAGGTCGATTGATTGTTCGTGGTGCTCCTTTTTTTCGTCCTGAAGAGAATCGTAGAAGACGTAACCGGGAAACTGCCGGAAACCGAACGAGGAAGGGGAAAGCTCAATCCGCGCGGTGATGCGATGCGCTGCGGCCGGGGTGCCGTAAAGATTGGACAGACTAACGAGTCCTTTCACGTCAGCGGGATTAATCCAGCCGGGCACACTCCCAGTGGAGAGTCGGGCATTGATCTTCATGCGATCCGGCAGGAATTCCTTCACCTGGGCAGTGGTCGAACCGAGAAGCGTTGTCCGTTTGCGATTCTTAACCAGGAAGACGTTGATGGTGTAGAGGCCGGTGGCCGATTCGTTAGCCGTTTCGTAGGTCAGTTCGGTAAAGCCGCTCTCCGGAAGGGTGATGTTTTTGGTCTGGACCCTGGTGTCTCGCGCATCGAGGACTTCAATCTCGAGCGGCAGACCCTTCACATTGCCGCCCCAATCGCGGCGCTTCACCACCAAGCCAGCGTGGATCACGTCACCGGGCCGATAGATGCCCCGCTCGGTGAAGACAAAGGCGTCCAGACTCTCTGGAAGAACCGAAGCAACGCCGTCGACATCGAAGCGCGAGAAGTTTAGGACGCGATCCTGTCGGGCGTAGGGAATGAACGAAATGTCATCGCCAAGCTGGGCCACGATGGCGACGGGCGAGCGCTCCCTCGTTTCTTTGACCACGGAGGTAAACGAACAATGTCCGTCGGCGGCAGTCTGGGCGGTCTGGAGTGCAATGCCGTTCTTGCCGAGGATCTGCACGGTGGCGCCGCCGATGGGCTTCTGTTGTTTTATTGAGAGCAGAAAGACTTCTTCGTGATTATCGGCGGCCTGCTTGGTCACGATCCCGATGTCGGTGACGAGCAGGAAACGGCCGTCCTTCACGTTTTTGACCTGCTTGTTCTTAACCGGATCCCAGCCGCGTGCGCTGAGGAAGAAGAGGCCGCGCTCGCTGCCGCCGTCGACGGGTTTGGCGAGGTAACGCGAAATATCGAACGCGGAAAAGTTGGCTTTCCATGGCTCTTGCATGGCGATGGACTGATGTTCGGTGGCCATGCGGGAGATATTTTCCTGGTTGAACAGGTCTGGAACGGCGAACTGCGGATGCTGGAAGCGTCCCTCGGTTTGACTAACGAGATGATTGATCTGTGAAGTGGCGACACGCGCGACCTCGTATTCAATCGCCTTCAGCCCGCGTGAACGGATAGAAAGCTTGCGTTCGCCATTGAGGGCGAGCAGGCCACCATCGCCTTCGATCTTTACTTCACGCGGGAGACTGGGGACGAGCATGACGGCGTTGTAATCTTCCGCGAGCGGATAATTTCCGGGCGCGGTGATGCCTTTGCGGATGTGGACGTAGAGCTCGCCCGCTTTCTCAACCCGAATGCGGAAGGTGTGCGTTTGATCCTGCGGCCGCGATGAAGGAAGCGCGGTGAAGTCGATTTTGTGCGCGTCTTTCAAGGCGTACGCGGGAACGGCGTCAGGGGACATCCACTGGTGTGACTCGGGAATCTGGTCGTCGCTACCCTCGTTCTGTTCGTCGTTCTCGGCGGTGGAGGAGCCTGTTTCGCTGCTTCCTTCTTCGTCATCGCCGGCCGCGTCGGTGTCTTCCTCCGGCACGTAATCGGTATCTTTGCCCCAGGTATCCTTTTTGGTCGGTAGTAGTTTGATCTCAAGCGCCCGGGCCAGCTCGGCGGTGCTGATGTCGCTGGTAGTCTGAATCATCACGATTTGTTCGGGTTCGTTAGACTTGTTCCGCGCGATAATTCCTTCGCTGGAGCCGATGCGGAAAACGGTCGCGACCGACGGCACGGTGATCTTCTCTTCCGCCTCGCTGGGGCTGACCGCATTGTTCGAGACGGAGCGCGCCCCCTTGCTCAGGATTAGTTTAAGGAAATCTTCGTTTCCCGGCAGGGTGATCCTGGAGGTGCGGAGATAGGCGAGCCGATCGTGCAAACCGTAGCTGACGGTGAAATGCGGCGCCGGCTCGTTAGGTGGAAAGATGGTCGAACCGCCGAGGAGCGCGAGCTTGAGATGCTGTTCGAGGCCGCCCCGAACGATGGGATGACTGGCCTCGAGAGTAGCGGTGAATTGTCGCTGGGCCGGATTATTCGGATCCTGGTAAAGCTTCAGCTCCTTGATCGCGATGGTGAACGGTGGCGTCTGCAGCTCGTAACTGAGCCGTTCCATCATCACCTGTTTCGGGAAGAAGGAGCGCTTGAAAGTGAGGTGGAACTTCTGATCGGCGGGCCAGTCCTGGCTCGGCCGAAAAGTCAGGTGACGATCGTCTTCCCAGCGCCATTCTCCGGGAATGGAAGGTTCAAGCCGGACGCCATCGCCGCTCAGGACTTTGTGCAAATCGGCGAGGTTCGCGCCCGGGTCGCTAAAGGTGAGCCGGAGCGATGGAAAGATCAGGTCCTTCTCCAGCTTCGTTACCGGAATATCGGAAATCTGGACGGTGACGCGATGCGCTTTGGGGAGGTGTTTATAATAGTGCCAGCTCCAAGCCGAGCCGCAGCAAGCGACCAACAGCCCCAGGATCGCCCCGGTGGAGACGAGCGGCTTGGCATGATGAAAGGTGCTCCATTTGTCCGAGACACCTTTCAACCAGCCGGGGGCGCTCCAGGAAAGGCTGCCGAAGAGAGCGCCGCCAAGGCGGGAAATCGCCCGGAATAAACCCTGGCTGAAGTCGGTCAACTTTCCGTGAGCGCGGGCGACGAACTGTTTCATGGGCTGAATACGCAGCCCGAATAGCGATCTTTCAGCACCCCGGAACAATCTTTGCCTCGGCCATGCTTCTGGCTAAAACGAGGCGTGCGAAACGCCGCTTTTCAGTCCACTCGACGCAGCCTGGTTGAGCGGCTGCGCGATTGGGAAGACCGCAAACACTGGCAGGAATTCTTCGACACCTACGGGAAGCTGATCTTCTCGGCGGCCTCGAGAGCCGGGTTGACCGAGAGCGAGGCGCAGGAAGTGGTGCAGGAAACCGTGATTACGGTAGCGAAGAAAATCGGACAGCTCGAATACGATCCGGCGCGCGGCTCGTTCAAAGGCTGGCTCCTGCACATCACGCGCTGGCGGATCGCGGATCAATTTCGAAAACGCCGGCCGGGCGACTCGAAGAAGCGCGGAATGGAGGATGCGACACGCATGACGGCGACGATTGAGCGCCTGGAAGATCCGCGTTCGGAGGCTCTAAACGATTTCTGGGAGCGCGAGTGGCAGGAGAATCTGCTCGCGGCGGCGATGCAGCGAGTGAAAAAGCGGGTCGATGCGAAGCAATTCCAGATTTTCGATTGTTACGTGCGCAAGGAGTGGCCGGCGCAGAAGGTTGCCGCGGAGTTAGGCGTCAGTACGGGGCAAGTTTATCTGGCGCGGCATCGGGTGACGGCCTTGTTGAAGAAAGAGGTCAAAGCGCTGGAGAAGCAGAGCGCGTAACGACACCGCGAAGAACAAGCAGCCTCGGCCTCTGGCCACGTATAAACACTCGTGGCCTTCAAGTCGCCGCCCGTGGATTTCACCAACGTGTGAACGGCTCGACAGAGTCTCGCCCCACCGACGATTTGGCCGCCATCGGTGGGGCGAGACTCTGTCGAGCCCGTCCCGGGCGCGCAATTGTTTCGACGCTGTGTCTGATCGGGTGCGTTCTCGTCCTCGCCCTCTTCCATTTGTAGCGGCGGTCTCTGACCGTCGCACTCCTGTCTGCTGAGCTTGCCCTTCCGAAAACGGAGAAAAAGTGCGACGTCGGAGACCGCCACTACAAAGAGGCGTTCTTCGCCCCGCGCCGTTAATCGACGACGGCGCCGAAAACAGCACGCGAGGCGCGTGCGCTCCCCGGATACGACGTCTTGTCCGATAGCGTCAAGACGACGAAGAGGAAATGGCGCCGCGCTTATCTCTTATAATCGTTAGACCGTGAGGTGGCCGCCTTGAAACCTGCGGGCCTTGCCCGGATCCACCTGGCGAATTTTGCGATTCCGGGGTGCGCGCGCAATTTGGCCACGGTGTTGTACTCGCGTTCCAGTTCCTTCTCGGTGAGCAGTTGGTGAATTTGCGAATGACACGACCGGCAAATGCCGACGACTTGTTTCACTTCGACCCGTTCGAACTCGCGCTTGTTGCGCCGGTTGTGATGGCGGGTGCGCGGAATGAGATGGTGGCGGGTCAGCGTTTCATCGCGCTCGCAGATTGCGCAACGGCCCGTCTTCACCTTACTGTGTGAACGGCTCGACAGAGTCTCGCCCCACCGACGATTCGACCGCCATCGGTGGGGCGAGACTCTGTCGAGCCGATCCCCTGGCTGGCCGCGCCCGAATCCATTTTGCGAGTTTCGCCGGTTAGATGTGGTCGCCGCGGTGTTGGTGGCGATCTTTGAAAGTGAGCTCGGCGATTCCGGATTTATCGAGCTCGCCAAGGCCTTCAGCGATCATCCGGTCGTATAGCGCCTTGGTCGCGCGAGCGAGCGGGAGATCGAGCCCAACCTTGTTCGCCAGGCTCAAGGCAATGCCGCTATCCTTGGCCGCGTGGGCCGCCGAGAAAAAGACGCTATGGTCACGATTTTGCATGTCTTCCCCATCAGTCTGGAGCACGCGCGAAGCGGCGCCCGTTTGGGAAAAGACCTCACGCAGCATGGTCAGGTCGAGACCGAGCGCATCCCCAAGTCCCAGGCCCTCGGCCAGACCAGCGGTGTTGATGTTCATAACCATGTTGACCAGCGCTTTCACCTTGCCGGCTTCGCCCGCTTTGCCGATGAAGCGAATATTGCCGCCGAGCGCCTCCAAAACGGGTTGGGCTTTATCAAAAGCCGATTTCTCGCCGCCGCACATGAGGTAAAGCGAGCCTTCGCGCGCCTGGGTAATGCTCGAAGCCATGCAGGCTTCGAGGCTCTGCGCGTTAGCCGCGGCGGCGCGCTGCTCCACCTCGACATGAACGTCGGGAGAAACAGTGGCGCAATTGATGAACAATTTGCCTTTGGCGTTGACGAGCAGGTTGTCGTTGTCCTGGCCAAAGATCTGGCGCATGGCCGCGTCGTCGGAGACCACCGTGATGACGATGTCGGACTCGGCGGTAACTTGGGAGAGATCCTGGCAGGCGGCTGCGCCTAACTCACTGGCTAGAGCCGTCGATTGCCCACGGTTCTGATCGTAGAGCGCGGTGACATGAAATCCGCGATCTTTCAGGCGACGCGCCATATTGGCGCCCATTCGGCCGACCCCCACGAATCCGATATTCACGAGAGGAGGCTCGGAGCGAACGAGCGTCCGCGCAAGCAAAGGCGTGGCGAAGCATTGAAGGCGGACGAGACAAGCTCGTCCCTCCAGATGCCGGCCGGGACCACTCGCGGGTGGAGGGACGAGCTTGTCTCGTCCGCTTTTCCACCTTAAACCTGTCCCGCGAAGAATGGATTGTGTGACTTTTCTTCGCCGACCGTGGTCATCGGACCGTGACCGGGACAAACGACGGTGTCGTCGGGAAGGGAGAGGATCTTCTCGAGATTGTTCTTCAGGGCTTCTTCGTAAGAGACGCTGCCACCGCCCATCGAACCGGCGAAGAGCGAATCGCCAACGATGGCGACGCGCTTTTTTAGGCCTTCGACAATGTAGGTCATGCCGCCGCGCGAATGTCCCCAGGTCAGACGCGAACTGACACGCAGTTTTCCGAGCGCGAAGGTTTTGCCTTCTTGGATCGCTTCGGCGCCGTCGGTCGGCTCGTCCGAGGAAATGTAAACGGGCGCCCCCGTTTTCTCCTTCAGGCGCGCGAGGTCGGCGATGTGATCGGGGTGCGCGTGAGTGAGCAGGATAAGCTTAACCTTCACGCCGTTTTTCTCGGCCAAGCTCAACATCTCACTGCAATCAGCGCCGGTATCGAACGCGATCGCTTCTTTTCCGCCGGGCAGCCAGAGGAGATAGGAGTTCACCAGCATGTCGTGGAAATGGGTGGTGACTTGCGCGAGTCCGTTTAGCTCCACCTTTTCGGGATGCCACTCGCCGGCAGCCAATTCGCACAAGGCGCGCGCGGCCAAGCCGAGGGCACCGGCCACCCGGAGCAAGGCGAGCTCGTCGAACTCGCCTTCGCGCAGCTTTTTCACTTTCTGGGAATTCACCCGCGCTTTCTCCGCCAGCTGGGTGTCGGATAGCCCAAGCCCGCGCTGGGCTTTCCCCAGCACATCGGAAAAATTATCCTCGAGGGCGAGCATATGGAGGTCAGCGCTGCGCCGTTTCGGCCGGAGCAGCCAGCGCGACGAGCCTGTCGCCCGCCAGTCTCTCAAAATCCTTGGCCACGTCGATAACAGAAATAGCGCGTCTCGTTTCGACCTGAATTGAGGTCATCTGTACGCCGGAAATTCCGCAGGGAACAATGTGAGCGAAGGGCGCGAGGTCGCCGCACACGTTGAGGGCGAAGCCATGCATGGTAATCCAATGACGAACGCCCACCCCGATGGAGGCGATCTTTTTTTGATCAACCCAGACGCCGGTTAGGCCGGGCCGCGTCTCGGCCGGGATTCCGTAAATCTCCAGCAGCGCGACCAGGGATTCCTCCAGCCAACGCAGGTAACGATGCAGGTCCTGGCCGTAATGTTTCAGGTCGAGAATGGGATAGCCGATCAACTGGCCCGGACCGTGGTAGGTAGCCTGCCCGCCGCGATTGATGGAAAAGAGCGGATGCGGCAGTCCCGATTTGTTGCCGAGACTGGAACGGTCCGGGGTGCGGCCAATCGTGTAAACGGGATCGTGTTCTAGCAGAAAAATCTCGTCCGCGCGCTTCGAATCATTTCGTTTTGCCGCCACGATCTCGTCCTGGAGCGCCAGTGCATCGGCATAGGCGATTCGGCCGAGCCAGCGTGTGGCCAGAGCCGTCATATTTGATCGGGACCGGGCAGACCGGCCTTCTTCGCTTCGTGCGCGCGGAGATGAGTCAGCCCGATGGCGAGGGCGTCTGCCGCGTCAGCCTCCGGTGTTTCGGTTAGGCCATATAGGGCGCGAACCATAAACGCGACCTGCGACTTGGCGGCGGCGCCGAGGCCGACCGTGGCTTGTTTGATTCGGCGCGGCGCATATTCAAATACGGGCAAACCTCTCTCCGCGGCCGCCAGGATGGCGGCGCCACGAGCCGCTCCGAGCAGAATCGCGGTGCGATAACTCTGCACGTAAATGACGGACTCGAGCGCGCAACTGTCGGGTTGATGTTCCTGAATGAGGTCGGCCAGCTGCTGGCGGATTGCGACCAGGCAGGCAGATGAAGTCAGCGCAGCCTTGTTATGGATCGTGCCGTAATAAAGCGCGCGCGGTTTGCCATTGTTGCCATCGACGACGGCGACTCCGGTCTTGCGAAGGGATGCATCGATGGCAAGGACGCGCATTTTCAGTGAGCGATAAAGCCGAGAACGAGAAAGACGCATCCGGCGAGACCGAAGCCGAGACTAACCAGCCAGAAGCGGCGCTTGCTGGTCAGCGCGGAGATGGCCGCGACAGCAATCGCGATTTGGAACATGGTCACGCCGCGTGAAAAGATTTCGTGCTGATGAAAGCTAAGCTTGGCTTCGCTTTCCCTTTCCCTGGCTTCCTTTTGGATTTCGTTCTGTTCTTCCTGGTAGCGTTCGATTTTCTCCTTGTCCGCTTCGTTAGGTTCGGCGCGCAAGCTGAGCTTGGCGTCGAGCACGGCGCCCTTGATACCCTTGGCCTGGTAATACGCCCAGCGATCAGAAGCTTCGATTTGGCTCATCATCGCTTCGTTCACGCGAGACCCGGCGAGCAGTCCGGTGATCGCGGCGAGCACGGCCAGCACCGCGGTGCTCAGGGCGACCCAGGAAATCCAGCTCGCGCCGTGTTTGGCGCCGTGTTCGATATGCTCGTGTAAACCTTCCAACGGAACTTCAGCTGCTTCCATTCGGGAAGATTAAGGTCAGCGTCCCGCGGTTCAAGGTGGAAGCGGAGACAGTCGGATTTACTCGAGGTCGTCCGAGAGCACGCAGCGGAAGCCGTAAATCACGTCGCGCTCGTTGCGGTCAACGACGTTTCGATAGGAAGATTGCAGCTCGCTTTTATTGCTGGTGGCCCATGATCCACCGCGCAGAACGCCCCAGTCACGCCCGGCAGCGCTGCTGTCGCCTTTGTAGCCTTCGGCGCACCACTCCCAAACATTTCCACCGAGGTCGTACAGTCCAAGCGCGTTCGCCTTGAAACTCCCGGCCGGAGAGGTGACGGCGAAACCGTCCGCGTAATTATCAATCACACCGCCTTTGGCGCGCGGAGCGGAGCGATCGGCGTAGTTACCCGATCCCGCCGGCGGCGGCCATTGTTTACCCCACGGGTATTCGCCTTTCACTTTGCCGTCACGGGATTCGGGAGTGTTTCCACCCTCCGTTTTCAATCCGACGGCGGCGCTCCATTCGACATCCGTCGGCAGGCGATAGCCCTGGCGTGCTTCGAGCAGATTTTCGTCGCGCTCCTTCGTCGTTAGCCATTTACAAAAAGCCACGGCGTCGAACCAGTTCACTTTCACCACCGGATGGGCGGCGCCCTGTGCAAAATCGGGCGGATCGCGGCGGTGGCCCGTCGCATTGCAAAAGGCATCATAATCCTGGACGCGAGTCTCCCAGACGGCGACGCGCACTTTGCCAACCGGGGTAAACTTCATTCCTAACGAATTGGTCCAGGGCTGGTTCGGTTGCGGACTGAGCCCGCGTTCAAGACGGGCAGCGAGGAAGGCCTGCTGCTGCGGCTCGACCGTGGCGCTAATTGAGGTGGACTTGTATCCCGGTAAGCGCAGCTCGTAAGTGACGTTGCCCGGCTTCACGTCTTCGATCACCCACGGGGTCTGGCCGATCTCACGCCCGTTCGCCACAATGGTCGCGCCTCCCGGCGCGCTGGTGATCTTGACGCTGCCGTTGGCGAAGGTGAAATGGACGTCGTTTTTCTGATTCGCTTTCACCGCGACGGACTGATGCTCCTCCGGCCAACCATCGAAGCGCGCGACAAATTCGTGCCCGCGCGCAGGAAGATCGAGTTGTAATGGCGTGTGACCTGCCGGCCGGCCATCGACAATGATGTTGGCGGCGGGCGGATCGCTGGTGACGGTCACCGACGAAGTGGCGAAGGTGAATTTCAGCTCGGTCATTTCACCACGCTTCACCTCGATGGTTTCTGTCATGTACCAATCGTTATGCCGCGCGCTCACGGTGTAACGACCTGTCGGAATGTTGATGACGCGCGAGGGCAGGGTTCCGTTCCGCGCGACGGAGCCGTCCTCGTTCTGCATGGTATAGCTGGCGCCGGCGAGTGACGACTCGAGCGTGACCGAGCCGCGACTACGCACCAGCCGAAAGCTGCGCTGATCGGCGCTTTGGACGTTGGTCAAATCGATGACGGTTTCGATTGGATCATATCCAGGCTGCATGACGCGGAGCCGGTAACGACGGGCGTCGAGATCTTTGAAGGTCGCGGGGCTGCGCGCAAAATGATCTTCCAACGCGACGGCGGCGCCGAGCGGGTCCGTGTTGACGGTGAACTGAACAGTCGCCGCCGACGGCGTGGTGGTGAGTTTTGCTTTTTTCCAAATGCCGAACATTATCGCGGCGAGAAGAAGCGCGGCCGCGATCGTAAAGAGGGCCGGCTTGAAGTTCATCGGCGCGCGCTTCGGCGGCAACCCGGAAGCGAGGCGGCAGAGATCCGCGTGCATCGCGGCCGCACAAGAATAGCGTTTGCGCGTATCGCCGGCGCAGGCGCGAATCAGGACGTCATTCAATTGCAGCAACTGCTGCTTGTCCGCGCGCGAGGTGAGTTGCGAGTCGAGCTCAGGAAAGTCGAGGCGATCTTTGCCTGTGCTCAGTTCGTAAAGAACTTTGCCCAGGCTGAAGATATCGGCCTGCGGCGTTCCCGGTCCTTCGGGTGGAACGTAACCTTCGGTGCCAACGAAAGAGTTTTGTCCGCTGACTGCGACCAACCCGATATCGGCCAACTTCGGCACCCCGCCGATGAAGATGATGTTCGAGGGTTTGATGTCGCGATGAGTCAAACCGTGATCGTGCAGAGCCTGCAATCCCTGGGTCAGAGAAATGCCGAGGTGAATCGATTCCGCGGCGGACAAACGCCGGTGGCGTTCCACTTCACTTTTCAACGTGCGCGGCGCGTAATCTTCCGGAACGATTTTTGGGCCGACCAGGTGATCGTCGGCCAGCTCCATAATATAATAGAGGTACTGGCTGGTCCGGCCGACGTGAAGGATGTCCACGAAGCCGGGGTGCGCGCGAGAGATCGGCTCGAAGCTGGACATGCCTTGGAATTCGCGTTGGAAGGCGCGTTCACTTTCGAAAGTCGTTCGGTAAACCACTTTTACCGCGCGAAAGGCGCCGGTCAGGCCGCGGGCCAGCCAGATTTCGCCATAGGCGCCACGGCCGATCACGCGCAGGACTTCATGATCGGGGATCGAGGGAATGGAAGCGGCGGAAGCGGACACCTCCGGGCCGGAATCTTTCACGGGATTGGCGATGGCGGCGATTTTACACAACCCGTCGAGGCGAGGCAACGATGCCGCGGCGGGCCCGCCGAACTCTGGCTTTAGGCTCCCGCAATAGACGTGCTGCGTTGGCCTTACCAACTGTGGGGCGCCCGCTTTGTACGAACCGGAGGAACGTCTGTCACGCCGGCGAGCTGTTTCCTGAGCATGAAATCTGTGGAATGCGGAGACCAGCGCATCGAATGTGAATAGGTCTGCCGGAATCAACGTCGGCAGCTGGGAACATGAAAACGGTCTGGCGCGTCTTTGCCTATTTAAAGCGATATCCATTTCTGGCGAGCGCGATGATGGCGTGCGCGCTTTTGGGCACCGCGCTCATCCTGGTTCCTCCCCTGATGGTCCAACGCGTGGTCGACGTGGTAGTGCGACAGCATCACCCGGAACAGCTCTGGTGGCTTGCATCGCTGGCGGCGGTCGCCTTCATCGTGCAGCAGGTGCTCAACTCCTTGCGCATTCTGATCAACAATACCTTCGAGCAGAAAGTCATCTTCGATCTGCGCAGTGATCTTTATTCGCATATTCAGTTGCTCCCGTTGCGCTGGTTCGATAATCGCGCCACCGGCGACCTGATGACGCGCGTGCTCGAAGACGTGAACTCGGTTGAACGCGTCTTAATCGACGGCGTCGAGCGCGGCTCGGTGGCGGTTCTGCAAATCGTGATCGTGCTGGCGGTGATGTTGTACTACAGCTGGAAGCTCACTCTGCTCGCGCTCGCGCCGGTCCCGTTCCTCGCTGGCGGTGCGCTTTGGTACACGCTGACCGCGCATCGACGTTACCGACAGCAACGCCGCGCCGCCTCGGCGATGAACTCGCTCCTGCTCGACAATTTGGCCGGCATTCGCCAGATCAAAAGTTTCGCGCGCGAGGAAAACGAACATAAGCGCTTCAATCGAGCCAGCCACGAGCTGAGCCGGGCAAACCTGGTGGTTATGCGCATCTGGGCACTCTACAACCCGGCGATGTATTTAATCGGCTCGCTCGGAGTGGTCTTCCTGGTCGCGGTCGGGACGCAATTTGTTCTCGCCGGGACCATGCAACTCGGCCAGTTGATCGCCTTCCTGATTTTGTCAGCTTATCTCTACGAGCCAGTCGGAACGCTGCATCAGCTTAACCAGTTGCTGCAGGCGGGTCGCGCCGCGGGCGAGCGCGTCTTTGAAATCGTCGATACCCCGAGCGAAATGGCGAGCGACAAAGGAGAATTTACCGGTCGCGTTGTCGGCGACATTCGTTATGACAACGTCAGCTTCAGTTATGCGGAGAACCTGGTGGCGCTTGATCAAGTCTCGCTGCACGCGCAGCCCGGCGAGACGATCGCGCTGGTGGGGACGACCGGCGCCGGCAAATCAACCCTGGTCAATTTGTTGCCCCGGTTTTATGAGCTAACGAGCGGGCAGATCTATATCGATGAGCGACCGATCAGTGAGTATTCACTCCGATCGCTGCGCGAATCCATCGGGGTGGTGACGCAGGAGAGTTTTCTGTTCAATGGCTCCATCCGCGAAAACCTGCTGATGGGGCGTCCAACCGCCAGCGATGAGGAATTGTGGCGCGCTGTCGACGCGGCCAACGCGCGCGGGTTCATCGAGCGACTGCCGAACCAACTCGAGAGCGTGGTTGGGGAACGAGGGGTGAAGCTGAGCGTGGGGGAGAAGCAGCGTCTTTCGATCGCACGGGCCTTGTTGAAGGATCCGCCCATTCTGATTCTGGACGAGGCGACGGCGAGCGTGGATACGGCGACGGAGCGGCTGATCCAGGGCGCGCTGGATAACCTCATGTCGCATCGCACCTCGATTGTCATCGCGCACCGTCTTTCCACCATCATCGACGCCGATCAAATCCTGGTGCTCGATCATGGACGGATCATCGAGCGGGGGCGCCACGATGAACTCATTGCTGCGGGCGGCAAGTACGCGCGGCTTTGTCAGCAAAGTCTCCTCGAAGGAACGGAGGAGCGGGCGGCGCGCCGGAACCGCGAAGCTGCGGAAGCAGAGGGCGTGACCGCGACGGAACTGGAAGAGCAGATGCCGCTGACCTAGCCCGTTAGGGGACAAAGGCCAGAAAGAGATAAGCTGCGAACAAGACCAGGTGGACAGCGCCCTGCATCAGATAGGTGCGGCCGGTACCGAGGGTGACTGTGCTAACCAGGAGGGTCGCAGCCAGCAAAGTCATCTCCTTGGGAGAGAGGCCAAGAACGAGCGGAAGCTTGAAGGTAATCGCCGCGATCACGACCACGGGGATGGTTAGGCCAATGGAAGCCAGGGCCGATCCGACGGCCAGATTTATACTGGTCTGCAGGCGATTAGCACGCGCGGCGCGCGCCGCGGCCACGGTCTCGGGCAGAAGCACAAGCGCAGCGATGACAATGCCGACCACCGCGCGAGGCGCGTTCGCCCGAGCGACGACGTGTTCGATCGTCGGGGAGAGTATCTTTGCCAGAGCCACTACTGCGCTCAGCGAGAGGAGGAGCAGGGCAAAGCTCGTCCAGGCTCTGGCGACAGTGGGCGGCTCGGCGTGGGTTTCCGGATCGGTATCCTCCGGGATGAAGAAGTCGCGATGCCGAACCGTTTGCACGAAAACAAAAATGGCCCAGAGCGTGGCGGAGCTGATTGCGACAAAGGCGAGTTGGGAATTGCTGTAGGTTCCAGCCGTCGTGGTGGTGGTGAAAGCAGGAAGAACAAGCGTCATCACTGCCATCACGATCAAGGCAGCGACGCCGGCGCCGGCGCCTTCGACGCGAAAGGTTTGCTCACGATGAGCGATGCCGCCTAACAATAGACAAAGGCCGACCACTCCGGTGCAAATTATCATGATGGCGGCGAAGATGGCGTCGCGCGCGAGCACAGCCATGTCTTTGCCGCCGGCGACCATCATGGAAAGAATCAGCGCCGCTTCGATGGCGGTTACGGCCAGGGCAAGGATCAATGTTCCGAATGGCTCACCCAGGCGATGGGCGACGACTTCGGCGTGGTGCACCCCCACGAAGACAGCCGCGGCCAGGGCAAAGCCACAGAGGGTGCCAAGCCACGCCCCGCCCTCGACGGCGATGGCGGCGCCAGCACAGCCCAGGGCGAGGACCGGAATCAGCCAGGCCCAAACCGGCACGGGCTGCTTCATAAAAATCGCTCTCCTCCGCGCCTAACAAAAGTCATATCAAAGGAATACGAGGTCGCGACTGCGGCACTGCACTGCTTAATCGCGCGTCTTCGGCACTTCGCCTGTCACGATCAGCGTCTGTGCCGGGAAATCCATTGTGCCGCTAGCGAAGTTTGCAGAGGTCGCTTCCGCCACCGCCTCCTTCACCCTTGCCAATTCGGCAGCGGACAACTGCGCAACTTTAGCGCGCAAAGTATCGGACATCTCTGTTCGCACCCGCCAAAATTCATCGAAAGAGATCGGCGCCTGAATGCGGAATTCCAGCGGACGCTCCGTCACCCCGGCGGCGCCGGCCGTCTGCAAGATTCCGGCGAGATCGCCGGGCGCGGCGAATCGGCAGGGGTCGGGCGCGCTCGCTTCTTCGGCAGTTTCAGGGACGAATTGCTCGACCGTCTCCACGATGCTGGAGAGAAACGGATTGGCTTCCTGAAAGCCCCAGACGGCGAAGGCGATTCGTCCAGAGGGACGAACAACCCGGAGTGCTTCGCGGCTCGCCTGGAGCGGATCCGCGAAAAACATCGCGCAGAAGCGCCCCACCGCCGCGTCGAAAGTGTTGTCCGGAAATGGCAACTCGTCGCCGGAGCACTGGGTAAAACGAATGTTCGTCAGGGCGCGCTTCTCTGCCTCCCCCCGCGCCGCCGATACCATCGCCGGGGCCGGATCGGAAAACATGACTGCGCCATCTGCACCGACCACGGATGAAAGGGTGAGCGAGGGTTCGCCACTACCACCCCCGATATCGAGAACGTTCTGCCCCGGCGCGATCCGCGCAGCCTCGATCAACGCGGCCGTTAACGGCGCAAAGATCTGGGTGATGAGAGACCGGTACTTATCCCAGTAGGGCGCGGCGTTTTGCCACCTATTGGTCGGATTGTTCTGGTTTTGCTGGGTCATCGTTTCCCGGGTCAGCTGGCGCGACAGTGGCGTGGTCCTTTTTTAGGGGCTGCCGGCGATGTGTTGAGCCGGACTGAATTCTAGTCGAGGGCGCAGGATGAACAAACGTGTGCACTTGTTGGTGCATCATCGCGCGTTCCTGATGCAGGAAAAAGGCGATCCAAAGGAACGGCAGCAGGATGACGCAGAGGACGGTGCAGACGGGAATGGCAAAAGCTGACGAAGCGACCAGCACGGATGCGCCGCGCCGCTTCTGGTAGATTTCGATCATGCCGAGAACGAAAGCGGCGAGCAGGCCTAGCAGTCCGATTCCCAGACACCAGAAGGTGAGCAGGCCTGCACCGAAGCAAATCCAACCGGCCTTTAACAGGCCCGAACGGGTTTTCGCAGGGTCAGTTGCCACTGAACTCACCAGGGCAGGTTAAGGGCAACCTTTCGTGGCAGCAGCATAAATCGGAGCCTTCACCAACGCGACCTAGATAGAATTAACCAGGATCAAGGGTTGCTGCGTTCGATCGTTCAGCCAAACCTCGTCATCCGGAAACCCGCTAATCCTGTCTACTTCGTGTCGTTAGTCCACTCCACCTTGCCATTGTCGAGCTGGTAAACGGCGGAGGTAATCCGAATGTCACTGACCGCCGCTACAATTTGGCAAGATCCTCCGACCAGTCGGAGAGGTGAAGCGCCACTCCTGACGCTAATGCTTCCCTGCCGCATTCGTTCGTGGGAAGTCTGCTGTTTTCCAGCCGGGGAACGTCGCCACCGCATCGAAGACCGCTTTGCGGACGGATTTCTTTTGCGCGCGGAGGACCTGCGCGAACGGCTTATCGCCCCAGCGCTGCAACAACCCAAAGAGGATCTCGCAATGGCCTTCCGCGGCCGCGCCATCGAATCCGCCGGTGTCTGTGAAACGAAAAAGCGCGGCCAGCCCTGCCGGATCCCGCGCAATCGCGCGATCCAACGATTGTGCGTAATCGATCCCGACGTGCTTTCCCTCGGTCACGCATGGACCAAGCGCACAGTCCCGCAGCTCCGCCGCAGTGGGGGGCTTCGCTTCCAGCTGAACGGCACAACCAAGCGACAACGCGAGGATCGCTTTAAAGACGGGCTTCATTCGAGGCACTTCAAGGTCAACATAGACGCCGATCGTTAGGCCTGGTTCAGCACGGCGTCGACCGCGGCGACGTAGGCCGGAGGAAAACCAATTTGTTTGGCATTCTGCCACCACGGCTGGCCAAACGGGGTCTTGATTATACGGCAGAGCAGTTCTCCACAGGAAAACTCGAAGGTCCCTTTTGGAAAGATGCCTCGCTCGGTTCGCTCCCAGATGTGGAAAGCAGCCCAGGCATTCTCCTGCAGCATCTGCTCGAGACGCAGTTGATCCGTCGCGTCCAGGGTGCGCTCGCCCCGCAAGCCCGTCGTCATTAATTCCGCCAGGTCCCGGTTCTGCGCGATCCCCTGCCGAATTATCGTCCACTGTTCCATGGTGGAGTTATGCTCGGAACGTTGCAGAGCACGGGTGTTTTGTTTGATCTGCAGGCCGACGAAGACCAGCGACACGATCACTCCGGCGGAAGCGACGATCTGCGCCAGGTAGGAGATCTGTTCGAACGACATAAGCCTAACAAACCGCGGCGTCCCGGCGCAGGCCGTCGGAGACGATGAAGGCAGCATAGCTGCGTTGCATCCTGCAGGACCACCAGAAACGTGCGCGCCTGATCAAGGCCTACTTGGCTTTGAGGCCGTCACGAAAGGCGATCGACTCCAGTTCGACGCGCACGGCGTCTTCGATCGGAATTACGGGACGCGCCTCAAAGACGAAAGCCGGCAACATTGAGCAGAACTTGTGAACGGCGGTGGGATCCGGGCAGTCGAGCATCATGTATCCGCCCCAGTCGCCCACGCGAATGACGAAAAGCTCGATCTTGAAGTTGGCCGGCGCCTTCCATTGGGTGAAGACCTCGAGGATGCGTTTCTGCGCGTTCTCATATTCCATGGGAGAGCCTTGGGGGCGTTCGGTCCAGGTGAGCATGTATTTCATAGGGATTTCCTTCTCTTTGTTAGGGTTGCAGCCCAAGGCCTAACACTCTCTCCGGCGCCCGCCAAGCAGGAACGATCGGTGGGACGGCCGCGGCATGGGCAGGAATGAGCCGTGGTCCCGTTAGATGGGCCAATCGGAAGAAAGCCGCAGGCACGGTAGGCTTCCACAGCGGGCAAACTCGAATTGGGCATTATGGTTTCGGTGCCCTGCACGATGACGTGATGAGAAATGGGATCAAGGAACGGCGACTTCCTAGTCGCCGTTTAAGTAAGTCGGCGACCGGGAGGTCGCCGCTCCTTGATTGGCTCCCCGGTTCATCAGAGTCATGGGCTTGATGTGAAGCGCCTGATCTGATTTCCGTGGCCTCGATGCAAATTCCTTAGGCGTCAGTGGCCAGGTAAAGAAGCGGGCGAGTCCGGTGGACGCTTCAGCGGCAGATTGGCCAGTGCGAAGGCAATCAGAAAGTAGCACAGCGCATGGAGCCAAAGAGGCACCATCAGGCTGTAGTGGGAGACGGGTTCGATCGTCCTCAATCCCAGCGGTCGTGAGAAGATCAGGACAAGAAGTGGCGGGAGAGCGAGAAGAAGAACCCAATACCCGGCCTGCATCCATGCCGCTTGGATCGGGCGCAAACGGAGCACCTGCCCGACCAAAATGGCTGCGCCGACGTCAAACAGGGTCAGATAAAAGATCACGACCCAGCTTAAGAAAATGGTAAAGGGCCCGCCCCACGCCGTCGCCGTTAGCATCTCCTCCGTCATTCGGGCAATCCAACCGACCGCGAAGGCGAACCCGACGGTGGCGATGCGACTTGTCATCTGTGAATCAGCTGAGCCTCAGAGCAAGCGACGAATGCGCTAATGGATCGAGCACGAGCATGAGTAGGAGTAGGAGCAGGAGAGGCGGAAGGTGGCCGCGCTCATTTGTCGTAGCCGAGCCAGCGGCTACCCAGATCAGGAACCGAGGCGTTGCTCGAGTTCGGAGTAACGTTGAAGCAAGTCACGGTAACGGGACTCGGATTCCTCGAAGGCGCGCCGTTCTTCGCGCAGGCTCTGTTCGAGATCGCGAATCCGGTCCTGCATTTCGATGGCAATGCGACTGGGCGGAGGCTCGTTAGGGCTTTCCTCCGCGAGTTCGGCCGCCTCGACGGATCCGGCTTCAGCGATTGCTTCCTCGGCCGCCGCTAACTGCAGCTGGGAAAAATCCTGCACCTGGCTGCGCGTGCCGTCGCAGGCGTTGATGATATAAGTTTCGCCATCGATCTCGCGCAGCCGGATAAATTCCTGCACCGCGCCCAGCGTGGTCGGACCGTAGTAGCGTTCGCTGGTCACTTCGACTAACCAGTCCATTCCCAACTCCGGCAGCATGGGGGCTTTCATCCAGTTGACCTGATCGGTGGAAATCGAGTCGTGCGGCGCGACCTGCGCGTTACGAGCCCATTCGGCGAGTTGGTCGAAATTCATCGGGCCGAAGATGGTCGCGTCCTCTTGCTTGCGCAGATACCAGGATTGAGCAGTCGGATTTTCGGTCATGCTATTCAGCCGGCGAGGGGGAAGCCGACGATCCAGGGGCGGGAAGAACGATCGTCTGGCCGATCTGCAGCTTTGCCGGATTTTCGATGTGATTGAGCTTCTGCAGTTCGCCCACGGTCACGTTGTGCATTTTGGCGATTGCAGTCAGGGTTTCGCCGCGCGCGACCGTGTGAGTGTTGGCGCCGGCATGATTTGCGTCGGCCGCGGGGGCGGGAGCGGTGGTGGTCGAAGCTGCGGCAGGCGCCGGGGTGGCTTCGCCAATCATGACGCCGGGGCGGGAGTTGGCGAGTTGTTGCTCCAGTTTCAGAATCTGCTGCGAAAGGAGATCGATCTTGGTGTTTTGTTCGTCGATCTTTTTGGTCAGGGCTTGGAGTTGAGCGGTCGCGCCGTTGCTGTCGCTTGGACGAGACGAAAAAGTTTGGCCATGCAGCGAAAGGCAGACGAAAGCGGCCCAAAAGACGACAAAACCCCCGGCCAATCGTGGCATCGGTGAATGTTGGCACTTGGGCAGTTAACTGGCAAGCCCAGGGGAGTCGTGCTCGTAATCGTAATCGCGACGGGTGTGTGGGAGCTTGGCGGCGTCCCCGCCGTCCCTGAAGCGCGCGAAGGTCGTCGGTGCGAAGAGGGATTCTCGTTCCTCGATGATTCGTCCCGGCGGGAGATCCCTCGGTCGTCGCCCCCGCGACTCGGGATGACAGGTCGCTGATCTTGCGGTGCGCGAAGGTCGTCGGTGCGAAGAGGAATTTCGTTACTCATTGATTGGGCTCGCGCGGGAGATCCCTCGGTCGTCTGGACCCATGGTTCGCCAATCCGGCGGTCCCTCGCGACTCGGGATGGCAGCGTGTCGCGCCGGGTGATTCGAGGATGAGCCTGGAAAGCTATCTTTGCGGCTGTGCGGGCGCGGCTTGCCTTTGCTCCCAAAATTTCGTAAATTCTTTCATGCCGGAACGCACACAACGTCCAGTCGAGCCGACGCCGTGGGGGCCGAAGCAGGGTGACGGCGAGGGGCCGCGATCCCCTGATATTTCCCGGCCGGACACGCGCGATCTTTTGAAGAAGATGCGCAAGGTGGATCCGAACCAATCCAAGCGTTACCGGCAGCGGACGGGCCAATAGAAAGACGAACCGCGTGGCGCTCGACCAAGTTTCTTCCGGCGGCAGCGACGACTTCCCATCGGTGTTGCGGCGCAAAGGTTTGCTCGCGACCACGCCTGCGATGGTGAACACGAACGTCTCTGCCTGTGGTGTGCCGCAAACGGAAGCGACCACCATTCTGGCTTTCAAGTTTCGCGGACGGCGTTCTCGTGGCCGGCGATCGGCGCGCGACCGCGGGCAACACGGTTGTTTACGATCGCGCGGACAAAGTGCTTGGAGATCGATCGCCATTCGATCATGGCGATCGCGGGCGTGCCCGCGACGGCCTGGGAAATGGCGCGCGTGCTCGAACATTCCTTCCAATATTTTCGGCGAACGCAATTGCAGGAAATGAGCGTGGACGGAAAAGTGCGGGCGCTGTCGAAACTGCTGCGCGACAATCTCGGCTTCGTTCATGCAGGGCGTCGGCGTGGTCGTTCCGATCTTTGCCACCTACGACCACGGCACTCGACCCGGCGGCGCGTCTTTATTTTTACGATGCCATGGGGGCGCAATTCGAGGCGGCTGATTACTGCGCGACCGGCTCCGGGTCGCCGGCGGTGCGCGGCATTCTGTATTATGCCGATCGCTGGAGCGGAAAACCGCTGCGCGAGCTTGAGGAAGACGGAAGCGATCGCGATGGCTTTGCGCGCGCTCGATACCGCGGCGGAGTCGGACACCGCCACCGGCGGAGTGGACCGCAAGGCGCGAATTTTCCCGGTGATCAAAACCGTTTCGGAGAATGGAATCAACACGCTGCCGGAAGAACAGATCGCGGGACGTCTTCAGGAATTCTGTCGCATGATCGAAGAGCCGTATCGTTGGGTCGAGGCGATCGCGAATCGGCGCGAATACATCGAGAGCGCAGCTCGCTTCCGGCGAGTCCGATCGCGGCGGTGAGCTTCACGAAGGGATTCTCTTTGTCACGCTGGGGCGGGCGCGGCAGAAAATTTTTGAGATTTACGATCGCATCGCCATGGGCGCGATCGGCCATCCGGGCGATATCGAACGGCTGCGCATGGCGGCGATCGAGCTGGCCAGCACCGAAGGTTTTACCCGGTCGGCGGCGGACGTTTCTCTGCGTCGGCTCGCCCATTATTCGCTGAGCCCGGCCCTGAAGCTGCTTTCGAGCAGGTCTACGGCGCTCCTTATCTGGCGCGTCTTCTTTTTGCCGAAGTCGGAGCGACCGCGGAAGACGGATTTCTTTCTGCGGCTCGAATACGACGGCTCTATTGCCAGCCACGGCGGCGAGTCGAGACGCGGGCGGGCGACGTTTTGCGGTCGCTTAGTCGCGACGGTGCATTCCGCCAAGATGATGGAACATTTCCTCCGCAAAATGCACCGACCGGAGATGATCTGGACCAGGCCGATCCAGCTGGCGGTCGATGCCTGGAGCGTGGGCCACATGGCGTCGAAAGAAATGCGCGGAGCTTCCGGATGCTTCCGCATCTGGACAAATATCGACAGGATCAGTTGGCCACTGTCGGGATCGAGGCCGCCATCCTGGAGCGCAATGGACGGGTTCCGATGCGTTACCGATCACTTTCGGACGAGGAAGTTCGCGCAGTGGTGCAGGTCTAACAAGGAAGCTGATGAAACGAGCAAAGTTTCGGGTCATCTCTCCGGAACGCATTGGCCTGGCTGGGGCTGTTGCTGATGATCGCCTCGATTCTTTCGACCCAATGGATGGCACCCCGGACGCCTTCGGTCGTTCAAAAGGAAAGCCCATCGACCGGTAACGTGGTGGTGATCGATGCCGGCCACGGAGGACAAGATTCAGGCGCGATGGCCGGCGTTGTGTCGGAGAAAGATCTCACCCTCGACGTGGCGCAGCGGCTCGACCGGATGCTGCAAGGCCAGGGTGTCCCGACGGTGATGACCCGCGCGAACGACACCTACATCTCGTTAGCGGAACGCGCGGCCGTGACCAATCGGCTGCCCGATTGCCTGATGGTTAGCATTCATTTCAATGACGTGAAGAAATCCGGTTCCAATGGTGTCGAAACCTATTACGCGGATCATCAGATCTTTCCGGAGAAGCGGCTTATCTCCTGGCTGCCGTTCTTTGAAAAAGCTTCCACCTCGCATCCCAATCCGGAGAGCCAGAAGCTGGCCGATTCCGTTCAGCAGGCGTTGGTGACCCGGACGCAGGCGACGAACCGCGGCACCAAGGCGGAACAATTTTTCGTGATCGCAAACGTGCGTCACCCCGCGGTGCTGGTGGAAGGCGGATTTCTTTCGAACAAGGATGACGCGGCCCGGCTGGCCGATGGCGATTACCGCGAGCGGCTGGCGTCTGCCATCACCGACGGCGTGGTCGTTTACCGGAATTCGATTCGCCAACGGCAGGCTACCTTGGCCGTTTCCAATTTGCCGTCGGGCGAATAACGGTGCGGCGCGTTCGTCCAATTCGCGCCCACCTATGAAAACTTTCGCTGCGATCCTCGTTTGCCTCCTCGTTCCGGTCGTCTGCCGGGCGGATCAGCAGATCGCGGATGCGCAAAGGAATCTCAAGGATCTCGGGTTTTATTACGGAGACGTCACCGGCGAGAAGAGCCAGGAAACAAATGACGCCGTGCGGCGGTATCAGATTCGCAGCGGGCTAAATATCACCGGCGAATTGAACGATGAGACGATCCAGGCGCTGAAGAAATCAGCAGCGGCGGAAGCAGCCGCCACCCCGAACACCGTGCCGAGCCAATCCTCCCCACCTCGGGGGCCCGATCCGGCGATTCGCCAGCCGCAACAACCGCCGAACGGCGGAGAGCCTGATAGCAACGCACCGCGGCAACCTTTGCAAACTCAGCCCGCGCAGCCTTACCCAGCTCAGCCCGGTCAGCCTTATCAACCAGGGCCCGCTCCGGTTTTTCCGGGACAAGCGCCAGGCCTTCCCCCGGACGACGTTTATGAAGGTCGCGGCCTTCCGCCGGTCAACGGCGCATTCGCGGGCACGCCCTATCAAATCGCGCCGCCAGAAGTGCAACGACGCGTGATCATGGACGCGCAAAAGACTCTGGCCGGAATTGGTCTCTACAAGCATCCGGTGGATGGAAATATGGGAGCGGACCTGGAATTTTCTTTGCGGGCTTACCAGGCGCGGGTGCACTTGCGCCCAACCGGGCGATTGGACTTGGAGACGCTGGCCGCGCTGGAGCTTTTGCCGGGGCCGCGCCGCCACTTCTTTCAGCGACGTGCGCTGCCGCCGCCCGGTCAGCCGCCGGTGCGCGGTGAATGGGTCCGACCGTAGGGCTGCGGGACGACAGGATCGTTAGGCCTTGTCGCGGCCCTTCGCGCTTTCCTAATTCGGTTTCGCTTCGAAGTTCACCGACTGCAGTTCGGCGAAGATGGTGCCGACGAAAATCTGCGCTTCGATGCGAAGAGGGAGACGGTCGGCATCGTCGGAAAGCCAGATGGTGGCCTTGCGGAATTTTTTGTGCGGCTCGAGTTGTAGGTCCTTGCTGATCTTGCTGATCTGGAGATCCATTTTGATCGCCTGATAATTTCCGCTATGCACGCTGATCTTTTCGCGCCCGAGCACGGTCACGGTGGCGAGGTAGGGAGAAGTGGTTGGATAAACCGCAACCCGATAGACCTCGTGGTCCGGCAATGACTGGCTGCGCAAATACAGACCGACCGCGCTCAGATCGTAAAGGCGCGGAAAAACAAAGTCCTTGCTCGTCGGGTCCTTGCTGGTTTCGGTGCGCTGGCGAGTGACGCCGGAGCTGGTGAAAGTCAGGTGGGTAGAGGCCTTTTTGGAGCGAAAGGTTTCGTCCTGCGTGGACTCGATCGGTGTGAGCGTGCGGGAGTTATCGATCGCCTTGTAATTCACATCGTAGCGCCAGAGGGCACGCGCGACGCCAATGGTTCGTCCTGTGGCTTCGAGCTGAATCCGGTCAGGAGCGATATGGCTGAAGTGGGCTTCGCCGGTGGCAGCGGTTAGGCCGGACCATCCGAAATGATAAACGGCGCGGAGCGGACGCATCTCCGGAAAGCTGCCCGGGCCCGCCTTGGTCAGAGTGCTTTGCCAGTTCGGCGCCGATAAGGCGGGGAACACCGCGAGAACGGCGAAGGAAATGGCGACGGCTACGCTTTTCATCCGCGAAGGCCGACCCTCATCTCAGTCCGCTTTCCGGACACGAAGAGGAAAGAATCACTCGAGCGAAGGGCACGCCTTTCAAAAAGTGGGGAGCGCGCAGCGCAGAGGAGGTTCTCATGAGCGGAAATGAATTTACCCCTTTGCAAGACCCAGTTTCTGAGCGCCATCGCGCGCTGCGAGGATTCAACTCTCGGGCGAGGCGAGAGATGGCGCAAGCCGCGGCCTGCAATTGCGTGGGACGAATGATCTCCTCGCGCTCGAGCGGTTCCCGCCTGGCTCTTCGCGACCAGTGCCGCAAAAAAAACGCACGCGAGCTTTTCAACTCGCGTGCGTTTCAAAGTGACTGACTGCTGCTTTAGGGCTTCTTGGCCGGGGCCGCAGTCGTGGCGCTGGTGGCTTTCTCGGTTGAAACGCTGCTGACACGGCCCGGCTTGTTCAGCTCGGTGACGATGTCATTCGTGAAATCGGTGTTCTCACGGGAGTAGAGCAGCAGCGGCACGCCATTCAGGCTCATGCCGGACTTGTCGAAAACGAGGTCGAGGTTCTGCGATTTCACGCGGGTCCATCACGACCTCGGTGATTTCCTTCACGATGCCTTCGCGCATGCGCAGAGCCTGTTCCTGAAGCTGCCGCTCGCGGGTCTGGCGGAACTCGTTAATCTCGCGCTCCATGTTCTTGATGTTCGTGATCTTGTCGTCACGTTCCTTGGCCTTGGCGCTTTTCGCTTCGGCGCTGAGAGCGTTGGAGTCGAGTTGCTTGTTGAGATTGTTGATCTCGTCGAGCGCCTTTTTATAGGCGTCGGCGCGCTCGTCGTATTCTTTCTTGGCCGCGTTTTTGCCTCGTTGATCTTGGCTTCGGCGTCCTTGGTTTTGTTGTATTCCTTGAAGGCACGGCTCATATCAACCGTCCGATTTTCATGGGCCCTGGGCAAAACCCGCCACGGGAAGAGCGAGGATAGCGCCGAGCGCAATAGTTAGAATTCTGTTCATATGCGAGTTAGGTCAGTTGGTGTGATTCGAGCCGCTTAGACCCGGTTAGGTTGCATGTTGGTTCAAAATTGGTAGCCGACGTTGAAGTTGAAGTGCCCGCCACCGCTTCGGCCATCCTTCTGGATTGGGATGCCGTAATCGATCCGGAACGGGCCGACCGGCAGATCCAGACGCATACCGAAGCCGACGTCCGATGCAACATGATTGGTGCTGAAGTCGTAGGAATCGGCGTTAACGAATCCAGTGTCATAAAAGACCGCGCCACGGGCCTTTTCGATGATCGGGAAGGTCAGTTCGACGGTGCCGCGCGCCATGGAGTTGCCGCCAAGCGGTTCGCCACCGGCGTCGCGCGGGCCGACATCGCGGAAGGCGAAGCCGCGCAGGTTGTTCGAACCGCCCAGGTAGAGACGATCAAAGATCGGGACATTGCGAAACTTCTTCGAAGAGTCGATGCGGCTGTCGTCCGGCCGGGTCGGAAGACCAGCCGTGGTATCGGCTGTCGCCACCGTTCCAGACGGCAGACCCCGGCGGCCTCACCGTTGAAGAGCAGGATCAGGTCGCCCGGCAGATGGAAATATTGGGAAGCTTCCAGGTCCCAGCCATAAATCTGAACGTCGCCGCCGAGAAAGCCGCCGGCCACGTAAGGCGAAATGTGATGCGCGTGCCTTTGCGGCTGAGCACGGGATTGTCGCGCCGATCGAAAACGAGGCTGCGCCAGGATTTCGCTGTTGCTGGTGCGTCCCCTGTTCCGCCCTGATTTGGGCGGAAGCGCCGAAGGCGACATTGTAGATCTCGATGTTCTCCAGCACGATAGCCGAGGGTGCCGTACATGAGTCGGCAAGATCGGCTTGCGCATCTCGAAGGAGATACCGTAGTTCCGCTGATCGTAACTCGGCGCTGAGATAATCGGCTTCGGTGAAGAACGCCTGGCCGCCGAGCGAAAAGCGCCGGTCGAGGAAATAAGGCTCGGTCAGGGCGAGAATAAAATCCTTGCGCTGCGTTCCGACCTGGGCGCGGACGCGGAACTTCTGGCCACCGCCGGTCAAGCCGGGCCAGTTGGTGATGTCGAAGTTGCCCTGGGTCAGTTCGGCGAAGACCACCAGTTGAGTCCACCGTGCTGAAGCCGCCGCCGAAGCTGAGCGAGCCGGTGCGCTTCTCCTCCACCTGGACGGTCAGGTCCTTGCGGCCGGGAACGCCGGTATCTTCCGGATAAGTTTCGACCTTGGCGAAGTAACCGAGGTTATCGAGACGCTTCTTGGTAATGTCCACGCGCACGGTGTTGAAGACATCGCCCGGGGCGACCAGCACTTCGCGGCGAATGACTTTGTCCTTGGTGCGGGTGTTGCCGATGATGTTGATGCGCTGCACGAAAGAGCGATCGCCTTCCTCGATCTTGTAATGAACATCGATCCGGCCCTCGCCAGCGGGCGATCCTTCCGGCAGAACCACCAGGTCCACATAACCGCCAGTGCCGTAGGCGTCGGCGATCGCCTTGGCGTCATCGTGCAGGCCCTTGGGCGAATAAACCTTGCCCTCTTTCATCTTGATCACCGCGCGGATCTTGTCCTCGGTCGTCAGCTTGTAACCGGCGAAGGTCAGCTTGCTCGACGTGATACTGCGGGCCTTCCACCACCGCGATCGTGATGACGATCGGTCCGTTCTGGCGTTCCTCGCGCACGTCCTTCACTTCGACGTCGATGTAGCCCTTGTTCTGGTAAAACTCCTTGATGCTGTCGATGTCCTGCTGCAGCTGGACTTCATCGAGCCGCCCTGACTTGTCGATGAAGGCGATCATCGTTTTGCCCCTCGTCTTCATCTGCTTGCGCAGCACGCTGTCGCTGAAATGCTGGTTGCCTTCGAACTCGCACGCGCTTGACCGCGCCTTTGACGCCTTCGTTGACCGTCACGACGACGCGCGAGGTGCCGCGGTGTTTCTTCGATCGGATCGACGCCGGAACTGAACGGTGACGTCGTTGAAGCCGCGCCCCTTGTAAGTTTCGAGAATCTTTTGCCGGCCTTTCTCCAGGTCTTCTTCGTTCACCGGCGCTGTTGATCTTGATCGCGATTTCTTTGCGCAAGCGTTTGGCGCCGACTTTTTGCGCGCCATCGATCTCAATTTCGCGCACGACCGAGCGGGTCTGCACGGCCACGATGACTTTCACGCCGTCTCACCTTGCGGCTGGGCAAAAATGCGGACGTTGCGGACCGCGCCGGTGGAATAAAGCTGCCGGATATCCTGTTCGACCACCGCATCGGAATAGGGCTGGCCGACCGCGGTCCGCATCTGGGCGAGGATGCGCTCTTTCGCTCACCGTCGCCGGGCCGGTGTATTCGACCTCGATCGAACGGACTATACGGGGCCGGCGCTGTTGCTGCCTGGGCTGCGAACCGTAGCCAGGACCGTCAAAAGCATCGCCAGCAAGAAGCCTCCAAGCGGGCAGGACGGCTCGGTGCGGAAAAGGGTGTCATAAAGTGGCGATTAGAGATGGCGAATCCCGCGGGGAGCATCCACGCGGGACAGGCGGGCTATATGGGGAATAAGAGAGCAATCGTCAAGGCGGATTTTCCGAAGCGGCCGGAGTTTGTAGACAGCAGCAAGCCGCGCTTTTAGTTCAGAAGTTTATACCAATTGTCGCGGCGGCGCGGTTCGTAACCGGCCTCGCGAATGAGCGACTCGATTTGCGCGGCATTCGAGCCGGAAAGTGGTGCCGGCGCTGCTCACGACATTCTCCTCCATCATGACCGAGCCGAAATCATTGGCCCCGTATTTGAGCGCGACCTGCCCGATGCCCGGCCCTTGCGTCACCCAGGAGCTCTGCATGTTCTCGACGTTATCGAGAAAAATGCGGGCGAGCGCCTGCATGCGCAGATACTCGGCCACGCCGGACGGATGATCGACCTTGAGCACGGTGTGCTGCGGCTGAAACGTCCAGCAGATGAAAGCGGTGAATCCGCCGGTGCGATCCTGCTGATCGCGGATGCGCTGCAGATGTTCGATCCGGTCCTCCATCGTCTCGACGTGACCGAACATCATCGTCGCGCTCGATCTCAATCCGAGTTCGTGCGCCACCTGCATCACTTCCAGCCACTCATCTGACGAGCATTTCAAGCGGCGCGATTTGCTGGCGCACACGGTCGACGAGAATTTCGCCGCCGCCGCCGGGAATTGAGCCGAGCCCGGCCTCTTTGAATTGCGCGATCACTTCTCGCAACGGCATCCGGAACGTTTCGGCGAAATGTTGAAACTCCGGCGGACTGAATCCGTGGATGTTGATGTGCGGATATTTGCTCCCGGATGTGATCGCAGCAGATCGAGATACCACTCGAATGCGAGTTTCGGATGATGCCCGCCCTGCATCAGGATCTGCACGCCGCCGACCGACCGACAGTTCGTCCAGTTTCCGGTCGATCTGCTCGAACGAGAGGACGTAATGATCGTCGTCCTTCTCCGTCCGATAAAACGCGCAGAACTTGCAATAGACGTTGCAGACGTTGGTGTAGTTGATGTTGCGATCGACGATGTAGGTGACGATTTCACGGCCGCGGCCCTCGTAGGCGTCGCGCTTGGCCAGGTCGCGTCGAGCGGTGGCGAGCACGCCGAGTTCTTCCAGAGGCAAACGCGCCAGCACCGCCAGCTCTTCGGCGGTGACGCGCTCGCCGCTGAGCACTCTATCGGTCAGGCTCTGTTCGTTTAGCGCAACCATCTGGGCTCACTTTATCCCAATTGCGGCAACATTTCGAGCGCTGCTAAGCCGCAGGGCGCGAAGAGTTACGTCAGGATGCCGCGCGCGGCGAACAGCCGGCACGGTGCGATGTCGGCGCCGTTCACCGAACGGCCAGGCAGACGCGGGTTCTTGTGTCGCTCTAACGGAGCTGGAAGCAGGAATACAGAATGAGGCTAGGTAGTTTCGCTCCTGACGGAGCTTTGCCCATGCGCCTTACTCAGCGCTTTTTCCGCGCGACGCTTACGTCAGCGCAATCGCCTGGAAGGAACTGACGACGTCGTCCGGACCTTTTTCGGTGAAGAAGCTTTCGTAATAGCCGGGACCAAGATCCCAGTGGTCGCCCTTGTAGTATTCATCGCGGTAAAAGCGCCAGACTCCGCTGACCACGATGAGCGAGCTGATGCGGTCGTTCCAGAAGTCGCCGATGAAATGGAAACTGAGGTTGGTCCGAGCGTAGGCGCCGCCGAAGCCGATGTGATCGTAGATCACGACTTCTGGAAGACGCGCGATTTCTTTGTTGGCTTCCTGATCAGTCGCGGCGTGCGCATGGTAGCCGAGGTTTCCAAGCTTCCATTTGGTGTCGATGATGCAGCCGTTGGTCGGTGAAAGGTCTGTCTTCGGTATTTGTCTCATAAGCGCCAAAAAGGTTAGGCCGGTCATTTGAACAGACGGGACGAAGTGTGTCGAGGGGAAAGGGGGATGATTGGAGTGGGGGCTGGGGAATGGAGTGGTGGAGTGGTGGAGTGATGAGATGGGGCGGCGTCCCCGCCGTCCCTGAAGTGCGCGGGAGTCTTGCGGTTAGGAGCGGGTCGAGGTCCTTGGGTGACGTGGGATGTGATGGGAGATCCCTCGGCCGCCGCCCCGCGGCTCGGGATGACAGTCGGGGGCGAGGCGGCGCCGCTGGTTAGGTCACGCTCCTGGGTTAGAGGTGCCGCCGGGCGCTCACTAGTATATAAGATGCTCGCGCTGGTCTGAGCGCAGCCGAATCGTCTTTGTCTGCAGATTGTGGACGGTTCGGATAAAGCGCACCGTTCTGCTTTTCGCGCGCATCAGAATTGAATAGGTCACGGCGGTCGCCGCCTTCCTTGGCCTTCACTCCGCGCAGCAAGGCGCTGTCGCTGATGCCGGTTGCACAAAAGATGATGTTCTTCCCGTTAGCCAAATCGTCCGCGGCGAAGACGCGATCGAGATCCTTTTCCCAGCCGGCCTCGACCAGAGCTTCGCGCTCGTTGGCGTCGCGCGGCCACATCTTGCATTGCATGTCGCCGCCGAGGCATTTGATCCCGGCGGCCGCCAGCACCGCTTCGGGCGAGCCGCCGATACCCATGTAAAGATCGATCTCCGCTATCCGGCAGCGATGGGGCCATGGCCGCGGCGATGTCGCCGTCGCCGATCATGCGCAGGGAAGCGCCGACCGCTCGAATCTGCGAGACCATGTCCTTATGGCGCGGACGATCGAGCATCATGACGACCACGTCCTGAACGCGTTTCTCCACCGCGCGGGCGACAATACGCCAGGGTCTCCGCCACTGGACTATCAACGTTCAAGGTGTCGCCGCGCTTCTGCATGTACTGCACGACCCGCGCTCCGTAGGCCAGCTTCGTCATGTAAAATGACGGGATGTCGCGCAGCGCGACTTTAACGCCGGCTTCCGGACTGGCCGCGGCGATACAACTGATCGAGTTTGGCGCGCCCTTGGAAATGTTGGTGGTGCCGTCGATCGGATCGATCGCGATATCGAATTGCGGTGAACCGGGCAGCCAGGTGCCGAGTTGTTCGCCTTTGAAGATCCCCGGCGCGTCGTCCTTGATCCCTTCGCCGATCACCACTTCGCCGCAGATGTTCATTAGGTCGAACATTCCGCGCATGGCATCGCAGGCGGCCAGATCCGCTTTTTCCTTTTCGCCGCGACCGAGCCAGCGCAGCGAATTCAGGGCGGCCGCTTCAGTGGCGCGGACGAAATCGAGCTCAATGATGCGCTCGATGTCGGGGTAATTCTGCTTCGGCAGGCGCGGCATGAAAGGGCTAAGACTTGCGCAGGCCGCGCCGAATGACAAGAGCGTCGGTTTTCACGCAATACTCACGGAGCGGACGAGACGAGCTCGTCCCTCCCAAGATCGCGGGGACTCCGTGGCACACCGGGAGGGATGAGCGCGTCTCGTCCGGAGGCGACGGGCAGGCCATCGACCAGCTTAACTGGCAGAAGCTGCGAGCTGCCGATACGGCCGTTGTTTGTCAGATAAAGCTGAAGGAGGGCACCTTCATTCCATTTTCGGACGGACGGCGCGCCATCAAACACGAGGTTGCCTAACGAATACGCGACTGGTTTGCCGTGATAAAAATCGAGCGATTGCAAGCAGTGCGGATGCGAGCCAACCACCGCGGCGGCGCCATTCCCAATCAGCCAGCGGGCGAGCTGGCGCTGGCGTTCGGTCGGGTGCGGGTTGTTTTCCTCACCCCAGTGCACCATGCAGACGAGCAGATCGGCCGCGGTCCGCGCTTTGGTCAGGGCGCTGGCAAGAGATTCCTTATCCGACGTGCTGAGCAGGCCGTCGTTGGCGCCGGGGAGATCGGTCAGCGCCACCAAGCCTAGGCGCCGGCCATTCGGCAAAGTCAGGACGGTTGGCTCAGTCGAGGCGAGCCCGGTCGGCTCGATTCCATGCTCGCGTAATTTCGCCGCCGTCTTTTTCAATTCCGCCTCTCCGAAATCGAGCGCATGATTATTGGCGAGGGCGAGCGCGCGAAAGCCGCAACGTTGCAGCATCTCTGCCGATTCCGGGGGCGCGGCGAAACGATATGGCCGGGACGACGAAGCTCGCGTCGCACCGGGCTGCTTCAGGGGAGCGCGTTTCGCTGTGACATCGCGTGGATTCGTTAGCACGCATTCAAGATTTGCCGCGAGGAATGAGGACTGGGCCAAGAGCTCTTTGAGCTGGGCAAAAGGGTTCGCGCCGCATCGGATTTTTCCCGCCAGCGTCCGGCCAAGCATAACATCGCCGCCAAAGCTGAGGGCGCCGGCGCGCGCCGGAACGCGGAGTTGAAAGAGATCAAAGGTGCGGCGCTGGCGCGCGCCTAACAATTGAGAAAGCGTCACGACTTCGGGAAGCCCCTTCAACTGATGCGCCACCAGGTCGCCTTCATCCAGGACCCCGAGCGGTGGACGATCTTCGAGCACGGCAGCGACGTGAGCGCCGAGGTGCACGATCAATCCCGACTGGAGCGCTTCTGAATCAAGCCGCGCGCCGCCCGGTTCTACCCCTCGCGCGATCAGGTTTAGCCGATTTCGCAGTTGTTTCGGATCGGACCAGGGGACGGCCAGCCCTTGTCGTCGCATCGCGTAAATAACGAAATTGGCACAGTCAGTTCCGAGATTTGCTTCCGCTCCCGTCTCGCCTTCAACCGACAGCTCGCCGCCACCGAACAAATAGGGCAGGCCAAACTGCTCGGTGATCGCGGCCCGAAATCCCGACCCGGCGTAGCGCCGGATCTCAATCACCGGCGTCTCGCGCACTTCATTCCGGAAAACAGAGCGGGCGCGGAGGCGGACGGAGCCGCAATGCAAAGCGGAATCGAAAAGCGCGTCGAGCTGGCCTAACGACAGCTGACGTTCGATTCCCTCCAGCCTCTGTTCCGTCCAGGCCGGTCGCGCCGCCGCGTCGGCGATGAACCCGACCTGGTCCGGCTTGAGCCGTGAGACATTGCAGCTGGGATGTTCAGGCAGGAGTGCGAACCATTCGACCCGATCAGGCGCGGCCGTCCATGGCTGGACGACCAGTTGAATCTGACCGGATTGGCCGGCCGGGATGCGCCAGATTCCATCGGTCGACCGATCGCACTCTTTCAGCTCCAGGCTCACTTGCGGCGCTGCTTTCTGCCACTCGCCTAACAACGCCTGCCAACGCTCGGGCTCGTCGCGCACCACCAGCCGCGAAGATTCGGCGATCAAAACGGAGCGCAGCGCGGCGGAAGCGCTGGCGACGTTGAAAGCCGGAATCTGTTCGCCACGACCCGCGAATTCGCGGCCGCGCAGGGAGTGATCATGCGGAACGCGAGCGAAAGGTTCGAACTCGATCTGTGCGAGCGGCAGCGAACGCGCTGCGGTCATGGCCAGGAGAAGGAGTGCATCCGCTTCCGCGTCGTCCTTCAAGTAAGCCCGTGAAATGGCAAAGGTGACCGCGCGCAGGTTCGGTTGCTTAGCGACCATCTTCCAGACCTGCCCGAAGGCCTCGGCTCGGGTGTCCTGACTCAAGCCGCTGAAGGAATCGAGATCGATCGAGGCGATGATTGCTTCTTCCTTCGAAAGTTTCGACTCGAGATGAGCCAGATCAGTCGCCTCGTAACGGGAAGCAAACGAGCCGGTCGCGCGCGGTGCTGCCTCTGCGTGGCCATCGATTTGTCTTCGCGCGGTCATTTCATCCGCGCCGCCTTGTCGAATCCAGATCACCCGCGAGATCGGCGCCGGCATCAAGGGTTCAATCCAATTGAAACATTGGACGGTGCCGCCGTTGCGCCATTTCTCCAGCAGGCGCCTGCGTTCCTCTCTCGAGCTAACCTGCCGGATGGCCGTTCGAATTTTGTCGGAGTCGAAGATGGCCGAGGCGTCGCTGTGCGCGTCGAAATGAAGAAGCGTGCAGGGTTGATCGAGATCGAGATGTTCTGCCAGCCAGTAGAACGTGCCGGCGTGATTATCCTCGATGTAGATCGGGAGCGTGGCGGCCTCCGTGCGAAGGCCAGTGATCAGAATCGTTAGGGTGAGCAGCGCTCGTCCAAATAAGCGAAGGCTCGGCGGTGACGCTTTTGCAGCGACCTCACCGCGCTCTCTCATTAGCGCGCCGGCTGAATTTCCGGCTTTTGTGCGAGCGGCGCGCGCAGTCGGACTAACGAAACGCAGGTATCCGGGAACTTTGTCCCCCGATGCACCCCTTTGATGGTCATTTTGATTTTAGTGACCGGCTTGGTGTAATCGGCCGGGATCCGAATCGGGTAAGCATCGCTGAATTGTTCATCCGGGATGCTGGCGGTGAACGTTTTCTCGTCGTTCAAGGTAACTTCGAACGCCGCGACTCGCCCGTTTTTGGCCCAGGCTTCTTTGCTGCCCATGTCGTAATAGCCCGATTCGACCAGGATGGCGTAGAGGGGCAGCGGACGTTTAACGTTTAGCGTGATGCTTTCACCCACCCCGTCGCCTTCGACGCCTTCAGCCCAAGGTGAGACAATCTCACGGCCCGGATCCGCTTTGATGTTGGCCACGTCGTAGTTGTGCTTGCCCTGCGGCGACAGAGTCGAGCTCGCCACCGGGTCGTAATCTGTATGGTCGATGAAGTATTGGTGCGCGCGCAGCAGGTAGGTGTTGTGGTACTTGAAATCTTCCTCGGAATAGCCCGTGGGATAACGATCGTACTTGGAGTGGGCAACGATCCGAATGTCATCAGCCAGCGAAGGCTTCAGGCCGGTAAAGCTCCATTGGTAATGGCTCGGGTCGATTTTCTTGAACCGATCAGCCGGTTTCGCGATCGAGACATCCTCCGGTTCGGGATGCGAAATCGAAATATCGATAACGCCTTTGCCGATCGGACCTTTCCAGGTGGAGGCGGGCGAAAGCGAATAGGAGAAGGTCGCATCACTGATGTGCGAGTCGTCCGAGACGCCTTCGTCGTTCTCGGCATAACGAGCGCGATATTTTATTTTGATTTCGCGAGTCTGGCCTTTCTCGAAAGGAATCACCGACTTTTTCCAGCTTTTGATAATCGGGATTTCCTGGTCCCACATTTCAGCTCGCACTTTCTGGTCTGACTTTCCTCCGGCGACACTGCTGAAGCTCAAATCCTTGCCATCGGCGCTGATGGTGTATTTCTCCAAGTCCGCCGGCGGGCTGGCCAGATTGCCTTCCCCCTCTTCCTCTCCCGCAGGCGGACCCCATTTTTCCACCGGGAAAAAGAAATCCTGCTGCGTCTTGCCGCCGGTGTTGTGCATGCGATAGCGCACTTCGACGGTGGCGAACTCGAAGCCGAGATCGATCGAGAGATGTTCTTCCTCGATGGTGACGTCGGTCTTGTGGTCTTTGTCGGACGCGGCGGCCGTGCCCGTGCCGGGAACGCCCTCCTGCCAGGCGCCGCCATTCGCCAGGAGCGCAGTCGATGTGGTTAGGCTAAGAAGAAGAACCAAGAGCGATGTCTTCATTTGAATGAGGAGGCGGGAAGAGTTTGCGATCACCGCCGAAGGCAGTGCCAGCAAAATCGCGGGGGATAGCCGGGGGTGAAGATTTCATCTTCGTCCGCTCGTCTGGTTTTAAAATAAAAACTCTATTCCGGCGGGGTGTAGGACGGACCAGACGGGATTAACAGGATTAACCGGACTCAGACATAGAGAGCGGCCGCTACAAAGTTGAGAGAGAGCCGCTCTTCGAAAGCGTTCTAGATGGTTGGAGGCTCCGCCACCGGAGACGGGACCGATCCGGGCAATGTCTCCGGCGCTTCCGGACTTTGCGTCGGCGCGATGGTGCGCGCGTCCGCCACCTTCAAACGCGTGGACATGGTGGCGGCAATCCCGAGCAGCACCGCGGCCAGGTAAAAAGGCGCACCCGGAAGGGGACTGCCGTGCGTGGGATCGATAAACCAACGAAATGTCTGCAGGAAAATGACCGGCCCGATAATAAAAGTGATCGAACGCATGCTTTGAAAAGCGCCCTGCAGCTCGCCTTGCTCCTGTTCGCTGACCCGGCGCGTGGCGATCGATTGAGCGGCGGGCATGGAAATGTTCCAAAGTGAAATGACCGGGATCGAACCGAACAGCCACGCGCCGGTCCTGGCCAATCCGGCCACGAGCATGCCGAAAGCGCCGAAATATTGTCCGGTGAACAAGGTGATGCGTTCACCGAATCGCTTCACCATTGGTCCGGTCAGAGTGCCGGAGACGATGGCGGTGACGATGCCGACCGCCATGAGGGAGAGGCCGTTGGCCATCTCACCCCAGTTATATCGATAGATGCTGTAAAGGACCCAGACGCTAAACGCGTTGTGCGCGGTGTAGGCGAGAAACTGGATGGTGTTGAGCTGCCAGATTTCGGGATGGGACCGGAGAATGCGCAGAGCGCCGAGCGGGTTGGCCCGTCGCATGGCGAAGGCCTGCCGCTTTTCCGGCGGCAACGATTCCGGGACGAACAAGTACCCGTAAAGCCAGTTCGTTAGGCTGAGGCCGGCCGCCACCCAGAAGGGGAGCCGGGGATTGACGTGCCCGAGCAGACCGCCGATGGCGGGCCCGAAAGCGAACCCGACACCGAAGGCGATCCCAATCATGCCGAAGGCTGCCGCGCGTTTTTCGCGCGGGGTGACATCGGTGATATAGGCCATCGCTGTCGGAATGCTCGAGGTGGTGATGCCGGAAATGATCCGGCCGACGAAGAGCCACTGAATGGTGGGGGCCAGCGCCATGACCACGTAGTCGAGACCGAGGCCGAGGTTGGACAAAAGGATGACCGGCCGCCGGCCGACCTTGTCCGAAAGGACGCCGAGGATCGGGGAACAAAAGAACTGCATGGAGGCAAACACGAGCGAGAACCAAGTCTGCCAGTTCGCCGCGCTCACCATTTTTCCGCCGAGAAAGCGCAGGATCAGGTCGGGCAGAACCGGAATGATCATGCCCATGGCGAGAATATCGAGCGTGACCGTGATCAGGATGAAGATGACGGCGGCTTTGCGAGATTTCACTGGAGCGAAAGGTGGAATGAGAATGTGTGCCGGGCAAAGGCGGAAATGGCCACGGGCGGATGTCCGGTGCGCTGCACAACGTTTATTCCCGCGAGGACGGACCGACGTCCCTTCAATTCAATCCTGCTTTTGCCTTTTTTCTCCGGTTGGCTAAGAATTATTGCCAGGGAGGGCGGGAATGAATTCGGTTTTACGACAGGCCAGGGCAGGTAGGTTTTGGACGTTTTGTTTCCTCGCGATTCTGCTGGCTCCCCGGCCGGCAATCCTGGCGCAGGCCGTGCCCGGTCTCGCCACCACCCGGGTGGCGGCGAACCTGCCCCAGCCTCTCTTTGTCACGGCTCCCCCTAACGACTACAACCGGCTCTTTATTGTCTGCCAGACGGGTCAGGTCTATATTTTGAAGCTGGACACGGGCAACCTGAACGCGACCCCCTTTCTGAACATCCAGAGCAAGCTGACGAGCACGAACGGGGAGCAGGGGTTGTTAGGCATGGCCTTTGATCCGGATTACGCCAACAACGGCAAATTTTACCTCGATTTCACCGTGCCGGGAGGTGCTTTTAGCCACGGCGTCACGCATGTCTCGCAATTCGCGGTTTCGGCGGCCAATCCCGACCTGGCCGATTCCACCAGCATGGCCACAATCGGAACTGCGAACGAGAAGTTGCTCGTCTCCTTCGATCATCCGGCCACCAATCATAATGGCGGCTGGATCGCGTTTAGCCCGCGCGCCAATGACGACCACAACCTTTACATCTCAACCGGCGACGGCGGCGGCTCCAACGACCAGGGGACGGGGCATATCGAGCCCGGCGGGAACGCGCAAAGCCTCGCGACGTTGTTAGGCAAGATTCTGCGGATCCATGTCGATGCCGCCACCGGCACCGCCTCGAACCCGGCCACGAACCCGTTCGTGAACACCGGTGGCGCGCTGGGGCAGATCTTCTGTTTCGGGCTGCGCAATCCCTTTCGTGACAGCTTCGATCGCGGCACCGGCCGCATGTTTATCGGCGAGGTGGGCCAGAATACGCGGGAAGAGGTGGACGTGCAGCAGGCGAGCAATCCGAATGGAGGCGAAAACTACGAATGGCGGTTGCGCGAGGGAACGATCGCGACTCCGACAGGAAGCCCGGTGGTTGGCGGTTCTCCGCCGCCCAATGGAGTTGAGCCGATCATCGATTACCCCCGAAGCACCGGAGGCACGGTCATTGGCGGCTATGTTTATCGAGGGCGCCAGATTCCGTCTCTCTCGGGCACGTACGTCTTCGGGGACTATCTGGCCGCCAAGGTTTTCACCCTCAATTACAACGGAAGCGCCGCCTCAAATTTCCAGACGATCACGCCCGAATTGAATACGAACACGCCGGGCGGATTTTCTGCGAGCACCATCACCTCCTTCGGCGAGGACGCGAACGGCGAGATTTATTTGACGACCTTGGGCAGCGTTCCGCCGACGAATCCGCCTAACGGGAATGTTTACCGGATCGTGCCGGTGACGCCGAACGTGAAGATTGATTCGATCACGCGTAACCCACAGACGGGGCACGTCGTGGTGCACGCTTACGGTGTGCCGTTCCAAACGCATCACGTGCAAACGACGAGCGATCTCACCCAGGCTTTCAGTTCGCCTGGAACCGCGGTGGTGGCGGCGGGAGACGGCAGCATCACCTTCGATGACGCGTCCCCGGGGACGTCAAAGTTTTACAGAGTCACCTATCCGTAATGTGATCGCGCGCCTTGGCGCGGCACGAACACGTCGCTGCGCCGGCTTTCAGGTTAGGCCTTTCGGCACAAAGGCCTCCACAACTCCCAGCCTGCGGGATAACCTGAATCACCGTGCTGCCGCTCTCCTATCGCTCGCCTAAAACGGAAATTCGCCCGAGCCCCATTCACGACCGCGGCCTTTTCGCTAACGCGGCCATCGCGAAAGACGAAGTGGTCGCGGTTAAAGGCGGACACATCATCGCCGGCGAGCGAAAGGATGCCGTTAACGAAGAGCTCGGACCGGTCGAAATCCAGATCGACGACGATCTCTTCATCGCGCCGCTGACGCCGGACGAACGCGAGTTGTCGATGCTCTACAGCAACCACTCCTGCGACCCGAACCTCGGCCTGCGCGGCGAGATCACTTTCGTGGCCATGCGCGATGTTTCCAGCGGGGAAGAATTAACTCACGATTGGGCGATGACTGACGACGATACCTACGAAGTGGAGTGCCACTGCGGAAGCCTCCGTTGTCGCGGCACGGTTAGCGGGAAGGATTGGCAGCAGCCGGATCTTCAGAAAATATATGCTGGCTACTTTTCAGCGTATCTGGCGAAGAAGATCGAAGCGATGAATGCGAACCGTCCAATGGAGGCAACCTCGTGAGTCGGAAACGCCAAGCATGCCTTCTGGCCGCGTTAACCGTGGCGCTGGGCGGAACCGCCGCAGCGGCACGCCCCACACCCACGCCGCCGGTTCCGCGGAAAGGTTCGCCCTTTGTCTCGGCCGGCCGCGTTTCCCTGCATCGGGGCCAACCCTGCACGTCCCAGATCATGTTCGATTTCCACGCCCGCGGTGGAACCATCATTTGGCTGGCCGCGCCCAAGCGCGAAACGGCCATTCTCTCTGAAGCGGTTCGGCGTCGGGAAAAAGTGCGACTGAACGGGGTCTGGCGCCGGGGCGCACAGGCCGGCTGTTCTTTCGTGGAGGTGACGCAGGCGGCGCGGGAGAAGAAGATCCTCGGAATTTTCTAACCTAACGAACCGATGTTGAACTGGACGGCGAACCCCGAAGCCTGGATCGGTCTGCTGACGCTAACCGTTCTGGAGATCGTGCTCGGCATCGACAACGTCGTCTTCATTTCCGTCCTGGCCGGACGCCTCGATCCATCCGTGCAAGCGCGCGCGCGTATGACCGGGTTGTTCCTGGCCATGTTTATGCGCATTGGACTGCTCCTGGCGCTTTCCTGGATCATGCATTTGACGCAGCCACTCTTCACCGTCTTACGCTTCGACCTCAGCGGCCGCGCTCTCATCCTGATCGTAGGCGGCCTTTTCCTGCTGGCTAAGAGCACGCGGGAAATCCATCACAGCCTCGAAGATGACCACGAGGCCGAGTATGGCCGGGTCACGCCTTCCTTCATCGGAGTGATCGTGCAGATCCTTTTGCTCGATCTCGTTTTCTCGCTCGACTCCGTCATCACCGCTGTCGGCATGGTCGATCACATTGAGGTCATGATCATCGCCATCATTATCGCGGTCGTGATCATGATGGTGTTTGCCGGCGCGGTCAGTCGTTTCATCGACCGGCATCCCACGGTCAAGATGCTGGCGCTGAGTTTTCTCCTTCTCATCGGCGTAAACCTGATCGCCGACGGCCTCGGCTTCCACATCCCGAAAGGCTACACCTATTTTGCGATGGCCTTTTCGTTAGGGGTGGAAATGCTCAACCTGCGCCTGCGCAAGCGCCGAAAGAGCGCCTAGGGATTCTTCCGTTCGAGAGCGAGAACGAACGGATGCAGCTCGGCGGTCATGATCCCGGCCATGATCACCGGATCTTCCTCCATGTATTTTCGCGCGGCGGCTTCGTTGGCCGCGGTGAAGATGGCGATGCCGAAAGTTTTATCACCCGCCTCCCGGGTGCGGCCCGCCAGGATGACCTGGCCGGTTTTAATCCCTTCCTGGAAACGCGCGAAATGGCGGCCGACTGCCTGTTTGTCGGACTCAGTCCATGCCGAATCCAAGTGAAGCCGGGGCACAAGGTGCAAAACGTAAATGAATTGCTCCGGCTTTTTCGTTTCCACTTGCTGCGCAAATAGCGGAAGCGCACTCGCGCAGAAAAGCAGCGCGAGACAAACCGCGCGAAAAGTTGAGGCGTTCATCTCCCGCCAGTTCTAATCGTGTCCGCGGCGGCCGGTCAAACTCAGCCGGCGAAGGGAGCCGCTATTTGCCCGGCCGGGCGGCGGCCTTGCCGATGAATTGCAGCTTCCGGCGATTCCAATAACAGCGGACGTCCGGATCGACTTCATCGACTGGACCGTTGGCGCTCTCGATGTGCAGCCGGTAAGAAATCGGGTAGGTCACCACAGTTCGGTCAATTTCATCGACGTAGCGCTCAATCGGATCCCGGCGTTTTAGGTCCTCGATCTTCAAACTTCGGAAGGTGTTCCCGAAAAGGTGACGGGCGTGCTCTTCGACGCGCGCCTTGATTTCTGCATCGGTTGGCGGCCGCCGATTGGTGCACGCGCCAATCACGGCGAAGCAAAATAAGAAAGAGAGGCCTAAGCGGAGGCGGTGCATGGAGGTTGTGACTGTTAACCGCTCAAGATTCAACGCTGAAGTCTATGAGTGGCAGCAGAATACAAAAGGCGGCGGTCTGTGACCGCCGCCCTTATGTAGTCCGGGGGTAAGGCAGCAACGGCGGGGGGACCGCTGCTACAAATTTTTAGTAGCGGTAGTGCTCTGACTTGTATGGGCCTTCCACGGAGACGCCGATGTAATCGGCTTGTTCCTTGGTCAGCTTGGTCAGCTTCACCCCGATCTTTTGCAGATGAAGACGCGCGACTTCTTCGTCGAGCTGCTTCGAGAGGACGTAAACGCCCGGCTGGTACGTCTCCTTGTTTTTCCAGAGATCGAGTTGCGCGAGCACCTGGTTCGAAAACGAGTTCGACATCACGAAGCTCGGGTGACCGGTGGCATTGCCGAGGTTGAGCAGACGCCCTTCGCTGAGCAGGAAGATCTCGTGGCCGTCCCCGAAGGTATACTTGTCGACCTGCGGCTTGATGTTGGTGCGTTTAACGCCGCTGGCTTCGTTCAGTTTTTCGACCTGAATTTCGTTATCGAAATGGCCGATGTTGCCAACGACCGCCTGATCTTTCATCCGCTCCATGTGCTCGAGCTTGATGATGTCGATGTTACCGGTGGTGGTGATGTAAATGTCCGCCGAGCCCAGAGTGTCTTCGAGCGTGGTTACCTCGTAACCCTCCATGGCCGCTTGGAGCGCATTGATCGGATCGATCTCGGTGATGACGACACGGGCGCCCTGGCCGCGCAGTGATTGGGCGCAGCCTTTGCCGACGTCGCCGTAACCGCAAACGACCGCGACTTTGCCCGCGATCATGACGTCAAGCGCGCGATTCAAGCCGTCGACTAACGAGTGGCGGCAGCCGTAAAGGTTGTCGAACTTCGATTTCGTAACCGAATCGTTCACGTTGATGGCGGGAACGAGCAGCTTCTTTTCCTGGTGCATCTTATAAAGGCGATGCACGCCGGTAGTGGTCTCTTCCGAGACGCCGCGCCACTCTTTTACCATCTCGTGCCAGTAATAAGGATTGTCGCGCTGCACCTCGAGCAGGAGGTCCTTAATGACCTGCTCTTCCTTGTTCGCCGATTTTGTCTTCGCCCAGTCGCTGCCTTCCTCAAGCTCGTAGCCTTTGTGAATGAGCAGGGTGGCGTCGCCGCCGTCATCCACGATCAGCTGCGGGCCTTTGCCTTCGGCGAAGGACAAGGCCTTGAAGGTGCACCACCAGTATTCTTCGAGCGTTTCACCTTTCCAGGCGAAAACGGGCATGCCGCCCTCGGCGATGGCGGCCGCGGCGTGATCCTGGGTTGAAAAGATATTGCAGCTGGCCCAGCGCACGTTCGCGCCGAGATCCTTCAGCGTCTCGATCAGCACCGCCGTTTGAATGGTCATGTGCAGGGAGCCGGTAATGCGAACCCCGTTGAGCGGTTTTTCCTTCGCGTATTTCTCGCGAATCGCCATCAGGCCGGGCATTTCCTTCTCGGCGATGGAGAGTTCTTTGCGGCCGAACTCCGCTAACGAAATATCGGCGACTTTGTAATCTTGATCGGTTGTCGTGGGGCTACTCTTAATAGTTGTTGGCATAGTTTTAAGTTTTAGGAATTAAGTTTCGATTAGCGCGCCGCTTCTTTTAGTTCGTTAGCCTTGTTCGTGGTCTCCCAGGTCAAATCGGGATCTTCGATCTTGCCGAAGTGGCCGTAGTTGGTCGTCTTCGAGTAAATCGGGCGAAGCAGGTCGAGTTGCTGGACGATGTCCGCGGGTTTAAAGCTGAAAACCGTTCCGGACCGCCTCTTCGATTTTTTCTTCGTCGACGGTCGTTGGTCAGGAAAGTATTGATGTGCACGCTGACCGGCTGCGGATGCCCGATCGCATAAGCGAATTGCATCTCCGCGCGTCGCGCCAGGCCCGCTGCGACGATATTCTTCGCCACCCAGCGGCCCATATAGGCCGCGCTGCGATCGACTTTGCTCGGATCTTTTCCGGAGAAGGCGCCGCCGCCGTGGCGGCCCATGCCGCCGTAGGTGTCGACGATAATTTTGCGACCCGTTAGGCCGGTGTCGCCCTGCGGTCCGCCGATGACGAAACGCCCGGTCGGGTTGATCAGAAACTCGGTCTCATTGCTGAGCATGTCCTTCGGCAGAACTTTTTGGATTACTTGCTTCGATGCAAAACTCCTTGATCTCGCTTGTGCTTTACGTCGGCGGCGTGCTGAGTGGAGATGACGACATTGGAAATGCCGACCGGCTTCTGGTCTTCGTAAATCACCGAGACCTGCGACTTGGCGTCGGGCCGCAGCCATTCGCAGTCGCCGCTCTTGCGAATGCGAGTCAGCTCGCGGCCGAGGCGATGCGCGAACATGATCGGCGCCGGCATCAGCTCGGGTGTTTCGTCGCACGCGAAACCGAACATCAACCCCTGGTCGCCCGCGCCTTGCTCGGCGTGGCCTTTGCCTTCGGCTTCCGATTGGTCGACGCCTTGTGAAATATCGGCGGACTGATCGGTGATGATGTTACTGATGAAAACTTTGTTGGCGTGGAAGACGTCGTCCTCATTGACGTAACCGATCTCTTCAATCGCTTCGGCGAACGATCTTGTCGATGTTCAGGACGGAGGTGAGCGAACGGCGCTCCTTTTTGAGTAGCGGAACGGTGATCTCGCCGCCGACGATCACGATGTTGCTCTTGGCGTAGGTTTCGCAGGCGACGCGGCTGTGCTATCCTGGCGAAGGCAGGCGTCGAGCACTGCATCGGAAATGGTATCGCAAACTTTGTCGGGATGACCTTCACCGACGGATTCGGACGAGAAGATGTAACGGCGTGACATGGGTAAAAAGGTGATTCGTTAAAGCAATGAAGCGTGAAGCGAGGAGCGTGAAGCGTTCCAATCGGTCTCTCTGGTTGAGGCGGCTCTCGTCGTGGACCTTTTACGGTCTCAACGGTTCAACGTCGCCCCGAACATATTGACCAATCATGATATGTAGATATATCCTCCGCTATGGCTATGGCGTCAACGATTAATTTGCTCCGCACCCTTGCCGATCCGACCCGGCTGCGCCTGCTCCTTTTGCTCGACCAGGAAGAAGTCTCCGTCGCCGAGCTCCAGGACATCCTCGGGATGGGCCAATCCCGCATCTCCACCCATCTCGCCCAGCTGAAACGCGCCGGACTGGTGGCCGATCGGCGCTCCGGAAAAAATGTTTATTATGGTTCAACGGCGCGCCAGTCGAAGAACGGCTCAGGGGCGCGCGTCCGTGAAATTATCCGGACCCTGGCCCGCGATCTCCCCGAAACCGCGCGCGACCAAACCGCGCTGGGGCTGGTCCTCCGCAAACGCGCAGACAAGGCGCGGGAATATTTCGACGAGCTGGCTGGCCGCTTCGGTCGCGATTATGTCCCCGGGCGGTCGTGGCAGGCGCTGGCAAACATGCTGATCGCGCTCCTTCCTCCGATCACGGTGGCGGATCTGGGCGCGGGCGAAGGGACGCTGTCGCAGTTGCTCGCGCGCAAGGTTAAGCGAGTTATCGCCATCGATAATTCCCAGAAGATGGTCGAGTTCGGCTCAGACCTGGCGAAGAAACACGGCTTCGAAAACCTCGAGTATCGACTCGGTGACATCCAGGACCCGCCCATCACCAGCGGATCCGTCGACCTGGCCATTTTGAGCCAGGCGCTGCATCACGCTACCCGGCCGGAGCGCGCAGTTGCCGCGGCCCATCGCATTCTTAAAAAGAAGGGCCGCATCGCGATTCTCGACTTGCTCAGTCACCAGTTCGAAAAAGCTCGCGAGATCTATCTCGATCAATGGCTGGGCTTCAGTGAGGTGGAACTTCACCGGCTTCTCGAGGACGCGGGATTCCAGGAGATCGATATCCGGGTGGTCTCGCGCGAAAAACAAAGCCCCTTCCTGCAAACGGTCTTCGCCACCGCGTTGAAATAAGCGCGCGCTTCATGCGGGCGGGTTGCATGGGCAGCGCGCCCTGTGACAGAGTCCCGCGACGGATGATTTCTTTTTTTGAAGATTTGCGGCGGCGCAAGGTTTACCGCGTGGCTGCGGGCTACGCGGTGGTGGCGTGGCTGCTGATCCAGATCGCGGCGACCGTCTTTCCGATCTTCGACCTTCCCGTCTGGAGCACACGGCTGGTGGTGGCGCTGGTGCTGGCCGGGTTTCCCTTCGCCCTCGTCCTTGCCTGGGCCTTCGATCTCGGCCCCTCTGGCCTAACGAGAACGCCGGACGGCGCGGTCGCGGGGGACCGGGTGACCACGTCAGGGAGCCGGCGACACCTGGCCATTCTGATCGTGGTCGGCGGCATCATCTCGATTGGCGTCGCCTGCCTGCTCATTCCGCGGGTGCGCCTGGGCAATCCGGGCAAATCGATTGCGGTGCTGCCTTTCGACAACTTCAGCGCGGACCAGGAGAACCAGTTCTTCGCCGACGGCATCCAGGACGACGTGCTCACTTCCCTCTCGCGCATCAGCGATCTGAAAGTGATCTCACGGACGTCGGTCATGAACTATCGCGGAGAAAAGCGGAACATCCCCGAGATTGGGCGGACCCTCGGCGTCTCCAATGTGCTCGAAGGCAGTGTGCGACGGATGGGAAACAAAGTGCGGGTGGTGGTGCAGCTGATTGACGCCGCTAACGACCAGCATCTCTGGGCGCAAACATATGACCGCGCCGTGACCGATACCTTCGCCCTGCAGAGCGAGTTAGCCGAAGAGATCGCCTCGCAACTGAACGCGCGGCTTTCTCCGGCGGAAAGTGAGCGGATCCATCGCCGGCCGACCGAGAACAACGACGCCTACCGCCTTTACCAACAGGCACACGACATCTCGACCCGTGCGGAAGAAACGCTCGATGCCTTGAAGGAAGCGGAGCTGCTCTATGAGAAAGCGATCAAGCTCGATCCGGGTTTCGCGCTCGCTTACGCCCGCCTTTCCGGGCTGCACAGCTGGATTTATTACCTGCTCGATCCGACCAAAGAACGGTTGGCCAAAGCGGCGGCCGCGGCGGAGGAGGCGCGCCGGCTCGAGCCCGAGCTGCCGGAAACGCATCTCGCCCTCGGTTATCTGGCTTACTACGGCAATCGTGATTATGCGGGCGCGATGGCCGAGTTCGAGGAGGCGCGACGTGGCTTGCCTAACGATCCGGGAATTTTCCGCGGCATCGCCTCGATCACCCGGCGCCAGGGCAAGTGGAACGAAGCGGTCCGCTATTATGAGAAGGCGATTTCGCTGAGCCCGCGGGATGTCGACATCATCGAAAATCTCGGCCTCACCTACCAGGCGATGCGGCATTATCCGGAGGCGGCGCACGCTTTCGATCGGGCCATCGCGCTGGTGCCTAATTCATTTGAAGCGAATTCGCTGCGCGCGCAGGTGGATATCGAATGGAACGGCGACGTCGGGCCGATGAAGAGAGTGGTAAGCAGTCGGGCAAATGAGACCGACACCTTCGGAGAACTGACCCTGGCCCGCTTCAACGTTGCCTTTTATGAGCGCAATTACGCGGAAGCGCTCGCGGCGTTGCAACGGAGCCCGTTGGAAAATCTGCACGGCAAGACCAGCACTCCGTTGCCGAAATCCTTTCTGGCCGGGCAGGTTTATCGCCTCGTGCCCGATCCGGAAAAAGCGCGCGCGTCTTACGAGCAGGCCTTGAACATTGCGCAGCAGGCGATCGCGGAGAGTCCCGGCGATGCGGCCCGGCATGCCTTGCTCGGATTGATCTAGGCTGGCCTGGATCGCAAGGACGAGGCGATTGCCGCAGGGCAGCGCGCGATTGAATTGCTTCCGGAATCGAAAGATGCGCTCGACGGTCCCATCTTCGTCGTTTCCATGGCGCGTATTTACGCCATCACCGGTGAGCCGGAGAAGGCGATCGATCTGCTCGAGCACTCAGTCAAGACACCGGCCGGTCTTAGTCTCGCCGAGGCGAAACTCGACCCGACCTGGGATGTTGTGCGTGCCAACCCCCGGTTCCAGCGCTTGCTGCAGGGTCCAGCTAAGGTGCCCTGACTGAACGCCTTTATGCTTTGCCTGTCTAAACGGGCGACGGTTCATTACACTTCCGTTACCTGAACTCCCTGATCCCATGCCCGGTTTTTTTGACGAGCTGAAGCGGCGGAAGGTCTACCGCGTCGCCATTGCTTATATCGTCGGTAGCTGGGCGCTCGCCCAGGGTGTTGCCCAGGTCTTGCCCGTCTTCAACATCTCCAACCAGGTCATCCGCGTGGTGATCGCCCTCCTCCTGGTCGGATTTCCTGTAGCCCTCGTCTTTGCCTGGATTTTTGACATTACGCCTGAAGGGATCCGCCGGACCTCCCCGGTGCCGGAGGTGAATCCGAAACCGGACCGCCGGCGAAACGTGGTTTTGTTAGGCGTTGTCGGCGCGGCCATTTCGGCGTTGATCGCGCTCTTCGTCCTGCCCCCGGCGATTGGTTTCAAAGTCGATAAATCGATCGCGGTTTTACCGTTCGAAAACCTGAGCGATGACAAGGATAACGCCTATTTCGCGGACGGCGTTCAGGATGATTTGCTCACGAATCTTTCCAAGATCAGCGACCTGAAGGTGATCTCGCGTACTTCGGTGATGCCTTACCGCGGGCAGAGGGAAAACATCAAGGCGATCGGCAAAGCCCTCGGGGTGGCTAATATTCTCGAAGGGAGTGTGCGGCGGGACGGCAAAAAGGTTCGCATCAACGTGCAGTTGATCGACGCCAACACCGACCGGCATGTCTGGGCGCAGGATTACGACGGTGACTTGAGCGACGTTTTTAAAGTGCAGACAGAGTTCGCAGAAAAGATTGCGACCGCCCTGCAGGCGAAGCTTTCACCGGGTGAGAAAGCGCATCTGGAGGAGGAGCCTACCCAGGTCGAAGCAGCGCGCCTCGCCTACGGCGAAGCCCATACCCTGGCCAGTGATTTCGAGGATCCGGCGCGGTTAAAACAGGCGGCGGCGAAGTATGAGGAGGCGCTGCGTCTCGATCCCAAGTTCGCCCTGGCTATGGCCAGCTATTCCCACCTGGAGAGCTGGGTTTATCACAGTTTCGAGCATGGCAACGACCATCGCGACCGGGCGCGCCGCCTGGCCGAGCAAGCTTTGCAGCTCGATCCGAATTTGGCGGAAGCGCACCTGGCCCAGGGCTTCGTTCATTATTACGTGGACTCGGACTTCGACGCCGCCGAGCGCGAATTTGAAAAGGCGCAGGTCGGTTTGCCTAACCAATCAGACGTTTACCTGGCGATGGGCGCGATTCAGCGCCGGCAGGGCAAATGGAAGGAATCAAATGCTAATCTGGAAAAAGCGGTGGAGCTGAATCCTAACGACTCCTGGACGATGCATAACCTGGCTATCAATTATGAGATGCAGCGGAATTTCGACGCGGCCAATAACATGATCGATCGGGCGATCGCGGCCAGTCCGGGCAACCCCACGCCCTACGAAATCAAACTGAAGCTCCTCATTGAAAACAAGGGAGACCTCGATGCCGCGCAGCACCTGCTCGAGCAGTTCAAGGGATCTCCGCGGCCGGAAGTGCAGCAGAAAGTCGCGGTGGCGCGGCTGAACATCCTCATGTTTCAACGCAAGTTTAGCGAAGCCCTGGCCGCGGCCGAACAGATTCCAGATTCGTCACTGGCTAGCGACCCGGCTGACTTCTGTTCTAAATATGGTGCGATCGCGCACCTGAAGAAGGCGCTGAAAGATGAAGCAGGTGCGCGGGAGGCTTTTATCAAAGCGCGCGACGCGGCGCAGATGCAGGTGAGCAAGGATTCGCAGAGCGCGTTTGCTCACGCCAACCTGGCGGTGGCGGAAGCTTCCCTCGGAAATCGCGACGAAGCGCTCAGCCAGATCGCACAGGCGCGAAACCTTCTGCCCGAAACCAAAGACGCGTTCAATGGTCCCGACATTGCCGAAACCGAAGCGGAAGTTCACGCTATCCTGGGCGATCCGGCCAAGGCGGTTTCGATTCTTGACCGTCTCCTTCGCAAACCGAGCGCCGTGACCGTGACCACTCTGAAGATCAACCCGGTCTGGGATACGATCCGTCAGGATCCGGCCTTTCAGAAGTTGCTCAGGGATCATCAGGAGAAGGCCTGAGTCGCGGGCGTTAGGAACATGATCTTTTCACGGCGCCAGACCGTTTCGTTAGGAGTCGCCGCCTGGTTGCTCCTCCTGCCTGGAACGAAGGCCGGCGCCCAGTGGGTGGAGAAGTCCGCGCGCGTCTCGGGCACGGCTAACCCCGGTCTCGTGCACAGAATTATCACGGCGGAGAGTCCCTCGGGTGACACCGCGGAATTGGACCTGGCAGTGTTCAATTTCAAAAAAAGCGGTCTGCGGCTGCGCTTGATCGACAACCCGGACCGATCCCTGGAGTTGAGTGAAGCCATGGCACGCTCGAACTGCCTGGCCGGGACCAATGGCGGTTACTTCGATCCGGATTTTGCGCCCATGGGTCTGCGCATTGTTGGCGGGATGATCGTTAGGCCGGCGCGCAAGGCACGCCTGCTCAGTGGAATGATCCTGAGCACGGCCAACTCGATTCGCATCCTTCGCTACGGTGAATATTCAGCGAAGAGCAAAGCGGATGTGGCGCTGCAGTGCGGACCTTTGCTGGTTGATGGCGGCCGTCCGGTGAAGGGCTTAGAAGCGACGCGCCAGGCCCGGCGCACCTTGGCCTTGGTTGCCGGTGATATTTTTGCGCTCGGCATTTGTTCCGGGACGTCGCTGGCGGAAGCGGGCGAGGTGTTAGCGGCTGTTCACCCGATAGAGGGGGTGCCGGTAAGCCGGGCCTTGAACCTCGATGGCGGTTCCTCGACCGCCTTCTGGTTCAAGAACACCGATGGCAGAGTCTTCTCGGAACCGGAAGTGAAGACCGTGCGCGATTTTCTGGGAATCGCCCCAAAGTAATCTGGGTTAGGGGTGGCGACAGCGGGATTTACGGCCTTGCCAAGACGGCGGTCGCCCTCCTCGGCGTCGCCGTCGCTCGGAAAATTTAGATAGGACTCTCAGAGCGGCGCGTTGGTCTGCACCGCTCCGATCTGGCCGCCTGGCAAAACTCATTTAGAGTAAATACCATGCGCGCCTTTGGCAGGTTCAGATCGGATCAGGGAATAGTCTACGGCGAAGTCGTGGGCGACGAAGTCCGCGTCCTGAAGCAACCCTACTGGCTGGGAGTGGAAGAAAGCGGCCTAACGAAACGGCTTTCGGAGCTACAGGTTCTGCCGCCGGTCGCGCCCTCGAAAATTTTTGCGGTCGGTCTCAATTATGCCGAGCACATTGCGGAGATGAAGCGGACGCCGCTTGGGACGCCCTTGATCTGGTTCAAGGCGCCGACCTCTTTAATCACAGATGGTGGCAAGGTAGAGATCGCGTTCCCGGATCACCAGACCGATTTCGAGACCGAGCTCACCATTGTCATTTCCCGGGAGGGTAAAAATATTCCCCGCGATCGGGCTAACGAATACATCTTCGGTTACACGCTCGGGCTCGACATCAGTGACCGGGATTTGCAGAAGAGCGAGAAGCAGTTCGCGCGCTGCAAATCATTCGACACTTACACCCCGGTAGGCCCCTTCGTTTACGCGGATGTCGAGGTTAACGATCTTCCGATTGAGCTGCGCCAGAACGATGTCATTCGGCAGGGTGCGCGAACCAGCCAGATGATTTATCGGCCCGACGAAATTGTCGCGTTTGCCAGCCAATCGCTCACGCTGATGCCAGGCGATATTATTCTAACGGGCACTCCGTCCGGGGTCGGACCGATTCGAAGCGGCGATCGGCTGGAGGCGCGGATTGGTGATTGGCCGCCGCTAAGGCTCGGGGTGGTGAACGCCTAGCGCGAGGCCAATTCCGCAGTCAGTTCCAAGGATGCGACTGGCCCGTTCTTCGAAGATTCGCGGATTTGACGTTCTGCTCTACATCCCACGGGCCGAGATGATTCGAATTCAGTTTACACGAGACTTCCGGACCGGAGTCTCACGCATGAAAGGTAAAATTTTAGCTGGACTCCCCTTCGACCCGTTTGGGATAACCATGGGTCCGGGGGTACCGGTTTAATCACCTGAAAATGGCCGCACTTATGAAAACACTGATCACCTTCAGCCTCACTCTATTTGCAGTTGCTGCGCTCGCTCAGACGCAGCCTACGAACAATCCTCCGCCACCGAGCGGGGCTGCGCCGTCTATCGCGCCGGCCAATCCAGCGCCCGGTGCGCCTGGCGCTGCCGGTAACCCGGCTAATCCTGCGCCCGGCGGACTGACGAACCCCGCCCCGGGGACCAATCTTCCTCCGAATCCGCCCCCGGCTGGGATGAACCCGGCACCCGGCGCGCCCGGCACCACTGCGGCTCCCGGTGCGCCCGGAACGACGGCTCCCGGCATGCCCGGGGCGAGCGTTGCGCCCGGCGCAAGCGTGACCGCCACTTTGAGCGGCAGCCTTTCGCCCGCTCCGGCGGCTTCAGCCAGTCCGGGCGCCGCCGCTCCGACCGGCCCCGCGGTGACCGGTAACTTCTTTATTGATAACTTCCGCAAAGGCGGCCCGATCATGTGGCCGATCCTGATCGTTTCGATCATTGCTTTGACCGTGGTAATCGAGCGTATCTTCTGGTGGGGCGGCCGCTGGTTCCGCCGCGACCCGAAGCGGATCGAGAAAGTATTCACCGCCATTGAAGTGGGCGACGTGGCCGAAGCTTCGCGACTCTCGCGTGATTCGCGCGACCCGATCCTGCGCATGATGTGGAACGGGCTGAATCACCAGCACGCGTCCCTGCAAGGTGCGCTGCAAGTGGCCGCCGGCATCGAAATCAAACGCGCCGGCCGCTTCCTGGTGGTCATGGATACGCTGGTCACTCTCGCTCCGCTGCTCGGTCTGCTAGGCACTATCACCGGTCTGATCCGTTCCTTCAGTTTCCTCGGCAACGAAGAGCTGGCCGTCCAGGCGGTCACGGGCGGTATCGCGGAAGCGCTGATTGCGACGGCCTGCGGTCTCGGCATCGCCATCTTCGCCCTGATTCCGTTTAACTTTTTCACTTCTCGCGTGTCTAACTTGGAGTTCGAACTGCAGACGGCTGCGACGAACCTGGAGGTGATGCTGGAAGCCAATGCGAAAGCCAAACGCGAAGCGGAAGTGACGGCCGGACGATAATGCGGTTGCCACCAAGCGAGAGCATGACTGTCGCCTAGCCACGGAAATATGAGAATCGGGACGCCAATTCCGCACAAGAAAGCGCGTATCGAGATCATTCCGTTGATCGACATCATGTTCTTTCTCTTGGCCAGCTTCATGATGGTGAGCCTGAGCCAGATCCACATGAAGGGGATCAAGGTGAATCTGCCGGTCGGCCAGAAGGGCGAGACCCAATCCAAAAGCGATTACATCAGCGTCTCGGTCGATCAGAACGGCAATCCTTTCTTCGATAAGGAAGAGATGGATTACGACAAGCTGACCGCACGATTAAAGACGGTGCATTCAGAAAACCCGGAAGCGAAGGTTTTCGTGCGCGGTGATGCCGGCACGGTGCACGGCAACATTATTAAGGTCCTGGATATTTTGCGGTCGGTTGGTTTTTACAAAATTGCGTTCGAGATTAAGAGCGAGGCCGCCAAGGGCGTTCCCGCAGCCGGGCAATAATTATGGCCAAGCCAATTCTCTATCGCCCGCCTTCCAAGAACCTCGTTTGGGGCGCGCTCGGCTGCACTCTTGCCATCTACATTACAGCGGTGGTGGCTGCGATTAAGAAGGAGCCGCCGCCGGTGAATCTGGCTGACATCCCGACCGCGACGATCGAAGCATCTCTGGAGCAGCCGGAGGATCAACCGACTCCGCCGCCGGAAGACATTCCAATTCCCGAGCCGCCGCCCATGCCGCAGGAGGTTCCGGAATTCCACGAAGAAGCCACTCCGCCACCAAAACCGCGGAATCAAACCAAGCCGGCCGCTCCGATTAAGGCGCCGCAAACCGGCATCTCCAAGCCGGCCGGGACAATGTCGATTTCGGGCGCCAAGGCGCTGGCCACGTATTCGCCGAAGCCGCCGTATCCTTACGAAGCGCGTGCCCGCCACCTCACTGGCAGCGGAGTGTGCGTGTTGACGATTGATGTCGGTAGTGGCGCGGTCACGGATGCAAGCATGGCCCAAAGTATCGGGAACTCTATTCTCGATAACGCGGCTACGAGCGCCTTCCGACAATGGCGGTTTAAGCCCGGGACCGTGGCGAAGGTGAAGGTACCGATCACGTTCACGATGACCGGCGCGTCTTATTAGTTATGAATCTCCGTTCTCCACTTCCCAAGAAGCACGCGCGCATTGAGATCATTCCGTTGATCGACATCATGTTCTTCCTGCTCGCCAGTTTCATGATGGTGAGTCTGAGCCAGACCCACATGAAGGGGATCCGCGTCAATCTTCCGTCGACGGTCATTCCGCCGCCGCAGCCGAACCTGAAGGATTCGGTCGCAATCAAGGTGATGGAAGGCGACACCGTTTATTTCGATGGCGTCCTCGTCCCGCACGAAGAAATCATGCCGCGTCTTTATGCGCTGCATGAGCAAAACCCGAACATCAAGGTTTCGATCAGCGCTTCCCTGCTCGCCCTGCACGGGGACGTAATCGAGGTGCTCGATATGGTGCGCAGAGCCGATATTCAAAAGATCGGCTACCAGATTCGCGCCGCGCACTGACGCGTCCACCCCTGGGGCTTCCCGCAGCGCCTCGTATTTAACGCGCTCTAGCGTCTTGATCGCGGACGAGACTAGCTCGTCCCTCCCATTTGCGTCTGGGGGGGATCACACTGGGGGAGGGACGAGCTTGTCTCGTCCGCGCTTCACTCCTGTAAAGCGATCGGGTTTAAAGCACACCGGGATTCGCGTAGCACTGTCATTCCGAGGTGCGGGCGCGCCGAGGAATCTCCCGCCGCGCTTTAGATCACATTAGAAACACAAAGCGTGATCCCGAGCCTGACCCCATCCTCACGTGGACGGCGGGAGCCGCCGAAGCATTTCCCGCAGCGCCTTCACCGCATTCGCCCGATGGCTAAGGGTGTTCTTCGTCGCGGCCGGCAGCTCCGCGAACGTCTGCTCAAACCCAAGCGGCACAAACAGGGAATCGTAGCCAAAGCCATGGGTGCCGCGGATTTCATCAATGATCCGGCCCTCCACCGCGCCGGTGACCGTGCCGATCAGCTTTCCATCCTCTGCCAGCGCGAGCACGCAGCGGAATCTCGCGGTCCGTTGTTCCCGACAACAGTTCGCCAGTTCATCGAGGAGCTTCTCGCGATTGCGCTGATCGTTTGCATCCGAACCGGCATAACGCGCTGAATAAACCCCCGGCGCGCCTCCCAGGGCGTCGACCTCCAAACCGGAGTCATCGCCAAGCACCCGGCCGGGAACGACTTTGGAAACGGCGACCGCTTTCAACGTCGCATTTTCTTCCAGGCTCGCGCCTGTCTCATCGATCAAGGGAATAGCCGGATAATCCTTTAGATCTGAAATGGCGAACTCGGACCCGAGCATTTCACGAAACTCACGCGTCTTGTGGGCGTTCCCCGTGGCGATGACCAGGTTCATTAGACGTAATTTGAAACCGGAACGCATAAGCCCGGCTCCGTGAATTTGTAAGCTTAGCCTTTTCTGGTTTGCTGGCTTTCAATTTAAAACCTCCCCTAGTCTTTTCCCGTGTTCCTGCTTTCCTGATTCCTCGCCCGAATGAGTAACGAACGCCGGAAACCGTATCCCTTCGATCAATTCGAACGGAAGTGGCAGGAGGAGTGGGATCGCGCACAGACCTTTCACGCCGTGAATCCGGGCGACCCCGGCTTTGATCCCGCCAAGCCGAAATTCTACGTGCTCGACATGTTTCCGTATCCGAGCGGCGCCGGGCTGCACGTTGGACACCCGGAAGGTTACACGGCCACGGACATCATTGCGCGCTACAAGCGTTTGCGCGGTTTCAACGTCCTGCACCCAATGGGATGGGACGCTTTTGGTTTGCCGGCCGAGCAATACGCCATTCGCACCGGGCAGCATCCGGCCGTGACCACGCGTGAAAACGTGGCGCGTTTCAAAACGCAGTTGAAGTCGATCGGGTTTTCCTACGATTGGTCGCGCGAGATCAACACCACCGATCCTGGCTATTACAAATGGACGCAGTGGATCTTTCTGAAAATCTACAACTCCTGGTTCAACCCGGAGACACAGAAGGCGGAATCGATTTCAACCTATCCGGGAGATAATCCTGATTCGGTTCGGTTGGCTTATGTCGCGGATGTGCCAGTGAACTGGTGCCAGGAGTTAGGCACCGTTCTCGCCAATGAGGAAGTGGTTGATGGCAAGAGCGAAGTGGGCGGCTTTCCAGTAGTGAAGCGGCCGATGCGGCAATGGATGCTCCGCATCACCGCCTTTGCCGATCGGCTGATCAATGAGCTCGATGGTTTGGATTGGCCGGAATCGATCAAACTGCTGCAACGGAATTGGATCGGCCGCAGCGAAGGTGCGGAAATCGACTTCGCCATCGACGGGATCGACCAGAAAATCCGCGTCTTCACCACCCGTCCTGACACTCTCTACGGCGCGACGTATATGGTGCTGGCGCCCGAGCACTCGTTAGTCGAGCAGATCGTGACCGAGGAACAATGGCCGGCCGTGCGGGATTACCGCGAGCGGACCTCGCGCAAGAGCGACCTGGAGCGAACGGAACTCTCGAAAGACAAAAGCGGTGTCTTTACCGGCTCGTTTGCGCTTAACCCCGCCAGTGGCGAGAAGGTCCCGATCTGGATCGCGGATTACGTGCTCCTTGGCTACGGGACCGGCGCGATTCAGGCGGTGCCGGCGCACGACGAGCGCGACCTGGAATTTGCACGCAAGTTCGATCTCCCCATTCGAGAAGTGATTCGTCCGCCCGGTGACGAAGATCCAGTTGGATTTGTCGGAGATGGCGTGGCCATCAATTCGCCGGTGATCGACGGATTGCCTTCGCGGGAAGCGATTCGGAAAATCACCAGCTGGTTGGAAGAACGCGGTCTGGGCAAACGCGCAATCAATTACAAACTGCGCGACTGGCTCTTTTCCCGGCAACGCTATTGGGGCGAACCGTTTCCGGTGGTTTGGCAGGATGGAAACCACCGTTCGTTAGACGAAGCGGAGCTCCCGGTGGTTCCACCGCCGTTGGAGGATTACAAGCCAAGCGGCACCGGCGAACCGCCCCTGGCCAAGGCGAAAGATTGGATTCGTTATTCCGAGCAGGCGACGCGCGAAACCAACGTCATGCCGCAATGGGCGGGCTCATGCTGGTATTACCTTCGCTTTTGCGATCCACGGAATGATCAGCGGTTTGTTGGCGAAGAAGCGGAGCGTTATTGGAGCGGGGCCAATGACGAAGCACGAATGACCAATGACGAAAAAAGCACGAATGATCGAACGACGAAAAAGCACCCGCGCCATCCGGTTCGGGCTTCGGGCTTCGACATTCCTTCGTCATTAGACATTCGTGATTCGTCATTTAAATCGGCTCCGGGCGGAGTCGATCTCTACGTGGGCGGGACCGAGCACGCCGTGTTGCACCTTTTGTATGCCCGTTTTTGGCACAAGGTATTGTTCGACCTCGGTTATCTCTCCAAGCCGGAGCCTTTCCAGCGGCTCGTTAACCAGGGGCTGATTCTCGGGGAAGACGGGCAGAAGATGTCGAAGTCGCGCGGCAACGTGGTTAACCCCGACGATGTCATCGCCCAATACGGCGCGGACGCGTTTAGATGCTACGAGATGTTTATGGGGCCGCTGGAACAGATGAAGCCGTGGAGCATGCGCGGCGTGGAAGGTGTTTCGCGTTTTCTGGCGCGCGTCTGGCGATTGTTCATGCAGGAAAACCAGGCGGGCGAATGGGAAGTGTCCGGTGCGTTGCCGCACATTGAGCCGAGCAAAGCCCAACAAAAGGTGCTGCATGCCACGATCAAGAAAGTCACTGCGGATATCGAATCGCTCGCCTTTAACACGGCCATTTCGCAGATGATGATCTTCGTGAACGCCTTCACGACTGCGGAAGCGATCCCGCCCTCGGTGGTCCGTCCCTTCCTGGTTCTGCTGAATCCATTCGCGCCTCATTTGAGCTCGGAACTTTGGCAACGGCTGGCTTTGCCCGGCGACATCACCTCTGAAGCATGGCCGGCTTTCGATGAGCAGTTTCTTATCGAAGACGAACTCGAAATCGTCGTGCAGGTGAATGGAAAGGTGCGCGATCGCCTCACTGTGCCAATCGCCGCATCCGAAGATGAGATCAAAAAGATGGTAATGGCTTCGCCGAAGATTCAGGCGTTGCTGGCAGGCAAAGAGATCAAGAAGATCGTTGTCGTGCCAAAAAAGCTTGTAAACATTGTCCTCGGCTAACTAACTCACGGTATGTGGAAAGAATTCAAAGAGTTCGCGATCAAGGGGAACATGATCGATCTGGCCATCGGCGTCATCATCGGCGCAGCCTTTGGCGGGATTGTTACTTCTCTCGTGAAAGACATCATCATGCCGCCGATTGGGCTAATCACGGGCGGTTTAAACTTCGATAATCTCTTCCTGGTTCTGAAGCCGGCCCCTTCTGGAGCCGTTTTTGCCACGCCGGCGGAAGCGGCCAAGGCCGGAGCCGTGACTTTGAACTACGGCGCCTTTACCACCCTGCTGCTCAACTTCGTCATCGTCGCTTTTTGCGTTTTCCTGCTCGTGAAGATGATCAACAAGATGAAACGGCCCTCGCCCACGACGGCGCCCGTCTCAAAAGATTGCCCAGCCTGCCAGATGTCGATCCCGGTGAAGGCGACCCGTTGCCCGCATTGCACGAGCGACCTGAGCGCGGCGTAGGTTGTTCCATAAAGCGCCCTCACGTCCGGCCTCACCGTTGCGTTGCGAGCGGAGGATTATCCTTCTCGCTCAGGGACCGCCACTGGGAGGGGACGAGCTCGTCTCGTCCGCAGTTTGCGACAAAGACGCCGACTAGGAAGCCGCCGTTCCTTGTGATTTTTCCTTCGCCAGCTTGATCCCGAGATCGCGCAACTGACGCGGCTCAACGTCGGCCGGCGACTGCGTCATCAGATCGATCCCGCGATTGTTCTTAGGGAACGCCATCACTTCCCGGATACTTTCCTCGCCGCAGACGAGCATAACGAGCCGATCGAGACCCAGCGCGATCCCGCCGTGCGGCGGCGCGCCCAAACGAAAAGCTTTCAGCAAATGCCCGAATTCAGCCTGCTGTGTTTCGGGGCCGATCCCGAGCACGCCGAACATCTTCGCCTGCAGTTCCGGTTCGTGAATTCTGATACTGCCGCCGCCGATCTCGACGCCGTTCAGGACCACGTCGTACGCCTGCGCCCGAACCTCCGCATACCGATTCTCGTCCTCGAGCAGGCCAATGTCCTCGGCCGTCGGCCGGGTAAACGGATGGTGCACTGCATTCCATTTTCCTGCTTCGGCGTCGCGCTGAAGGAGCGGAAACTCGGTCACCCAGAGAAAATTCAGTTCGTCCGAACCTTCGGTGAGGCGCTGGATCTCCGCGACGCGCAGACGCAGCCGTCCCAAAACTTCGCAGGCAATCTCCCAGCGATCAGCGGCGAATAAAATGAGATCTCCTTCTTCGACGCTGAGTTTGCTTTTCAACGCGTCTTTCTCGGCGTCCGAAAAGAACTTCACGATCGGCGACTTCCACTCGCCATTTTCCACCTTGATAAAAGCGAGTCCCTTCGCACCGAAAAGCTTGGCCCGCTCGGTCAGATCATCGATCTGACCAATGGTGAGGCTGGCGAACTTTTTCGCGTTGATCGCTTTGACTACGCCGCCGTTATCGATGGCGCCGCGAAAGACTTTAAACGAACTGCCGCGAAACTCTTCGGTGAAGTCGGTCAACTCCATCCCGAAACGCCGGTCGGGTTTGTCGCTACCATAACGGCCGAGGGCTTCGCGGTAAGTCATGCGCGCGAAGGGCAGCGGGATGTCGATCCCGCGCGCGGTTTTGAAGACAGCGGCGAGAAGACCTTCCGTCAGGCCGTAGATTTGCTCAGGCTCAACGAACGAGCATTCGATATCGATCTGGGTGAACTCCGGCTGCCGATCGGCGCGCAGGTCCTCGTCGCGAAAACACTTCGCGATTTGGAAATATTTTTCGATGCCGGCGACCATGAGCAGCTGTTTGTATTGCTGCGGCGCCTGCGGCAAAGCGTAGAAGCGCCCGGGCGACAAGCGACTCGGGACCAGAAAATCGCGCGCGCCTTCCGGCGTGCTCTTGGAAAGGATGGGAGTCTCGACCTCGTAAAAGCCCTGCTGATCGAGGTAATCGCGCGTCGCTTTGGTCACTTTGTGACGCAGGCGAATATTGCGCGCCAGTTCCGGACGCCGCAGATCGAAATAGCGATAGGTCAGTCGCAGATCTTCGTTGTGAATGGCGCTGTCTAACGGGAAGGGGAGATCGTCCGCGCGGTTCAACACCTTCAATTCCGCCACGACAACTTCGATCGCGCCGGTCGCGAGTTTCGGATTTTCCGTGCCCGGCAATCTTTTGGCGACGCGTCCGCTTACCTGGATGACATCTTCGCTGCGCAAACTGTGCGAAGCCTTGGCCGCCTGCGGATTTTCTTCGGGACGGAAAACGACCTGGGTCAATCCCTCGCGGTCGCGCAGATCGACGAAGATGACGCCACCGTGATCGCGCGATACGTGAACCCAGCCCGCCAAAGTAGCCACCTGGCCGATGTTCTCTTCGCGAAGCTCGTTGTTATGGTGCGTCCGGTAGGGCATGCGCCCTCCACTGTGAGCGGGGAGAAAGATCGCGCAAGCGATTTGGCGCGCGCGCAGCTACTGCCGCCGAAGGGTCGGCTCTTTCGAGCCGCTCACACGCTTGTGATTTTACTGAACAGATCTTCGGTCTTAACCAGCTCTTGTTTCCCGCTGCGCAGATCCTTTACCGCAATCTGCGGCCATTCATCTCCGAAGATCAGCGCGAATCGCGCGCCGACGTGCTCCGCCGCCTGGAATTGTTTCGGGACACGCGCTGTGACTAACGAATAATCAACACGGAGGCCTTGATCGCGCAGCTTTTGCAATGCGGAGAGTGCATCGGCGCGTCGCTCGTCCTTTGCCACCACCACAAAGGCGTCCAGGCTTTGGTGGGATCTGGTGGCCGCGCTCATTTTCTCCGAAGCCGCCGGCGTCATTTTAATCAGTTCACCGAGCACGACATCGCCCATGGCAAAACCGAGCGCCGGCAGTTTAACCGCGCCGTCACTCAACTGGGCGACGAGACTGTCGTAGCGTCCGCCGCCGGCGATGGCGCGCAATTTTCCCGCCCGATCAAAGGCCTCGAAGACGACGCCGGTGTAATAGGCCAGCCCTCGTACAATCTGCACGTCCACTTCGGCGAAGCCGCCAAGACCACGCTGTTCGAGCGCTAGCACAATCTGATCGAGTCGTTCGCTGCGCCCGCCCTGATCGAAGACCTGGAAAACGGCATCGGCTAACGAGCCGAGCTTGGCCGCAGTCTTTTCGCGCGGTTCGCGTTCGGATTTATCAATCGCCGCCAGCAGCGCCGGCCATTCGCTCTCCGCGGCATTATTCTCTTTGAAAAAGTCGGTCCAGAAGGTCCGGTCACTGACCCGAATCGCTACATCGTTCCTGCTGAATCCAAAACTTCGCAGAATATCAATGCAGAGCGCGAGCAATTCGATGTCGGCGGCAAGATCTTCCTCGCCAAGCAAATCGCAGTTGAGCTGAAAATGTTCGCGCAGGCGCCCGCGCTGCTGCTTTTCATAACGAAAAAACTGTCCGATCGAGAACCATTTCAGCGGCTTTTTAAAACTGCGTTCGTTGCCCGCGACCACCCGGGCCAGGGTCGGGGTCAGCTCCGGGCGCATCGCCACTTCGCGCTCGCCTTTGTCGGTGAAATTGAACAGCTGCTCGACAATTTCCGGGCCGCTCTTCTTGCGATAGAGCTCGGTCGGCTCGAGCACCGGACCGTCCCATTCCGCGAAACCGTAGCGGCGCGCCACCTCACGCCATTGTTGAAAGATGTAGTTTCGGGCCGCGCAATCTGTCGGCAGAAAGTCGCGGAATCCCGGCAGGCTTTGCATCATCGGGCGGGGCTAAAATTTATTTTCGGGAGGATCCCTTCCGCCGCGATACGTCCACCCGCTGTGGGAGTTACGAATCGAGAGACAAAGCGAATAAACCTCTGCTCAGGGCAGTCCAACTTAAACACGACGGAGCATCATCCGTTTAACTCAAGGAAAGAACAAACATGAAACACAGCAGACTAATGAAAATAATGGCCACCGGCACCGCCGGGGTTCTGGCAGTGAGCACCGTCTCCGCGCAGACGTCGTCGACCACGACAACGACCGCGGGTCCGGCGGGGGTCGCGACCTCCACCACCCGCACCACCACCACAGATGGATCAGGTGTGGTCACCGCCTACACGCCGGGACAGGATTACATCAGTTTCCGTTCCGAAACGGATACGGCTCCCGTCCGCTACTATTACACCAAGAGCACGACGCTGGTTGATCCGGAAGGTCGTTCTGTGGAATGGTCGGCGCTGCGCCCGGACATGCCGGTTCGTTATACCTACGTGAACGAAGGCGGCCGCATGGTCGTGAGCAAAGTCACCGTGATGAAGCCGGTGAACGTGATCCAGAAGGACACGACCACGACGACTACGACCACGGTTAAGCACTAGCTGCTTCCGTAGTTTTTGATTGCCCCGTTGCCTGGTTCGGGCAACGGGGCTTTTTTTGCCCGCGACGCAGGCTGCATTGGACCGCCGCGGCGCGGCGTGTAGAGGTGGCCGATGAATTTTCCCAGGATCCTCTTCCTCGCCGTCCTTTTCGCGGCGCTGGCCAGCTTGCGCGCAGCTTCTCCCGCGCTCGATCCCGAACTGATCAAGAAGGTCACCGAGTTAGATGCAAAGACGTTCGCGGCTTTCAACCGGCACGACGTCGATGCCTTGATGGCGATGTTCACACCCGATGTTGAGTTTTATGACGATCGGGAGGGATTGAACAATTCCGCGGAAGTCCGCCAAGGTTTTGCGCAAATGTTTGCGGGCGCGCCTGACCTTCGACGGGAGCTGGTCGCCGGTTCGCTGCGCATTTTTCCGCTCAAGGATTTCGGTGCGATCGAAATGGGCACCCATCGCTTCTGTCACCAGGAGAACGGGAAGCAGGATTGCGGAGAGTTTCCGTTCCTGATGATTTGGAAAAAGACCGGCGACGATTGGAAAATGTCGCGCGTGATCAGCTAGGGGCACTGAAAACCGCAAGGGGGAACCCGGCCCGCCGAATTGCTAATCGCCGTAGCCCTTCGGGTACTTAAGGTGCCACTTCCACGCGCTCTCGATGATCTTCTCCACCGATTGAAATTTCGGGGACCAGCCGAGTTCGCGCTGAATTTTCTCTGAAGCAGCAATCAACCGGGGCGGATCTCCCGGCCGGCGCGGCTTTTCCACTACCGCAATGTTCTTTCCAGTGACCTTGCGGGCAGCCTCGATCATTTCGCGCACGCTCGAACCGCCGCCGGTACCGAGATTGTAGAATTCACTCTTGGCGGAACCGAGCGCGAGCATGTGCGCCTGCGCCAGATCGAGAATGTGGATGTAGTCGCGGATGCAAGTTCCATCCGGCGTCTCGTAATCGGTGCCGTAGATCTCGACGTGCTCTTTCTCCCCGAGCGCAACTTTCAGCACGTTCGGGATCAGATGAGTTTCAAGGCGGTGGTCTTCGCCAAAACGGTCCGAGGCGCCGGCAGCATTGAAATAGCGCAGGGAGACGAAGCGGAGACCGTGAATCTCGCCGTACCAGTGCAGAATTTTTTCGAAGGCGAGCTTCGATTCGCCGTAAGGATTGATCGGGCGCTGCGGCGTTGTTTCATCAATGGGCACGCGCTCCGGTGGACCGAAGGTCGCGCAGGTCGACGAAAACACGAAGCGCTTGGTGGCCGTCGCGACCATCGCGTCGAGCAGGTTCAATCCGTTAGCGACGTTGTTTCGGAAATACTTGGAAGGATTGACCATCGACTCCCCGACGAGGGCGTTGGCAGCGAAGTGCATGACCGCTTCGGGCCGCGTTTTCTCGAGCAGCTTCGTAGTCTGCTCGCGATCCGCGAGGTCGCCTTCGTGAAAATCCGCACGCTCGTCGATTGCCTTGCGATGGCCTTCCGAAAGGTTGTCCAAGATAACAACCTGGTGCCCCTCGTTCAGGAGCACTTCCGAGCAGATGCTGCCGATGTAACCAGCGCCGCCGACAACCAGGACCTTCATCGCGCCGGAATCTTCCGCGGCGCGGCGGAAAGATCAATCGAGTCTTAACGCCTGGTCAGAAGGATGCTTCTGCAAGCTGACGATCATTTTCCGCACGTAGGAGTGATGCGCGCGCGGCGCGAGCACCTTCAGGCTCTTTTCTCTCGAGCCCCATTCCAGGACATCGATATCCACATGGCGCACGCCCCAGCGCTTCATTTCCAGGCGACTTGGCTTATACAAATCGATCGTGTTCGTTCCGATCAACGCCGTGCCGTAATCATCAATGATGTATTCTTCCTTCGTGCCAACGATCTTAAACCTGGTCCCGAGCGGGAAGCGCGACCAATCGGAAGCGGCACTGCGCACCTGTTTGCCGGCCAGCGCGACCCCTACGGCGTTTTTCTTTCCGCCACTTTCGCCGCGGGAGTATGCAGTAGTGCGAACATGGTTCAGGCGCCGCGCACTTGTCGCGGACGGTGACTGCGTGCTCGCAGTTTTCGGTTGTTCCGCGCAGCTGGCCAGCACGAAGAGAGCAGGGAGGAGCAGAGAAAATCGGTGAAGTTTAGGCATTTGCATGATGCGGGTTCGCCAATCTGGCGTCCTTTGCGGCCCTCAATATCAGCTCGTCCGGTTAGGACAAGGAGAATCTGGTGGCGATAACAGCGGCAAAGAAGAGCAGGCGACGCGCCTCGCCCGAGCGGGTGTTGGTGGCGCGTGACGTCGTTCTCGATGGGCGACTGGCCCTTTTTCATCGGCGCGCGCGTTGGCTGGTGGTGGCTGATTTGCATTTCGGCTACGAGCTGAGTCAGCGCGCAGCCGGGCACCTCTTTCCGCTCTGGGGGATGCAGACGATTGCGGAGCGGGTGTCGGAGCTGCTCGATGATTACCAGCCCAAGCACTTGGTTTTGCTGGGTGACCTCGTCCACAACCGCGCCGGCGGCGCGGAGTTGACGTCTCTCATCGAAGAATTACGCCGGAAATGCGAAGTGGTGCTGATCGCGGGCAACCATGATCGTTATTTGGCGAAGAGCGACCTGGTGGAATCGTGGCGGGCGGGGCGATTTAATTTTCACCACGGGCACTGCGAGATGGAAGGCAACGCGCCCGTGCAGATCATTGGCCATCATCATCCCGCCTTCACTTTTCGTGACGGCGCCGGCCTGCGTCTGCGCCTGCCGGCCTTCGTGCAGACTCCGAAGTGCTGGATTATGCCCGCTTTCTCACCTTGGGCGGCGGGGGCGGAATGGCCTAACGAAGAAGGCGAAAACCGAATCTGGGCCTGTTCACCCCAGCGGGTGATGAAGCTGGGATAGGAAAGCGCGCGCCTTAGGCCGAGCGCGCGACGTGGGCTTCGGCGGCCGCGATCTGCTCGTCGGGAGTGCGAAACAAGATCGCGATCGAGAAAGTCACGGTGCAGCCAACAAAAACGAACCACGGCCACGAAATCGCGGGCCACCAGGTCGGCATGAACCAACCGAAATTCCAGCTGCCCGCGGTCAGTTTACCGTGAAGAAGCGCCGCCATGTCAAAAGCCGGGATGGAGACCTTGCACAAGATCAGGACCGACAAGATCCCAAGGGCCATCGCGACGACATTTGGAACGTCTGCACCGCGCCGCCTGGTCACCATTCCTAACAGGAAGACGCCGACGAGAGCGCCGTAGGTGTATCCGAGAATTCCGATGGCGATCGGAATGATGGTCAGCTTCGCGTCTTGCAGGACGGCGTTGGCCGCAACCGTTGCCACCAGGATCATCAGGATTCCGAAAACCGCGGTAGCGATGCGCGCCGCTCGTATCGCCTGGCGATCGGTCGCCCCCGGCCGGATGTAAGGAAGATAGAAATCCTTGGTGAAACTTGTCGCCAACGCGTTCAGCGCCGCGGAGGTCGATCCCATCATGGTGGCGAAAACTCCGGCGACGATCAGCCCGCGAAAGACCACCGGCATGTGGTGCACAATATATTGGCCAAAGATTTCGTTATCGGCTGCGGGCAGCGTTTCCTGCGGATGCACCGAGTAATAAACCGAAAGTAAAATGCCCACGGTCAGGAAGGCTCCGGCGATCGGCAGGTCCATCAGCCCGCTCAAAATGAGCGAGAGTTGCGACTTTCGATGGTCGGGCGCAGTCAACATTCGCTGGACCATGTCCTGATCGGTCCCGTGCGTGCCCATGGTCAGGAGAGTCGAGCCGATGAAGGCCGCGAAGATTGTGTAGGGCTCTTCCAACATCGCCTTGAACGCTTGTCCAAAGGGAAGAGTGCTGTCCCAACCCGTTTGAAAAAGCTTCACGTTGCCGCCCAGATTCGACTTCACCGTGTCGAGGCCTCCCGGAATGTTTCGCAGTAACAGAAAAATTGCGAAGCCGACGGAGCTAATCATCAACACGGCCTGGATGAGATCGGTCCAGACGACCGCTTTGATTCCACCGATCGCGGTGTAAACCGTGGTGATCACGGTCACGAAGATGATACCCCACACGTAAGTGTTGAGATTGATCGGTGTCTCGGGAAACAGGTAACGCCAGATCACGACCATGATGGCCCCGCCGAGATAAAGCCGGACGCCAATTCCCAGCACGCGAGTGAAAAGAAAAATCCCGCTCGCCATATTCTTCGTCCTGGTGCCGAAGCGAATGGTGAGGAATTCGTAAACGCTCTGAACCCGGTAGTCGTAGTAGGGTTTGATGAAGGTAAAGGCGATGATGATACGGGCGAGGACGGTGCCAATGGCCAACTGTCCGTAGAAGTAGCCGCGCGTTTTGAACCCTTCTGCCGGCGTGCCCAGAAAGGTCGCCGCGCTGGTTTCGGCCGCTACGATTGAGGCAAGAACGGCCCACCACGGGATGGAGCGTGATCCGAGCGAAAAATCTTCCAGGTTGCGATTGCGGCGACCGGCCCACAGACCCAGTGCGATGATGCCGACGAAATAAATCAGCAGGACAGTCGTATCGATCGAGAGTCTTCCGTCCATGAAACCGGCTACTTAGCCACAGATGGACACAGATTCACATAGATAAGATCAACCCGGCTCAGTCACCTCTGTTTCATTCGTGTTAATCTGTGGCGACATGCTCCGCTCCTTAGCCGCGCCTGATTTCGACCTGGCCAAGACCCTGGACTCCGGCCAGGTCTTCCATTGGGAGCAAAATGGCGACGGCTTCATCGGAACGATCGGGGATGAGGCCGTCTACGTTGAACAGAATGGCGATGTCATTCGCTTCGGAGGCGCCCCGTCCGGTCGGATCTCGCAGTATTTTGCGCTCGATCATCCACTGGCCGATATCTGCGCTTCGTTCCCTAACGACCCGACGATGCTGGCAGCGGCGGATTTTTGCCGGGGCCTGCGCATTATTCGTCAGCCGAAGTGGGAATGCCTCGCTAGCTTCATTTGCTCCTCGATGAAGCAGGTCGCGCACATTCGTCAGATGTCGGCGGCTTTGCGCCGGCGTTTTGGCGCCGCGCGTGAAATTCGCGGGCATCGCCTTTTCGGTTTTCCTGCGGCGGAACGGGTTGCGGCTGCCTCCGAAGCCGAGCTGCGGGAATGCGGACTCGGCTATCGCGCGCCGAACCTGCTCAAGACCGCGCAGCTCATCGCCGCAAAACAGGTCGATCTCGAGAAGATTGCCGATCTTCCGATTGACCCACTCCGCGACGCGCTCATTGCGTTGCCCGGCGTCGGCGCGAAGGTCGCGAATTGCGTCCTGCTCTTCGCCTATCAGCGACTGAGTGCGTTTCCGATTGATGTCTGGATCGCCCGGGTTTTGCGTGAGCGTTACTTCCCGCGAAAGCGAAAGTTGAGCGAAGGAACGTTGCGCGAGTTCTCCGCCAGCTACTTCGGGCCGCACGGAGGCTATGCGCAGCAATACCTCTTTCATCACGCCCGTAAGACTCAGTCGCACAGAAAGAAACGGCCGGCGCGCGTCGGCCGTTGAAGCTCCCGACATTCGCGGTGCGTGCCGCCAGTTTACGCGGCGAACGGGCCACGCCCGGTCATTTGTCCCGTGGGATGGGCTGAGGTAAGCTCCGTGCTACTAATTTTGTGAACAGGCGGCCCAGGCCGTTAGTCTCACTACGGTGCATGGGCCCGCCGGATTGGTGCCCCATGGGATGATGAATACGACGGCGGAAATGGAATTCATGATCGGCCGATCCGCGGATGATGCGGCCGAACGACGACAGGAGCTGCGCAAAATTGGCTGGGCGCTCCTGGCCGCTCTCCTTTTGCACGTCGTGGTCGGTTCTCTGATGGCGGCCTTCAGCGGTTTCTTCCAACGCGACCTTCCGGTCGAGGACAAGCCGTTGGAACTCACCCTCGTTGACATGCCTCCGCCGCTTCAGGTCGAAGAGAAGAAGCAGACCAACGCGATGTTTCGCATGACCGATCCGACTCACGAAACCACGGAAAAGCCAAAGGATGCGGTGGAGCAATCGAATGCGACCACCCTCGGAGGGAGCGAATTGCCGGCGACCGGCGCCGAAAACGTGCCGACCCAAAACGGCGGTGACCGGCCCAATGCTGACCTGACCACGCAAAACGCGACGCTGTCGCAGGAAGGCGCACAGCCGCAGCCGACGCGCGCCCCGGACGAACAGGCTTCGCCCACGCCGTCGGCGGCTCCAACCGCCACCGCCACGCCCGATGCAAACGCTCTGGCCATGCTGCGTGCGACACCGACTCCGGCGGCGCGGCCGACGGCGACCCCGGAGCAAGTGCGCTCAACTTATCGTCCACAGATGCAGCAAAAGCGCATGAGCGGCGCGATCTCAAATCGCGGTCCCGCGGAGTTCAAGACCATCGGCACGCCCCTCGGGAAATATCACAAGATGCTTTACGACGCCGTCGGTTCCCGTTGGTACCAATACGTTCAACAGCAGGCCGACCTGGTGAGTATTGGGTCGGCGCGGCTGGTCTTTTCGGTTGACCGAAGCGGCCGCGTGAGGAATCTCAAGGTCGTCCAAAACACCTCGAATGAATCGTTCGCGAACGTTTGCCTTCGCTCGATCATAGAGGTGAAGCTTCCACCAATTCCCGAGGACGTTGCCAGCACGCTGCCGTCTGAAGGTTTGGAGGAAGAAATGTCTTTCACCATGTTCGCCAACTAAATGATGCCCATCTTCCTCGCTCAAATCCCGGAGGCATTTCAAAGCTTCACCAGTTTTTTCACCAAGGGCGGCCTCTTCATGTGGCCGTTGCTGATTTGTTCGGTAGTAGCCTTGACCACGATCATCCTGCGCACATTCGCACTGCGGGAGAAACACGTACTTCCGCTCGTCATTGAAAGCGAAATGGAGCGGCTCGCGCCCGGGGTCAGCGCTGAACGCTTGAACCGGATCGTGCACCAGGATACTTCGTCGCTTGCCCGCATCGTCCGCGTGGCCTTGGCGCATTTGCACTGGCCGCGCTCGGAAAACGTCGAAGCGGTGCAAACGCGCGCCCGTTACGAAATGGTGCGGTTGGAACGCGGTCTCGTCATTCTCGAGGTGATCGTCGGTATCGCTCCGCTCCTCGGACTGATCGGCACCGTCTCGGGTCTCATCCACGTGTTCGCCAGCCTTGGCGTGAGCACAGGGGCAGTCGATTCCAAGCGCATCGCCTTCGGCATTTCCGAAGCGCTGACCACCACGATTTTTGGTCTCGGCATCGCCGTCGTCACGCTGATCGCGTTCGTCTATTTCTCGAAAAAGGTTGAAGTGCTCTCGGTCGAAATCGAATCGCTCGTCACCGATTTGCTTTCAAAATGTTATTACGGCCGCATGGGCGGTGAAGCTCCTGTGACGCGGCAGACCATGCCGCAGCGAACACAGGTGGCTTCGTAATTCCGGTATGAAATTCGCCGTCCGCAAAAAGCGGGCACCATCGATCATCATCGTCTCGCTGGTGGACGTTCTGGTTATCCTGCTGATTTTCTTCGTCGTCTCGACCACCTTCAAAACCGATCAGTCGCAGGTGCAAATCAACCTGCCGGAAACCAAGACCGGAAAGGATCAACCAGCGGAATCGGAGCACGTCGTCATTACCATTGACCAGGAGGACGAGATTAAATTGGACGGCAAGGTGGTTGACCCGGAAGCCCTCCAGACGGCGGTGCAGGAGTTACCGGCGACGCGCAAGTCCACCATCGCCTTGCAGGCGGACAAGAAGGCCTCCTTCGGCGTCATTATTAAGGTAATGGACGCGCTCAAACTCGCCGGGGTGAAAAATCTTCCGGCCTTTACCCAGCAGGAAAAATGAGGCTGGAGATCCGGCAGTACGGGGACCCGGTTCTGCGCGCCAAGGGCAAGCGCGTGGATGAAATGAACGATCGCCTTCGCAGCCTCGCGGCCGACATGCTCGAAACCATGCACGACGCCAACGGGGTGGGGCTGGCCGCTCAGCAAATCGGCGAAGCGCTGCAATTGACCGTCATCGATGTCAGGGCGGCCGAAGACCGGCCAAGTTCGCTCAAGATCAATGGCCAGGTCGCGAACCTGGAGGAGGCAATGCCGATAGTGCTGCTGAACCCGCAATTGACCCTCGGTGAGGAAATAGTTTCAGGAACGGAGGGATGCCTGAGCTTTCCCGAAATTTCGGCGGAGATCGATCGTTCCGAAGCGGTCCACGTCCGCGCGAAGACGCTGGAAGGCGAAGCGATCGACATCGCCGCCACCGGGCTCCTCGCCCGCGTCTTGCAGCACGAGATCGATCATCTTAACGGCATCCTCTTCATCGACCGGATGAGCTCCAGCGTGAAGGCCAGCATGGCGGGTAAGCTCAAGCGCATGCAAAAGGAGACGCAAACCCAGCGCCGCCGTGGCCGGACCGCGCCGGCCGATCAAAGAGCCTTGTAATCGACGCTGATCGTCCGGAAGACGAGGTCGTCGTGCTGCGCCGAAAAATAGAAGAGCTCGAGCATGGTGGTTCCGACCATCCATTGATAACCGACCAGGGTCTGGATGACGTCGCTGTCGCTATCGCGCGCGCGTGAAACCAGCTTCCCCGTGCCGTATTTGGCATCGAAATAACGGCGGATATCGCCCATTCGGGTGTTGTAACGTTCGATCGTCCAGTCGGGATATTCATACTGCAGTTCGACCCCATAGAGAGAACCCTGTTTGAAGGTAAAGACGGTGCGTTTAAGGCCGGGGTGAACCAGGCCTTCGACCGTCCAGATCTCCCGATTTTCCTTCTTCTCACGGGCGACAATGGACGCCTTCGCGCCCTGTAGTACGCGCTCCACCTGCGCGACCGAATCGTTCCAGCGAAACCCGAAGGGCGGCAGCAGCTCGTCCGCTGCGCGCGCTGCCTGGCTAACGAAACAGCATAACAAAAGAAGGAAGAAAGGACGCGCGGTGATCATTTACTTTCGGCCCAACCGATCACACAAAGCGGGAAACACATTTTCGATGAGCGAAGGACTCTCGTCTGGTTGAGCGGAGGCCAAAGATGCGTAAGTGACTCGCTTGCGTCAACGTTGCGCAGCCACGCCGCATCAGTGATTTTCCGGCAGTCTTTCAGTGAAATTTTCGTCAAGATTTTTTTGACCCACTTTTCAAAATAAAGTTCAGATATTTTTCTTGTCGCAGTTTGGTGTGGTTTCTAATCTGAAGCCGCTGGCAAGGCGCAACGGACAGTGATGTGAATAAGATGTTAACAGATCGAATCAAGTAAAACGCCCTCTGATGATCGCCTTAACCTGCTCTCAGACTTCGTTGTCTCACTATGCCCTGCACCAACGTCCAACCGTCGAAAGTGAAAACTTCCGCGATTTGCGTTTTCCCTCGTATTTTGGCGTTTTCCGCCGCGAATTTCATCATTTTGACCGCTGTCTGCACCGGAGGGTCCCTCGTCAAACAGCGTTGCTGAACCCGGTTTTCCACCGAGTAGCAGCCTTTGTGGCAATTCTGTAACGTTGTTAACAACTCGCATGGAAGAGACTTGTACCGAGCTCTGGGAGAAGCTGTCGTTCGCCCTCAAACCGCACGTCAGCCCGGACACTTTTAAAAGGTGGTTTTCGGCCGTTTCGCTGGTGGATGTGAGCGACGAAACGCTCACTTTCAGCGTGCCTAACAATATTTATCAGCTTTGGATCGAGAGTAACCACATTACCGCTTTGCAATCCGCCATCACCCACGTCATGGGCAGCCCGCGCGAAGTGCGTTTCTCACCGCCGGCCAGTGGCTCGGAAGAGTCGCGTCCGGGTCGCGTAGTCGTTGAGGAAATCGCCGCCGATCGTGCCGAACCTAAATCGAGCGGACAGCCCGGACTCAATCCACGAAACAATTTCGAGACCTTTGTCGTGGGGCCGAACAACGAGATTGCGCACGCCGCCTGCCTCGCGGTCGCGCAACAACCCGCGCGCACTTACAACCCGCTCTTCATTTATGGCGGTGTCGGACTTGGCAAAACCCACCTGATGCAGGCCATCGGGCAATCGGTCGTGACCAAGAAAAAAGGCGCGAAGGTGATGTATCTCTCCAGCGAAGTTTTCATCAACGACTTCATCGACGCGATTCAACACAACAACCTGGTCAAATTCCGCAAGCGCTACCGTCAGGTCGATTTGCTTTTGATCGATGACATCCAGTTCCTCGGCGGCAAGGAACGCTCCCAGGAAGAATTCTTCCACACCTTCAACACGCTTTTCGACGGTCATAAACAAATCGTGCTCTCGAGCGACCGGCCCGCCTCCGAGATCGCGAATCTGGAGCACCGGCTCGTCTCGCGTTTCGAGTGGGGCCTGACCGCAGAGCTGCAACCGCCGGACGTGGAAACGCGCATGGCCATCCTGCGCAAGAAAGCACGCACTTTGCAGATCAGACTGGATGACCAGGTTTTCGAGTTCCTGGCTAATCGGATTCGCACGAATGTGCGTCGGCTGGAAGGCGCGCTTATGCGGGTCGCGTCATTCGCTTCGTTAAGCGGCAAGCAGCTCACCCAGGAAGTCATTGAGCACATGCTCAAAGACATTCTCCAGGAGGAAGCCCGCAATTCCGTTACCATCGAACAGATTCAACGCCGGGTGGCGGAACATTTCGACGTGCGCCTGGCTGACATGACGAGCAAGCGCCGCCCCGCCAACATCGCTTTCCCGCGGCAGGTGGCGATGTATCTCGCGCGCGAATTGACCAAGTCTTCTTTAAACGAGATCGGGGAAGCCTTTGGCGGCCGTGATCACGGCACCGTCCTGCATGCCTGCAAATTGGTGAAGCGCCGCATGAAAGAGCAGGACAACGTTCGGCAGACTATTTCCTTCATCGATAGTTCGTTGAAGCGATAAAACCCGCCTAGATTGCGGTTGCCGGACAGAATCGAAGGCTTTACATCTTAGGCGCCCCGTTAGCTTCATGAAATTTAGCGTAACCAAGGAAAAACTGCTGGAAGGCCTGCAACAGGTTCAGAACGTCGTCAGCACGCGCACGACGCTTCCGATTCTCTCGAACGTGCTTTTGCAGGCGAACGGCAACGAGGTTCACCTCACCACCACCGATCTCGACGTCGGGGTGCGCGGCAGTTTTGAAGCCTCGGTCGAGAAGGAAGGCGCCACCACGCTGCCGGCACGTCGGCTGTTCAACATCGTCCGCGAGCTTCCGTCCAGCGAGATTCAGATCGACGTCGACGCCAAGAACACCGCCTCCATCCGGAGCGGGCAGAGCTTCTTCAAAATCCTCGGTCTGCCGGAGGAAGAATTTCCGCCCCTGCCGAAATTTGAAAATGCCAAGGTTGTGACGATGCGGCAGAAGGATTTGCGCGACGGGTTGCGCAAAACTTCTTACGCCATCTCCACCGATGAAACGCGTTACGTGCTCAACGGTGTCCTTTTCAGCTTCAAGGAAAACAAGCTGACGCTGGTGGCGACTGATGGCCGCCGGCTCGCCATGGTCGATATCGAGCTCGAATTTCCGCGCAGCCACGAGACTGACATCATCGTTCCGACAAAAGCGGTGACGGAATTGTCGCGGCTCTTGACCGATGATGGGGACGTAAAAGTGAGCGTTGGATCCGGGCAGATTGCTTTCGATCTGAACAAGACGCTGCTGGTTTCGAAACTCATCGAAGGTAATTACCCGAATTATAAGCAGGTCATTCCGTCGGAAGCGAAAGAGCGGGTCACGCTCGAGCGCGAGACCTTTCTCAATTGTCTGCGCCGCGTTTCCTTGCTCGCGAGCGACAAATCGAATTCGATCAAGCTGAGCTTCGCCAAGAACAACATCGACATCACCGCGAACACCCCCGAGGTGGGTGAGGCGAAAGAATCGTTGCCGGTGACTTACAAGGGCCGCGACTTCTCGATCGCGTTCAACCCGGAGTTCCTGATGGCGCCGTTGCGGAACCTGGCGGAGGACGAAGTCTTTCTCGATCTGATCGATGAAATGAGTCCGGGCGTGCTGAAGATTCAGACCCCATTCCTTTACGTCCTGATGCCGATGCGCATCAGCGCGTAGAAGACCACCCCGCGATCACCCCTCCCGTTCCCGGGTAGCGCACTCGTCCCGAGTGCTGGTGGCGGCGTCTCGCCGTCACGGACTTTGTTGTTCGCCGGGTCTGGGGAAGGACGACAAATGTCCAATTACGGTAAATGCGCTGGAGATCGTGGGGGAGCGCAGGCTGCCAGCCTGCAGTCGCCGGCAGCTTGCCGGCGACAGTCTTTGCACACGTAAACCCGAGATCAATCGATGCAGCGTGATCTCAGCTAGCAGCTGAGATCTGCAGGCTGGCAGCCTGCGCTCCCCCAGAAACAAACGCGACCGCCCCACTCCTAAGGTAACGAAAAAAGCGCGCTGCGGCAGATGCAGAAAGTTCGCGATCACGAGACGTGATCGCCAGCACTCGACCCTGGTTCGCCAATCCGGCGGTCCCTGACGAATGCGCTACCCGAAAAGGAGGTGTCCTAGCTGGCGTTGGACTTTTTCGACACTCACGTCTTCGAGTAAACCGCCGGGCGCGCGGAGGATTGTGACGTTTTGCCCAAGCGGCCGCCAGACTCCCGGATCACTCGGCCCGAACAAGACAAGCGATCTCGCCCCCGCCGCCGCCGCCAGGTGCGAGATTCCACTATCGTGCCCAACAAAGAGCGCCCGCGCGAGGATAGCCGCCAGTTCCGGCAGCGGAAGATTCTGAGCAAGACGCACTCGCGAATTCTTGCCTAACGATTTCATGGCCTCGGCGCCGGCCTGGTCAGCCTCCCCCAGCACGATCACGAGCGAACCCTCGAACGTTTCATCCGCCAAAAGCCGCATCGCCAGCTCACGCCAGCGATCCGCCGGCCAGTTTTTCTTCTCGCTGCCGCTCCCCGGATGGAGCGCGACGACCGGCGCGGGCAACCCTTGCAGAAACTCTTCCGCCCGGGCTTTGTCCTCGGCGCTGACAAAGATGCTCGCGCCTTCTTCATCCACCTCCAGTTCGAGATCTTCAATCATCGGCCGTCCAAGTTGCATGGCCGCATGATCGCCGCGTCTGATTTTGGCCGGGCCGGTGATGATGGTATCCGCGCCGGCGCGCTCCAGGTTCGTCTGAAAAATCCGGTCCGGATCAAAGAGGTAGCTGATGATCAAATCGAACTCGGCGAAATACTGCGCCAGTTCGTCCGGCAATTCGGCGTTGCGCGCGAAGAAGCGCGACAACGCGCCATACTCGATCGAACGCACCGCGTTCGCGTAAAACCGCTTATCGGCAAGCGCAGCAATGTGCGAATAGCCGAGGATCTCGATGTGCGATCCCGGATATGCCTCTCTTAGTGCTTTGAGGGCCGGCAGAGTCAGGATGAAGTCACCAATGGCGCCGCCACGGATAATCAGGATCCGCTTCATCAAAGCGGGTCGGCCTAGTATTTGGTCAGGGCGAGACCGAGCACGGTCGCTCCGTACAACAAACAAACCACATGCAGACCGCGCCAGCGCCAGGAACTGCGCGAGCTCCACGAGATCTGATCGCGCAGCAAATAGGGCATCGTCACCCAGAGAATCCCGAGCACCACCAGGATGTAAGCGAAGGTGGTCACGAAAAGGCGCGCCCCATCGTTGCGCAGAAAAGCTCCGTCCAGCTGCGGTTCGGCGGCGAGCAAACAGAGAATCCCGAGCGCGCGCACAGCCAGAAATTCGTCAACGAAGCGAAGGGTGAGCAGAAATCCGATCGGCAGCAGCGCGAGTAATGGTTTCCGGAACGTCTGAAATTCTCCCATCTCCATCGTCGCCACCAGCCAGAGTGTCCAAATGAGGTCGATCGAAAGGATAACCACTCCGACCGGAAACGAGCGCGGGATGACTCGCGCGAGCGCCTGCGTTTTCGCGGGAACAATCAGGCCAGGCAGCCCGATCAGAATCAGGATGATTCCAACGACAAAGGCGACCGTTTGCAGCGGAAGATGATAGATCATGGGCTGGGAAGCGGATCAGACTAGCGCGGGGACTCGGCCATACAAACTGAATCCGCTGGAACGCTCGATCTCGAGGTCGAGCAACTCGCCGGCAAGGTCTGGCTCGCCGTCGAAGATGACGATGGCGTTGGTCCGGGTGCGACCGCTCAGCCGATTCTGATTCGTCCGGCTCGGTCCTTCACAGAGCACCTCCACCTGTCGTCCGACCAATCTCGCCGTCGCCTGATGAGCGCCCTGATTCACGATCGCGAGTAGCTCCTGGTTTCGACGCTCCTTGGTCGCTTCCTCGACCTGCTCAGACATCACGGCCGCCGGCGTGTCCTGGCGCGGCGAGTAGCGGAACACGAAAGCATTATCGAACTGAACCTTCTCCACGATCGCGCAGGTCGCGCGGAAATCCTCTTCCGTTTCGCCGGGGAATCCCACGATCAAGTCGGTGGTGAGCGCGATCTGCGGGCGGGCGCTGCGCAGGCGCTCCACCAAGGCCAGGTACTTCTCAACCGTATAAGCCCGGTGCATCGCTTTCAGGATTCGGTTGGAACCCGACTGCAGCGGCAGATGAACGTGTTCCACCAGCTTGGGCAGCCGCGCGAACGCGTCGACCAGATCATCGCGGAATCCAATCGGGTGAGGGGAGGTGAAGCGCAGGCGTTTCAGTCCTTCGACCTCATGCACCGCCTCCAGCAATTGCACGAAGGGGCTGAGACCGTTGCGGACGGGAAACTCATGTCGTCCGTAAAGATTCACGATTTGGCCGAGGAGCGTGATTTCCTTCACGCCTCGACTAACGAGTGCTTCAACTTCGGCGACAATTTCAGGAATGCTCCGGCTGCGCTCGGACCCGCGGGTGTAGGGCACAATGCAAAAAGTACAATGCATGTTACAGCCCTGCATGATGCTGACGAAAGCGGTTGCCTGCCGCAGCGCGACTTCCTGTTGGTTGATCGTTTCCTGCGAACCCTCTTCTTCGGCGACATCTACGATGGAGAAGCGGGCATCGTCCATGCGCCGATGCGCCTTCCGTTCCATCGCTTCCTGCACATAATCCGCCACCCGATGAAACTTTTGGGTGCCGACGACGAGATCGACGTGCGGCATGTTGTCGAGTAGCGCGGCGCCGCGGGCTTGCGCCATACAACCGAGAAAGCCAAACACCACGTGCGGCCTTTCGCGAGCGATCCGGCCCATCATGCCCATTTTCCCTATCGCCTTTTGGTCAGCCATGTCGCGGACGCTGCAGGTGTTGAGCAGGACCACATCCGCTTCCGATTCGTGCTCAGCGCGCTCGTAGCCGCGGGCCAGCAGCGAATGCGCGACCTGTTCCGAGTCGCGCTCGTTCATCTGGCATCCGTAGGTCTTGATGAAAAATTTCGGCATTGCTGGCGGGCCGAAATAATAAGGGGGAATGTGCTTCGCTCAAATCGGCCGTTCGGTGAGGACCGATCCGCTATGCTCCAGTCGGCGCTGGCGCAAGGCTCCCGCCACCCCTCTCCCGCAGACAGCGATGACTTATTGCGGAGGTGTCGCGAATCGCCCGGGGAAGGGATTCGCCTGTAATCGCCGCTTCTTTTCCGTCTCGGAAGGCAGGCTCGTGCCGGATTCGGAAAAGATCGCGATGCCGACTACTCCCACATTCCCAGTCTGGTGATACTTTTTCGCTGCGTACCGATTCACTTACCGCGCCGAAGCGGAATGCGGCCACGGTGTCGGTGCTCTTGCGAAAGCCATCGATGACCTGTGTGGCGTGGGGCTGAAGGAGGTAGCCGCGTTTTCGAGGCGAAGCAGCCCGGCCATCGAGAACATCGAGGCCGTCGACTGAAGCGACCACTTCCAAACGTTCGTCGGTGCGGTTGCGGATGATAATGGAATAACGATGCCCCTCCTGCCCGGCGACGAACCATCGTCCGTTCACGTTGGCTCCGGGCAGCATTCCCCAGCCGTCCCCCTTTAGCCCGACGGAGACGAGGCCATTGGCCGCGCCGGGCAGGAAGGCCCACCCGCGCGAGAAATAGGCGCCGCCCATCGCCCGAATTCCTTTCTCGTCGTCATAATAAATGGCCGCCGTCGCCGTCGGGTGGCTCGGATCGGAACGGCGAAATTCCGTGGCGCGTACGGCTGAGTTTCGCTCCTCCCCCCACTTTGTGCCGAGGCCCGGGCGCTCGTTGGGCGCGGTGGCGAAAGAACCGGTCGAGCGCGAAGCAGCAACCTCCGACTCGCAGGAGGTGAGAAGGCCTGCAACGGCAAGGAGACAGAGCGCCGGAAAAAGGCGGGAGGGAAGAATTTGCATTTGCTGATTATACGCGCAGGGACGGGCAAAGCTTTCGCCATTATTTCGGCGCGATTATCCGCTTTCCTTCACCTTGAGCTTTTGAATTAATCGCGCCTCAACACATGACCACGGAAGCACCGGCAATTGGAATCATCGGCGGGAGCGGCCTCTATCAAATAGAGGCGGTAGAGAAGCCGACCGAGCATCGCGTGGACACACCCTTCGGGCCGCCTTCAGACGTGATCTTTGGCGGAACACTGGCGAATCGCCAGGTTTACTTCCTTCCGCGACACGCCCGCGGGCACCGCATCCTGCCGCACGAATTGAACCACCGGGCGAATATCTATGCCCTCCGCTCACTCAACGTTCGCTGGATCATCTGCGTCACCGCGGTCGGCAGTTTACAGGAGAAGTATGCGCCTCGGGATATTCTGTTGCCGTCGCAATTCTTCGATCGCACCAGTCAGCGCGCGCAACACACTTTCTTCGGCGAAGGGATCGCGGCTCATGTCGGCTTCTCCGACCCCATCAGCGATGGTCTGCGGACCCTCCTCTTCGACTCAGCTACCAAACTGGAACTCCCGGTTCACAACGGTGGAACCTATGTGAACATGGACGGGCCCGCCTTCTCGACTCGTGCGGAGTCGGAATTTAACCGGCGCCAGGGCTTCGACGTGATTGGAATGACCAACCTGCCGGAAGCCAAGCTGGCGCGGGAAGCCGAAATCGCGCTCGCTACCATGGCCATGATTACCGATTACGATTGCTGGAAGGTGGAGGAGGAACCGGTCTCCGCCCAGACTGTGTTCGGGCATCTTTCGGCCAATGCTGAGACTGCGAAAAAGGTTTTGCTGGAGGTTATTCCGAAAGTGCCTTCGGCCCCGGATTGGCCAGAGCACCGAGCTTTGGATGCCGCTCTGACCACGGATCGAAAGCTTTGGCCAGACTCGACCGTCCGAAAGCTGGGGCCGATCCTTGAACGATTCCGCTAAGTCACGGGGAAAGCAGGCAGCCGCTCCGTAGCCCCCTCAGGCGGCCGGGGCGCAGTCCCGGACAATTTCCGCAGCCGAATAAAAATATTCTTGCCAGCCGAGAGCATTTTATAGTAATTATAAAGGCACGTTTGATCACCAAAGGCCATCATATGAAAATTCAAATCGCTACCTGCCTCCTCTTTGCAGCTCTTCTTTCCGCCTGCTCTTCCACGAGCCAGACCACGGCCAGCCACCAAACGCTTGAGCAGCGTCTGATGGCCAAATACGCCACCGCCGACACCAAAGTAGGCGAGCCGGCGCCTCCCGCCGAGGGACCCGAAGATGTTCCGGCTGAAGCGCCGAACAGCGTCATGGATAATCCGGCGCTGGTTCCTTCACCGCTGCTGCGCCAGAGTGGCGCCAGTGGTCTCTAATTCAATTTAGCTTCCGCGAGAAACTCGCCTAACGGCGAGTTTCTTGTTGTACAGCCGCCGCCTCCGCTAAACTCCCCATGCTTCTGTTCGAAAATCACCTGATGCCGCCCTTGCCGGCGCCTCCGCCCACCCGCCACAGCCGCTTCCGCGTGAAGCCGTTGCCGACGGCGACAGGTTACATGAACAAGCCCCACGTCAGCAGAGCCGCGGAGTCGCGCCAGACGCCCGCTTTGCTGTCGCCTAGGACCACGCAAATCACGTCACGTCCGGGCCGTGAGCCGCTGGAAATCAGGCAGTGGCCGGCTCCCTCGGTGTAGCCGGTTTTCATTCCGTTACAGTAGGGGGACCGCGTCAGCACCTTGTTGGTGTTTTCCAGTTCGCGGACACGCCCGTTCGCGTAGCGGAACATCAACCTCGGCATGCAGACGATCGATCGAATAACCGGGTTGCTGTAGGCGGCTTTGGCGATCATCGACAAATCGCGCGCGCTCGAATACTGGCCGGGAAGGGGAAGTCCGTTGGGATTGAGAAAATGCGAATGAGTGGCGCCGAGTTGGCGTGCTTTCTCGTTCATCATCAGGGCAAAGGCATCCACGCTGCCCGCCTGGTCGCGGGCCAGGCACCGCGCCACATCGTTAGGGCTTTTCACCAGCAGCGCTCGCAGCAGATCGATTCGCGCGTAGGCCTCGCCGGCTTTGATCCCGAGCTTGACGGGTTCGCACATGCCATCAGTTGCTTCCACTCGCACCATCTGATCGAGGAATCCGTGTTCGGCGACGATTAGCGCGGTCAGCAGTTTTTGCGTGCTCGCTGCCTGTCGATTTTCGTCAGCGTTCTTTTCATAAAGTACCTTGCCCGGTCCCTGCGTTGATCATCAAGACCGAGCGAGCTCCCACCGTCGGTGGACCGCTCCCCGGTTTGGGCGGGGCCGCGAAGTCGGGCTCAGGGGCTTCCGCGCGACGGGGCCGAGCTTTGGTCCGCTTTGCCTTCGCGCGGGGCGTCGCTTCATCGTCCGCATCCTGCGCGGATGCGCCGGTTTGAGAATGAACGGGAAGGGCCTTGGCAATAGGCGGACCAACCTCAACTTCGGTTGCGCCCGTTCGCGAAATCGGCGCGAGCAGGAAAACTCCGAAGGCGAGTAGATGGAAAACAGGCGCGCGCGAAATTTTCATGGAGCGGGAAGTATCAGAGCCAGATTCCGTTCGTCCACAAGGAAGCCGTCCGGACCGCTCTATTTCCGGCCGGGTTCGATCAATTCGATCTCGTACCCTTCCGGCGCGTCGATGAATGCGATCCGGCCGCCGCCGCTGCTTTGGTGAGGACCGTCCGAGAGCGGATAGCCTTTGGCGGCCGCCTTCTTCGCGAATTCGTCGAGATCCTCTACTTCGAAAGCGAGATGAGTCAGATCCGGGCCAACCTGGACCGGCCCGCTCTGGTCAAACTTGCAAATCTCGATCTCTTCACTGGTTCCGGGCGCCTTGAAGAAGACCAATTGCGATCCGCGTCCCGACGTGTGCCGCCGCGTCTCCTCGAGGCCGAGCACATCGCGATAGAATGAAACTGTCTTCTCCAGGTCCTGAACGCGATAACGGGTGTGCAAAAGTTTGGTGATCACAGCTTCATTAAATGGCCCACCACGGCCGAATTTTCAAACGCCCACGCCCAATGGGCATCTGCCCGCGCCGCCGCCATGACAGTTTACGTCGCGCGTAACGGTCGGGAAATCGGGAGTCCTACGAACCGTAGCGCCGGATTCTCCTGTAGCGGCGGTCTCTGACCGTCGCACTCTTCGAAAGTCTCATTCCCGTCACTATACGTGACTCACGTATAGTCTGGGTTCAAATCGTGCGCGTTTGTGAGGTTCCTCGGCCGTCGCCCCGCTGCTCGGAATGACAGACTTTCGAAAGCTCACCACGCCACTTCATCGTCGTGGCGTCGGCTGCTCTGAATTCGTTATCGCCGGGCGAGTTCAAGAGCGCGAGCAGACAGACGCCCCTTCCTCACCTGTCCTTTCGGCCGATTCTAAGAGTCGCGTCGCTCACATTCTCTCGTCACTATGCCTTATCGGCGGAAACGGAACCATTCAAGGGGGGCCAGAATCGGCCTAAGCGCCGATTCCGTGGCGAGTTGTGGCAAGCGCCGGGACATTGTAGTTCTCTAACGAAATGAAACTGGTCATCGCCGCGACCGGGGCGAGCGGCACAATTTATCTCGAGCGCTTGCTGGCGCAGGTCGACGCCAAGGCTAACGACGTGCACGTCATCATGAGCTCGCATGCCAAGCAGGTGGCGGCGCAGGAGCGGCCGGACTTTGCCGTGCCCGCGGGGGTGCACCACCACGGGGAGAACGATCTGAATGTTCCATTCGTTAGTGGGTCGGCTCGCTTCGACGCGATGGTGATCATTCCCTGTTCCATGGCCACGCTTGGCCGGATTGCTTCCGGCACGGGCGAAAGCGCGCTGCTGCGTGCCGCCGATGTTTTCCTAAAGGAACGCCGGAAGCTGATTATCGTTCCGCGTGAGACGCCGTGGAGCCTGATTCATGCGCGCAACGTCGTCACCTTGCTCGAAGCCGGCGCGGTCGTTATGCCGGCGATTCCATCCTTTTACAGTCAGCCGAATTCCGTCGCGGCCGTGGCTGACACAGTCGTCTGGCGGGTGCTGGATCAGATTGGACTGCCTAACTCGAAAGCCTATCGCTGGCAGGAGCCGGAAGCGAAGCGCGATTGAAAATTGACGGTTGGCCCGCGCGGCTACTCATCGCGATTGGTTACGGCATTCTCCGTCTTTGGGAGAGCACGTTTCGTTACGAGATGCGCGACGACGCCGGCATCGTCAGCGGCGAACTACCGATGCCTGTCATCGCCGCCGCCTGGCATAATCGACTGCTGATGCTGCCAATTTCAGCGCGGCGTTTCGTGCCCACGCGTCCGGGGGCGGCGCTGATCAGCGCGAGCCGTGACGGCGGCTGGATCACCGAGCTGGTTAAGAAGTGCGATTTCGACGTCGTTCGCGGATCCAGCTCGCGTCAGGGAGTCGCGGCCATTCTGCAGATGGGAGATGTCCTGGCCTCGCGTCGCGATGTGATCATCTCCCCGGACGGCCCACGCGGTCCGGTTTATCGGGTCGGACCAGGAATCGTTTTCCTGGCGCAGAAGTCTGGTATTCCCGTGATGCCGTTTCACCTGGAATTCGCCAGTTACTGGAGGGTGAAAAGCTGGGATGGCTTTTTCATTCCGAAACCTTTCAGTAAGGCGCGATTAGTTTTCGCCAAACCACACCAGGTAGCCGCGACCACGACGGATGAAGCTTTCGAAGCCGAACGATTGAAGATTGAAAATCTCATGATGTCTTTGGTCGAGCATCGTTGAACCCGCGTAGTTTTAGAGAACCTCTGTTTGCCCTCGCTCATCTCCTCGCCACTTGTTGGCTCGGGAGAGATGTTGAACGTTGAAAGACTGACATGGCTAATTTGATCGATGGCCGCGTGGTGGCGCAGAAGGTGTATGACGATCTTCGTGAACGCATCGCTGCCTTAAAGACCCGCGGCATCACCCCTGGCCTCGCGGTGGTGCTGGTCGGCGAGGACCCAGCTTCGCGTTCCTACGTTCGCGCCAAGGACAAAATGAGCCGCGAGCTTGGCCTGCACTCCGTGAAACTGGAATTGCCGGCGGCGACGTCACAAGAGGAGCTGCTGCAGACCGTTGCGAAATTAAATGAGGACCCGTCGGTCCACGGCATTCTTGTCCAATCGCCGCCCCCATCTCACATCGACGAATCGGCGGTCGTGCGCGCCCTCAATCCGGCGAAGGACGTTGACGGGTTTCACCCCACTAACGTCGGCAAGCTGACCATCGGCGATCGGTCCGGCTTTGTTCCCTGCACTCCGCTCGGTGTGCAACGGATGCTTCTCGAAACCAAGACATCGATCAGCGGCGCGCATGTCGTCGTTTTGGGCCGGAGCATGATTGTCGGCAAGCCGGTGGCTCTTTTGTTAATGCAGAAGGGCCCCGGAGGCGACGCTACCGTCACGGTGGTTCACTCGCGCAGCCGTAATCTTCCAGAGATCACGCGCTCGGCTGATATTCTTATTGCCGCGATTGGGCAGCCGCGCTTCGTCAAAGAAGATTTTGTCAGGCCGGGAACGGTGGTGATCGACGTTGGAGTGAATCGGGTGGAGGATGGCGCGGCCGCGAAAGGCTATCGCCTGGTCGGAGACGTCGACTTTGATGCCCTGAAAGAGAAGGCCGCCGCGATTACGCCCGTGCCAGGCGGGGTTGGTCCGATGACGATCGCGATGTTGATGTCGAACACAGTGAAAGCCTGCGAAGCATTCGCAGCCGCGTGATCATTTCGAGCTAATCACCTTCGCAGTCAGCAGGCCTAACAACCAAGGCTGCATCCTTCCGAGTTTGACCGCGGCGCTGCCTAGTCGCGGCGAGAGGACGGCGGTGCGCGCCAGCCCGTTAATCCAGAGACGTCCGCGGTAAAGCGCGCGCCGCCGGGTCTCGAATTGTATCGCCGCGCGAGTTTCCGCGGCGCCTTGCACGATGCTGACCACGGCTTGCGCCGCCATTTCTCCAGTCATCATCGCATAATAGATTCCTTCGCCGGTGAATGGTTCCACGATGCGGGCAGCGTCACCGGCGAGGAAAACGCCGGGATGTGCAGGCGAAACCGCGTCGCGTCGGAGAGGCGTCACGCTCCGCCACGGATGATCCGGAGCAACTCCGAATCGATGTTGGGCCCATTCCTTAAGTGGTTCGATCCCGCTCGCTGCGGAAACAAGACAAAGGTTAAGCTCGTCCCCGACCGGGGCCTGGCCCGAATAACCGCCCGGCAGCAGCTGAAGAACAATTCTGCGGCCAAAGTCGGTCGACAGCGGAAGATGAGTTTGCAGCGCGATGCGTTCCTTTTGCGGAGGTCGCGAAAGGTTCAGGAGTTTGGCCACGGACGAATTACGTCCATCGGCAGCGATCAGAAATTGTGCGTGCAGAAATTCTCCTCGCGACGTGTGCACGTTCCATCCGGCTGGTTGCCGGCGTTCGAGCCGCGTCACCGTGGTCTGTTCCCAAACTTCGGCGCCGAGCACGCACGCCCGGTCCAGGAGTGCCTGGTCGAGGAGACTCCGCTTGATTGCGATCTCCGCGCCGGGGGGAAGATCAAGACGCACGGAGGTCCCATCGATTCCGATAAATTCCACGGCATCGAGTTGGCCGTGAGGCAGTGCGCGGATCTTGTCGCTGATTTGGAGTCGATCAAGCACCGGCCAGCAGGAGGGATTGAGACAATCGCCGCATACTTTTTCGCGCGGAAACTGTTCCCGTTCCAAAACGAGAACGCGCAGACCCTCGCGGGCCGCGGTGGCCGCGGCCACGGCGCCAGCTGGCCCGCCGCCGACGACAATGAGATCAAAGGAAGATTCAGCCATGCCTCAGATGCCATTGTCCACCTGGAACAGGTCGGGGTAAATTGAGCGCAAGCAGATGGCTCGGATCGCAAAAGAAAAACCCGATTTGGCGAAAAAGGTGCACGAGATCCCGCACAAGCCCGGGGTCTACCTGATGCGCGACCGCTTCAACCGCGTGATTTACGTCGGCAAAGCGCGAGACCTGCGCAAGCGAGTCGCGTCCTACTTCATGCCGTCAAAAATGGCAGTCGCCGACATCAAGACGCGCGCCTTGCTCGATGCGGTCTGGGATTTTGAAACGCACACCGTTCGCAGCGAGGCGGAGTCGCTCCTGCTCGAAGGAAAGCTGATTAAGGAATTCCGGCCGCGTTACAACATCTCATTCCGTGACGATAAACGGTTTCTCCTCGTCAAGGTGGACATGACCGAAGAATGGCCGCGCTTCCGGCTGGCGCGCTTCAAGAAAGAGGACAATGCGCGCTACTTTGGCCCCTACGCGCACGCCGGTGCTTTGCGGCAAACCTTGAACTTCATGCGGAAGAAATTCGGTGTGCTCACCTTCGGCCGCGGTTCACCGACCGTGCGCGAACTCAAGTCATCGACCTATCAGGTGCCGATGCGATTGAGCGAGATCTCGGCCGACCAATATCGCGAGCGGGTGCAGGAGGCGGCCGAGTTTTTAGAGGGACACTCCCGCGAAATGATCGGGGCGCTCGAAGAAGAGATGCGCAAAGCCGCCGCCAAGATGGATTTCGAAAAGGCGGCCGAGCTGCGCAACATGGTGGAAGACTTGCGCAATACCACCCGGCCAACGCGCCGTTTCACCCGCGGCTCGCTGCCGAGCACGATCGATCCGCAGGCCGATCTGCGCGCGCTCGCGGAAGCGTTGCAACTGCATAAGCCGCCGACCGTCATGGAGTGCTTCGATATTTCGAATATTTCGACCACCCACGTGGTCGCTTCGATGGTTTGCTTCCGTGATGGCGTTCCGGACAAGGATTCCTACCGCCGCTATCGCGTCCGCACGGTGGCAGGTCAGGACGATTTTGCCAGCATGGCTGAAGTCGTTAGGCGGCGATATTCGCGCGTGCTCTTGGAAGCGCGCGCCAGTGAGCCCGAGACGGCGGAATACTCTCAGGAAAATCCGCAGGAAGCGCTCGAGCGAGTGGCTCAGCGAGCGGCGGAATTGCCGCCGGAAACATCGGCCGCTCCGACCTCCGGCGCGAAATCGTTCGTGGCGGTGCGCTTGCCCGATTTGATCATCGTCGACGGCGGCAAGGGCCAGCTCTCGTCCGCCTGTCGGGAACTGCAACGCCTCGGTCTGCATGATCTGCCGATTATCGGACTGGCCAAGGAACACGAAGAGATCTATCGGCCCGGGCGTTCGCTGCCATTGCAATTGCCGCATGAATCCGGCGCCTTGCGCCTGCTCCAGCGCATCCGGGATGAAGCGCATCGCTTTGCCAATGCCTATCATCAGTTGTTGATGAAGAAGCGAATCGGCGAAAGCATTCTCGACGATTGCCCGGGCGTAAGCCAGAACCGGAAGAACCTGCTTCTGCGAAAGTTCGGCTCCGTGAACCGGCTGCGCAAAGCCAGTGTGGAGCAGATTGCATCCACCGAAGGGATCGGGCCGAAGCTGGCCGAAGAAATTCATCGATTCTTGGAACGACATTGAGTTCTGCCCGGTTTTGGAGCAATGAATCGCCTGACTTCGCGGATGGATAAGCCCCCAGGACTCTCGATCGCGCTGGCGATCGCTATTTTTGTTTCCGCCGCGCTTTGCCGCGCTGCGGATGATCCCGCCCTTCGCCCTGCCGCTCCCTTCGCTCCGGCGCCGGAACCGTCCGCCCCTGCCGCTCCGGAAGAGGAGATCGTGCCGACCTTCGAGACGCAAAAGCTCGCGCGCGCTTACGTGCTCGATATCCCCGCGCCACGCGGACAGATTACCGACCGGACGGGAGCGGCGTTCGCGCAGAACAAGGTCAGCTACAACCTGGCGATTCTCTTTCCGACACCGCTCGATTTTACCGACCCGGCGGCGGTTTCTTTTGCGCGCGAGAAGATCAACAAAGCCGCGCGCTTGATTGATCGCGACCTCAAAATTCCGGACGACGTCATTCTGCGCCATTATCACAACCGCGGCATTTTGCCGTTCGAGGTCGCGCAAAATTTGAGCGAATCCGAGTGCGAGGAAGTCCGCGCGAAAAAGCCGGATGGGATGATCCTGCGCCCGATTTATATTCGGAGCTATCCAAATGGCCGGACCGCGGGGCAAATCGTCGGTTACACCGGCAAGACTGGCCGCAATCTCGACGGCATCATTGATAATCACGAGACGCTTTGGCCGGAGACGGAAGGCCGCGAAGGACTCGAACAAACCTTTAATGAGATTCTGAAGGGCCGGAACGGGGAGTACAAACTGACCTTCGACAAGGATGGCCGTAAGACTTCCGAGAAACTGATCACGCCGCCTGTTCCGGGAAACACGGTGGTCACTTCGCTCGACCTGCGCCTGCAGGAAATGGCGGAGAAAACGCTGGAGGCGAAAGCCAAACGCGGGGCCATCGTTATTCTCGATCCCAATAACGGCGACATCCTGGCCATGGCATCGTGGCCGACCTACGATCCGAATCAGTTCGTTCCTTCGATTTCGGCGGAAAAATATAAGGCGCTGCAAAACGACCCTGATATTCCTCTGCTGCCGCGCGCTTTCCGCTCCGCGTATCCTCCCGGGTCAGTTTTCAAAGTGGCGGTTGGCATCGCCGCACTCGAGTCCGGAGCGGTCGGCCCTAACGACGAATACGGCTGCCCGAAAGCGCTGGACATCGGCAATATCACCATGCGCAACTGGAAAAAAGTGGATCGCGGTGCGCTTAACTTTGTCCAGGCCCTAACCGAATCGTGCGACACCTGGTTTTACCAGGTGGGGATGAAAACGGGCGCCGAGCCGATCATCGATTGGGCGCTCCGGCTCGGTTTCGGCGCGAAGTGCGGGATCCCGTTGCGCGGCGAGGTGGAAGGGCGGATTCCTAACGACGAGTACATGAAAGTCACGCACGGGCGGAAAATCCTGAATGGCGACATCGCGAATATCTCGATCGGGCAGGGCGACGTGCTGGTGACGCCGCTGCAAATGGCGCAAGCCATGGCCACGATCGGAAACGGCGGGACCTTCTATCAAACTCGTCTGATCCATCAGGTTCAAAGCTACGACAACGAGATCGTCAGCGCCTACCAGGTGCGGGCCAAGCGGACGCTCGATTTCTCCTCGGTCACGATGGACGAAGTCCGGGCCGGCATGGTCGACGCGGTCAACGCCGGCGCCGGTACCGCGCACGCGGCCAGTCTCGAGAACGTGGATGTGGCAGGCAAGACCGGGACGGCGCAGTGGGGACCCAAAGATAAGGAGCGAACCGCAGCGTGGTTCGCCGGGTTCGTTCCGGCGCGTCATCCGCAGTATGCCTTTGCTGCGGTCTACGAAGGCGACGTTGGGGTCAACGTGCACGGAGGTTCGCAGGCGGCGCCCTTGATAGGGGCGATTTTCAAGCAGCTTTACACCGCGCGCACGGCAAAAACTCAGCGTGCGCAACCGGCAGAACCGACGGTGCGCAAAGCAGAGCCGGTTGAAGAAGATCAGTCAGATTAGTGTCCCGTTTTTCCAAACAGCTGCGCATCGTCTGGTTGCTCTCAGGTTTCCTTCTGCTCGAGGCGCGAGCGGAACCTGAAGAGAAGGTGATCGCGACGGTCGCGTCACCGGATAAGAAGCTCAGCGTCCAGGTCAGCCTAACGAAAGACGGGAATATTGCCTACGCGGTAAGCCGAAACAATCACGAAATCATTTCGCCTTCCCGCCTCGGCTTCATCCTGGCTAACGGGCCCAAGCTCGACCGTAATTTTACCTTCGAGAGCGCAAACACCAGCTCGGTCGATGAAACCTGGGAGCAACCCTGGGGGGAAAGGCGGCTGGTCCGCGACCATCACAACGAACTCACCGCGACCTTCGTTCAGAAGGAGCTGGAGAATCGCCGCATGACCGTCGTCTTTCGCGTTTTCGACGACGGGATCGGTTTCCGCTATTTGCTGCCGGACCAACCGCAGCTCCAAACCGTGGAGATCACGGACGAGCTGACCGAGTTTTCGATTACCGATCCGGCGACGGCGTGGTGGGACGTGGCCGGCGAATGGAATCGCGAGGAGTTTCTCTACAATAAAACTCCGCTGGCGGAAGTGAGCGAGGCCCAGACGCCGATCACTTTAAAAACCAGGACGGGAGTTTATTTGTCGATTCACGAAGCCGCCCTGGTGGATTATCCCGCTTTTTGGCTGCGTCGCGTGGTTGGTCAACGCTTGAAAACGCGGTTGGCTCCATCCTCCATCGGACCGAGCGCGGAGTGCGCCGTGCCTTTCGCCACGCCCTGGCGGACGGTTCTTATCACCGATAATGCGCCCGCGCTTTATCAGTCGAACATGGAGCTCAACCTGAACGAGCCTAACAAGCTGGGCGACGTCTCCTGGGTGAAGCCATACAAATATGTCGGAATCTGGTGGGCCATGCACCTCGGTCTGAAAACGTGGGAGGCTGGCCCGCGCCACGGCGCAACCACCGAGGAAGCGAAACGGTACATCGGCTTCGCGGCCGAGAATGGATTTCGCGGAGTTCTCATCGAGGGCTGGAACCTGGGTTGGGAAGACTGGTTTGCGAAGGGGGACAAGTTTTCCTTCACCCAAAGCTACCCTGACTTCGATTTGAAACAGGTCGCGGAGTATGGCCTGAGCAAAGGCGTTCACCTGGTCGGACATCATGAGACTTCCGGTAACGCGGCCCATTACGAGGAGCAGATGAACGACGGGTTCGCGCTCTATCAAAGTTACGGCGTCGATAGTGTGAAAACGGGTTACGTGGCAGACGCCGGTGGGGCGCAGGTTAAAGGGCCGGACGACACCGTCCATTACACTTGGAACGACAGCCAGGAGATGGTGCGCCATTACCAGGCTGTGGTGACGGAGGCGGCGAAGTATCGCATCGCCATCGACACCCATGAGCCGATTAAAGACACCGGTCTTCGCCGCACTTATCCGAACTGGGTTTCGCGCGAAGGCCAGCGCGGCCAGGAATACAATGCCTGGGGACACCCGCCCAATCCGCCAGAGCACGAAGCGAATCTCATTTTCACGCGGATGTTGTCCGGGCCGATGGATTTCACGCCGGGGGTTTTGAGTCTTGAAGGAAAAGGCCAGGAGATCCAGGCGACGCAGGCCAAGGAACTCGCGCTCTATGTGGTGATCTACTCGCCCATTCAAATGGCGGCGGATCTGCCTGAGAACTACGCGAAGTATCCGAAGCCATTCCAGTTCATCAAAGATGTGCCGACGGACTGGGACGAAACGTTGATGATCAACGGGGAGCCCGGCGACTACGCGACCATCGCGCGGAAGGATCGGCGCTCAGACGACTGGTATGTCGGAGCGATCACGGATGAGAATGCGCGCACGGTTTCGTTGCCGCTGAAGTTTCTCGACCCGAACCGCGCTTACACCGCGCAGATCTATCGCGACGGCGAGAAGGCGAGTTACAAGGGTCCGGGTCGGTTCGACATTGTCATTGAATCCAAAAAGGTGAAGTCGACTGACACGCTCTCGCTGAAGCTCGCGCCCGGCGGCGGCCAGGCGATCCGGTTTGTGGCGGCAGAGTGATGTCGCTTTAGTTGCCGCGTAGGCTCGCGGCTGGAAGAGTGTAGGATCCAGGGTGCGTTCTCGCGTGATCGGCTCGACGGAGTCTCGCCCCACCGACGCGCTTCCACGCTTAGGCCAACGTCTGGTCAGCGGCTTTTTAGTCATCTTTACCGTGTCATCCCGAGCCGGGGACGGTCGAGGGATCTCCCGACGAAGTGAAAACGTAATGCTTCGTTTGCTGCAGGCGCGCCCTGGGATCGGATGAAATGCGCGGGAGCGCTTTTCGGAATCCTCGCCCGCCTTTCGCTGAGAAATGGACAAGACGGAGCTTGTCCCTCCCGAAATCAGAATTGGTGTGGCAGGAACCCCAGTGCCGGGAGGGATGACCTCCCGGTCGTCCTCTTTTCGCTAGGCCGCTGCCGTCTCGGCCGGCTGTTCCATCGTCCCCTTATACTTCGGCTCTTCCGCCGGCAGTCCGAAGTTCTCCGCATAAAGCCCGGCGATTCGCCCCATCTCCTCATCGGTTAGGCGTGCGGTGTCCGGAGCCTTGGCGAACTCCAGCAACTGTTCCTCGTTGTAAATGTTCGGCAGCGTGGAAGCGACCCGTTCGTCCGCGAGCAACCACTGCAACGCGGCCTGCCCGAGCGTGCGCTCGGAATTTTCGAGGAAACGCAATTGCTCCACTTTCTTGATGCCGTTGAGGAGCCAGCTGCGCGGGCGATGATTCCGGTGATCGTTAGGCGGAAAGACCGTTTCCTCCGTATACTTGCCCTCCAGCATGCCGGAGGAATGGGTCACACGAATCAGGAACATGGTGTCCTTCTCGGCTTCGATCGCCGCCTCCTGCATGGCGCGTCCGGGGTGCTGCTCCAGGATATTGTAAATGTGCTGAAGGCTGGTGATGTCACGTTGCTGGATGCAGTTGACGCCTTCATAGAGCCACCCGACCGCAGGTCCGAGCGCGATCCCGTAGTAACGCACTTTGCCGGACTGTTTCAGTTGTTCGAGCGTGCGCCAAAGCGCGTCATCGTAAATCTGCTCCATGCGAATGTTGTGCAGCTGCAGAAGATCGATTCGATCGGTTTTCAATCGTTGCAGCGCTGCGTCAGTCGCACGCATGATCGCCTCCGGCGAAAAATCCTGCGGGATCTCGCGTTGACCCCGGCCGCGCGCTTCGCCGTGCTGGACGAAGTCGTAGCCGACTTTGGTCGCGATCACGACCTGATCGCGGTTGGAACGAAATGCCTTGGCCAGGAGCTCTTCGCTCAGGCCATTGCCATAAGTGTCCGCCGCGTCGAAGAGCGTAATGCCGAGATCAAAAGCCTTGTGCATCAGCCCGATTGCTTCGCCTTCGGTGAACTGACCCCACCAGCCGGTCGAGACAGTCCAGAGACCGAAACCCACTTCACTTACCGTCAAATCCGTATTTCGATAGGTCCGAAACTGCATGGGCCAATCTAGCACCAGCAAAACCCGTTGCTCACGAACTTTTGCGAACGTTCGCGTGCCCTTCCGGATCTTCGTGGTCTAGTGAAAATGTGACAGAGCAGCCCAGCACAGCCCTCCTCATCGTTGGACACGGCTCGACGGTGAATGCCGATTCCAGTCGGCCTACCTGGAACCACAAACTCGAGTTGGAATCACGGCACGTTTTTAGCCAGGTGAGTTGCGCGTTTTGGAAAGAGGAGCCGAGCCTGCGCGACGCGCTCTATCTCTTCGACCCGAACCGGTTCAAAGAGGTCTATGTTGTCCCGAACTTCATCAGCGAAGGCTACTTCACGCAGACGGTGATCCCGCGTGAGCTCGAGCTGAGCGGTGCGGAAACGGTTCGGCCTAACGGACAGCGCTGGAAGTACTGCCAGCCGGTGGGAAGCAATCCAGCCGTAACAGAAATTCTGCTGCGCCGGGCGCGGGAAATTGCCCCCGGGGTTTTACCGGACGAAACCACCCTGGTAATCGTTGGGCACGGAACCGCGGAAAACGAAAACAGCGCGGTGGCCGCGAAGCGTGAGGCCGAGGCCATTCGCCGCCGTGGCGACTACGCCGAGGTGATCAATGCTTACATGGAGGAAGCGCCTCTGATCAAAGACTGGCGCGAACTAACCGGTACAAAGCACGTGGTCGTCGTCCCCTTCTTCATCGCTGACGGTCTACACAGTTACGAGGACATTCCCGTTCTTCTCGGGATCCGCGCCGAGAGCAAAGCGCCCGGTGCGGGAGTCTTTAACGGAAATCCCTATCGACTCGACGACAGGTATCTCTACTACGCGCCGTCCCTCGGTTCGGAGCCAGGCTTCGCCGATCTTATCCTGCATCAGGTCCGCGGGTTTAAAGGGGCGTCATAGGTATTTCAGAGGGGCTTGGGTGAAGCAGTTGCAAACCGTCGCAGAAGCGCTTCCGTCTTATTTCAGCCTATGAAACCGGAGATGGTCAAAAAGCTGCAGAACATCGGCGGTTTTGTCCTCGCCGGCGGTTGTAGCAAAAAGCGCGTAAGCGAAGTCGCCGAGATGATTCGCGCCGCCGGGAAATATCGCTGGGTTGCGCTTTACAAGATCGTGAAGAAGGACTTTGTCATCATCGCCCATACCGGCACGGAGCCGGCCGCTTACCCACAGTTTCCGGTATCGCAGGGTTTGTGCGGGGCCGCCTTGGAATCAAAAAAAACGGTGGTGGTAGGGGACGTGCACAAGGATAACCGTTACCTTCCGGCCTTTCACAACACCAACTCTGAAATAATCGTCCCGCTTGTGAATGAGGACAAAAAGATCGTCGGTATGCTCGACGTCGACAGCGAGGAACTGAACGCCTTCAGCAAGGAGGATAAAGAGTTCCTCGAGCGTGCTGCGGGTTTGATTGCCAACTGTCTCTCCTGAGACGCGACGATGGCCGCGCAGGCGAATGCGGCGCTGGCGGCGGCGCTGACCAACGGACCACTGCAGATCGGACAGGTTCTCGTCCGGCGAGATCCGAAGGGAAATGGCTTTGTTCTCAGCCACATCGATGACGACTCGATCGCGGAAGCGCACCAGTCGTCGGAAGCGGCCTTGGAAATCGCGCGCTTCGACAGTGCCGGAAACTTCCGTCCGCTTAAAACGGCGCCGAATCTACGGCGTGGATGGCTTCTGCAATTACGCGACCTCGATGAAGTCGACCGCGCCTTGGATTTTTTTTATCCGGGACGGCTGCCTGCCCTTTCCGTGTTCCGGGAGGACCGACTCCTCGCCACCTCGCTGCGCGAGAGCCTGAGCCGGCAGACCGGGATGTATCGCTCCACTGCGAATATCTCCGATGAGCAGATCGATGAAGCTGTCTTCGACACTTGCCGATCGGATGGCGGCTGCCTGCGGACCATCCTTTGGAAACGCGACCAGTCCGGGACGATTCCATCCACGCGCTTGCCCGCGGACAAGTTTGATCCGGCAGCTAATCAACTGTCGTCGAGATCCGACGCCACCGGTTTTATGCCACTGCTCTGCCAGGAAGCCTGTGCTGTTCTGCTCGAGGCCTGCCGTCGAAAAGTGCGCAAACCATCTGCGGTCGCGTCACCTAACGAATGAGGATCCTGCGGGCGCGAACGGTCGTCACCATGGACGGTCCGCCGATTGCCAATGGCGCGGTTGCCGTCGCGGGGGAGGCCATCGTGGAGGTCGGTCTCTACGACGACATCCGGCGCAATCACCTGGGAGAAGTGGTCGACCTGGGAGAGCGCGTGCTTTTGCCAGGATTGATCAACGCCCATTGTCACCTCGACTACACCTGCCTCCGCGGCAAAATTCCGCCTCAGAAATCCTTTCCCGCCTGGATCAAAGCGATCAATGCCGCGAAGGCCACGCTCAGCGCCGACGACTACGTTCAGTCGATCAATGCCGGCTTCGCAGAAGCACAACGCTTCGGCACCACTTCACTGGTCAACCTGACCGCTTTTCCTGAACTGATCGGGTTAGTTAGGCCTGCGTTGCGGACCTGCTGGGCGGCAGAGCTGATCGACGTGCGTGCGCCGGACAAGGCCGGCGAACTCCTGGAGAAGACCCGCGCCCAGCTCCAGTCGACCGGGCATCCCTGGCTGGCGCCGCACGCGCCTTACACCGCTTCGCGCAATCTTTACCGTCTCTGTCAGGGACCGGGTTGGCCGCTGACTACACACCTTGCGGAGTCGCGGGAAGAGATGCAGATGTTTCGTGATGGCAGTGGCGAACTCTACGAATTCATTCGCTCAATCAATCCCAGCTTTGAGGCGCCGGGGCAGACACCGGTTGCATATTTTCTCCGGGCGCTGGACCAGGGGGGCTCATGGCTCCTTGCCCACCTGAACGAATTGGATGAAACGGACTACGCTCTGTTGGACGAACGACGCTCGTTAGGCGTGGTTCATTGCCCGCGAAGCCACGCTTACTTTGGCCACGCGCCCTTCCCTTTCGAGCGGCTCCGCGAGCTCGGGCTACCGATTTCCCTCGGCACGGATAGCCTAGCCAGTAACCGCGATCTGAATTTGTTTGAAGAAATGCGCACCTTCCACGCGGCCTTTCCGCGGACGAACCCCGAAGAGGTTTTGAGAATGGTAACGACAAATACAGGCCTGCCGCGAGTTGGCCGGCTGGCGACGGGCTATCACGCGGATATAATTGCCATAACGAATTCGTCCGCTTCGAATGATATTTACGAGGAGATCATCAATTCCAGGCAGCAACCGTGGGTGATGATCGCTGGACAGGCTGGCACACTCTAGGCTGTCGGTTTCTCATTTCACCTTTCCTTTTCTCAAAACTGAAATATTCTCCGCGCTGAGATTTCATGGCCAAAATCATAATTATCGATGACGAACCCGCGATGGTTGAGGTCATCGTGACACTCTGTCGGGACAAAGGACATCAGGTCTACCCGTTCAACGCTGCCCCCAAGGCAATCGAACAACTCGATAGCATCCAACCCCAGGTCGTCATCGCCGACATCAAGATGGAGACGATGACCGGGTTCGATGTTCTCCGGCATATTCGCGAGCATCACCGTCAAACCGCCGTCATTCTGATCACCGCCTACGCCTCGGTCGAAACCGCGGTCGAAGCCATGAAAATGGGCGCCTACGATTACGTCACCAAGCCGTTCAAGATCGACGAGCTGCAGATGACGATTCAACGCGCGCTCGATTACCAGGCGGCCCTGCGCGAGAACGTTTATCTCCGCAAAGAACTCAAGAACCGTTACCGCTTTGAGAACATCATCGGCACCAGCCGAAAGATGCAGCACGTCTATAATCTGATTAACAAGGTGGCCGACACCGATAGCACCGTGCTGATCATCGGCGAAAGCGGCACAGGCAAGGAATTGGTTGCGCGCGGACTGCACTTTAACAGCAACCGGCAGCACCACCCGTTCGTTGCCATCAACTGCAGCGCGTTGCCCGAAAACCTGCTGGAGTCGGAACTCTTCGGGCACAAAAAAGGCGCGTTCACTGGCGCCGTTGCAGACAAACGGGGTCTCTTCGAAGAAGCCAATCTCGGCACCATCTTTCTCGATGAAGTAAATTCGATGGCGCCGCAGCTGCAGACGAAGCTTCTGCGCGTGCTGCAGGAGCGCGAAGTTCGCCGCGTCGGCGACAACAAGAGTTCACCGGTCAACGTCCGCGTGGTCGGTGCGACTAACGAAGCCCTTTTGCCGAAGCTGAAGGACGGGACTTTCCGCGAAGACCTTTATTATCGTCTCGCCGTCATCCCGGTGGAGATCCCGCCGTTGCGCGACCGTCTCGAAGATGTGCCGCTGCTGGTTAATCACTTCCTGCAAAAGAACGCCGGCGTCACTGGTGGCGAGCCGAAGAAGATCGCCCCTGAAGCGGTCGACATTCTTTGTCATTACGATTACCCGGGCAATGTGCGCGAACTTGAGAATGCGATCGAACGCGCCTGCGCCTTGTGTGAAGAGGACATAATCACGGCGACTGACTTGCCACCGAACATCGTGGCCATGGCGCAGGGAGAGAAAGCGCATCAGGCGATCGCGGCGATGCCGGTTGGTCAGACTTTGGATGAGTTCATCCAGCAACAGGAGCGGGGCTATATCGAGGCGACTCTCGAACATTGTGGCGGCTCGCGCGAAAAAGCGGCCAGCACCCTGGGAATCAGCATGGCCACGCTCTACCGCAAGGTCGAGCCGAAGAAGAAGTAGCAGGCGGGCCCGTGTGTTTGTAGCGGCGGTCTCTGAACACCGCCTTTTTCCTCGTGGAGAAACGGACGAGACGAGCTCGTCCCTCCCGGATCGATTAACGCCGCGGGTAACGGCGGGGCGAGCTTGTCTCGTCCGCAAGTTCCAGCCCCGGCTCGACAGAGTCTCTCCTCGCCGGCATAAGATCGGCCTATGCCGAAGAGTGAGCCAAGCACGCGCGAGATTGAGCGGATCAATTGGCTGGAATTTCGCGAGTTCGTTCCTGAAAAAATTCAGACGGTGCTCTTGCCGTTAGGCACGCTCGAGGCGCACGGTGTCATTCCAAATGGCACGGACATCATCGCACCGGTCAACATCGCGCGCGCGATCGCGCCCGCGGTAAACGCGTTTATCGCGCCGGCCGTTCCCTACGGGTTCACCGGAATTCTCGACGCTTATCCGGGCAGCTTCACCATTCCGGAACCTGTTTACCGTGAATATGTACGCGCCGTTCTGCGCGGACTGGCCTGGACGAAGTTCCGCAATATCATTCTCCTCAACGGGCACGGCGGCGGACAAACAGCCATTCTCGCCGCCCTCGCCCAGGAGGTCGGACGCGAGACGCGCACGCGCGTGCTGGTCGCTAACTGGTGGTCACATTGCAGCGATGTCGTCCGCGAGGTCTACGGCGAGGACGGGGGTCACGCCGGGAATAGCGAGACGGCCTACATCATGGCGATCGATTCTGCACTGGTGGCGCAAGAGCGTTATACAGGAAGAGAAATGGCCACCGCCATCCCGGCTCCTAACACGTGGAGCGCTTATCCTTTTCCTTCCAGCATACTTCTTTATAGCGAAGGCGAAGGGCTGCCGGTCTTCGATTTGACGAAAGCGAAATCGTACTTCGAAAAGGTGAATCAGAAAATGGCGGCGCTGATCCAGGACACGATGACGAAATGGGACAGTGCCGGCCTTTGAGACCGCTGCCGTCCGCGCCTTGAGCGGCTCCATCTCGCCCCGCTCTTCGCTTCATCGCGTCGAGAGGAGTGGACCGGGGTTGCGCCGCTTTCCCCTCTTCTCTCAGGAGAGGGTAGGGTGAGGAGGATTCTAATGCGGGATCAACAGTCGGGTGCTCTTCACCGTAAACTGCATCCTCACCTCAATCCTCTCCTGGCAGGAGAGGGAGGGGAGCGCGTCACATCATTCTTTCGCTGGACGGTAATCTCCCGCGATATGGTTGAAAGGGGTTCGTCATTTGTCATAAGCCTGCCGCACCAGGCATCATCGCGAGAGGGGGAGCGGGCTGAGGTTGCGCTGCTTTTCCCTCTTCTCTCAGGAGAGGGTTAGGGTGAGGAGGATTTTAATGCGGGATCAACAGTCGGGCGCTCTTCACCATAAACTGCATCCTCACCTCAATCCTCTCCTGGCAGGAGAGGAAGGGGAGCGCGTCACATCATTGTTCCGCTGGCGGTAATAGAATATCCGATCTTTACCGGGCTATACGTGACTCACGTATAGTGAATTTTCTGGCCTAACGGGGTTGGGTTTAGACCCGTTTCGAGAAAACCTTCAGCTGCTCCGCGGCTTTTTGCAGCTCATCGAGGGCTTGGAGGGTCGCTTCCTGTTTCTTCATCAGCTCCTCGTTCCGCTTCTTCGCCTCCTGAAGTTCTTTCCACAAGGTTTGCAGAGTGGCGTCGTCCGCCGACGAAGTTTTTATTGCCGCCGTTGCTGGTGGCGTCTGCGCCCCAGGCGCGTTGGCCGCCTGAATCACCAGCTGATTGGAGGAGGGCTGTTGAGCGGCCGCTTGCCAGGCAATAATCCAGGCGAGCGCTGCGCAGAGAAGTGCGTTTAAAATCGGTTTCCTCATCTTACTTCCCTCCGCGTCCGGCGAAGATGCGAGCCACCCGAACGGCTTCGATTACCTCGGCCATCTTGGCGTCGATCTTGTTTTGGTTCTCAGTGATGCGCGCCTGTTGTGAGTGGATCTCCTGGACCAGTTGGTCGAGATCGCGCTCACTGATGGCGGGCGCCTGCGCGGAACCGGTATTCATTCCGAAAAGGGTGAGGGCTAGGAACAGAAGCAGGATGTGTCTCATGAGTCGTGTCTCCGTTTGACCGGCTTTTAAGCAGATCGTGTTCCGAGTTGAATCGCTTCTCCGCGCCGAGAGTACGGCCCGCAAACTGCTTGCCCATCGCTGACCCAACCCGTAAAGTCCCCACAATGGCAGGCCAAGGAATGCACCAATCGCAGAACCTGTCTCTGCAGCAGGTGCTCGCCCCGCAGCTGCAGCAGAGCTTGCTGATTCTGCAAGCCCCTCTACTCGAGCTGCGCAATCTCGTGCAGCAGGAGATGGAGACCAATCCCGTTCTCGAAGAACTGGCTAACGAGACGGAGGAACAACCGCAAACCAAGGAAGAGCCAAAGCCGACCAGCAGCGACGACGATTTCAAGGCCGAGTTCGATCAACTGGCCAAGCTCGATGACGAATGGCGCGATTACATGGCGCAGTCGAGCAGCTACAGCGGCCGCTCCCAGGAAGCGGAAGATAAGCGGCAGTTCTTCTTCGACTCGATTGCCACGCAGGAAACGCTGCAGCAGCATCTGATGGGTCAGCTCAATCAGACAGTGCTGAACGCCAATGACCGGAAGACGGCCGAGCTCATCATCGGCAACATCGATGACAACGGTTTTCTGCAGGCCAACACCGACGAGATGTCGCTCAACACCGGGATTCCCCAGGACGATTTCGAGCACATGCTCACGCTCATCCAGAGCTTTTATCCGCCCGGCGTCGGCGCGCGCGACTTGCGCGAATGCCTGCTCATTCAATTACGACGCGAAGGCAGAGGGAACAGCCTCGAATACAAAATGGTTTCCGAGCACATGGCCGACCTGGGAAAGCGCCGCTTCCCGGAGATCGCTCGCCGCATGGGTGTGAGCGTGGAGCAGGTGCAGAAATGCGCCAACAACATCGCCCAACTCGATCCGCGCCCGGGCGCCATCTTTGCCCAGGCTCCGCAAAACTACGTTCTCCCGGACGTCACCGTTGAACGAGTGAATAACGAGTATCAGGTCATCCTGAACGGCGAACAGATTCCGCACCTGCGCATCAGCAACACTTACAAAGACATCATGTCGCAGGATGGCAACGGCAGTGAAGTGAAGGACTACATCCGCGACAAAATCCGCAGCGGAAAGTTCCTCATCAAATCAATTCACCAGCGGCAGCAGACCATTTCCAACATCGCGCACCAGATTGTCTCGCGGCAGCGCGAGTTTTTCGACCACGGTTCGTCGCATTTGAAACCGATGACAATGGTGCAGATCGCGGATGCGGTCGGTGTGCATGAGACCACGGTGAGTCGCGCGATTTCCGGCAAGTACATGTCTACGCCGCAGGGCGTGTTCGAGATGAAATACTTTTTCACTCCTGGCTATCAAACAGCAACGGGTGAATCGATGAGCAACACCAGCGTCAAGGAAGCCATTCTCGATCTGGTGAAAAATGAGGACGGCAATTCGCCGCTCAGCGACAAGGAAATCGTCGAGATTTTGAGCAAGCGTGGCATTCCGATCGCGCGGCGAACGGTGGCCAAGTACCGAACAGAGCTGAACATCCTGCCCAGCAACATGCGGCGAAAATACTGACCACCCCCGGTCAGTACTTTCGCCGTGTGACTCGTTTCCGATGTGGAGGGGCCTTAGCGCGCGGACCAGTGAAGCTCTAAGATCGCGGCACTGAAACCGCTCCCACCTTCCCTCAAGAACCCCGCGCGGCGCGGAATGCCTTGGTGAATTTCTCCAGGCGAGCTGGATCGAGTTCGAGCAAAAAATCGCCATTGCGGCGGAAGGTTGAACCGACAATGAACCCGTCGGCGATTTGCAGGTAGTTCGCGATGTTCTCCGGAGTCATCCCGGATCCGATTACGACCGGTACATGCGCGGCTTCTCTGACCCGCCGCAACTCCCCGGGGTCCGGCGGTTCGGTGGTGCGCGCGCCGGTGACAATGATTCCATCGACCAGGAAGAATTCGGCTTGTTTGACCTCGTCGGTAATTTCGAGGTCTCCGGTCAGTGCGTGAGAGCAGTGTTTTTTTTTCACGTCGGCGAAAATTTTGATGTGCTCGCAAGCGAGCTCTTTCCGCCGCCGCAATAATTTTCCCGCACATCCTTCGATCAGACCGGCCCCGCCAACGTGGGCGAAGACGTATCCTTCGACGCGGAGGAAATCGAGTCCGGAGGCGTGCGCGACGTCGAGCGCACTTTCGTTCGCCGCCTCGAGCAACTGGATCCCGATCGGCCCCGAAAATTCGCTCCGTACCAGCGAAGCGATCTCCGTCATCAAATCGACGGCGGCCTGCGGCAGGGGCGGCTTGATATACGGCAGATCGTGGCTGTTCTCGAGAATGAGCGCATCCGCTCCGGCAGCCTGGTAATGCCGCAGGTCAGAGAGGACGGATTCGACGATCTTCTTATCGTCGCCCTGGTAGAGCGGCGCGCCCGGGAGCGGCGGCACGGCAATCATGGCGGCGAGAAATTTTTCCGGGAGCGGGCGCACTTGAACCGGCGATTCTGTCGCAAGCCTCTTCTCGCCGCAATGCCGCTTAAAAGAAGCGGAGTCGACAGGAACCCGAACTAGACAGGATTAACAGGGTTTACAGGATTTACGCGGAATCTCGTAGGACTCAGTTTCTCATCGGCAAGCGCCCGAAGGCGTTAGCGACGCAAAGCCTTTTCCGACCGGACGTGACCGATTGGAGGGACGAGTTCCGTCTCGTCCCATTTAAAAAGAACTGGCATCGGAATCGCGTCTCCTTCGGTACAAAAATCCGTGTTTCATCTGTGTGGATCTGTGGCTAAAGAAGGGAGAGTCATGTCATTGAAACCTTCCCTGCGCGCCGCGGTCATCGCCGAGTGGCGCGGCTTGCCCGAGCCGAAATCCAAGCCGGACCGCTTCGAAGCTCTCGGCGGCTTGTTGCCGAAATTGATGCAGCGGCTTGGTTTGAAGGAGCGCCTCCAGGAAAAGGATGTGACCGCGGCCTGGCAGGAAGTGGTCGGCGAATTCATTGCCGCGCATTCCACGCCCGTTTCGCTGCGCGAAGGCGTCCTGATGGTGCGCGTGCTCCAGCCGGCCTTGCATTACCAGTTTGAGCAAATTTCGAAGCGAGAGATTTTACGCAAGCTGAAGGCTCGCTTCGGCGGATCGGTCATTCGCGACGTCCGCTTCCGGATCGGTTAGTCCGCTCTGCGCTGCCAGGCGTCCTGCGCAGAATTCGCTATTTAGAGCTTGTTAGTCGCGGGACTTTCGGGCAAACCCCTAACTGGGACAACAAGGGGGGGCGAAGAGGGGCGGAGAAAATTGCGAATCCTCAACTGAACGCGTATGAAAACCAAACATGTCCTGTTAGCACTGCTCGTCGCCATCCTCATCGTAGGCTGTTGCATGCCGACTCCGACTCCGCCGTCGGCGGATGTGATTCATCGGGAGAGCATCGAATTAGTTGGATACACTCCACAGACCCGCGAGGAACGAGCGAGATTTGAGGCGATTCTGAACGAATACCAAACGAAAGATCCCGCTATCTTCAAGGTTTCGCGCTTCGACGGCGCGTTCGACCCGGCCAAGAATTGGGGCAGAATGGAGGACGTCGGCTGCGAATTACTGGGCATGATCGCCTTCTGGAAGGATGGCTCCAAGAATGGCGGCAGGATGACGCATACGACGGGTATCACGGACTACGCCGGCCGCATTGGCATGACCTGTTCAACTTCGTGCGGCGGCCACGGGACTAACAATGCCGATATGGTCCGGCGAGTGAACGAGGTCATCGGCAAGAGTCATCGCAAGCATCATCCTCATTAAGGTAGGCACGGGTGCCACGGCGCTGGGCAACACTGTGGCTGGCTGTTCATCTCACGCTGATCCTGCTGGTCGCATTTCGCGACACCTTTGACATCTTCGCACGGGCGGACACGATTTTTCCGCAGGGATGGCGCGGCGGCTTTCAGTCGTTAACGGCCTCGACCTCTCGGCTGCTCGGCGGCGATCTCACGCCGTCGAATCCGCTCCGAAATGTGACGCGCCTTTACCTGCACGCGGCCGGCATCGATGCCGGCTATGGCTTCTTTGCCCCCAACATTCCATCAAACTACAAGGTCGTCTTTGAGCTTCACTATCCCGAAGGTCGCATCGATTACGACATTCCCAGCGTCGCCAGTCAGGCGTCGGGCCTGCGCCTGACCGGATTGTTCGATTATCTGGCGGAAACGGAATCGGAAGAGGTGCGGATCCTCATGTTAAAGGCGCTGACGGAGTCGGCCTGGCGGGAGCATCCGGAAGCGACTTCGGTCGATACTTTTGTGGGTCTTGGCGTCCTGCCCAACCCGGAGGAATTTCGGCGCGGCCAGCGGGAGAGGTACGAAGTGATGGGCCGGTACTCGTTCGCCTTTCGCAAACGCGTTCCGGAGAAAAAGGCGGAATGAAAGACCGCGTCCGAGCAGCCTTTGCCGCCTTTCTCTTTCGGGGAGATTCCGATCGCTGGTTCAGCTGTCTCCGAATCGGGATCGCGTCCGTTAGTATTCTTTATGCGATCTCCCTGCGCTGGGAATGGAACGATCTCTTCCTGGCCGGGCGCCGTGGGATTCTGAATCGGGAATTGGCCGAAACCATTCTCTCCCTGGAGAGCGCGTCCATTCCTCGCCTGGGCTGGATCGTCGCAGTCGGAGACCGGATCGGATTGAGTGAGGCGGCAACAGTCGGTGCGACCTGGTGGATTTTATTGCTTGGCGGAATCTTTCTATTGTTAGGTTTGTTTTCGCGAGAGGCCGCCTGCCTCGTCGCCTTTCTGCATCTGGCCACGGTCAAGAGCGTGGCTTCACTTACTTATGGCCTGGATAATTTTACTACGATCGGGCTTTTCTATATTGCCATCGGTCCACTTCCCGACCGCCTTGCGCTTGATTTTCTCTGGCGAAAGCGAGGACTTCCGACGGCGGAGTGGACCGGCTTTTTTCGGCGGGTTTTGCAGCTGCACCTAACCATTGCCTACCTGTTTGGTGGGATTGCGAAGTGCGCCGGTCCAGGCTGGTGGGATGGCTCAAGTCTTTGGCGTGCCCTGATTCGACCGCCGTTCAATCAGGTATCGCCGCAATTGGTTCTCTCGTTCAGTGCCTTGTTGCCGGTCCTCGGAATTGTCGCCTGCCTCCTCGAAACGACCTACCCGGTCTTGATCTGGCCGCCACGCACTCGCCGAGTCTGGCTGGCGGCGATCATTTTGATGCACGTCGGAATCGGACTGGCCTTCGGTCTCTATCTTTTTGCCCTGGTCATGATTGTCCTGAACGTGGCCGCATTCGCGCCCTGGTCGCTGAGGTCTGATTCGGTGCCGGGGCATTTGCTATCGACGGCGAAAATCGAATCAGCCACACTGGTGGAATAACGAGAGCGCCATGACAGGCGACGGCATAGCAGAACCGGAACTGGAGATCGCCCACATCCTGTTCATTGATGCGGTCGGTTTCTCCAAGCTGTTGATGCACGAGCAGCGCCAGCTGCTGGAAGATCTCAACACGCTCGTCCGAGGGACCGACAGTTTTCGAGAGAGCGAAGCGAAGGGTGCGCTGGTGCGATTGCCCACCGGCGATGGCATGGCGCTGGTCTTTGCGAACGATCCGGAAGCACCGGTGCGCTGCGCGCTCGAGATCAGTCGCGCGACCCGGGACAAACCCGGTTTGCCCCTGCGCATGGGAATCCACAGCGGCCCAGTGAGTCGCGTGGTCGATGTCAACGATCGCAGCAACATCACCGGGGCCGGAATTAACACCGCGCAGCGGGTGATGAGCTGCGGCGATCGTGGCCACATTATTCTCTCGAAACGGGCGGCCGAAGATCTGACGCCTTACCCGCGTTGGCACCCTTTCATGCACGAACTCGGCGATTGCGAGGTGAAACACGGTGTCCGGCTTCCGGTGATTAATTTTTACAACGGTGAAGTTGGTAACGCTCAGCTGCCCAGGATCCTGGAGAAGGAAAGAGCGGAGCAAGCCGGGCGCGAACTGGCGCAGCGGCGCGCGCATCGACGCCGTCTGATCGCACTCGGCGCGACCGTCGGCGGTGTCATCCTGGCCGTCCTCGCTGGATATGGCGCCTTCAAACTCGGCACGAGGCGGCCGGCGGCCCGGCTGGCGATTGCTCCGAAAAGTATCGCCGTTCTTCCGTTCGCCAACCTAACGAACGATCCGGACAACACCAACCTGGCCGACGGGATCATGGACGAAATCCTGACGGATTTGTCCCGCATCTCCGACCTGAAGGTGATCAGCCGCACCTCCTCGATGCAATATCGAAGCGCGACCGGACGCAACCTGCCCGAGCTCGCGGCCACGCTCGGCGTTGCCAAGATCCTGGAGGGAACAATCCAACGAGTGGAAGGCCGCATTCGGGTGAGCGCGCAGCTGATCGATGCCGCGACCGACGCTCATATCTGGGCGCAGCATTACGACATGGAAGTGGCCAATATTTTCGATGTCGAAAGCGCTTTAGCGGAAGCAATTGCCGCGCAGTTGAAATCGAAGATTTCTCCCGAGGAGAAAGTCGCGATCGAAGCGCAGTCCACTTCCGATTGGAAAGCGCACGAGCTTTTCGTCCGCGCCAAAGACAAGCTGTCCGCGTCCGTTTACACGCGCGGAAAAGAGAACCGCGAGCAGGCGATCCAGTTGCTGGAGGAAGCGACGAGCAGGGATCCCGGATTTATGCAGGCATTTTGTCTGCTCGTGCGCGCGCACAGCGAACTCTACCTGCTGGGGATGGATCACACCCCCCGCCGGTTAAAAATGGCGGACGACGCTCTGCAGAAGGCGTCGGCCTTGCAGCCTGATAGTGGCGAAACACATCTGGCCGCGGGGGTGCGCGCCTATTGCAGCCTGGAATACCGCAAGGCGCGGCAGGAACTCGCCCTGGCCGGGCAACGGCTGCCTAACGAATCAGCAGTTTTCGAATTTCGTGGCTTTCTCAATCGTCGCCAAAGCCGCTGGGCGGAAGCGGCCGACGATTTGAAGAAGGCGCTCGAGCTCGACCCGCTGAACTTTTATTTTCTGCAGCAGGTTTCGCAAAGTGACGAAAAGCTGCGCCGCTTTGACGACATGGCGGCGATGATGGAGCGCGCCTTGAAGGTGGTTCCGAACGATCCGGGAGCCCGTCTGCACCTCGCCACAGCACCGTTCTACGCGAAGGCAGATGTGAAACCGCTCCGGCGAACGATCGATCAGATTGTCGCGGAGGATCCGCGGATGGCCAGTTCGGTGGCGGTTGATGCGGTTCACTTAAGCTTGTGCGAGCGCGATTTTGCGGCCGCCGATCACGCCGTCGGATTGATCGGTGAAGACGGCGGCACCGAGGAATCCTTCTCTTTTCCCCGCGACTGGTATGCCGGTTTGGTGGCGCGAAGTGCCAGCCAGGCCGGTGAAGCTCGTCGAGCTTTTACCCGGGCCAGGCAAGAGATGGAGAGCATCGTGAAGGAGCAGCCCGACTATGCCGAAGCGCTCTCCGTTATGGGCTTGATTGATGCGGGACTGGGGAATGGTGAGCAGGCACGGATCGAAGCGGAGCGGGCGGTGGAATTGTTGCCGGTTGGCCGCGACGCGATCAACGGCGCGCTCGCCATTCAATATCTCGCAATCGTCTATGCCTGGACCGGAGCGCGAGAGGAGGCGGTGAAGGAACTCGCATTGGTGGCGAAAATTCCAAGTGACGTAAATTACGGACAACTCAAGTTGCATCCCTTTTGGGACCCGCTGCGCGGCGATCCCAAGTTCGAGGAGATTTTGGCCTCCCTGCGGCCGAAGTAACCTGGCGCGAGCGAGTCCTTGCCAAATTCCCGGCACATGTCAGTCCTATGAAGGTGGGCGCTGAATTTGACGATTGTATTCACGTCGAGCAGTTGGAGGTGTTCGGCCACGTCGGCGTTACGGATAACGAACGGGCAAATTCCCAGCGCTTGAGCATTTCGATTTCGGTTCAGCCGCGCCGGAGCTTTCGCGACCTCAACGACCACATCGGGAACACGATCGACTACTCTGCGCTGGCCGCGGTGGCGCGAGATTACGTGGAGACAAACCCGGCGGCACTGGTCGAAACACTGGCGGAGAAGTTGGCCGCTGAATTGTTGAAGAGCTTTCCCATCCGCGAAATCTGGCTGGAAGTTCGAAAATTCGTCGTTCCGAACACGAAATACGTTGCGGTCAGCCTGCGGCGTCGGGCAAAGGACTGACTGTGCGGAAAGGAAGACTCGACACGCCGGCAGCGGAAAGCGCCCTGCGCTTTAGTGAATCGGTTTCATTTGATAGGCGCCTTTTCCGACACGATATCGCCGGTTCGATCGCTCATGCCGGTGCCTTGGCGACTGCGGGATTGGTTACCGCGGATGAATGCTCTTCGATCGAGAAGGGTCTGCGCGAAATCGAGAAAGAAATCGAAGGCGGATCGTTTAACTGGGACACGTCGCTGGAAGACGTGCATATGAATATTGAATCTGCGCTGACGCAGAAAATTGGCGCCGCCGGCGCCAAGCTGCACACCGCGCGCAGCCGCAACGACCAGGTCGCGCTTGATCTCCGCCTTTACGTGAAGGACGAAGCAGCAGGGATTGAATCCGCAGTTCGGCGGCTGCAAATCGAGCTGCTGCGGCGCGCCGAAACGGAAGGCGACACGGTCATGCCCGGTTACACCCACCTGCAGCGGGCGCAGCCGGTTCCGCTCGCTCATTATCTTCTCGCGCAAATGGAGGCGCTGGAGCGCGACCGCGATCGACTGCGCGATTGCCTGCGACGGACGGACGTCTTACCGCTTGGATCCGGCGCGTTGGCCGGTTCGTCGCTGCTGCTCGATCGGGAAGCGATCGCGCGCAAGCTCGGCTTCGCCGAAGTGAGCCAGAATAGTTTGGACGCGGTCAGTGACCGTGACTTCGCCTGCGAGTTTCTTTTCTGTCTCGCCTTGCTCGGCCTCCATCTCTCGCGGCTGAGCGAAGACTTCGTTATCTGGAGCACCACCGAATTCGGTTTCGTCCAGTTCAGTGACGCTTTCGCCACCGGCTCAAGTCTAATGCCGCAGAAGAAGAATCCCGACATGGCGGAGCTGACGCGCGGCAAGACCGGCCGACTTTACGGAAATCTCGTTAGTCTAATGGTTACGCTCAAAGCGCTGCCGTCTGCCTACAACCGGGATCTCCAGGAAGATAAGGAAGCCATCTTCGACTCGGTCGACACCATCTCGGCGGCCCTGGATGTCTGGATCGCGATGTTGCCGGAGACCGCTTTTAATCGAGACAGGATGAAGACGGCCGCGTCCGACCCGGCTCTGTTCGCCACTGACCTGGCTGAGTATTTGGTGAAGAAAGGGCTGCCGTTTCGAGAGGCGCACGAGGTGATTGGACGGCTGGTGGCGGAATCATCCGCAGCCGGCAAGCGATTGAATGAGTCGTCGTTAGAGGAGATGCGGAAGGCGTCGCCGCATTTCGAAAAGGACGTGCTCGAGCTTTTTGATCCCTCCCGATCGATTAAGGCCAGGTCAGGGATCGGCGGTCCTGCCTCGGAGCGGATCCAGGAACGTCTCGTCTGGTGGCAGAACCATTTGAAGTAGTTTGAACCGCCCGCCGGCGTCCGGTTGAAGCGAGAAGGTCAAAGCGACCACTGGCTTTTCTGTAGCGCTTCCCTATTTTCGGGGCGGTGAAGTCGGACTGGCAGGTCGAGGAGCGCATTATTCGTTACGAAGACGACCACCTTTGCGTCGTTAGCGAAGCGGTCCGCACACCCGTCGCCGGAGAAGTGCGCAAATGGACGACCGTCCATCGCAAACAGGCGGTCGTGATCGCTGCCATGACCGCAGACGAAAAATTCGTGCTGATCAAACAGGAGAGAATTCCGATTCGCGAAGTGATCTGGGAAATGCCGGCCGGGCAGGTGGATGAAGAAAATCCCGGTCGCGCCGAGATGGAAGCAACTGCTTTGCGCGAGCTGGAAGAAGAAACCGGATACCGTTTATCGCAAGGCGGCGAGTTGATCGAACTCGGCTTCTATTTCGCGTCGCCGGGATTCACGGACGAGCGGGAGCACCTCTTCCTGGCCCGACCGGTTGAATTGACCGGAAACAAAAGCGAAGGCGAAGCGATCAGCGATTGTCGTCTCTTCAGTGTCGACGAAATACGTCGCATGATCGCGGAGAACGAGATTGAGGACGCGAATACTCTGGCCTGCTTCGGACGACTGGTGGCGAGAGGGCTGATTTCTTTTTCACCGAAAGACAGTTAGGCATGGCGCTGCGCAATGTTTTCAAGTTCCGGGAGGTGAGTGAGGCGGACAGCTCCAAGCCGTTCCTGGAGCACCTGGAGGATCTGCGTTGGACGATCGTGAAGATGGCCTTCACCCTGCTCGCGGCCATGTTGCTGTGCTTTTTCTTCCGCACCACCCTGGTCCATGTGGTGCAGCGCCCGTTGCTGGAAGCAGATCCGCAGATGGGGACGTTGCGGGCGCTCGGCGTCACCGACTCGATCACGATTTCGTTCCGGCTCGCCTTCTACGCCGGGATTGTGATTTCGTTTCCCTTCCTGCTCTATTTTGTAGCGGAGTTTGTTCTGCCGGCTCTAACCGCGCTGGAGAAAAAGTTTCTGCTCCCGGCTATCTTTGTCAGCTTTGCGCTTTTCCTGCTCGGTGTTGGGGTTTGTTATTTCTGGCTGCTGCCGAAGACGATCCTTTTTTTCTTCCACGACACTCAATCCCTGGGGTGGACGCCGAGTTGGACGGTGCAGGAGTACTATTCGTTTGTGACCCGGTTTACCATGGGCTTCGGACTTGCTTTCGAACTCCCGGTGGTGGTCCTGGCGCTGGTTCGTTTCGGCTTTATTACCTACGGGTTCATGGCGCGCACGCGTCCCTATGCCATCGTGCTCGTTTTTATTCTTGCGACCATCATCACGCCCACGCCTGACGTTTTAACACTCGTTGCCATGGCGCTGCCGATGTGTCTCCTCTACGAGAGCTGCATCTGGATTGCGTGGCTGATGGAACGGCGGGCGCAGCGCGCGAGCCAGTAATGATGCCTTCTGCTTTCCTGCTGGAGGTGATGGCGTTCGTGCTCGGGGCCTCCATCGGTTCTTTCCTGAACGTCTGCATTTACCGGCTGCCGCTCGATCTTTCGGTTAACAAGCCCCGTCGCTCCTTTTGCCCGAGCTGCAAGAAACAGATTGTCTGGCACCAGAATATTCCGCTCTTGAGCTGGCTGATGTTGCGAGCGCGTTGCGCGAATTGCGGCGCGCCCATTGCCTTCCGCTATTTCGGGGTCGAGCTGCTGACTGCCCTTCTTTTTCTGGCCGTCTGGAAGTCGTTCAGTCCGCCGGTGGCTGTCGCTTATTTTGTCTTTGTTTCGTTAGTCGTCGTCGCCACTTTCATCGACTTCGAGCATTTCATCATTCCGGATGAGATCACCATCGGCGGGACGGTGGCGGGCGTCCTTGCCTGCCTCGCTGTTCCCGAATTGATGCAGACGGATTCGCGTCTTGCTGCAGGTATTCGCTCGGTGCTGGCCGCCGCTCTCGCCTATGTCACCCTTTGGATCGTCCTGGAGGTAGGGAAAATCGCGTTCGGACGTAAAACTGTCCGATTGGACACGCCGACTCCCTTTCGTTGGAAGCGGGAAGGGGAAGACGCCGCCTTCGAGGTGGGCGAGGAGCACAACGTCTGGAGCGAGTATTTCGCGCGCGAATCTGACCGCCTGCTCATGCAATGCGACCAGGCGACGGTCGATCACCGGCAGTTCGGTCCGGCTACTCTGGAATTTTATTACAATCGCGTCTGCGTCGAAGGGCAGGAGATTGTGCTCGATACCGTCGATAAGATCGGCGGCGTGGTGCGAGAGTTGCAGATCCCGCGTGAAGCGATGGGCCGTGGCGATCTGAAGTTTCTCGCCTCGATCGGCGCTTTTCTTGGATGGCGCGCTGTGCTTTTTAGTATTTTCGCCGGATCGGTTGTCGGTTCGTTAGTCGGGTTGTTCACCTTAATCATCGGAAAGCGAGTCTGGTCAGCCAAGCTGCCGTTTGGTCCCTATCTCGCCTTTGGGGCGCTGACCTGGATGTTCTTTGGCCAGCGCTTCATCGATTGGTACATGCGCCTGCTCGTCCCGGCCTACTGACGGCGCTACAGCAGAATGGACGCGACAAGCGCGTCCCTCCCAGCGGGACCGGCACGAGTCGTAATCTCCGGGGGGACGAGCTCGTCTCGTCCGCTAACGCTCGGCCGTTTTTTCTAAGCGATCGGTTTTGAACGTCGGGGTGAAGACATACCACTGGGCCCAGTTTTCCGCGATGGCACCGGCTAAGACATCGGCCCAACGCTGCAAGCCCGCGCCGATATCGGCATCGCGGGAAGAACCGCCTCGGTCGCAGCGAAACGGTTTCAAAAAGACGAAGCGGTATCGTCGATAGCCGTCGCGCAGAACAAAGGCCGGAAAGATTGGAACCTCCGCGGTCAGAGCGAGGACGATCGGGCCGCTCGGCAGCATGGCGGTCTCACCAAACATTTGCGCCGGCGCCTGTGCGACTTCGCCCATGGGGCGGTCACCTTGGATCGATACAATCTCGCCGTCGCGCAGCGACTTGAGCAGGTCAAAGGCGAGTGTTTCACCGGTATTGTAAAGGATGCGGACTCCCTTTTGAGCCGATTCTTCGAGTCCGCGGCGAAGATGAGCTTCCGCCGCCGGATCGGATTCCGGAGCGCGCACCGTCGTGATTGGGCGCTGAAGCTTTTCCACGAAGACGGCGGATCCGAGATCATAGTTCCCCATGTGCGCGGTTAGAAGGAGGGCGCCTTGGGCGGTCCGAAGCTGTTCGAGGAACTCGCTGCCTTCGACAACGTATTCGAACTCCCCGCGGCCTTGCCGGAAAACGGCGGCGTCGGTCAGGCTCCAGCCGAAGCTGCGAAATACGGCAAAGGCGCGTAGCCAATTGCGCGAGGCGCTTGAGTTCGGAAAGATTACGTGCAGATGCTGCAAGACGGATCGGCGCGCATCCGCTGCGACAAAGAAAAAGATGAAAGCAGCGAGGTTAACCAGAAACGGCAGGAACAGCATCGGCACATGACCGACAATCGAATCGATGAAATTCCGCCAGAAGACGGCACGCACGGCAAACCGGGATGGGCTCGTTTGCTCACTCATCGTCGGGACTCACAGGTTTGCGGGTTTGAAATCTTCGCAAAGGTGAGGTGACATGAAGGCGATGAACGATTCGGCTGTCGCCAGGCCCCGCCGTCTCGACATGCATGTGCACATGGTCGGCAATGGCAGCAGCGGAAGTGGCGGCTGGCTGCGCCTCAGCGGCTGGCATCGGCTGCTCGCGGGTTTCATGGTGCGACAGCTTGGTTTACATCCGCGCATCTTGGAAGGCGATTTGGATGCGCTTTACGCGGAACGGCTGCGCGATCTGGTCGAATCGTCCTCCTTTGATGCGGTGGTGTTGCTCGCGCATGAGCGGGTGCACGATCCGGACGGGGGCGTGCGCGAGGATCTTGGATCAATGTATGTGCCTAACGATGTGGTGTTGGCGCTGGCGCGCGCGCATCCGGAATTTTTCGCCGGCGTTTCCATTCATCCGGCCCGGCCAGATGCGATGGCGGAACTGGAACGCTGCGTCGCGGCTGGAGCGGTGCTGATGAAGTGTCTGCCGAATTGCCAGAACATCGATTGTTCGGATCCGCGTTATCGGCCTTTCTGGCGACGAATGGCGGACTTGAAGTTGCCTCTGCTCGCCCATACCGGCGGCGAACATACCGTGCCGGTGGTCAATGCTGCCCTGGCCGATCCGAAACGTCTGCGCCTCCCGCTCGAATGCGGTGTCACCGTAATCGCGGCGCACTGCGCAACCAAGAGTGGTCCCTTCGATCATGATTATTTCGATGACTGGATCGCGCTGTTGCGGGAATTTCCGAATTTCTACGGAGACATCAGCGCGATGGTCTCACTGAATCGTTGCGGCCATCTGCGCGATTGTCTCGGGGCCGAACTGAGTGACCGGGTCCTGCACGGCAGTGACTTTCCCGTGCCGGTACTGGGCCAGCGACTTTGGTGGCAGGGCTGGATTACGCGTTACGACTACCGGCGAATTCGGGCGATCGAGAACGCAATTGAGCGGGACTGGCAGTTTAAAAAGGCGTTAGGCTTTCCGGAGGAAACACGCACCCGGGCGGCCAACCTGCTACGGTTGCCGGAAAGCTCTTCATGATCCTAACCAACGGCATCCTCATCTTTCCGAATGGCCTGCGCGACGGGCTCGAAGTCGTTGTTGAGGAAGGAAAGATTGCCGGAGTTGGCGAAAAGAGCGGCGCCATGGATGGAGAGGTGGTCGATCTGAAAGGACGATTCCTCGCGCCAGGGTTCCTCGATCTGCATGTTCATGGCGGGGTTGGGCGCGACGCCATGGAAGGATCGGCGGACGCGTTTCGCGCGATTTGCGATTACCACGCGACCGGAGGCACCACCTCGTTGCTGCTGACCACGGTCACGGCGCCGATCAAGAACATCGTGGACGTCCTGCAAAAAGCGGCCGACGCGCGAGGATCTCTGCCGCAGCTTCAGGGAGTTCACGTCGAAGGTCCTTTTATCTCGAAGGAAAAACCGGGCGCGCAACGCTCGCAGCTGATCCGGAAACCGACGCCGAAGAATTACGCCCCCCTGCTGGAGCATAGAGAAACGATGCGGCGAATGACGCTGGCCCCGGAAGTTCCGGGCGCGGTGGAATTGATCGAAGACCTCGTCAGGTGCGGCGTCTATCCGAGCGGCGGGCATAGCGACGCCTGGGAAGATGAAGCGCGAACTGCCTTCGAGCACGGCATGCGTTGCGTCACGCACACTTTTAATTGCATGTCCTCTTCGCGCCGGCGCGGAAGCGATCGGGTGGCCGGTTTACTGGAGTTCGCCTTGAGCGAGCCGGCGATGATGTGCGAACTGATCGCCGACGGCCACCATGTTTCGCCAACCCTGATGAAGATGCTTTATCACGCCAAAGGCGCGCGCGGAATTTGTCTGGTCACCGATGCGACGGCGGGCGCGGGGATGCCGGAAGGTTCGGAATTTTCGCTCTACGGCAACAAGTGCGTGGTGGAAGGCGGCGTTTGCCGTCTGGCCGAGGGTTCAGCGCTGGCGGGGAGCGCAGCGCGCATGATCGACCTGGTTCGCACGATGGTGAACCAGGTCGGAGTTCCCTTATTCGAAGCAGTCGCGATGGCCACGGACACTCCGGCACACGCGATTGGGCTGCAGCATAAAGGCACGTTTAAGGTGGGGGCGGACGCGGATTTCGTGGTGCTCTCACCGGAGCTGGAGGTTGTGCAGTCCGTGGTGGCGGGACGGACTATCTTTCAAAACCACAGCGCTTAAGCGGGCCGGTTCGGAGTGCGCGCGCCGTGAAGTTCCGTTCCCGTCGCTAACCATGAGCTGCCGTAATGGGCAGCCTCATTCCATCTGAGTTAAAAACTCCGCGACGTCCAAGGCGGCGCGCGGGCGACTGAGTCTTGCGATGTTTGTGCTCATTTCGCGCCACTTGGTTGCATCGTTCCCGAAGATATCCGAGACGGCCTGCGCGATGGCTTTGGGACCGCGCACAATCAGACCGGCGCGATGGTTACAGAGCAGCTCGGCGTTGCCTTCTTCCTGGCCGGAGACAATGTGATTAATCAGCATTGGGCAGGACGCCGCGATCGTTTCCTGGACGGTGGCGCCGCCCGCTTTCCCGATGAGCAGGTGATGGCGGTTAATAAGCTCGGGCAGGTTCGTGCACCAGCCGACGATTTCGACCTGCTTCGGTTTCACCGCAGCTTCGATTTCCCGTCGCAGTTTTTCATTACGTCCGACGGTAACGGTCAGTTCAATATCAAGCCCGCTCAACAGGCGCGCGGTTTCGGGAGCGTCCCCGGTCCCGGCATTGATCATGTAAAGAACGCGCGGACGGTTCGCCGCCGAGGGTGGCTGGGAGCGAGTCATATCGGCAAAACGCGGATCAACCGGAAAGCCGAGAACCTTCACCCGGGCCTCGAGAACGCCGGCGCGGCGGAGAACGTTCGCGCTTTCCTCGTTAGGCAGAATAAAATAATCCGCCTGTGACTGAAACCAGATGGCGTTCACGGTGATCGAATCGGTGACGATGGCGAGGTGACGTCGCTTCTCGTTCAGACTGTCGATGACGTAGGGGTAGGCCGGGAAGACCGAAACGATGACGTCAGGCTCGAAGCGCGACACCAGGGCGGCGAGGGTGCGGCGCAGTCGCCCGAAGCGGCGGAAATTGGCGGGATAATCGGTTTTCCGATCGAGCCAGCGATAGACCAAACCCCAGGCGCGGGGCCAGCGGTTGATCAGTCCCAGGTAACTCCGGCGCACGCTGCGATGAAGGAGTCCGTAGGTTTCGGCGAAGAGGTCGTGCAGTTCAACCTGCGCGTCGGGAGCAATGCGGGCCAAAGCGGCCTGTGTCCCGCGAGCCGCACTGTTATGGCCTTCGCCATAACCGGCCGTGAGAATGAGAATCTTTTTCGCCATCGGGGAAATCAGAGCGGATCGCACCCTCACCTCAATCCCGTCTCGGACAAGGGGAGAAGAGGAAGCAGCTTGGGCGAAGTTTATGGATATTCAGGTGAGGTAACGTAAACTCTGCGCACGAATGAAGTGGGTGCGCTTTTGTTGGCGGGTCACTCGAAAATTGGTGGTGGAAACCTTCATGGACAACACCACCGGTTTATCGGCGCAGATGGCCTACCTGCTCCTGGTCGCGCTGGCACCCGGCCTTTTGTTTCTCTGGCATTTGCTCGGCCTCTTTGGAACTGACCCGGGCAAGCTGCACAAGATTTTTCTGGTGCTGAAAGGCTTCATGCCGCCGGATACGAAGGTCAGCGACATTCTTGACGCGGCGGTGGCGAGCGTCGTTGTGACCGGCCCGAACGGCCTTCTCGCCAACGCCGGCATCATTCTCGGCATTTATTTCGGGACGGTTTTCATCGCCACCATTTCGCGCGCCTTAAGTCACACCCACGGGGTGCAGGAGGACCGGCACTGGTGGTCCAAATACATCATCTCGTTCTTTCTGCTCTTCTGGTTCGGCGTAGCTCTTTTCCTCTGTCTGAGCGTCATGCTTTTCGGCGAAGCGCTCGCGGGGATCGCCGAGGTTAACTTCCAACTCTCGATTCCGCTACAGGAATGGGTTTCGCTCCTGAACTTGCCGTTCATCGCGGTCGCTTTGGTCATCGTGGCCCTAGCGCTCTATCTCCTTCTGCCGGAAAATTACCTTACCATTCGGCAGGCCTTGCCCGGCGCGCTCTTCTTCGCCGCCGGCTGGATCGTGTTCACCAAGCTCTTCCAGTTCTATGTCGCGCGCTACGACCGTTATAATCCGACCTATCTTGCGCTCGCATCGGTCATTCTTCTTCTCACGTGGATGTACCTGACGTGTCTGCTGCTCCTGGTCGGCGGGAAATTGAACGCGATTCTCCGACGCGAACGTGCACGCGCGGAACGGGCCGCGCCGGTGCCGGCGACCTCAGCTTGAACGTGACGCGTTTCGTTCGCCGCTGGTTGCCAGCATTTTTGCTGATCGCGTTCATCTTCGCGGTGGGCCTAGCGCAGGGTCAGACCGACGACGCGAAGAAGCGGGCAGCTTTTCTAAAATCGAAGCAGAGCGAGAACGATTCCGGGGACGCGGACCAATCGCCGACGCCGAAGCCAAAGAAGAAGAGTTCCGCGCAGAAGAGTCCGACGCCTCGCGGGCACTCCACGACTTCGACGAAATCGAAGACACACAAGAGAACCTCGGACACGGAGAAGGAGACGACTCCTTCGAAGAAAAAGGCGAAGAGTTCTCCGGAGCCGACGGCGCACAAATCGAAAACGAAATCATCCGGGAAATCGAAGAAGAAGCCGGCCGCCGAAGACGACGACACGACAGCGGCGAAGCACCAAGCGTCCCCCACTCCTGCTGAAACGCCGTCGGAACGGCGCGCTGCTGCGGTGGAATCGGCGCTGGCCGTTCCGAAGGCGACGCCTCCGCGCAGCGCTGCCGATCTGCCACGCGGGACGGCGCCAGCTTCCTCGAACTATTCGGCGACGCCTTCCAACGCAAATCTCCCTAACGACTCAAGTGGCACTGAAGCGGAGATGACGATTGAGAAGAGCGGCTACGAAAAACGCGGATTCTGGTACCGATTCTTCCATGGCAGCAACAGCGGCGGCCGCAGCGGCAGCTATCATTACCTGACCGCATCGGTGAAGGCGGAGATTGACCGCGCGCCGGCTGACCGGCGCAATCCGCCCTGGCAGTTTATTGTCGTGCACAACAGCGGCACGCGGCAGGGAAACGCGCGCGTCTTTGATTATTATCATCGCCACGTGCGCCACATGCAGAATGGCCTCGCTTATCACTTCGTAATCGGCAACGGCACTTCCACCGGTAATGGCCAGATTGAAGTCGGGGACAGATGGCGCCGTCAGATCAATGGCGGCCACGTGCACAGCGATAACCTGAACAACATCGCCCTCGGGATTTGCTTGGTCGGCGATTTCAACCGGACGCAGCCAACTGCCGCGCAGCTGCAAAGTTGCGAAGAACTCATTCGCTACCTGCGGCAGCGTTGCGGCAAGGTCGGCAATCGCTACATGCAGGTGAAGCCGCACCGCGAAATGAATCCACCCCGCTGGGCGACCGATTGTCCCGGCGACGCCTTCCCGTATTCCTGGTTCCGCCGGTTTTGAATTCGCGCAACGGTTCGGTTGCGCTGATTTCTCGAATCGCCAGCGAGACCCTCGCGCCGGCGTTATTTCCGTTCCGCGACGATCAGGTTGCTCTTGTGGAAATTGAACTGGTAACCGAATCCGATCGGGAACGGGCCGGCCGTGCCTTCGCGGAAGAGCTCGTGCAGCCGCGACTGACTGTGTTGCCGGAAGATGTCGATGGGGCCAACGTAGTTCCCGAATAGTTTCAGGTTCCACCTGGAAGGATTAAAGTTGGCCAAGGGAATGCCGGAGTCGTCCTGGACGATAATCTTGCTGTGATCGAGCAGGAAATTGCGCACCCGGGAGAAGCCGTCTTCAAACATCAGGTAGGAAGATGATTTGAGAAAGGATGCGCCGACGCCGTGGCTCGCGCAAAACTTCATGAACCCCGGGCTGGACGCGATGCCGCCATCGGAAATGTCGGTGGTGAAGTAGTAAAGCGTCTGGTTGATCCCGTGCTTATCGCGGTACTCGATTTTGACGCCCTGAGTCCCGCCGCGGCCCGGTCGAACGTTACCGCCGCTGTCGACCGAGACATAACTGACTTCGCGAATGTTTTTGCCGGCGCGGGCGAGGAAAACATAAAGAATCGGCACGGTCCCGCTCAGGTTCTGCTGCTGCAGATTGGCCCGCATGTCTTCGGTAATGAAATAAGTCGTAGTGAGCGCGTCCTTCATCGCGCCCTCCAGATTGGCAAAAGCGGCTCCCAGATTCGGAATGCGCAGCGGATCAGGAGGCGGACCTAACGGTTCCTTGCCGCACATGATGTAGACGGAGGCGTTAGGGAAGAACTGGTCCGCGTAAAGGTAGTCCGGGCCGCTGAACATGTAATAGGCCACCGGGAAATGTTCCTTTGACTCGGGCAAGGCGGCGTTTTGCCAATCGTGCAGCTTGGCCAGGTGTCGCGCATTCAGCTTGGCGAACGCCTTCTCGAAGTAGCCGGAGTGTTCCTGCCAGGCCGGATCCCTGGTCAATGCGGCCAAGGGAGAGCTGGGCGGCAGCGGCATGCCGGCGAGGAACTTGGCCGTATCGTCCGGCGGCGGCACCGGCAGTGTCGGCGCGGCCGGCACGTTTTGATCTGCGTTCGCGCTACTGCGGCGGGAACGCGCGGACGTGGAATCGGCGAGCAGGCAGATGAGCAGGAACAGTGAGGAAAAATAACGGAGCTTCATGTGACGGAGGGCGTCCGGTCTTTACCGATGAAGTAGAGAATGAGCCCTGCAAACATGGTTCCGAGACCGAACAACGATTCAGTTGGGTTTGAGCGCAAGAGATAGACCATCATCCATGCCGTGACACTACAAAAAAGCAGCGGTGGCAGTGGATAGGCAAAAACCCGGTAGGGACGCGGTAACTGCGGTTTCGTTATCCGCAAAACCATTAAACCAGCCACCGTTAGAAACGAGCAGAGCAGAAGACTGAACTGTATATAAATGACGACCCACTCGAAGCTGCGGGTGAAGAGGAGCAGGTTGACGATGAAGAGCTGCGTGACCAACGCAGCCGCCGGTATGCCCTGGCTGGTTTTGCGGGCGAAGAAGCGCAGGAACCGGTGATCTTCCCCCATTGTCATCATGACGCGGGGTCCGATCCAGGTCATCGAGCTCACCGCTGAGATCAGACCGAGACAGATGATTCCGCCAACGACGCGGCCTCCTTGTTCACCGAAGATGTGTTTGCCGGCGATGAGCGCGACTTCGATTTGGCCACTCATCTCTTGAGCCGGAGTGGTGGCGAGAAAGATGGCGTTGATCGTCGTGTAAAGCAGCAGCACAACGGTGGTGCCGGCCAGAAGCGCGCGCGGAACGTTTTTCTCCGGCCGCTCGATTTCGCTGGTGATATAGGAGGCGGCGTTCCAACCCGAGTACGCGTACATGACGTAGACGAGGGCGACGGCAAAAGCGGGAGTGAGGATCTCGGCGCCGCCGCCACCGGCAGGCGCGAACGAAATCGGCTGTTTCGGATGCACCAGCAACCCGCCCACGATCAGCCCCGCGATCAGCATGATCTTGATGAGGGTGAAGAAATCCTGAAAGAGCGTGCCGCTCCTGGTGCTGCGCAGATGAACCACCGTGGTGATCCAAACCAAGGCAAAGGAAAGCAGCACGGCGGAACCATGTCCGAAGGTGCCTTCGGCATAACGACCAAAGGCCATCGCGGAAAGGGCGATCGGCGCGGAGAATCCAACAGTGGCGGAGACGAACCCGGCGACAAAGCCGAGCGCGGGATGGTAGATCGCGGAGAGAAAATGATATTCGCCGCCGGAGCGGGGGAGCGCGGCGCTGAGTTCGCCATAACAAAGAGCGCCGCAGAGCGCGAGAACACCGCCGACGATCCAGAGCATGAGCAGGACGAATCCGGAATGGATGGCGGCGACCTGGAAGCCAAGGCTGGTGAAGACGCCCGTGCCGATGATGTTGGCGACGACGATGCCGCCAGCCGTTCGAAACCCGATCGAGGCCGGGGCGTTAGGTTTCAACACGCGCGAAGAGTAGCCGATTCCGCGCGAGTGCGCTTTTCTTTTTGCGCGAGGGCGAGGACTGGATTTCGCCGGACGATGAGACCGGCCGCGAGGACGGTCGCTCTCATCCGCTTGTCAGGACGCGCCGGCGACGCCATTCTGCTTTTGATGAATCCGAGACTGGCGCTCGAGCCGGCCACGCAGCTGGCTCTCTTTCTGAGCAACAAACCGGGTGCGCTGGCGCGTGTTTGTCAGGCTTTGGCCGAGGCGGAGGTGAACATCCACGCGCTCTCCATCTCCGACACGGTCGACCATTCAGTGGTGCGGATGGTAGTGAGCGATCCCACCCGGGCCTTGATGTTGTTAGGCGAACACGGCGTACTCGCGATTGAGAACGATGTGCTGATGATCGAAAGCGACAACGAACCGGGAACGCTTGGGAAGATTGCCGAAGAATTGAGCAAGGTTCAGGTAAACATCGAATACGCCTATCTCGCGACCAGCCCGAAATCGAACAAGGGCTTGCTCATCCTTCGGCCGAACGATGTGAAGAAGGCGCAGGCGGCCTTGACCGGGTTGTCGTAACGGCTGGCGGGTTGCCTAACGAGAGGCGGCCCAACCCTGCGCTTACGCTCTATTCCGCGCCTAGGCAAGGCTTCAGGAGAACGGTCGCTTCGCCAAGCCGCTCATTTCTGGCCCTTCTTCTAGGTGATTGACTGATTTCTCGCCAGATGCGTTGCACATCACGTCCGCGTGGTGAATAGAAACGATTCTTCTTGGCATGAATTCGATTCGAACATGGACGGGGTCGCCTTATCCTCTTGGTGCGACGTGGACAGGTGATGGCGTCAACTTTGCGCTCTTCTCGGAGAGCGCCACCTCGGTGGATCTCTGCTTGTTCGACCGGCTGGAGGATCGCCAGGAAAACGTCCGAATTCCGATGCGGGAGCGGACCGGTCACGTCTGGCACGTTTTCCTACCCGATGTCCGTCCGGGGCAGCTCTACGGTTATCGTGTAGCCGGACCGTATGATCCCGAGCAAGGGCTCCGCCACAACAGCTCCAAGGTGCTGTTCGATCCCTATGCGCGCGCCATTGTCGGAGACATCAACTGGTCGGAGGAGATGTTCGGCTACGTGGTGGGCGACAAACGGGAAGACCTGGCGCAAGACTTTCGCGATGACGCCTGGGGTCTGCCGAAGTGCATCGTCATTAACAACGAGTTTGATTGGGGCGCCGATAAAAGGCCGAACACGCCGCTGCACCAGTCGGTGATCTACGAGGTGCACGTCAAAGGTTTCACCCAATTGAACCCGCAGATGCCCGAAGCGATCCGTGGAACCTACGCCGGGTTGTCCAGTCCGGAGGCGATCAAGTATTTGAAAGAACTCGGTGTCACCGCGGTGGAACTCCTGCCCGTGCACGCGCACGTGGACGACCAGATCCTGCTCGACAAAGGCCTAACGAATTATTGGGGCTACAACACGATCGGATTTTTTGCCCCGCATTCGGAATATGCGGCCTCGGGTGACGCCGGCGAACAAGTCACCGAGTTCAAACAGATGGTGAAGGACCTTCATGCCGCCGGCATCGAAGTCATCCTCGACGTCGTCTACAATCACACCGCGGAAGGAAATCATCTGGGGCCGACGCTCTGTTTTCGCGGGATCGATAACCGCGCCTACTACCGCCTCGTCCCCGAGACGCCGCGGTTCTACATGAATTTCACCGGCACCGGCAATTCGGTGGACAGCGTCCATCCGCGGTCGCTGCAGATGATCATGGACAGCCTGCGCTACTGGGTCACCGAGATGCACGTGGACGGCTTTCGTTTCGACCTGGCCACGACGCTGGCGCGCGATTACAACGGCGTGACCAAGCTGCATCCGTTTTTCGACGCGATTCATCAGGATCCGATTTTGTCGCAAACAAAGCTGATCGCGGAACCGTGGGACATCGGCGACTTCGGTTACCAAGTCGGGGGTTTCCCGATCCTGTGGTCGGAGTGGAATGGAAAATACCGCGACGCCGTGCGCAGTTATTGGAAGGGCGACGAAGGCCGCATCGGTGAAATTGCCTACCGCCTGAGCGGCAGTCCCGACCTTTACCAGGATGACGGCCGCCGTCCGGACGCGAGCATCAACTTCATCACCTCGCATGACGGGTTCACCCTGAACGATCTCGTTTCTTTCAACGACAAGCACAACGAGGCGAACGGCGAGGGGAACAACGACGGGGATAACAATAATCATTCCTGGAATTGCGGCGCGGAAGGCCCGACCGACGACGAAGAGATCAATGCCCTGCGCCGTAAGCAACGGCGAAACATGCTGACCACGCTCTTTCTGTCGCTGGGCGTGCCGATGCTTTGCGGTGGGGACGAGTTTGGTCGCACGCAGAACGGCAACAACAATGCCTACTGCCAGGACAACGAGCTGAGCTGGTTTGACTGGAATTTTTCAGACGAGCAGAAGCAGCTCCTCGAATTCAGCAAGCGGCTGATCGGTTTCCGTTTGCAGCATCCGGTTTTCCGGCGCCCGAAGTTCTTCCAGGGGCGCCGCATCCGGAACACAGAAATCAAAGACGTGATGTGGTTCAACTCCGGCGGCAATGAGATGACGGAGGAAGAGTGGAATTCCCCCTTCTTCCGTTGTGTCGGCATGCTGCTCAGCGGTGACACCACCGACGTTCCCGATGCCCAGGGGCAGCCGGTGCTCGACCAAACTTTTTTCCTGATCGTGAACGCTCATTACGAGCCGATTGATTTTGTGCTGCCCGGTCTCGAAAAACTCGAGTGGGAATTATTGCTCGATACCAGCAATGATGCGGGCTTCCTCGATCAGCCTCGCCAGTTTTCTTCAGGGGACGACCTGCCGGTGATGGATCGCGCTGCTTACCTGCTGCGTCTATCTGGCGGTGCCCAGGCGCAGGCCCGGCAGGAATCGTGGAGGAAACGTCACGTGCATCTGCCGGCGGCTCTGACCGCCGAGCAGGAGCGTGCGGGACGCAAAAAATCCGCGGAAAAAACTAAACCCGGCGAGAAAGATAAAACCGCGCGGTAACGGTTGCCCACTTCCGTTCGCACGCGAGGTAATCGGGCCGCTCGCCCCGCGTGAGGATCGGAAAAGAATCCACGCGCTCTTGTCACTGCTTGCGATTGGTAATAAATATCGAGTGCGTCTGGTCGAAGACGGGCCAACGTTCTTCTTTCTATGATTCCTGCTTCACTCGTCGTCGTCGCTGATCGCGGCAGTCTTAAAGCATACAAGGTTAACGAAACTCCGACGCGTGGTCCCAGTCTGCAGTTGGTGCAGGCTTTCGATATCACGGACGCGCATGGCCGACTGGCCGATAAGGTTACGGATATGGCCGGCCGTTTCCCGGTGGGCGATGGCGGCAGCGGCCGCCATATGAATGGCGTCGCCGAACGGACCCAGCTCGAGAATGAATACGATCGGCGCATTTATCGGCAATTGGTCGACGAAATTGTGAAGATCGTGAAAACAGAAGCTGCTTCCGGCTGGTCTTTTGCCGCTCCCTCCGCGATTCACGCGGCCATCGTGGATCAGCTACCGGCGGCAGTGCGCGACCGCATTGTCGAGCACGTCAAATCGGACCTGGTTAAAATCGAGCCAGCCAAGCTGCCTTCGCATTTCCGCTCCCTGCACTATCTGAAGCGCCGTGCGGATCTGCGGTTGTCCTAGGAAAAAAGCTGGTCGCGCCTGTTGGCTGCCCGAGTAAGTTCGCCAAACAATCGATATGCAACCTGTTAACATCACTTATCGCGGCTTGGAAAAAACAGACGCAGATTGACGAGCTCGTGAACGATCACGCGGCACGGCTCGAGAAATTCTGCGATCACATTAATCGCTGCGATGTTGCGATTGAGCAGCCCAATCATGCGCATCAAAAAGGCAATCCGTACCGGGTGCGCATCGATGTGACCGTTTCCCGCGGTCACGAGTTGGTCGCGGAAGAAAAGCAGAACGACAATGGCGGGCACGAGCCGCTGACCAAGGTGATCCACGACGCCTTCAAGACGATGGAGCGACAGCTCCGGCATCTCGTCGAGAAGCAGCGTCGGGAGTAGCTATTGCCACGCTCCGCGCGTTGTAGCGGTAACTCCCGGGTAGCGCACTCGTCTCGAGTGCTGCTTGCGGCGTCTCGCCGCAACCAACTTTTTTTGCTGCGCGACATTCCGCCCCGGTTGCCGCGTGGCGATGCCGTTTTGTTTGGGGAGCGCAGGCTGCCAGCCTGCAGTTGCCGGCAGCTTGCCGGCAACAATCCTTGCCCACGTGACCTTAATGGCAGCGTTGCAGCGTGGTCTTGGCAAGCTGCCAAGACCTGCAGGCTGGCAGCCTGCGCTCCCCACCAGTTCACCAACCGCGGTCGCGCATCCCAGCGACACCCAACGCGTTTCCCGAGCGGAGAAAAGTTCGTGAAGCCGAGACGGCTTCACCAGCACTCGAGACGAGTGCGCTACCCGGGATCGGAGCTCGAGGGAGACCTGAGCTGTTCCTAGGCCGGGGCGCCGCCCAAGGCGCCAGGAAGCGGCGGCGCCACATCGGGTGCGATCACCTGCTTGGGCGGCTTCTCCGGCGGCATGTTCGGAGTCGCCGGAGGAATGCTCGGCGGCGGATTGAGCAGCCGGCCGTGCTCCATGATTTCGCGGATCTGTTTGCCGTCGAGGGTCTCGTATTCGAGCAACGCCTTGGCAATCACTTCGAGAGTTGGCGATGGGCGGTGAGGGTGTCCTTGCGCCGTCTGATAGGCGTCATCGATGAGTCTGCGCACTTCACGATCGATCTCCTCGGCGGTGGCTTCGCTGTAATCGCGGGACCGGGAAATATCGCGACCGAGGAAAACGTAATCTTCGTGCTCGCCGTATTCGACCATGCCCATCTTTTCGCTCATGCCCCATTCGCAAACCATCCGGCGGGCGATGGGAGTGGCCGTCTTGATGTCGCCGCGCGCGCCATTGGTGATGTCGCCGAAAACGATTTCTTCCGCGACGCGGCCGCCCATGCTGACGGCGAGGCCGGCGATGAGCTCGTTTTTGCGATTGGTGTATTTGTCTTCCTCCGGCAGCCACATGGTCGAGCCTAACGAAGGACCGCGCGGGATGATCGTGACCTTGTGCAGCGGCTCGGTGTGCGGCAGCAGGTCCAGGAGCAAGGCATGACCGGCTTCGTGATAGGCGGTGTTCTGCTTTTCCTTCTCGCTCAGCGCGAGGCTGCGGCGTTCCTTGCCCCAGCGCACCTTGTCGCGCGCTTCTTCCAGCTCGGAAAGCGTGATTCCCTTAAGACCGCGGCGCGCCGCCAGCAGGGCGGCTTCGTTGATGACGTTGGCCAGCTCGGCGCCGGAATAACCGGGCGTGCCGCGCGCGACCACGGCCATGTCGACGCCTTCGGCCAGCTTCACTTTCTTGGAATGCACCCGCAAAATTTCCTCGCGGCCTTTGACGTCGGGAAGATTGACCGTGATCTGGCGATCGAAACGGCCGGGGCGCAGCAGCGCGGGATCGAGCACATCCGGGCGGTTCGTCGCGGCGATGATGATGACGCCTTCCTGGGTGTCGAACCCGTCCATCTCGACGAGCAACGCGTTCAGCGTTTGCTCGCGCTCGTCGTGCCCGCCGCCGACGCCATGGCCGCGATGACGGCCGACCGCGTCGATTTCATCGATGAAAATGATGCAAGGCGCCGATTTCTTGCCCTGCTCGAACATGTCGCGCACGCGGCTGGCGCCGACGCCGACGAACATTTCGACGAAATCGGAACCGCTGATGGAGAAGAACGGAACGTCGGCTTCACCGGCGATGGCGCGCGCGAGCAAGGTTTTGCCGGTGCCGGGAGGACCGACTAGCAGCACGCCTTTCGGAATGCGGCCGCCGAGCTTCTGAAATTTCTTCGGGTCGCGCAGAAACTCGACCAGCTCCTGGACTTCGTCCTTCGCTTCTTCCACCCCGGCGACGTCGCGGAAGGTGATCTTGTTTTTATCCCGCGCGAGCATGCGCGCTTTCGATTTGCCGAAGTTTAGCGCGCCTTTACCGGCCACGCGGATCTGCTGGCGGAAGAGGAGGTAGAGAATGAAAAGAAAGATCGCGATCGGCAGAAAACCGAGAAGCGTCGTGCCGAGAACATTCGAATCCGACTTGGTTGTGACCGCGGGAATGCCGGCAGCCTCGAGCTTATCCGTGAGATTCTTGGCAAACGGCGCGTAGATCGTGGTCCTGAATTTGGCAGGCTGTCCGGGCTGCTTGTAATAGATCCCGCCCAGGCTTTGCGTTTGCTGGCCTTCGGGGACGACGAGGATCAGAGAATTCTTGTCGATCTGCTTGCTGTCCAGCAGTTCGTAGAAGCGCGGGAGAGGGACATCCTCGACATTGGCGTAGGCGGAGCCGCGAAAGACCACCGCGAGGCCGATGAGGGCGAAGGCGATGGCGATGAGGATGACGCCGCGCCAGTTGAAGCTCGGTTCGCCGCCCCGGTTTTTATTGTCGCGCTGAGAATTTCGATCGTGTTGAGCCATGAAAAAGAACCTCTTTTGGAGGTGGAAAGAAGGCTAACATGAAGCGGGGTCAATGCAATTAGCAGAAGACGTTCCGGTGGCCCCGGAGTTTGCCCTCAAATGCCCGTTTTGAGAGGGAGAAGAGCAGGCCTGCGTTGCTTGCCGCGCTGAATGCAGTAACATGAGCCCGCCCATAGCGAATGACGGAGTTAGTCACATCAGTCGCGGACAAAATCGACCGCGCAGTTCAAAAGGTCACTCCGTTTGCCTACCGCATTCAGCGGCAAGGCAGACGCTGGATGCGCCGCGCCATGCGCAAGCCCCGCAGCGTCTCGGAAGGACCGAACCTGCTGCCGTTGCTGATCCAGGTGCTGGCCAGCTTCTCCAAAGCCGACGGCGTCCTGCTGGAGGAAGAAATCGACTCGAGCCTTGGCTTTCTGCGTTACGATTATCCGGAGACGGTTTACTCGGAGCTGCGCCAGCTCTTTCGCCAGGCGCTTTACGAGCAGCAGGATCTGTCGGCGATGGCGCAGAAGCTCAGCGCCCAGCTCAGCACCGATCGCAAGATCATGCTCGGGGTGCAGCTCTACGACCTGATTTCGCAAGCCGGCCTGAAACAGGAACAGGTGGTCGCATTTTATTCGTTCATGTCGCAACTCGGCATGGCCGCGCAGGCCATCGACATCGTTTATCAGCTGAACGCCTCCGAGGATTCGGATCCGTCGATCTATCAACGCGGCGCCTCGCCGCTGGAATCGCTTTCCTTCGGGACCAATGGGCGGGCCGATGTGACCGCTCAAGAGCCTAACGGGTAACGATCGGCTGCTGGCGTTTCGTTATCACGATCTGATCCTGCTCAAAAATTACAGCGGACAAAATGTTTCCGTGCGCGGCCGGCCGCTGGTGCGCGGCGGATTCTGCCGCATTTATCCGGGCCAACGCATTCTGGTGGGCGACCAGGTGCTGACCTACCAGGAGCTGGCGACTTATTTCAACGCCAAGAAAAACGTTTCCATGCCGCAGATTTTTGTGCGCGTGAGCAAGGACGTGGATGAAGTGGAACTGGAACGGGCGCGCACCCGCGAAAGCGCGCTGGAAATTACCTTCGGGCTGAAGGTGCGCGTGAAAGCGCTGCGCGATGTCGATGCGGTGCTGAACGGCACCAAATTGAAAGCGGGCACGCAGGTGGAAGCGACCCTGGACGATCGCATCATCTTCCATAACGACAGCGAGCTCGACTTCACCGATCTGCGCCGCCGGGCCCGCGCCCTTGGCGGCCGGTTCCAACTCAAAGCGTCGAAGTCGGAGTACCTGGTCTCGAACAATCCGAGCCTGCTGCGAAGCCGACGACATCCTGCTTTCGCCCGGCACGAGCGGCGACGTGCTGCTGAAGATTTTCTGCGATTACGACAAGCGCGTCGGGCACTCTGGAAGTGATCGAAGCCGATCGGCCGATCATGGTCGGCGACATGCCGGTGCGGACCACCGCGCCGTTGCAGGATGGCGACACCATTCGCATCGATATCGGCCAATTCCTGCGCTGCAATTTTTCCGAACGCATCATCGAGGAAGAGCGGAACATCATTCGCACTCTCGAGATGAGCGAAGTGACGCATCGCTTCAGCACCGGCGACGTCGGGCTCGACGGCATTTCGTTCAGCATCAACCGCGGCGAACTGGTCTGCGTCATGGGCGCGAGCGGTTCGGGCAAGAGCACGCTGATGAAAGTGATCGCCGGCCAGCTGCAACCGAGCAATGGCCACATTCTCCTCAACGGCCAGTCGCTCTATCAGAACCTCGACGAGCTGAAGCGCTACGTCAGTTACATCCCGCAGGACGACGCGTTCGACGAGCATCTGACCATTGCGCGAAAATCTGCAGCTTCGCGGCCGCGATTCGCTCGCCGCATCTTTCCCGCCGCGATCGCATGCGCCGGCTCGAAGGCAAATTGATCGAGCTCGGCCTGGGCGAACGGCGCGACGCGGTGGTCGGCAGCGCGGTCAAGAAGACGTTGAGCGGCGGCGAACGGAAGCGGCTCAACATCGGCCTCGATATGATCGGCATGTCGGACGTCTACCTGTTCGACGAGCCGACCTCCGGCTTTCATCGAAAGATTCCGAGCACGTCATCGAGATCATCCGCGGGATGGCGCACAACAAGATCATCATCGTCACCATCCATCAGCCGAGCTCGAAGCTGTTCCAGATGTTTCACAAGGCCATCCTGCTCGACAAAGGCGGGCGGCTGGTCTTCTTCGGGACGCCGACGGACATGCTGCGTTATTTCGCCGAAGCGGAGCATCAGCATCAATTCGGCGCCGAACTGGGCGCCTGTCCTTCCTGCGGAACGACGCGGCCGGAATTCATTTTCGACGTGCTGGAGACTCCGCTGCGCGATCTCAGCGGCGACATCATTTACGAGGAGAACAATCGCGGGCAACTGGTCGCGGCCCGGCGTTATTCGCCGGAATTCTGGCGCGACAAATACGAAGCGTTTCGCCTGATCCAGGACGTGAAGCAGGTTTCGCTGCGAAGCGAACCGGTCACGGCTTTGCCGGCGGCGCCTGCACAAAAAAAGCGCACGCCGATTCGCTGGCACGACGAGTGGACGCAATTCCGCACGCTTTTGACGCCGCTCCTTCATCAGCAAGCTGCGCAACAAGGCCAATGTCGTCATCACGCTGTGCGTGGCGCCGTTGCTCGCGGTCCTGATCGCGACGATTCTGCGTTATTCCGACAGCGGGAAGTACGATTTCGCTTCCGCCTATCACATCCCGACCTTCCTCTTTCTCAGTCTGATCGTGGCGATGTTTCTCGGCCTAACGAATAGCGCGGATGACATCATTCGCGATCGCACGGTGCTGCAACGAGAACGAAACCTGAATGTGCGCCTGTCCTACTACGTCATCTCAAAGGCGCTCACTCTCGGCATCTTCGCGCTTCGTGCAGTGCATTCTTTTCGTCCTGATCGGAAATTACATTCTCGCAGATTCGCGGCATGTTCTGGATCGATCTCTCGGTTGTCTTCATGACCGCGATGGCGGGCGTGGCCCTCGGCCTGGTCGTGTCGTCGCTGGTGGCCGATCCGAAGACCGCGGCCAACATCGTCCCGCTGATTCTGATTCCGCAGATCATCATGGGTGGCGCGCTGATCAAGTACGAGGACATGAATCGCAACCTCAGCCTTCGTCTATTCGCTCAGCCATTGGTTCAAGGAGCACCCGAACCACGACCAGAGTAAGAAGATGGAAAGCAAGCTGCAGGTGCCGTTCATCGCCCAGTTGATCGCGATGCGCTGGTCCTATGAGGAACTGGTGGTGGCGCAGGCGAAACTGAATCCGCTGACCCGCCGGCAGGAGAATGCGCAACAGCCAGATCGACGCCATCGTTGCCAGCGCACAGAACGATCCCGAAAGCGGTCAAGCGCCTGGAGGATTTGAAGGAGGCGCTGGCCGTTCTTTCCGGCCTGGAAGCGTCGTCACCGGGCGAGCTCGATCGTTATCTGGGTTTGATCGACCAGGTGCTTGATAGGAAGAAGCCGTTCGATCGAACCGCCTTCAAGAATGCCTCCGGCCCGATCACCGCGGAACAGCTTTACGTGAATCAAAAGGTTTCCGACCTGATCTCGAACGCCGAGATGGAGCAGGCCGATTACCGGCGCGGGACGCATCCGAACGTCTTCTTCGGCGCGCAGAAAAATTATCTCGGCCTGAAAGTGAACGTCTTCGCCTTCAACACCCTGGTTCTGATTCTCTCCACCTTTGGTCTCCTCGCCATTCTCCACTGGATCCTGCATCGTCAGTTGCAGGTGCGCCGGGGCTAGCCTGGCGCTACGCCTAACTAATTGATGAAAAAGAAGTCCCGAGCTCGCCAATCCCGCGCTGCCTCCAAGTCCGAAACCCGTCTCATTGTCGCGACCAGCGAGATCGACGCTGATATTCTTTACGCCACGCGCTTCTTCGCGCCCGATCCGTTTATCTTCCTGCAAAAGGGCGGGAAAAGAACGCTGGTGCTGAGCGATCTCGAAATCGACCGCGCGCGCAAGAGCGCGACGGCTGACGAGTTCATCCAATATAGCAAACTGGAGAAAGAACTTCAGAATGGCTCCAGGAAAGCGCCGGCGTATGAAGACGTGCTCGCGCATTTCCTGCGCAAGCGCGGGGTGAAGTCCGCGCTGGTGCCAGACAGTTTTCCCCTCGGCTACGCGCGTGAACTGGCCCGGGCGAAGATCAATCTGCGTCCCGCCCAAGGCATGTTCTGGCCGGAGCGCGCTGCCAAGACGGACCAGGAATTGAAACTGATGCGACGCGCGCTGCAGATTACCGAAGCGGGAATGGCGCGAGGAATGGAAGTTTTGAAAGGGTCGCGGCGCGGTCCCGGCGGCAGATTGCGCTGGAACGCGAAGGTTCTCACTTCCGAAATTCTCCGCGCCGAAATGGAGTCTGCGATTCTGCGAGCCGGCGGCGTTCCCGCGGGCACCATTGTCGCCGGCGGCGATCAAGCCTGCGATCCGCACGAGCGGGGATCCGGACCGCTGCGCGCTGATTCGTTAATCATTTTCGATATCTTCCCGCGCGACGCGAAAAGCGGATACTTCGGTGATATGACCCGCACGGTCGTGCGTGGCCGCGCCAGCGAAGCCCAGCGCAAGCTCTGGACGACGGTGAAGGATGGCCAGGAATGGGCGCTCCGTCAGATCAAGGCGGGCGCGGACGGACTCAAGATCCATCAAGGCATTCAGGATCTCTTCGAAAAGCGCGGTTATAAGAGCGGGATCAAAAAAGGCCGGCGCGTCGGCTTCTTTCATGGAACCGGACACGGGCTGGGTCTGGAGATTCATGAGTATCCACGGCTGCAAAAAGTGGTGCTGCGCGAACGCGAAGTGGTGACGGTGGAGCCGGGTTTGTATTATCCGGGTCTCGGCGGCGTTCGAATCGAGGATGTGGTCGCGGTGACGAAGTCCGGGAGCAAGATGCTCTCGAACTTTCCGAAGGTGCTGGAGATCTAGGTACGGGCTTTCAGCGGACGGCCCGCGAATTCGCCGGTATCAGGCGCTGTGACGGGGGCGGCTGCCCGCCGTCCCTGAAGTGACTCACGTCGAGATGCCGACGTCGCGTCTCGTGGTTGTGTGATCATGCATGCGCTTGGGAGATCCCTCGGCCGTCTTTCCCTCGCGGCTCGGGATGACATGCTTTTGACGCGCGGGATGGGCTTGTGACGCGGGATAGGCTTGTGACGCGCGGGATAGCTTGTGACGCATGGATAGCCTGTGATGCATGGGATAGGTAGGGGCCGTTCACCGAACGGCCCGCGGGGTTCGTCCGGAGATTTCGTAACTGGATACGCAGGACCGCCAGGACCAGGGTTCGATCATGATCATCATCATGAAGTGGAGCGGAGAGAACATTACGCTGCAGAAATGAACGTGGGCGAAGCGCGGCGGTCTAATGGATAGACACACTTAAAATGGGAATGCTCTATCCAATGGGGTTTGGCTTTGGGAGTAATTGGCTTCTCTATATTGGAGTGCCGTTGATTCTCGGTATCTGGGCGCAGTTTCGCGTCCACGGCGCTTTTAATAAATGGGGCCAGGTCCGTGCCGCTTCCGGCATTACCGGGGCGGAATGCGCGCGTGAGATTTTGCACGCCGCCAACATCAACGACGTTCAAGTCGTGGAGACTAACGATTTTCTCGGTGACCATTACGATCCAACACAGAAGCGGCTGTGTCTCTCCAGTAACGTCTACAACACGCCTTCGGTGGCGGCTGTAGGCATCGCGGCGCACGAAACCGGGCACGCGATTCAACACGCGAAAGCCTACGCGCCTCTGAAGGCGCGCATGGCGATCGTGCCGGTGACGATGGTCGCGTCGCAAATGCTTCCGTTTATCATCTTTGGCGGCTTCTTCTTCCGTATGAGCGGACTGATCACGCTCGGCATTTACTGCTATGTCGTCCTGGTTGTCTTCCAGTTGATCACGCTCCCGGTGGAGTTCGACGCTTCCCGGCGCGCGAAGATCATCCTGCAGCAGATGGGAATTGTGCAGGCCGGCCCGGAAGCGGTGGGCGTGAACAAGGTTCTAAACGCGGCCGCACTCACTTATGTCGCTGCCTTCATCGCTGCTCTGGGCAACCTTCTCTGGTTGCTCTCGGTGCGGGATAATCGCCGCTAAACAAGCGGCGGCCTGATTGAAAAAGATGAGTTCCATCGCGCTGCCATCGCCGGCCCGTCGCCTGTCCGATTTGTTATCGTCGGCCAGCAGCACGACTGATAAGGCTAATCCAAAGGCGATGGATCAGCCTCGAAGCGACGAAGATCAGCAACTAGTGGCGCGAACCCAATCCGGGGATGCGACCGCTTTCGACCAGCTGGTGGTGAAGTACTCCCCCGAATTTACGGGCTGGTCTACAACATGACCTCCAATCACGAGGACACGAACGACCTCCTTCAGGACATCTTTTCCAAGGCTTACAAGGCGATCCGGGGGTTCCGCGGGAAGTCCTCGTTTTACACCTGGATCCACTCGATCGCGGTCAACATGACTCTCAACTTCCTCAAGAAGAGGGGTAGGCGCTACCACCTGTCACTAGATGATGTGGACGCCAGCATCCAGAACGACAAGGAGTTCATCGAGTTGACCGCCACGAGCAGCCCCGTGCGCGAGGCGGACCTCTCCGAACTGCAGCGAAGATTGAACGAGGCCATGATGAAACTGTCTGATGAACACAGAGCCGTCGTGACGATGTTTCATATTCAAGGGATGCCCCACGCTGAAATCAGTAAGATCTTGAAAGTCTCAGAAGGGACGGTACGGTCCCGGCTCTTCTACGCCAATCGGCAACTCCAGAATTATCTGGACGAATTCCGCAAAAATCCTGTTTCTTAACGCTCCCACCGAATGCACGACTTCGACGATCGCGATCTCGCCACGCTTCTCCGGCTCAAAAAATACGAGCAGCCTCGGCCGGGCTATTTCGAAGATTTCCTGCATGAGTTTCATTGCCGTCAGCGTGATGAATTGTTGAAGCAACCGCTCTGGCGCATCTGCCTGGAGCGCGCGCACGACTTCATGTTCAAGCTGAACGTGCCGTCATTAACCTCCTATCCGGCGGCCGCCACCGCGGTGCTGGTTTTCGCGGCGGTGATTTCTTTCAAGATCGCTCAGACCCCTAACAAGTCGAACTTCGCCGAAAATCGTCCGGCTGTGTCCGTTCCGGCTCAAGCCGATTCCGAATGGACGCTCGCGTCGCCTGTCTCGGCCGCGCAGGTATTCAGCACGAAGCCGCTTCGCCATTCCATGCTCCCGACTCACCGGGCTACGCAGCCGCGCTACGTGCTCGATAGCGTGCCCGTGAGTTATGACACCACCTTCCGGTTCTAGCTTCGCTGCAGAGAAGCTCGAAGAGGAGAGAAGGGAGACGAGATTGGGAGTTCTCGGCGACAACGCGTTTCGTTCGACGTCGCTACTTTGCTCGGCCTTGATCGCTTTCTCGGCGACGGCGGCTCCGGCCAAAGGCCGCCCGAAATCGGCGGCCGTCCCGGCTTCTTCAGTGGCGCCTGCGGCAGCGCAACCCGCACCGGCCGTCGCCGTGCCGATGACGGTGAATCAGGAAGTGCGCGACATCTTCGATCGTTATCGCCGTTCCGTGGTCAAAGTGCATGCGCAGGACGAGCACAGCGATATTTACGGCACCGGCTTTTTCATTGATCCGACCGGCACGCTCTACACCGCGTACAGTGTCGCCGGAGACGCGGTTAATTTTAGCGTCGATTACAAAGGGAAAACTTATCCGGCCCGTCTGATCATGGCTGATCTGCGCAGCGGCATCGCCATGCTCAAGGTAGATGTCGTTAGTCAGGCGATCCCGGTTGGCCAGGCTTCCGATCTTGAGGTGGCGACGCCGGTCCTGGCGATCGGTTTCCCGCTCGATCTTCCAGAGACGCCTTCTTTCGGGATGATCGCCGGCTTTGATCACAAATATCTGGGTCGCTACTTTCACACACGGCATCTGCGGGTGAATCTGCCTACGCAACGGGGTGAAGCGGGTGCGCCCCTGCTCAATCTCAAAGGCGAGGTCGTCGGGATTGTGGTCGGCAGCCTGGAAAATGAATCGGCCTGCTATGCCCTGCCCATCGAAGCGGCCGAGAAAGTTCGCGGCGACGTGGCTCGCTTCGGCGAAGTGCGGCACGGCTGGGTGGGCGCGCAGGTTGGCACCGCCAAAGATCCGATCGAAGGATCGCGCACGGTGGTGACTGACATTCTCGGGACGATGAACGCGGCGGACGCGGGGCTGCGTCCGGGCGATGTTTTGCTCAAGGTCGGCAAGGTCGACATCCACGAACCGGAAGACGTGATCGACGGCTCGTTTTTCCTGACGGCCGGCGACACTGTCCCGATCGTAGTCGTGCGCGACGGCAAGAAGGTGACGCTGAATATCGAAGCTGATTTCCATCCGATGAGTTCACGCACGCCCCCGTTGCTCTCGACCTGGCCCTCGACGACGCCGAACCGCGGGATCCCGCTCGGCGGTCAGCCGCAATCAGTCCCGCAGTAATCGTTAGGCCCCTATCGGTGGGGCATGTGCTGCAATAAAAACGGCAGCGCGGCGAATGACGCCGCATCGAAGAAGCCGTGGGCAAACACGGCTGGCCAGACAGACCGGTGGTTCACCATAATGGCGCCGAGAAGCAAACCGAGAATACCAGCCGAGATCGCGCCAATGAATCCAAGGTGGGCGTGCGCCGCGCCGAAGATGACCGCGCTTATGGCAACGGCGACGAGCTGACCACCGGTGGATCCGAAAAGCTTGGGAAAGAGAGCACGGAATCCCGCCAGCGTGCCCGCGCGCCAAAGCTCCTCGCGCAAACCGGCATTCGTGAAACTGATCAAGGTGACGATCAGCCAGTAATAGGTGCGGTTTGAGCTCATGGCCGCAGCATTGAAGAGATGATCGAACCTGGGCTGATGCGCAGCCATGAACTGGTGAATGTCGCCGCCGGCGAGGGTGACGATGAGAAGGATCACCACCATGACCGGGATCATGGCGATGAGTGTAGCTACGCGAATTGCGACGGAATAACCGAGTCCGAGCGGGACCACCCACCAGCCGGGGCGCCACCGCAGGTATAAATCGTCGCGAGTTGCGCGCGAGATGGAGACGGCAATGGCGAAGACAACCCCGAAGACGAGAAGGTCGAGAGCGGAGACGACCATCAAGCCGCCCGGAGTGTTCGTTAGGACGGGGTGAGTTCGGTTGCGGCCGATAATCGTAAGCGGCACAAAATAGCCGCCGATTAGTATCAGGTGGATCCACCAACGCCATCGCGCAACCGCCGGTGCCGGCGCTGGCGAGGGAAGCGGCGGGGGTTCGACCGGTCCCGCGCTCAAGCTTTCAGCATCTTTCTAAAAGCGGCTTCGTCGATGATCTTCACGCCCAGCGCAGTCGCCTTGTCCAATTTGCTGCCGGCGCTTTCGCCAGCGAGGACGTAATCCGTTTTCTTGCTGACGCTGCCGGTGACGTGACCGCCCTGTGCTTCGATCTGGGCGGCTGCTTCTTCGCGGGTCATGGATGGCAATGTTCCGGTCAGCACGAATGTTTTGCCGCTCAATGTTCCAGCTTCGGCCTTCTGGCGCGCGGCGCGTTCCGATGTCGGCTTGATCGCAAGTTCCTTCAATCGTTTCAGTGTCTTTTGTCCGGCGCGCGAGTTGAAGAAATCCAGGACGCTCGCCGCTACCACCGGACCGACTTCCGTGACGATGCCGCCCTGTTTCTCCGCTTTGCTTTTCGATGGGTGGGCAAATCCGGCTTTGATCAGGCGCTCACCGATCGCTTTCGCCCCATCCTTGTCGCCTGACGCCTTAGCCTCGTGGTAACCGACCACGTCGCGCAACAACGGTGAATCTGCCACCTCTTCGATCCGGTCGTGAAAAGCCGCCAAATCGGTTGCGGTGGTTTTTCCGACGTCGGGAATGGCGAGGGCGAAGAGCCAGCGCGATAAGGGTGAAGTGCGGGCTCGTTCGATCGCCTCAATCGCTTTCCTGGCATTCTTTTCGCCGAAAACGCGCGGGGCTTCTTCAGTTCCCAGATTCAAGGCGGCCAGTCTGGGAAATCTCATCTCAAACAGATCGAGCGGTTCGCGCACCATTCCGCGCTCGACCAGTTTGTCCGCCACGATTCCGCCCACGCTTTCGATGTCGAGCGCGCCGCGCGCGGCCAGAAATTCCAGGCGGCGCGTCGCCTGCGCCGGACATTGCAAATTTTGACAACGCCAGGCGACAAATTCCGGATCGCGTTTGATCGGCGCCGCCGCAGACCGGGCATTTGCCCACCGATGTGCGCAAAGAAAGTCGAACGGCTTGGAATTGCGCGGCCGCTTCGCTTTCACCACCTCGACCACAGCCGGAATCACTTCGCCGGCTTTCTCGATCACTACGGTGTCCCCGATGCGGATGTCTTTCCGCTTGATCTCGTCTTCGTTGTGCAGGGTGGCGCGCGCTGACCCGGCTGCCGCTCACCGTGACCGGTTCGAGTGCGGCGACCGGAGTGAGGATGCCGGTCCGCCCCACCTGGATCAGGATGTCATGCAAGCGCGTCTCGACGCGCTCGGCTTCATATTTGTAGGCGATGGCCCAGCGCGGCGATTTGGCGGTGAACCCGAGCCGCTCCCGTTGCGCAAAGGAATCCACTTTCACGACGGCGCCATCCGTTTGATAGGCGAAGTCGCGGCGCATCTTGTCGAGTTCGTGGATGGCATTGAGGATTTCCTCGACCGAGTCGGCCACGCCACCACTTTTCGGTGGTCGGGCAGGCCGAACTTTTTCAGGAGCGGAAAACTTCGGAATGGACGATCGATCTCGATTCCTTCGGCTGCGCCGGTTCCGTAGAAGACAACCCCGAGTGGGCGCTTGCGCCACCATGCGCGGGATCGAGTTGTTTCAGTGAACCGGCGGCGGCGTTTCGCGGATTGGCGAAGAGCGGCAGGCCTTCCTTTGCGCGTTCCGGCGTTCATTTTTCGAAGCCGCCCTTGTCCATGTAAACTTCGCCGCGAACTTCCAGCACTGTGGGAGCGGTGCCGCGCAGTCGTTCCGGGACGGATCGGATGGTGCGGATGTTTTGCGTGATATCGTCGCCCACCACTCCGTCTCCACGGGTGGCGGCGTGATGCAGTTTCCCATTTTCGTAGGTTAGCGAAACGGCTACGCCATCGACTTTTGGTTCGATCACCACCGGAATCTTTTCGTCGGGCAGCAGCTGCTGATCACGCGCGCGTAGAAGTCGGCGACTTCCTCTTCCGAGTAAGTGTTGTCCAGGCTGAGCATGGGCAGGCGATGGCGGACCTGGGTGAAAGCTTTGAGGGGCGCCGCCGCCCACGCGCTGGGTGGGGGAATCCGGTGACTTCAGCTGCGGGTGGGCATCGCTTCGAGATCGACCAGCTCGCGATAGAGCCGGTCGTAATCGCGGTCGCTGATGGTGGGGGCCGCTTCCTGGTAGTAGCGCCGGTCATGCTCGGCGATTTCCTGGCGGAGTTGCGCGGCACGTTTGACCAGCTGGTTGTCCCCCTTGTTCACTTCGACATGATACGAACGCCCTATCGCCGAGCAACGTTACCGGTTCCACGCGCTCCCCTCTCACCCCTACGCTTTCGCTGGTCTGAGAAAGACTCTTTCAAAGGGGGGCTTTCTCCGGTAGGTTAACGACCCGTGCAGCCGGAAGAGCGTATTCTCGGCGTCGAAGGAGGGGGAACCAAAACCGCGTGGGTGCTGGTAGAGCGGAAGGACGGGGACTTGCATGTCCTCGAGCAGGGCAAGCTTCCGCCCTCCAATTTTCGCCTAACGAATCCGGAGCGCCTGCGTGAGATTCTGCAGGAACTGCCGAAACAAATCGACCGTGCCGGAATTTTTCTGGCCGGTTGCGTTACCGGCGATGACAACGAAAGGCTGAACGCCCTTTGTCGCGAAACTCTGGCCCAACGCCAAAATCCTGACCGGCAGCGATCGCGATTCGGGCATGGCGGCTGCGCTTGGTAACAGCGACGGCATCGTGGTCAACGCCGGCAGCGGCTCGTCCGTTACCGGTCGGCGCGACGGACGGCTAGAGAAGGCGGGTGGCTGGGGGCACATTCTGGGTGACGCCGGCGGCGCCTACTTTCTGGTGGTGCAGGCTCTCCGGTTAATCCTGCGGGAATACGATCTGAATCGCGGCGAACTTCAGTTCACTGCACGGATTTTGCAGGCCCTTTCGCTGAACAGCCTCGATGACCTCGTGCGCTGGGCGCAGGGTGCCAAAAAAATGGAAGTCGCGCTGCTGGCCCCCGTTGTTTTTGAGGCTGCCGCAGCAGGCGACCAGCACGTAAACGAAATTATCGAAGACGGCGCCAAGGCTCTGTGCGCATACACGGAAGCGGTGGCGAACCGTCTGCACTTGCTGGCGCCAAAAGTCATGCTGATTGGCGGCCTTTTCCAACGAGACTCGCTCTACGCGCACGCCTTCCGTCGCCGCCTGAAGAAGAACCTGCCCGACGCGCGCGTGGCCGCGGCCGAGCGTTCTCCCGAGATGGGCGCAGCCTGGCTGGCGGCGGAGCTGCACGAATTGCCGTCGGTCCGGGTCCATCACGGCGCCGAAGAAGTCGATGACCTCGCGGAGTCGCTGACCGAACAACGAAATCCTCGCTCCGAATCGCTCGAAAAGCTGAGCGTTGCCGACTTGGTGAAGCTTTTCGTGGAAGAAGAGTCGAGTGTGCAGGCCGCGCTCAAGCAGGCCTCCGATGATTTGGCGCGCGCGATCCAGACAGTCAGCGGGGCGCTGCGCAAAGGCGGACGGCTATTCTATGTCGGCGCGGGAACGAGCGGCCGACTGGGTGTTTTAGACGCGAGCGAGATCCCTCCCACCTTTGGCGCCAGCGCACAATTGGTGCAGGGAATTGTCGCCGGCGGAATGTCCGCACTCTATCGCAGTGTCGAAGGCGCCGAAGATGAGCGCGGGGCCGGAGCAGCCGCGGTCACCGAGCGAGGGATCAAGGCGGATGACGTGGTGATTGGAATTAGCGCGAGCGGCCGTACGCCCTTTGTCGCCGGCGCCCTGGCGCGGGCGAACGAAATTGGAGCGCAGACGATCCTGCTGAACTGCAACCCGGAGTCCGCCTCCAAAATTCCATCCGGTTCGCGAATTGATCTCTCCGTCGGCCCTGAAATCCTGACGGGCTCGACTCGCTTGAAAGCGGGAACTGCCACCAAGATTGCCCTCAACATCATCAGCACCGGCGCAATGGTCTCGCTCGGAAAAGTCCGCGGCAATCTGATGATTGATCTGAACGCCTCGAACTCGAAGCTACGCGATCGCGCGGCGCGGATGCTGGCAGAGCTGGCTGGGATCGACTACGCGGCCGCGCGCCAGCGGCTGGAAGAAGAGGGGTGGAACCTGCGCCAGGCGATCGGTGGCCACGGCGGGACCGCGGTCTGATTCTCCCGTTCGGGAGGAGACTAGACGGGCCAGCGACGAAAAAACGCTTGATTATAAGCGCGTTAGCCGCGCCTCATACGAAGGTTCAGTGACTCAACCGAAAGGAATTAATCTATGCTTTGGACCATCTTCGTTATTCTGCTCGTGCTCTGGCTGCTGGGGTTCGTGGGCTTCCACGTGCTCGGCGCTTACATCCATCTTCTTCTCCTGATCGCCCTGGTCGTTCTCATTCTGCAGTTAATCGGCGGGAGACGCGTCTAGATGAAGCCCGCCGGAATTATCGGAATCATCCTGATCGTCGTCGGGCTGGTCATCTTCGCCTGGGGTGGGATCGGCTGGACCGAGCACAAACGCGACGCCAAGCTCGGTCCGATCGAAATCGGGCATAACGAGGAGCATCGCGTTTCCTTCCCGCCTATCGCGGCAGGCCTTTGCGTCGTGGGCGGGATCGTTCTCGTGATCGTTGGCGGCCGAAACTCCGCCTAACGCCTCTTGGTAGATCCACGCCGGCGGCCGCTTGGTCGTGCGGCGTGAACTACTCGGATGAACCTGCCTTAAGCAGGGCGAAGGACTGGGAACCCTTGCGATCGAGCGTGAGCATCACGCCTTTCGCCGGGTCGGCATTGCTCACCGCGTCACGAAACGTCTGCACATTCGTGACCGGCTTTTCGTTCACACTGGTGACGACATCGCCACGCTCGATCCCTTGGTCGGCGGCAATGCTGTCTTCCGTCACGTCGGTCACGATCACTCCCTGGGTCACGCCGAGATGCAGGCGATCGGCGACTTCCTTGCTCAGCTCCTGCACCTGAAGGCCGAACTTGCCGGGGCCTTCGGGCTTGCTCGGCTTTGGTGGGGCGGGGCGGGGATTGGCCACCTGTGCCAGCTCGTTAGGTAGCTCTCCGGTTTTAACCGGGATCTTCATCGTCTGTCCCTTGCGCCAGACCGTCAGTTCCACCGTTTGTCCGACCTTTTTTTTCAGGATCTCATGCTGTAGCTGAGCGTCGGTGGTGACCGGCGCACCGTCTACCTGGGTGATCACGTCCGATGGCCGCAGCTCGCTTTTCGCCGCCGGCGCATCGGCGCGAATCGTGCCGACGAGGACGCCCTGACGAACTCCTTTCAGGAATTCCCGCATCACTTCGTTCTCGCTCAGAGTTTGAATTTCAATGCCGAGCCAGGGCCGGACCATTTTGCGCCCCGAGATGAGTTCGCCGCTGATCTCTTTGATCAAGTTGACCGGGACGGCAAAGCCCAGCCCGCGATTAAGACCGTTGATCAGCGTGTTCATCCCGACGACGCCGCCATCGATGTCGCACAAGGGCCCGCCGCTGTTCCCGGATTAATCGAGGCGTCCGTCTGGATGTATTCGGGAATGGCGTAGCCGCCCATGTTGATGCTCCGGCCCTTCCCGCTGATTACGCCGTAGGTGAAGGTGTAATCGAGTTTGAAGGGCGCACCGATGGCGAAGGCAAATTCGCCCACGCGCAATGCCTCACTGTTGCCGAGGCGAACGACGGGAAGATCCTTCGCCTCAATCTTAACTACCGCGATGTCCGTCTTCTCATCGTTGCCAACCAGCTTTCCTTCGAACTCGCGTCCGTCGTGCAGCTTCACCTGAATCTTATCGGCCCCTTCGACGACGTGATAGTTCGTGCAGATGTAGCCGTCGGCCCGGAGAATAAAGCCGGAGCCTTCGCTTTGCGTCGGGAGGTCGGGACGCGGACCCGGAACTCGATTCCCATCCGGCGGTTGTCCCCCAAAAAGTTCATCCAAGGCTGGGTCGGAGCCGTCATTCTTCTTTGACGTCTCAATAATGACGACGGCCGGGGCCACGCTCTCAAAAACTCTGGCGAAGGCGTTGTTCAGCTGGTGAACGACGTCTTTGCCGGCTTCCGCCGCCGCCGCTGAGGTCGTCGCCGCCGGAGCGGGCGAGGGAGAGCGGTTTTGGCCGAGGCAAAGCGGGGCAAAGGCGAGGCAGGAGACCAGAAAGACAGGGTAAAAACGCATTGTTCGGACTTTGGACCAGAGGGAAGGGTGGACCGTTCAAGCTCTCCTGTAAAACCGGCCGGTTTTAGCCTAAGCCGACCTCCCGTGGCTTGAAAGATTCTATGGGATTGCCCGTAATACACCCTCGAGCCCCTTGCTTGACGGGGGATGTATGATAAGACCGCTGTCGTGCAATTGAGTTACCCCCATCCGAAAGCCTTTATCGGGCAAGCGCTTGCCGTTCTCGTCTTGTTGACGACGACCGGTTTCGGCCCCGAACCGGCGGTTACTAGTCCGATCACTCCCCAGGAATTCATCCGCGCGTTGTCGAGCGATCGACCACACGTTCTCGATTTCTATTTCCGCGAGAACCTGAACCCGAATGCGCGCGTCGCAAACGATCAGCCGCTATTACTCGCCGCCACTTTGCAACAGGATGGACCGACGGTGACGCGACTCTTACAAGCGGGCGCGTCTGCTGACCTTGCTGATGAAACCGGTCTGACGCCGCTGATGGCGGCGGCGAAAGCGGGCAACATCGATCTGGTCCGCGAATTTGTCGGGCACGTCACCAACATCAACGCCGCGGACCGGAACGGCTTTTCCGCGCTGCATTACGCGATCAGTGAAGCGCATAAGGAAATTGTGCAACTGCTGCTGCGCCTGACGCGAGACCTCGGGCCCGGCGCCGACAACATTTTCTGCACCGCCTTATCGCTCGGCGACAAGGAGATCGCGCAAGCCATCTTCGATCGCATTCCTGTCTTTGCGGAGTGGACGCCGCGGACCCGAAAAGCGCTCGAGCTCGCGCTTTCCAGGAACAGTGTGGACGAAGTGAAACTGCTGCTGAGCAAGCATGCAGTTCCGCCAACGCCGCCCGGAGGCAGCGTGCCGCTGCTGGCTTATGCGGTCGTCTCCAATAATGACGCGCAGTTGAAAACCTTTCTCGCGGCCGGGGTCGATCCCAACACGGTTTTGCCACAGACTTGTGACCCGGATTTCCTCGACCTGATCAAATCGCGTTCACTGCGCAGTTACATCGAAGAAGATCGGAATGTCACCCTGCTGATGCTCGCGGCCGGTCTCGGACAAACCGAACAAGTGCGCGCGCTGCTTTCAGCGGGAGCCGATCGTAACCGTTCCACCACGCGCTATCGCATGATGGCGCTCTACCTCGCGGCCGAACAACGAAACTCGCAGGCGACGCAGGTTTTGCTGGGCGGCGGCCCTTCACCAGAGCAGTTGCGCGTAGAAATTTCGCTCGCCAAACAGCGCGCCGAAGTTTGGAAGGACGGGGTTTCCATTCTGACCACAATTTGCTCCACCGGACGTCAGGGCTACTCAACCAAGCCGGGCGAATACGTCATCACCGACAAGGAACGCAGCCATCGCTCCACCATTTACAAAGTTGAGATGCCCTACTTCATGCGCTTGAGCTGTCTCGACTTTGGAATGCACGAAGGGGTCGTACCGAATCATCCGGCTTCGCACGGCTGCATTCGTTTGCCCGGGGAGATCGCGCGCAAGCTTTACGCGGACCTTCCCGTTGGCACGCTCGTTACCATTCAATAACCGAACGCCGATTCGGTGTTCATCGTGATCGAATAATCGAACGCGCACTGCGTCACCTAATAGCGATAGGAGTACGATTATCTTGGTCGCGGAAGTGTCATAGGCACCGACAAGTGCGTCCGTTGACACGAAACTTAAGAACCTTAACTTTTTCGTCCTTAAACTAAAATGCTCACTCTTGCCGCAGGGAAGGTGGATGGAAAAGAGTTCGTCTCGCATCGCCCGGGCTACTGGCCCGAGATCGCGCCGGAGCTCTGGAACGACTGGAAATGGCAGCTGAAAAACCGGGTGACGTCGCTCGAGCAACTCGAGTCGCGGCTGGTGCTGAATGACGAGGAGCGCTCCGGCGTCCTCCTTTCCGGTGACAAGCTGGCGATGGCGATCACGCCGCACTTCTTCAACTTGATGCCCCCGGACAATCCGGACGATCCGATCCGGCGGCAGGTCATTCCTCGCATCGAGGAGACGTGGACATCGCCGTATGACATGGCTGATCCTTGTGGCGAAGATTCGCACATGCCGGTGCCGGGCCTGGTCCATCGCTATCCCGATCGCGTTCTCTTCCTGGTGACAGACCGTTGCGCGAGCTACTGCCGCTATTGCACCCGCAGCCGCGTCGTCAGCGGGGTGGGCGAGCAGGAACTCCACACCAATTTCGAAGAAGCGTACCGCTATCTCGAGCAGCACACGGAGATTCGCGACGTTCTTTTGAGCGGAGGCGACGCGCTTCTCTTCAGCGACGACAAGCTTGAGCGCATCTTGTCGCGGCTGCGCAGTATCTCCCACATTGAGTTCGTTCGCATCGGGACGCGTGTTCCGATCTTCCTGCCGCAGCGGATCACGCCGGAGCTTTGCGCGATGCTGCAAAAATATCATCCGCTCTGGATGAGCGTGCACGTGAACCACCCTCGCGAGCTTACCCTGGAAGTGAAGGAAGCCCTGGAACGGCTGGCCAACGCCGGCATTCCGTTAGGCAATCAGAGTGTGCTGCTCAAGGGCGTTAATGACGATCTGGAGACGATGAAGACGCTCGTGCACAAGCTCCTGATGTGCCGGGTGCGTCCTTATTACGTCTACCAGTGCGACCTCATCAAAGGTTCCTCCCACTTGCGCACCTCCGTGGCCAAGGGAATTGAAATCATCGAAGGCCTCCGCGGCCACACCACTGGCTACGCCGTTCCGCAGTTCGTCATCGACGCGCCCGGCGGCGGCGGCAAGGTGCCGATCAATCCGGGTTACGTGCTTTATCACGACCATGAGAAAATCGTGATTCGGAACTACGAAGGAAAGATTTTCGAATACCCCGAAGCCGCCGCGGAGCAGGATGTGCACTTCGCGCCGCAGCGGGAATATCACGACGAATATCTCTACTCCTGAAAAAGAGTAGAATGACGAATGCCGAATTCCGAATGACGAAGTGGGCGCTGCGCGCCGATGGCCAATCGTCCCGATCGGTAGGTAGCTAATTCCGCTGCGAAGCGCGGCACTCGGCCCGAACTTCCCAATTCGTCATTGGAAATTCGGGATTCGTCATTCCTGAAGCGGCTTGCCCGCTTCAGTTCCCTCTCCACCCGCCGCGGCCGCCGCCGTATTGGCCGGGCTGCGGGATCAGGTTCTGCGGAATCCCGGCTGCCTGCAGAATGGCCGCGCCGTTGGACGGATTCAGCGCCATGATTTCGCGGCTGACTCGCTGGATCGCGCTATCGCGTGCCGTCGGGTCGCCAATGCTTTGCGCCCAACCGATCGCCGCCGACGGATCACTTCCGCCTAACGAAAAGGCGAGCGACGCGGCCGCCGCATCCCGAATCGGGCCGCCCGCGAGATTGTTCACCCAGTTGGCCGCCGCCGACTGATCGTCGTGGCTCCATTGCCGAATAATCTGACCGATGTCACGCGCCTGCTGCGAGGGATCGACCTGGGAAAGGGTCCAGTTGATCGCGGCCAGCGGATCTTGTCCCGCCCAGTTGCGCAGGACCTGGTTCACCGGCGAACGGTAGCCGCCGTCCGGCGAAGCTAAGGCGGCCGCTGCCGCCGCCGCCTGTGGATCGGTTTGCGCCCATTGCCGATAGATCATCTGGGCAAGCGATTCGTTCCCGGGAAAATTACCGAGCGTGCCCGCGAGTTGAAGCGCGGCTAACGGATTGGAATCCGCCATGTAGCTAAGCACGCCGCGCAGGGCCTGGTAACGTGTATTCGGATCGCTGAGTGCCTGGGCACGCGCCAGCGCCGACTGCACATCGCCGGCCGCATATTGCTGAAAGACATCGCTGGCGATGTAATCGTAATCGCGGTTCTGCATCGCGAATTGAAGCGCACCATCCGGATCAGTCGCGATCCAGTGCGACACAAGCAAGCCGGTGGCGACGTTGCGTGAAGTGCCTTCGGGAAGTTTGCGGAGTTGCTTGAGCGCATTCCCGATTTCCGATGGGGGAAGGGTGCGCACGAACTCTTCGAGCTCTTTCGTGCGCGTCGCCGCATTGGGATTTTTCAGGATTTCCGCCAGCGACTTCCGGCTGCCCGTTTCCTTGCTGGCGGCCTCGTCCTTGTTGGTGTCGACCGCGGTTGTCTTTTTAACTGCGGCCTTGGCCACGACCGGTGCGTTCTTCGCTAGCGTGGCGTCGTTCTTGGCCGGATGAGCGATGTTGCCAGTGAAAGAATGTCCGATCCCGGCGCCCGCCAGGAGAGCCAGCAGGACCAGGCCGCTGAAAAGGAGGGTTTCGCGTCGCTTAAGCATGAGGAGGATTTTGCGGCATTCACCAGGGAGGCGAATGCCAGGGTTTGTTACCTCTCTATTAAAGATGAGCGGACGCCTTTTGTCAGGGCATTTCGGCTCTGCCAACGATCAGTGTTTCGCCCGCTGCGAGTTGGCGTCTTCGAAAACCACCTCGCCGCCGACGATGGTCATGAGGCACTGCGTGGTCAGAATGTCGGGTTCGGCGATCTTCATGATGTCGGCCGACAAGACGGTGAAATCCGCGAGTTTTCCGACCTCGATTGAGCCTTTATCCTGCTCTTCGAAGGCGGCAAAGGCCGGTCCTGCGGTGAACATGCGCAGCGCTTGTTCACGTGTAACTGCTTCGTCGGGGTGCCAGTCGGGTGCTGATTCGCCTTTGATGCTCTTGCGAGCAACCGCGGCGTAGAATTCGATCATGGGCTCGCCGCGCTCGACCGGCGCGTCCGAACCACCGACGACCACCGCGCCGCTTTTGAGCAGAGAATTCCAGGCATACGCACCCTTGAGCCGTTCCGCGCCGAGGCGGGCGGGGGCGAAAAATAAATCGCTGATCGCGTGCGACGGTTGCATCGAGGCAATGACGCCGAGCTTGGCGAAACGCGGCAGATCAGCGGCCGTGAGCGTTTGAGCGTGTTCCACTCGCCAGCGCGGCTCCGTGATTTTGCGTTCGTTAGGCGGTACCTTCTTGAAGGCAGACTCGTAGAGATCGAGAATCGTTCTATTGGCGCGGTCCCCGATCGCGTGCGTTTCCACCTGCACGCCTTGGCGCAAGGCCTCTTCAAAAATCGGAGCCAGCTGCTCCGGCTTTTCGGTCAGGTAGCCGGACGTTTCCGGTGCGTCAGAATACGGCTGAAGCAGCGCGGCCCCGCGCGAGCCAAGCGCTCCATCAAACACGACCTTGATCGTGCGACGGGTAAACCGGTGGTCGAAAGCGTTGATCCAAAGTGTCTCCGTTAGGAGCGGGTTCGCCGCGTCGAGGTAAAGCGCCTCATAGACGCGGATCTTAATCTTTCCATCCTTGATTGCGTTCCAGATCAACTGGTCGTCGTCCGGTTCGCTGCCGGCATTCTGAATTTCGCACCAACCAAGGCTCAGCTCCCGGCGAACTCCGGCCAGAAGATCCTCCTGCCGCGCCTCCCGCGAAGGCGGCGGGATTTTGTCCTCCACCAACGGACGCGCTCTATCGAGGAGAACACCTGTTAACTCGCCGCTCTTATCTTTTAGGATCTTGCCGCCAAACGGCGTGGCCGTGTCGGGCGTCACTCCGGCGCGTTTCAGGGCAAGGCTGTTTGAAACGGCGGCATGACCATCCGCGCGCACCAGGCAGATCGGATGATCGCGGCTAATCGCGTCGAGATCATGGCGGCTCGGGAATTGCGGCGGGTCCCAGAAGGTCTCAATCCAGCCGCCCCCGGTGACCCATTCGCCAGGCGAGGAGCGATCCACCGCCTCCTTCACCTTGGCCAGGAAAAGTTCCTTGGAAGTCGTGCCTTCGAGATTCAGCGCGCGCTCGCGCTGTCCGATCCCAAAAATATGGCAATGCGAATCCGTTAGGCCGGGCATCACGGTCTTCCCTTGCAAATCAAGGACCCTCGTCTTCGAGCCACGGAAGCGCTCGGCCTCGGCGTTGCTGCCGACAAGCACGATGCGGCCTTGGGAAACCGCGACGGCCTCTGCCCGCGGCTGTTTTTGGTTAACGGTATAAACGTTTCCGTGCAGGAGGATGAGGTCCGCCGGTTCTTCACCAAAACAGACGGCGGCAGCCAGGCATCCCGCCAAAAAAATACTTCTTCCGGCGAACGTTGAGAAAAGTCGCGCTTTCACTTGACGGTGCTATGAACTTTTGACCTTATCGATGTTGCCGATGGTGCCGTCCTCCGTTCCCCGGGAAGGCTCTGCGCGCCATGTTTTTCGGATGAAAATGATTCTAATGAATTGCGGATTTGACGTTGTCTTCATCCCACTCATTTATAAGGCTCCGCGCAACCGTAACCTTTACCCTTTTCGCGTCTGAACCCGGCACATCCTAAATTCAACTCCCGTTCGTTTTTAGGGTGGCGACTGCGGTTGGGCAGTGACGGCGTCCGCTAGACCAGCTATGGCGAACTTTTTTCCAAAGTGGACGAACTGGCTGCCGCTTAAGATCACCATCTGCGGTGTGCTGATCATTTGCGGGCTGACCGCGGCCACTTGGTATTATGTGACGCCGAAATACACCCGCGTGGGTTATCAGCCCATTCAGCCGGTCCCTTTTTCTCACGACATTCACGTTTCTCAGCTCGGGATGGACTGCCGTTATTGCCATAGCTTCGTTGACGTCGCCGCGCATTCGAACCTGCCGAATACGCAAACCTGCATGAATTGCCACACCCAGGTGCAGAAGGAAAATCCGAAGCTCGAGCCGGTGCGGGCCAGCTGGAAAACCGGGAAACCGATCGAGTGGGTCCAGCTGCATCGCACGCCGGATTATGTTTTCTACAATCACTCGGCGCACGTGAATCGCGGGATTAGCTGCGCCAGCTGCCACGGCGAGATCAATCACATGCCGGTGGTTTATCACGCCAAGCCACACAGCATGGCCTGGTGCCTCGAATGCCATCGCCACCCGGAAAAATTCCTTCGGCCGGAAGATCAGATCTACAATCTCGATTGGAAACCGGATGACGTGAAGCCGTCGGAGTTCGTGGCGAAATACGGCCAGCCCAAGGACGTCACCGATGATTGGACGAAACAGAAGCATCTTACCCAAGCACAGATCGGCCAAACGCTGAAGGAAAAATGGAACATTCAGCCGCCGACCAACTGCCAGGGATGTCATCGATGAAACGCGTATTTCAACATCCACCGGAATCCGGCGAGGGCCGTCAGGTTACTGGCGCGGGCTCGATGAGCTGAAGAATACGCCGCAGTTCCAAGCCTACCTCGAGCGCGAGTTTCCCGAGGGCGCGGCCGAACTCAACGACGACGAGTGGTCGCGGCGCGGATTTTTGAAATTAATGGGCGCGTCCATGGCGCTGGCCGGCTTTGGCGTGAGCAGCTGCCGCCGTCCGGAAGCGCACCTGGTTCCATTTACCAAGAGCGTCGAATGGACGATTCCCGGCAAAGCACTTTATTACGCGACCGCCATGCCGCGTCGCAACGGCGCGATGCCCTTGATCGCCACGACGGTGGACGGCCGTCCGATCAAACTGGAAGGCAATCCGCTTCACCCCGCCAGCGGCGGCGCTACCGATGTTTTCGCGCAGGCGACGATCATCGATCTTTATGACCCGACGCGGTCCCGCAATTTCCTGAACAAAGGCAAGCCGGCTGAGCGCGCCGCGTTCAGCTCCTACATTGAAAAATTGCGCGGGGATCTCGCCGCCGATGGTGGCGCAGGTCTCGCCTTCCTGGTGGAAGAAGTGCATTCGCCGACGCGCGATCGTCTGCGCACCGCGCTGGAAAAGCTTTCCCGAAAATGCGCTGGTGCGTCTACAACGCCGGCTCGTCCGACGCCCCTTTCGCGGCTACCCAGACCGCCTTCGGTGCGAACTCGCATCTTGTTCCGCGGCTCGATCGCGCGGATGTGATCATGGCGATCGATAGCGATTTCGTCGATTGCGGCGAAGGCGATTTGACGACAGCTCGCGGCTTCACCGCCAGGCGTCGTGTGAATAGCGCGAAGGATTCGATGAACCGCCTTTACGTGGTGGAGAATCGCTTCTCTCTCACTGGCGCAATGGCTGATCATCGCCTGCGTGTCCCGGCCAGTCAGATCCCCGCCTTTACCCTGGCGCTGGCCCGCAAGATTGCCGACGCCACTACGGACGCCAGCCTTTCCGCCATCCTAACCACCCTGCCGCAAACAAATGGCGGTCCGACTTTTGACGATCAATGGATCACGGAAGCGGCGCGCGACCTTGTTTCCAAGAGCGGCACCAGCCTGGTCCTGGCCGGCGCCCATCAACCGGTGGTGGTGCAATTGCTGGTTTACGGAATCAACGCCGCCTTGAAGAATATCGGCACCACCCTGTTGGTGCGCGATCGCGCTTACAACCCGCGCACCATGAGCATGCTGCAGCTGGCCACCGACATCGTTGCCGGCCAGGTCAAACAGCTTTTCATTTTTGGTGGAGACCCGGTCTACAACGCGCCGCGCGCGCTGGTGAACGATCCCACTTCCGGCGATCCGCTGGACTGGGCCGATCTGCAGAAGAAAGTCCCGGAAGTAATCCGACTCGGCTACCACGAGGACGGCACTTCCCAAGTCAGCACATGGCACGCGCCGATGGCGCATTTCCTGGAAAGCTGGGGCGATGCCCTAACGAACGACGGCAGCTACGTTTCGATTCAGCCGATGATTATGCCGCTCTTTGGCGGCCTTTCGGAAATCGAATTGATGAACACGCTCCTCGGCGGGCCGGCCGTGGAAGGGCCTGAGCTAATCCAGGAAACGTTCCGCGCCTCCGGGCTGGCCGGTGATGCCCAGGCTGCCTGGGAAAAATTCCTGCACGACGGTTTCGCCGCGCACGTGATGCCGCGCGATCGCGCCGCCACCCTCAATTCGGCGAACGCCGGAACCCTGGGGCAGAAACTTTTTGTTCAGCCGGCCGTGCCGACGCCGGATTCGCCGGAGATCGTGCTCGTGCGCAGCTACGCGATGGACGACGGTCGTTATGCCAATAACGGCTGGCTCCAGGAGCTGCCCGATCCGATCACCAAGCTGACCTGGGACAATGGCGCCATGCTCAGCCCCGCTCTGGCTGAGCATTATGGCGTCGCCACCGGCGACCTCCTCCGCATTTCGGTCCAGAGTACGGCGAACGGCAACGGGAAAGCGTGGCTGCATCAGTTGGTGATCGCCGCGTTGATTGTTCCCGGTCACGCCGATAATTCGATCACCATTCCGCTCGGCTACGGCCGGCGCATGCCTGGGTTTGATGGTCTTCCATACTCCGGCGCAGCGGTCGAAGAGAGTCCGCCAACGGCCGACCAGATCGGCTTCAATGGTTACTTCCTCCGCACCGCGACGAATCCTCATTTCATCGTGGCCGACGGCAAGAACGTGGACAGCGTGAAGGTCGAGAAAGCGGGCGGAAAATATCCGCTCTCGATCACACAGGAGCATTGGAGCATCGAAGGCCGCGGCCTCGTGCGCGAAGCGACGCTTGATCGTTACCGCGAGGATGAAGATTTCGTAAAGAAGATCGCGGGCGACGAAGAGCTGCCGCCGGTTCTGCCGTCGCTCTACACTCACCCTGAGCTGAACGCGACGCAGCAATGGGGCATGGCGGTGGACATGAATGTCTGCACCGGCTGCAGCGCCTGCGTGATTGCCTGCCAGGCGGAAAATAACATTCCGATCGTGGGCAAATTGCAGGTCAGTCACGGGCGGTCGATGCACTGGATGCGCATCGATCGCTATTACGCGAGCGAGAAAGGTTTCGACCAGGACCGGCGCGAATGGCCAGAGAACCCGGAGATGGTGCATCAGCCGATGATGTGTCAGCACTGCGAAAACGCGCCTTGCGAAACCGTTTGCCCGGTCAACGCCACCGTTCACAGCGAAGACGGCCTGAACGTGATGGCCTACAACCGCTGCATCGGCACCCGTTATTGCGCGAACAACTGCCCCTTCAAGGTTCGCCGCTTCAATTTCTTTGATTACAATCAGCGGCCGGTCGGCAAGAAGCACATCGCCGGTGCCTTCAGCACCTATCATGAGTATCTCGGGCCGCTCACCAGCAAAGGCGCGCCCGACATCGTCAAGCTGCAGAAGAATCCGAACGTGACCGTGCGCATGCGCGGCGTCATGGAGAAATGCACTTATTGCGTGCAGCGTATCGAAGAAGCGAAGATCGCCGCGCATGTTCACGTCGGGGCTTCCGGCGGCGACACGCGCATCCCGACCGATTCATTTACCACCGCCTGCGCCCAGTCCTGCCCTAACGATGCCATTGTTTTCGGCGACATCGCCGATCCGAACAGCCGGGTTGCCAAGCTCAAAGGCACCAAAGTTCAAGGGCAACGATCGCAATTATCGACTGCTGGAGTATCTGAACGTGAACACGCGCACCAGTTATCTCGCGCGCATTCGCAATCCCAATCCGAAGATGCCGGACGCGCAGAACATCGGCGTGGCCAGCCCGGCGGAGAAGGAGCACACGGAAAACTTGCAGCACGATTACGAAGGCTCTCACGACAGAGGAAAAATCGAACCCGCAAGGGGTAGGGGAACCGAAACCGAGCTGAGCCGAAAGGCCATTAACGATGGACAGCGCCACCACAGTTCCAGACGTGATTCAGGGCGAAGCATCGACTTCGGTCGAACGGCCGCTCGCGCGCGTTCCGTTGGTGTTGAACAAGCGCAACTTCAGCTGGCTGACCGAGCGCATTGTCGGCGTCGATCGAACAGTCGCGCGCCGCGCTGGTGGTGGGTCACCTTCAGCATCACCGCCAGCATCGCCGGCGATTGGTCTGTTCTGTCTCGGCTACCAGATCTCCACCGGGGTCGGCACGTGGGGCCTCAATCATCCGGTTGGCTGGGCCTGGGATATCACCAACTTCGTTTTCTGGATCGGTATCGGTCACGCCGGCACGCTCATCTCCGCCATTCTTTATCTGCTGCGCCAGAAATGGCGCACCTCGATCAACCGCGTCCGCCGAAGCGATGACTCTTTTCGCGGTCATGTGCGCCGCCATTTTCCCCGGCATTCACGTCGGCCGCGTCTGGATGGCTTGGTACCTGGCGCCATTGCCTAACAACTACGGTATCTGGCCAAACTTCCGCAGCCCCCTGATGTGGGACGTTTTCGCGGTCTCAACCTATTTCACCGTGTCCGTTCTCTTCTGGTACACCGGGCTGATTCCGGACCTCGGCGACCCTGCGCGATCGCGCCACCGACCAAGGTGAAAAAATTCTTCTACGGCATTTTCGCGCTGGGCTGGCGCGGCGCCAACCGGCACTGGCGCCATTACGAAATGGCCTACCTGGTCCTGGCCGGCATTTCCACGCCGCTGGTGCTCTCGGTGCACAGCGTGGTGTCGTTCGACTTCGCCACTTCGGTTCTGCCGACCTGGCACACGACCATCTTCCCGCCCTACTTCGTCGCCGGCGCCATCTTCGGCGGATTCGCCATGGTGCTGACTCTGATGCTGCCGGCGCGCGCCATCTTCAAGCTGCACGACATCATCACGCCGCAGCACGTCGACAAGATGGCGAAGATCATTTTGCTGACCGGATCGTTCGTCAGCTTACGCCTACGCGATGGAGTTCTTCATCGCCTGGTACAGCGGCAATCAGTACGAGCGCTTCGCCTTTTACAATCGCATCTTCGGCCCCTATTGGTGGTACTGGTGGGTCGGGCATGCTCTTCTGCAATTTCCTGACGCCGCAGCTGTTCTGGTTCAAGTGGTGCCGGCGCAACGTTTACGTCGTCTATTTCGTCTGCATGTGCGTGAACGCCGGCATGTGGTACGAGCGCTTCATCATCATCGTCGGCGGATTGCATCGCGACTTCCTGCCCTCGTCATGGGGTATGTTCCACGCCACCTGGGTCGATATCTGGACGTTCATCGGGACGTTCGGAATCTTCACCTCGCTCTTCCTGCTCTTCATTCGGTTCCTGCCGATGATTGCGATGAGTGAAGTCAAGATCGTCTTGCCGGAAGCGGATCCGCATTTCACGTGCCGCGGCGAACATCATCCGGTCGCAGGCGGAGGGGCCAGCGCACATGAGAACGCCTTCCGGACACAAGGTTTACGCGATGGCGGCGGAATATCCGTCGGCCGCGGCGCTTTATGAAGCGGCCAAGCATGGTGCGCGACGCCGGCTTCAAACGCTGGGATGTCTTTTCGCCTTTCCCGATTCACGGGATGGATGCCGCCATGGGCATGGGCAAATCGTGGCTGAGCGCGGTCTCGCTAGCCGGCGGCATCACCGGTTTGCTGCACCGCGATGATTCTCGAGTTGGGCCCGTCCTGGGTCATTTATCCGCTGATCGTTCACGGAAAACCGTTCGACCTGGCGGACGGTGCCGGCCTTTTTCCCGATCATGTTCGAGCTGACCATTCTCTTCTCCGCTTTCGCTGCCTTCTTTGCCGGCATCCTGATGAACGGTCTGCCGCGCTGGAATCATCCGATGTTTAACTGGGAACGTTTCAGCCGCGCCACCAACGACGGCTTCTTCCTCGCCATCGAAGCGCGCGATCCGCGTTTCACCGAAATCGAAGCGCGCGAGCTGCTCGAGAAGAGCGGCGGTCAACACATCACCATCGTGCACGAGGACTGATTATGCTGCGCGGCTTCCTTCTTATTTTTGTTCTTGCCGGCGTCGCGATCGTCGCCGTCTTCGGATTTCGCGGCCAGCAACAGCCCCGGCAGCCCACTCGGAGATTTTTCCCGACATGGTGCGGCAGACGAAAGTGCGCGCGCAGGCGCCCTTGCATTTCTTCGCCGATGGACGCGGGCCGCGTCTGCCGGTCAGCCGGCACCGTTCCGATTGGTTACGAAATGCCGAAAGCGCACAGCCGATTGCCACGCCCGCGCGACCGCTGTGGCGACGCCGGTCGACGCACAGCCGCCTTCAGTTCAGTGACGGCAGCGATTACTACAACAGCGGAAAAATGAGCGCGACCACTGGGGCACTGGCATGCCGCTCGAAGTGAACGCCGGCCTTGATGCAGCGCGGCCGCGAACGCTTCAACATCACCTGCGCGATGTGCCACGGCGCCACCGCCGCGGGCAATGGCATCACCAAACAATATGGTCTGGCCACAGTGGTGACGCTGCAGGACGATCGCATTCGCAAGATGTCGGACGGCGAAATTTTCAACACCATCACCAACGGCAAAAACACCATGATGCCTTACGGTCCGAACCTGACCGTGCGTGATCGCTGGGCCATCGTTGCCTATCTGCGGGCTTTGCAACGAAGTCAAAATGCGACGGTGGCAGATGTGCCCGGCGGATCAGCGCGAACGCCACTGGAGGCCGCGAAATGAGCGAACGTTCTGACGCATTACCCCAGCCCGGAGGGCGAATATTTCGAAAGCAACCGCTTCGCCGGTCTTTCGGTGTTGTTAGGCGTTGTCGCCTTCGTCGCCTTGATCCTTTGCGTGGTCGGCGCCTACATCGAGCCGCAACAGTTCGCCTTCTCCTGGCTCTTCGCCTTTGCCGTTGTCTTCACCCTTTGCGTCGGCTGCTTCTTCTGGATCATTGTGCATTACGCCACCGACGCGGAATGGACCGTGGTGGTCCGGCGCCAGCTGGAGAACTTCGCCGTCCTGCTCGCTGGCCGTGGCGGTTCTCTTCATCCCCGTCCTGCTTCTGCGACATCATCTTTACGGCTGGATGAGCATTCCGCCGGGACAGGATCACGTGCTCGATACCAAGCGCGGTTACCTCAACTGGGAATTTCTTCCTGGTTCGCGCCGTCTTCACCTTTGTCTTTTTCATTATCGCTTCGCAGCTGCTGCGGCGGCTTTCCATTCGCCAGGATAAGGATGGCAATCCGCGCTACACTCTTCTCCTGCGCAAGGTCTCATTCGTTAGTCTCCCGCTCTTCGCGCTCTGCCTCACTTTTGGCGCGTGCGACTGGATGATGAGCCTTGAATTACAAATGGTTCTCCACCATGTGGGGCGTTTACATTTTTGCCGGCGCCGCCGGCAGCTCGATGTCGCTGCTCGTCCTCATCATTACCGGGCTGCGGAAGGCCGGCTATCTGAAGGATGTGGTGACGATGGAGCATTACCACATCATGGGGAAGTGGATGCTCGCCTTCAGTGTTTTCTGGGCCTACATCGGCTTCAGCCAGTACATGTTGATCTGGTATGCCAACATTCCGGAGGAAACGCAGTATTTCCTCGCGCGGAATACGGAGAGCTGGTGGTTCCTGAGCTTGCTCCTGGTTTTCGGGCGGTTTTTCGGGCCCTTCGCGCTTCTGCTTCGTTGCAGTCGACTCAAGAAGCATCCGCATCGGCTCTGCTGGATCGCCGGCTGGATCATCTTCATGCAGATCGTCGACATGTACGTCATTGTGATGCCGGCGTTTCATGGCAGCGGCGTGCATCCTCAGTATCTGGGATTTTGTCAGCCTGATCGCCATGCTGGCTCGACCCTCGCGTTTCTTTTCCTTCGCATCGTTGCCGCGCTCTTCCCTCTTCCCGGTGCGTGATCCGCGCCTGATTGAATCGTTGAAACTGGTGAACTGATAATGGCCGAAACTGATTCACTTCAGCGAAGTCGCTCATTCGCGCGCGCCATTTTCGGCGTGGCTCGGCATCGATCCTGCTCTTTTTGCTCTTCGGCGCGATCGTTCTCGCTTTTGTCGGACCGTCGCCGCGCACCGATCATTACGAACAAACTCGCGCAAAGAAGCGCGTCGGACAATTTGAAAGCGCTCCGCACGAGGATGGCAAGGCGCTGACCGGTTACGCCTGGGTCGACAAGGCCAAGGGAACCGTGCAAATCCCGATCGAGCGCGCCATGCAACTCACCATTGCCGAGTTGTCGGCACAAGAAGCCGGCCATGGGCACCGCGATCAATGCGGCGCCGGCGACGCCGCCGCCGCTCCCGGCGCGGCCCCGTCGGCGGCGCCTTCAGCCGCGCCAAAGAACGCCGCCAGCCCGACGCCCACGGCGTTCCCGCCCTCGCAGTCATCTTCCAATACCGCTTCTACTCCGGCACCGAACGCGATCGAACCGGAAGGTCCAAAGTCGGAAATCCGCGGACAACCGGCGGCCGCCGCCAATCCGCCAAACGCCGCCTGCGGGAACGCAGCCGGGCGCATCTACCGGCGCGCCTGCTTCTTCAGCCGAACGCCGCCAGCGGCAAACCCGCGTCAGCTCCGACCGGACAACGCCTAACCAAAAAGCGCCCGGCAGCCGTTGCCGGTTCCGGCGAGCATCCGACATACACCCTGAATTATGGACGCCGCTGAAATTCCATTGAAAGCGCCGGCCGTTTCGCCGGAAGTTCCGGCGAGCGACGTCGAACAGGTGGAGCGCGCGCTGATTGATGCTTCCACGCGCGTTCCGGTGCTGATGTTCTACACCTCGGCGATTGCCTGGCTGCTGATCGGCACGCTGCTTGCGGGGTTCGTTGCCGTTCAAGGCTGCACTCTCCCGACTTGCTGAGCGAAGTCGAGTTTCCTGACCTGGGGCCGGCTGCGCCCGGCGCGACATGAACATCATGATTTACGGCTGGGCTTCGATGGCCGGAATGGGGACGGCGCATCTGGATGATGGCGCGTCTTTGCCGCACGGTTTTGCGTTATCCGCTGCTGCTGGTCATGGGCGCGGCGTTTTGGAACCTCGGCGTGCTCGTCGGGACAGGCGCGATCCTGGCCGGAGACAGCACCGGCTACCCGTGGCTCGAGTTCCCGCCCTACGCGGCAATCATCCTCTTCGTCGCTTACTCGCTGATCATGTCATGGGCGGTGATGATGTTCCGCTTCCGGCGCGGCGAGCAGATTTACATCACGCAATGGTATCTGATTGGCGCGTTTCTCTGGTTCCCGTGGCTCTACAGCGCCGCGCAACCTGATGCTTTTCGCGCGTTCCGGTGCAGGGCGTGATGCAGGCTGCGGTCAATTGGTGGTACGCCAACAACCTCATGTTCCTCTGGTTAGGCGCGATCGCCCTCGGCACGGCCTATTACATGATTCCGAAAGTGCTCGGCCGGCCGGTTTACAGTTATCACCTCGCGACGATCGGTTTCTGGACCTACGCCTTTTTCTCCAGTTGGACCGGCATGCAGCGACTGGTTGATGGACCGTTCCCGGCTTGGATGATCACCGCCAGTATCGCAGCGACCATCCTGACGATTATTCCGGTCGCCACGGTCGGACTAATCATCACATGACGATGGCCGGGAATTTTCAGCTGCTCCGTTATAGCCCGACCCTGCGTTTCACCGTTTTCGGCGCGATGTCCTACACTGGTTTTAGCGTTGTTGGCGTGTTCCTCTCGCTGCGCTCGAGTCGCGCGCTATCCGCATTTCACGCGAAGCGGATGTCGCTTACACGCATCTCGGTCTTTACGCGTTTTTCACCATGATCATGTTCGGGTCGATGTATTACATCGTGCCGCGGTTGGTCGGGCGGGAATGGCGCTACGCGTTCGCATGATCAAGCTTCACTTTTGGGCGGCGGTCTACGGCATCGGTTTGATGACCTTGATGTTGATCGCCGGCGGGATCGTGCAGGGCTCAAGCATGAATGATCCGTCGCTCGCCTTCACCGAGAGCACCCAGTCGGTTCTTCCCTATCTGCGCGGGCGCGTTCCATTGCCGTGCTCCTGCTGACTGGCGGCGCATTTTGTTTTCGCGTTCCATTTTGGCCTGATGCTGTTCGGCCTTGGCCGCACCGCCAGCGTTCCGACCTTCCTGAACCCGGTTGAAGCGGAAGGAGGCGAAGAGCATTTATGAGAGGATTGACGCCCTTAATCCTGGGGATCTTCGGCACCTTCGCCTTTTCCTGGGTTGGCCTGCTGCTCGTGCCTAACTATCAGATCGGTCATCTCGATCCGCAGTCCGATGAAGAGGGAACAGATGTTTACCCGCTTCCGCAGTCCGGATTGGCTGAGCGTGGACGCAAGGTTTACCTGGCCAACGGCTGTTTCTATTGTCACACCCAGCAGGTGCGGCCCGATTACGTTTCCTCCGATATCGATCGAAAATGGGGTGATCGCCGCAGTGCTCCGCGCGACTACATTTTTGATCGCCCCGTTTTGTTAGGCCGAGATGCGCATGGGCCCCGATCTTTCGAATGTCGGAAAACGCGCGCCGGCTGATGATCAGACTGGGCCCGCCCAGGCTGCCGCATCTCCCGCGGCCGCCGGTGCTCCGGCAGGAGCGACTGCTTCTCCTGCGGCGGCGGCATCTCCAGCGGGTGCTGCTGCAGCGACCGCAGCAACCTCACCCTCGCCGGCTGCGAGCGCGCCGAATCCGGCGTCGCCACAAACTGCGCCTCCCGGTTCCAACGTCGCCACCTCCGGCGATATCGCCGCCAATGGCGAGAGCGTTCCGCCTCGGTACTCAGCGCCCTGGCATCATCTGCATCTTTATTCGCCGCGCATTATCAACCTCGATTCAAACATGCCGCCGTTCCGCTTCCTTTATCAAAAACGCCGCATCAGCGGACAGCGTTCAGTCGATGCTTTGAATCTTTCCGGCGATGATGCGCCCCCCACCGGCTTCGAAGTGATTCCGACTTATGACGCGAAGTGTCTGGTCGCGTACCTGATGTCACTCGATCAATCGCACACCCTGAAGGAAGTGAAGTCCGCCGCGCCGGCCGCACCGGCCGGATCGCCTGCATCGAAGACTGCTTCGAAATGAACGACAATCCTTCCAACGTGAGACAAGGCACGGATTACTCCGAACATTCGGATGTGCAGCAGGTGCACGCCGCAATTCAGCGCGAGAAGCGCGAGCCGCGCGTCGGCTTGGAGCCACTTTCGATCTGGCTGATCGTGGTTTACGGAGTCGCGCTTTTCTGGGGCGGCGCTTATCTCGGCCGTTTTTCCGGAAACTTCTCGGGTGACAGTCTCGACCTGAGCGTGGCTGCACCAGTCGCAAAAAAGGGAGCGGGTCCCGGGGGAGCCGGTCCGGCCGCTGAACTGACCCAGGCGGACCGAGGCAAAAAGATCTTTTCGGCAAACTGCGCCACCTGTCACCAAGGGAATGGACAAGGTGTGGCAGGACAATATCCCCCGCTCGCGGGCTCCGAATTCGTCAACGGCGGCACCCGGCGTCTCGGCATGATTCTGCTCAAAGGATTGGTCGGTCCCCTCAAGGTAAAAGGCGCGCAGTATGGAACTGCGCAAATGCAGGCTTGGGAGACGACGCTGACTGACGCCAAGATTGCCGACGTTCTCACTTACGTTCGCCAGGAGTGGGGGAACACCGGCGGGCCCGTGTCCGCTGAAGGCGTGTCCGCTCTGCGAAAAGAACTCGCCGCACGAAAGGATTCATGGACCGAGCCTGATCTCCTGGCCGTTCCAGCCGATGCGAATTTGCCCGGCGGTGAAGAGGGTGGCGCGAAGCCCGGGGCCCCGCCCGCACCTGGCGCCAGTCCTGCGGTCTCGCCTCAGCCGAAGGCCTGAGGCAGTCATCTTTGGAATTTGGAGCTTGGATTTGGCGCTTCCGCCGCGGCGGAGCCGGGGCGGTGGCATGCAACTAGCGGCATTTCCGCGCTGTTGTGAAATCCCCAAGCCTTCGTCACGAACTCGATCGCATCACTGACGCGCAGCGCCTTCCGGTGTTGCTTATCATGATTGCCTTTTGGGTCGTCTGCGCGGTCGAATGGACCCAACGGTTATTGGGCGTTATTCCCGACCCGCGGTTCTGGAGTGTCATCTCGTTCGTCTTCACGGTGTATGGAGGGCTACAGATCTTCCGCCTGAATCGGCCGGGTCTGAGAGCGCGACGGGGTGATCCTCGTGCCCAAGCGTTTCGCGCCTTGCGCCGTCTCTTCGGAAAAGGCACCGGCAGATTTCACGATGTCAAAACGTTCGCCTCCGAGGTGGACAACGTGGTGGTCAGTGAATCCGGCGTCTACGCGGTGCAGGTGAAGCATCGTTCCGGTTCCGGCACCATCGAACGTGGCGGCGAGGGCGAAGTCATCTTTGGCGGCCGTTTACGTGACGGCCGGTTACTGGAAAATGCCGCTACCGCCAGTCAGCCCGTCCAGGAAATGCTGGCGACACATTTCACCCATCCTCCTGTCGTTAGGCCATTGGTCGTCCTGGTGGGAGACTGGAAAGTGCAGACCGGCTTCGTCGAAACGACTGCCGACGTGGTTTCGTTAGATGACCTGTCTGATTATTTCCGACGGCAGGTTGCCGCCCTCAATCCTGAGGAAGTAGATCAGGTGTCTGCCTGCCTGAGTTCAGCGGCCGCTTGAGGCCAGCGCTGTTAAAATCAGCCGATCGCCTCGGCCAGGACCTCGGCCATGTGCTTCGGTGTTGTGCCGGTAAGATCGTCGATCTGATGACGGCAGCTCGTTCCTGACGCAACCACGGTTGTCCCGGGAGGGCACGCGTCAATTTTTTCGAGCAACGGCCGCGCCACCGCGACGGACAGGTCGTATTTGGCGGACAGCATCCCAAAGGCGCCCGCCATCCCGCAGCAACCTGTCTGCAGCACCGTTCCCCGGTGGTTCGGCAGCTCGTTCACCAGCGAAGCCATGAATTCGGGACGGATCAGCGCTTTGGCATGACAGTGCGCGTGAATCGCCACGTTCACGGTCCCATTTGATCGCAGTGAGGTGGGCGGTGCTTGCTTCCATTTATCGGCAACGAAAGCTTCGAAGAGGACCGCTCGCGATCGGACTTCGTCTGCGCCCCGCAATCCGAGCTCGCGATAATCCTCGGCGAACATGGAATAACAGGACGGCTCCAGAAAAATGATTGGGCGGCCGGATCTGTCACCGGCGAGGAGTTCGAGATTACGCTGCCCGAGTCGAGCGGCCTGGTCGAGGTTGCCCTGGCTGAAAGCAGGCCGTCCACAGCATTGCCGTTCCTTGACCAGTTGCACGGAATATCCTAACGACTCCAACACCTTCACCGCCGCCTTGCCGATGTGCGGCTCGTGATAGCGGACGAAAGTGTCGTCCCACAGGATCACTTCCCCGTTCTTGCTGGAACTTTTGCGGCGGTCAGAGACCGCTGCTACAGAAGAGGCCCTATGCTTGGCAAACCAGTGATCAAACCGCTCGCTTGCATATTTAGGCAGGGACCTCTTTGCCGATAATCCGAGAGCCTTCTCCAGCAACGCGCGCAGCGGTTTTAATTCCAGCATCGCGTTACTCAACCGCGGGAATGTGCAGCCAAGTCGGCCGAGGCGATCGACATCGCTCAGCATCCGTTCGCGTAAAGGCAGGCCGTCGCGTTGATGACGCGCATACATCAGCTCGGCCTTGAGCAGCGCCAGGTTTACGTTGGAAGGGCACTCCGGCGTGCAGCCTTTGCAAGACAAACAATTGCTTAACGCCGCCTCCAGCTCGGCTGAGCGCAGCGGATCCCCGCTGTTTCGCAACTCCAGCCCCGCCCGGATGATGTTGGCGCGCCCTCGCGTGGACATGACTTCTTCGCCGGTGGCCAGGTAGGTCGGACACATCATCGGTGCGTCTTTGCGACAACCGCCGCAGCCGTTGCACTGCTCCAAATTGCCGATGAACGAGTGGTCCTTGAAAGCGAACTCCAGCCGCGGGGTGAACGGCAACTCGATCGGACGCGTGAAATTCTCGCGCAGATGAGTGTCGATCCGATGTTTGCCGTCGCTCAGGATCTTGCCCGGGTTGAATGCACTCCCGGGATCGAAGACGTTCTTGATCTGCCGCATCAACTCAAACAGTTCGGCCCCAAGTTGGCTCGGCATGTATTCAGTGCGCGCGATGCCGACGCCGTGCTCAGCCGAAAGAGAACCCTTGAATTGGCGGACCAGCGCGGCTGTTTCATCAGCGACTTGGCGGAATTTCTTCAGATCGCGGGGAGAGTGAAGATCAAGCACCGGACGAACATGGAGCAAGCCGGTGGCGGCATGGCCATAGTAGGACGCTTCCAGGCCTAACGAGCTCATGATTTTTTCGAGTCCCTCCACATAGGCGGGGAGATGCTCCGGACGGACGGCTGCGTCTTCGATGAATGCTACCGGTTTGGCGGGGCCGACACAGCCGGTGAGCAGCGAAAGACCCGCCTTTCGAACCGCCCAGACCATGTTCATCTCGCCTGCTAACCGCAGGATCTTGGTTCTGAGACCAAGGCGCCGCGCGCGCAGCATCTCCAGACGCTGCTCCACTTCGACGTCCTGGAATTCCACCAGGAGGATCGATTCGCACGGACGCGAATCCAGTTCGAGCAGGTCGCGCACGGGCTGAAAGAGGAGCTGGCCTCTCGTTTGATCAAGCAGCGGGCGATCGATGTGTTCAATCGCGGCGGGCTTTAAATCCAACAATGCCACGGTCGCCTGCATCGCTTCCGCAATCGATGCGAAGCAGACCACTCCGAGACCCTTCTCGCGCGGGAGCGGGCTAATCCGGAGCTCCGCTGAAAAGATTGCGCCGAGGGTGCCCTCGCTGCCCGCGAAAATGTCCGGTAGCTCTTGGCCGCGCCGGTGAAATCGTTCAACCCCGTAACCGGGCCAGCGCTTGAGCAAACCGGGCGGCATCTCGCGATCGATCGCAGCTGCGCAGGCCTCGACCAGCCCGAGCATTTTCCGCTTTTCGTCGACTAACGAATCGTGATCGGCACCAATGGTTTGGACGCGGCCATCGGCGAGTACGATTTCCAGCGCCAGGACATGGTCCGCCGTCGTGCCGTAAACCGGCACCCGCGCGCCCGACGAGTTGTTGGCGATCATACCGCCGAGAGTCGCGCGCGAGCTGGTTGCCACATCGGGCCCAAAACAGAAGCCGTGCGGACGGAGGAAGGCATTCAACTGGTCAAGCACGACCCCGGCGCCCACGCGCACGCTCATCTTCTCCAGATTGAGTTCCGATATACCGTGGTTATGCCGCGAGAATTCCACGATTAAGCCTTCACCAATGGCCCCGCCGGAAAGACTCGTTCCGGCACCGCGCGGGGTCACCGGCAGGCCTGCTTCAATCGACGCGCCAATCACCGCGCTGGCCTCAGCCGCGCTTCGCGGAAATGCAACAGCTCTGGGCTGGATCTGGTAGATCGAAGCATCGGTGGCGTAGAGCTGCCGCGTCAGGTTATCGAGCCGAACGTCGCAGCCGGTTTGTCCCAGCTTCTTCTCGAGAGATGTCACCAACCAAATCTTAGCATGCCCGCTTCAAGGTGGCGCGACCGTCCCGGTTGCGAACTCTGCTGGATCGCAAGCCGGAGGCTTGCGCCACTTTAAAGCAGCGACAACTGCGCTTCCGCGTGATCGGGCTCGTCGGCAAAGCGGACACCGACACCGATCAGGCGAACGGGCTTCCCCGTTCGCGCATAGCCTTCTTCCAGGAGCGTCTGGAAAGATTCGAGCGACAAGCCAAGGCCGGCCCGCTCGACGGTCGTGCGTGTGAAATCGTTGAACTTCAACTTCAGGAAAATTTTGGTGACGCTGCGCTTCGGTTCCTTTTGCGCCAACTCGGCCATCAACTCCTCGTAAAGCTGGCCGACCTGCTCGGTGCATTGCGGGAGAGTTTCGAGATCGTAGGAAAACGTTTCCTCAGTGCTGAGCGATTTGCGAGGGCGATCGGGCTCGACCGGACGGTGATCGGTTCCGCGCGCGAGATCGTATAATTCAATCCCCCAGCGTCCGAACATTTGTTGCATTTCGATTCGCAAAAAATTTTGCAGTTGCCCGCACGTTTCGATGCCCATTTCGTGAAGCCTCTTTTCGGAGGCGGGACCGATCCCCCAGATTTTGCGGACGGGAAGATTGGCCATGAAAACCGCGACCTGCTCAGGCGTAACCTCGAGCTGTCCGTTCGGCTTGTTTATATCGCTGGCGATCTTGGCAATCAGCTTGTTAGGCGCGATGCCGGCGGAGGCGGTGAGACGCGTCTTTTGGAAAATCAGGTCGCGGATGACTTTGGCGAGGGCCGCCGGCGCGCCCGGATGAGCGCTGACGTCGAGATAGGCTTCGTCAAGCGAGAGCGGCTCAACCAGCGGGGTGAAGCGATGCAGGATTCCGCGGATGATTGAGGCCTCGCGCCGGTAAACGTCGAAGCGTGTCGGGACGACGATCAGTTTAGGGCATCGTTGCAGAGCCATGAAGGTCGGCATGGCCGAGTGCACTCCAAAGGCGCGCGCCTCGTAATTGCAGGTCGTTAGGACGCCCCGCCGCTGACCGCCGACCCCGACCGGCTTGCCGCGGAGCGACGGCCGATCGCGCATCTCGATCGCGGCGTAAAAGCAATCCATGTCGAGATGGATAATATGGCGCGCCCGCGGCGACAGCTGGTTATCCGACACGAGGAAACTTCCGAGCATCAAGGCGCCGCGGCAAGTCTTCCGCCGCAGGCGCCGCGGAGTGGCAAACCTTATGCTTTATAGTAATTACAAGTGTGAAAGCGAGAAGCAAACCGATGGGTTACTGGGGACTAACAAGTCCGGCCCCGCGCCAGCGCTTGCCAGTTCGCCACGACGCTCTCGCTCACGCCACCCCCGCAGGGTTTTTCTCCATCAACCAGTGCCTCGATAAAATCGTGCTCCACCGTCGCGATGGCCAGGACGAAGCCGAGACGATCACGCAGAGCATTCTGCGAGTAGTGGAAAACAACGGCGAAGTGACGCTTCCGAATGGGCATGATCATTCTGCTCATCGCTGGAACGGGCTCATCTACCTCGCGCTGACGATCCTAGGTCTCGCGCTGCTGGCCTTTTTCTCTCTTCGTTGATCGCAGATCACGGATTGCGTGCGCTGCCCGTGTGGTAGTGCATGTGGTCCGATCATCCCCTTCCTCTCCCTTGTCCGGGAGAGAATTGAGGGAGGGTGGTCCTGTCTCTAAACTCCCCGAGGTCGGCCTTTCCGGTTGATTACGGGTAAAGCTTGTTGCTATGATATTTTCCCCAACGGGTCCCCCTCATGTCGCTTATTCCCAGTGAATCAGCCAGCTTTTCCGATCTTCTCGGAAGGGGCTTGGGTGCGTCCCGAAAATCCAGCTGGCGAATGCCGGGGACCGAGGACGAAGAAGACGGTTCTTTTAACGCCGTTGGGAAGGGTGGGGACCCCTACAAGGTGCTCGCGACCGAAGTTGGCTTTCAGGAACCCGTGCCGGCTCTTCCCAAAGGGCCGCTGGTAAATCGCCTGCAGGCCAAGCCCATTCCGAAGCCGGTCAGCGAGGCTCCAAAAGCTGCACCAGCGCCGTTGAAGCCTGAACCACCGAGGCCTTCGCGGATCGTTACCCTGGCTCCCGCGGCCAATGGGATAATCGCACCTCCAAGTCTCATCGCCGCCCAGCCTCCGTTACCCCCGGTCGAAAAGAAGAAATCCATTACGCCCGCAGTGCCGTCGCCTAAACCGGTTAGCACCGCGCCTGCGCCGAAGATGGTGCTGAAGACTCCGGCCGCTCCGGTTGTGGCGAAGCCGGCTGTCGCGCCGGTTGATCACGCGAATGGTTCGAAGAACTCCGGGCCGCCCGCGGAACTGGCGTCGGCCACCGGACCAGTCCCAACGCAGCCACCCGCAGCAAAGTTGTCAGTTGAGGTTCCGGCACTAGAGCAAACTCTTGAAGTGGCGGCCGAAAAACCGTCGCTTCCACCGGCAGCGGCGAAGCCCTCCCTTACGCCTTCTTCGAAGCCGGTCCCCCCTGTAATTTCAGTGAAGCCTGCTCCGCTGAAGCTCTCCGCGAACGCTTCCCCGGTGAACGTTCCCGCGAAGCCAGCTGCACCTCAGGTTCCCGTGCAAACTGCACCGGTGCCGGAAAAACCGGCTGTTCCCACTTCGATCAACGGTGCAGCCGCGAACGATTTCATCCTGAAAATCTTGCAGGCGAATTCGCCGCCGCCTTCCAACGAACCTTACCGCTTTGCCCAGACCTACGCGCCCAAGCCAGCGCCGCCTCCTCCTGAACCTGCGCCTTCCTATCCGACGGAATCTTTCGATCACGAGCCTGACGATCCTCTGTTAGCAGATCTCTTCGCACCCCGCCGGCAACGTCCTGCGCCGGCACCGCTGGAGCAGATTGCCGTACTAAATGGCAGCGCAACGGTAGAACCGCTCCATCCGACGCCGGAGCCGGTCCTGACGGAGCCGAGCCCTGAGGCGCTTCTCTCCCAAATTTTCTCGAGTGCTCAGCCAGTCGTCGAGGCGCCACTGCCGGGGGTTCCTCCGGCTGCTGCCGCACCGCTCCTCGACGAAGTTTTACCGTTGGCGGTCGAGCCAGATCCGTCGCCTGCTCCGGCGCCGGTCCAACCTTTCATTTCACCACAGCCGACGCCGCAAATCCCGCCGGCTCAGGTTTCATTCGCACCGCCTGCGCCGGAATCGGAACCCGAGGAGCCCGTCTATCGCCCCATTCCAATCGTGCGTCGCGCGCGCTCCGCCCAAAATCCGAAGGGCGAGCCGGCACCGCGCCCTCAGCCACTGATGCCGGTTCGGTCGGCGGTGCCAGCGGCTCCTCATCAAGTGGAAGGACGTGTTCGTCCAAACGTCGCGCTGAAACCGCGGGCGGAAGAAGCGGCGACGCCAGAACTTCCGCCGAAGCCACCGCTTCCGGCAGTCGCAGCGCACAATGGTCACCCCGCGGCAGTGCAGCAGGAACCCGCTAATCCATCTGAATTTATCGAACCGAACGACGAGTGGCAGGAGGAAGAATGGCTCCCTCCCGCCAGGATCCGTCGTCGCCGCAGTTTCAACCTTGATTGGAACAGTCGCTTCGTGCGTTTCATGACTTATGAAGTGGCGGCGCTGTTAGTTCTGATCATTTCGGCTGTGCTTGGGATTCGTCATCGCCTGCCGGAGGATCCGTTAAGCACGGTGACCAAGCTTCTCCTGATTGCTGCCGCAGTGGTGGCGGCAATCATTCCCGTAATCTTCTACGGTCTTCCTGATCGTCTCCCGCGCGACGATCGTTAGGCCGTGCCCGCTTCACCCACCCGCGAATCCCTTCTGGACTTACGAGCGGGGACCTCGCCATGATGGGTCATGCTCTATCTTGTCCTTTTGTCCTGCCATAATCTCATGCGCTGGCTGGCGTTGGCGGCGGGGCTCGCTGCGCTGCTGGTCACGGTTTCGAATTGGAGCGGGACCAAGCCTCTCAATCCGGCGCAGCGACGTTTCAGCCTTATTTTTGTCATCGTCATGGATCTGCAGCTCTTGTTAGGCCTGATCTTGTTCCTCGGCTTAAGCCCGGTGACGAAGTCGGCTTTTCAGGATATGGCGGCGGCGATGAAGACGCACGAGTTGCGCTTTTTTACCGTCGAACACACCACTTACATGCTCATTGCCGTGGCCCTGGCGCATGTCGGTGGAATCCTTGGTCGCAAAAGCCGCTTTCGCGGTGCCGCCATTGCCTATCTCGTCTCCGTGCTCCTGATGCTCGCCGGGATTCCCTGGTGGCGGCCGTTGCTTCGCTTCGGTGGGTAATCCGCCACCGCGTCGTCGTCTTTGCGTGTTGCACCGGATTCGCTAAGAAACACAGGTGGCCGCACACGGTGTTACGCGTGTTTTCATGATCCGGCACGGCGCGACCGTGTTGAGCGCGGAGGATCGTTTTGCCGGCGAAACGGATGTTGAGCTTTCCGACGAGGGGCGCGAACAGACACGTCGTCTGGCTCAGCGCCTCGCGAAGGTGCCCTTTGCCGGAATCTTCGCCTCTCCACTGAGTCGAACCCGCGAAACTGCCGCCATTCTCGCCGCACCGCATGGGCTGGAAGTGCAGATTCGGGAAGGGCTGCGCGAGATCTCACATGGGCGCTGGGAGCAAATGACGCGACGTGAAGTAGAGGAGTGCTTCCCCGAGGAAGCAGCGGCTTGGGAAAACGATCCTTACACTTTCGCCCCCGTCGGAGGCGAAAGCGGTCTGGCGGTGACCGCGCGAGCCTTGCCTGTTCTCGTCGAACTCGTTCGCGAATTCCCCGGTCGCGAGATCCTGGTCGTTTCCCACAAGGCGACCATTCGCTTGCTCTTGAGTTCCCTTCTCGGATTCGATCCGCGTCGTTACCGCGACAACCTCGATCAAAAACCAGCGGCGTTGAATATCGTGGATTTCCGTGATCCGACCTGTGCGCGGCTCGCCCTCTTCAACGACACTTCGCACTACGAGGCGAGCGGCTTTGCCATCCCGGCCATGGCTGTGTCCCGCTTGTCGAAGCACTGGGACATGGAACCGGGGGCGGAAGAAACCGCTGGTTAGGGCAAGCTAACCCGGTAAACCTTGTAGGGATCGGTGCGCGTGCTTTTGCCGCCATTGAAACGCGGCATGTTTTCAATCTGCGAGGCGGTCACGTAGATCGTTCCCCCGGGCCCCCAGCTCATCGTGTCCGGCCAGAGGAGTCGTTTGTCGCTGATTATCTGCTTCACTTTCCCGGAGATCGGATCCCACCGATCGATTCCGTTCGTCTCGATGTTGGTCAGGTAGACGCTTCCGTCCGGCGCTTCCAGCATTCCATCGGGTGCGCCCGTCTTGGCCACCGCCTCCACCTTTCCTTCCAAGTCGCGCTTGGAAAGCTTCTCGTCGAGGAGGTAATCCGTCTTGATCCGGTAAAGCGTGCGGCCCGTCAGTGCGTGATAATAAAGATAATGATTCTGCAGATCGAGCGCGATGCCGTCGGAGTTAATTTGCGGTGGTGATTTCTTCTGCTGGTCTAACAACTCCTTCCCATCCACGCGGAGGCGGAAATCCTTTTCCGCGCGGGTCGAGCTGTGGTCCTCCAGGAGCCGCCGCGCCTTGCCCGACTTCAGATCAACCACCACCAGGGCGCCCAGTCCGGAATCGGTCAGAAAAGCTTTCCCCGACGCGGTATCGACTCGAACATCGTTTAAATAACTCTTTTTTGGAGCTGCGTCTTCGCCGAACGGAATCGTTTGCGTCACCTGGTTTGTTTTGAGGTCGACCTTGATCAATTTCGGTCCACCCGGAACGCTTCCCTGCATCTTCGGCGAGGCGGGATCGATAATCCAAAGGTTGTCGTCGGCATCGACGTAGACTGCCTGCACACAGACGAAGTGACTGCCCGCGGGCCCGGGCTGGTTGATGTCCTCGTTCGGAAAGGCTTTAGGCTGGCCGTCGACGATCTCGGCCACGGAAAGGAAATGATCGTCCGACCACAACGGGAAATTTACGAAAACCCGACCGGACTTGGAGACCGTCACCCCGGTCACCTGCTGGTTGGGAAAACTTGCGATCTCGCTCAGTTCGGCTCCGCGCGCCGGCCTGGCAACGGAGACAAGCAGACCGAGCACGATGAAAAGAAGGAACCGCTTCATATTTGGAAATCGCGCTGCCCTCGCGTAAAGGTCGGACGGAAAAGGAGTTAATCCGACCGGAACCGGCTGGGTGAACGATTTAACGTGAACGGTCCGACATGCCGGGCCGAATGGTCAACCCATGAAGCAGCGCGAAGTCATTATTCTTGGCGGCGGAATTGCCGGGTTGTCAGCCGCGATTTATCTCGGTCGCGCACAACGCGACACCGTTGTGATTGACGGCGGCCATTCCATGGCAAAATGGGAGCCGCGCGTGGAAAACTATTTAGGCTTTCCCAAGGGCGTGGACGGAAATGACCTCTTAAAATTCGGACGGGAGCAGGCGAAACGACACGGCGTCGAGTTCGTCACTGACCAGGTTGAGCGCGCGGACAGTAACGGTGACGGCTTCCGCTTGTTCGGAGGCAGCGGAGATTACTCGTGCCGCAGTCTGCTGCTCGCAACCGGCATCTATCACATTCCCCCCGAAATTCCGGGCGTTCGCGACTGCCTCGGGCACAGCATGTTTTTTTGCAAGGATTGCGACGGCTACCGTGTCCGCGGCAAAGCCATCGCCATTATCGGCGCCAACAATGAAGCGGTCGAATATGCGCTCGGCATGCTTCATTATTCGCCGTGCGTCGTGGTGGCGACGAATGGGGAGGCCATCACATGGGACAAGGAGCATGCCGGGTGGCTGAAGGAATACGAGCTCCCGGTTTACCTCACCCGGGTTGCTGATTGCCTCCGCGACGCCTGTCAGGTTACCGGTCTAAGCTTTGAGGACGGGACGGAAGTAAAGATCGATAACATCTTCACCACCCGCGGTGACATTTTTCATACTGAGATCGCCGAGGAGCTGGGTGCCAAGATTGACGAGGAAGGGCAGATCGAGGTGGACCACTGCATGCGCACCTCGGTCCCGCGGCTCTATGCGGCCGGCTGTGTCACGCCGGCCAACTGCCAGATGATCATCGCGGCGGGGCAGGGGGCGGCCGCGGCGCAGGCAGTAAACCGCGACTTGTTCGAGGAAAGCCTGGAAACGCATCAGCTGCGCCGGTTCCGGGAAGACCAGCTGAAACGGGAAAAAACCGAGCCGGACGAGCTTCCATCATCAGGCGTTCTCACCGCTGAAAAATGACCGCCCCGAGCCGAATTTCGCACTTTGCAATGACGCGTTGCCTCCCGATATTGAGCAGCTAATCTCTTTGCTGAAATGGATGCCTCCAGTTCTGTAGCCGACCACCATTCTTCTCACGGACCCGAAGCCGATCACGGGCATGACCACCACGAGCTCGGTTTTTGGCGGAAATATATTTTTTCCACCGATCACAAGGTCATCGGTATTCAATACGGAATCTGCGGCCTGATCTTCCTGTTCGCCGGCTTCAGCCTGATGATGCTGATGCGCTTTCAGCTGGCTTATCCCGGCCACGCCCTGCCCGCTGATCGGCAACTGCCCTCGGGCGCTTTTTCGGCCCCGGCAGCATGCCGGACGGCAAAATGGCGCCGGAATTTTACAATTCGTTAGGCGCGATGCACGGCACGATCATGATCTTCCTCGGGGTGGTGCCGGTCGCGTTTGCTGCTTTCGGAAATTTCGTCGTCCCTCTCCAGATCGGCGCGCCCGACATGACTTTTCCCAAGATCAACGCCGCCAGTTTCTGGGCTTTTTTCCTCGGAGCGCGTCGTCATGGTCGCCAGCTTTTTCGTCCCAGGCGGCGCGGCCAAGGGCGGCTGGACCTCTTACACGCCGCTGGCCGACATCGCGGACAAAGGACCGGGCTTCGATCCCTTCTTTAACGGTCAAACTCTTTGGATGATCGGCTTCATTCTTCCTGATTACCTCGTCGCTTCTAGGCGCGGTTAATTTCATTACCACGATCATTCAACTGCGGGCCAAGGGCCTGACCTGGATGCGCCTGCCGTTCTTCGTTTGGTGCCAATTCGTCACCGCCTTCCTGCTGCTGCTCGCGTTTCCGCCGCTGGAAGCAGCCATCGTCATGCAGTTGATGGATCGCTTGGCCGCGACCAGTTTCTTCCTTCCCACCGGCCTGGTCGTGAACGGCGCGCGTTGTCAACATCAGCGGCGGCGGCAGCTCACTCCTCTGGCAGCACCTTTTCTGGTTTCTCGGCCACCCCGAGGTCTACGTTCTGATCCTGCCGGCATTCGGCATCGTCAGCGAAGTCCTGGCCAACAATTCGCGCAAACCACTCTGGGGCTACAAGTCGCTCGTGTTTTCTCGGTGCTCGTCCTTGGCTTCCTGTCCTTCGTCGTCTGGGCGCATCACATGTGGCTCACCGGAATGGGCTCGACCGTGAGCGCTTTTTTCCAGACGACGACCGTTCTCATTTCGATCCCATCGGTCATCATTCTGAGCGCCTTCTTTATTTCGCTTTGGGGCGGGTCGATCCGCTTCAACGTGCCGATGCTTTTCGCGACCGCCTTTCTTCCCATGTTCGGGATCGGCGGCCTAACGGGTATTCCGCTCGCCTTTAATTCGGCCGATCTTTATCTGCACGACACCTATTACGTCATCGCGCATTTCCATTACATCGTCGCGCCCGGCACGATCTTCGCGCTTTTCGCCGGTGTTTATTACTGGTTCCCGAAGGCGACCGGTCGGACCATGAACGAGTTCTGGGGCAAGGTGCATTTCTGGCCTTCGTTCATCTGCATGAACGTCATTTTCCTGCCGATGTTCCTGCAAGGCATGCTGAACATGCACCGGCGCTGGTACGATGGCGGCCAGGGCTGGAATCTGGCGGCGCGAAAAGGTCTGGGGTCTGAGCGGCTTTCAATGGAACACGCCGATCTCCTGGGCGGCCTGGACCATGGGCCTGGCCCAGATTCCGTTCATCATCAATTTCTTCTGGAGCATCAAGCACGGCAAGAAAGTGAGCGACAACCCATGGGAAGCGACCACGCTTCGAATGGCTCGCGCCGTCGCCACCGCCACATGGTAACTTTACTGAGATGCCCGTGGCCTATCGCGGACCTTACGATTACAGCCTCCCCGGCGCGCGACAAAGATTACACCATGCAAAACGAACCTGTTGACGAAACCGAACGGACGCGGCCGTCCCTGCGGTCGACCGAGAGCCCGCACTGGCCTAACGGCATGGAAATTCCCTACACCGTATCGAACCGGCCCGATACCGGCCTTTGGAATGCCAAGATCGGCATCTGGCTGTTCCTCGCTTCCGAAGTCATGCTCTTCGGCGGCCTTTTCTCCGCCTACATTTTTCTGCGGCTCGATGCCGCGCCCGGGATGTGGCCGCACGGCTTGCTCAACGTCCCGGTCGGCGCCGGAAACACCGCCATCCTGATTCTTTCGTCGGTCACCGTGGTCCTGGCCTGGGCTTCGCTGAAGATGCGCCGCTACCGTGCCTATTGGTGGTGGATGCTGATTACCATCCTCTGCGGCGTCACCTTCCTCGTGGTCAAGCTCAGTTACGAGTGGCCGCAAAAGTTCGAGCACTTCGGCGCTCTCATCAAAACGGAAGCGCTGCCCAAGTACGAGAAGTATCTCGGAAACGAGCGCCGGACCGAAAAGGGCCTTGAGCCGCGCATCGAAATCACCGGGCATCTGCATAATCCCGAGGCGCTGAATGATCCCAACGCCAAGGAGTATCGAGATCGGCGCTCGATCCGGTTTACACCGATCCGACAATCCGACCAACGATCGGCCCGCATTTCCTCTATGTTCCGCCCACCGAAAAGATCGGCACGATCGAGAAGGCGGATGTCGAACGGATCACATCCTTCGGTCCCTGGCATAACAACTATTTTGCGACCTACTTCACCATCACCGGTCTGCATGGTCTGCACGTCCTCGGCGGGGTGCTGGTTTTTATTTATATGTGGCTGCCGGTCAGCAAGAGGCTCTACCAGCGCAACCCCGAGCACCTGGCTAATCGCGTGGAAGTCTGCGGCCTTTTCTGGCACTTTGTCGATCTGGTCTGGATTTTTGTTTTCCCGCTCTTTTATTTGCTCTAAGCCATGAACAATCCGCCTGACATCGCACAGGATCCGAGCGAGCACGAGGAATACGCCCATGGCGTGCAGCAGCACGTGAATGCGCTACTGCTTGGTCGGCGGGCTCCTGATCGTCTTCACCGTTCTGACGGTGGCGCTTTCCTACGTCGATTTCGGCGGATTCTTCTCCTGGCTCTTCCACATCAACATCGCGCCCTCACGCGGTGGGCAACTGAACATCGCCGTCGCCATGCTCGTCGCGTCGATCAAGGTTGTCGCTGGTCGGTGCTCGTCTTCATGCACCTCGCCGCGGAGAAGCGGCTGATTTACCGCATCCTGATTTTTACGGTTGTTTTTGTGCTCGGCCTTTTCTGGCTAACTTACCTGGCCTGGTATAACCCAATTGTTCACTGAGAAATGTCGCTCAAAGCTTTCCATTTTATTTTCATCATCTTCTCGACGCTGCTTGCGCTCGCGCTCGGGTGTCTGGTGCATCTGGGTCAACCTGGTGGAAGGCAGCTCGATCTATCTCGGCGGCGCGATCGGTTCTTTCGCAGCCGCTGTCGCGCCTGGTGGTTTACGGCGTTTGGTTTTATCGGAAGATGAAACGGTTAGGGATCATCACATGAAGGCGAAGTTCCGTTATCTCACTGTCGTTCTCGCTGCTGCTCGCCCTTCGCAGCAGGCGATGGCCTGCTCGTTCTGCTACGGGGCCAAGGACGGAAAGGAAACGCGAACACATGGCGGTGGCGATCTGGTTCCTGTTCAGCGCCGTCATGGCGGTTCTCGGCGGAATCGGCGCGTTCAGCTACAGCATTTGGCGACACAGCCGCATGCCGCTGGAGCCACATCAGCAGCTGGTCGAGGAAAATTTGGACAAGTATGAATAGTCTCGCCCTGATCAACGAGTTTCTCGGCCAGCCGCCGAATGCTTCCGAGCACGGCTTACCAGATCGATCACATCATTGAGTTTTCTCATTGGTTCATGGCCGCGCTTTTCGTCGGCTGGTCGGCATTTATTTCATCTACGTTTTGGTCCGGTTTCGCCGGAGCCGGCAGCCGCGCGCAGATCATCACGGCGTGAAGAGCGGAATCTCGACGCACCTCGAGTTTTCGGTCGTGCTCATCGACGCCGTGTTGCTGGTCGGTTTCGCCATTCCCATTTGGGCCAAACGCGTTAACGAGTTTCCCGAAAACCAAAGATGCCATTCTGGTTCACGCCGTCGGGCAGCAGTTCAACTGGAACTTTCACATGCCCGGGCCGGACGGAATGTTCGGTCGTCGCGACGTCCATCTGGTCAGCAACAACAATCCGCTCGGCCTTGATTCGAACGATCCCGGCATCCAAAGACGATCTCGACCTTCACCGGCGAGCTGCATGTGCCGGTCGATCGGCCGGTCATCGTGGAGATCTCATCCAAGGACGTGATCCACAATTTCGCTCTCCCGCACATGCGCATCGCCCAGGACGCGATTCCCGGCTCGATCATCCCGATGTGGTTTAAACCGATCAAAACCGGCAGCTACGAGATTGTTTGCGGCCAGCTTTGCGGCCTTGGTCATTACGGAATGAAAGGGACTATCGTGGTTGATTCACCCGCTGATTACCAGGCTTGGCTGAAGGAACGCCAGGAACTGTCCGCCCAGCGCGAGCGCCCCGGCAGCGACCACGCGGCCGGCCGGCGAGCCGAGTTCCGGTCCGACGCCGGGCAGCATTCCGCCTGCAGGTGCGCCCAAGAACACGAATCCAGCCGCGTCACCTGTGCCTGCTCCGGCCGCTTCGCCGGCCTCACAACCGCAAGCGTAAGCCCTTGTGGCTGCCGCCTCAGTGACGGCAGTTACTCTTGTAGTCACGCGCGCTGCACCGGCCGGAGCTTCGACTTCCCATCCGGTTCAGCTATCGTTTGCTTATGGCGCGACCCGCTTCTGACCGCTGGCTGAACCGCTTCATCTGGTTCCTCGCCGCCGCCACGCTGCTGCTTATTTGCAGCGGGGGAATGGTCACGAGCAAAGGCGTGGGACTCGCCGTGCCGGATTGGCCAACCACCTTCGGTTACAACATGTTTCTCTTCCCGGTTTCGAAATGGGTTGGCGGGATACTCTTCGAACACACTCATCGGCTGATCGCTTCCACCGTCGGATTCTTGACCATCATTTTGCGATCTGGTTATGGCGAGTCGATACGCGGCCGTGGGTTCGACGGCTCGGTGTCATCGCACTGCTGGCGGTGATCCTGCAAGGCGTGCTCGGAGGGTTACGCGTTACCCTGTTAAAGATCAGATCGGAGTGTTTCACGCCTCGCTGGCGCAAGCGTTCCTCGGACTGATCGTCTTTATCGGCGTGGTGCGAAGCGCAGCCTGGCGGCGTCGGTTGTTAGGCAATTCCACTGCCGGATTGAGCCGGGTCGCGCGCATCGCGCTCCTAGCCACTTTGTTGATCTACGGGCAAATGATTCTGGGCGCGACCATGCGGCATGAACACAAGGATCTCTCCATCCTCGATTTTCCAACGGCCTATCAACACTGGTTGCCCGACACCAGTCCCGCCGCACTTGAGAGGATTAACATTTGGCGTGACGCCCGCGGTCTTTCGGATGTGAACGCTTTCCAGGTTTGGCTGCAGATGGCACATCGCTTTGGCGCCGTTCTTGTTTTTGGCGCAATCCTCGCAGCCGTGAACGTGTACCGCCGTCAAGATTCCACCGTGCCGGCGATTGGTCGGTTGTTGTTCGTTTGGACGGCCGGCCTCTTTGTTCAAATCACACTCGGCGCGTGGACGATCTGGAGTAACAAGGCGGCCGATATCGCCACCGCGCACGTTGCCGTTGGAGCGATCATGTTTGCTCTCGGCGTCTCCATTACCAGCCTGGCGCTTCGACTTTCCTCGCCGGCGGCAGACATGCGTGGCGCCGAGACGACGGCCGGTGTGGCGGTTCTCGTATGAAATCGGAAGTGGCAGATTCGGCAACTGGATCGCACATCCCATCCGCTTCTGCCCGAGCGGGGATTGGTTCTGATTACGCAGAATTGGTTAAGGCACGCTTAACTCTCCTCGTTTTGATGACAACCGCGGTGGGATACTACCTCGCAGCCGCTTCTCCTGTCCGCGGAACGCTCTTCCTCCACGTGATGATTGGAACAGCGGCGGCGGCGGCAGGCGCGGCGGCATTGAACCAATGGTGGGAACGCCGCGTGGACGCCCTGATGGAGCGGACCAAACTGCGACCGCTCCCGGGCGGCCGGATGAGTCCCACTGAAGCGCTCATTGCCGGCACGGTCTGTTGCCTGTTCGGCGTTGTCTATCTCGCCATCACTTGCAATGCGCTCAGCGCATTCTTGGCGGCCCTAACGATCGTTATTTACATTTTCGCATACACGCCGCTGAAACGGATCAGCACCTTCAACACGCTGGTCGGCGCCATTCCGGGAGCTTTGCCACCGCTCATTGGATGGGCCGCCGCCCGCGGCCGGATCGACGCCGGCGGCTGGAGCTTGTTCGCCATCATGATGCTCTGGCAGCTTCCACACTTCTTCGCCATCGCCTGGATGTGCCGTGACGATTATTCACGGGCCGGATTCCAGATGATTTCGAACGACGATGAAACCGGCGCGCGCAGCGCCAGCCAAAGTGTGCTCTTCGCCATGCTCCTTCTGGGAGTGGCCGGTCTTCCGGCATTTGTCGGCGTGGTCTCAGCGATCTATGTTCCGATCGAGCTTCTTCTTGGAGGCTCTTATGTGGCCATGGGGATGAGCTTTCTCAAGCATCGCAACACGAGCGCCGCTCGCCGGCTCTTCTTTACCTCCATCATTTACCTGCCGCTTCTCCTCATCGCGCTGGTTGCGACTAAGTTATGAACTCTGTCACTATTCCAGCGGAGTCAGCGCGGACCTTCTCTTTCTGGAAGATTTGGAAGTGGACGCTTCTCCTCTTTCCGATCGCGGTCGCGCTTGGCCTGGTCTTGCTCCGGCAGTGGGAAGCTGCGGCCCTCGCGCACCGTCCTTTGCCTAACTATGGTCCGGTCGGTCAGTTCACCCTGACTAATCAGCTGAACCAAAATTTTGGCAGCAGCGATCTCGCCGGAAAAATCTGGATCGCAGATTTTGTTTTCACCAGCTGCCGTGGTCCCTGTCCGATCATCAGCACCCGGATGAGCGAATTGCAGAAGCCATTGGCAAACACGGATGTCCGTCTCGTCTCTTTCACGGTCGATCCCGATACCGACACACCGGAAGTGTTGCGGGGTTACGCGGAAAAGTTGAAGGCTGCGCCGGATCGCTGGGATTTCTTAACCGGACCGAAGAGCCGGCTCTACGACCTGTCAGTCAATAGTTTCAAACTAGGCGTGTCAGATACCGGCGGGGATGAAGGGCAACCGGTGCACAGCACTCGTTTTGTTCTGGTCGATCGCCACGGGAATATCCGGAACTATTATGACGCGCTCGCACCGGATGGCGTGACCAAGGTCCTCGCCGATGCCAGTCGCCTCCTGCGCGAGCAGCCGCGCTAGCGATTACGCCGGTTTTTTGCCGCCAGCTCTTCACGCGCGCGAGCACCCCCCGGAAGCGAGTGAGAGATTCTCCGCTGTGATGGCAGCCGTATCGGCTGCTCTTCTCGCCTCAGCGCCAACGGCGCGAACTCAATCCAGCCTGGGCAAAGCCCCAGGGTTGTTTTTACTCTTCCCCCACAGTTCGGCGGTCATAGACCGCCGCTACAGTACCCGCAGTGTGAAGCTTCGCGTTGAAGGTGGCTCCGGCTAGTGCTCACTGTAGCGGCGGTCTATGACCGCCGTTTCGGAGTGCCTCGTTCTACGGCTTAGACGGGAACGCGCCGACGCCTTCGTCGCAGACCATCTTCAGGTAGTCGCGGTATTCCCCTTTGGGAACGCCATCGATCAGCGCGCCCAACTCCGTCTGGGTAATGAAGCCCATGCGGAGCGCGATCTCTTCGAGACAGGCGACCTTTAAACCTTGTCGGTGCTCGATCGTGGCGATGTAGTTGCCCGCTTCAAGCAGGCTGTTTTGCGTCCCGGTATCCAGCCACGCCATGCCGCGTCCAAGCGGCTTCACGTGTAATTCATTGCGCTCGAGATAGGCGCAGATTCAGATCGGTGATCTCCAGTTCACCGCGCGCAGAAGGATTTAAAGCCCTCGGCAAATTCCACCACCCGATTGTCGTAAACGTAAAGCCCGGGAACGGCGTAGTGGCTTTTGGGTGTCTTCGGCTTTTCCTCCAGGCTGATTGCCTTACCGTCCGCGCCGAACTCAACGACACCGTAGCGTTCGGGATCGCGCACCTGGTAGCCGAAAATGCAGGCGCCTTTTTCGATCGCCAGCGCATTCGCGATAGAAGTCGAGTTTCCCGTAAAAAATGTTGTCTCCGAGAATGAGCGAAGCGCCGGAGTCGCCGATGAAGTCGGCCCCGAGCAAAAATGCCTGCGCAATTCCGTCCGGCTTAGCCTGTTCCACATATTCGAGGCGGATCCGAGCCGGTCGCCATCGCCGAGAATAGTCGCGCAACATCGGCAGATCCTTCGGCGTCGAGATGATCAGTATTTCGCGCAACCCGCCCAGCATCAGGGTGGCCAGCGGATAACAGATCATCGGCTTGTCATAGACCGGCAGCAGCTGCTTGCAGACGATCTTGGTCAGCGGGAACAGGCGCGTGCCCGGCGCCGCCCGCCAGAAGAATGGCTTTCTTATTCACGGGCGATCTTGATCGTTAGCGTTAAATGAAGCGTCGAAGCGAACGCCGACCCGTTTTAACGCTTCAACGGCTAAACGGTTCAACGTGCTTCAGGAAAACCGCACGTCCTTGCCGGGATCCATTTCGAAATCGAGGCTGAGCGCGTCGGACGTGTTCGGCTTGATGACTTCTTCCATGAACTTCACGAAAATCGGGTCCTCGCGGAAAATTCCGTACTTATCCATCGATTCGAAATCGATCGCGATGAAAAATGGCCAGGGCATTTCGGGATCGATGCGCTTGCCGCATTTGATGCTCAACACCTCGGGGATCTTCAGCAGCTGCATGCGGGTATTCATCATCATCTCCTCGACCCGCGCCGGAGTCACCTCCGGCTTCAGCTTGTAGAGCACGATATGGTGGATCATGGAAGCTAAAGGTATTAGGCGGTTCCCATTACCCGCGCAAGCCGCTTTCGAGCGTTTCCCATATTTGCTCGTTGACTAAGAGACCGGCCGGTTGTGAATAACTCAGGAGCTTGAAATTGGACGACAAAACTGGCGGAAAATTCAACTGCGCGGGGCGTCGTAGGGCTTCGCCTCACTCGCACTTCGAGGTCAACTGGTTAGGCTAGCGCCTAAAATCCAAGGCGCCTTTCTTCAGCGCGTAAATGTAACCCACCATCAAAATGCTGACGAAGCCGAGCATACTCCAGAATACGCTCGGGAAGAGCGCCACCCGGGCCGCTCCGGCGCCGTCTCCTCCGATCATGTCGCGAAAAACGACCGCCCACGGATAAATGAAAACAATTTCCAAATCGAAAAGAATGAAGAGCATCGCGACCAGGTAAAACTTCACGCTGAAGCGGGCCTGGCCTTCGCCCTGCGGGATCATGCCGCATTCGTAGGCCATGTCCTTGGTCTGCGAGCGCCGCCCTGCTTTGCCGACGATGACACTGACGAGCAGTGCACCGCCGGCGAAAGCCATCGCAACGATGATCTGCAGAAGAACTGGCAGATAATCTTGCAACATAAAGCGTGCGTTACCGAAAGAGCGCCGCTGGCGCCCCTCTTATCTTACCGGAGCGAGGTGCCCGTTTTGCGGAGCGATTGCGTTGGCCAGCGCTGAAGGAAGACCCTTGTATTTCTTGCCATTCTTTTTCACCGCTCCACGCGCCACCAGGTTCTGCAATTTCTCATAGGCGCGGAGCCGAAGCATCTCTTCGCCACCACTGGCTGCATTTCGAGCCCGGAGGTTCTCATGCACGATGTCGAAAAGCTGCTTGAATTCGAACGATGCACGACGCGACAGTACCGCCACCAGCTCCTCTGTCACCAGATCAGGAACTCGACGCGAAAATGCATTTTTCTTAAGAATAGCCATAGGTCTGGGATGATAACACGTTTCGGCCAAATCGCACTCCATTTCTCTCAGAAACGATAGCTTTTGGCAGCCTAAGTGAGCCGATTTGGCACAGGGTGACGTACCGGCCCTGTTTTCGCGCAAACGAGTGTCAGGGAGTGCCAGCGGGCGTCGGCGAAGTTAGCGGCGGCACCGACTTTCCGGGAGGGAATGACATGCCGGGGGAAGTCAGGCCACCCTTCGATTGCAGCTGATAACCGACCGCACCGGCAACGCCGGCCCCGATTAGTGCCAATCCCGCTTGCGACACCGTGATCGGGCCGATCGACTCCGCCGCGTAGCCGTTTTGATCATAACGCTGTGACGAAACGATGGGCGTGAGGTGGCGTTTGATTATCTCAGCTTCCGGGAGCTTGCCGATATCGACGTAGTCGTTCATCGCCGGCATGAAGGCAGCCCCCATCAACAGCATCGGCCGGAGTGCCGCATCCAATCGGGCGTAAAGCAGGCCGAGATCGAGATAGGTGAAGCTTTGACCTGGCGCAGGCAAACTGCGCGCCGCGTCTTTAAACGCGCCCGTCGCCGACAGCGTGGCTCCGCCGGTATTGGCGCGGGCCAGCGCCCCCTGCACCGCGGCGAGATCGAGTCCGAGTACCATGAATTGCTGTGATATCGCGACGGTCGGCTGCAACGCGACGAAGCCCATCCGGTAAACCGACGAGAGATAGTGGACGCCATCTTTCTCGCTCTCCGACCATTGCGCATCATCGTCGAGAATGTGAGCGAGTGCGGCGGCCATCGGCTTCGCCTTGGCGAAATCCTTCACCGCGAAAGCGAACAACGGTGTTGGCCAGTGGCTGGCGCCGCTCCAGTCGCTCACGATGCCGACTTCGTTTCCAAACGCGGATTCCCATTCCTTCGCAGTGATTCCAGCCGCGGCCAGCCCGCGTCCAATGCTCTGCAATTTTGCCCCGAGATAGGCATTGCTCGGGGATGCGTCGACGAGGCTAAATTGACGCGACATGTCGACGAGGCTGGCGGCGTAAAAAAAGGTGTCGGCAGTGGTTAGCGCGAGCGAGCCGCGGTTTAAATCCCCGTGCTTCACCAACTCAGGCATGCCGACGAAATAAAAGTCGTGCAGTTTGCTGCCATCAAAGCGCGTCGCACCGCAGACGCTTTGGATCTTGGAAAGGAGTTCGAGTTGGCCTGCATTTGCCCCCGGATTTTTCTGTCGCAGCGCGCTGAGCTTCTCGGCGAAAGCCTGTGGCTGAAAGTAGAAGCTGAAGCCATAGCTGGACGGCAAATGGGCCATCGCCTGGCGAAATCGCTCGTCCGTGGCTAACGAGTCGGCAGAAGTTTTTACGATGGTACCGGCGCGATCGATTAGAGACTTGAGCAGATCGAGGTTGTTGCCGGCGAAAAACCAGGCCCCGCTGTAGGCCGAACAAATGTCGTTGCTGCCGACGTGGGCGACCTGGATCTGCGCTTTCTGGTAGGTGACTGTTTCCGTGGTCGCGCCCGGCGCCTTGCCCAGCAAGTTCGTCCGCCATTCGCCGATCACCTTTTCGGCGTTGTCCTGGCTGCCACGGTATCGGAATCCCAGCGCTATGGTGGGGTGGTCGTTGGCGATTGATGTCAGTGCGACGAAAACGTCTTTGGGATCGAGATCTTCCAGTCGTTTGCGCGTTTCCGTGTAATGCGTCGCTGGCAGGCGCGATAGGGGTTTGCGCAGGAAATCCTGCACACTGTGTTCGGTATAGAGGCGGTAGATCTCCGAGTCGTGCCATTCGTTGCGCGTCTTTTCGAAATCTGGAACGTGCACAACCGCGACGGTGTCATGCGGAAGAAGCGCGGCGATTTGCAGCGTCGGGGCCCGGTGCGACCGCACAGCATAACCAACGGCCAGGACGACGACCACAATGGTCAGGATGAAGAGGATGATCCGGGACACGCCGGTGACAGCGTCACCCGAGAAATTCCAAATCCCAAGCACCAAATTCCAAGAGACCGAGGAGTGACGCTAAGCTAGAATTCTCCGGGGAGCGTCTTCCCTTGTAGCGGCGGTCTCTGACCGCCGCACTCTCGTCCCCAGGTTAAAGACAACCGAACGGGCCGTTCGGTGAACGGCCCCTACCTGCGCTGCGCGCAATAAACATCCGCCGAGGCTCTTTTGGTTATTGAAGCTTGGAGTTTCTTTGTCCGCCAAAGGACGGACTCGCCGTGGCGAGGATGCTGGAACTTGGAATTCAGTGCTTCCGGTTTCAGCCCCGAGTTAAGCTCGGGGATGAAACCGGCGGTGTACCGCTTTCAGCCGCTGCTGATCCACATGAGTGTAGACCTGCGTGGTCGATATGTCGGCGTGGCCGAGCATCTCCTGAATAATGCGCAGATCGGCGCCGTTGCTGAGCAGATGCGTGGCGAAGCTGTGTCGCAACAGGTGTGGATAAACGTTCGCCTGCAGGCCGGAACGCTTCGCGTGCGTTTTCACAATTTGCCAGATCCGAACCGTTGTCAGCGGGGTTCCTCGCGCGGAGAGAAAGATCTCACTGCCGCTCCGGGGCTTTACCAGGTTCGGTCGCTCGGAAGCGAGATAGCGATCGAGTGCTTCGCAGGCTTTACGTCCGACCGGGACAAGCCGTGTTTTGTTGCCTTTGCCGGTCACACGCAGGATGCCTTCGTCAGGTGAGAAGTTCTCGAGCCGTGCCTGCGCCAGTTCCGAGATGCGCAATCCGCTCGCGTAGAGCACCTCCATTATCGCCCGATCGCGCAGCCCAAGCGGAACCTTGGTATCGACGCTGTCGATCAACTGTTGCACCTGCAGTTCGTTCAGCGTTTCGGGGAGATAACGTTCTATGCGAGGCAGGCTTAACGCCTCTGCCGGGTCCGCCTTCAAGAAGCCTTTGGCGGTGAGGTGACGGAAAAAGATCTTCAAAGCCACCACGATGAGCTTGATCGAGGAGGCGGCCAGGCCGTTTCGTTTTCGCTCCGCGAGGTAATCACTGATCAAAGCGAGATCGACGGCTGCCGGCTTGAGGACGTTTTTTCGTTCGGCTGCCCAGCGGGCGAATTCTTCGAGCGAACGCCGTGTAGAAAGCTGATAGTTCTCCGAAAGCCCACGCTCCACCGCCAGGTATTGGACGAATGCGTCGATCTCGCCTTCCACTGCCTGAGGTTATCGGTGGGGCGAGACTCCGTCGAGTCGTCGCTCGCCTCTTGGTCCGTTGTAGCGGCCGGTCTCTGACCGTCGCAAATCCGTCCGCAAAGAATGCGGCGGTCAGAGACCGCCGCTAGAGGGAGCTCTAGTCCAGCGCGCGGACGCACCAAAAAGTGCCTGCCCAGAGGCGTTGAACAATGGCGCTGCCAACGCGTCTAATTCGACATGCCGCCCTCCTCGCCACTTCTGGCAAACCGCGACCTTATTGACAATCGAACGTTAAATATCCGATGCTTTCTCGTAAGATGAGTTTGGACCTCAACACGATCCTGAAGGATTGGCCGCACGAATCCGGCGCGATCAAGGTGCGCAAGATCCTCGGCCTGGACGGTCGCGAGAAGTTACAGCTCCGAATCGACCTCGGGGTTTTGCAGATGGAAATGAGCGGCCGCCCGGACGGGTTGCGACCGAACGGTTGTGAGTCCCTGCTTACTTATCACCAGCAGCGGGCGTTGCGCGCGGAAGAACGGGGCGAAGAATACCGCCTCAGCTCTGAACAGTGCGCCGAGCTGCAACAGGAAGGGATCCAATATTACCATCGCTACCTGAGTTTGTTTCAGATTAACGAGTTCGCGGGGGTGGTGCGCGACACGCAGCGAAACCTCGACCTGTTTACGTTTGTCACCGATCACACCGATCGCGAGGATCTTTCCTGGACGCTACAACAGTTTCGTCCCTACGTGCTGATGATGAATACGCGGGCGAAAGCTTCGATCCTGTTGGCCCAGGGAAAGTTCGCCGAAGCGATGGCCGAGATTCAGGAAGGTCGCGACGGGATTGCCGATTTCTTCAACCAGTCGAGCACACCCGAATTGGCGGCCAAAAGCTCAGAGATCGCTTTTCTGGATGAATGGTTGGAGGAAGTGCGAGCCAAGCGTCCGCTGAGCAAGCTCGAGATCATGGAGCGGGAGATGGAGAGCGCCGTGGCTGGCGAGCTTTACGAGCGGGCCGCTGAGCTGCGTGATGCGATCAGGATGCTGAAGATGCAGCAACAGCTGCAGCAGCACTGACGCGCTGCTTCGCAGCGCGAGTTATCGGTTCTCTGTTATTCGCTCTGGGAGGGACGAGCTCCGGCTCGTCCGCATTTCCTGGGAGCTACAACCACGAATGAACACGAATCTTTCCGGGGAGGGCGCGCGCCTCGCGCGCCAGTGAACGCGCCCTCGCGTTCACGCGTCTTCGTTTTTTCTAACTTTCGCCCTCCAGCAATTCCACGTCGACCAGATCTTGCGGCCGCGCCACGGCACGTTTGTTCCTAATCAACAATTCTTTGCTCAAGATCGGCACCGGAAGACCGTCAATTTCGCCTGCGACTTTCGATGCAAAGGCGTCTTCGGTCGAGACGCCGGATATTCCGGTGAGCAAATCGATTCGATTCGGGATCCGCCCCAACTGGATAATCTGATCGGGCTTTGTGAACTTTTCGGTGGTGAAGGCTCCGCCGTTAAACCCGAATTCTTGGAGAAGCGCGACGATCTTTGCGGCGTTCTCCGGAGACGGCTTGATCAAGATGTCCAAATCGCCGGTGTAACGCGGCCGCGCGTGAAAGGCGAGGCTGTAAGCTCCAACGACAACGTAATCAACTCCGCGAGAGTTGAGTAACGCGACAAATTCTCTCAAGTCGCTGTTCAGGCTCATGGCGGATGATTTTCAGCAGAATGCTCAACCGTTCGTTCCCGGAGAGATTCTTGTAGAATTCGCGGTCCTTCTTCTCAGCTTCGGCGAAGGTCGACGGGGCGTGGACTGTTTTGTCCATCCCTTAGATTACCATGTAACTACCCGCTGACGAGCCGTTAATGCGGCCGGCTCGATAGCAATAACCCATAGCATTGGCGTCGCCGTGCGGACGTCAGCAGTCAGCAGTCAGCAGTCGGCGGTCGGCGGTCGGCGGTCGGCGGTCGGCGGTCGGCGGTCGGCGGTCGGCGGTCGGCGGTCGGCGGTCGGCGGTCGGCGGTCGCCTAGGTAGGGGCCGATCACCGATCGGCCCGTTCTTTCAACCACGAATGAACACGAATGTACACGAATCATGTGCGGGGGGAGCGCGCTCCGAAGGCTGCCGGATTGGCGAACTGCGGCTTATCGCGCCAGCGAACGCGACTCGCGTTCGCATCGACCGATAACCACTGACAAATAACCGAGAACCCGCCTCGCGCCTTAGCGACTGGCGACGGCGTAGAGTACGGCCGCGCCGACCGACGCGCAGCGGAGAAAGAAAACGGTGAGGCGAAGGAGATCGTTCTTGGAAAGGCGAGGCGCGAAAGCGGTGATCATGGCGTTTTTCAAGCAAGAAAAACGCCAATTATCCGTTACTAGTTAATGGTTATCAGCGGAGGCGATCGGCCATGGGAGGGACGCGCTTGTCGCGTCCGCGGATTTGGCGGTCCCACCAATAACTGACAACTGATACCAGATAGCTATTGGTCGATAACAAATAACTGATCACCAGGAGTTTGCCTCCTCCCCATCTTTCCCAATAACCGATAACCAACAACCAATAAGGGGCGCGCGCCGCGCGCCCCTCCCTAACAAAAAACCTTGATGTACGCGGCGTGGTCTGTCATTACCTGCCGCTGTTATTTCCTGACTCGTGAAATTTCTGGCGCTGCTCGCTTTTGTCGGACTGGGAGGATTCGCCTGGTGGGAGGACACGAAGATCTCCGGGCTCAACCAGGAGCTCGAAAGACTTCGGGCGGTGAAGCCCGCCGCCTCGGTCGCGCCTCAGAGTGAGATTCGCAAGATCATCTGTCCTCTCTGTCGCGGTGAACGCGTGGTCGTCGTGCATGGACCGAGCAAAGTCGGCTCGCGCGCACAGACCTGCCCGGTTTGTGTCGGGGTCGGTTATCGTGAGCTGAAAGTTTTGCCAGGGTACAAAGTGTGTCCGGACTGCAGAGGAATGGGAATCGCCTTTCATAAGGATCACGCCGACGAGATGCCGCAGCACGGCAACTGCGCGCGCTGTTACGCGACCGGCCTGGTCGCAGACGTGCGCTGAGCGGGAGCGCCGCGTTGCTCAACGCGCGGTGTTGAAGGCGAACTGAAGAGGCCAGAGCGGGATGCGATTTTTGCTGGCGAACCCGATGTCATTTACGCTGTTCAACTCGACACGGTAAGACGTCGATGGCTTGAATCCGCAGTAGAGCGTGAAGCTCTTTCCGTCGGGTGAATAAGCGAAGCGCGCCTTGGAAAGGTCAACGGGCGCATTGTTTTCAAAAAGATGCAGTCCTTGTTTATCCGGCTTCATCGGCTTGTCGAAGAACAGAGTGATGCCCGCTGTCTTAGCCGGATCAATCGTCGCGCCGTTGGCGGGCGCGCAACGAACCAGCACGGGTGGAGCATCTTCGGGCTTCGGCGTGCCCAGTGTTTGAAAGACGAGATAATAGGACTGGGCTGAAATTCCGTTGTCGTTCTGGAAGCCGACGCCCGGGATTTTTTTCTCGTTTAGTGCGAGCACGTAAACCCTGCCGGGCTGCAGCTTCACTGAAGTGGAAACGCTGGTGCGGTCCGGGGTCATCGTAGAGTTCAAATCGATTTCCGGCGCAACGCTACTGCGTCCGAGCCATGCGGAAAAGGCAGGGTGCATGGGCTGATCGAAAGTCAGCGTGATTTTGCTTTGCGCGGCGGCATTCACGTTTACCGCCCAAAAGGCGGGCGACGTGGAAGTAATCTTGGGCGCGGGTGGGGCCGGCGACGGGGCAGCGCCGGCGACAACTGCAGTCAAAGGGAGAAGTAAACGTAGTAATTTCATTCCGTGATCACGCGGCTGGAGACGATTCGATAGGCGCTGTCGACCGTACCCACCGCATCCTGATTGGATGAGGAAGGTATGGGACTGCCGTAGACACTTTGCCGCTCCACATAGGCTTCGCCCAGGTATTCGGCTTGAACTTCCGCGGCGCTGTCGACAATTCCATTCTTGTTCAGGTCTTTGATGGTTTGACCGACGTAAAGGACCCGAAAAGTATTCCCGCGGGTGGTGATTGCCGAGCTAACCTTTCTGAAGGGCGCTTCCACTTGAACATCGGTCGCGAGATTCCGGATGTAAGTGGTCGCCTGTGTCGGCTGATTTTTTAAAGCACTGAAGGTGACAGGTACTGTGCGCTCGCGAGGGAGAGTTCCCATTTGTGGTGCTGTTTGTGCTCGAATTGACCGCGCGACTGACATCAGCGGCGGCTTCGCCGATGGTGAAATACGGCGCCTTATATTTGTTGTCGTTGGGGAGCGATGAGGCAGTCGCGGGGGCGATCCATGGGCTGCTGGCTGCCGGAATCATCGCGCTTCTCCGGCCCGCCACGAGTGAAGCGATAATGGATGCCTGTGATGCATTCATGTAAATGGGCGGAGGCGGCGTGGGCGCCACCGCCGGTATCGGACTCGGACCGCCAACGGGCGAATTGAGAAAGAGCGACAGCGGGGCGCCTTGGGTCACGAGGTTGTTGTTGGCCACGTAAAACTGTGAATTCAAGTTCACCGATCCGTCTCTGATGGTGGCAGGCGTCGTCTTGAATAGATCAAGCAGGACATAATCCTGCGGAAGGAGGCCGGGATTGCTTGCCGCCGCAGAGGATGATCCGCGTCGATCCTGAACCATCGGGCCTATTGTCGCGTCGGTAGTGTTTTGGGTCCTGCCGGCGTATTGCAGATAAACGGTCCGCCAAGGGAATTCGCAGGCCGAGACATTGCCAAGTTCGCCGATGCTTAACATGGGGCCGTCCCGGTGAAAGACTAACGGGCGATCTCCAAGATAATCGTACCAATCCACCGAATACGCGCGGCAATCCTGTTCAGCCTTGTCATCGCCGGACTGGGTCCCAGAGGTAAACCTGGTCGTGTCGGTCCTGGTCAGGTTCACGATTCTTTGCGTCTGCGTGCCGGGGCGATAACGCGGATCACCAAAATCGACATTGGTGCCACTGGCGACGAGGGTGTAAGTCGCGTTGATCGATGCCGCTGCTTGCTTTGCTTGCAGGAAGTCGTTAGGCGTCACGCTGCCATTCGAATACTTGGCCTGGCGATCGTTTAAGGCGATGCGCACTGAGTCGATGCGCTTATTGTTTGCATCATACATGTCGACGTAGAGCATGCCGGCTTCGAATTGGGTCAGGCTCGAGTCATTAGAGTAGCTGACCTGCTCAGTGAAAATATTGTTGGATCTGAACGTCTTGGCCCCCTGCGTGCCGTTGGCAACGTAATCACCACCCCATGGAACGACACCGTCAGGGATCGTTCCCGAATTCGCTGAGGAGCTCGAACCACCGACAGTGATCGTGTAAACCTGGCTTTCGTGGTCGAGCACGGTCGCGGAGTTCTTCACAATCACGGGGATCCCCTTGATCCGGATGGTGCGGATGTAGTTTCCGAGCGTCAGATCCCGATCGAAGAGGTTGAAGAAGTTGAATCGGAAACTCATTGCTATGTTCGCCTGGCCCGGCACCGCTGGACTCACGTTGGTCGCGGTGTAAACGACGTCTACTTCGACAAGGTATGGCCCTCTCTCTATCCCAATAATTGGATAGCCAGTATTGTTTTGCGGGTCGCTGGTCGGATCCGGAATTGGGTTGAGCGCGCCGTTTTCGTAATTCCCGAGATCCGTCGGAATTCCGTCCGGGTCGATGTAATCGATGATGTTCGCCGCGAGCTGAAGCCGAAGTCGTTCATCGTTGAAGATTTGAAAGCTCTGGAGATTCGCGAGCGTGACCGGGCCGGTCCAGGCATCGCGAATCCAATCGGAGAGCCGTTTTGCCAAGGTAATTTTGGCGGTGTTGTCTCCGGCTGCTCCGACCAGGGTATTCAAGTCCAGCCTCTTCCACCCTTTCGCAGTCGTTAGGTCGTCGCGCGATGTCACTGTTGTCATTGGCGTGACGTCGGCGATGTTGGTTGTCCAATCGGTGTTACCGAGGACGGCCGCGCTGCCTTTGCTGCCAAAGCGGGAGCCGGTCGCGCCGGCCGCGGTCAGAGCGGAGTCCGCACTGTTGCGGCTTGCGCTGGTTGGGAGAACCGCCGCGGGATCGAGTTCCTGGACCTGCGTTGAAGTGATTGTCGCTGTGCCGGAATCGTCAGGCCGCATGACCGCGGCCGAGTTCCCGGACTGATTCAGGTTTACCTTCATGCTCTCGTCTTCGACATAGAAGGCATACCGGCCGACAAGTTCGCCGTTGGCGTTGCGCATCCTGACCCATTGGCCCAGTACCGGTGGTGGTGCAGGCGTAGGCGAGGGCTGTATCAATCGCGCATTGTTGTTAGTCCCAACGCGGACGACCTGGTTGAAGTTGTAACTGTTTCCCGTCGGCGCACCCGACCCGCTCGCTGGGAAAACCTCCGGAGTGAGTGTGGGGTTCGGGCTGGGCAGGGCAAAGATGCCTCCTGCCGTGACCGGATTTGGGACCAGAACGGGCGTGGGCCGCGGATCGGGACCGGCCGGAGTTCCGGCAGTGGTAGCAGCTCGGGAAACGAGAAGCTCACCGCCCGCATTGGTTGTCGTTAGATAATCGCCGGCCAAAATCCCATGCGTAGCGGGGTCAGTTGGCCGATAAACTTCGGTGTAAATCGGCACCGGAGTCGGCAAGGGAGCCGGCATTGCCGTCACGTAATTCCCGTAGCGGGTATTATCGTGCAAAACCTGAATGGCCGAAGCCAAGCCCGCTTCGGCGGTCATCTTCGCGCGCAGACGCGCCGAATAGAGCGAGGAAGTAGCGCGTTCGGTCCGGCTGCTGATCAGGTAGCTAATAACAATGGTCGCGGCCAACGCCATCAACAGAATGGTGATGATGAGGGCGAAGCCGTTTCGGTATGAGGGAGTTTTCAACTTAGTGCGGTGACAGAAGAGAAGTGTCGGCGAGGAAATCGCGAGCAGCGCGCTTCACCAGGTCGTTATACTGCGTGCTGTTCGTCGGAAGCTTGCTCAAGGTAACGAGGTTCTTTTCGTCGATCAGGCGGGCACGGACGAGAATTCGGCGCGGGACATTATTCTGCATGAAGGTCCCGCCGCCGGCGGAATCCCATGGCTGCGGCGGGGTGCCGCTACTGTCGCGGGCGTTATCGAGATCATCCTGCGAATACGCCTTCACTTCAAATTCGAGCACGCCCTTGGCCATTTGCCGCCAAACCAAGACGGAGGAGGCATAACCGTCTGCTTTGAAGCGCGACGTCGCACTGTTCCAGGCCGTCTGGCTGTCGAGAAACGCTCTCTCCAGCGTGTGTGTGTTCGTGTTCAAACGATAAGCAATAACGCAGAGATCGCCGGCACCGATGTTTGGATAGGTCGCAACAAAGAAGAGGTTCTCGGCGGTGCCAGAGACTGGTGAATTGATGCTCGAGTTCAGAGATCCAGAATTCTCGACAAACTGAATCTGGCTGGACGCGACCGCTCCTTTCAATTCGTCGGCGATGCGTCCGAGCATCTGCCGCGCGCCGGCGAAGGTATCGATTTGGTTTCGGCCTTGCTGCCAGGCGCCAAGCGCCGCGGAAACAACATTGGCCAATACCACAACGAGGAGAGAGGTAATCGCCACCGCGATCAGCAGCTCAACGAGGGTGAATGCGCGAATCGATCTTTTCACGGAACGGGGGCCGGAGTGGGGACGGGCACGTTCATCAAAGTGGTGAAGTGACGTTTTGTCTGAATCGTGGCAGGCGCCAAAGCCGGGTAACTCACCACGCCATCAATCAAAACCAGCGTCCCTTGAGGCGCGCTCGGCGGGCTGAAGTTGATATCAAAAAGATAGGCAGCGTCGTGCGACGGCTTGCCCGAGACTTGACCGAGATCAGCGAGGTTACTATCGAACGCACGCTGAACATAAGTGCTGGGGAAGTTGCTGTTGAGCGCGCGCAGGCGTTCGAACTCATTCGAAGCGAGCCTCGCCGCCAGTCCTTCATCCCGCGCGTCCTTGTTGGTTCCGGCGGCGACCGACAACAGACCGACGGTGGCGAGAACGGCAAAGCTGACCACACCAATCGCGGCGACCACTTCGACCAGGGAAAACGCCCGTGTTCGCTTGGAGATCATTTACTTGAGAGAACAACGCTGCCGCTGAGCGGATCCACCGTCAGGAGCCAGTAAAGAGAAGCATTCTTGGCGACAAAGCCGGTCGGGTTCACAAACCCGTCAGCGACCTTGATCGTCTGGGGCGCAACCGTCGGATCGAGATTGCAGGAACCATTCGCCAAAAACTCGATGTATGAGCCTGTGTAGGTGTACGACTTCGTTCCATTCTTCGTCGCAGCGATATCCATGTTAGGGCTAGCTGGGGCCGGGGTTGGAAAACCGGCAAAGGTGGAATCAATCGCAACTCCGTCCGGCAAGCGGTTCCATTTTCCGCGCTGTTGCCAGGTCACATCGGTTCGGTTGGCACTCGTTAGGACATAGCCGCGAAGACCGACGTCGATCGGCCAGGGCGTTCCCGAAGTTGCGCCGGTAAAGTCTCCCGTGCCTTGTGGGAGCAAAATGCGCGTCCGTGTTCGCTCGGCGATGGCGGTGAGGCGCGCATTATCCAGGTCTTGCTGAAACTGGCGCGCGGCTGCATCGATACTGCGCCCCGATTGAGTCCCGACCGCGGGCAGAAGCACAAGGGCGACGATCGCGATGATCGTCATGACCACGAGCATTTCCAAAAGGGTGAACCCGTCCGAACTGCGGGACCGCTGTCGGCCAATGCCGTGGCCGGATGTGCTCGCGCGTAGAAACATTGAAGCGCTACTGCCAGGAGAGAACGTCGTCGTCTCCGGTCCCTGATTGCCCTGCCACCTTGTAACTCCCGCCGTTGCTGTCAGCGCCGCTCAGCTGATCCTTGCCGATCGAATAAGCGATCACCCCGAAATTAAGGACTGGGGCTCCGGCACCCTGCGTATAGGGATTTTGCAGCTGGTTGTCGTAGTCCCAGTCGATGCGAAGCCGATAGGTGTTACCCCAGGGATCGTAATATTTGCCGCGATTGCTCCCACTCGGCGCAATTCCGCTCTTTGGATTGGTCGCATCTTTGGCGAATGGAATCTGCAGAAAGACAACGCGGCGCGGGTTCAAATTATCGGCGCCGTTTGGATCGTCCCAACCGCTTCCATCTGCGCGGAGGACGTGAAACAAGTCGGCGTTGCTGGTGTCAGTTACCCAGTAGTCGTCTTTACCGGACGCTTGTCCGGCTAACGGATAGCGACCGTACTCGGTGTAAAACGCACTCACCGCATTCACCATTTGGGTCAGATCGTTCTTCGCCTGGACTTTTTTTGCCTGTTCCTGCACGCCTTTGAAGGCCGGGAAAAGGAGGCCCATCAATATAATGATGATGGAGATGACGACGAGGAGCTCGATCAATGTAAACGCCGCGGCGTTTACGCGGAGGGCGGCGATCGGCGATCGGCGGACGGGAGGATAGGACGGCGGGGTAGAGTTCTTCATCGGCGCGGGGCCATGGAATTTATAGTGAGTGGTTCCGTGAAACAAGCCTGAGGCGCGGATCACGCGCCGATTTCTTGAGGTCGTGATTGGGGAGGCGCGTCCGCCGGCTCAAAGCGGGCAAAATCGATTAAGAGCACGAGCAGGTAGGAGCAGGAAAGATCTGAACGCGAGGCGCGTTCAGTGGCGCACGAGGCATGCGCCCTCCCCGGAAAGAGGCTGATTCGGCGGTCATAGACCGCCGCTACAGCTGATTTCGATTACGAGCACGAGCAAGATTATGAGCATGAGATGGCTCCCGCCGGGTCGCCATAGGGGCATGTTTCTAGCTTTTCAGCTCGCGCTGTGCTGGAACACACCCTCTCGGAAGAAGAGCACAATCAGATCGTTCAGACGATCGAGATGTTTGAGGCTATTACTCAGACACATCCCGACGATTCTCAGTCGCTCGAGATTCTGAAGGAGGCCTACGCCAAAATCGGCAAGGCTGAGGACAGCCTGAAGATTTGCCGGCGGCTCGCGGAAGCCTATTTCAATGCCGGCTCCTACACCATGGCGATGCAGGAGTGCGAAGCCATCCTGGCCAAGGAACCCAACGCGCCGGACATCCTCGGCCATGCTCGGCGACATCGAGACTCGCCTGCAGGCCTCGGGTGCAGGCAATCGCATCGCAAAACGCCGCCGACCGGTGCGACCGCGGCGCCGAGTCAAAGACGGATCGCTGATCGACATCGGAAATCGCGCAGGCCAGGGAAAAGCCGGCTAACCTCGGACGACCACGGCGACGAGCATCTCGCGAAATTTTTGATCGTGCAGCAGCTGTTCAAGGAAGAGCAGGTGGGTAAAGCGCTGCAGGACGTGCAGCGCTTAAACAAGGATTTGAGCGGACAGGCCCTGGCCGTCTCGCTCCTGGAAGAACTTTGCCGCGACAATGTCGACAAGCTCGAGAAAGTACTTTCGGCCCTGATCGATCGGACCCAGTTCGCCTATGTTCCGCTGGAATATTACGACCTCGACCGACAGATCGCGCCGATGCTTCCGGAGCATCTGACGCTTGGGCGGCTGTTCGTCCCCTTCGACCTCGTCAGCCGCACCATCATGGTGGCGTGCTGCAATCCGTTTCGACGCGGAAGGACGGGAGGCGGTGCAGCAATCGGTCGACTACACGGTCATGTGGTACCTGGCCCGGCCGTCGCGCGATCGTCCGGAGCCTGCAATCCATTTACCGGCTGGAAAGCCGCGCCTAACCAATGAGAGCGCGCAGTAAATCTTTCGGAGAACGAATCGCGGACGTCCTGATCGAGGACGGGCTGCTTTTGCCTAACCAGCTGGAGGAAGCGGTAGCGATCCAGAAGAGCGAAGGCGGACGGCTGCTCAAGATCCTGACCGACAAACAATTTGTCACCGAACAGGACATGGCCTTCAGCATGGGCCGTTGCCTAAACACGCCACCGATCAATCTCAGCAAGATCAGTATCCCGGAAGACATTCTGAACCTGGTCCCGCGCGACATGGCGCGGCAGAACAAGCTCGTCCCGATCGCGCGCTTGAACGGCAAGCTTTTCGTGGCCATGGCCGATCCGACCAACGTGCTGGCGGTCGACGATCTCAAACGCACCACTCAACTCGAGATCGTGCCGATGATCGCAACCGAGCGGGCGGTCGCGGAAGCGCTCTCCGGCGTGCATGGCGGCGCCAACATGAGCGAGGTCCTGCGCCAGGCCGCCGAAGAAGCTGCGCAGATCGCGGAAGTCCGTCGAAGTCCAGACTAACAAGCGCGAAGATATCGATCTGGATCGGCTTGCCACCGACAGCGAAGACGCGCCGGTCATCAAGATCGTAAACCTGATCCTGGCACAGGCGGTGAAGGAAAAGGCGTCAGACATTCACATCGAGCCTTTCCAGAACTCGCTCAAGCTGCGCTACCGCGTGGACGGTGAATTGATGCTGGCGGAATCGCCACCGAAGGCGCTGCAACTCGCGATCACTTCGCGTATCAAAATTCTCGCCGGATTAAACATCGCCGAGCGCCGTGTCCCACAGGACGGCCGCTTCCGGATCAAGGTAATGGGCAAAGAAATCGATCTTCGTATTTCCATTCTCCCAACCGCGCACGGAGAAAAGATCGTTATCCGTATTCTCGATAAGTCGTCGCTGACCGGCGAGCATCGACCAGATGGGCATGGACGAGTCGACCCTGGAAAGTTTCCGCAAGGCGATCGATGCGCCGCACGGGATGATCCTGGTCACCGGTCCAACCGGTTCTGGTAAGACGACTACGCTTTATTCCGTGCTGCATGAGCTGAACAGTCCGCAGTACAACATCGTCACCGTCGAAGACCCGATCGAATACGAGCTGGTCGGGGTCAACCAGGTGGCGGTGCGCAACGACATCGGTCTCGATTTCGCCTCCGCCCTGCGCTCAATCCTGCGTCAGGACCCCGACATCGTGATGGTCGGTGAAATTCGTGACAACGAAACCGCCGATATCGCGGTTAAAGCCGCGCTGACCGGTCACCAGGTTCTGAGCACGCTGCACACGAACGATGCGGCCGGCGCCATTACCCGTCTCGACGACATGGGCATCGAGCCGTTCCTGATTTCGAGCTCGATGCTGATGAGTTGCGCTCAGCGACTGGTTAGGCGGGTTTGCACCAATTGCCGCGAAGAATTTATCCCGGAGCCGGAGATGTTTGAGCGCCTCGGGATGGAGCCGAAGAAGGACACTGTCTTCTACCACGGCCACGGGTGCGACCGCTGCAAGCGCCGTGGCTATCTCGGCCGAGCGGCCTTGATCGAAGCGCTTGCCGGTAAGCGAAGCGATTCGCCGTCTCATCATCAAGCGTGCCTCCGCCGCGGTGATCAAGAACCAGGCCGTCAGCGAAGGCATGAAAACGCTGCGCATGGTCGGACTCGAAAAAGCGCAGGAAGGCATAACGACTCTCGAAGAAATCTGGCGCGTGACGTCAGAAGACAGCCACTAAGCCGATGACCATCCCATTTCTCGATCTCTTTAAAAAGTTTACCGCGCGGCGAGGCGCTGAGGAACCGCCAGCCGCGGAACCGGCGCGGTCTTATTCGACTGCTCCGGCCAAGCCCAACGGTGAGCGCTTGAGCAAAACGGTGATGCCTAACACCACGCGGACAAGTTCATCCGCGACTGACTTCTTCAAAGCTGCGGGCGACAGTTCACCGAACATCCGCGCGGCGGCCAGCCGCGTTTTACCGCCAACGGTTGCGCTCGCTCTGCAACCAAAGGTGGAGCGCGCGATTTCACTTCCGCTGAGTGAGGTGCTTGAGCGTGTTCCCGCTGGATTCTTGAAGCCGGCTGAGCAGTTCGACGTCACTCAGGGGATTCTGCTGAAAGCGTCGGAGATCGAGAAAGGGATGGCCGATGGGAAACCCGCCGTTTCGCTCTTCTCCATTTACGAACAGGTTCCCGATATTTTCGTGCGCAACGTTCGACCCGACGACGCCACACAAATTTCTGTTCCGCACGGCAAGGTGCTGGAGCAACTGCGCAAAATGCAGGTACGCGACGACCAGGACACTGAAACCGCAGTCCCGCAGGTCGACACCCCGATTCTGAAGGTGACGATCGAGGACACGGCACGTTTCGGAACGAAATTGCCGGCGGTCACAACCTCGGAACGCCCATCGGTAAAAGTGGAGCCGGCCACAGCGAAAGCGATTTCGAGGGCTGAGCCCGAGCCCGCGGCGAAAGAAAAAGCGGTCGTGGGCACAGCGGTGCCGCGCCCGACCGTCGCTTCCGCACCGCCAGCCCAGATCACGCCCGTTCCCGCCACCACTGACCCGGTCACTCCCGCCCGAATTCCTTTCAAGCTTCCACCGAAAGGAACGGACGAGGCTGCTAAAGAGAGAGTTCCAGCCTCAAACAGCTCGTCCGTTCCGCCTTCGGCGCCTGCGGCCGTCGCGCCACCGGCGACGCGTATTCCATTTAGAATGACGCCGCCGAGCGACGACCTGAAACCGAAGCTTCAGATCGTTCCCGGCGTCGTGGCAGCCGACATCAAAAAAAGCGAAGAGCCCGCAGCAACGGTCGCGAGCGGAGCGAAGCTCTCGCTTGGTTTGCGCGCCGTCGCGCAGAACATGCCGAGCTTTCAGTTGCACAAGCCGGCCGACAGCGTGGCGGCGGACGCTCGATTCGAGTTGCCTCTCTCGTTAGTCCAGCCGCAGCTCGCCAGCGGGCGCGTTTGCGTGCCGATCAAGGTATTCCGCGATGCGCTCCCCGAAGAATATCAGAGCATAGTCGTCATCGATGCCGGCGAAGCGCCGGTGCTTCTCCCGCTGCAGGAGGTTTTGAAGAACCTGTCCACGGACGCCTTGAAGATGCGCGACGACCAGGTGGTCGACCAGGTTGCGGAAGCGTTTGAGACACCGTTCTCGATCAAGGCCGCCGAAGACGCACGCCGATTTAGCGCTGAGGTTGAGTCGGCGAAGACGAGCGAAGCAGCACCGGTTGAAAACAAAAAAGCAGCGCCAGCGCCCACGGCTGAGGACAAGCTGCCAAAAGCTGAACCGTCGCTGAAGGTTGAGCTGCCGGTAAAAGCTCCGCGGCCCGAGCCAGGCCCAGTCCTGAAACTGCCGCCGCTGGCTTCGCCGTCGAAACCCGTCGCACCGGTTGACCCAAAGGTTGAGAACAAGGCCCCGACGATTGCTCTCCCGATTTCGAAATCGGCCGAGCTGAAACCGACGGTCACGGCCGACAAGAAATCTGAAGCATTACCGGCAACAGCTGCGTCGCCGATCCGAATCGAGTCCGAAGCGAAGCCGGTTGCATCAACTGCAACGCCTGTGCCGGCTCAGACGGTGTCGCCCAAAGTGCCGCTGCAAGACGGAGCGCTGTCGCCGAAGCCGATGCTGAAACTGGCCACGGACGAAAACCCTTCGAAGCCCGAAACGCCGCCAATTTCCGCGCCCAAGTTAAAGACCGAGGAGAAACCAGCGGTCGCGCCCGGGACGGTCTCGTTGCCGATCGCACAGCCCGCATCGGCGAAGAATACCCCTCACGAACATCCCGTTACTCCGCCGTCACCATTCAAACTTTCTCCGGCGCCGGCAGCGACCTCGCAAAAAGAGGCAAGGTCAACGGAGCCGCTGAAGGTGCCGGCCAACTTGGCGCCCGCCCCGGCGATCAAGTCGGTGCCGGCCGCGCCGAAGGCCGCGCTTCCTGAGCTTTCTCAACCTGTGCTGCAGAACAGCCCGGTTCCATCGCAGCTCGCGTCGGTGCCGGTCGCGCCGAGGCCGACCAGTCTTCCGATCGTTCCAGCCGCGAAAACGGCTGAGGTCAAGCCGGCACAGGCTGAATCGACGCCAACGCCTAACAAGTCGGAGGCGGTCGCGCCCGCGCGGACGATTCTACCGGTTCCGGTGAAATTGGAAACCGTTGTTTCTGCCAAACCACCGGCCAAGCCGGAAATGAACACCAGTGCCAAAGCCGTGGTGGACGAGGCCGCCAGGCTGGAGGGGATTTCAGCAGCCACGGTCCTTTTCGAGGATGGACTCGCCCTGGCGGGCGGGCTGCCGGACGATCTGAAAGCCGGTGGACTGTGCGCGGTCGCGCCTTCCCTTTTGCAGAAGATCAACCGGCACACGGTCGATTCGAAATTCGGAGCGCTTGCTTCCATGACTCTCGATTGGCGGGACCACCAGCTGACCTTCTTCAAGGCGGGGACAGTCTGTTTGGGCGTGCTTCATTCTCAGCCGGTGCTGCCGGGTGAAACCCATGGCCGCCTCACCGCCCTAACCGGGGAACTTTCGCGCACCTACGCGCCACCAGGGAATACACATGTCGATCATTAATTACGCGAGCCGCGAGATTCAATTTAAGATCGTCTACTACGGACCGGCGTTGTGCGGAAAGACAACGAATCTCAATTACATTCACCAGCGGATCAATCCGGCCAACCGCGGGGATCTTGTCTCGCTGGCGACGGCGGCCGATCGCACGCTCTTCTTTGATTTCCTGCCGCTCAACGCGGTCGTGATCAAAGGATTCGTGACCAAGTTTCAGCTCTACACCGTGCCTGGACAGGTGATCTACAATGCCACCCGCCAGCTCGTCCTGCGCAGCGCGGACGGTATCGTTTTCGTTGCCGATTCGCAGTGGGAAAAGATGGAAGAGAACGTCGAAAGCTTTAAGAACCTGGAGGAGAACCTGGCCAAGCAAAACGTCGCCCTCGATGAAGTGCCGTGTGTTCTGCAATACAACAAACGCGACCTGCCGAACATCGCGCCGATCCATTACATGGAGTACGTGCTCAACAATCGGAAGAAGCGGCTGCAAAGCTTCGAGGTGATTTCCAGCACCGGCCAGAATGTTTTCGCGGCCTTGAATGCGGTCTCGCAGATTCTGCTGCACAAATTCAGCAAACAAAATGAGGTGCCGGATACGGTGGCGCCGCCGGTGGCAATTCCGGTCGAGCCACGCCGACGCAGCCTCGAACAATCCAGGGAGCGCAGGTATGAACGGGTATTCCTGTCCTGACCATTGAAGATGTTGCTGCGCTTGATGGCGTGCTCGGCGATTTTCTGAAAAAGGCTGAAGCCGATCTGACGGTGGTGATCGACCGTGGCGGCAATGTTATTTCGCAATTTGGCGACCGTGATGTGACCGACATATCGGTGATTGCGGCCTTGGCGGCGGGTTCCTTTGCGGCCACGCGCGAACTGGCGCATCGGATTGGCGAGGTGGAATTCAACGCCCTGTTTCATCAGGGCAACGGCAGCCACATGTTCATGAATTCGGTGGATGAGGACACGATCATGATCACGGTCTTCGGGACGCGCACGACGGTTGGTTTGGTGCGATTTTATTCCGACGGCGGCCGCGCAAAATGTGGCCACCTTGCTCAAGGCCTTGCAGCGCGACGATCACGGTTTCCAGTTTACCGCGGCCGATATTTCAGCGGCGCCGATCTTTGTGGATTACGCGGGGCGGCTTTGGGGTAGACAGGTAGGGGCGGGTTTGCGGACGAGACAAGTCGTCCCTCCGGAGCGCTTCGAATGCGCGTCCAGATCTCAGATCGGGAGGGACGAGCTTGTCTCGTCCGCCTCCGGCTGTTATCGGACGTGAGTGTCGCTCCAACGAACATCTCATCTCACACCGGGAAACGGCCAGCTTTCAGATGTCGCGACCAGCCGTCGCACGTAACAGGATTCTGCACGACGTAATTCCACTTGTGCGCTGTAACTTTCACCGCGGCGAAGCTGGCAATGCCAAAAATGGCGCTGCCAATTCGGGCTTTCATTCGGCTTCGGCCGATGCTTGGTGCAACTTCAGATTTCCACATTCGAACCCATGTCCCCATGGATTCGGGAGGCGAGTCGCCGGAGCGCAGAAGAGATGGATGTGATCGGGCATGATCACGTAACGGCCTACACGCCATGCGCGGTGGTGTTTCCAAGCGCTGGCTGATGTGCGCGAGATCGATCAGTTGCGAGAATGCCTTTTCGGTTTTTAGCGCAAACAGTGACGAGGACAATGATGGGATATGGTTCGCAATGCCAGTGAGGGCACGCGATTGCCGTGTGAATCGGATGGCTTTCGATTGCGAAAGCGAGCATGTTGTCGGATAACAGGAGGAGGGCGGACGAGACAAGCTCGTCCCTCCCGGACTTCATCCTCGATGCAATTATCGCGGCCGGTAGCGGGCGTGTCGAGCGGGAGGGCCGAGCCTCAGCCGTCGAACCGGGTCGCCACCAGGGTGGCGTTATGGCCGCCGAACCCGAAAGAATTGTTGATGGCGACGCGAATCTGGCGTTCTTTGGCGACCTTGGCCGTGTAGTCGAGGTCGCACTCCGGATCCGGATCTTCCAGATTTATGGTGGGCGGAACGACGCCATCCCGAATCGCCATGGCGCAGGCCGCCATCTCGACCGCACCGGCACCGCCTAACAAGTGGCCGGTCATCGATTTGGTCGCGCTAATGCCGACCGTGCGCGCATGATCGCCGAACACATCCTTGATCGCGTAGGTCTCGCTGATGTCGCCGAGACCGGTCGAGGTGGCATGGGCGTTGATGTAATCGACGTCGGTCGGCGTGACCCCGGCATGTTTCAGCGCCATGCGCATGGCCCGAGCAGCGCCTTCCCCCTTGGGCGGTGGGGCGGTCATATGATAGGCATCCGCAGAAAGTCCATAGCCGGCGAGCTCGCAGTAAATGGTCGCGCCGCGGGCCCTGGCATGCTCCAGCTCCTCCACCACCAGGACGCCGGCGCCTTCGCTCATGACAAAGCCGTCCCGGTCGCGATCGAATGGCCGCGACGCTTTTTCGGGTTCGTCGTTGCGCGTGCTGAGCGCGCGCATCGCGCCAAAGCCGGCCAATCCGATGTCGACAATCGACGCTTCCGATCCGCCGGCGAGGAAAATTTCAGCGTCGCCGAATTTGATCATGCGCCAGGATTCACCGATCGCGTTGTTGGATGTGGCGCAGGCAGTCACGATGCAAATGTTGGGACCCTGCAGGCCGTACTCCATGGAGATTAGGCCGGAAGCCATGTTGCTGATCAGCATCGGGATAGTGAATGGCGACGTCCGTGCCGGACCCTTGGTCATCAGAATCTCCTGCTGATCCTGGAGAGTTTTCAGACCCCCGATGCCGCTGCTCACGATGACGCCGAAGCGTTCACGCTGCTCGACCTTCGCGGGATCGATGCCGGCGTCCTCCATGGCGTTATGCGCCGCCCCCATGGCCAGCTGTGCGAAACGGTCCGTGCGACGGATATCCTTCGGATTCTTGAAATAGGACTTCGGATCGAAACCGATGACCTCGCCGCCGATCTTGGTGTCGTACGTCGACGTATCCATACTTTGGATCGTGCGAATACCGCTGACGCCGTTTTTCAGATTTCCCCAGGACGTCCTCGAGATCGAGGCCGAGCGGCGTGACCACACCGATTCCGGTAATGACAACTCTACGGTCATTCATAAAGGAGAGTAACGACTGATAAGGAAGGACTGGCGAAAACTAAGGGTAAACAGGGCGGGGTGCAGGTAACTAATCACTCGGCACTACTATCTTGTCACCCGTCCTTTTTTGGGCTGGTGGCGGACTACCGCGTGCCCATACCTACGCTTTGGACGGTCTGGAAGAGCTTGCCTTCCGTCTTGATGGAGGGAGCGATAATGATTTCGGTTTGCTGGAATTCCGCGAGATCGCGCGCGCCGACATTGCCCATGCAGGTGGTAATCGCACCGACCAGATTCTGGCTGCCGTCGTCGACCTCGGCAGGACCGAAAAGGATCTGCTGCAGGGAACCGGTGGTGCCGACTTTAATGCGGGTGCCGCGCGGCAGATTGGCATGTGGTGTGGCCATGCCCCAATGGTAACCATGCCCGGGAGCTTCGTGCGCTTTGGCGAAGGCGCTCCCCACCATGACTGCATCCGCGCCGCAGGCGAGCGCTTTGCAGACATCGCCGCCTTTGCTCATGCCGCCGTCGGTGATGATCGGAACGTAGCGCGCGGTTTTCTTGAAATAAGCGTCCCGCGCGGCAGCGCAATCGACCGTCGCCGTTACTTGCGGCACGCCCAGGCCCAGGACACCGCGCGAGGTGCAGGCCGCACCTGGTCCAACGCCAACGAGCACCGCCGCTGGACCACATTCCATGATGTCGAGAGTGACGTCGTATCCGACGGTGTTGCCAACGATGACGGGGATGCGCAGGTCGCGACAGAATTTCTCGAGATCGAGCGACTTATATTCCGACGAGACATGGCGCACGGTCGAGACGGTGCTTTGCACAACGAACACATCGGCTCCAGCTTCCTCGGCGATTCGCCCGAATTCGGCAGCGCGTTGCGGGATCGAGCTGACTGCTGCCAGCGCGCCGCCATCTTTGATTTGTTTAATGCGCGCCGCGATCAAATCTTCCTGCACGGGCTCCTGGTAAATCTTTTGCAGCAACCCGGTGACCTCCGATTTGTCGGCCTCCACCACCTTGAGCAGGACTTCCTGCGGGTTTTTGTAGCGGGTCTGCACGCCTTCGAGATTGAGCACAGCCAGGCCCCCGAGTTTGCTCATGGCGATGGCAAACTTCACATCGACAACGCCGTCCATGGCGCTGGCCAGGATCGGGATCTTCAGCTCGAGCGGCTCGCCGCCTCTCCGCATCAGTTGCCAGCTGGTGTCGACCTCGTTCGGATTGATCGTGACCCGTCCGGGGACGAGCGCGATTTCATCAAAGCCATAAGTCACGCGCGCCTTGCGGTTGCGTCCGATCCACATGCCCATGTTTAAGTCCGGTTAGATACGTTCCAGTTTAAATCTCTCGTTCAAGCTGCCGCAGCGCGGGCAGCGTGGAAGCAACACTGCGGTCCGGTCTTCGAACTCGAACGCGCAGATGACGCAACGAAGCCGATGCTCCAGGGCTCGACGCTCGCGCCGTCGCCGATTCCATTCACCAACTATCCAGAGAAGGAAAACCGCCGCAAGAAAAAGCAGGAGATAGATGGTGGCGAGGGCGCCGAGGGTGACACGGATCACGGCGAAGTGGGGGGAGCCGCCGCGGCTGGGCTTGAGGCGCTGGCGGGGACCAGATCATTGCCCCACTCCATCGTGGCGATGCCCCACATTGTGGCCGCTGCGGCCGGCTGTCCTTCGCTTCGGGTGAACCGGGCCAGGTTCAGATAATGCCGCGCCTGCTGGTCGAGGGCGGCGTCACCCGATGAATTGAGCGGGAACGCATAATGCACGACGCCGTCGGGCCCGATGCCGACGCGAAAACGCACCGCTTCCGGCGCATCCTTGGAGGAAAGGGTGAATTGCGCCGGAGGTAGAACAGGCTGTCCGGCGGCGGAAAGATCGTCGGAGAAGGTGAGGCGGCTAGGGACTTTGCCTAACGATCGAGCAGGCAGGGGTGGAGCAAAAGGCACCGGGCCGGGCGGGTTCAACGCTGGCGCACGCACTTCGTAGGGAGGCGGTGCAACGTGTTTGAGCACGGGGTGGTAGAGGAGATAGGAAGGAACATGCGGCGATCGCGACGGCATGCGACGGCGCGTCTCGGGGGGACGCTGTGGGGCGGAGGCGAGCGCGGGATCTTCGGCTTCAATCCAGCGCAGAAGGTTGCGACCTTCGACCGAATTGGCGGTGATTAAGCTGATCCGGGCCGGCGGCGGCAGCAGAACAACCGTGGTGGGGTAAACGATCTGAAAGAGGTAGAAAGCGACCGCGTGAAAAAGGATCGAAGCGAAAACGAAAAGAGTAATGGCGCGCTTGCGCGAACGCGGCGGGCGCCAGTTAAAAAGGAGAGCGGGCTCGGCGGTTACGCTGCTCATCGTGGCGGCGATCCGGCCAGCGCGACTGACGGGATGCCGTGATCAAGCGCCGCGTTGGTCACGGCCACCACGGTTTCATACGGAGTTGTCCGGTCTGCCTTGATAATGAGTGACCGGCCCTCGGCTTTGGTCCGATCGAGGAGTGGCCCGAGCTGCTCGAGGGTGATCTTTTGATCACGGAAGTAGATCGTCGGGACTGCGCCACCGGTGATGCTGATGATTTGCTGGTTGAGCTGCGGCGCCAGCTGAAATTTCGAGAGCGGGAGGGAAACTGTAATCCCGGACTGGAGGGTAAAGTTTGCGCTGAGGAGAATAAAAAAAATCAGCAGGAAGATGACGTCGAGAAGAGGAACAAGCAGCATCCAGCCGAACTGATATTGCTTCGTCCGCGTGAGCTTCATCTCTCCGGCGCTTCGTTTAGAAAATCTGCCTAACGTTCCGCGCGTTCCTCGCCGCGCGTGCCCTTGGTCGATTGAAAATCGATGATGCCGGAGAGCGGTTCCGTCTCGGTCAGCATGTGCACGATCTCGATCCCGGCGCGTTCCATGTCGTGCATCATCGCGTTGACGCGCGAGGAGAGATAGCTGTAGGCCACGAAGGTGGGCGTGGCGACGACAAGGCCGGCGGCGGTCGCGAGCAAGCTCTTATAGATACCGGCGGAAAGTTCAGTGACGGTGGCATACCCGCCGTTCGAGGCAATGGTAGCGAAGGCGTCGATCATCCCGGAAACCGTGCCGAGTAATCCGAGGAGTGGGGCAAGGAAGGCGAGGGTAGCGAGGACGCCGAGGAATCTTTCAAGGCGCGGGACCTCCAGTTGCCCCGCCTCCTGCACGATCTCCTTCAGTTCAGTGCGCGGCGCTCCGTGGTGAATGAGGGCGGCGTGAATCACGCGGGCCACCGGCCCCGGCGTGCCGGCCGATTCGTGCAGCGCTTCGGCGAAGTTGCGCCGGCGCACCAGATTGGCGAGGCCTTTCAGAAACTCGCCCACGTGGATGGTCGCGCGATGCAGGTAGAAGAGCCGCTCCGCGAAGACCCCAATGGAAATGATGCTGCAGATCAGGATTGGCCACATGAGCAGCCCGCCCTTTTGGATGTAATCGATCACGGCACCCCCCTTTTAAGGCCTTTCTGGAGTGTGATCAAGGAATGGGGGGTGACCCATGCCGGACGGCCTTGCACGCGAGTCTGCCTCCTCTCCCTTGTCCAGGACTGCCATCCGGCGGCAGCCGGAGATTAAGAATGCAGGGCTCTAACTGCAGCGCTAGCGGGAGCGTAAAGGACTGCGGTGAGGGTGATTGGTTCAACAGAAAGGATTCGGTAAACCAACTGCTGGCGCGCGATAGGTCCCGCTAATTGGAGCGACGCGCGGGATTTTACCGGGGTCGGCGGTCATAGACCGCCGCTACAGGGAGTCAGCGTCCGTGACCCCGGCCGCCAGACGGAGGTGGAGTCGGGCCGGCCGGCGAGGTTTTGCCCACCAGCTTGCCGTTTTTATCGTAAATGGCGTAGCCGGTTTGCTTACCGGAAGCGTCGAAGTCATAGACGATCTTGCCGGCGGCTTGATCATCCTTATTAAACCGGCTCTCTTCGACGAGGTGCCCGGCATTGTCATACTTATAGAAGGCGCGAAAAACGAATTTGCCATCGGCACCGTAGACCTTGCCCGCGGCGAAGCGGCCGGCATCATCGAGGGCATATTCGATTTTGGTGCGCACTTTTCCGTCGCGCTCGTTGGTGGTAGCGACCGCTTTGTGGTTAGGCGGATCGTATTGCCAGCTGGTGCGGGAGCCGTCTTCGTTGACCGTGACGCTGACGCGAATGGAGTCGTTAGGCTGGGCGGGTGGCGGCGCGGCTTGAGCGCGGGCCGCCGCCACCGGGAAGAGGAGGAGGGCGGCGAGCAGAAAGCAAAGCGGACGTTGGATCATGAAAAACGGTGGTCACTGAGGAGACGCCGGTCGGTTTTGGGTTGCAAGTTCTAAGCGAACCCGGGGGGGTGGCGACCCATACCGCCTGTGGGGGTCGACCCCCACAAAAAGGGGTGTGAAATAGTATTGACCGCTGGCACGGATGGTGGTTAAAAGTGGGGGAAAGTGGGTCAGAATGGTTGAATTCTCCTCCCGCCAATGGACACGTCCTCACCAGCCCAACCTTTCTTCGCCGGCGAATTTCGACATTCGCTCGACGAAAAAAATCGGATCACCATCCCCTCCCGCTGGCGCCGCCATGGCCCCGAAGAATTCGTCATTCTTCCGGAAGCGCGTGATCAATTTCTCCTGGTCATGCCGCCTGAGGAGTTTTCTCGTATGAGCGCGGCCATCGAACAGGATCACTCCGTCCCGCCGCCCCAACGCCGCGTCTTTTTCCGGCAATTGCACGCCCGCGCCCAACATGGCGCAGCCGACAAACAGGGCCGCCTCGTCCTCCCGGACGATCTTTGCCAGCGCGTCGCCCTGAAGGGAGAGGTCGCGCTCGTCGGCGGTCGCGGACGTTTTGAAATTTGGAACCTGTCGCGTTGGAAGAAGGCTCACCTGGAGGAAACGGCCACGTATCAACACGTAGCCGACGCAGTCGGGCTCTAAGGAAAGGCGGAACCTTTATGAACGCATTATTGTTCGACCGGCCAGTCTGGTTCGCGACTGGTCCATTGATCCTGGAGGAGGCGCAGGAGATGGAAGACTTCACTTATCATCGGCCGGTGTTGGCGGCGGAAGCCGTCGAGCTACTATCGCCACGTCCGGGTACCCTGATCGTTGACGGGACCTGCGGCGGCGGCGGTCATACTGAGCTTCTGCTCAAGACGGGCGCGGACGTGCTCGCGCTCGACCAGGATCCGGAAGCGATCGAACACACGCGCGAACAACTCTCGCACGTGGGGTCCCGTTTAACTTTGCGGCAGGCGAACTTTCGCGAAGCGGGCCAGGTCCTGGACGAACTCGGCATTCCAACCATCGCCGGCGCTTTGCTGGATCTCGGCGTTTCCTCGCGCCAGCTCGAAAACGCGCAGCGCGGTTTCAGTTTGATGCGCAACGGACCGCTCGACATGCGGATGGATCCGCGGCGTCCGCTGACTGCGGCCGAAGTGGTGAATCAATATAGTGAGGAGGAACTCACCCGCCTTTTCCGCGATCTCGGGGAAGAGCCAGCGGCGCGACGCATTGCCAGTTTGATCGTGAAGATGCGCAAGACGCAGCCCTTTTTTGAAACGATCGCGCTGGCCAAGGCGATTGAGAAAGTCGTTAGCCGGCACGGACGCCGTCATCCGGCCACCCAGGTGTTTCAGGCCTTGCGCATGGAAGTGAATGATGAGCTCGGCGCCCTGCACCAGGGGCTGGAAGTCCTGACCTCCCGCCTCGAACCGGGTGCGCGCATCGCCGTCATTTCATTTCATTCCCTGGAAGACCGGATCGTGAAGAACTTCTTCCGCGATCACGCGCGGGAGTGGCTGGATCAGCCGGAATGGCCGGAGCCGAAGCGCAATCCCCTCTACAACCTGAAGTTAATTACGTCCAAGCCGCTCGAGCCGACGGAAGAAGAAGCCAAGAGCAATCCGCGCTCGCGCAGCGCCAAACTCCGAGTGGCGGAGAAAATCGGATGAGCCGGGGACGACGAAAGAATTGGAATGCGGTCAATGCGCCTTCGCTGGCTCGCTGGATCTTTTTCACCGGGCTGCTGGCGTTGACTGGGTTGCTCTACGTTTACCTGAAGGTTCAGCTCTACCATCTCGGAGACCAGAAGAGGGCGCTGGAGAAGACTTTGGCCGATTTGCGGGTGCAAAATGAGACCGCCAGCGGCCAGATCGCAACCCTAACCTCACGGACCGCTCTGCAGCATCGCCTGAAGGAAGGCTACCTGAAGATGACGCAAATTGAGGAGCAAAGCATCGTGCGATTGAGTCTGCCGCGGCTGGCGAGCGAAAATGCGGTGCAACCAGTGGCCAATCAGCAGCGGGGCGGAAGATGAGGTGGGACATCCGATTTCGATGCTCTCTCATCTGTTTCGGATTCATCGCGCTCTTCAGCGTGTTTTCCGTGCGGCTCATCTATATCCAGATGATCCGGCACGAGTATTACACCGGCGAAGCCGCGACTACGCACGGCTCCCGGCTGCCGATCTTCGCTGACCGCGGCCGGATTCTCGACGCCAACAGCGAGGTGCTGGCGCACAACGTCCCGATGCGCACGGCCTGGGTCGATGCGACGCGGGTAAACAATGTGGCCGCGATTGTCGGGCTCGTTAGTCATGAATTGAAGATTCCGGCGAGCGAGGTCTCGGAGAAGATTGCCAGTGGACGGGCCTATGTCGTTCTGCAACGGGAAGTCCCGGCCGCCGCGGCGCAGGCGCTGAAGGAGAAAATGGAAGCGCAAAAACTGACCGGGGTTTACTTCGAACACGACACCCGGCGCGTTTACCCTAACAAGTCAATGCTTTGTCACGTGATCGGCTTCACTGATTTTGATCACAAAGGCATCCAGGGCGTGGAAGGCTCGATGGACGACTACCTGCGCGGCCAGGACGGCTTTCGTTACATTGAGCACGACCGGAGAAATCGCGAGATTGTGCTTTACCGGGGCCAGGAGCGGGCGGCGCGCGACGGCTACGACGTTCACCTGACCATCGATCTGAATCTGCAGAACATCGTCGAAAACGAAATCGACGCTGCTGTCCAAGCTTATCGGCCACAGAAGGCGACGATCATTTTGATGCGGCCGCAGACGGGGGAAATCCTGGCGATGGCGAATCGGCCTAACTTCGATTTGAACAACAAGTCGAAAGCCGAGCCGGAGCAAATGAAGAATCGCGCCATCATCGACGAGATGGAGCCGGGCTCGACGTTCAAGATCGTTTCGGTGGCGGCGGCATTGAACGAGCACAAGGTCCAGCCGGACACGACCATTTTTTGCGAGAACGGTGTCTTCAACTACGCCGGCAAACCGCTGCACGATCACAAACCGATGGGCGATCTGACCGTGCAGGACATCCTGGTGAAATCGAGCAACATCGGCGCAGCCAAACTGGCTCTGAGCGTGGGGGACCAGAAATTCTACGAGTACATCCGGCGATTCGGATTCGGCGAACGGACGGGCGTGGAGTTGCCCGGCGAAATCCCGGGCCAAATCAAGCCGCCCCGCGCCTGGACCAAGATATCGATTACACGCATGCCGATGGGCCATGAGGTCGGTGTCACCGCGCTGCAAATGACCACGGCCATGTGCGTGATCGCGAACGGCGGGAAATTAATGAGCCCGCGCATCGTGAAATCGATCACCACGGCGGACGGACAGGTGATCACCGCGACCAAGCCGACGGAATTGCGCCAGGTCATTTCGCCGCAAACGGCGCGGCAAATTGCGACCGCGCTGCGCGGCGTGGTAAGCGACCGCGGCACGGCGAAAACCGTCGAGGTACCCGGTTTTGTGGTAGCCGGAAAAACCGGAACGGCCGAACGCGTCAACCAGGTCACGCATACTTACGATCGCGATCGCTTCGTTGTTTCCTTCGCCGGGTTCCTGCCGGCAGATCGTCCCGAATTTGTCGGACTCGTTGTGCTCGATGACGCGAAGACAACACCGGAACAAAATTTCGGTGGGTTGGTGGCCGGGCCGATTTTTGCCCGGATTGCCGAAAAAGCGGCGCGCTATCTCGATCTGCGGCCGCAGGAAGAAATTCGAAAGGCTGAACCCGTATCTGTGGCGGTCAATGCATCGCATCGTTGAGCGCGTGTTCTCCTGGAACTTGAAACGTCATGCAGCTGAAGAATCTCTTAGCCGCCATTCCTACCCGACAGGTTCTCGGGCCGGCTGATCGCTCCGTGCAAGGGATCGCCTATGACTCGCGCAAAGTTACGAAGGACGGTTTGTTCGTAGCGCTGCGGGGAGAAAAGAGCGACGGCCACGATTTTATCGACCAGGCGATCGAGCGTGGCGCCACCACCGTGGTGGGTGAACGAATCGAGAAGCATCCGCGGGCCACCATGGTGGAGGTGGAGAATTCACGCACCGCCCTGGCCGACCTCGGCGCCGCGTTCTTCGGCTTTCCCGCGCGCAAGCTGAAGATGGCCGCCGTCACCGGCACAAATGGCAAAACCACGACGACTTTCCTGATCAAACATATTTGTGAACGCGCCGGGATGCATTGCGGGCTGATCGGAACCGTCCGCTACGAGATCGGCCAGCGTGTCTTGCCCGCGACGCGGACGACCCCGGAGTCGCTCGATCTGCAGGACTTGCTTGCGCAGATCCTCGGCGCCGGCTGCAAAGCCGCCGCGATGGAGGTTTCATCGCACGCGTTGGCGCAGGACCGGACGCGCGGCCTCGAGTGGGACGTGGCGGTCTTCACCAATCTTACTCAGGACCATCTGGATTTTCACGGCACGATGGAGCGTTACTTCGAGGCGAAGGCAAAATTGTTTGAAGAACTGCCGGCTCAGCAAAAGAAGCGCAAAGCGATTGCCGTAATCAATAGCGACGACCGTTATGGCCAGCAGCTGGTCGACCGCCTGGAAAAGAAAGTTCCCGTGGTGACTTATGGGATGGGAGCGCAGGCCGGTTTTCGTGCGTCGAATTATCGAATGGAATTTGGCGGAACCTCTTACCAACTCGATGCGAAAGGAAAGAGTTACCTGGTGCGTGTACCGTTGATTGGCCGCTTCAACGTGGCCAACTCATTGGCGGCAATTGCGGCCGCGAACGCGCTTGGCATTGGCCTGCGCGAAGCGATCGTGAGCCTGGCCAAGTCGCCGCAGGTCCCCGGGCGCCTCGAAGCCGTCCCGGCGAAACGGCAGTTCCAGGTTTTTGTCGATTACGCGCACACGCCGGACGCGCTGCTGAATGTAATCAAGACTTTGCGCGAGCTGCAGCCGCGTCGCCTGATTGTGGTCTTTGGCTGTGGCGGCGATCGCGACCGCCAAAAGCGGCCGTTGATGGCACAAGTGGTCGACCAAAATGCGGATCACGCCATCATCACTTCGGACAATCCGCGCAAGGAAGATCCGGAGGCAATCATCGCCGAAGTGGAAAAAGGTTTTCGCTCGAACCACTACGAAAAAGTGGTGGAGCGGGCCGCAGCGATCACGCGCGCCATCGAACTGGCGCAGCCGCGCGACGTTGTGCTCATCGCCGGCAAAGGACACGAGAACTACCAGGAGTTTGCGGATCACACCATTCCGTTCGACGACATCCAGGTGGCACGGCGCGCCATAGAAAATCATCCGGTGCAATTCGATGAATAGCCTAACCATTGCTGAGATTGCGAAGCTGGCTGAGGCGACGCTTGCTTCCGGCGACGGCGGCGTGGCGGTGCAGCGAATCAGCACGGACTCGCGCACGGCTCATGCGGGCGAGCTTTTTGTAGCTCTGTCCGGAATGAACTTCGATGGCCATCGTTTTGTCGAGGAAGTGGCGAAGCGCGGCGCGATCGGTGCCTTGGTTTCCAATAATTGGCAGGGCGCGGTGCCGAAGAATTTCGCGTTACTTAGAGTGGCCGACACGCTCCTTGGGTATCAAACCCTGGCCGCAAACTACCGTCGATCGCTCCCGCTCAAAGTTCTCGCGATCACCGGGAGTAACGGCAAGACGAGCACGAAAGATTTTGCCGCGGCCGTGCTGGGTCGCCGTTTCCGGGTCACGAAAACCGAAGGCAATTTTAATAATCACGTCGGCTTACCGCGGACGATGCTCGAAGCCAGCCGCGATGACGAGGTGGCGGTTTGGGAGATCGGGATGAATCATCCCGGCGAGATCGCGCCGCTGGCGAAAATCGCTGCGCCGGATGCCGCGATCATCACGAACATCGGCGTCGCGCACATTGAATTTCTGGGATCGCGCGAAGGAATTGCGCAGGAGAAAGGCGAGCTGGCGGCGGCGGTTCAGCCGGAGGGCTGGGTGGTGCTGAATGCCGACGATCCATTTACCGAGACAATTATGCGGCGAACGCGCGCACGCGTGATCACCGCCGGAACCCTGGGCGGTTCCGTTTCCGCAACCGAAATCCGGCAGGATGCGAATGGATCAGAATTCACTATTTTGGAAGGAGCGCATCGTTGCCGGGCGCAGCTGCCTGTTCCCGGACTGCACATGGTGCAGAACGCATTGCTGGCGGTGGCGGCCGGCCGCGCCTTTGGTCTTTCCCTGGAAGAATGCGCGGCCGGCCTGGTGAGCGCCCCCCTAACGAAAGCGCGTCTGCAGATCAAAAATATCAAGGGCGTCCAATTCGTGGACGACAGTTACAACGCGAATCCCGACTCGATGAAGGCGGCCTTGCGCACGCTGATCGAGCTCGACGCCGAGGGACAGCGCATCGCCGTGCTCGGCGAAATGGGAGAACTGGGCGCCGAGTCGGAGAGCGGTCACCGTGAAGTTGGCGAGACGGCGGCCACCCTCGGGGTGGATCGCTTGATCACGATCGGGGAGCGCGCCGCTTCGATTGCGGATGCAGCCAAACACGCGGGATTAGCCGAGACGACCACGGTTGCCGACAGCACCGCGGCGGCGCGGCTGCTGGCGGAGGTTTCGCACCCCGGGGATTTGGTCCTGGTAAAAGGAAGCCGGACCGCGCGGACCGAACAGGTGATCGAGAGCTTCGCCAACGCAGGAGGAAACGGACGATGATGTATTACCTCCATCGCTTCAGCGATCACTTCATCGGGTTTAACGTATTCTTTTACGTCACCTTCCGCGCCGGCGCCGCCGCCATCACCGCGTTCAGTCTGTCGTTGTTCGCCGGCAAATGGGTGATCGTGAAGTTGATCCGCCTTAAAGTCGGTCAGCCCATTCGCGGCAAAGAAGAAGTTCACCATCTCGCCGAACTTCACGGCTCCAAGCAGGGCACGCCGACCATGGGCGGTGTGATCATTATTGGATCGGTTCTGATCACCAGCCTGCTCTGGGCGCGCTGGGACAATCGCTTCGTTTGGCTGGTCTTGTTCACCATGGTTTATCTCGGTGTGCTTGGCTTCATGGATGACTTCCTGAAGGTCACCAAGAAGAAGAGCGACGGCATTCCCGGCCGGGTGAAGCTGATTTTTCAAATTCTTCTGGCGGCGGCGGTGACTCTCGTTTTCCTAACCAGTCCGCTGCTCGAGGTGCAGGCGCGCTCGCTTTACCTCCCGTTCCTGAAGGCGCCGGTGATCGCGAACATGAGCTGGATCACCTTCCTCTTTTTCGCGGTCGTGATCACCGGCGCCTCCAATGCAGTGAACCTGACCGACGGACTCGATGGTCTGGCTACGGGTTGCACCATTACGGTGGCGCTCGCCTACGCATTCCTCTGTTATGCCGCGGGAAATTTTCGCATCGCCGAATATCTCCAGGTTCCGTTCTACCCGTTTACCGGCGAGTTGACCGTGGTTTGTGCGGCCCTGGTTGGCGCGGGTCTGGGATTTCTCTGGTTCAATTGTTACCCCGCGCGCGTTTTCATGGGCGATACCGGCTCGCTCTCCATCGGCGGCACGATCGGGGTGATCGCTATTTGTTGTAAGCAGGAGTTATTGCTCGCGATCGTCGGCGGCGTCTTCGTCGTCGAAGCGGTCTCGGTGATCATGCAGGTCATCAGTTTCAAACTGACCGGTCGACGCATCTTCGCCATGTCGCCCTTGCATCACCATTTTGAACTGGTCGGGTGGAAGGAAAACACGGTCATCGTCCGCTTCTGGATTCTGTCCGTCATCTGCGCCCTGCTTGGCCTCGCCACTCTGAAACTCCGGTAACCGTGCGCTACGCCAATAAAAACGTCGCAGTTCTCGGTGCCGGTCTGAGCGGAACCGCGGCCGCGTCCTTACTGAAAAGCGAAGGCGCCAACGTGACCGTGCTCGACAGCGCGCCGGAGGGACAGCTGCTCAAATCCACGCTCGATAATCTGCGCGCCCAGGGAATCGGGATTGTCGCGGGACCGGCGGCGGAGGCCGAGGCGAGCCCATACGACTTTGTCGTGCTCAGCCCGGGGATCGATCCGGTTTCAGCGCTGGCGCGGAATTTTTCCGATCGGGGACTGGAGATAATCGGTGAGCTGGAGCTCGGCTGGCGGCATTGCCAGTTGCCGGTCATTGCGGTGACTGGAACGAATGGGAAGACGACCACGACGGAGTTGCTCGCGCAGATGTTAAACGCGTGTGGCCAGCGCACGGTGGCCTGCGGTAACATCGGGAAGCCGCTCTGCGAAGTGGTTAGGCGGCAGCAGGATTACGATGTTCTCACCGTGGAAGTGAGCTCGTTTCAATTGGAAACGATCCAAAGCTTTCACCCGGTGATCTCGATCTGGCTCAACTTTGCGCCGGACCATCTGGATCGGTACCGGTCGGTCTGGGAATACCGCGACGCCAAGTTGCGCATCTTCGAGAATCAGACCGAGCAGGACTTTGCCGTCATCAACGCAGCCGAGAAACTGCGAAATGTTCGGGCGCAGCGAATCACTTTCAGCGCTTACACCGACCGGGCCGATTTTCGCCTGGCTGAAGGTTCGATCGTTTTTAACAACGAAGTCGTTTTGCGGCTGGCTGACGCCAAGCTGCGCGGCTCGCACAACATCGAAAACCTGATGGCCACCCTGGCGGCAGGGAAGGCCCGCGGACTTTCCTTTGCCAAGATGGTCCCCGCTCTGCTGGCCTACGAGCCGCGACCGCACCGTTGTGAATTTGTCCGGACCGTTGCGGAGGTTGATTACATCAACGACTCGAAGGCAACCAATCTGGATGCGGTGGAGAAAGCGCTGGCGGCGCAGAATCGGCCGGTGGTTCTGATTGCAGGCGGTAAAGACAAGGGATTCAACTTCGAACCGCTGCGCGCCCTGGTGGGGGAGAAGGTTAAGCGAGCGGTGCTCATCGGCGAGATGGCCGGCCGGATCGAGAAAGACTGGCAGGGAGCGGTTACCTGCGAGCACGCCAGTTCGTTAGCCGATGCGGTCGAGCGAGCGCGCGCCGCCGCCAAACCCGGCGACATCGTTCTTTTTTCCCCTGGGACGTCTTCGTTCGACATGTTTAAAAGCTACGCCGATCGCGGCGATCAATTTCGCACCTTGGTTCAAGCCCTGCCCAAATGAAATTCAAACTGCCTCCTCTTTTCCCCGAAAAACCGAAAAAGAAATTGCGCGCTACCGCCGTGCGGAAACCGCTGCGGATTGCGGCCACGGCCGAGTACGATGAAATGGCGGAGCCGAACATGAAGCTTTCGCGCGCGCTTTTGATCGTCCTCCTTCTCCATGTCGTGGCCGTCTCCGGCATCATTGCCTTCAACGCGATCAAGACCCGCCAGGTGAGCGAAGTCCGCGCCAGCGGCAATGCTTCTTCAACGACGACCGTGGAAGATAAATCGCGGAGCGTATCACACCCGAGCGCCCTAACGAAGGAAACGACGGGAGTGCGGCAGGAGACAAAACCGGGCCATGCCGCGGCGAAGACGTCGTCGAGAGACGAAAAGAAGTCGGATCATCCCAAGGCCGTCGCGGTCGAATCAGGAAAGAGTTACGTCGTAGCCAAGGGCGACACGCCGTTGATCATCGCCAAGAAATTCAAAGTTCCGTTCGATGATCTGCTCGCGGCCAATCACATCGATGATCCCCACAAATTGCAAATCGGGCAGAAGTTGATCATTCCGGCAAAGCCGAAGGCGAAGAAGAGCGAGTAAACTGATGCATCGGAAAAGCGCCCATCTTCTTTTCGTTGCTGTGCTTGGCGTGCTCGTCATCGGCATCGTCATGCTTTTCAGCACCAGCGCCTTTGTGAAGGCGCCGAACGGAGATCTCTACTATTTCGTGAAACGGCAGGGCGTCTGGGTCGGGATCGGCCTGGCCGCGTGCCTGTTCGGCGCCCTAACCGATTATCATTTCTGGCAGAGGACTTGGTGGATCTGGTTCGGCCTTGCCCTCCTCGCTCTCGCACTCTGTTATGTGCCGCACGTCGGGATGGCGAAAAATGGCTCGCGGCGGTGGATTGGTCACGGTTCGATTGGTTTTCAACCGTCGGAATTCGGGCGCCTCGCGGTCATCTTTTTCGTGGGCTGGTGGTATTCGCGTTACGAGAAGCTCAGTGGCAATTGGCTCTACGGATTCGTGCTGCCGCTCGCGATCCTGGCTCCGTTGGTAGCGCTGGTCTTGGGCGAGGTCGATTTGGGCACCACGGTTTTGATCTGCCTGACGGCGGTGATCATGATGTTCGTCGCCGGCAGCAATCCATTCCTGCTGGGTGGTAGCGCGATGGCTGGAGTGGCCGGGATCTTCGTGCTCGCCTGGCAGATCCATGAACGAATGGCACGCCTGTTAGCCTTTTTGCATCCGGAAGATTTCAAACAGGGAGCCGGCTGGCAGCAGGCCCAATCGCTGATCGCGCTGGGCAGCGGCGGGATCGAAGGGCTGGGATTGGGCAACGGGCGCGAAAAAATCTCTTACCTGCCTTTTGCGCACACCGATTTTATTTTCCCGATCATCGGCGAGGAGCTCGGTCTGCGCATGACGCTGCTGATTGTTTTTCTGTTCGTGATGATCATCGTCTCCGGGATGATGGTGGCACTGCATGCCAAGGATCGGTTCGGATTGCTCCTGGCCTGCGGCCTGACCAGCGTGCTCGGCTTGCAGGCGGCCATAAACATCGGCGTGACCACCTCGCTTTTGCCTAACAAGGGCATGCCCATGCCGTTTATTAGCTATGGCGGCTCAAACCTCGCCTCCTGTCTCTTTTGTGTCGGGATGCTTTTGAACGTCTACCGGCAGGGAATCCTCGAGCCGGTCAATAAAAAGAGGCAATCGCTGCAAGTCCGCGTAACACCCCGCATCTAACCCACGTATCTTTTTCTAATGAACGCGATCATTGCCTGCGGCGGTACCGGCGGACATTTGTTTCCCGGACTCGCCGTGGCCGAAAGCCTTCGCGCCCGTGGACACGAAGTTCTCCTCTTTGTTTCGGAGAAGGAAGTCGATGCCCTCGCGCTTTCCGGTCGCTCCTTTCCTTTCGAGAAATTGCCCACCGTGGGGCTGCCGTCGCTTTATTCGCCGGCAATTTTCGGTTTCGTTCGACGCTTCATGGAAAGCCTGTCCCGTTGTCGCGCGATTTATCGGAAGTTCAATCCGCAAGCCGTGCTCGGCATGGGAGGGTTTACTTCGACTGCGCCGATCATGGCCGGTCGCATGCGGGGGATCGCCACTTTCATTCATGAATCGAACGCGATCCCGGGCAAAGCCAACCGCATGACGGCGAAAATGGTGCGGGCGGTGTTGCTCGGCTTCAAAGAGTGCGCGCCGTTTTTTCCGAACGCGCAAACGGAAGTGACCGGAACCCCAATTCGAACGGAGCTGAAGCGACTTGATCGGGTCGAGGCGCGAACCCGGCTTGGCCTCTCGCCCGATTTGCAGACTCTCCTGGTGATGGGGGGCAGCCAGGGAGCGAGTGGGATAAACCAGGCGATGATTCGCGCGTTGCCTGCGCTCAAAGGCATGCCGCTCCAGGTGATTCATCTTTCCGGCACCCGCGATGAACGGTTGATGGCCGACAATTACCAGCGCGAAGACATCCGCGCCTTCGTCGCTCCTTTCCATCATCGGATGGAAGAAGCATACAGCGCGTCCGACTTCACCGTGGCCAGATCGGGGGCCGCCAGTCTGGCAGAGATTTCGTTCTACGGCTTGCCTTCCATCCTGATTCCGTTTCCCTACGCAGCGGAAGATCATCAAACGCGCAATGCCGAGATCTTTGTGCGCGAAGGTGCGGCCGCGATGGTAAAGGAAAGCGAACTTTCCGGTGATAAGCTGGCCAAGCACATTCAGGAATTTGCCAAAGACGAAGAAAGACGCCGGGTTATGTCGGAGAAATGCCGGACCCTGGCCCCGAGTGATGCAGCAGCGATGGTGGCGAGCACGATGGAGAAATACGCGCAATGAAAGCGAGCGCTGATATCGATCTCCCAAAATTTCTGACGCGCGAACGGCACCACGTCCACTTGTTAGGGGTGGCGGGCAGCGGCATGAGCGGTATTGCCGCGCTCCTGCTCGAGCTTGGCCACCAGGTAAGCGGGTCCGATAAGGCTACGACTCAGGAAACGAACCGGTTAGAACGACTCGGGTTGGATTTTCGAGGCGAGCATCGCGCGGAAGACGCGGCCACAGCCGAGTTATTCGTTTTTTCTTCTGCCATCCGCGATGAAAATCCGCTGCTCGCGGCCGCCCGCCTCGCCGGCAAACCCTGTATCCGCCGCGCCGAAGCGCTGGCTGCGATCATGCGAGCGAAGAAAGGGATCGTCATCGCCGGGATGCACGGGAAGACGACGACTTCATCGATGACCGCGCATGTTTTGCGCGAAGGTGGACTTCATCCTTCGCATTACGTGGGCGCGGAGATCCCCATCCTGGGCACGAACGCGCATTGGGACGGTGCGGGCGAATATTTTGTCGCCGAAGGCGATGAGAGCGATGGCACGCTCCAGTTTTTTCATCCCGAGCACGCGCTGGTTCTGAACATCGAGGAGGAGCACCTCGATTTTTACGAAAACCTGGCTGCGATCGAGAAAGTGTTCGCCAAGCTGATCGAGCAAACGGCGGGGACTGTTTTTTACAGCGCGGACGATGTCAATGCGACGCGTTCGTGCGCGGACTGCGGCCGCGGTGTCTCCTACGGCTTTTCGGAGAAGGCGGATTACCGCGGCAGCGATGTCGAACTGAAGAACTTCACCTCCGTTTTTTGTGTCTATCACAAGGGCAGAAAGCTGGGCGAGGCCGTGCTCAACGTTCCTGGCCGGCACAACGTGCACAACGCCGTCGGGGTCATCGCGATTGCCTCGGAACTCGGAGTTCCCTTCGAGAAAATCGCCGCTTCCCTGCGCAAGTTCGAGCACGCGCGGCGTCGCTTTGAAATCAAGTACGCCAGCGATCGCTATCTGCTGGTTGACGATTATGCGCATCATCCCACGGAGATCCGCGCCACCTTAAAGACGGCGCGATCGGCTGGACGCAAGCGCGTGCTGACGATGTTTCAGCCACATCGCTACTCACGCACGCAGGCTTTAAGGAAGGAGTTCGGCGCCGCTTTCGATGATGCCGATCGTGTCTTCATCACCGACGTTTATCCAGCCAGTGAAAAGCCGTTGCCGGGCGTGAGCGGGCAAACCGTCGTCGACGAGCTGGTCGCTCATGGACATGGGGGCGTGGCCTATCAGCCGAAGCGAACGCTCCTGCACTGCGATGTCGGGAACATGCTGGACGAAGGCGACCTCCTTTTGAGCCTGGGGGCGGGAAATATTCACGAAGAACTTGCGATCCTGGCCGCCGACCTGGTGACCTCGGAGAAACTTCAGGGCTCGGTCGGTCGGGACGGACTCGTTAGGCTTTACGAGCCGCTGGCCAAGCATACCACTCTCCGTGTCGGGGGGCCGGCCCACTTCTGGGTCGAACCGCGCAGCGAAAGCGCGTTTGCCGAAGTGCTCCGCCTCTGCCGGCGCGAAAATCTGCCCGTGTTCGTGATGGGTCGTGGTTCAAATCTGCTCGTGCGTGATGGCGGAATTCACGGGGTGGTCATTCATCCGTCTGGCGGCGAGTTCGAAAGGATCAACGTCACCGACGACAAGATCGCGGCCGGCGCGGGGGTGAAGTTGAAGGAACTGGCCTATGCCGGAAAAGCAGCCGGGCTCGGCGGATTCGAATGGATGGAGGGAATCCCAGGCGAGGTCGGCGGCAGTCTGCGCATGAACGCCGGCGCGATGGGGGGACAGACTTTCGACAATGTGGTGAGCGTTCGCTTTCTCGACAGCGAAGGAAACCCGCACGATCGAAGCCGCGCCGAAATCGAAGCGTTCTATCGGCAGGTTCCGCTTTTCCAGAAGAACTACGTGGTCTCAGCGATCTTCCAGGGAAAGCCAGCCGAGCGCGCGGAAATCGAAAAACTTCTCGACCAATCCCAGGAAAAGAGGCGCTCATCACAACCGGCCGCGCGCAGCGCAGGGTGCATCTTCAAAAATCCGCAATCGATTCCGGCCGGCAAGCTGGTCGAGGAGCTCGGGCTGAAGAACTCGAATGTCGGAGATGCGCGCGTCTCCGAGGTGCACGGGAATTTTTTTGTGAATGACGGCGGCGCGACCGCGGCGGAGATGCTCGAGTTGATCGAGCTCGTGAAAGCGGAAGCCCGAGCGAAACGCGGCATCGAGCTGGAGACGGAAGTGCAAATCGTGGGGGAGAACAGCTGATGAAGCTGCCGCAGAAAGTCGCGGTGCTGATGGGTGGTCCGGGTGCGGAGCGTGACGTTTCGCTGGCAACCGGCCGCGGCGTGGCCAAGGCGCTGCGCACGTTCATTCCGGAGGTGACCGAAGTAGACGTGCGCGATGGCGAGTTTTCGCTTCCGGACGGAGTCGAACTCGCCTTTATCGCCTTGCACGGAACGTTCGGCGAGGACGGGCAGGTCCAGCGGATCCTGGAACGGCGCGGGGTTGCCTATACGGGCGAAGGCGTGGCCGAGAGTGAACGCGCTTTTGACAAGATTTCGACGAAAGAGCGTTTCCGCGATCGCGGGATTGCCACGCCGGAATGGGAAGTCGTGGCGGCAGGAGTAAAGCCGACCATACCGATTCCCTTCGTCCTGAAAGCCCCGCGGCAGGGATCGACCGTTGGCGTCTATATTATAAAGAGTGCGGACCAGGTCTCCGCGGCGGTGAAGGAGGCAGCTGCCTACGACCGCCGCATTCTGGTCGAGAAATTCGTTCCGGGACGGGAACTCACCGTCGGAATCCTGGGCGATCTCGCGCTGCCGATCATCGAGATTATTCCCAAGGGTGGCTTCTATGATTTCACTAATAAGTATCCGTTCTTGAACCCGACCGCAGGCGGGAGCGCCGAGCACATTTGCCCGGCGTCGCTGAGCGACGAGGTCACGCGTGAAATCCAGGATCTCGCGCTGCGCGCGCACCGTTCCCTCGATTTGCAGGTTTATTCGCGGGTCGACGTGCTGCTGCCGGAGGACGACAAACCGACGGTTTTGGAAGTGAACACGATCCCGGGAATGACCGAAGCGAGTTTGCTTCCGGAAGCTGCCGGCGCCGCCGGGATCAGCTATGTCGAGTTGTGCCGCCGGATTATCGAATTGTCGGCGGGAAGGAGGGCTGCCTAACCATGGCAAAGCGCGTGCAAAACGCTCGTCCGCGCAATCGGCGTGTCTCCAATTTCAAGCAGCGGCGTCAGCAGCATTTGCTCGACGTCAAAGTGCGCTCGCGCACGGCGGCCCAACACCGCAACCGGCGCGTCCTCGTTTTTATTTCCAAGATTTGCCTGCTGGCCGCGGCGATCGCGGGTGTCTATTTCGGCGGCCGCCGCCTGGCGGAGCGTTTCTTCTTCGATAATCCGGATTACCAGGTGAACACGATTGATGTTCAGACCGACGGCACGCTGCAACGCGAGCAGGTGCTGCGGGAAGCGAACCTGCGCGAGGGTCAGAACATCTTTCGCGTGAATTTGTCGGACGTGCACGACCGACTGCAGGCGCTGCCGCAAGTTGACGAAGTGGAAGTGGTCCGGAAACTCCCGGCCGAGATCGACATCAAACTGGTGGAGCGCAAGCCAATCGCCTGGATCACCAGCGAGAAGGACATGGCCGATCCCTTCGCCGCCGACAATGCCTTTCTTGTCGACCTGCGCGGGGTCTTGATGAAGCAGAAGAAGCTGTTGCCGGAATATCTCGGCCTGCCGCTGATCTCCGGCTGCACCGCCGAATCACTCGAGGCGGGGAAGACCGTGGATTCGACGGAAGCGCGCGCCGCTCTGGAGTTGTTGCGGATGAGCACCCGGAGCTTCATGCAGACTCGCTTTCAGATTCGGCAGATCGATCTCTCGAAAGGTTATTGCCTGTCCGTGACCGACAAAAATCACATCCAGGTTTCGTTCGGATTCGAGAACCTCGAAGCGCAACTGCAGCGCTTGGAGCAGTTTCTCGTCTTCGCCGATAACTCGAAACAGGAACTGGCGACGGTGAACCTGCTGGTGCAGCGCAATATTCCGATCACCTTCGGGAAACGCTCGAGCGACGTGATCAATGATACAATTGATCCTAACGAGCAGCCAAGATCGTTAAAGGCAAAGGCGGCCGCTCCGAAGTTCGGCACCTTTTCCGCTCCACCACCGGCGACGGCAGCTACCCCCAAGCCGAGGAAAGCGCTTCCAGTAACAAAGAAACCTGCGGCAAAAGCAGCTCCGGTCGAGATCCGGCGCGCTCAGCCGTTCATTGAAACGAAAAGGAATTAGGAATGGCCAGTAATGATTTGTTAGTCGGTCTGGAGATCGGGACGTCCAAGATTTGCGTCGTAGTCGGCGAGAGCCGGCCCGACGGGACGATCAAGGTGCTCGGAGTCGGGCAGGCGCCGTCCCGCGGCGTGCGCAAGGGAGAGATCGTTGATTTTGAGACGGCGATGAAATGCGTCCACGAAGCGGTGGTCGATGCCGAGCAGAAAAGCGACGTCATGATCCGCAGCGTTTACGTGGCGGTAGCGGGCGCGCACATCCAGAGCTTCAACAACCGCGGCTGCGTCATGCTGCCGGAGGATCGCGACGAGATCGACGAACAGGATATCGAAGACGTGAAGATCAATGCCCGGGAAGTCAGCATCCCGGCGCAAAACGCCTTCCTTCATTCAATCATCCAGCACTATCACGTCGATGGGCAGGAAGGAGTGCTCAGTCCGATCGGGATGCTGGGTCAAAAGCTGGAAGCAGATTTTCACATCATCCATGGCGTGCGCACGCGCATTCAGAACACCATTCGCTGTGTCAAAGAGCTGCCGCTCGACGTCGAAGATGTCGTCTTCGGGGCGCTCGCTTCCGCGCAGGTCGTCCTGAGTCAGCACCAGAAAAACCTGGGCGCGGTCGTGGTCGATATCGGGGGGGGCACCACCGATTTCATTGTTTACGTGGATGGCGCCGTGAAACAGAGCGGGGTGCTTGCGGTCGGCGGCGATCACATCACTAACGATATTTCCATGGGCTTGCGCATTCCGATCATGCGCGCGGAGAAACTGAAGATCGAAGAAGGCAGTGTCACGCTTGGGAATTCACTGCCTGGCGAAACCATTTTGTTGAAGGACGATTCCGGTTTCGCGGGGAAGGAGATCGAGCGCGAAACGCTGAACACGATCATCCACCTGCGCATGAGAGAGAGCTTCGAGCTGCTGAAAAAGAAACTGCGCGAAGAATCTTTCCTCGATTACACCGGCGCCGGAATCTTTATCACCGGCGGATGCAGCCAGCTGAACGGGATCGATCATCTGGCGGAGGAAATCTTCGAGATGCCGGCGCATGTCGCGCACGCGCAAACGATGTCGGGCCTGACTTCGGCTTTCGAGAATCCGCAATTCTCCACTGCCATCGGATTACTCAAATATGCCCAGGCCGTGCAGTCCGATCGGCCGCGCGGCCGTTGGCGGATCTTCGGAAAATTTTTCAGCGGAATGCGATAAAGGAACCACCACCATGATTCAACTAAGCCACAACTACACGCTGCCAGAGCGCCAACACGAAACCATCCCGATTAAGGTCGTCGGCGTAGGCGGTGCGGGCTCGAATGCTCTCGATCGCATCGTGCTCGATGGAATGGAAAAAGCGGACATGATCGCGATTAACACCGATGTGCAATCGCTGACCGGCTCAGTCGCGGCGCACAAGGTCCAGCTGGGCCGAACCAGCACGCGCGGACTCGGCACCGGCGGCGATCCCGAACTCGGTTATCAAGCCGCCGTCGAATCGGCTGAAGAAGTGAAACGGGCCGTGACCGACGCGCGCATCATTTTTGTTTGCGCGGGTCTTGGTGGAGGGACCGGTTCCGGAGCCGCGCCTATCGTATGCGCAGCTCGCCCGTGAAACCGGTGCGCTGGTGATTGTTTTTGCCACGCTGCCCTTTTCCTTCGAAGGCAAACGGCGCTGCAGCAGGCGCAGGAAGCGCTGGTGCGTTTGGGAGAAGCGGCCAACGCCGTCATCTGTTTCGAGAACGACCGGATGGGCGACATGGTCGCGCCGAAAGCGGGCATTCATCAGGCCTTCGCCTTTGCCGACACCATGATCAGCCAAAGCGTGCGTTCGATTGTGAATTTAATTCAACGGCCCGGGCTGATCCGGATCGGGTTTGACGATTTGCTTACTGCTCTGCGTAATCAGAATGGCCGATGCCTTTTTGGTTACGGCGAGAGCGACTCCGACAACCGCGCGCACGACGCGCTGACCCAGGCGTTGAGAAACCCACTGATGGATAAGGGCCGGATGCTGGCGGATGCGTCCAACGTCCTGGTGCAGGTCGCGGGCGGACCGGGAATGACTTTGTCCGAAGTTGAAATTTTGATGACCGACCTCGGACGGCATGTGCGCGATCACACGCAAATCCTGTTTGGGACGGCGGTCGATGGAAGGATGGGCAACCGCCTGAGCGTTACCATTCTCAGTTCGATCGGAAACGAAACTGCGGAGCCGATAGCGCGATCGTCCGCCAATTTCGAGCCGATTCAAACAAGCGTTCCCGAACAGGCAGACCCGGGATGGGAGGAACCAGCGGCGATGGAGGAATTACCTCCGTTGGTGGCTTCGCCGGAACCGGATCCGGCGGATGAGACCGTTCTTTCGGCAGAACCGGCCGGGGAACTCATTCCAATTAAACCGCCGGCCGCAATCGAGACACCTTTGCCGGCGCCGATGCCACCGAAAAAACCGGTAACGGGTCCGCGGCTGATCGTGCCGAAGAAAAAGCCGATGTTGAACAAGGCACCGGCTGCACCCGCGCCGCTCGTGGCGAACCCGCCCAATGCGCCCGACAAAATTGTGCAGGCAAAACAGGAGGTCATGCAGTTCGAACCCGTGACGCGTGGACGGTTTGAAAAAAGCGAACCAACGATCGTGGAAGGCGAGGACCTGGATGTGCCAACTTATCTGCGCAAGAACGTGCGGGTGAAGTAAACCGGCACCCGCCGGCCTTGAGCCGCAGTGGCTCCGGACGACGACCCAGCGTTAGGTTTGCGACCGAGGCGCGCTGGACCCTTATAGGAAGGCGAAGTTCTACGAGCGCCGCCACAGAAAACAGAAAACCCGGTGCCAGTCCCGGCACCGGGTTTTAAAGTCCTTGCTGAAAACGTCCCTTATTTCAAGTGTCCGGAAACGAGCTTGGTCATCTCGAACATGCTGACCTGACTCTTGCCGTTGAAGACGGCCTTGAGGTTGTCGTCGGCGTTAATCTGCGTTCTCTTTTTCTTGTCCTGCAGTCCGTTCTTCTTGATGTAGTCCCAGAGCTTTTTGGTTAGCTCAGAACGAGGAAGGGGTTTCGAACCAACAACCTCGGAAAGTTTGTCGTCCGGTTGAACCGGTCTCATGAAGGCGGCGTTAGGCTTGCGCTTGGAAGGGGTCTTGGTGGTTTTCGGCATAGACGCTGATTAATGCTTCCCCTCGGGCAGAGCAATACTAAACTTCGCCTAGGGAAAAACTTTTTTTAGTGGCGTTTTTGCACGGCAATTGCCGCCAGATCATCCGGCAAACGCGTTCCATCGCCTTTAGGCATGATCCTACGTAAAATGCTTTTTAGCAGCGCCTCCGCCGTTGGCGCCTTGGCATCGACCGCGTCAGCCAGCAGTTCCGGAGTCAACCGCTCCCGGTCCTCGCCTCCTCCGCCGAATAATCCGTCGGTATAAAGAAGGAAGCCGTCGCCCGGTCGAAGTTCTACCGTCGTCTCGATAAAATCCGGTTGTTCGCTCAGGCCTAACGGAGGGGCGCTCGAACGGATGAGTTCGGGTTTTCCGTTCCCACGGATGACCAGCAAGGGCGGATGACCGGCGCCCACTACGGTCACGAGCGAGCGCGTGAAATCGAGCGTCACACACATCGCGGTCATGAACGACTGCCGGCCGAAGGTGGCGCGGAAGTCGTTATTCACCGCGCGCATGATTGGCGCCGGCGAATCGCTTTCCGCCATCCCGTGATGAAAGAGCAGTTTGGTTAAAGTCGTTAGGAGAGCCGCCGCCGCGCCGTGTCCGGTGGCATCGGCAATCCAAAAAATCATCTGCTCGGTCGAAGGCCGGAGCCATCCGTAGATGTCGCCGCCGACTTCGATCACCGGACGAAAGCAGGCGGCGATGTCCCAGCCCGGGATAGTCGGTGGCTTTTGTGGAATCAACGACTGTTGGGTCAGGCGCGCGGCCGCCAGGTCCTGTTCGAGGTTGTGCCGCCATTCTTCCAGCTCGTCATTTTGTTTCTGCAACTGCAGCCGCAGCGAGCGGAGGCGCAGCTGTGTCTCGATGCGGGCGCGCAAGACCGCGAGGTTGATCGGCTTGGTTACGAAATCATTCGCGCCGGCTTCCAGGCTGGCGACTTCGCGATCCTCCCCGCCGTGGCCGGTCAGCATGATGGCGTGGGTTTGGGCAATTTCCGGGTCGGGGTCAGCGCGCAGCCGGCGCAGCAGATCAGCCCCATTCAGTCCGGGCATCTCGATATCGAGCAAAAGAAGGGAGGGCGGCTGCTGATGGATCTTTCCCCACGCCTCCTCTCCATCGGGCGATTCGTCGCAACGATACCCGGTTTCCATGAGCGCGCGCACCAGCATCTTTCTGCTCAAGGCATCATCGTCGATCACGAGAATGCTTTCGCCGCTGTTTGACATGGTCATTTCAGATTCGAAGGGCGAGCGGAACTCTGGGGTATAAGGTGGCAACTTCCCTCCAAAGTGGCAGGCCGGCCCCTGCGAGAACCGCAGTAAGCCAGGGCGCGGCGGCCGAATTAACTCTCTCGCACGAGGCAATTCCTTCGAGCGGGAAACGCCGTTGGTTTACCCTTGGCAATGAATGCGAAGCTCGGTAATCTCGTCCCACTGGTGATATGAAACTCTCGCTCTCTGCTTTTGTGCTCTGTGCCTGGGTCCTCGCTTCCTGCGAAGTCGACGAACCACCTCCTTCGCATGCGCGTCGCTCCCCGGCAACTACCGGAGCGCAAACTTCGCAGCAGTACCCGCCTCAGCAGCAGCCGTTTAACCCGAATGGGCAGGCCATTCCGGAGAACGGTCAGCCGCCGGAAACCAGCACGACCACGACGACCAGCACGACTGCTTCAGCGCCGGCCGGTTCCACCAAAGTCGCGAAGGGCGATTATCCCTACGGGATTCCGGTGCCGAACAAACCGCACCTGGTGGAGAGTCCTTACTCGCCAGGCAAGTACGTCGACGTCGAAGGATTTGCGCCGGGAACGGAAGTGAAAGATCCGTACACGCAGAAGATCTTTTTGGTTCCGTAAAGCGCAGGCCTGAGTCTGTGGGGCAATCGAGCTTCTTGGCGCCAATCTTGCGCTAAGAGTGGCGCAATCATAGCCGGGGCTTCGCACCGATGGGCTGCGCCGCGGCCACGCCTGGCAGTGAATAACTTTTGCGCCGCTTTCATCGGGAAAGCTGGACAAGCGCACGCGATATTGGATGCTGGTTGCCGCATGGGCGCGGCCACGTTCGCGCCCGCAAACACAATCCCAGAGCCATGGAATTGCGCGTCAAGCGAGCACCACGAATCGACACCGAGATGGCCGTCCCCGGCGACAAGAGCATCTCGCATCGCGCCGCCATCGTTAGCTCGCTTTCGAACGGCATCTGCCAGCTGCGCGGCTTTCTGCCGAGCGATGATTGCATGCACACGGTTAACGCCATGCGCGCACTCGGCGTTGAAATCGAACAGCCGCAGCCCAACGAGTTGATCGTTCACGGCAAGAAACGCGTCCTGACCGCGCCTTCGGGAGAGATTGATTGCGGAAATTCCGGCACCGCCATGCGCCTTCTTGCCGGACTGCTTGCCGGTCAAAACTTCGAGAGCCGGCTGGTCGGTGACGCCTCACTTTCGCGCCGGCCGATGGATCGAATCATTGCGCCTTTGCGCAAGATGGGCGCCAACATCGTGGCCGAAGGACCGGAAAACACGCCGCCGCTGCGAATTAATGGCGGGTCGCTCAAAGGAATCCATTACAGCTCCCCGATTGCGAGCGCGCAGGTCAAAGGTTCCATCCTCCTGGCCGGGTTTTTCGCCAAGGGGAAGACGACGGTCGATGAACCGTCTACCAGTCGGAACCACACTGAGTGCATCTTTAATTATTTCCTCCTCCGCACCGCGCGCGGGCCAAACGGCGCGATCAGCGTTTTCGGCGATCAGATGCCGGAGTCGCGCGATTTTGATATTCCCGGGGACCTTTCCTCAGCGGCTTTTTGGCTGACCGCGGCGGCCGCGCAACCCGGCGGACATTTGCTCGTTCGCAACGTGGGATTGAACGATACCCGCACCGCCATTCTCGGGGTGCTTGGTGCGGATGGGCGCGCAGGTGCGCGAAGCCATTGAGGATGTCGGCCAGATCGAGCCGCGCGGAATCGTAGAAATGACCGGCGCGCCGCTGAAAGGGCACCGTCATCCAGGGCAAGGAAGTGCCGCAGCTCATTGATGAGTTGCCGATTCTGGCGGTGGCGGGAGCGTTGGCCAGCGGCACCACTATTATTCGTCACGCCGAAGAGCTCCGCGTCAAGGAGACCGATCGGATCGCGGCCATTGCGCACAATCTTCGCATCATGGGTGCGCAGGTCATGGAGATGAACGACGGCATGGAAATTCATGGCCCGGCGCCTTTGCGCGGCGCGCGCGTTGCCAGTTTTGGCGATCACCGGATCGCCATGGCTTTTGCGGTGGCGGGACTTTTTGCCGAAGGCGAAACCATCGTCCAGGACGCCGAATGTATTCGTGAGTCCTATCCCGGTTTTGAGACCGCGCTTGAGGAATTCGTTAGTCCAAAACGGGCGCGCCAGACTACTCCCGTTATCGGTTCTTTTTCGGCTGTTCGCCTGGATGGCGAATAGGAGCCATGCTGATGCAAAGCTTCGTTAGGCTCCTGACGCCCCTTTCTTTAGCGGCGGTCTCTGACCGCCGCACTTCTTTTGTGTCACCCGGCAGTTAAATGCGAGCAACTCCGCTTGTCTGATGACGTCCGCCCATAGAGTCATCGCCATTGACGGTCCCGCTGCCTCCGGCAAAAGCAGCGTCGCGCGCGAACTCGCGCGACGGCTCGGCTACGTCTACGTCAATTCAGGCGCAATGTATCGCGCTGTCACCTGGCACGTTCTCGAGAACGGAGTTGATCCCAATGACAGTGCCGGGGTTATCAGCCTGGTCCAGGGCGCGCCTTTGCGTTGCGAGCTGATCAATAACCGGTCGCGGATTTATATCGGCGAAGTCGATCCCGGTCCGCACCTGCGCGATGACGTGGTGAATCGAAACGTTTCCCAGGTCAGCACCGTTCCGGAAGTTCGCGTTATCCTGGTGGAGAAGCTGCGCAACTACGCGCTGGATCATGATCTGGTCGTCGAAGGGCGCGACATCGGCTCCGTTGTTTTTCCCGATACGCCTTACAAGTTTTACATTGATGCTTCGCCCGAAGTGCGGTCGCGTCGCCGCGCGGCGGAAGGGCAGCGCGATGAAATTGCCGCACGCGACCGCGTCGACTCCGCCCGCCGGGCCTCGCCGCTGATCATCGCGGAAGACGCGCTCGTGATCGACAGTTCCAACCTGACAATTGACGGGGTCGTCGGTGAGATGATTGGGCGCCTGAAAATGAGCGGACTTTCGGGCATCGCCTGAAACGAAGCGGGTTCCGTCCCATGAATTTCTGGTATTGGATGGGTTATCATGGCTCGCGCGTGTTCGCGCAGCTCCTTTTTCGTTTTCGAATTCTCCATCGCGAACGAATGATCAATTCCGGTCCGGTCCTCCTGGCCATGAATCACCAGAGCTATTTCGATCCGCCGCTCGCCGGGAATGCCAGTGACCGTCCCATTTATTATCTGGCCCGGCGCACTTTGCTCAATGTGCCGGTCCTCGGGAAAATTCTACCGAAGCTGAATGTCATCCCCGTTGATCAGGAAGGAATCGATCGCGGCGCGCTCAAGAGGTTGATCCAGGTGGTGCGCGAGGGACATGGCGCGCTGATTTTTCCGGAAGGCTCGCGCACCCTCGATGGAAACCTGCAGCCCGGCGCGCCTGGCATCGGCTTGGTTATCGCCAAAACTCGCGCTCCCGTCGTGCCGATGCGGATTTTTGGAGCTTACGAAGCCTTGCCACGAGGCAGTGGCCGTCCGCGCTGGTTCTCACCGATTACCATCGTGGTCGGGCATCCCATCCGTTTCAGCGACGAGGATTTTACCGGCGGAGGCAAAGAGGTTTACGGGCGTCTTAGTCAACGGGTCATGGACGAAATCGCGACCCTCCGGATTGAGGAATGATGGCATCGCCGGAGCAGCCGCCAGATTCAGCTACGCCGATTTCAAGAGCGGCATGGTGGGCAATGGCGATCATTGTTATCGGCATGGCGTTGCTGGCGCTGCACATGAATTATGTGCGCTGGCAGCGTGACAAAATTGAAAAGGTGATCGTCACGCCAGTGCCCCCGCCGACGCCGAGTCCATCAGCGACGCCGTCGCCGCCGCCGTAGAACATGTATCGGCGCTGATTTATGGCTACAGCAAGTGCGAGTGGACACCTGAAGCTTCGTTGTAGCGGCGGTCTCTGACCGCCGCAAACCACAGCGGGGAAAAGAATGCGACGGTCAGAGACCGCCGCTAAAGCTCGTCGGGAAGTCTCGCGGAATGCGCGGATGCGACTTGTCGAAGCCGCTGATTAATGGCCACGCCAAGTGCGAGTGGACACCTTTAGCGGGCCGTTCGGTGAACGGCCCCTACCTCACGCTGCATGTAATCAACACTTTGCGGCAGGTAGGGGCGGATCACCGATCCGCCCGTCGGGAAGTATTCTCTTACACTTGCTCCCGCTTCGATGCGAAGGTCAGAGACCGCCGCTGCCGGCGTTTCATTCGAATAAGGAAACCAATCCTCAGTCTAAATAACTACTCATGAACCGACTCCTGATTTTCCCTCTCCTTGCCCTCGTCCTCGTTACCGCCTGCCAAAAGAAGGAAACCGAGGCCGAACGACAGGCCGAAATAGAACGGCAGGTTCAGCAGCGCTTGGCCGCGGACCGTCAGACGCAGGAACAACAGCGTTTGAGCCAGGGGCAGGTCGACCTGAACCAGCGTGTGCAAGGCCTTGAGAACCAGCAGAACGAGGCCTCGGCTCCGTCGGATCAGGCTGGTCAAGCGGCGCAGGTGACAGATCGTTCCAGCTATCGGGATGATGACGAAGGGGCTGTCTCGGCCGATTACGAAACCTTTTACGACAGGCTCGAACCGGAAGGCGATTGGATCGAGACCTCGACCTACGGGTACGTCTGGCAGCCGAATGTCGCGACCCGCTCACGCAGCTGGCGGCCATACACCGATGGTCGCTGGGTTTACACGGACGCGGGTTGGACTTGGATTTCCGAGGAGCGCTTTGGCTGGGCGACTTACCACTACGGTCGTTGGACGCGGATTCGGAATGTCGGTTGGGTATGGGTTCCCGGGAACCAGTGGGCGCCCGCGTGGGTTTCGTGGCGGGCTAGCGACGATTACGTAGGCTGGGCGCCGCTTCCCCCGGAAGCGCGCTTCGAACGCGGCAGCGGGATTCACGGTTGGGCGGACAGTTACTACGACATCGGACCGGAACAGTATTGCTTCGTTCCAACCGTGAGCCTGGGCGAGCAGCGGATTGAGCAGGTGGTGCTACCCGCGGAGCAGAATATCACGATTGTGAATCGCACCACCAACGTGACCAATATCACCTACAACAACACCGTTATCGTTAATAACGGGCCTAACTACGACCAGGTGCGGACTCGTTCACGCCGGCCGATTGAACGACTGAAACTTGAGCGGCAGACCAATATCAATGTCGCGACGACCGATTCGCGTCCTGTGATCAAAGGCGACGCCGTGCAAATGGCGGCGCCGGTGATCCCCCGCGCGCAGCGCGTCGAACGCCCGAAGCAGGTGAAGCGGAACCTCGCGCAGGTAGAAGTCGAGCGCGGCTGGGAAAACATCGCGGATCGCCAGGCAGTGGAACAGGCGCGCACCAAAATTCGGAGCGAAGCGACCCCGCCGCCAAACGCGCCACCGAAACGGTTCGTTAGGCCAGGAGGGGCGGGAACAAACGTGGCGCCGGCTGCGTCGGCACCAGCCCCCAAGCCCGTAACTGGGTCATCACCGTCTGCTTCGCTGCCGCCGAATGCCGCCGCGACCGTTTCTCCAGAACAACGCCGTCGTCCCGCGATGTCGCCGGCCGCTTCGGCAACGCCGTCCCCGACCGCGAGCACTGCGGTCGCCACGGCCACACCTTCGCCGATGAGTACGCCTACGCCGACGTCAACTCCGGCGACTCCATTGCCTACCGCCACGCCAACTCCAGCGCCACCGTTGCCGACCGCGACGGTTACTCCTGAGCAGACGGCATCACCGAGGCAACCCAACTTGCCACCGCGCAAGGTTTCGCCGACGCCGCGCAGTGATGCCACCGCCGTCGAACAGCAGACGCCGACGCGGAGAGGGTTCGTTCCCGTGCCGGCGACGCGGCAAACGCCCTCGCCTACGGCTTCGCCAGGAGGCGCGGGGGTAAACGCGGCACCAGCGGGCCCGACGCCGACCGATGCGCGCGGACCGAATGGGCGCGCTTTTCGCCGGCAGCCCCCGCTGCGCGATCGCGCCAGCCAGGCTCAACAGGGCGAGGCCACTGCAACGCCAGGATCGGCAGCATCTCCGGAGTCGTCGGCGACCCAGCCTAACGAGCAGGGAGAGCGCAATTTGGGCGTGGCACCGCACGGGCCGCCTCGGCGCGAAGGCCCGCGTCCGAGCCGGCGCATGCTCCCGGGTTCACCGATACCGAGTCCAACGCCAACGCCTACTACCTAGCGAGCGTTGCGGAATGCGCGGGTGTGACTTGTCGAGACGCTGACTAATATCCACGCCAAGTGCGAGTGGACGCCTGAAGCGGGCCGTTCGGTGAACGGCCCCTACCTCACGCTGCGTGTAATTGATACTTGGCGGCAGTTAGGGGCGGATCGCCGATCCGCCCGTCGGGGAAGCAAGACTCCTGTAGCGGCGGTCTCCGCCGCTTCACACTTTGAACCCGCCATTCGCCGCCAGTTCGCGTGCGTAGGCTAGGGTATCAATTCCTTCCACTGTCTTATCGCGTCGGATTGCTTTGATTCGCGGAAATCGCAGCGCCAGCCCACTGGCGTGGCGGTTCGATGGCTGAATCGAATCAAAGGCGATCTCCAGCACCGTATCCGGTTTCACATCCCGGTAGCGCCCGCGCTGCGCAATAGTGTTGGCTTTGAAGTGTTCCGTCAGGTCCGCGATTTCAACGTCCGTTAGGCCGCTGTAGGCCTTTCCGATCGGCAGCAGCTCGCCGGAATCTTC
>CAVUZN010000003.1:0-1224461 GCA_963746035.1 uncultured Verrucomicrobiae bacterium | reverse complement strand
GCCAACGTCGCGACCGCCGTCTCAGAACGGCAGGATTATTCGGTCCGGGCGGTCAAGGAAGGCCAGGATGAAATTGGCCGCCTAACGGATGCCTTCAACCAAATGCTCATCCGCATTGGCGAAAGCAGCGCCGCTTTGACCGCCAGCGAGGAACGACTTCGTCTCGCCCTCGAAGGGTCGTCCACGGGAACTTGGGATTGGAACCTTCTCACCGGCGAAATGATCTGGGACGACTACATGTACCCGCTTTTCGGACGAAAAAAGGGCGACTTCGACAACACCATGGAATCGGCGATGCAGGCGGTGCACGCGGACGATCGCGCGCGGGTGGCGGAGGAAACCGAACGCGCCTTGAAAAGCGACGGCAGAATTCACATCGACTTCCGGGTGGTGGATGGCGACGGCAGCGTGCGCTACATGGCTTCGCGCGGTCGCGCCTTTCACGATTCGCAGGGACGCCCGGTGCGGGTCACGGGGGTGAACATGGATATCACCGCCAGCAAACGCTATGAAGAAGATCTCAGTCAGGCCAAGGAAGCGGCGGAAGCGGCGAACAAGGCGAAGGACAACTTCCTTGCCATCCTCAGTCACGAACTGCGCACACCTCTGACCCCGGTTCTCTCGGTCGTGGCCATGCTGGAAGCCGACCAAAGAGTGGCTCCGCACATTGGCGAAGACCTGGAAATGATTCGTCGCAACATCGAAGTGGAAGCGCGACTGATCGACGACTTGCTCGATGTCACCGCGATTATTCGCGGCAAGCTCGAGTTAACCAAACAGGTGGTGGATGTGCGCTCTCTCCTTGAGCATGCCATGGAAAATTACTGCGCCAGCAGCGCGGCCGAGAAGGATCTGCGCGTCTCGATGAAGTTTGAAGCAGAGCAAACCCATGTGATGGCGGACGCTTCGCGACTGACCCAGGTTCTGTGGAACCTGCTCCAGAATGCCTGCAAATTCACCCCGCGCGGCGGCTCGATCGATGTTCACGTTTTCAATCCGCCCGGGACGCCAAACCACGACACGGTCGTGGTGGAGATCGCTGATACCGGGATCGGGATTAGTCCGGAAAATATGCCGCGTATCTTCAATGCCTTCGAGCAGGGTGAAAGGTCACGAACGCGGGTCTTTGGCGGGTTGGGCCTTGGCCTGGCGATCAGTCGCGCAATCGTGGAGATGCATAACGGCTCGATCCGCGCGGAGAGCACTGGCCGGGATCAAGGCACCCGCCTGGTGATCTGCTTCCCGACCATATCGGCGGCGGCTTCCCCGCGCCCAACGGACCAAGGTCGTGCCTCGGCGCAAGAAAGTGGGGCCATCCGGAAACTGCGGATCCTTTTGGTGGAAGACCACGCGGACACCGCCCGGCAGCTGACGCGGTTACTGCAGCGGGCGGGGCATGAAGTGGCCACCGCCGCGAGCATCAAGGAAGCGCGCGAGTTGATCGCCTCGGCCGAGCCCGGCCGGTTCAACATCCTGATCAGCGACCTCGGGCTGCCCGATGGAAGCGGGCATGAACTGATGCGCGATCTCTCGCGTAATCGCGAGCATCCGATCCCGGCCATTGCCTTGAGCGGCTACGGAATGAAGGAAGACATTCGCGAAAGCATGGACGCGGGTTTTGCGCGACATCTGACCAAGCCGGTTGACTGGCAGGAATTGAAGGGCGCAATTGATCGTCTGGCTAAGACGAACGGGAACGGGAAGACAGCTGGGAGTTGAGGGAGAGCGCGGGAGAAGACGGGACTAAAAAAAAGGGACGCGACGAAGCGCGTCCCCTCAAGGCTGATTTGGATATCGGCTGTTTAGCCGGTAACCTTTTTTACGGCCTTCTTGAGCGTCTTCGCGAAGCTGCGACCGTTGCCAGAATTTTTGCCATTCTTGGAAGGCTTTTGCCTTTTTGCCTTTAGGTTGATCACCGACCTCGCCAGTTTGGTCAGCTTTTTGTCGGTGGCACCTTCTTCGTTCAAGGTCATATCGAGTTGGCGCGCGTCCGTCTTGTGGCCTAACAATTCGGCGTAGGTGCGCGCGCAACCGTATCCGGCGATTTCGTAATGTTCCACCCGCTGGGCCGCCGCGATCAGGCCCGCGTCACGGACCTCGTCTTCCGCGTCTTCCTTCACCATCTTGTCGCCTTCGGTAATCAGGCCTTCCATGCCTTCGCATTTTGGTCCGGAAGTCGATTCACCGAGACGTCGAAGAACTTTCTCCAGGCGATCGGCATGTTTCTTCGTTTGGGCCAGATGCTGATTGAAGGCGCTGGTCAGTTGCCGGTTTCGAGATGCCTTGGCCATCTTCGGCAGCGCCTTGATCAGCTGCTGCTCGGCGCTGTAAAGATCTTTCAATTCGTGAACGTAAAGGTCCTGTAATGTTTCGAGTTCCATAACAAAAACTAATCGCGCCTCGCACCGTGACTGGACCCGTCGGCCGACGAAGAACGGGCACGACGATTGTCGAATGAAGGCTCAATTAGGCGAAGTGTTCTGGCCCGCGCCGGCGTAGGACACAGTTGAAACTTCTGACAATTGATGCCGGGCCTCTATCGGGACGAGACCAGTTGCTCTATAGTGGAATTGCTGCTTAGGTGCGGCTCCCTTCCCCCCCGTGTTTTTTCTTCCCTTGTTTACGTCGTCGCCTGGCCGGGCGGCGGCGACCCTCGTCGCCGGCCTCGTCATTCTGGTTGGTTCTCGATCCACAACCGAGGCGGCTTCCTTTCTCTTCGACGCGTCTCACGCTGAAACGGCCAGTAATGCTGACTGGGTGATCGATGAAGATTCCTCCGCCCAGCGTTTTCCGACGCCGGATCAAAGCACGGTCACGGCGGCGACGCCTGAAACATACTGGCGCGGTGCGATCTCCGCGTGGGGAATCGAACTGGTGAAACGCGGGCATCACGTCGAGACGCTTCCTTCTGGAACGGCGCTCACTTACGGCAACTCATCAAATCCACAGGATCTCTCGAATTACCAGGTCTTCGTGGTGGATGAACCCAATAGCCTTTTCAAGGCGAGCGAGAAAACGGCGATCCTGAATTTTGTGAAGAACGGCGGGAGCCTCTTTATGATCTCGGATCATGCCGACTCGGATCGAAATGGCGACGGCAAAGATTCCGTTCAGATTTGGAATGATCTGTTCTCGAACAACACCGTCCAAGCCGCGCCCTTCGGTATTACTTTTAATAGCGTCGACGTCTCGCCCAGCCACGAATCGTGCGATACTTCGGCGACCGATCCGATAACGCACGGAGTCTACAGCCCGATCACGGAATTTGTTTTCTCGAACGGCGCGACCCTGACGCTGGATACGACGAAGAATGCCTCGGTGAAGGGCGCGGTCTGGACCACTTCAAGTCACACCAACAGCAATGTCATGGTGGCCTACGGCACCTTCGGTGCGGGCAAATTTGTCGCGATCGGGGACAGCTCGCCGGAGGACGACGGAACCGGCAATTCCAGCGATACACTTTTCAATGGATGGAGCGGCGACAGCGTGGATGATGGCCATCTCGTGATCAACGCGTCACTCTGGCTGGCGACGCCGTTGGTGATGCCGCCTCCGCCGAATGACAACTTCGCCAGCGCAACGCTGATTAGCGGCTCGACCGTGTCAATCACGGGAACAAACGTGAACGCCACTAAAGAAGTGAACGAGCCGAATCATGGCGGCGACGGCGGCGGCCACTCGGTTTGGTGGAGTTGGATGGCACCCTCATCAGGAACGGTCGTGCTCGACACGAACGGCAGTAATTTCGACACCACGCTCGGCGTCTACACCGGAGGCGCAGTCGGCGCGCTGACGGCGGTTGCCAGCGACAATAACGGCGGCCCGAACCTGACGAGCAAAGTCACCTTTGCCGCGACCGCGGGCGTCGTTTACAAAATCGCAGTGGATGGTACCGGCAGTGCGACTGGTAACATCACGCTTAATCTTGTGCTGACCGCTCCCCCAACTGCGGGAACGATCGCAACCCTCGCCTCGTGGAATTTCGATAGTCCGATTACGGTCAATAACGCCAGTACCTATCCAAACCCGATTCCGGCGGACAGTGGCAATGGTTCAATTAATCTTTCCGGTTGGACCGGCACGATCTCCGCGTTCGGCGGCAGCCCAGGCACCGGCTCAGCCTTGTCGCCTAATACTGGGAGTGGCGCCGCCGCCGCCACCGGCAATGGGAGCTATCTGGCGTTCAATTTTTCGATGACCGGTTACCGCAGCCTAACGATAAGCTTCGATACGCGCGGAACGAGCACCGGTTACACAAGCGGGACATGGTCGTGGAGTGTCGATGGGGTTAACTTCACCACTGTTCCCGCGGTAAATACCGCCAGCACGTCAGCAAGCTTTGAGGCAAAAGCGGTCGATTTCTCGGCGTTTACCGCCTTGAACAATGCGGCATCGGTCCAGCTGCGCTATACGCTGAACGGCGCGAGCGGCGGGCAGCAGAACAATCGCATCGACAATTTTCTCATCAGCGCGACGCTCACGCCGGCGGTCACGGTGGTGGTAAACAAACCCGACGCGTTCGAGAAAAGTACGCAGACCGGGATGTTGACCGTCAGTTCTTCGCTGGCGGCAGGCGCAGGCGGACTGCCGATTACATTTGCTCTCAGCGGCACCGCCGCGGTTCCGGGTCTGAGCAACTCGGACTACTCGCTCAGCGGCAATTCCAGCTCGACGACTGTGACTATCCCGGCGGGAGCAACCAGTGCGACGGTTACGTTAAGTCCGGTGGCAGATACGGATCCAACCGAGTTTGATGAAACCGCCGTCCTGGCGTTGCAAAGCGGCGCGAATTATTTCCTGGGCAATCCGGCTGCCGGAACAGTCACCATTCATGACGATACCCCGTACACGTCGGCTTGGGCGCAACAGTTCCCGAACTTCCATGGCGCAATCGCCGCGCCGACCCTCGATATCGAGGGAGATGGCGCATCGAACCTGCTCGAATTCGCTTTCAACGGCGATCCGTTTCATTCCGACCGGAGTATTTTGCCGGTGACCGGGACGATGAACTTCACCGATCCGACCGACAACATGGTGAAGCCATATCCCACGATCTCTTTTGTTCGGAGAACAGACGCGCCCAATCTTGATTATTTTGTGGAAACCTCGACCGACCTGACTGCTTGGAACAACCAAGTGGAGGAAGTATCGGCTACGCCGCTGACCGCCACGACCGAGCAGGTGGTCTACCGCGGCCTGTCGCCGCTCAGCGGGACCGGGGCGGTGACGCCGGTTTTCCTTCACGTGCGGGTTGTCCTCGAGCAGTAGCCTGCGGGCGACGGGAATCGCAACCCCGAACAACGGATGACGAACCGGTGAGCTTCCGCTCGACCATTTCGCAGTCGCTCATAAACTGCTGAAATGAACGGCCCCGAACCGGTTCGACCTGTATCGCTCGACGAGATTCGCGAGGCGCGAACGAGGATTGCGGATGTCATCCTGCGGACACCGCTGGTGAAGATCGAGCTCGGTCCCGATTTTCCCGACATCCGGCTGAAGCTGGAGAATCTGCAGCCGATCAACGCCTACAAGTTGCGCGGCGCCGCCAACGCCGTGGCAATGCTTTCAGACGAAGAGCGGAAGCGCGGTGTCTGGACGATCAGCGCCGGCAACGCCGGACAAGGAGTTGCGTATGCTGCGCGCAAGGCCGGCGTTCCTTGTACGGTTGTCGCGATCGAAACTGCACCGGCAGCCAAACTGGATCGGATGCGCGCGCTCGGAGCCCGACTGGTGACCGTCTCTTACACCCGCGCCTGGCAGGCGCTGGACGATCGCGCATTCCCGGGCGTCGAAGGCACGTTTGTGCATCCGTTCGATGATCAAAATTTTGTCACGGGCCACGCGACGATGGGCCTCGAAATTCTCGAAGACGCACCCGACACAGCGGCGGTGATCGCGGGGATCGGCGGTGGCGGCTTGATTACCGGCGTGGGAAGCGCGCTCAAGGCTCTGAATCCGGAGATCAAAATCTGGGGAGCGGAACCGGAAACGGCCGCGCCGGCGGCGGCGTCCTTCGCCAAGGGTTCGCCGCAGAAATTTGAGAATTGGACGGCGTCGTTCGTCGACGGCGCGGGCGGGCGGAGCATTTTTCCAAGAATGTGGGAACGGATGCAACCGGTAGTGGATGGAAGCATCGTCGTTAGCCTGGAGGAGACCAAGCGCGCGATGCGCCTGCTCGCCGAGAAGACGCGCGTCATTGCGGAAGGAGCGGGCGCGCTCTCCCTGGCGGCCGCGCTGACCGGGAAGGCCGGGCGCGGCCCGATTGTGGCAATTGTTTCCGGCGGGAACCTGGATCTGAAGAAGTTTTCGGAATTGATTGAATCGGTAGCCTAACGGGCGGTCCAAAGTTGAAAGCGGCGGTCAGCAGACCGCCGCTTTTCTACTCCTTTGCATTGCGCTGAAGTTGTTTCTTATTCGAAGACGAAGTTGCGCTTGGCGCTTTGTTCACGGACGGCGGCGATCATCGCGGTGTCGAGCGTGTTGCTGTTTGCCGATTCCTTGGTTTTCTCGGCGACGTATTTCTCGCGCTCCGCGTTGAGGTGTTTGATCCTGGCCTGCAGCTCGTCGCGTTCTTTCGTTTTCTGCTGCAGGTAATCTTTGCGCTCGCCCTCGTTCATTTTCTGCATCTCGGCAGGCAGCTCTTCCTGCTTTACCCGCGCCAGGTCGAAGCTCTTTTGTTTGGCGGCATCGACCAGGTCCCACTGCGCATTCGAGTAAACCTTCGACGCTTTGGAGATGGCGCGCTGGATCGGCGCACCCGCAGTGACGAGCTTGGCGGCGTTGGCGTCCTGTTCGCTCTGACGCAGCGCTCCGGCACGACCATCCGCCCCGAACGCGATGTAAGTCTTGTTCAAATCAACGCCGAGCTGCGCGATCTCTTTGTCCTGTGGCGCTTCAATGCTGACCACCGCCCGGTCTTGATCGATCACCAGATATTTTCCGTCAGCCAGCTGTGCCCCGTCTTTCCATTTTCCGTCCGCACCCTCGCGTTCGGTTCCGCAGTGAATTGTGTTCACGATGATCCCTTTGCTGATCGCGGCCTTGCACGATTCGGAGTAGTTGATCGGCCCTTGGGTGAAGGGCTCGTTCCCCGCGATGAAAATGACTTTGTAGACGTCCTTGCGCGGACTCCAGTCCAGGTCGTTCACCGCATCCTTGATCACCCAACCGCAGTATTCGTCGCCGCCGTTTGTCTTGAGGGCGAACAGTTCCTCAGAAATCTTGTCGAGGTCGGTGCTCAACGGCTGGACTCGCCGAATCCAGCCGGCTTTCCCGTCGAGCCCATTATTGCCGTATTCATAGAGAGCCACCTGCACATCCGGCGCGACTCCGCCTTGCTTCGCCTTGATGAACTCATTGCAGATTTTCCAGAGCTGACTCTTCGCCTGCGCAATCAGGCCGTCCATGCTGTTGCTGGTATCGAGCAGGAGAGCGATCTGCACGAGCGGCTTTTTGTTGTCGACGGACTTCTTGTCGTTGGTGCCGGCGGCACTGGCCAGCGACGCGACCGCGAGCAACGCGGCCAGGAGCATTGATGGTGTTTTCATTCTTGAGGAGTGTCCTTTCATTTTTCGTTAGTTAGTCGGTGATTTCGTAAGTGGTATCGCCCAACGCCAGGAGCACGTTGGAGCCGAGGGCGAGCCAGGGCGCCGCTTCCGGATGTTGGCGGAGCAGCTCGTAGTAATCCGCGGAGTTAAACTGGATGGATTGGCGCTTGTTCGCCTTCTGCGCGCCGGCATCAACCCACTGCTTCCCATTTTGGAAAAAGGCGCGGCCGTTGACGAAGCGCGATTGCTGCGTGTAGCGCTGCAGCTTCTCCATCTCCCGCGGTGGCTCCGGCGCGGCCACGGCGTAACCGCGGAGCGATTCCGATCTTCCCGCCACGATGGAGGCCGGTGCCTGCTCGGCGAATTTGAAGCTGTTTTGGCTGCGGGCGTTCGCCACACCGTCGGCACCGTCTTTCTTGCTTTTGAAACCGCTCCAGGCCTTGGCCACTTCGGCGCGCGTCGCCGTATCCGCGGACATCGACTGCATGGAGCGCAACGCAGTCGGGACCTGGCGGTGATCCTCATCTTCGACGATCAAATAGGCGGTGTAAGGCGTGACGATGCTGAAGCGTCGCGCCAGGTCGGTCGTTTCATCCCGGAGTTCCGCCGTCTCGCCGTGCAGACGAATTTCATCCAGGAGAAAGCCCACCCGGCGCGTTGCCCAAAGACGCGGAATGAAGTCGTTAGCTCCATTGCGATCATCGAATCGGATTTTGTAAGTGAAAGTCTGTTCATGGCCGTTGGCAGTGCCGGTCAGGCGTGCCTCGACTTCTCCGCTTCCGTGGTAGCGTCCAGCGACGACGACCTGGTCGCCCTTGAAGAGGTCCGGCAGTTGTGACGGATAAATCTTCGTCGTTTTGATCTCGCTGCCGAAATCGAGCCGAAGATTAGTGAGAATGGGTTCCTTGATCCGGGTGTAAAAGTTCGAGACTTTGACTTCGAGATCTTCGTTAGCGAGGACGTACTGACTGAACGCGCGAGTGGTTTCGGCGATTTGATCGAGTAGCTGCGTGTTTACGTCCGAGCCGATGCCGAAAGAAAAAATGCGCACTCCTTCGCCCGCTTTCTTCAGATTGCTCAGGATCTCATCCGGATTACGCGTGCCGACTGTCGGCATGCCGTCGGTCAGAAAGATGACGACAAACGGGCGCGCCTCCTTCGCCGAGCGAATCTTGAGCGCAGTTTGCAAGGCCTCATCAATCGCGGTGCCGCCAATCGGCTTCAGTTCGTCAATAAAGTCGGTGGCGCGTTTGCGATTCGCAGAGTCCGCTTCAACCAGTTTACCGAAGAGCGACTCCGCCTCAGTGGAGAAGCGAACAATCTCGAAACGATCGTCCTTGTTCAGATTCGCCACGCAAAACTGCAAAGCCTTTTGCGCCTGCTGCATCTTCGCGCCGGCCATTGAGCCAGAGGTGTCCACCACAAAAACAATGTCTTTCGGCGCCGGCTTCGCCTCCTGGGCAACGGTCGGAGCGGCCAGAAGCAGGAAATACCCGTCCTCATTATCCGGCCGATAGGTAACCAGGCTTAAACCGACGTCCTTGTTGTCGGAGCTGAAGACAACTTGGAAGTCCGTATCCGGTTTCTCGTTTTTCGATTCGTAACCGATGACGGCGCGATGAGCGCCATCCCGTTTGATCTCGACCTTGTGACTGGGCGAATAAATCGAGGCGAGCGGCTGTGCCGTCTTCAGCTCGATCTTTACGCTCAGGTCCTTGATCGGCTCGGCCGAGAACTTCTCCGTGCTCAAGGGATAGAGGTAAGTAACCGACCCGGAGTCTGAGCGAAGCAGCTCGGTGTAAGTAATCTTGATCGGCTTGCGGCTGTGCGGCTCGATGGGAAAGATCCGGACCTTGAAGAGATCGCGTCCGGCGTACTCTAGCAGAGCCGGGTCGCGCATCTTGCGGACGATGTCCTCGTAGATGGCGCGCGCCTTGTCCGCCGGGAGGAGCTCGGCCTCGGTCATCTTGCCCCCGATTTCCATGCTGAATTTGTCGATATGCGCGCCTTTCGGGACCGGGAACATGTAAATGCCCTCCAGCCGCTGATCGTTAGGGTTGAAGAATTCCTGGTCGATTGAAGTGACTGCGACCTGGCCATCGATTTTCACTTCGACGTGGTGACTGGTGACTTCGAGAGGTGCGAAAGGAAAATGACCCGGCGGAACAAAAATGGGTCGTTCCACGAAGATGAATCCATCGCCCCGCGCCGCCTGGAGGAAGAGGCCGAGTAGGAGTCCGGTTAGGAAAAGTTTTCGGTTCACGGAGAATTAGTCGGGAGGCGCAGAAAAATGCTCCCGCCTTTCTTTTTTCGTGAACCCCGGACGGCCTGGTGCGGTCAGATGTGCCTGAGATGTTTAGCGCCTCCGATCCCCTGGCCGCCGGCCGAGCCAACCCTGGGGGTGAGGGAACGGATCTGTTAAGCAACGCGACCGCCGGACCGAAACCGATGCAGACGGAGGGCGAGCTCGTTTCCCGCTGTCGGGATGGGCAGCGCGACGCCTGGGACGCCCTTTTCGATAAGTATTACGCGACGGTGGCGCGGTTCGTCTTTCAACTGTCCGGAGACTTCAGCCATGAGGACACCGAAGAGATCTGTCAGGAGACCTTCCTGGCCGTGGTGAGAAGCGTCGATTCCTTCAAGGCGCGTAGTTCCTTTCAAACGTGGTTGCTCAGGATCGCCGCCAATAAGGCGATGGACTTCCGGGAGAAGGCGCACGCGGCCAAGCGCGGCGGAAACAGCGTTCATCTCTCGCTTGATGGCAGCCAGCAAGAGGATGCATCACCGATGGAACTGCCTTCGTCGCGTCCGAGCCCCGATGCGTTGTTGCTGCAGGGCGAAGATTTCCACCTCATTCGGCAGGCACTTGATCGCCTCGGCGAGCCCTGCCGCGAGGTGATCGAACTGAGGGTACTACGGGGATCTCAGTTATGAAGAAATCGCGTCTGAATTACGCCTGAATGCAAAGACGGTGAGTTCGCGCCTGAGCAAGTGCCTTGGACGCTTGAGCGCGCTGGCTAAAGAAATTTTCCCGTCAGGGCGATCGTTTGCCGTCTAACTTCTTAGAGGAAATGGAATCCGAACCGAACAAGCCCATCGACGAAATGCTCAAGGCGAGCGCACAGGCGCGCCGAGCGGCATTCGGCGCGGATCCGCAAATGCCCAACCCGATGCGTGCGCGTTTGCACGACGAGATCGCGCGCAGAACGAAAGCGGAGTCTGGGGCGGTGCGCGGTGGATTCGGCTTTTGGTTTCCGCGTTTCGCGGCCGTCGCCGCTGTGGCCGCGCTCGTCATCGGGCTGCCGGTTTGGGTAACGAGGCAAGGTGTCCGCTCCCGCGATAGCAGGATGGTGACGATGGAGAACAGTGCAGCGAAGAAGGAAGCATCGGCTGCGACCTTCGATGCGCCCGCGGCGGCACCGCTGGCGAACAACGTCGGTCCGGACAAGCTTGCCGAAGCGCGCACGGACGCCTTTAAGAAATCAGAAGATATCGCGGCTAACGAACGTGGTAGAGGCGAGGAGGCGAAAGTTGAAGCGGACCGCGATACTGGAACGCGTGAAGGCCAGAGTACGGCCGCCCCGGCGGCTGCGATTGCGGAACGCGGAGGTGCCGCGAAGGATAACTCGGCCGGGCTCAAACAATTTGCCGAAGTGCAGATTCCTCCCGCACCGGCCTTTCAAAGAGGGTTGCCGCCGAATGCACCGGTTTCCAAGGGAATGATGGCTCAGGCCGCGCCGATCACGCAAAGTCGGAATTTTCGGCAACTCACTCAGAACGCCGAAAATCGCGGTGCGCGTTTCAATTATCAGCTGCAGCGAGCGACGAAGGTCTTAAGCAATTTTCAGGTTGAGCAGAAAGGCGACGAGATTCGAATCGTCGATCAGGATGGTTCTACTTACACGGGCCGGATCGAGCAAATCACGGCCGGCGACTCGCGTAGTCTCGCTAACGCGCAGCGATCAACGAGTCCGAGCGGGCATGTCCGCGCCAAACGCGGCCAATCGCCGGATTTGGCGAACGCGGCTGAGTTTCATTTCAATGCCAGCGGCTACAGCGATACTCTTCACCGCAAGGTTGTTGTCGAAGGCAACTACATTGTCCCTGGCAATCAGGGAACGGCCCGTGACGCGGCGAAACCGAACCAAGAAACAACTGAAACGCCGGCGCGAATCGTCGGCACCGCCAAGGTGAGCGGCGAATCACCGATCGAAGTCGACGCAGTGGCGCAATAGGCAGGCGGAGAGGGTTAACGCGATCGTCGTTCGCGACGATGCTTTGTGAAATTAGGGGTTGCGTAGGGAATTTCGGATTTCGGATTGCGGATTGCGGATTAAAGGGCGCGTCCCCACGTCCCGTTAGGCGAAGCCCCTGAGTGTCGGTGACGCCACCGAAGGAATGCGTAATCCGATGGCGCTTGGGGATCCCTCGGCGCTCCCGCGCTCGGGATGACAGCGTGTGGCAAGGGTGCGCTTCTTTGTAGCGGCGGTCTCTGACCGTCGCACTCTTCGGACGTGCGACTTCTCGCGCACATCGGCAATCCCACCTGCGCAGGAAGTGTCGTCTCAACTTCGTCGCTCCGCCGGGCAGGGTTGGCCGCGATTCACTCAAAAGAAGCGGGACTTCGGAGGAAATTCCTGATAGCAGGAACGGCCCCCAATGAACCTGAATCAGGCCCACCTCGATGCGGCCGCCTCTGCCCGCACGCTTTACCTGCCCGAGTCCGAGCACGACTCCTGCGGCGTTGGCTTCGTCGCATCGACGCAGGGCGAATGCTCCAATCGGATTCTGCGCCTTGGGCTGAAGTCGCTCTGCAACCTGAACCATCGCGGCGCGGTCGATGCCGATTCCACAACCGGCGACGGCGCGGGGGTCTTAACGCAAATCCCCTACGCGATTTTTCGCGAGGAACTGGCGCGCCTTGGACATGAGTTGGCCGCGGACACCGATCTTGGCATTGGGTTCGCCTTTCTCCCGCACGACAACGCCTACGCCCAGGCCCGATGCAAAACGATCATCGAAGAAGTGCTGGAGGAGCGGAACCTGTTTTTGCTCGGCTGGCGCGAAGTCCCGGTGGATATGCGTGTGCTCGGCGGAAAAGCGCAATCGACCATGCCGCGGATGGAGCAGGCGCTGATCGAGAAGCGGTCCGGGCGTCACTGCCGATGAGTACGAGCGCCTTCTGTTTTCTGGCGCGCAAGCAGATCGAAAAACGGGTGAGCGAGGAGGGGATCCGCAATTTCTACATCCCTTCGTTTTCGCATCGTCTGATCGTTTATAAGGGCCTGCTTTTCTCGCCTTCGTTGGAGATTTTTACCGGGATCTTTGCCGGCCCGAGTACGAAACCAGCTCTCTGCGTCTTCCACCAGCGCTACAGCACGAACACCTTTCCGACCTGGCCGTTAAGCCAGCCCTTTCGGATGCTCGGCCACAACGGAGAGATCAATACCCTGCGCGGAAACCGGTCCTGGATGCAGGCGCGCGAGGCGGAATTGCAGGCGGATTTTTGGGGCGCGCGACATTGGATTGCTGCGTCCGATCATCCAGCCCGGGCGGATCCGATTCCGCCAGCCTGGACAACGCCCTGGAAACGCTGGTCATGTCCGGCCGCGGGATCCTGCATGCGATGACCATGCTGGTCCCGCCCGGCCTGGGACGAGAAGGTCACTCCCCGGGAGGTGGCAGGTTTCTACGAATACCATCGCTGCATCAACGAGCCGTGGGATGGACCAGCCGCGCTCGTCTTCAGCGACGGAATCACGGTCGGCGCCTCTCTCGACCGAAATGGTCTGCGCCCTGCGCGTTACAAGCTGACGGACGACGGAATTCTTTGTCTGGCTCGGAAGTGGGCGCGGTCGAGTTAGACGACGCAGCGGATCGTGGCAAAAGGCCGGCTCGGTCCGGGCGAAATGATTGCAGTTGATACGCGCGCATCTCGCCTGCTGCACGACGCAGAGATCAAAGGAGAGCCGGCGCGACAAAAGCCCTATGGCGATTGGGTGCGCGAGCATCTGATCGAGCTCAAGGAGGTGACAGACGCGTCGTTAGAAAAGACGGCGATGGAAGACGAAAGAGACGCTGCGCCAGCAGCAAATCGCGTTCGGTTACAGCAGCGAGGAAGTGGAGTTGATTTTGCGGCCCATGATGGAACAGAGGAGCCGAGGCGATCGGCTCGATGGGCGACGACACGCCGCTGGCCGTACTCTCGACTGCAGCCGCGTCTCCTTTACACTTACTTCAAGCAGCTCTTCGCGCAGGTTACGAATCCACCGATCGATCCGATCCGGGAAAAGCTGGTCATGTCGCTGCACACCATCATGGGATGGAGGCGCAATCTGCTGAGCGAAACGCCTGAACATGCGCGCCAGGTCATGGTGCCTTCTCCGATTTTGTCGCCTGGCGAGTTCGAGGAGTTGCAGAGCCTCGATCGCCGCGGGCACCCGTCGCGCCGCATTTTCTGTTTATGGGCAAAGGATGAAGGTGAAGCCGGGCTGGAGCGCGCCGTGCGCCGGATCTGTTATGAATCGGAGGCGGCGGTGAACGACCGCGTTCGCCTTCTGATTCTGTCCGATCGGGGAATGGATACCGCGAATATTGCCGTGCCCATGCTCCTGGCGGTGGGCGCGGTCCATCATCATCTCACCCGCGTGGGCAAGCGGATGAAAGCGAGCATCATCTGCGAAACGGGCGAAGCGCGTGATGTTCACCAGGTGGCCTGCTTGTTAGGCTACGGCGCCAGCGCGATTTATCCCTATCTCGGCTATGCCACAGCCAACGCGATGATCGCGGAGGGACCCATCGATCTGTCAACGGCGCTGGCCAATTACCGCAAAGGCCTCGAGAACGGCCTGCTCAAGATCATGTCGAAGATGGGCATCTCGGTGCTCGGCAGTTACCGTGGCGCGCAAATTTTCGAAGCGATCGGCTTGGGTGATCGCCTGATTGCAGCCTGTTTTGCCGGAACGGCTTCGCAGATCGGGGGAATTGGCTCCCGTGAAGTGGCAGGCGAGGCGTTGGCACGGCACGATCGTGCCTTCGCTGGCCCAACCGGAGAAGCCTCCGCCCTCCCTGAGGCGGGCTATTACCGTTTTCGCGCAGCGAAGAACGGGGAAAAAGAGCGACATGCGATCACTCCGCGGGTCATCCAGGGTTTCCAGCGCTTCCTTCGCAGCGGGGAAACGGAAGGCTACCACGAGCTCGTCCGGGCCAGCCGGGAAATGCAGCCGTATGCCCTGCGCCATTTGCTCGAGATCGTGCCGCTGCCGCGACCACTGGCGCTCGACCAGGTCGAACCAATCGAGGAAATCCGCAAGCGTTTCACGACCGCCGGCATGTCGTTAGGGGCGCTCAGTCCGGAAGCGCACGAATGTCTCGCCATTGCCATGAACCGGATCGGCGGGAAATCGAACAGCGGCGAAGGCGGCGAAGATCCAGAGCGTTTCCGCGCCGCGTCCGGAGAGCGACTGGGCCAACAGCAAGATCAAACAAATCGCGGCTGGCCGCTTTGGTGTGACCGCTGCCTACCTGGCCAGCGCGGAAGAAATCGAGATCAAGATGGCGCAGGGGGCCAAGCCGGGAGAAGGCGGACAGTTGCCCGGCCACAAAGTCAGCGCGCTTGATTGCGCGACTGCGCAAAAGCACGCCGGGCGTGACGCTGATCTCGCCGCCGCCTCATCACGACATCTATTCGATCGAGGATCTCGCCCAGCTCATTTACGACCTGAAGCAGGTGAACCCGCGGGCGCAGATTTGCGTGAAGCTGGTGGCGGAGGCGGGCGTCGGAGCAGTCGCCGCGGGCGTGGCAAAGGCTCGCGCGGATATCGTTCTGATCAGCGGACACGAAGGCGGCACCGGAGCCTCGCCGCTCAGCTCAATTAAAAATGCGGGCGGCCCGTGGGAGCTGGGAGTGGCCGAGGCGCACCAGGTTCTGATGCTGAATGGGCTGCGCAATCGCGTGACGCTCCGCGCCGACGGCGGAATGCGAACGGGGACTGATGTCGTTCTGGCCGCATTGCTGGGAGCGGAGGAATACAACTTCGGCACGAGCGCGTTGATCGCAGCCGGTTGCGTTTACGTTCGCCAATGTCATCTCAACACCTGCCCGGTCGGGATCGCAACCCAGGACGAGCGCTTGCGCGGGAAGTTCAAGGGAAAACCCGAAAACGTGGTCAGCTATTTCAACGCGGTCGCGCAGGAAGTCCGCGAAATGATGGCCGGCCTCGGCGTTCGCAATGTCGATCAACTGATCGGCCGGGTGGAAATGCTGCAGCAGCGCCGGATCGAGGGGCATGACAAGGCGAACACGCTGGATCTGGGACGGCTGCTGGCGCGCGTCCCGCAGCAGGACGAGCGCCTGCCGCGATATCACACGCGGACGCGGAATGCTACGCCTAACGACCATCCACTCGATGAAGTCATCCTGGCCGCGGCCGCGACGGCCATCGAACGGAAAGAACCGGTGAGCCTCAGCTACCCGGTGCGAAACACTAATCGGTCCGTGGGAACGCGTCTTTCCGGAGAAATAGCGCATCGGTACGGGGAGGAAGGTTTACCGGCTGGGAGCGTGCGGCTGGACCTGAAGGGGACTGTGGGCCAAAGCCTCGGCGCCTTTCTGAGCCCGGGCGTGCACATTCATCTCACCGGCGAAGCGAATGATTACGCCGGCAAAGGAATGTCCGGCGGAGAAATCATGATTCGGCCGCCCCGGGGGCATCGTTTCGTCGCGCGCGATAACATCATTGCGGGGAACACGCTTCTGTATGGCGGTCGCGTGGGTGAGCGTTTTGCGGTGCGCAACTCCGGATGCACTGCGGTGGTCGAGGGCGTGGGCGATCACGGTTGCGAATACATGACGGGCGGATTCGTCGCGATCCTTGGCGAAACCGGGCGCAACTTTGCTGCGGGCATGACGGGAGGCGCGGCGTTCGTTTTATGACTTCGGATCGCGGCTGCATTGCCTGAACAATGAAACGGCGGAATCGACAACGCCGACGGCGGTGGAACTGGAGCGCTTGCGCGAGTTGTTGCAGAAGCATGTCGAGAAGACGGACAGTGAGTTCGCGCACTCTCTTTTGAAAGACTGGCCGGCCGAGGCCCTGCGCTTCTCGAAAGTGGCGGCAAAACAGATTCTTTCGGAGCGCGATGTGATGCATGCCGCTCAACGCGAAGAATTGGTCCGGCCGGCGGTTGAGATGGAAGCGGATTCGCCGCTTGGGCAGGCGGCGGGTTGACGCCATCGCGGATTGCGGATTGAAGAGCGCGTTCCCTCGTCCCGTTAGGCGAAGCGTTTAGTGCCGGCGAGTTTGCAGCGGCGGTCTCTGATCGTCGCACTCTTCCCACTTGCGACTCCTCGCGCCGAAGGAAAGAGATCCGCCGCGCCGGTGCGGGCAGGGGAATTTATGCCGCCCTGAAAGGGGCAGCATTGCACCAAGCGCGACGGAAATTCATCGAACGAGAGGCGAACGCCAGACGTGTGACCCGGGAGCCGGGCCGGATGCTTTGAAGCGGAGCGCGCATATCGTCAGGCGGTGAGCGGACTAACCAAGATACACGACGGGACTAGCGGCGGAAAGACAAAATGAGCTAAAGCATTAAGCGCGTGTAGTATATCGTCTTACATGAATATCGCGCACGACAGGGGTCAAAGGGCTCCCTATGGACACGGCGCTAGCTCGTCTGGCAACATGAACAAGTGAAGCGAGTTCTGACCCCAATGACTGGCACCGGGAATGAGATGGGCGCCGCCCAATCACGCCTGGAAGCGGCCGAAACAAATATGCGAGAGGCGAAAGCGAAGTCGCGTTCGGCCAAAGCGCAGCGAAAAGTGGCCAAACAGGCGGCTGTCCGTGCCAAGAAAGCAGTGCGGCGCGCCAAGGATGAATTAGCGGAAGCGCGTTACGCGATGAGCGGCCTCGAAGAAAAACAGGCGCGCGCCGCGGCCGCGACCGCACGGGCGAAGAAGCGACCGGCAAAGCGTCCGCGAAAAAAGACCGTCGCGAGAAAATCCAATCCAGGCAGCGTCGTGTCCGCTGCAGCAGCTTCTTCTGGAGAGACCCAGGGTTCTCCGGAAGCGACGGTGGCACCGGCGACGAGCGATTCGATTCCAGCCTGAGAACGGACAGAGTCAGGCCAAGTTCCTTCACGAAGTCGAGGGTCGGCTGATCCAATCGCTATTCGGCGTTCCGGACGGTTAAGCCGCCGAACAAGAGTCCCGCGGTCCCGAGACCGATTCTGCGAATGTTGCTTGGTCTTAGCCGGCAGGTGGACGGCCGCAAAAACGGCGATTAAGCAGCGAGCTGGCTACGCATTTCTGCTGCGTATTGAGCGGCATGAAGTCCGGCGAGCAGATGGAACGTCTGCCCCGGTAGTCTAACGATCGCGAGAATGCCTTCGTCCGCCAGAATCGCGGAGCGCAAGGCTTTCGCATCGCGCAGAACGACGCGCAGGCGTGTTTCCGCGCAAGCCTCGACTTTCACGATATTCCGTTTTCCCCCCAGCGCTTCGATGAAGGCGCCGGCGCGTCGTGCCCCATCTGGGTCGTCTGCTTCCGGCAACGCCTGCGCGGGTTGAGTTGGCTTGAGGAGTGAAGCCTTCGCCGCCTTTGGCTCCGGGAGAGCGCGCTTGAGATACTCTTCCATCTCGGTCTTTAGATTCTCGCTGCGGGTGCCGAAGATGGCCTGCAAGCCGTCCCCGACGACGAGAACGCCGGCAGCGCCGAGAGCTTTGAGCTTTTCAGGGTCAGCCTTCGAGATATCGGCAACGCGAACGCGCAAACGCGTGATGCAGGCGTCGAGGCTGGCGATGTTACCGCGACCGCCAAACGCGCTAACGAGTTGGCCGCCCAATTCGTGAGACGTCGATCCGGCTGTCGCCACAGTCGAGCGATCTTCGGCTTCACGCCCCGGTGTCATCAGGTTGAAGCGTCGAATCGCGAAAACAAAAATGCCGTAGTAGAGCGCACCCCAAAGCGGACCGATCACCAGTAGCCAAAGAGCCCGGTGCGATTGCGAGAAAAGAACGACGTAATCGATCAAGCCATGGGAAAAGGTGAAGCCGTGCTTGATGTTGAGATAGATGCACAGGAAATATGCGACGCCCGCGAGCAAGGCGTGGACGACGTAAAGCGCAGGGGCCAGGAACAGGAAGGAAAACTCGATTGGCTCGGTGATGCCGGTGAGAAAAGCGGTGAGCGCGGCCGAGACCATGATGCCGCCGACCTTGGCCCGGTTTTCCGGGCGGGCGCAGCGCCACATGGCGATAGCAGCGGCCGGCAGTCCCCACATTTTGAAAAGATAGCCGCCAGTCATGTTTCCGGCCGTGGGGTCGCCGGCTATGAAGCGCGCAATTTCGCCGCTGACTTTTGTGCCGGTAACCGGATCGGTGTAGGTGCCCGCCTGGAAGAAAAATGGAACGTTCCAAACGTGATGAAGGCCGAAAGGAATGAGCGCGCGTTCGACGATGCCATAAATGGTGAAAGCGAGTTCCGGTTGCCCATTCACCGCCCAGCGGGAAAAGGCCTCGATCCCCTGGCCGATCGGCGGCCAGATGAAGCTGAGCACGACGCCGAGAAAGATGACCGCGAACGCCGTGATGATCGGCACCGAGCGTTTGCCGGCGAAGAAGCCGAGGTAGGGCGGCAGCTGGATCCGATAAAATCGGTTGAAACATGCGGCCGCGAGCAGGCCGACGACGATGCCGCCAAAGACGCCGGTATCGATCGAGGGAATCCCCATGATGGGTTTCAGCTCGATCCCCCGCAGTTTTGCGCAGACGCCGAGCGCGGCGAGAAAAACGACGTAACCGGTGGTTCCGGCCAAGGCGGCGACGCCGTCGTTTTCAGTGAGGCCGATGGCAACGCCGATGGCGAAGAGCAGCGGCAGATTGGCGAAGATGGCATCGCCCGACTTGGCCATGACTAACGAAAGGCTCTCCGGCAGCCAGCCGAAGTTGGCGCTGCCGACGCCGAGCAGGATGCCCGCCACGGGCAGCACGGAGACCGGCAGCATCATGCACTTGCCGATCTTCTGGAGGAGGGAGAAGGCGTTCTTGAAAGAGCTCATTTTGACAATTCGTTAGGTTCTCCGACCAGGGCGCGGACGGCCGCGGCCGATTCAGCGGCGAGGGCCTGGTCCGCGAGCTCGCGGCATGTTGCCGAGTCCAGGCGCCGCATCTGGCTTTTGACCGCGGGAATGGCGGGCAGACTCACGCTGAGCTCGTCGACTCCGAAGCCAACGAGAATCGGCACGCCTTGCGGGTCGCTGGCGATGCCGCCGCAGACGCCGACCCAGCGTCCGGCCGCATGGGCGCCGCGCACGGTTTGCGCAATGAGGTGAAGCACACCGGGACTGAGCCCGTCGACTTGCGGCGCCAGCTTGGGGTGGCCGCGATCCATCGCCAGCGTGTATTGGGTCAGATCGTTGGTGCCGACGGAGAAAAAGTCCACCTCGGCGGCAAATTGCGCGGCCATGACCGCCGCCGCCGGCACTTCTACCATGATGCCGGCGGGGATCGGCGCGATACCGAGGCGTTCCGCTTCCTCGTTCAAGATCGCCTTGGCATCGCGCAGCTCCGGCAGCGTCGAAATCATCGGAAACATCACGTGCAAGTTGCCGAATTTGCCGGCGCGCAGAATGGCGCGCAGCTGCGTGCGCAAAATTTCGGGCCGATCCAATCCGACGCGGATACCCCGCTCGCCGAGAAACGGATTGTCCTCCCTGGGAATCGGCAGATAGGCTCAGCGGCTTGTCGCCGCCGACGTCGAGCGTGCGAATGATCAGCAACCGGTCGGTGCCGAGCGCTTGGGCGATCGACCGGTAGGCTTCGAACTGCTCGTCCTCACTCGGCGCAGTATTGCGCTCCATGAAAAGAAATTCAGAGCGCAAGAGCCCGACGCCTTCTCCGCCCAGACCGACTACCTGCTGTGCCTCTCTCAGGCCGCCGATATTCGCTACCACATCGATGGGTATGCCGTCGCGGGTGACCGCCGGTTCTTTGGCGTGAGCGAAATCGCGCTGGCGACGCTCTTCGACGCGTTTTTGCGCCGCGCGAATTCGCGTCATTTCCTCGGGCGACGGATTGAGGCGGAGCGTACCCTTCTTTCCGTCCAGCAGCACGCTGGTGTTATTCGGAATGTCCAGAGCGGCTGGCTCGATTCCAGCGAGGGCAGGCAGGCCTAACGAACGAGCGAGAATTGCAACGTGAGAGGTGGCGCCCCCGCGGATGGTGCAGAAGCCCATGACCTGAGCGCGATCGAGCGCGGCGGTGTCGGAAGGAGTGAGATCCTCGGCAATGAGGACGGCGTTCTCTGGGTATTGCGGGGCCTTGCTTTCGGTGCCGGTGAGAACGGCGAGCACCCGCCGGCCGACATCGCGCACATCGTTGGCGCGTTGCGCGAGCAACGGATTGCGCAGCGCAGCCAGGCGATCGGCGTGGGTGGTGACAGCTTGTTTCCAGGCGAAGGCCGCGCTCTTTCCTTCGCCCATGGCGGATTCCACGATCTCGAGGAGGTCGGGATCGTCGATTAACTCTTCGTGCGCCGCGAAGATCGCAGCTCGGGCCGGATCCGGCTCGGCCTGGAGTTGCGCGCGCAGCGAGGCGAGCTGGGCCTTGGCTTTCTCAACTGCGGCGGCAAATTGCCGTCGTTCATTTTCGACACCGCTTCCTTCCTCGGTGACTACAACGACGTCCCGCCGGACCTGGAATACGTGTCCGACGGCGAGCCCCGGTGAGCATGGGATACCCATGATCAGGTTCGGGTCGGTCGACTGGCGTCGCGTGGGCGGGGCCGCCGCTGCGGGGATCGCCCTGGTGGCCGGCGCTAAAGCGGGAGCGGAGCCGTCGTCGCCCAATCCGCTGGCGATGACCGGACTCATTTTATCGATTGCGGCGCGCGCGTCCGGGCCGCTGGCGATCAGCCTAACGATTGCATCCTTGCGCACGTCGAGAGCCATGACGGCGGTTACACTGCGGGCGTTGGCCTGTTGCTCGCCGAGCTGAAGCTTGATCGACGATTTAAAACCTTTCGCCAGGTTGGCCAGAACCGCCGCCGGGCGGGCGTGAAGTCCAGTGGGATTGGGAATCACGATCGGATCCGAGCTCATTGTTTCTGTTGCGGGCGCTTCCGCGGCAATTTCTGCGGCGCCGATGGTTAGGCTCAGAAGCTCATCTTTGCCGGCGGAAACGTGACCGCTGGCGCGTTTCCATCCCATGACCCGATCGCTATTGGTGATGATGATCTGGGTGAGAAGGCTTTTCGCACGCGTGGCCAGGAAATCGAGATCAAAGGCGATCAGCGGAGCGCCGGCCGTGACCCGATCACCGCGTGCCACGCGCGGCTGAAAGCCTTGTCCTTTCAAGGAGATGGTATCGATCCCGATGTGCATCAGAATCTCGATGCCCTCTGCTGTTTTCAAGGTGATCGCATGGCAGGCGCCATGAATGGAGACGACCTCAGCGTCGCAGGGCGCCAGCAACACCGCATCGATCGGGTCGATCGAAATTCCGTCGCCGACCAATTTTTGGGCGAAGACCGGATCGGGAACGCGTTCGATCGACCAAATCGGACCGGAGATCGGCGCGATTAGTCGTAATTCTTCGTAGCCTGGATTTTGCACCGTGTTCCTGCGCGAAGGAGGAGTCTAGCCGCAGGGCGAATTTGCCGTAAAGGCGGTTCCGTGGCTAAGCCCAGCGGCATGTCGGTCGGAACACCGCTTCGACCGTTTGGTCAGCGTGCGCTTCGCAGCGGCGGAGACGGTTTCGGTTTTACGCTTTCGGTCCGGCCGCTTTTACGTCAGAACTCGCGCCCGCGGCGTAGGTCTCGAAATTTTTGGTGAAGAGGCCGGCGAGCTCTTTGGCCGTCGTATCGTAGGCGGCCTTGTCTTTCCAGCTTTCACGCGGACGGAGGATTTCGGACGGAACGTTGGGGATTTCAGTCACGATATCGAATCCGAACACCGGATCCCGTTCCGTCTTTGGATGGTCCACCGAGGACCCGTGGATGGCGTCGAGAATGGCTCGCGTATGTTTCAGGCTGATCCGTTTGCCGACGCCATAGCCGCCGCCGGCCCAGCCGGTATTGACCAGCCAAACCCGCGCCTTGTGCTTTTGCATCTTCTCGGCGAGCAGCTGCGCGTACTTGCTAGGGTGCCAGACCAGGAAGGGCCCACCGAAACAAGGCGAGAAAGTGGCTTGCGGTTCCGTTACGCCCATCTCCGTGCCCGCGACTTTGGCGGTATAACCGCTGATGAAATGGTACATCGCATGAGCAGGCGAAAGGGAGGCGACCGGCGGGAGAACGCCAAAGGCGTCGCAAGTTAGGAAAATAATATCGCGCGGATGGCCGGCAACGCAGGGGATCTTGGCGTTTTGGATGAATTCGATCGGATAAGCGCCGCGTGTGTTCTGAGTGATGCTGACGTCGCTGTAGTCCACGCTGCGATCACGATCCAAGACTACGTTTTCCAATACCGCGCCGAAGCGGATCGCCTGGAAAATGTCGGGCTCGCTTTCCGGCGTGAGATTGACGGCCTTGGCATAACAACCTCCTTCAATGTTGAAGATCCCGTCGTCCGTCCAGCATGTGTTCGTCATCGCCGATGAGATGGCGTTTGGGATCGGCCGACAAGGTCGTCTTGCCTGTTCCACTCAATCCGAAGAGGAGCGAGGAGGCGCCCGTCTTTTTGTCGGAAGTGGCGGAGCAATGCATCGAAAGAAGTCCACGCTTGGGGGCGAAGTAGTTTGCCACCGTGAAGACGCCTTTCTTCATCTCGCCGGCGTATTCGGTGCCGAGAATGACCAGCTCGCCCGCCTCCAGATTTAGATCGATGCTGGTGGTCGAGCCCATTCCTGTCGTTAGGCGATTGGCCGGAAAAGCGCCCCCATTGTAGATAGTCAGGTCAGGCGCGCCGAAGCCGGCTAATTCGTCGGCGGTTGGCCGGATCAGCATCGTGTGCATGAAGAGGGCGTGATAAGGACGGGAACAGACCACCCGCACCTTGATCCGATGTTTCGGATCCCAACCGGCAAATCCGTCGAAACAGTAAAGACGTTCGCGCGTGTTCAGGTAATCGAGCGCGCGCTGCCGGTTGATTTCAAAGGTGCGTTGGTCGCAGGGGATGTTGACCGAACCCCACCAGATGTCGGCTTTGGATTTCGGATTTTCCACCACCCGCTTGTCCTTGGGCGACCGCCCCGTCTTGGCTCCGGAATAGGCGACGAGTGCGCCGTTCTGGGCGATGCTGGCTTCCTTCTCGAAACGAATGGCGTGTTCGTAGAGCGAGCTGGGTGGCAGATTGCGGTGAACCTCGGGAACGGTGAGACCATGAGCTGTCAGATCAAATGGGCGTGAACCGGTCTTGTTCATTAGGTCTTCTTTATAATGCGCGCGGTTTATTTGGAAGCCATTGGACTGAACGGCGCGGTGCTCGTGATTGTGGTCCAGGCGTTGTTCGCAACCGTTCTTTGGATATTGCCGCCCGCAGCCGAAAGCGGCAAAGAGGAAACGGCGCTGGAAGAGGCCGCTCCGTCATGCTAGCGGCCTAACGACGTTCCGCGCCGGCCGGCTTTGCCCGGTCAGAACCGTTGCGGGAACGTCGGGAAACCCGAGACACAGAAACCGTTCCCCATGTTTCGCGGCTGACGGAAACGACGCCGGGTTGACCAACCACCAGCACCCGCTGCTCTACGCTCTCGAGGTAACGGCGGGTCGGCGCGGGTAATGCATGCCATGCGCGATAGGCGATCAGTGCGCCAATTAAGGCAAACGGCATCAGAAAGACGGGCCACCATTGCCAGCTGTGGTGTGAAAATTTCGCGTCCGTGACAAAGCCGACAGCAAACGATTGCACGGTGCTGCCCACGTAAACGCAGGCATCCAGGATTCCCGAACAGGTCGCCGTCGCTTTGCGCCCGCCAAAATCTGCCGCGGCTGTGCCCGACATCAGCGAGTGCACACCGGTGACGGCCGCGACAATGAGAAGAGCAGAAAGCCCAACCAGAATGGGCGTGGCGAACAGGCGCATCGCCATGACCGCGGCCATCATGAACATGAATGTGCAAAAAATGGCTGCGGGCGGGCCGCGTCGTGACTGGAAAAATTTGTCCGAGATCAACCCCGCGGCCCATCCGCCGACAATCCCGAGCAGGCAGAGCAACAATCCCCAGTTGTGCGCGTAGAACTCCGCCCCAATCTGCGGGACCTGTTTGGCGAAGATCGTGTACCACTGCGTGATTCCGTTCCGCAGCACGCCGGCGGTGAGCTCCACCAGCGCGAACATCAGCAGCAGTCGATTGAGGAACACTTTCTTGAGCAGGTCGAGAGTGCTGTATTCCTCGTGCATGTGGCCGGACGAGGCATCGTGGGTTTCGAGGTAAGGGAAGCCGGCATCTTCCGGGGTTTCCTTGATCAGCCAGAGATCCAGAATGGCCCAGCCTAACAGGATAATGGCCGGTGCGAAGAAGACGGCCCAGGTCGCGTCCACGCTTGACCCACCGGGCACAAAAAGCGCCCGCAGTGTGTTGCTTAACAAACTCGGTGTGGCCGGTGCCGCGGCCAGAGTGGCATCGACGATGGCCTGGCCCCATTCCCAGGCGAAATAAAAGCCGAAGGAAATAAGGGTCCCGAAAATCGCGCCGAATACGCCGCGTTCGGTGACGTGAAACCAGTTCGCCTTCACTTTAATGATGGAGACCGCGCCGTAACTCTGGAAATACATGTTCAGCGCAAACAGTCCGGAGAGCGGCCAGAAGAGCGGAGTGGATATTCGGCCGGTCAAAACCAGCCAGACGACCGCGCCCATGGCCGCGTTCGCGATCGATGTTCCGAGCGCGGCGATTAGAATTCCCTTTTTGCCGCCTAACTTGTCGACGAGCGGACCGTTCACCAAAAGAGAACAGGCATAGGCGGCCGTCCCGATGCCAAAGATCATGCCGAAGTCCGCGTTGCTCATCAGCGGCCCGAGCGCATTTTTGGCAACCTGCAGATTGTAACGTCCCATGTAGAGGAACGCATAGGTCATGCCGAGCGGGAACCAGTTGATGAAACGGCGGCTGAGGAACCACGGCCCGTGTTTCATCGGGTTATTGTAAAAATAAATCCCGATGACGAGGGCGAGGCAGATGAAAACGATGGAGAGAGACATGCGACGAAGAGAGGGGACGCAGCGACCGCCATCCATGGCTGAAAGCAGGTGGGTTGGCGACGGAAAAAAGGTTCTGTCACGAAAATGTTACATGGCTCGGCGCCAGCGGGTTGTGAACAGATGTGAATAACCCCGCAAACGCCGCAGATAAGACTTGGCGGTCGGCGTCGGAACCGGTTCAGTCAGGCCCGTCATGGCCCGCGTTCGTCACGTTTCACATCGTGAAATTGAGCGAAAATTTCTGATCGAATTTCTTCCTCCGGAGATCCTGCATTGCCGGCATTACCGGATCGCGCAGGGCTATCTCTCGAATGAACCCGGGGGACGTCACGTTCGGCTGCGCAAGAAGAGTCGCACCGCCTTTCTGACTTTTAAGGTCGGCCGCGGGACAGCGCGAGAAGAACGCGAGATCAAGCTGAGCCCGAAACAATTCGCGGTGCTTTGGCCGGCCACGGCGGGGCGGCGTTTGCGAAAGGTGCGCTACGAAGTTCCATGGAAGCGGCTGACCATTGAAGTCGACATCTACCACGGCATCAACGCCGGCTTGGTGGTCGCTGAAGTCGAATTCCCGAATATGAGCAGCTGCCGCAAATTCAAGCCCCCCCGGTGGTTCGCCCGCGAAGTGACCGGGCAAAGGCGTTACAGCAATGTGAGGCTGGCGCGCGAGTAGTAGGGAAGCGGAAAGATGGAGTTTTGGAGCGCTGGAGTGCTGGGATGACGCTCGGCACGAGGACGGTCGTTCGTCATTCCATCACTCCGTCACTCCAATACCCCATCCCTCCGATCACAAGACCTTCTTTACCACCCAGACGATCAGCAGGATCACGCCGACTATCCAGAGCAGGTGCAGCGCGAACGAAGTTACCGCCAGGATCAGCCGAACGACGATCCAGATAATGATCAGCACGATCGCGAGCCAGAGAAGCGAGTTCATCGATGATTAATCGCACCAGCGTCGTTTCGGACGTGCATCTCCTTCTCTGGCAACGGGCGTCTACTCGTCTTCACGTCCGATACGGGTCTCGGGTTTTTCCTGATCCTTTTCTCTACCTGCGCGGTCGGAATTCCGGCCTTACGGAGGGAGAGGCGGAGAGGATGTCCGGCGGCTGGAAATGAAGATAGGACGAAAGGAATGGGCAATTGCAGAGGGCTGGATCCCAGCTTGGAGCCACGGGCCGGAACCAGAGATGCTCAGCCACGAGACCGCGTGCATTCTGAATGCCAACGACGCCGACGCGCATGTCGAAATCACTGTCTACTTTAGTGACTCCGATCCGGTAGGGCCTTATCGAATCACCGTTCCAGCGCGGCGCACCCTGCATGTGCGCTTCAACGACCTGAAAGATCCGCAGCCGATTCCGAAGGCGACCAATTATGCGAGCACGATCAGGTCTGACATCCCGATCGTTGTCCAGCATACGCGTCTCGATTCACGGCAATCGGAGAACGCGCTAATTACCACGATTGCCTTTGCCGGGAACGAATAAGCGATATGGCGGAGATGGTTTCTGATTTTCTGGTCAAACGGCTCGCTGCCTGGGGAGTGAAGCGCGTTTACGGTTTTCCCGGGGACGGCATTAACGGCGTGATGGGCGCGCTCGATCGCGCCGGCGACCTGATCAAGTTCGTCCAAGTGCGGCACGAAGAGATGGCCGCGTTCATGGCTTGCGCCCATTCGAAGTTCACCGGCGAAGTGGGGGTTTGCATGGCGACCAGCGGACCGGGAGCAATCCATCTGCTCAACGGACTTTACGACGCGAAGATGGACCACCAGTCGGTGGTGGCGATCGTCGGACAGCAGGCGCGCGCGGCGCTGGGCGGGGACTATCAGCAGGAGGTCGACCTCATCTCTCTCTTCAAAGATGTCGCCAATGAATACGTCCACATGTGTTCGGATCCGGCGCAGATGCGGCACCTCGTCGATCGAGCCATGCGCATCGCCAAGGTCGGCCGTTGCGTCACTTGTATTATTCTGCCTAACGACGTCCAGGAACTGGAGGCGGTAGAGAAGCCGCCGCGCGCCCACGGTACCGTGCATTCCGGAATCGGGTTCCCCGCGCCGCGGGTGGTGCCGGCGGAAGCTGAGCTGCACCGCGCGGCCGAGGTGCTGAACAGCGGCAAAAAGGTGGCGATGCTGATCGGGGCGGGGGCGCTGGGTTGTGAAGATGAGGTCATTCAGACAGCGGACCTTCTCGGCGCCGGTGTGGCCAAGGCGCTCCTGGGCAAGGCCGCGCTGCCCGACGCCTTGCCGTATGTCACGGGTTCGATCGGCTTGTTAGGCACTAAACCAAGCTGGACCATGATGAATGAGTGCGACACGCTGCTCATGATCGGCTCCAGCTTTCCTTATTCCGAATTTCTGCCCAAGGAAGGTCAGGCGCGCGGTGTTCAGATCGACATCGATGGACGCATGCTTTCCATCCGCTACCCGATGGAAGTGAATTTGATGGGCGATAGCGCGGAAACCTTGCGCGCGCTCATCCCGCTACTGCAGCGCAAGACGGACCGCAGTTGGCGCCAGATGCTGGAGAGCGAGATTGAAGATTGGTGGAAAGTGCTGGAGGCGCGCGCCATGAATGCGGCCGAGCCGATCAATCCGCAACGCGTGTTTTGGGAGCTGTCGCCGAAGCTGCCTGATCGCTGCATCATCACCGCGGATTCCGGCTCGGGCACAAACTGGTTTGCCCGTGACCTGAAGATCCGCCGCGGCATGATGGCTTCGCTGTCCGGAAACCTAGCGACCATGTGTCCGGGCGTTCCTTACGCGATCGCGGCAAAGTTCTGCTTTCCGGAGCGTGTTGTCATCGCCTGTGTCGGCGACGGCGCCATGCAGATGCTGGGCAACAACGGGCTGATCACGATCGCGAAGTATTGGAAGGAGTGGAGCGATCCGCGCCTGATCGTGCTCGTCCTCAATAACCGCGATCTCAACCAGGTAACATGGGAACAGCGCGCGATGGCGGGCGATCCGAAATTCAAGGCGTCGCAAAACCTCCCCGATTTTCCCTACGCGCGCTACGCGGAGATGCTGGGGTTACGCGGAATTTTTGTGGATCGGCCGGAACAGATTGCCGATGCATGGGACCAGGCCTTTGCCGCGGATCGTCCGTGCGTTTTCGAGGCCTACACCGACCCAAACGTGCCGACATTACCGCCGCACATCACTTTTCAACAGGCAGAGGCCTATGCGAAGGCGCTTTTCAAAGGGGACCCTGAAGAACTGGGGATTATTCGACAGACATTCCGCGACGCGATTGAATCTTTCGTGCCGCACGGGGATTGAACCGTGCGGAAGGCTTAATCATCTCGTCATCCTGAGCGCAGGAGCGTCGAAGGATCTCCCGACGAAGTGAACGTGCTGTTTTGCATTGGAGCGAAGGCGCGCCCACGACTTGGGGGAATGCGCGGGAGCGCTCGCGCGTCCCCAGAGGTGGCGCGACTGACCGAGCCAACGGGGAAACCGTTTTCGATATCTATATAGAGTATCGCCCTTGTCGGCGGCCAGAATCAACCAGGAGGGACCATGAACGCAGAGCAGGAAGAAAAGTATTGGCTCGAGAAACACGCGGAGCAGCCCTACGCCAATAAGGACGTTCCGGCGGAACACTACGCACCCGCTTACCGCGCCGGAATCGATGCAGCGCAAAAGTATCCGGGCCGGAAATTCGAGGAGATTGAGGACGAAGTTTCGCTCAATTATGAAAAGGCTCGCACCGGCGCGGCTTTGCCTTGGGACCATGCGCGCCACGCCGTGCACGCTGCCTGGGCAAAACTTAGCGGAGACATCAGTCCGCGCGATCCCGATCGGGGGATTCGCGGGAGTATTTAGCGCGACGCCTCTCCGCCATCGTCCAGCAGGCAAGCGCCCGGGCCGGATCTCTGGTCCGCCCACGGTCAGCCGTTTTCCCAATCCCTCGAAAGGAAGGGGATCGCCGGCTCGATCGTTTCTCGACAATCCAGAATAACGAGCGATAACGGATTGATGAAGCAAGTCGCTCAGCTCGGGGCTATTTTGCTCGCTGCTCTCTCGTTGCTGAATTGTTCACGCCATTCCGCGCCGCCGGCCGCGTCGGCTCCGGAAGTTTTGGTGACCACGGTGAAGCCACAGAACGTTCCGCGGGTGCTCGAGCGCGTGGCCACGCTCGACGGTTTCATCAATGCGAACATCAACGCGCAAGTCCAGGGCTACATCGTCTCGCGCGATTACAAGGAAGGCAGCTTGGTCAAGAAGGGCGATCTCCTTTTCCAAATCGATCCTCGCCCGTTCGAAGCCGCCCTCGCTCAGTCCAATGGCACGCTCGCGAAAGATCAGGCGAACTCCGCGAAAGCCGAGGCCGATCAAAAGCGGGCCAGCGATCTGTTCAATAAGAAGGTAATTAGCGATCAGGAGCGCGATACCGCGACCGCCGCGGCGCGTTCCAGCAAAGCGAATGTTGAAGCCGACGAGGCGGCAGTGAAACAGGCCGAACTCAATCTTGGCTATACCAAGGTCACCGCCCCGATCGATGGTCTGGCCGGTTTTGCTAATAGCCAGGTCGGCGATTTGGTCGGCCCCTCTTCCGGCACGCCCCTGACCACGGTTTCGCAAATCGATCCGATCAAAGCGATCGTCACCGTCGGCGAAACCGCGTTTACCGATTTCTTTGCGCGCTATCCCGACGCAACCAAGCGCGAAGCGCTACTCAGCAGCCTCGATTTCGATTTGATCCTCGGCAACGGGAACGTCTATCCGCGCAAAGGAAAGTTCTACGCGCTCGATCGTAATCTCGATCCGAAGACCGGTTCGATTCACTACTACGTGACCTTTCCCAATCCGGACGCCATTTTGCGGCCAGGCCAGTTCGGCAAAGTCCGATTCGTTCCAGACTCGGTGACCAACGCGCTGGTCGTTCCGCAGGAGGCGGTCACCGAATTGCAGGGGAGTTTCCAGGTCGCGGTCGTCGATCAGAATAACAAGGTCAGCATCCGTCCGGTAAAAATGGGCGAGCGCATCGGCGCCATGTGGCAGGTCACGGAAGGGTTGAAGCCCGGGGGACCGCGTGGTCGTCCAAGGACTGCAGAAGGCGCGCGAAGGAGCAACGGTGAAGGTCAAGGATTGGACGCCCCCGCCCGACGCGCTCGTGAGCAAGGCCGATCCGCGCCAAAAAACCCTGAGCGCATGTCCGAGTTTTTCGTTAGGCGTCCGATCGTCGCGATTGTCATCGCGGTTCTGATGACGCTGATCGGGGCGTCTGTCTTTTTACTCTGCCGATCTCGCAATATCCGCAGATCGCGCCGCCGGAAATCCAGATCCAGACCCACTACACCGGCGCCGACGCCTTAACCATCGAACAAGCGGTGGCGGCGCCGATCGAGCAGCAGATGAGCGGCGTCGATAACATGAATTACATGTATTCGGTCAACGCCAACAGCGGCGACATCCGCATGATCGTGGATTTCGATGTCGCGACCGACCCGAACATCGATCACGTCCTGACCCAGTTGCGCGTCGCGCAGGCGCAATCGCAATTGCCGCGCCGACGTGAACAACTACGGCGTCACGGTGAAGAAATCGACCACCGCGCCGTTGATGCTGCTCGCGCTTTTTTCGCCCAAGGGCAGTCTACGATGGCACCTTCCTGGCCAACTACGCCTACATCAATCTGGTCGACCAGCTGACCCGTGTTCCCGGGATCGGCAACGTCGCGGTTTTCGGCGCCGGGCAGTACGCGATGCGGCTGTGGGTGAAACCGGATCAGCTGGCCAAGCTTGGCATCACCGTTCCGGACATCATCAGCGCGGTGCAGAAGCAGAATACGGTCAATCCAGCAGGGCAGGTCGGAGGCGAGCCGATTCCGTCCGGGCAGAAATTCACCTACACGGTGCGGGCGCAAGGCCGGCTGCAAACGCCGGAGCAATTCGGCGAAATCGTCGTTAGGGCAAATCCGGACGGTTCCTTTGTGCGGGTCAAGGATATCGCGCGGATTGAGCTGGGAGCGCAGACATACAACGTCAAGGGACGGCTCAACGGCCAGCCATCGGCAATCATCGCCTGCTACCAGCTGCCCGGGACGAACGCGGTCAAAGCCGCGCAAGGCGTGCGCAAGCTGATGACCGAAGCCCGGCAACGCTTCCCCGCTGACATTGATTACACCGTCGCGCTCGATCAAACGCTCGCCGTCACTGAAGGCATGCGAGAAATCGTCAAGACTCTGGCGGAGGCGCTGGTGCTGGTTGTTCTGGTCGTCTTCATCTTCCTCCAAGGCTGGCGCGCCACGCTTATTCCTTTGTGCGCGGTGCCGGTTTCGTTGATCGGGACCTTCGTTCTTTTCCCGCTCTTCGGATTTTCCATCAACACCCTCTCGCTCTTCGGCCTGGTCCTGGCCATCGGGCTGGTGGTGGATGACGCGATTGTCGTGGTCGAGGCAGTGGAGCGCCATATCGACGAGGGGATGGCGCCGCGCGACGCCACTTTGCAGGCGATGCGCGAAGTTTCGGGTCCAGTCATCGGCATCGCCCTCGTGCTCTCCGCCGTTTTTATCCCGACGGCGTTTCTTCCTGGCATCACCGGCAGGCTCTATCAGCAATTTGCCCTAACGATTGCCATATCGGTGATTCTCTCCGCCTTCAACGCGCTCTCGCTCAGTCCGGCGCTGGCCGCCATGCTCTTGCGGCCGCGTAAAAAAACGCGCGGGCCGCTCGGCTGGTTTTACGATCGTTTTAACCGGGTATTTGGCAGCGTCACCAATGGTTACGTGAATTGGTCGCGTCTCGCCATCCGCAAGAGCGTCCTCAGTTTTGCGCTTCTGGCCGTGTTGGCGGCGGGCGCGGGCCTCTTCGGATCGCGCCTGCCGAGTGCCTTTTTGCCGGAGGAGGACCAGGGTTACATGTACGTGGCGCTCCAGCTTCCGGACGCAGCTTCGCTGCAGCGCACCGACGAGGTTTGCAAGGAGATCGAAAATTTTCTCAAGGCTACGCCGGGGGTGAAGAACACCACCAGTGTGATCGGGTTCAGTCTGCTCAGCCTGGTCTACGACACCTATCACGCCTTCTTCTTCGTTACCTTCAAACCATGGAGCGAGCGGACCAAGCCGGAAGAACAATACGATGCGATCAAGGCGCGCTTGAACAAGTACCTTGGCGGCCTCAGCGAAGGAGTCTCCTTTGCCTTTCCACCCCCGGTCATTCCCGGGGTCGGAACTTCCGGAGGATTTACTTTCCTGCTGGAAGATCGAGCGGGGAAAGACGTGCCCTTCCTCGCGCAAAACATGAAGACGTTCCTTGAGGCGGCCCGTAAACGGCCGGAGTTAGGCACGCTCATCCCGACTTTCCAGCCGAATGTGCCGCAGGTTTTCGTGGACGTCGATCGCGACAAGGTCATCAAGCAGGGCATTGATCTGACCTCGGTCTACCAGACGCTGCAAACCTTCATGGGCGGCTATTTCGTGAATTACTTCAATCGCTTCGGTCGCACCTGGCAAACCTACATCGAAGCCGAGGGCGACTATCGCAGCGACGCCAAGAACGTCGGACAATTTTTCGTGCGCAACTCCGCGGGCACGCCCGTCCCGCTCGATGCGATTTCCACGATCAAGGATGTGGCCGGTCCTGAATTTACCCTGCGGTATAACGAATATCGATCCGCTCAGATCAATGGGTCGGCTGCGCCCGGTTACAGCTCGAACCAGGCAATGGCCGCGCTCGAGCAGGTCTTTCGCGACACCATGCCGCCGGAGATGGGATACGATTACCTCGGCATTTCCTACCAGGAGAAGAAAGCACAGGAGGGCGTTTCGCCGGCCGCTGTCTTTGGCATGTCGCTTCTCTTTCGTTTTTCTCATCCTGGCTGCGCTTTATGAAAGCTGGTCGCTGCCATTCAGCGTCTTGTTAGGCACGCCGGTCGCCGTCTTTGGCGCTTTTCTGACGCTGTGGTGGCGCGGGATGCAGAACAACGTCTTTGCCCAGATTGGGTTGGTCATGCTCATCGGTCTGGCCGCGAAAAATGCGATCCTCATCGTCGAGTTCGCCAAAGCCGAATACGAGAAGGGCAAGCCGCTCCTCGATGCTGCGCTGGAGGGTGCCCGCCTTCGCTTCCGTCCAATCCTGATGACTTCGCTCGCTTTCATTTTCGGATGTTTGCCGCTCTGGTTCGCCAGCGGTTCCGGCGCGGTCGCCCGCCGCGTTCTCGGATCCACCGTGATCGGTGGAATGATCGCCGCCTCCGCCATTGCTATCTTCCTGATTCCAGTGAGCTTTTATGCAATCGAGCGATACTTTGCCGGTCACGAAGGGAAACCGGCCGCGTCGAAGCAAAACCCCGATGCCGCCTAACCGTTAGGCTGAAAGTCGCCTGGCGCGATTGCCAGCTGATTCAGCTCACGGCGCCAGGAGTTCTGTCTTGAAAATGTTGCCGCCAACCCAGAGGCAACGATGAAAGCTCGCTCGCTCGTCGCAGCCGCTCCGCGTCGGCGTGATGATCAATGTAGAGATCGTTGATTTCGGCGACCGAGATTTGATGTTCCTCGCGGCCGAATCGTTCGATCCGATTTCCTGCGGCCAACTCCCCTTCTTTGCTGACCGCTAGGTAAAATCCGCTTCGGCGGCTGGCCAGAAAGCGTTTGATGATATCCGGCCCTCCGAAGCGAATACCAAGCTTGAAACAAGGAATGCGCGGCTGGGTGACGCGAAATTCAGCCGACCCGATCCGGAATTGGTCACCGATGAAAACTTCATTCTCCAGCAAGCCCGCAGTAGTCAGGTTTTCGCCGAACGATCCGTCCGGCAGGTCCATTTTCGTTAGTTCGTTTTTCCAGAACGGGTAATGTTCGCTTGGATAAACATAAATTGCCTTGTCCGGCCCGCCGTGAACTGAAAGATCCGATTGCCGATCACCGTCCAGATTCAATCCTTCGACTCGCACACTTCCGGATACCGGGGATTTGAAGATCGATGTCAAAACCGATCGGCCGTTCCACGCGACCTCGCGGGGTAGTCCGACGCTGACCGAGATTAATTCCATAAAGACGCGGGCGCGCGGTGTGCGCCTCGGGTTGAACAGGATGCTAACAAGCGCCGGTCACCGGCGACACTGGAATCACCGCGATCAAGAAGACGTCGCCGACCCCCGGCGGGAAAGAAATCTACCAGGGAGGGGACTCGAACCCCTAATCCTTGCGGAACCAGATCCTAAGTCTGGCGCGTCTGCCAATTTCGCCACCCTGGTGTGACGGGGACAATGTATTCGTCGTAGCGGGCTGTGCTAGTTTTTGTGCTAGAGCCTCGGCACGCGAAGGCTGTCTGCTCGCGAAGACGTTCGGAGCCTGCTCGCGAATGCTTTCGGAGTTAGCTGCCCATTCGGCTTTACTCAGGACCTTGAGCTTGTCGAAACGGCATCGTCTGGTTAGATGATTTTCAGTGGCCAAAGACACGCCTCAACTGCTCAACGGATAGAAACCGGGGACTATCGGGCGATTCGCCAAAATAGGTTTGGAGATCGACATGGTCGCTGTAGGTGAAGCCTATTTTGAACATCCACTTGCCGTCGGGTGCTTCCCACTCCCTAAGCTTTATGAAAAAAGGCGTTCCACGCTGTTGCGCCATCTCCCACATCCCATGAGCAACAAACGCCGACGATGAGGTTGGAGCACCGCTGGTATGCGTGACTGCTACAACAGAATAAGTCGGTGCGTGCTCGATCTCTTCGAACCGCATCTTCCGTCCTCCCGGGCTGCTGTCTTCATCGATTTCACGTACAAAGAGCCGATCTGTGCCGCGACAGGTGCAAATTCCCAGCACGAATGCAACGATGAAGGAGCGCACCTTAATCATCTAACGACAACAAGCTGAGCTGCGGCTGGTGAAGACGAGGCAAGTCTCTGGTCTACGGCCTGTAGTCATGTTGTCTACCGGCATGGACCGGTCAGCCGTTCGCTCCATCGCATGGTTAGATGGCACTGGCGGAAAAGCACCACTCGGACTCATACCGGGCGATCGACAAGGACAAACACACAGCCGGTTTCGGAATGAACGTCGGAATGGACAGATCCGACACTAGCGACGCTCGCCGACCCGGGACCCAGACGCTGTCCTCCCAAGATGAGCTCGCCTTCCAGAACATAGATGAATTCGGGACATTGATGCGTGTGCATGGGGATGCTCGCACCGGGCTCCATGCGCACAATCTGCATCTCCAGACCATTAGTCACGGCAACGTCTTTCAATAACAATCCAGCGGCAAAGGTCGAGGGCTTCCACGGTAGCTCATCGCACCCGACGCAGAAAAGCTGGCCAGGATTAAGTTCGTTCATTCGTCGCTCGGTTTGCAGAGGCTATCCATCTAACGAAAATAAGATCAGCTACGCCTTCTGTCGTCGGAAGACAATACGGCGGGAATGCGCGCAGTCGCATTAGGGAAGCCGAGAGCTTGAAATGGGATCCAAGGAGCGAGGCTGAATTGGAATGAAGATAAACTAATCACTAGAAGATGTGAACTCGGTACGGGAAGGCGGCCTCCTCGCGAACGCTTTCGGAGTTAGCTGCCCATTCGGCTTTGCTCAGGACCTTGAGCCTGTCGAAACGGCATCGCCTGGTTAGACCTGCAACGCATACCACTACAAACTGCGAATCGAACGGGTCGCTGCCACGCGACCGTCCTCCCACGGCGCACGGATAATCGTGTCATCATCGCCCCAGCGAAAGCGGAACTCCACGAAGCGATGCAACGATGGAACGAATACCTCCCCATACGCCTCGTAGGTAATGATGCCGTCGCCGACACGCTTCTCAACGCGGGTAACGCGAATAGATTGGCCGGCGGGAACAAATGCTTCCTGCTCTTTGCGCCGCTGATCCCCTGCTCTGACGAGCGCATCTTCTTCTAAGTTAAGTGTCTTGCGCCACTCTGGCCGGCTTTCTTTAACCGCATTGCGATAGAGGAATGCGGCGCGCTTGGTCGTCAGCGACTGGCCCACCGACGCGCTGAATGGCCGTATCCGGCTGATGTCGCTGGTCCAGCAGCCGGCCAACAGCAGCGCGGCTAGGACTGTGAGGCACCTTAATACCACGGGTCTAACGAGAACAAGATCAGCTACGCCTTCTGTCGTCGGAAGACAATACGGCGGGAATGCGCGCAGTCGCATTAGGGAAGCCGAGAGCTTGGAATGGGAGCCAAGGAGCGAGGCTGAACTGGAATGAAGGATACGCTAGTCATGATAAAAGTGAACGCGGAACGGGAAGGCTGCCTGCTCGCGAATGCTTTCGGAGTTAGCCGCATCGCCTAGTTAGATGCGTTCATAAGTGTGGGGGCCAACGGAAGATGCTCCAGAATGCCAAACCTTCGCTGAGAGAGTTAGCGACGCAAAGCCACCAGAACCCTCGGCTACCGAGTCTTTGGTGAAACACGAACCGCAGAACTAAGAGCTCAATCGCAGCACTAATTCCGACGGCCAGCAAGAAGGTGACGCTCCAAGTGACCGGATTAAAGGTACCAACGTTGAATCGGTGATAAAACGTGGCTTCGCCGATATACTCCCAAGCAATGCCGGCAATAGGAAGCAGAACGATGCCGACGATGGTAGATCCAAAATTCATCGTCACATCGGCGATGAACGCCTTTTTCCAGGAGCACCGGATGAGGAAACGGACGAATGGCCACTCTACGAGAAGTCCGATGAGGATAAGCCACCACGCCAGCAAACGCGCCTCTAAGAACAACGCTGCCAAACCAAGTCAGCGACGAGTGTTAGCATCTAACGAGAACAAGATGAGCGCCGGCGGACGAGGGCGCGCGTCACTCTGAGTGGAAGTGTGGAAGTCATCTCGAATGTGAACGCAACGCGGTCCGCCGTTCGCTCCATCGCATGGTTAGGCCTATTCGAGGTGGCCTGCCGAGAGGATGATGAATGGCCGATCTCCTTCCTTTGCCTTTGGTCGTGGGCCGTCAAGCAGTCGAATTTGGACGGGCCAGTTGTCCCCCGGCGGCTTGGGGGCGACAGCGCCGAGGCGAAGATCTTTCCGGACGCAGTCCACATACGAGTTGGCTGGTGAGAACAGCCATCGGCGGACATGCCCGTCCGCAGCGACCACGGCGAGAATATCGCAGTATCGGTTGCTGGGCGGGTGCGACTCGCAAGCTGTCATCGCGTGGAGCATTGGCTTGGTGCTCCAGTCGGAGAACTTCTCGGCATACTCGGAGCCGACATGATTCGGCAATGTATATTTCTCCGCGGCGGCCCGAGACAGGGTCTCGAACTCGCTGTGACTCTCGCCTCGGGCGAAAGACGCCGCGCTGCCGAGGAGGACGAGGAAAAAGAGGATACGTTTCATAGGCCTAACGAGAACAAGATGAGCCACCACTGGCAAGAGCGCGTGTGGCAGCGGGAGGTGAGGTTCGAGTCATGGGAAGCTTGGGCGTACGCCGGCCAGTGGTTGGCTCCATCGCATGGTTAGGCGTTAATGGTGACGTTGGAGGTATGTGACGATGATGCCGAAAACCACCCACGACACAACCATGAGCGGCATTGCGCGAAAATTCCATTCGCGGGCACCATCGCAAACTCCGCGAAACAAGTCGCGAAGCTCGGGAGCGGTTGCTAGCCAATCGGGGTCGGCGCGAAACCACTTCCAAGGCACGGAAAGGGTGGACCAAGGGGTTACTGTCCGAGCCGGCGGGCTCCACTGCCAGCCGCAAGGACTGCCGAGCGACTCCCAAACGGCGCGATGATCGGTATAAAGGCGCTCCAGGAAGCGATCTTTGAGCCAGAGGGTTCGCGCGAGACGTGCGAAAAACCATAAGCTAAGAAGAAGAGGTGCGATAAAGAGCAAGCCCGGCTCCATAGATTCTTAAAAACAATGTTTTCACGAGCACTGTGGCGTTGCGCCTAACGAAACCAAGATCAGCTGCCGCTGATGAAAGTGAGGTTACTCATCGCCAGGAAGTGTCTCATAAGAATCCAGCGTGGTCACGGACCGGTCAGCGGTTAGCTGCATCGCCTGGTTAGGTGTAGGACGAACCATCACCGAGAAAGGTGAAAAGGATACTTCTTCGTGTCCCACGCTATCCAGTCTTCACTGTGAAATCGGCTCTTCTCAAGCTTAGCCGTGCCTGCGGGCAGTGAGCGCAAATCGTATCGAAATTTCAGAAAGTAGTCGCCCGGACGGAGCTCGTACAACGCTGCAAGACGGAGCTTCTCGACTCGCTGAGTAGTCTCGCCAGGCCTCAACTGAATATCGACTCCGACTGGTTCGGAAATAGGTGCATTTCGTTTCAGCGCAACGCGCTCGCCCCGTGCGGTGAAAACCTCTATCTGCTCGAGCAAGTCAGCGTACAATCCAAAGGTAACTATACGAGTCGTCTGGTTGGCGAGTGTTACGCGCACTTTGAGTGGATCATGAGGACGAATCGATGGATTCAATAGAGCGAATGTGGCACTCACGCCGGCGATCGGCCGTGGATGCTGCTGATCCGCGAAGACACGGGACGTCACAGCAATGGCAGTAGCTAGGACGATCGCTCGCAACACGCACATACACCTAACGAGAACAAGATCAGCTACGCCTTCTGAGAGCGAGGGTGAATTGGAATGAGTAATACATTAGTCATGATTGAGTGTGGACGCGGTACGGGAAGGCGTTAGCTGCATCGCCTGGTTAGGTCTGTGGCGTCGCTTCAGGTCCATCATTCTTTGCGCTGCGTGTAATAGTAAACTTTCCATTGCAATTGTCGACGTGCACGAGACTACCAGCGCCGATCCGAAGGTGCTCTGCGAGCCAAGGTTGGATTACGACGACCAAATCCTGCCCCACTACTTCGCCGATGCCGGCGGCCAGCGGAGCCAGTTTATCCCCGCCAGCTGTGAGCGGAATCAGGAGCGTGAGTTTACCGCCCACGAGTTCGACAGGGCCTTCGAGTGAAATTGGCTCTGTCATGGCCTGGCGCGGTGGAGACCTAACGAGAACAAGATCAGCGTATCGCTGCCGGGAGCAAGGCTGGCTTCGGACTAAGGTTTGTAGTCATAAAAGAGTGTGGACGCGGTACGGGCAGCGATTCGCTGCATCGCCTGGTTAGATGAATTTTTCGAGCTCACGGCCACGTACCCTTTGAAAGATCCATAATAGCGTACACGATCCCAACCAAACAATAGGCCAGCAGAATCACGCCGATGATGACCGCTATGCCGGAACCGTCGCCCCTCGAGCTGAATAAGAAGTGGCCCGGAAAATGGAAACCCGTAGCTGACCATGACGGATAGAAGTGATGATGCCCCACAGAGCCAGAAGCGCTCCGAGGGCATGAACGACGAGTTGAACTGCGGCGCGAAAGATATTCCGCTCACGCTTCATCTAACGAGAACGAGATCAGCTATCGCTGATGGGACCGAGCTTAATCAACATGGTGAAGTTGCTGACAAAGTCTTGCGTGGTCACGGACCGGTCAGCGGTTAGCTGCATCGCCTGGTTAGATGTATAGGGTCGCAAAGTCACTGACTCTCAAGAGAGTAGCCAACAACGCGATCTGCGTCGTCTAGAAAAAGGTAAAGCTGTCTCAGCTCGCCCGGGCTGAAATAAAGTGTGCGTGGGTGCTGACTAAGACGCTCCCAAGTCTGACGCACAGAGCGATCTTCTGGTCGCGTCTTTTGCAGATAGCCGACCACTTCGTCACGCGTGTAGACATGGCCAACCTTGCCAAACTCAGATTCCGCCTCTGCTGCAGTCGCACCGCGGTCTACCAGCTTCTGCGCGCGAGATCGTATCGGGCCTCCCTTGCGGTCGCAGCCAGCGAGGAAGATGAGCGCAACCGCGCCTGCGAGTAACGAACTGCGCGAATACATCTAACGAGAACAAGCTCAGCTACGGCCACCGGCGCCAAGGTCGAACTGAAACCAAGATAATCTAATCATAATCAAAGGTAAACGCGGTACGGGTGGCCGTTAGCTGCAGCGTCTGGTTAGATGGCAGGCGTGAATCATGGAACAGACATGAAGCCACCGCGAGGATTATGCATGATCTTCGCATCGAAGTCGACGAGAGGCTTGTCAGGGTGAAGGGAGTCACGCAGATGCTTCACAGCATAGCCGTGTGTCGAACGAAAATCGGCTGGCGCGCTGCCGGAAATGCGTAACTCCAAGAATCGTCCGCGGTCTTTCGTGGTAACAAAACGAAAGTGTCCCCTCGAATCTGTCACTGCGGTCTCAATGGTGCCAGGCTGCGGCGTGCCGACAACTAGCATCGCGAATGGAACATGTGAGTAGTCGCCTGTCGCACGATCGAGGACAAGCTTCTGCCCAGCGATGGGGCGAAGCGTTTCTGGTTGGACGAGTGTTCCAGTAATCTCGCGCTGTTCAGCACCGAAAGCCGACACAACGATAAGGCTACAAACTAAGGCGACGGCTAACAACGACTTGCGCATGCGCACACCATCTAACGAGAATAAGCTCAGCTACGGCCACCGACGCTGAGGCCAAGCTGAAACCAAGATAATCTAGTCATGATATAAAAGGTAAACGCCGTCCGGGTGGCCGTTAGCTGCAGCGCCTGGTTAGATCGTTTTACGGCGAAGGCGCCGGATAAGATCGCATAAACTTTGAAGGCGTGTAGCAGTCCACGAACGATGCCAATCCGATTCAGTGAACTCGCGATGAAGGAATTTTGCGATGTCAGGACTAGAACTGGAAAGCCGCGCAAGAAATCGGTTCTGCTCGCGGACGCAGCATCGCTCGACGCGGGAGCGCAACTGCGCTGAATAGCCAATGCCACGTGCGCGAAGGACTCCATGTGTGGCCTCATGGATCAATGTGCTCGCAACAGCCGCGGCTGCATAGTCTGGATCGGGTTCGGATATTCCCCTTTCAACGTCGAGCCGGCACGTTCGGGTGGGATAATGATATTGTCCGCCTCCGTTAGGAAGCGGACAATTAACGATCCAAGTAATGTGCCGCTGCAGCCGGCGAAATCGCCGGCTGTCGAGCTGCTTGATCAGCTGAAGTGCCGCTAAAACGCTGTTGTGGAAAAGCGAACTATCCTGGGTGTCTGAAAGAATGATTCCATCAAAGCGGGCGATCTCGCTCGTACGCTGCAAACGCAGCAAACCGCGATTCAGCAGCTTTTGGAACTGTGTGATGATCACGCGCTACGATCTAACGAGAACAAGATCAGCCACCGCTGGCGAGAGTGCGAGTGGCGGCGGGAGTCGACGCTTGAGTCATGGAAATCTGGGCCGTACGCCGGCCAGCGGTTGGCTGCATCGCATGGTTAGATGTTCGCGTCCTCGTCCTCGGGCGCGTAAGCCCACAAGAATAAAAGCCACAGCGGCCACAGGACCAGCTGGATGATGAGAACTACCGGATGAAGACTGCCGGCGAAAAAGAAATACTTTAGGCCTTGCTGCGGGTTTTCGCTCCGGGGCCAGAGGAGTGTGTCGCCCGGTCGCCGTCGCCGCCACAAGGAATACCGATAAAGCACGTAAAGATGGATAACTACGCCAATGATAAAGTACGTCCACAGCGCCGCCTGCCCCGAGTGGGAGAGAAGCTGCGACCAGTATGCTCGAAGAGTGTTCACTGCATCTAACGAGAACAAGATGAGCCACCACTGGCGAGAGCGCGCGTGGCGGCGGGATGTGTGGTGGAAGTCATGGGAAACTTGAGCGTACGCCGGCCAGTGGTTGGCTCCATCGCTTGGTTAGGCCTCTGGCTCGACTCCGTAAAGGATCCTCCATTGCCGCCGTATTGCCACTTGGTCTTGCGTACAATGTGCCACGTTCCGTTTTGCTTGCGTAGATAAAGCTTATTGCCATGATCTGGGTGTGGATCGTCGAGCGAGGGAGGCCTCCGCCCAGTTCGCACTTCGGCATCGCGCGGGGATTTGAGAGCGATTTGCTGTATGCGATGGCAAATATCGGGAACCGCGGCAACGAAGCGACTGATCTCGTGGACCTCACGGTCGCCTGGCTGCGGGGCGGAACGCTCGGGGTGATCGAAGTCAACGATGTATAAAACAACGGGCTTGTCGCACAGGGCGCAACTAGCCAAAAACAAGGACGCCACAATAGCCAACAGGGAAGCGGCATTCACGGGCCTAACGAAAACAAGATGAGCGACGGCGGACGAGGGCGCGCGTCGGTCGGAGTGGAAGTGTGGAAGCCATCTCAAAAGTCGAGCGCACCGCGGTCCGCCGTTCGCTCCATCGCATGGTTAGATGTTATGTCGCTTCGATCTGCGCAAGGCGTATCGGATTTCAGCAACGGAAAGATAGAAAACCAAACCGCATATTCCGAACCAAAAGACTGCCACGCCCCAGAATACCGCAGGCTGAAGGGCGCGAATAACATCATGAGGCTGTTGGTAGCGGGACGGCCATCGAAGCGAACCATCTCGGACCCCCTCGAAGGTGGTCATCGATACGATCAAACTGAGAACGATACAGATCCCGCTAAAGACGTAGCGGATCGTCGACCCACTAGTTTCGGGGAATCGCAGTGGGGATTCCTTTTGCGTCATCTAACGAGAACAAGATGAGCGACAGCGGACGAGGGCGCGCGTCGCTCGGAGTGGAAGGGTGGAAGTCATCTCAAAAGTGGCGCGCACAGCGGTCCGCCGTTCGCTCCATCGCATGGTTAGGTCTCATCGGCGCCGCGCTTTCCGTGTGCGCACCACCCGTCGTCGTTTGGTGACGAGTAGCGCTTCGCGCGTCCAAATGCGTCGGAATCGGCTCCGCTCGATGCGCCCGGAAATGTTCCCTTTCGGCGACGGATCGTTGACGTAGAAAAAAGATGAATCGTAGCCGATGAGGACCAGATAGTGAGGCGGCCGAACCGACGCAATGACCGGAATATCTCGGTCTAGCGCGTCGATGATGGTCTCGATGCGCGCCTCTCCCTCGCAGTGCACGCGCACTGAGAGTCCGCTCGCTCGCAGAAAGCGCGTCAGCGGGCCAGTCTCAGTTCCATCGAGGCTGTTCGCGGCGAACTGATCGACGCGTCTCTCAGGAATACGCACTGAGTAGAATTCGGCAACCATGAGCGCGGAACAAAGGCCGCAGCAATACCCGTCAACTTGCATGCGGTAAGGAACGTCTAAACACTCAGTACGTCGGTTGCCCGTCACGACCGCAAGGCTGTCTTTCAGCCAGCCGCCCATCCGTTCGAAATCACGCTTTGTGATCATGAGACCTAACGAGAACAAGATGAGCGACGGCGGACGAGACCGCGTGTCGCTCGGAGTAAATTGGTGGAAGTCATCTCAAATGTGGACGCGGAGCGGTCCGCCGTTCGCTCCATCGCATGGTTAGATGCTGCGCGTGCCATCGGAACCAGCCTTCCTGAAACGTGCGGCGATGAAATGGAGACACGACAGAATGACAAACCAAACGAACGTCTGCACGACCAACATGAGCATCCAACGAGCGGGACTCTGGCCAATGTAGCCCTCAGGAGGAAAGAAGCGACCGCCGAACAGAAACCCGCAAAGCGATCCAGGCAAATTCCAGAGCGTGATCAAACCCGAGACGTTGTTGATCACCCATGGAGCTGTGACTAGCGCGGGAAGCGCCAGAACGAGCGCGGTGATTACGGCGACAATGATGCGGATAAGCATCTAACGAGAATAAGATAAGCTACCGCCACTGGAGGCCGAGGCAGGCAGCATGGAATGGAAACTAGCGTCGAGAAAATCACGCCAACTCATCGGACGGGTGGTGGTTAGCTTCATCGTCTGGTTAGATGCTGGCGTCATCTCGCGAACTAGCGGTACCAAACAGTCACGATAGCGAGATAATCTCCAAAACAGGAGTCAACCGAAACGATCTCGACGGAGGGATGCTGTGCGACCCATTGCAGGGCCTGTTCTCTTGCCTGGTCAATTCTCTTGCGGTCGAATGATGCCGTGTGCAAGCCAACGGCTTCTGCTTCGAAGTGAACGTATTGAAGTGGCCTAGGCGGAAGCGGTGGAGGTAGCGATTCGTCCATACAAGAATCTAACGAGAAAAAGATAAGCTACCGCCACTGTAACTGAGATTGGTCAGCACGGCGAGTAAAGTAGCTACCCGAACGGCATCTCCAAAGCGCGCAGCAGTGGCGGTTAGCTTCATCGTCTGGTTAGATGCGGACGCCCATTCACGCTGCGCCATCTAGTGGAGACTCAGAGCGCCGCCACAGCTCTCCGGGCGCAGTGCGCTCCGCCTCCCAACCGTTTGGCAGATCAAGCACCTCCGTCAGCGAAGGATCGCGTTCCAACATGTGAGGGAGTCCAACAACTCGGGGCAGGTCTCCCGGATCGTGTCCGCCGCCGCAAAGCATCTGCAACTCGTCATCCGCGCGCACCACTAGATTCACTGATCTCGCGTCAGCAAAGACGTGAGAACATATGAACACGGCGAGCTCACTCACAGCATCTAACGAGAAGTAGCTAGATTTAGACTGCAATCAAAGGCAGATAAAATCTGTATAATACGGTTGCCTGTCGGGGAGAGGGTCGCTAGAACCTCGTTTGTGGCCATCGAACCAGTCGTAAGCCCGCCAGATTCCACGGGCAAGCCGAAAAAACTGCTTGATCAGACCCGCGACGTCCTCCGGTTGAAACACTATAGCCTCCGGACGGAGCGCACGTATTGCGATTGGATCGAGCGATACATCCGCTTCCACGGCAAAAAACATCCCTCGGACATGAGTGAGGCGGAGGTCGGCGAGTTCCTGACTCACCTGGCTCGCGACGGCGATGTCGCCGCATCCACCCAGAACCAGGCACTGAGCGCTTTGCTCTTTCTCTATAAAGAGGTGCTCAAACAGGAGATCGGCTGGCTCGATTCAGTCGAGCGCGCGAAGAAGCCGACGCGATTGCCGGTCGTTTTAAATCGAGATGAAGTGCACAAGATTTTTGCGCATCTCAAAGGGACCCACCGATTGATGGCGGGTCTCCTTTACGGAAGCGGGCTGCGCCTGATGGAATGCGTGCGGTTGCGCGTCAAAGATGTCGATTTTGGCTATCTCAAGATCACGGTACGCGAAGGTAAAGGCGGGAAAGACCGAATCACGATGCTTCCAGAAAACCTGGCCGCGCCTTTGCAGCGGCATCTTGCGAAGGTGCAAATCCAACATGAAGAAGATGTCGAAGCCGGCTACGGGCAGGTCTATCTGCCGACCGCGCTAGAACGAAAATATCCCAGGGCGCAAACGGACTGGTGCTGGCAGTACGTTTTTCCGTCGAGCCGGGTGTCCCTCGATCCAAGATCGGGGGATTTGCGGCGGCATCACATCAACGAGAATGTGCTGCAAGTGGCGGTGAAAAAGGCGGTGCGCGCTGCCGGGGTGAATAAACCAGCGAGCTGTCATACCCTGCGGCATTCCTTCGCCACGCATCTGCTGGAGAATGGTTATGATATTCGGACGGTGCAGGAATTGTTAGGGCACAAGGATGTCTCGACCACCATGATTTACACCCACGTCCTCAATAAGCCGGGGATCGGGGTGCGGAGTCCTCTCGACTCCGTGGAAAAGCTGAAATCCTGAAAGCTGAAACGCTGAAATTGGAAGGAGGAGAGCGGCTCCCGCCGCGTGGCACGAGGATCTTCGGTGATCGTTTACGTGGATTTTGCGGTGATCAGTCGCGGAGCGAGGGATCCGTTCGGCGGACCCTATCCGCCTCAGGATGACAATCAGGGGAGGTCGCGACATGGAAGTCCCTCCCACGTTCAGGTCGCTCCACATCCATCAGGGCCTATTCGTGTTTATTCGTGTGCATTCGTGGTTAAATGAAATCTCTGAGGGAGGTCGCAACACTGAGGTCCCTCCCACATTCAAGAGCCGATAAGTGCAACCGCGGATTACGCGGATTTTCGCGGATTTGGGAGAACGACTGACCGGCGCTTTCGCGCGTGGCTACTGGAAAAGGGCTAACCACGAACGACGCGAATAAGTACAACTGAAGGTCGCGACACTAAGGTCCCTCCCACATTCATCAGGGCCTACTCGTGTTTATTCGTGTGCATTCGTGGTTAAATGAAATCTCTGAGGGAGGTCGCGATACTGAGGTCCCTCCCACATTGAAGAGCCGGGAACGGCGGACATAGACCGCCGCTACAGTCTATTAGCGTTCATTCGTGGTTAAATGAAATCTGCGCCGGTTAGGCTTTGGCGAACCTTGGCGGGAAGAGCCAAAGCAGGCGGCCTTTCATCAGACCGGGATCGAGATCGATCAGCGCCAGGCCGCCTTTCGATAGCTTTGTCTGACCGCTGGTGAGGTGAAAAATAACGGTGGTGAAGTCCGGTTCGTGCCCCACAATCATGAGCGCGCGATCGCCGCGGCTTTCTAAGATCCGTTCGAGGTCGTGCAGACCGAACCCCGGTGAAAGCGATTGTTCACGGTTGGCGTCGAGCCGGTAATGCTTTGCGATCACGTCCGCAGTCTGGGCGGCGCGCGGTAATGGACTGGTCAGGATCTCGTCGAGATCGACATCGAGGTCGCCGAGGAATTTCGCCAGTTTCTTGATCTCTTTTTTGCCGTGCTTGGTCAGAGGACGTTGCTCATCCGGTTTGTCCCAGCCGGGCCAATCTGCTTCACCGTGTCGCAATAAATAGAGAAGCATGTTTCGGTTAGCCTAGCTGATGACCTGCCACTTGGGCTTGCGAGTGAGACCGCTTGTTTCCCAGAGGCGAACCCCGCCGAGATAAGCGTTGCGATTGTGGCCGGGCTCGACGCCCTCCGGAAAAGTCTTGAAACGTTTCGCATTTCCCCCGCCCAGCACGACGTATTCGGCGATGAGCGATTTCTTCAACTGCAGCACCGCGTGGCGCACCTCGCGTTTCCAGGCGGCCTCGCCCAATTTCGACAGGCCAGGTTTGCCGAGAAATTTCTCGATGATGGCGCCGTCGCGATAAGGAAGGTCGCCAAGTTCAAGAGGAAGAAGGGTGCGGTCGTAAAGCAGGGCGGAGCCGAGTCCGGTGCCGAGCCCCAGGAATAGCATTCGGCCACCGTGATAGGTGCCTAACGCCTGCATGGCCGCGTCGTTCACCACCCGCACCGGTTTGCCGAGCGCCAGGCGGAAATTGAAATTGGCCCAGCCTGTCCCGAGGTGCTTCGGATCGTGCACAATTTTGCCGTTCTTTACCGGCGCGGGAAAGCCGATCGAGATGGCGTCGAATTTCCAACCTTTGACCGCCTTTTTCAGTTCGGAAACAAGCTGACGCGGTGTCATGCGCGGTCCGGAATCGAATTTCCGGCGTTCGTGCCGCGAAATCATCGCCTTCACGTGGGTGCCTCCGATATCGACGACGAGGATTCTCTTCTTCACGCGATGGGCGGTGGCGCTTTTTTGATTGGGATGAGCCGGATGGAGCGAGCGGTTTTGGTGGCTTCACCCGGATTTTTGGCCTGGCTGCGCGCGACCTTGCGGAAGAAAAGCTGGGCCTGCGATGTCTCTTCTCCTTCACCCGCGCTCAGCCGAAGGTAACGGCCGTCCGGCTGCAGCTCGCGCGACTTGACGTTGTCCTTGAGGAAAGCAGGCAAAACGGTTTCGATGATTTCCTTGCGCAGCGTCGGTGTTTCCACCGGGAAAGCGACCTCGACACGCCTAACGAGATTCCGCGGCATCCAATCAGCGCTGGAGAGGTAAAGCGACGGGGTTCCGCCATTCTCGAAGTAGTAGACCCGGCTGTGTTCGAGAAAGCGGCCCACGATGCTTACGACCCTGATATTTTCGCTTAAACCCGGAACTTTTGGCCGCAGGCAGCAGATCCCGCGCACGATCAGATCGATCTTCACGCCGGCGCACGACGCCTCGTAAAGCTTTTCGATAAGCTCGGGATCGACCAGCGCATTGAGCTTGGCAATGATGCGCGCCGGCCGGCCGGCCTCGGCATTGACCCGTTCGCGCTCGATCATGCCGAGCAGGCGCGTGCTCATGTCGAAAGGCGACACCATCAGTTTTTCGAGGCCCGGATACCCAGCCAGCCCGGTCAGCGTGTTAAAAACGATAGCCAGCTCTTCGGTCAGTTTTGGGTTGGTAGTGAGCAGGCTAAAGTCGGTGTAAACGCGCGCCGTCCGCGGGTGATAGTTGCCGGTGCCGAGGTGCACATATTGGCGAAGACGATCGCTGTCGCGCCTGACGATGAGCAGCGCCTTGCAGTGCGTCTTCAATCCGACGACCCCGTAAACCACGTGCGCGCCCGCTTCTTCCAAGCGGCGCGCCCACTGGATGTTGGCGGCCTCATCGAAACGGGCCCGCAGTTCGACCAGCGCGGTCACCTGTTTCCCGGCGGCGGCTGCCTTAATCAGGGCCTCAACGATGGGCGAATCACCACTGGTGCGATAAAGGGTGATCTTGAGTGCCAGGACGTGCGGATCTTCCGCGGCAGACTCAACCAGTTCCACGATCGGGTCGTAACTTTCGTAAGGATGATGGAGGAGAACGTCCTCCTTCCTCATCACTTCGAAGATGTTGGCGTGCGAGGGCAGCGCCGGGTCGCGCACGGGCTGATAAAGCCGATCTTTCAGCCGCGCGAATGCATCATTCGTGATCAGCGGCATCAGGTGCGTCATGGAGAGCGGCCGGGTTGCCCGGTAAACGTCCGCTTCGCTTAAATCAAAAAATTCCATGAGGAGCTCGCGGAAATCGCGCGGGCAATCCTCTTCCACCTCGAGACGAACGGCATCGCCGCGACTGGAACGGCGCAGCTCGTGTTCGATGCTGCGCAGCAGGTTCTCCGCTTCTTCGTCGTCGATGTAGAGATCGCTATTGCGGGTGACGCGGAAGGCGTGGACGCCGTCGAGGATGAGGCCGGGAAAAAGATCGCCGATGTGATGTTTGATCAGTGAGGCGAGGAAAATGTAATCCCATGGTTCGTCCTCGCCCTTGCCCCGCGGCATCAGGATCAAGCGCGGCAAGACGCGGGGCACCTGCACAATGGCATGCAACATCTCTCCGCCGCGCTGGGCTTTCGCCCTAACGAGAAGGTTGTGGCTCTTGTTCAGTAACTGGGGGAAGGGATGGCTGGCATCTACCGCGAGCGGCGTCAGCATCGGGAAAACTTCCTCCTGGAAGTAACGGCGGGCCCAGGCCGAGCGTTTCGCGTTCAGTTGCGCAACTTCATGGATGCGAATGTTGTTCCTGGCCAGCGCCGGGACGATCTCGTTATTCCAGAGCCCGTATTCGGTAGCGACGAGCTCGTGCGCCAGTCGCTGGATCCCATTGAAGGTTTCCGTCGGGCTCAGTCCGTCGGGGCCGACGTCGCTGGTCTCGCTCTCGATCTGTTGTTTGATGCCGGCGACGCGGATCTCGAAAAACTCATCGAGGTTGGAGCTGAAGATGGAGAGGAACTTGACCCGCTCCATCAGCGGCTGGGTTGCATCCTGCGCCTCTTCGAGCACGCGGCGATTGAATTCGAGCCAGCTCAGCTCGCGGTTAATGAAATTTTCCGGCGCGGAAAATTTCCTGACCGGCGCCGCGGCCGCGGTCTCAGGGAGCGGGATGATGTTGTCGGCGGCGCGCGGAGACGACTGTTCTCCCTTGCTTTGCATGGACCGCCGCTCCCTTCGTCCCGTTTATTCGCCCATTCCGATGGAACGACCGAGACGCTGAAATACGCCTTTCTTTTCCGTCTTGGCGCCGGTGTTAGGCGGCCAGCATTCCACGATCTCGAGAGCGAGGAAGCGGAAGAGAGTGAGCCGCGCGAACTTCAAATCCAGGCGCAGATTCTTGGCGATCTGCTGGATCGAGCGCGCGCCGTTAAACTGCGAAGCAAACTGCGCTTCCGCCACGGTGAGGCGGAGATTTTGGATGCGATCGAAACCGTCGCGGGTGTAGGCCGGGATCCAGTTTTGTTCGTAAGGCATCTTCTGGCCGATATCTGGAAATTGCACCAGCCGCAGGGTGGCCAAGGCCCACTGATCGATGTCGCTTTCGGTCGGGACATTCGTCGCCCAAGGCGGGAGCTGGCCCATCTGTGCGAAAGTGAATCGCACGTGCGGCGCCGTCCAAAGGTTGGCGAAAAGTTTGTGACCGTAGTGATGGACCAGCTGTTGGGCCGGCTCCTGCAAAATCGATCCGTTCTGCGCCAGGGTCATGAAGATGGGGCAACCGCTCTGGCGTTGAGCAGCCTTCGCTTCCTCAATTCTGCCGGCGTCGACGTTAGCCAGGGTCATCGGCGCTTCCGAGCAATACAGTTCCGGATCGTCGGTCGTCGCGAGGACGATTTCGCCGTTCCGAACCATCATGTCGATCGGTTCACGCGTCCAGAAACAGCGAAGCACGCCAGTGAGTTTGTTCTTCGCAATTGTTTGCAAGGCCCAGTTCAGGGAGAAGAAACTGGTATCGCCACAGAAATATGTTCCGCCGGTGACGGATTCGTCAGGACTGTTGCCGCCCGTTGCCATTGCGGTGGGAGCGGGAGCTGGCGCTGGCGCTGGAGTCGAAGTCGGCGCGGCTTCGATTGGCAACAGGTCGTCCGGCGAAGCCGTCGAACTGGCAAACGCTTCAGGCGCAGGGGGTGCCCAGGTCTCAGCGCTCGGCGGTGCGCTCCACCATTCATCGCTCGGTGGAGCGGCGGCTGGTTCGGCTGAAACACCTTCTGGTTCCGCGACCGGGGTAAACGGCTCAGGCTCAGGAGCGCCAAAGTCTGCCAAAGGAGTCGAGGCCGGTTGCGGCTCAGGGACCGCGCTCTCGGCTTGTTGGGAAGGTTCAGACATATGGCTCTTAACGGTTTTAATAAGCAAATCTGATGTGAAGGGTTTATTCAAGGACCCAATCACATTGCTGCGGTCGCCGCTCTCCTGTCGCAGGTCGGCGCCCAGTCCGGACATGTAAACCACCGGAATATTAGCCGTGACCGGGTCTTGCGCCAGTCGCCGTGTCACTTCGTCGCCCTTCATATCGGGCAGGATATAATCGAGCAGGATCAGCTCCGGCGGATTCTTTTTTGCTTCGACCAGGCTTTCCGCCGCATTGGAGGCAACGCTGACGTCGAAGTTGTTCTCGGTCAGAATGTCGCGGACGAAGTTCAACAGCATGACGCTGTCATCGATCACCAGCACTTTGCGGGAGCGCGTCGGAGCAGTGTGTGAGTTTAGCCCCGCCATTTGTCTGCGTTCGTCGAGCTGACGCATTCCTTCCATGAGCAAAACCTGCCAATCGGACGTGATCGTTTGCTTCGGGGCCGAACCGGCGATCTCGGCGATGCGTCCGCCTTTCCATTCCACGATGTCGTTAAAGGCGTCGAGTCCTTCCTTGTCGCGCACCGTGGCGTGGCGAACCTGGCCGTTCTCGAAATAGATGCGTCCTTTGTCTCCGTTAGGCGAAGTGAACTCGATTCCGCCGGTGGCGCCACTCATGCACTTGAGCTGGATAATATCCGCCATATGCAGATCGCTGAGCGTACCCTGGAATTTTTCGCTCTCCTCGCTGCGCGACGGCCGCAGCAACGCCTGCACCAGGTCGATGAAATCCTGGTGGGGAAAAGGTTTTTCGAGGAAATGGATGGCCCCGATCCCGGCAGCGCGTTCACGCGCGCTCGAGAAATGCGTCGCGGTCAGGACAATGGCGCGGCTGTCGGGGTGACTGGTGCGGAGATCGAGGAGGAAATCCTGTCCCAGATCGTAAGTGGCGTCGACATCGAGCACGAACAGGTCCGGTTTGCCGGCCGCGGCGATTCGTTGGGCCTCCTCGATTGAGCGGGTGAAATCGACCACCGCCAGAGCGGCTGCTTCATGCAAGGCGCTTTGAATCGTCGCAACCAGAGCGTCGTCCGCTTCCAGAACGAGAATTCGGCCTTCGGAATTCTTGGCATCCATGCGCTGGGATTTCATCGGCTGGGTCGGTGCCGACCGCATGCCGGTGTATTACGAAGGCTGCTTCCGAGGCAAATGCAACGGATTTCCTGCACGGGGCGGGCAAATCTGTAGCGATGCTCGTGCCATCACGACCGGAACGGCGACCTAACCGCGGTGATCCTTAACGGCTGGCGAAAAGCTCAGCGAGTTGGCGCCGGCTCGTCTTGCCACGTTCATTTACTGGAATTTCTGGAACGAGAAAGATGCGTCGCGGAACCTGCCAACCGGTTAAGTGCGCGCGGCATACGCGCACGAGCTCGGCTTCGGTGGTGCTTTGATCGGTCACCACGCAAGCCAGGATGTCTTCGTTGCGAACCCTGGAGGGGCGGCCGAAGACGACGGCCTCGCGCACTCCTTTTATAGTGAGCAGGTAGGCTTCGATCTCCGCCGGGTTCACTTTCTTTCCGGCGACGTTGATCAGATCTGAGATTCGCCCGGCGATGCGGAATCCGCCGGCGGTTTTCCTGAGCAAATCGTCCGGTCGAAAAACTCCGCGGCCCAACTTCTCCGGCTCCGGGTTCGGAAAATAGGTGTCGGCGACCGCGCCACTTCGAACTTCGATCGGACTGGAGGCGCTTCCCGATTCGCGGAAGGAGATGTCAACATTCTGCATCGGAGTTCCGACGAAGCCGTCTTCGAAATGCGTGCCAACGCGGTCATAACAAATCCCACCGCACTCGGAGGATCCGTAGAAGGAATGAATCGGTCGTCCGAAGCGCTCGTAATATTCGCGGGCGAGCCGACCGGTGAGCGGCGCGCCGGCCGAGATGCAAAGGCGCAAAGCGGGCAGGTCCGGCACATCGTCAAAGCCGCAGAAAGCCTGGTAAAAAACGGGCATGCCTGGAAAGACGGTGGCTCGCGATGAAGCGAGGCCGTTCAGAATCGCGCGCGGGAGGCGATCGCGTGTCAACGCGATCGGGACACCGCGCGAAATCAATGGCGTCAGCAGATTGCTGAATCCATAAGAATGTGAAATCGGGATGACCCCGTAGTTCACATCGGAGGAGTCGATTCCCATCGTCTCACAGATATTGTCGCAGTCGGCCAGCAGTTGTTCCCCGCGAAAACAAACCGCGCGCGGCGCCGCGGTCGTGCCGGAAGTGAATTTCAGTAGAACGTGGGTCGGCGAGGTTAGAGCGACCGGGCTATCTGTTGAAGCGTCAGGAGCGAGCGCGCGAAAGGTCGCCTCGCCGCCCTCGCTCGCGCTGATGTGCGCGTACGCGCAGGTGAGGGCGAGCGCGGTTGCGCAATCATTTGCGCTGATGGTTGTCTCCAATGGCAGAACGGCCAGGCCGCGCCGGATGGCGGCGAGGAAGATGGCGGGCCAGGCCGGGTGATTCCCAATTTGCAGGGCAACAACTCTTCCGGCTGGAGCGGAACTCAGTTTAGATTCCCAAGCCTGGGCCTCGGTTTCGATGTCAGCGAAGGTGCGCGAAACCGATGCATCCGAGGCCATTACCGCCGAGCGCGTCGCGTTTTTCGCCAGGACCTTTGCCCAGCGGGCCAGAATAGGATCTTCAGATTTCACGGCTGGATTTTGTGTTTAGCTCGCTCGGTTTACTGCGAAATCCCTCTGTGCCGCCCGGAATCACACAGGTAAAGCCGTTTGATAAAAGGGGAGACTTGCGCAGCCTCAAAATTGGGTTACTTTCTGCGCTCCTTTTCTCCATGAAAGCGGATATCCATCCCGATTATCAACAGACCGATATCGTCTGCGCGTGCGGAGCGACTTATCACACTCGCTCGACCCGCCCGGATATTAGAATCGGCATCTGTGCCGCTTGCCATCCGTTTTTCACGGGTGAGCAGAAGTTCGTGGATACGGCCGGCCGCGTCGAGAAGTTCGCCCGCCGGTACGGCAGCACCAAGGCTGCTCGTACTCCGAAAAAGGGTTAGCTGATCAACTTCCGCGGCTGTCCTCGACGGCTGCACTCTCCGGCGCTCATCCAGCGTCGTTCTAGCCATGGATTTTAATCCCCTCATTCAACGCAAGCGCGACCGGTTCGCCGAGCTGGAGCGAGAGATCGCGGACCCGAATCTCTTTTCCAACCGGACGAAGGCGAGCGACACGATGCGCGAGCACTCGCGGACCAAGGCTGTCCTGGCCGAGTGGGACGAGCTGGTCAACGCGCGCAAGCATCTCGATGACGCCCGCGAGCTTCTCAACTCGACCGATCCCGACCTGGCGCAGATGGCGCAGGAAGAGGTCCCGCAATTGGAGAAGCATGTGAGCAAGCTCGAACGCGAGGTGCAGCTCTCACTTCTGCCCGCTGACGAAAACGATGAGCGCGACGCGATTGTCGAAATCCGGGCTGGGACCGGCGGGAACGAAGCCGCCATTTTTGCGGCTGATCTATATAGAATGTACAACCGCTACGCGGAAGGTGCCGGGTTAAAGATCGAAGGCCTCGAATCGAGCCCCTCTGAGCTGGGCGGCCTGAAGGAAGTCATCTTCAAGATTTCGGGTGAGGCGGTCTTCCAGAAGCTGCGCTACGAAAGCGGCGTGCATCGGGTGCAGCGCGTTCCGGCGACGGAAGCACAAGGCCGGATCCACACCTCGACTGCGACGGTGGCCGTGTTGCCGGAAGCTGAGGAAATCGATTTCGAACTGAAGCCTGAAGACCTCCGCATCGAAGTTTGCCGCTCGGGTGGTCCTGGTGGCCAGGGCGTGAACACGACCGACTCCGCGGTGCAGATTCTCCATATCCCGACCGGGCGAATTGTCCGCTGCCAGGACGGCCGTAGTCAGCAAAAGAATAAGGAGAAAGCGCTGACCATCATGCGCGCGCGGCTCAAGGAAGAAAAGCAGCGCGAAGAAGAAGCGAAATACTCGGCCCATCGCAAGAACCAGATCGGTTCGGGAGGCCGGGAAGAGAAGATCCGCACCTACAACTTTCCGCAGAACCGAATCACCGATCACCGGATCGGGCTGACCCTCTACAATCTTGATCGCGTCATGGAAGGCGATCTCGATGAGCTGATCCAGGCTCTGCAGTCGGCTGATCTGGCGGAGCGATTGAAGGAATCAGCGCAGCCGGCCTAACCAGGCGCGGTGATCGAAATGCAGCAACGATGTGGAGGGCGGAGCTCCGGCGACGCCGATCGGTTGCGGTCTCGCCGGAGCTCGATCCTCCATTTCTCGCCTGCGTGCGCGCTTCTTTAAGATATGACTCTGCTCGAAGTGCTGCGCTCGACCACGGATTACTTTGGCCGGCACCATGTCGAAAATCCGCGGCTGAACGCGGAACTGCTGCTCGCGCATGCGTTAGGCCGGAAACGGATCGAGCTTTACATGGAATTCGAGCGGGCCTTGTCGGAAACGGAGCTGGCGCCGATCCGCGACCTGGTGCGCCGTCGCGGCGCGGGCGAGCCGCTGCAGCATCTCACCGGTAGTGTGGAGTTTTGCGGCCACGAGTTTCTCTGTGACAAGCGCGCGTTGGTTCCGCGCCCGGAAACCGAAGAGCTCGTGCAGTTAATCGCGGGCTTTGAATTTCCATCCGCGAAATTTCGTCTAATCGACGTTGGGACCGGCAGCGGAGTTATCGCCATCAGCCTGGCGCTGCTCTTTCCGGAGGCTTCCGTCTACGCAATTGATTTGTCGGAGGATGCCCTGGCGCTGGCGCGGCAGAACTCTGAAAGGTTAGGCGTGAATGAGCGTATCCATTTTATGAAAGGCGATTTTGCCGGTGACGATTCGAATGGCTTTGACCTGGTCGTGGCCAATCTGCCCTACGTAGGTTTGAACGACCGCGCGACCCTCTCGCGCGAGGTTCTGCGCGATCCGGAGATAGCGCTTTTCGGTGGAGAAATCGGCGACGAACTTGTCCGAAAGCTCATTGAAGAGGCGCCATCCAAGCTGGTTCCCGGAGGTCTGCTGGCGCTGGAAATCGGGCTGGGCCAGAGCGATAGCCTGCGCCAGCTCCTGCAGGAGAAAAATTTCCACGACATTGAGGCCAAAAACGATTATGCAGGTATCCCCCGTTTCCTCCTAGCCAGGTATGGATAAGATTCGCATCCACGGCGGTCAGCCGCTTTCCGGTTCGATTAAGATCAGTGGGTCAAAGAACTCCGCTTTGCCCATCCTGGCGGCGACCCTTTTGACGAAAGAACCGTGCATTTTGCGACGCGTGCCGGACCTGAGCGACACCAACTACATGGTGCAAATTCTGACGCACCTCGGCGCACAGGTGGAACGCGCCAGCGGCACGGTCAACGTCAATGCGGAAAAGGTGAATTCGGTCGCGCCTTACGACGTCGTCCGACGCATGCGCGCCTCGGTCTGCGTGATTGGCCCTTTGTTAGGCCGCTGTAAGGAAGCCACCGTATCGATGCCAGGCGGCTGTGTCATCGGAGATCGGCCCATCGATCTTCATCTCAAAGGTTTCGAGGCGTTGGGCGCAGCGGTGCGGGTCGAGGGCGGCAACGTCAAAGTGTTCGCGCCGAAATTGACCGGTGCGGTGATTAATCTGCGCGGCAAATTTGGCCCGACCGTCTTGGGGACGGATAACGTGATGATGGCGGCGGTGCTGGCGGAAGGGACGACCGTGATCGAAGGCGCAGCGCAGGAGCCCGAGGTGGTGGACCTGGCGAATTTCCTGAACAAGATGGGCGCGAAGATTGAGGGCGCGGGCACGCGTCGCCTGATCATCGAGGGGGTCAAGGAATTGCACGGTGCCGAGCACGAAGTCATTCCCGATCGAATTGAAGCGGGAACATTTTTGGTGGCGGGCGCCGTCGCCGGCAAAGGCGTCACCTTGAAACGGGTTGAGCCGGAGCACATCCGCTCGGTGACGACGGCTTTGAAGGATTGCGGCTTCCATGTGACCGAAGAAAAAGATTCGATCACCATCTCGCCTAACGGAACCTGCAAGGCAGTGGAGCTGGTGACGGAACCGTATCCCGGATTTCCGACCGACATGCAGGCGCAGATGTGCGCGCTGCTTTCGACGACCAGCGGTATCAGCGTGATCACCGAGAACGTCTTTCCGCAACGTTACATGCACGTGGCGGAGTTGAAGCGCATGGGTGCGCATGTCGATCTGGAAGGTCCGACGGCGGTGATCAAGGGGGTCGATCAACTTTATGGCGCGCCGGTCATGGCGAGCGATTTGCGCGCTTCCGCCGCACTGGTGCTGGCCGGATTGAAGGCTGAAGGGATCACCGAAGTGAGCCGTGTCTATCATATTGACCGCGGCTACGAGCATCTCGACGAGAAGCTGCGCGAGCTCGGTGCGAACATCGAGCGAGTGCAGGCTAACTAGCCGGCGGTTCCTGCGGCGCTTCGGGCCGTTTGGTGAACGGCCCCTACCTCACGCACGGTGTAATCACCACCGACCGGCAGGTAGGGACCGCTCACCGAGCGGTCCGCTTCGGCGCGGAACGGCGGTCATAGACCGCCGCTACAGCAGCGCCGTCAGGCGCGACATATTTGTAGCAGGCACCACCGTCGGGGACGAGCTCCGTTAGGAGCGACATGTGTCGCCCCGATGGGGCTTCGTTGCTTCGTTGTTGTGGTTCTATAGACATGTCGCGCCTCCGGCGCTTTCCCTTTGCCGGACGCAGTCTGCTCGCGGGCACACCGTTTCGGGCCGTTCGGTGAACGGCCCCTACCTCACGCGCCGTGCAATCACCACCCAACGGCAGGTAGGGACCGCTCACCGGGCGGTCCGCTTTAGTCTCCAAACTGCGCGTGGAACGGCGGTCACAGACCGCCGCTACAGCAGCGCCGTTAGGCGCGACATATTTGCAGCAGGCACCCAACCCTTGTCTGGAGGGTCGAGATCCTGCGAGACCGCGTGCCGCGGGGGGTGAAACTCACGGAATATCTCGGGAGGCGTCGCAGGAGCTCCGCCCTCCACTAATCATCGAGCAGCGAGATCAGTGTTTTCATATTGGCGATGTCTTCGCGCATCGTCTTGTTATCCTTCGGTGTTTCCAAAACCTTGGGAAGTTTGCGCAAGCGTCGGTCGCGCATGATGAAGCGAAACGCCTCCAGCCCGATCCTACCTTGGCCAATGTGGGCATGGCGATCAACACGCGATCCGTGTTCCGTTTTCGAGTCGTTAAGATGAAGAGCGACCAGCTTCTCGGGGCCGATGATCTTATCGAATTCGCGAAAGGCGGCCGCGGTGCCGGCGCGCGATGAAATATCATAACCGGCTGCGAAGATGTGGGCGGTGTCGAGGCAAACGCACAGCCTCTCCGGCTCGCGCACATTGCTAATGATATGCGCGAGATGTTCGAAGCGATGGCCAAGGCACGAGCCCTGGCCCGCGGTGGTCTCGAGCGCAATGCGTGTCTTCACGTGCGGAATGGCGGCATAAACCGCGTCAATCGATTCGATCACGGCGGTTAGCCCGGCTTCTTCGCCGGCGGCCATGTGCGCACCGGGATGGAGCACAAGAAAGGGCAGCTCCAGCTGCTCGGCGCGCAGCAGCTCTTCCGCGAGCGCGCGCAGGGAATTGGCCCGGAAGGCGGGGTTCGTTGCCGCCAGGTTAATCAGGTAACTCGAATGGGCAAAGACAGACGAGAGTTGTTCGCGCTGCGCATGATCCAAGAACGCGCGGATTTCATCGTTGGTCAGCGGCCGCGCGAACCACTGCATGTTGTTTTTGACGAAAATCTGCATGGCCGTGCACTGAATGGAACAGCCGCGCTCGATCGCCATGTGCGGCCCGCCGCTGATCGACATGTGGGCGCCCAGAAGAATCGCGGATTTCGGATTACGCTCCCTGGCGCTAGACGGCCGAATTTGTTTACCCAAAACAGCAGTGTCGCTGGCGCGACGGGCCGGTCGGATTGCGGATTGGGGCTTCGAGCCTTCGGGAATCTCTTGGGGTGTCTTGCGAGCGTTCTTCCGTGCGCCGCCTTCAGGCCGTTCCCCCAAGTCGGCCGTGCTTCGCTTAGCCCTCTTGGACTTCCGTATCGCGGACTCGCCTGACGTATCCCTGAGCTTTTTCCCTTTCATTCCGCGATCCGCAATCCGCGATCCGCAATTTCCTAGAACCGTTTGGGGTGCCAGTTCGGGTTCTTCAGGCTTCCGTCACCGCTGTATTCGAGAAGCTTGTAGACCGGGGTGAGCAACGCGATCGGGCCATTTGCACTCATGCGCACAGTAAAATCGAGTTGGTCGTCCAGAAAATGGATGTCGCCATGCCCGAGCATGCTGAACAGTTTCCCGGCCACTTCGAAATCGTCGGTGTGAATGACGCCGTCCTGGATCGTGAAATTTGCGCTGGCCTTGCGCGCGATACTGTAGCCGACGTGGCCGGAGAGAACTGAATTGAGGATGCCGGAAAGCGGTCCGAAAACCGGAATGGCGAAGACATCGCCATTGGTCACTTCAAGTTTTCCCGATCCGCGCATTTTTCGCGGATCGCTCCCCACTCCGGTGAAGTCATAAGTTCCCGCCAGCTGCCCGTGGGTGGTTTTGTAATCGTAGTAGAGGGCGGTGAGGCGCGGGAAATCCATCCCTTTCACGTCCAGCTTGGCGTGGTAGCGGCCGTCGTTGCGACCAAGGTTAATCTCCGCTTCGGCACGGACTGCGCCGGTGAATAGCGTCCCGGCGAGATCGCGAATCTGGAGGTGATCGTCGGTGATGATCAGATTTGCGCCGATCCGCTCGAACGGAAGCGTCTTGCCGATGAAGAGATAGTTCATGCCGGCTTTTCCCTCCACTCGCAGATCCAGCCGCGTGCCTTTGGCGCCGCCGAAGCGGTAAACTCCCTTGGTCGTGACCAGCGGGGGTTGGCGGAACTTGTACGGAGACACCACCTTGGTCAGGTCAGGGTCGATCCAGTAGACGACGTCGTTAGGCCAGAGCGACGTGGTCATATTCCCGATGCGCACTTCGTGCTTTACGAAATCGTAGGTGAAATCGCCGGAGCCGGTGCCTTCGTTGCGCACCACCTTGATGTCGGTGTAGGAGACCGCTCCATCGGCGAAGTGCACCTTGGCCGTGCCGCTGTTCATCCAGATGTTGCGGAAGCGCGCGCGTTCCATGCTGATGGTGCCATCACCAGTCCAGGTTTGGGGTTTCTCGTCGGTGCCGCGAATAGCCAGATGAACCGCGGGCGGACGAGGCCATTCCCATTCGCCGAGAAATTGTTGCATCTCCTTCGACAAAAACGGCCGCAGCCCGCCCGGATTGACGGTGCTGTCGATGTTCAGCCGGAAATCTCCGGGCGCGTTCAGGAACTCCGCGGAAAGTTGTCCGCCCTGGCTTTGCAGATGCACGTCGCGGATCAACAAAGCCTCTCCGTCCCAGGAAAAGTTGGCGTTCAGTTGTGACGCTGGGATCTCGCGGTAGGAAAGTTCCGCGGCGGTGACATTGCCGAGCACTTTAATTTTAGGAGCGCCGGGTCCAAAGGCGGCGCTGCCGGAGACGGTCAAGGTTGGCGCGGGATTGAAAGTGAAATCGGTCAGCAGCGATGAGTTGAACGCAGACAAAAGCGATTTCACATCGATCTGACTGCGGGCCTGGAAGCTGGCCTCGTTTTTTTCGCGGCTCCAGTTGCCGGACGCGTTGAAGGTGCCGGCGCTGTCTTTCCATTGCAGTTCGTTCACGCTGAGGCGCTGCTCGCGGAACTCGACCGCGGCGTGCAGATCCTCACACTGGTAGGGCCCGCGCGTGATCTTCTTTGCACGCAGCGTCGCCTCCGCCACGCCATTTTCGAGATCGGCGAGATCGCCGCGGAACTTCACCTGCAAGGTGGGCGGCGCGCCGAACTGAAATTTGCGCAGCTCCGTCATCAAGCGATCAAGCAAGCGTAAGCGCTGTTGCCATTCCTCGTCCGAGATCGGCTTGGAAGGCGGAGCGTTCTCGCGTTTCAACAGCTGACCGGAGACCGAGATGTGAATCCCGCAAAAAAGGCCATCTGCCTGCGACACGTAAATCTGTTCCGGCGGAAAATAGATATGCGCGCGGAAGTGGCTGAGCACAGCCGGCCCGCTGCCGCTTCGACCGACGCCGCCGAGCGGCAGCCGCACCTGCGCATTGCGAATATCGAGCGCGTTGAGAAAGGGCTTCTTATGGAAAAGCGCGGCGTAGTTGATCTCGAGCGAGACCTTGCTGATCAGCGCGATCGTGTTTTCGCGATGCTTGTAGTCATAAATGCGAACGTCCTTCGCGACCAGGCCGCGAAATGGATCCAGGGTCAGGTGCCCGACCGAAGCTTCCACCCCGCGCTTGTGTAATTCCTGCACCACGATCTCGCGATATTTTTTGCCGAAACCTTTGCGCGCTAGATACCAACCCGAACCGACCAGCGCGGCGGTCAACATCACAGCCACGAAGCGGATGGTGCTGATTAAAAGCCTCCGCCGAAACGGCGGCCGCGGGGGCCGGTCCGATTCTGAAACTTGCGGGGTTTCGGCGGTTAAGCTGGGCATCGGGGATTTCTCGACTTGAAGCGGGTGTTGCTTAAACCGATAGGACACCACGCACTCCGGCGCAAAGCCCAGGCGCAACCCAGTTGTTCCCGCACACTTGCGAAAAAAGCGATGACGATTTCAGATTTGCCCGCGCTCAACGCGACCTTCAATGGGATCAGCACGGTCTTCATCTCCGCCGGCTGGATTCTGATTCGCCGCGGCGCCTGGCGACGGCATGTCGCATGCATGATTGTGGCGCTCATTTCCTCGAGCCTCTTCCTCGCCGGGTATCTGGTTTATCACGCGCATGTCGGGGAAAAATCGACCCATTTCAGCGCGGGCGGCGCGGTGGCGTTGATCTACTTCGGACTCCTGATCAGCCATATCCTGCTCGCCTTTGTCATTTTACCACTGGTGGTGATCACTCTCGTGCCGGTGTTTCGCCGGCGCTGGGATCCTCACCGCAGGATCGCCCGCTGGGCCATGCCGATCTGGCTTTACGTCTCGGTTACCGGGGTGCTCGTCTACCTGATGCTCTATAAATGGTACCCGCCGCCCAATCTTGCACTTCCCAGCTAGTTGATGTTTGCTCTTAACTTCAGGGCGTATGGTTACGATCGCGACATTTAACGAACCGGCCAAGGCCAAGGCTTTGAAAGATCGGCTGGCCCAGGCCGGTATTAGAGCTGATGTCCATAACGAGGGGCACCTGCAGACGGTTGCGTTCATGTCGCGACCGCGGGCTAACAACAAGGTTCAGGTCGAAGATGATGACTTCGAAGGTGCGCAGCAGCTCATGGTTGAATGGGAATCGACCGACCCGGACGTCGCCAACGCCTTGATCCGCTGTCCGCAATGCCGCTCATCGCGCATCGAGTATCCGCAGATGACCCGCAAATTTATGATACCGGCGTTGGCCAGCATTCTTTTTGCACTGCGCATTTTCCCGAAAGAATTTTACTGCCAGGACTGCCACTACACCTGGAGCAATGAGGACCAACGAACCTTCGCGCGCCTGTGGCAGCGCTTTTTCCCCGGTGCGGAGCCGGGAAAGGAAGCTTCCTAGCCTTGTTGCCGGTTCGGCGCGCGTCGCCCGCCGCGCGCGCGAAAAGAATTATGGAGTTCCGCAGGGGACCCCGGTTTGAACGATGAAGTGGCTCTTCGCTCTTTTCCTGGCGATCGTGATTTTTGCCGGCGCCGGCTGGTTTGGTTACAACCTGTTTTATAAACAGGAGATCGCCATCCAGAAGGAGCAGCGCGGCGAAATCAAAGCCGAGCCCACGCCCGACATCAGCCTGCCCGAATTTCAGGCCGCCGCGCGTCTGCGTCAGGAGGGAAAATTACCGGAGGCGCGCGCCGCCCTCGCTGCCTTCATTCAGAAATATCCGAGTGGCGGCCACGCCGAAGAAGCCAGGGACCTTCTCGGCGAAATCAACGTCAGTATTCTGCTTTCGCGCACCCCTTCGCCGGAAAAAACCGAATACATCGTTAAGCCGGGCGACGTGCTGCAGAAGGTGGCGAACCGGGTCAAGTCCACTCCGGAACTGATCATGCGCATGAACAACATGAACGGCACCATGCTGCATATCGGCGAGCGTCTGCTTATTTCGCATCCCGAGTTCAGCATCGTGGTTCAGCGGAAGGCGAAAATGATCGCGCTGCTCGATCACAACTCCTTTTTCAAACAGTACCGGATCCAGGAGCTGAAACTTCCACCGCGCCAGCCGCCGAAGCTGGCTGCAAAGGTGGTCGAAACAATGGCGTTCAAGGACGGTCACCGGGTCGGCTTTGGCACCAAGGAATTCGCGCTGAGCACCCGCTGGATTCGCTTAAGCGCCGCCGCCTACACGATTTATTCCATCCCGGACGGGACTCATCCTCATCTCGATCAACCGCCGCCTCCCTCCGGTCTGGGAGTGGCCGCGGGCGACGTGGTCGAGCTGAGCAGCCTTGTAAAGAAACAGACCCCTGTCACCATTATCGACTAAGAGAATGGATAAGAACGTCCTCGATTTTGAACGTCCCATCCTCGAGCTGGAGCGCCGGCTCCAGGAAATCCGCGAGCATTCGGATGAGCACTCGCTCGACCTCGACTCCGAGGTGAAGGCGATGCAGGCGAAGATCGAGACAACCCGACGCGAAATTTATGACAATCTCACCGCCTGGCAGCGGGTGCAGATCGCGCGGCACATTCAACGGCCTTTTGCCCTCGACTACGTAGAGCATTGCTTCACCGATTGGACCGAACTGCACGGCGACCGCCTTTATGCCGATGACCGCGCCATGCCTTGTGGTCTTGCTCGGCTCGGCCCGTATCGGTGCCTGCTGATCACGCATCAAAAGGGCCGGAACACGAAAGAAAACGTGATGCGCAATTTCGGCTGCGCCCATCCCGAAGGTTATCGCAAGGCGTTGCGCCTGATGCGCATGGCGGAAAAGTTTGGCATCGCGGTCATTTCCCTGATCGATACGCCCGGCGCATATCCCGGGATCGGTTCGGAAGAGCGGCACATTGCGGAGGCGATTGCGGTGAACCTGCGCGAAATGATGACGCTGCGCGTGCCGACGATTGCGATCGTGATTGGCGAAGGCGGTTCCGGCGGAGCGCTCGGCATCGGCGTTTCCGACCGGGTGCTGATTTTGGAGAACGCCTACTATTCTGTGATTAGTCCGGAGGCCTGCTCCGCCATTCTCTGGCGCGATCGGCGACATGCGCCCGAAGCAGCCGAAGCACTAAAACTCACCGCGCAGGATCTGCTCAAGCTCGGGGTGGTCGATGAAGTTGTTCCGGAGCCGCAAGGAGGAGCGCATCGCGACGTCAACGCCATGTGCGCGAACCTGAAGGAAGCGCTGCAATCGAACCTCGAGAAATTGATGGAACAACCCATTGAGCAGCTGCTGAAGAAGCGTTACAAGAAGTTCAGGGGAATGGGCAACTTTCTGGAACCAAAACGCAGTTCCAACAGCTCGCGCGATTCGTGATTTTTGGAAGGGGCGGGGCCGCCGCGATTTTCGTCGCGCTCGGTCTTGGGTTAAGCACAGCGGCGGCAGATACGCGGGAGTTCCGGTTCCATCGGGACACCCCCGGGTTCACCAACATGACGGTATTCGAGTACCACAATGGGGTGATCCAATCGAAATCGCACAAACCCGATCCCGAAAAAAAGAAGCGTTACACCCGTCGCTGTTTTGTCATGAGCCGGGCGACGGAGCAGTTTTTCAAGTTTGCGCGCTTTGATCCGAAGCAGCCTCCGCCTAACGACCAAGAGCTGGCCCGGCGGGTGCGAGAGGTGGCAAGGATGGACCCGTGGAAGCCGGCCTTGCCGACCGAGAAGCGCATTGTCTTCACCGGTTACAAGGATGTGCGCGCCTTAAGCGTGGCGCGTCCGGCGGTGCTACAGGAGAACCTCGGTTTGGGCTGGCCTGCTTATGTCCGGCCGGGGAATTATCGGATGTTCTTCCTTTGCTACGATCGCGGCTACCAAAAGGAAACGCACCGGATCCTCAACGAAACCATGGCGCGCAACGAATTCTTCGTCGCCTACCTCGCGGATTTTCCGCACCTCCACATCAATCACGCCGTGCTCGTTTATGCGCGCAAGCCTTCGCGCGCCGGCAGCGGAGTCGATCGTTATCTGAGCTATGACCCGAATCATCCGGAAGGGCCGCGCGAACTGGCCTGGTCGGAAACGAAGCACGAGTTTTCGTTTCAAAAGGACGAAACTTTCCAAGGCGGCTTTACCAACGTCTTCCACGTCTACGGAAAGTGGTTGCAGTAGCAGGAGGAGTGGCGATCTCTGGTCGCCGATTAACTAAACGACGGCTGGGAAGCCGGCGCTCCCTGGAACCGGAGATCCGTTCGTTAGTCTCGTAAGGTCATCCGGGGAGGGCGTGCGCCCTCGCACGCCATCGATGGCGCCCCCGCCATCGAATTAATATTCTCTCTCTAATTGTCCCGGCGGGGGCGCCGGAACCGGCGTGCGAGGCCCACGCCCTCCCCGGATAAGAAGGAGCTTTCCTATGTACGCAACTCCGACAATGGGAGGGACGAGCTTCGTCTCGTCCGCGTCTTGTATCTGCCGATCTGTGACCGCCGTTGTCAGCGCCCTGCCGGTACCGCGCGCGCACGCGAACGCTTGTTCAGCGGCGCTTCAACCTTCGGAGGCGGCGGGGGAAAGAGATATCGCAGCGCCGGATCGACCCGCGCGGCCCAGGCCCCTTCACTGTGATCCGCCCCTGGGACTTCGAGATATTGAAGATCGTCGTAAAGGCGCCACCCTTTTTCCACCATGGTGTCGCGCAGGGTCCGCGCGCGTTCCCATCCCGGCTCGTTAGTCCCGGTGTCCAGCCAGATCTTAAAGGGCAGCTTGTCCGGAAGCTGGTCCACCATTTTCACGATGACCTGGTTGTCCCACCAGATCGATGGCGACATGACCAGAAGCCGCTGGAACACGTTGGGATACCAAACTCCGGTCGAAAGGGTAATCAGGCCGCCGAGCGACGACCCTCCCAGCCCGGGTACTTTCCGGGTCGGGCTTGGTTCGATATTGGCGGTCAATGAACGGCTTTAGTTCTTCCACCAGGAACCGCGCGTAATGCCGGCCCATGCCGCGACTGCGCTTTTTGCGTTTCGCACTTTCATCGATCACGCCGCGGCTGGGCGTGTATTCATGGATCCGTTCTTCGCCCAGGTTCGCGATGGCGACGACGATGACCGGCTCGATCAGCTTCCGGCGAATCAAGTCTTGAGCGGTTTCGTCGACCCGCCATTCCACGTGCGAGAAGGCGGTGGCCTCGTCGAAAACGTTTTGCCCATCATGCAGATAGAGAACGGGATATCGTCGGGTGGTAGAGCGGCGGTAACCGAGCGGGAGATAGACCAGAACATCACGGCGGTTGGCCAGGATCTTGGAACGGAATCCCCGATGTTCCTGAATGTTTCCGGTAAGCGTGTGATCGGCCATCGAGCGGAAACGCATCGCCGAGAAAAACGGACGTGTCTAGGTGAATGTGGGGGCAGCGAACTGGTGGAGTGATCGAGTGATGCACTACCCGCTCCGTCCGATTCAATGCCAATCCCTTGCGGTTTTAGGGGATTACCTCCAAGATCAGTCGCGTCGGTTATGGTTGAACGTTATTTTCGGTGGCATACCCCGTGGCTGACCCGCGACTTCGAGATGCTCGCATTCGGCGAAGGCGGAGGCATTCCGCTCGTCCTGTTTCCGACTTCATTCGGGCGTTTTTTTCAGAACAAGGACTTTGGTCTCGTTGGATCCGTGGCGGAGTATGTCGAGTCGCGCCGTTTCACCATCTACTGCCCGGACGCGATCGATCTGGAGAGCTTTTACAATAAGAGTATCCATCCGGCCGACCGGATGAAGACGCATAACGCCTACGAAAACGTCATCATCAACGACGTCTTCGACCTGGCGCGGCGGGAATGCCAGTCCCATCGCGTGGCCGTTGGCGGCGCGAGTCTCGGCGCCTATCACGCAGCCAATATTGCTTTCCGTCATCCCGATCAGGTCAGCCATCTCATCAGCTTGAGCGGATCATTCGACGTCAGCTCGTTCTTTGACGGCTACCACGACGACAACATCTACTTCAACAGTCCCTACGAATATCTCCCGAACACGAATGATCCCTGGAAGTACAACCACATGGGCATCATTCTCGGGACCGGCGAGTGGGATAACACGCGCCAGGAATCATTGCGCCTCTCCGGTATCCTGAACAGCAAAGGCATTCGCCACTGGCTCGATGACCGTAAATGGTGCGGCCACGACTGGAACTACTGGCGCGAGATGTTGCCGTATTATTTTTCGCAGATTAGTTAGAGTCCTTGTCCCTAACGAAGTACGACGGGGACGGCTCGACAGAGTCTCGCCCCACCGAGCCATCCCACGCAATTCTTCATCGGTGGGTCGAGACTCCGTCGAGCCGCGGGGGTGCGCTGTGTAGCGGCGGTCTCTGACCGCCGCATATTAGTCATGTTGGTCGGCGGCGGTCAGAGACCGCCGCTACAGAAGCAGTCAGGCCAGCACATAACGTCCGGACTTCCTGGTGCCGATGCGTTTGACCAGTCCCGCTTTCATGAGCGGCTTGAGCAAATCAAGGGCGCCTTGTTTGGAGACGCCCACGCCATCCCAAATCTCCCGCGGGGTCATCGCGTGTTTGTCACGGAGGAGATGGAGCAGCTGTTCCTGTTTCGGCCGCAACACGAGTTTTCCTTTGCTGCTGCGCGCGGTCAGTTTCTGGATGCGGGTCCAGATCCGCTCCAGGGTCTGGCGCAAGCCGTCGGCGCTGTATTCCATCCAGCTCGTTAGGTTGCCATTCTCGGATTGCACCCGTTCCAAAGCCTCGTAGTAGCGCGGCCGGTCTTCCCAGTAGAATTCGTCGATGGAAAAGATGTGATGCTGGTCGAAGCCCCGCCGGTATAGCTCCCACAGGCTGAGCATCCGCCCGGTGCGGCCGTTTCCGTCGGCGAAGGGATGAATGCTTTCGAACTGGTGATGTACGATCGCTGAACTGATCACGGGCGTCAGCTGCGGCGCCTCTTCATTCCACCACTTCAGCAGATCCGACATCATTGGCTCAACCCGATCGACGGCGGGAGCAATGTAGTCGCCGACTTTGACGCGGATTTTGCGGTACTGGCCGGCGGTTCCCTGGTCCATGACCTCTCCGGCCATAATGCGATGGAGCTTTAGAATCTCGCTGTGGGTGATGGCGGCGCGCTGCGCATTTTTTTCCACGAAACGAAGCCCGGCGAAATAGTTCGCGACCTCCCGGCGCGAACGCGGCGCAGTCGCAGGAATGTCACGTCCTTCCTCGATTGCGCGAACCTGTTCGAGGGTGAGGGGATTGCCTTCGATGGCGGTGGAAGAATGGGCGTTTCGGATGCGGGTGTCTTTCTGCAGCGCCGGAATCCAGGAAACCTGAACAGACGCGCTCAGGATCCGTTCGCGCAGAGCGGCGATTTCTTCCACCCGACGGAGGAGAAGGGGAGTGATGGCGTAAGAGGGGCGAAAACCCATGCTATTAGTCAAGCATAAGTCAAGTTATTGGTCAAGTCGCTCGAGATGGTAAGTCAAGTTTAAGTCCAGATTTGCGTCGGCCCGCTTTCTTCCATTTTGCAAACCGCAAAATCTGGGTAACCTCTCGTTCCCAATGCGGAAGGCGGACCGCCGTCGCGGTGCCCCGTTCCGATTCAACTGGAGGACCCCTTTATGAAGAAAATCGGCATTCTTTTTGGTCAGGAAGGCAGCTTTCCGCCTGCCTTGGTCGAGCGGGTGAATCAAAAGACCGGCGGCCGCGACATCATGGCCGAGTTTGTGAAGATCGACCGAGTGGTCCAGGGCGAACCCAGCGGCTACGATGTGGTGATCGATCGCATTTCCCAGGACGTTCCTTTTTATCGCGCCTGGTTGAAAAATGCGGCGCTGACCGGCACCGCGGTGGTGAACAATCCTTTCTGGTGGAGCGCCGACGAGAAATTCTTCAACAACGCTCTCGCCACCAAGATCGGCGTGGCGGTTCCGCGCACGGTTCTGCTGCCCTCAAACCAGATGCCGGCGGACACAAACGACCGCTCATTCCGCAACCTTGCCTACCCGATGAATTGGGAAGCGATCTTCGAGTACGTCGGCTGGCCCGCCTTTTTTAAACCTTTCGCGGGCGGCGGCTGGAAAAACGTTTATCGCCTGCATAACTCGGACGAATTTTTCCGCGCCTATAACGAAACCGGGCAGCTGGTGATGATGCTGCAGGAAGAAGTGAAGTTCGACATGTACTTCCGCTGCTACTGCATCGACCAACGCAACGTGAAGGTGATGAACTACGAGCCGCGCAATCCTTATCACCTGCGTTACGTAACCGATTGGAAGGCGCCCAAACAAGTCCTGGAAGCAGTGGAGTGGGGCGTCCTGCAGCTGAACCATTACCTGGGCTACGATCTGAACACGGTCGAGTTTGCTATTCGCGACGGCGTTCCGGTGGCGATCGATTTCTGCAACCCGGCGCCGGATGCGGAGGTCACCAGTGTCGGTCAGGAGAACTTCGACTGGGTGGTGGAAGCGGTCGCCAACATGGCCATTCGCAAGGCCAAGGAACACGTCGCCGGCCGCGACAACCTGAGCTGGGGCAAATACATGCAGGCGGCCACAACCAGGCGGCCTCTTCAGGAAATGGGGAACGCCTCACTCACCGAGCCGGCGTCTTATTCCACAGATTCAGTGCAACGCGGTGATCGGCCCGACGCCGACGCGCGGATCGTTCACGAAATTAGTTAGGCATTGCGCAACCGGGTTAGGCCTGAGGATTGCCAATTCGGTTGCCCGCCGCAGGCAAAGGCCGAAAGTATAAGCTGCCAGCAAGGTTTTCCAGGGTGAAAGAGCACATCTACACGCTCGGGATTGAAGAGGAGTTCGCGATTATCGACCCGCACACGCGCGAGTTGAAATCGCATATCCAGGAGATCCTGGAAGGCGGCAAAGTCACGCTCAAGGAGCAGATCAAGCCCGAGATGCACCAGTCCGTCGTCGAGCTGGGCACAGAGATCTGCCAATCGGTCCAGGACGCGCGCAGTCATGTTATCGATTTGCGCAGCAAGCTTGCCGGTCTAGCGGGCAAAGCTGGCTTGAAGATCGCCAGCGCCGGCACTCATCCCTCATCGCACTGGCGCGATCAGCTCATCACCGAAGGCGAGCGCTATCAGGAGATCGTCAAAGACATGCAGTCGCTGGCGCGGGCCAATCTCATTTTCGGATTGCACGTGCACGTGGGCATTCCTAATCGAGAAGCGGCCATTCACGTGATGAACCAGGCGCGTTATTTCCTGCCGCACATGTATGCGCTCTCGGTGAACTCACCTTTCTGGGTGGGGCAGGACACCGGCCTGAAGGGTTATCGATTAAAGGTCTTTGAGCGCTTCCCGCGCACCGGCATTCCCGACTCCTTCGAATCGCTTTCGGAATACGAAGATTTCTGCAAGCTGCTGGTGAAGACCGGCTGCATCGACAATCCCAAGAAGATTTGGTGGGACATTCGGCTCCACCCATTTTTCGATACTCTGGAAGTGCGGGTCTGCGATGCGCAGTCGCGAGTCGATGACACCCTCGCGATTGCCGCGCTCATCCAGGCGGTGGTGGTGAAGCTCTTCAAGCTCCTCCATCAGAACGTCACGTTTCGAATTTATCGTCGCCGTTTATTGGACGAGAATCGCTGGCGCGCGGCGCGCTATGGCCTGGACGGCAAGCTGATTGATTTCGGACGCGAGACTGAGGTCGAAGAACGCAGCCTGATCATCGAGCTGCTCGAATTCGTATCGACTGAGGTAGACGAGCTCGGCAGCCGTCGCGAGATGGAACACATCGAACGCATCATGCGCGAAGGTACCGGCGCGGATCGTCAGCTCGCCACCTGGCACCGGACGCACGACATGAAGGCGGTGATCGACCAGATCGTCGCCGAAACTTACGAAGGCCTGACCGATGCATAAGCTTGGTCCCGCCACATTTGCTGAACTTTAATTTTATCCTGACAATCCCGGACGCTTCTCCACATGCCTGACCGTTTAGACACCACCACCATCGACGAAGAGCTCGTGCCGGGAGCACGGAACGCGATTCGCATCTGCCTGCGCCTGAAACCGGAAGAGCGCATCACCATTATCACCGATCAGGAAACGGCCGAGATCGCCGCGGCTCTGCAGGCGGAGGTCGAAGAAGTCGGAGCGGCGCACGCCGTCTTCGTTCTCGAGAATTACACCGATCGTCCGATGCAGAATATGCCGCAGCAGATTCTCGACGACCTCGCGCAGTCGCAGGTTTCTATCTTCGCCGCGCAATCACAGACGGGCGAGCTCGGCGCGCGCATGCAGATGAGCGCTATTGTAAACCGGAACCGTATTCGGCACGGACACATGGTGAATATCACCCGCGCGATCATGCTCGAAGGGATGCGGGCGGACTTCATCGCGGTCGACGCCTTGAGCCAGCGCGTGGTCGAGCGCGCGCGGATGGCTCAGACAATTACCTGCCGCACTCCCGGCGGCACCGATTTTGTGGGCGAGTTTTCGCCCGACCTGAAATGGCTTAAGACGAGCGGCCTTATCACGCCGGAAAAGTGGGGCAATCTGCCGGGTGGTGAGATTTTCACTTCCCCCAAAACCAGTAACGGCCTCTTCGTGGTCGACGGCGTGGTCGGCGATTATCTTTGCCAGAAGTACGGCGACCTGCGTGAGAACCCGGTCCGGATCGAGGTCAAAGATAGCCGCATCGTGGACGTGCAGTGTTCGCGGCGCGATCTGCGCGACGAATTTAGCGCCTACACGTCCACGGATGAAAATTCGAATCGTGTCGGCGAGTTCGCCATCGGAACGAACATCGCCTGCACCCGGGTGATTGGGAACATTTTGCAGGACGAAAAAATGCCCGGCATTCACATTGCCTTTGGCCATCCTTATGCGGAGCACACCGGCGCGAATTGGTTGTCCAAGACGCATATCGATTGCGTCGGCCGCGACTTCGACATCTTCTTTGATGGCGAGGCCATCATGCGCGGCGGTAAATTCGTTATCTGAAGTCTTTGCCACTTTTTCTGCATGGATCCTGAACTCCGCGCCCGGTATAACGCGGACTTCACGGACGACAAATACCAGCGGCTGCTCCGCTGCGTAAACGAGGGCGAACGTTGGCCGGCGGATTTTCGGATTGCGGAGACGCCTGTTTTTCTCAGCCCGGAATTTAAGCGCGAACTAATCGAAGCTTCGGACGGGATTGTGCGCGCAGTGCGTACCCCGGAGTTTGCGGCTCATGCCGCTTCGGCGATCCCGCCCGGGCTGGAAGTTCCTAACGAATCGCCGAACCCGCAGTTCCTGGTGGTCGATTTTGGCGTTTGTCGGGAAGGAGACAGGCTGGTCCCCCGCCTGATCGAGTTGCAGGCGTTTCCCAGTCTCTTTGGATTCCAATGGCTGCTTCTGAAGTGCCTGCGTGGCGCTTACCCCAGCATCCCGCAAAGCTGGACTTCTTCCTTCGGTGGAATCAAGGACGACGACTATCTCAACCTTTTGCGCGAGACGATTATCGGCAGCTCCGCGCCGGAGAATGTGGTCTTGCTCGAAATCGAGCCCGAGAAACAGAAGACGCGAATCGATTTCGCCGCGACGGAATCAATGCTCGGGATCCGGTCTGTCTGCCTAACGGCAGTGACGAAGCGTGGCCGCCAACTTTTTTATGAGCGCGACGGCCGCGAAGTTCGCATCGAGCGCGTTTATAACCGCGTCATCTTCGACGAGCTCCTGCGCCGTCCGGATTTGGCGCCGGGATTTAGTTTTCAGGACGAACTGGATGTGACCTGGGTGCCGCATCCGAACTGGTATTTCCGCATCAGCAAACATTCTCTGCCGTTCCTGAAGACGGCCTACACCGCACCGGCCTTTTTCGCGGCTGAATTTCCTGCGACGGAAGACCCGGCTGATTACGTTTTAAAGCCGCTGTATTCCTTCGCCGGCCTTGGTGTGGAGATGGACCCAACGCGCGAGAAACTAAAAGCGCTGGAAAATCCACACGAATGGATCCTGCAAAAGAAAGTAGAATACGCTGACTTCGTCCCGGCTCCGGACGGCGCGAAGTCAAAAGCGGAGATCCGGATGATGTACGTGTGGCCGGTCGGCGGTGAACCGGTGCTGGCGAATAATCTCGCCCGCATGAGTCAGGGCAAGATGATGGGCGTGAATTTCAATCGCGAAAGAACCTGGGTGGGCTCGAGCATCGCGCTTCACCAGCGGTAGCGGTCGCTGACGTCCCTCGGCTGCTCCAAACCGCTGGGCTGTCCGCAATCCCAGCTTACAGTTTCGTCATCTGGCAGCGTATTACTCACTGTAAGTGAGGACCTTACGCCCAAAGGAGGGATACCGATGGCACCGACGATGCTTAACAAGGTCCCACATCAGCTGCTCTTATGAATAAATCAAAAGCGTCCGGTTTCGCCGGCTTCACCCTTGTCGAAATCATGATCGTAGTGGCAATTATTGCTCTCCTCGCTGCGATCGCTGTCCCAGGCTTCCTGCGGGCGCGCAAGCGTTCTCAGGCCAGCCGAATCTTGAACGACCTTCGCCTGATCGACTCCGCGGTCGACCAGTACGCGATCGAAACCAACAAGGCCAGCGGCACCGCGGTCAACACCACTGACTGGACCAACTACACCAAGAAAGGTTCGGTTCTTTATAATACCGCGGCTGATATCTTCGGCGCTGGTTACGGACCGCAGACGGTCGACTCGCTCCCGAGCGTTCCGTCCGCCACCAAGACCTCGCTCTCCGACGTGGCCGACACCAGTTTCTGGTCGCCGTACAACTAGTTTGCTCTGTCGCCGTCACTCACCCGCCCGCTGCACTAAGCCGCAGCGGGACAAGTGCTGAACGTTGGAAAGATTTCGCTCTGCGGCAGCACTCACCGCCCTCGCCGCCAAATCGGCTCGGGATCCCGCGGCCGCGGGACTGATCGCTGAAAAAAAATTAACTCCCTCAGCCTCCTCCTCTGCATCAGGGGAGGAGGTTTGTTTTTTTTGAGGGATGTGGGACGAGACGAAGATTTCGCCGACGACGTCCACGGGAGGGACGAGCTCCGTCTCGTCCTCCCTACTTCAACTCTTCGTTCACGTCGGCGAAGGCATTCGCAGCGAACTCCAGATCCTGGATCGAATGCGCTGCCGAAACCTGCGTGCGAACCCGAGCCGTACCATGCGGTACCACCGGATAAAAAAAGCCGATCACGTAAACCCCTTTCTCCAGCATCCGGGCCGCGAACTTTTGGGACTTGGCCGCATCGCCAAGCATAATGGGGACGATCGGGTGCGTGCCTGGCTTGATCGTTAGGCCGCGCTCGGTCAGGGTTTCGCGGAAATACATGGTATTCGCTTCCAGCTTGTCGCGCAGCTCGGTCGAAGCGGAGAGCATCTCAAGCGCCTTGATCGCCGCGGCCACAATCGGCGGAGCCACGCTGTTGGAGAAAAGGTAAGGGCGCGAGCGCTGGCGGAGCAGATCCACGATCGGTTTGCGTGCGCTGGTGAATCCGCCGCTGGCGCCGCCGAGCGCTTTGCCGAGCGTGCCGGTGATGACGTCGATGCGTCCCATGACCTCGCGGAATTCATGCGTCCCGCGGCCGCTCGCTCCGAGAAAACCGGTGGCATGCGCGTCGTCGATCATCACCAGTGCCTCGTAGCGTTCCGCCAGGTCACAAATGGCGCGCAGGTCGGCGATTGTCCCGTCCATGGAAAAACATCCATCGGTGGCGATCAGCCGAACCTTAGCCGAAGCCGCCTCTTTCAGCTTGGCCTCGAGATCATTCATGTCGTTATGCTTGTAACGGAACCGCTGCGCTTTGCAGAGACGGATGCCGTCGATGATGCTCGCGTGATTGAGCTCGTCACTGATCACGGCGTCTTTCTCACCTAGAATCGTTTCGAAGAGGCCACCGTTCGCGTCGAAGGCGCTCGGGTAAAGAATGGTCGCTTCGGTTCCGAGAAATCGGGTCAGGCTCTCCTCCAGTTGCTTGTGCAGATCCTGGGTGCCGCAAATGAAACGGACGCTGGCCATGCCGAGACCATGGCTATCGAGTGCCTCTTTGGCGGCGGCGATCAGCTCCGGATGATCGGCCAGGCCAAGGTAATTATTGGCGCACATGTTGAGGACTCCTTTGCCCGACCCGTGATTCCCCAATCCGGCGGGCGCACCGGCCACACTGATGTGCGCGTCCTGCGGCGTGGTGATGATGCGCTCCGTCTTGTAAAGACCCTGCGACTTAATTTCTTCCAGGGTTTGCGAAAGCTGTTTCTCAAATTCGGCCAGCATAGCGATGAGGTTACGCCGCCTTCATCGCGACGCAAAGAAGGAGGGGAATCGAATGACAAAGCTCGAATGAACCATGACGAAGGAATGCCGAAGTTCCGAAAGTGTCTCCGGTCTCGCTTCGTAACAGATCGTGATGCGGGAGATGAAATCCGGATAGACGTCATCGTTAAGCGGAGCCACCATCCGCCTGTTTATAATCCGCAAAATCCGTGTAATCCAGGGTCCAAAAAAAAGCTGAAAAATAGTATTGCAGGGGGTTGTGAATAACTGTTAATAACTCCGGCGATCTAAATTGACTCACGCCGAGCTTCGCAGCCTAGCCCTTGCAGTCCTGGCCATTTTCCTGGCCATCGTCCTCTCCGCTTGTGAGACGGCGCCTGCCATCCGTCACGCCCAGCGCGCGCTCCCTTCTTATGAGCCGCCCATCGCCAAGAATGAGTTTCAATCGGTGAAAACGACCGCCTACACCCATACCGAGGCTGACCACACCGCTTACAGCAATCGCAATGCGTTAGGTGGAACGCTCCAAGCCGCCAGCCGCCCCAATCGCCGCGCCGAGAATACCCGGGGGGATTTGCTCGACCGCCAGCAGTTTGGATTGGTCAGCAAGACCAAGAAGAAGACTTCCAAAGAAGAAACCACCACCGTGACCGAGAAGAAAATCGTGATCGATCCGAAGACTCACAAAAAAAAGACGATCACGGTGAAGAAGACGGTGAAAAAGGCGCAAGCTCCCAAGATCGGGAGCGCCGCCGCTGATTGGTCGCGCTGGCCGGCGGGTACCACTTTCCGTGTTCTTTCCACCGGACAGACTTATCGCATTGATGACTACGGCTGGGCGCTGAGCGGCCGTAACACCATTGATCTTTATATGGCGACACCGGGCGAGATGAACGCGTGGGGCGCGCGCCACGAAAAGATTCAGGTGCTGAAATGGGGCGATCGGGATGAGAGCCGGCGCCTCCTGCAGCCGCACGCCGACTCCCGGCACATCCGTCGGATGCTGCTGGAGATGGATGGCCTTGAGCAAGAAGCCGCCGCGCTTAACTAGTTAGGCAGCTCTTCATTTTGTAGCGGCGGTCTCTGACCGCCGCATTTTTTTACGTTCTTCGGGAGGCAAGCTCAGCAGCCAAGAGTGCGGCGGTCAGAGACCGCCGCTACAAAGAGGCGGTCTTCAAACTCGCGCCCTTAATACGCGTAATCCGCAGGGGCTACAGCTCGCCCCAATTCAGGACGATCTTTCCGCAGTTACCCGATTTCATCAGGTCGATTCCCTTCTCGAAATCGTTAAAGGCGAAGCGGTGGGTAATAACCGCCGAGATATCGAGCCCGCTCTGGATGAGCGAGGTCATCTTGTACCAAGTCTCATACATCTTGCGCCCGTAAATGCCCTGGATGGTCAGGCTGTGAAACACCACTGTATTCCAATCGATGGTGGCGGTGGAGGGCATGATGCCGAGCAGCGCAATCTTTCCGCCGTAAAACATGTTAGGCAAAATGTCGGCAAAGGCTTTCGGATTGCCGGACATCTCCAAGGCGACATCAAATCCTTCTTTCATGCCGAGCTCCGGCATCGCTTCGCTCAGCTTTTCCGTGCGCACGTCCAGCGCGCGGGTCGCTCCCATCTTTCGCGCCAGTTCGAGGCGATAGGGGTTCACGTCCGTGATTACGACGTGACGCGCCCCCGCCATTTTGCAAATCGGCACGGCCATGCAGCCGATCGGCCCGGCCCCCGTAATCAGCACGTCCTCGCCGACCAGGTCGAAGGCCAGCGAAGTGTGGGTGGCGTTGCCTAACGGATCAAAACAGGAGAGGACATCCAGCGGAATCGATTTGTCCGCGTGCCAGAGATTAGATTGCGGGATGGAAACAAATTCCGCCCAGGCGCCGGGACGGTTCACGCCCACTCCCTGGGTGTTGGGGCAAAGATGACGTCGCCCGGCCAGGCAGTTGCGGCAATGTCCGCAGGTGATGTGGCCTTCTACGCTAACGAGGTCGCCCTTACTCCAGCCTCTGACATGACGCCCGAGCTCGTGAATGACCCCGACAAATTCGTGGCCAATCGTCATCGGCACCGGGATCGTTTTCTGCGCCCACGCGTCCCAGTTGTAAATATGGACATCGGTCCCGCAGATAGAGGTCTTGAGGACGCGGATCAACACATCGTCCTCGCGCACCTCCGGGATGGGCACGTCTTGCAGCCAAAGCCCCGGCTCCGCCTTCGCTTTCACTACCGCTTTCATCAGTTTTCCCACGGCAGCACGGTAGGCGCGGATGCAAATGGCGCAATTGGCCTCCCGTCTTCTTAGTTGATTCGATTCTTGTCCCTTGCGCCCAGCATCTTCCTTCGGGAAGATGACAGCTCATGCCCGCGACGGTTGAAGACACTGCGACCAAACCCGTCAGCGCGCGGTCGACCTTTCTTTTCCGATTTGCCAGCACGGTCTGCCTTTGGACGGTCGCGCTTTTCATCGCCTTTTCCGGCCATGAAGGCGGTTTTTGGTTTTTGATCAGCCTCTTCGGGATGATCGGGCTGCTCGAGTTTTACACCATGCTCGATCACAAACGGCTGCCGAATTTCAAGATCACCGGAATGATCTGCGGCGCGGTCATGCTCTGTGGAAGCTTCTATTACTTCAGCCGGGTCGGGCCGGCGCGCTCCTACGATTTCGAGCTGGCGGTGTTGCTCGGATTTCTTCTGACCGTTTTTACCCGGCAGATCTTCGCGCGACTGCGCGACGACGAACCGCTGCAAACAATGGCCTACACGGTCTTCGGGCTGCTTTACGTTATCTGGCTCTTCAACTTCATGACCAAGCTGGTCTACATCACGCCGCGCTCGGCGGATGGACACGCTACCGGCCAGTTTTACTGCCTCTACTTGATCGCGGTGACGAAGTTCAGCGATATGGGCGCCTATCTGGTCGGCAGTCTGATCGGACGGCACCAGATGATTCCGCACATCAGCCCGAAGAAGACCTGGGAAGGATTTTGCGGCGCGCTCGCCTTATCCACCTTTGCCAGCGTCGGCCTGATCAAGTTGATGCCGGGCGAGCTCTCCGCCCTGGATGTGACGGACGGCGTGATCCTCGGGCTCTCGTTAGGCTTCGCGGCCGTGGTGGGCGACCTCGCCGAATCGATTATTAAACGCAGCACCGGCGTGAAAGATTCCGGTCGCTTCCTGCCCGGCATCGGCGGTGCGCTCGACCTGATCGACAGCATCCTCTTCACCGCGCCGCTGCTTTATTTCTATCTCCGGCTGGTCGCGCGCGTGCCATAAGGAATTTAATAAAATGAATAGAATAAGAGGGATCGGACGAGACAAGCTCGTCCCTCCCGGTAGCGTGGCGGCGCGAAAAGCATGTGGGAGGGACGAGCTTGTCTCGTCGGCATTTCTTCCGCGGGAACAATGAAACGTAAACGCGTCGTTGTCTTGGGCGCGACTGGTTCGATCGGCGAAAGCTCGCTCAAGGTGGCGCGCGATATCCCGGACCGGATGGAGATCATCGGTCTCGCCGCCAACACCAACGCGGAGAAGCTGGCCGCCGCGGCGAATTCGCTGCGACCGGCTGCCGTTTGCCTAACCGATGCATCAAAGCTGGATGTTTTGCGCAAGGCGCTGAACTACCAGCCGAAGATTTTGTCCGGCGAAGATGGGCTCTGCGAAATTGCCACGATGGCGGATGCCGACATGGTGCTGATCGCGATCGTCGGAACAGCCGGACTGCGTCCCGCCCTCGCTGCGATAGAGGCGGGCAAGGATCTTGCCGTCGCGAGCAAGGAGATCCTCGTCATGGCGGGGGAAGCCGTCATGGGCGGCGCGGCAAAACGCGGCGTTAACATTCTGCCGGTCGATTCGGAGCATAACGCCGTTTTTCAGTGTCTTGAAAGTGGGAGGGGCCTCAGCGCCCCGACTCTGGGCGCGTCGGCGCAGAATCGCGGCGCTAAGGCCGCTCCCACATTTAATCCCTCCGATATCCGCCGAATCATCCTGACCGCGTCGGGCGGCCCTTTCCGCAACACGCCCGCGAATGAATTCGCCGGCATCACCGTCGAACAGGCGTTGAAACATCCGACCTGGAACATGGGGCCGAAGATCACGATCGATTCCGCCACTCTATTTAATAAGGGGTTGGAGATGATCGAGGCCCACTGGCTCTTCGGCGTCGGCATGGATCGCGTCGAAGTCGTCATCCATCCCCAGAGCATCGTCCATTCGATGGTTGAGTTCGCCGACGGTTCGACCCTGGCTCAGCTCAGTTATTCCGACATGTGTTTCCCCATTCAATATGCAGTCACCTGGCCGGACCGGGTCGCAAATTCGTTGCCGCCACTCGATTTTGCCAAGGTCTCAAAGCTCGAGTTTTTTGAGCCGCGCTACGACGACTTCCCCGCGCTCGAGCTCGCGCGCAAGGCGGGAACGGTAGGCGGAACTCTTCCTGCTGTGCTCAACGCCGCCAACGAGGTTGCGGTCGAAGCCTTTCTTAATGGGCGGACCGATTTTCCGTCGATCTGGCGAATTGTTTCACAGGTAATGGAGAGTCATACCAGCGTTGCGCATCCCGATCTCGATGCCATATTGCGGGCCGATCAATGGGCCAGGGCGGAAGCGCGTGGTCTGGTCGGCTAATTTCTAATCATGATCCTTGGTGCTCTGCGGGTCCTTTTCCTCCTCCTCGAGGTTCTCATCCTCTTTAACCTGATCATCGTCGTGCACGAGCTGGGTCATTTCCTGGCCGCGCGCTGGCGAGGTCTCTATATAGAGAAGTTCGGCATCTGGTTCGGCAAGCCGCTTTGGAAGAAGACGATCAACGGCGTGCAGTACTCGCTCGGATCGCTCCCCTTCGGCGGCTTCGTCGCTTTGCCGCAGCTGGCGCCGATGGACATCATCGAGGGCAAGGCGGATCTCGACCGCGCCCAACTGCCGCAGGTCTCCGCCATCGACAAGATCATCGTCGCCGTCGCCGGCCCGCTCTTCAGTGTTCTTCTCGCGGTCGTGATCGCGACGTTGCTCTGGGGCGTCGGTTATCCCGTCTCAGAATCTGACACTACCACCACGATCGGTTACGTGATGCCCGAGTCGCCGGCCAAAGGCGTCCTGCAACCGGGCGACAAGATTCTTTCGGTCGACGGCAAGCCGGTGAAGCGTTTTCTCGGGATGAATGAAAGCGTCAGCTGGAACGTGGTTCGCAGCGAAGGCGACAAGATTCCCATCACCTTCGAACGAAACGGGAAGATGGAATCTGTGTCGGTGGAACCCTATCGTGCGCCCAGCAAGGGCTGGCGCCGGAGGAGCGTCCGTCAGTTGCTGATTCTGCCCGCGGAACGCGTCGCCGTCGAAAAGGTTGAAGCAAAGTCTCCTGCAGCCGAAGCCGGTTTGCAGCCGGGCGACGTTATCAAAGGCTTCGACGAAACGCCGATCTTCAACACCGAAGCGCTGGTCGATCATATCGCAAAAAATCCGGAGAGCGCGATGACGCTCCACATCCAGCGTGGAACGTCTCAACTCGACGCCAGGCTCACCCCGACGCTGCTCGAGACGAAGGGGGAAAAGAAACCGCGGATCGGGATTCAATTCGATACCGACCAGATGACGCTGATCCACCCCAGCCCACTCGAGCAGATTCAGAACAGCATCAGCAGCACGCTCAACACCATCGCGGCCGTCGCCTCCCCAAAGTCCGACGTGAAGCTGCAGCACTTGAGCGGCCCGGTCGGCATCGTGCGCATTTATTATCTCCTGTTTCAGAGCCCGTTCGGCTGGCGCCTGGCCCTCTGGTTCAGCGTGATCCTGAACGTGAACCTCGCCATTATTAATATGCTGCCGATTCCGGTTTTGGACGGCGGGCACATCGTCCTCGGCATTATTGAATCAGTCCGCCGCAAGCCGCTGAACACCCGCGTGCTCGAATATGTGCAGGGTTTTTGCACGGCGCTGATCGTGGGCGTGATTCTCTACATCACCTTTTTCGACATCGGAGACCTTCCCTTTGTGCGGAAGAAGCTCGATCAGATCGAGCACGTAAAAGCGAAGGACGCGGGGACGCCGTAGATTAATCCGGGGTTTTTTCCGGGGAGGGCGCACGCCTCGTGCGCCGTTCGAGGCGCCTCGCCTCGAAACTAATCGAGATCAAAGTTCGCGAAGACGAGGGCGTCTTCGCCGGCGCGAGAGGCGCGCGCCCTCCCAGGATAAACCTGACGCCCGCTCCATAGATAATTGCGCGGCCTACCCGTGTTCGCTAGCTTTCGCTGCGATGGACCATTCCATGACCACGACCGCGTTTGAGCTCCCGGGCTACCAGATCACGCGCAGCCTTGGGGTCGTGCGCGGCATCATTGTTCGTTCTCGTTCCGTCGTGGGCAACATCGGCGCCGGTCTGCAGACGCTCTTTGGCGGCAATATCACCATCCTGACCGACCTTTGCGAGAAGACGCGGGAAGATGCTTTCAATCTTTTGATTCGACACGCGCAACAGCTGGGCGCGAACGCGGTGGTCGGTTTGCGTTACGACGCGACCGAGGTGATGCAGGGTGTCACCGAAGTGCTGTGCTATGGCACTGCCGTAATCGTTACCGCGGTGCCGCCGCCGGTTCCGCGATGAGCTACTGCGCCAATCCATTCAGGTATCAGCGGCGCCGCTCGCGCGAGGTCCGGGTCGGAAATGTTGCTGTCGGCGGTGATAATCCCGTTCGCGTGCAGTCGATGATCACCTGCGACACCATGGACACCGAAGCATCCATCGCGCAGACGATCGAGCTAGCTGAAGTGGGGTGTGAAATCGTCCGCATCACCGCGCCGACGGTGAAGGACTCGCGCAACCTCGAGCACATCATCAAACGTCTGCGCGCTCGCGGCTGCGACGTTCCGATCGTGGCGGACATTCACTTTAAGCCGGAAGCCGCCATGGAAGCGGCCAAGTGGGTCGACAAAGTCAGGATTAATCCCGGCAACTACGCCGACTCCAAGAAGTTCGCGACGCGGGAATACACCGACGACCAGTATGCCGCGGAAATTGAGCGTATCCGCGAACGCTTCTCGCCGTTGGTGAAACTGTGCCAGGAACGCGGCATTGCCATGCGGATCGGGACCAACCATGGCTCGCTCAGCGATCGAATCCTGAACCGTTACGGTGACACTCCGTTAGGCATGGTCGAGAGCGCGCTGGAGTTTGCGCGGATCGCGCGCGCTCTCGACTATCACGCTTTTATCTTCTCGATGAAATCGAGCAATCCGAAGGTGATGATTGCGGCTTATCGCCTGCTCGTCCGCCGCCTGGATGAGGAAGGTCCGGACTGGAATTACCCGCTCCATCTCGGCGTGACCGAAGCCGGCGAAGGCGAAGACGCGCGGATCAAAAGCGCGATTGGGATCGGCTCGCTCCTGGCCGACGGCATCGGCGATACCATCCGGGTGTCGTTGACCGAAGACAGCCCGCATGAGATTCCGGTGGCGAAGGCTTTAATCGATTGCGGATTGCGGATTTCGGATTGCGGATCGCAAAAAGCGGACCCCGCGGCCAGCCAACCGAAAGTCGGAAACCGAAAATCCGAAATCTCCTTTGACCCATTCTCCTACGCGCGCCGCGCCACGGATCGCATCACTGTGCCTGGAGTTTCAGGGGAAGTTGCGATTGGCGGTGAAGAGCTCATGCGGGTGCTCGTTAGGCAGAAGAATTTCGAGAAGATTGCGCACAAAGTCGCGCAGATGGGGGACTACAAGCCGGAAGTGGTTTACGAAAAAGCGGTTGTGGTCGAGGTCGATCCGCGGGACGAAAATGATTTGGCCCAGTTAAGCAGCGGGCCGGCACGGATGGTGACGGTGCGCGACGGAGTAGATCTCCCGATTATCGCCGCGTTTCGTTTGCTGGCTGCGAGTATTCCGGCGCGGCATCCGATCCTGCTCAAGGATACGCTTGGAAAGTGGGAGGGACCTCAGCGTCCCGAGGATCGCGGCGCTGGCCCCGTAGTTCGCCAATCCGACGGACCCGTCGCCGCTCCCACATTCATAAATACTCTCCTGACGAGCTCAATGGCGATTGGTTCTTTGTTGTGCGACGGCATCGGCGACGCCGTTCTCGTGCAAGGCGAAGAAGCACCCGGCCAGGCGTTGCGACTCTCGTATAATATTTTGCAGGCGGCCGGGTCGCGCATTTTCAAAACGGACTATGTCGCGTGTCCTTCGTGCGGCCGGACCCTCTTCAACTTGCAGACCACTACCGCGCGGATCAAAGCCGCTACCAATCACCTCAAAGGAGTGAAGATCGCGATCATGGGCTGCATCGTGAACGGCCCCGGAGAAATGGCGGACGCGGATTTCGGCTATGTCGGCGGCGCGCCGGGGAAAGTAAATCTCTACGTCGGCAAAACGGCGGTGAAGTTCAACATTCCCGAAGCCGAAGCGGTGGAGCGTCTCCAGGATTTAATTCGGGAGCACGGAAAATGGCTCAACCCGGTTCCGGGGGAACCGGTCGCAGTTTAGTGCGGCGCTGCAGCGGGCCAGGCGGGGTGGTGGCGTCGGTCGCAGTTATTCACAAAACACATTACAAAATTGTCATCTTCTTCTGGTAGCTGCACTTAGCCTTAGTTTTTATGGAATTTGTTTGACTTAGACGCCTCCGGTTGCGCATCCTCGGGGACTTCCGCCTCACAAATCGAAGCCCAAACGATTGTTAGGCGCAAAACTGCCCAAAAAACCCAACCAATGAAAAACAGCCCTCGTCCAAACACTCGCCGCAAACTGATCGTCCTTACCCTCGGGTGCGCCAGCCTAACGCTTTTCGCGCTGGCTTTCGCGCTCCCGCGCACACCCCAGCAGGTCGTTAAGCAGGCTAACAAAAACTCGTTAGTCGCAGCCTCCAAATCGCTTTCCCCGCATCAGCGGGAGAGCGAGCATGAATTTAATGAAGTTCCCGCCGAGAAATGGATCGAAAATCTTCCCGCTTCGACCAAGCTCAACCCGGCACCCAAGCCGAAAAGCGTAAAGGTTTCGCTGAAGGCAGCCAAAGCCGGAAGCGGCGGAAGGACTGGCACCGGCGCAGCCGCTCCTGCGGGCACCTGGGTTTTCCGGGGCACGGGTCCGATCCCGAACGGCCAAACCAACGGCTGGCCAGGGCGTGAAGATCCCATCAGCGGTCGTATTGCTTCGATTGCGATCGATCCGACCAACGAAAATATCGTTTATGCGGGCGCCGCTTCCGGCGGCCTTTATCGCTCCACTGACGGTGGTGCAAGTTGGGTCCAGCTGATGGATGCGGCGAACACGCCATCCGTGGGTGTCGCCCTCTCCATCGGTGCGGTCGCGGTTAATCCGGCCGACCCCAGCGTCGTCTTTGTCGGCACGGGTGAAGGAAATCTGGCTAGTGACAGCTTCTTCGGCTCCGGTTTTTATGTGATAACAGGCGCGAACGGCGCTACCCCGGTTGTGAATGGCCCCTACAACGCCAATTCCGGCCTCGACCCGATCGCCCCTCCGCCAGCCGGCACTGATGTTTTTACCGGTCGTTCGATTGTTGCGATCGCGGTTGATCCGTCGAATGCAAACAACGTCTACGTAACCACCTCGTCCGGTATTGGTGGATTCCGTGCCGGGACCTTCAGCGTTCTACCCCGCCGCGGTCTCTATCGTTCGCAGAATGCACTTTCGGCGACTCCGACCTGGACGCGTTTGCAGGTTGGCGGGACGGCCAGCAACACGATCGCAAGCTCGTGTGTGCTCGATCCGCAAAATCCTAATACCCTGATCGTTTCCTTTGTGGGTCAGGCTGGCACCGATCCGACGGGCGTTTATAAGACGACTAACGCAACCGCAGCCACGCCGACTTTCACTCAGTCGCTCGCCCTGCCAATTCTGAATGCCGCGGGCGATCTGCAGGCTAACAGCAAGCTGGCGGCGGGCTTCTCGCCAACCGTTAACGGCGGCGTCACTGTGGTCTATGCGACCAGTTCGGAAAACTTGCCCACTAACGCCAACCAGGGCCGACTCTATAAGTCGATCGATGCGGGTTCTACTTTCACGGCCATCACTGCGGTTGACGGTTTTGCCGGCGGCCAGGGGTTCTACGACATCGCAGTCGGCACGGATCCGAATAATCCAAATAACGTCAGCGTTGGCGGTCAGGCCAATCAAAAGGTGTTTGAACGTTCGACCGACGGCGGCCTGAACTGGACGATCGATCCGGCGGGCGGCCCTTACGTGATTACGTTGGGTCTGCACGCAGACGTTCATGCGATCGCTTACGCGAAGACCAACGGCAGCGTGATCTATCACGGCAACGACGGTGGCATTTGGCGCTCGAACGACGGCGGAGATAACTGGGTCTCGAAGAATACGGCCGGCCTGAGCGCAGCTCAGTATTGGTCGTTAGCCACGCACCCGACCGACCCCAATTTCAGCATCGGCGGCACGCAGGATAACGGCACCCAGCAGCTCAGAACCGACGGGTCGATGTACCGGATCGATTTCGGCGACGGCGGCTACGCGCTAATTGACCAGAACGCGCCTGATACAACCAACGTGGTGCAGTATCACACCTATTATAACGCGGGCGGTGCTCAGATCGGCACCGGCCGGGTTTTGACCAACCCTTGCGCCCAGGAAACGCAATGGACCTTCCACGGCATTTACGGCGGCTCGGTTGATCCCACCATTTATTGCGACGGCACGACCGACACCTTCAACGGAATTGACTTCGGCGATAACGTGCAGTTCTACGCGCCGATGACGCTCGGGCCGGGCAATCCCAATACCTGGTACTTCGGCACCGACACGCTCTACCGTTCCACCGACAGGGCTGACACCGCGGCGGTGCAAGTCGCCAACAACGGCTTCCCATCCTTCCCCGGCTTCATGTTCGACTACGTCAATGACATCGCCGTTTCGGCTCAGGACGACAACGTTCGCCTGGTCGGGACGAATGGTTCGGATGGATCCGGTATCGGCGCGGTTTGGGCCTCCAACGGCGGCAATCTGCTTAAGATCATTGGTGGTAGCGCTGGCGGAACCCCGCCGATCACCAACGGCCCGGGAGCACTCGCTGCTGCTCCGGTGAACAAAGTCTTCATCGATCCTAACAATAAGAACATCGGTTACGTCGCTTTCAGCGGCTTCGGCACCGGTGCCTCTCCGATTCGCCACCTTTGGAAGATCACGAACCTCGACGCCTTGGCCGCTTCGCCTACGGGGCCGGTCTACGTCGTGTCTGCTTCCACTGGACTCCCTGACGTTCCGATCAACGCCATCGCCATCGATCCGCAGAGCGGCTCGGCGACGCGTTCGTCGACCGACATCTACGTGGCGACCGACTACGCTGTTTACAAATCCACCAACGGCGGTAACAGCTGGGCGGTTTACGGCACTGGTTATCCCCGCGTGCCCGGTTTCGGCATGCGTGTTCAGGATCCAAGTCGGACACTTCGCGTGGCCACCCACGGTCGCGGTATTTGGGATACGACTATCGCGGCCACGGCCCCGACTGGTCCCACCGTCCTAGGGGCGTTCTCGCGCATGAGTCATGGCGCGGCCGGGAGCTTCGACATTAATCTGCCGCTTACCGGAACTGCCGGCACGGAATGCCGCTTGGGTGGAAGCCTCGGCGGGCCGGGCAACTACACGGTCGTCGTTCGCTTCACCAACACGCTCGCCGCCAGCCAGGCGACTGCGACAATCGTCTTTAATCCCGGAAGCGGTGGGACCACTGCCAGCGGCCCGGTTGGCCCGGGCACCGGCTCCGTCAACAGTGTCAGCGTGAATGGAACGGACCTGATCGTTGGTCTAACCAACGTCAGCGACGTCCAGACTGCGTCGCTCTCCGTCAGCGGTGTGACCGATGTGAACGCGTTGGTTCAGCCGGCGACTCAGCTCATTCCGATCACCATTCTGAACTCGGATGTGGCTAACACTGACCACACCGTGAACATCGGCGACATCACGGCGGAGAAGACTTCGTCGGGCACCGCCGTCACGGCTAACAACTTCCGTCGCGACATCAACCTCGATGGCGTCATCAACATTGGTGACATCACGGCGGCCAAGCTGCGCAGCGGTGACACAGCCACTCCGTAATCAGTCAGGAACAGTTTCATCCCAAACAACCACATGAAAAAAACACTAATCATCGCGCTGCTCGCCCTTGCGAGCGCTTCCATCGTTACGCACGCTTCTGCGCAGTCCGCGCAGTTCGTGTTCACCCCCACGAGTTCAACTAGTGTTGCGCCTGGGCAAAACATCACCTTCTCGATCAGCCTGAACTTCACCAGCGGTGGAAACATCAGCGACTTGTTCGGAACCACTTACTACCTTCAGCAGAACGGGGCTTCGCCTTTCGTTTTCACGCTGAATAGTCGTGACCTCAGTGGCAGCATCTTCAACGATCCGACCACGACCACGTTGACGGCGAACCAGGCGTTGAATCCGGCTAATGCGCAGGACCTCGGGGGCAGCGATACCACTGGCCAGCCCTCGGCCTCAAACCCCGGCTACTTCATCGCGAATATTTCGCTGAAGTTGGGTAACAGCGCGGTAGTGGGAAACACCTACACCATCCAAAGCACCACCTCCGGGCCGAAGACCTCGGTTCTTTCGGATTCGGGTGCGCACACCTTGGCGATTCAGCCCGGCTCGATCACCATCACCGTCGTGCCTGAACCGAGCACTTACATGTGCCTCGCGGTTGGCGCGGCGATGTTGTTCGTCGTTCTGAGACGGCGCGTCGTCTCCTAAAAAGACACTTCGAATTGAGAACGGCTCCAGCCCTCAAGGCGGGAGCCGTTTCTTTTTTGGCTTCGCTTTGGCTTGGCATTCACTCCTTTGAGGGAGGAAGAATATATCGTCCTGAGCCGCGCAGTCTTACGCCTTCGCCCGATTTAAAATAAAAGCGGGCGTCTGCTCGTCTAAATGGGAGTTAGCAAAGAAATATCGTATGAAAAAGACACTACTTATCGCATTGGTCGCGCTGCTGGCCGGAGTCACCGCTCCGCTGGCAAACGCGGTTAGCTTGAACATCGAAGTGGGCGATCAGCCCTATTACGTTCGCGGTCCTCACTACTGGGAGGGGAATGCCTATTATGTTTGGGTGCCCGGTCATTGGGGCCATCATCACCATTGGGTCCACGGCCACTACCGCGTTCATCATCGTCGCTAAACGCGAAGGAGAATTCTCCACTCTCGGAAAGGGCCGCCGCCTGGCGGCCCTTTTCTTTGTCCCTGCCAGCGGTTTCAGGTCGGGATTATCCGCGGCCGCCGGTTGACCAGAGAGCGCAGGAATGCAATAGTCCCGCGCGTTCGTTTAGCTGAACGCCCTCTACTTTTTCGTCGGCCGCAACGGCTGATGATCTCTCGCATGGATAAGATTCGTAACATCGCCATTATTGCGCACGTTGACCACGGCAAGACCACCCTGGTCGACCAGTTGCTGCGTCAGTCCGGCACCTTTCGCTCCAATCAGAAGGTGGAGGAGCGCGTCATGGACTCGATGGATCTGGAGCGCGAAAAAGGAATCACCATTCGCGCCAAGAACGCTTCGTTCCAGTGGAACGGTTACCGCATCAACATCGTTGATACCCCGGGTCACGCCGATTTCGGTGGCGAGGTGGAACGCATCATGAAGATGGTGGACGGAGTCCTCCTGGTAGTCGACGCGCACGACGGTCCGCAGGCCCAGACACGCTTTGTTTTGCGGAAGGCGCTGGAGAATAAGGCCAAGCCAATCGTGGTGATCAACAAGATCGATCGCGAGAACGCTCGTCCGCACAAGGTCCTCGACATGGTCTTCGATCTTTTCGTGGAGCTGAAAGCGACCGACGAGCAGCTTGATTTTCCAATCATCTACGGCAGCGCCAAGAACGGTTTCGCGGTGCGCGAGTTGCAGGACACCAATGAAGACATGACGCCGCTGTTTGAGGCGATCGTGAAGCACGTGCCGCCTCCCACCGTCTCGAATGAGCCGTTCTTCCAGATGCTGGTTTCCAATTTGCACTACAGCGATTACCTCGGTCGTATCGCCATCGGCCGCGTCGTGAGCGGACGCGTTGCCGTGGGTGACTCGATCGTGTGTATGCACCGCGATGGAAACCGCGAGCGCGCCAACGTGACCGCATTGTTTACCTACGAAGGGCTGGAGCAGGTGGAAACGAAGCACGCCAGTGCCGGCGATATCATCGGACTGACCGGCTTCGAAGATGTCTTCATCGGCGAGACCCTGACCGACCGGGAAGAGCGTGCCCCGCTCCAGTTTGTGGATATCGATCCACCCACGATCCGGATGCGCATTCTGGTTAACGACTCTCCTTTTGCCGGCCGTGAAGGCAAATACGTGACCGCGCGCCACGTAAAAGAGCGGCTGGTGCGCGAAACCCGCGGCAATGTTTCCTTGCAGGTGAGCGACACCGAAGCGGCTGGGGCTTTTGAGATCAACGCCCGCGGTGAAATGCAGATCGCTATTCTGGTCGAGCAAATGCGGCGCGAAGGCTACGAAGTCATGGTTTCGCGTCCCGAAGTGATTTTCCAGAAAGACGCGGCCGGGAATCTTCTCGAGCCGATCGAGAATCTTTATCTCGATCTACCCGACAGCAGCCTCGGCGATGTCATGCAGTCAATTGCCGCGCGCAAAGGCGAGGTGACCAACATGCAGCATCACGGCAGCCGGGTCGCGGTTGAAGGCGTGATGCCGACCCGCGGGCTGATTGGTTTCGAGACGGACCTGGTGAATATGACACGGGGCGAAGGAGTCTTAAGCCATCTCTTCCGCGAATATGCTCCGCATAAGGGAGAATTGGAGGGTCGCAATCGGGGTGTCATGATTTCGATGGAGCCGGGAACCAGCACCGCCTACGCCTTAAACAACATCCAGGAACGCGGCCGCCTTTTCATCGGGCCGCAGGAAGAGGTTTATGCCGGGATGATTGTCGGCGAAAACGCGCGCTCGGACGATCTTCCAGTCAATCCCTGCAAGGCGAAGCATCTCACCAATATGCGCAGTCAGGGTGACGGCAAGGGCATCCAGTTGGAAGCTCCGCTGCGGATGACCCTGGAACGCGCCATTGAGTACATCGGGCCGGACGAACTCGTTGAAGCGACCCCAAAATCGCTGCGCCTGCGCAAAAGAATTCTGGATGCTACCGCGCGCAAGCGCGCCGGTAACAATCTTGTCGTAACCACTTAGGTATGGGAGGGACGCGCTTGTCTCGTCCGCTCTGCAATGTGGTCACTCGGGGTAGCCCAAGGTCTAAGACCTCCGCTCCAAATGCTGCTCGAATACTTCTACGTGATGCTTGGCGGCGCGCTTGGGACGGGCGCTCGCTTTTGGCTCTCCGGTTTTGCTGCCCAGCGTGTCGGCGAACTTTTTCCGGTGGGCACCTTGCTCGTCAATGTCACGGGTTCGTTTGTCATCGGCCTGTTCGCCGCTCTGGCCGATCCCATGGGGCCCTTTATCGTTAGTCCACGCTTCCGCCAGTTCTTCACCATTGGTGTCTGTGGCGGCTACACCACCTTTTCTTCCTTCAGCATTCAGACGCTCGATCTGTTTCAGACCGGTGAGTGGTTGAAGGCCGCCTTGAACATTGTCATTTCTGTTTTCGGCTGTCTTGCTGCGGTTTGGTTAGGCCGCACCGCTGGCCTGATCATCCTGGCCAGGTCATTATCGTGAAAGCGTCGCCGCTTCGATGAACCGATCGGGAGGGACGACCTCGTGTCGTCCGCCACCCACCGCGACTCAAGCAAGGATCACTCAGGGCCGCCCCAAAAATTGACAAGCCCGGCCCGTTGGGATTCAATTCTTCCGCTACCCTGCCTCCTCGGAACTGCTTCGAGGCGGCCCCGTCGCAACTCCCTTGCGCACGAGCTCCGTCGGCAGGTCGCTACCCTTTTAGAAAGGTATCTCCACCTCCATGGCCGGACACAGTAAATGGTCCAAGGTTAAGCGGTTCAAGGGCGCGATCGACGCCAAACGCGCCCGCCTTTTTAGCAAATTCTCCAAGGAAATCGCCATCGCCGCGCGCATGGGCGGCGGCGACCCGTCCGGTAACCCGCGTCTGCGCAGTGCGATCGCGATGGCCCGGAGTCAAAGCATGCCCAACGACAACATCGAGAGGGCGATTAAGAAGGGAACCGGCGAAGGTAACGAATCCGCTTCCTACGAAGAGATCGTCTACGAAGGCTATGGACCGGGCGGGGTCGCCATCATCATTGAGACCGCCACCGACAACAAGAACCGCACGGCCGCCGAGATTCGGGCGATTTTTTCGAAGAATCACGGCAACCTTGCCTCCTCCGGGAGTGTTTCCTACATGTTCCACAAGAAGGGCCAGATCACTGTTCCACGAGGCGCCGTCGACGAGAATCGCCTGCTCGAGCTGGTCTTGGAAGCCGGGGCCGAGGAGTTGACAACCGAAGCGGATGAGTATGTTATTATCACTTCCCACGATCAGCTATACGCCGTAGCTGAGGCCCTCAGAGAAGCGGGCATTACCACCGATGGGCAAAAGTTTACCTTCATTCCCGATACGACTGTTCCGGTCGCCGATGAGACCGTTGCTAGGCAGGCACTTCGCCTCTGCGACGCCCTCGAAGACGACGATGACGTGCAAAACGTCTACTCAAATTTAGACATACCCGACGAAGTGCTGGCGCGATTGCCGGCTTAGAGATTTTTTGTTACTGCCGCTGCACCTTCCGCCGGTCCTACGACCAGGGTCGGCCAAGCGCACCAAGCTTTTTTATGGAGCAAGATAACCAGAACCAGCCACCACCGCCGGTGGGGACGGAGAATCAGCCGCGTCCGGCTGAAACAGAGGGTGGATCCTCTGAACCTCGTCGCCGCCGTTCTCGTCGCCGCTATCCGCGCCGTCGTTTCTACGACCGCAATTCCGGTGGCGACAACTCGGGAAACTCCCGCGAGTACGATCAGAACGCTCCGGGTGGCGGTGATGCGGCGAGCTATGAAGCCGGCGGCAATTTGGAGAATATCGAACAAGGTGAGCCCGAGCTCGGCGAAGGCATCATCGAGATCTCCGGAAAAGGATTCGGTTTTCTGCGCGATCCCAAGCGCAATTTCGTTCAGACTCCGCAGGACATTTTCGTGACTCCGGAAATCGTCCGCCGTTTCGGGCTGCGCGACGGAATGTGGATTCACGGCGAAACCCGTCGTGGCAATCGCGGGCCGCAGTTAACCAAGCTCCTTACCGTCAACAGCGACGAGCCAACCAAGTATTCGAATCTGCGTCCGTTTGAGGAATTGACCACGATTAATCCTAACAAACGGATCAAGCTGGAGACCGTGCCCGACCGTTACACCACGCGCATCATGGATCTGATGACGCCGCTCGGGATGGGCCAGCGCGGCTTGATCGTGGCCCCGCCGCGGACCGGCAAGACCACCTTGCTTCACCACATCGCCGATGCGGTCGCCAAGAATCATCCGGAGATGAAACTGATTATTCTGCTGGTCGACGAACGGCCGGAAGAAGTGACCGACTTCAAGCGGTCGCATCCGAATGCGGAGATCATCGCCAGCTCCAACGACAGCGATATCAAGAGTCATACCCGCATCGCGCAATTAGCCATCGAGCGGTCCAAGCGACTGGTCGAAGCCGGTCAGCATGTTTTCATTCTTCTCGACTCGATCACCCGAACAGCCCGCGCCTTTAACAATGCGATGGGCGGTGGCGGGCGCACCATGAGCGGTGGTATCGACGCGCGCGCAATGGAGATTCCGAGAAAGATTTTCGCTGCCGCCCGTAATACCGAGGAAGCCGGCTCCTTAACCATTGTGGCAACGGCTCTGATCGATACCGGCAGCCGTATGGATGAGCTCATCTTCCAGGAGTTCAAGGGCACCGGTAACATGGAGATGGTCTTGGACCGCAAGATCGGCGATCAGCGGATTTATCCGGCAGTGGATATCTTCCTTTCCGGCACCCGGCGTGAGGAGCTGCTCTTGCAGCCATGGGAGCTGGAAAAGATCAATCTGATCCGCCGCGGCCTTGCTGGTCATAAACCTGAGGAAGCGATTCAGCGTTTGCTGATGTTCGTGAAGAAATTCCCGACCAACACGCAGATGTTGAAAGAGATCCCGGGTTAACGAGCGGCCGTCACCTAGCGCGTGGGCTGACCACGCTGGAATCTGCTTTAGACAACGCTCGCCCTGACCCTCTCCCTCGCGGGAAGGCGACGGAATCGAAGATGTGCACGGCCTCGATGACTATCGATCTTCGCTTCGTCGAGAGATTCCTCGGCTTCGCTCGGAATTAGAGATAAGAGAACGCGCGGACTCCACGTGCTGTCATCCCGAGCGGAGTCGAGGGATCTCCCGACAACGCCTTCGTGTTTCGAAACTCTGAGGAGTATCCCCTCGAAGACATCGCGGCAGGCGCGAAACCGACGATAAATGTCGCAGGCTCTGAATGACTGTCCATCTTCGCTCCGTCGAGAGATTCCTCGGCTTCGCTCGGAATGACAGACAAGAGAACGCGCCGACTCCACGATTTTTCATCCCGAGCGAACTCGAGGTACCCTCTTCCTCTCCCCGCGTAAGCGGAGAAGACTGAGGCGAGGGGAACCCGTGACGCTCTTCTTCCTCTCCCTTGTGCTTCCAGACCATTCGCAACGCCCCAGGAAATGAACGTGACCACACCCAGTGCGCGACGGATAGTGAATGCATCCATGGGTAAACGGAAGGATTCCGAATTCAGTACGTCGTCGATCCACAACGCCGTTCTGCGCGCGATTGCTGCGCAGCCCCCGCCTCGGGACAGCCAATACCTCGACATCGGGAGTGGCACCGGCCTGCTCATGACTGCGGTTGAAAAGCAATTCAGCGTCCTGCCTTTCTCGGCGGATTACACCGATCGCTGGATGAAGCGGCCGAACCAGAAGGTGGAGATCGTCGATCTGGACCGTGAGCCGCTTCCGTTTCCTGATTGCCAGTTCGCGCTCGTGACCTGCGTGGAAACCATCGAGCATGTTGAAAATTTCCGCGCCGTGGTGCGTGAAGCTTTCCGTGTTCTTCAACCAGGCGGGCTCGCCGTCTTCACCACCCCGAACGTGTTGAACCTCCGTTCCCGTCTTCGTTATCTCGCTTCGGGCTTTTACAATCTCTTTGGGCCGGTGCTTCTCGATCGGCCCGACGTTCGCGCCGGTGCCCGGGGCCACATCAGCCCGATCAATTTCTTTTATCTCGCGCATACTTTTGTCTCGAGCGGCTTCACCGATGTTCGCGTTAGCACAGATAGGTCCCAGCGCCGATCTGTGCCCGCCTTGGCCCTGCTTTATGGCCCTATGCGACTGGCAAACGCAGTCGCCTATCGTCGGGACAAACAGAAATACAAAACCATCGATCAGGGAAACGAATGGATGGTGCGGGCGATGAATTCCACCGATCTGTTGCTTGGTCGGACGGTGGTTATCTCCGCGCGGAAGAAAGTATGAGTCCGAACGGCCCGGAAGCGCGCGAGGTGGACTGGGAGGTTCTGCCTCCCGAAAAGAAGGGCAGGGCGCGCAAAGTGGGCGGCGTTTTTTCGTTGCTCGCCAAGTTCATGGATGAATTGGTTCGGGTTCCCGGAACGCGCTTTCGTTTCGGTCTCGATCCGGTCATCGGCCTGATCCCTGGGATCGGAGATACTGCTTCCGCGCTGATCTCCACCTTTTCGTTAATCTACGCCGCCTGGTGTGGTGTGCCGCGCATTATCCTCGGCCGCATCGCGCTCAACATTCTTATCAACGAGACGGTTGGAATCATCCCCGGCATCGGTGACGCGTTTTCTTTTTGGTTTAAGTCGAACAGCCGCAACCGACAATTGCTCAGTGCCTATGTGGCCGCGCCTGGCGCATCGCGGAAAAGCGACTGGGTCTTCGTGGCTGCTGTCCTCGCCATTCTTGTATTGGTGGTCGGAGTCGGCTTGCTCGTTAGCGTCCTGCTTCTTCGCGAGCTTTTCAAAATCCTCGGCGGCGCCTAGGCCCTTTGTCCGGGGGCGAGCCCCGGCCCCATCGTCACTAAATGATTAGCGGCGATTCGCTCTCAGGCCTCAAGTAGATGCAAAGCTCCGTCCTTGCTAAAAAGAAAGCGATGCGCATGTACTCGCGCGCAGCCCAGCGCGGTCCCCTCTCCTCCCAGGAGAGGGTTAGGGTGAGGACGAATCAAAAGGTGTAAGCAACATTGCGACGCTCCTCATCTCAGTCCTCTCCTGGGAGGAGAGGAAGAAGACGCACCCGGCGTTGTCTGACTTCAACACGGCGACGAGACGGAACGACAGCGAAGAAGTCTGCGGCGGTCGGAGACCGCCGCTACACAACGGAATCTGCGTAAATCCGTGTAATTCGCGGCTATTTGCTTTGGTAGATCCGGTGAATTACCGCGCGCGCGTCTTCGTACTTCTGCCGGAACTGCTCAATGCTTTCACAATCCAGGCGGCGCCCGAGCCGTCCTTCTTCTTGTGCATCCTTCGGCAATGATGAAACGGAAGTGTTGTCCTGCCGCCGCAGAACGGTTTCGCAATCGCGGAGGAATTCATAGGCGCTGCGCAGGTCCTGCGCTTCTTCATTGGTTAGACTGCCTCTTTCTTTCAACTCAGCGACCGCTGCCGTCCAGTTAGGCTGCCACAGTTTAGCCTTCATCTGCAGCATCTGGACGAGAAACTCCGCTTCGACAATTCCGCCTCGGCCGGTTTTAAAATCGTGAAGATCGGATCCGCTTCCTCGATCACGTCGAATTCTCTCAAGCATCGAGTCGACCTCGTTTGCCAACTGTGGATCTTCGGCCCCTTTCTCCCATGCGTTTCGCGCCAGGGTCATGAACGTATCTTGCCACCGGCCCCTTAGGGGACGCGCGCGGGTCAGCGCCTGCAATTCCCAGCGTTGTGCCCGCCCTTGGAAGTACGACTCGTATGTTTCGAGGCCGACCGTGAGCGGACCCTTCTCCCCCTCGGGTCGGAGACGGGGGTCGATCCGCGGCAGGTTCCCCAGGCCGCTTGCGGCGCTGAAACCGCTCACCAACCGCTGCGCCGTAGTCGTGGCGCCACCCACAAACAACACGTCGAGGTCGGCGCCGTAGGTGATCTCGCGTCCCCCAAATTTGCCCATCGCGACAATGGTCAGGTCGTCGTCGCCGAGCACGTTCGCCGCGAAAAGCAGACAGGCTTCGGCTAGCGCGCTGTGCTCCTCGGCCAGTGTGGTTCCTTTGCTCCATCCGAGCACGTCGCGTAGCAGGATGCGCAGCAGCTGCCGTTGCCGGTAGCCACGCAGCTCGTTGAAAGTCTCGTCTTTGGCGGCAATGGTTTGCAGTCTCTCCAGGTGCTCCGGCGTGGTGATCGATCGGCTCAAGCGCTCATCTCGCGTGATCTCTTCGAGCAATTGCGGCCGCTTGATCAGCAAATCTCCGCCGAATCGGCTGAGATCGAGTAAACGAACGAGAAGCTCGAGCAACTTTGGATTCGTAACCAGCAGCTCGAAGAGGGAGCTGCGCATGCCGTACCACGTCCACGAAGCGGACAAACTGCGTCAAGGTGCCGTCCGGGTCGGCGACGCTCCGCAATCGCGCCAGCAGCGCCGGCTGGAGCCGCGCGTAAACCTGGCGCGTTCGGCCGGAGACATGGCGTTTCTCAAGGCCTTCGAGACCCGCCCGCACATTCTTCTCTGCCTGCGCAGGATTAGCGAAGAACGAGTAACTGGCGGCGTCCTTTGCCGGATCAGCCGCCTCCGCAATAATCCGGTTAAAGATCCTGCGCACGGCCGTCATTTCTTCGCTCAGTTCGGAAAGAAACTTAGCCGCGGCCGCAAAACCGAGGCTGAGTGAGATTTGCTTCAGTTCTGCCGGATCCGTCGGCACGGTGTGCGTTTGCTGCTCCGCGCGGATCTGCAGCCGATGTTCGGTGCCGCGGAGGAACCGGTAGGCGCGATCGAGTTCGACAATCTCGGCGCGCGGAATCAGTTCGAGCTCGGCCAGTCCGCGCAATGCCTTAAGCGTGCTCGTCTCCTGGAGAAAGGCGTGCCGCGCGCCATGGATGAACTGCAGCGTTTGCACGACAAATTCGATTTCGCGGATTCCTCCCTGGCCTAACTTCACATTGCGATGCAAGTCGTCGGCGCCGACCACATCGCGTTCAATCCGGCGCTTGATCCGGGCGATCTCGTCGAGCAGGTCTGGCGTGGGGCTACGCGGGTAAATGAAGGGCTGGTGCTGGCGTAAAAATTCGTAAGCCGTTTCCCGGCTGCCGGCGATGGCGCGAGCCTTGATCAACGCCAGCCGTTCCCAGGTTTCGCCAAAACCGCCGTAATAATTTTCCATGCTCTCGAGCGAGCGCGCGATCGGACCGGCGGACCCTTCCGGCCTCAAGCGCAGATCGACCCGCAGAAAGAGCCCTTCGCTGGAAGGCGCAGAGAAGGTCTGCAGAATCCGTTTGCCCAGCCGATTGAAGAATTCGTGATAGGAGAGGCGCGGGGAAAGCTCGCCCTCCTCGTCGTAGACGAAGATGAGGTCTACGTCCGAGCTGTAATTAAGTTCCCGCCCCCCAGCTTCCCCAAAGCGAGGATGGCGAACTCACTCTTCGGCGAACCGAATTTGTTCCGAAATTCTTCGTTCCAATGCTTATAGACAATGCCGATGCAGATCTCGGCGATGAGTGATAATTCGGCAGTGGTCTGCTCGAGCCGTGCCGCGTGAGCCACTTCGCGCGCGGCGATTCTTACCATCTCGCGCCCTTTCCATAAGCGGAGCGCCCGAAAGCCGTCGGCGGCCATGCTGTTCGTGCCGACTGACTGGTGCAGGTCGCGCAACATTTCGCCATAACCGCGCGGCGCCATCACCACTTCGCGTCTATTCAACCAGAGCAGAAGCTCGGGGTCCGTTTGCACGCGGGTGGCGGTCACATCCGATACCGCCAGTAAGTGAAGAAGGTTTTCCTCCCCTAACGGAAAATTTGCGACCACGTCGTGCAGCGCAAGAGCCTTCTCCGGCCAAATCTTTTCCAATCCGAGCAAGGCCGACTCGACTCCGGGCGGATCAATCGATTTCGCGGCCGCCGCCTGAATCCATGAAGCTTTGCTGCTCATCGCCAGCGAAGATGCCGCGGCTTGGCCTCGAACTCCAGCGCGTTGCGTGGAGGGTCGAGCTCCTGCGAGACCGTTGGATAGCGACGTCGCCGGAGTCCTGCCCTCCCTAAGACCGAAGATAGACGACTCTTCTCAGTCGTTGCCCTGATCCTGCTGCAGCATCCTTTGCCGGGCCTGACTGAGCAGGCGTCGTTCTGCTCTCGTTAGGCTAAAGATGCCGTCGCGCGAGATTTTCTCGAGCAGGGGATCGATTTCCTGCCTGATCAGGTCATCCACGCTGAGATGCCGGATGCGCTCGGCTTCCAGTTTCTGGTGACGAAGAAAACGCTGCAGAAAGGAGGGTTGTCCGAATCCAAGCAGATGCGCGTAAAGCCAGCCGGCCGCGCCCCCGCCGAGATAGGCGCTGTGCAGGACGACTCCGTGTCGATCCACGCAGATCAGGACCGCGGCCAGGCCCGTTGCCGCATAGGCGATGTGCTTGGCTTTCAATCGCACCGGAACCAGGAAGAACATCATCGCGGTCAGTTCCAACTCGGGCAGGATAGTGGCGTAAGCCGCGACCACCGCGGCCACTCCACCGCAGGCCCCATAAAGCACGGTGGTGGAAGGAAGCAGGAAAAGATGCCCGAGCTCGCCGGCGATGCCGCCAGCCAGATAAAGGTAAATGAGATGGCGCTGGCCGATGATTACTTCCAAATCTCGACCAAGCAGGTAAAAAATCAGCAGATTCCCTAACAAGTGCCAGGGACCATTGTGCAGGAAAAGCGCGGTGATGAATTGCCAGGAGTAGGCCTGGTCGATGCCTTCCTGACTCAGTGCCAAATATTGCCTAACTGAACCGGGTTGGCAGACGTCGAGCAAGAGCTGCCCAACGAAAATGGCCAGGTTTAAGGCGAGCAGCGAGAGCAGCGCCAGCCGTTGTCGTTCGGTAAAAGGCTGCGCGCGATAAGAACGCTTACGCCCGGACAGCCGCATCGTTCGATCGTATCGCAAACGCCGAAATCTGTCTTCTCAAAAGCACGCCTGGTCTGCCCTTGGCGGGAAGGCTTTAACTCTCCTCTCCCGCGGCCAGGCCGCTTAGCGGGAAGGAACCAGAACGCGCAACGTGTTCTCCTCGATCTGGAACTCTACCGGGCATTCGCCGGAAAGTTCACCATCGAGCTCGACCGGGACCGCCTGGTCGCTGGTCACGCGAAGTCGTCGGGTTTGGAAGTACTCGACCTCCGGCAGATTGATCGCTGAGCTGAAGAAGACATCCTGCAAATACCGGACGATCTCGAGATAACCCAATTGCTTGAAAAGGATCACGTCGAGCAAGCCGTCGTTCAATTGCGCCTGCTTGAAAAATGGGAAGGGACCGCCGTAGCGGCGGCCGTTGCCGACCAGGACAAACGAAGCCTCCTTCACCGCCGTGTCGTCGGAATCAATGTAAAGGCGGGGCGGTTTCCGCGTCGCGATTTGGGCCGCCGAAATAAGGTAGCTCAGCGGCCCGAAGTTTCTCTTCAGGTTCGCGCTCGTTTCCTGGACGGCTTGCGCATCGAGTCCAATGCCGGCGAGCTGAACAAAGTGTTTCTCGTTAGCCCGCGGCAGATCGACCACCCGGGTGTAACCGTTCTGAATGATATCCCAGCAAAGGCTTAAGTCGTTCAGCGGCAATCCCAGCTCGGCTGCAAACACGTTTACTGTGCCGAGGGGAAGCAGACCCAGCTTCACGTCGGAGCCGGCAATGCCATTCACCACTTCGTGAATGGTGCCGTCCCCACCGGCGGCGACGACTTTGGTGAACCCCTCGGCCACGGCGTTTCTCGCCAGAGTTTCCGCCTCGCGGGGTCCGGAGGTGAGCGCGACCACGGAGTTCCGCGCCATCTCCTCGATCCGCGATCGGATTCTGAGCGCGCGTTCGCTTCGCGCGGCCGGATTCAAAATAACAAATGTGCTGTCCAAAATCTCGCCTCGGGCTTTGGTCTTTTCTTAGGTTGGAGCCTGCGTAACGTCCCCTGATGCGCAAAATTCTTCGGGCCTTACTCTTGACGGCCGCAATCGTTTTTGCGCTTGGCGCCGTGGCCTTGATCGCCCTGAACCTGTATGTGCAGTCGGTCGGGGCACAAGCGCGAATTCAGCAGGAACTCAGCCAGCGTCTCGGGATGCCGGTGAAGATTCGCTCGGTCAGCATCACTCCGTGGGGCGGGTTGACCCTGCGCGGAATCACCGTGGCCGATCCCGATCATCCCGGCACAGATTTTATCTCAGCGAATGCGTTCGAACTGCATGCCGCGACCTCATCGATCTTTTCGGGCAATCTCGTTATTAGGAAAGTGGCGCTGGTCCATCCGTTCGTGACCTGGCCGCAGGACGAGAATGGTCGCTGGCGCCTGCCGGGCTCGGCGTCGCGTAACGAGTCGCACCGGGTCGCGGGTAACGCGCAGCCTTTGCCTTCGGCTGCGCCACGTGAAGAAATACCGGCTGCAACTGCTGCGGCCGCGTCTCCACCTCCGCTCGCTGCAGCGACATCCGCCGTACCGCCGTCGACTCCGCTTGAGCCCGCCGCGAAGTTCAGCAAAGGACTTACACCGGACATTGAGCGAGTGGCTATACGCAACGGCACCTTTCGATTCCTGAATAACAAAAACCTTCTCGTCGCCGGGATCGACGGCGTGAACCTGCATGCCACCCTGGAGCAGGAGATGTCCTTGCACGGCGTCGTTCACATCGACCGCCTCTCTGCGCACGATCGCTTTTTCCTGCAGAACATTCGTTCGCCGGTGAAATACGCCGAAAATGCTTTTGAGCTCTCCCGCATTTCGGCCAAGGCCGCCGGCGGAGACGTCAACGGGTCGTTTTCCCTTCAGCCGCAGAGCGACAAATCGCCCTTTCACGCGACTGTCCATTTTCGTGGACTGAAAGCGGATGACATCGTCAGCGACGCTGGCGGCGGCCGCGGTGTGATTAAAGGAGACCTCGACGGAAGTCTCGAGTTGAGTGGCCGAACTGCTGAACTTAACGATCTCACGGGCGCCGGGGAGATCACGCTGTATCACGGCGAGCTGCAGCAGTACAGCATCCTCGTCGCGCTTGGGCAGGTCCTGCAGATCGAAGAACTAACCCAACTCCACCTCGACCAGGCTGACGCGAAGTATCACCTCAACGGGGGCAACATCACCATCGATGCGCTCACCTTGCGTTCGCCTAATCTTCGCCTCAGCGCGACGGGCACTGTCACCTACAACGGTAAACTAAAGTTGAATGCTCAGCTCGCCATTAACGAGAAAGTTAGGAACCAGCTCTTTCGCCCGATCCGCGAGAATTTCCAGCCAACCTCCGATCCCGGCTATTCGGCGGTCGACTTTCAGATTGCGGGCACGGTTGACCGGCCCCGAACCAATCTGGTCGAACGCGTGGTCGGGCAGAATCTCCGCGATATCGTGAGTGGCTTTCTCGGCGGAAAGAAACCGGACAAGAAGAAACGAGGCGGGCGCGAAAGCAGCCCCCCACCGGAAAACGAAGCTTCGCCTTCCGAGAGCGCCAGCCCCGCTGTTTCACCGACGCCGAGTCCATGAGAGTGATCGCGGGCTCTGCCGGCGGGATTCAACTCCAGGTTCCGAAACGCGGGGTCCGCCCGACCATGGATCGGGTGAAGGCGGCCATCTTCTCCAGTCTCGGCGAAAAAATAGCGAATGCGCGGGTGCTGGATCTCTTCGCCGGCAGCGGCGCGCTTGGTATTGAAGCGCTCAGTCGCGGAGCTGCCTCTGTCGTTTTCGTGGAGCAGGATCGGCAGGCGGTCACCGCAATTGAGCAGAACCTGAAGAAGTCGAAGATGCGCGGCGACGTGCGACCGCAAGACGTCTTTCGCTTTCTGCGCGGATCCGTCGCGCCGGCCAACTTCGACGTAATTTTGGCTGATCCGCCGTACGAAAAAACGGAGGAGGGCGAGCGCTTCACGGAGAAGATTCTTACTAACGAGACGCTGCGTGAGATCGTGAAGGAGGATGGGGTGCTCGTGCTCGAAAAACATCCGGAAGAACACCTGCTCGAACTCGCTCTCTGGGAGGTCATTCGCGCCAGGAGATATGGAGCGACCGAGGTGTTATTTTTCGCGCCGGTAAACCACCAATCGAAAACCGGCGATCCGGATTCCTAGCGTGCTTCGCTTCCTCTACAACCTGGTCTGGCCGCTCGGTCTGCTCTTCTTTCTGCCGCGTTACCTGGTAAAGATGTTTCGCCGCGGCGGTTATCGCGAGAAGTTCGGACAACGCCTCGGTTCCTATGGCGCTGAAGTGCGGCAAAGGCTTGCTCCGAAAGGGCCACGCACCTGGTTGCACGCTGTTAGCGTTGGGGAAATTGCAGTTGCCCTGAAGCTGCTGGGGCAACTTCGCCGCCTCGATCCGTCAGCCGATTATATCCTAACGACAACTACGACGACGGCCTATGCCATGGCGCTCAAGCGTGCTCCAGCCGGCATTGAGGTCATGTACATGCCGCTCGATTTCTGGCCGGTCATGCGCCGTGGTCTCGCCGCCATTCGGCCTAACCGCATCGTCCTGATCGAAGGCGAAGTCTGGCCGAACCTGATGGCCTTCGCCGAACGCAAAAAGATCCCGGTGGCGCTGGTCAATGCGCGCCTCTCCCCGCGGTCGTGGCAACGCTTCAAAAAAGCGAGCTTTGCCGTTCGTCCTGTCTTTTCGCAGCTTCGCTTTATTGCCGTTCCGGAAAAGGAAGATGTCGAGCGCTGGCGCCTCCTCGCAGGGGACACGGTTGAGATCATCCACACCGGCAGCGTAAAATTCGATCCCGAGAATCTGGCCGGCAGCGCAATACCGCGCAGAATCTTCGAGCCCGGCGTCATCGTGCTCTTCGGCGGTAGCACTCATCGCGGTGAAGAGCTTGCTCTCGCCCGAATCTTTCAAGAACTGAGGCCGGCTTTCCCCCAGTTGCGTCTTTTTCTTGCGCCCCGGCACGTCGAGCGCGCGCGTGAAGTTGCTCACGACGTAGCCAATCTCGGCCTCGATACCGTTCTGGTTAGTTCGCTAAACTCAAATGCTGCGGACGGCACCGATTGCATCGTCCTCGACCGAACCGGCGAGCTCGCCTCCTGGTATCAAGTCGCCACCGTCGTTTTCGTCGGCAAGAGTCTTCTCGCGACGGGGGGGCAAAACCCGGTTGAGCCAATCATCGCCGATGTGCCAGTGGTTTTCGGGCCACACATGGAGAATTTTGCGACCTTAGCGCGGAGCTTGGTGGCGCGTCACGGCGCCATCCAGGTAGACGACGAAGCGCAGCTGCGCCGCGCGGTCGAGGCGCTGTTGAAGAATCCCGCGGCGCGCGCGGGACTCGTGGCAGAAGCAAAAAGCGTCGTCGCCGAACATCGCGGAGCGACACGGCGGACGGCCGAGCTGATTGTGCAGAAAATGCGTTAGGCCGGTCTGCCCGTTCGAACTACATGAGGTTTCGCACGACCTTGGCGATCGCCCCGTCGAGCGCGAAGAGTTGAAAGGGTTTGTAAAGCACGGTGGCATTAACCCGTTTAAAGAATGCCTCCAGCGCCGGGTTGTTGCGATGGCCGGTAAAAAAGATGAAACGCCGTCCGGCTGCCGGCCGGACTGTTGTGACCGCCACATAAAACATTTCGCCGCCCATGTTCGGCATCATCATGTCGCAAAGAATTAAATCGAAGGGAGCCTTCAGCACCTCTCGCACCCCCTCCACTCCACTCTGCACCGATGTCACCTTATGGCCGGAACTGAGCAGGTATTCGGTCAGGACTCCCTGAAAATCGGCGCGGTCTTCCAAGAGCAGGATTTTTAGACTGACCGGCTTCGACGACGGCTCCTCGTCGACGTGGATAGAAATAGTGAGGATCTCCTCCCGCTCAGGAGTCCGATGGTAGCGCCGGCGCATGAGGCTCCATGCCTAGCAGCCTCAATGCCTTGTTTTCGTGTGCGATACAGCGAAGCCGTTAGGTAGCAGCTTTAACTCGATGGACGGCCCTGCTGAGAGCTTTGAGCTTTCTGAACTCTCCCGCGATCAGCGGTTCCTTTTTCGCGCGGGACCATCTCTTCAGCTGATTCTCCCGGGTTCGCGCCGAACTCAGCAGTGGAATGCGTTTCGGTGTAGACGAGCGCGCTGTTTGGGTGCGCTTTGGTCCAGCCTGCACCAGCGCCCCGGTTGTGTGCAGCCAAACGCTCTTTGGGCTTGTTTGAATCCCGATATAGAGCGAGTCGTCAGCCGCTCGCAAAATGTAAACGAGATACACTTGGCCGTCAGAATACTTCCAGAGCCACTCGACGCACGTCCGTTCGCTCAGGACCATTCGACTCGGCTCCGCATGGCGGAGTCATGAGCGAGGCCAACGGCCGATTCGAATGGCGACCCTAACGGGATTATCCTTTCTTGCAGAAAGGCTCTGCAGAGTGTCCGCCGTCGGCGGCGGTTTTGCGGCGCTGACGCGCTTGGCAGCCGAACCCGGGTTCGAATTCGCGCTTCGCGATCGCTAACGCGACCCTAACGGGATTATCCTTTCTTGCAGAAAGGCTCTGCAGAGTGTCCGCCGTCGGCGGCGGTTTTGCGGCGCTGACGCGCTTGGCAGTCGAACCCGTGTTCGAATTCGCGCTTCGCGCGATCGCTAACGCGACCCTAACGGGATTCGAACCCGTGTTACCGCCGTGAAAGGGCGGTGTCCTAGGCCACTGGACGATAGGGTCGGAGAAAGTCGGCCAATATCGGAATGCGAACCCCGCAGCGCAAGGCCAAATCCGGTCTAAACCGTCACCGGCAACGCCGTTTTGGAAAAGACCGCGCTGCGCGCCGATAACCGCCGAATATCCACGACCTCTGCCAGCACCCGGTCGACCGTGATGGCTTGCATGCAAACATTGTCCCGACACGGCGATTGCCGGTTGTTGTAGGCGTTCACGCACGGACTGCAGGCGATCCCCGCCCAAAGCGCCCGCGTATTGGGTGATCGAGGCGCAAAAAGCTTCGGCGTTTCCGGCCCGAAGAGGCTGATCACGTGGATCGGCGTCATAGAGGCGAAATGCGCGGGCCCACTGTCGTTCGTAACCAGGATTTCGGCACGATGGTATAGCACGAGCAGTTGCCGCAGACTCGTTTTTCCCGCCAGACAAGCCACCCGCGGCGAATTGATCCCCCGCGTGAGCGCTTCGGCGGTCACCGCTTCCGACGGCGCTCCGGTAATCACCACCGACACATCCGGAAAAGCAGCGAGGATTCGTTGCGCTAATTCGACGAAGCGCTCTGCCGGCCAACGGCGCAAAGGAAGCAGATCGCTCGCATTGGGATTGAGCAGAATGATCGGTGCCGTTCCGATCTCAGGATTTTCGCGCTTGAGCAGGGACTGGATCTCGACCGTCTCCTCCGGCGATGGAAGGAAACGCGCTAACTCTTGCTCGAGCGGAGGAATGTAGGGAAAAGTCGGCAGCACCGCTGGATCGTGCCCTAACGCCTCCACCATCGACTCGAAAGTCTGGCTGGTGTGAAGGTGTGGATTGTAAAGCAAGCGATGCGTCATCAGATCGCCACGATACGGACCGTCACCGTAGAAAGTGTGGAAGCCGACGCGCGCCGGTGCGCCGGTCAGAAAGGAAAAAATGGCGGAGAATCGGCTAAGAAATTCCAGGTCGATCACGGCATTCAATTCCAGGCGCCGCAGTTGGAGGAGCGCTCGGGCCGTCCCCAAGGCGAAGGCAAAGAAGCTGCGCGTCGAAATGGTGATTACGTTTTCGCGCGGAATCACATCCATGACGTCGAGGATGAACCGATTGTCTTGGAAGACGACGAAGTAGACGTTTGCGGCTCCAACCATTTTAACTGCGCGGCGAATGGCAGGATAGGCGAGAACAGTCGAGCCCTGCTCAGCAAGTTTAACGAACCCGATCCGTTCGATCGATCCCTGCCTGGGCGCGACAAAGCCGAGGAGCCGGCGGACCATGGTCAAAACGAAGCAGATCGGACTACCGATCCAGCGATCGGAATGCTGCAAAGTCGAGATTCCGGCCGGGAGATTCATGCCCGAGGAAGGCTACTAGGCAGGGGCCGGTTGACCAGTCCTGAGTTCGCCGGTTCGCCCGGTTTTTCGTAATTTGCTACTGCGTCCGACGGTAAACGGTGCCTTCCGCCGAACGCAGCACCGGCTGATACTGCTCCAGCCAGCGCGCCAGTACCGGAAAGTCGGCCACTGGATACTGCGCGTTTTTCCTGCTTCCGTCCGTCACCACGATGTAGGCGGGCGGGTGCCGCTGGAAATCTTTATCGAGGTTGTCCCACGCGCCGGGCACGATTCGGTCGTGGGTGTTTACATTGTAAATCCCGCCAAAGATCAGGCCGGTCAGGGGAAAGGTGACCACGTAACGACAAGCCGGACGACGTTGCGCATCCAGGTAAATGGGAGCCGCCTGTCCCCAGACAAAGATGCGATCGGTGGCGTGGGAATGGTTACGAATGTAGAGGCCGGATTCGGTATGACGGCGCCGGTACCATTCGCCATACCAATGGCTGGCATTGAAGCCAAGAAAGGTCAGCACAAGCCAGAGCGCTACCAGGCGCGGGGTTAGGAAGAGAAAACGAATCCGATCCGCGCTAAAAAATAGTCGTTCGAAGACCGGCGCCGCCAAAAGGCACAGCGGCGGGACTAACTGTATATAATAATGAGGGTAAAATCGCGCCCCGGCCGCGGTCCCGATGGCGGAGGCAACGACTAAGGCACCCAGAGCGAATCTTTCCGCTTCCTTTCCCCTCCAGATCTCAGCACGCGAGCGCCACGATAAAAGTGCGCCCAGCACCAGCGGGGCGCAGGCGCCGGCGAAGGCGAGGGTGTGCAAAAGGGCTTTCTGCCAGAAAATATGGGTGACCGTGTGGTTCGTTAGCGTCCAGTAAATCGTCTCTCGCAGAAGTCCCTGCCGCCGAAGGATAATGGCTACCCCGCCAAGCGCGCCGAAGAAGCCGCCGGTCAGGATGGCGGCCTGGATTATTCCGCCACGCCAGGTGAGACCGCGACCGCGCCGGTAGGCGGGTGAAAGTAAATAAAGGCCTAACGGAACGGCTGCGATTGCGGCCGGTTGCTTGAGCAAAAATCCCGCGCAAAGCAGCGCGCCGGCGATCAGCAGTTCAAGGCGAAGCTTCGACCGGCTGGGGCCAAGTCCGATCGCCCATGCCCAGACGATCGGCAGATTCATCACGACTTCCCCGTTAAAGGCGAGGTCGAGGAACGGTCCCCACGGCTGAAACAAGCTGTAGAGAAACGCGGCGATCAGGCCGGTGATGGGATTGAAAAGACGGCGTCCCAAGACGTAAAGCCCCGCCATGGTGGTGACGATCCAAGCGAGCGCGACCGCGTGCAGGAAGAACCAGTTGTATTCGCCACCCGTTCTGATGATCGCCGCGTACGTCCAGAAAAGGAGGGGCGGCTTGCGCTCTACGGCGTCGAGGTAGGGATGACCCCCTTCAGCGACCGCGTTACCGACCAGCGAATAAACGGCTTCATCATCAATCGCCTGCGGATGAACGAGGGACGGCAGCCGCAGTAAGACCGTCAGCAGGACCACCCAGATCGTTAGGCGAAGCAGACTGCGATTATTCATCGGCGATTTAGTGCGTCCCTTGCCGGAGCCGGCTCAGCTCGCGCGCATAAAGCGGGTTGTTCGGAAATCGCTCGTGCAGAATCGTCAATAACCTCCGCGCTTCTTCCTCGTTCTTCTCGCGTAAAGCGGCCACGGCCAGGAAGAGCTTGGCGAACGGCTCGAAGTAACGCCCATGCTCCGAGGCCAGCTTCAACTGCTCGAGCCCTTTCTCTCGGTCAACGTGCGCGCCGGTGACGCGCAGAAAAAGCCGCACTGCCGCCGGCTTCAGGCTGAGAAGATAATTCTCTGCGCCCAGGGAAAGGTAGGCGTCGTAGGCATCCGGCTTCACCGCCAGAAGTTTATCGGCGTAAGGCCGGCCCTGCCGAGTGTAAGACAGAGCCCGCAGGTTTTCCTTTTCGACCAGGCCTGCGTAGTCGGCACGCAATCCGCAAAGAAGTGCTTTTACAAAGAGTGCGTTAACGTCATCGCCCTTTTTGTTCAGGGCGGCGTCCGCCAACTGGTCGGCCCGTTCTAGACTTTTGGTAAAGCTGGCCTTGACCCCTTCGTCCGGCCTGAGCTTCTTCCGGTTAACGAATTCCATGTCATTGACCAGGAGCTCCGATTCAAGCGCGCCCAAACGCGCCAGCTCGGAAAAAAGATAACCGGCCGCGTCGGAAGCCGGGCCTAACGGATCTTCCGGGTGCTCTTGCGCCCAGGCGGCGAAAACACGGTGGGCGTCGTCAAAGCGCAGGTCGTACATATCGAGCCAGCCCTCATAGAGGTCGGCCGCGGCCGCGGACGCCGTCTGCCCTGTCAGCAGGGCAAGCGAAAGCAGCGAGACAAGGCGGAAAAGTTTCATGAGCGAAAGTTCGCGACGGCGTAGTAGTTCAACGTCTTTTCCTTCTCGTCAGTTGCGAAAATAGGCGGTTTTGCTCAGTTCGTCGTTGAGGGATTTGTTTCAAATGAGAAGGAGCAGGGGGCGATTGGCGTCGTCGTGGGGGAGGTTTCGCCGCTGGGCGGGTTATCTGATTCAGAATTTCGTCGCCGAACGGAAGCGCCGGATTCGGCCTGCCTTCGCGCGCCCGGAGCCGGACCGTTGGCCGGACAGTCAGCTCACCCTCGCCTGGCTCGGGCACGCCACGGTTCTTTTCAATTTCATGGGTGTTCGAATCATCACCGATCCCGCCCTCTTCAATCGCATCGGTATTCGTCTGCCGGGATTGACGCTCGGACCGAAGCGGCTAACCGCGCCCGGCCTGGAGCCGGCGCAGCTTCCGCCGGTGGATTTGGTTCTGCTCTCGCATGCTCACTTCGATCATCTCGATACCCGCACCCTCCATCGGTTCGGCGCGGATACGCAGGTGGTGACCGCCAGCCGCACCGCCGATCTGCTGCGGTGGATGCGGTTTGGCAAGGTCGTCGAGCTGCGCTGGGGCGAATCTGTTGAGATCGCAACCCGCCGCGGGTCCGTCACGATAACGGCGCTGCGGGTGAATCACTGGGGAGCGCGACTGCAAACGGATGATTACCGCGGCTACAATGGATACCTGATTGAGCGCGCCGGACGCCGTCTTCTTTTTGCCGGCGACACCGCCCTAACGAAAAGCTTCGCCGAGCTGCGAAGAAGCGTGGATATCGCGATCTTTCCGATCGGCTGTTACGACCCCTGGATACGCACTCACTGTACGCCGGAAGAAGCGGTCCAAATGGCCGACCAGGCGGGTGCCCGCTTCGTTGTTCCGGTGCATCATCAGACATTTCGCCTCAGTAACGAACCCCTTCGCGAACCCATTACGCGTTTTGAAAAAGCCCTCTCGAAAGAGCCGGAGCGGATCGCCTTGCGCGAGATCGGAGAAACGTTCTGCTTCCCTGGCCTACGGATGACTGGGGCCGAGTCTGGGGAAGGCGGGTCAGATCGGGCTCCCCGCTGTGCCCCCGCGCCAGCCAGATGAACTTTTCTTCACAGGGGGATTTCGCGAGAAGGGGCGGTCTGCTATTGTTTTCGTCATACCTATTCCGGCAGCCCCGGCCGGCAGCGACCCGTGACCACACCGTTTTTTACTTCAGAAGTTGATCAGCCGCATCCCGACCGGACCAAGGCCATTCTCAAGGCCCACCCGGAAGTGCGGACGCTGATGGGGCGCAATCCTTACACCGCGGTGATCGCGTTTTCGCTCGTCATCCTGCAAACGACCATCGCCTTCGCCATGGGCAAACTGGGAATGTCCTATTGGTGGGTCAGCCTCATCATCGCTTTCGCCGTCGGCGCGTTCGCCAATCACACCGGCTACGTCATCATCCACGATGCGGCGCATAACTTGATTTTCCGCAATAAAAATTGGAATCGATTGATCGGGATGCTCGTCGATTTCCCGAACCTCTTTCCGGGGGCGATGGGTTTTCGCGTTTACCATTTGAAACATCACGCGCACCAGGGCGACTACGAGGTGGACGTGGATTTGCCTAACCATTGGGAAGCGCGCCTGGCGCGCAACGTTTGGTGGCGCAAGGCGCTCTGGCTGATGTTTTATCCCTTGTTTCAGCTAACCCGGCCGCCGCGGGTGAAGAGTTACACCATGTGGAGTCGCTGGCTTTTCCTCAGTATCGGGACTTCGCTGGCTTACGATGTGGCGATTATCTATTTCTGCGGCGGGGCCGGACTGTTGTATTTGGCCTTTTCATTTTTCTTCTCCATCGGCCTCCATCCCTTAGGCGCGCGCTGGGTCCAGGAGCATTTCACCATCGACGACGAGCAGGAGACGTTCAGCTATTATGGGCCGTTGAACCGGCTCGCGCTCAACGTCGGTTTTCATAACGAGCATCACGATTTTCCGTCCATCGCCTGGAATAATCTCCCAAGGCTCACTGCCATGGCCCCAGAGTTTTACGACCCGTTGAAGTCGCACCGTTCCTGGACCCGGTTGCTGCTGCAGTTCATCTTCGACCCGCGCTACAGCGTCACCGGCCGGGTGGAGCGAGTGAAACGTTCTCCGAGAATGACCGGGGCGACCGCGGCGCCCGAATCGGCCCGGATCGGCCTGAGCGTGCCGATTAACTGATCGTTTTCGGCGGCTGGGGGACGCCTGCAAGTGCGAGGGACGCGCTCCGTCTCGCCCGATCATCCCACGCTGGAAGAAGGAATGAATTTAGAAACCAGAAAGCCAGAAAGGAAGGCAGCGAAGACTTCTCTGGTTTTATGGCTTTCGAATTCATTCCTCCCCATTTTCGCACGCCGGTTGCGGGCGCTCCGGGTTTGTTTATCAGGCTGACTGTGGCTACGGCGTCCGCGATGCTGCAAGCCTGGGGAGGGCCTGCGCCTCGCACGCCGGTTGCGGCGCCCTCGCCGCAACCATTGGTGATGGCAAATAAAGTAAATGCGATGGCGGGGGCGCCATCGCAGGCGTGTGAGGGCACGCGCCCTCCCCGGAGAAGGGGAAACACGCGTGCGCCCGGCGCTGGGAATGACGCATTCACCTGCGGCTCTAAAGACCGAATTTAGAAACCAGAAAGCCAGAAAGGAAGGCAGCCAAGACTTTTCTGGCTTTTTGGGTTTTGAATTCATTCCTCCCCATTTTCGGTGCCGAAAAGCCATAATTTCCCTTCGGAGAAGCTCCTGGCTGGGCGTTCTATAAAAACCTTGTCCGAGCCTTCATGCTTGCTACAATAGCTGCCCCGATATGGGAGCTCCCGCGGGGCTCGGAAGCCATCGCGAGGACTTCCCTTAAGGTAATTACGACCTCTTCGATACATCAATGAGCGGCCATGTGCTGGTAAGTTCAGATCAAAGTATTGCCGGGGGTCGGCAGTCCAAAAGTGCATGGCGATGAACGAAGATCCTTTTAAGCTCAGTCTCAGCAATTTCCTCGGCAGCGAGAGCAGCGATCCGCTGCAAGCGCCGGCCAGCTTCGCCAAGTGGGTCGAAGCCAGCGGTAAAGCCCGCGATCTCTACGAGCCCGAAATGCTCGCCACCGCCGATGCGCGCACCACCTTGAACTACGAAGGGAAGGCGCACCCGGTCATCAACCTTTGCTCCTACAATTACCTCGGGCTGGCTAACCATCCTGAAGTGATTGAGGCCGCGCACCAAGCGTTGCGCACCCACGGTCTCGGCGCCTGCGGTTCGCCCATGCTCTCCGGAATGACCGATCTGCATCGGGAACTGGAACGGCGGATGGCCGAGTTTCTCGGGCGCGAAGACGCCATGCTTTTCAACAGCGGTTTCGGCGGCGCCCTCGGCACCATTTCCGGCATGCTGCGCAAATCCGACGTTGCCATTCTCGACAACCGCTCGCATCTCAGCCTGCGCGACGGTGCCATCCTTTCGCGTTGTCGAACCGAAAAATTCGAGCATAACGACCCGGCTTCGCTCGAGGTCGCGCTCAGCCGTCATGAGGGCCGGCGTCGCCTCGTCATCGTGGAAGGAATTTACTCGATGGACGGGGACTTTGGAAAATTGAAGGAGCTGATCGCGGTGGCCGATGCTCACGGCGCCAGCGTCTTCGTGGACGAAGCGCATTCTATCCTGGCGGTGGGCGACCACGGACGCGGCGCAGCCGAAAAATTTAACGTGGAAGACAAGATTCCGCTCGTTTATGGAACCTTCTCGAAAGCGTTTGGCGCGCTCGGCGGTTTCGTCGCCGGATCGAGAGAAACGCTGCAGTATCTCCGGTTCTATGCGCACCCGTATGTTTATTCCTGCGCGCTTCCGCCCGTCGTGGTCGCGGCCATCTTGAAGGCGCTCGAGATTGGAACGCGTCAGCCGCAACTGCGCACCAAGCTTTGGGAGAACGCCGAGTATTTCCATCGCCAATTGCGCAGCCTCGGAATCGATACCGGCGAATCGACCACCTATGTGATGCCACTGGTCATCGGCGACCGCGGACGCATGTACCGCATCGGCTTGGAGCTAAGAGCGCGCGGACTCTGGGTCGCCCCGGTCGATTATCCGGCGGTGCCACTGAGCAAGGTTTGCTTTCGCGCCTGCGTTACGGCCATGCACACGCGTGCCGACCTCGACGAGGCGCTCAACATTCTCGCTGATACGCTCACTCCGGCGGAGTTGCAGGCGGCCAGCGCTTAGCCCCTTTCCCAGGACAAAATGGGGGAGCCGATCGCGCCGCCCGCTTCCACCCTGGAAGCGACCTTCAAAGGCCGCGAATTCGAAGGCATTCTCGATCTCTATTTTTATCGGCGGGTCGGTTTCCGGCTGGCGCAGTTTTTCGCGCGACTAAAGATGACCCCTTCGGGCGTAACCCTGCTCGGCGGCCTTTTCGGACTGTGCGCCGGCCATCTCTATTATTACCAGGATCTGCGCCTGAACTTTATCGGCATGCTCCTGCACATTTGTGCGAATGCCTTCGATAACGCCGACGGCCAACTCGCTCGCCTAACGAATTCGCAAAGCCGGAACGGCCGCATCATCGACAGCCTGGTCGACCACGCCATCTTTATTAACATCTACCTTCATCTGGGACTGCGTCTCCTCAACCAAGGCTTCCCCGGCACGATTGCCTTGCTTGTCATCTCCGCCGGGCTGAGTCACGGGCTGCAGGCGGCCGCGGCCGATTACTCTCGCAACGCCTTTCTCTACTTTGTCCGCGGTCGGGGCGACTTCGATTCCTCGCAAGACCTGTCCACCGAATTTCGGCAGCTGCGCTGGTCGGATTCTTTTGGAACCAAATTGCTGCTCGCCATTTACAGGAACGCAACGCGTCAGCAGGAAGGTTTCGCTCCGCACCTGGTCGAGCTGAAGGAGACGGTTAACCGCCAGTTTGCCAACGGCACTCCGGCGTGGTGGCGGAATCGGTACCGTGAGATGGTCGGACCAAGTTTTCGTCTTTGGGGCTTCCTCATGACCAACACCCGCATGCTTCTGCTCTTCCTCGTTCTCATCCTTGGCCAACCTGTCTGGTTCTTTTGGGCTGAGCTCACCGTCTTCAACGTGCTCTTTATCGCTTTGCTTCTTCAGCAAAGAAAAATGTCCGATTCACTTTTGAATCTGGTCGCAAAGCCTGGCGCCGTCGCCGCTGCCTGAGGAAACGCCCGTGTCCGAGATCGTCGTTAAGCCGGTAGAAACCAAAAAGGACCGCGATCTCTTCATCAAGTTCCCCTGGAAGATCTACCGGAATGATCCCGCCTGGGTTCCGCCACTGATCATCGAGCGGAAAGAATTTCTCGACCGGGGAAAACATCCATTTTATCGGCACGGCGACGCCGCGCTTTTCCTGGCTCGTCGCGACGGGGAGATCGTTGGCCGGATCATGGCCAGCGACGATCCGAACTTTAACGCTCTGCATGAAAGCCAGGTCGGCTGCTTCGGCCTCTTCGAATCCATCGATGACCAGGACGTGGCGAACGCACTTCTCGCGACGGCGGAGAATTGGATTCGCGCGAAGGGCCGCACCGAAATCCTTGGTCCGATCGATTATTCCACCAACTACGTCTGCGCGCTCCTGATCGACGGCTTTGAACATCCGCCGACACTCCTGACCTCACACAACCCGCCCTATTACGCGCGCCTAATCGAGAACGCCGGGTTCAGCAAAGCGCGCGACTGGTATGCCTGGTGGTTCTCGGAATACCCGGCGCCCTTCGAGCGGCTGCGCAAGATCGCCAACGCGCGCGGAGGCAAAATGGGCGTGACCATTCGCTCGGTTAACCTGAAGAAGGTCGAGGAAGAAAGTCACCGCATCCGTCAGATCTACAATCAGGCGTGGGAAAAAAACTGGGGCTTCGTCCCCTTCACCGACGCCGAGATCGAACACATGGCGAAGGAATTGAAGCCGCTCATCGTTAAGCAGGCGATGCTGATTGCCGAGATCGGCGCCGAACCCGTCGGCTTTGTCATCGGTGTTCCCGACATCAACGTTGCGTTCAAGCAGATCAACGGACGCCTGACCTCGTTCGGGCTGCCCATTGGACTGCTCAAGCTCATTTACTATCGCTTTTTCAAGATCCGAACCGGGCGGCTGGTCGCTCTCGGCGTCGTCGAAAAATATCGTCGTGCCGGTGTGGCCGAAATGCTCGTCCTCCACCTGATGGACGAAGCTTTTAAGCGCGGTTTCACCGGTGAGCTGAGCATGACGCTGGAAGACAATGTCATGGTTAACCGCTTTATTGAGGGAATGGGCGCAAAGCGTTATAAGACTTTTCGCATTTACCACCGCGATATTGCCGGTGCCTCATGACTGAGACTAACCATTCCGTTCGCCAGGTAATCATCCTTGCAGATGAGACGGCGGGTTGGGAGGTGGCAGGATTGGCGCAGCTGGAGCGCCTGGTGCTGGCGGTTAACGACTGGGCGAAAGGTGGGCGGGAGGTTGAGCTTTCTATCTTTTGGCAACCGGGTGGCCGCACCTCTGGGGACGTTCAATCGGTCCGTAGTTTTCTTCCCCTCGGCGTGATCACTCCCGGCGAAGAGATTACGGGTGACGTTTGTTTGCTGAGCACACGCTTGTGTCCGTTTCCCGGCGACCTCGATGAAACGGTTAAGGCCTTCACCGTCACCATTGATTCCACCATCGAGTGGCCGGCGCTCTTCGAGCTGCATTCCGGGCGCAAGGATGCGGCCCCTGCCGGAGGTCAGCTGAAATGGCGCTGGCTTAACGAGGCCGGCCAGATCCCCGCGGTGGAGACGGAGCTCCTGCGCGGCTTAGCCAAACCACAAGATGGCCTGGTTTCACGCTGGTTGAATCGGCCGCTTTCACGCGCGGTCACCCGATATCTCCTGCAGTCTTCGATTTCGCCGGGAGCATGGACAATCGCGATCCTGATCCTGCCCGTCATCGGCTTCTTCGTTCTCCTCGATGGACGATACCTATCGATCGTGGTCGGCTGCATCCTGCTGCAGCTCTTCAGCGTTCTTGATGGATGCGATGGCGAGATGGCGCGCGCGAAGTATCTCGAAACGCCTAACGGCGCGTTGCTCGATCACTTTTGCGATCAGATCGGCAATGTTCTGTTCCTGCTTGGTCTCGGACTCGGTTTGTATCGAATGAGGGAGTGGGGCGATCGCTATTTTCTCGAGAGCGTCTTTTGTACGATTGCCCTTGTTCTGAACGAGATCACCCTCTGGCGCTGGAAGAATCAACGCGTTGCTCAGGCCAATCTGATGGAATCCGCTTATCGGCGGCACCAGGGCGTGATCGAACACTCCGGTATTCAGATTCTCGGCCGCAGGGGAGTGAGCATTCTCTTTCAGCTAACCAAACGCGATGTCTCCGTCCTCGTTTTTCTGTTGCTCGCGATCGTAGGTCTCCCGCAATGGATTCTGCATCTCTGGCTGGCGGTGAGTCTCGGCAGCTTCGCACTGACTTTGGTGGCCGTCGCGCGCGCCGCGGGCAGGCGCGGGACCTAACCGGCGTCGCTTGTCCCGGGCCCGAAGGCATCAACGGCACTTTACTTTGCTGGCGAAGCGCCGCTCCGCTTCCGCCAGCATCTCTCGCGTGTCCACGTCCTGCCACCAGGCCGGCCCAATGTCGACTACGTGTGCTTTTTCTTCCGCCGCGGCCAGACGAATACCGTCTGACAAACTGCAATCCCCGTTCACCTTGGCCCGGTTCAAGTAATCGAAGAACCGGCTTGAACAAAGAAAGAGGCCCGTATCGATGGCATCGAATTTCTCCAGGTTCTTGCCAATTTCTCCAACGCGATCGCCTTTGGTCGTGAGTTTCATCGCGTCCGGGAGATCGAAGATCGAATCAACCTTCCGATCGATCGCGACCGAAACGCAATCCGGTTCCGGCCGGCCAGTCAGGAGCTCGACCATGGAGTCTTCGAAAAGATGATCGCTCATGCTGAGCAGAAACGGGGAAGAGACAATGCCGGCCGCGCTCAGCACCGAGATTCCATTTTGCTTTCGAAACTCGAGGTTGTGAATGAAATGAAGATTCACGCCCGCCGGCGCGAGCCCCGCCAGTTTCGCCGTGATGATCTCGTGCTCGAATCCCGTGATCGCATAAATATTTTTGATGCCGGCGCGGGCGAGGATTTCCAGCGTGTATACGGCTAACGGCCGGCCGAGAAAGGGGAAGAGCGGCTTGGGGATGTCTTCGCCGTTGACGCGCAGACGCGAGCCCAGGCCAGCCATCAGGATGACGGCATCCTGAACGAGAGCACGCGAGGAACTCATGGCATTCGGTAGTATTGCCGGAGTCCCCAGATGCGTACGGTCTGGGGGAGAAAGCGGTTGATGAAGGGCGCGACCTGCGCTTGGAACCACCCACCGACGGTTAGCCGCGGCGAGCCCGTCTCGCTCTCCACCAAGGCCAGGATTGCTCGCGCGACTTTCTCCGGGCCAGGCGCGGCCTTCATATTTTGGTCAACGATGCCCCATGTTTTCTGCACGAGATCACGATAAAGAGGATCCTCGGCTTCGACCCGGATACGATCGTTGAATTCCGTTTTGATGTCGGCAGGCTGGAAATCAATCAGCCGAATGCTCGGGCCCGGCAGCTCGAGTTGAACCGACATGGTGAATGAGGCCATGGCAGCCTTGGCTGCGTTATAAGCCGACATAAACGGCACGGGTAGCCGCGAAGCCAGCGAACTCACATTGATGATCGTCCCGCCGCCGTTTTCGCGCATGTGCGCCAGCGCCGATTGCATCAACTGAATCTGAGCGAAGACCAGAACCTGGAATTGGTCGCGCAACTGCTGCTCGCTGATCCGCTCGCCCGGACCGAAATGGCCGCTCCCCGCATTATTAATAAGAACGTCGATACGTCCCGCTTCGTTCCGCGCGTGCTCGAAGGCGGTAGTAATGGAGTGCGAGTCGGTCAGGTCGAGCTGAACGGGATGAAAGCGTTCCGCGCTCGGAAGACGAGACGGATCCCGCGAAGTTCCCCAGAGTTCGTGACCGGCGGCGAGCAAAGCGTCTTTGGTGGCGCGTCCGATTCCGGCGCTGGCTCCGGTCAGAAGAATTTTTTTCATCGGTCGAGTTTCTTCGAGCGCGAAAAGAATAGCCATGCCCCGCCGCAAACAAGCAGAAAGACGACACCGGAAGCGAGCTGACCGGCTAACCCGGCCATAACTCGATGCAAAATCACAGCGGGAATAAATGCGACCACGACCCCAACGATCGGAGGCGCGAGCATGCTCCAGTCGTTCCGCCAACGAAAGACGAAGCGAAGGATCAGCGCGCGCAGGACGCCTTGCACCACGTAGGGAACAAGAATCCCAACGGCCGCGCCGGTGATGCCGTAGCGCGGAATCAGCCAGAGGTTCGCCACCACCGCCACCGCGCAGGCGATAATCGAGTTAATCAGGTTGAGACGGGGCCGCTGCACCAGAATCACCGTCTCTCCCAAGCTAACGAATGCGTTGGTGCCGCAGGCAGCGGCAACAATGGCCAGCCAGGCTCCCCCTTGCGCGAAGGCTTTTCCGTAAATCAGGAGAATGACCGAGCCGGATAAGGCCATCACACCAACCGCCGGCAGCAGAATCCACAACATCCATTGCGCGATCTGCGCGTAGGTCGCAGCTGCACGCTGCTGATCGCCCGTTGCCGTCATGCCGGCGACGACCGGCGCGAAGATTGGATTGAAACTTTGGTTCACCTTGCGCAGTCCGCCCGCGACTTCCACGACCGCGCCGTAAATGCCGACGGTGGTGAGCGTCACGCCCGGCGCCCGGCCGATAAACCAGCCGAGCATGATGACGTCGAGCCGAAGAATGAAAGCGTTCAGGAGTTGATAGGCCGTTATCGGCGCGGCGTAGCTCATCAGGGGCAGGACCTCCGCCCGGATCGAGCCTGCCACGGCAGGCGGGCGCGCTCGGAAAAGTCGTGCCGCCAGGAAGAGCGCGACCAGACCGGAGGCAGTAGTACCCGCGATCGCCGCCCATTCAGGAGCGTAGTGATGCGCCCCGAAGCCAAGCGCGATCAGAAATGCGAGGGTGGTGACGAGCGGCTCCGTCGTTCCGCGCGAGAAGATATCGTGCTTCATCACCTTCATCCCGCGTGAAGCAGAAGTGTTCACGCGGTAAAGGCCGACTCCCGGCAAGGCGCAAAGCAGGAAGGCGAGGGCGGAAATCATCTCCGGCGGATAGCGCAGATTTGAACCGAAAAGCCGCAGCAGTGTGATGCCAGCAGTGACAATGACTAACGACTGAACCAGCACCAGTATAACCGCGGCCAGGTGGAGCGCGCGAGTGCGCGCGTGTTCGCCGGCAGCCTCGGCGCGGGCGATGAAAGTAGTGGTCGCATTATCAAGGCCGCCTACCGAAATCTTGCTGATTAGATCGATGTTTGCCCATGCCACCGAAAAAGTGCCAAGCGCGGTCGGCCCAAGCAGGCGCGCCACCAGGAAGGTGAAAACGCCCCGGAAGTTCGAGGCCAGCATCGCAATCGTGTTCTGCAGCGCGCCGCGCTTCAGTTCCGCGCGGGTCTCGTCGCGCGCGACCGCGATGTCGCCGGAGAGCGGAGTGGGCGGCGGGGCGATGGCTTCCACACTCATTCCAGGGAAATTGTTTCAGGCGAGGCGGGAATGCGTCGAGACAATCCGCCCGTCTTGCATTTCGTGTATCCAGTCACACGCTTCCGCGATTTGCTGGTTGTGCGTGACCAGGAAAAGCGCCTTGTCACCTTCCCGAACCAACCGCTTTAAAAGGTCGAAGGCGCGCTCGGAATTTTTGGTGTCGAGGTTGCCGGTCGGTTCGTCGGCCAGGATCACGCGCGGATCGTTAGCCAGCGCGCGCGCGATCGCTACGCGCTGTTGTTCGCCGCCGGAAAGATGGCGGCTCGGCCGTTGTATCTTGGCGCCAAGCCCAACCTCCCCGAGCAGGTAGGCTGCGCGATCCAGCATCTCGGGCTCGCTCAGCCGGCCCAATTTCCGCATCGGGATCATCACATTCTCTTGCGCGGTGAAGTCCTCCATCAGGAAGTGAAATTGGAAAATGAATCCGATGAATTCGTTGCGCCGCCGCGACATCTGTTCGTCCGAAAGATGTGAAACCGGTTCCGACTCAATCGCGACATGGCCGCCGTCCGGGTGATCGAGCAGGCCGAGAATGTAAAGCAGCGTGCTCTTGCCACAGCCGGACGGTCCGACCACGGCATGAACGCGCTTCCGGGTTCGAGCTGGAGCGAGACTCCGCGCAGGGCGTGCACGCGCGATTCATCTTCGCCGAGATAGCGCTCGAGATTTTCGCAGACGAGACAAGGTGCGGCGCTCATACACTCGATCCTCGTAACGTCGCGACCGGAGGCAGACTGGCCGCGCGTTGCGCCGGGACATAACTGGCGATGGACACCGCGATCAACGCAAGAATAGTCGCTTCCAGGTAATGAGTCCAATGCCAGGTGACCAGGAAGTGGTTGGCATAAAGAAGACCGCGCACCTTGATCGGAATGTGCGAAACACTCCAGGTCAGGGCCACGCCTAACAAGCAGCCGAGCAAAGAGCCGACGCCGCCGATCATTGCGCCCTGCCACAGGAAAATGGCCGCGATATCACGCTCCCGGTAACCCATCGAGCGCAGGATGGCGATCTCCTTCACCTTCGCCAGCACCGACATGGTCAGCACATTGAAAATCCCGAAGCCGGCGAGAAGAATGATCAGCGACACGGTGATGGCCGCCGAAATGCGCAGGGTGAGGAAGAGCTGAAGATTTGCTTCTTCGCGATCCTGCCAGCTCAGCGCGTCATGATTGAAGAGCGTTTCGAAATGCCTGGCCAAGGCCGGCGCGCGGTCGGGATCACGCAATTTGTAGACGATCATCGAGGCAGTATAGGGCTTCTTCAGCAGGGCCTGGGCGACGCGGGCGTGGCTGTAAATGCGCGTCGAATCGACCGCGCCCACACCGCTGCGCGCGATGCCGGCGACAGCGAAGCGCCGATAGCTCGCGCCGGGCGAGAGGAGCTGGATGGAATCGCCCACTTCGAGGTTGAAAGCTTCGGCCAGCCTCGAGCCGATGATGACCGAAGCCGGCTTGTTTCGGAAATCATCGATGCTGCCAGCCACGAGCTGGTTGGCGAGATTGGTCGTTTGCAGATGAAGGGCCGGCTCGATTCCCATCAGGTCGACGGTCGCGTTTTCAAAACCGGAACGCGCATTGAGGTTGCCGCGGAGCACGGGCGAGCAGGCGACCACGTTGGAGAACTGCCGGCTGACGCGCATGATCTCGTTCGGGTTCTGGATTCCCTCGAAATACTGGCGATGGACCGTCCCCGGGCGCGGTGCTTTTTCCTGCATGATCGCCTTGCTCTTGTTCTGAAAACGGGAGCGAATCACCAGCGCGCCATTGCTGCCGAGGGTCGAATCGATGAAGAAATTCGCAAAGCCTTCCGTTTGCGCCTGGGTGCAAATGAAAGAAGCCGACCCCGAAGACGACCCCGCTCAGGCTCAGCAGGAGCGGGCGTTTGCGGTGGCTGAGAAAACGAAAAGCAATGTAAAGCGGAGGCGTCACGAACGCTCGTTTGCCCGGCGAGAAGTGCACCGCCCGTGTCCGCACCATTCGGCCGGGATGCAATTCTATCCTGGTCGGCCACGACCACCCGGTCCCCTAACGACAGACCATTCGTCACTTCGGTGGTATCGAGGGTATGGTAGCCGACCTTAACCGTGCGCTTCTGCACGATCCCGTGACTCACCACCAGCACCTGGTCTACCAGGACGGCGCGGCTCGGGACCAGCAGCACATTTTTATGGGTCCCAGTGATGATGTTCATCTCTCCCGTCATGCCCGACATCAGGTTGTCCGGACTGCGTTCCATTTGCAGGACGACGGTGTAACGCTGTGTCTCCGGATCGGCCGCGGGCTGAATCGAGCTGACCGTGGCGACAAACTGCTGCGTTTGATAGGCGTAAAGCTGGATGTTCGCTTTCATCCCAATCTTCACCGCGCCCACATCTTCTTCGTTCACTTCGCCGCGCACGTAGGTCTTGCGCGAAGCCACAGTGAAGAGCTCGTTCGATTCGCCAACGAGTTCGCCGTCGATCGTGGTGATGTTGGTGAGCAGACCATCCATCGGCGCGCGAATCTCCGAGTTCTTCATTTGCGCCTCGAGCTTCTTGGCCGCGTCTTCCAGCGCGCTCAGGTTGCGTTCCCGTTCGATCCGCTCCGTGTCGACCACCGCGCGCAGGCGATTCACTTCGCTTTTCGCTTTTTGAAAATCGACCGCTGGCACGTTGCCGAGCCGGCAGTTTCTCCAGGCGTTGCACGGTGTCTTCCGCCGTCTTGAGCAGCTCTGACGAAGGCAGGGGCAGGGCGGCGCGTTCCTGCGCGGATTGCAATTCCGCGCGTGCCTGTTTTAACTGCCGCGCGGTGGCCTCGTCCGCGATGCTGGCGAGCAATTCGCCCTTAGTGACACTGGTTGCCGATCGCGCCGCGGCCGGCCGAAAACCGCTCGGCCAGGTGAATGAAGCCTGCGTTTTGCGCGCGCACTCGCACCACGAAAGCCGCTTCTATTCGGACTGTCCCATAGACGGCTGCGATCGCAGTGCCGCGCTTCACCGTCGTCACTTCGGCGAACGGCAGCATCCAGTACCAGATGATCGCCCCGATGACGACGAGGATCGGCACCGTCCAGACGAGAGTTTGACGGGACGGCAGTTTCAAGGACGCGGGTTTTGGTTGTTAGGCTGAGCTTCGTCCGAGTATTGGAAATAGCGCCCGGTCACGCGATCCAATTCCGCGAGGGCGAGCTTCTGCTGGTAAGCCAGGCTGAGCAATCCGGTGCGCACGTCAAGTGAAGCGTTCTCGGCCAGGCGGGACTCGAGCCGTGAAGCCACCCCACTGGAAAGATTCTGGTCGATCGTCGCCACCGTCCGCTCCGCGGAACTCGTGGCCTGGGTCAGGGAGGCGTATTTTTTGTCGATCGCCTGCAAAGTCGATTCGATCCGCGAGAGGTCTCGCGGTATGGCATTCTCCATTCGTTTCAGCAGAATCTCATTCATCTCGCGCGCAGCTCGGCGCTGACGAACCTGCCCGGTGACTTTCCCGTTGTCGATCACGCGCCAGGTGTAGGCGGCGCCTTCGCGCAGCTCCGACGAAATAATGTCGTCGGAACGATGAACCGTCCCGGTCGCTTGCCGCCGGATTCCCGAGACCGGGATGTATTCGCCTTGCAGGAGGCCGTTGATCACCGGGTAATAAGCCGCCACCATGATGCGCTCGTCTTCCCTTGCCGCCTGCACCATCAAGCGCGCCAGCTTGATATCCGCGCGCTGAGTCAGAGCCGCCTGTGTGGCTGCAGCCACGTCCAGCGGAACCGCCGCGTACTTCAACTGCGATTCCATTTGCGGCAGCGGAAACCGACCGGTTAGGTCGTCGCCCATGCTTTCGGCGAGGGACAGGGCCGAGCCCTGGTAGGCGCGGTCGGCGGCTTCGATCCGAGGATCGAGCTCGCGAGTTTGAACTTCCGAGCCGATCAGCGCATTGCGCTGCGACAATCCCGCCTGCAGCCGCGCCTGCTGCGCGTCGGTCACGCTTTGCAGGTGCTGGCGTTGCTCCTGGGTCAGCTGCTTCAACTGCTGATTATAGGAGCCGGTATAATAGGTGACGCGGGTGCCGTAGAGATGTTGCGTCAGAACCATGTTCAGCTGCTGTTCCGCAATCAAGACCTCGATGTTGCCGCGGCGATAGGAAGCGGGAATAGCCGCGTTGAAGAGTGGCTGGGTGAGAGTGCCGTAGCCGAATCCGAACAGCTGGTTAGGGCTTTGACCGGCACGATGTCCGCCCTGGTCACCGCCGACCGCGCCGATCACCACGTCGGGCAAACTGATCGAGCGCAGGACCAGTCGACGCCCCGTCGCTTTCTCGATTTCCAGTTTGGCGGCCTGGATGTCGGGGTTCCTTTCGACCGTCCGCTGCATGGCTTGATCGAGGGTTAGCCCCTCGGCGCGCTGTCCTCCAAGCGTGAGGACGGCAATCAAAAACAAGAACGGCGCAAGTCGCTGCCTGGCAAACTTCGATCGATTCACTGGCCGCGACGAGCGCAATTTACTCGGCTTCATCGCTCGGTCAGCTTGGTCGGCGGGCGCGCCATATCCAACGCCTGTGCGGTTGACTGCTCCTTCGCCTTCGCTTCGGCCTTGCTCAGCTTGCGCGTAAATTCGAGATCGTTAGGCCCGGCCGCCACCGCGCGGGCCAGCCGCGCCACCGCGACGTTGTGCAGATAAATTGCGCTCAGCCGTGTCGTGCGCGTGCGCGTGACATCGGAAGCCGCCTGCAACACGTCTAGCTGGGTCCCCAGACCGGCGCCCGCGTTTGACTTGGCGATATCGAGCGACTCGTCCGCCGTTTGCACATTGCGCGTCTCCGACTCGAGGACGCGATCGGCCTGCTGGAGATCGAGAAACGCGCTGCGCACATCGGATGCTACGGAGCGCCGCGCCGCTTCCAGCGCCTGCATCGCCGCATCCCGGCGCGCGCGCGTCGCCAGCAGCCGGCCTTTGGTGGCGAAGCCGTCGAAGATATGCCAGCGCGCATTTAAGCCGACCACGTAACCGTGGTTGAACTCGTGCCCGAGGGTGGGGTCACGTTCGTTGTAAACTTCGTAACCGGAAAAAGCCTCCAGGGTTGGACGGACTTCGCTTCGATCGAGCTTCGCCTGCGCTTCTTCGATCTCGACATCGATTTCCTTCGATCGAATCTCCGGCCGCTCCGTGTCCGCCCGGCCGAGACATTCGTTCAGGTCCGGATGACGCGGCCGGTATTGCAGCTGACCGACGATCAGCGGCCGATTTTTGGCGTCGAATCCGCAAAGTTCGGCCAGGCGAAGGTAGGAAGTGTTGGCCTGGGTTTGTGCATCGATCAGCTGTGGCTCTTCGCTGGCCAGGGCCACTTCGGCACGGCTGACGTTGAGCTGGCCGACTGTTCCGGCGGTAAAGCGGTCCTGCTGCGTTTTTAATTCCTCGCGCAAAACGCCCACGGACTGCTCGCGCACGCGGATCTTGGCCTGGTTGAGCAGGAGTTCGTTGAAGGCAATCCGCACGTCCATGGCCACGCGATTGGCCACTGCCTGAAGCTCGAGATTCTGTTTTTCCAGGTTCAGCCGGGCGATCGCGACCTGGCTGGGGACCGCTCCGCCGGAGTAAAGATTCTGAACCAGCCGCACCGCCGCGTTGTATTCCTGATCCCGCAGGCTCGAATCAGATTGGTGCTGAAATTGGCGAAAAAGCCCGGTCGAAACCACCGAGGGCAGATAACCGGAGCGCGCTTCAAGTATTCCCCCCCGAGCGGCTTCCACCTTTTTTTGGGCAATCTGAACATCGGGGTTCTGACTGCCGGCCAGGGTGACCGCCTGCTCGACATTATAAGAGGGGCCGGCCCAGCCCTCGGTCGAGGCAGCGAGCAGGATTAATAACACTAGAGCGACAGCCCCGCGCATCCCCTTATTTATCTTTTCGGCGCAAGCTCGGTTGCAATGAAATTCCCGGCAAATACGGGCTAGCCGCTAAGTGCTTGCACAAGCTCCAGAATACGCTAAAAATTCCCGCTTCGCTACCCCCGGGAAGGGGGCCGGCGTTTTCACTACCTTACCCTACAGCAAAAGCACCTTGCCTGAGGTTCTGCCCTCCGGCTACCTTAACCTTTTTCCATGAGTAAAATAAGAATCGCCGTCGTTGGTGTCGGCAACTGCGCCAGTTCCCTGATCCAGGGAATCAATTTCTATCGCGGCAGTAACAGCAGCGGCAACGTCGGGCTGATGCACCGTAAAATCGGCTCCTACGAGCCGCACGACATCGAGGTCGTCGCTGCCTTCGATATCGACCGGCGGAAAGTCGGTCTCGACGTCAGCGAAGCGATCTTTGCGCCGCCGAACTGCACTAAGATTTTCTGCGAAAAAATTAAAAAGACCGGCACCATCGTGCAGATGGGCTGCGTCTTCGATAGCTACGCCGAGCACATGCGCGATTACGATCCGCTGCGCACCTTCATGCCGTTGGAGAAGGAATCCACTCGCGAACAGATCATCGGCGAGCTGCGCGATTCCGCTGCCGAGATCCTGGTCAATTACCTGCCGGTCGGCTCGGAAGAAGCGACTCGCTTCTACGCCGGCTGCGCCCTCGAAGCGGGCCTCGGTTTCGTCAATAACATCCCCGTCTTCATCGCCAGCGACCCGGCCTGGGCCAAGCGTTTTTCCGACAAAAACCTGCCGCTCGTCGGCGACGACATCAAAGCGCAGCTCGGAGCGACCATTTTGCATCGCACCATTGTCGATCTCTTCCGCAAGCGCGGTGTGCGCGTGGAGCGGACCTACCAGTTGAACACTGGCGGCAACACCGACTTCCTGAACATGCTCAATCGCAGCCGGCTCGCTTCCAAGAAGGTTTCCAAGACCGAGGCGGTGCAGTCGGTCATCGGCGATCGTCTCGACGACGAAAACATTCACATCGGACCGAGCGACTACGTGCCGTGGCAGAACGACAACAAGATCTGTTACATCCGGGTGGAAGGAAAGATGTTCGGTGACGTGCCGATGGAGCTCGACGTCAAACTTTCCGTGGAAGACTCGCCGAACTCCGCCGGCGTGGCGATCGACTCGATCCGCTGCTGCAAACTGGCGCTCGATCGCGGGATCGGCGGCGTGTTGCATTCGCCGTCCGCTTTCTTCTCCAAACATCCGCCGGTGCAGATGACCGACGACGAAGCCTTCCGCAGCGTCGAACAGTTCATCCGCGGCGAGCGCGAGAGTTAAGCGTCGCACTGTCCCGCCAGGCGGGGCTTCAGATGAGTTTCTGGATTAGGCCGAATTTTCCCGCCTTTAATTGCGGAATAATTCGGCCTACTTCTTGTTAGGTCTAATGCTCCTCGTGATTGATCGTGACAGCACCATGGCGATTTACAGCTCGGTCGCGGAAGCCGAAGCGCAGCTGGAGACCATCGACGTCGAATTTGGCGAGTATGAGTTTTGCGACGAGACCGGACAGCCCTATGTCGGCGAAGTTTTGGAGACCGTGGAGAAGTTTCGCAGCGGCACGTTTCGCATCGTACCACGCGGCACTCCCGATCCCGCGTTGCCCAGAACCTTCCTTTCGCGCGCCGTCAGCTGCCGCAGCAGACTGCGGGGCCTCAAAACCATTCAGGACGCACGCGCATATTTTGCAGCCCAAACGACCTAACCATGCGATAGAGCGAACGGCGGACCGCTGTGTGTCCACATCTAAGATGACTTCCACATATTCACTGCGAGCGATGCGCGCCCTCGTCCGCCGTCGCTCATCTTGTTCTCGTTAGATGTTGCGCGTCACCGCCATGATCAGGCGCTGGCCGATCGCAGCGTTCCTGTTCGCGCTGCACGCCGTGGTCGTTGCGCTGGTCTACGCGATGTGGCTTACGTCGCCGACCGATCCGGAGCGGGACATGATTTGGCTGTGGATGGCTATCGCAGACTTTCCGGGGGATCATGGCCTACGCGCCGATATTCGACCACGGCTCGACTCCGCTTTTTGCGCTTGGATCGGTTCTTTGTGGGGGTGCACACTGGGCTGCTGTTGGCCTAGCGCTCGATTGGCTGCGCGGCGTCATCACTCGGAATGGAAGCTCTGCGGCACACCAAAACATCTAACCAGGCGATGCAGCGAACCGCTGGCCGCACCGCGTTCCCGCTTCCGATGACTTCCACATCCAACCAGCAGCCACACGCGCCCTCGCCAGCGGTCGCTGATCTTGTGTCTCGTTAGGCGACAAGAGCGTCTCCATGAAAACGACGTCTAAATCTCCGCTGCTCTTCGGCTTGTCAGCACTTTTGGGAGCACTGATCTGGTTGTTGTCACCCGTGCTCGCTGGGCAGCAAGAGCCTTGGGACGCGTCACCGAGCTATTACTACTCCGCCCTCGTTGTTGCGGGCTTGATTCCAGCCTGCCTCTCGGCGCGGCGGTTTTGGCTTTGGGCTGCGGGCGCGTGGGTCGGACAGCTAGTCGGTTTTGCGCTCGTGCTCGTGTGCTACCGCTCAGGTCCTTTATGGCCGCTGGGACTCGTTTTCCTCTGTTTTTACTCACTTTTGAGTGTGGCCGGAGCAGGAGTGGGGGCCGGCATTCATCTGATTATTCGGAGATTCTTCGCCCATTCTACCAATGTCGCCTAACCATGCGATGGAGCGAACGGCTGGCAGCTTTGATTCCTCACTTCGGATGAAATTCCAACCTAAACCCGCAGCGACGCGCTCTCCCGCCAGCCGTCGCTCATCTTATTCTCGTTAGATGCTGAGAACGCTCATTGCACTCGGCGCAGCGATCATCGCGATGCCTTTGGCACTCCTCGCATACGGTTTCGTCTGGAGACAGCTTTTGCGATGGGACGATCAGCGTCTGATTGCCACGCTGCTGCTTTTGGCCATCTGCGTCTACCTCTTCCGGCGGTTCCGCGGTATTCCGAGCTTTCTGCTCTTCGTGGGTTCGGTTGCCCTCGTTATGGCTCACCTCCATGACTTTTTCATCCAGTTCGGGATCGAGCATCATCTGTTTCAGTTCGGAGGGTCCGATTCATACATCATGCAAGGCTTCTTTGAGCCGCGAGAGAATCCGCTTATCGCCATTCCCGCCGATGTATTGCGCTATACCGGTTTCGCCGTCGTGATTGGTTTGACATGGCTCACAGCGCGAGTTGCACACGCGCATCTAACCAGGCGATGCAGCTAACGGCCACCGGTGACGCGTTTATCTTTTGTGGTGACCAAATTTTATTGGTTCCAATTCCGCCTCGGCCCCCCGGCGGTCGTAGCTGAGTGGTCTGTCGTTAGGCGCGTCTTTATCTTATGATCATTCTACGCACATTTGCCGCTGTCTTCGCCTTACTCATTCCGGCGACCGCCGCTCTTGCTACGTCAACATACGAATACGGCCCGGAGGAGTATGTCACCGTTGCGAGTGGCATTTCACCGAATGGACAATTTGCTGTCACCGCACACGGCGAGGGCGAATCGGGTTCTGACCACTTTCACCTTTTTTTGACTAACGCTGTCTCCGGCAAAAAGATTGGGCCTCTCGAAGGCCTGGGCGAAGCGCTCGACAGTGGTGCTGACGCTTTTTGTGCCAAGTGGACGGACGACTCCAAGACGGTGACGATCGTCTATAGGTGGGTGGATAGAAAGACGTTCAAGGCTGTTACTTATCGCATCGGCAAGGAGAAAGCTCGCCGACTGAAAGGACCGTACAATGTGACGGATCCTAACCTATACGGCTTGTGGATGGACCAGTGTGGAATGGGAAGTCATTCGCAGCCAGGCCCAAAGGTTTTCGGAGCACCGGTCAAATGAACCCAGCGATGCAGCGAACGTCTGGCAGCGGCGAGATTGCACTTTCGATGAGTTCCACGCTCACTGCGCGATCATTTGCTGTGCGGCCAGCCGTCGCTGATCTGGTGTTTCGTTAGATATCTGTGCGGGTTCAGTCCGATTTTCCTTCTGTGCGGCGGTTGTTTTGGCGACACCCTTCACAGTCTACTCACCCAGTCAGATGCTTTACCTCGAGTCTGCCTTAATGCCGCAGCGAGAATAGCGCGCGGAGCGGCTGAGAGCCGCGCAGCAAATGCGTGTAACCTTTGTCAGGCTCGGCTTGTCATAAAAGAAATGACAAATGTTGTAGCTCAGCTGGCGGGCCGCTTTCGTATGGTCTGGCTTGCACTCGCGGCAGGAGTGATCGTTTCAGGCAACGCGGCTTTTGCCGCCGACGTTCATCCGAAGATCGAGATTCCAGCGGAAGGTGCTTCGGTTCTGATGCTCGATATCGGCGGCCGTCCAATGGTGGAAGCGAAGATCAATGGCAAGGGACCGTATCTATTCATCCTCGACACGGGCGCAACGAACACAGTGATCGATTCCGGACTTGTCGATGAGCTGTCGTTAGGTGAGCGCCCGATGAAGGAGGTCACGATAGGTGCGATAAAGCTGAGCGACGTAGAGGCCGATGATGGTCCCATCACAGCCATGTTCGCCAACGTTGACAGACCACCGCGCGGCGTCTTGAGCGCGCTATCGTTTCCCGGGTATCTGCTCACTTTTGATTATCCCGGAAAAACGATCACTCTGCGCAAAGGGGCGTTAGCGGAAGCAGATAGTAGGAGGAGCTTTTCCTACAGTGCTGATGAAATGCTGCCAACCCTGCCGGTGAAGGTCGCGGGGCACGAAGCCAAAGTGCACCTGGACACGGGCGCGCCTTTTGCCCTGGCCCTGCCCACCAAGTACAAGGAGCAAATGCCATTGCTTGCGCCGGCCGTAGAAAAAGGCAAGGCGAGGACGCATGCGGGCGAGTTTCCTCTCTACAAAGGGACTGTGAACGGCGAGATCGAGATTGGCGAATTCAAGCTGGCGTCGCGGGATATCGTTTTTACCGATGTCGTTCCGCACCCCGGTGCGACGCCCCAGGGACAGCTAGGCTACGCTGCGCTGCGCGAATTTGTGGTCACGTTAGATTCCGCGAATCGACGGATCCAGTTTGCGCGACCGTGAGAATGAGTGCAATCGTCGCGTAGAGGCCATGCGCTTGCGCGCCGCAGAAGATAGAAGGGCGTAACCAGACGAGGACCTTCTTCCCTGAAGATGCGGCGGTCAGAGGCAGCTAAGGGCAACTGTTCTGCTTTCGACGGTTAGTCTATTCCGCTATCTTGTTTTCGGGTCGGAGCGCATCGCTTATTACGCCGTCGAGCTTTGTCCCGTTAAGCCCGCCGTGGCATATTAGACTATGGGCTCAGCATTCTGGATTCGCCGATTCCTGCTCGTGTTCGCTTCCGCGCTGGCGATCATCACCGGTGCGCAGATCCTTAAAGGAAACACATTCGGCTACTCGGTTACGCAGGGGCTCGTCTGGGCGGCTATCGCTTCGGCGATCTTTACCGGGGCGCGCATTTATCAGTCGCGCCGAGGACAACATTGCGGGATTTGCCGCGACACCCCTGAAACCTCGGGGCGAGCGGATCCCGTGCGGCCTAACCAGCCAGCGGCTGGCGAGCGTACGGCCGCGGATTTGAATGACTAAACACACCTTCATTTCGAGCGCATGGCTGCCTCGCCGGCGGTCGCGCAGTTTGAGTAGGCCTGGGCGAATGAGATCCCTTCTCTTTACCATCACTTTTCTCTTCATTGCGTGCGCCCGTTTGTCCGCCACGGAGGCTCTGGTGTTTGATGGCGGTGGCTACGCACTTCACATCCTGATTGGAGAGAAAGATGGCCCGGCCGTAGCCCAGGTGCGTCTCATGGCTCCGGGGGCAAAGGATTGGGTTGGTCTTCCCCATGAACAGTTGAAGATCGAGAAGTTCGACTGGGATCAGCGCATTTTGGCCATGCGCTTCACCAATAAGGACGATCCGGCTTTGCCGTCGTCGTTTTCTTTCTCAGCCAAAAAGAATCACGCGGTTCTCTCGATTGATGGGAAACAGATCAAGAGCTCTTTCGATTGGGATATCTAAATTGCGTCTCCGTTTTGCATGCGCTGATGGATAGGCGGAGATAATCAAGAGACCTCGCAACGGATCATCCTCACCTCAATCCTCTCCTGACAGGAGAGGAGGAAGATGCATCAGCGCTGTTGGGTCACCGGCAAGCGGCGACGATGACTAGGAAGAGAACTCGAAGCGGAGCGTCCTCACCTCAGTCCTCTCCTGGCAGGAGAGGAGGAAGATGCATCAGCGCTGTTGGGTCACCGGCAAGCGGCGATCGCCGAGACATCCGTGGATGAAGCGCGCAGACGCTTCCATTCGGCTTCGAGCTCGACCGGTTCGTAGGCAATGAATTCACCGATCGCGGTGGCGTAGATTGCCGCGGCGGCGGAGGCGCCGGTGATTTGATCAACAGCTTTCCAGTAGGCGGCCATTTGGGGGCGGTATCGGGCGCGAAGATCTTCTTTTTCCTCCGGTTTGATCCGGTTCGTCTTCCAGTCAACGATCAAGCAATTGCGACTACCCGGCTCGATCAGCGCGAGATCGATCGTGCCTTCCACGCAGCTGTGTTCATTCACGCGCCAAAGGAATGGGACCTCGCTGTGAACAATGGCATCCGAGCCTAACAATCGAGCCGCTTCGCCCTTCCCCGAGCCCAGCGCCTTTTGCAGCATCTTCCATTCGGTCGCCGATCTTTTCGGAACGGGAGAGGATTTGAGATGTTCCTGGAAGATTCCCTCGCACGAAGCGGGCTCGCGCCACTTCATTTGTTGCATGAGCTCGTGCCACCAGCGCCCGTAGCGCGTCGCCGGCGTGTCGATCGCGGGATGATTGATCGTCAGGACATTCGGATTTTGGTCGATCTCCGTTCGCGAGGAGGCGCTCGTTTCTTCGTCGTAGCCGCTCGGATTGAACTTGCGCGAGAAATCCGCGGCGCGGTCGTGGGCGGCTTCCGTTTCCTTCTTCGTTAATGGCTTGGTCGCGGCATTCGGCGCATCCGTTCCGTCGGCCGTCCGCGCACGAGCCTGGGTCGTTTCCGGACAAACACACGGGTCTGTTTTAAGGGTTTGAAAATATGGCGGCGGCGCCAGTTTTTCTCCGAGCAACGATTTAAGCTGCGAGTTTCCCTGCAGCTCGCCGTTGGAGCGGGCAAAGATTTCTTCGTCGAGGGCCAGCACCAAAGTGTGCCGTGCCCGCGTGCTTGCGACGTAAAGCAGCCGCGCCATCTCCTGCGCGACCGCCACTTTATTGGCGCTTCTCACTTCGTCTGGGAAATCGTCCTTGGTCAGCGCGACAAAGGATTCGTTCGTGCGCGGATCTCTGATGATGCACGGGTAGCGCGGGGATGGCGGCATGACCGCGCGGCCGAGAAAGGGAAGAATGACCGCCTGCCACTCCGAGCCCTTGGCCTTTTGCGCAGTGATCAGCTGAATTCCTTCGTTAGGGGTGCGCCGCACATCCCGCTGCAGAAGAAAGTCGGCGCGCAGCTTCTCGGCCAACCCAGCCAAGCTGGTGCCTTTGGCTTCCTCCTCGGCGGCGAGGGTCAGGAGGGTGTCGATCTCGCCATCGAGATCTGGAAAATCTTCGGGCGGCAGAGAGTTCAGCTTCCGTCGTAGTTCAGTCTTCTCGACTAGAACTTTGATGGCATCGAATAAAGGCAGGCCATGCATCGCCTGCCGTGTTTCCGCCAGCAATCGCAACGGCGTCGAGACGATTCCCGTTATTTTCGGGACAACGTCCACGTGGAAGCGATTCGCCTCGGTTTCCGAGAAGGTGGCGAGATCGTGATCGGATAGACCGAAGACTTCGCGCAGGACGCCCACCACCTCGTAAGAATTCCGCGGATCGATCATGATGGTGCAGAGGGCCGCGAGCCAGGCGTAGGCCGGGTTGTCGCCTTTGAGATCGCTCTCCGATTGCATGGCGACTGGGATTCCAATCTTGCGCAGCGCGCTCGCCATCGTCCGCAACCAGAGCTTGCGCGGACAAAGAATAGCCACGTCGCTCCACGAATCTGCCCGCAGCTTTTCCGGCCCGCATTCCTTGATCCATCGAGCGAGGTCGGTCGCCTCGATCCGCGCCTTCTGATAATCTTTCGGCTTTTCGCCGCTCGGCAAGAGACCGCTGCCTAACGGAATGCGGATCACCTGCCCCGGCAAGACAGTTGGGCGCGGTTGCAGCTCCACGAAACGCACCTGGCCGTTTTCGCCGTTCAGGATTCCGCGGAAAGTTCCATTCACGAAATCGAGTTGCTCCTGGTCCAGGCGAAAGGTGACCGAAAATTCCACTTCGCCCTCTGCATTGTCGCGCAGCAGCGCCTGGTGAATGGCGCGGTAATTATTCAGATCAGCGCGATCGCGATAGATCGACTGTTGGAAGTCGCCCACCATGCAGAAGCGTCCGGGGCGCGGTGGCAGCGTCTCCGTTTCCAGCCAACGACCGGCGGCCTCGACCGGACGGGTCAGCTCGGTCAGCACCGAAAACTGCGCCGGATCGGTGTCCTGCGCTTCGTCGAGAATGACGCGAAAGTTTTCTTCGCGCAGGCGACGCGCGGCCACCGGATGCTGGAGTAGTTCGTCCGCGAGCGCGACCTGGTCTGGGTAAGTGATGAGGCCGCGTTCGACTCGGAAGTCGCGGAAATCGCGCTGCACTTCGGCCGCGACGCAGAGCGCTGCCTCAGCGATCCAGCCGCGCAACGGCGCGAAGGCTTCGTTCCACCGCGCGACGAAATCCTTGGCGCCGCAGGAGCGAGCAGGCCAGCGTACGAACTCCCAGCCTTCGCGATAGCGTTTCTCCCAATCCGAAAGCTCAGCCTTTGAATTTTCGATCGTATCTTTCGCGGCGCGCCCTTGCGGCACGGAATGCACTTTGGAAAAGTCGATCTCAGGGCAGGCGCCAATTTTTGCGGGCGGCGAAAGCAGCGTTCTCGCCGTTCGCCCGAGCTCCATCAAATGCCGGGCCGGTGCGAGTCGGAACAGCTCGTTGCGAACTCGCGCGTCCAGACTGCGACCGATCGAATGATGCTGCTGAACGAATGCCTCCCACAGTTCTTCGTCATCTTCGGCCACCAGATCGAGGGGAGCGGGCAGCCCGAGGTAATGCCCGTAATTCGACAGGATCTTCATGCAGAAGCTGTGAATCGTGCCGAAGAAGGCGCGATTGAAGGCGGACTGCACTGCGGGGGAACGATGCTCCTGCAAAATTCGCTGTCGCGTCCGCTGCTGCATTTCATCGGCGGCGCGATGTGTAAAGGTGACGACCACCAGCCTGGGCAGGAGATCGATCGCATCCCTGCTGCGCGCAAGTTCGAGGATGCGTTGCGTGATGGCGTAGGTCTTCCCCGACCCGGCCGAGGCAACCACCGAGAAATTGCGATCCAGTTCGGTGGCGAACCGTTCGCGGGCGGAGAGGTCGCGCAATTGGTTCACCAGAAAGGCTCCTCCTCATCGCGGACGAGCGCAGGGTGAGTGAGTTCCCACCGCTCTTCCAGGATGTCGTTATCGATCGCGAGCGTGGCCAGCGGGTAGTCGTCGGTAAACCGCCAGTTCGAACGCAATTGGCCGTGCATGCCGAAGACACCGCTCTGCTGCATTTCGGCGAGGGCGACGAAGATCTCTTTCTCGCTGGCGAAATCCGAAGCCGAAATTTGTGGCTGCAGCGGCCTAACCAACGGCGATAGAAAACTGACGTGAACGACGTCGGCGCCGAGGGCACGGGCGGCGACGGCATACAGCCCAAGTTGAACGGCGCTGCCGTCGAGCAGGAGCTTCTTCAGGGTCGGCCGGCGTCCTTCTGCGTTCAGCGCGCCGGGCTTGAGCGGTTTCTTTGCGCCTGTTTTGTAGTCGATTATCCAAAGCTCCGGCGTTTTCAGGGATTGAGGACCTGGTGCGGCGCGCGCGAGGAGAAGATCTATTCGGCCGGTTAACGAAAGAATCGCGTCAGTGCCGTCGACCGGAAATTCGCCCTCCACCTTCCATTCCGTGGCGAGATTCGGCCAATCTTGAGCGGCGTCGAGTCGTTCGCCGAGCGCACGGGCGAGAAAGAGCGCGTTGCGCCAGCCGCCGCTCCACCAATCGGGCAGGGATTTTCCGACGGCGCGACAAAGGGCGGATACCTGTTCGCGTTTCGCTTCCGCGGCGGCACAAATTCGTTCGGCTGCTTCGGCCGCGCTCGGCAAAGCGGAGAATGTTCGCTCCTGAGCGGTCACGATCGCGGCCAGCCAGTCGTGCACCCATTTTCCGCTCGAGGTGTTCCAGACGTTAATATTTTCCTCGGGCGCTTTAACGCCGAGATATTTCTTCATCCAGATCAGTGCCGACGCGGAAATGAGTTGTTCGAAATCGCTGACGCTGAGCGTGGGCACGCGGGGAGGCGCGGAACGGAAAGCAAAGTCGTATTCGCCGGAGCGACTGTTCGGATCGCGCCGCGCATCGTAGGCGATGCGTGTTTGTTCCTTTCCCTTCGCCGTTTCACGCTCCGAGCGCGCGCCGTCCAGGCGCGAGCGCGTTTCGGCATGAAGGCGATTCATCGCGGATTGGGTCAGGGTTGCGTTCCGTGCTTCCTGGTAAGCGCGGGTGAACAGTTCACTCGGATTCCACAGCCGTTCCGGCGCGTCTTCCATAATCAGACTCGCGCCGAAGGTGATTTCCTGCCTAACGGATTCAACGAGCGCCTCAAACTGGCGGAGCTCAATCTGGCGCTGCTCGGCGGCTCCCAGGTAAATGGTGTGACCCGGCCGAATCACCGTGTGCCCTTCACCCTGCCGGCCCTGGCGGACTGCGCGCTTATTAATCGTTCGGATGCCGCGATTGAAGGCATCGATCTCTTCCTGGCGCGCAAAGTCGCCGGTCTCGCGCGTCGGCCACGCGCCTTCGTTCCATCCGGCAAAGATCAGATGGGACCATTCCTGGTTTTGCGCTTGCGGGACGGTCAGTAATTGGATGCGCGCGTAAGGATGATCGCCCTCCGGCGCGCGCGCAGCACTCAAGGTGGAAGCGATTTCTCCAACCCAGCGGAGAAACAAGCCACGCGAGAATTCGCCGGGAAGCTTCTCGACCCAGGGACCAAGATGTCGCGATAACTCCGCCCAGCGTTCGCTCCAGCTGAAAGCATCGAAAGCTTTTTTCGTTTCGCCGAGAAACGTGGTGAACCGCGCGCGAGCCGGCAAAAATGAAACCGATTTGAGCACCGCGGCGGCGGCCTGCCGATTCTCCCCCGGATCGCTGGCGCAGTAGCGTTCCAGAATCTCGAGATCGTCCACCAGCAAATCCGCGTAGGCGGAGCGGATTGTCCGTTCGAAGCTCGATCTCAATTGGGGAAATAATTCTTCACGGTTCGGCAGGGCGTTGATGAATTGGAGCAGCGCGTTGGTGCGCGGGCTTTGCTGAAGCTCCAGCCAGGCGCGCCAGTCTGCGGCTTCGAACGGCCCCGGCTGGAAGTGCGCGAGCCCGTCGTGATGCGGAATTTTCAAACGAGTGAGCGCGTCCGTGACGAGGCGCGGGAGAGCGCCGGAGGTCGAAAAGATGATGCCGACGTTTGTGCAATCGGGTTGCGAGAGGAATTGCACGCATTGCTGGGCAACTGCCTCGGCTTGCTCGACGGTGTTGGCGCCGACAAGGAATGAACGTTTCGTCTCGAAAGATCCTTCGCCGCGCATTTCCGCTTCGCTGAAGAGCGCTTCGCCGGGCGGACTTGCCGTCGCGCGCGGTGCGGCAGGTTTTGCCTCGCCGAAACTTTCTTCCCAGGTGCCGACCCACGCTTCATCTAGGTCGCGAGCCTCGTCGCGTGGATCCTCCAATAGGACCGCGGCTTCGGATGACGCGGCGACGGCGGCACGGAGCAGGGGCCACAGCGGCCAATGCGCAGCGTTGAATCCGGTGACGAGAATGTTCGCAAAAAGCGGTGGGCTTTTCTTTGCTTCGTCCAGCGCCCTGCGATCGACGGCATGGATTAATTCGAAGCCACAGAGATCGAGCCGCCGGTGAAACTGCCTAACGATCTGGGCCAGGCTGGGCAGGTTCAGATCGGAAAAATTCCAGCCGGCGGCGCCGAGCTGATCGAGAGTTCGGAGCAGATGGTCAGGCGCGCGTCGCACCGACTTGGCGGCGAGATAGTCGGGGTCGAGCATGCGTGCGGTCTGCTCGGCCGAATCTTCGGGCAGCTTCATGCACTCTTCCGCCGCGGTGGCCAGAAGCAGGCGAAGATGTTCGCGCAGGGCGAGGTTGGTTTGCGCAGGGTCGGTCAGAAGCTCGCGCAGTTGTGCCGGGGTAACGAAACGCAAACCGAAGAGCGAGAGGCCGTGTTCGAGCAGCGACCGCTTCAGGGCGTAGGCTTGGCTGCGAAACGGAACGGCCACGATCGTTGGCTCGGCATGTTCCAGGCACCCACGGGCGGCGCGCTCGAACCAGGGCAGAATGACGCTTTCTAATCCAACACGGGGGGAAGCAGCGAGGTGGAGCGAAACAGACGACTCGTTCTCGGCGCGACCTCGGGGCATTGAAATAATGTAGTCGGACGCGCCGCCGACAACGACTTCAATTCACGAGTTTTCGCAGATCTCCGTGTCGCTGCGTTAGCTTCTTGCGGTCAAGATATTCGAGCAGAGGGATGATGACGCGGCGCGATGTTTGGAGATGTTGCCGAATTTCGCTCGCGCTTGCGCCGGCGGGTTTCGCGTGGAGAAAGTTCACCACCATCGCCTTCATCTTTTCAAACGCGGAACCGAGCAGCAGGACGCCCGCATCAATCTCGATTACCTGGCCCCTAGTGACCAGGAACTGCAGCGCTTTGCGTGCATCCTGGCTGAGCGCGGCAGCCTTCAAGGCCGGCGGATCGAACGGCTTCTCCGCAAGCTGGCGCAGGATGTCATTCGCCGGAGCTTTCAGCGCATCCGGCAGTTCGGCCTCGTGACTGCGCCGCGCGATCGTTTCGCCTTTGCGTATGAAATCGGCGACAGCGAGGTCCGCGAGCAGAGCGTCGACGGCTTCGGCCGGCGAAGAGCTTAGGTGTGCGCGAAGACTGGCGAGATCGAGTCCGGGCCTTTGCGGATTTTCGCGGTGCGCCTGGTCGATTAACCCGATGCCGCGTTTTCGTAGCTCCTCCCAGGCAGCAGGATGCGCCACTAACGAGTTCTTCCTGATAATTTTCTTCTGCTCCGCCAGTCGTCGCGCGGCCTCCGCGATCTGATCAGCGGACCACGGGGACTTCTCGAGCAGACTGGCGAGGTGCGCGAATTCGTCGCGTTCTATTTTTGTGAGCAGAGCCACGTCGAGGTCTTCGGGTCTAGCCGCGCGAGCGCGTAGCAGCGCGAGTTGTCGATTTTTGCCGGCGCGTTTTCGCGAACCATTGGGATCGAGAACGGTTCCTCCCGCAAGGGTTCGCTTTTGGGCAGTATCACGAAGGACAAAGCGATCCTGGTAGAATGACAGGATGGGTTCATCCAGGCGCAGCTGCGCCAGCGCGCTCTCGCCCGGGGCGAGCTCATCCTGCTCGAAAAGCTTAACGACTGCGCGAACGCGGGCGGTGCCGTGGTGCACATCGACCTTTGCATTGTTCCGGAGCAGCGCCGTATTCCCATGATGGCGGGCGGAGACGCAGAGCAGGACGTCGATGGTATTCCTAACCGGAGCCGACAAATTTGTGATCATGTCGCCGCGTTTCGCGGCCCGCGGGGAATCACCCGTTTCTATCTCCGGGAGACTGAGTGCGGTTCTCGTTCCCGGGGCGGCCTCGGTCACCTCGCGGTTGTGCGATTGCACTGAGCGAACCCGAGCTTGGATCGCGGCGGGTTGCAGCCAAACGGTCTCGCCGGTTTTCAAGGTGCCTCCTGTTAAAGTTCCCGTCATCACCGTTCCGATACCGCGCAGGGTAAAGACGCGATCGATCGGCAGCCGCGGTTTACCGTAATCTGCTGGGGGCGCGGCGGTAGCGAGCGCGCGAGCGAGGGCGGCTTTCAGTTCTTCCAGGCCTTCTCCTGAATTGGCCGAAGTCCGGACAATCGCGGCGCTCTTGAATGCCGAGTTCCCGAGTTCCGCGCGCACTTGCGTTGCCACGGCGTCGGCATCTCCGATGTCGGATTTCGTGATCGCCACCACGAGCTGGGTCACGCCGAGATAATTCAGAATCTGGAAATGCTCTTCCGTCTGCGGCATCCATCCGTCGTCCGCCGCCACGATGAGCAGGCCGAGATCGATCGAACCGACGCCGGCGATCATGTTGCGGATGAAATCTTCGTGTCCGGGAACGTCGACAATGCCTAGCGAAATTTGCCCGCCATCTTTGGTCAGGAGTGGCAGCTCGGCAAAACCAAGATCGATGGTGATTCCACGCTGCTTTTCTTCCGGCAGGCGATCGGGATCAGTGCCGGTGAGCGCCTTGACCAGAGCGCTCTTGCCATGGTCAACGTGACCGGCGGTCGCGAGAATGAAATGCGTGACGTTCACGCCCGATCGCTCAACTTCGCGCAGGCGGAGCGAATGGCATCGACGAGGATGTCGTCCTGAAAAGGAAAGACGGTGCGCAGGTCCAGTTTGACGGCACCGCCGCTGACATAGCCGATAATCGGCGTAGCATGTGCACGGAGGAGTTCGGCAAAAGTTTCGAGCGAGCCGGTTTCGGGAACGATATCGACAGTGATGGAAGGAATGTTCGAGCGCGGAAGCGAACCTCCGCCGGTCTTGCCGGTGCCGCGGCCCATCGAGATTCGCAAGGGCAGGCCGCGCAAACGCTCGAAGAGGACCGCGGCTCTTGCGCGCAGTTCGTCTTTCGAAATCTGAAGAAGGGCGGTCGCCGGAATCTCCGAAGTCTTTCCGCGTAAATGAAAATCCGCCGTGCTTTGTAAGGCGAGCAACCGAAGCTTATCGCAGCGCAAGGCGCGAAACAGCGGATGCCGTTTAAGTGCCGCGATGAATTTTCTGCGTCCAGCGATGATGCCGGCTTGCGTCGCGCCGAAAAGTTTGTCGCCACTGAAACAGACGAGATCGGCTCCCGCTTTGATGACACCGGCTGGGGTCGGCTCCGGGATAGAAGAAAAGTCGGCAAAATCGCTCAGCGCGCCGCTGCCGAGATCGGCAATGAGTGGCACGCGCTTCTTGCGCGCTAATTCAGCGAGACTGGCGACCGGCGGCGACTCGACGAAACCGTCCATGAAAAAATTACTCCGGTGCACAGTCAGGATGCACCCGGCGCCGGAGTCGATCGCGTTTTCGTAGTCGGCCAGCGTCGTCTTGTTCGTGGCTCCCACTTCGCGCACTTGCGCGCCGGTGGTGGCGAGGATTTCACCGATTCGAAAGCCGCCGCCGATCTGGACCAGTTCTCCACGCGAAATGACAACCGCCTTAGCGGAATTCGGTTCTGCCTGGCGTCGTCGGGCCGATGCGGACGGATTCGAGAAATGACTAACGAGCAGAACAAGCGCGGCCGCGCAGTTGTTCGTCACGGTGGCGGCTTCGGCACCGCAGAGCAGCGCGAGGTGACGCTCGAGATAATCTGCACGGTTGCCGCGTTTGCCGTCGCGCAGGTCGAACTCGACATTTCCGTAGGTGGAGGCGGCGAAGGCAATCTCCTGGGCAATATCCGGGTGCAGCGGCGCGCGCCCGAAGTTGGTGTGCAGGACAATGCCGGTCGCGTTGATCACGATCTGCAATCGGTTTCGCCGATGCTGCTCGAGCTCGTGACGGAGCGATTGGACGAGAGCGTCGGAATCGGCTTCGTCTCGCGTTTTGCGAATTTCAGCGAGCTTCCGACGAACCGCGTCGACCACGACCGGGCGTGGCAGATCGATTCCCTCGAGCGCCTCGAGGATCTTGTTTACCGACGGGATCGAGCGGCGCGAGTTGAGTCCTTTATGCATGAACGCTGACTAGCGGGGCCCGCCGGGAGGTAACGCGGCCGATTTCAGCTGCGCAGAGCGTCTTGCTTTTCTGTAGCAGGGTCAGGACGCGAGAGAGCTTGCGCGGCGAAACGGCGAGGAGAAGGCCGCCGCTGGTTTGCGCATCGCAGAGGAGCGCGCGCAACGGTTTCGGTGTTCGGTCCCACTCGGTCGATGTGTTGGCCAATTTCAAATTGTCGCGGCTGCCGCCGGGGACGAAGCCAGCGTCGATCAGGTCGAAAATCTCCGGAGCGACCGCGGGCACGGCGCGAGCGTCGATCTCGGCGGACGTTTCGCTGGCGCGGCACATGGAAGCGAGGTGCCCCATCAATCCGAAGCCGGTGATGTCGGTGGCGGCGTTCACCAGGCCGGCTTCGGCCAGTGTCGCGCCGACGGAATTGAGCGTGCGCATGAGATCGATCGCCTTCCGCGTCAGGCTCTTTGAGCAACGTCCGCGTTTGAGAGCAGTCGTGACAATGCCGGTGCCGAGCGGTTTGGTCAGAACGAGGACGTCGTTAGGCCGGGCCCGCGCATTGGTCAGAAGATGCCGCAACTTGACCATTCCCGTCACCGAAAGGCCGAAGACCGGTTCCGGGTTGCGAATGGTGTGGCCGCCCACTACGGCGCAGCCGGCTTCGTGCGCCTTCTCCCGCGCGCCGGTTAGAATTTCGGTGATCGTGTGGGCCGGCACGAGATCGGCGGGAAATCCGACCACGTTCAATGCGGTGAGCGGTCGGCCGCCCATGGCGAAGACGTCAGAGATAGCATTGGCCGCGGCGATCTCTCCGTAGGCAAAGGGATCGTCGACAATGGGCATGAAGAAATCGATCGTTTGCACGAGCGCGTTTTCTCGATCGAGCCGGTAAACGCCGGCGTCGTCACCGGTGCCGGAGTCGACCAGCACGCGCTTATTTTTGGCGGCAGAAAATTTCGGCAGGAGCGCGCGCAGGGATTTCTGGTTGAGCTTGGAGGCGCAGCCGGCGCAGGAGGCGAGGGAGGTGAGCTTGATTTTAGAGCGGCTCATCTAAGAGTCCTCACCCTGGCCCTCTCCTGAGAGGAGAGGGGAAAGCGGCCGAGCGTGACATTCCGTGCGCGGGGGATGTGCGGACTGTAGCGGCGGTCTATGACCGCCGAACCGCACAGCTGCTGTGGTGGCAGCCGTGCCGGCTGCTCTTTCTTGGATTGCAGGCGACACGCCTGCCTCCACAGTTGCAAGGCAGGGAAGGCAATCGGCAACGCTCGAGGGGAAAGCGGCCGAGCGCGACGTTCCGCACGGGGGGGACGTGGGAACTGCGGGATTCGGCGGTCATAGACCGCCGCTACAGTTTGTTTGGCGCCAGTTGGGACGCGAAGGCAATCGGTATTCGGGAATTGGGAATCGCCAATGGGAAAATGGCGGAGAGGACAGGAATCGAACCTATCCCGGCGCGGACGAAGCCGAACCGACAACGGTTTTGAAGACCGCGAGGGCCACCAGGCACCTTTCACTCTCCGAAACAAAACTGAGACTGAGACGTCTGCGAAAGGCTGTTGTGGTGGCAGCCGTGCCGGCTGCTCTTTCTTGGATCGCAGGCGACACGCCTGCCTCCACAGTTGCACGGGGTCCCTCCATAGTTGCCCTGAATGGGAGGGCCACGAGGCACCTTTCACTCTCCGAAACGAAACTGATAGTGAGACATCTGCGGGATGCTGCTGCTGCTGCTGTAATGGCAGCCGGGCCGGCTGCTCCTTCTTGGATCGCAGGCGGCACGCCTGCCTCCACAGATTCCCCGACTGCCCTGGCGGGTTTCTATTTCGCTTTTTTAATCGCCGCGACGACGGCGTCGAAATCCGGCCATTCGCCGGAATCGAGCTTGGAATGAAGGAGCCGGCCATTGGCGCGAACTTCGAAAGCGCCGCCCTTTGATGGCATGAGCGTCAGCGAACCGATGCGCTCACCCAATTCGAGTATTTTAGCCGCCAAACTGACGGCTTTGGGCGTGTAGTTTCAAACGACGCAATATTCGATCGAAACTTCGGTGCGCATTTTTGCTCCTCCCTTCAGGTGAAGAGGGTACGAAAGCGCGGGTGACCGGTCAAGGTGGGGCGCCCAACCAATTGAATGGTTGTGGTGGCAGCCGCGCCGGCTGCACTTGAGGGGATCGCAGGCGACACGCCTGCCTCCACAGTAAGCCGGGAGCCAGCAGTCCACCCATAGTTCGCCAATCCGGCGGTCCCTGGCCCCATAGTTCGCCAATCCGGCGGTCCCTGGCCCCATAGTTCGCCAATCCGGCGGTCCCTGACGAGTGCGCTCCCCGGAAGTCTGTGGCGACGTCCGGTTTCCGACGACGCACTAAAAGGCGACGTTTAGTCCAGATCGGATCATCCCGAAATTATTGCGCGGACCATCGATCACTCCCCAACTCAGGTCGTTGGTCCAGCCAATGTTCTTCGTAATCCGGATCTCGAGACCGCCCCCAAACTGGGTGAGTAACTCGCTGCGCGATCCCGAATGTTCGGTCCGCGCTCGCACCGTAAAGGCATCCGGCGGCACATTGGGAATCGGCGTGGTAATAAGCTGGTCGCTCTCGCCTCCACCAAAGATTCCGCCAATGCCCGCCCAGGCATAAGGGGCATAGCGCGTGCACGGAATGGGATAACGAAAAGTGAACGTGCCGAGGACGGCGCCGATCGCCCGCTCATGCCGCGTCTTGATTCGCGTGGAGAACGGCACCGTCGGGTCCTGCGAAATATCGAACCCCGTCTTGTGCGCGTCGACGGCGAAGCCTTCAACCCCAAGACCGAAATACTTGTGAAAGAAGTATTTGATATCGGCACCCCCGCCCCAGGCGTGATCTCCGCCGACGTAGCGGTCGTAGGTCCCGAGGACGGAATGCCCCTCGGTCGTGCTTTGGATGACATCAATCAGCCACAGGTTCGGGTTGTATTCAGTGTTGGTGAAAAGATAGGAACCCCAGAGGTTCACATTCCACTCGTTATCGGCGTACCAATCAGGACAAGGCGGAGGCGCCACCTGTTTCATCTCCTTGCCGTCAAAGGAGCCGGCCATCAGAGAAGAACACGCCATTGGAATCGTTAGGGAAAAAGTGAGCAGGAATCGTTTCATGAGTATTTAGCGGTTGCGGGTAGAAACGGGAGCTTCCGCTTCCTGCCCTTCCGCCCCTCCAATGAGCCAGGAGAAGACGGCGAAAACCTGGACGGCGGGTGAGTCGTCGGTGCAGCCAAAGAGCGGTGAAACATCGAAGCGTGTGCTCTTGGAAGGTTTCCAGGCAATGGTTGGGCCGATGATGAAGCGGTGAATGGGGTCGCCGCGCGTGTCCTTGACCGTGAAATTCTGATACTGCATTTCCACGCCCACCTTCAGTCTCTCGTTAGGTAATACCACTGGCATGGTGGCGCTTTGAGCGAAGCCCCATTCTCGTCCGCGATCCCCGGTATTTTCCTTCTCGAAGAACCAGTTCATCGCCCATTCAACTTTATCCCCGAAATCCTGGGCGAGGAGCAAGCGCACCTCGTAGGCGTTGGGAATCTGCGGCGGACCGCCTTCTTCTTCCTCCTCGCCGGGAGGTGGCGCCGGGCCTTCCTCATGGCGAATCGGGCCGACCCCGAATTTGTATTCGACGAAGATCGTCGGGTTCAGCGGAATTTTATTCCAATCGGCCAGGGCGTAGCGCGCTTCGATGCTGGCGGTGGAGAAACCGCGCCCACCGTTGAAAGATTCAAGGGTGGTCTCGGCGGCAACGCCAAATCGATAGGGCAGGCCAACCTCGACCTCCTGGGTGAAAAGATGGTCCGGTTTGCCGTGACGGAAAATGTCGCCTTCATAGATCTCGCCGAAGTAAAAGACCCCGGGCGGAAGAACGTAAGCATTCGTTAGGTTGGAGAATCGACTGCGCGACAGTCCGGGCGGCGCGCCGTAGGAGCTGGGGACCTCCTCGCCCCGCACGACCAGCGGTTCGCCGGCGCCGGCCTGAGCTCGAAGCGATCGGGGCGCTGCGATGTTGCAGGTGAAGGCGAGCCCGAGAACGAGGAGGAGGGTTGGCCGTGTGACCGGTGCGATATTCATGGGTAAAGCGCGTTTATTACAGGTCTGTAATCATCTGGCAAGCCGCTTTTGGACCCACGCCGGGAAGACACTAGGAGATACTCCTCACCTTAATTCTCTCCCCGAGGCTGCTGTGGTGGCAGCAGTAGCGGCTGCGCCTATTGGATCGCAGGCGACACGCCTGCCTCCACAGTTTTATTTTTGGGAAACAGTAACGTCACCGTCGTGCCCCGGCCGAGCTCGCTCTCGAGCGAAGCCTTGCCGTCGTGCAATTCGAGGATTGACCTAACGAGGGAAAGGCCGAGCCCAGTTCCTTCGGAGCTGCGCGACGGATCACCCCGATAGAACCGATCGAAGACGCGCGGCAGGTCCTCTTTGCGGATGCCGCTGCCGGTGTCACTCACCTCTACCATGGTTGAGCCGTTGGCCTGGTCGACGTCAATGCGAATCGCGCCGCCGTGCGGAGTGTGACGCAAGGCATTCTCAACGAGGTTGCCCATGGCGCGATCGAACAAAATTGGATCAGCGGAAAGTTCGGCTTCGCCCTGACAGGAGATTTTCACCCCGCGTTCCTCGGCGAGCGCGTCATAATAGTTGGCGATTTTTTCGACGGCTTTTCGCGCGTTGAAATTCTTTCGCTGCAGTTGTCCTTCGTGCGCTTCGGCGCGGGCGAGAAAGAGCAAATTATCGACGATGCCGCTGAGCCGTTCACAATCGGCCACGATTGACTCAAGGGTATCCTGGTATTCTTCAGGGGGACGCGGTTGGGTGAGGGCGACCTGGGCCGCTCCGAGAATGCTGCCGATGGGCGTGCGCAGCTCATGCGCGAGGTCGGCCGAGAACTGCGAAAGTCGCCCGAAGGAATCCTCCAGGCGCGCCAGCATTTCGTCGAACGAAGCCGCCAGCGGTTTCAATTCGCGCGGCCAGTTTTGCGGCTGCATGCGCGCGTGCAACCGCGACGCACCGATTCCGTGGACCGCAGTGGTCATGCGCGAGAGCGGACGCAGGCTCCAGCCAGTCAGGGTAAAGGCGATGACCGCGGCCGCGATTACTCCAGCGCCGAGGACGAAGACAAAAAGGACCTGGAATTCGCCGCGGAAACCTTCGTCTTCCGAACGATCCTGCGCCACCTGCACGGTATAAGATTGCCCGCCTGGGCCGGTGCTTTGGATTGTTTTTAGCGAAAAGAGCCGCCCGCCCGCGTCGAAACTGTGAACGGCGCCGTCGATGCCGTTCGTGCCGGAGATGGGCGGAAAATCTTCGGGCGGCAGCAATCGTTTCATCCCCGGTGTTTCCGCAACCGGATTTCCCTGCGCACTAATCAGTCGTGCTAAAAGCACCACGCGGTCGCCGCTGTGTACGCGTTCGATTTGCTCGGTAACAGAATCGATCGAATCCGCCGTCTGCAGTTGCGCGGCCAAACCGCGGACCTTGTCCATGAGCACGGCATCGTCCTCGGCGCGCGCGTGACGAACCACAATCGAGTAAAAGATTCCGAGCGCGATCGAAAGCAGAACAACCGCGGCAATGGTGAACGAAATGACCAGCTGCCGTGCGATCGGCCGCGGCTCAGTCGCCTTGAAGAACATAGCCGACCCCGCGAATCGTTCGCACCAGCTTCTTGGAAAAGGGATCGTCAACTTTCGCGCGCAGACGTCGCACCGCCACATCGATGACATTCGTGTCGCTGTTGAAAGTAACGTCCCAGACTTGCTCGGCGATTTCCCGGCGGGAGACCACTTCGCCGGCGGAACGAGCCAGATGAGTCAGGAGCAGGAATTCTTTTTGAGTCAGGTTGAGGGCCTGGCCGGCGCGGACGGCGCGCTGGCGTGCCAAATCCAGCTCGAGATCGGCGATGCGAAGCGAGGTCGCGTCGCCGAGGGGCGATCGCCGAAGCAGCGAACGCACCCGCGCTAATAGCTCGGCAAAGGCAAATGGCTTGATCAGGTAATCGTCCGCTCCAAGCTCCAAGCCCTTCACCCGATCGCCTACCGAGTCGCGGGCGGTCAAAAAAATCACCGGCATGCGCAGACCGGCTTGTCGCCAATCCGCGACCACGCTCCAGCCATCTTTGCGCGGCAGCATCACATCCACGATTGCGAGATCGAATGCTTTGCCGCCGGCGAACTCGACGGCGCTCTCGCCATCGTACGCGCAAACGGCTTCGTAGCCGGCTTCGCTCAAGCCTTTATCGAGCAAGCCCGCGGTTTTCTTATCGTCTTCGACGATGAGGATGCGCACGCCGCTATTGTAATCTGCTCCGGCGGAGAGAAAAAGGCCATAGAATCACGGGATCCCCACGAGGCGTGGGTTGTGAAATCGCTCAGTCTAGGTAGCGTCCCGCTCCGCCCATGAGCCAGAACTATAAGGACACGCTGAACCTTCCGCGGACCGATTTTCCGATGAAGGCAAACCTGTCCACGCGGGAGCCGGAGATGCTCAAAAAGTGGGAGGAGACCGGACTCTACCGCCGGATCCAGGAGGCCCGCGCCGGTCACGAAAAATTCGTCCTGCATGACGGTCCGCCGTTCGCCAATGGCGACGTCCATATGGGTACCGCTCTTAATAAGGTACTGAAGGATTTCGTGGTGAAGTCGCAGAGCATGCTCGGCAAGCAGGCTCCCTACATTCCTGGATGGGACTGTCACGGCCTGCCCATCGAATACAAGGTGGTGCGCGAGTCGCGCGGACTTTCTCCGCTGGAAGTGCGGAAGCGGTCGGAAGCGTTCGCGCGCAAGTACGTCGACATACAGCGCGAACAGTTCAAGCGGCTCGGCGTCCTCGGAGATTGGGAGAACCCCTACCTCACCATGAACCCGAAGTACGAAGCGGAAGAGCTGCGCGCCTTCGCGACCTTTGTGGAGAAGGGCCTCGTTTATCAGAGCATGAAGCCGGTTTTCTGGAGCACGGGGGCGCAAACCGCCCTGGCCGAAGCGGAGGTGGAATACCAGGACCGCGAGGACCCGGCGGTGTATGTCAGGTTCGGGTTGCCTAACGAGGCACTGGTGACGCTTGGTCTGCCGCTCGATAAGCCGGTGAGCCTTGTTATCTGGACGACTACGCCGTGGACGCTGCCGGCCAATCTGGCCATCGCGGTCGACCCGGACGCGGAATACGAAGTTCTGAGCAACGAAACCGAGCGCGTCATCGTCGCGCACAAGCGAGTCGACGCGTTCACCAAAGAAACGGGATTCCGTGCGCTGGAAGGTTTGAATTTTCGAAAGGGCAAACAGCTGGCCGGTCTCCGGGCGCGTCATCCGTTCTTCGCGCGGACGTCCGAGATTCTGGCAGGCGAATTTGTCACCATGGACAGTGGCACTGGTGCCGTGCACATGGCGCCGGGTCACGGCGAGGACGATTATCGGTTAGGGGTGAAGAGCGGACTCGAGATTCTTTCGCCGGTGGATAGCCAGGGGCGTTTCACCGAGGCAGCCGGTCTTCCGAGCTTAACCGGTAAGTATGTCTTCGATGCGAACCCTGACATTGTCGCCTTGCTGCGCGAGCGCGGAGCGCTCGTGGCCGAGCAGGAAGTACCAGCATTCCTATCCCTATTGCTGGCGCTCCAAAACCCCGATTATTTTCCGTGCGGTCGAGCAGTTCTTTATCCGGATCGACGCGCTCCGCGGTCGCGCGCTGGAAGTCGTTCACAATGAAGTGAAGTGGGTGCCGGCGTGGGGCGAAAACCGAATTGCCGGCACGGTGGAAGCGCGACCGGACTGGGTGATTTCGCGTCAACGCAGTTGGGGCGTGCCACTCCCGGTTTTCTATTCCGCGAAAGGCGAAACGATTCTCGATCCGGCGGTGATTCGGAAGCTGGCAGATCTGGTGGCCGAGCGCGGGTCAAACATCTGGTTCGAATTGAGCGACGCCGATCTGGCGAAGGAGCTTGGGTTGCCGGCGGAGACCACGCATCGCGCGGACACGATCGACGTCTGGATCGACAGCGGTGTTTCGCACCGCGCGGTCTGCGCTTCGCGCCCGGAGCTGCACGATCCAGCCGACATGTATCTGGAGGCGACCGATCAGCACCGCGGCTGGTTCCAATCGTCGCTGATGACCAGCATCGCGTTGAATAATCGCGCTCCTTACAAGATCTGCCTGACGCATGGTTTCGTGGTCGACGTCGACGGGAAAAAGATTTCGAAATCGAGCAGCTACGATAAGCCGATGGACGCGGCTCATTTCGTTGGGCGTCACGGCGCCGACCTGGTTCGGCTGTGGGCGAGCAGCATCAATTACACCGATGACGTGCCGTTCTCGGAGGAGATCTTTACCCGTCTCGGCGATACTTACCGAAGGATCCGCAATACGCTGCGAATTCTGCTCGGGAATCTCCATGATTACTCCGCTGAGGAAAAAGGCGAACCCACTTTGGTTGACCGCTGGATCCTCGCCCGCCTGAGCCAGGTCATCGCCGAATGCCGCACAGCCTACGCCGCCCTGGAATTCCACAAGGTTTACCACTCGTTAAACCAATTTTGCGCAGTGGATTTGAGCAGCCTCTACGTTGATATCACGAAAGACCGCGTGTATTGCGACGCGCCGTCGTCGCCGCGTCGTCGCGCCACGCAAGCGGCCATGAAAACGATTTTTGACGCGCTTTGTCGTCTGCTCGCGCCCGTCATAGCTTTTACCGCGGATGAGGCATGGGGCTACCTGAATCCCGGTGAGTCTGTCCATTGCCAGGAATTTCCTGCGGAACAGGCAATCGATCTGAAAGCGATCGCCGAGGTTGACGATCTTCTCCGGCTGCGCGCCGTGATTGGCCAGGCGGTGGAGAAGGCGCGCCAGGAAAAATTAATCGGCAACACCCTGGAAGCCGCCGTTGTGTTGCAATCGGACGCGGAGGTGACGAGCCGGTTGAGTCGGGCGGAGTTGGAGGAATTCCTCATTCTGAGCGACCTCAAAGTGGAGAAGGCGAGAGAAGCGAGCGCCGCCATTAGCAAAACGCAAAACAAGAAATGCGCGCGCTGCTGGAGATATCGTCCGGCGGTTGGTAGCTTTGCGGATCATCCCGAGCTATGCGATCGCTGCGAAGCGGTCGTGACCGGCAAGAAGGGCGAATGAAATTCATTTTCTTCATTTCACTGCCGCTTTATCTGATCGATCAGGCCACGAAAGCTGCCGTTCTGCGCTCGATTGAGCCCGGCGGCATTCAACCGGTGGTGGAAGGTTTCTTCCAACTCGTTAACGTGACCAACACCGGCGCCGCCTTCGGTTCGTTCAAGGGGAATAACAACTTTTTCATCGTCCTTTCCATCGTGGCGCTGCTCGTTGTGCTCGTTCTGCTGGTGCGGCATCACGAGCGCGACGTCTGGCGCGATCTGTCCCTGTCGCTTTTGCTCGCGGGAATTTTAGGCAACCTGACCGATCGGCTTCTGCATGAGCACGTGATCGATTTTTTACTTTTCGATCTGCACATTCCGCTGGCGCATCCCTGGCCGGCCTTCAATGTTGCGGACTCGTGCATTTGCGTGGCGGTGATTTGTTTCATCATCCACTCGTTTTTTCCGAAACCGTCCTCGCTGCAGGAGCCTTATCCTTATCCGGGCTCGCCCGGTGAAGGACCGCAATAGTCATGGGGGCCAATACGGTTCGACTGCATCGCGTGCTGCGCGCAGCACCGGAGAGAATTTACCAGGCGTTCCTAACGCCGGATGCGATGGCAAAGTGGCTGCCGCCAAATGGGTTCACTGGTCATGTCCATCAAATGGACGCGACCGTTGGCGGATCCTATCGGATGTCGTTTACGAATTTTACCACGGGCAAGAGCCATTCCTTCGGCGGCACCTACCGCGAGCTCGTTCCCGCCGAACGAATTCGTTATTCGAACAAGTTCGACGATCCCAACCTGTCAGGCGAAATGGAGACGACAATCATATTGGAGAAGGGTTTCTGCGGCACCGATCTTTCCGTCGTTCAGGAAGGCATTCCGGACGCGATCCCGGTGGAAGCGTGCTACCTCGGCTGGCAGGAGTCGTTGACGCTGCTGGCCAAGCTCGTCGAAGCAGAGATCCCGGATTGAGGCCGCGGCGGACGGCGCGGGCTGCTCTCCGATCTTCGCTGGCATTCTGTCCGGGGTGCGTTTCCTTCCCGTAGGAGCTGTCTGATGAACACGGCCAATCCAATGGAAGAAACCGCGCGCAGCGTCGCCAAACGACTTCACGACGCCGGCCATATCGCCTGCTTTGCCGGCGGCTGTGTCCGCGACATGGTCCGTAGGCAAACGCCGAAGGACTTCGATATCGCGACCAACGCCAGTCCTGAGGAGGTGCAGAAGATGTTCCCCCGTACTTATGCGGTGGGCGCTCATTTCGGCGTGGTCGTGGTCCTGGAAGGCGGCTTTCAATTCGAGGTTGCGACCTTTCGCTCCGACGGCGCCTATATTGACGGACGGCGACCAGTGGCGGTGCACTTTTCTTCGCCGGAAGAGGACGCGCGCCGTCGCGACTTCACCATCAACGGCATGTTCTTCGATCCGGCCAGGGAAGAGCTGATTGATTATGTCGGCGGTCGCAAGGATCTCGAGGCAAGAATCGTTAGGGCAATCGGACAGGCTTCGGCGCGTTTCGAAGAAGATCATCTGCGAATGCTGCGGGCAGTCCGTTTCGCCGCCGTGCTTGATTTCGAGATCGAAGTCGAAACGTGGCAGGCGCTCACCAAACAAGCGGACCGCATCACGCTGATTAGCGCGGAGCGGATCCGGGACGAGCTGGTTAAAATTTTTCTGTCGCCGAACCGGCTGAAAGGCTGGGACCTCCTCGATCACAGCGGCCTGATGGCGGCGGTATTGCCGGAACTCACGGCGATGAAAGGTGTCGAGCAGCCGCCGCAGTTTCATCCCGAGGGAGATGTCTTCAAGCACACTCGGCTGATGCTAAGTCTTCTCCCGGGCGAAGTTTCGCTGCCGCTCGTTTTTTCCGTGCTGCTGCACGATGTCGCCAAACCGAGGACCGCTACCGTGGATGAAACCGGAAGGATCCGCTTCAGTGGCCACGATCGTCTGGGCGCGGAACTAACCGAACAAATCATGGAGCGTCTGCGATTTTCCCGAGCCGAAATCGAGGCCACGGCCGAAATGGTGAGACAGCATATGGTTTTCAAGGATGTTCCGAATATGCGCGTGGCCAAGCTGAAGCGGTTCATGGCGCGGCCGACCTTTCGCGACGAAATGGAGCTTCATCGGGTGGACTGTATGGGCAGTCACCAGATGCTGGATAACTACGAGTTCCTGCAAGAGAAGAAGGAGGAATTCGCGAACGAACCGATCATTCCGCCGCCGCTCTTGCGCGGAGACGATCTGATTGCACTGGGGCTGAAGCCTGGCCCAAAATTTGGCGCGATCCTGGAAGCGGTGGAAACGCGACAGCTGGAGGGAGCCCTGCGCGATCGCGATGAGGCCCTGGCCTGGGTGCGAAAGGAGTATTCGTTAGGCTAGAGTTTATGAGAATCCTGATGGCCACGGGGGAGGGACCGCCGCTGCAAACGCCTGGCGAGTTAATCGATTTCATGGGCGCCTTGCCGGCCGCTTTACGCCAGCGCGGCCACGACGTCAGCGTGGTGATGCCTTGTTATCGCTTGCTCAGCGACAACAGAGATTTCAGCACGGAAAAGACCGGGATCAGCGTGGACGTCCGCGTCGGCGAGAAGAATTATGTCGCGGAATATCTGGAAGGGGAAGCACCCGGGGGACTCCAGATTTTTTTGGTGAAATGTGACGAGTTCTTCGACCGCCCCGGCATCTTCGGACAAGGCGGCGAGGATTACGACGACAATGCGGAACGTTTCATCTTTTTCAGCAAGGCGGTAATCGAACTGGCGCGGCGTCTCACCCCGGCGGTGCAGATTCTGCACGCGCACGACTGGCCGGCGGCTCTCATCCCGGTTTTGGTTCACGCCTATCACCTGCCTTTTGCCACGGTGCTGACGGTTCATCAGGTGGAAAAGCAGGGGAGCTTTTGGGGTTTGGACTTCAAGCTAACGAATCTACCCGAGCGCTTTTTTACTCTTCGCGGGATCGAGTTCTTCGGCCGGATGAACTTGCTCAAAGGCGGGATCCTCTACGCCGATCGGATCACGGTGGTGAGCGCCAGGCATCAGGCGGAAATCCTGAGCGGCAACGGCGCCGCCGGCCTCGATGTGGTGCTGTGCGAAAACGCCTACAAGATTCGCCCCGTTCTCAATGGCGCCGATTACACGCGCTGGAACCCCGCTAACGATCCGAGTATTCCCGCGGCCTATTCGCCCGCCAACCTGGCGGGCAAGCGGATCAATCGCGACGAATTGCTGGCGGCGTCGAACCTTCTGCCTTCGCCGAAAGGTCCGGTTTTTGCCCTTTTTGCTTCAGAGGTCGAGGCGGCCGGCGTTCTGGTCCCGCTGCTGGATCGTTTTCTTTCCGATGATGTGCGACTGATCGTGCTCGGCCAGGTCGAAGGCGCTGTTGGCGCGACCCTCGCCATCGCCGCGCGCCGGTTTCATGGGAAACTCGCGTATGGCAGCATTTTCGACAAACAGAGCGTTCATCTGCTTCAGGCGGGCAGCGACATCGCCCTGCTACCCTCACGTTTTGAACCGTCCGGAGTGAGTGTCATGTACAATCTGAAATACGGCACCCTCCCTGTGGCGCGGGCGACGCGGGGAATTGAGGAACTCATCGAAGACCAGGATCCGACCAGAGACAGCGGTTACGGCTATCTCTCCTACGCGCCCGGAAGCGAAGCCTTCTGGGACGCAATCAAGCGAGCCAGCCTGGACTTCGAAAACGTTGAGCTTTGGCAAACTCTGATGAAGCGCGCGATGGCCTGTGACTTCTCCTGGGGGAAATCAGCCGAACGCTACGAACAGGTCTATTCCGAACTGGTCAGTCCCGAGGCCAAGGCCGCCGCCTAGACCCGCCGCGATCACCGGTTTTTCGATCAGGATTTTCCTGATCTTTAGCGGCTGGCCGGCTCTCCGTCCCTTCTTCCGAATAAACGGAAAAAGCCGTCGTCAAAACCTCCCACAAAGCCGCGTCCAAGTCTTGAAAGCAATGCGATTAGACACTGCCGACATCCGGCTAATTTGAGGAAAATGAACGTCGCAGAACCCCTGACAAGTCCTTGCCATCCATGGAGCTTTGGTATCTCCTCGGCGCTTCCCGTGTCCGAGGCTAAGCCTGCTTCCCGTTCGGTGGTCGTGACGATGGCATCGGCAGCCTTAATCACGCTGCTGCAGATCGTCATTGCTGTCGCTTTTCTCGCGCCCGAGGGACCTTTCAGTTCCCGTTATCAGACCCTGGTGCAACACGATGGCTACTGGTTCATGAACATCGTGAACCGCGGTTACCAGACCACGGTTCCGCCGATCGATCACAAAGTGATGGAAGTCTCCAACGTGGCTTTCTTCCCGGCTTATCCCGTTTTGACCGCGTTCCTGCACTACGTGGTCGGCATCAGCACGAGTAACGCCCTTTTGATTGTGGCGCAGGCGGCTGCGTTTGGTTTCTGGTGCTACTTCTTCCTCTTTTGCGAACGCTGGAATATTTCCATGCCAGTGCGCTGGCTGGGCGCCCTGGCAGTGGCCGCCCACCCCGGAGCGTTCTTTCTCGTCGCCGGTTATTCGGAGTCTCTCTTTCTCATGGCGTTGCTGGGCTTTCTTTATTGGAGCCGCAGCGATGGCAAGGCGGCAGGCCTGCTCGCGACCATTCACGGCTTCGGCATGTCGGCCGCGCGCATCGTCGGTATTCCTTGCGCGCTCGCGCCCTTGGTCGAATCGGCTGCGAGAAATGTGCGGGCAACACTGCGAGCGCCATGGAAATGGGGGATGGAGAACCGAGCAAAGCTCATCCTGACGCTGGGCTCGCTGATGGGCGCGGTCTTGTTCTTTCTCTACTGCCAGCTGCGCTGGGGACACTGGGATATTTACATGGTTACCCAGAACGAAGGCTGGGCAATTGAACCGGACTACCTGGCCGTTTTTCGCCCGTCCAGCTATCACTGGCTTCTGCCTTCAATTCACAATCCAACCGAGGCGAGCCAGATGGCCATGACGCTTGGGGGCTTGATGCTGCTGGCCTTTGCCGGGCTCGAACTGGTGCGAGGGTTTCGCACGACCGCAGAACGAAGTGGTCTGCTTTTTTGCGCCGCGACCATCTATTTCGTTTCGGTCAGCGGGGTGGCCTGCGTGCAGATGGAGAGCATGCTGCGCTACGAATTTTGCGTGCACGCGCTGATCGCGTTGGCGTTTTTGCACTTCCTGCGCCAGCTTCGCCCCCCTACGGTTTTCGTTAGGGGCCTGGCGGTGACGGCAGTGGTGCTGGCCTGCGCGGCCAGTGTGTGTCTGCAGGGATGGTATGTGTGGAATTTTATGAGAGGAAACTGGATCGCTTAGGAAAAATGAGAACAGACGTAGCTATTATCGGCGCAGGGCCGGCGGGCCTTACCGCCGCTTATCTTTTATCGAAAAACGAAGCCAAGGTGACGGTCCTGGAAGCGGATCCCGTCTACGTGGGCGGCATTTCGCGGACCGCAACCTACAAGGGGTTCGGCTTCGACATTGGCGGACATCGCTTTTTCTCCAAATGCAAGGCGGTCGAGGATCTTTGGACCGAGATCCTGCCGAACGATATGCTGGTGCGGCCGCGCTCTTCCCGCATTTTCTACGACGGAAAATTCTTTACCTACCCGCTGAAACCGTTCGAAGCGCTTTTTAAACTGGGGATTATGCGCTCAATCCTGTGCGTTCTCTCCTGGCTGAAAGCGAGATTGTTTCCGATTCGCGATCCGAGGAATTTCGAAGATTGGGTGAGTAACCAATTCGGGCGCCGTCTCTTCAACACCTTCTTCAAGAGCTACACCGAGAAGGTCTGGGGGATGAGCTGTCGTGAGATCTCGGCGGACTGGGCGGCTCAGCGGATCAAGGGCCTTTCGTTAGGCAGCGCTATTCGCACCGCGCTGCTGCCGAAACGCCAGCCCAAAGACCGAACCAAGGTGATCAAGACGTTGATCAATTCGTTCCGCTATCCGCGGCGCGGTCCTGGCATGATGTGGGAAGAATGCGCGCGCAAAACGCGCGAACTCGGTGGAGAAATCGAGATGGCCTGCCGCGTCACCGGTTGTTCTTATGATGATGCTTCGGCGACCTGGACGGTGACCTACCGCGACAAAAACGGAGATACGCAAACGATCGAAGCGGAACACGTCATTTCCTCAGCGCCAATGCGCGAGTTGGTGCGCGGCCTCAAGCCGGCGGTATCGCCCCATGTGCTGGAGGCGGCTGACAGTCTGAAGTATCGCGACTTCCTGACCGTGATGCTGATCCTGAAAGACCGGCAAAAGTTCGATGACAACTGGATTTATATCCATGACCCGAGCGTGCAGGTGGGTCGCATTCAAAACTTCCGTTCCTGGTCGCCTGAGATGGTGCCGGATCCGGACAAGGCTTGCTACGGCCTCGAATATTTCTGCTTCGAACATGACGGACTTTGGGAATCGAGCGACGCCGACTTGATTGAGCTCGCGAAAAAAGAACTGATGAAAATCGGGCTGGCGGAGCCGGGGCGACGTTCTGGATGGGACCGTGGTTCGCCAGAAAAAGGCGTATCCGGTTTACGATGATGACTATGCCCGTCACGTTGACACCATCCGCGCCGAATTGGAGGAGCGTTTCCCGAACCTGCATCTGGTCGGCCGCAACGGGATGCACAAGTACAACAACCAGGATCATGCGATGATGACCGCCATGTTGTGCACGGAAAACATTCTCGCTGACACACAGCTGTATGATCTCTGGCAGGTGAACGGCGACGCCGAATATCACGAGGCCGGCAACGTCCCGGAAGAGGAGACGCAGGGGACGGCTCTCCGCCTTGTCCCGCTGCGGATCAATCCGGAAGCGTCCGCAGTGGCGTCGGAGTAAATGGTGGAATAACGAGGCGCGTCTTTGTAGCGGCGGTCTCTGACCGTCGCATTTCGCCGGGGAGAGGCCGGTCGCGCGGGAGCCGTTTCGACCTTCCAGATAACGGACGGCTCGACAGAGTCTCGCCCCACCGCTCAGGCTTCGGCTCCTCTTGAAATCACACTGGGTGAGCGTAGGCGCGCGTCGTTGCCCTGCTTTTGCTGGGCTCCGTCGTGGTCCGATTTTGGATCGCCTACTTTTCTTCGATCTCGGCCGACGAGGAAGCGGTTTCGGCCGGTCGCGTGCCTGATCACATGGTGGGGCTTAATCCTTCGCTGGTAGCGCTGCTTGGCATCGCCGTCCTTCTGCTCGTTTTCAGCGTCGTCGCCGGAATGCGAAAATCGTCAGACTAACGATTCTCTTCGAACTCCTCGATCGGCGGACAGGAGCAGAAGAGATTGCGATCGCCATAGACGTTGTCGATTCGGGCAACCGAGGGCCAAAACTTGAAGTCGCGTGTCCAGGGCGCCGGATAAGCCGCTTCTTCGCGGGAATAGGGATGGTTCCAATCGGAGGCGGCGATTTGCCGGGCGGTATGCGGCGCGTTCTTGAGAAGATTGTTTTTGGCGTCCGCTTTTCCACCGGCGACGGCCTCGATCTCCTGGTGAATGGAAATCATCGCGTCACAGAAGCGGTCCAACTCGTGCTTCGGTTCGCTTTCGGTTGGCTCAATCATCATTGTGCCCGCCACCGGCCAGGAAACCGTCGGAGCGTGAAAGCCGTAATCCATCAGGCGCTTGGCGATATCTTCCACTTCAATCCCCGCCGATTTCCACTGGCGCAGATCAATGATGCACTCATGTGCGACCAGGCCCTTTGCGCCTTTGAAAAGAACGGGAAAGTAAGGGTCGAGGCGTTTCGCGATGTAGTTCGCATTTAGGATCGCCAGCTTGCTGGCGTTAGTTAGGCCAGCCGGCCCCATCATCCGGATATACATCCAGGAGATAGTCAGGATGCTGGCGCTGCCGTAGGGAGCCGCCGCCACCGGACCCGGAGGCGGTCTTGTTCTCTTCGCTTAACGACGGCTTGGCCGGCAAATAAGGGGTGAGATGTTTGGCGACGCCGATTGGTCCCACACCGGGACCGCCCCCGCCGTGCGGAATACAGAAGGTTTTGTGCAGATTGAGGTGGCAGACGTCAGCGCCGTAATCACCAGGGCGGCAGAGGCCGACCTGCGCATTCATGTTCGCGCCGTCGAGATAAACCTGCCCACCGTGAGCATGCACAATCTGGCAGATCTCACGAATGGTTGGCTCGAAAACGCCGTGCGTACTCGGGTAGGTGACCATCAAGGCGCCAAGGTCTTTTGCGTGCTGATCGGCTTTCGCGCGCAAGTCGGCCAGGTCAATGTCGCCATCTTTGAGGCACGCCACCGGCACGACTTTAAATCCTGCCATCACGGCGCTGGCCGGATTGGTTCCATGCGCCGAGGTCGGAATGAGACAAATGTTCCGATGACCTTCTCCTCGCTCTTCGTGATAGCCACGAATGGCCAGCAGACCAGCGTACTCGCCCTGAGAACCGGCGTTAGGCTGAAGCGAGACAGCGGCAAATCCCGTAATCTCAGCCAGCCAGTTTTCCAGCTGCCGGCACATTTCGAGATAGCCCTGCGTCTGATTGGCCGGAGCAAACGGATGCATGACGGAGAACTCCGGCCAGGACACGGGGAACATTTCCGCGGTCGCGTTCAACTTCATCGTGCATGATCCCAGCGGAATCATGGAATGGCAGAGCGAGAGATCGCGCGACTCGAGCTTGCGCATATAACGCAACATCTCCGTCTCGGTCTCGTGGATGTTGAAGATGGGATGGGTTAGGAATGGGGAATTGCGGATCGCGGATTGCGGGATGCGCATGGGCTGCTCGGCCTGGGCAAGGTCATTCAGATCAAAGTCGCGGTCGCGCAGCTGCGGATAGGCTTCGAGGACGGAATCAAGAATCGCGCGGACGTCCTGCAGCGTTGTGGTCTCGTCCACGGAGATGCAGAGGTGCGCATGCCCCGGAAACGGCCAGAGATTTATCCCGCGCTTCTCCGCCGCATGGGCAACGGCGAAGGCGTCCCCGAAGGCGTGCACGCAAATTGTGTCGAAGAATTCCTGGTGGACGAGGGGCTGACCCAGCTTGTCCATGCCGGCGGCAAGAATCGAAGCCATGCCATGGACGCGCCGCGCGATATTAGTTAGGCCTTTCGGCCCGTGGTAGACCGCGTACATCGACGCCATGACCGCGAGAAGAACTTGCGCCGTGCAGATATTGCTGGTCGCCTTGTCGCGCCGGATGTGCTGCTCCCGCGTTTGCAGCGCCAGTCGGTAGGCGGGACGGCCTTCCGCGTCGTGCGAGACGCCAACCAAGCGTCCCGGCAGGTGCCGTTTGAACTGGTCCCGTGTCGCCATGTAGGCCGCGTGCGGCCCTCCGAATCCAATTGGAACGCCGAAGCGTTGCGTGCTGCCGATGGCGACGTCGGCCCCCATTTCGCCCGGCGTTTTTAATATCGTGAGCGCGAGGATGTCGGCAGCGACTACCAGTAATGCGCCGGCGGCGTGCGCCTTCTCGGCCAATCCGGAGTAATCGCGAATCGCGCCGTCCGTAGCCGGATATTGCACCAGCGCTCCGAAAACGGAGGAGTCGAACTCGAACTTTGCCGAATCGCCCACGGCCACCTCAATCCCGAGCGGCTTCGCGCGTGTTTTTACCACTTCGATTGTTTGCGGATGACAATCGTCGGCCACGAAAAATTTCTGGCGGTTGGAGAGAGCGGCGTGACAAAGCGCCATCGCCTCAGCGGCGGCGGTTGCTTCATCTAGCAGCGACGCGTTCGCGATATCCAGGCCGGTCAGATCCGTGATCATTGTCTGGAAATTGACCAGCGCCTCCAGGCGTCCCTGGGCGAGTTCAGCCTGGTAAGGCGTGTAGGCGGTATACCAGCCCGGGTTCTCGAGGATGTTCCTTTGAATGACCGGCGGAGTGAACGTTCCGTAGTAGCCGGCGCCGATAAAAGAGCGCGTGACTTCGTTCTTTCGGGCGATCGCGCGCAGCTCCTTCAGGGCTTCCGCCTCGGAGGCGCCCTCCGGCAGGTTCAGTTCTCCTTCGAAGCGGATGTTTTTCGGTACGGCCGCGTCAATCAGCTGGTCAATGTCTTTGAACCCAACCGCTTGCAGCATGGCGTCCGCTTCCTCCGTGCTCGGACCAATGTGACGCGACGCGAATGAGCCGAGATCGTTCGTGGTCGCCCGGCGAGCCTCCCTGTGCATGCGTGAGATTACGGAACGCGAGTCGCGGTTCAAGCGGCGCTGAAGCCATCTTCCGGGGGCAGCCTGTCCTCTCCCCCGTTCGGGAAATGGAGGAAGCGGCTGCGCCGCTCAGCTCCGCAAAATTTTTGTGGCGGCAGGCGTGTCGCCTGCAGTTTTTCAAAGGCCCGCAGCCGACACGGCTGCCTCCACACGCGCCTGATTCGGCCGGTGGATGAGCTACTCGACTGGCTCAGCCTCGTTAGGCTCCGGGGTCTGGCCGGCGTCGTAGGTGCGCACACCGTGACTTTCCAGTTGCGCCCGGACGGCCGCGAGATGTTCGCGGTTGCGCGTCTCCACCGTGCAAAGCACGTGCACTGCGGATACATCGATCCCGGCAAAGGCGCGATCGTGCACCACCTGTTTGATGCTGGCGCCGGTGGAAGCGATTTGCGCCGCGAGATCTGCCAGTCCACCCGGACGATCGCTGATCACCGCGGTGAAGCGGCCGAGACGTCCGTCGGCCACGAGTCCGCGCTCGATTACACGACTGAGCACGTTTGGATCGATGTTGCCGCCGCAGAAAAGCAGGACGCACTTCTTACCGGCGAGCTCAGGAAGTTTGCCGGCGAGACAGGCCGCCAGCGGAGTCGCGGCCGCGCCTTCGACCACGCCCTTTTCCAGTTCGACGATGCGCAAAATCGCAATCGCGATTTCTTCCTCGGAGACGGTGACGACCTTATCGACGCGGTCCTTGGCGATCTCGAAGGCATTTGCGCCGACTTGAGGAATAGCCAAACCATCCGCCAGCGTCGGGTGCATTCCGATGCGCGTCGGTCTGCCCGCCTCCATCGCCGCGGAAAAACTGGCGACGTTGTCTGCTTCCACTGCGATCACCTGCACCTGTGGCTTCAATGTTTTGACGGCTAACGAAACGCCGGCCAGCAGCCCACCTCCGCCCACCGGCACGATGACGGCCTCGGCGTCGGGCACCTGGTCAATGACTTCGAGACCGGCGGTGCCTTGTCCGGCGATGATGGCGGGGTCGTCGTAACCGTCGATGTAGGCGAGTCCTTTCTCCTGCGCGATCTCGTGCGCCCGCGCTTTGGCATCGGCGAAGTGTTCGCCGAAAAGAACGACGTTGGCGCCGAGCTTCTGGCAGTTGTTCACCTTGATCAGGGGCGCGAATTTCGGCATGACGACGGTGGCGGGAATGCCGAGTAGCCGGCCTTGATAGGCCAGTGCTTGCGCGTGGTTGCCCGCCGACGCTGCGATGACGCCGCGTTGCTGTTGATCGGGCGGAAGCTGAGCGAGCGCGTTTCGGGCGCCACGTTCCTTGAAACTGCCGGTGCGCTGAAGGTTATCGAGTTTGCAATAAACCTCTACGCCTGCCGCCTCGCTCAAAGGAATCGAGTGGGGGCAGGGCGAATAATAGATGGCGCCGTGGATCCGCTTTTTTGCCGCCTTGATCTCGTCGAAAGTCACCGCCGCCACGCTCGGTCCATATACCGTGTTGGAATCACAGGCAAACTAGCGGGCATCCAGCGAATGGCCGGAGGTCTCCCACCCTTGCTTCTCGCCGGGCGATTGTTAGGCGTCGAGTGCCTGCCGAACCGTCTGCGCGAGCTGCTCGGGGTCAAACGGTTTAGGCAAAAAGAAGACACCGTTCTCGAGGCGATCGCCGGGATGGAGTGAGTCCTGCAGATAGCCGGAGACAAAGACCACTCTCGTGCGCGGACTAATGTTCCGCAGCCAGTCGGCGAAAAACCGGCCGCTCATGTCGGGCATGACAATGTCGGTAAGGAGCAGGTCGACGTCTTTGTTCTTTTCTCCGCCGAACAGCCTTTGTGCATGGTCGCCGGTCGCCGCTTCCGTCACCTCATAGCCGAGCGAGCGCAGAATGCGCACGGACATGTGGCGAACGGAGATATCATCTTCCAAAACGAGGATCGATTCCGTTCCCGTCGGCAACTTGCGGCTGGATGGTTTGCGATAGCTCGGCGGCGGCGGTGCGGGCACGCGCGGCAAATAAATATGCACGCGGGTGCCTTCCTCCGGCGCGCTCTCGATCTGGATGGAGCCGCCGCTCTGGCGCACAATTCCATAACTCGTGGCCAGCCCGAGCCCGCTGTTGTTCGATCCCTCTTTCGTGGTGAAGAATGGTTCGAAGAGATGTTTGCGCGCTTCTTCGGTCAGGCCATGGCCGGTGTCGACCACGCTGATGACGATGTATTCGCCGGGGGGTAACGGCTCCAGTTCGGAAATAAGACTGTTCTCCTGGCAGACGTGAACTGCGGAAGTGGCGAGAGTTAAGCGTCCGCTTTGGCCCATGGCGTCGCGCGCGTTGAGCGCGAGGTTCAAAATGATCTGGGTGAGCTGTCCCGGGTCGACCCGCACATGCAGACCCGATCCGGATCGATCGAAATCGGAGATGACCCGGATATTCTCGCCTAACAAACGCAAGATTGTCCGCTCCAGATTGTGCAGAAATTCGTTCACGTCGATAACGTGCGGTGCCAGCATTTGCTTGCGGCTGAAGGCAAGAAGATGTCCGGCCAAGTCGGAGGCCCGTCCGGCCGCGCTGCGGATCTCCTGGATGTGGCTTTCCACTTCGCCCGACATTCCGTCCTCGGCCAGGACCATGTCGCTGTAGCCCAGGATAGTCGTTAGGAAATTGTTGAAATCGTGTGCAACTCCGCTGGCGAGCTGGCCGAACGCTTCCATCTTTTGCGACCGGCAGAGCTGGTCCTGTAGTTTCTGGCGCGCGGAAATGTCCATCAAGGAACCGATCCAACGCTGCGCCTGGCCGGTCTGATCGCGCAGGATCAAGGCGCGTTCGAGGACCTGGAGGTAGGTGCCGTTGTGGTGGCGGAAGCGGTATTCACCACTCCAATGTTCGTTAGGGGAAGCAATCGCCTCGGCAATGGAGAGGCCGAGACGGGCGCGGTCGGCGGGATGTACTCGGTCCTGCCAGAGCCCGAGCGGGGTCTGCGGGCCGGTATCGGCGTAGCCGAAAAGCTGCTCGAGGCCCTGCGGCCAGAAGATCGAACCGTCGTTTACATTCCAATCCCGAACTGCATCGTTCGTAGCCCGGGCAAGGTGTGCAAAATATTCGCTGTCTTGCGCCGGAAGATCTTCCACCACGGTGCGGCTCGTTGAACCAGGGTATGCGTTATATTCATTGAGTATGGGCTGTTTCCTCGAAGCGCGCTCGGTGAGACGGACCTCTTCCTGTTCATTTTCAGTGGCAAGTCCCATTCGTCACCCAGTGCGAGCTCAACTCGGAATTCGAGCTAGTTCTGTGCCCCTGTTTTCGGGCGAAAAAGGGGTGATGGGATGGCCCGGACTTTGATGGAATTCGCGTAAACTTCTGGAATTTATGATGAGCAACTCGATCGACCCTCCGCGTCCTCTCAAAAATCAGAAAGCGCTCGTCACCGGTGCGAGTTCGGGCATCGGCGAAGCGTGCGCGCTTGCGCTCGGCGCGGCCGGCGCCGACGTGGCGGTTAACTATATTTCCGAGAAGGAAGAAGCCCAGCGGGTAGTTCAACGCATCCGGGATCACGGGGTCAAGGCACTGGCGGTTAGGGCCGACGTCAGCAACGAAGCCGAGGTTGAAACCATGTTCGCGGATGTCATTCGCGAGTTCGGCACCATCGACATCCTGATCAACAATGCCGGGCTGCAACGCGATGCTGCTTTTCACGAGATGACGCTCGAGCAATGGAACAAGGTCATTGCTGTCAACCTAACCGGACAGTTTCTTTGCGCGCGCGCGGCCGTGCGTGAGTTCCTGCGTCGTGGAGTGGTTCCCTCCGTCTCCAGCTCGGCCGGCAAAATCATTTGCATGAGTTCGGTGCACGAAGTCATTCCGTGGGCCGGGCACGCAAACTATGCTGCGTCCAAGGGGGGGATCATGCTGATGATGAAGAGCCTGGCGCAGGAGGTGGCGCCAAAAAAAATCCGGGTCAACAGCATTGCGCCGGGGGCGATCAAGACGGCGATTAACCGTGACGCCTGGGAAACGCCGCAGGCGGAAAAGGATCTTCTCCGGCTTATTCCGGAAGGGCGCGTCGGCGTGCCTGAGGACATCGCGCGGGTGGCAGTGTGGCTTGCCTCCGACGCCTCCGATTACGTGGTTGGAACCACTCTTTTTGCCGATGGCGGGATGACGCTTTACCCGGGCTTCGCGACCGGAGGCTGACGCAGGCGGCGACGCACCTAACGAGTAGCGATGAAGAGCGGGCCTACTGACTCACTGGTCGGCCGCAGCAGCACGCCTTCACGGGTCTGCTGAATGGCCATGGGGGCATCAAGCGCAGAATCAAGCGCGGGGGTAGCGAAAGCATCCTTGATGGAGAGGTCGCTCCGGCTGGCGGATTTCGCCGCCGCTTCCCGTGCGTAGGCGGCAATTCGGCCGCCTTTTTCTACGCGGAAGGAAAGGCGAACGAAACGAGCTTCGATTCCGATCAGCGAGACGCCGAACAGTCTCTTGCGGGAGAACGGAATGACGCCGTCAACTTGCTGCCACTCATTGCTGTCGGGACGAAGACGATCGTTAGCCACGGAGATTTTCAGCTCGCCCCGCGCGAGTGCATTCTCGTTAAGAAAAGTAAGCCGATCGAGAAGCTGCTTTTTCGGCAGCTCCACGACAAAGTTCGTTTCGCCTTCCTGAAGGACGCAGCTGACCGTGTCGTCCTCCATGATCAGCGCGGCTGCGCCCGGGTCGATGGTTGGAAGCTTGGAAACCGGATTCGTTTGGCCATCTGGCGTCACGCAGGCGATGCGCGCGCCGCAGTTCATCTGGGTCATGCCATCGGCCTGGCCCATCGCCGGCGCCTCGTCGGCTCCAAAAACGGCAGCTACCGATGCGAGCAGGAGGAGGAGGACCGTGGGGGTTGCAGACATGCGCTTTCGAATAGCTTAGAGCGCGCCATGGATGGGTCCCTTTTTAGAGGCTGATTGGGTGTTCTCTGGCGGGGGTTTACGCTGCGGCAACAGGGCCGGGAAATGCCTTTGGCCTGATCTGATTTCGCTTGCTTAGGCGCCACCTTTACTGGTAAAAACGGGGAAATTGACACTGGATCCGGCGCAGCAGGACCGTATCACGGCATGGGAATAGAATACTCCACTGCCGTCGGTCACGCGTCCGCGAGCAAACAAACCTTGGTACCACAACTGCTAACCTTAACCTCGCCAACCCGACTATGACCCGCATTGCTGTCCCACGTACTTTCGGCCGCATGAAGCCTCTCGCTTTGGTGACGGCGTCGTTGCTTTTCTGTGTGCCGCTCCTTCGCGCACAGGATGCAGTCCGTCCCTCTCTCGCTGGTGAAGAAGCTTCGCAAGCGCGCCAGCAGGACATCGAGCGGATCCCTTACAATCTGATGGTCGGCCCGGTTCGGTTTCGTTTCAGCGCGACCATGGGCGTGGAATACAACGACAACATCAACCTCTCGCAGCATGATGAGCGCGAGGATGACGTGATCTGGCGCCCGCAGGTCAACTTCGACGCGATTTGGCCGATCACGCAGTTGAACACGCTGCGGTTTGATTTGGGGATTGGCTACTCCATCTACACGAATCACTCGGAGAATAACACCAACTCAATCCTGATCACGCCCGGGTCGCAGCTGGCTTTCGACATCTTCGTCGGAGATTTTCGCATCAACATTCACGACCGCTTGTCCATCCAGCAGGACCCGATCGCGGAGCCGGCCTTGAGCAACACGGCCGATTACGCGCGGCTGGAGAATTATGCCGGCGCCTCCGTTTTGTGGGATTTGAACAAGGTTCTGCTGACCGTGGGCTACGACCACTACCTCTTTAAATCGTTGACGGACCAGTTCGAGTATCTGGATCACGATTCCGAAATCTTGAATGGCAGCGCATCCTTTGCTTTGACGAACACGATGAACATCGGCGCCGAAGCTACCGGAGTGTTCACCTACTACGATCAGCACGTCATGAACGATTCGACCGACTACTCGTTTGGCGGCTTCCTCGAATCACAGCTCAGCACCTATCTTCATTTCCGCATCGCCGGCGGCTATCAGCGGATCAACTTTGATCAAGGCGGACTGGTGGGCGACCCGAATGACGTGACGGATTATTACGCCAACATTCTGATTACGCATCGGCTGAATGCAATGCTGAGCCAGTCCGTCAGCGCCGGTCACGAAAATCAGCTCGGGGTGAATTCAAATTCAATCAAACTTAATTTCGTCCGCCACACCATCACCTGGAATGTGGTGCGAAACACGCTGTTGAGCACGGAGTTTTTCTTTGAAGATGCAAATGAATCCGGTGGCTTTATTGACGAACATTTCCATCGTGTCGGCGCAGCCGGCACCATCGGCTACCAGCTCACCCCGCACGTCACGCTCGGCTTGCGTTATCAGTACACGCAGAAATATTCAGACGAACCGGGCCGCAACTACATCCAGAATCGCGTCTCGCTGGACGGGACATATAGCTTCTAAAGGCATGAAGAGGGAATGAGATACAGGGTTTATGCACTTTTACTCGCAGTAATCGTTTTCGGATCAGCCACCGGGTACGCGCAGCGTTATAATCCCGGGCTATAACAACAACTCGGAGCCGTCGCCACTCCGATTCCGCTACCTCCCAAAGCGACCACGCCGGACGGTCCACCGCCGGCCAATGACACCGTTCTGCGGACGAACTCCATGACCGCGTTGGACGAGAAGAAGCGGCTCGGTTCTAACGATTACGTCAGTTTCCGCGTCGTCGAAGATCGCGATAACGAATCACAGCACCTGCGGGTGAGCGATAACGGCGAACTCGAAGTTCCTTACATCGGTCCGATGCCGGCTGCCGGCAAAACCTGCAAGGAACTGGCCATGAACATCAAGGCGGCCCTGGAGCGGGAATATTATTATCACGCCACCGTGATTCTCGCGCTCGATCGCGTCAGCGAAAAGTCGCGCGGCCGGATTTATGTTTATGGTTCAGTGCGCGCGCAGGGGCCGCAGGAAATTCCGGCGGACGAAAGTTATACCGTGAGCAAGGCGGTGATTCGCGCCGGCGGTTTCGGTGATTTCGCGAACAAGCGAAAAGTTAAGGTCACGCGCAGGAACGGCCAGGACTTCACCATTGACCTGAAGAAGGTCATTGAGGAAGCCCACCCGGACGCAGACATGGTCTTGCAGCCGGATGATCAGATCTATGTGCCGCAGCGCCTGATCAACATGTAATTTCATGCCAGCGCCCGCCAAAGACAGAAGCAACCCGGCCTCGTGGTCGAATCGTTCATCACGAAACTCCACCGCTATAAGTCGCTCTTGTTGCGCCGCTGGTGGATTCCCGTTCTCACCATCTGCCTTGGACTTTTCGTTGAGGCGTTTCTGATCTACCAGACCCCGCCGTCGTTTCTTTCCACCTCCAAGATGATGCTGGCGGGGAAACTGAACATCCCGCAGGCCGCTATCTATAGTGAGGAAGCGCAGAACTTTTACGGCACCCAGGTGCAGTTGATGCAGAGCAGTGAAGTGAAGCGTAACGCCGAAGCGCTCGTTCGCTCCACCCATCCTGAACTGCAGCCCGTTCCGGTCGAAGTCACCGCCGTGCAAAAGCCGCGCGCCTCCATCTTCGAGCTCAGCGCCATTGGCAGCTCCCCTGAATACACTCAGGCCTACCTGAACGCGGTGATGCAGAAATACGTCGACTTCAAAAAGGGCCTGCGTGACGAATCCGGCAAGACCGTCATCACCGGGATCACCGAGCAGCTAATCCAGACAGAGAAGGATTTACGCTCGGCCGAGGACGAAATGCTCGAGTTTCAGAAAGAGAATAACATCGGCTTTATCCAGGAAGAAGGAAACAGCGCGGCGGCTTACCTCGTTAAACTGAACCACGATTATTCCGCGCTGAAGACTGAATACGATCTGTTGAACCTGCTGGATCTCGACCAGAACCTCGATCGCCAGCAGGCTAAAGCCGATCCAAACGCGACTCCTACGGAAGCGGAAGACAAAGGGATGCCCTTTTCAGACGTCGGCCCGGAAGCGGATTACCTGAAGGCCAAGCAGCAGGTCCAGTTGCTCAAGGCTGAGCGCGACACCCTCGGGAAAGATCTCCGCCCGAAACATCCCAAGATTCTCAAGCTGAACGACGAGATCACGAAGCAGGAGCGGCTGATCGAGCTCTTCCGTAACGATACCGTCGAAAAGCTCGATACCCGTCGCAAATCCATCGGCAAACAGATGGAAAACCTGCAGTCCAACATCAAGGAATGGGAAGCCAAGGCGCTCGATCTCAGCCAGCGACTCGCGCAGTTTAACCGTGTCAAAGGCAAGGTCGACCGGCTAAAGACGCTTTATGATCGTTTGACTAACAACTTGAAGGAAGTCGACGTCTCACAGGTGGTCGACAGTGCGGACCAGGTTTCGATCATGGAAATGGCGACCGGCCCGGTGTCGGTGCGTCCCGGATTGATCAAGAGTCTGCTCATCGGTCTGGGCGCGGGAGCGCTTGCCGGTATTGCCATCTTGATCCTGCTCGACCGCATCGACGATCGGATGGCCTCGTTCGGCGAGTTCCAGCATCATTTCACCGAGAATGTGCTCGGTCAGATTCCGAAAGAGAAAACCAAAGGGAAGGTCACCCTGCTGCAGGCGGAAGACGCTCGTCACATTTTTGCCGAATCGTATCGCAACGTTCGGTCTTCACTCTTCTTCATGCCTTACGACGGGCCCCGTCCTAAGACGTACCTGATCACCAGCGCCGTGCCTAACGAAGGCAAGTCGACCGTTTCGGCCAACCTGGCCATCACCATGGCCCTGTCCGGCGCCAAGACGCTGCTGATCGATGGCGATCTTCGCCGCGGCGCCATCCGCGAAGCATTTGGCATCTCGTCCAAGATCGGCTTTTCCGAAGTCCTGAAGGGCGAGGTCAACTGGCGGGAGGTTATCGTTCCCACGGCTTATCCGAGTCTTTTCGTCTTGCCGCGCGGGCGCACCCTTTCGCAGCCAAGCGAACACCTGCTGCGCGAATCAACCAATGTCCTGCTGCGCGAGATGTATCCGAATTTCGATTACATCCTGATCGACAGCTCGCCAGTGCTCGCAGCCGATGACACCACCAGCCTGGCGCCTAAGATTGATGCGACCATCTTCATTGTCCGCTTGGGTTATACTTCCGCTCGTCTCACCCGCAAGGGTCTGGAGTTGCTCTACGATCGCCAGGTCAACGTGCCCGGCGTGATCTTGAACTTCGTCGATACTTCGTTGCCTGAATATTACTATTATCAATATTCAGAATACTACGCGCAGCCCAACCCGGAGACGGATCCGGTTCCGGCGATTGCACACTCAGAGGCGCAGGCCCCCGTGCATCAGGAGGCTGTTGTTCGGCAGCAGCCGGTAGTGCATCAGCCCGCGATCCATCCGCAGCCGGCGCCACCGCCGCAGCCGTTTCCGGATCTCACCAATCTGACCTAGTTCGGAATCGGTCACCTCGATCAGACTCCGTAGTGGCGCGCTAACTGCGCTCTGGCATTTGGCCAGCTTTGTTCCAAGGATAGGGCCAACTGCACTGCATGGGCTTCTTTGGACCGATCACGCCTCCGACCCTCGACGAAAGTTCGGCGCCAGTCATTCGCCGGGCGCTGCATCGCGCCCGCATCGTCGGAAATTTCGCCCTCGTTCAGGCGACGGTCCAACTCCTCGGATTTTTCAGTGGCATTCTGCTCATTCGTTATCTTTCTCAAAGCGAGTACGCCTACTTCACCATCGCCAATACGATGCAAGGAACGATCAATGTTCTCGCCGACATCGGGATCACCGTTGGATTGACCTCCATCGGGGGGCGCGTCTGGCACGACCGGCACCGCTTCGGTGAGCTGGTTAAGACAGCGCTGATTTTTCGACGCAAGCTTGGGCTCCTCGCCGTGGCGGTGGTGACGCCAGTGATGCTCTTCATGCTGGTGCGCAACGGCGCTCCTTCTCTTTATGCGGCCATCCTTGTCATTATCGTAGTTGTTGGACTGCTCGTTCAGTTTTCCGTGGGCGTGCTCAGCGTTGTTCCGCGTCTCCTCTCGAATCTGCGCTGGATTCAGGTCATTGATCTGGCTGGCGCAATCCTGCGCCTGACGCTTGTCGGTGCACTGCTCTTCGTCTTTCTCAACGCCGGCGTGGCCGTTTTGATCGCAACCATAGGGCTGGTCGTGCAGTACCGGATGCTCCGCTCCTACGTGCGGGGCGTCATTGACTTCGACGCGCCGGAAAACGAGGAGGATCGACGCGAGATTTATCGCCTGACCAAACACCTCGCCGCCAACGCGGTCTTCTATTGTGTGCAGGGGCAAATCACGGTTTTTTTGATCAGCCTCTTCGCGCACCGCTCCAGCGCCGTAGCTGAAGTCGGCGCGCTGGGGAGGCTAGCCATGGTCTTTACCGTCTTGAGCAACCTCCTAACGAACATCTTTGTCCCAGCCTTTGCCCGTTGCCAGGACCGGCGGCGCCTGCGCTGGCTTTATTTCGGAATTCTCGGCGGCGTCACCGTCTTCAGCCTCGTCATTCTCGGGGGCGCGCAGTTCTTTCCCCGCGAGTTCTTGTTCATCCTCGGCAGCAAGTATTCGCATCTTGAGCATGAACTGCTTCTCATGGTTGGGGTCGCAGTCGCCAGCGCTCTGACCGGAACCTTTTGGGCGTTGAACGCATCCAAAGCCTGGGTCAGCCTGGCCTGGCTCTACATTCCCCTGACCTTGGCCACCCAGGCGGTGCTGATTCCCTTTACTGATTTTTCGAGTGTCGCCAGCGTGCTCACGTTCAATCTTCTCTCCGCCATCCCGAACCTGTTCCTCAACGTGATTTTGAGCCTTCGCGGATTTCGCTCCTTCGGTGCCGTGGTCGCCTGAGCCATGCCAAACTTTGGCTATCACCTGGCGCGTTGGCGCGGAAAAATAGTCCGCGCTCTGTATCGCGCGCTTCTCCCGCTGATCGTTAGGCAACCGGTCTCGACAAATCGGTCCGTCCCGTTCGAAGTGGTTTCGTATTCCAGCGAAGCGATGCTGCCGGAACAGGTCGCATCCGTCCGATCATTCCTAAAGCATGCCGGGAGGCCGCTAAAATTCACCGTGGTGTCCGACGGATCCCACTCGGAGGAAAGTCTCCGCTTGCTGGAAAGCCTCGATTCATCCGTGCTCGTAAAGCGTTCGTCCCGGGCTCCGCTTCACGACGCCGACCGTTTCGAATCATACTTGGGGGGTCACGCCACCGGAAAGCAGCTGGCGCTGGTGATGGAGCTGCCTGAGAGGGGCCCGACTCTTTATATAGATGCGGACGTGCTCTTCTTCGATGGTGCCGTCGCCCTTGCCGATCTGCTCGTCGCGCCGGCGCCGGCCTCCTATCTCCTCGATTGCGCCTTTTCCGGCGACGAACGCCTGCTTCGCGACGCCGCCGAAAAGAGGGAACCAGTGAATACCGGCGTCTTGTTCCTTCGGGAAAAACTGAATTGGGACGGCAGTATCGCGCGATTCCGCGAGTTACGGGGCGAGCCGACGTTCTTCACGAATCAAACAATGACTCACCTGACGATGCATGAGAACGGCGCCAAACCGCTCGATCCGGCGAAGTTCGTGCTGCGACGGGACGATCAATTTGTGTTTGCCGACCGTCACGCCTCACCAAAGATCGTCCTCCGGCACTACGTTAACCCCGTTCGCCATAAGTTTTGGACCAGCCTGAGCTAAAAGACGCTGACGCGGCTTCGCCCGATCGGCCCCTGCGGATTCTAATCGTAGTCAACCTGCCGTGGGATCCGCGCCTGGGCGCGGTCCGCGTTTACGCTGAACTCGCTGAGCGCTGGCGCGAGCTCGGGCACACGGTGGAGCGCTTCACCATGTCGGAAGCCTTTTCAGGACTCCACCAGGGGCCTGCGCACTTCGCGCTGCGACAGGTCGTGTTCCCGCGCAAGGCGGCTGCGTATTTGCGGCAACATGCCAGCCGCTTCGATGTGGTGGACGCTTTGATCGGTTCGCTGCCTCAAGCAAAAGATGCTCTGGGTTTTAACGGCTTAGTGATCGCTCGTTCCGTCGGCCTTTATCGCCTTTACGATCAGTTCGAAATCAGTGCGCGCGCTCGCTGGCCGGTTCATCCGCGGGGAAAACTTCTCGGCCGCGTCTTCTACGCCTTTGTCAGGAAACAGCTGAGGCGTGATTCAGATTCTGCCGTGAGCCGTGCCGATCTGATCAACGTGCCTAACGAGGAAGAGGCGGAGTTTCTCGCGCGCGAGCTTGGCAGCGCGCATCGCATCGTCGTGATGCCGTATGGATTGACGGAGGCGCAGAGCACCGCGCTGGCCCAAGGCGCTGCTTCGGCTGCGGAGCGACTCAGGCGTCCGCGGGTCAGCTTTGTTGGAATGTGGAGCCCGCGGAAAGGCGCAAATGATTGGGGCGACATTCTCCGTCGCGTCTGGCAGGTGCATCCGGACACACGTTTTTCTTTCCTCGGTGTGATGGTGAAGCCCGAGCAGGTTTGGTCAGACCTTGGGCTGCGCTCTTCCGAAAAAGTAGAGATTGTTTCCGATTATGCGCACGAAGACCTGCCGCGGTTGTTAGGCCAATGCACGGTGGGCGCGTTCCCCAGTTATGTCGAGGGATTTGGACTGGCGGTGCTGGAGCAGCTTGCGGCCTCGGTGCCAACGGTGGCCTTCGATATAGCGGGTCCTCGCGATATTCTGGGCACGGAGCTTGGGAAGCTGCTCGTTCCGCCGGGAAACGCCGAGGAATTTGCTCAAGCGATTTGCCGGATTCTGGAAATGCAGCCGGCGACGTATGCGGAACTGGCTCGACGCAGCGCCGCGCGCGTGACGAGCTTCGATTGGCTGCAGATATCACGCGAGACGATAGACCTCTATCGTAAAGAGCTGGGCAGCGGCGGCGGCCGGCCCATCCTGTTCATTCAACCGTTCAGTATTGGGCTAACGAGTGGCGGTGGCGGTCGTATTTTGCGCGCTCTGCTCGAGAACGCGCCCTTTCCGTGGAAAAGCGTCTGCACCGCCCCGCAACAGCCGCGTCCCTGGCCGAAGGAAGTGCACTTGCCGGCCCGGCCGTTTTGGGGTCGAATCGAACGGACGCGCCTGGCCATGCTCCCGCAAAAGTCCGGCGCGCTTTTCGATGCTGCGTTTCGCCGCCGGCTGACGAAATTCTGCGCTGAGCAGAAAGCCAAGGCTATCCACACGATTCCACATTTCGGCTTGGATTTCGCCTGCGCGCACGAGACGGCTCGAACCTTGAACGTTCCGTTCTTCATCAGTGTGCACGACGATCTCGCCTACACCGGCATGCACGACTCCGGGAATCCGCGGTTCGACCAAGCGATGAAGTTGGCGTGGCAGGAAGCCGATGCGCGTTTTGTGATTTCGGAGCCGTTGGGTCGCGAGTACCTCACGCCGTTATGGCGATCGTTCCTTTGAGATCGTCACGGATGGTTTGAAGCAATTGCACCCCGCGCGCCCGGTAAGACCGCCCGGTGTTCTGCGCATTTATTTTATGGGGCTTTTCCATCTCAGTTACGAGAGGAACTTGCGTGCGCTTTTACAGGGAATCGCCGAATTCGAAGCGCGGCATCCGGAGATCAAGGTGACGATGACCTGCCGATGTGAGCACATCCGGCCGCACGTTTGGGAAGGTCTCAAACCGGTGACGGTTCTGCCCTACGCCGGTGAACGCCAGGTGGAAAAAGACATGGACGAAGCGGATCTGCTTTACATGCCGATGCCGTTCGGAAGTGAGCATGAAAACTTCGCGCGCTATAGCGTTTCTACGAAAATGGTGACCTATATCGGCAGCGGGCTGCCCATTTTTTATCACGGCCCCGCCACCTCCGCGGCCTACGCGATTCTGAGTCGAAACAACGCCGCGTTGTTCGGGAACACACTCGAGCCAGACGACGTCGCGTCGGCTTTGACTAACGTGACCTCGCAGCCGCCTGACGACCTGGTTAGGAACGCGCAAGCGCTCGCTCAGCGCGAGTTTATGCTCGCAGATCAGACGCGGCGATTCTGGGGCACAATGGAGCGGTCTCTTGAGCGAACAGGTCCGGCACAATGAGCGAGACGAGAATCCTGCAAATCGTTCCGCACGTTCCTGGAACGTTCGATGGGGTGGGGGATTACGCCTTGGGCCTGGCCCGGGTTCTTGCCGGCGAGCATGGCATGCGCACCACTTTTCTCGTCGCATCACCGGCGCCGAGCAGCGCGATCGACGGATTCGAAGTTCTGTCCGGCTTTTCAAAGTTGTTCTCCGCATCGTCTCCGCCATTCGATCATGTGATCCTGCATTATTCGAATTACGGGTACGCCACTCGCGGAGCGCCTTTCCAGCTACGAGCTTTTGCGCAGCAGTTTCGGCGAATCCTGCGCGGCCGATGGATAACCGCTTTTCACGAGCTCTATGCGTCGGGCCCGCCTTGGCGCAGCGCTTTCTGGACCCGACCGTTCCAAGTAAAGATCGCTCGTGATTTAATCGATCTTTCTGATGCGTGTGTGGTCAGTAACCCCGTCATCCGCGAGGAGATCAACCGTTACGATTCGGGCAAGCGAGTCTATCAAACCGCGATCATGTCCAACCTCGGCGAACCGCAACTGACGGACTTCAACCGTTCCTCAACGACGTGGGCGATCTGCGCGGGCACAGTCTTGCTGCGGCGCTCACTCGAGACGTTTCTTCAACGACGCCAAGCCATTCCCGCCGTTTTTCGGCCGGAGCGGCTCGAGCTTATCGGCGGTCGGCGTGATTCAGAAATTCAGGAGCTCGGGAGGCAGGTCAACGACATCCCTGTGGGCTATCACCCCGAGGTTCCGGCTGAGGCTGCCTCGGCGCTGCTCACTCAATGCACCTTCGGCTGGCTCGATTACTACGGCGCGGGCAAAGTCTGGCCGGCGATGATTTTCAAGTCAGGTTCGCTCGCGGCTTACTGCGCGAACGGGGTGGTTCCGGTGTTTGCGCATCGCGAAAGCGAAATCACATGGGACGGCGAGCTATTTCCCGGGCCATTTTCGATCACTGCCAGGGAAGTTCATTTGCCTCCACCGGCGACTGTTCCGCAGACCGCGCGCGAAGTTTACGGTTGGTACCACCGGCATTCTTCCGGTCATCGGACCGGTGAGCTCTACGCAAAGGCGCTGCGATGAATTTTTTCCAAGATCTCAGCATCGCAACTACCGCGCACAACAACGAGACCATGTCGTCTGCGATGTTGAAATCTTTCGCTGACAACATTGGCGGCGTTCGCGAGATCATCCTGGTTGATGACGCGTCGAGTCCGTCGATCGCGGCGGTTTCCGGTGCTTCGCCCATGCGCATCGTTAGGAACAGTAAAGCGCTGGGTTTTTGCAAGGCCTCGGATGTCGCCCTTCGTGCCGTCGAAACTCCGTATGCCCTGTTGGTTGATGCCGATGTCTTGTTTCAGCCCGGCGACTTCGCCGGCGGTTTTGAGGCGTTTAAGGAAGGGAACTGGGCTTGGATAAATTTTCGGCAAGTCAATTTCCAAGGCGAGCCGCAGGCCTCTTACGAAAATCCGCTGCTCAAGCCCTGGCTCTTTGCGGCAGGCAATCAAATTGCGCGCTGGTGGGATGATAAGTCGCGGCCGCCGCTGCCGGAGGATTCGGCGAATCGCATTGTCCCGGTGGAAGTCGCCCATTCCAGTGCCACGCTGGTGAAAATGGACGCGTTCCGCGCGGTTGGCGGTTTTGATCCGTGGTATTGGCAATGCCAGTCCGACGTGGATCTCAGTCTGCGCTTGCGCGACGCCGGCTACCGGGTCGGAGTGGATTTCGGTTACACCGTGATGCACGATGGCACCGGAGGAAAAACGGGCGGCACGGCCCGTCTTCTCGATCTCTACCGCTCTCGTGTCCATCTTTACGAAAACGCCTTTCCGCTCACGCGGTTCTATTTGCGGCCGCTCCTGTTTTTCCGACACCTCGCCGAAGTGCTTTGGTTTGCGGGCATTGCACCCTTCAGGCGGGATGAGAAACTCGCGACACGGATGGCCATGTTGAAAGGAGCGTTCTACGGTTACCGCTGATCTCTTCCATACGGACGAGATCCGGACGCGGGCGACGGCGCTCAGCGACCTCGTCCGCCGTTTCCAAAGCGAGAAAACCGTGGACGTGCCTCCGTGGATTTTGCCGCCGGCAAGCTGCCAGTTTGTGGTGGCGGTTTGCGCACTTTTTCCCGGGGATTGCCACGGTTTTGAATTCGGTTCCGGACGTTCGACTCACGCTTTGCGCAGTGCGACGCAGTCCACCACTACGGTCGAGAGCTCGGAGAAGTGGCTGGCTCGAACGGAAGAGAGCGAATCAAGCAAACGGGCTACGGATCAAACGTTCGTTCTTCCGTTGCGCCGACTTTGGAATCGCCTGCGCTTGATCGAGTCGTTCGATCTCGGCGAACAAGCCGACGCGGTCAATGCATTGCGGCAGTCACAGGTCGTCTTAGTCGATAGCCCGCCGAATCCGGCGAAGCGCGAACATGCGTTATTTACGGCCCTCCGGTTAGCGCCCGTCGGCAGTGCCATCGTGCTTGACGATTTGGAGGTGCCGGCGGTTAGTCGCTTTGCGCATCGCCTCGCCGCGCAAAACGAGACTGCCTTCCGGTTTTGGCATCTCGACATCGATCATCAGCTAGGTGTTTTCCTGAAGACGAGCGAGCAGCGGCTTCGCTCTCGACCTACACTGCGTGAGTTCATCGGCACATGGCTTCGCGCTTAGTCTTCAAATCGTGAGGCGGCTGTTCAATTGAAGATCCTGCTCGCGTCTCACTGCTTCTATCCGAGTACCGGCGGGATCGAGACGGTGACGGATCTGCTGGCGCGGGAGTTTCAAGGCCATGGTCACGAGGTCCGGGTGGTGACACAAACGGATGGGAACGGCGACTTTCCCTACGATGTCATTCGGGGGCCGCGAAGTACCGACCTTTGGTCACTTTTAAAATGGTGTGACGTCTTTCTACAGAACAACATTTCATTGCAGACGATCTGGCCCGCACTCCTGCGGAAGCGGCCACTTTTTATCACGCATCAGACATGGCTGCGCCCTCCGGGACAGGCAGCCTCAGCGGCCGAGTCCATGAAGCGAATGGCGCTTCGTCGCGCCCGGAATATTTCGATCAGTCAGGCTGTCGCAGGGAGCCTTCCGGTCGCCTCAACCGTGATCGAGAATCCGTTTGATGAAACGATTTTCCGGAACTTGAGCGGGACCCGCGAGCGCGATCTCGTCTTTGTGGGCCGGCTTGTTTCGGACAAAGGCGCCGACATTCTACTGTCAGCGCTGCAACAACTTCGCCAGGTGGGAAAAACCTTTAGCCTAACCATTGTCGGGGACGGGCCGGAGCGGGATCGGCTTGTCGCGCAGGCCCAAAGCGGAGCGATTGCCGATCGGGTTCAGTTTGTCGGCAGCAAGCGTCCGTCGGAACTGGTAGAGATCCTGAACCAACACAAAGTCATGGTGGTCCCGTCCCGCTGGCCGGAACCGTTTGGGATCGTCGCGCTCGAGGGAATTGCTTCGGGCTGCGCCGTGATTGGCTCGGCCGAAGGAGGACTACCCGAGGCAATTGGACCGTGCGGAGTCACGTTTCCCAACGGCGACGTCGCAGCGTTGGCTCGCCAAATTTCGGAACTCATGAATCCGGCGCGGCCGCGTCAATTGCTGGACGGGGCGCCGGCTCACCTGGCTAAATTCCACCGCAAGGCTGTCGCGGAGCGTTATCTTCGACTCCTCCAGGCGTCGTTATGATTCTGCTTACGCATCCGACTGGAAACGCCAACGTCCGCGCCGTCCTCGATGCCTTTCATCGCGAAGGCATGCTGGAACGTTTCGTGACGACAATTGCTTTCTCGCGCAATTCTTATCCTTATCTGAGCGACCACATTCGCGGAAAGCTGCGTCGAAACTATGACCTGCCGGAGGAGAAGATGGATATCCACCCCGCGCGGGAGGCAATCCGTCTCTTCGCCGGAGCCTTAGGGCTGTCCGGTCTAACGAAACACGAAGTCGGCTGGGCAAGCACGGATCAGGTTTATCGAAGCCTCGATCGGCTGGCGGCCGGTCGTCTGCGCAGAAAATGTTACGGTGACGCCCTCAAGACCGTTTATGCCTACGAGGATTGTGCGGTGGAGACCTTCGCAGCCGCGCGCGATCTCCAATTACGGCGGGTCTACGATCTCCCCATTGCCTATTGGGAAACGTCGCAGCGCTTGTTGCGCGAAGAGGCGCAGCGTTACCCGGATTGGGAACCAACCCTTGGGGGAACACGGGATTCAGATGAGAAACTCCAGCGAAAAAGCCGTGAACTGGAGCTGGCCGAGTTGGTCATTTGTCCGAGCCGTTTTGTGCTCGAGTCGATTCCGCAGAGCGCGCGCGAACAAAGGACATGTGTCTCGATCCCATTTGGCTCGCCGCAGATCGATACCGTCCCGGACACTCCCGCTCCGTTGGGCGGAAAATTACGAGTGCTGTTCGCGGGAGCACTGACCCAGCGCAAAGGATTGGCCGATCTTTTCGCCGCGATGAAAATGGTTTCATCGCCGGAAATTGAACTGGTCGTGATGGGATCTCTGATTGAACCGCTGGCATGGTATCGGGAACGTTGCCCGAACTTTGTTTATGAGCCGCCCCGACCGCATCGCGAGCTACTCGAGCTGATGCGCAGCTGTCACGTTCTCGTCCTTCCCTCGATCGTGGAAGGCCGCGCACTGGTTCAACAGGAAGCGATGGCCTGCGGACTGCCGGTGATTGCGACGGTGAATGCGGGCGCGGATGACCTGATAGCCGATAGCGAGTCAGGTTTCCTTGTTCCGATCCGTTCACCGGCAGCAATCGCCGAAAGGATCGACGAGTGCGCGAGCGATCCGGCACGAACAGCAGAAATGGGGCGCGAAGCCCAACGGCGCGCCGCCCGCCTGACCTGGCCGGATTACGGACTGGCCGTGGCGCGGCACGTCGCCTACCTAACAAATCCGGAAGGGCCGACGTGATCAGGCGTTTTTTAAAGAAACATCTGCGACAGGTGCTGCCGAATCGATTGCGGGCTGGGCTCAAAAGTCAGGTCGCCGCGAAGTTCACTGAATGCTCGGATGCCGCAATGAATATTGAACCGGTCGAGGCGGGCCTGCGTTGTACAATTAACGGCAGATGGTCGTTTCTCGCACCAGTCGAAGCTCAAGCCGATCTCGACTACTTCACCAGTCCTATGCACGGATTGGCTGAGCTGTGCGCGATTGCGCAGCGCGCCCCCAGCGGAGGAATACTGTTTGATATCGGTGCTCATGCCGGGCTCGTGTCTGCCATGTTTTGCTCAGCTAACGCGGGGAATAGCGTTTTCAGCTTTGAACCGTCTCCGCTTTTGACGAAACGGCTCATAGCGATCCGAGCGCTAAATGGTTTCGCGGAGCGGATGGAGATCGTCAACGCCGCCATCGGGCAGGAAAGCGGCGAAATGGAAATGTTGATCGATCCGACCGGCGGTTTCGTCCAGGCGCAGCGATTCGATCATACGATGTGGGGAACGCCCGAAACTTTGCGCGTCCGTGTCGAGACCATAGCCGACGCCTCCGCCCGTCTTGGAGTTGTGCCAGACTACCTGAAGGTCGACATCGAGAGCTACGAAGAGGAAGCCATTCGCGGGTCGCTTCCGTTTCTGCGCCAGCATAAGCCGGTCATTTTTCTGGAGTTACACCTGGATTACCTCGAGCAAAGGCAGCGCTCGGCCCGCGCCGTGGTGGAGATGCTGGAAGGAGCAGGTTATCGCCTGGCCACCTGTGCCGGGCGGCCCCTCCGCGCCGTCGAAATTTACGACGCTCCTCTGCATAATATTAATCTGGTAGCGCAGTGACGTGGCACGACGATTGCGCGCCAAAGAGTTTCCGGCGAGGCTCGGAGGGACTCGCCTGCCCCAAACCCAGTGTCAGATCGACCCCATCAACGTGAAATAAACGCGGCCACGCCGGAGGAGCGGGCGAAAACCATCGTTCGCGCCCTGATTTGGACCTACTTCTGGCTGCTGATTCTGGAGGGCGCGCTGCGCAAATGGATCCTCCCGGGCCTCTCCAATCCGTTGCTCGTCATTCGCGATCCGGTGGCGTTCCTGATCTACTTCTTTTCGCTTCGGGCTGCGGTCTTTCCCCGTAACGCGTGGTTCGTTGTGCTTCTCATTTTGGGAGGACTCTGCGCCGCCTGCACTTACGTCAATCTCGAAGCGTATCTGCCGCTAACCAAGATCGCCTTGATCGGGGGTTACGGAATTCACGCCAACTTCTTTCATCTCCCGCTGATTTTTGTCATGGCCAAGGTTCTCCGGCCGGAGGACGTGAGACGAATCGGCTGGTGGACGCTGCTGCTGATTATTCCGATGAGCTTCCTGATGGTGGCGCAATTTCGAGCCAGCCCGGACGCGCTGATTAATCACAGTGCGGGCGGCGAAGGCGAAGCCATGGCATCGGTGCTGGGCAAGGTTCGCACCGCCGGAACGTTTTCATTCGTCATCGGAGTGGTGCTCTATTTTTCGCTTGCGACTGCTTTTCTTCTCTGGGGTGTCTTGAATCGAGGCATCTACAAGAACTGGCTGCTTATTGCTGCCGGCAGCGCCCTGGTGATCGGTGTTTCGGTTTCAGGAAGTCGTTCCGTTGTTGCTTCCTGCGGCCTGGTTGTCGCGTCACTGATTGTTGTCTTTTTGGTACGGCGGGAGGCGGTAACCCGAGTCGGGCAAATCCTGCTTGTCACCATCATCGTCGGCTTTGCCATTACGCGTACTCCGGTCTTCCAGGAAGGGTTGAATGTTCTAACGACCCGATTTAACCAGGTGGCCGAGCAAACGCAGGAATCGGTGGCGGCCGGCATAATCGGGCGAGTTTTCTCCGAATTCACTGAAAGCGCTTACATCTGGACGAAGGCACCCTGGTTTGGCTATGGCCTTGGCATCGGCACGAACGCCGGCGCCAACATTCTCACCGGGCAAAGCCTGTTTTTACTGACCGAAGGCGAGTGGTCGCGGATCGAGCTGGAGAGCGGCCGTATTTTTGGCGTGATGTACATTTTCTGGCGCATCGCGTTCACCGCTTATGCCGGGTTAGTTAGTTACCGCGCCTTGAAACGAGGGAACCTTCTTCCGCTCTTTCTGTTTAGCGCCGGCTCGGTTTCCATGTTCAATGGTCAGTTCGGTCAACCAACGATTCTCGGGTTCGCGGTCTTCACTATTGGTCTTACCTTTGCCGCCGCCGGAGAAGAGGAGAGCGAACCCGACGACGAACCCGTGCCGGAGCCGGCTGCCGTCCAGGCTCGCCCTTCCCGGTCGATCTTTGCTCAGCGTCTTCACGGATCCGCTCCTCCGACCGGCAGTAGCAACGGGTTTCATGATCGGTAGGCTGTTCTCATCAACGCCGCGGCCGTTTTGATGAGAATTCTCCGCCTGATCCAGACTCTTAACCCGGCGATCGGTGGTCCGATTGAATCGGTTCGTCAATCATCTGCCGCTTTGCAGGAACGCGGGCACGAGATCGATGTGCTAATTTTGGATCGCGAAGACTCGCCCTGGTTGCAGGATATCCCTTTTCCCGTGCATGCACTCGGGACCGGTCGCCCCGGATATGGATACGCGCCGCGGGTTAAGCCGTGGCTCCAGCAACATGCTCGATCGTTTGATGCCGTGCTCGTGCATGGGCTTTGGCAGTACCCGGGTTTCGTGACCTGGCGTGTGCTTCGCCACTCCGATCCCCCCTATTTTGTTTTTCCGCATGGGATGCTCGATCCGTGGTTCGCCCGCCGCTACCCGCTGAAGCACATCAAGAAGAAGCTTTACTGGCCGCTGGAATCACGTGTTCTCCGCGGAGCGCAGGCGGTCCTGTTCACCTCGGAGGAGGAGAAGCGCCAGGCGGAGAAGTCATTCTTTGCCGGAATGGAAAACGCGCGCGTCGTTGCCTACGGCACGGCCGCGCCGAGGATTGATTTCCCTGCTGCGCGTGAACGCTTCCTCGCCAGTTTCCCGGCGCTGAGGAACAAACGGCTGATTTTATTTCTTGGCCGGCTGCACGACAAAAAGGGCTGTGATTTACTCTTGAAAGGATTCGCGACGGCCTACCGGAATCGGTTAGGCGCAGAAGGATTTCACCTCGTCATAGCCGGACCCGGGCCGGCGGCGTATTTGAATTCGCTGCAGGCGCTTGCCCAGACGCTCTTTTCCGGTGGACCTGGGCCAATGCCAGTCACTCTTCCCGGCATGCTCAGCGGCGACCTGAAATGGGGCGCCTTCGCTGCGTCCGAAGCTTTCACTCTTCCATCGCACCAGGAAAACTTCGGTATCGCCGTCGCCGAAGCGCTCGCCTGCGGCACGCCCGTTCTCATCTCGAAGCAGGTCAACATCTGGCGTGAGATCACGGAGGACGCAGCCGGCTTCGCCGATGCAGATTCGGCGGCCGGAGTGGAGCGGCTCCTGAATCAGTGGGCCGGTTTGAGCGCAACCGAACGGGAGGAAATGCAGCAACGGGCGCGCAATTGTTTCGCCCAGCGCTTCGAAATCGGGCAAGCAACGGATTCACTGATCTCTGTTCTGTCGGAGAACGCGGCCCGCGCATGAAAATTACAATCGTTCTCGGCGCGTTTTTCCCCGTGCCGACCTTGTTAGGGGGCGCAGTGGAGAAGGCGTGGCTGCAACTCGCGAATGAGTTCGCGCGTCGCGGCGACGAAGTGACGATGATCTCGCGTCGTTATGCGACGCTGCCGGCGCATGAACTTCTCGACGGCGTTCGACACATTCGGGTGGAGGGTTTCGACACCCCGGCTTCTCTGGTTTGGCTCAAGATGCTCGACCTCGCCTATTCGCTTCGGGTGCGCCGCGCTCTCCCGGAGGCAGACATCGTGGTGACGAACACATTCTGGCTGCCGCTGTTAAAGCTGCCGCGACGATGTGGCAGAATTTATGTGAATGTTGGCCGCTATCCAAAAGGGCAGCTTCGGTATTACCTGGCCGCAGCACGGCTTCAGGCGCCTTCACGAGGAATTGCAGACGCTATCCGGACGCAGGCTCCGGCGCTGGCCAGCAGAGTCACTGTTATCCCATATCCGGTTTCAATCTCCCCGGCGGAAGCTCTTCCTCCACCCGGCTCGAGACCGAAGACGATTTTGTACGCCGGCCGAATCGCGCCGGAAAAGGGCGTTCACCTGTTGGTCGGAGCCTTTGCCGAGCGCGCGCGCACCGTTTTTGCTGGTTGGCAGCTGATGATTGTTGGGCCGGCAGCTATCCAGCAGGGCGGAGGCGGGGACGCCTATCTCGATAGCTTGCGAGATCTCGCCGCGCCGGCTGGCGACGCGGTCATTTTTCCGGGACCAGATTTTGCGCCGGGATCGCTCGCGGCGACCATGCGACAGGCGCGAATCTTCGTTTACCCATCGCTGGCGGAACGTGGTGAGACGTTCGGACTGGCGGTGCTGGAAGCGATGTCGAGCGGGTGTGCGGCGCTCGTTTCCAAACTCGAATGTTTTGCCGACTTCGTGACCGACGGTGTCACCGGGTTCGTCTTCGACCATCGCGTCGTGAATCCAAAAGAGGCGTTAGGCGAAAAATTGCAGCGACTGGTGGAAGAGGAAACAAAGCTCGCTGAGGCTGCGCGATCAGGTTATGAGAAAGCCTTGGAATACTCTGTCCCACGTGTCGCCGAGCTTTTCCGGCAGGACTTTCAAACGGTAGTGGAGCAAAGCGATGGCCGAAACCCAGCTGGTTAATCCCGCGCAGACTTCTCCCTACGAATCGCCGTGGCCGGCGAGTAATCGCGTTCTGCGCGTGCTCTGGGAAATTTGCTGGTTCATCTTCTGCGTCTGGACGCCCAAGCCCCTGAACGAGTGGCGCCTCTTTTGGTTGCGCGTATTCGATGCAAAAGTTCACGGGCACCCTTTCGTGCATCAACGCGCGCGCATTGCCATCCCATGGAATCTGACGCTTCATGATCGCGCCTGCCTGGGCGACCGCGCCAACGCCTATTCGCTAGGCGAGATTGAGATCCACGAAGCCGCCGTCGTGGCGCAGGAGGCTTATCTCTGCACTGGCACTCATCAGTTTGATCATCCCGCGCTGCCCCTGGTTACCGCCAAGATCACCATCGGTGCTCGCGCCTTTATTGGTGCTCGCGCCTTCGTCTTGCCCGGAGTGACCATTGGCGAGAACGTTCGCGTCGGCGCATGCAGCGTGGTGACGCGTGATGTTCCTGCCGGCGCGGTGGTGGCGGGAAATCCGGCCCGACCGCTGCTCGATCCAAGTTCACCAATCCGGTGAGCCCTTCGCATGAAAGCGCAGCTGGTTCCGTATCACCGACTTTCTAAGGAAGCGCACCGCGAACTTCGGCAGCAGCTTGATCAATTTTACAGCGCAGTGCCGGACTACACCGCGTTTGAAAGCGCGAGCGACCAGCGGCAGTGCTGGGAGCACGTTGTTGCCTGTATCCGCGAACGGCTATCGCGCAGGCCGCGTCTCCGGGTCCTCGAGGTGGGCGCGGGGCGAACGGGATTCGCCGATTATCTCGTCGAGTTGGGCCTGCGCGAATCGATTGAATTCCATGCGCACGATGTCACCCGGCTTAACGAGGATTGGCTGCGAAGCAAAGCTGATGCGTCAGTCTTCGGCGATATTGGGAGCGCAAGCCTCCCCGGGACGTATGACATCATCTTTTCGACCTATGTCCTGGAGCACGTCACCGATCCAGTCGCGCACTTGGAAGCGACCTGGCGCCTGCTCGGCGATGATGGCGATCTCTTCATTTTTTCGCCGCGCTATGATCTGCCGGGCTACGTCTGCCCATCCGCGCGTCACCTCTCGTCCTTGGCCGGAATCCGCTTTGCCGCTCGTGCTGCATGGGCACGGACCGTCGCATTTTTTCTGCGCCGGCCCCAGTTTTTGATTCAGACCGACGTCGCGGCCTTTCACGGACCGTTCTATCTCGATTCGGATGCGGTTCATTGGGTCTCTTTGCGCGACCTGAAGATTTGGGCAGGCAATCATGACGCCCGCATCACGACGCACCGGATTGGTGCACCTGATTTTCCGAGCAAGGATTGGGTGATTAAACGGCTTTGCACCGTCGCGGTACAGATCACCAAACGGGGGGAGGCAGGTTGAAGGTGCCACTGTCAGTCATCGTACCGATCAAAAACGAAGCCGGAAACCTCCCGCGCTGCCTCGATTCTATTGCCTGGGCGGACGAAATCTTCGTAGTCGATTCGGGAAGCACAGACGACTCGGTTCGCATTGCAGAGCAGCGCGGCGCGAAGGTCGTGCAGTTCCAATTCAATGGCACCTGGCCGAAGAAGAAGAATTGGTCGCTGGAGAATCTACCCTTTCGGCATGCCTGGGTGCTCATCATCGATGCCGACGAAGTGTTACCGGGGGAAGCGCGCGACGAAATTGCGCGAGCGATAGCGCATCCAGATCTCGCCGGTTATTGGATTAACCGCCATTTCATCTTCCTCGGCCGGCGATTGAAACACGCCTACTATCCGAACTGGAACCTTCGCCTCTTCAAACACGCGCTCGGCCGTTATGAGCAGCTCACCGCGGCCCAGACGGAGAGCGGCGACAACGAAGTTCACGAGCACGTCAGCGTCCGCGGTGCAACAGGACGGCTGAACACGGAAATGGCGCACTACGCATTTCCAACGGTTGAAGTGTTCATGGAGAAACACAACCGCTACTCGAACTGGGAGGCAGCGGTGGCGGTGGCAGGCGAATCGACGACGTCAGAGCTTTCACATGAGCACGTGAGCGGGCGGCGAAAGCTGAAGTCGTTGATGCAGCGGATGCCCTTCCGCCCTTTCTTGCGTTTTCTCTACGTTTACATCTGGCAGAAGGGTTTTCTTGACGGCCGCGACGGATATTACTTTTCGCGACTGCACGCGACCTACGAATTCATGACGGTGGTAAAGACGTACGAACTGAGGCGTCGAGTTAATGACGAAGCACGAATGTCGAATGCCGAAAGAATAACGAAATCCGAATGACGAAAGATATTCGCTCGCGGCTACGGTCCATCATTCGTCATTGGTCATTCGTCATTCCGTAGGTCATGCGCGTCGTCGTTTGGGGGATCAACTACGCACCGGAAGTCGCGGGCATCGCGCCGCACAACGTAGCGCTTTGCGAGTTCTTGGAAGGCGCGGGCCACGACGTTGAGATGGTGACTACGTTTTCTTACTACCCGCAGTGGCGGAAGGCCGCAGTCGACCAAGGGCGATTCTATCGCACCGACCTGATCAATGGCGTGCCGGTGCATCGTTGCTGGCATTATGTTCCTGCCCGGGTCTCGGCAGCTAAACGCATTCTGCACGAGGCCACCTTTGTCGTGACCTCCACCTTGCGCATGCTCACGCTGCCACGTCCGGATGTTTACATCGTGGTCTCGCCGCCGCTGCTGTTAGGCATGACCGCTTGGTTTGTCACGCTGTTCAAGTGGGCGCCCTTTGTCTTTCTGGTTAAAGACCTGCAGCCGGATGCCGCGGTTGGGCTCGGCATGGTAAAAAAGGGGTGGTTTACCCGCGCACTCTATTGGTTGGAAAGCTTCGCCTATAAGAAAGCGACCTTGGTTGGAGGCTTGAGCAACGAGATGATCGAGGCCTTCCAGCGCAAAGGCGTGCCGGAGGAGAAGCTGGTTCTTTTTCCAGATGGTGTGGTCATCCCGGATGCATTACCGGAGCGCGGAAATTTTCGCCGGCGCCACGGTCTTTCTCCCGACGAATTTCTGGCCGTCTACTCCGGTAATCTCGGCGTGAAACAGGGGCTCGGCATCCTCCTGGATGCGGCAGAGTATTTGCGCGCTTGGCCACAAATCCGAATCGTAATTTGCGGTGATGGTGCGGCCCGCCAAGCCTTGGCAGATTCTGCGCGGGAGCGAAAGCTGGGAAACGTCATCATGTTGCCGCTGCAGCCGGATGAAATCTACCGGGAGCTGCTGGTTGATGCCGATGTCTCCCTGATTACGCAACAGTCCGGCTCCGGAAATTCATTTTTCCCAAGCAAGATTCTGATGACGCTGGCGCATGGTTGTCCGGTCGTGACGGTCGCGGACGACGACAGCGCGCTGGCTAAAGCGGTCGAGCAGGGCAGTTGCGGAACGAATGTTCGTCCGGGCGATCCGGCGAAGTTCGCGGAGCGATTTCGTGAACTTGCGCAGGAACGGGCTGCCTTACGCGAGTGGGGAATGAACGGCCGTCGCTATGTCGATCGCTACGACCGGGTGCGGCTGGCTTCGACATTCGTCGAGCAACTACGCGCCCTGGTCTAACGGATGGGTGTGAGTTCGCTGCCGCGTCAGTAAGCGCTGCGCGGGGGTGAGAGCAGCTCGAAAAAGGTGCGCAAAATGATGCCGCACTCGAGGGAGATGTTCCAGTTTTCGAGATACTCAATGTCACAGCTGACGCGGTTTTCGATATCGGAATTATTCCTGGCTTCGCCGCGATAACCGCGCACCTGGGCCAGGCCGGTGATGCCGGGCTTAACGAAAGCGCGGACATGATAGTTTTCCATCAGGCGGGCGAACTGATTGTTGTGTTCGATGAGATGAGGGCGAGGACCGACAATGCTCATGTCGCCTAACAAGACGTTCCAAAACTGGGGGATCTCATCCAGGCTGAATTTGCGGAACCATTTCCCCGCGGAATAAACACGATCGTCCTCCGCTTTAGCCTGCACCGCCTCCCGGTTGTGGTTCGGATGCATCGTCCTGAATTTGTAGATCTGGAACTCGCGGTTCTGAATCCCGGCGCGGCGCTGCACATGGAAGAGCGGTCCGGGCGACTGTATTTTCTGCGCCAGATAAACCACCAGGGCAACGATCGGGAAGACGATCAACATCACCGGGATCGAGATGGCGAGGTCGATGAAGCGTTTGAGGAATCGGTTCAACGGATTCTCCAGCGGCTCTTCCCGCAAACCGAGGAAGCGATGCCCGCCATCTTCGAAGAAGGTCACGGAATGTTTCAAACGCTCTTCCAGATCGCTCAAAATGAAGAGACGCACTCCCAGTTGATCGCAGATGCGGATGACCGCCTGGTTAGTGGGGGTCAGGAGCGGAAACTCGAGCAGGATGACCTGGGTGATGCCAAACTCGCGCACCACCCGTTCGAGCATATCCGGAGTGCCGATCACGGGAATGCTGGCGTTGTCCGCGGCCGTTTCTTCCGAGATTAAACCGACCGTGCGCAGGCCGATCTCGGATTTGCGGCGCAACCAGTCGCTCAGCTGCTCTGCCTTGTGCGGCGAGCCGACGAGCAGCGTTTTTTCTTCGCGACGAAAGATCGTGCGGGTGAGGATCCCCGGCAGATAGGTGTGCGAAAAGAGAAACGCGACATAGAGCCAGGGGATAAAATTGAAGAAGAAGATACGCGAAATGAACGCGTCTTTGGTGGCGACGAGGTAGAGCACGAGCAGACCGGTGCTGCAGACGGTTTGGCGCAGACTGAGCCGATGCGGTCGGAGCAGCTCGTTCTGCATGAAGTAATTTTTGGAGCGGGCCAAGGCCTCGAGGATCAGCCCAAGCACGAGCACTCCGCAGTAGATGCTGTAACGACGCCAGGTCAGCTCTGCACCGGGCGAATAGAAGCTGACCATGATCCAGACGCCGATCCAGAAAAGGACGGCCACCATAACGATCTGGCAGAGCAGGAAGAGACGGTAGAGACCCTCCGTGCGTTGGGTGACCATGGGTTACTTCAATTTCACGAGCTCCAGAGTACGCGATGGCTGCGGGCCTTCAACTCGTGCTAAGATAAGCGCGGGCAGAAGGTCGCGGAACCTGGCGCCCTCTGCTTGACTAGCTACTCCCATACCATGCCAAGCTCTTGCCGCTGATGGCTGATCCCAACCTGAGTGAGTCTCCAACGCATGGCCGGCGAGCTTCTTCCGGAAGTGTGCGCGCTGGTCTAACCGCTTTGCTGCCGGTGTTCGCCTGCTTTTTGGCCGGCGGAACTTTGAAGTGGTGCGAAGGAATCATCGTCGCCCTTTTTGGGCTTATGCTGTTGGTGTCGCCGCCGCGCCGTTCGCTCGGCTGGATGCTCAACATCATCCTTCTACTCTTTTTGGCGTGCGCAGCCACGGCCTTTCTACCGGCGGAGTGGTTTCGAATTCCCGGCTGGCGGAAGATTCTGACCGGCGATTTTGACATCCCACTGCCAGCGACCGTTTCGCCGCAGCCGTGGATCAGCTGGACCTGTCTCATCAGTTTGGTCGCGGGCGTCAGCTGGCTCTATTTCGTCTGCACCAGCGAACTGGAACTGCGCACCGCGCGCTTCCAACTACGACTTTTCACGACCGGGATCGTATTTTTAGCCGGGCTCGCCATCCTTCTTTATCTGGCGCATTCGCCGCTCCCTTTCTGGATTAATCAGCGAAACTTCGGGCCTTTTCCGAACCGAAACCAAACCGGCGATCTCTTCGGGATCACCTCGATCGTCCTGCTCGCCTGCGGCCAGGACGATCTTCGTCATCATCGCCGGCGATGGGTTCTCTGGCTGGTCGGCCTCGCCATTCTCACCACCGCTGTCATCATCAACTACTCGCGCGCGGGGTTGGCCATTCTCGTTGGCGGCAGCGTCCTCTGGATTGCCACGGTCACTTTGCGGCAGCGGTCTAGCGCCCGCATCGCGATCGGATTCTCGTTCATTTTGCTCCTCGCCACCGCCGTCCTTTTATTGGGCGGACAAACCCTCGAACGTTTTCATCTGCATGGCTTTGGCCAAAGCACGGATCTGCTCACTTCCGACTTCCGCTGGAAGATCTTCGCCGACGCCTTTCAGATGATTCACGATTCTCCTTGGGTGGGGGCCGGTCTTGGCAATTTTCAGGCGATCTTTGCGCCTTTCCGCCACGCTTCGATCAACGCCACGCGCGCCTTGCATCCAGAGAGCGATTGGATCTGGCTCTGGAGCGAAATGGGCTGGCCTTCGGTAGTCTTGGTTATCGCCGGCGCCGCTCTCCTGATTCGTTATGTCTGGCCTTTGCAGGAGGGGACCAATCAGCGGTTTCGATTGGCCGCGCTCCTTGGCGCCACCATTTTCGGGATTCACGGTCTTGTCGATATCTCTGCGCATCGGGTAGGCACGGCTTACAGCGGTCTCTTTCTTCTTGGTCTGGCGCTGCATCGACCGCTTCCATTTAAGCGGAGCGTTAGCGTCGGCGTTATTTTCCGCGTGCTCGGTCTCGGGTTGCTGCTCGCCGGAGGTTCGTGGGCGGTTGCGACCAAGAGTCAAAAACTTCTTCCCGGGACAGTTGGCGTCAATGTGGCCAAGGAACTTTCGCCGCTTGCGCTGCGTGAGCATGATTACCAGCAAGCGGTCGGGCTCAACACCACGGCGCTGGAATGGGCGCCTCTGGACTGGCAGCTCTATTTCTCACGCGCCGTCGGCGAAATCGCGGCCAAACAACCGGAAAAGGCCCTAACGGATTTTCGCCGGGCCCGCTACCTTGAACCGGGCTCCTACGAAGTGCCGTTCGCGGAAGGCTCGGCCTGGCTCACGTCTCAGCCGGTTTTAGCGGCGACCGCCTGGCGGGAAGCGCTGAACCGCGCCACCACCGGCCAACAACGGCGCGAGGTCTACGGCAACATGTTCAACAAGGCTGCCATCGAAAGCCCGGAGGTCTCGCGCATCCTTGAAGAATTCGGACTGAAGCAGCACGACCTGGTGCTCGTTTATCTCTCCCGGGTCAAGGGACCTCAGTTCGATCAGTTACTGAAACGATTCCGCGAGAACGATCCCGATTTGCATACGCTGACGGAACCCGAGAAATTCGCCCTCTTTTCGTTATGGGCGGATCGCGGCGACCTGGACGAACTCGCGCGCGAGGTCCAGACCTACCCGCAATGGATGTTCTTTGCCTGGTTCGGCGTGGCCAAGAATTACGCCGCCAGGAACGATTTCGAAAGCGCCTACAAACTGCAGGAACAATATGGAGACGCCGTCGCGATGCCGCGCCTGAACGGCGAGGGAACCTTGGAGGAGCTGCAAAAGCGCTACATCGCCAGCCCCGATAATTACGCGGCCGGCTATACTCTTTTCCAGGAACAGATGAAGAAGGGCCGGGTCGACGACGCGCTCAACACGGCTCGTCACTTCAGTGAACGTCCGACGGCGCCGGCCTACTTTCATGTGCTGGAGGCGCGGGCGTGGGCGGCGAAGAAGAATTGGGAGCGAGCCTGGAAGGCCTGGCTTGGTTATCGCGAAGCGACGAGACGTTAATTGGTCAGGCGATGACGGAAAAGGTCCAGAGTCGTGAGACCTCCGCAGTTCCTTCCCTCTGGTGGTGGGTGATGCTGTGCCTGGTTGCGCTGGGGACGCGCTTACCGGGCGCGTTCTTTTTTCCCAACGCTGAGCAGGACGGGTATTGCGACGCGGAGACTATCGCGCGCTTCACCGCTGCCATTGCCGACGGCACCTTTCGGACCGCGGATCTCTACGGTTTTTGGCTGCCACTTTTTCAACTGGTAGCGGCGATTCTCAACCTCCTCATCCATAACGCGCTGCTAGCCGGAAAAATTCTGTCCGCCTTTGCCGGAGCGGTTAGCTGCCTTCTCGCGGCGGCAATTACCGTGAAACTAACGCGCTCGAAACCGATCGCACTCATCGCCTTCGCCCTCGTCCTCCTCAGCCCGATTCACTTTATCTACTCGTCCGCCTGCATGACCGATGTTCCATTCGGTTGCCTGCTTTTGGCTTGTCTGTGGTCTGTCATGGACGAGCACTGGACTTCCGCTTCGATCCTGGCCGCGCTCGCCGGAGCCGTTCGAGTGGAGGGGTGGGTTCTCATTCCGCTTCTGCCACTGCTTCAGTTTGTCCGGGAACGTCGGGTTCGGTGGGTGGTTTTTATTCCGCTGTTAACACCCTTGTTTTGGCTGGTGATCACGTTCATGGCGCGAGGACAATGGTTTGCTTTCTTCGACGATCGTGTCGTCTACCAGGACCACTACATCGAGTTTCATCCAAGCCGCCGCGGGTTCACCTGGGCGGATATCTGGATCGACACCGACGATCTTCTCTTCGGCGCTAACCGCATCGCGTTTTTCGCGGCGCCGGTGGCGGCGTGTCTTTTGTTATTTGACAAGATTCGTGGCCGCGCTGAGACCTGGAAAATTCTCGCAGCCTGCGGCTTCTTCGCGGCGATTTTTGGGTTTCTCGTCCTCGGCTACATCACCAAGCGTCAGCCAGTCTGGTTACCGCGATACGGTCTGTTTGCGCTGGTCATCGGCGCGCCGCTGCTTGGCTGGATCGTTCAAGTTGTGTCACAGAGCACGCGCCTCCCGCGCAAGGCGAACGTCACCATCGCCGTTTTTCTGGCGTGTCTTGGTTTGTTCGAAGTCCGCCGACAGTATTCGATTGTCCCCAAGATCCTTCGCGACTTCACTGCGCATTCAAGAGTAGCGAGCGCGCTAACGGCCGATAATAGTGCATCGGCGATTCGTTGCTTCTCCGATGACGTCGCCGTCCGGGTCCTGTCCGGATTATCCGATAAGCAATTTGTCCGATCGACCGATGCGCCTCGCGCAGCGTGGAACGACCGCGGGGCATTTGAAGCCTTTCAACGGGAGGCGCAGATCAATTACATGACGCTGATGCCGACCGAGGACTCATTACCCGCAAAATGGTACTGGTCGCCGGAGCGCAGACCTAAAATGCCCGAGCGGTTTGAGCTGGTTACGTCGGTCGGGTCCGACTTCGGACCAGCCGTCTATCTCTACCGCGTTCGCAAATAATCAGTCGGCCAAAGCCGCCTGCGCTGCCGCCAAGCGGGCGATCGGGACCCGGAACGGACTGCAACTGACGTAATCGAGTCCGAGACGATGGCAGAACTTCACGCTGCTGGGTTCGCCGCCATGCTCACCGCAGATGCCGAGCTTGATGTCAGCACGAGTCTGGCGGCCTTTCTCGACCGCAATGCGCATCAGTTGCCCGACACCGTCCTGGTCGATGGCCGCGAAAGGATTGCCCTTCACGATTTCGAGCTCTGCGTAATGGGGAAGGAACGACCCGCTGTCATCACGGCTCATTCCAAGCGCGGTTTGCGTGAGATCGTTCGTCCCAAAGCTGAAGAATTCCGCAGTATTGGCGATCTCGTCGGCGGTGAGCGCGCCGCGCGGGACCTCGATCATGGTTCCGACGAGATAATTGAATTTCGCCTTCGTCTTTTTCATCACTTCGTCAGCAACGCGCCGGACGATTTCGACCTGCAAGTCGAGCTCCTTTTTGAAGCCGACGAGCGGGATCATGACTTCGGGCAAGACTTTGATTCCTTTCTTCTGCACCTCGGCGGCTGCTTCGAAGATTGCGCGAGCCTGCATTTCAGTAATTTCGGGATACGAAATACCGAGCCGGCACCCGCGATGACCGAGCATCGGGTTCTGCTCGTGAAGTTCATGAACGCGGCGCGCGATCTCATCCGCGCTGATCCCGATCTTATCGGCCAGTGCACTCTGGGCCGCGTGATCCTGCGGCAGAAATTCATGCAGCGGCGGATCAAGCAAACGAATAGTGGCGGGGCGTCCGGCGAGCGCCTTGAAGATGCCGACGAAGTCGCTCTTCTGGTAAGGCAGCAGTTTTTCCAGAGCCTTCTGGCGGTCATCCGCTTTGCGCGCCAAAATCATCGCGCGCATGGCGTCAATGCGATCGCCTTCAAAGAACATGTGCTCGGTGCGGCAGAGACCAATGCCAGAAGCACCGAAGGCCACCGCATTCTCTACCTGCTCGGGTGTGTCCGCATTAGTGCGCACCTTCATTCGTGTCACCTTCGAACACCAATTCATCAGCTGGTCGAAGTTGCGATAGGTCTCGCCCTTTTGCGCGTCCTTGCTGCCATGCAGCAGACCCTGAATGATTTCAGAGGGAGCCGTCGGCAACTGGCCGGCGTAAACGGTTCCACTTGTGCCATCGATGGAAAGATAATCCTCGCCTTCGCGATACGTTTTGCCGTCCACCGACATGGTGCGGTTCTTGTAATCAATATCGAGGTCGGAAGCGCCGCAGACGCAGACCTTTCCCATTTGCCGCGCGACCAGAGCAGCATGCGACGAAACGCCGCCGCGAGCGGTCAGGATGCCTTCGGCGGCAATCATGCCGCGCAAATCCTCGGGTGAAGTTTCGACACGAACGAGCAACACCTTCTCGCCTTTGGCCGCGGCAGCGGCTGCGCGATCGGCGTTGAAGTAAACACGTCCGGTGGCAGCACCCGGTCCGGCAGGGAGGCCGGTGGCAATGGCTCTTGCGCCAGCGACCGCCTTACGATCGAACACGGGAGCGAGAACCTGGTCGAGTTGATCGGCCGGGACACGATTAATTGCTGTTTTCCAGTCGATCAATTTTTCCTTCACCATGTCGCAGGCGAACTTGACCGCGGCGACGCCGGTTCGTTTGCCGTTGCGGGTCTGCAACATGAACACTTTGCCGTCCTGGATGGTGAACTCGAAGTCCTGCACATCTTTAAAATGTGACTCGAGCACCTTGCGGATGCGTTCGAGCTCGACCAGCGCCTTCGGGAGATGCTTCTTCAAGTCGGCTACCGGTTCGGGTGTGCGGACACCGGCGACGACGTCTTCGCCCTGGGCGTTGATCAGAAATTCTCCGTAGAAAACCTTCTTGCCGGTGGCCGGATCGCGCGTGAAAGCGACGCCGGATCCGGAATTGGTGCCGGTGTTACCGAAGACCATGGCTTGGACGTTGACCGCCGTGCCCCATTCCTGCGGGATGTTGTATTTGCGGCGATACACGATGGCGCGGTCGTTCATCCACGAACCGAAAACGGCGCCGATTGAACCGTGTAACTGTTCCCACGGATCGGAAGGGAACTGTTTTTCGGTGCGTTCTTTGACCAGCTTCTTGAATCGGCTAACGAGTTCCTTCAGGTCGTCAACGGTCAGGCTCGTGTCCTCGATGTCTTTGTGATAGCGCTCGTGCTTGAGCTCGTGGATAACCGTTTCGAACGGTTCGTGATCCTCGTGCGGCCGCTTCTGCACGCCCATGACCACGTCGCCATACATTTGGATAAAGCGGCGGTAGCAATCCCAGGCGAAGCGTTCGTTTTTAGTCGCCTTCCCCACTGCCAGAACGGTCTTATCGTTCAAGCCGAGGTTTAGAATCGTATCCATCATGCCGGGCATGGAATCGCGCGCGCCCGAACGAACGGCCACCAGTAACGGCATCGACTCAGTGTCGCCGAACTTCGTGCCCATGATTTTCTCCATGCGCTCCACGCCTTCGCGCACTTCCGCCTGCATCGGCCCCGGATAGGTCCGGCCGTGGGCGTAAAAGTAGGTGCAAACTTCGGTGGTGACGGTGAATCCGGGAGGGACCGGCAGCCCGATTCGTGTCATTTCGGCGAGGTTCGCGCCTTTGCCGCCGAGCAGCGCCTTCATCTTCCCGTCGCCGTCCGCTTTACCGTCGCCAAAGTAGTAAACGTACTTGGCAGACTTGGCGGATGAACGTTTGGGCGCGCCGTTGCGGCTGCTTTTCGTTGTGCGGGACGAGGAAACGACAGAACGGTTTCTGGATTTGGTTTTCGGCATAGAAATCGGTGAAAAGTGTCTCGGGGAAGCGCACACTATGTCCCCATGTCGGTGTGTCAACGCGCGGCGGGGCGGAGGAGGTTTAAAACGGCGACCAAATACGCCGAAGGTTGCGAAGTCTGCGCCAAACCCGTGGTGACGGGGCTGAGCGTAGGAAAGTCAGCTTCCCTTTATTCGAGGCGGCCGGTTTCGACGATCAGGCGTGAGCGCTTTCGGCGCCGGCCAGTACCTCGCCAATGGCGGCCGTAAAATCTTCAACCCCGGTGCTGGGGACGATGATCGTGTTACGGCGACCATGAGCTTCTTCGGTGATTCGCAGAAACTTACCGCGGTCGTTTTCCCGGAACTCCACATGAAAGTGCTTTCGCTCAATCTGGAGTTCCTTAGCCTCGATAATGTTATCCATTCCTAGGCCGCACAGTCTGAGGGGAAGGAAGCGATATGGGAAGAAGATTCTGAGGCCTCCGCTAACGAGATTTTGGCCTACTTTTTACGCGAAAACTTCTGCGATTTTTTTCGTCGTCCAATGTCCGGTCGGACCTCGTCCGCCACCGCGAAATCGATTTGTCGTTTGAAGCGATCCACCCGCGAAACGTAGACCTGGATGTGGTCGCCAATCGAATAACGACGTCGTGTGCGACGACCAATCAGGCGCCGTTGGGCGGCGTCGAATGCGTAAAAGTCATCGCGCAGCGATGAGACATGGATGAGCCCGGTGAGGAGCGCGTCCGGCAATTCCACGACCAGGCCGAAGTTGCGGACGTCGGTGACAATCGCCTTGAAGACCTGCGGATCTCGTTCCTGAAGCTGTCGCTCGAAGAATTCGAGTTTCTTCATTTTAACCGCGTCCATCTCGGCGTCGGCGGCGTTGCGTTCGGTGTCCGAGATATGTTGAGCGAGCGTTTGCAGATCGCCCGAGTCCGGCGCCGGTGCGCGCTTGGGATTCTCCAGCGCGCTGAGCGAGCGGTGCACGACCAGGTCGGCATAACGCCGAATCGGGCTGGTGAAGTGCAGGTAGTTAGGCTTGGCCAGGCCGTAATGGCCGAGCGGCTGGGGCAGGTAATGAGCGCGCTTTAGACTCTTGAGCAGTCCGATTTTCAGAGCCTGCTCTTCCGGCTTCCCTTTGAATTCGGCAAGCAAACGCTGGACTTCGCGACGCTGGCTGAGGTCGCCCACGCGATACTGATAGCTCAGCGCCAGTTCTCGATATTCGGCCAGCTTGTCCGGATCGGGACTTTCATGAACCCGGTAAATGGTCGGGATCTGGCGGTTCTTCAATTCCTGCGCGACCGCTTCGTTTGCCGCCAGCATGAATTCCTCAATGAGCTGGTGAGACTCATCGTTCTCAATTCGCTCCAGCCGAATCGGACGGCCCTCGTCGTCAAGGCGCACTTTGATCTCCGGAAAATCGAGGTCGAGCGATCCGTTAGCGAAACGTTTGCGCCGAAGGAGAGAGGCCAGCTCCCAGGCTTGGTGCAAGGCCCGGCCTAACTCGTCGGTGGGCGGTTTTTGCAGAAGCGCATACGCTTCGCGGTAGGTTAACCGACGCGCGCTGCGAATCACGGTGCGACCAAAACGGGCGCCCGTGACGCGACCATTTCGATCGTAATCGATAAAGGCGGAATGCGTCAGGCGATCGACTCCCGGCTTCAAACTGCAGACGCCGTTGCTCAGCCGTTCCGGCAGCATCGGGATAACCCGATCCGGCAGATAAACACTGTTGCCGCGGCGGCGAGCCTCGCGATCAAGTGCTGTGCCGAGGCGAACGTAGGCCGCGACATCCGCGATGTGGACACCCAGCCGCCACCCCTTCGCCCCCAATGGCTCGACATCGATTGCGTCATCGAAATCGCGCGCGTCATCGGGATCGACGGTCACGATAAATTTGTCGCGCAAATCGATTCGCCCGCGGATTTGCTTCGGGTCGACCTCTTCCGGGATTCGTTCCGCTTCATCCAGGACCGCGCGCGGAAATTCCTGCGGCAGATGGTAGGCCTTGATGATGGATAAGATGTCGACGCCGGGCGCGTCGGCTTTGCCCAGGATCTCGACGATTTCGCCCTCGGGATTGACGTGGCGTGATTCCCAGGAGGTCAGGCGAACGACAACCTTGTCGCCTGCGCGCGGGACGCGCGGGAGACCCGGCGCGGGCAGTTGAACGTAAACGTTTTGGATCAGCCGCTGGTTGTCAGGCACCACCCAGAAGAAGCGCGGCGACTGCTGGAGCGTGCCCACGACGGTTTCATGCGCGCGCTCGAGGATGCGAATGACGCGGCCCTCCGCGCGGGCGTGCCGCTTGCCGCCGGCTTCACGCGTCACCCTAACGACCACGCGATCCCCGTGCATGGCTGTTCCGGTGTTTTCAGCCGAGATATAGATGTCCTTCTCATCTTTCTTGCCCGTGCCGACGAAGGCAAAGCCGGAAGGATTAAAAGAAATCGCGCCGGTAATAAGATCCGCTTCCTGCGGCAGGACGTAACGATTCTGGCGAATACGAGCGAGGTCGCCCGCGTGTTCCATCTCGCGCAGAATTTTGCGCAGGAGAACGCGTTGGTTTGACTTGAGCCCGAGCTGACGCGACATCTCGACGCGATCAAGCGGCTGGTAGTCTTTCGCCGTGACCAACCGCCGAACGGCCTCTTGCAACTGCCGGGTATCCACTTTCACTGCCCGCCACTGTTCACGCGATCAGGGCGAAGCCCAAGAAGGATCTTTGGGCTTTTTGCGAATGGTTTGCTTGGAACTGGGCCGCCTCCGGTGCCGCGCGGGAGCCTTCCAACGATATCAAAACGCCTGATCGAATAAGCCAGGGGCGGTGGTAGTCTGATAGCAATGGAGGCGCGCATCTGGAAAATTGGCGGCCGGGAAATTGATGTGGGGAGACAAGGATTGATCATGGGCGTGCTCAATGTCACTCCCGACTCCTTTTCGGACGGCGGGCGATTTCTTAGAGAGGAGGCGGCGTTGGCCCAGGGGATGAAGATGGCGGAAGAAGGCGCGGATATTATCGACATTGGCGGCGAGTCAACGCGGCCGGGGGCGGATCCAGTCCCGGTCGAGGAAGAGAAGGAGCGCATCCTCCCGGTGATTGCGAAACTTCGTTCACGGCTTTCCTGTTTCATCTCGGTGGATACGCGCAAAGCGGAGGTGGCGAAGAGCGCGCTGGATGCCGGTGCCGATATCGTTAACGACATCACCGCCGGCGCGGATCGCGAGATGTTTCCGCTGGTGGCGGAACGAAAGACGGGTCTGCTGCTCATGCACATGCGAGGCGAGCCGAAAACGATGCAGATTGATCCGCACTACGATGACGTCGTCAGCGCAGTAGCGATTTTTTTTCGACAACGTTATGCCCGCGCCATAGATTGCGGGATTGATGCCATGGCCCTTGCGTTTGACCCCGGAATCGGATTCGGCAAAACGCTTCAGCACAACCTCGACTTGTTGAGCAACCTGGAGCGCCTGCGGGTCGAGGATCGTCCGCTCGCAGTCGGCGTCTCCCGGAAGTCGTTTTTGCGCAAGATCGCCGGAGTGACTGACGAAGAGAGCGCCGATCGCGCGACGGCGGCCCTGACGACTGTTCTACGGGAGCGGGGAGCGGATATCCTCCGCGTGCACGACGTGGCCCAAAATGTGCAGGCGCTTCGCCTAACAAACTCGGTTTCCAGTCCAAACTAAGCGCCCGGCATGATTCAGGAAATTCTTCACCTCTGGTTGCGCAGCTGGCGAAGTCTTTTCGAAATCCTGCTTCTGACCGTAGTCGTTTATTATGGCTACCTTTACTTCCGAGGCACGCGCGGGGCCAAGGTTTTGACGGGCCTGGCCATCGTCTTCCTGACCCTGACCCTGATCTCAACGCTGCTAAACCTGGTCGTGATCGGCTGGATTGTGCGCAGCTTCTCCGTCTTCCTCGCGGTCGCTTTGGTCGTTATCTTTCAACCAGAACTGCGGCGCGGGTTGGCCGAGCTGGGCGGTCATCCAATCTTTTCGTTAACCAGCGAGAAGCGCGAAACCGTGCACGATCTCGCCGAGGCGATCACCCAGCTGGCGAACAAACAATTCGGCGCGCTCATCGCGATCGAGCGCGACACCTCGATTCGTGTTTACGAAGAAACAGGTGTGACCATCGACGGCGAATTTTCGGTCGAGCTCATGCTGACCCTGTTTCATCCCAAATCGGCGCTGCACGACGGTGGCGTCATCATTCGCAATGGCCGCGTCGCGGCTGCCGCCTGCATCTTCCCGGTCAGCCAGCGCGAGACGCTCGACCGCAGCCTCGGGTTGCGTCATCGCGCGGGACTCGGCATCACCGAGGAATCAGATGCGGTAGCGGTGGTCGTCTCCGAAGAGACCGGTGGTATTTCCATTTGCCACCGACGCCGAATCGAGCGCAACTTTAGCCCGGAGACGTTCCGGCAGCGGATTTCCGAAATTCTCCTGCACAGCAGTTATGAAGAGCCTGATTCTGAACAATTGGCGAGCGAAGTTGATCTCCCTCCTACTCGCCACGACCCTCTGGTACCTGATCAAAAAGAACGTAGCGACGACCGGCTCGCCGTCTGAAGGGTTAGGGACGGCGCGGACGGAACAACGGTAAGGTTGGCGCAGCCTAGAGGTGCGCTTGGTAGTTCGGTCTTGCTGGCCAAGCGCGCAGTGTTTGCCAGGAAGAATCGAAAGCGGGACGAGACGGACTCGTCCCTCCAGCCGTCGCGTTATGCGAGGGCCTCCCGCCCCGCTGTCATCCTGAGCGCGGGAGTGTCGAAGGATCTCCCGACGAAGCGAACGTGCTGCTTTGCACCGGAGCGAAAGCGCGCCCACGACTTCGATGAATGCCCGGGAGCGCTCGCGGCGTCCCCGCCGCGAAGTAACTCGAGTACGGAGAGAGGTAGTTCACGCTGTGAAATTGGCGTAACCATTCGCGCATATGTGGGGTTCCTCGAGCGCGCTGCCCACGCCGCCTCGGAATGACAGAAGGGCGGGAAGTTCGCTCGGTAGTCCGGTCCTGCTGACCAAGTGCGCAGCGTTTGCTAGGAAGAATTTAAAGTGGGACGAGACGGAACTCGTCCCTCCACGCCATCGCGTTATGCGAGGGCTCTCTCCCGCTGTCATCCTGAGCGCGGGAGCGTTGAAAGATCTCCCGACGAAGTGAACGTGATGAGTCGCGTCGGAGCGAAAACACGCCCACGACTTCGAAGAATGCGCGGGAGCGCTCGCGGCGTCCCGCCGCGAAATAGCTCGAGCATGCAGGGAGGTAGTTCATGCTGTGAAGGGTGTGATCACGCGTACCCATGTGGGGGTTCCTCGAGCGCGCTGCCCACGCCGCCTCGCCCCGAACTTAGCGCAGGAATTTGCCGAGGTTGTCTTCTTCCCAACGGCGCGCGCGAGTGTAGTTAGGAAATAGTCGTTCGCGGCGGTTGAACTCGTTGGTGTGAACACGGCGGCGTCCACCAGGAAGCGGTTCGTCAGGCACCACGGAATGCAACATTTCGTGGTAGAGCACGTACTTCAAGAACCAAAGCGGAACGAAAGCCTGGTCCAGCGCCGGGTTGATCCGGATAAGCCGATCTTCTTCCTGGATCGTGCCGAATATAAAATATTCCTTGGGCCGTTGTTTGCGCCGGCGACCCCATTTGACCTCGTAGTTGCGGAGGCGGTTGCCGAAATAGCGGTGATTCAGCTGGTCGAAAATCTTGCGGAGGTCGAAATGCCGGCCCTCCTGTTCGAGATTCAATTGCCGCTGCAACGGCAGCTGCGGATGCGCGAGCTTCCGCTTCGTTTTTTTCGCCAGTTTTCGCCCTTTTCCCTTCATCTTCCCCCCTAGAGACGGTGAAAATTTACCGCCGTTGGGTGGACTGACAAGCGATCGCCCGAAACTATTTTCTCATTTTCGCAAAGTGCAGCGCTTCAACATGTTATGTGCTGGATTCGCAGACTTGAGCGTTGAATTTCGGCGCCGATATCGCCGCAATTACCCCTGCCCGAAAGCTTTGTAAAAAAACGAAATGTGCGTATGATTCTGCGCCAGCTTCTTATTTGATTAATCGGCCTCGATGACTCCTTTCTTGCGTAAGCTGCTCGGCCTCAACTGGCTCCTTCTGGTCAACATGGTTGCCCTGGCTGTTTTCGGCGTGATTGCCATCTACAGCGCTACTTATATGAGGGAGGACGCGGCGGCCTCGGAGTTCTGGAGAAAGCAGGCGAACTGGGTCCTGGTCGGATTGCTCGCCTTCATGGTGACGAGTCTGATCGACTATCATTGGGTCAAGTGGGGCGCGCTGCCGATGTACATCCTCGGCATTATTTTCCTCTTTATGACCAAGTTCATGGGCCATCGCGTATACGGCGCGAAAAGCTGGCTCCGACTTGGTCCTCTTAATTTCCAGCCGGCACAGCTAGCCGTCATCGCGGGGATCATGGTGCTGGCGCTTTTCCTCAGTCAGTTCAAACAAATGCATCCCATGCTTCGCCTTTTGCTGGTCAGCGCGATCGCGGGCGCGCCGTGTCTGCTCATCCTGATGCAACCGGACCTTGGTGAAGTGATTATCTGGGGACCGGTGCTGCTGGCGATGTTGTTCGTGGCCGGATTGCCGCTGCGTTACCTCGTCTGCATTGTTCTGGTTGTCGCCGCCATGATTCCCATTGTGGCGAACATGGGACTCAAACCGTACCAATACGAACGCCTAACCGCGTTCATTCACCCTGAGATCGACAAGCAGGGTTCGGCGTGGGCGATCAATCAATCGCTGATTGCCATCGGGTCCGGAGGCTGGGCCGGGAAAGGATTTAAGGCGCCCAACACCCAGATCGAGCTGGGCTTCCTGCCGGCGACGGCGGTGCATAACGACTACATCTTCTCCGCCATCGGCGAGCAATGGGGCTTCGTTGGCGGGATGTTCCTGATCGGCGCCTTCGCTCTCCTGCTTTTAACCTGTCTTTTCGTCGCCTTTTTCGCGGGCGATCAACTGGGATTATTGCTGGTGATAGGAATAGCCGCGCTCATCTTCACGCACATCTTCCAAAACATGGGGATGACGATCGGGATTCTTCCAATTACCGGTGTGCCGCTGCCGCTGATCAGCTATAGCGGCTCCTTCGTCCTCATCATCATGTTTGGTCTCGGCGTTGTGAACAGCGTTTGGGTCCACCGCAGAGACGCGCTGGTGGAGTAGAGAGTTCCGCCCCCGACGCTCTTTGGCCTGCGAATCCGCTACGGCCGCGCGGGCCAGCCGTCTAAATGAAAAACTTCGCGCTCTTTTCATCGGCCGCAGCCGGCATATAATCCGCCGCACTGATGGAGGCTGATTACAAGGTTAAGCTGGACGTTTTCGAAGGGCCGCTCGATTTGCTGCTCTTTCTGGTCAAACGCGACGAGATCGACATCTACGATATTTCGCTGGAACGAATCACCCGCCAGTACCTCGAATATCTGCAGGCCTTCAAGGAGCTGAACATCGACGTGGCAGGCGAATTTGTGGTGATGGCCTCCAACCTCCTCTACTGGAAAAGCCGCAGCCTCCTCCCGGTGGACCAGCAGCCGCCGGAAGACGACGCGGACGAGGAAGATCCGCGCTGGGAACTCATTCGGCAGCTGATCGAATACAAGAAATTCAAAGAAGCGGCGGTCGAGCTCCATGCGCGCGAACTGATCCAGGAGCGAATTTTCACACGCGAAGGCGGCAATGTGACCCTTAGCAACGACGCTCCGTTGCGACTGGCCGAGGTCAGCATCTTTCAGCTGATCAATGCTTTTCAGACCGTCATTAAACGGGTGGAAGCGCGGGAAGACTTGCGCGAGATTTTTGGCGAACATTTCACTGTCGCTGACAAAATCGATATCATCCTGCAGCGCGTGGGCGGCGGCGGGACGGTGAAGTTTTCGGAATTGTTCGGCGAGATCGCCAGCCGCATCGAGGTCGTGGTTACGTTTCTCGCTTTGCTCGAACTCATCCGCCTGAAGCAGATCCAGGCGATGCAGCCTGAGCCCTTCGGCGAAATTGAGATCGGCGCGGTCGCGCTCTGAAACGACCTCGTGGCGCGAGTATTAATCGCCGGCTGCGGGTATGTGGGAAGCGCAGCGGCTCGCCTCTTCCTCTCGGCCGGATTCTCGGTCGAAGGTTGGACACGCGGCGGAACGCTGCCGGGAGTCTTGCCCAACGTGGTCTGTCGCGCGGTGGATCTTGGGGACGCAACGCAGGTCGAAGCAGCGCCGGGAAGTTTCGACGTCGTCGTGCAAGCAGCGAGTACGCGCGGTGGTGAGGTTGAAGATTACCGTCGCCTTTATCTTGAAGGAGCGCGGAATCTGAAGGCGCGCTTCCCATCGAGCGCGTTCATTTTTGTTAGCAGTAGCAGCGTTTACGCGCAAACCGGTGGCGAGTGGGTGGATGAGACCAGTCCGGCTGCGCCGACTCACGAACGCGGAGAGATTCTGCGCGCCGCTGAGGACCTGGTGCTGGACGGCGGTGGGAGTGTCGCGCGCTTTGCCGGCGTGTATGGTCCCGGCCGCTCGGTTTTGCTTCGGCGGGTGCTGGAGAATGGCGCTCCGTCGGATCCGCAGCCCGATCGCTACGTGAACCAGATTCATCGCGAGGATGCGGCGGCGGCTGTTGTTGCGCTGGCTGACAGGGGTACAGGCGGGCAGGGGATTTGGAATGTGGTCGACGATGAGCCGCTTCTTTTGAGCGAATGCTATCGCTGGCTGGCCGCGCGACTGGGCCGTCAGCTGCGTTCGGACGCGACTTCGCCGCGCTCGGGCAAGCGCGGCGACTCAAACAAGCGCGTGAAAAACGAGAAACTTCGGGCGATCGGCTGGAAGCCGGCCTTTCGCTCATTCAAAGAGGGGGTGGGGCAGAGTCTTTTTCGGACGCTCCCGAGCCTCGACAGCGGGAATTTACGGGTATGAAAGGTGCTATTTTTTCACCCGTGCGTTCGATCAAATTAACCGGTCGCGAAGCGACCGTCGTCAAAACGATTGGCTTCACCGACTCGATGTTGGGGAGCGATATCCAGGACATGACCAAAATGGAACTGGAAGATGTCGCCGACACGCTCAATGGGCTGATGAGTGCTGGCTTCATTGAAAGCATTCCCTACAAAGACGAAGTCCCGTTGGCTGAAATTGTCGCGACCGCGTTCGAATTGAACCCGGCCTATTCGCACGACATTCGTCGGGCGCTTACCCAGCGCTAACCGCGGCCGCTGTCTGCGACCTGCGCTCGCCGAAGAGTTGTCGAATGACGTCTTCGACGGGGATTTCCTGAACGTTGATGTCGGTCAGATCACACGCATCCACCAACTCGCGCACGGTGTCGGTGACTTTCGCGCGCGGGACTTTCAACTGAACGGACATATTCGTCTTCTCCAGCACTTCGCCGAAGCGGGTGAAGTCGCGCTCGATCGGTTTTTCGAAAGTCAGGCTTAGAATCTTCGAGCCGGAGAAGCGGTCAATGATCTCGTCGAGAGCGCCGTCGAAGAATATCTTGCCGTGATCGATGACGATGACGCGGTGGCAGAGCGCTTCGATATCCTGCATGTAGTGACTGGTCAGCATGGTCACGATGCGATGTTCCTGGTTGTAGACGCGCAGGAATTCGCGGACTCGTTTTTGACTGACGACGTCCAAGCCGATGGTCGGCTCGTCCAGGAAGAGCACGCGTGGTTCGTGAATGAGCGCGGAGATCAGCTCCATCTTCATGCGCTCGCCGAGGGAGAGCTCGCGGACCATCACATTCATCTTGTCCTTCACCTCGAGCAGTTCGGACAATCCGCCGACTACTTTTTCAAACCGTGACCGATCAATGCCGTAGATGGCACGGTTAAGCTCGAGTGATTCCTGCGCGGGCAAATCCCACCAGAGCGCATTCTTCTGGCCCATGAGCAGGGCGAACTGGCGCTTCATCTCATTGCGCCGCTCCCACGGCACGAAGCCGAGCACGCGCGCATCGCCCGAGGTGGGGTTAAGCAAACCGGAAAGCATTTTCAGGACAGTCGTTTTGCCCGCGCCGTTCGGTCCGAGAAAGCCGACAAACTCACCTTCTTCGATGGAAAAGGTGACGTTATCGGCGGCGCGCGTTTCCGCGTACTCGCGTTTGACCAGTCCCTTGACCGAACCCCACAGGCCCCGTTCCTTGCGATAGGTCCGGTAAGTCTTCGTTAGGTCGCGAGCCTCGATTACCGCCATCGGGAAAGGTTGATGGTGTGGAGTTAACGGTCGAGAGAAGAAAGTGCGAGCAGCAGGTGCTCACTCATCTTCGCTCAGGCGACGGTGGACTTCGAGGCCGTCTCCTTTTTCTTCAGGAAGGGCAGCATTTTCTCCACGAGCGCGTCCGCGGTCAGGCCATGTTTCTTCCGCAGGATGGGAATGGTGCCGTGCTCGATGAATTCATCGGGCCAACCGATCCGCACCACAGGCGTCTTAATCTGTTGCGAATGGAGATGCTCCATCACCGCGCAACCGAATCCGTTGTGCAAAACGTGGTCTTCCAAGGTGCAGACGACTTCCACGCTGCGCGCGAAAAACTCGAGCGTGCCGGTGTCCATCGGCTTGATCCAGCGCGGATTGACCAGCGCGACCGAGAAGCCGAGGTCCTGTAATTTTTTGGCCGCTTCCTGCGCCATCTCGAACATGTTGCCCAGTCCGAAAATGGCGACGTCGCGTCCGTGTTGAACGACTTCCGCTTTGCCGATTTCAAGCAGCCGCGGTTCGGCTTTGGGTTTGGCACCCGTGCCGGCCCCGCGCGGGTAACGAATCGCGATCGGGCCTGAATTGTAGTTGGCCATCGTCCAGAGCATGTCGACGAACTCGTCTTCATCCTTGGGCTGCATGTGAACGATATTTGGCACGTGGCCGAGATAGCCGATGTCGAACAACCCGTGGTGAGTGGGGCCGTCGTCGCCGCTCAAGCCCGCGCGATCCATGCAGAGCGCGACGTTCAGTTTCTGCAGCGCGATATCATGAATGATCATGTCGTAAGCGCGCTGCATGAAGGTTGAATAGATGGCGAGGAATGGCTTCAGCCCCTGGGTGGCCAGACCGCAGGCGAAAAGGGACGCGTGTTCTTCCGCGATCCCGACATCGAAGTAGCGCTCAGGATGCGCCTTCTGGAAGTGACCCAGGCCTGTGCCGCTGGGCATAGCCGCGGTGATGGCCACGATCTTCTGATTACTGTCTGCGAATTTGGCCAGCGTCTTGCCGATTATCTCGGAGTAGGTCGGCGTCGGCGCGGGCGCGGTTTCCCCAGTCTCCAGCTTGTATTTGCCGAGCCCGTGAAATTTATCCGGCTGCTTGATGGCGGGCTCGTAGCCTCTGCCTTTCTTGGTCAGAATGTGGAGAAGGACCGGTTCCTCCTGCTCCTTCAGAAATTCAAAGGTGCGGATGAGCAGCGGGATGTCGTGACCATCAATCGGACCGTAATAACGCAGACCGAGTTCCTCGAAGATCACGCTCGGCACGATCAGACCTTTGACGCCTTCTTCCACTTTGTGGGCAAAGGCAGCGATTGATTTGCCGGCGATTGTTTCAACAAACCTGCGCGCCTTGTTCGTGCAAATGAGAAAATGTCGGGCTGGTGGCGATGCTATTTAGGTAGCTGGCGATGGCGCCGACATTTTTCGCAATCGACCACTCATTGTCGTTGAGCACGACGATGAACTTTTTCGTCTGCGCTTTGGCATTGTTCAGCGCTTCGTAACTGATTCCGCAGGTGAGAGCGGCGTCCCCCGCCACCGCGACGACGTGCTCGTCACCGCCACGAAGATCGCGACCCACCGCCATGCCCAGGGCGGCGGAAAGAGCAGTGCCGGCGTGGCCTGCACCGTAACAGTCGTGATCGCTCTCGGTGCGAAGCAGAAACCCGTTCAGGCCCTGGTATTGGCGCATCGTAGCGATACGATCGAGGCGCCCGGTAAACATCTTGTGCACGTAACCCTGGTGGCTGACGTCGAAGACGAAGCGGTCCTTAGGGGTACTGAAAGACCCGATGCAAAGCGATGGTGAGCTCGACCACGCCGAGATTCGGGCCGAGATGCCCGCCTGTTTCGGAAAGAGCCGAGATCAAACAGTCGCGAACCTCTTGGGCAAGCTGCGGCAGATCCTGCTCAGCGCAGAGCTTTGATGTCCGCGGGACCGTGGATCCTATCCAGCAGGATGGGTTTTACAGTGGGTTCAGAAGAGACTGACGTCGTCATTATCGTTGGTTCGTTCGGGGGTGGCGGCGGGCGCGCTTGTCTCAGCTTCGGGCTGGAAAGGTTTAACGGTCGCCTGACCGGCGTTGTTGCGGGCGATGATCTCTATCTTTTGTTCGGCTGCGGTCAGACGTTCCTGGCAGATCTTGACCATGTTCATGCCTTCTTCGTAGCGTACGATCAGATCCTCCAGGGGCAATTTTCCGGATTCCATTTGCTCGACGATGGCTTCCAGCCGGTCCATGGCGGTTTCGAAGTTCGGCTCGGTTGCCGCAGGCTTGGGCTTGGCGCTCATGGGTGGAACCGAAAGCTAAGCATAGCGCAGGTAATTAAAAAGCGGGAGTTCATCAGGCGGAAGGGGTTTCGAGCGCTGGCACATCCGATGCTTTCGGGAGACGGAACCCATCCTCACTATGGCCGTTCCCAAAAAAATACTACTCGTCGACCGCGAAAAAGGCGTCACCCGCATCATTCGCCGTGCTCTGGAAAGAACCGGCAAATATTGGATCAAAGAGGAGCACGACAGCCAGTTTGCGCTGCATTCAGCGCGCTGGTTCCAACCTGACCTGATCCTGCTCGACACCAAGACGGCGAGCTCCGATCGCGAAGCGCTGACTCGCCAAATTCAAACGGACAGCCAGCTCCGCGAAACGCCGATGGTTTGCCTGAGCAGCCTAAAGCCGGAGAGCCAGATCATGTCTGGCGGCATCCTCAGCGGCTACAGCTTCTTTGCAGCGCCGGTGAAAATCGACGAAGTCCTGCGCGGCGTCGAAGAGCTGCTCTTCGGGAAAGACTGAGCGCGGCTGCTGCCGCGATTGCGGATTGGCGATTGCGGATGGCGGATCTCCGGGAGCGACTTTTTTAGTCAAGCCACCGCGCGTTGCTCAAAACTAGCCGATCTGTTGCTTGTAAGCGGCAGCGTCCTTCAATGACTTTAGATCGTCCGCGTTGTCGATTTTGAGGACGAAGAGCCAGCCTTCCCCGAAGGGATCGGTATTAATCAGCGCGGGATTACTTTCCAACGCCTTGTTCGCTTCCACGACCTTGCCTTTGACGGGAGCATAGATGTCGCTGGCGGCTTTGACGGACTCGACGACGGCGATCGCTTCCTTGGCATTGGCTTCACGATCGGCTTTCGGAAGCTCGACGAAGACAACGTCGGTCAGCTCAGCCTGGGCGTGATCGGTGATGCCGACGCGAATGTTGTCGCCTTCGCGTTTAATCCATTCGTGGGACTCGGTGTAAAGCAAATCGTCGGGAACGTTCATGATTTTTTATAGAGTGGTTTCTTCTCGATCTGGGCGGGAAATCTCTGCCCGCGAATTTCGATCTCAATGGCAGAGCCGATCTTCGCGTACTTCCGGTGAGAGGTATGCCATGCCGATACCGTAATTCAAGCTTGGCGAAAGCGTGCCGCTGGTGACTTCCCCGATCTGTTTGTCCGTCCCTGAAAAACTGTGTAATGCGGCCGGGGCGGCGGGCCTTTTCCGTTCATGCGAAAGGCCGCCAGCTTCAGTGCCGGTCCTTCGCTCTTCGCCTTGGCGACGACTTCGCGACCGACAAATTCCGGTTTGTTGAGATCGACGAAGAAACCGAGCCCCGCTTCGATCGGATTGTGTTCTGGCGACAGGTCGGAGCCGTTGAGCGGATAACACATCTCCAGGCGAAGGGTGTCGCGCGCCCCAAGACCGCAGGGCGACAAGCCAATCGGTCTGCCATTTTCCAAAACGTGATTCCAAAATCGGGCGGCGCTCTCCGCCGGGAAGAAGACCTCCACCCCGTCTTCGCCGGTGTACCCGGTCCGGGCGATCGAACCGGCATCCTGATCGATCAGCGTATCCATGATGTGATTACGCGCGGGCAAGGCGCCTCCTGATCCAAGCAGAGCTCGGAAGAGTTCCTCGGTCTTCGGTCCCTGAATGGCGACGGCGCCGAAACGATCGCTCCGATTCGTTAGGCTGAGAGTCGTCGGGACGATGCTTCTCCAGCCATTGAAAGTCCTCGTCGATCCGTGAGGCGTTCACGACGAGGAAAAACCGGTCCTGTCCGATTCGGTAAATGATCAGGTCATCGATGATTCCGCCGGCGTCGTTGAGCAAGAAAGTATACTGGCCAGTGCCGATCTCGAGCTTCTCGACGTTGTTGGTCAGCATCCGGTTGAGCCAGGTGCTCGTGCCCGATCCATCGGCGATGAGCTGACCCATGTGCGAGATGTCGAACATGCCCACCGCCTGTCCGCACCGCCTGGTGCTCCTGCACGATGCCGGTGTATTGCACCGGCATACTCCAGCCACCGAACGGAATAATCTTCGCGCCGAGCCGCACGTGCTCGTCGTAAAGCGCCGTCCTTTTGTCTGCGGCGTCGGCCATGGTGCGGGAAGCCTAGGCGGAAAGGCGGACGAGACAAGCGTGTCCCTCCTGCGCGCGAAAATCGATCGGCCTTGAAGCAGAGCGAGCTTCCTCTACCGTGCCGCCGTGTCTTCGTCGAACAATCTCGAGCGCCGCTTTTCGTTTCTCGCTGTTCCGGGATTGCTTCGCTACGTGGCAGCGCTGACTGCGCTCGTGTTCGTTCTCTATAAGATCGATCGGAACTACCTCGCCTACATCGATCTGAACCCGGCCGCGATAATGCAGGGGCAGATCTGGCGATTGGTCACCTACATCTTCATTCCCGGCCTCGGCAGCTTGATCCCGAGTCCCGATTGGTTTAACGCGGCCTTTTCCGTCTTCTTTCTCATCTGGGCCGGCGATCGGCTCGAGGAAGCCTGGGGTGCGCTGCGCCTGACCCTTTTTTTGCTGGTGGGAATGATCGGGACGACGATCGCGGCCTTCTTTTTCGGCGCAGATTTTTCGAATTCGATGTTGTTAACGTCGATCTTCTTCGCCTTCGCTCGTTTCTATCCGGACGTGGTCATCTTCTTCGCCTACATCCTCCCGCTGAAAGTGAAGTGGATCGCCTGGGGATTGGCGGCCTATCTGTTTTACCAGTTTATAACCGAACCGATGGCGTTCCGAAGCGCGATGCTGGTGGCGCTGGCGAATTACTTCATTTTTTTCGGCCGCGATCTTTTCCACCAAACCTGGCAGCGTCAACAGGTCTCCAGTCGGCGGCAGCGGTTCGAGGCAGAGGTGCGTTCATTTTCGGAAGAGCCGCTCCATCGCTGCAAGGTTTGTAACCGCACGGAGAACGACGATCCGAACCTGGAATTCCGGGTTGCTCGCGACGGCGAGGAATATTGCACCGAGCATCTGCCGAACGCGCCGGCCACAGCCGCGCCGTAGAGGTTTCCTCACCTCAATCCTCTCCTGAGAGGAGAGGAAGGGGAGGCTCCGGGACGAACTCGCTGAGCGCAAAGATTATTAGCTGGGCTGCGTACGCCGTTTTTTAGGGGAGAGGGCTTCTCTGGTGAGATGGGGCAGATGTTGACCCCTCGGCAGGGTCGCCGAAACTACGGCGTGTCCGAAGAAACTTCAGCGCTGATTCCGGAGCAGGGGTGGCATTGTCTGCATTTGTATTATCGCGTTGAGCTCGCTCTCTGGGAAACGCTAACGCGCGAGGAGCGCAATGCGGCCAAGACCGAGCTGAGCGCGCTGGTGCAGGAGGTGCGCGCGATGAAATCGACGCAACTGCTGACGTTGAGTGTGGTTTCGCCGAAGGCCGATCTCGGTTTCATGCTGATCACGCCCGACCTGAATGAAGCCAACCGGATTGAAAAACGGCTAACCGCTTCCCTGGGACCCGATATTCTCGCTCCGGTTTACAGCTACCTGTCGCTCACGGAAGAGAGCGAATACGCCACCTCCGACGAGGAATACGCCGACACCCTGGCGAAGGAACAGAAGCTCGAGCCCGGTGCAGCGGAGTTCGGCGCGGGCATGGAAGCGTTTCGCGAAAGAATGAAGCATTACCGGCAGGATCGGGTTTATCCGACGCTGCCCGATTGGCCGATTGTGTGTTTCTACAACATGAACAAGCGGCGCGGCGAACAGCGGAACTGGTATGCGCTGCCCTACCCGGAGCGGCGGCAATTGATGAAGGGGCACGCCAATGTTGGTCGTCGTTATGCCGGAAAAGTGAAACAGCTGATCACCGGCTCGACCGGCTTGGACGACGCCGAGTGGGGCGTGACCCTGTTTGCGAGGGACACCTTCCAGATCAAAGCAATTGTTTACGAGATGCGTTTTGACCCGGTTAGTGCAGAGTATGGCGAGTTCGGCGAATTCTTCATCGGGATTCAACTCCCGCTCGACGAAATCTTCCGACGAATCCAACTTACCTGACGACCCTGCGCTGGCCGGATGGCGAACGAACGTGCGGCGTTTCTTTGGATGGGTGACAGAGCGGTCTATCGTGCTCGCCTGGAAAGCGAGTGTGCTTTAAACGGCACCGGGGGTTCGAATCCCCCCCCATCCGATTGACACTCTCGATTTCGAAGGCCGATTGGCAATGAAAGCCTGTGAAGGCAGCCGTGCCGGCTGCGGGGCAGGCGGCACGGCTGCCACCACAGAAAAAACTACCTAGTTCGGCATCAGCTGTGTTCGCGCGACTTAGGTCATCCTCACCTCAGTCCTCCCCCGATCAAGGGAGAGGAGGGAAGAGGTGTGATTGAGAGTTCGCCTTCTATCACATCGAAAAATCGATCGCGGTTAGACAAGGCGCGGCGACCTTTGGTTGCCGTGTTCTAAATCGGTCGCCGCGGCGACCGCTCCTTGATCACTCAGGAACGTTTAATTACGGCGACCGCCGCTTCAGGACCTGGCTTTGCTGCCGGACCTTAAAAATGCTGCCCGGAGCCAGCACCCCGCGAAAGTTTGCGCTCGGGTAAACAATGGAGTCGCGACCGATCACGCTGCCGGGATTAATCACGCTATTACAGCCGATTTCGGAACGGTCGCCAATGATGGCCCCGAATTTGGTTAGACCCGTCGCGATCGAATCCTCCGGGGTCGTGACCGCGATCTCGCTATGATCGAGCTTCACATTCGAAAGAATCGCGCCGGCGCCGAGATGCGCCTTATAACCGAGAATGGAATCGCCGACGTAACTAAAGTGCGGCACCTGAACTTCGTCGAAAAGAATGCAGTTCTTGAACTCACACGAATTTCCCATCACGACCCCGTCGCCCACGATCACGTTCTCGCGCACGTAGCAACCCGAGCGAATGTGGCAGCCTTCCCCGATCCAGGCCGGGCCTTTCAAAAAAGCTCCCTGTTCCACGATCGTGCCGGGGCCGACGAAAACGCTGCGACTGATGAAAGGTTTGCCTAACAACTCTCCAGAGACGCCGGGTTTGAGCCGGAATTGCAGGTAGCTGGCGATCTGTTTGAGCGCCTCCCAGGCGTATTTTTGGTTCTCGAACAGTTTCGAGTGCGCGGTGTGCTCGAGAGCGAGCAGATCAGAGGGAGCGAACATGGTCAGGCGTTGCTGCGGCGCGTCAGCTTTCGGCCATCCTTTGTGTCACGAATGTCCCAGCCGAGCGCCTGCAGTTGATCCCGCAATTGATCACTTTTTTCCCAATCTTTGGCAAGCCTGGCGCGGTCCCGCTCGTCCGCCAGTTCTATCACTTCCGCCGGAATGGCCGACTCCTCCGCGTTCAGCTGTAGCACCTCGTTAACCCGGCTCCACCACGCCAGCCATCCCGCCGCCTTAGCCGCGGAAAATTCACCCGAATCCATCGCCCGATTTGTTTCGCGGATGGACTCGAAAAGAAACCCGAGCGCAGCAGAAATGTTGAGATCGTCGTCCAGTGCAGCCTCAAATTCCTCCGCCGGGGAAAAGTCGTCGCCGGGAGCGGCACCGCCGGCCGCCGCGGCGGTTAAACGTTCCAGCCAGTCGTCGATTCGACTCAACGATTCGCGCGCTTCGTCCATGCCGCTCCAGGTGAAATTGAGCGGCATGCGGTAGTTTACCCGCAACAACGCGTAACGGATTTCGCGGCCGGTGTAGCCACGTTTGGTCAGGTCGTCGATCGTGTAAAAATTGCCCAGCGACTTGGCCATCTTCTGTCCTTCGACGAGCAGATGCGCGCAGTGCAGCCAGTAGCGAACAAACTGCTTCCCGGTGCAGCCTTCGCTTTGCGCGATCTCCGCTTCGTGATGCGGAAAAACGTTGTCCACGCCGCCACAATGAATGTCGATTTGATCGCCGAGCAGGGCAGTCGACATCGCGCTGCACTCGATGTGCCAGCCGGGGCGGCCTCGTCCCCATGGACTATCCCACGCCACCTCGCCGTCGGCTTCATCCCAGGCTTTCCAAAGCGCGAAGTCGCCAACGTGTTCCTTGTCGTACTCGTCGTTCTTTACCCGCCCGGTTGATCGCATCTGCGTGAGATCGAAGTGGGCGAGTTTGCCGTAATCGGGGAACTTGTTGATGCGGAAGTAAACCGACTTGTCGTCGGCCACGTAGGCCAGGCCGCGCTCGATCAGCGTGGTGATCATCGCGATCATGCGATCGACATAACGCTGCTCGGTGGCGGCGGGATATTCCGCCGCCCGCTTGATGCGCAAGGTCGCCAGATCCTGAAAGAATGACTCCTTGAATGGTGTCGTGAAATCCGCGAGCGATTTACCGGTCTCGCGCGCGCCGCGGATCGTTTTGTCGTCCACATCCGTCAGGTTCATGACGCGGTGGACCGCGTAGCCGCGGAGTTCGAGATGGCGCTGGAGCAGATCCTCGAAAATGTAAGCCCGGAAATTCCCGATGTGGGCGCGAGCGTAAACGGTGGGACCGCATGTGTACATCGAGGCCTTACCCGATTCGTTCGAGACGAACTCTTCCAGAGTCCGGGTGTAGGTGTTGTAGAAGCGAATCATTTAGAAAATTGAGTAGTGGAGTGTTCGAGTAACAGAGTGTTACAGCGGCCGGAGCTCTGCCGCTTCATGACTCCAACCGTCGAGAACCCCATCACTCCACTTCGACGGTGGCCACGGCCATGGCGGCGATGCCTTCACCGCGGCCCATCGCGCCCAAGCGCTCGTTGGTGGTCGCCTTGATGCTAATGTCGCTCTCCTTCATGGAGAGGGCTCGGGCGATCCTGCTCTGCATCGCGCTCACGTGAGGCCCGATCTTCGGGGCTTCGGCAATGACGGTGGCGTCGATGTTTATTGTCTTTGCGCCGTGACCACGGAGCAACTGCGCGACGCCTTCGAGAATGTCCATGCTGGAAATTCCGCGGATCGATTCGTCGGTGTTCGGGAAATGACGGCCGATGTCGCCGAGGCCGACGGCTCCGAGTAACGCGTCCGCGATCGCGTGCGCGAGCACGTCGGCGTCGGAATGACCTTCCAGTCCGGTTGAATGCGGAATCTCGACGCCCCCGAGAATAAGTTTCCGTCCCGGAACCAGCTGGTGAATGTCGTAACCGATGCCGCTTCGCGTCATTTTGCTTTCAAGTCGACCAGGCCGTTGGAAGCGGTAATCGCGTAACGATCCTTCAAATCGGTGCGCGGCCGCATCTCGACCTGGCCGCCTGCAGTCTCCACCAAAATCCAGCCGGCGGCGATGTCCCACAGGCTGATGCCTTGTTCTATATAAGCGTCGAGCCGGCCGCAGGCGACATAAGCCATGTCGAGCGCGGCGCTCCCTAACAATCGGCACTTGCGCGCGCGGCGGGCCATGTCCTGCAAGAGCGGAAGAGCATCCGCGATGGTCTCCCCGGTCTTGGAGAGTCCGACCGAGATGACACATTCGGCCAGGTCGGCGCGACCGCTCACGCGTATGGGTTGACCGTTCAGTTTGGGCGCTTCTCCCTTTTGTCCCGACCAGAGCTCGTCGCGGATCGGATCGTAAATCACGCCCACGATGATTTCCTTTTTCCAGCGCAGCGCGATGGAGACACAAAAGTGAGGAATGCCGTAAAAAAAGTTAACTGTTCCATCGAGCGGATCGACCACCCACTGATGCTCGCTGTTCTGATCACCGACGACTCCTTCTTCCCCGTAAAGAGCGTGCGTGCTGAACTCGTCGAGCAGTAACCGGCTGATCAGGTCCTGCGTCTCGACGTCGATAGCGAGCTTGATGTCATGAGCTTCAGTCGAATTGACCCGGCGCGGCTGATGGAAGGCGGAGCGGAGCAGGCCGCCGGCAGCGCGCGCGGCATTCTCGGCCGCCTCGCGGTAGTGTTTCATCCGCGAGACTAATAGAGGCGGGCATTGGGTCTGCCAAACGATTTTGCCGGAGTGAGGAGAACGGATGTCATCGGCCCGGACGAGACGGAGCTCGTCCCTCCCGTGGGAGATCTCGTCCTAGCAGGGCGGGAGGAAGGGGCTGACCGCGGCGTTGGCGCCGCGCCTAACTGGGCAAAAAAAACCGGGAGGAAAAACTGAATTTTCCTCCCGGGTTGAAGTTTTGGGTTTATGACTCCGAGAAAAACGGAGTCGTTCCAGGCGCTAAGCGTTAGTGCCTTTTTTTCTTCGCACTCTTTTTCTTAGCGGCTTTCTTAGCTTTTTTTCTTGCTGCCATCGATCAATTCCCCCCTTTCGATCCGCATCTTTGCGGAGGGTTTGGTGAAGAAATATATTTCCCTCACTACCCACGTGGTTAATCGTCACAGTTTTTTTGTCAAACATTTTTCTTGCGTGTCGCAAATTATTTTTACGAGCTCGCCTCCGACATTTCTCTTCAAAGTGCGCGGAATTTTGCGTCTTTCGCCATTCCGAAAAAAAATGGTGACTTCATTTTCGTCGCTTTCCATTCCGGAGTCAGCGCGGCTCACGTCGTTAGCCACAATCACGTCGCAATGTTTGTCGCGCAGCTTTTTCAGCGCGTTTTCTTCCAGTTCGTTAGTTTCGGCGGCGAAGCCGACCACGAGGTAATTTCGTCCTTCCACCGGGAGCGAGGAGAGAATGTCGCGCGTCGGCACCAGTTCGAGGATGAGCGCCGCTGCGCCCTTCTTGATCTTGAAGGGCGACGCCTTGGCCGGCTTGTAATCAGCCACCGCCGCACACATTACCAGCACATCGCAGCGATCGAGGTGCTCATGGACGGCCGCGTGCATCTGGTCGCTCGTTGAAATGTTGATCAGGCGGGCCCGCGCCGGCGGAGTCAGGCTGACCGGGCCGGAGATCAGCAGGACTTCGTGGCCGGCTTGAAGAGCGGCTTCAGCAATCGCGTAGGCCATCTTCCCTGATGAACGATTGCTCAGGTAGCGAACGGGGTCGATCGGCTCGCGCGTTGGGCCCGCGGTAATGAGAAACCTCAGGGCCATCTTCGACTCACGCGATTAACTTATCGTGCTGTCGCAACAGAAACTCGGCTTTGAACGCAATCTCTTCGACTTTCCACAACCGGCCGGCGCCTTCGTAGCCGCAGGCCAGCATGCCTTCTTCCGGACCGACAAACTCGACCCCGCGTTCTTTCAAGGTTTCGACGTTGGCCAGGGTCGCGGGGTGTTCCCACATTTTTCCGTTCATCGCCGGCGCTAGCAAAATCGGGGCGCGGGTGGCGAGAGCAATTGCCGCCAGCGGATGGCCGGCCATTCCCGTCGCCAGTTCGGCAATGATGTGCGCAGTCGCCGGCGCGATCAGAAGGAGATTCGCCTTGTCCGCCAGTTCGATGTGACCGGGTCGCCACTTCTCCTTCTCATCAAAGAAACTGGTAGTGACCGGATTTTTTGAAAGTGTCTGCAGGGTGAGAGGCGTAATGAATTCCGCGGCGTCGCGCGTCATCACCACAAAGACGTCGTGTCCCTGCTTAACTAGGAGACTGGCCAGCTCCGCGGACTTGTAGGCGGCGATCGAGCCAGTAACCCCGAGCACAACCGACTTCCGGCTGGAGGCGAAGCGTGGCGAGGTCGGACTCGGCTTCTCTTCCTTCTGTGAATTACGGGCCATTTCTAAACCTGGACCAGGCGACTGCTCAAATATCGCTCGGCACCGATGATATGGCGAAACTTTTGCAGGTCTTCCTCCATGGACTGACTGATGATGGTGTAGCGATACTCGCGCCAGAGCTCCATCTCGCGCGAGGCATTGGTTAGCCGAAGTTCGATCTGCGCCGGCGTCTCCGTGCCTCGCTTGGTCAGGCGGCGCCGCAATTCCTCGAGGTTGGGCGGCATGATGAAGATGTCGCTGAGCGCGCGTTGGATGAACTCGTCTCCGCACTGCCGGATCGCTTCCGCGCCCTTGGTGTCGATATCGATCAAGACATCGATTCCGCGTTTCAAGTGATCGATCACGAACTGCCGTGGAGTGCCATAAAGATAATTGTGCACCCGCGCGTGCTCCAGGAGTTCGTTCCTTTTGACTCGCTCCGAAAATGCCGATTCGGAAATGAAATGATAATCTTCGCCGTTGATCTCGCCGGCGCGCGGCTGGCGGGTAGTGCAGGAAACCGAGTAAACAAAATCCGGAGTCTGCCGCAGCGCATCGATGATCGTGGTCTTGCCGGCGCCGGACGGGGCCGAGATAACGAAGAGGATCCCGTAGCGCTTAAATTGATTATTCAAGATTCTGGATCTGTTCGCGGATCTTCTCGAGCTCCGACTTCAGGCTAACCACCCGTTGTGAGATACCGGCGTCGTTCGCCTTCGACCCCAGGGTGTTGACCTCGCGGAAAATTTCCTGGGTGATGAATTCGAGGGTGCGGCCGACCGGTTCGTTTTTGCGCAGATGATGGGCGAATTGCGCGAGATGGCTCTCCAGCCGCGTTAATTCTTCGGTGATGTCCGAACGATCAGCGAAGAAGGAGACTTCCTTAAGCAGGCGCTCGTCATCAAGGGCGATCGGAAGGCCCGCTTTCTCCAGTCGCTCGATCAAAGCGGCGCGATACTTTTTTACTACCTCCGGATGAATCGCGCGGACCTCTTTCAGGATCTTGCGCATGTCCTTGAGGCGATGAATCAGATCCTTGGCGAGGTGTTTGCCTTCGCGCTCGCGCATGCGGATGAGATCGGAGAGGGCGCTGCGCAGCGCTTCTTCGACCGGCGGCCAGGCTTGCTCCGGCTTGAGAGCTTCTTCCGGTGCGCGCATCACGCCGGGCGCCTGCAGGATGGTGGCAATGGTGATTTCGCCGGGAGCACTCAGTTGCTTCTGCAGCTCGCGCATGGCGACGTGGTAGGAACGGGCCAGCTCGGTGTCGAGGGCGAGCTTGCGGTCGCCGTTGGTGCCGTTGTGGAGGCAAACCAGCACGTTGGTGCGGCCGCGCGAGATCTTTTCGTTGATCGTCTGGCGAATGCGCGGCTCCAGCTCGCTTAAATCGCGCGGCAGGTTAACGACGATGTCGCTTTGCTTCCGGTTCACCGTGTTCAGCTCCACACTGAACTTGGCGCCATCGTGATCGGCTTCGCCACGTCCGTATCCGGTCATCGATCTCACAGGCCTGACTGTGAATTCGAATGCGCCGCTTGTCGACTCGATTGGATCCGAGCAACAGCTCAGTCGTAATTGCTTTGCCGGCTCGACCGAGTCTCGCCTCGCCGACGAGACCGCGCGCTGTTGCACAAGCGAGAGGGCAGAGCCGTTAACTGAAATGGTCCGCGTCCTTGTCGCCGCGGCCGGAGAGATTAACGAGCACAATTTTCTCCGGGTCGAGATCGACGGCAGCTTTGAGAGCGTGCGCGATCGCGTGCGAACTTTCCAGGGCGGGAATGATTCCTTCGGTCCGCGCGAGCAGTTTAAACGCGTTCAAAGCTTCGGCGTCGGTGGCAAAGGTGTATTTGATGCGGCCTTGGTCGCGAAAATAGGTGTGTTCCGGACCAACCGCAGCGTAATCGAGCCCGGCCGAAACCGAGTGGGTGAGCTCGATCTGGCCGTCATCGTTAGCCAAAAGAAACGTCTTGGTGCCCTGAAGAACGCCAAGACGTCCGCCCTGGAAACGCGCGGCGTGCTTCCCCGGCCGAATCCCTTCGCCGCCGGCTTCGACCCCCACCATTTCTACGTCGTCATCGATAAAAGGGTGAAAGAGCCCGATGGCGTTGCTGCCTCCGCCGACGCAAGCAACCAGGAGGTCGGGCAGCCGGCCCTCTCGCTCAAGAATCTGCTGCCGTGCCTCGACCCCGATCACCCTCTGAAAGTCGCGCACCATCATGGGGTATGGATGGGCCCCCAAAACCGACCCCAATATATAATGAGTGGAGCGGACGTTGGTGACCCAATCCCGCATGGCCTCGTTGATAGCCTCTTTTAGAGTGGCTTGCCCGGCGGTCACGGGGACGACCTTCGCGCCGAGAAACCTCATCCGGGCGACATTGGGGGCCTGCCGGTCCATATCGATTTTCCCCATATAAATCACGCAATCGAGCCCGAACCGAGCAGCCACGGTGGCGGTGGCGACGCCGTGCTGACCGGCCCCCGTCTCGGCGATGATCCGATTCTTGCCCATACGCCGGGCCAGCAGAATCTGACCGAGGGCGTTGTTGATTTTGTGCGCGCCAGTGTGGAGAAGATCTTCCCGTTTCAGGTAAATCTTTGCGCCTCCGGCATGTGCACTGAGGCGTTCCGCAAAATAGAGGGGAGTCGGGCGCCCGGCGAAATCCCGGAGCAGAGTGGCGAGCTCAGTTTGAAAGGTGGAATCGTTCTTCGCTTTTTCGTACTCCGCGGTCAGTTCGGCTATGGCGGAGACCAGCGTCTCAGGCACAAAGGCGCCGCCGTACGGGCCGAAGTGACCGGAGGCGTCAGGAAGGATGGAGGCGGCGGGCATTGCGAAAGAAGGTGGAATGGTGGGTGCGCATGCGCAAACCGGTGTCATGAAGGAGCAGAATCTAGCCTGACAGAAGGCGACTCCTCCTCGGTGACGCGAGACCCCGCGAGCCGCTGCCCGGATCGCTAACGCTTCAGCAAAGCCTCAATTGCGCGACGGTGCGGCGAAGGAATAGGAATGCGGTCAAGTTCGGGGAGGGCGAACCAGCGTTGCGTAACTGAGGTACCGTTGGAACCGGTCTCGAAGACGCGGAGCGTAATCTGGTGGTTGGTGAACGGGAACCTGGCCACGTGAAGGGGTTTGGCTTTGTTAGGGGAAATCGCGGCTGGCAGCATCCACATGCCGCGCCAGCGTTGCTCGCACTGCTGTAATAGAATCCTTTTTCGTTTGATGATGAGCGCGTGATCTTCGCGCAGTTTTTTTAACTGCGGCCGCGGCGCTTTCCGCGGAAGGCTGAGCGGATCCTGCGCGCGACAGAACGGCTTCACGGCGCAAACACCGCAGCGCGGGTTGCGCGGCAGGCAGACCGTCGCGCCCAGATCCATCAAAGCGGAGTTAAATCGGCCCGCGTTTTTCGCGGGTATGAGTTCGCCTGCGCGTTTCCAGACTTCCTCGCGTCCGGCGCTGGTATCGCTCGGAACACGAATATCGAAAATGCGGCTAACGAGTCGTCCTATATTCGCGTCAACCACCGGCACCGGCTGGTCGAAGGAGAAAGTGGCGACGGCATTGGCAGTGTAGCGACCGACTCCCGGTAACGATCTGAGTTCTGCGACATCGTCAGGAACTTTTCCGCCGAATATTTCCGTGACCGCTTTTGCCGCCGCCTGGAGATTGCGCGCGCGCGAGTAATACCCGAGACCCTGCCACGCGTGCAGCACATCGTTCTCGGGAGCGCGGGCCAGCGCGCGAACGTTCGGAAAACGTTTCAGCCACGCCTCGAAGTAAGGCAGGACCGTTGCCACCTGCGTTTGCTGCAGCATGATCTCCGACACCAGAATCGCGTAGGGGTCGCGGGTGTGACGCCAGGGCAGATTGTGCCGGCCGTGTTTCCGATACCACCGCAGCAGGGCGCGTCGAAAAGCGGGAGCAAACTCAGCCACAGATGAACACGGTTTAACACGGATACTGGGATTTGTCGTTCTTCCCTGTTTCAAGTCCGGGTTCCATTTGTGTTAATCTCTCGCCCTTGAACTCCTACACCCATGCCCTGACCAGCGAACAGGCTGACAAGCTGCGCGTGCTGCTGGACGAGTCGGGTTTCAAATTTTCGCCGAAGGAGTACACGCTCTTTTACGGTCAGAAAGACAAGTTGAGCGTGGCCGTTTACACCAAAGGGCCGAAGGTTTTGGTGCAGGGAAAACAAACGGAAGAGTTCGTTAAGTTCGAACTTGAACCAAAGATCCTCGGCGAGGCGAAGCTCGGCTACGAGGAGGTGCACTCGCCTGAAATGTTCGAGCCGCACTTCGGTGTCGATGAAAGCGGGAAGGGGGATTTCTTCGGACCGCTGGTGATTGCCGGCGTCTACGTCGATCGACTGATCGCGCGAAAGCTGATCGACGCCGGCGTGCAGGACAGCAAGAGAATTGGATCGGACGCGCGCATCCGGGCCTTGGCGGAAACGATTCGCAAAGAAACTCAGGGGCTCTTCGAGGTGCTGTCGATCGGTCCCGCTCGCTACAACGAAATGCACACCAGCTTCGGGAATCTGAACAGCCTGCTTGGCTGGGGGCATGCGCGGGTGATCGAAAACCTCCTCGCCAAAAAACCTTCCTGTCCACGATCGCTGTCGGATCAGTTCGCTGACCGGCGGATCATCGAGAACGCCTTAAAGGGAAAGACTGGCGAGCTCGTGATCGAACAGCGGCCGCGCGCCGAGTCGGATGTCGCCGTCGCGGCCGCATCGATCCTGGCTCGGGAAGCCTTTATCGATTGGTTGGAGAAAGCTTCGAAAAAGGTGGGGTTGCGATTGCAACGCGGTGTTTCCGAAGGAGTCAAAGAGACCGCCCGGCAGTTGGTGGCCAAGGCCGGAGATACCGCTTTACGGGAGGTGGCCAAGGTCCACTTCCGGACTGCCCATGAGGTGGCTCCCGCCCATTTTCCGGCTCCGCCGCCGAGGCAGCCCTGGCGAAAATAGGCCCCTCCTGTGTCCTGTGCAGAGGCAAGGTTCCTGCTTTTCAGGTTCCAGTCTTTTTGCCTTTTGTGGAAAGTCGCCTCCTTATCTTAAACCCAGACCCTGTCTTCCAGGACCGCGCCCTCTCTTGTTTCGATGTCCTCGAGGGTGTCGAGCTCCGAGTGGTACGGTCATTTTCCGATTCCATCGCCGTGCTTTTGCGCGAGAACTTCGACGCGTTTTTCGTCGAAAATGAAACCCATTTGGCGGTGGAGAAAGCGGCCAATGTGCGACAACATTTCCCTTCCCTGAAAATCGTTTGTCTGGTGCCGGACATGGGGGATTTCGAAGCCCTCGCCCTCGCGCAGCAGCAAAATCTTAAATTGATGCCGCTGAATCGAAACATCCGGCAGCTGGAGCAGGATTTGAAGGCTTTCGTGCAAACGCTTGATCGTAGCGGCGGCGACGCCGCCGAGGGAATCGATCCCTGCCATTCCCTGGTCGGTAATCTCAATCAGTTTTCCGCGGCCGAGATTTTGCAGATGAGCTGCCTTGGTCAACGCAGCGGCCGGTTCACCTTTAAATCGAGTCGCGGGAACAGCGAAATCTACCTTCAGCACGGGTCGGTCCGGCATGCGGTCTTCGACACCCTGCAGGGTGAAGCTGCGGTCGCGGAAGTATTCCGCTGGCGCCAGGGCCGCTTTTATTTTGAAGAGGGAATCATCAGCCAAATCCAATCGGTTGATCGGCCGTGGGCCCATCTGCTCATCGATAATCTGCAGAAGCTGGATGAAACGATGGAACTGGCAACCACGGAAAACGCGCAGCAACAGCACCAATGAAAGACAAAGCACTCGAAACCAAATTGCGCGTCCTGACGCTGCAGCTTGATAGCTGGAAAAAGCTTCACGACTTCATGACTTACGGCCTGGACAAGGCGAAGCCGATTATTTCCGCAGAACAGGAACGCCAGTTCACCGAAGTCCGCGCCGCCCTCCTGCAGGAAACGGAATTCGTTTTTCGCGAACTTGATCTTCTCGGGGAGTTGTCCGGCAAAGCGATGAACGTGCTTAACCGCGCGTCTTCCATTCGAGGGACCCGTGAGCTGAGCAACGAAGAAATCCGCCGCCTGGAGGCGGAATGGAACGGCGTCTTCACCAAGCTGGGCGTTTTGCAGGGGCAATTGAAGGCGCATCGGAGGCAGTTGGCCCGGCTAAGTGCCTTGGAATATTACGTCAAATTACTGCTGCGCCGGCCCATTTTGACCCCGGCCTGACCGCGTCGCAAGTAGCCCCATTTAGGTGCTTCGCCCTCAGGCCGAGGGACTAGCAACTTGCACTTTTCCCGTTTTTTTGCTTGGTTTATGCCACCCAATTGATGGACGGCAACCGATTCCTATGAGTATGGCTAAATTGACCAAGCGCGACATTGTCGTCTCGATCAGCAACCAGACGGGAATGGTCCAGCATGAGGTTTTCGATGTCGTCCAGCGGACTCTGGATCAAATTACCGATAGCCTGGCCAACAATGTGGCCGTTGAGTTGCGTAATTTTGGCGTGTTTCAGCCGCGTTTGACCAAGCCACGCGTCGGCCGCAACCCGAATCAACCGGGAAGCAGCTTTGTTATCCCGCCACGGGCAACGGTCAAATTCAAAGCCGGCAAAGTGATGCGTCAGCGAGTCGAAAAGCTTTCGCGCGAACTAAAAGAAGCGGCCGAAAAGACCGCCAACGGCGCGACCGCACCGAAGTAGGCTGTCTTCCAAGCGCGGGTCTTCACGCTTTCGCGGCCGGTTCGGCCTCGAGTAGTTCCTGGATCGCCTCCTCCAGCCGCTCGAAATTAATCGGTTTCGTGAGGTGCTCGGAAAAACCGGCCGCTTTGGCCCGGTCGATGTCGTTCTCCATTCCGAAACCGCTGATCGCGATGGCCGGCAGCGCCCGGGTGGAGTGCAATTCCTGCATTAATTCATAACCGCTCCGGTCCGGTAAACCGATGTCACTGATCACGAGGTCGAACTCGTGAGCCTTGGCTTGCTCCGCCGCCTGGTCAGCGGTGTGTGCCACCGTGACCGCGTAACCGCGCCGTTCCAGGATCATCTTCATTCCGGTGCAGGTGTCCTTATGATCGTCCACCACCAGGATGTGCCACCGCCGATCGTTAGGCTGACGACGGGTGGCCGGAGCTGGCGGCTCCGGTTTAGCTGGTCCGGTCCCGCTCTTCGCCGGCGCCGAAACCGTCTTCAGGCCGACGATGAAAGTAGCCCCCTGGTCCCGGCCGGGGCTGGTCACGGAAATTTTTCCGCCGTGCGCATCAACCATCGCGCGGGAGATGGCCAGGCCAAGGCCGAGCCCGCCAAAGCGCCGGGTGATCGAAGACTGTCCCTGCTCGAAGGCATTGAAAATCTTCCCGATCTTTTCCGCTTCGATGCCGATGCCGTTATCGATGATCCTGGCTTCGATTTGTTCCGGAGCCGGATTGGAGGTTTCGAGGATGATGTTGCCGCCGGCGGCGGTGAATTTGACGCTGTTCTTGATCAGGTTCCAGAAAACCTGCTGTAAGCGCGCCGGATCTCCTTCGACAAACGGATGCGCGGCGTTCAGTCGAAATTCGACGCGGATCTTCTTGTTCGTGATGTCTTCGCGACAAATTTCGTAGGCGCGCTGGATTGTTTCGTGAAGTGAGACCGTCTCGAAAGTGAGCTGAAGCTTGCCCTTTGCGATGCGGGTGACGTCGAGAAGGTCGTCAATCAGCCGGGCTTCCAGCTCCACGTTGCGGCGGATCACTTCCAGGGCCTGGCGCGTCCGCGGCGAATCCGGCGTGCTCGTCTCCAACTCCTCGACCATGGCAATGACGGGGGAGAGGGGATTACGCAGTTCGTGCGAAAGCAGGGCTAGAAATTGATCCTTGGCGGCATTCGCCCCGATCAATTCCTGGCGCAAGGTGACGTCACGCGTTTTGTCTTCCACCAGGTAAAGCACGCCTTGAATGGTCTGGTGAGAGCTTTGCAGCCGGAGCAGATGCACGTTCACAAAGCGAGTGCCGCCGGACTGATCCTTGAACGGATGTTCGACCAGCTGGAAGGGCGTGCCGAAGGACAGCACCCGTTCGATGGCGCCAGGCGGCGCGATCCTGATCTCGTCGAAATTCGCGTCCGCGATCGAGCGGTTTTCGTCGAAGCCGCCAATGCGGCGCGCCATCTGCGCGAACGATTCGTTAGCCTGAAGAAATCGGCGCGAGACCGGATCGACAAAAGCAATGCCGATCGGCATGTTGGCGAGAATCTTTTCGTTGAAAATGAGTTCGCGCTCGAGCCGCTGCGAAGATTCGGTCTGACGGCGATAGAGGCGGGCGACGAAGAAGGCGAGAAAAAGAGTAAGCGCGACTAACGAGAAGGTGAGCACACCCATCTTCTTCATCAGCTCATGCACCGGGCGATAGGCGACGTCCTTCGGTTGCTCGATGACTGCGGTCCAGCCGGCCGCTTCGACCGGGCTGAATGAGTCCAGATTGCCCGCGCGTTCGATATGCCCGCTGCGGCCGCTGCCGATTTCCTTGACCAAGTCCTGGCCAGCCGTGGAAAGAGGCCCGGTGTTAGGCCGGAAGTCGCGGGTAAAAAGAGCACGACCGTTCTGATCGAGAATCTGGCACTGTGATTGATCGGCAAATTCGATGGTGGCGAGGCGGCGTCCCAATCTTTCGATCAGAACGGACACGCCGAAGTACCCCATGATCGTCCCGTTAGGCGCGCGGATTGCCCCAACCAGATCCGTAGCCATCCGATTGTCACCGAACCTCGCGTGCACCGGCGACACGTAAGTCCCGGTAGTCCGGGACGCGCCGTCGCGCCAGAAAGCGCTGCCGTAATCCTTCCCGATCATGTTCTGATCGGGTGGAACCGCGGCGATCAGCCGTCCGTCGGCGTTCGTTAGGAACATTCCGTCAATGCGCGGCTGGGCATAAAAGGCGGAGGCGATCCATTGCTGAGCGGCGGCGGGCGGCACCGGACCCGAAAGCATGCGCGCCGTCTCGGGGGCGCTCTGGTAGTAATCGATGATGCCGCTGGTCCGGCTGAGATCGTCCCCGACGGTATGACCGATCAACTGCACGAAGGTCTGGCGGTCACGCAGAATCCGGCTTTCCAGCGTCCTGCGAACGATCGTGTAGGAAACAAGCAGAACCAGGATGGACGGGACCCACCCGGCCAGGAGGATCGACAGGAAAAGGTAAAACCGTTCGAACCGGCTTCGCTTGTTCTTGCCTGCGCTGCTGCCCCCAAAGGTGCTCATTCCATCGAACCCTTCATATTGTAACGCGCAAAGATAACACCACTCTCACGGCTTGCCGCGGCTGAGGGATCAGCCCTTATTCGTTCTGCAGCAGAAGAAGGTCCAAATCCCGCGCCTTAGCATGAAGCTTCTCGACCTTAGCCGAGTCCAGCGGCACCGCTTCGTCGTTCCCAATGATGCTTCCGATGGTTTTTACCCCGTCACGGAGACGGTCAAATACCGCTGTATGGGCCACCTGCGGGGGGAGGGTATCCAGCTCCTCGATGAAGTATTGAACCAACTCCGCCTGCTGCAGCACCTTGGCGCGTTGGGGCGAAAAATTTTGTTCCAGCGCCGCGCTGGAAATTTCCAGGCCGCGCAGCCACCCACCCAGACTGATCAAGGCAGCGAGTTTGGCGTCGCGCAGCGCGATCATGGCGGCCTCCACATCCTTTTGCGTTGCGCTCAGCTCGTCGCGCACTGCGTCCCATTTGCCGGCTTTCCCCAATTCGCTCAGGCTCGCACTGTGCCGCGTCACCTGCTTGGCCACGCCGAGGCCACGTGCTTCGCGCAGCAGAACGCGCCCGAACTCATCGACCGTGCTCTGCTTTCTGGCCGCGACGATGAGAAAGCCGTCCGCAATGAGGCCACCGAAAACTAATCCCTTCAGCTCACGTGGCTTGGGACCGGAATTTGGGAGTGGGCGCCAGAGCTGATCAAAGGGAAGCGGGCGCAGTTTGTCGAGCTGCTCGAGCAACCGATCAATCCGCGGGATGGTGTAGCGGTTTACACCCAGTTCTTCCCGTTCGTGCTCTCCCTCTCCAACGGCGTCCGATTGTGCTTGAACCCGGGGCGCGGCCGGGCCGAACAGTCCGAAAAAGGTGAACGAAAGAAAGGCCAAACTGATGGCCGTACACGAGGCGATTCTACGAGGTAAACGGGGTTTTTTTGATTTGACGGACGCCACGGAAGCGGCATCATGACGCCCTTGCTGGCCCGGCCAGCATGTTCTACGAGCCTTATGCAAGGAAGCCCTAGCTATCTGATCTGGACTATTTGCTATTTGAGCGTCCTTTTCGGGCTCTCGGCTTACGGCATTCATCGCTACGTTATCATCTACCTGTTCCTGAAAAACCGGAAGAACGAGCCAAAACCGATGGCTCGTTTCACTGATCTTCCGAAGGTGACGATCCAGCTGCCGGTTTTCAATGAAGTTTACGTGGTGGAGCGCCTTCTTCGTTCCGTCAGCGAGATCGATTACCCTAAGGACAAGGTCCAGATCCAGGTCCTCGATGACTCTACGGATGATACCCGGGAAATCACCTCGTCGGTGGCGGCTGACTTGCGTCAGCGCGGCTATAACGTTGAGCTGATCAATCGGGCTGACCGCACCGGGTTCAAGGCCGGAGCGCTCGCGACCGGGCTCGACTCGGCGGAAGGAGAGTTTGTGTGCATTCTCGATGCCGACTTTGTTCCGCCCCGCGATCTGCTGCACAAGACGATCGACTTTTTCACCGATCCGAAAATTGGAATGATCCAGACCCGCTGGGGACACCTGAATCGCGGGTATTCTTTGCTCACCCGCGTGCAGGCGATGTTCCTCGATGGTCACCTTCTCCTCGAGCAGACGGCGCGGAGCCGAAGCGGACGCTTCTTTAATTTTAACGGCACGGCCGGGCTCTGGCGGAAAACGTGCATTCAGGAAGCGGGCGGCTGGCAGCATGACACGCTCACCGAAGATCTCGACCTCAGCTATCGCGCACAGCTCGCCGGCTGGAAATTTGTTTTCCTAACGGATGTGGTGACGCCGGCCGAGCTTCCGGTCGACATGAACGGCTTTAAGTCGCAGCAACACCGCTGGACCAAGGGCTCGATCCAGACGTGCAAAAAGCTCCTGCCGACGATCTGGCGGAGCGAGCTGCCGCTGGTGATCAAGCTGGAGGCGACGGGCCACCTGACCTCGAATTTCGCCTACCTTCTTCTGGCCTGTCTTTGCGTCCTGCTGCACCCAGCCACCGGCGGCCCGCAAGGATGGCTTCGGACTTTTTTAATCGACGTGCCGATTTTCCTAACGGCTTCGATGTCCGTTGCGATATTCTATATCTGTGCGCAAAGGGAACTCCATCCGCGGACGTGGATGAGGGAAATGCTTTTACTGCCATGCTTGCTCGCGCTCGGCGTCGGCTTGTCGCTGAATAATGCGCGCGCCGTGCTGGAAGCCGTCTTCAATCACGAAAGCGATTTCGCGCGCACGCCGAAATACGGAATCGAGCGCAAGTCGCAGCCGTGGCGAAACCTGAAATACATGCCGTTGAAGTCTCTGCTGCCGCTCGCGGAAATTGGTTTCGCGCTCTACTTCACCTATTTCGTTTGGTTCGCGATTGCGCATCGCCAATTCCTATCGGTACCCTTTTTGCTGATGTTTCAGATGGGTTTTTTGTATGTCTCGCTCTGTTCGCTGGTGCAATGGTGGCCCAGGTTCAGCTTCGGCAGTTCAAGGGAAGCCGAGGCAATTCCTGCGTGACAAATCGCATTTTCTGAGTAAAAAACCCGCCATGCTTCGCCCCCTCCTCGTTGCTAGCGCGGCTATCTGCGCTCTCTCGTCTCTCTTAGCTGCTCCGCAGCCCGCACCCGCCGCCGCTCCGGCGCAGGCGGCTCCCGCTCCCTCCATCCAGGACTTCCCTGATCGTGTCATTGTCAGCGTGAAGGATCAGAAGCTGATGGTGGTGCACAACAACCAGCGCGTCGCTATTTACCCGGTCTCCACGTCGAAGTACGGGCTTGGGGATTATCTCGGCCGCATGACCACGCCGCTCGGGTTTTTGCAGGTGGCGGCAAAGATCGGGGACAATGCGCCGACCGGTGCCGTCTTCCATAACCGCCGTTTCACCGGGGAGGTTTTGAAACCGAACGCGCCCGGTCGCGATCCGGTGATCACGCGAATTATCTGGCTGCGTGGCCTCGAGGCGCAGAATGCACACGCGTTTGGCCGTTGCATTTATATTCACGGCACGCCGGAGGAGCGCTACATCGGGCGTCCCGCCAGCTACGGTTGTGTCCGCATGAAGTCGCGCGATGTCACTGCTCTTTATAATGAACTTCCGGTTGGCGCGTTGATTCAGATTATTCCGGATCATCTGCCGAAGCTTCCGAAAGCGAAGCGGACTGCCGCGGTGGACGCATGGAGACCCGCGCTTCCGGCCGGAACCACCGTCGCGACCACAGGCCTCCTGGTGCACGGCGACCGGAACTAGCAGACTGCTCCTGCCTAGTGAGACGCAGGGAGCGGGTCCCCGCGCCACATCTTGACAAGGACTGCTAACTCCGCGACCCTCCACGCCCGCAACTTTTCCGAACATGGCTAACACCAAATCTGCTGCTAAGCGCGCCCGTCAGACGGCTCGACGAACTGTCCGTAACCGAAGCATTCTGACCCGTTTGCGTAACCTGAAGAAAGGGGCGCGCGCCGGTCAGCAAGTTGATCGCGCTAAGGCGCAGGAACTTATCTCGGCCATCGATAAAGCAGCCAAGCGCGGCACCATTCACCGGAACGCGGCGAACCGCAGCAAAGCGCGGCTCGCCCGCGCGATGGCCAGCGCCGGTAAGTAAAAACGGGTCTCCCCTGAACCACTGCGCGCAGGCAAATGGCCTTTGCATATCGCGCTGAACGGTTAAATTCCTGCTCGATGATCCCGGCTATTTTTCTCGTGCTCGCGGCGGTTGCGTATCGCATCGCCACCGGTCTCTATATCCACTCTGGGGCTACCTGGCTCTCGAACTTTGCCCCGCTCGCGGCCGTGGCTCTTTGTTCGGCGGTTTATTTTCCTTCGCGGCTGAAATTTACCCTGCCCCTCGGCGCCCTCTTCGTTTCGGATCTGATCCTCAACACCTATTACGGCGCCTCGCTGCTTGATGCTCACATCATTTGCCGTTATGCCGCGTTGATCATTATTGGCCTCGCGGCCCGTGCTCCTGCAGCGTCATCCGAACCTTGGCCGCATGCTGCTCGGTTCGATTGCCGCCTCTGTCGTTTTCTACGTGATCACCAACGCCTTTTCCTGGCTGAGTGATCCCGGTTATGCCAAGACCGGGGCCGGGCTGATTCAGGCCCTAACAACCGGCCTGCCTCAATATGGCAGCACGCCGGCCTGGATGTTTTTCCGGAATTCGCTCCTGAGCGACCTGCTCTTCACCGCCGTTTTCGTTCTCTCTGTAGCCTACAGCCGCAGTTCCGATCTGGCGTCGCGTAAAACCTCACTGGCTCGGGCCGCCTGATCTTCATGCAGCAGCCCGCGGAGCAGCGCGACGAGGTCGAGATGCTCTCGCTGATGCTGTTGATCCGGCGCTTCGAAGAACGCGCCAGTCAGCAGTATCAAGCGCAGAAGATCGGCGGCTTTTGTCACCTTTATATCGGACAGGAAGCAGTCGTGATGCGGCGCGGTTGCCGCGGCCCGGCATGACGATTACCTGATCACGGCCTATCGCGATCACGCGCACGCGCTCGCCCGCGGAACCAGCGCCAACGCCTGCATGGCCGAGCTCTTCGGAAAAGAAACCGGATGCTCCAAGGGGCTCGGCGGCAGCATGCACTACTTCGATCGCGAGAATAATATGCTAGGCGGTCACGCCATCGTCGGCGCGCACGTTCCTCTCGCCGCCGGGATGGCGTTCGCCTCGAAATATCGCAAGGAAGATCGGGTAACGCTTTGCTTCTTCGGTGACGGCGCGATCAACCAGGGCGCCTTTCACGAGGCCTTGAATCTAGCCGGACTCTACCGGTTGCCCGTAATTTTCATCTGCGAAAACAATCTCTTTGCGATGGGGACATCGGTGAAGCGGTCCACTTCGCTCAAGCAGATCGTCGATCGTGCCGAGGGTTACGATATTCCAGGCGAAATCGTGGACGGGATGAACTTTCGCGAAGTGCGCGACCGTCTCAGCGAAATCATCACTTCGATTCGTCGCGATCCGCATCCGGCCTTTGTCGAAGCGCGCACTTATCGTTACCGCGGGCATTCCATGTCCGATCCGGCGAGCTACCGCACGAAGGACGAGCTGGAGAAATACCGCTTGGACGATCCAATTACGCGTCTGCGCGCGCAGTTGACTCGCGAAGGCAAGCTGACCCACGAAGACTTCGAGAAAATGGACAAAAAGGCCAAGGAGACCGTGCTGGCCAGCGTTAAGTTTGCCGAGGAAAGCCCGGAGCCACCGCTGGAGAAGCTCTATGACTACACCTTCGTCCCATGAGCGAGATGCGCGAAATCACCTACCGATCGGGCAAGGGCCGTAGGCACGACATGTCCATAGAAACGTCAAATGGCATCGGTGTGAGCTCTGTCAGGAGCGACATGTCGCCCCGCTGGGGCTCGCGGCTATTCAATGCAGGCCGGGCTATTAATCTGTCGCGCCTAACGGCGCTGAAGCCATGAGCGAGATGCGCGAAATCACCTACCGACAGGCGTTGAATGAAGCGCTGGCTGAAGAGCTGGAGCGCGATTCTAATGTCTTCCTCATGGGCGAAGAAGTGGCCGAATACAACGGCGCTTACAAGGTTAGCCAGGGCTTGCTCGATCGTTTTGGTGCGGAACGAATTGTCGACACCCCAATCAGTGAAAATGGTTTTGCCGGCATGGGCGTCGGCGCTGCCATGGTTGGGCTCCGTCCGATCATCGAGTTCATGACTTTTAGTTTCTCGCTCGTTGCTTTCGACCAGGTGGTAAACAACGCCGCCAACATGCTGACCATGTCGGGCGGGCAGTTTAACATTCCCATCACCTTCCGCGGGCCTAACGGGCCGGCGCACCAGATCGGCGCGACGCACATGCACGCCACCGAGTGTCTCTACGCCAACGTCCCCGGCTTGAAAATTTGCACGCCGGCGACGCCCCGCGACGCCAAGGGCCTGCTCAAGACCGCCATCCGGGATAACAATCCCGTGCTGGTTCTGGAGTCCGAGCTTCTCTACAGCTCGAAGGGAATGGTCGAACCGCTCGACCAGGAACTTTTGATTCCGCTCGGGGAAGCCGAATTGAAACGCGAGGGGAGCGACGTCACCATCATTTGTTATGCGCAGACAGTGCCGATGGCACTGGCCGCAGCGCAACAGCTCGAGGAAGAAGAGATCAGCGCGGAAGTGCTTGATTTGCGTTCGATCAAACCGCTCGATGAGGAAGCGATCTATCGTTCGGTGATGAAAACGCACCGCGTCGTCATGATCGAACAGGACCGGCCTTTCTGCGGCATTGGCGCGGAAGTTTGCTACCGGATCCAGCGGAATCTTTTCGACCAACTCGACGCCCCGGTTCTGCGCGTTTCGCAGGAAGAAGTGCCGATGCCCTACAACGAACGCCTCGAACAGGCCGCTTTGCCGAGCGCCGAGAAGCTCGTCGAAGCTGTGCACAAGGTTTGTTACGCGTAGATTGCTTCCCGCCGGTTAAATAGCCACTCATCACTTTTTCTTATGCCCGAAATCACGATGCCGAAGCTGAGCGACACGATGACGGAAGGAACGCTCGTCACGTGGAAGAAAAAGAAGGGCGACAAAGTCTCGACCGGCGATGTGATTGCCGAAATCGAAACGGACAAGGCGACGATGGAGTGGGAGTCTCCCGAAGACGGCACGCTCCTCGAAATTTTCGTTCAGGAAGGTGGCAAAGTAGAAGTCGGCGAGAAGATCGCGTTTATCGGGGAGGAAGGCGAAGCAACCTCGGCCAAGGCAGAACCGCCGGCGCCCAAGAAAAAGGCGAAAGTCGAACAGGAGCCGAAGGCGGAGACGGAGAAGCCCGCTCCGGCCGCCAAAAAGGAAAAAGAAACAGCGCCGCCCCAGCAGAAACAGAAAGCTGCGGACACGGCCGTTTCGGCTGCTCCCTCCAAAGCTCCGAAAGCGCAGGAGCGGATGGTTCCCGCTGGCGACGAAGCACGAATCAAAGCCTCACCGGTTGCCCGCCGTCTAGCCGGCGAACTGGGTGTCGATCTTGCCAATCTCGAAGGGACGGGACCGGACGGGCGCATTGTCGAAAGCGATGTTCGTGCGGCCGCGAAATCTTCTGGTGGAAAGCCCGCCGCCGCCCCGAAATCTGCCGCGACAAAATCGCAGGCGGCGGCCGGGAGACCGGCGCAGAGTGCGCGCATTCAGCTTTCCGGAATGCGTTCCGTCATTGCTCAGCGCCTGGTTGAAAGCAAAGGGCCGGTTCCGCATTTTTATCTGACGATCAACGTGGATGCCGGTCCATTAATGGCCGCGCGCGCCGAACTGAAAACCGGCGACGACACCGCGAAGATCACGGTGAACGACTTTGTTTTGAAAGCAGCAGTCCAGGCAGCGGTGAAAGTGCCGAAGGTGAACGCATCCTTCGATGGTGACGCCATTATTCAATACGCCGACGTTGATCTGGCGATTGCGGTGGCAATTGAAGACGGCCTGGTCACTCCGATCTTGCGTGCCGCCCAAGGCAAGTCGCTGCGCGAGATCAGCGAAGCGGTGAAGGATCTGGCAAACCGCGCGCGTAACAAACGGATGAAGCCGGAAGAGTTCCAGGGCGGCTCGTTCACCGTGTCCAATCTCGGCGGCTACGGGATCGATAGTTTCTCAGCCATCATTAATCCGCCGCAGGGGTTCATTCTTGCCGTCGGCGCGATCTCAAAGGAACCGGTCACGGATGATTCCGACCAGATTGTTATCGGACATCGCATGTCGATCTGCATGAGTTGCGATCATCGGGTGATCGATGGCGCGCTCGGGGCGGATTACTTGAAGGAGCTTCGGCACCTGATTGAGAGTCCCGCGCTCTTGTTGGTTTAAGACGCCACCAGCGCTCCCGCGCGTTAGTTCCTATCCGGGTCGCGGTCACACGAGACTCTCATTTCGCTTTCGCTCCGTCGCGGGATCCCTCGGCTGCCCGGGCCTCGGGATGACAAGGAAGAGAGCACGACGCGCCGCCGAGCTGTTGGACGCACCGCTGTCATTCCCAGCCGCGTCGCAATTCCCTAGCTTCTGATCAACCGCCGTAATTCCCACGACATGAACGCGTCGAGGTGAGGGCGCGTTTTGTGCGCGGCGAATTCTACGATCGTCGCGTCATCGAGAAAGCCGAGAAACGGCATCTCGTCCGGAATGAAATCATTCGGATCGACCAGGTAAGCCACCGCCGCGACAATCGAGAGCAGCGCGTTCTGGGGAATCTTATAGTCGCCGGCTTGAAACGCCTGCAGCAGCCGCAGCATGGAGAAGAGATCCGAACGGCAATTATGAAACGGTTCCCGCGGCAAACGAGCCACCGTCTGGCTCGCTTGTTTTAGCAAGGCTGCGAGACGTTCGCTGTCGAGTGTATACGGCTTGGCCCGCAGCACCGCCTTGGCAAACGCGCGGCTGCGAACGGTCTGGTCGCGAAAGGGCGGCTTCGCCGATGAGCGCGTGGTTTTAGCTTTCTTCGAAGCTGGCTTGGCGGAGTTTCGTCGTGGCATCGGATCCGGATATAGCCGGTCACCGGTCGGATGAGAAGCGTAGAGCGAACGTTCTGCGGTTGCTCTCCCTTGCGCTTCAACGTTCACTCGGCGACGATCTCCCTCGTGGCTAACAACTCACCGGACGAGAAACCGCTGGAGACCGGGGCTTTCGTGGCCCACGCCACCCGGGGTGTGATTCGGGATCGGTCGGCGCGACGCAAGACCATGTTTGTCCTGCTCGCTTTGACGCTGTTTCTGGTCATTGCCGGTTCCACTTTTCTTTCGTCGCTGGTGAATCCGCGCGAGCACCTCGTCACCGCGCTCCTTTTCTGGAGCGGCTGTGTCTGGCTCACCATCACAATTTTGCTGCTCGCACTCTTCGATCTGACAGCGGTGAGGCGTCAGGGGAGACGCGCCGAGCGTGAGCTTCAGCAAAGCTATTCCAGCGCGGTTGGGGAGAGCGATAAGTTACCCCACGATCAGCAGTCTCACGATCATCAATGACAACCGCGCGCCATTGGCGAACCCGGGAGGAAATGGAGGCGCAGGAACGGGAGAGCCTCGCCCCTTTCGCGCAAAAATCGGGCGATTCACGCGGACGAGAATATCCCGAGCCGAGCCACGCCTACCGGACTGAATTCCAGCGCGACCGCGCCCGCATTATTCATTCACGTGCTTTCCGCCGTCTGGAATACAAAACGCAGGTTTTTCTAAACGGGACCGGCGACCATTTGCGTACCCGCCTGACCCACTCGATCGAAGTCGCATCGATCAGCCGCACCATCGCGCGCGCACTCGGCCTTAACGAGGATCTGGCTGAAGCGATCGCGCTCGCCCACGATCTCGGCCATTCGCCGTTTGGACATTCTGGTGAAGAAATGCTGGCCGAATGCATGCGCGATCACGGCGGGTTCGATCACAACAAACAAAGCCAGCGAGTGGTCGAACTGCTCGAAAACGCCTACCAGAACTTTCCGGGCCTGAACCTGACCTTTGAGGTGCGCGAGGGCTTGAAGAAGCACCAGGCCTTCTACGATCCGCCCGAGCCGGGCGAAGAAAAATATCGCTGCCCGTCACTCGAGGCGCAGATCGCGAACCTCGCGGACGAGATTACTTACTACAGCCACGACATGGACGATGCGGTCGACTTCGAGATTCTGACCGCGCATCAACTGGAGGAGAACCTTGTCTGGAAGCAAAGCTGCGAGCGAGTCATTGCGCGCTATCCGGAGGCGCGTGAGCCGGAGCTGCACAAGTTGATCATCCGCGACATCATCGATGTCCAGGTTGGTGACGTCATCGAAAGTAGCAGCGGTGCGCTGGCCAAGGCCGGGGTGAAAAGTGCGGACGACGTTCGCCGGCAGCCGACGCCTCTTATTCGCTACAGTGACGAGTTGTTGAAGGCGAACCAGGCTCTGCGCCAATTCCTCTATCAAAATGTCTATTATCATCCGCGCGTGGCCGAGGTGAACCAGAATGCCTGCGAAATGTTGCGGCGCGTTTTCGAAGCCTATGTCGAAGATCCTAGTCAGTTAGGCGAGGGCGCCACCCGCCGAATAGAGTCTGAAGGAATGTATCGAACCGTATGCGACTACATCGCCGGAATGACCGATCGCTACCTGATGGAAGAATACCATCGGCTGACGCAACGAGGTTGATCGAGTCACACGCGTCGTTGTTTTCTTCCTCTCCTCTTGCGGAGAGTTAAGGGTGAATCTGAACTAGCAAACGAGCCGATGGCGAAGATGAAAAGCGCAAAGCGGGGAAGGACTCTCACGGCCGGGCTTGCGCCCACCGGTAACGGTCGTACCTCTGATCTATGGCTCGCGCTTGTGCTTTTTGTCGCGGTCGTCGCCGCCTACCAACCTGCCTGGCACGGCGGTTTCCTTTACGAAGATGAAATGTATGCGCGCGATAACCCGCTGTTGACCGCCCACGATGGTTTGCAGCGGATCTGGTTCACTCTCGAATCGCCTTCGCAATATTTCCCGCTGACTCACACCGCCTTCCTTCTACAACGTCCGCTCTGGAACGGAAACAGCACGGGGTACCATTTCGTAAACATTGTCCTGCACTCGGGCAGCGCGCTGTGGTTGTGGCTATTGCTGCGTCGTTTGCGCATCCCGGGAGCGTGGCTGGGCGCGGCTCTCTTTGCGCTTCATCCGGTGCAAGCGGAGTCAGTCGCGCAGATCAGCGAACTGAAAAATGTGCTCAGCGGGCTTTTCTTTATCGGCTCGCTCTATTTTTGGAGCGAGTTCGCCGAAAAGGAACAGACGCGCGCCTGGACACTGGCATTTGTCTGCGCACTTCTGGCGCTGGCGGCGAAGACCACCGCCTGCGTTCTGCCGGCAGCGCTTATCCTGATCTTTTGGTGGCAGGGCAAACCGCTAACGCGCAGAAGGTGGCTGACGCTCTTGCCCTTCCTGGTCGCCAGCGGTCTGGCGGCGCTCGTTTCATTTTACTGGGAGCGTGTTCACAATACCAGCGCCCTGGTCAATGTATCGTTAGGCGCAATCGAGCGCCTGCAGGTGGCGAGCCGCGCCATCTTTTTTTACCTCAGTAAACTGTTCTGGCCGTCTGACCTGATGTTCAGCTATCCGCGCTGGGATATCTCACGTTACCATCCACAGGACTTCATCTGGCCGGTCGCCTTAATCCTCCTCACTGGACTGGTGATTGGATTTCGACGCCGTCTCGGTCGTGGTCCGGAAGTCGCCCTGGTTTATTTCGTTGCCGTGCTTTCGCCACTGCTTGGGTTGGTCTCGATTTACCCGTTTCGTTATACCTTCGTCGCCGACCACTACCAGTATCTGGCCTGTATCGGTCCGCTCGCGCTTTTTGCCGCGGCGCTGCATTGGCTGCTGCGCGACAAACCTGTCCCGGCCATGGTTCTCTCGGGAATCATCGTCGCGATCCTTGCCGGGCTGACCTGGCAGCAGGCGCATGCCTATTCGAGCGCTGAAGCCTTGTGGACCGATACCATCCGGAAAAATCCCGGGTCCTGGATGGCGGAGAATAACTACGGCGTGGTCTTGCTCGGACGTGGCGCCAGGACGGATGCGCTCGCGCGTTTTCTGCGCTCCTATCAGCTTTATCCCGGCAACAACGAAACTGCCCGCAACATGGGACAATGCCTGTTCGAGTTGCAGCAGCCGGCGGAGGCGCGTCCCTACCTCGAACAGGCCGCGGCGATTGATGCAAAGGACGGGCAGGCGCGGCGGGACCTCGCACGCGTCCTCCTGCAGCTGGGGCAGCCGCAGGAAGCCCTAACGAAAGCGAACGAAGCGCTGGCGATCAACGACCGTGACGCGAAAGCGCACATCGTTGTCGCTTCGATTGACATGCAACAGCAGCGCACCGACGACGCCCTGGCGCAGCTGCAAACAGCGATCTCGCTTAAGCCGGATGACATTGAAGCGCAGACGCAGATGGCGAACATGCTCCTTCAGCTTGGCCACCAGCGCGAAGCGTCCGAGGCACTCGCACGCATTCTGTCCGAAAAGCCGGACGATCCGGATGCGCTGAAGAATTACGCGTGGATTCTGGCGACCGCCGGCGATGGATCATTACGCGATGGCGGTCGTGCCGTCACTTACGCTGAGCGCGCTTACCAACTCGCTCCGCAGAACCCTTTCATCCAGGCGACACTGGCCGCCGCTTACGCCGAAGCCCGCCGCTTCCCCGAAGCCATCGCGACCGCGGAACGGGCTCTGGCGATGGCAGATCGGAATAACCTGACAAGCCTGTCCGATTTGCTTCGCAACGAGATCGCTCTCTTTCGCGTCGGTCAACCGCTGCACGAATCGCGCTAGTCTACCTTCGAGGAGAGGACGCTCGTTAGGCGGCGGCGTTGCCGCTTTCGTCGCGCAGAAACTGAATCAACAGGCGAAGCCGCTGATTGACCGAGAGTTCTTCCAGGATTTGCTGCCTCCGGGAAGTGTCGCTGACGAAGGTTGACGCCACCAAATCTGCCAGCATTTCCGGGTCGCCCAAATCGGAAAGATACCGATCCACTTTTTCCGGCAGTTGCCGCCCGTGGCCTTTGAATTTGGAATAAAGCTCCAGCACCTTGGTAGCGAGCGCTTCGGTCTCGACTGACAACTGCACGTCGGGCTCCAACTTCTCAATCATCGCAATCGGGAACGGCTCTTCCTTCTCGAACTCGATGAAGCGCACCCGTTCCAGGCCCTGCAGGATGAGATTAGAAGTGCCGTCCCCGCGCCCGACACAGGCCCGGATCAAGCCGACGCCGGCAATGTCGAAAAAATCGTCTGCTGAGTTCCACTGTGCTTGCGGCGGTTTCAGAGTGGCCACCGCAAACATGCGGTGATGAGACAAGGCGTACTGCAACATCTCCTGGTAACGCGGTTCAAAGATGTAGAGCGGCAGTAGCGCATGGGGAAAGAGAACCGCTCCCGGGAGCGGCATGACCGGCACCTGCTCCGGCAGAATCCCCTGTGCGTCCATCCGGGCAATAACCTACATCTGTCACGCCGCAGCAAGCAGGGCTGCCGGATTGGCGATGCTTCACTAAGGAGGTGGCTCGGTCCCCAGGGCGAGAAGCGGGAAAAGTTGCTGTATCTCGCCGACGCTGAGCTGGCCCTCCACCTGTCGTTCCGCCAACGATCCGTAAATTAGGCACGAACCGCAGCCTGATAGAATGACACGCGACAATGCGCCGAGGCTTCCAATCCCCATCACCGCCACCGGGATGCCCGCTTCGTCTTCGGCAATAAACTCTAGCAAACGAGCGAGTTGCTTGGGGCTATCGGTGCGCGTCGCCACCTTGAAAATGGCCGCGCCGAGCGATTTCGCCGTTCGCGCCTTGGCATGCAAGCTGCGCGGTGTCGGCGTGGAATCGAAGTCGTGCAGCGAAATAATACGTGCCGCATCGCTGCGCGGCAGAAGAGCATGAAACGAATCGGCGGAACGCAGCTCCACATCCAGGTACTTTGCATAACGAATGAAGCGACCCAGCAGCTCGCGGCGCCGGGCCGGCGAGAGCGAATTGGCGCCGCCTTCACTCGGATGACGCGCTGTGATGATGACGGGGGCGGGCAGTTCGGAAATCCGCCTTTCCAACTCTTCCTGGATGGGAACAAGATGATCGAGCCGCAGCTCGAACAGATCCGGCGGCGCGGCCATCGAACAGGCCATCGCCAGGTCGTCGGATGTGGCTATGACCCCGACAATAGCGCAGCTTTCGCGCGCCCGCGCTTTGACCGGGACGGTCGCGTTCATATCTTAACGACTAGCCCCCGCCGGCCCCACCACCCGTAGGCCCGGCCCTCCGCATGCTCGCTCGAAAACAGGAACTCAACACCCAGGTCCAGCAGCTGATCGATTCCTTCCTGCTCGCCTTCTCCTTGCTGCTGGCGCACACGCTCCGCTTTTACAGTACGCAATGGCTCCATCTCTCCAAGACCATTGAACCCTTCGGAGCGTATTCCTGGCTGCTGATTGTGGTCATGCTTTTCGGCCCCATCCTACTCGATCTGCAGGGGTTCTATAACTCGCCCGTCGACAAAAAGAAACGGCGCTCGATTCTGCAAATCTTTCAAGCGATGCTTTATCTGGGCGTCATTGTCAGCGCCTGCGTCATCTTTCTGCGCTTGCCGATGCCTAACCGGTCGGTGCCGATCCTCTTCGGCTTGATTGCCGGGGCCACCCTCCTGGCCAAGGAACGCATGATCGTGCAGCACATGCGTGTGCGCGCTGGCCGGGGTGAGTTGCGCGAACCCGTCTTGCTCGCCGGTTCTCCGGAAGATATTGCGACGCTGGAACAATCGCTCACCGCCGAGCAACAATTGCTGATCGACGTGGTCGGGCGCATCGACATCGAAACCCAGCCAGTCGCCGATCTGATTGAGGCGATGCACCGGCATTCCGTTGCCCGCGTCATTTTCGCGGCAGGTCACAGTCAGCTGAATCGCGTAGAGGCGGCCATTGGCGCGTGTGAAGTGGAAGGCGTCCCGGCTTGGCTGGCCGCCGACTTCATCCGCACCTCCATCGCCAAGCCTGATTTCGACGCTTTCGGCGGGCGGCCCATGCTCGTCTTTCGTTCTACGCCCGATGTGTCGTGGACACTCTTTGCCAAAGCGATGATTGACCGCATCGGAGCCTTTTGCGCGTTGCTCATCTTCGCCATCCCGATGGTCTTTGTCGCGGTGATGATCCGGATCACGTCACCCGGCCCGATTATCTTCAAGCAGCGGCGGGCGGGGAAACACGGGAAGCCCTTCGTCATGTACAAGTTTCGCTCCATGTCGAACGACGCGGAGATGCGCCGGGCCGAGCTGGAGCCTTTCAATCAGATGACCGGACCGGTGTTTAAGGTCGAGGCCGACCCGCGGATCACGCCGTTTGGGCGCTGGCTGCGCCGGACCAGCATCGATGAGCTTCCGCAGCTGGTGAACGTGCTTCTGGGCGACATGAGCCTGGTCGGGCCACGGCCCCTGCCGCTGTATGAGGTCGAGAAGTTCGAAAATACCGCGCAAAGGAGGCGGCTCAGTGTGAAGCCGGGCCTCACCTGCCTCTGGCAGATTAGCGGGCGCAACCAGGTCCGCGACTTCGGCGATTGGGTCAAACTCGACCTCGACTACATCGACCGGTGGTCCCTGACCCTCGACCTCAAGATTCTCGTCCGCACGGTGCCGGCGGTGCTGATGGGCTTTGGCGCTAAATAGTCTGGCTGACGGCGTTCTGCGCGAACCCGGGGAGCGCACGCGCCCTCGCGAGCTGGCGATGGCGCCTCGCCATCGCGAACTTTGTTTTGGGATGTTTTCGGCGGGACGCGCCAAAAACTGCTCGCAGCGGCGACCGCTCCCCGGCATTTGATCGCCCCGGGCGGCGCCGCGCCTCGGACCGGACCGCGTACCTGTATATAGTACATCGCCATTGTTAGGCCTGCTCCAGCCGAGCCTTCCTAACGATCGCGTTGCAGCGCCCGCTCGACGTATTTCGCGAGGATATCGAACTCGAGGTTAACGAGATCATTTGGCTGCAGTTCGTGCAGGCTCGTTACCGCGAGAGTGTGCGGGATGATCCAGACGGTGAAACTGTTGGGGCTCACTTCGGCGACGGTGAGACTGATGCCGTTGATCGCGATCGATCCCTTGATGGCCACGTAATGCGCGGACTCGCCGGGCAACTCGACCTCGAGTCGATGGTCTTTTCCCTCCTGGGCAAACCGGAGCGCCCGGGCAACGCAATCGATGTGTCCCTGCACAAAATGTCCTCCCATTCGTCCATCGGCACGCACTGGCCGTTCGAGGTTAATTAAGGCGTCGCGCCGCAAGCTACCGAGGTTTGTTCGGGCTAGTGTTTCCTGCAGAAGGTCGAAGGTGAGCTGACCGCTGCGATGTGCAATCACGGTTAGGCAGCAGCCGTTAACGGCGATGCTGTCGCCGGTTCGAGCGCCTTCCGCCAGGCCGGGCGCCGCGACCTCGAATTGCACCGATTGTTCGGTGGCGCGCAGCCAGAGAAGGCGCCCGGTTTCCTCAACCAATCCGTTGAACATGCCGAACCTTTACTCCGCGGCGGTTGGCGGCGCCAACTCCGAATCCGTTGGGCTCACGTTGCAGGGTAGCCTAACGAATTGCGACAGTTATGCGACAGGTGGAAAAACCGGCTCGAGGCCAAGCTGCCCATCTCGGAACGCCGAGGGGGACCGGCGGGGGCCGCATCCCTCGGAAGGGGGAGATACTTAAGGAGGTTAAATTTTAGTGAATTTTTTTCTAGGCAGCGTCGGAGGCTTCCGATAGAACCAAGGGAAAGCGGCAAGCTGTCCCCCAGACAAGGGGATCGTCTGCCCGTTCAAAGAATTTTTAAAAAAAGCCTTGTCACCCAATGGATTTATCAATAAAGCCTATCCCGAACCTAACCAAACCCATGGAGAAACACATGATCAGAAACGTCCTTAAAACGTTATTTTCCTCCCGGACGAGCTTGCTCGCTCTGGCTGGATTCGCCTTAGTCGTGCCCGCTAGCGTGCGCGCGCAGGCAGACAACACTGCAACCGCCGGAGCCGTTATCGTGACGGGGTCCAACATCCCGACTGCCGAAGAAGTCACACCTTCGAACGTCGATACCCTGACCGACTCCGACATCAAGCGTTCGGGCCAGGCGATCGACATCTTGAACGTGTTGACCAAAACCGACCCCGACTTTACGGGCGCCGGCAACCTTGGCAGCTCGAACGCGAACATCTCAAGCGGCATCACCTATGGTGGTTCGACGATTTCGATCCGCGGTCTGCCCGCCCTGGTGTTGCTCGATGGACGCCGCATTTCCGACTCGGCTGCAATCGCCGCCGGTGGTGCTGCATTCACCGACGTCAGCCTCTTCCCGACCTCGCTGATCAGCCGTATCGAAGTGCTGAAGGACGGCGCTTCGGCCCTCTATGGTTCTGAAGCTGTCGGCGGCGTTGTGAACGTCTTCTTGAAGTCGGACTTCACCGGCCTCGAGTTCGGCTATCGCTATGGGTTCACCATTGAATCAGGTGTGGCTGAGCGCCGCGCTTATGCCATTGCCGGCGTTGGTAACGAAACCACGCACGTCACGGTGGCCTTCCAATATTACGAAGTTGATCCTCTCTACCTGCGTGAACGCGCCTATTCCCGTATCCCGGGCGGCGTGACCACGACTTATGCAGGTTCGGTAAACGGTGTGGGCGGCCGAGCCCTCTTGGAAGGCGCGATTAACTCGCCATTCCAAGCCGGTATTACCCCAGGGTCTGCGGGCGCTGCGCAGAATTTCCGCGACCCAGTCTTTGCCGGCATCTACGATCCGGCGACGACGGCCGACGTGACCGCATTCGACCTATCGAAGATCCCGACGAGCACGCAGAAACAGCGCAACACGGACATGTTCGGTTCGTTCACGCACGACATCTTCGGCAAGCAGCTCGAAGTGTTCGGCGACCTGATGTATGCGAACAACAACAACTACTTGCAGCTGAACGGTCAGCCGCTCAGCAACCGGACCGGAGTCGTCATCCCGGGCGGCACGACGGCTAACGCTTTCGGAGGCGTTCCCTTCAACCCGTTCACGACGCCCTTCAACGGGAGCTCCACCGGAACGGTCGGCAACCGCTACCAGGCGCATCCGCGAACCTTCGAAAATACATCGGATTTCTATCGACTGCTTGGCGGTCTGCGTTCCCAGATCAATAAAGACTGGTTCGCCGAGGCGGCCTATTACTACAGCCACTACACGATCGATTACGTCAATGGTGGTCTGGTCAACGCCGTCCAGCTCAACAACCTGATTGCCGGCACGGCAGCTGGTTTTGAACATCAATACTTCGACTTCTTCGCCCGTAACCCGGTCGGTGAAGTTGGTGGTGGCGGTGGCGACCCTATGGCCGCTCCGCTGAGTCAGGCAGCCTTCGAGTCCGTTTTCGGTAATAACATCCGCAAACTCGATTCCTACCAAAAGGTCATGGACGCCCGCATTACCGGCTTCCCCTTCGAGCTGCCCGGCGGCGGCGTGGGTGTGTCGGTGGGTGCTGAGTATCGCGACGAAGGCTTCAAAGTCGCTGACTCACCGGAAATCTTCGTCGGATCCGTTCCGATCGGCATCATCGATCGCGGTCGTGGCATCAGCTCCTACTACGGTGAAATCCGCGTGCCCGTGATCAGCTCGGAAATGAAGGTACCGTTTGTCTACAGCCTAGAGCTGTCGGCCGCCGGTCGTCATGACCATTACGAAGGCGTGAGCGAGGACGCGAATGTCCCGAAACTTACCCTCCGTTATCAGCCGATTCAGGACCTGACCATCCGTTCGACCTACTCGAACTCGTTCGTTGCTCCGACCCTGTATCAACTCTACGGGCCGCAGAGCAGTGGGTTCTCGCCGAGCCTAAGCTTGAACGGCATCGTGCAAGATCAGGCGCAGGTGCTGGCAGGTTCGAACCCGGACCTCGTTCCGTCCACGGCTGAATCCTACACTGCAGGTATCGTCTACAGCCCGCACTTCGTGCCCGGCTTGACCGTCACTGCTGACTTCTTCAAGACCCTGCAACGGGGCATTGTCGGTGTCATCGGTGGTCAGACGATTCTCTCGAGCGTCAACGCGCTCGGGCCAGCGTCGCCATATGCCAGCCAAGTTTCCTTCTTCAACTTCCCAGGCCAGCCCGGAGCGCAGCCAGTAGGCGCACCGGGGACCCCAACCGGCGCTCCCGGCTCCTTCCTTCAGGGTGAGCTTGCGACCGTCTTCTACACGGACTTGAATCGTAACCTCGGTGCCGAGCGCATCACGGGTTTCGACTTCAGCGCTCGTTACCTCTGGGATATCCACGCCTGGGGTCAGCTGGAAGTCGGCGCCAACGCCGTTTACTTCCTGAGCCAGGACTTCAAGAACTTCCCGTTCACCGATTTCTACACCGTCAGTGGTGGGATCGGCGACGAAGCCTTCGGCGCCTTCCCGGACTACAAAGTCACGATGCTGGCCGAATGGCGTGTGATGGGCTTCACCGCATCATGGAATGCAACTTACATTCCGGAAATGCATAACGAGCTCCTCGGCGACATCACGACCGGTAAGCTCGATCAGCTCGACACGGTTAAGGATTACTTCGTCATGGATATGCGACTCTCCTACGAGTTCCATCGCTCACCGGCTCCGATCGCGGCGCCTATGGGCAAGGACGCGAAGGACACCAAGGCGGTTGCTGGGACGACTCCTGGCACCCTCAGCTGGAGCGATCGTCTCGTCGACGGCCTCCGTCTGTCCGTGGGTCTGAACAACGTTCTTGATGAAGATCCTCGCTACGTCGAAGGCGGCAACAGCGCCACGAACCTGGCCACCTACGATCCCTACGGCCGGTTCCTCTACTTCGAAATCGCTCACAAGTTCTAAGGACCGAGTTAACCTGATTTAAATGCAGCGGCCGAACCGGAAGGTTCGGCCGCTTTGCTTTTCTGCCATTGGCGCAGAAACCGACTGCTCCGTCGACCGGCGGGGACAGCGTGGAACTGCCGCGAAATGTCTTCGAATCTCGCAAGCTTCCACGAAGTCGTTCGCCGAAACGGCGCGCTCTAGCGTCTTGATCGCGGACGAGACAAGCTCGTCCCTCCCGTTGTCATCCCCCGAGACGTGTACGGGAGGGACGAGCTAGTCTCGTCCATGCTTCGCAAGACTAGCGATGAAACCATCGTGGGAGATCCGGGCGAAGCGGGACGGTGGTTTGCTGGCTGAGGATATGAACTCGAATGAAATATGAATGCTAGAGCTGGCCGACCTTTAAGAGCTCAAAACCGATCCCGCACTTCGTCCGCAGCCAGCGGTTTGCGGATGCCGGATCACGACACACATTCCCGAGTGCGTGTCGCTCGATTTTCTCTACTAGCTTTCGGCACGACTGTGCTCCTTTGCACAGTCAGTCGTGCGCAGGAGGAAGTCAGACCCGCCGAACCTGCGACGACTTTCGAATTCGCCACGCCGGCCGCGGCGACCGCTCCCGGAACGCCAGCTCCCGCCGAAGAGAAAAGTCCTGAAGAAGCGGTGCCCGAAGTCGCGCCGCCTTCCGCGGACGAACTCTATCATCTGGGCGTTGCCGAGATCGACCGCGCCTCGAAGCTCGAGCGCAAAGGCAAACGAGAGGAAGCAATCAACGCCTACGAGCATGCCGGCCAGCTTTGCCAACAATCGATTAGTTTGTTCGATCGCGATGCGGTCGCGGAATCTGAGCGTCCTCTTGATCTGTATTTTCGTGCAGCGACTTCCTTTCTGCACGCAGGTCGTCTTCTCGCCGCCGAGAAGAAGGCCGATGCCGACCGAAAGGACGAAGACCTCCGCCTGGCCATCACCTATCTCGAGAACGTGGAGAAGCTCGAGAAGGATCGCGCCGAGCGCAATCACACGGCGGTGAACCCGGAAATTTGGCGGGTCCATAATGCCGCGGGCTATGCCTGTTTTCTGCGCGGCGAGCTCGCTCGCGCCCGGACGCACTACCAGGCGGTGCTGCTAATGAATCCCACTTATAAGCCAGCCAAGGACGCCGTTGCCAAAATCAACGAGCTCGAGCGTCGCGAGAATGAAATCTTCAGCCCGCAAGGCCGCACCCTCGACCATGAAAAGAAGATGAAAGCCGCCCGCGGTGTCGTCGACGCCCTTAAGCTCGTGCGCGACATCGTGAAACTGGGACTCTGAGCCGGGAGGCGTCCGAATCCTTTCGCTATCCGTCTCCGCGTTCTCGTGGATCCGTACGCTCCGCCAAGCCGCGATTTTGCTCAAATGCTCGCCGCTCTACGCAACACCGCCAGCACCTCTGCCAAGCCTAGCAATCCTGTCTAGTTCCCCTGGCGTCTGCTTCCTCTCCCTTGTCCGGGTCTGCCATCTGGCGGCAGCCGGAGATTAAGAATGGAGGGCTCTAACTGCAGCGCTAGCGGGAGCGTAAAGGATTGAGGTGAGGGTGATTGGTTCAACCAGAAGAAAACGCACGAGGTAGCTTGCCACTCAACCCCCTTAGGGTACCCGCGGAGAGCGTGAGCGATCGCACTGGAAACACATTGACCTCTCTAAGTGCCACCCACATTATTTTGCCTTCGCTCCGGCACCTATGAAATCGCTTTCGCTCCTCTTTCTTCTGCTCTTATCCGTTTCGGCGTTCGCTGCGCCGCAGAAAGATTTCAGCGGCCTCGAGAATGCGATGGATGCCGAGACTTACGAGAAGGCTGGCTTGAGCAAACTTTCAGGCGATGAGCGAGCCGTGCTCGACCAGTTCATTCGTGACTATGTGGCGGGAAAGCAGAAGGCAGCGGCCAGTGCCGCCGCTGACGCTGCGGTGAACAAGGCGATCGAGGAACACAAAGTCGAAGCTCCTCAGATCGTTGAAACCAAAATCGTCGGAACATTTAAAGGCGTCGGTGCCCGCACCGTTTTTCGTTTGGAGAACGGGCAGGTGTGGGCTCCGACCGGAGGAGAGACTGCGCCTTCACCGCCGCTTCAGAATCCGCGTGTGATCCTTTTCAAGGACTTCTTCGGCTGGAAAATGTTCGTCGAAGGCGCGTCCACCATCCGGGTGAAGCCGGTGCTGAAATAGGCGACCTGGCTGCCTAACGAGCTGGGGCGTCGGGCTGTTCAAAACTGACACCGCCTTGATGCAGTGCGTTTTGTTTTGCACTAGCTCCGCTCAAAAGTCTTCGGCGAGCCGCCGAACACTGCGCGTCTGGTCGATCGGCCGATGAGAACTAAGCAAGCGGACGAGACAAGCTCGTCCCTCCAATCACCGTTCGCGGGTTGGATGACATCCGGAGGGACGAGCTTGTCTCGTCCGCCTTTCTCCCGGTTTCGGGAACAGGCGACCTTGCCGCGAGCTGAAGGCGCAAAGCTCACTTTTCCCTCTCGTTGAAGGAGAGGTCACGGTGAGGAACTCTCCCGTGCTTCGGTGGAGATTCCCCGACGAGCGGATCGGTGATCCGCCCCTATCTGCCGCCAAGTGTTGATTACGCGCAGCGCGAGGTAGGGGCCGTTCACCGAACGGCCCGCTTAAAGGTGTCCGCTCGCACTTGGTGTGGCGCCTTGCTGCATGTCGTCGCAATTCTGCGCAGCCCTCGGCTCGGGGGCGCCGGGCTAGGGCGCTCCGACCTCGAGAGCTTGAATGCCAAATACCTAGAATGCAGGCGAGGCGCCAGCATAGGCCCGCGAGGCGCGCGCCCTCCCCGGAAAAGATCGTAGCTGATGGCTTGTTACATTACAGACTTGAAAGATTTTCTTGCCGCCGGGAACGCGCAAAGCTATTCTGCGGTCCATATGAAACTCGTATTAGCGGTAGCGGGTGTTGCCTGCGTGAGTTTCATGCTGGGCAGCACGGCAGTGGCTGAGAGTAATCACAGCTGGTACGTTAAGGACGGCAAATATCGCCTGGTCCAAGACGGCAAGATCGTGATCTACACTCAGACAACGAACAGTCGGGTACCAGAACGCGTGCAGGTGCGAGGGCAGCAGGTTAACAGCTCCTCCCCCATGTACGTGGTTCAGGGTAACGAACTGAATCGAACTGGAGCAACAAACGTCCGTGGAATGCTTGCGCTCGACCCAAGTGTCGGGGGCAGACATTCAAGCGGAATGTAGTTAAGAGCCGGGTCGTTTCGACGATTCGGTTTGAGGCCAGGATCTTCCGCCGTTTGGAGCGGAGGATCCTTCCGCAGGGTGGGCGAGCTGCCCCCCTTGTTCGCGCTCTGCGGACATTTTTTCTCATCATGCGCCAGGGCAGAGGCAATTGAACGGCTGCCCGCGGATCCCAGATTCCTGTGGCGGCAGGCTTCTCGCCTGCACGTTCTGATCATCCGCAACCATCACGGCTGCCCCCGCAGTCATTTCTCGCCTGATCGGTGCGATGGCGCTGGGCGAAAACGATCGGGAAGCCTGTTTCGTGAAAGGACGACCGGAGCTGGCATGCCCACTGCTTATAGTAATTATAACAATTATGATTCTAATAAGCATCCGACCCTATGATGTTAGAAAGATCTTCGGCCTCGTCGCGGCCATGGTCTGCCTCTCCACCGTCACCGGCTTCGCCCAGTCTCTCCTCCTGAGCGTGCCCTCCACCCCTTACGACCGTCAAATGAGCCGGATCCAACCGGTCCTCTTCACCAAGTCCGCCCTTCACAACAATCTCTCCATCGGAGTGGTGAACAGCTGGATGAAAGATTTGCGCGGAATTCCCTACGGCTACCAGAATGAATGGAAGACGCCGCAGGAAGTTGAGACCGCTGCAGCTGCCGACTGCAAGGGCAAAGCTGTCGCTCTCTACGAAAAAATGCGCGAAAACGGCGCCGCCAACGTGCGCTTGGTTATCGGTAAACGCGCCTGGACCAGCCGCAAGACCCACGCCTGGCTGGAATGGTCGATCGACGGTAACACCTACGTGCTCGATCCTACCTGGAATTGGTCGGCAACCGCCGCCCCGAAGGCGGGCAGCCACGCCTACATCCCTCTTTACGCCTACGCCGGGAGCAGAAAGTTCCGGGCTACGACGACGACGACGCTGTTAGCAAAGAATTAGCTGGTTTGGGTTGGGTGCAGCGTTCGCGCTGCGGGCAGACCGTGCGGAGCGACGACTCCGCACGGTTTTTCCTGGTACTGGCACAGCGGCTGGACAGGGGGTTCGTTCCGCACCCCGGGTACCCATGGCCCCGAAGCGGTGTTATCCGGTCCCGCATGGGGGATTTCGCACCCAGGGGGTCCCCGGCTGATTAAAAGGTTGTCGGGCTGAGGAAAACCGGGTAGAACGGGGCAACTTTTTTATTGCAAAGGCGGGTCAGGTTTACTATTATCTTTTTTGTGGCTATGGAAATTATGAGAGTATCTTCACGTCTCCTCGCGTTCACCAGCATTGCAATCGCCGCCGTTCCCTCGCTTTATGCGGCGGATCTGGTGCTGCAAAAAGTACCGCCGCTGACTATTCAGCAGGCGCCATCCTATCCGGAAAACCTCGCGCGCTCTCACGCCGGCGCACAGGTTGAAGCCGCGCCGAATGCCGTTCCGGTTTCGTCGCTCGCTCTCAGCACCGGTTCGGGTGACGTCAACACCGCGGAAGCCGCGCTCGTTTGCAACGATCCGACGACCGGGTACGCGCTCACCGCCGGCACCAAGAATTTGTTAGTCACGCTTTCCAAAATCGAGAACATCGATCAGATCGCGTTTCTGAACCGGCACACCGAAGGCAGCGTTTCCATCGCCGTCTCCAACACCAAGCTGTCCATGGAGAGCGCCGACTGGAAGGTGATCGCAGCCGATCAGAAGCTGACCGGCCGTTCGGTTGTTGCGAAAGTCGGCCCGACCGAAGCGAAGTATGTGAAACTCACTTTCCAAGTGGAGCAGCCAGGTCGCATCGCCGGCTTCGGCATCTACGCTTCACCGAGCGTGGCCAGCTTCACTCAGCCCCGTTCGCACAAGCTGAACGTCAGCGAGACGAGCAGCTTCGGCCTGATCAGCTACAACCAGAGCGATGTGCATGCCCGCTCCCGCGCGGCCTATGTCAGCTCGGGCGATGAACTCGTGGCCGCAAACAACATGATCGACGATCAGTCGACCACCACTTACAACTTTGCGCCTAACGATCCGCAGCCGACCGCCGTGATTGATCTCGGGCGCGTCACCTCGCTGCGTCGCATCACTGCGATTTACACGCCGCGTCCCGGCACGGTGAACTTCTACGTGCTCAACGCACTGCCTGGAAACGGCAATGCCAAAACGGTGAAGCTGGATCCCGCCGCGCTCGAGAAGCTGCAATCGGTTGGCTCAGTCACCGATGGCACCGGCCGCGCCGCCATTGATTTCCCCGAGACGCACGGTCGCTACATCCTGGTTAAGTGGACCGGCGCTACAGAAAACGATCAGCCTTTCTCAATCGCGGAAATCGCCGCGTTCGGTGGCAGCTCCAGCAACCTGATTGCGGCGAACACCACGGATTCGAGCCGCGAAGGCATCGAGTCTGATGGCAAGACTCTCGAAGACGCCAAGGATCTGGGTGGCGGCAAGGACATGGGCAAAGATATGCCGGAAGAAGGTCCTCCCGCGGAAGGCCCGCCCCCGCCATTGAATCCTCCGCCTCCATTCACCTTTGTTCCGCAGGTCCTGCCGAATAGCCCGGAATAATCGGACGGACATTATAAACTCTGAGCCCGTTCGCCTGCGCGAACGGGCTTTTTGTTTTAACTCGGCTGAGGACTGCGTCGCTCAGGGCGAGGGAAGTGCTGCCTCCGGAGCCTAACGGATGAGCATCAAAGCTGGTCGCGGATCAGCTTGAAGATTTCGGTGTTATCGATTATGCCGGCCAGGTCGTCGGTGCCGGGGCCGACCCCCAAAGCAAACACGTCCGAAACCGTATTGAGCGCCTGCTTGTTGTAGACGGCAGCCGGTTCCAGGAATTGCGACGACCCCTCGGGCGCCGCAGGAGCATCCGTGTTCGGCCGGCCCGGCGGGTTGCCGTAAGTGCGCACACCGTTCGGTCCAGTTGCCCACGTGATCCAGGGCTGCCCCCCCGAATTTAATCCGAGCATCGCAATGCTGCTGTCGTTGCGGAAGGGAAATCCGTTCAGGCTCAGCCCGCCCACGGAGACATCTCCGCAGACGAGGATCATGGATTTCGGTCCAGCATAACGACGCGCGGTTGCTACTGCGCGATCCAGCTCGATCGTTTCGATCAATGTTCGTTCGGCGGCGTTTGCCTCCGCCGCTTTTCGCATCAGCGCGGCATCGACAATAAGAACATAGCCGCCGGTGTTGAGCTGCAGGCGTTCAATGGCGCGGCGCACCATTTCGGAGAGCGTCGGCTGGTCTTTTTTTGCTTCGAGCTCGTTGGCAAAGGCCATTTCTTCGTTGGCAAACGCGCCCAGCAGCTTGGACGTTCGCCATGCCGGAATTGCTTCCATTTCGCTCTTCGTTCGGACCACATCGAATCCATTGCGTTGCAGCTCGAGCAGGAGATCGCGGTCGTCCGCGCGCAGCCCACCTTTCGCCTGCGCGAGAAAGCGTCCGATCCCGCCGCCCATGGCCAGGTCGAAATCGTTACCGGCCAGAAACTGCAGAGCCGTTCCATCTTCATCGCCGGCATTTTCCGGCTGGTGCGCATAGAAGGCAGCGCAAGTGGCGTCGGTCAGACGCCCGTTACTGATCAGCCCGGTGGCGCGTCCGCTCGAGCGGGCGAGTGCGACAATACTCGTTAGGTTGTTGCGTTCGGGGCTAACCCCGATCGCCCGGTTGTTTCCCTTCACTCCGGTAGCCAGCGCGGTTGCGGCGGCGCCCCGATCCGGAGCGGCGAAGTCATTGGAGTAATTACGCAAAAAGGCGAGGCGCGGAAGATCATCCAGGGCGAGCCGCGCGTCCGCTCCGCCGAGATAAACGCGCGCCGCCGCCAGCCGTTCCGGGGCGAGGCCTTCACCGATAAACAGGACAATCCCGAACGGCTTTTGCACCACCCAGTGTTGGAAGTAGAGGACGCCAAGGCCGGCAAAGGCGAAAAGACAACAAAGCGCCAGAAGTTGGTTGCGCCACTTCACGCTGGGCATGTAGCGGGGGCCAGTTCGCCTTGTCAATCTCGCAAGCACCGGCGCCCCACGTCAAAAGCGCTTGTTCGAGTGAGTAATCGTCGGCAAGTTCCGTCCGAAATGGCCGGACCTGTCATGCTGCTCATCCGCGACGGCTGGGGGATCAATCCCGGCGGACGCGAAGAGGCGCAGATAAATGGCGATGCCACACTGCTCGCGAAGACGCCGGTCCATGCTGAACTCTATGCGAAATATCCGTGGAGCCGGCTGCGGGCGAGCGGGCTCGACGTCGGTCTGCCCGAAGGACAGATGGGAAATTCGGAGGTGGGGCACCTTAACCTGGGCGCCGGTCGCATCGTTTACCAGGATCTGACGCGAATTAACCTGGCGATCGAAGCGGGCGATCTGGCGCGCAACGACGTTCTCGGCAAAGCCTTGGTGAAGGCAAGGGGACATCGGCTGCATCTGCTCGGCCTCGTTTCCGAGGGCGGAGTTCATTCGCATTATCGGCATATGCTCGCGCTCGCTCGCAGCGCGCATGACGCCGGCGTCACCGATATCATGCTGCACGCGTTTACTGACGGACGCGACGCTTCGCCCACGGGCGGAGCCGCGATCATCGACGAGTGCGTTAACGAACTAGCGAAGCTCGGAGCGACAGTGCCCACGATCGTCGGTCGGTATTTCGCCATGGACCGGGATCGCCGCTGGGACCGGACAAAGATTGCCTGGGATGCCGTCGTAACGGGGAAAGGCCAAATTTGCCGCGATACTCCGGGCGACGCGCTCCGGCGCCATTATGCGGCCGGAAAAACCGACGAGTTTATGCCCGCGCTGATTTTCAACCGCGCGGATGAACAACGCGTCCGCGACGGCGACACTGTGCTCTTCTTCAATTTTCGAGCGGATCGCGCGCGTCAGTTATCACAGGCTTTCTTGCTACCAGGATTTTGACGGCTTTGATCGCACCGCCTGGCCGCGGGTAAACTACCTCACGCTCACGCAATACGATGCGACTTATCCGTCGCCATTCATCTTCTCACCGGAAAATCTCGTCCATATTCTTGGCCAGGTGGTGAGTGAAGCGGGGCGCACCCAGTTGCGCATCGCGGAAACGGAAAAGTATCCGCACGTCACTTATTTTTTTAACGGCGGCGTCGAGAAGGCCTTTCCGGGCGAGGATCGTCGGATTATCCCGTCGCCAAAGGTCGCGACCTATGACCTCCAGCCGGAGATGAGCGCGGCGCAGGTGACCGAGGACGTCCTGGCGCGTCTTGGCCAGTACGATCTGATCATCCTCAACTTCGCCAACCCCGACATGGTTGGTCACACCGGAGTCGTCCCAGCCGGCGTCAAAGCAGTCGAGACAATCGACAGTTGCGTGGGCCGGATTATCTCAGCGCTGCTCAAGCTCGACGGCAAGTGCCTGGTCACGGCGGATCACGGCAACTGCGAACTGATGCGGAACCCGGATGGTTCCCCGAACACGGCACACACGACCAACCTGGTTCATCTTGTTTACGTCGCGAATGACGCTGCCAAGTTCGCCTGCCGCGACGGCATCCTGGCGGACGTAGCCCCGACGCTGCTTCATTTGTTAGACCTGCCGCAGCCGCCTGAGATGACCGGCAAAAGCCTGCTCGTGCCGAGAGGTTTGCTCTGAATTCATCGCGGCGGTCTGCGACCGCCGCGCGTCAGGGCCGGAATCGAGCGAAGCTCAAAGACCGCTGTTTCAGCCGACTGTAGAAAGCGCGCGGGAACTTTCGGCGGTAATTTCCTCGAAGCTGATCTGCTGCGCCCGATTGAGCAGGCGCGTTCCCGCCCGCGCGATCCGCACCAGAAAATCGACGGCGCTCTCGGCCGAGGTTTCCACCCAATCCGGCTTCCGCATGAGCTGTAAGCCGTCGCTGCGCTCGACCAGCGCGCCCCAGCCGGGGGGAACATCGCCGGCGCGATACAGATCGTTAGGCAGCACAAGAAAGAAAAGATTGGCGCAACGGTAGCGGCGCAGGGTCTCGAACTTCACACATGAATCCATCCGCTGCTGCAGGGCTTGCAGCTCGCGGATGACCCGGTTGTAGCCGCGGTGGCCGATGGCGGCGAAATCATGCGAGTAAAACTCTGCGAAAAGCGAGTCGGCGATGCGGAGCTGGGGATAATGGATGCGCAGATTAGTTTCGAGAATCTGCCGCCGACGAGCGAGTGAATCGAGGCGAAGCCGGGCAGACTCGGTGCAGCAATTGTCCCGTTGAAGATCCGATCGGGCCTGCTTGCATTCGAAGATAGCGGTCGTGTTGTGAGGCTGTGGCCGGTAGGCGGCGAGGTCAGCGCGATAGCGGCAGCGCGGAAGGCTCACTTCCAAGGCGCAGGCGGAGTAACCATTCGCTTGCGCCCAAAGCAGAGCCATGCGTTTGAGGCGAAGATGGTTTGCCGTCTCGCCGCGTGAGCGTCTCAGCTCTGGGTCCATTCCGCCAGCTCCCGGGCCCAATAAGTGATGATCAGATCGGCTCCGGCCCGCTTCAGCCCCGTCATGATCTCGAGCACGGCCGCGCGTTCCTCATACAGTCCTTTTTCGGCGCCGGCCTTCACCATCGCGTATTCGCCGCTGACGTGATAAGCAGCCGTCGGGAGCCCGAATCGCTCCCGAATTCGCCAAAGAATATCGAGATAAAGCGAGGCCGGTTTGACCAGGAGAACGTCCGCGCCCTCCTCGACATCCAGCGCCGCTTCGCGCAACGCTTCAGCCGCATTGGCGAAATCCATCTGGTAACTGCGACGATCGCCAAATTGCGGAGGACTCTCCGCCGCTTCCCGAAATGGTCCGTAAAAGTTCGAGGCAAACTTGGCGGCGTAGCTCACGATCCCGGTCTGGCTGAATCCGGCTTCATCCAGCGCGCTCCGGATCGCGCCGACGCGGCCGTCCATCATGTCACTGGGCGCGACCATGTCAGCGCCGGCGGCCGCGTGTGACACAGCAGTTTTGATCAGCAGTTCAACGGTCGGATCGTTTAGAACTTCGAAACGGCCGTTCGATTTTTCGACTACGCCGCAATGTCCGTGGCTGGTGTATTCGCACAGACAAACGTCCGTGATCACAATCAGTTCCGGACACTTCTGTTTGATCGCGCGACACGCCTCCTGGACGACACCTTTCTCGTGGTAGGCGCCGCTGGCGTGTTCGTCTTTTTCCATTGGAATCCCGAAAAGAAGGACCGCTTGCAGCCCGGCAGACTCAGCTTGCTCTGCCTGCTCGACCGCTCCCGAGATGGTGTGCTGCGAAACGCCCGGCATGCTGTCGATAGGGCGGGCACGATCGATCCGTTCGCTAACGAACAGGGGCAGAATAAAATCGTGTGGAGAAAGTTTCGTCTCCCGCACCAAATTTCGGAGCGCGGGAGAACGGCGGAGACGCCGCGGCCGTCGAACCAGCTTTCTCATCCGGCCAGAGTAATTGCCGTCTCCGGCGGTCGCAAGCGCGCGTCGCGGACGCAGGTGTGGCCGGGCTTTGCTGGCTGGCGAAGTGGCCGTGGCCGCGTTAAAAGGTTCCGGAACATGGCTCGATCCGCCGACTATCTCCTGATCGATGTCAGCAATTCATTCGCGAAGCTGGCCTTCTCTTCGCGCGAACGAATTGCCCGTCCGGTCCGGGTGGAGACTCCTTGCCTAACCAGTTCCTGGCTTCGGAAGTTTTTGCAAAGACACAAGATTAAGCGATCGATCGTGGTCTCGTCCGTCGTGCCGAAACGGAATAACGAGATTGCGAAAGCGGCGCGTGGGATTGCTCCGGTGCTCTGGCTCAGTCCCGCGATCGAGCTTGGCATTCGCATCGATTATCCGCGTCCGCTAACGATCGGCGCAGACCGTTTGGCCAACGCGGTTGCGATTGCGGCACTTTATCGAACGCCCGGCATCGTGGTAGATTTTGGAACGGCGGTGACCTTCGATATTGTCGCGCGCGATCGTTGCTATGTCGGCGGAGTGATTTGCCCCGGGCTCGAAGCGATGACCAATTTCTTGTATCAACGCACGGCCTTGCTGCCCAAACTTTCGTTGCGCGAACCGAAGCGGGCGGTCGGCAAATCGACCATGGAAGCAATGCGCGCGGGCGCAGTTTTCGGATATCGCGGTTTGGTGCGCGAGATCATCGAGAGGATTCGCGAACAGGAATTTCGCGGAAAAAAACCGACGGTGATTGCGACTGGCGGTTATGCCGCGCTGATCGCGCGCAAGTTGCCGACGATTGATCGGGTTGACCCCATCTTGACGCTGCAAGGCCTGCGAATCGTCGCCAATTTGAACAGCTGACCAGCCACTTCGGGCCGCGGTAAAAATGCCGCAATTTGCAGCCCTTTGGCCGATTCTTGGCGGCATGGCGGATTTTGGGATCAAAATCCGGGGTTGTTTCTGGCTCGAAAAATGCGGCTTTTACTGGGGAAAATGCCTGAAAATGAGGGAAATGCCGAGACTACGGCCGGGCCCTGAAAACGAGGCCGGGAAAAGGCAATTTTAATCTTGTCTTGGCAGGGGGTTCGCGGTTTCATGGAAGTTCGCATGAAGATGAGGAAATTTGTCGCCGTTACTGTGCTGGTTTTGAGTTCTTTGGCGGCCAGCAATGTGGCTCCTTCCAAAGCCGAATTGGAAGCGATGTATGACAAAGCCTTTCGAGACTTCGACGGCAATAATTTCCCGGAAGCCCTGAAGCAGCTCGACGCGATTGATGCGCGTCAGCCGGATCTCGCGGAATCGCAAAACCTGCGCGGCGTCATCCTCATGCGCGAAGGAATTTACGACAAAGCGGAAGCGGCTTTGCATGAAGCGCTCCGGATTGATCCGAAATTCTGGAACGCGCGTTTCAACCTGGCCGAGATTCCGTTTCTGCAAAAAAATTGGGAAGAAGCGCGCAATCGTTTCCAGAATCTCCTAACGAGCGACGTCTCGGATTTACAGGGCGATGCGGCGCAGCTCATTCAGTACAAAATTCTGCTGACCTACCTGCTCGAAGGCAAAGAGAACATGGTCGATTCGATCCTGGCCAAATTCGAGCTCTCTCCCGATACGCCTGCAGTTCACTACGCCAATGCCGCGATCGCATTGCAGCACAAGGACGCGAAGAAGGCGAAAGACTGGATGACGACGGCGGAGAAAAATTTCTCGCCGCAACTGAACAAACTTTTTGCCGAGTCGTTGTACGAAGTCGGCTGGCTGGAGAAGACGGCGGGACAACAGCGCGCCGCGCTTGAGATCACCAGCCCGGCGGAGAAAGCCGCCAAGGCCAAGGCCTTCGCCAAGTCGCGTGTCGAGCAGGCGCAGCAGGCGATGCAACAGCGCGACTTTGAGACGGCGCGCAAATTCGTTGAAGAAGCGGACGCTTCCGATCCGAATCAGCCGTCCATTCTCAATCTGAAGGGTGAGATCCTGATGCAGCAGAAGGAATTCGATCAGGCCGAGGGCGCGTTTAAGAAAGCTGCCAAGATCGATCCGAAATTCCGCGAAGCGCAATACAACCTCGCTGAGATTCCGTTCCGCAAAAAAGAATACGCCAAAGCCCGCGAGCGTTTCGAAGCGTTGTTCAGCCAGACTCCGGGCGGCGACAAGAATCAGGCTGCGCAGATCATCAAGTTCAAAGTCTTCATGACGCTCTTGCTGGAAGGCAAGGAAAGCCGGGCGCAGAAGGAGATGGAGAAATTCCAGTTCACCGGCGACACCCCTGCGCTTTACTACGCGCAGGCCGCCTGGGAGTTCAAACATAACAATCCTAACAAGGCCAATGAGTGGATCGCTTCGGCCAAACGGATTTACTCGGCTTCGTTAAACGGCCTCTTTGGTGACTCGTTCTATGATCTGGGCTGGATGCAAAGCCCGGCCATGGCAGGATCGCCTGCGCCTGCCAACGAAGCCGCCGCGGCTGTGGCTGCGCAAACCGAAGCGAGCCCTGCAATCGAACCAAGCCCAATTCCTGGCACGACCGTCGCCGCCAAGGGCAAAGCTTCTTCGGCTGCGCCGGCTCCGACCATCGCCGGCATGGAAGCGACCACTTCGCACGCGACCGATCTCGCTTCCAACGCTCCGGCGCTTAACCAGGGTTTGTCGCTGGCTGACAGCTCGCTTGCCGCGGGCACACCGGCCAAACCGGATGAAATCCCGTCGAACACCGCGCCTTCGGTTTCGCCGACTGTGGAAACGCCGGTTGCTTCGTCGGAAGCTGCTGCGGGTAGCTCCGAAGCCTCCGCCGCTGCGATCGCTTCTAATTATAGTGCGAACAATGAAACGGCGACCGGTTCAGAAACCGCTTCGAGCCCGGCTGCAGTTGCAGCGGCGACTGCTTCGGCCACCGCACTGGCGCCCAAATCTCTTCCGCAGGAAACTTCCCCTGGCGTGATGGAGCGTCTTTCCCGTTTCCTGCCGGAACAGCGCACCGGTCTTGTCTGGGCCTTCGGCATTCTTGCCGCGATCGTTCTTGCCTGGTTCGCAGCTCCTGAGGTGAAACGCCTCGTCGCGGACATGCCAGTCTATCGTCGCCCGATTCCTGCTACAGGGCCTTCCATGGACAATGCCAAAACGGTTGCAGTTGCGAAATCAGCTCCTACCAAGTTCTTTGGCGGGCCGCGTCAGGTTTCGCTGCAGCTGAAAGCTTCCGAACCGAATCTGCGTCGCAGTGTTCGTCCGCTGACCCCGACCAAGCCGACGGTTGGCCGGCCATTGACCATTTCGCCGGCGGCTGTGGTCCCAACGCCAGTTCTTGAGAAAGTGGCGGCGCCTTTCGTGCCGCAGCCGGTTACCAACTTCGGCGGCGGCCCTGGAGTCGGCCTCGAATCTGTTGGGCCTGTTGTTGAACAGGGCATGTCGGCTCCGGCGGTTGAAACGCCCGCCGCGCCGGACGCGATTGAATCTTTTGCGGCTCCAGTCGAGTCGGTCGTTGCTCCGATTGAACCTGAGCTGCCAGTCTTGGCCGCGCTTGCGACTGCTGAGCCGGTAAATTCCGAGCCGGAACCAATGGTCGAGTCAGTGGCGGCGCCGGAGCCGTTCGTTGAGTCAGTTACCATCCCCGAACCGGTGGCAGAGCTTCAGCCGCTTGTTGATATTCCTGAAGTGACGGCAGCTGCGCCTGAACCGGTGATGGAAGCTTCGGCTCCAGTCGAACTCGAACCAATCGAGCAGGGTCAGCCTGTTCCTTACGAGATGGCGGTGGCGGAATCCGAGCCGGTCGCTTTCCATGCTCCTGAACCGCTGGTTAACGGGTTTTCCAATGGATTTTCGGCGGTTGACTCCGGGGTTGTAGAAACCGAAAGCTTGCGCGAACCTGTCGAGCAGGCTCCGTTGTCCCTCATTCCCCCAGTTGTTTCCACCGAGCCCTCAGTCCTTCAATCAACAATAGTACCCGAAAACATGCCTGAACCGACCCAAATGCAAAATGCTCCCGTGATTCGAACACCGACCGCTGGGGGCGCTCCTCAACCTGCTAGCCAGATGCACACGGCCGTGCAATTGACGTTCTCGTTCGAGATCGCGTCGATGCAACTGACGCCGAGCTTCAAGATGGGTGCTCTGCAGCTGCGGCCCACTTCGAAAATTGTGACGATGCGCCTGGCGCCGTCGCAGCAGCCTCAGCCCGCGATGAACCTGCAAGTGACCTTCGAAATCTCGAAGATCCAGCCTGCGGGTGGCGGTCTCGGCACAGTTCGCCTCGCTCCGTCGCAGCAGCAGCGGCCGAACGTAGTTGGCTCGCCTTCCTTCACCGTGGCCGGTTTGCAATTGGTTTCGAACTTCGAGCAGGCGCCGGTTCAACTCACTCCGTCTGCGCAGGCGTCGGTCATGGTTACTGGTGCATTCCAGATCGCGACCGTTGAGTTCTCACCGTCGTTCGAGATCTCCTCGATCGTCCTCAACTCGAGCTCCAAGCAGGTGGCCGTCCAGCTGCCCGGCAGCCCGAGCGCGGAAGGTGCGGCCCGCTTCGACATCGCCAATCTCCAGCTCGGACCGAGCGGTGAGATCGGGATGATGCAGCTGAATCTCGCTGGCGGCCGCTAATCGACCGATCCAAAGAATTTGAGTGGGCCTCGCTTCGGCGAGGCCCATTTTTTTTCCCCGATTACGCTGCCCGTCGATTCAGCGAACGCAGTGCCGGCGGCAGGAATTCGCCATCGCGGCGAATGAGTTTTCCATCGAAATAGATTTCACCGCCGCCGTAGTCCTTGCGCTGAATGTTCACCAAGTCCCAGTGCACCTGGCTGCGGTTGCCGTTGTCCGCTTCTTCGTAGGCCTGGCCGGGCGTGAAGTGGAACGATCCCGCAATCTTCTCGTCGAAGAGGATGTCACGCATCGGGTGAAGCACCCGCGGATTGAAGCCGAGCGAGAACTCGCCGATGTAGCGCGCTCCCGGATCCGAATCGAGAATCTTGTTTAGTTTCTCCGTCTGATTGCTGACCGCCTTGACAATTTTTCCCTCGCGGAAATCGAGCCGAATTCCGTCGAAACTGGTGCCTTGATAAATGGTTGGCGCGTTGAAGGTGACATGCCCTTCCACGCTCTCCTTCACGGGGCATGAGAAGACCTCACCGTCCGGGATATTGCGATCGCCGCCGCAGATGATGGCGGAAATCCCTTTGATGCTGAAGCGCAGATCGGTGCCCGGGCCCTTAATCTCGACGCGATCGGTTTTCTCCATCAGCTGTTTCAACGCCTTCATCCCCGGTTGGAGTTTCCGATAGTCGAGCGTGCAAACATCGAAATAAAAATCTTCGAAGGCTTCCGTGCTCATGCCGGCCAGCTGCGCCATCGACGGGTTCGGCCAGCGCAGCACGACCCATTTTGTTTTTTGCACGCGTTGATCAAGGACGGGGCGCATCTTCTTGCCGAGGAGCTTGAGCCGGTCGACCGGAACGTCCGACATTTCAGTGATGTTGTGACTGCCCCGCAGGGCGATGTAGGCGTGCATCTTTTTCATACGCGCCAGCTCGTGGCTGGCCATGAAGGCAAGCTGCCGATCCGTCGCATCGAGCGCGAGCGCGCGGCTAACCCGGGACCGTTGGATCTGCACGAAGGGGACGCCGCCGACTTTGCGCGTCGCCCGGACCAGGGCAATCGTCATTTCATCCGGGACATCAAAAGCTTCAATCAGAACGTTTTCGTTCCGACGAAGCCGGACTGAGTATTCGACGAGGAGCTGCGCGAGTTTGTTAAAGCGGGGATCGTGCATAGAAAGCTAACGATTCCACTGCCGGGGCCGGATGCAACCAGCCAGCTCTTCCCAGCCTCAGGATATCTCTGAAGCCTGATTAAGCGCGGCGAAGTTATGATTGAACTTCGCCCGGACTCACTTCCGGCGAAATGAGTTTTGCGGCAAAAGCGCCATCGTAATGATTTACAAAGGGTCGGCAGGCACGTTGTTCCGCCAGGTGCCAGGTTGGGAATTCGATGAGAAATTGCCGCACCGCTTCCTCGTTTTCCTCCGCCTCCAGGCTGCAGGTGCTATAAACCAGTGTCCCTCCCGGTTTCAGGAAAGCGGCGACGCGGCGCAGGATCTCCAACTGCAACGCGCGCAGCTCTGGCAGGCTTTCCGGTCGAAGCCGCCAGCGCACATCGACCCGGCGCTGCATCACGCCTGTATTGGTGCAGGGCACATCGATCAGGATGCGATCGAAGGGAGCGGCCTCCTCAATCGCTTTCGGCACCTTGTCATGCGTCCAATCGTGCTGATGCACTTTAACAACTTCCGCGCCCAGTCGCGTCACGTTTTCGGTTAGGCGTTTGATTCGCCCAACTTCGCGGTCACAGGCGATCACGACGCCTTTGTTCTGCATCAGTTGCGCCAGGTGAGTCGTTTTGCCACCCGGCGCCGCGCACGCATCGAGGACCTTCTCGGCCGGCTGCGGATTGAGCAGCGCGCCCGCCATGATTGTGCTCGGGTCCTGGACATAACAGTGGCCGCGATTCAGCGCCTCCTGCGGCAGTTCTGGGCAGTAGCGAAACTCCGGCTGTCCGGGAAGCTCGTCAGTTTCGGGATAACGCTGGGCAAACTGCTCCGGATCGAGCTTCAGGCGATTGACCCGCGCGTAGATGCGGGCGCGGCTGTTGTTCCAGTCGCAAAGCTGCGAGGTTGCTTCCAGTCCAAAGGCGCGTTGCCAGCGGCTAACGAGAAAGGCCGGATGCGAGCTCCGCACCGCCAGCGGCTGGACTTTAACCTTCTTGCGAAGTTCATCGCGATCGCGCAGCGCCGTCCGCAGCATCCCATTGATGAAGCCTTTCTTCTTCGGCGGCACCATCTCGACCGATTCGTTGACCGCGGCATGATCCGGGGTTCCCAAAAAGAAGAGCTGATAAAGTCCCAGGCGCAGGACGTCGCGTAGATCCGCGTCGATCGCTGCCGCGCGCAGAGAACCGAGCCAAAAATCGAGCAGCGTCAGGTTGCGCAGAACGCCGTAGAAAAGTTCCTGGGCGAAGGCGCGATCCGACTTGGTAAGTTTCCCGCGGCCCAGGAAGCTGCCAATGATCAGGTCGGCACGGTCCCCGTAGTCCTGCCAGGCGCGCAGCGCGCTGAAAGCGACCTGTCGGGCGGGAGACGCGGGCACGAAGGCTAGCTCGGTCGGGCGCTGGCGCGGCCTATCGAATGATAGTGGAAACCGAGCTGCGCCATCGTCTTCGGATCGAAGACATTTCGTCCGTCGAAAACAATCGGCGTGGCCATTTTGGATTTAAGGAGAGCTAGATCGACGTTGGCGAACTCAGCCCATTCGGTCGCGACGACGAGCGCCTCTGCTCCTTCAACCGCCGCGAGGGCGCTATTGGCGAGGTCGACTTTGGCGATGCTGCTGATCGACTTCGCCTTCTCCATGCCTTTCGGATCGTAGGCCGTGACATGGGCGCCTTCTCGCAACATGTCGGCGACGAGATCGATGGCGACCGAGGAACGAATATCGTCGGTGTCCGGTTTAAAAGTGAGTCCCCAGACCGCGATCTTCTTTTCACGCAGGACCCAGAGGGTGTCGCGAATCACTTTGAGAAAACGTTCCCGCTGGCCGGCGTTTATTCGCTGAACTTCCTTCAGGAGATCGAAGGGAACTCCAAGTTGTTCGCTGATCTTGATGAACGCCGCAATGTCCTTAGGGAAACAGGATCCGCCGTAACCGACCCCCGCATGGAGAAAGCTTCGCCCGATGCGGCGATCCATCCCGATGCCATCCGCTACTTTTTCGACGTCCGCTCCGCTGGCGTCACAGATGGATGCGACCGCGTTGATGTAGGAAATCTTGAGCGCGAGAAAGGAATTGGCCGCGTGTTTGATCAACTCGGCGCTGTTGATGTCGGTCACCAAAATCGGCGCCATGAAAGGTTCATAAACCTGCCGCATCAAATTGATGGCGCGCTCATTCGAAGCTCCAATGACGATGCGGTCGGGGTGCATCAGGTCCGCCACCGCGCAGCCCTCGCGCAGGAATTCCGGATTGCTGACAACGTCGAAATCGGCGCCGTGCCGGTTATAGCGTTTGATCGACTCCGCCACCTTTTCCCCCGTCTTTACTGGGACGGTGCTCTTGTCTACGATGACTCGATAGTCGTTTAGCACATTGGCAATTTCGCGCGCGACCTTCTCGATGTAGCTCAGGTCGACTTCGCCGCCTTCGCCCTGCGGAGTGGGAACGGCAATGAAAACGATCTGCGAATTCTCCACGCCATCCTGGATGCTGCCGGTGAAGCGGAGTCGCCCGGCGGAGACGTTGCGATGGATGATTTCTTCCAAGCCCGGCTCGTAGATCGGAACCTTCCCGGCCTGCAGCGATTCGACCTTCTTCGGGTCGTTATCGACACAGACGACCTTATGCCCGACGTCGGCGAAACACGCGCCGGTGACGAGACCGACGTATCCGGAGCCTACAATTGATAAGTCCATGCAGAAGTAATGAGAGTTAAGGCGCGATCGCGCAGGCGATAACAAACTCGCGACCGGTGGCGCTGCAAGAGCAGATAAAGTGCCCCTTACTGGCCGCTTCCGCCTGGGTCAAAGTTGAAGTCGACTCCGAGTTTGGGAAAGGCCTTGAGGGTAAAGGTCAGGAGCACCCCATACTCTTTTACCCCGTCGTTATCCCGGATGATGCCCCCGAAAGAGGCCACCCAGCTGGTCAGGTCGCGGTAAATGGAATAGCGCTGCTCCTCCAAAACCCCGCTCATCGCCTCGTATTGTTCCTGGGCGCCGATGCCCCAGTTGTCGTTAACCCGGTAATAGCCGCCGACAACAAAAAGGCTGCTATTATTAAAGAACGGGTCGGAATTCAGGTAACGGTGCCCGAAGCTCAATTGAAGATTGGCAATCGGCTGCACGACCATGTTGGTATTGATTTCGGTGAAACCTTTGTCGAAGGCGGGAACCTGCGAATTAACCACCAGCGACATCCACGGCAGCGGTGTAAAGCGGAGCTTGTTGATCAGATTCGAATACGGGGTGCGGTCGTAAGGATTGTCGAAGTTCACGTCGACGTAACTCTCCAACTCCAGCCAGCTCACGGTCAGATCGTCGCGACGGGTCTGGAGAGTGTTGCGCACGCCCACTCGCCAGACCGTCCAGGAATTGATCGAGTCGATGGAGGTGAACTGCGGAAAGTCGATCGGCCGCAGTTGGGTGGACGGTTCGAAGCGATCAAACTGCAGGACTTCCTCGGGGTTCATCCCGGCTTCCTTCACGTAGGAAAAGTTAGTGAACGGCTGAAGGATGTGCCGCATTCCGTCCAGGCCTAACGAACGGTCCTGCACATCTTCCCATTCCCGTGACAATTTGAAAGATGCTTCTACCCCGGCGTTAAAGACGCTGCGCCAGGCGTCTTCGCCGTATTTCACCGGCGTCGTCGGATCGGGTGGGATGAAATCCGGAATCAGCGGATTATTGTTTGGCGGAAAGACGGTCTGTCCGAGATCCCGTGTGTCGCCGTAGTAGGTTTCACGGATGCCCGCCCGCGGAACAACCGACAACCAGCCAAAGTAGGTGTTGGGGAAGGTGAGTTGGTGGAAGGTGTCGAAACGGAGGGTTCGATAATCTTCGAAGCCGGAGTGCTCGGCGAAGTTCCGATGCAAATCGGCGAAGGAAGTAGTGCCCTCATAAAAGATCGGCCCATTCAGAATGGGAGTCCGGTTCACATCCAGCGCAATCTCCGGCAGTCGCTCCGTTGTTTCGAAAAACTCGTTAGCCTGAACCCGCGCCGTTGCCGTCAGTGTATAAATCGGCGCCGCTTTGGTAAGGGCCACCACGTTGTCCGGCACCGGGTTTAAACGGAACTCTCCCTGGTAGAAGTCCTGCATCACGTAGGGATCGCTCAGCTTGGTGATATCGACGATCCCGTAGATGTCCTTGGTCAGATTCGTCATGTCCTGGAAGGAAACGCGGTAGCGTCCGGTGGAAACCAGACCGCGCGGAACCGAGGTCCGGTTGATCAACGGATTCTGGTCCTGCAGGTAATACGTTTTCAGTTTGGCCCAGCTCGAATCGTCTTTGCCGTAGGTCATGGTGCCGTCAAAGCCAACCGCCACCCCGCGCCTCGACCGGTAGTCGAGGTGAAAACTGCCGGTGATCTTGTGCGTAATGGGGAAATTGACCTTGGCCAGAATGGATGGCCCCCAGGAGCTGAGAAACGCAGGCGAAATGGAAAAACTGAAGGCGTCGTTGAGCGACTGGTAAACGTAGGGCCACCAGAGAACGGGTACGTTGCCGAGGTAGAACGTCACGTTCTGGAAAACGACGTAATCCTTTTCGTAGACGCGAATCTTGCGGGCATGCAGGCGAAAAGAAGGATCCGGACGGTCGTCGGTGGTGAAGCTGCCGCCTTGAATACGGTAGGCGTTTTCCGAAATGGACGAGACGTTGGCCCCGGAAACGAAGTACGGTTCATAGTCCGTTTCCATCCGGTCCATGTTGATTTCCTTGGTGTCCGTGTTGTAGGTGGCGTGATCGGCAATGTAGAGATTCACATCGCGATAGATGCGGACATGTCCCTGGACGGAAATATCGTGCGTCCGCGAGTTGTATTGCGCCTTGTCGGCGTAGATGTCGGTGTCCCCGACGTGGATCGCCACGTTCTCGGTGGCGGTGGCGAGACCGTTTTCGTAGTTGGTCTGGCCGGTGGAAGTGATCTCCACGGGCTGATTATGCGGCGTTTCGACCGCTGCCGTGGCGACGCCGGCGCTCAAAACCAGTCCCAAAAACAACGAAACCGGCCTTCGCATTGTAGGGGCGAGGGTACTGCAGCCCCCTTGCCTTGCAAAGCTGAAAGGGGGCGGGCTAAAGGCCTAATTCGGCGACGGCGAACCCCTGGTTCAAGCCGCAGGAAATGACCAAGGCGGCCTGCGTCTGAAGAAGCAGGGGAGAAGATCCCGCGCCGGGCAGTGGAGGGAGTTTTTGCTCGAGCAAGGCCTGGCGCGCTACGATCAGCTGCCAGAGCCCGCTGGCACCGACGCTTTCCCCGAGGGCGGCTTTCGGTGAATAGGACGGAGCTTCAGGAAAAGTGCGGCCGATCGCGTCCGCTTCGGCCAGGTCGATGTCCGTTCCATTCGCGCTGGAGACCACCGCGGAGTTTGGCGGCATTTCTCGGGCTTGCAGAGCCTTCACCAGGGCATTCGTTAGGCAACTGCGCCGCTCCACATGCATGGCGGCTGCGGCGTGATCGAATCGAACTTTCGCGGATGCGCCGCGAGTCAGGAGCACGGCGCCTGCGCCTTCGCTTAAAGTCATTTTTCCAGCAGAACCGGTCAGTCGCCAGCGCTGGTAAGCATCGCAGAGAAGCCAATCAACCTCCTCAGCCGCGACCACCAGGCAGAAGTCGACGTCTTCCTCATCCAGGACGCGGTCTGCCATTTCCAGTGCCGACAAACCGACCGAGCCGTCGCCGACCAGGGTGTAGGTTTGTCCGGATAATCCGATCAGCGCGGCGAGATGACTGGCAGGCGCATTAAAAACGGTCTCCGGGAAAAGAATTGGGCTGGCCGCAGCGGCGCCGGAGCTAACAATCTCCTGGTAAAAACGGCGAGTGTAGATGACCCCGCCGTTCGAGATGGCGAAGATGATCGCGGTCCGCTCCGGCGGCACTTCGAGGCCACCTTCTTTGGCTTCAGCGATTGCGTTGAGCCCGGCGAGCGCAGCGAAGCGCGAAATTGCGCTGGCGCGACGCAAACGCGGATGTGGCGGTAATTTGTGCAAAGCGGCAGCCGGAACTCTGATTGCCGAGTACAGATCGTTTACCTTCCTCATCCGTTAATGTCTCAGCCGTGGCCCGCTCGCCCGCGAGCAGCCGTTGCCAGACTTCGCTGATCTCGGAGCCGAGCGGCGTCACCCAGCCCGCGCCAACGAGAGAGGCGCTCATGACCGAGCGACCTTACTTATGAGAATAGAAGCATTCGTCCCGCCGAAGCCGAATGAATTGGAAAGCGCGACATTCAGCTGCGTTTCCCTTCCCGGCTCGGCGACAATGTTGAGCGGCACGGTCTCGTCGGATTCAGTGAAATGAAGATTCGGTGGCAGCAAGCCATGGCGGAGGGCCAACAGGGAGATCACCGCTTCGATCGCGCCGGCCGCGCCTAACGAATGTCCCATCATCGACTTCGTGGAACTGACCGGGACGCGCTCACCAAAAAGTTCTACGATGGCTCGGCCTTCGGCGGCATCGTTGAACGGCGTAGCCGTGCCGTGCGCATTAATATAATCGACGTCAGCCGCGCTCATCCCCGCATCTTTCAAGGCGCGCTCCATGGCCAGGCGTGGACCGATTCCGGACGGGTTGGGTTGCGTCAGGTGATGATTGTCCGTGGAAAGGCCGTAGCCAACGATCTCGCCGAGAATTTTCGCGCCGCGGTCGCGGGCCGAACTCATTTCTTCCAAGGCGAGAACGGCGGCTCCCTCGCCCAGGACCATGCCCGACCGGTTCCGGTCGAAGGGGCGACATTTCTCCGGAGTGGAAGCCTGCAGCGAATCAAAGCCGACAAAAACCAGTTCTGAAATAGCGTCGTAGCCACCGGTGAGAACGCGGCGATAACGACCGGAACGAATCGCGTGGAAAGCGTCTCCGATGGCATTGGTGCCGGAAGCGCAGGCATTAGCGATGACCTGATGAGCGGGATCGAGATTGCACTCGCTCAACGCATCGAGCACCGGTTTTTGGGGCGGATAATTCGCGACCAAGCGCGCCGATTCCTGCATCGATCCGCTCGTTTTAAGTTTCCGAAAGTATGCCTCTCCGAAGCTCATACCGCCGCTCGTCGTTCCAATAATGGCCATTTCGGGGAGGAAAGCGGGGTCAGCTCGGAGCGCTTCTTTGAGCGCGGCGGTCATCATATGGGCGGCTCGGTGGGCATGACGCGCCCGGCGATCGCCCATGTTGCTGGCCTCCCGCAGAGGACCGTCCGGGACCTGTCCGGCCGTTCGGCAACGGCACTGATCAACAGAAAACCGATCGACCGCAGAGACGGCATCTGTCCCAACACGCAGGGAATCAATCGTTTGCGTCAATCCTATGCCCAGCGGGCTGACCACACCGGCGGCGACGATCGCGACGCGATTCTTTTTTACCGGCTGGTCGTTAAATGTCACTTCAAGGGAGCCTTAAGCATTGCATCGATTCCTGTTGCTTTCTAAAAAGGAGGGGCTTAAAAAGAGCGTCAACGGAAGCGGCAGCTTGGTGTTGGTGGATTGTCAGTTGAGTTTATTCAGCGGCGATTTGAAATCCGATAAGCGGGAACAGTAACCGGGCGCGCATTCCAGAATAAACTCAATGGGAACTAAATTATACGTAGGCAATCTGTCGTTCAACACGACTGAAAACGAATTGCAGGAGCTTTTCTCGCAGGCAGGCGCCGTGCAGGAAGTCACGCTCATGCAGGACAAATTCACCGGAAAATCACGTGGCTTTGCATTCGTCACGATGAGCTCGGATGCGGAAGCACAGGCCGCGATCAGCAAATTCAACGGCCAGACCGTTGAAGGCCGACCGCTGACTGTGAACGAAGCGCGTCCGCGCGAAGCGCGTCCTCCTGGTGGTGGCGGCGGCGGCGGCGGTGGCCGTGGTTACGGCGGCGGCGGCGGCGGTTACGGCGGTGGTGGTGGCGGCGGTGGTTACGGCGGTGGACGTCGTGACGGCGGTCGCAGAAACTAACTGTCTCGTCACAGACAAAATTTTGAAGCGGTCGCTCCGGCGACCGCTTTTTTTGTACGCCGATGACTCCGGCGGGCAGCGCAAGGCTGACCGCGCCGGTCGGAAAGATATGGGCAGGGCTGGATTCGAACCAGCGAAGGCGTAAGCCAGCGGATTTACAGTCCGCCCCGTTTGGCCACTTTGGTACCTACCCGGATGACCGCAGGCGTTTGATATAGGCTCGCGCAGCTAAGGCCGCAAGTGCTTTGGATTCGGCCGGAAGAGGGCTCGCGGTCAGGCCGGGCTTTTGAAAAAGCTGGTGATCGAATCAACCACGTACGTCTGCGCTTCCCCTGACAAGGCGGGGAAGATGGGGAGCGCGAGGGTTTCGGCGGCGGCGGCGTCTGTCTGCGGATAGCTCGCGGCCGGAAGATTGAGGTAAGCGAAGGCGGGCTGCCGATGCAATCCGAGCGGATAGTAGATCGCGGTGCCGACACCCTTGGCGCTGAGGTACTCACGCAAGGCATCGCGGCTTTTCGCCCGAATGACGTACTGGTGATAAATGTGGTGGCTGTTCACTTTGTCGCGATACGGTTCGGCCGGAAGAGAAAGATGTTCCGTTAGGCCAGCCTGCTCAAAAAGCTCGCGGTAGGAATCCGCGATTTCCCGGCGGCGGCTCGACCATCCGGTAAGAGACAACAGCTTGAGTTCGAGAATCGCCGCCTGGATTTCATCCAGCCGGAAATTGCCACCGATCACGTGGTGGTAATAGCGCGGCTCCATCCCGTGCTGCCGCAGCGTCCGCAGCGTTTTTCCTGGTGTTCGGTTCGGCAGGTGACGAGTCCGGCGTCCCCGGCGGCTCCGAGATTCTTCGAGGGATAGAAACTGAAGGTTCCAAACTCTCCCATCGTTCCAGCCTGTCTGACGGACCGATCCAAATGGATACTCCGCCCCCAGCGCCTGCGCCGCATCTTCAATGATGGGTACCGGGACTTCTCTGCCAAAGCGATGATTGGCTCCATCTCGCAGCAAAGGCCGAAAAGATGAACCGGCACGATCGCGCGAATCGCTTTTCCGCTCGCCTTATGAACGGTGCGGGTACCCCGTAGTTCGCATTGGGTTTCAAAGAACTCTCGTAGCCGGGCAGGGGACAAATTGTAAGTGGCCCGATCGATATCGACGAAAAGCGGGGTGGCGCCGAGGCGCGCGACACACCCAGCCGTAGCGAAAAAGCTGTATGGCGTCGTAACTACGGCGTCGCCTGGGCCCAGCTCGAGGGCCATGTAGGCGATGAGCAAAGCATCGGTTCCGGACGAAACGCCGACCGCGTGCGGACTGCCGGTGAAGGTCGCGATCGCCTGCTCTAATTTCTCTCCGTTCGGTCCGAGGATGAACTTCTGAGTTGAAAGGATCTCGTCAATCCGTTCGCGGATCGGGCCGGCTTAGAGAAGCGTATTCCGCGGACAGGTCGAGCAGCGGCACGCTCATTCCCCGAAAGGATGGCAGGTTCCCCCCGCCCTTCAACGCCTAGCTTACCGCAGGGAGGATGCGGACGTTGACCATTGCCGGACCCTCGGATACCCTGCCGACATGGCCCTGTTAAGGACCCTGTTTTGGGTAGCTTTGTTTCTCTTTTTCACCTTCTGCTTCATCGTCTTTTTCGAATACGGCAGTCGCGATTTCATGCCGGGCTTTAAGAAGGAATTTGAGAGAGATAAAGTCCTTCGTCGTCAATCAGACCAGTAAAACGCCGGCGGCAGAGAAGAAGCCTTCTCGTTAGGCTCCTGCCGCAGCGGAGGCGATACTGGCTGCGTTTAAGAGACGAACTCCAACTCCACCGGCGCGGGATGAAACCGCGCGGTGTGGGCTTGGGCGAGGAATCGCGGATCGCCGCGCGGCCGGCGTCGCCGTAGTCGAGCGTGTAGTCGTTCACGTACATGCCGATGAACTTGTCGGCGAGCTCCGCGTCCATGTCCCGCGCCTAGGGCATGGCGTGGTCGACCGCCGGCGGCGCGATGCGCGAGCCCGTAGCGCATGCTTTCGCGCAGGATCTCGGACACATCGCGGCGCACCTCGGGCGGCGATGTCTTTGCGGATGACGTTGCCGCCGAGCGGGAGCGGCAGCCCGGTCTCGCCTTTCCACCATACGCCGAGATCGAGCACACTTTGCGAATCCTGCTTTCGCGTAGGTGAGCTGGCCTTCGTGAATGATCAGGCCGACGTCGGCGCGTCCGCTTCGCGACGGTGTCGAAAATTTGGTCGAAGGGCACGACGATGTGTTCGAACGTCTCGCCGAGTAAAAGCTGCAGCGCGAGAAAGGCGCTGGTCATCTTGCCGGGGACGGCGATCGCGTTTCTTCAGCCAGTCGTTGACGCTGAAGCGTCGTCGGCCAGCGGCCGGCGCCGTTTGCGCGCGACCAGCATCGGGCCGTAGCCGTCGCCCATGCTCGCGCCGCAGGGAGCAGCGCATACTTGTCGAGGACGTAGGCGTAGGCGTGGATGGAGATCGCGGAGATGTGCAGTTCGCCGCGCGTGGCGCGTTCGTTCAGGGTCTGGATGTCCTGGAGGAGGTGCTCGAACCGCCAGCCCCGGTGGTCGATCTTGTTCTCCGCCAGTGCGTAGAACATGAAGGCATCATCGGGATCGGGCGAGTGGCCGAGAGTGAAGACGCCGTCTGTTTTCGACATGCACGATGCTATGTGGGCCGACGCCCTGCGCAAGGACCCTCAAAAAGGGACGGGCGGAGACCTTGTGGTTTGCCATGGGTCCACCGCTTCGGTAGCCTTGGGCCATGGCAAAGTCAGCGCTCGGAAAAGGACTCGGTGCGTTGATTGGCAGCACGCGCCCGATCGCGGCGCCGGAACCCGCGGGTGGGGAGAAGATCCATCAAATTCGACGGGATCAGATCGTCCCTAGCCCAATGCAGCCGCGCCGCGAATTTGCGGACGAGGCGCTACAAGATTTGGTTAATTCCATCCGCGAACACGGAATAATCCAGCCGTTGATCGTTCGTTCAGTTAATGGCCGTTATGAATTGATCGCGGGCGAACGGCGCTGGCGCGCAGCCCAGTCCGTAGGATTGACCGAGCTGCCAGTTATTATCCGCACGGCTAACGATCTTCAGGTGCTGGAGCTGTCGCTGATCGAAAATCTGCAACGGGCGGACCTGAACGCGATCGAAGAGGCGGAGGGTTATGCTCGCCTGGCCAGCGAGTTCAGCATGCGCCAGGAAGATATCGCGACCAAGGTTGGCCGCAGCCGCGCCGCGGTCGCGAATGCGCTGCGGTTGCTGGAACTGCACCCGCAGGTGCAGACCTGGGTGACGCAGGGACTGATCTCGGTTGGGCACGCCAAGGTTTTGCTGGGTTTAAAGGCGGCCGATGAGCAACTGCTGGTGGCGGAAACGGTTCTTCGCCGCAGCGCGACTGTTCGCCAGACGGAGCGATTGGTTAGGCAACAGGCGGGCCCGAGGCGATCGAAACGAGGGCGCAATGGAGCGGCGGACGGTGCGCAGACGCCCGCGCTGCAACACCTGCAGGACCGGCTGCAACAGCGACTGGCCACACGCGTGACGCTGCGCCCGGGCAAGAAGCAGGGGAAAATCGAGATTGATTACTTCGGCGAGGACGATCTGCAACGCATCCTCGGCCTGCTCGGAGTGAGCGCGGACGATTAGCACCTCGATTGATGAGGATCCGGGTGTCGTTAGGCAGCACATTCGTTCTCCTATTCGTCGCTAGCCTGGCGGCGGGTTCGCTGGGGGCGGTGACGCCATCATTGCCTGAGCGTTTCTCCGGCGACCGTGCGCTGCACGACGTGCAACGGCTGGTCGAACTGGGGCCCCGGCCGGCGGGGAGCGAGGCAATCGAAAAAGCGCGCGCCTACATTGAAAGGGAATTGCGCGGCGCGGGCTGGCAAACGGAGCGGCAAACCTTCATCTCCGACACGCCACGGGGGCCGGTTACTTTCGTGAACTTGATCGCTACATTTGGCGATCACGCGGCTCCGGAAATCCTGCTCTGCTCGCATTACGATACGAAGACATTCGACACCCTGCGGTTCGTTGGGGCGAACGACGGAGGTTCCAGCACGGGCTTGCTAATTGAGGTGGGTCGGGCCCTGGGGCAAGAACCTGCGCTGGCCAAACGAACGCAGCTGATTTTCTTCGATGGCGAGGAAGCCTACGAAAATTTCACGGAAACAGACGGATTGTTCGGCAGTCGCTACTTTGTTCGTGATTTCGACGGAAAAAAGGGAAAGCTGAAGCGCGGAATTCTTTTCGACATGGTTGGTGATAAATCGTTAGGCATAACCTTGCCGCCCGACTCGCCGCGGGAGATGGTGGCGGGAATCTTCGCGGCCGCGGAAAAACTGAAGGTTCGCGATCACTTCACTTATTTTAGCGGCGGGATCCTGGATGATCACACGCCGCTGAATGCGGCCGGCCTCCCGACGATCGATTTAATCGATTTCGATTTTCCGGCCTGGCACACCGCTGGTGATACGATGGACAAAATCAGCTCGGAGAGTCTTCAGATTGTTGGGCGCGTCGCCCTGACCTACCTGTCCGAAGGCCTCCTTAAATGAAGGGTTTCGGCTCGACCTCGGCGTAAAACCCAGCCGGCAGGGGATTTGCCAAGATTGAAGATTGCACTCGGGCGCGCTAGACTTCAGTCTCATCATGGGTCGGTCGCCTCGCGGGCGGCCCGGGAGTTGGAAAAATGTCACGTCGCACACGGAAGAACGTCGGAATTATCGGCCTGGGGATCATCGGCAGCCGCATCCAGCGCGTGCTGCGGAATAAAGGTTATCACGTCTTCGTTTGGAACCGGACGCCAAAACCGGTCCCAAACTTCGTCGGCGCACCGGCTGAGCTGGCGGAGATGTGCGACATCATCGAGATTTTTGTTTCGGATGACGACGCGCTCGATTTTGTCGTTAAGCATTTGAGCCCCGGCCTCGGTGCCAGACATCTGGTGATAGCCCATTCCACGGTTTCGCCGCACACGATGACGGCAGCGGCGGAAGTGGTGGAACGCCGCGGCGCACGTTTTGTGGAAGCGCCCTTCACCGGCAGCAAGGAAGCCGCGGAGAGAGGGGAACTCGTTTATTATGTTGGCGGAAAGGAAGACGCCTTGAAGGCAGCGCGCCCGATTTTGGAAGCTTCTGGTAAGCAGTTGCTCGAGATCGGGGATGTCGGCTCCGCGACGGCAATCAAGCTCGCCACCAACATGATCACCGCGGCGACGGTGCAGGCCACTGCCGAAGCGATGGCCCTCGTCCATGCCAGCGGCGTGCCGCTGGAGAAATTTGTCTCCGCCCTCCAGGGCAACGCCAGCAATTCGACGACGCTGAACATGAAGATTCCGAAAATGCTCGAACGAAAGTTTGAGCCGCACTTTTCGGTTAAGCACATGCTCAAAGATGTGCAGATCGCGAGTAGTCTGGGGTTGGCTCATCATCTCGAACTTGGGGTGACGGCTGCCTCGCGCGACCGATTGCTGGAACAGACGGACCAGGGTCACGGCGATGAAGATTATTCAGCGGTCATTCGAAAATATTTCCCGGACGAACCCGAGCCCGAAGCGGAGCAGGCGGGGCTGGAGCTGTTTGCAGCAAGTGCACAGCAGACAATGCCGGTCCCGACCAATGAATCTTCTACAGAACCGGCTAAGGCCGAGGAGCCGCCGGTGCCTCAGCCCATGATGCCGCAGACTTATCCGGCGCGGGACGAAAGAGGAATGGCCGAGACGCAGGCGAACGGCGATGTCATGGTGGCGGAACACGATTCCGATGAAGAGCTCGAGCCGGAGCAGGACGAGGTGCCCGAGCATCGCAGCTTTTTTAGCCGCCTGCTGCGTCGTTAGGCCCGCAGGCAGTCCGGGGGTCGAATGGGAATGGCAGAGCCGCCTCAGCAGAACAAGAATCTCTTCTTCGATTTGATGGGGCGCACCAAGTTGCGCCTGAGTGGGCCTGATCGTCTTCGGTTTTTGAACGGACAGATCACGAACGACGCCGGTAAAGCATCTCCCGCTCAGGTCGTGGCCGCGTCCGTCCTCAACGCCAAGGGCAAGATGGACGCATTGATTTTCCTCTCCGTGGCGGATGAAGCTTTCGTCTTCGATTCGGATCCGGAGGTGCGCACAACTTTGCCGGCTCGTCTCGAGCGCTATGCCATCGCAGATGAGATTGAGCTAACCGATATCAGCGCGGATTACGCTTTGTTTCATGTGCTCGGTCCCGGCCGGCCGGCCTTGCCGGAATCCTGTCGGGTAGCAAAATGTGACCGCTTTCGACAGCCGGGCTGGGATGTCTGGACCGAGATGGTCGCACACGACACCATTTTCAGCATCATCTCGACGACGAATACTTTCTGCGATGATGCGCAGATGGAGGTCTTCCGAATTGAACACGCAGTCGGTCGGTGGAATCGCGAATGGACGGGTGAGATCATCCCGGTTGAAGCCGACTTGGAAGAACAGGCGATCGATTACGCGAAAGGTTGCTACATCGGACAGGAAGTGATTTCGCGGATGAAGATGTCCGGCCAAAAAAATAAGAAACTGGCCGGGTTTGTCTCGCTTTCGGACGTGCCCTTGGAAACGGGGATGAAGCTTCGGCCGATTGGCCAAGGGGATAAGGATGCCGGCTGGATTACGAGTGCAACCCGCAGCAAGACGGTCGGGAAAGAAATTGCGCTCGGTTATCTGAAACGGCCGTTCTTTCATACCGGATATCGGCTGGATGCCATCCGGCCGGATGAGCCGGAACGCGCACCAGTGCGAGTGGAAGTCGCTGATGTTCCTTTCGTCGGCTCCGCTTCCGCGAAATAAGGACTCCCCATGGCCCAAGTCAGCCTTCGCCACGTCTACAAAACCTACACCGGGACGCGGGGTCGCGAGGTGACGGCCGTATCGGACGTGAACCTGGAAGTGGGGGACCGCGAGTTTGTTGTCCTGGTTGGTCCGTCAGGCTGCGGCAAGTCGACGACGTTACGGATGGTGGCAGGCCTCGAGGAGATCTCGAAAGGCGAGATTCTGATTGGCGACCGGCTCGTTAACGCAGTACCGCCCAAAGATCGCGACATCGCGATGGTCTTCCAAAACTACGCGCTCTATCCGCACATGTCCGTCTACGACAACATGGCGTTCGGCCTCAAGCTGCGGAAATACGTTAGAGCCGAGATCAAAAAACGCGTGACCGACGCAGCGGCAATCCTCGGGATCGAAGATCTGCTGGAACGAAGACCGAAGGAATTATCGGGCGGGCAACGTCAGCGCGTGGCTGTCGGGCGCGCGATCGTCCGACAGCCAAAAGTTTTTCTATTCGACGAGCCTCTCTCAAATCTCGACGCAAAAATGCGGGTGCAGATGCGGACTGAGATCACCAAGCTGCATCAGCGTCTGCAAGCGACGATGATTTATGTCACGCACGACCAGATTGAAGCGATGACCATGGGTGACCGGATTGTGGTCATGAACGGCGGCGTGGTGCAACAGATCGACAGCCCGATTAAGCTTTACGAAAAGCCGGCCAACCTTTTTGTGGCGGGCTTTCTCGGCAGCCCGCCGATGAATTTCATCAACGGCGCCCTTGCCGCGGCCAAGGATGGATTCCAATTCAGCGAGTTCCAGAATGGCTCGATCAAGCTGGTCTTGCCGGGGCAGGGACGTGAAGCGCTCCGGGATGTTCTCGACCGGCCGGTCCTCCTGGGGATACGACCGGAAGACATCGAACTTGCCCGTTTCACGTCCAGCGACCGGCCGACGGGGAGCTTCCCTGCCATTATCGACATGGTCGAACCAATGGGACCGGAGACGAATTTATACCTCCAGACGGGCTCTCACACAGTGGTTTGCCGGAGCCAGAAGCCCATGGATCACCACGAGGTGGGACACCGGTTTCAGTTCGAAATGAATGGGGATAAGGCACATATCTTTGATCCCGGTTCCGGGAAACGGCTGGCCTAACCGAGCGGGCATAATTGCTTTTCTGCCCGTAACTTGCGTAAATTTTCTAGTTGTTTTTTCAAGTGGCCTACGGGTAAACTGGGCGCTTAAACAACCCCCCCTCTCAGCCATGAATCAAAAAATGCTAGCCGAAATTGGTCGCACCCAGCGGCTGGAAATCTTGAACTCGCTGAAGAGGTCTAAGGGCATGTCTGTGAACGAGCTCGTCCGCAAAATGAAGATGAGCTACATGGGGATCAAACAGCATTGTTTGACGCTTCAGCGGGACGGTTATCTCGACACCTGGCGGCGACCACAAAAGATGGGACGGCCGGAAATGGTTTACCGCCTGACCCGCCGCACTCACGACCTCTTCCAAACGGACAGCAATGGCTTCACCCTCGAGCTTTTGAAGTCCGCCCGCGAGGCGTTTGGGCCAAATGTTCCTGAGAAACTGCTCTACAACGTGTTCGAACGCAGAACGGCTGCGCTCAAGTCCAAGGTGAAGGGCGACAACGTCGCGGAGCGCGCGCGCTGGCTGGCCCGGTTGCGCGACAGCGAGGGTTATATGTCGCAGTTCAGCACCGAGGAAGAAGGGGGCCCGCAAATCCTTGAATGCCATTCGCCAGTCATGAACTTGCTCGACGACTACCCGATCGTGGGAAGACTCGAACAGGACATGTTTGAGGCGGTGCTTGGAACGAAAGTTCGCCGCGAAGAAACACGCAACTCGGGTTTGTACGAGTGCGCGTTCTACTTCGCAGTCTGAGCTTTAGCTGGGACAAGCACCTATTGTCGGTAAGAGGCGGAGATTTCCGCTTTCGTCCGTGACGAATCTCGATTGATTGAAGGCCCATGCTTCGGGCCTTCCCTGCCGTTGTAATCGAGAATCTGCAGCCGTTGGTGAACGGTGGGCGCTACCCAATTAAACGGGTCGTCGGGGATGATCTCATGGTCGAAGCGGACATCTTCAAGGATGGCCATGACGTGGTGGCAGCGGCAATAAAGTGGCGCATTCTTGGCGAGACGCGCTGGAACGAAACGCCGATGGCGTTCTTCGAGAACGATCGCTGGCGCGGGACGATCACCCTGCATGAACAGGCGATTTACGAGTATACCGTCGAAGCATGGATCGACATCTTCCATGGGTGGCAACATGAGTTCGCAGCGAAATTTGCCGCCGGCGTTAAAGATCTGACTACCGAAGCGCTCGAGGGGGCTACGTTGCTGAAAGCAGCAGCGGAACGCTGTCATGAACCGACGGACGCGAAACGCCTCCTGGAGTTGAGCGACGCCGTCCGGAGGGGTGACGATGCGGAGATCGACGCGCTGGCGCGGTCGCCGGAGTTGGAAGTCTTGATGACGCTCTACCCGGACCGGTCGACGGCGACGCAATATGCGCCTCCTCCACGCGTGGTGGTGGATCGCCGCGCGGCGCGTTTCGCTACTTGGTATGAATTTTTTCCGCGTTCCGCCGGCGGTTCGGCGAAGCGGGGTTCAAAGCTGCGCGAGGTTCTTCCGCGAGTGGACGATGCCAAGGCAATGGGCTTCGACGTCATCTATTTTCCGCCCATTCATCCAATCGGCGAAACCAATCGCAAAGGGAAGAACAACTCACTGAAAGCGGAGCCGGACGACGTTGGTGTGCCTTACGCAATCGGCAGCAAAGCAGGAGGTCACAAGTCGATTGATCCAAACCTGGGAACGCTCGATGACTTCGACTGGCTGGTGAAGGAAGTCCATCAGCGCGACATGGAAATCGCACTCGATTTCGCGATCAACTGTTCGCCCGATCATCCCTACGTCCGTGAGCATCCGGAATGGTTCTTTCATCGCCCGGATGGAACGATCAAGTACGCGGAGAATCCGCCGAAAAAATACGAAGATATCTATCCCCTGAATTTTCGCTGTGAAAACTGGCGCGAGCTCTGGAACGAGATGAAGAGCATCATTCTTTTCTGGTGCGGTCATGGCGTGCGCATTTTTCGGGTCGATAACCCGCACACCAAGCCGGTGCCGTTCTGGGAGTATCTCATCGGCGGCGTGCGCGCAAAATATCCGGACGCGATCTTCCTTTCCGAGGCATTCACCAAGCCAAAGATGATGAAGGCGTTGGCCAAGGCGGGATTTACCCAAAGCTACACCTACTTTACCTGGCGTGAGCAGAAACAGGAGCTGACCGAATACTTCACCGAGCTCACCCAGACGGAGATGAAGGAATATTTTACCGGAAACCTCTGGCCGAACACGCCCGATATTCTCCCTTTTCACCTGCAAACCGGCGGCCGCCCTGCTTTCATGATTCGAGCGGTGCTGGCGGCGACCCTTTCCAGTGTCTACGGCGTCTACAGCGGCTTCGAGCTCTGCGAGAACGCGGCCTTGCCTAACCGGGAAGAATATCTCGATTCCGAAAAATACCAGCTCAAAGAGCGGGACTGGGATGCGCCGGGCAACATCAAGGATTGGCTGACGCGCCTGAATCACATTCGCAAGGAGAACCGCGCGCTGCAACTTTACGACAACCTGCGTTTCCACCAGGCCGAGAACGGCTCGATCTTGTTTTACTCCAAGATGACGGTGGCACGGGATAACATCATTTTGGTGGTGGTCAATTTGGACCCGCACCGCAAAAACAATTCATTTCTCGACGTCCCGATCGACGAGTTCGGCGGAATGGAAGACGCGACTTACGAGGTTCATGACCTCCTCAGCGATGCTCAGTATATCTGGACGGGACGGCGCAATTACGTGGAGCTGGACCCGGAGATTCAACCCGCCCACATCCTGCGGGTGCGCCGCCGCACCGCCTTAAACACGTTCGTTTGAGGGAAATCGAGGGCAACTTCCCTTGAGCAGCGAGGTTTTACGGAATGAGGCTGGTTTGCATCGAAGGCTGGCCGAACCTATGTTAGCCAGCCTTTCTGCATGAAAACTCTCCTCCTGCAGCTTGCCTTGCTGGCGAGCGCTCCTTCCCTCTTCGCTCAGTCGGTTACCACTTCAGCGCAGCCCGCGGCTGATGCGGCGCGCGCCGCGAGCCCGGTCAGCATCCTGGACGCCCTGCGCATGGCCGGGCCGGTCATGTATGTGCTCTTCGCGCTTTCCGTTTTCTTCGTCATGCTGGTGGTCATCTACCTGATGACGATTCGGCGGGGCGCGGTTGTCTCGACCGGATTCATGGCTACGGCCGACGCGTTGTTACGGAAGAAGGATCACCTCGGCCTGCTCGCGGTATCCAATCGGCATGGCGAAGCGATTGCCCGAGTTGTCCAGAAGGTGCTCGATTTCACCACCAAGAATCCGAATGCAGATTTTGAGCAGGTGAGGGAGATCGCGGAAACAGAAGGGACTCGCGTCGCTTCAAGTTTGAACAACCGGGTAACCTACCTCGCCGATATTGGGATGATTGCTCCGATGCTCGGCCTGTTAGGGACCGTTATCGGAATCATCCGCTCCTTCGGCGCGCTCGGCGCCGATCTCGGCAGCCAGCGTTACATGGCCTTGTCCAAAGGCGTCAGCGAAGCGCTGGTCAACACTTGCGCCGGACTGGTGATCGGCATCCCGGCGATGATTTTCTATGCCTTCTTTCGTGGCCGGGTGCAGAAAATCATTTCGGACCTGGAATCCGCCTGCACCCACGTGCTCGCCCTGCTTTCAGTCCAATACGACAAGCGCGCGGAACGGACGCCGGTTTTGTTGGAAGACGAATTTTAGACGTCGCCGCCCTGGTTTGTTAGGTTTGCGATTCTGATGATATGAATTTGCGCGGCCGTGCCCCTCTGGTTCATCCCGGCATTCAGCTGGCTCCGCTGGTGGATGTGCTCCTCCTTTTGCTGATTTTCTTTCTCATGACCTGGAATGCGGCGCGTAATGAGAACGAGCTGGATGTAAAGATTCCGAAAGCGACTGCGGCCAAGGAGAAGAGCGCACCAATTGGCGACGTGGTGATTAACGTGAAATCGGATGGAACGGTGGTGGTGAACCGTCGCAACCTGAATACGGCCGAGCTTACCGATTTATTGAAGAATCTGGTTCAGCTCAACTCAGAACAAGCCGTGGTCATTCGCGGTGATGAAGTTGGCGCCTATAAGAACATTGTGGAAGTGCTGAACGTCTGCAGTCAGGCCGGCGTTAGCAACATTGCATTCGCTACCGCGAAATGAAGGCAGCGCGGTGCGCTGGTCTGATCGCAATCGGGACCGGCCTTTTCCTGGTCGGGTCAGGGTTTGCTCAAGGCGAGCCGCCGGTTCGCCGGGCGATCCCAGCTAACGAGCCTCCGCCGGCGACGCCGGGACCGCGAATCCCGACGCAGGCTGCTCCCGCCCCTGACCAGGGCGGCGCGGAGTCGGCTCCGACGGACAACGTTTCCTCTCCGCAACGACAGCTGGAGTATGCCGACGGCCTTTTCGCGCAGAAACAGTATGACCTGGCGGTGCCGGAATTTGAAAAGTATCTGATGCAATATCCCAACGCCGCCGGCCGGGCGAATGCATTCTTTTTCCTCGGCGAATCTTATCGCGCGCTCAACAAAACAGCGGCGGCACGACGAAATTTCCAAGCCGTGCTCGACGATTATCCGGAAAGCGACTTTGCCGCTCCCGCCGCTTACGTCCTGGCCGAGAGTGCGTTTACCGAAAAAAATTACGGCTCAGCGCTGCCCCTATTTCATCGCGCCGCCGCGAAGTCGAAGGAAGCCCCGGTAGTTCTATCCTCGCGCTATTTCGAAGCGCGTTGTTTGGAGAGCCTGGATCGGAAGGACGACGCGCTCGCGCTTTACCTTCAGGTGATCGATGCCAAGAACCCGAATCCTTATCGGGAAGACTCGCGTTCTGCCGCCGGCGCCATCTTGCTGGCCCGTGGCCGAAAAGCGGATGCGCTAAGACAATACGAGGCGCTCTCCAATGAAGCTCAGAAAAACTCCGCGAAAGCGGAAGCGGCGGTGCGCGGCGGCATCATCGCGCTCGACCTGATCCAGCCGGAGAAAGGAAAGATCGACAAGGGGATGGTGGAGAAAGCGACGACGCTTTTGCAGAAGGGACGTTCCAGCGCCGAAGGGAAATTCAAAGGCATCGCCGAAGTCGCGATCTTCCGTCTTTATTACATTTCAGGACAATACCAGCAGCTCCTTGCTGAGTTTGAAAAGCAGCCGCCTCGCTTCCCGGAAGAGTCGCGACCCGAGTTGATGTTGCTGGCGGCGAATGCGCAGCGGCAACTGGGGCACGCGAAAGAGGCTGATGCGCTTTACGCGGACATCATCGCGAAATTTCCCAAGCGCGAGGAAGCGAAGGACGCGCAGTACCAGCGGCTGATTAACATCTACAATAGCTCGCCGGCCGAGGTGGTGGAGGCGGTTAATCAATTCCTGGAAACAAGTCCGGCCGCGGAACGCGCCGACCAGGCCAGGCTGCTCAAGGCTGAAGCGCTTTACAAAGAAGGCAAATACGGCGAAGCAGCGCCGATTTACGCGGAGGTTCGGGAAGGCCAACTCTCACCGAAGCTCAGAGCCGATGCCGCTTACAAGCTTGCCTGGTGCTACGTGCAGGCGAGAGACATCCCGCACATCGTCGAAGCCTGCACCTTCTTCATTCAGACCTTTCCCGAAAGTCCACAGGCTCCGGCGGCCTTTGCGCAGCGCGCGATGGCCTATCAGCAGGACAAAAATTACGATGTCGCACTCTCCGATTTGAACGCAATTCTGACGCGTTATCCTAACGCGAAAGAAAGGGAAGCAGCGATGCAGCAAAAAGCCCTCATCCTGGGGCAGCAGGGCAACAATAAAGGAATGAGTGACACCTTCCGGCAGCTGCTCAAGGAATTCCCGAAGAGTTCGGTCGCGGCGCAGGCGCAGTTTTACATTGGGAAAGCGGCCTTCGACGCCAAGGACTACAAAACTTGCATCGCCCCGCTGAACGCGGCGCGGCAACTGAACAAGGAGCAGTATTACGATGCCGCCAGTGTGCGCATTGTTTCGGCTTACTTCTATTTGAAGGATCGCAAGAACCTAACGAACGAGGTGGACACGTTCCTGGCAGCCAACCCTGCCGCGGCCATTCCCGCGAATATTTTGGAATGGCTCGGCGTGGAGAATTACAACGAGAAGAATTATCCGGCGGCAGAGAAATACCTGAGCGCGCTGGGAAGAACGGGCAGCACCGCCGGGGTTCGGCCCGACTTCTGGTTCTACCTCGGCGACACGGAATCGCGTTTGAAGAATTTCGAAGAGGCAGAAAAGGCGTTTACGCAGTACTCTGCAGACGGCGACGGATCCGGCCGGCAAGGCGAAAGTGTTGCTGGCCTTAGGCGCGGCTAAGATTGGTGTGCACAAGGCGGACGACGCGGAAAAAATTGCGCAGGAGATCATGTCTTTGCAGCCGGAAGGTCAGGTCAATGCCGAGGCTCGCCTTCTCGCGGGCGACGTTCAGGTGGAGCGCGGGAAGTTTGATGATGCTGGGAAAGCCTACATGGGTGTGGCCTTGCTCTACGATGACCCGGCGATCACTCCGCGGGCGCTCTCGAAGGCAGCGGCTGCCTATGCCAAGGCAGGAAAGACGGAAGAAGCGGGCAAAGCCGAGCGTGAACTGCACGAGAAGTACCCGAATTATGCGGGTGGTTAGGATCGGGACTACACAGCATAAGATTTACAGGATTAAAGATTCGGAATCCTGCGTGTCTCCGAAGTTTTCTCTCCGATTCCGTTAATTCTGTAACTCCTGTCTAGTTGCTGTGGTTTTCGAGCAAGACTTCCAGCGGCAGCGGATTAAGAAACTCGTTAGCGTTTTCCACGTTAAGCAAAGGCTTCGCCAGGTGCGCGGCGAGATAGCTGATATCCGGAGTCGAACCGATGCCGGCCCGGGCTGAGATTGCATAGCTTTCCAGCTGCTGGACGACCTTGAGAATTGGCTTCTCGCGATTCCGCGGGTCCATGAATTGGACGGTGGCGATTCCCGGCGCGGTCGCTTCGACATACGGACTGAGCGTGAACGCCTGCTCGAGAAGAATTTCCTGCAGCGCAGCTTCCTGTTCCGGCTGCGGAGATAGAATCAGCAGGTCGAGACAGCGGGCCAGTCCCTGGCTCGGACTCATCCCAAGGTGAACGCCTTTGGCGCGAGCCGCTTCATTCAATTGCAAAATGACCGGCTTCTTTTCGTCGCCCACCAGCACGGCGGCGTGAGAAACGGACGAACGGGTATCGTTCACTTTGCCGGAATTATCCTGGGCCAGACGAGCGTGCCGTAATGCTGCCTGTAATTGAAAATTGGGCAGATAAATCGTGGCAAAAAGCATACTTATTCATTTCAGCCGGCCGCGTCGGCCTGCACATTAAAATGGGTGCGCTCGACTTGGAGCCGGAGGAAGGAAAGGGCTTCCGGGCTTTCGAAGTTGTCGAGGGTCCATTGGTTCTGGAGCGAAAGCTTGAGATGCGCGCTCGCCACCAGACTGCGCCGGGCCAGGACGACAAAGGCGGTGGCGGTGGGCTCAACCAAACGCTGCAGGCGATACCAGGAGGTGGCGGGGATTTTTCGAAACTCGTTAGTCTGATTGAGCACCAGGTCGAGCAAGACCAGCGGAAAATTCCCATCGCGGAGGAGAAGATCGGCGGCTTTGAATGCGACTAAGGCGGTGTCGCAACGCACCCAAAGCAAATAACGCAAAGAGTCGGAAGGAAGCGCGGCTGGGTCGAAAGAATCGCGCCCATCAATCAATGCGACACATTGACCGGAGCCGGCGGCAGCTTCAATTAGCGCCGCAATGATCGAAGCACTGCCGGCGCTCGGCGCCGGGCTGCTGATTTCAGTAATCGCCCCGCGCGGTAAACCGCCGCCTGCGGCCGAATCGAGCAGGGAAAGCCCGGTCGTTAAAGTGTGCGCGCCGGCTTGAAGTGGAACCTGCGGGAACCGTTCCGCCAGGAGTTTGCGCAGGTCGACAATTTTCCGGCAGCTCTCCATACCGCTTCATTTTTCCACAATGAATCAATATGTTCAATTGAACATTATTGGGAATGTTGCATTCCGAATGGGTAACGTCGGACGACGAACAGGTGCTTAACGGCGAGACGCCGCCGCCCCAGTGTGGAATCGAGATCCAGCCGATTCAGCTCAGGCGCGAGCGTTCTTGCCCTGCTTCCGCATCAGCGAAGCCATCACGCCCTGGATGCGAAGCTCACGAGCAGGACGCAGATCCGGGTAGCGCGGATTTTCCGCTTTGAGATACGGGCGGCCGCGATCGACGACGTAGCGCTTCAAGGTCGTTTCCCCGTCGATCAATGCGGCGACAATGTCGCCATGTCGCGCCGTTTTGCGGTCTTCAAGAATAACGATATCGCCGTCGAGAATATGTGCGTCGATCATCGAGTCGCCACGAACGCGCAAGGCGAAGGTGCGGCTGTTGCGCGAAGCATTCACCGTTTCGCGATCGAGCGAAACATGGCCTTCGATGTTTTCTTCCGCCGTTTCCGCCATACCAGCCGGGATCTGTCCATAGATCGGAATGTCCGTGATGCCCATCTTTTGATGCGGCATAATCAGGGCGCGCGCTTTCCGCGCTTGCCGGCTGAGAAATCCCTTTTTCTCCAGGGTGGCAATGTATTGCATGACCGACGTCTGGCTGGCGAAGCCGAAGTGTCCCTGAATTTCGCGGGTGCTGGGCGTTAGGCCCTTTTCCCGTTGTTCGTTTTGGATGAACTCGAGAACGCTGCGCTGCCGAGTGGTTAGCATGGTCCGAGTATCCCGTGGATTGGCCGCTTCCGCAAGTTCAAATGAACATGCACGGTTAGCGAAGCTAACCGAAATGAGGAAGGGCGAATAACTAATGACGAATCAAACGGCGGAGAGCTGAAACTCTCGTTCCCGGAGTTGTTCTAGCCAGCGCCGAAGATAGGCAAGCCGGGAGTGGATTTCCGGTAAACGCGCCATTGCCGCCGGCCGATCGCGGCGCCAGGAATCGTTCAGGTCGCGCAACTCTGCCAGCGACGCATTTTCGAGTTGCTGCAGCTCGGCCAGGATGGTTTTGAGCGCCTTGTCTTGTCGCGCCACTTCGGCGTGCAGAAGCGACTTGCTTAAAACGTTGGTCGCGGCGGGCAACTTCGCGAGGAGAGCGCCTGTTTCCTGGACGACATTCGCCACCAAGGCAAAGAGCTCGGCGATATCGGGCGGGACCGGCTGATTCTCGGAACGCTGAGCTCCTTCAAGTTCGAGAAGATGACGCAAGCGCAGGCGCGCATCGCTCAGAACACGATACCCTTCGTTGATTTCGGTGAAGTCGTTTACATCCTCATCTTCAAGCCGGGCATCAGGGTGCGAAGCGAGCGTCAGCTTTTGAAACTTCTGTTTCAGCGCGTCCGCATCCAGCCAAGGCCGGCGCTCCTCGCCGAGTACCGCGAAATAATCGAGGCCATGGTCGGGCTTCGCCATTCGTTAATCATTCGGCATTCGTCATTTCGATCCCGGCGTTCCCGGGATCGCCTCAGGCAGCGAAGCTTTCGCCGCAGGAACAGTGCGCCACCGCATTCGGATTGGTTACCTTGAATCCGCCTTTTTGCAGGTCGGCGCTGTAATCGAGCAGCGAACCGCTCACAAAAAGCGCGCTCTTCGGGTCGACCACAACGCGAACGCCGGAGCTTTCAACGAGGATGTCGCGATTGGCCGGTCCGTCGACCAGATCCATTTTGTATTGCAAGCCGGAGCAACCGCCGCCGATCACGGCCACGCGCAGGGCTCCGGTTTTGCGTCCCTGTCTATCCAGCAGCGACAGAAGCTTGGCGGCCGCTCCTTCGGTGATGCGAATGAGCCGCTCGTTACCGATCTTGTAAGACGGTGCAGGAGGAGGAGTAATCGTTTCCACGGATTATTTACATCCTGACTTAAATCCTCAAGCGGACAAGGGAACGGACGGAGAGGCGTGGGGTCGCACGTTAGCGAGCGGCTCTTCGACCGCTGCAGCGATGGCCGCGATGTGATCGGCGGCAATTTCTTCCACCTCGGTGACGGTGGAGACGTGCTGGAACCGCTCGCGCAAAGCTTTTCCGGCGGGCATTCCTTTGGCATACGCCATCAACCGCGCGCGCATTGCGCGCATGGCCTTGTCTTCAACACCCCAGTTTTCCACATGCAGGCGGCAATGTTTCACAATGAAGCTCCAGCGCTCGGCCGGACTCGGCGCCGGCAAAAGCTCTCCAGTGCGCAGGTAATGCTTGGCCTGCTGAAAAATCCAGGGGGCGGTCATGGCCGCCCGGCCGATCATGACGCCGGCCACCTTGGTCTCGCTTTGCCGTCGTGCAATGTCCTGCGGACCGGTGATATCGCCATTGCCGATTACCGGAATGGTTAGGCTTTCTGCCACTGCAGCGATCACGTCCCAATCTGCATTCCCCGAGTAACCCTGGGCGCGAGTGCGGCCATGGACGGCGACGGCGGCAATCCCCTGTTCCTCCAGGATGGTGCCGACGCGCACCGCATTGATCGAGTTTTCATCCCAGCCGATACGGATCTTGCCGGTAACGGGCACCGGTGCGACCGCGCGCACAACCGCTCCGGCCACGCTGCTCAAGGTCGGACAATCTTTCAGCAAAGCGGACCCACCGTTCTTCGCGACTACCTTATTGACGGGACAGCCGAAATTCAGGTCGATGAAATCAGGCTGCACCCAATCCACAACCTGTCGCGCGGCTTCGGCCATATGGGCCGGGTCGGCGCCGAAAAGTTGCACGCCGAGCGGGCGTTCCATCTCTGCGAAATCGAGGTATTCCTCCGTTCGCGCGTTGCGGCGAAAAATTCCTTCGGCGGAAACGAACTCTGTGGTCAGGACGTCGGCACCCTCAAGTTTGCAGAGCTGGCGAAAGACCTTGTCGGTCACGCCGGCCATGGGCGCGAGGAAAAGGGGGAAACCGTTCCGAAACCAGGGTAATGCAGGGGCCATTGCGGCGATATTCTCGCACAGGATCAGCTTTTGAGCGACGCCTGGCTTGTCCCTGCCGTAAGACCGGTCTCAGGTCGCGCTGCGCAAAAGCGCTGCCACTTCGTCCTGCACGGAGGCGAGCTCAGCCAGGCGGAGTTGCGGATCCGGCACGATGAAAACGTCTCCGCTTTCGCCATGTTCGTAGATGAGGAGACGACGATTACCGTCCTGCTCGGTCTTGATTTGCTTGATCACCTTTTTGCGCTCCAGCATCGCGGCGAGGACGTAGCAGGCGTTGATCGGCGGGTTTTCGGAAGAGATAAGCCGGCGGAAAAGATCCTCGGCGCTCTGCTTGCCCAGGGCTTCGGTCGGAGCGGCCGGCGCGGGTTGGTACCTGGTTCGCCAAAACGAAAACGGTTGCATGTTTTCGTTGCGGTTACTCCACGCCTCTTCGGTCATATCTTCCCGACGAAAGCCTTCGGCATCGCGAAAAAGCAGAGTGTAGAAATACTCGCCTTCGCTGAACGGCCGCTGGGTGACACTGCAGAGGTCGGAGCGATGCTTGATCGCCCAATCGTTCGCCAGCGGATTCATGTTGCAACTGTACGCCGAAGGCGCAGCGATGAAAAGCCAAGCCCATCCCGGTTGGTCGCGCGGAGGTAGAGTAGATAAAGGCCGATCACCGCGAACAAAAGATTGGGTAACCAGGCCGCGATCCAGGACGGAACGCGCGATCCTTCGCCGAGAGCGAGGAAGAGGTGAGTCAGGAAATTCATCGCGAAAACCAGGATGATCGAAGCGGCCACACTGGAGAGAACACCCCGCCGGGAATAACCAATGCCGAGCGGCGCCGCAATGAAGACGACAACGAGGCAGGTCCAAGGCAGCGCGATTCGATAATGCAAGTGGGTGCGGAAAGGCGCTAGCAGGGTGGAAGGAAAATCGGCGTTGAAATGCAAGTAATCGCGCAGCTCGGGAATGCTGAGGGATTCCGCGCGGACATTCGCGCTGCTCAGGCGGAAAGGCGTCTCGCTCCAATGATCGAGGACTAACGAAGGATGATCTTCTTCACCGGTGATGTTCCCCATTCGGTCGTAGTGGATCACCTTCGCGCCTTGCAGCTCCCACGAGCTCGAGTCGGGGTGATAAAGAGCTTTGCCGGCCAGATAGGTGGTCACGATGTTGTCGTTCGTGTCCTGCTGGAGAATTTCCACGTTGTTGAAGGTGTTTTGGTGGCGTCGAAAATTCTGGATAAACCACGTCCGCGAATCCGTGCGATTACGAAAAATCTGGCCCTCGATGGTCGATTCGCGGCGGATCTTTTGCTCGGTGCTGAGGACAGTTCGGCGGGCGGCATCCGCGTGGGGAGCGAGCGCATAGTTCAGCGCGGTGCTGGCGGCGACGGTGAGGAGGCCCACCAGAATCAGCGGGCGCAACAGCCGCGGAACACTGACGCCCGCGGTTAACATGGAGACGACTTCATTCGCTCGTGACATCCGGCCGAGCACAAAAAGCAGGGCGAGGAGGAGCGAAATCGGAAGCAGGATAACGAGGATCTGCGGGAGCTGCGTGAGGTAGTAATGAACGACGCGGAAGAAGCCGAGATGACCCTCGAGAAAAACGGAAATGTTGTCGCTGATGTCGAAGATCAGCCAAATCGAGAGGAACCCGAGGATGCAATAGATGTAGGCCTGCAGGAAATTGCGAATGACGTAGCGATCGAGGAGGCGCATCAGGTTATGCCAGGCAGCGATTGGAAGTAACTATCCTAGCGTAAGCCTCCCGGTTCTGCACGTCGCCCGGTGAAGCCCTTGGGCTCCAAACTCAACAGCCAGGGAAACTCCAGATTGAAAGCCTGCCCGCTCCTTCACCCGCGTTGCAGCCAAACTTCCAATGGCCCCGCGCGCGTTGCGACCGCTCGATTATTGGTGGTTGAACCTTGTCTGGTGCTTGGTTGTTGGTTCTTGGTGCCTTAAAGTCCTTGTTTCGCCGTGATAGCCCTACAAGAAAACCTCGGTAGCGATTTTGTTGAAAGGATCCGGACGATCTTTTCGCCGACTGGGCTGCTCTCGAAGTCGCGCAACTTCGAATTCCGCGGCGAACAGCAGGAGATGGCGGTGGCGGTGGGACGCGCCCTCGAGCAAGAGCAGCACCTGGTGGTCGAAGCCGGCACGGGCGTAGGCAAATCTTTGGCTTACCTGGTTCCATCCATCCTTTATGCGCGGGAGAATAACAAGAAGGCGATCATCTCCACGCACACCATCAATCTCCAGGAACAGCTGCTGCACAAGGATATCCCGATCCTGAAGAAGATTTTGCCGATCGAGTTCGAGGCGGCATTGATCAAAGGCCGACAAAATTATCTCTGCCCGCGGCGGCTGGAGCGCGCCCTGCAGCAAGCGAACGAGCTTTTTACCGGGCCTGAAAAAGCAGAGCTGGAGGTCATTGCGGAGTGGGCGGGGAAAACCAAGGACGGGTCAATTAGCGACCTCGACTTCGAGCCGGATTCCAAGGTTTGGACGCAGGTTTGCAGCGAAGCGCACGTCTGCACCCGCAAGAGCTGCGGGACGGACGGTAAATGTTTCTACCACCAGGCGCGGAAGCGATTCGAGGCTGCCGACGTGGTGGTGATCAACCATAGTCTGCTTTTTCTGCTGCTGGGGAGTCCGGAAGAACAGCAGGTGCGTGAGAGCGGTTTTCTCTTCCCTAACGATTTCCTGATCTTTGACGAAGCGCACACCATCGAACAGATCGCGTCCCGTCATATTGGAATCGGCGTTTCCCAATACGGCCTGCGCTCGACCATTCAGCGCCTCTACAATGCGCGGACGAAGAAGGGTCTCTTCACCGTCACGCGCGATGCTCCGGGCGTTGTGCTGGCGGCTGAACTGGTGGACGACCTCGATAAATTTTTCGGTCAGATCGAGGCGCGCTGCGAATTCAAGAAAGGCCGCGAATATCGCGTCCGCGATGTCGATTTCGCGCCGGACATCGTCACCGAACGCTTGTTAGGGCTGCAGACACGGATTTCCGAGTTGGTGCGCAAGAATGATGACGAGTTTCTCAAGGCCGAACTGCAGGAGATGGGCCGTCGCATCTCCGACGCACGTCTCGGCATCGCCGCCTTTCTCGATCAAACCTGTGAAGGCCACGTCTATTGGGTCGAGCAAACAGGCAAGACCGCGCGCTACCTCAGCTTGAACGCCGCGCCGGTAGAGATCGGGCGGGTGCTGCGCAGCATGCTTTTCCGGGAGGAATGTTCCTGTGTCATGACCAGCGCGACCCTGGCGGTTGGTCGCGCCGATCTCGCTTACTTTCGCACCCGGATCGGCGCCAATGACGTCGAGCCGCTGCGGTTAGGCAGCCCCTTCAATTTTCAAAAGCAGATGAAGTTGTTCATCGTGCAAAAGATGCCGGACCCCCGCGGCACGCAATACGAAGGAGCCCTGGCCGAGTGGATCTCACATTTTGTGAAGGAGACGGACGGACGCGCATTCGTCCTGTTTACCAGCTATCGCGGAATGCAGCAGATCGCGGCGCGCTTGGAATCGTTCTTCCTGGCCAACAAGCTGAACCTGCTGGTGCAAGGCTCAGGTGCGCCGCGCAGCCGATTGCTCGAGCAATTCAAAACCACGCCGCGCAGTGTTCTTTTCGGCACCGACAGTTTTTGGATGGGAGTCGATGTTCCGGGCGAGGCGCTTTCGAACGTGATCATTACGCGGCTACCCTTCGCCGTGCCGGATCATCCTCTGGTGGAGGCGAAACTGGAGGCAATCGAGGCGCGCGGGGGCGACCCGTTTACCGAATATTCACTGCCGGAAGCGATCCTGAAAATGCGACAAGGCGTCGGTCGACTGATCCGGACAAAAACGGACGAAGGCATTGTCGTCATTCTGGATAACCGCATCGTGACCAAGCCTTACGGCAGATCGTTCCTGCAGGCGTTGCCCAAGTGCCCGGTGAAAATCATTTAACGGGGCGACTTTTGCCTTAACTTCCCACCGGTGACACGTTCGCGCCTTATTGCCATCGCTGTTGGGGCAGCGGTCTTCTGTGCCGGGATTGTTCTCGGACGTTACGTCGGTTCTAACGCACCGACTGAACAAGCGGCGGTGAAAGCGATTACGGCGGTTCCCTCGAGGGCGTCTCTTCCCCAAACCGCCGCCGGATCGGTCAAGGCGACACCGGCGAAAGAAGAAGGTGCCGCAGCGGAGGACATTCCGAAATCGGGCGCTGAGGTGATTGCGAATTTAAAGAAGGCGTTGGATAACGGACGAGGCCGCCGCGCCTACTCCCGTGTTTACGCTGCGGTCGACCATCTGGACTTGGCAAACATGAAGGACGCGGTCGATTTCGCGCAGAAGATTCCGCGTCCGAGCGACCGGATCATGGTCATGTCAGCGGTCATCTCGCGCTGGGGCGAACTGAACCCACAGGAGGCACTCGCGTTCGCCGAGGCCATTCCGACCATGCGCGAGAAGATGAACGGCATCCAGGGCGCGATCAGCGGGTGGGCGGACAAGGATCCGCAGGCGGCGCTCGCTTATGCGCAACAATTGCCGGGCGGACCGGTGAAGGATCAGGCAGTGCAGAGCGCGATTGGCGCGATGGCGGAAAAGGACCCGTTAGGCGCTCTCAATTTGCTGCGAAGTACGCCCGGACTGCAGAACCGATCCTCCAGTGCTTACTGGACCATTTTTCAACGCTGGGCATCTTCCGATCCGGCGGCGGCGGCCAACGAAACGCTGCGCCTGCCGCCGACCAATGGGCGTGATAATGCCATCCAGGGCGTAGTCGGAACATGGGTCTGGCAGGACCCGGAGGCAGCCTTTGCCTGGGCCAGCAGTCTGCCGCCCGGATCAGCGAAGACGCGCGCGCTGCAGAGCGCCCTAACCAATTGGTCGAACCGCGATCCGGTGAAGGCAGCGGAGAAAGCGCTCACCCTTCCGGCCAGCGCTTCGCGGGATCAGTCAATTCAGGAAATCGTTCGGCAATGGGCGCAGTCGGATGTGCGCGCGGCTTATGCCTGGGCCGACCAACTTCCCACTGGCGAAGGAAAAGATCGCGCGCTCACCGCGGCCTTGCAGAGTTGGGCGCAGAGCGACCCGGTTTCTGCCAGCCAGTTCGTTGCCGCGATGCCGCCTGGAAAAGGACAGGAGAGCGCAGCCAATTCAATCGCCTGGTCACTTGCTAACACAGATGTGCAAACAGCGGTCGAATGGGCGGGGAAATTGCCGAAGAATATTCGCGGTTCGGCGATGAATTCGATCATGTCGCAATGGTGCGAAACGGACCCGCGCGCGGCCGCCGATTACGCGGTGCGCTCCACCGACGGCACCGAACGGCAGAACTTGTTGCGCATGATCGTCAATCGCTGGGGCCGGAATGATCCGGATACGGTTTTCAGCTGGGCGTCCTCGGTCTCGGATTCGTCACTGCGAAATTATCTTCTTCAGGGAGTAGTCGAAGGGATGGCCGAGAGCGATCCCGCGGGGGCGGCGCGCAAGCTCAGCGAACTGCCGAGTGCCGCGCAAGGAAATGCCGCGAGTGCAATTGTGGCGCAGTGGGCGCGGACGGATCCGCAAAGTGCCAGTCAGTGGGCGATGGCGATGCCAGATGGAATCACCCGCACCAACATTTTCAGTAACCTGGTCATGCAATGGGCGCAGAGCGACGCCTCGGCGGCCGGGAACTGGGTTTCGACTTTGCCGGCGGGGTCGGCGCGGGATCATGCGGTCTCCTCCTATTCGCAATTCGTCGCGCGCAGCGATCCGCGCACGGCGGTGCAGTGGGCGAATTCGATTGGGGACGAACAGCTTAGGATCGGGCAGGTACAATCGGCGGCGGAGACTTGGATGCGCGCGGATGCGCAGGCGGCGTCGGCTTGGATCAGTACTTCGGATCTGCCGGATGAGGCGAAGAAACGGCTGTTAAATCGCCGTTCGGAATAAATGTTCACTTGAACATATTGGCCCCGGGTTTTAATTTAAAGCCGTGGCTAATCCGGGGACGAAGGGAGCAGAAGAACGACGGGTTCAGCTCAGGCAGATCCTGGCCATTCTGCAGAAGTGGGGAATTTATACCCTGGGTGATTTACGGCCGCTGGATCCGGACAAGCTCAGTGCGCGGCTTGGCCCGCTGGCGGCGGAGTTATGGGAACGCGCCGCTGGAAAGTCCAATCGCATCCTGAGATTTGTTCATCCGCCGGAATCGTTAGGCGAAGCCTGTGACTTCGAATGCGAAGTCGAAACGATTGAACCGTTGCTTTTTGTGCTGCGGCGTCTCCTCGGCCAACTCTCGCTTCGGCTGCAGGGAGTTTACCTGGTGGCGCAGGAACTGACGCTGCAACTCACTTTTTCCAATAAAGAGGACTACCAGCGCTCTTTTAAAATTCCCCAGCCAACCGCGGACGAGGAGATCCTTTTCCGGATGCTGCATACCCATTTGGAATCGTTTCAATCGGAACATCCGATCACCGCCCTGGCCCTTCGACTTCTGCCGACCCGCAGCATTCAGCAGCAATTTGGATTGTTTGAAGCAGCTCTGCGCGATCCCAATCAGCTTTACGAAACCTTGGCTCGCCTAACGGGGCTGGTCGGATCCGATCGCGTGGGCACTCCGCGAATGCAGGAGACGCATCAGCCGGATGTTTTTACCATGGAACCTTTTGGGTGGCAGAGCGCGGACCTGCCGTCGGAGAGTGAAAACAAGGGGCGCGCACCGGCGGCTCTCCGTCGCGTCCGCAGAAATCGCAAAGCAGTTGTGCTCGGTGAGAAAGGCAGACTGATTCATTTGGAAAGCGAGCACGGCCGCGGCCCTCTTCTTGCCCAGAAAGGACCTTATCTTCTTTCCGGTCAATGGTGGGATGTGCAGGCCTGGCGACGGCGCGAATGGGACGTGGCGATGGAAAACGGCGCCGTGATTCGCTGTCACGAAAATGGTGCCGGTTCCTGGGAGGTCGATGGAATTTACGATTAATCGTTTCCATCGCTGTTATGTCCTACGCCGAGCTGCACACGGTCAGCGCTTTCAGTTTCTTGCGCGGCGGGTCCTTTCCTGAACATCTCGCCGCCACCGCGGCAAACCTGGGACTGCCGGCGGTGGCTCTACTGGATCGCGACGGCGTTTACGGTGCGCAGCGTTTTTCGGTAGCGGCGCGCGAACATGGCATTCAGCCGATCATCGGCTGTGAATTAACGATGGAAGACGGCGTGGTTCTGCCGGTGCTGGTGGAATCACGCGAGGGGTATGGGAATCTGTGTCAGCTCTTAACCGATGCGCATCTGCGCAGCGAGAAGGGAAAGTGTTCGGTGGGTTGGGCGGAGTTGGCGGGATATGCCGAAGGTTTAGTGGCGTTGTTTGGCTTGGGGGGCGCAGGCTGCCAGCCTGCAGTTTGCGGCAGCTTGCCGCAAACATCGGAAAATTATTCCAAAAGTCGTCATCGATCCGTCCGGCAAGCTGCCGGACGGTGCAGGCTGGCCGCCTGCGCTCCCCGGAATCTCACAGATCTCGCGCAATTTCTAATCGACGCATTCGGTCGGGCAAACGTTTACATCGAAATTCAGCGGCATCTCGTTAGGGGAGAAGAGAAACAAAATCAGCAACTGATTGACCTGGCGGGTGCGTTTCGTTTGCCGTTGCTCGCGACTAACGGGGTGCAATACGCCACCCCGGCGGGGCGCGAAGTCCTGGATGTCTTCACCTGTATCCGGGAGCACACTCACCTGGATGCGGCTGGGAAATTATTGAGCGGCAACGCCGAGCGACACCTCAAAAGCGATGCGCAAATGCGCGCGCTTTTTCGCGACCTGCCTGAAGCGATCGAGAACACGACTCACCTGGCCGAACGCCTGAATTTTTCCCTGGAGAATATCGGCTATCAATTTCCGGACTTCCCGGTGCCGGGTGGTCACGACATGGATTCGTTTTTGCGCACGATTGTTCTCTTTGGCGCGCAGCAGCGTTATGCCGCCATTACTTCGGCCGTGAAACGCCAGCTGGAAGAAGAACTCGCCCTGATCACAAAGCTGAAGTTTCCCGGTTACTTTTTGATTGTTTGGGACATCGTGAATTTCTGTCGCGAGCACAACATCATGGTGCAGGGCCGGGGCAGCGCGGCGAATAGCGCCGTTTGTTATTGTCTCGGGATCACGCCGGTCGATCCGGTCAGTAGTCATCTCGTTTTTGAGCGGTTTCTCAGTGAAAGCCGCAAAGGCTGGCCGGATATTGACCTCGATTTGCCAAGTGGTGATCGCCGCGAACAGGTCATCCAGGAAATCTATCGCCGCTACGGAAAACATGGCGCGGCCATGACCGCCAACGTAATTAGTTACCGCGGACGCAGCGCCGCGCGCGAGATTGGCAAGGCTCTCAATTTTTCTTCCGGTATTCTCGATCGTTTTTCGCACCTGTTTGCGAACGGTGATTTTCCACACACGCTCGACCTGCAATCGCAAATTGAGCAGGCCGGTTTGCCCAAACAGCATCCGCGCATGCCGGCGTTTGTTCGTCTTTATGAAGCGATTTACGGGCTGCCGCGTCACCTCGGCCAGCATTCCGGCGGGATGATTATCTGCCAGGACCGCTTGAGTTCTTTCGTCCCTTTGGAAAATGCGTCCATGCCGGGCCGGGTCGTGGCCCAATGGGATAAGGATGACTGCGAAGATCTCGGGATCGTCAAAGTAGACCTGCTCGGGCTGGGCATGATGTCGGTGATGCAAGACGCCCTCGAGCTCTGCCGCGAACGCGGCCGGCCGATCGATCTCGCGCATATTCCGAAGGACGACGCGGCCACTTACGAAATCATGCAAAAGGCCGACACCGTTGGCGTTTTTCAAATCGAGAGCCGCGCGCAAATGGCGACGCTGCCGCGGATGAAGCCGAAATGCTTTTATGACGTGGTCATCGAAGTGGCGATTATTCGGCCGGGTCCGATCCAGGGGGACATGGTGCATCCTTACCTGGCCCGGCGGGCGGGGCGGGAGGAGATTACGTATTTCGATCCGCGGTTGCAGCCGATTCTCGAGCGCACGTTAGGCGTTCCTCTTTTTCAGGAACAGATGTTGAAGATCGCGATGGTGATGGCCGATTTCAGCGGCGATGAAGCGGAAGAGCTGCGGCGGGCGCTCAGTTTTCACCGCTCCCAGGAACGCATGGAGAAAGTCAGTTTAAAGCTACGCTCAGCCATGCTGCGCAAGGAAGTCGCGCCGGAGGTGATCGAAAAGATCCTTCACTCGATTACATCGTTCGCGCTTTACGGCTTTCCGGAATCGCATGCGATCAGTTTTGCCATTCTCGCCTATGGCAGCGCCTATCTGAAGGTGCATCGGGCACCGGAGTTTTTTGCCAGCCTGCTCAACAATCAGCCGATGGGCTTTTATTCGTCAGCTACCTTGGTCAAAGACGCCCGGCGCCACGGGATTAAAACGAAGCCGGTTTCGGTGGAGACCTCGGACTGGCGGTGCACGGTGCTTTCTGATGATACGGTTCGCCTCGGTTTTTGCGTGGTGCGGGGGCTGACCCAGGAGCATGCTGAAGAACTGATTAGGCAAAGAAAGATCGCTTCTTTTTCTGGCCTCGATGATTTCAAGCGTCGCGTTCCTTTGTCCAAGGATGAACTGCGCAGCCTGGCTGAGCTCGGCGCGCTCAATTGCCTGAGTGGACATCGTCGGGCCGCTCTCTGGCAAGTGGAAGAGCCGCTCCATGACGACTTGTTAACGGATTCGAATTTGCGCTCCTCCGGCGCCGGTGCGCCGCTGCGCGCAATGACCATCCAGGAACGGGTGAACGCCGACTACGGGACGATGAACCTGACTACCGGACCTCATCCGATGAAGTTATTGCGCGCGAATGTGCCCCACGCCTGGAAGGCCATCGACCTGGCGCAGGCTCGTCATGGCAGCTGGATTCAAATTGCCGGGAACGTGATCTGCCGGCAGCGACCGGGGACGGCGCGCGGCTTTGTTTTTATCAGCTTGGAAGATGAAACCGGTGTCTCCAATGCCATCGTCGACCCCGATCTTTTCGAAAAGATGCGCCTCCTGATTACGGAAGAGTCATTTCTGCTCATCGAAGGCGAAGTGCAGAACTCCGAAGGCGTGGTCTTGATTAAGGCGCATGAACTCCGGCCGCTGGCGCATGAGCAGCTGGCGGGGTCGGAGTCGCACGACTTTCACTGAGGTGTGTTGAGCGGCTCCCGCCGCACACCCGCTCATATTTCGGTCATGGGTGCGACTAAGTCAGGGTTGGCGGAGCGTAACTCAGCCCCGTCGGGAGATCCCTCGATCGCATCCCCGCGACTCGGGATGACACGGTCTGAGGTGGTCAGCGCCTCGTGGTTAGGCCGGAAGCGTAGCTAGTGGTGGCAGCCGCAACCGGAACCGCAGCCTCCGCTTTTCGGTGGGGAGGCTTTTCCGCCAACCATCACCCCAAGTCCGCCGGAGATGACCCGTCGCACGGGTTCGCCGGTTTCCGGATCTTTCTGCAATGGCGCCTCCTTCATGCTCTGCTGGATTTCGAAGCGGCGCGCCGGCTTCGCGGAATCCACTGTTTCGTAAACGTAAGTAGGCATGGAGCGGTCTTCCGCTTCAGACTTTCCGCGAACTCCTTCCTGAAGCAAGAGCCTTAAAACTTTTTCGTGATGCGGAAGTAGACGAACTGGCCGGTGGAGTCGTAGGTAAAACCGGGATATCCAACGGAGTTACCGCCTTCGCCGGAGGCAAAGGGAGGATCATCGTCGAAAACATTGTTGCAGCCCACGGTGATGACGGTCCCGCGCAAAAGGTGTTCCCAAAATGAATTGGTATAATTGGCTGTTTGCTCGTCCGCTGATTGGCTAAACCTTCCGTCCGGACCTTTGGACACATCTTTCGCGTCCTTGGCATAGCCCGCGACCGGATTGTTTTGCACTGGGAGAAGCGCGGTAAAGTCATAAGAAGCCTGCAAATCGATTCGCACGGTCGAATCGACCGAGTGCGGTCTCAAATCCGCATCCAGTTCATCAAAGCCGTCGATGTAATGCACGGTCGCAACCAGATCGAATCCGCGCCAGGCCCAGTCGAGCCGGGTTTGCACTCGCCAGGCATAATAGCCCTCGTTCGAAGCGCCTGGGTTCGTGGTGTATCCAACCAGGTTTCCATCGCCGAGTCCCAATCCGAAAGCGGTTTCGCCTTCGGGATAACGGAAGTCGTACATATAGGTCATATCGGTGAACCAGGTGAACACCCCCCACGGGGTCGGCCGCTGATAAAGGATGCCGAAGTCAATTCCGTCGGCAGATTGCTCACCCAGGTTTCGATTTTGGGTAACAATGCGGGTAATGTTTCCACCCTGATCGCGCTCGACCGCTTCGCCAGGTAGGAGCGTGCCGGCCAGTTCACGAGCGAGCACTTGATCAGCGGGAGACGAGCCGATCACGCCATCGCGGCGAATGCCCCAGAAGTCGATCGAAAGGGTCAGTCCCGGCACATACTTCGGGGTGTAGACGATGCCGGCGGTGTAGGAACTGGAGTCTTCAGGCTGCAGATTGCGGTTACTCAGCACCAAGACATTCGTTTCGGGTTCAAAAGCTCCGCCATTCATCGGATCATGCGAGAGTTTCAAACCTGAGATCGGTGCGGAGAATAACTCTTCCAAACTTGGCTCGCGGAAACCTTCGCCCCAGGTACCGCGGATTGTCAGTTGCTCATCGAATGGTTGCCAGCGTCCGCCTACTTTTGGAACGGCCACGTCGGTATCATTGTTGCGGAAGTTTTCATATCGGCCGGAGGCAACGATATCGAACGCATGGAAGCCCGGAATTTCATTTTTCGGACTAAAAACAGGAACGTTGGCTTCGGCATAAAAGGCGTAGGATTTCCTGCCGCCGCGCACGGCCGGGACGGGTGAATTTCCCGCGATATCGCCGGCCAGGTTTAATTCATCAGGTTGTTCGGACAGATCCTCTCGCCGAAACTGACCGCCGACTGCGAAACCAACGCCGCCGGCGGGAAGCTCGAACAAGTTGGTGGTGTAGATGTTGGCATCGAGCGTGGCCAGTTTGGAGACGTCCTCATCTTTGGGATGGGCTCTGGCGTAAGCAATGCTCGCCGCATTGGACGCAATTGGGACACTGCCGTCGCCGAACGGATTAAAGGCCGTGGTCGTGCCGATATATTCGGATGAATTTGGATCAAAGATGGGGTCGGCTTGATTCAGGATGCGATTAAATCGTGAGATCGAAACCTGGTCCCCGGTCTGAACGTTCTTGATCTGGCTGTAGCGAAAACCAGTGTCATACCCCCAATCGCCACCGAATAATTTGTCGCCCTTCAGTCCCACGGTACCTGAGAAACGCATCGGTCTCGTTGTCGAAGACGCGATTGCCGAATTCGGCCAGACGCGCGCGTGTGCCGCCCGAAATAATCTGATGAAACGGGTTGAAAGGATTATAGGCATCGGCTGGCACGCCGGTTTCCGCATGCGTCGGGGTGTGTGGCGCTTCAGCTCCCGGCGCAACCGGAACATCCGACGGAATGGCGAGCGTGACCTGTCCCGCCGTCTGGAATGATCCCGTCGCGGGCGGAGCCAACTCGTTATGCGCCTGGACATTTTGGTACATCAGATCGCCGTAAAGGACCAGCTGGTCGCCCGCGATCTTGTGCTCGGCCCGGAAGTAACCGCCATAACGCTCGGCGCTTGGGAAGGATAGAGAGAACTGGTTGAAATTATATCCTGGCAGCTGACCGCTGGCGGATCTGACTCGTGCGTCCTTGTTGTAGAGGTAAGCGCTCGCCGGCGAGCTCCCGTTGGATCCCGTGGGAGCGCCGGCGAATTCTGTTCCGTTTGGGTTCAGATTTTGCCCACCGGCTGCTCCGGCGACATCGCTGCTTAGTTGAAGATTGTAAGGAGTCGCGTTCGAGCTCAGGAACGGCGGCACGGCCGAGTAAGAGCGGTCGCGATTTGCGATGGAATTGCGGTGATAAAAATTCAGAACGCCGGCGATCTGGGTATTCTTGTTGCCGACGCCGAAGATAAGAGAAGAAACGACTTCGCCGGAGTCATCGTCGGTGGTGTTGCCGTATTGAAAGCTGGCTTCAGCGCCGTCGTAATAATGACGCATTTTGAGATTGACCACCCCGGCGACGGCGTCGGCGCCATAGGTCGTTGACGCCCCGTCTTTCAAGATCTCGATGTTTTCGATCGCCGCCTGCGCGATCGAATTCAAATCGACGAACATTGCATTAATCGGTCCGGGATTGTTGCCCGTCGGGTAAGGGGCAACGCGGCGCCCATCGATCAGAACCAGCGTCGCTCTGGAGTCGAAACCGCGTAGCGCAATCGCGGCCGCGCCGACGGCGGTGTTAGATCCATTTTCGTTATTAGAGACCGGAACGCCATTGGCATTCGCGATCGGCAAATCGCGCAGGTACTGCTCGGTCGTTCGGTCACCCGATTTATCGAGGTCGGCGCGGGTGTGATACTGGACCGGGTTAGGTCCGACTTCTTCAGCGGTCGGAATGTTCGAGCCGGTGACCATGATTCGAGGCGCTTCCGCCATCGGCTGGCTGGCTGCGGCCGTGCCTGGCGACGGGGACGGCGAGGGCGCGGCCGAAAGTTGAGCGAGAATGAGCGCCTTCCCCGTTGGCATGAACATGCCGTCGGCGGTGACGTCGAGAACTGATTCGGATGATGACGTCGCGTGAGCAGCCGGAAGAAACATCCCAATGCTGATCGCTAGACTGGCCAGGAAAGAAGGAAGGGTTGTACGCATATGTAAGTGATTGGCCCGGGCGTTGACGGAATTTTTCCGACACCGTGTCGGATTGATTCCGTCGCGAGGCTACGAAACGAGATGGCAGCTAGGCCAGCCCTTTTTTGTTAGGTCCGGGCGGGTGCCTCGGCAGTCGATTCAGCGAATGTAATTACTCAGCCGCGTGCCGTTTTGGCCCTTCCTTCGGCGGGGTCTTTTTTTGCACGGGCTGCCTATCTGACTCCAGCCATTCCGTGTGAAACACCCCCGGCTTGTCCACTCGTTCGTAGGTATGCGCGCCGAAGAAGTCGCGCTGCGCCTGCAACAGATTGGCCGGCAGCCTCGCCGAACGATAGCTGTCAAAATATGCGAGGGAGGCCCCAAACGCCGGGACAGGAACGCCATGCTCGGCCGCGACGGCGACAACGGTTCGCCAGTTGTCCTGCGTCTTGGCAATGATGCCGGTGAAATAGGAATCGAGGAGCAAATTGTGCAGCGCGGGATCGCGGTCGTAGGCCTCGGTGATTCGATTCAGAAACTTCGCGCGGATGATACAACCCCCGCGCCAAATGGTCGCGATGTCGCCGAAGTTTAAATTCCAACTGTACTGGTGGCTGGCTGCGCCTAACAGCTCCATTCCCTGCGCGTAGGAAACAATTTTGGAGGCGTAAAGAGCCTGGCGCACGGATTCGACCAGCTTGTTTTTGTCGCCGCTGTAAGGTTTCGGCGCCGGCTGCGGCAGGATTTTGGAGGAGGCGACACGTTCGTCCTTTCGAGAGGAGATCACGCGCGCTTCGACCGCCGCGTTGATGGTCGAAATTACGACCGACTGTGCAATGGCCGACTGCAGCGTCCAAAGGCCAGTGCCTTTCTGGCCCGCTTTATCCAGGATGACGTCGACCAGTGGCTTGCCGGTGTCCGGGTCGATCTTGCGAAAAATCTTCGAGGTAATGTCGATGAGATAGCTGTCGAGCTCGCCGTTGTTCCATTCCGTGAAAACGTCCGCCAACGCCGATGCGTCCATTCCGACGACGTCTTTCAAGATGGCGTAGGCTTCGCAAATCAGCTGCATGTCGCCGTATTCGATGCCGTTGTGCACCATCTTCACGTAATGACCCGCCCCATCCGGACCCATGTAGCGGCAGCAGGGTTCACCATCGACCTGGGCAGCGATCTTCCGAAAAATCGGCGCGATCATTTCCCATGACTGGCGTGATCCGCCCGGCATGAGAGAGGGGCCTTTCAACGCGCCTTCTTCACCGCCGGAAACACCGCAGCCGACGAAATGAATTCCTTTCGATTCGAGATCCTTGCAGCGCCGCTGGGTGTCGGTGAAAAGGGAGTTGCCGCCGTCGATGATGACATCGCCCTTGCTCAAGTGCGGCACTAATTTCTCGATCACTGAGTCAACCGGCGGACCCGCCTTGACCATGATCATCACTTTTCGTGGAGACTTCAGGTAGCCGACGAGCTCCTGCTCGGTCGTCGCCGGCCGGATGTTTTTGCCTTTGCCGCGCGTGGCGGCGAATTTTTCCGTTACCTCGGTGGTGCGATTGAAGACCGCTACGGAGAAGCCCTTCGACTCCATATTAAGGACGAGGTTCTCGCCCATGACGGCCAGGCCGATCAGGCCAATATCGCATTGATTAAGGTCCATTTTCGTATCTCCTATTGATTTGCGGGCAGAGCCGGCGTCTCTCGAACCGCGAAGCTAAAAGGAAGCATGGCTGATTTCGTTTGCGAACTTTTATCGAGCCGTTTTGACCTGGAGGCGCCTTTGCCTGTTTTTGACGCCGCCGCCGGTGCCGTTTTGGATTTCCGGGGCGTGGTTCGCGCTCGGGAAAACGGCCGCCGGATCGACGGAATAAAATACGAAGCGCATGCGGTCATGGCTCAGCACCAACTCGAGCAAATCGCCCAGGAGGCGATGACTCAGTTCGAACTGGAAGGCGCGATCGTGCGGCATCGGGTCGGCTTCGTGCCGGCTGGGGAAGCCTCTTTATTGGTGCGATTGACCGCTCCTCATCGCGCAGAGGCCCTGGCTGCCATGACCTGGCTGATCGATGAACTGAAAAAGCGGGTGCCGATCTGGAAGCATCCGCGTTTCACTGAGGTTGGAGCGAAGGCAATGGCCGAAAAAGTTTTGTCATGAACTGGGCAAACCGACTCACCATCAGCCGCCTCGCTCTGACGGTTCTTTTCGTAGCGGCGCTCAATTCTTCATGGCAATACGCGCGCACCTCTGCCCTGATCATTTTCCTGATCGCCGGTATCACCGACTTTGTGGACGGAGAGGTTGCGCGCCGCTACGGGTTTGTCACCAACTTCGGGAAACTGATGGATCCGTTGGTGGACAAAATCATGATGGCGGCGGCGTTCATTTCGCTGGTGCCGTTAAAAGCAATTCCCGCGTGGGCCGCGACTGCGGTGGTAGCGCGCGATTTTTTGATTACCGGGCTTCGCCTGATGGCGAGCGCCCAAGGTCAGGTCCTGCCGGCGGAGGGATTGGGGAAGCAGAAAACAGCCTGGCAAATCATCACTGTCATTTTCTTTCTGACCCTCCTCGCGGTGCTCGAATTGCATATCGCTTCGAGCGCCACCTTGTGGTGGGTGCAGACCTGGCGGCGGGCGGGCAGGGTCCTGGTATGGCTGACGGTGGCGCTGACTCTTTACTCCGGTGTCGCCTATGCGTGGCGGCACCGCGCGCTCATTGCCACAGACCGATAACGCGTCAGCTTAGAAGAAGGTCTGCGGAACTTCGATGCGATCGCCCGGCTGCAAGCGGACGTCGAGCGCAGGATCTTTTCGGATCTGGCGGACGTCGTAGACCTTCACCTGGTTGCCGCGCAGCAACCTGACCTTCTTCTGGTCAGCGAAATCGTTGAAGCCGCCGGACGCGTTGATCGCCGCGATCAGCGTAATGTCCTCCGTGAAGGGAACGCGCGATGGCATCCGCACTGCACCGCCGACGTTCACGAAGCGCGAGGTCGGCGTCATGAAGATGGTGATGTTCGGGTTGGTGTAGATTTTCGCCGCCCGATAACTCTCTTCGATCGAACGCGCCAGCTGCGCCGGGGTCAGACCCTGCGCGCGCACCTTGTTGATATAAGGCAGATTGACCGAGCCGTTGGAATCGACGGTATAGGTGTTGTTGACTTGAAGCTGTTCTTCCTGGGGAACACCGCCGACTTTGATTTCGATTGGATCGCCGACGCGCAGGGTGGCCTGAGCGAAGAGATGTCCGCTCAGGAAGAGCAGGGGAAGTAATAGAATCCAGCGCTTCATCAATAATCGTCCGGATGCGACTGCCCGTTAGTCTTGACGGAAGCGAGACTCGGCGGGCGCGAAGAACGGCGACGCGGGTTTTCGCCTTCTTTGTAATACCCGTAATAGTTCGTGTAGTAGTAGTAGTTCTGGTCGTGCTTCAGATCGACGTTGTTCAAGACCACGCCGAGAAGGGTGCCGCCGACACCGATGATGGCGTTCTTCACGCGGGTCAACATGGCTCGGGGGAACCGGCGATGTTGAACCACGATAATGGTCTGGTCGACCTCGCTGGCGATGACCGATGCATCGCTGACTCCAAGCATGGGCGGCGAGTCGAAAAATACGATGTCATAGCGCAGTTTTAGTTCCGCGATCATGTCGGACATCCGCTGCGAGTTGAGAATTCCGACGGCGTCGGAAGGAAGAACGCCGCTGGGAAGAACCGAAAGATTTTCGACCGTGGTCGGAACAATCACCTCCTCCAGCCGCATGTCGGTAGTGAGGTAATTGGTTAGGCCCCGCTTGTTCGCGATATCGAAGAGCTCGTGTTGAACCGGCCGGCGCAGGTCGGCGTCGACGATCAGGGTGGAATAGCCGCCCTGCGCGCAGATGTAGGCGAGATTGGCCATGGTGGTGGACTTGCCTTCGCCGGGGCCGCCGCTGACCAAAGAAATGGTGTTGGCCTGCGGACTCTTGCGATTGAACTCGATGTTTGTTCGCAGAATTCGGTACGCCTCCGCGTCCGGGGAGTCACCCGGCTCCTTGTGGAGCAGGCCCACGCCTTGCGGAATAATGGCCAGCACCGGAACACCTAACAAATTCTCGACGTCCTCCATCGTTTTTACGCTGGTGTCGAGGTATTCGATGAAGAAAGCGAGACCGACGCCAAAGACGAGCCCGACCAATGCGCCGAGCGCGAGATTGAGCATGACGCGTGGACGGGCGGGGTAAGCGGGCGGCTCGGCGACCTGCTTGACGCTGACGGCGACGCGAGGCATGGCCAATTCCATGGTCTGGCTCTGGGCACGCTGACGCACGCTGTCGAAAAGAAGCTTCTCTTTAATGTAGGAATTCTTGGCGCGCGTGTAATTTGCGCTCTGATTTTTGGTGGAGAGCTGCTGGTTGTTTAGTTCTCCGAGGCGCTTGCGCAGCTGGTCACGGGTGGACTGGGCACTCTTTACGTTTTTCTCCAAGGCGATGCGAATGCTTCCGACCTGATCTTCCAACTGCTTCGCGTACGTCGCGGCGGTCGCGCGCAAAGATTTCACCTTCGGATGATTCTCGCCGAGACCGGAGTTCAAGGACGAAGCAATCTGAGCCATCGCGTCCTGGTAGGAAGGCAGGGTGCGTTGAATGGACGGATCCTGAATATCGAGGGTGGACAACATGCGCAGCAGGTCCTCGCCTTTGACCTTTTCGATTTGATCGAGCTTGGACTGCAGGTTGGCGACTTTCGCTTCCGCATCGTTTACTTCGGTTTCCTGTTTTACCACCACTTGATTGACCGGAGCCTGCGCGTCCTCAGTTCCTTCCGGATTCAAGTCGACGATGTGCTCTTCATCGCGAATGCGTGAGACTTCGGCCGCGGCTTCGTCGACCTTCTTTTGCTGCTTCACGACCTCTTCGTTCATGGTCGAAACGGCGCGATTCAGGATTTCCTTCTCTTCCTCTACGCGCTTGTCCTGATAGACAGCAACGATCTTGTTCGCGATATCCGCTGCTTCCTGCGGATTGGTGTCAAAGACGCTGATTTGCAGCAGGTCGGTGTTGCGAATTTCGTCGACCTGCAACTTGCCTCGTAAAATATTGTAGGCCTGCTCTCGGCTAAGTGAACCGCCACCGCGCGCCCATTTTTGCTGTAGTTTCAGGTCTTCGATGACGGGGTAAAGGATCCCGGTTCGTTGAATGACCTGGAAAACGGTGGGCGCGAGCTGCGGATCGTGAATCGGTATATCGCGGTCCCCGGTGCTAAAGATGCGAGGATTTTCGGCGGTGGACCGAACCTCGATGAACACGGAGGACTGGTATTCCCGCGGCTGGAAGAAAGTGACGACCGCAGCAGTGAGAAGGGTCAGGAGAAAAGCAAGGCCGATCAGGACCCAACGGACCCTGATTACACGCCAATAGTCGAGAAAGTGTAGCTTGACCTCTTCGGTTTGCGCCATGCCTGTTTACCCCTCTAGCAAGAGCCGCACAACCTACCGAAAAATCGCTCGGAGTAAACCGGTTCCCGGTCTTAGAAGGTGACGTTGACGCCGCCCCAGACGCGATTTCGGGAGTATTCGCGCGCAGAGATATCACCCCAGACATCGGTGTAGTTGTAACCGAGCTGCACGCCCCAATAGCGGGCGACAGCATAGCGGAGGCTAAAGCTGAGATCGACCGACTGCTCGGTGAATCCCGGAATGAACAGGCCTGTCTGGTTCAGCGCCTGGTAATCGTCGTGAGCATAATACGCTCCTACGATGGCGCTGATTCTCGGAGTGAAATCCTGTTTCGCGGTTAGTCCCGTGCGAAAGGTTTTCCGGCTTTGGCTGAAAGCATTGTCGGGCTCCTCCAACCCGTAGCGAATGTTCCAGCCAACGGTGGTGCGCTTGGCGACCGCGTAGTTCAAATTTGTCTCAACGTAAGGCCCGGTCTCACTGCCGCTCGGATCGAACTCACGAAATTGCACGCCACCGCGCAACGTCATGTTCAGGTGCGGGTCGAAGGTGTGGTCGAAGCCGCCCAGGACGTAATGCGTCCGGGAATCGCGGTCGGCATCGACGTAAGTGAACATCTGATAGCGATATTCCGCCACCAGCGTGGTGGTCGGCGCGAGGAGGAACCGGAATTCATTCCCGAAAGTGTTCTCCCAGCGGTTCTCGAAACTCCCGAGGACGTTGTCGTCATAATGGAGCGCTCCCACCGTGTAGCTGGTGGCGGTGGAGAATCTTGGGCTCCACATATAAGTGCCAGTGAACTTGTCCTGGGTGAAAAAATAGTTACCGGCCCGCTGATTATATCCCTGCGCAATAGTGAAATCAGGCTCGCTCGTATAGGTCAGGAAGATGTCCGAGGCGAAAGTGAAGCGTGGACTCGCCTTGTAGATCAGCGAAAGGCGGAAAGGGATGTTGATGTCGTAGTCGTGCGAGGTGACGCCGGCAACCGCGACGTAGTCGTAATAGTAGGTAAAAGCGATTCCTAACGAGAGACTGACGCGGGTGCGTGCATCGCCAAAATTATATTCGGCAAGGGCGCTGGTGTTGGTGAAAGCCGAACCCTGCTTTAATTGGTCCGAGGTGGTAACATTGTCGTCGTAACCGCCGTTGACGTTCAGGGTCAGCTTGAACGGAAGAGTGCCGAAAAGGCCCGTCCCGACATTATCGCCGTCGGCAGTCACCCCGCTCGAGGCATAACTCGAGGTAACGCCGGAAGCGTTCGCCTGTCCGCGAGCAATCTCAGGAAGGCTGATGCCAATTAGTAAGAGTAAAGCGGCGCGACCAAGCGCGGTGGAAATTCTCATGAGTGGCCCGGACCCGGCCGAACTGAACATCGAGAGTAAAATTGCTCACCGATTCGGGCAACGTTTTTTTATGAAATATCGTAATATCCACAGGGTCAGGCGCCGCTAGGCCGGAGGCTCCGGCTGCGGGGGCACACTGCGACGGGCGTTAACGTCGCCGCTCCAGCGCCGGAGATGATCCTGGTAGTAGACCTGGATCGGCACAGAGAGCGGATCCAACTTTCGGGCGTCGTCAAAATGCGATTCCGCTTCGGAAAATCTGCCCAAAGCATCAAGGGTCACCGCCAGCTCGAACGAATAGGTCACGTTCATCGGATCCATCCGCCAAGCCTTCTCATACGCCTCAAAAGCCTGCCCGTAGAGCGAGGTCTGAGCCGCGGCGTCGCGTTCGCGATCTGCGCTCAGGAAACGCGTCCGACCCAGATAATAAAAGAGTTCCGGATGATGTTTTTCAAACTGGAGCCCGCTCGAACTTTCCGAAAGGCACTCCGCCAGCCGTTGGCCTCGCAAGGCTATTCTCGCCCGCTCCAAGTGCCACTGGCCCGGTGCGAGCCGACCGATCTGCATCGCAAGGAGAAGCGACAAGGCAGCGAGGGCGAACCGGGGAAGGAGCGTCCAGTTGCGCGAGCTTTCGCCTTGCTCTTCGGGCACGCCGTTCGTTGCCAGGATTCCAAAAACAAAGCAGACGAGAAGAAGATTGGCCGGCACGTGCAGGTTAAAATCGAAAAAAGAATGGACCAGGCATGCCGCCAACGCGGAAAGCGCGCCGAGGTTCAGGGCCATGTTGTTGCTCAGGATGATGTGGGATGATGCAATCCGGCGGGGACCGAGACGCCGGGCCGAAATCAGGCCCCAGCGCAGATGAGGGGCGAGCAAGAGGACGAGCAGGACGCCACCGGCTGCACCGTATTCGGCGAGGAGCTGGAGGTAGTCGTTATGCACGTAAACCGGATCCAGTTGCACGGTGGGGCTCCGAAACAAGCGACCGTAGTAGAGATAGGTTCGGCTCCCGGTTCCGAAAACCGGAGCGAGGCGAAACTGCTGCAGGGCAGCCCGCCAATAGTCGAGTCGGACATCCTTTTCAGCAACCCGGCTTGCGCGTTCGGAGAGATAATCGCTTTTTTGAATAATCAAACAGGCCCCGAGGATGGCCACGACCAGTAACGCGAATGCGGCTATCGTTAGGCGAAATTGAAACGTCGGCCCGGCGGCGCGGATCAGGCGCAGGCTGAGCAGGGCGAATACCAGCAGACTGAAAAGCACGCTGAGGTATCCTCCGCGGCTGCCGCTTAGAATCACCCCGATATAGCAAACAACGGAGGCGTAGCCGGCTAACAACTTGGCCCAGACCGGCCACCGGCTGAAGAAGGTTAGGCCCAACCCAAAAGCGCCGACTATCTCGAGCAGCCCCGCCAGGTGGTTAGGCGACGCGTAAAAGCCGCTGGCGCGGAAGCTTGCCCCGAAGCGGTAGAGGAACGGGAACGGCATCCAATTGTCGCCGTTGGTAAACTGGATGGCGCCGATCACGACTTGAATGACAGCGCCGGCCAGGAGGAGGGCTACCACCGTCATACGTTTTCGCCCATCGGTCACGACTAAGGCTGTGATTAAGTAGGCGTCGAGGCCGGCCAGGACGGAATAGATATCCAATTGGGCGAGCCATGATGTCGGGGAAAAGAATGCTCTCGCCAAAAGGTAGGAGGCAAAAAGGCCAGCGCTGAAGAGGGCCTGGCGATGGGGCCTCGAGTGATGCCCGCGCAGTCGAAGCAACGCAATCATTCCGACGAGCGCGAGGATTGCGTAGGCGGGGAAGGCGAAGAGCAGTCGGGTGCCGCCACCGAGTGCCTGGCTGGCCAGAAAGGCGAGCGCGAGCGCGCCCGCCAGGAAGGTTCCGAAAGTATTTCGAGGGGCAGAATCCAGCGCCCGCGTGGGCAAGCGGCGTTCTGGGCTGGAGTTAGACGGACGAGGCGTAAGCGTGCGCATTTTTACTCGCAATTCCCGCGCTGGGTTAGGACTGGGGCGGAATTTTGCGGCCGCTGCCGGGGCACCTTCTTTTGTAGTATTCGCGCGGAACGACGGTCAACGGAAAAGCCGCGGAGAGAGGCCAGCGGGCAACGGGAATCGAACCCGCATGGCCAGCTTGGAAGGCTGGAACTTTACCATTAAGCTATGCCCGCACGCTGGCAGGCATACATTGCCACAGCAGCTGTTTGTGCCAAGGCGTTTGTTGCCGGCCGGCGCCAGCACGAGGTTTGGCCGCGGCTTGCTTTCGCCGAAAATGCCGGACTAGGCTGGAGCTATGAAACTTGCGGCTACAATCTTGTTCGGCGCAACCTGTGCGTTCTCCTTCGCCCGGGCCGACCTCACCATGGTGGAGAAGATCGAAGGCGTGGAAGGCGCCCCCGGCCAGATCACCATCCAAGTGAAAGGCGACAAGATGCGGATCGATAGCACGCCGCAGGTGAGTGCAATCATCGACGGGAAAAGCGGCGAGCTCGTGACCCTGATGAAAGACCAGAAACGGGCGGTTCGAATCTCTGCTGAGAAGATGAGAGCGGCGGCGGCGATGATCACGAAGTTCAACGGCAAGGAAGGAGATCCCGCTGCGAACAAGCCCACGCGGACGGGCCGCAAGGAAACGATCAATGGTTACGAAGCCGAGGAATATGTCATGGAGACGGGTAACATGAAGGCGAGTTACTGGCTGGCACCGAAATATCCTGAGGGCGCCGTGATCATGAAGCAGTTGCAGGCGGTGAAACCGGAAATGTGGAAATCGGCTAATCCGAACGCGGCGTCCTTCAGTGATTTTCCCGCGCTTCCCATTCGCACGGTGGTCGATATGGGAACAATCAAGATGACGACCGAACTCGTTTCGGTGAAACAGGATCCGATTCCGGACGCAGCTTTTGCCATCCCAGCCGATTTCCAGGAAATCAAAGCGCCGGAGCTGGGTCTCCCGGCGCAGTCCGCCAGTTCTCCGGCTCATCCGTGACGTGAAGGCAGGCCGCGGTGAGCGGGTGCTCCTCCTCGCTTCGACTTCTCCGCGTCGCAAGCAGTTGTTAGCGGATGCCGGGTTCCGCTTTCGCGTCGTTACCGCGGAAATCGAGGAGCGCGCGGATCCTCATCTGACCGCGCGTGAGCTGACCATCTGGAACGCGATTCGAAAAGGCGTCGCGGTCGCTCGGGGAAATCCGGCGGCAATCGTGCTGGCGGCCGACACGTTAGTCAGCTTAAACGGCCAGGTCATTGGGAAGCCTGCGGACATGGCAGAAGCGCGCCGCATTCTTCGCCGGCTCAATGGGCGAACTCACGAAGTGAGCTCCGCAGTTTTCCTGGCCTGCTTCGAGCGAGATATCGTCCGCGTCTTTCACCAGATCAGCCACGTCACCTTTAAGTCACTGGCCGAGCGTCAACTGGATGAATACCTGGCGACGGTGAATCCGTTGGACAAAGCAGGAGCTTACGCTGCGCAAGGCGCAGGCGGTCGTATCATCGAGCGAATTGACGGATCCCGCAGCAACGTGATCGGCTTGCCCATGGAGCGAACGGGGCGGGAACTGGCCCGTCTTGGGATACGGCCTAACGAGTCTCGACCAGCTCCTCGCGTGCGGCCGGCGCGGAAGCGGGTTCGCGCTTCAGCACGCGGTAAAGGAACCAAACGATGAAGCAGTTCGCCGCCAGGATGGCAAAGGCGGCCATCGATGGCTTGTGCAAGATGTGCCGGATCTCCAACGGAATCAGGGCGGCGGTGGCAACGATCATCAGCCATTCGGCCCAGCGCTTCTGCAGATAAACGCCGATTCCTTCGGTGAAAAGAATGCCGCAATAAAAAAGAGCGAGAAACCCGGTCGCGCGCAATTGTTCTCCCTGAAGCACAGCCTGCAGCTTGTTCAGGAGGAAATTGATGAAGCGGCTATGCCCGAGAAGGATCTCGCTGTCGATCCAGTCCGAAATCTGGTCCATCCAACCCGCGCGCGCGTTCACGAAGAGGAGCGAGCAGCCGAGCACAAAGAGGAGGACCCCTTTAGACATTTTGAAGATGGCGATCATCTTCAGGTAACGGGCGCGCCGCTGCCCTTGCAAAATCGCCGGAACGGTCCCGTCTTTCCTCATCACGGCTGCTTCACGATCGGTCCCTGCCGGCAGCAGATCTCGAGTTTATTGCCATCCGGATCTTCGAAGAAGGAAGCGTAATAACCGGGCGTGTATTCCGGGCACAGCTCCGGACCTTCGAGATTTTGTGCGCCTGCTTCACGGGCCACCTCGGTCAGTCGATCCACCTCATCCCGCGTCTCCGCCCAGAAGGCGATGCGCGTCGTGTTTGGCTGATGATCGGAATCTTGTGTAAAGCCGAAGAAGTCCTCGGGCGCGGATTGGCCCGGCGCATAAAATGTGGCCCAATCGTCGTCTGAGCGCTCGACCGAGAAACCCAGAGCCGGCAGCAGTCGTCCATAGAACTCGCGCGCGCGCTTCAAGTTGCGCACCCGCAGATCAATATGATCGAGACGACGAGTCTTCATTTCTGCTTCTTTGGCTGGCGGTTAGCGAGACGGACTACCACTTTTAATCCCGACCACGTCTCATCCACCGCACACACTTTCGTATCCACCAGACCAAGTGGCAAGGCGACTGCGCGAATTGTGTCTTCGGTGACGTCAGTTTCGATTGCTGACGAACGCTTTGGCCAGGAAACCCAGATTACGCCGTCGTCGAGCAGCCGGTCCCGGCAACGCTTGAGTTCGCGGCTGAACAGATCCCGGCGCCTAACAAACAAATGAATGAATGTGTTGCTTGGGGCTAAGCGCCCCGTAACCGTCACCTTCGCAGGAAGTTCCCCCAGTGACGTCCGGTAGGAGCGCGGCGCGCCCAGAGCCACCACCGTCATACCCTCCTTGATCCCGAGCTTCTTTGGTAAAGGCGTTCCGGAATAACCAGCCATGTCCTGCCGAGCGGGCGCCCACCCTGAGTTTTCGATTGGCGGATGGAGCGCCTGCTGGCCTACAGTGGCTCGGACCGATGCGTCTGCCAAACCCTAAACGCCTCCGCAGCCGAGTGATATTGGTCGCGGCATCGATCCTCCTTTGCTGCTGCAACGAGAGGAAGGATGCCGTATCCGGGACCATTGAAGTCGACGAAGCGCACGTCGGCCCGCGTTCCGGCGGACGGGTGGAGAAAATCTTAGCGCAGGAAGGTGAGCGTTTGAAGGAGGGGCAGGTCATCGCCCAGCTGGCCGCTCCGGAGCTGCGGGCGCGGCGGGATGTGGCTGCGGCCCAGATCGATATGGCGATTCACAACGCCGATGCGCAGTCCGCTCAGCTGGATTTTTTGCGCGACAACGCCCGGCGAGAGAAAGAGTTGCTGCAGCGGAAAGTGGTTTCGCCTAACGAGGCGCAGCAGGCGGACAGCTCGGCCCGGTCGCAGGAAAAAAACCTGGAGGCCGCGCGGATGCAGGTGACGCAGATGCGTGCGCAGCTCGCTGATATTGATGCCCAGCTGAAGGAAATGCAGGTGGTCGCCCCGACCGATTGCGTCCTGGAAGTGTTGAACGTGAAAGTGGGCGACATTCTCGTTCCGCCCTTTAACCAGGAGGCGGCGACGCTGCTTCTGACCAACCATCTTTGGGTGCGTGTCTATGTCCCTGAGGTCTGGCTGGGCAAGATCAAGCTCGGCGACAAAGTTCGCGTCCGAACCGATTCTTCTCCGGGCACTGATTTCCCTGGCGAAGTTGAGCAGATCAATCGCCAGGCTGAGTTTACCCCGCGCAATGTTCAGACGGTGGAAGACCGGATCCGCCAGGTTTTCGGCGTGAAGATCCGTTTGCCGAACAATGATGAACGCCTGCGTGCGGGAATGGCGGCCGATGTTTATTTTCCGAATGCGCCATGAGTGGAGAGGCGATGATCGAGTGCGAAGGCCTAACCAAGCGCTTCGGCAACTTCACCGCGGTCGATGGCGTCTCGTTTAACGTCTGCAAAGGTTCGATCTTTGGTTTTCTTGGACCGAACGGTTCCGGAAAATCCACCGTCATCCGCATGCTCTGCGGAATCATCGAGCCCACGGCAGGGACCGCGCGCATCGACGGTCACGACGTGGTGCGCGATGCCGATTCGATCAAGGGAATCATCGGATACATGTCGCAGAAGTTTTCTCTCTACGACGAGCTGACGGTTAACGAGAACCTGATTTTCGCCGGGAAACTCTACAGCCTCGGCGGACGAGAGCTCGAGCGCCGGCGTGATGAGATGATCGAGATTACGCACCTGCAACCCTATCTCAATCGCAGGGCGGCCCTGCTTTCCGGCGGCTGGCGGCAGCGCCTGGCCATGGCCTGTTCGCTGATGCACAAGCCAACCGTGCTTTTCCTCGATGAACCGACGGCCGGCATCGATCCGGTCGCCCGTCGCGAACTATGGGATCTCCTTTTCGAATTTGCGGGGCACGGGATGACCTTGTTTGTCACCACGCATTACATGGACGAAGCGGAACGCTGCGATCACGTGGGCTACATTTACATGTCGAAGTTGATCGTGTGCGGCGAGCCCGACGAACTGAAGCGCCTGCCTGAAGTGAGTCCGCCCGGAACGCGTCGCCTCGACGTCACTTGCGATCATATCACGACCGCTCTTCAAGCTGTCCAACAGCTCAAAGGCGTCCGCAGCGCGACCGTCTTCGGCCAATCGATGCACCTGCTGGTCGATGACCAGTTGCGCCAGGGTGATATTGAAGAAAAGCTGCGCAGCGTCGGCATTGAACATACGGAAACGCACGAGATTGGGCCGTCGCTCGAAGACGTCTTCGTAACCCTGAGCGCTAAACACGCTGGCGAGCAGAAGGAGAAAGCGGCGTGAGCAAAGTTACAATCCGCTCCGTCGAGCCGGATTTCGTTAGGCCATGAAACGCAGGCCTTTTCGGGGTCTCGGGGCCATTTTATTCAAAGAGTTTATCGTCGTTTGGCGCGACCCGTTAACTCTGTTCTTCATGTTCTTTCCGCCGTTGCTGGAAATGGTCGCATTTGGCTATGCCCTCGATACGGACGTGAAGCATATGGCCATGCTCGTCCTGAACGAGGATCGCACCGTCCAAAGCCGCCAGTTCATCGAGCGGTTCGTTAACACCGAAACCTTCAAGGTCATTGGAGAAGTTCACAGCGTCGATGAGATGTCGAGCCGGATTCGGCGCGGCGACGCTGCGGTTGGCCTGCAAATTCCGCCGAAGTTCACTCAAAATGTCCGCGCCGGCTACCCCGCGCAGGTGCAGCTGTTGATTGACGGTTCCAATTCAACGACTGCACTGCAGGCCTTGAACACGGGCCTCTCCGTCGCGCTCAGCCAATCCGTCGAAGCGTTGCTCTTCCAAACAGGACGACGCGGTGTGCCGATCGATATTCGCCCGCAGATGCTCTACAACCCGTCGATGAAGAGTCCCAACTTCTACGTCCCGGGAGTCATCGGCATCGTGCTCCAAATTGGAACCGTTTTTGCCACGGCCATGGCGGTCGTGCGCGAAAGAGAGAAGGGCACGCTGGAAACTCTGCTCGTTAGTCCGCTTTCCAGCTGGGGGCTCATGCTGGGGAAGCTCATTCCCTATCTCTGCATCGGGATGACCATGGCCGTCATCCTCTTTGCGATTATGCGCTTTCTTTTTCATGTGCCGATTAACGGCAGCGTTCTCGCCATGCTTTTCACCACCCTGGTTTATGTTTTCGCGCTGCTCAGCCTCGGTCTGCTTGTCGCCACCAAAGCGGATAACCAGATGCAGGCCTTGCAGATGTCGATGACCTTCATGCTGCCCAGCGTCTTCTTTTCGGGGTTCGTTTTCCCACGCGAAACGATGCCCTGGATTTTTTATGCCCTCGGCACGGTCCTGCCGACGACCTATTTCATCTCCTTGATGCGCGCGATTATTCTCCGAGGCGCGAACTTCCTCGAGTATTGGCCGAACCTGGTGATCCTGATCGCGATGTCCGTGTTCCTTTTCTGCGTTTGCGCCCTCCGCTTCCGACGCAAGATCGGATAAGGTGCGCCCGGGTTAAACGGTTGTGCGTTACGCCTCCCTCACCGCGTTAAGCCTGATCAGCGCAACTGCATCCATCGTCGCGATATTTTGGTGGTGGATGATCCGTATGCCAGGCGATAACCGCAGAGCTCAGCCGACTTTGTCAGCGGATGAGGTCGCACTGCGCGCCGAACTGAAACGCGATGTGGAGAAGCTCGCGGGAGAGATGGGCGAGAGAAATCTGCATCGATATCCCGCTCTGCTGGCGGCGGCGGAATTCATCGAGCAATCGTTCCAAGCCGCCGGCCTGCTCTCCCGACGGCAAACGTATGAAGTAAACGGAAAAGCCTGTCATAACATTGAGGTCGAAATAGCCGGGGAATCGCCCGAGATTGTTTTGGCAGGCGCGCATTATGACTCGGTCCTGGGCGCGCCGGGGGCTAACGACAATGGAACTGGCGTCGCCGCCGTGCTCGCCTTGGCCCGGAGATTTGCCACGACCCGGCCGCATTACACGCTGCGCTTCGTCGCTTTTGTCAATGAAGAGCCGCCCTATTTTCAGTCGGACAACATGGGCAGTCTGGTTTATGCCAAAGCCTGCCAGGCACGGCACGATCGCATTCGCGCAATGATCAGCCTGGAAACGATTGGCTATTTTTCCGATCAAGCTGGTTCGCAGGTTTATCCGGTCCCCGCCCTCGATAAAATTTACCCGAACGTCGGCAACTTCATTGGCGTGGTCGGCAATATTCAATCGGGTTCGTTAGTGCGAAAAGCGATTCGAAGCATTCGGCAGCAGGGCAGGATCGCCGCCGAAGGCGCTGCCATGCCCTCGTTCATTCCCGGCATCGGCTGGTCCGATCAATGGGCCTTTTGGAAATGTGGCTATCCCGGCATCATGCTGACCGACACCGCGCCGTTCCGTTATCCGCATTACCATTCAATCGCAGATACGCCGGACAAGTTGGATTACGACCGGTTCACCCTGGTGGTCAGCAGTGTGCAGGCGATGCTGGCGGACTGGTTGAAGCCAACTCGTTAGTCAACCTCGATGGCGGCGACCTTGCGACGAGGCTTTTCGTTCCGACGCTGGTAGATCTGTTCAATCCACGCAAGTTCCGCGGTATTCGCCGTAACGAATGCCTCGCGGTCAGCGCGTAATTGCTGGAGATGTTGTTCGAGGTTGGCCGGGGTGAGCGGGACACCGAAATCCGATTGCGGTGAAATCCCGGGCTGCGGAAAAATCCGGTCGAGCACCAGCGCACCCATCGCCGGAGTGAAATGGCTGCTCTCGATATAGTATTTCATCCGGGTGGTGTGATCGCCAGGCGGGGGCACTGGTTCAGCGAGCGGGCCTTTGAAACCGGTGAAGTCCCAGAGCGGTAGCGGCCGGTCTTTCGTTTCTTCAGCCACGATCGCCATCGCGTCGCGTTTCCATTGCTCAAAGACCGGCCAGAGACCGGCGATCCGAATGGTCTCCATATCCAGCGCGTGGACCGGCGGAATAAAGATGCTCAGGTCGATGTTTCTGGCGCGGCAAACCCGAATCATCTCGCGGAGTTCCCCGAGCCGCTTTGGGCTGTAGTGGTAATCGCCGTAAGTCTCCGGAGCGACAAGGAACTCCCGAATTCGGTTCGCAAAGATGAGACGCTGACTACGTTTTCCCGGAATGACGCGCGGAATAAAACCGCGTTGTCCGGCAGCGGGTGGGCGGTGATGAAGAATTCGGTCGATCAGGGACCACGACCTGTCGGTCGCATCCCAGTCGAAGAGATTCCGCGCATGGTATTCGAAGACGTTGAAATCGGGATTGAACGGGGAGGCGTCGAAGTCGGCGCGGTGCGCCCGCTGATCGGAGAAGAGGAGGAAGTCGACGCCGAAGACGACGCGTTTCAATTCGTTGTGAGCAATCGCGAACTCAAGCGCGGCTTTTAATTCCGGGAGGCTGGTGCCGGCCAAACCGAGATCGTAAACACGCGCGGACCCGTAGGCGGGATGAGTCATCGGCATGCCGAATTCCACGCGCGAGGTACCGAGCAAAATCATGTCGTAACGATGGTGCGCGACGGCTTCGGCTTTGGCCGCGCGAGTGGAAAAGCGTCCGCGATAGGCGTCAAGGGAGTGGAGTCCGATCGCCGGATACGCGCCTAACGGATCGACAAGAAGATTAAAGACAGCGAGGAAGAAGAGGCAGGCGAAGACGCAGCCTCCCAGAATCCACAAGTAAGAGCGGTGGGCGCGCCCTGCCTCAGAATTGCCAGTAGATGAATTCGTTGACACGCGAGATTTGGGTCAGGGCGTAGAGGCCGAGGACGGCGAAGAACACGGCCCAGGCAGGTTGCGGTCGCCAGCGCCTGATTCCACTCCACCACTGCGGCGAACTCATCCGCTCAGGCACGGCTTCAAAACGCAGGGCTGGCTGGTACCGAGCAAGTAACTCCTGGGTGTTCGGGAGGAGCCAAACGATCAGGCCGAGGATAACCAGCGTTTGTGCGACCGAGGCGAAGTGGAATGAAGATTTGAAACTAAACCCCTGACTACCGCTGATCGCCGCCAGCATTCGTTGGGCTGTAGAAATGTTCGCCGAACGGAAGAAAATCCAGGCTACGACCACCGCCAGGAAGGTAACGACACCTCCCAAATAAAGTCCCCAGCCCGTCTGCCGCGGGAAATTCAGTTTCGTCCGCAGCGGCTGCCAGAGGCGGTGCAGGAGCAAGTAGAGACCGTGCAAGCCTCCCCAAATGACGAACGTCCAACCGGCGCCGTGCCAAAGTCCGCCCAGCAACATTGTCACCATCAGGTTGAACCCACGGCGAGAGGGCCCTTTGCGATTTCCGCCTAACGGGATGTAAAGGTAGTCGCGCAGAAAGCGCGACAGAGTCATGTGCCAGCGGCGCCAAAAGTCACTGATGTTGGCCGCTTTGTAGGGCGAATTGAAATTCTGCGGCAGCTTGATCCCAAAGATCCGGCCGAGCCCCAGTGCCATGTCGGAATAACCGGAGAAATCGAAATAAAGCTGGAAAGTGTAGGCGAGGGCTGCGGTCCAGCCGTCGAGGAAGGTCGGAAAAGCGCCGTCCCGCGCCGCGTCGAAGATGGGATTGGCATAACGAGCGACCCCGTCGGCGAGCAGAACTTTCTTGGCTAGCCCACAAATGAATTGGGTAAAGCCGACCGAAAAATCTTCCGCGCTCGGGCGCCAGCCGCGTTGTCCCGAGAATTGCGGTACCACTTCGCTGTGATGGACGATGGGGCCGGCGATGAGCTGTGGGAAGAAGGTTACGAAAAGGCTGTAATCGGTCAGGCTGTAGCCGCGAACCTGTTTTCGGTAGGCATCGACGAGATAAGCAATTTTTTGGAAAATGAAGAAGGAGATGCCGAGGGGCAGGGTGGCGACAACCAGCGGGAGGTGCGTGCCGGTCAGGTGGTTGATGGTGCCGGCGAAAAAATTTGCGTACTTATAATAGCAAAGCATGCCGAGGTTAATGGCGAGCCCGAAAACCAAAACCGCTCGCGCGAGTGCGGAGTGCTCAAGCCGCCCGAGCCAGAGGCCGAGCGCGTAATTGAAAAGCAGCAGAAAGAGGAGAATCCAGAGGTTCTGTGGATACCACCAACCGTAAAAGGAAAGCGAACAGGCGATCAGCCAGCGAATGGCGAATTGTCGCGGGCAGGTGGTAACGAAAAATAAAAAGCCGGCCAGCGCGACCGGCAAAAACGCGAAGATGAATGTGTAGGAGTTAAAAAGCATCGCGCGAGGTCGAGAGCGCCCGAATTGCCGACTGCGTCATTGAAAGAAGCGGCGGCTTCGATTTCAAGGCTGGATCTGTGGTAGCGGCGGTCTCCGACCGCCGCATTGTTCGAGCGACGGTCAGAGACCGCCGCTACAACAGCGATCACTACCGCTCCCGCGATGGCGTCGCTTGGGGCTCTTAGCCCTTCTGCAAACCGGCCAGATCCTTCAGCACCTGCTCACTGTGCTCGGCCGGCTTCACGCCGGTGTAGACTTTCGCGATCTCGCCTTTCGGATTGATGATAAAGGTGTTTCGGGCCGCCATGGTCGCGCCTTGGTACTGCATGGTTGAGCCGTACTCGGCCGAGACTTTTGCGCCGACGTCGGCCAGTAATTTGAAGTTAAGTCCTTCCTTGGCGCAGAAATCCTTGTGCGATTGCGCGGAATCGACGCTTACGCCGAGAATTGTGACGCCGGCGCTCTGGTACTTTGAGAGATCACGCTGAAAATTGTGCGCCTCCACCGTGCAACCGCCGGTGAAGTCTTTCGGGTAGAAGTAGAGCACGACCCATTTGCCTTTGTAATCCTTCAAGCTGACGTTCGAGCCATCCGCGCTCGTTAGGCTGAAATCAGGCGCAGGCTTGCCGGCGGATGGGACGCTGGCTGAGTCCGCCGCGAAACTTACTGATGCCAGAGCGCAAAAAACAATGGAGCCGAAAAGGAACGGTTTCATGGGCAACATTACGCCGCTACCGCGGATCTGTCACATGCCCGAGAAACAGGCACGCCCCGGTCGGGACGTGCTGGATGGCGAAGAAAAACGGCCGATCAACCTTTACCACGATTGGCTCAGGTTCATGTGAAATGGCCGATGCGGTCAGCATCGCGACCGCGGTGGCAGCGGCGGCCTCGGTGCCCTTCTCGTCGACCGCGATAAAGGTCTTGTGAAAGACTTCGGAGATGGCGAGATAGTCGTTAGGTTGCCGTGGCGCCATGCGGTCGAAGTTGGCGGAGCCCGGCGGCTCATCGAAGGCTGTTTTCATTCCCAGCGCTCGCAGTGAATTGCCCAGAGGCAGGGTCGGGGAGGTGAACTTGAATTTAGGAAGCGAGAGATCAATGCGAGCCGGTTTAGCCTGGCCAAGCTGGTTCAGTTTCGCGGGGTTGAGTTCTTTTTCCGCGTCGGCGATTGGCCTGCCCGCCTCAGGCAGAACGATCAGAAATTGCAATTCGCCTCCGACATAAGGGAATCCAACCAGGGTGAGACCGTCTTCCTTTCTATACTGCATGTTCGCCACCTGGCGCATGGTCGGCACATCCACGCTCTCCGAGCTGCGCACCTGGAACGGCGCAGGCTTGGTTAGCGCGTCATTGAACTCGCGTGCCCAGGGCGCCTTGAGATAGAGGGCGTTGGCCAGGACCATGCGGATGGTTTTGTCGAGCCCGTTAGACGGAATCAAATCCTGAATGCGGTCGCGCGTTTGCTCCGCTACCCAGTGGTTGATCCGTTGCCGCGCCGCCTCAGGATCTTTTCGAAAGTCGAGCGGCTCCGGATTTCCGCCGAAAAATTTTTGCACCGTGGCAATGAAGGTGTCCCGGATAGAATAGCCGTGTTGTGGAAAGATGCGGTTTGCTACTGCCAGTGTGATCGGCTCGCTCGGACCGCCGAATTTTTTCGATTCGGTGGCGACATCGATGGTTTTGTTCACCGATTGCTCGAGTGATTGCTGCAGCGCGGCGAAGGCTGCGCTCGGATCGCCGCTGAAGTGAAGAACGCGTGCCATTTCGCTGCGCGTGTCGCCGTCGGCGCCGGCGAAGGTCATGGCGAGCGCGCTTTGGATCGAGTAGGGGGACAAACAAACATTTTCGTCGGGTTTATTGATCTGCCCGAGAAGTTCGAGTCCGACGGTGTTGATCGCGTTCGTGGCTACCGAATCTGCGGCGGCGTGCACCGTGGTGATGGCGACGAGAGCAACGATGGTGTTGCCAAGGGTCGGTCGGAGTTTCATGTTCGAGGTCCTGCTGGAATTGTAGGACGGGCATCGCGTCCGCCAATCTCTAAAAGGGCGCGCCAAGGTGGTCGCTTGACCCCGTGTCTTGCGAGTCCGTCCAATCTGACGTAGAGAGCGGTCTTCCGGTTCCGCTTGGCAGCTCGATGGGGGAGCGGTCGCGAAAGCCCTCGGGCTTGGTTACGCTTGAAAGCTCGCAGGAACCCTTCAAAATCTTAGTCGCGGGTTGGTAGCTCAATGGTAGAGCAGCGCCCTTTTAAGGCGTTGGTTGCGAGTTCGAGTCTCGCCCAACCCAGACTTTTCTATCTATGCCGAACCGCTTCGTTCTCATCATTTTCGTTCTGCTCGTCGCGGGGTTGCACAGCGCGGTGGCGGCCCGGTCTCCCATCTCGCTCGACGTGCTCCGACGCGATGGCTATGGCGCAGTTGAGCTGAACAAGAGCGGGGCCAACCGGTTGTTTGTTAAATCCCAGATCAACGGCGAGAAAGTGAATCTGTTGCTCGACACCGGATTCGGCGCCCCTGGAATAACTGTCGGCTTCAACCCGGCCAAGATTCACGTGACGCCGCAGAAAGGTATTAACGCCGGCAGCGGGGCCAGCGGGAAAATGGTCGCTGTCGGTCATGGCATGGCAGACTCGGTGGTGATGGGCAACGTTCAGATTAAGGGGGCGCCCATTTATTTCGGCCGATTTGCCGATTCTGGTTTCGTTGGGCGCGGCTTCTTGAAAGCGAACAGCGCGGTCGTCGATCTGACTAATCTGACCATGTATCTCCGCCCGCCTGGCACCGGGCGGCTGGTTAATCTCTCCGCTGCCTTGCGTGCGTTGGGGATGAGCGAAGTTCCCTTCACCGAAAGCTCAGACGGTCACTTCTTGGTCGACGCGGAATTAAACGGGATTCCCGCCAAGATGATGCTGGACACGGGCGCGCAGGTCACAGAAATCGATTCTCGTTTTGCCGAGGCGGCTAAAGCGCGCGGGTGGCATCGTGACAACGTCTATCGGGTCGATGCGGCAGGCGCCGTTACCCATGGTGACCTGGCCGGGACAAAAACTCTTTCAATCGGCGGGACGCCATTGCGCGCTCCGACCGTGCTACTGGGTAGCCTGTCAGTATATAACAGCTCGCGCGGCAAGATCGTCGGGGTGCTGGGCTTGGATGTGATTGGCCAGAACTGGGGCATTCTTGATTTTGGGCAGAAGAAATTCTATTTCGCTCACCCGAAGTAGGCCTAACGATCCTGGCCGAGGGCCGGTAGCAATTCGCGAAGCGACATCTCCGGTCGTTGTAATTCGATGACGTGAAGGCCGGCGGCGCGTGCGGCTTCCCAGTCGCGTTGTGGGTCATCTCCGATGTGAATCACTTCGTCGCCCTTGCGGCCGACCAGTTTGAGGGCGCGTCGGAAGATTTCCGGATCCGGCTTATCCACCCCCAATTCGCTCGAGACAAAGACGTGATGAAAATATTTAAGGATGCCGAGCTGTCGCAAAATCATGCGCAGGCGTCCGTCGAAGCTGGAAACGACCGCGAGTTCGTACCCTGACTGCAACGCGCGCAGCACCTCCTCGCATTCCGGATAGATTTCCCAGACGCGGGCCTCGGCGAAGTGCTCGTAGGCGATCTCAAAAAAATTATCGCGATCGAGCGGTGAAAGGTTCGGCTTAACCTGATCGAAAACCTTGTTCACCAGCTCGCGCCACCATCCTTTGTCATCGTCTTCGCGCGGGCCATCGACCGGGTCGCGTCCCGGCATCGATTGCCAGACCGAGCCGAACGCGCGGTCCAGTTTTTCGGCGTCCAAGTGCAGTCCGAGTTCTTGGCCAACCAACGCGTAATGGTAACCCACGCTTTCAGTCAGATAGAAAAGTGTGCCGACCGCGTCGAAGAAGACCGTCTTGATCACGCACATATCCTCACCTCAATTTTGGCCCGAACAAGGGAGACGAAGAATTGCCGGCCGGCTGGCGGACGGGCTGCATTGGATATTCGGAGGGGATTACGTTAATTGAGACGCGATGTTTCCCGTCGAGCACGATGATCCAATCAACGCGCGGATCCTGGCCGTCTCGGAAGACAAGGTGAGCGGCTTCGTGCGCGAGCCGTTTGCCGAGATCGCGCGACGGGCGGAGTTGGACGAACAAGTCGTGCTTGAGCGGATCAGCGCGATGCTGCGGGCGGGGACGATCCGGCGGGTGCGGCAAACCTTGCTCGCCACTAATCTCGCGCAAGGCGCGCTGGTGGCCTGGAAAGTTCCGGAAGAACAAATCGATCGCGCCTTCGATTGGATGTTTCAACGCGATCCCTTTTCCGGGCACGTCGTCCTGCGCTCTACTGAGACGGCGACAGCGGGCTCGGACTACAAGCTTTGGACCACGGTAAAAGTGCCGCAGGGTGAATCCCTGGAAGCGCATTGCGAGTTGTTGGCGGAGAAGGTCGGTGCGGAAAGGTTTCGAATCATGCCCGCGAAAGGAATCTTCACCCTCGGAGTCGGTCACGTGCGGCGTCGCACAGTCCAGCCGGGGAGCCGCGCGGACGAGCCGGCGCAGATCGCGCGCGTCGAAACGGTGCACCTCAATGAAAAAGAGTGGGCAATTCTGACCGCGCTGAAGCGAGAGTTTAAAGTGGAGGAGATCGAGTCGAATCCCTGGGCGAAGCGAGCGGCGGAAGCGGGCGTGAGTCTCCCCGAGTTTTGTTCCGTGGCGGAAGATCTCAATTCACGTCGGGTGATTGGACGCTTTTCGACATTTCTTGAGCATGTGAAGCCATCCGCAGCGGGCGGCCGGGTCACGCGATTCAATGCGCTTTTTCACTGGGCCGTCCCGGCGGGCCGCGAAATTGAAGCTGGTGGTGAAGTTGGGCGGCACCACATTCTGACGCATTGCTACTGGCGTGAAGCCGGTCCGGAATTCCGAAATGTCAATATCATGGCGGTAGCGCATGGGCTCGATAAGCAGCTCTTGCTCGCGCACAAAGCGGCCATCGACGCTCATCTGCAGCAGGTTGGAATCCCGGTGAGTTACACCAACGTTTTCTGGGGAGGTCGGAGCGAGATTAAGCCTTCGGAAATTTCGCCGCAGATTTACCGGGAGTGGCGCGATGGCGCGCCGTCGCCGGTGCTGGCAAATGGTCAGGCGACGGCGCCGCCCTCATTTCCCGTAAGGTGAATGCTCTTATCGAAAAGGTAGAAGCCGGGGCGGACCTGAATCAGGGAGACGTCGCCATCGCGGTGACGCTACTGCTCTCCGAGCAAATCAAAGATGAGAAGAAAGCGCGTTTTCTCACCGCGTTACACGAAAAAGGTGAAAGCGCGGAAGAAATCACCGGGTTTGTCGAGCTCCTGATGGAGCGCGCGCTGACGCCGCCGCTGGAGCCCGAGAAGTTTGCCGGCCCGATGCTGGACGTCTGCGGCACCGGCGGTGATGGGCTCGATTTTTTCAACGTTTCCACCACGATCATGTTCGTTCTGGCCGCGGGAGGCGCGACGGTGGTGAAACACGGCAATCGCAGTGTGACCTCGCAATCGGGGAGCGCGGATGTGCTGGAGGCGCTGGGAATTCCCCTGCAGATGGCGCCGGAAAAACTGCAGGAATGCACTGAGCGCCACAACCTGGGATTCGTCTTTGCGCGGCAGTATCATCCGGCGTTTCGCGCCCTGGCTAAAATGCGCGAAGGACTGGCGCGGCAGAACACGCGAACCATTTTTAATCTGCTCGGGCCATTGCTCAACCCGGCGAAACCACCGCGGCAACTGATCGGCGTCTTTGCGCCTCAGTGGACGGCGATCTTCGGAGAAGTACTTCGCCGGTTAGGCCGAGAAAAGGCCTGGATCGTTCACGGAACCGCGGACGGCACGAAGGGGATGGATGATATTTCGATTTGCGGTCCGACGATGATGGCTGAGCTGGAAGAAGGGAAGCTCACCTCGGCGGTGCTCGATACTTCATGGCTGGGCCTCGCGCGCTGTCCTCTCGAGGAATTGAAAGGCGGCTCAGCGAAAGAGAATGCCGCTACCCTGGAAGGAATTCTCGCCGGCGACGATCAAGGGAGCGAAGCGCGAGATGACGATCGCGAACGCAGCCGGCGGATTCGTGGTGGCGGGTCTGGCTGGTGAACTGCGCGCCGGAGTTTCCCTGGCCCGCGAGCAAATCGATAGCGGGCGCGCCTTGCAAAAGTTACGCGACCTGCAGGCTTACGGCGCGAAGGTCGCGGCGTAGCTGGCGTCGAGCCGCCGGAGCAGCGCGATCGCGAACGCTTGTCGATCGATGGCGGCGCCTTTCGCTATGGCGAGGGAGGTCGCTGTTTCATGGAGCGGCGGGGGGAAGTCATGGGTAGCATGGCTAACATTGACGCCGATGCCGACGATGGCGAGGTGTGGTTGCTGCTTTGGCTGAGCGCGCATCTCCACCAGGACTCCAGCCACTTTTCGGTCGCCGATGTGGACGTCGTTAGGTGGTTTGATCCTGGCAGGCAGACCTGTTTCCTGCTCAACGGTCTCGGCGATTGCGCCAGCCGCCCAATCGGTTAGGCGCGTGGTGGCGGCAAGCTCGATCGAGGGCCGGAGCAGAATCGAAAACCAAAGCCCTTTCCGCGGGGACGATTCCCATTTTCGTCCATGCTGGCCGCGGGCCGCCGTTTGTTCCTCGCCGAAAACCACCAGGCCTTCTTTGCCGCCAGCGGTGCCCAGGCGAAAGGTGTCGTCATTGCTCGAGGCGGTTTGTTCGAGGACGATGACGCGCGAGCCGATCAACTGGCCGCGAAGGGTTTCCTCGAGCACGGAGGCGTTGAGCGGCTGTGGCTCAGCCAGGTCCATGGCTCATCTCAAGCGAGAGATCGATGGAGCGCGCCGAATGAGTTAGCGCGCCAACGGAAATGTAATCCACGCCGGTGGCCGCGACCCGGCGGACATTTTTCAAGTTAATCCCGCCGCTCGCTTCGAACTTGATGTCCTTTTGGCGCAACGCGACCGCTTCGCGCAGCTGCGCGGGAGGCATGTTATCGAGTAAAATGATATCAATCCCGTCGATCTCCACGAACGCTCGCACCTGCTCGAGATTGTCGGCTTCGAGTTCGATCTTAAGACCGGGCTTTTCCTTTCGCAGTTGCTGAATCTTTTCGGTGAGCCCGGAAAGGCCGCTGGCGAGGGCCAGGTGGTTGTCCTTAATCAAGACCATGTCGTAAAGACCGACGCGGTGATTCGCGCCGCCGCCGGCCACCACCGCCGCTTTCTCCAGCGCGCGCAAACCCGGGGTCGTCTTGCGTGTATCGATGATCTTCACCTTCGTGTTCGCGGCCGCCTGCACGAATTCGCGGGTAAGCGTGGCGATGCCGGAAAGTCGCTGCAGAAAATTCAGAGCCACCCGTTCCGCGGTGAGCATGCTTTGGGCGCGCCCCTTTATTTCCATGACGACATCGCCAGGCGCCACTTCGCTGCCATCTTTGGTCAGGATGGTTACCTTCGTCGCCGAATCGACCCGGCGAAAAACTTCGGCGGCCACGGCGGTTCCGGAGATGACTGCTTTTTCCCGGGAGACGACGCGGCCGCGAGCAGGGAGACCCCGGGTACGAAATGTTGCGAAGTGACGTCTCCGTCCCCGATGTCTTCCGCCAGTGCGATCGCGATCGGATCGTGAGCGGCGGTTTTCATTTCGCCGCCGGCTGGGCGTTTTGGTAAACACAGTTACCGCGCACGTAAGTCGCCAGAGTCGCGTGCGGTCCGCCACGGTAAATACAAAGCGCGACCACGTCTTCAGCGGAGAGCTGATCGAGCGCGGGGTTCCCCGAGCCATAGGGAATCAGGGCAGAGAGATCGATAATGGCCAGGTCTGCTTCCTTGCCCGCTTCGAGGGTGCCGATGACACCGGCTTTGCCTAACGCCTTTGCACCGCCGTGGGTGCCGAGATAAAACGCTTCGCTCGGCCGAAGTCCGCGCAGGTTCGGCTCATAGGCAGCCGCGGGCCTTCTGCACGTCGATGGCCGCGCGCATGACCTGCCACATGCTCAACTCGGGCCCGGCGGCGACGTCTGAACCCAAGCCGACCTGGATTCCCGCCTTCATCAACTGGTCCAGCTTCATCAGTCCGCTGCCGAGGAAGAGATTGGAGGTGGGGCAGTGAGCGACGCTCGATTGCGCGGCGGCGATGGCGGCGACCTCGCGCGGGTTCAGATGAATGCAATGACCGAGCACGGTCTTCGGGGTTAACAAACCGCATTGCTCGTAAACATGCGTGTAGTCGCGCGCGCTCATGAACAGGTGATGCACCTTTTCGATTTCTTCGCGATTTTCGGCGAGGTGAGTCTGCAGGTAGGCGTCGAAGCGCGTGGCCATGTCGGCGGCGCTTTTCATTAATTTTTCCGAACAGGTCACGGCGAAGCGCGGACTGAAGGCGTACTCGAGGCGGCCTTCTTCCGCGCCGTGCCACTTGCGGCAAAGCCGTTCGCTTTCAAGCAGGGAAACGGAAAGAATTTTCTTCGGCTGCAACGTCCCGTAGGAGCCGATGTCCATCATCATTTTGCCGAGAATGACCCGCAGCCCGCTCGCCTTCGCCGCTTCGAACCCGACTTCGCAGCTATCTTCGTAGATGGCGGAGAAGACCATGGCCGTGGTCGTTCCATTGCGAGCCAGGTCGCTGAAAAAACGCGGCGCTTCGGTTCGGGCGCGCGGTCCGGTAAACTCCCGCTCGACCGGGAAAATATGCTGGCGCAACCAGGGCAGGAGTTCGGTCTCACCGCGGGCGACGGCTGCATACTGTGGCAGGTGGGTGTGACAGTCGATTAAACCGGGAAAGATGGCGACGTGCGGCCGCTCGATCCAGCGTAGCTTGTTCCAACGCGGCATGCGGCGAACGGCATCGTATTCGCCGACTTCCGCGATTCTGCCGTTTTCGATAACGACGGCGCCCTTCCGGGATCCGCGGAGCGTTCCGAAATCGGGCGCGTCGATGACAAAGCCGCGGATGCCGACTGCGTTGCTACCGTTTTCCATGGAGGGCGTTTATGAGCTTACGGACGTTTAGGAATCTCTCGCGCCGATTTGGGCCGCGGGGAGTGAGTGATGGCGACAGAGCTACCACGGAGGTCCGAAAAAGGGCAATCCTTTCTCAAAAAGCTGGGCCCACCCGAATGGGCGACTCAGAGGAAACGGCGGCGAACCTTGCCGGCTTAAATCCTCGCGAGCGGGACACCCGTAAAAAAGATTCGGGCAGCGCACGCAAGGAGAAACAACAAATACGAAAAACGTGCAACTACCCGAATCGCCTTAACCTGTAGAATTAGACCCGCGGGGAGGTCCGCCGTTCGAACATTTTTCGCGGTTTTTGAAGTTTTTAGATCTTTTTTGGCCGATCAGAGGTTCCGGGAGGAGGCTGTCGCCGCGGGCCGGAAGCAGCGCGCCACCCAACCGCAGCCGCCCTACCGCTCCGCGCGATTCGATTCCTTCAGAGCAGGAGTTCAGCCTGGGTGACGCCCCCCGCGCGGGCCGCTTCGTCGCGCACCTCCTGGAGGAGGGACTTGAATTCGCATTTCTCGAGCGCCCCGATCAGTTCGGGATAGTTCGGCCGGATCGGTAGCTTCTCGATCGCAACGGGCAAGGCGGTGTCGCAATCAAGCGCGACCATTTTCCGGTTTTGCTCGATTTGATCGTAGCCGGCGCGCAGCTTCTCGCGGGTTTTTTCGCTTTTCACCGCGTCCAGGTTGCCCAGCAGCCGGTCGAGGCCACCGTGTTCATTCAGAAGCTTCGCAGCGGCTTTCCGTCCAATTCCGACGCCCGGAATGTTATCAACGCTGTCGCCGGCGAGAGCGAGCACTTCGCCGATTTGCGAAGGCGGCACATCCCAGCGGGCAATCACTTCGGTTTCCCCCAGCAGCGCGAAAGCATCTTTAGGAGAGGCCAGATCCGCCTTCGCGGTCGAGTAAACTTTCACCTTTGGACCGACCAGCTGATAAATGTCCTTGTCGTTGGTGGCGAGGATGACCTCGTGTCCTTGCTTCACTGCGGCGACGGCGTAACACCCCATCAAGTCGTCCGCCTCCGTGTTAGGCAAGGAGATGTTGGTGAACCCGAGCAGCGGAGTGAGTTTCCGGATGTAATCGAGCTGCGGAACCATCGGCAGCGGCATTTCTTTGCGCGTTTCCTTGTAGTTAGGCTGAAGTTCGACTCGCTTCTGCGGAAGGCCCTCATCCCAGAAAACGGCGCCGAGATCCGGCTGAAGATGTTTCATCATCAGACGGAGCGTCTTGGTGAATCCGAAAATGGCGTTGGTCGGTTCTCCCCGTGAGTTCGAAAGGTTCTGGATAGCGAAAAACGAGCGGTAGACGTAGTAATGCCCGTCGATCAGGAGCAGCTTCACGCTTTCAGTTTAGAAGGGAAACTTGAATCTGCCAGCGCGGTTCGCCTGGCAAAATTCGTCAGCAGCATCGTGCTGGCGCGGCCCTCACAGCGCGGATGGTTGAGCTGGCGAAAACCGGGTAGCTTCTTTCAACGGCTAATCTTTGCCCATGACGTCGGCGTGCTAGTCTTTGTCGGAAAACCATCGTAAAATCGTGAATGGCTGAACGATGGTTTTTGCGCGTGGGTGAGAAGGAATACGGCCCGGCCGATCTCCTGACTCTGCGCGACTGGCTTTCCGACGGCCGCGTCCTCCGCGACAACGAAGCGCGCCCGGCCGGCAGCCACACCTGGATCCTTGCCTCGGACATTCCCGGTCTTTTCGCGGCACCGGAAGCGCCCGAGCCGTCGGTGGAGGCGAAACCGGCGGGGCCACTGCCGGGATTTTTACGCATCTGCTTCGATTCGATCGCTCTATATATAAAGGGCTTCTTTCCTTATCTGGGGCTGACCCTGCTGGTGGTGGTCCCATCACTCCTGTCCCAGCTCACCGCGTCCATGATCGAGAGCTCGGGAGGTGGTCTGGACATCTCGCTCCGAACGGTGCTCGGCGGGGCTTTCAGCTTCTGCATGATGCTCCTGACCATGCTGGCGTGGCCGGTTTACATCGCGGGGATTCAAATTCTTACCGCCGACCTGGCTGGCCAAAGCCGCATCACTTTTTTCGAGGTGCTCAATCGGTCGCTGAAAGTGTGGCCACGGGTCGCTGTCCTCTGCGTCATTGTTTACACGGTATTTCTGCTCCTGATCATCTTTGCCTTTGGAATCATGGGGCTGATCATCACCAGTCCGGGTTCGCCAGTAACGATTCTGATCGCGCTGGCCTTACTGGTCCTCCAAGTCTGGATGTTCAGCCGCTATTTCATCAACGTGATGTTCTGGCAGCAGTGCGCGGTGCTGGAAAAGAATGATATCACCGGGGCGTTGCGGGAAAGCAAAGCGCTCGCGCACAGTCGCCGCGACCTGGTCTGGTACAAACGCCCGCTTTGGAAAGGGGTCTTTGTCTTTTCCCTTTGGACGCTCTTCCTCATTGTCCTGGCGCTGCCGACGGCGCTGCCCGCATTCCAAGAGAGTTGGCGTTTTGTGAGCGAGCACCAAAATCCGCAGGACCTGGTGGAGGCACTGAGCAAGATGCCGCGCAATCAGGGGGTAGAGCAGGTGAACCGCGCTCTGGGGTTGGTGGAATCAATGTTGAAGCCGCTGCTCGGCATCCCATTCGTTTTGATTTATCTGGCTGCGCGTTCGGCCGAGGGCGAGACGACGGACGAGAGCTAAGGACGACACTCTGCGCGCTGGCATATCGCGCAGCTGGAAATCGTGAAGGACTCGGCGCTCGCGCGCTTCGCTGCGGGGTAGGTCGAGTCGGCGGTCATAGACCGCCACTACAACTGCGCCGTGTGCTCACGGCCTGGATTGAGCCGTCGTATGCAGTGGTTCCGCAGATTCTCGTTAGGAACGCGGAATCTCGTTAGTTCAGAGTGAGATATGGCAGGAGCCCGTGGCGGCCGCCTTCGCGCCCAAATCCGCTCTCCTTGTAGCCGCCGAACGGACTGGTCGGATCGAACTTGTTATACGTGTTCGCCCAAACCACACCGGCGCGCAGCTTGTTCACCATCTTGAAAATCTTGCTCCCTTTATCGGTCCACACGCCGGCGCTTAATCCATAAGGAGTGTTGTTCGCGCGTTCGATCGCTTCCTCCGGCGTGCGGAAAGTCATCACGCTCAAGACGGGGCCGAAGATTTCCTCCTGGGCAATGCGATGAGAGGCGGTCACGCCGGTAAAGAAGCTGGGCGGATACCAATACCCTTTGTCCGGCAGGCGCAGGCGCGGCTGGACCAATTCGGCTCCCTGTTGCAAACCGCTGTCGACCAGTTCGCAAATTTTATCGAGCTGCATGCGTGAATTGATCGCGCCGATGTCCGTGTTTTTATCGAGGGGATTACCCACCCGCAGGGTGGCGATGCGATCTTTCAGTTTTCGGATCACCGACGGAAAGGCGCCTTCCTGGACGAACAAACGCGATCCGGCGCAACAAACGTGACCTTGATTAAAGAAAATGCCGGAGATGATTCCTTCGACCGCCTGATCGATTGGCGCGTCCTCGAAAATGATGTTGGCGGCTTTTCCGCCGAGCTCGAGGGTAAGCCGCTTGCGTGTGCCGGCGGTGGCTTTGACCAAAAGTTTTCCGACCGACGTCGACCCGGTGAAAGCAATCTTGTCGACGTCCGGATGATTGACCAGCGCGCGTCCCGTTTCGCCGGCGCCGGTCACGATGTTCACCACCCCGTCGGGGAGGTCGGCTTCCTGGAATATTTCCGCCAGATGCATGGCAGTGATGCTGGTGGTTTCCGCAGGTTTCAGGACGCAGGTGTTACCAGCGGCAAGAGCAGGCGCCAGTTTCCACGCCGCCATCAGCAGCGGGAAGTTCCACGGGATGATTTGTCCGGCCACGCCCAGTGGCGTTGCTTTCCGTCCAGGGAACGCGTATTCGAGCTTGTCCGCCCAGCCGGCATTATAGAAGAAATGCGCGGCTACCAGTGGAAGATCAACATCGCGTGATTCTTTGATGGTCTTACCGCCGTCCATCGACTCGAGCACGGCGAGCTCGCGGGACTTCTCCTGGATGAGCCGGGCGATACGATAAAGGTATTTGGCCCGCTCGCGGCCAGGCATTTTGCCCCAGACCTTCTCGTAAGCACGGCGCGCAGCTTTTACCGCGCGGTCAACATCGGCCGCGTTCGCGTCGGCGATCTCCGCCAGCTTTTCCTCGGTGGCCGGATTGATGGAGGGAAAATATTTGCCGGACTTCGGCGCGGAGAACTGTCCATCAATGAAGAGCGGGTAGCGTTTTTGAATCGCGATGTAGCTATGTGCTTCAGGCGCAGGTGCGTAACTCCATTTGTCGCCAAAGCGAAGCTGGCGTTGGTGGCGCGGAACCGGGGCGCGATCGACGTGACCATTTTCGCGAACCACGAGAGAAGTGACGGAACGAGACGCTTTGCGCGGCATAGGCAGAGTCTAGATCATGGACGCAGTTGGTGTGCACCGCACGCAAAAAAAAGGATGCTCGGCGCCCAGGTCCGCCTGGGGTAGAAGAAAGTTGAAAAGCGTCCTCGCTTTTCCGTAATCAAAGGATATTCTGTGCGCGCTCGAACCAAAAACTCAAACCCTATGTTTCAAACCTCAATGTTCCCCTCAAAGAAGTTTACACCCCTCGCGTTCGCGCTCATCGCCGTCTTCGGCGTGAGTTTCGTGAACGCCCAAAGCGTTCCTGATAATGTCGACGGCGGCCTGCGCCGGCTGATCAGCAGCGGTGTTGGCGCCAGCGCGATCAAGGCGAACGCCTTCCCCAAAGGCGCTGGATTCGCCTCAAAGCGCGGCGTCTTCGACGGCGAAGGCCGTGTCCTCGTGACCGTCCATCTCAATGGAGCGCAGCCGCTCTCAAAAGTGCGTGACGCAGCCGTCGCGTTGGGCGGTCGGGTAGATGCCGAGAAAGCCGATTACCAGTCGGGCCTCTTGTCGGTTTATCTGCCGCTCTCTCAGGTCTCCAGCTTCGCGACCAAGCCTGGTGTGCTCTCGCTGCGCACGGCGCTGAAACCGATCACCCATAGCTCGACCACCGGTGTCGGTGATACGATTTCTGGCGGAGCCTATGCCATCCACTCGACCATCGTGAATGCGTCCGGCAACAAAGGCGCTGGCGTGAAAGTCGGTGTCCTCTCCAATAGCTTTGATACCGCCACCTCGCTGGGCGGAAACACCACATCGACCAGCGCTGCACAGGATATTCTCAGCGGCGATCTTCCGGGCCCCGGAAATCCAGACGGCTACACGACCGCGATTAGTCCGATCATCGACGACCTGACAGCGGACGACGGCCAGACCGACGAAGGCCGCGCCATGTTACAGATTGTTCACGACGTCGCGCCGGCCGCGACGCTTGCCTTCGCCACGGCGAATACCAGTGAAGCTGGATTTGCCAATAACATCATCGCGCTCAAGAACGCCGGATGTCAGGTCATTGTCGACGACGTCCTTTATTTCGATGAACCGATGTTCTCCGACGGCATTGTCTCGCAAGCGGTCGATACCGTGGCTGGGGCCGGCGTAAAGTATTTTTCTTCCGCAGGTAACGAGCAGGGCGCTGGTTATGTTGCGACCTTCAATCCGGTTTCGGACGCGACGGCCCGCGCGGGCATGCTTGGCCAGAACTTGAAGCTGAACCAGGTCCCCGCGAAGTACACCAAGGGCGGTTTCCATAACTTCAGCACCACCCCTGGCAAGGTCGACATCTCCCAGACCTTCACTGCCGATCCATTTGGATTTCCATTCTTCGTTTTTCAATGGAACGACCCGTATGCCTCGATGGCTCACCCGGTCACGACGGACTACAACATCCTGATCTTCGACAAAAACGGTAACTGGATCGACTTCATCGGAGCGAACGATGGTGGTTCTGGCATTGAGAAGAATACCGGCGGCATGGGATCGGGGACGCCGTTGGAGTTTGCGGCCTACGACAACAGCGCGAACCCTGGGACCACGACCTACCAGATCGTGCTCGCGCGTGCCGACAACAGTCCGGCTACGCCGAAGGCAACGCAGCTGCGCTACTGGTGCTTTGACTTCAGCTACGGTGGAGCAGATGGCGCTGACGAATATTATCAGCCTCTGGCCCCTGCCACCTACGGACACTCGTCCTCAGCTAACGCGATGTCGGTGGCGGCCTACGTCTACAGCGCGGTTGCGCTGGACCCGGTGCGCCCTCCGTTCTTCCCGCAGTTCGAGAACTACACTTCCCAAGGCCCGAGCTCGATTTACTTCCAGGCTGATGGAACAAAGCTGGCCGCAGCGCAGGTGCGCAACAAACCGGATATTGCTGCGCCGGACGGAGGCAACACCACCTTCTTTGGTTTCGACTACGAAGGCGATGGATGGCCTAACTTCTTCGGAACAAGCGCGGCGGCTCCGCATGCCGCGGGTCTGGCTGCGCTGATGTTGAGCAAGAATTCCTCGCTCACCCAGGCGCAGGTCCGCACCTTCCTGCAGAACAGCCCGCTCTCGCCGCACGATCTGGATCCGTTCTCCTGCACGGCGACTGCGACTACCCCCGGCGGTGGCAAGGTCATCGTCAACGGCAGCGGCACAGATCTTAATTCCTCTTCGCATGATCCGAACTTTTTCCACGTGACCTTCGTTCCCGGTACCACCGGAGAGACGCTCAAGTCAGTCACCATCGACGTGACCAACGCCGGTCTGAGCTTCGATTCGTCAAGCGCGACGGGGTTCCCCTTCCAGCTCGGCTCGTTGAAAAATATCACGACGTCTCAGATCACGAATAATGTTCCGGTTGATAACGGAGAGTTCGAGACGCTGACACTGACCTTTGCCAGCGGAGCCTTTACCGGCGCCAGCTCGGTGAACTTCGGGGTTGACCGCGACTTTGTGCAGGCCGGCGGCGGCAACCACGGTGACTACCTTTCCGGTGGCCAGATCTCGGCGGTCACGACCAAGGGCACGGGCCAGGGCACATTTGTGAACAAACTCGGAACCGGTTTCTCCATCCTCGATGGCTGGGGCTTCATCGACGCGCAGAAAGCGCTCAAGCAGGTTCCCTAACTGATGGTTTGAACAGCGGAGGAGACGCAGATTAGAAATCGTCTCCTCCGCTGCGTTTTGATAGCGGCCGGAACCTTAGCGGTTCCGGCCGTTTCTTTTGCCACCACCAAAGGCCTAAGCCAGATCGTTACCCCTGAACTGATGGATGAAGGGGATATCTCAGTCAGCTTTCAGCTGCAGGACGAGAAGATTGGCAATCCCTACCAGATCCAGGCGGAGCTAGGGGTGACCAAATGGCTCGAGCTCGCCGCGTTCAAAGGATTCAAACCGGACGATTACATTCTGGGGACAGAGATCGCGCTCATCCAGAAAGAGCCATGGCTGCTTTCCATAGGAGCCATTAATTGGTCACCCAAGTACGGCGATCCTCCTCAGCCCTTTATCGAACTCGGCTACTACACCGAGCACCATAAGTTCATCGTCGGCGGCATTCATGCCGGTTATCGACAGGAAGTCATCCTCGGTTACGCCTACGACTTCAACAAGACCTGGCGCGCCCAGGCGGATTTCCAGAGCGGCTCCGGCAATTCAGTGACGCTGGGGTTTACCTGTAACATCACCCGTGATCTGCAATGTAATCCCGCTCTCTACGTGACTAACGACCGCCCGCACGACGTGCTTGGTTATATTGTTTTTACCTACACCTTCCATCTCTGGGGAAAGGGCAAGGCAGAAGTTGTTAAGCCAGATGCCGGAAATGGCCGGGAACGAAAGTAGCATTTAAAGGAGCCTGATCTATTTCGCGCGAGCTTAGCTGACGCGGCGGCGGCGCAAGACCTGGGGTCGAAGGCGCCGAGGCTCAGGAGCGACCAGGCGAAAGCGTGGATTGATTTGGAAGCCCTGCCGCGCAAGCCGCGCTCGGTTCCCCGATTTTCCAAAAAAAGGTCCTGCCGCGAGCGCGACAGGACCTTGAATTTTCGGCGCCCGTTAGGGGAGCGCGGTGTTGACCTGCGCTTTGGTGATCCCGACGTCGCCGTTCAGAATGTTTCCATCCGCGTTCACGTCTTCGCGGAAGTTCGAGAGTGTGACCGGGTTGTTCACCTGGCTTTTCACGATCCCGACATCGCCGTTAAGGACTTTGCCGTCGGTATTCACATCGCCGAGCAGAACACTCATCGGTATCGTGATGTTACCGCTGTGACTGCCATCGCTCACCCCGAGGAGGTTGATGCTTAAGGTCTGCGCATTAGTCACCCCGGTGAGATTGACGGTGACTTGGTTACCGCTAATAACCGGATCACCCGAAACGCTACCGGCCGCGGCGGGAGTAACGGTGGCGCTTTGCACGGCGGTGATCGGCGCCGCAAAACTAATCACGATATGATGAGTTCCTGGTGGGGCCTGGGCTTCGATCCGTGATTCAATCCCAGGCGAACCAATCAGCGGCAAATCGATATCGAAAGTGCCCGCGCTACCGTGCGTCTTGCGCGAGACGGCGCCGACCGGAACGATGGTCCCGGTTGAGCAGGTTGTTCCGCCCACGATCGTGTAAGTTGCCGTCGGAAAGGCACTGTCGCTCGTTCCCTTAATGAACGTGTGGTCCACGAAAGTAGTCGAGCGTTCGAGGGTATCAGTGGCCGGCGTATCGCCGGTGATTGTTTTGCCGCCCACAGCGGCGAGCATGTCGCCGATCTGCGGATTGCCGACCGCTCCCCTCGACACCGTCATGGTAATGGTGCCGTCCGGCGTATAATTTGCGACCGGTGTCCCCAATGGGGTCTCGCCCAAGACAAGCAAGGCGGGAACGCCGGCGTCGGCCAATGTTCCATATTCGAAAGTCACGTTGCTGTTCGCATCGCTCTTCATGCCGATGTAGTAGAGCTGGTCCGGAGTTGGGGTGTTGTTCGGATGATACCACGTCCAGGCGATTCTCCACCGGCTGTTAGGCGGAACAGTGGAGAGGTCGCCCACCTTCATCTTGAAGGTCAGGTCACTCGTTCCCGGCGGTTCGCCGACCGCGATGTAATCTATCAGCAACGCCGGAAGCGGGGGCTGTCCAGCGGTGCCGGCGCCGGTGCTTTCGGGATGCGTTGGGTCATTGCGGTGAATAATCAGGCCGGTGCAGGTGTCTCCCTTGTAAGGCGCCGCAACTTCGTTGTTGCCGCAGGATGAACCCATGCTGTTGTTAGCCACCACTTTGTAATAGTAGGTTTTCGTTAGGTCGGTGGCCGTGTTGTCTATGTAAGTGCCGCCAGTTTGTGCTCCCGAAACTGTCGCGATCGGGTTAGGGCCCTCCGCGCCAGCGGCCGTTCCGCGGTAAATCTGATAGCTGTTAATCATTGAATTGCCGCTGTCTGCTTCGTTCCAGGCCAGCTTCACCACGTTCCCGATGCGGCGCTGTTGCACCAGTGGCATCCCGGGAACGGTCGCGGCAGTGAGCGGATTCGCCGGATCCTTTGCTTTCAGCAGGCGGCGCCCGCTCGACTGGCGGGCGATCGATGCGGTCGTGCTGTAAGCATTTCCTTTCACGGCGATCGTACCGTCCCCATTGGCCGGAGCCTGCGCGCAGTCCCCGCCATCGCAGCCATTACCGAAGCCGACCAGCACGCGGCCGTCGCGGTCAGTCGTCATGTCCATGAAGTCGGCCAGGTTTCGCCACGCATCAGCGCCGCCGCCGCGGAGAATTCCGCTGCGTTGCATCGGCAGGAATGGCGTCACATCCGACGTCGTCCATGATTTACCGCCGTCGAAGGTATGCGCGACGTAAAGGTGCCAAATGCCGGTGAAGCTTTCGTCGTTGGAGTCACCGGTCGTAGGCCCGTTAGGCGTAGTCGAGCCATAGAAAGCGATGGCGGCACGACCTGCGTCACCGGCGGTCGCAGTTGGGAAACAGATATTCTTCAACCCGTAAACCGCCCCCACGTCATACATATCGAACCAGTGATCACCGTGATCATCAGACCAGGCGACGCCAGCCTGGTTAGCGTTATGTGAGAAAGCAAAGTAGACGCGACCAGCCCCGTCCACAGAGCAGGCCGGGTCATCGCCTCCTCCCACAGGGGAAGGCGCGGCGGCGTTGGCACCGGTAGTAACCTGCTTCACCGTCCAGCTCACGCCGTTATCGGTCGAGACCACTAAAGATTGAACGCCGTTGCAGGCCCGGTTAGGCACGTAGACGGTCCCGTCGGTTGGGGAAACTTTAACGTGCCCATGCAGACCGCCGCAGGTCGCCACGGTGTAGAGCGGAACCTGGTTGCCGAAGATCGTTCCGCCATTGTCGCTGCGCGAACAGAAAGCGGTCGCGATGTCCTGAGAGCAGTAATACACCGCATTGGGATAGGTGGGCGAGGGGACCGGCGGCGGAATGGCGTTCAAATTGTAGGGACCGCCACCAATGGTCTGGTGATCGATCGCCGAGGCCAGACCCTGCGCCTGTTGATCCGGCGTCCAGCCCAACGGCGCGGTAGCAGTCGGCAGACCGTCGCTGTCCGTGAACGCCACCTTCGAGGTGTCGGTTCCCAGCAGGGTCAACTCGGAAACAAAGGTGCGATTGGTCTGATGATCGGTGAAAAGAATGGGATCGGAATCGACGAAAACAGAAAGAGACGCGGGCCGATTTACCCACGTCGCTTTGGGATTCGTTAGCGAACAAGAGTCGTCGAAGGTGACGAAGAGCGTTTCCAAGTCCGACTGATAGGCAATGGTGCCGGTGCTCCAATTCGCACCAATTGACGGTTCGATGGCGTAGCGGCCGAGATATTCGACTGTCTTGCCGCCTGAGCTTGTGATCAGGACGGGCGTGAGCTGTCCAGGCGGTTGAAACCATTCGTAACCGACTTTCGGGCCGGGATCCTGGGGTGGCGCCGGAAGCGTTCCGAAGTTCGGCGGGTTGCCACCGCCCGCTGCCGTATCGTCGTAGGTGAAGGTGCCGACATAGGTGTAGGGCTGCTGCGGAGGGGCGGCGGGGTTCGTCGACAGGCAAACCTGAACTTGATAGACGCCGGCTGGAACACCCCCACCCGGAGAATAAAGGAGCGCTTCCTGGCCAACGCCGGTGTCCGTAGAGGCAACCAGCGGCGCATTCGCACCCGCGCCAAAGAGAAGATTGACCGTAATGTCATCAACTGGAACTGCCGCGTTCACCTGCACGACGATGCGCGCCTGACCGGTGGGGACGGTGAACTGTTGAGTCGCCGCGCCGCAGGGATAGACGCTGGGAGCGAAAGTGCCGGTAAATTGCTGTGGGACTGCCAGCTGTAAACTTGGCGCTCCTTTGACCGGGCGATTCTTGGCCGACAAATTAGTTAGGCCGGCAACGGCCAGAAAGATGGCGACGAGGAGGAACGGGATCCCGATGGCGACGCGGGCGGAGGTGGATGGCGATTTTGTTTTCATGGGCAGACCTTTTCTTTGAATCGGGGTCTGCCAGTGTGACGGACGCCTACCCGTCACCACTAAAAATTACAATTCGGTAAAGTTAGGGACGTTAAGCAATTGCTTTGGGCAGAAGCGCCCTGTCTTGTCGTTTATAAACGACCTAACGCCTTCAGACCGAGCTTTTTGGACTTGTCGATTTTTTCCTGCTCGGTCCCCGGGCCACCCACACTAATGCGGATAAATGCGTCGCGATTTCGTTTTAAAACATAGAGAGCCCCGCCCACGCGGCTGGGCGCCCAGAAAGCTTCATCACCGACTCCATCAACTTTCACTGGCGGAATGACTTCGTCCTCGCCCTCTTCTGCACGCCTTTCGCGTAAACTTTCTTTCTTTCGCTTCTCGTTTTCGTTCTCCCGCTCTTCTTCTCGGTCTTTCCCACGGTAAGGAGCGAAGGTTTTTTCCCAGAACGCCGTAGGGCTTTGTCGAGCTGGATCGCCGGGAGCATCCTGGCTTACCGCGATCCCGACCGATTTGTTAGGCTCATTTGAGCCATAAACGCATTGCGCCACGACCATGCCGGCGCCGGCTGACGAGCTGCCCTTGTTCGCCGAAATCGTTGTGCCCTGAATGGCGCCAACTTCCTCGTTGCTGATGAGAGTGCAGGCATCCACATTTTGTGCCGGCTTTACTTGCCGGGAACAGGCCGTGGTCAGCGCAAGAAGCGCTCCGAGCAAGATGGCGAGAAGAGAGGCGTTGATCATGACTCTCGAGCTGAATCGGACGACGGGACCATCACGACTGTCCCCGCGAGGAAGAAGACGAGCGCGGCAGAGAAAAGGCAATAACGGCAGAAGGCGTGGAGCAGGAACATCTGCACGTAAAGAAACCAGAGAGTGGCAAGGAACATCAGGCCGACCACGAGAATGAAGAGTTTGCGCGCCAAGGCGTGGCCGAAAGCAGCGAAAGTAGCGCAGGCGAAGGCGAGGAAGTAGGCGCCGACCCCAAATGCGGCCACCGGCACCGGCCCGATTTTGGCATAACGGCTCGTGAGCACTTCGGAACAGCCGGCGGCGCCTCCGCAGACCGCCATGTCTCCGGTGAGATACAGAACCACCAGATAGGTCGCCTCGCTCAGGCCGACGAAAGCGGCCAGTCCGGCAAGCGCGTAAATGATGGTGCGCAATCGACGGCTCATTTCTTTGGTGAAGGGGAGGGGCGCGGATTCTTCACCGCATTTTCCACCGCTTTGCGGAGCTCCGGGGGCGCCAGCTCCTTTACTGGCACCACCTGATCGTTAATAAAAATCGTCGGTGTGTTGGTGACCCCGAGGCTTTTGCCCTGGTGCTGATCTTTCTCGACGATCTCTTTCGTGTTCTCGCCAATCATGTCGAGCTGAAATTTCTTCACGTCGAGACCCAGCTTGGCTGCGTAGGCGCTGAAGAGCTCCTGCAAGTTCGACCTCGTGCTCCACACCGCCTGTTCGCGGTAGAGGAGGTCGTGCATCTCCCAAAACTTCCCCTGCAATCCGGCCGATTCAGCGGCGCGCGCGGCTTCTAGCGCGTGCGCATGCACCGGCAATGGAAAGTTCCGGTAGATCAGGCGCACGTTAGGCTGAAATTCCTGCACGATCTGGTTGAGCGGCTCCGACAGCATGCCGCAGGGCGGACATTGGAAGTCGCCGAATTCCTCAATCAGGACAGTCGCAGCAGAGTTCCCGATCGAGTGGCCGGAGGAGGCGCGCTTGGCTGCTTCATCGGTGCGCGTCCGTTCGACCCGAGTGTGTTCCGCCAACTTACTGCGGTAAAGAGTGGTGGCCCAGGTGCAGGTAGAGATCGCCGCCAACAGGACGATTAAAGATGGGGCGAGGCGCTTCATTCGGTCAGGTCTGCCGGAATTGGAGGAGCTACTAAACTCAAACTAGAACTTCTGCATCTCCTCGTGAGGCGAAAAAAATGGGCTGACCGAAAACCGGTCAGCCCATGAAAACAGCTTAGAACTTATTCTACTAGCTCAAACGACGGCGACGGATCAGGCCAAAGGCGCCGAGACCACCGAAGCCAAGAAGCGACCAGGTGGCCGGTTCGGGCACGACCTGAATCTGAATGCTGGCCTGATTGGTAAAGGAATGAGGCGAACCGGCCGCGTCGTTCCATCCGGCGCCATTGATCGTCTCTCCGGTTGCGATGGTGTAGATGCCGGGCGCAGTGTTAGCAGCGAGGGTGAGGGTGAGACCTGCGACGCCTTGCGTGCCGGTGACTGGCATGCTGAAGTCAGTCGTGTTCGCCCCGAGGTTCCACTCGTTGTTCGGAGCCAAAAGATTGTCGGCTCGTCCGTCCGCCCCGGCGGCGCCAGTGGCGTTTCGGGTATCGGCGCTGGAGGTCACTTGGGTGTTGGTCGCGCTCGGGTCAGGGAACGCGCTGGTCGACAGATCGCGTGCCGTCAAGGAGAAGGGACTTCCTGATCCGGAAGTTTGGAACAGAAAATAATCCAACGACGTGATTTGTTCGTTATTGTTGGCGACGAGCTGAAGATTCAGCGTCACGTTTTGACCAGGGGCGGCCTGGATGATGGCCGGGTTGGTGAACTGGAGGCTGACCGCGGCGGAGGCTGTGGCCATGGAGGCCAGCAAAGCTCCGCTTAGGAGCGCGACTGGAAACAGTGTGCGGATTTTGGTGAGGTTTTTCATATTGAGTTAAGGCTGTTTTTTTTGGTTTTTAGTTTTTAGTTTTTTTTCTAGGATTTCGAGTCAGTTACTATTCGTCGGCTGCCGCTCGCGTGGCTGCCAGTTCGTTAAATTTTTACAGGTCCCGTCTATCAAGGGATTTACGGAAGAGCCGTGGAAACCTGGCCTTTGGTGATGCCGACGTCACCGTTAAGGACGTTTCCGTCCGCGTTCACGTCTTCCTTGAAGTTGGCGCTGCTCACCGGCGCGTTGACCTGGGATTTCACCAGCCCGACGTCGCCGTTAAGCACTTTGCCGTCGCCGTTCACGTCGGCCACGAGCACGTCCATACGCGCGGTTACCGGGTTGAGCGTGTTCCCGGAGGTATCGCGGACGCTACTGAGCGTAACCTGCAAATGTTGCGCATTAGCAACGTTCTGCAGATTGACCACGATCTGGTTCGGAGTGGCGCCGGCAATCTGTGGATTGGCCTGGCCACCGGAGGCCGGGGCTACCTGAGCGTCGCCTTGGATGGCAACGGTGCCTGCGTTGGCCACCGGGCGATCGAAGGTAAAGACGAGCTGATAACTTCCGTTAGGGCCGGGCGTGCGGCATTCGACTCCCGCTGGTCCGTTAAACGGCAGCGGAATGTCGAAGGTGCCGGCGTTGCCATGTTGCTTGCGCGATACAACTCCTGGCGTCGGCAAAACTCCGGTCGTCGCTGCCTGGGCATTGACGAATCCAAAGCCGTCCAGCGGCGAATAGCCGTGGCCGACGTTGTTGGCAATGCGGCCGGTGAATGGGTAATCAACTCCGTTATCGGTGATGATGCCGCTGAAGACGAGGCCTTCCAGCACCTGCGGGTTATCGGCGTATTCCGGAATCAGAACTCCGCTGCCAAGAATGTCCGCAGAATATTGTCCGGTCTGACCATAGAGCGGATTAGGGATGGTTTGGCCTACTGGAACGGTGGCGTCGTGTTCCTGATTCCGCCCAATGTTGAACCGGAAGGTCTTCCCCGCGACTGCGCCGTTTTGCGGAAGATTGATCGTGACCGTGCGATAGAAGGCCATGCCTTGCTGGAGCTGGTTCTGGAAGGTCGCACTGCCAGCCACGTCGCTACGGGTGCCGTTCACATATTGGTTGCTGTTGAACACCATTCCCGGGGTGTAGTGATAATTCGCCGGGTTGAGGAAGTCGGAATACTCGGTGTTCGTTCCGGGAGCGGCGCCGCCGACGTATTGTCCGCCGGTCGGATTTCCCCCTTCCGCTGGATTGTTGTTCGGATTCAGCACGAGCTGTTTGATGTAACCGCTGCCGTTGTAGGTGACGGACCAGGAGTTCGGGTCGTTCGCGCCGGTGCCGGTGTTGTCGTCGTTATCGCTGACGACATTCACCGTCACAACGCCATTGTGCGCGGCCGCCGTGCCCGTGGATGAATACGGATCGAGATCGTGCGGGAAGGCGGTCAACTGCATGAGCGTCTTCACGTTTTGTGGTGAGATCGATCCCGGGCCACCGTGCGCCTGGATAATGAGACCGGCGATGGCGGCGGAGTGAGGCGAGGCCGCACTCGTGCCATAGAAGTTGGCATACTGTGGGTCCATGTCGAAGGGCACGTCTTGCGCAGGCCCTAACGGGAAGAAGGTGTTGTTGGCGCCATCTGCCGCCGCGATGTCCGGCTTCAGCCGCACTTGGGGGACGGGCAGACGGTTATTGTTGTTATCGAAATAGATCGTGACCGGTCCGGGCGAGGTAAAATCCTCGGGCAGGTTCGGACGGAACATCGAATAGGCGGCGACACTGTTCGCGCCAGCGACCGCCGAGTGACCAAAGGTGACCGGCGTCAGGTAGCTATTGTATTCCGCAGGGCCCATTCCGCCCGCGCCGTTGCCGAAGAAGACGAGCTTGAAGTGATTCGCCGCGACCGGCGGAGCGCTGACATTCGACCGCGCAATCACCATTTGCACCTGGCCCTGGCTGGACAGATCCGGAACCCAAAGCTCGATCGGGCGATTGTTGGCGATGTTATTGGAAGCGATCGCTTCGAGGAAATTTCCGGCGGTGTCGAAAAAGAGCAGGTTAAAGTCCTGCGTGATGCGGGCCACACCGGAAGCGGTGTTGATCTGGAATTCAAAGTGGCCGTGGGTAGGAACGGTCACGCCCCCGCCTACATCCTGCGCAAAAGCGTGGAAGATAATCGTGTAGGTGCCGGTGGACGGCGCGAAGAATGTGACGGTTTCATCAACGCCCGTGTCCTGGTAGACGATGGTGTTTCCTGCGGGGTCCCTGATCTCCACGATCGCGTCATAATTTTCCCCGGGCGCTGCGTTCGTCGCATGTTCGGTGATCACATATTCCTGCGAAGCGGTCATGCTGACCTGGTAGGTAGGATCGGGCTGTCCAATTTCACTGTCGCCGGTGACGGGTCCGAAAATAATCGGACCGAGCGTAGGGGTAGAGGTGTCATAGGCATCGTTCCACTGGAAGACGGCGGCTTGCGGATCAGAGGACTCGTTGAAGAGCATGGCGACGTCCTGTTGGCCGGCGCTTGGATTGAAGTTGTGGAAGCCGCCCGCGTAAAGGGAGGGGTCGACCCCGGCGAGGTTGATATTCGTGCCGGCCAGCGCGTTGTTCGTCGCTGCGGTTAAGCCATTGCCGTTAGGCACCGGCCGAAAATCGGAATCGTAACCATCCGTGCCCCAGTTGTTAGCTGCCGAAGAGCAATAGGTGATGCCCGCGGCCACCACGTCGATCACGCCTTGGGCCACGACTCCGTCCTGGAACATGGCTTCGTCCAGGTAAGAGACGTCATCGCAAACCACGTCGCCCTTAAAACCCTGCTGGGTGGCCGCGTCATAAGTGTAACCAGGCAGGCCGCCGAGAGCGCGGATGTTGTTGGCAAAGCCAACTTCACCGACGTCGGCGGTCGCAAAACCGATGCGTGCCTTCGGGGCCATGTCGGCCACGATTTGGCACATGCCGCGACCTTCGTTTGTCGCGCCCGGTGTCGGGTTATAATCCTGCAGGACGACGACCGGCTGGCTGTTCGGATTCAAGTTGACGCCCGGAGTGACGACCCCTGCGCCGCCCGGAAGATCGCCGGTTGCCACGTCCGCTTGGGCTGTCGTGAAACCGCCTTCCGCACTCGGCTGCGAGTTAAAGCTATCGGACATAACTCCGATCGAAATTCCGCTGCCGTCGTAGTTTGCGAGTGACGCACCGTTATAGAGTGTGTTGATGCGATTGACGCGGTGTTGATTGATTCCCTGCGACGTCACTGCGCCTACGCTGTGCATCGGGCGCAATTGCAACACGACCGAACGGACGCCGGCGAACTTCGCGATGGCGGGCGCGTCCGTCACGCTGATGTAGCCTTCGATCACGCCGTGACCGAGATACTTCTTGTCAATCTGCGTGACCTGCAGCGCCGGGAAACTCGACTGCAACGAGGCCTTTAACGTATCGAAGTTGGTATGACCGTCCGGCATGATGTCGACGAGGTATTTGCTCGTCCCGATCTGCATGATCGCGTGATCGATCGCGACGCCTGCCTCTTTTGCGACCTGCGCCTTGTATGCGCTGACGTAGGCGGCATCGGCCTGGCTGCTCAACCTCGTCCCTTTGGCGGCGAGTTTCTTGGTACCCGATTTTGCCCCGCCAGGAGCGAGCTGGCCCGGAGCGGGAGCCTGGATGGTTCCCTGCTGCAGAAGATGATTTTCAACGATCTTGTTTAGCCCATTGCCGAGATTCTGCGGAACGGGGTGCGCAGTGGCGAAACGGGGCAGCGCAACTGCCAATGCCAGCAAAATGCTCAGCGGCAAATGATTGACGAGAACAGTAGCGAATGATTTTCGGGGTGTGGAGTTCATGGGCATTGGATTGTTTGCTGAGAATTCGGAAGGAAGCGTGGTAACGGGTGTATGACCGCCGCCAAATAGTTAGGATTTTCTCTCGGCGGAGGCATCCGGCAAAAAAAAGCGGCTTCGCCCAGAGGGTGACCCCTGCTCCGGATTCTCTAGCTCCTGCTTATGGGGGAGCGATCTTAGCTACAGCCGGGCGAGCGCTTTACCCGCCAGCGTCTTGGATTTCTCGAGTTTTTTCTCGTTGCTGTCCGGGCCGCCCACGCTGATTCGAAAATAAACATCACCCTTCAGCACGAAGAGCGCGCCGCCAACACGCGTTCCGCTCCAAAAGGCTTCGTCCCCAACGCCTTCGACCTTAGTTGGGGGATGAGCTTTCTCTTCCTCCTCATTCTCTCCCCGCCCTTCCCTTTGCTTCCCTCGATCCGCCTCCTCGCCCAGCTTGCCTTTTTCGGAACGATCAAACATCTCTTCCCAATGTTCGCGCACGCTGGGCGGATTGGAATTTGCCGGATCGATTTGGGTTACGTCGAAGCTGACGGACAAATCCGGACCGGTAGCCGCGTAATAGCATCGCGAAACAAGATGGCTCCCGTCGTAGGCGGTCGCGCTTTTTGCCTCGTTAATCGTGGTCCCCTGCACTTCGCCCACCTCTTCCTTGGTCAAGAGCGCACACGCTTCGACCTTCTCGCGCACTTTTCGCTGCGGCGAAGAAGAAGAGAAGTTACTCGACCGTTCGCAGCCGAGCAGGAACGCGCCGGCGAGCAGAAGCGTGCCTAACGAACTGGTTAGTTGCATGATGAGGTCATCGTTCGCCGGCCCCGGCGGCCGCCTTGTTTTAGACAAGGCAGCCGCCCGTGAGAAGAAGGATCTATCGAGCCGCGGTCATGGCAGAGTCGCCGAGACCTGGCCTTTGGTGATGCCGACGTCGCCGTTCAGGATGTTGCCATCGGCATTCACGTCCTCCCGGAAGTTCGCGCTCGAAACCGGGGCGTTCACCTGCGATTTCACCAGGCCTACGTCGCCGTTCAGAACCTTGCCATCGCCGTTGACGTCGCCAAGCAGGACGTCCATCGGGATAGTCAGGTTACCAAGCAGCGCATTGGTGCCTGCGTCGGTAACGCCGCCGAGGTTGATCACCAAGTGTTGCGCGTTCGCGACGTTGCCCAACTCGACGGTGAGTTGGTTCACATCCGGGCCGGGTTTTATCGCACCGCTGGCCGTGTTCGGCGTCACCGCGGCGAGGCCGCTCGAGCCATTCACCGGACGGTCAAAGGTCAACACCAGGGTGTGATTACCGAAACTGCCGCCCGTACGGTCTTCCACTCCCACCACGCCGTTAGGCAAGGGCAGCAGCGGGACGTCAAAGGTGAGGGCATCGGAGCCGTGCTTCTTTCGTGAAACTGCTGTTTGTAGCGAGCCGCAAGCATTCAGGTCCGCCACCACATAGGTATTTGCATAACCCAGGCTATCCGGCATCTGGTCGAACAGCGGCGACACACTGGGGATGCCAATGTTGGCTGGATCGCTGTTCGTTCCGGAAGCGCTGACAAACCCGGAGATGACTGACCCCGGGGCGAGGGTGAGATCGCTGGCTTTCACGACAATGGTGATCTTTCCGTTAGGCCCATCGTAGTTGCTGCCGGCCTCAGCGGGTTTGGACGAATCCACGAAACGGCCGTCCACCGTGCCGTTGTTAGACGCGCCGGGAACATACGATTCGAATGTTGGCGTGCTTGGATTGGTGAAGACAACCCGAACCCCCCGGTAATGGACCGCGGACGTGTCGCCCGGGACTGCGGGATCAGGACCGTTGATCTTCATCGCTGTGTAGATGTAGGTGCCGGCCGGTTCGGATCCGGAGGCGTTTGCGACGGTGTCGATGGTGAAGGTAAGGAGCGGATCGCCGCTGACGTTGCCAGCCTGTGCCAGATGCACCGCCTTCAAGTCGGTCCCCGGAGGCGCCGGTGTGCCGATCAGGCCGAGCGCGACGGAAGTGTCACCAGTTACATCCTGCAGCATGGTCAGGCCCGGAACGGCGCAGGGATTTTCCACCACCAGCGGAATTGGCACGCCGGCAACAAGATGAATTTCGTTGCTGACTGTGCCAGCGCCTACCGAGGTGATGGCCTTGACCGTGTAATAGTAGTCGGGCGCGGCAGCGTTGTAGCCGGTGCCGGCTGGACCGTTGTCGAGGAACTTCGTGGATGTATTCGGCGCCGCCGCTGAACCGGTAGTCGCAATCAGAGTTTCTGAGCCGGCAGATGTTCCCGGAAGATCTGGTAGCCGACGATGTCTGCGCCGCCTCCATCCGGCGCAACCCATTCGAGGTGCGCGCTAAGGTTGTCGCGCGTGCCGGAAAGACAGGCCGCCTTGGCAGGAAGGGCCGTCGTCGTGTCGGTCGTATGATCGAAGGCGGAGATCAGGCTCTTGCCGCCAATTTGTCGAGCCACGCGCATGCGTGCGCCATAAGAGCCCTTGCTCGGATCGCTGATGCAATCGCCGACACAGCCGTCGTCATAGGCAAGGAGAATGCGGCCGCGTTCGTCGAGGGTAACCTCGTTGAAGTCGAGCAGATTGCGGTTGGCGTTGCTGCCGCCGCCCTGCCAGATCCCGATCTTGCCCTGGACCGGATCGTTAGGCGTCGCGTTAACGACACTCCAGTGCGCACCGTGATCGAAAGTGGTGGCGATGAAGAGATACCAGACTCCAGGGAAGGAAGCGCCTTCATAGTAGCCGGCCTGATCCGTGCCGACGAACCCGACCGCCGCGCGCGCGCCATCTGCCGGCACCACGTTTGGTCCGAAAGAAGCCGCGACGGCTTCGGGGAAGACCGCGTTCTTGATTCCATGCGAAGCCCCAAGATCAAAGGGCGCGCTCCAGGTCGGGGTCAGGCTGGTGATGTTGTTTGTGATTTGAACATACATATGCCCTTCGTTTCCCTGATTTTCCGAGGACACGTAGAAGTAGTAGAGGGTGTTGTCCCCGCCGATCGCGATCGACGGATCGCTGCCGTGTTGCTGCACGGGGCTGTTAGGCACGACTCGCTCGTTCCAGGTCACGCCGCCATCGGTGCTGTAAACCAGACCGGCATTGTCGCCGCAGTCGCGCACGGGCACGTAAACCGTTCCGTCGGGACCGACATGCACGTGGCCGTGAATTCCGGCGCATTGCGTGTTGGTTGGAATGACGGGCAGCGGTGAAGGCGCCGGACTTGGGTAACCCTGTCCGGGTCCGTTCGGGTTATACATCACGATACTCGGGCCGTAGCTGGTTCCGTAAGTATCGCTGCGCTGACAGGCGGCTGCACCGACCGGGAACGTCTGCGCGCAATAGTAGATGGCGTGGCCGTGATTGGCCGCCGTCGCGTTCGGGTTCGGCAGCGTGCCGCCGAGCGGATTGGGAACGGGCCAGTAAGGGCCGGATCCAATCGTTTCATGATCGCTGCTGGCGTTAGGCGGCGAAATACTGAGCGGGAACCAGTCGGGCGGTGCACCCACGCCGGTGCCGCCGTCAGTGTCCGAGTAGGCATAAACGCCGTTTGTGCCGGCGGTCGAGTTGGCCGCGAACGTTCTCGCGCCTGACGTTGGCGTAGCGCCGGGAATCGGCAGAGCCGGATCCGTCCAGCTATCCGTCCAAAGGATCGGATCGAGACCGGCGATGGTGGAGACGTTGGTCACGTCTTCCCACATTCCTTCGCAGCATTCCGGTTTCGCCTGCAGCAGCCACTCCGGTGGAGTGACGCGCCAGATCGGACCCGAGTTCATCAACATGATGCGATGGGTGCTGGGATTGTAGCCAACATTGATTTCGCCGTTCGAGGGCTCCGCGCTGGAGCCGATCGGAGCGTAGAAATTCATGAAGCGCGGAACACCAGGAGCGACCGGATCGGCGGAGCCGAATCCGGGGAAGCCCGGGGCGTCGACGCCGGTAATCAGCTCAATCCGAACGTGCACTGTTTCATGCGTCGGAGTGTAGGGAACGATCTTGATCGTGTAAGTCTGTGGGCCGGTCGCGACTGGAAAAATGCTCGCGATTTCAGGATTTGCGCCGCTAGCCGACTGGAAATCTGCCGGAGTTGATCCGCCCGGGTCGCCCATCACTCCTTTGAAGACGTAGAGATCGTAGTCGGACTGTTTTGCCCCGATATCAGTCCAGGAGAGAATGACTTTGATCGCTGTGCCCGGGGTAGTGATGTTAGTATTGAGCTGATAGCTGTCACATTGAAAGGCAACGCCGTCGCAACGGGGACCGACATCGAGTTGGCCGAGCCCGGCGGGAGACTCATTAGGCACGTTGAACGGGCCAGCGTCATATTCGAGAACTGGATTGCCTTCGGACAAGGTGCCGTGGTCTGGCGTCGAGGCGACGCTGAAGAGGGCCAGGGCGATGCCGGCGAAGACGCAGACGAACCCCGCGATAATTCGCGGGTAAAAGATGCCATGCTGAGAAGAATCAGTTTTTTTCATGTTAGGTAGGTGACAACGGTCAGTGTTGAGAACTGTCGCGGAATACACCTCGGTTCGGGCCGAACCTCTCTCCTGCGCTTATGCGGACGAGAAATACCAACTGATTTTTTTGTAATGCTGCAGGCGCGCGACGCGCCATTTGTCGGACGACGCCCCAGTCCGTTAGGCTTCTAGCGGTGGTTTCTGACCGTCGCAAATCTTGACAATGAAGAATATGGCTAGGGGCTAAATAGTGCGGCGGTCAGAGACCGCCGCTACAGCTTACCGGTCGTCCCGCATAGCTGGCGGGAGAAAGACATCGCCCACCGAAACCGAGATTCCCGGCGATTACGTGATTAATTGGGTGAATAGAAGAGCTCGGACCGTTTGTGGCCCGGAAATCCGTTAGTCTGCAGGAGGAACAGTCGCGGAATGGAACGCCGCTTAGGGCGCTCAGGGCAGGGAGAAGTAGTCTAACGACTGATAATTGCCGTCGATCTGTTTCACAATCTGCATCAGCACATCATTGACCAGGGTGCTCGCGCCGAAGCGGAACAGTTCCGGCGTTAACCAATCATCACCAAGGGTTTCCTTGACCATGACAAGATAAGCGAGCGCTTGCTTGGCCGTCCGAATTCCCCCGGCCGGCTTCATCCCGATGCGTATGCCGGTATCGTAGAAATAATCGCGAATCGCTTCCAGCATCACCAGGGTCACCGGCATGGTCGCCGCCGGATTCACTTTCCCGGTGGAGGTCTTGATAAAATCGCCGCCGGCCCGCATCGCTATCTCGCTCGCGATGCGAACGTTGTCGTAGGTCAGCAATTCGCCCGTCTCAAGAATCACTTTAAGGTGAGCGTCGCCGCAGGCTTCCTTCGTTGCCACGATCTCATCGAAGATCCGCCCGTGATCGCCGGCCAGGAAAACGCCGCGATCAATCACCATGTCGATCTCATCGGCGCCGTCGCGCGCGGCCGTTCGGACTTCTTCAAGCTTAAGCTTTAACGGCATCAGGCCGCTCGGAAACCCCGTCGCCACCGAAGCCACTCGAACCCCGGATTCGCCGAGAAATTTTTTGGCGGCGCGCACTAGATTCGGATAAACGCAGACGGCCGCGCAGTGCGGCACCTGGTAACGCGGATCGACCGGTTGCATCGCCTTGCGACAGAGAAACGCGACCTTTCCAGGCGTGTCTTTTCCCTCGAGGGTGGTCAGGTCCATCATCGAGACCGCCATCTTCAGGCCTTCCAGTTTTGCGCTCGTTTTGATACTGCGCTTGCCGAAGGCGGCGGCGCGCTCTTCCAGCATGACCTGGTCGATCGTGGGAATGTTCCAGTCTTCGCGGGTGCGCTGCTGCGACTTGGAGGGGCGATCGACGGCGGTTACGGAAGGCATTTGCCTATTCTTACAGGTTTGGACGCTCCGAATCAACGACGCTGGGGTTATTTCGGGTAAACCATTCCTCCCGGGCGGCAGTGAGCACAGGCACGATCTGCTTAAAATATCGCAGCACATACCAGAGATAAGCGGCGAACCCGGCCAGTTCGCCCAAGCCGAGCCAGACGTGCCGGCCGTTTTTTAGGAAAATGTCGGGATGACTGCGAATGTACAGAAAGGCGACGAGATTGTACAAGATCACGCCGGGCAGAACGAAGGCAATGTTAACGAGCTGATCACGCCTAACTAATTGCATTAGCCGTTCGCTGGCCGGCCCGTTTAGTTCCGCGCCGCGGGCTCGAATGAGGCGCAGGTCGTAAATAAAAAGCGCCCACCCGACCAGTCCGAAAACGGTGGCCAGGGCAAACCAGCCTGCCGGGTGATTCAAACGGGTGAAGAGGATGGCCTCAGAAAAGGCGCAGGCGATGTAAAAGAAGTTGTGCCCGAACTCCAGCGGCCAGCGGATGACCGTGATGATGTGCAGGACCGAGCGCGACCAGAAAACAAAAATGACTAACAAACCGGCGCCGATGTAGGGCCAGTAAAGTTTTTCGGCCGGGGAAACAAGATGGCTTCCATTCTCGATCAGGAAAGTGAGCGCGACACCCTGGATGATGCTGATCAAGGTCAGCTCGATCTCGACCACGGTGTTGTCGAGTTGCTTGCGTGACTCGGAAATTTTCATCGGTGTGGAAGTTCGTCCGCCACCACCAGTGATCCCGCGGCGCTAAGGCGCAGCCGGAAATAAGCTGAATGTCGTGAAAGAACCCGTGCCTGGAGGGATTCGAACCCCCAACCTTCTGATCCGAAGTCAGAAGCTCTATCCGGTTGAGCTACAGGCACAATTCGATTGCGATTCTCGATTGTCGAATGCCGATTGCAAGATCGGCGATCGAGTGCCTGCCTGACGAGGACACCGTTCGATCGAACGGCCTGCTCCGGATGAACTTACGCTGCTTCCAGCAGCTTCACTTCGTCGACCGCAGCGATGAATTCGCAGCCGGCCAGAAGTTTTTCCAATGCGGAGCATTCATTGAGCTGCTCGTCGCCGAGAAAACGTTCCCAGAAATTGGCGGGAACTGCGCGAAGTGAAGACTGGCCGAAGAGGTCGATGGTTGTGGGCATGCGCACGTTTTAGCAACGGACATGCCACCGCGGCCGGGACGGCCGCGGAAATTCCAAATTCCAAATTCCCAATTCCAAAATTACGGCATGACTCTCATGTAAGCGTCTGGGCCGAGGATCCTTTGGGAAGGAATTTCGGATTTCGAAGTTCGGATTGCGGATTGGAGCGCGTCCCCCGCGTCCTTTGTCGGGCAGCGCGAAGCTTGCGAATGACGCCCGCGCAATACTAGGTGATTACCTATGCGCTTGTGGGATCCCTCGGCGCTCTCGCGCCTCGGGATGACAGGGCGCATGGGGTGATCGCGGAATACGTGAGTGGAGCGCAGCTCAGACTTCTTTGGATTTTGGAGCTTGGTTTTTGGTGCTTTCCGGCGCGACGCGCCGGGCCGGGTGGCCAACGGGACTCGAACCCGCAACAGCCAGAACCACAATCTGGAGCTCTACCATTGAGCTATGGCCACCGTCTGAGCCGGAAACTGTAGTTTTTCGACGCCGGAATGCAAAGCCCGTCTTTACCAACGTCCCCCATTTGTCCGCCCATAGCTGATCCCGTCGCGCCTTAAGCGATGGTGCGTTGAATGACGGTGCCTTTTCGGGCTCGAAATCCTCTGGCTGTATGGCCCGCGAGTGGCACGTTCTCCGCTATCCCCAAAAAGTTGGTGGAAGCCAGCGTTGCAACTGGGCGTGGCTCGTCTATTCTTTATCGTCGTGCCCGCATGAAGAAAATCGGTTCGTTTATTCTCGCCGGTTTGCTTCTTTTTGCCGGACCCCGCACCGCCTTCTCACAATCGGAGGATCCGAGCGAGCTGTTCCTCAAAGCCTATATGACGGCCCAACAGGGGGAAAAACTTGAGCACGAAGGTCAATTTAAAGCGGCCCTGGCCAAGTACCGTTTCGCCGGCAGCGTCCTCGAAGAGCTGCGCAAGAAGAACGGCGATTGGCAGCCGACCATTGTCGATTATCGCAGCCGGAAAGTTTCCGAGGCGATCCTGCGCGTGCAAGATCAAGCCGCGACCCAGTCTGACATGGCCGCCGCAAGTGCTCCCAGCGGCGCACCGGCCTTGCCCGAGAGATCGGGAACGGTCGAGCCTCAGGTCGAAATCATTTCCCCTCCTTCCGGGACAAACCCCACCGCCTCGGCTCCGGCTCGGGTAACGACTCAAGCGCCACCGGCTCCAGCTCTTTTGCCGCAATCCCAACCGCCTGCTCCCGCTCCAGCTCCAGTGCAGCCCGCAGTGAGTGACGCGGTGATAAAGAGCGCGACCAAGAATCTGCAGAGCCGCGTCGATCAATTGGAGAGCGAGCTGGAGAAATCGAAGAAGCAGGACTCCGACGCGGAAAAAGACAAGGAAACCCTGAACAGCAGACTTCAGGAAACGAACTCGAAACTGACAAGCGCAGAGGGAGAACTCAACAAGTCCAAGGAAGCCGAGAAAAAAGTTCGCGACCAGTTGGCCGATGCGCAGGCGTCACTGAAAAAAGCGCAGTCGGGGCCGAAGCCGGACGCCAAGTCGCAGGAAACGCTGGAGAAAGAGATCGCCCAACTGAAGAAAGCGTTAGCCACGGTCGAGCAAAGTCGCAGCAGCGCGGAGAAGGAGCGCGACCAGGCAAATGCGCGCGCCGCCGAAGCGGAAAAGAAAGTGGTGGCCGCGACCAAAGAGCGGGACGAGGCCAAAACGAAAGCGGCTGGCGCGGATCAACAGATCGCAGCCGTTACCAAAGAGCGCGACCAGGCGCTTAACCAGCTCAAGGGGATGAAGGACGCGGAACAACGCGTGCAGGTTTTGGTCGCGGAGAATTCGCAGTTAAAACAGAAGCTGGCCGACGCGGAGAAAACCGTGCGCGACCTTGCCGCCAACAAACCGGACAAGGAAAAAGCGCTGGCTGATGTTCGCGGCCAGATCGATCAGCTGCAGCAACAACTCTCAGCCAGTCAGAAACAGAATAAGGATTACGAGCTGCGCATCGCGCAGATGAGCCAGGAGTTGGAGGAGGCCGGCTCGCAGTTGCAGAAGGCGAAGCTGGCCGGCGCCAATGCGGAAGAAACGGCGCGCCTGCTTAAAGAGAACGAAATGCTTCGCCACATCGTGGTGCGTGAACGCGAAGAAGAAGCGCGTCGCGACCAGGCCAAGAAACTGATGCTGGCTGAGTTTGATAAGCTCAAGATCAAATCGGATACGCTTAACCAGCAGATTGAGTTGCTGGCCCAGCCCGTGGCCAAGCTGACCGACGAAGAGCTGGCGCTGCTAAAGGAGCCGGATATTTCCATTTCCGACGCGAATCCGGCGGCGTTGAAAGCGAGTTTCACCTTCGCCAAGAAATCGACCAACTCCGTTCGCGTGACCGGTCCGGCCAGCGAAGAAGCGCCCGCCGCCGAAGCCGGTTCGACTCCACCGAGACTGAGCGCCCCCAAGGAGAGTGCTTGGAAGCCGGCGGTGCCGGATGATCTCGTGCCGCTGGCGCGCGAGGCCAAGGAAAACTTCGAGAAAGGCAAATACCGGACGGCAGAGCGAGTCTATGAGCAAATTCTGAACAAGAGCCCTAACAACCTCTATTCTCTTTCCAACCTCGGCGTGGTCTATTTCCGCACCGGCAAGCTCAAGGCCGCGGAGCTGACTCTAAAAAAGGCGGTGACGCTGGCGCCCAAGGATGAATTTTCGCGAACCACCCTCGGGATCGTTTATTACCGCCAGTCCAAATTCGACGACGCGCTTAACGAGTTGACCAAGGCTCTCGCGATAAATCCAAAGAGCCCGACTGCGCATAATTACCTTGGCATCACCGCCAGTCAGAAGGGCTGGCAGGAAGCGGCGGAAAAGGAAATGCAGGAGGCCATTCAGAACGATCCTGATTATGCCGACGCGCATTTCAATCTGGCGGTCATCTACGCGACCGGGCAGCCGCCGTCGAAAGATCTGGCGCGCAAGCACTACACGAAAGCGACTTCGCTCGGCGCCGAGCCCGACCCGTCGCTCGAGAAGATGCTGAAGTAGTTTTCCGCTATGGCGGGTTGTAGCGGCGGTCTCTGACCGCCGCGCCAAGCCGCCTTATGGCGAGGACTGCGTGTCCTCGTGTCCAGCTCCACCGAACTTGGCGAACTCAGGGTGTAGCCGCCGCCGTTTTGCTAACCTGTTCCTCGAACGGTCCGGGGGAAAGCCGCAACGTGACAACCACCCTTGCAAGGCAGATGTTTTCCACGGTGGCGCTGCTCTCACCGAAACCTTTTCTCCAAGCTGAGTGGCGTTATCTTGCTATGCTGAATTTCGCGGTGGAACCCGCCTTGTTGCAGCCGCTCGTTCCGGAAGGTACCGAACTCGACTTCCTCGACGGCAAAACCTTCGTCAGCGTGGTCGGCTTTCTTTTTCTGAATACCCGCGTGCTCGGCGTGTCCATTCCTCTTCATCGGGACTTCGAAGAAGTGAACCTGCGCTTTTATGTCCGGCGCAAATCGGCTGATACCTGGCGACGGGGTGTCGTTTTTGTTCGCGAGCTCGTGCCGAAGATCGCGATCGCGACGGTGGCGCGGCTTTTTTACGGCGAACCGTATTCAGCCTATCCGATGCGCCATCTGGTCGCCGATAACGAAAAAGGTCTAACGGTTGAGTATGGATGGCGGCGCAGCGGAAACTGGGAGGAGTTGAAAATGACCGCGGCTGCAGGTGGGCCATTATCAGTCGGGGCAGGAAGTCACGAGGAATTCATCATTGAGCATTACTGGGGCTACACCGCCGCGAAACGCACCAGCGAATATCGCGTTGAGCATCCGTGCTGGCGGGTCTGGCCGGCGTTGACCGCGAGTTTCAAAGCCGACGTAGCCACGCTTTATGGCCAGCAGTTTGTCGAAACACTATCGGCGCCGCCGATCTCGCAATTCATCGCCGAGGGTTCGCAGGTCAGCGTTCATCGCAAGCTCATCGATCCGGTCGGGATCGAGGCGCTACCCGGGATGGGAGCGTCGTGAACTGCAACGAAGCACGTCTCTCCCAAACCGAAACCTAACCGCTCGAAAACGTCTTACTTGTTCGCAGCCAATAACTGGCGCAGAACAAACTGCAGGATCCCGCCATGGCGGTAGTAGTCGACCTCGATCGGCGTATCGATGCGGAGTTTGACGGTGACGTCACGAATCTGGTTGCTCTTTTCGATCCGGAGAGTGAGCTCTTGTCCGGGCTGGATTGAGTCGGATAATCCGACTACGGAAAACGTTTCTGATCCATCAATCCCGAGCGATTGCGCATTGCTTCCCTCGGCGAACTGAAGTGGAAGCACGCCCATCCCGACCAGGTTCGACCGGTGAATACGCTCAAAGCTCGAAGCCACGACTGCGCGGACCCCAAGCAAACGCGTGCCTTTCGCGGCCCAATCGCGTGACGAGCCTGTCCCGTATTCCGTCCCCGCCAGGATAACGAGCGGTACTCGCTCCTTCTGGTAACGCACGGAGGCGTCGTAGATCGACATCTCTTCTCCCTCGCCCTCGGCCCCATAGTATTTCGTCACCCCGCCTTCGGTGCCCGGCAGCATCAGGTTCTTGATCCGAACATTGGCGAAGGTTCCGCGCGTCATGACCAGATCATTGCCGCGACGTGAGCCGTAACTGTTGAAATCGGGCGGATTGATCCCGCGTGATTGCAAGTAATGGCCGGCCGGGGAGCTGGCCTTGATCGCGCCCGCGGGCGAGATGTGATCTGTCGTCACCGAGTCGCCAAAGATGCCGAGCGCGCGCGCGTTCTTGATTTCGGTGATCCGCCCCGGCTGCATCGAAAAATCCTGAAAGAACGGCGGCTCATGAATGTAATCGCTGTTCTCATCCCACTGATAAACTTCGCCCGTGCTGGACGTGATCTCGTTCCATTTCGGATTTTGCGCCGCGAAGTCCCGGTAAAGCCGGCGGAAAACGTCCGGGGAGAGCGCGCTTTGAAGCGCGTCGCGGATTTCGTGCATGGTCGGCCAGAGGTCGCGCAGGTAAACATCCTGCCCGTTCTTATCCTGGCCTAACGGATCCCGGGATAGATCGAGATCGACGCGGCCGGCGAGCGCGAATGCGACCACCAGTGGTGGTGACATGAGGAAGTTCGCCTTGATGCTTTGATGGACGCGCGCCTCAAAATTTCGATTGCCGGAAAGCACGGAGGCCGCAATGAGATCATGGTCGCTGATCGCTTTTTCAATCTTTGGGTCGAGCGGACCGGAGTTGCCGATGCAGGTGGTGCAACCGTATCCGACCGTTTCGAAGCCGAGCTGGTCGAGATGTTTTTGCAGGCCGGTTTTGTTCAGGTAATCCGTGACCACGCGCGAGCCCGGAGCCAGGGAGGTCTTGACGGAAGGATTGACGCGCAAGCCGCGTTCAACCGCTTTCTTGGCGAGCAGACCCGACGCGAGCATGACACTGGGATTGCTGGTGTTTGTGCAGCTGGTGATGGCAGCAATAAGGACGCTGCCGTGGCCGATCTCGGCCCGGCCGGCTTTGAATTCCTCGGCGGCAGCGCCGCTCAAGAGGTCAGCCGGGGTCGCGGTCGGGCGGTTCGTGACCATTTCCGAATCACCGACGGTTTTGCCGATTCGCCCATCTTCCCCCGAGCCCATGCCTTTGCCGCTATCGGTCGGAGCGGCCACGCTGGCTGCCTCCAGCTCGCCGTCGTTGGCGCGGGCGTTACCATTCAGCTGGATCGGGAAGCGCTTGCCTAACAAGTCTTCATTCTTGCCATAACCGCCGTCTTTAACGGGTTTGCCAAAGAGCGAACGAAATGTCTGTCCCAGGTCTGGCAGATCGATTCGGTCCTGCGGACGTTTCGGACCAGCCACGCTTGGCTGCACGTCGGCCAGGTTCAACTCAAGATCGAGCGAGTAATCGATTTCGCCTTTCCGCGGCATACCGAACATCTTTTGGGCGCGGAAATAATTCTCGAAACTGGCACACTGTTCTTCCGTCCGGCCCGTTGCTCGCAGGTAGGCCACCGACTCGCTGTCGACCGGGAAGAATCCCATGGTGGCTCCGTACTCCGGCGCCATGTTGCCGATGGTGGCACGATCAGCCACCGGCAGGGAAGCTGCGCCATCGCCATAAAACTCGACAAATTTTCCTACCACTTTTTGTGCGCGCAGCATTTGAGTGATGTGCAGCGCGAGGTCGGTCGCAGTCACGCCTTCGCGCAACTCGCCGCTCATGTGCACGCCGACCACTTCGGGTGTGAGAAAATAAACCGGCTGACCGAGCATGCCGGCTTCGGCCTCGATTCCACCGACGCCCCAGCCGACCACGCCGAGACCGTTGATCATGGTCGTGTGCGAGTCCGTGCCAACCAATGTGTCGGGAAAGAAAATCTCTGACTTCTGGCCGCCGATTTCTGCAGGTCGGCTCAGCACACCTTTCGCCAGGTATTCCAAGTTCACCTGATGCACGATGCCGATGCCGGGCGGGATTAGGCCGAAAGTCTTAAAAGCTTGCTGGCCCCACTTCAGAAATTCGTAACGCTCGCGGTTGCGTTTGAATTCCATGTCCAGGTTCAGGCGCAAGGCTTCGGCCGAGCCGAAAAAATCCACTTGGACGGAGTGATCGACCACCAGGTCAACCGGCACGAGCGGCTCGATAATCTTCGGATCGGCGCCCACCGCCTTCACCGCACTGCGCATGGCGGCAAGGTCGACCACGAGGGGGACACCGGTAAAATCCTGCAGGACGATGCGCGCAACCACGAACGGAATTTCCTCGTTAGCCGGCGCCTTCGCGTTCCACCGGGCCAGGCTTTCGACGTCCCGCCGCCGCACTTTCCTGCCGTCGCAGTTGCGCAGCACGGACTCAAGAACAATGCGGATGCTGACAGGCAGCCGTGCGATGCCGGGGAATCCCTGCTCGGCCAGGGCGGGCAGGGAATGAAAAGATCCCTCCCCGTGACCGGTATCGAACTTTTGCAAGGTCTTGAACTCGTTAGTCGCGTTCATCGACACTTATTTCATTTCGCTCAGTCGTGCCTTGATTCGATCAAAGTTCGGCAACGCCCGCGCGTCCTCGTTGCACTCGGAGTATTGAATGACGCCGGCCGAATCGACGATGAAGACGGCCCGCTTCGGGACCCCGCCCATTCCGAGATTCATTTGCGGCAGAAAAGAATCGTAAGCGGCGTCGTAATCCTGCGCGACCTTATGTTCGTAATCGCTCAGTAACGGGACACTGATTTTTTCCTTCTGCGCCCAGGCCTCCTGCGCGAAAGGATTGTCTCCGCTAATTCCGTAGACGGTCGCGTTCAGGCTGGAGTAAGCGGAAAGGTCCATGCTGACCCCGCACATTTCGGTCGTGCAGGTGCCGGTAAACGCCATCGGAAAGAAGAGCAGCAGGGTGTTTCCTTTGCCGAAATTGTCACTCAGCGTGATCTGCTTAATCCCGTCAGGACCTTTGCTGGCAAGTGTAAAATCGGGTGCTTTGGTTCCAACAGAGAGAGGCATAGGCAGGTAATCAGGTTGAACATTCACTATAGAAACGTCCCGCAGGCAAGCAAGCGAGGCAGCCGTCGGCGAACGCCCATTGACGGGGGCAACTTGCGGTCCGAGGCTTCGCCATGGCTAATCAACAGAACAAAGGTGGGGGAAAAAAACCGCAGTTGAAAGTCACGGACCTGAACGCCAAGAAGGATCCGCAGGGCGGCCGCAAGGCCGGCAAAGGTCAGCTCGAGTTCAATAAGATCAGCGGCGGATACAAATAATCGATCGTGCCCTCGTTAGGGCAGGATCGTAAGCACGAGCAGTTGATGCATCCGGTACAGTTGCTCGACGAGGAGCCGGCGTGGCGCGCGGATGCGCGCGTCGTCCAGGATTTCTTTAATTGTCCGCCCTCCGTCGGCGCCGCCCAGGATTTCTCCCTCCCACCCAGGCATCTTCCAGTCGAGCCGGGTATTCAACGGGGTGCTTTTTAGCGTCACCCGGGTCAGGCCTGCGCGGTGCGGTCGGCTGATTGATTGCTTATACAAGCCGGAGAGGGTAGGCCGCGCCCGCAAAAGTCGGACGGTGTTTTCCCACGGGATATCCCAAGGTGCCCGTTTCGTGAAGAGAAGCCGATGAAACACATTCGGAATCAATGAATCGAGGAGAAGGCAGATCTCCGCTCGCGAGCGCGGCCACAGTTGTGATGCGTGTTCACCCTCCATGAGGCTGCGCCGTTGCCGCCAGGCCGAAAAACTATCATTGAAGTGGAGCCCGGCCTTCTTCGCGGTGCTGACCCATTGCTGGAGCGGCCAGTTCTGAATCAAGGGCCCAAACAGGTCGCTGGCCAGATAACCGGCGCTGCGATTGAGCAATGCGCGCCCCTCCGTTTCCAGGAGCGCATCCCAGAGATCCAACACCCGCCGCAGCTGGGGCGCGTCCTGAAACTCCTCCGGGTTGAAGCCGAACTTTTTGAGGAAAGGCCGGCCGCGTTCGCTGAAGTGGGCGGCGCCATTGACACCGAGGAAGAGGGCGCCTGCCGGGTTCAACAAGCGGGATAAGTTAGCCAAAACCTGTTCCGGATTCGGAATGTAAGAAAGGACGCCATGGCATGAAATAAGGTCGAAGCGATTTCCGAGCCGTTTCGTTAGGCTGGCATCGGCCAGATCTGCGCGAAGGAAACGGATATGTCGCATCGCTGCCCACTTCTTCCTGAGCTGATCGGCAATAACGATGGAGCGCGCGTTGAAATCGAGGCCCACCATCGCGGCTTGCGGGAATTTTCGCGCGAGCATGAAAGCTTCGCGGCCAGTGCCGCACCCGGCGACAAGAATACTGGAGGGCGTAACGGCTTCGCCGGGCCGCCATACCGCAGTGATCCAATCCATCGGAGCGAGATGCCATCTTGGGAGGCGGAGCGAGGATTCGTCCGGCGCAGGGTAGGGAAACTTGTCGTAAATAGCGCGAGTGCGGGCGCTCTGCTGGCGGCTCTTGGCCACGCTATTGCGATCCATTGACGTCATCATGCCATAGAATCGCAGAGCCTAAAGTCAGCCCTCTTCCGGCAAGCTGAAGAAATCGGTTTCATCTGCAGGAGTTTACGTTAGAAGAATGGCGATGAACGGGGGCTCGCCGCTGGAAGATAATTTGCCAATCGCGCGTTCGCTCATGGCCCGGGCGGCGCTTTATCGCCGCGCGTCGGCGCCGAGCGCATTGTTAGCGGGGGTGCTGTCGTTGGCGGCGGCGGGAACGGTTTACTATAACAACGAGGTTAACATGCTCCTCGGCCGAATCGTACGTCCGCGCGAGTTCGCCATTGTTTGGCTGGTCGTTCTCGCTCTCTCCGCCATCGGCGCGGCTATTTTTCTGCGTCGCGAGAGTAAAGGAACTTCGTTGACCGGGGCGGAATCAACCCGCTTCGCTCTGCTTACGATTTCGCCGACGTTCCTGATTCCGGCTCTCTTCACCATTTGGTTCTTTCAAACGGGCTATCTCGGCGCGCGCGAGCTCGAACTGGTCGCCGTCTGGGTGGCTTTCTATGGCCTCGCCCTTTTATCCACCGCCTGGTTTGCTCCGCGTTCGTTAGTCGTGCTCGGCTGGCTCTTTCTCCTCAGTAGCATGAGCATTCCCGTCCTGGCCAATCTGATCGACGCGTTGACGGATGACGTCCCCGACACCGTTATGGGTGTGACTTTTGGGCTTTATCATATCGCCTACGCAATCTTTGTTTGGCCGTCGCGAAAGGCGCCCACGCACGTGCCTCCATCGCGCGCTCCGGCCACTTAATTCTGAGAATCCGAAAGGCGCATGGGTGCGGGCTGCAAAGAATGTAGCGGATGACTGCAATCTATGTCGTAGGAGAGAAGGCTCCGATGGGGAGCCCTCCCACGGCCTCCTCCCCGGCAATGAAGGGATTTTTTGACGGTGCGATCTGTGCTAGATTCACCGCGATGGCAGGCGATCGCTGGCCCCGGATTCGTTCGGGGTTAGAGGAAAGTCCGAACACCATACGGCAGCATGCCGCGTAGAACACGCGGGCGCACCGGTCGCAAGATCGGCGTGACGGAAAGTGTCACAGAAAAGACACCGCCGGTTCTTTGGCAACAAAGTGCGGTAAGGGTGAAAAGGCGAGGTAAGAGCTCACCGCTCGCGGAGTAATTCGCGAGGCACGAAAAACCCCATGCGGTGCAAGACAAAACAGAGGGAGGGCAGCCGGTCCGTTAACCCTCGGGTATCGTCGCACCATGTGTGCTGTAGCGGCGGTCTCCGACCGCCGCACGACGGTTCACGGGCGTTCCGCTTCGGCGGAATGAGATGAATGATCGTCCACGACAGAATTCGGCTTATCGCCATCAAATATGAAGGGCGCTTTCGGAAACGAAGGCGCCCTTCGCATTTTGACGCGCCGCCCGATCAGTCGGAATCTGCATCATGTCTGTCGCGCTGCCCCCGGATCAGGATCGTGCCGGCATTTCAATCGCGCCGCCGCTTCTGTTCGTTATCCCAATCCTCGCCTCGGTTCCTTTGCAGTGGGTCTGCCCGGTTCCGTTTGTTTCTGCTCCTCTCCGCTGGATTGCCGGCGCCAGCCTCTTCGGACTGGGTCTCGTTTTGAACGTCGTCGGATTTTGGAATCAGCGCCGGGCCGGGACAGATCCGATTCCATTTACACCAACCACCCGGATTGTGTCCCAGGGTCTCTATCGCTTCACCCGCAACCCGATGTATCTCGGGTTCGCGCTCTGGACTCTGGGCCTTGCGCTCCTGGTGAATTCGGCCTGGATGTTGTTAGCCGTTCCAATCGGTCTCGTCCTGATCGACCGGCTGGTTATCGTTAGGGAAGAAGCCTACTTGGAGCGGAAATTTGGCGAAGAATACCTGCGCTATAAAAATCGCGTCCGCCGCTGGGTTTAAAGCCAAAGACTGCGATCGACCTTTCCGAAGCGCTACGATCTCTGCTCGAGCATCTCTTTCAGCTCACCGAGATCCTGCTGCAATTGCTGCTCGGGCGCTTCACCGAGAAGACGCGCCAGCGTTGCCCCAATCATCCCTGCCGGTGGCTGGTATTGCATGGTCACGATGACATTTGTCGACGCGCCGTTCTTGCGCGGCTCGAAGCGAACGGAGCCAGCGTTTTGCACATCCGCGCCGGGGAGCGATTCCCACGAAATCAATTCGTTTGGATGATCGGTCAGAATCGTCGCCGTCCACTCCAGCGATTTTCCAACCGGTCCACGCACGCGCCAGCGCGAACGCAGATCATCGATGCGTTCGACGTTTTCGATGTGCTCCATGAAGCGCGGAAGGTTCTCCAGTTCGCGCCAGAAAGCGTAGACCTCCGAAGCGGGGCGGTTGATTTCCACGTCGGCGCGCACTTTGATGCCCTTATTGCCGGGAACGCCGGCTTCGGTGTTGAGCTGCCGCGAATTGATTCCCAGGTTCTCGTAGAGATAGCAGTGCCCGGTGCTTCCTCGATGAATCAGAGCAACACCTCCCAGCAGCAGCGGAACGCTCAGAGTGGAGCGACGCCAGATGGCGGCCGCCAGCAAAGCAATGCCGCCAACGATGGAGGCAACTCGCTCATTTTCGGGAACATTTTTGTGGAGATCGTGTTCGATGGCGTCGAGTTCGCGACTGTGCGCCAATGGTTGGGTAGTAAGAGGCATACTCCCTTAATCGAGCAGCGCGGAAGTCGCGGTTGTCCCACGGATGGATCCGGTGTGCTTTTGCCGACAGCGCGAACTGTAGCGGCGGTCTACGACCGCCGGCGCGATTTGTTCCGGCGCTCACAGAGCGCCGCTACAACAATACGAAATCTGCGCTTCTCAGTTTACTTGAAGGCAGTCGTCCAGCGCGCGCAAAAGCTCTGCCACCGTTGCTTCGGTTTCATCGCCCATATTCGAGATCCGGAAGGTCTGGCCCTTGATTTTGCCGTAGCCGCCGTCGATCACGAAATGGTGCTTGTCGCGCAGGTCGCGCGCGAATTTTGCAACATCGACTCCGCGGCTGTTCTTCACGCAAGTCAGGGTCTTCGATCGAAAGCCCTTCTCGGCAAAAAAATCGAACCCGCTGCGCCGCACCCAATCATGCACCATTTCGTTGGTACGAGTGTGTCGCGCATAGCGCTTTTCCAAGCCCTCGTCGAAGATCCCATCCAGCTGCGACTGAAGGGCGTAAATGTGCCCGGTCGAAGGTGTGCTCGGCGTCATCCATTCCGCCTGCTGTTTCTTGAACTCGAACAAATCGAAATAATAACCGCGATCAGAACATTTCTCGGCACGGGCGAACGCTTTTTCCGATGCGGCGAACAAGGAAAAGCCCGGCGGAAGGGCGAGCGCTTTCTGGGAACCGGTTAAAAGAAGGTCGATTCCGAGTCCATCCATCGGGATTGGAACGGCGGAGAAGGATGAAACGCTGTCAACGATCGAAACAACGTCCGGATATTTGGCGAGCGTGCAGCAAATCTCCGGCAGTGGATTCATCAGGCCGGTCGAGGTTTCATTATGAATGAGAGTGATGACGTCGAACCGGCCGCTAGCTAATGCGCGATCGATTGCGGTGTGGTCGATGTGCTTGCCCCATTCGACCTGCAGGGGTTCCGCGGTCTTGTTGCAGCGACGGGCGACATCGAGCCATTTGTCTGAGAAAGCACCGCACATGCAAACGAGCGCGCCTTTGCTGACAAGATTGCGGACGGCCCCTTCCATGACGCCCCAGGCGGAAGAGGTGGAAAGGAAAACGGGCTGCTTTGTTCCGAAGAGGGTTTGCAGCTTCGGGTGAATCTCGCGGTAGAGATCTTTAAAGGTCTGGCTGCGGTGCCCAATTGCCGGGTGCGCGAAGGCGGCGAGGGTTCGCTCCGAAACCTCTACCGGCCCGGGAATGAAGAGCTTGTCGTGCGGCTGCATCAGCGGGCTCCAGTTTCCATGCGCGCGGTCCGAGCGCAAACCGGGCTAATGCAGAGCGGCGAGCTTCGCCTGCAGAACGGCGGATTCGATCTACTGGTCCTTTTTGATGAAACTGATCGCGCCGCTGCGTTCCAGGCGGGCGATCCGTATTTTCCCGATGTCCTCCGTCATCGCGGTGGAACGAAGATCCTCCTCCAAGTCGTGAGCTGAAATGCTGTGCCGTCGCATTTTTTCCCAGAGGACCTGGCCGTTCTCGACCAGCACGCTCGGTTGTCCCTTGATGATAATTCCGAAGGCGTGCGAGCGCGCCGCTATCCATCCCATCATGCGGTGAAGCAAGACCATGACAATGCTGGCGCCAATGGTGGCGAAGAAGGCAGCGCTTCCGTTGATCGCGCGTGAGAGGACCGATGCGAGGATGACGATCAGCACCGCGTCGTAGGCTGTCTTTTCCGCGAGCGACCGCTTGTTACCGGTCCGAATGATCGCCAGGGAAATGAGCAGGATGATCACGCCGCGAATCGAGATCTGCGTGAAACTGAGATCCTTCGGCTCGACATTCAACCCCAGGATCGGCCCAGCGAGGTTGTAAAAGGCATTTAATGCGCTCTTAAAATCCTCCATGTAAACGGTTTCGTCGCTGCAAGTCAGGCCGGGTGTATGAGAAACGGGATAAATCCGATCGGCCCCGCTCGCGCGTAATAGTTGAAGGAGAAGGAGTTGATATGGCTAGAGGAAGTAAAAAGAAGTATACCAGCAAACAGAAACGCAAAGCCGAGCACATCGAGGAAGGCTACGAAAAGCGCGGCACGAGTAAGAAGGAAGCAGAGCGCCGCGCCTGGGCCACCGTCAATAAAGAGGACAAAGGTGGAAAGAAGAGCGGAAGTGGCCGCGGCAAAAAGAGCAGCAAGTCCTCGTCGCGCAAAGGCGGCCGAAAAGGTGGAAAGAAGAGCGGCGGCAAATCGAAGCGCCGTTAGCATCCAGTCCGCCCAGGCAGCACTCGCCCTTCAACGAAGCTCGTTAAGCAATGCCGGCACGCAACGCGGACCTGCACGGCAGCGCTCCAGACAAATGCGACACTGCTCTGCTGATCATTGATGTGATCAATGATCTGGATTTTCCGGAAGCCGGCCAATTAGTGCGCTACGTGCCGCGGCTGACTCGCAATTTGGCGCGTCTCAAACAGCGTGCGAAGCGGGCGGGAATTCCAGTCGTGTACGTGAACGACAATTTCGGGCGCTGGCGTTCCGATTTGTATGCCTTGGTGGAACACTGCCGCGAAGGGAAGGCGCAGCGGTTGGTGGAGACGCTGCGTCCGGAGCAGGACGACTATTTCGTGCTCAAGCCAAAGCACTCCGGCTTTTTCGCTTCCAGCCTGGAGACGCTTCTGCGTTATCTCGGCACGACCGAACTAATCATCACCGGCATCGCCGGCAATTATTGTGTCCTTTTCACCGCTAACGACGCTTACATGCGCGACTACAAGATTTCCGTGCCGGCAGATTGTAGCATCTCGAACACGGCGGGCGAGAACCGGCAGGCGCTTCAACTGATGAAAAACTACCTCCGCGCCGATGTTCGGCCCTCCTCGAAGCTGCGGTTGAAAGCGTGCCGACGGAAGACGCGTCGGTAAGGACGCACCAGGACTACTGCTTTCCGCGGCCGGTCTTCTCCTGCAGCTCGTCGATCTTTTTCGAGGCCGCGGCCTTGCTCAAATTGCCGTCGAATTCCTCGCCTGCTTCCCGACAGAGCGTTTGCAGATAGGAACGCTGCGGCCCCGTCATCGGTTCGTCGCCGGTGGTCCAATCCTCCGGATCCTTTTCCGGGTTCTGCATCGCTGGTGTGGGTTCGTCAGGTGTCATGCAATTTAAGATCGGGCGGCGCAGGCTCGGCGGTTGGGCTGGTGCGGGCCGGACTTGCATGGCCTACGGTCGCATGGCATAAGACCACGCTCCGCCTGCGGCGGATCTCAAAAATGCCGACTTCTCCATCTCCCACCGTCGATCCCGCCGTTGACGCCAGCATCTTTTGGTACCGTTTTCGCGGAGAATTAGCGGTGGCGTTCCTGGTCGTTCTCCTGGCTGCGGCTGGCTGGGCGGGGTGGCAACTCTACTCGAATCACAGGGAGGATGTCGCTGCCGGTGTCCTCGCTAACGCCAGGAGCATTCCGGAGCTGCAAAAGGTGGTCTCGGATTATGGCAACACGCCCGCGGGTGCCTCCGCTATTCTTTTGATCGCAGAGAAACAACGGGCGGAAGGCAAGTTTGCCGATGCCAACAAAACTCTGCAGGAGTTCATCGATAAACGTCCGCGCCATGAGCTGGTGCCCGCGGCGAAGATGGCGATGGCGGCCAATCTTCAGTCGGAAAAGAAGATTGATGAAGCGCTCGCTCTCTATAAACAGGTCGGCGCGAGCTATCCGAAGAGCTTCGTCGCGCCGCTCGCCCTGATTTCGCAGGTAGCCATCCTGAAGGAGAAGAACCAGCCGGACGCCGCGCGGCGCGCGTGCGAAACGGTGATGTCGCAGTATGGCCAGAGTTTCTGGGCCGGTGAAGCGATGCGCGAGCTGCGCACATTGAAGCCCGCCACGCCGGCACCGGCAGGTTCGCCGGCGGCAAGCCCGGCAGCATCTCAAGTCACGCCACCTGCGGCAGCCAGCGTTTCGGCTTCGGCGGCGAAGAAGTAATTCAGCGGTTCGTGTGGTGGCAGGCGTGTCGCCTGTAAGTAGGAAGCCGCAGCCGACACGGCTGCCTCCACAGAGTCAGTCTCTGGCTCCGAAAACCAGATGCGGTGGTTCGCCGTGGCCCCAAGAAGTAACCCAGCGGTTCCTGTGGTGGCAGGCGTGTCGCCTGCAAGTTCCAAAGGCCCGCAGCCGAGACGGCTGCCTCTACACTCAGTTCCCGTCCGAAGAGCGCTTAGCGCTTGGAGAATTGGAAACGCTTACGCGCACCCGGCTGCCCGGACTTTTTGCGCTCTTTCATCCGCGGATCGCGGCGAAGTAAGCCTTCCGCTTTCAGCGTGCCGCGGAGTTCCGCGTCCGCCTGCAGCAGAGCGCGCGAGATAGCGAGCCGCGCTGCGCCGGCCTGACCGGTCATGCCGCCGCCGCTCGTATTGATCGCCATGTCGTACGAATTCACCGCCTTCGCCGCCTGGAGGGGCTGAAGCAGGGTGTTCTGCAAAGGTGTAGTTGGAAAATAATCTTCGAAGCTGCGCCCGTTGATTTCGATTTTGCCGGTGCCCGCGCTCATGCGAATGCGCGCGACCGACGTCTTGCGTCGGCCTGTAGCGATGTATTCTTCGTTCTCAGCCATAATCAATTAGCGCTTGGAAAGGGAAACCGGCTCCGGGTTTTGCGCGGTATGTGGGTGCTTGTCACCTTTGTAAACCTTAAGCTTACGATAGACGGAGCGGCCGAGGCGGTTGTGCGGGATCATTCCGCGAACCGCGCGTTCCACCAGCAGCTCCGGGTGACGCACGCGTCGGGAGCGAACGCTCTCGCTTTTGTGTCCGCCGACGTAGCCGGAAAAGCTCATGTAGCTCTTCTGCTCTTCTTTCTGGCCGGTCACCCGAACCTTATCCGCGTTGATCACGACGACGAAATCACCGGTATCAACGTGCGGGGTAAAAATGGTCTTGTTCTTTCCGCGCAGCAGATTGGCGGCGCGTTCGGCGACGCGGCCGAGAACCTGGTCTTTGGCGTCGATGAGCCACCAATTACGGGCGACCTCTTCGGCTTTAGCGGAGAAAGTTTTCATGCGGGACGGGGAAAGGGCCCGGAAGCTACTGACTGGAGGGGGATCTGTCAACCGGGCTGAGCGGGGATTTTAGCAGCTTTTGGGCGGTGGGAAAGGGCCTGCGTGGTATCGAGGCTGCTTATAATTTCCATAATGCGTCCCCTTCGATCGCTTCCGCTCTTCGTGCTCTCTCTCGCTCTCGCCGCCAACGTCGCCCGGGCCGAAAACGTCACTGCCGCCGCAGTCATCCATGAGATGAACCTGGCCCGGCGAGATCCGGCCGCTTACGCCGCAAACCTGGAAGAAGTGCGTGCCCGCTCCGACGCGCATCGCCTGGTGATCTCCGATCAATACAAGGTGGCCTCAAAGGAAGGTTTTCGCGCGATCGACGAGGCCATCCATTTCCTGAAGAAGGCTGCGCCGGTTCAGTTGCTGGCGCTTTCGCCCGGCCTTTGCCGAGGCGCGGCGGACCATTGCGCGGAACAAGCCGGCGGTGCGATCGGGCACGGTGACCCAGGTAAACGCATCAGCCGTTACGGCAAATGGGGTGTTTCGTGGGGTGAAAATATTGCCTACGGAAAATCCAGTGCGCGCGACATCGTAGTGGCGCTGATCATCGACGACGGCATCTCGAATCGAAAGCATCGCGAAAACATTTTCGCGCGGAAGTTCAACTTTGCTGGGGTCGCCTACGGACCGCATGCACGCTTTGGCAGCGTCTGCAGTATGGATTTCGCCGGCGCCTACCTTGAAAAAGCACAGGCGACCGCGGATGCCCGGCTGATGGCGCGTAATCCGTAACGTCGCCGGCGAATCCTGCGCGATTCGCGACCGCTTCACGGGACAATTCGCGGTCCCGGTGGACCACGAAATTGTCCAGCCAGATTCAGCGAAGAAACCTTAGCCGCGTCTCCCGTGCCCTTCGGGGAGCTTATTCAGGATCGACTGAATGTTGGGGTCCGCTTTCAACAGCGCCGCGCGCATTTCCTGATGCGCCTGGCGCAGTTTTTCGCGGGCGGCCTGGTAGGCCGGGTCTTGCTTGGCCTTCTTGTGAGCAGCCTTTAATTCCTGCCGTTCGGTCGGGGTGAGATTGGCCAGATGTTTATGATGCCCGCGCCGCCCGTGGCCAGCCGCAGCAGCCGTGTCGTCATTGGGGCTTTGCGCCATCGAAACGGACGGGAGAATCAAGCACGCGCTGAGCGCGACAACTCGGACTAACGATAATGTCTTCATAACGCGAATGGAACCGCGCGCGCGGGGTAAAGTTGCGGCCAGCCTCCGTAAACACGTGGGGCAATTCCTTCCGCCGAGAGCCCAGATCGCAATTGCCTCCCGGAGGGACGAGCTTGTTTCGTCTGCAGAAGGCGTTTAATGGTGGCCCTCACTGATATGGCCGCTCCCAGCAACCAGCCTTCGAAAAGCGCGATTTCGCCGCGGCGCGAAGAAGATTTCCCGGAGTGGTATCAGCAGGTGATCCGGGCCGCCGAACTGGCGGATTCCTCCGATGTGCGTGGTTGCATGGTGATCCGCCCGTGGGGATACGGAATTTGGGAAAACATGCAGCGGCAGTTGGACGCGATGTTTCATGCAACCGGGCATCGCAATGCTTATTTCCCGCTTTTCATTCCGCTGAGTTACTTCGCGAAGGAAGCGGAGCACGTCGAAGGCTTCGCCAAGGAATGCGCGGTGGTGACCCATACCCGCCTGGAAGTCGATGCCGAGGGCAAGATGAAGCCGGCTAGCCCGTTGAGCGAGCCGCTGGTGGTGAGGCCGACTTCAGAAACGATTATCGGAGCGAGTTACGCCAAATGGGTTCAATCGTATCGCGATTTGCCCATTCTGATTAACCAATGGGCTAACGTCGTGCGCTGGGAAATGCGGCCGCGCCTGTTTTTGCGCACGACCGAATTCCTCTGGCAGGAAGGCCACACCGTTCACGAGACCGAAGAGCAGGCGCGCGAAGAAACCGACAAGATGCTGGGCGTTTATGAAACGTTCGTGCGCGATCATCTGCGCGTTGCCGGTGTTCACCGGAATGAAATCGCGAGGCGAAACATTTCCGGGCGCGGTGCACTCGCTCACCATTGAAGCGATGGTGCAGGACCGGAAAGCGATCCAGGCGGGCACCTCGCATTTTCTGGGGCAAAATTTCGCGAAAGCGAGCGGGATCCAATTTCAAAATCGCGAAGGCAAACAGGAGTTTGGCTGGACCACCAGCTGGGGCATGAGCACGCGCATGGTTGGGACCAGTGATCATGACGCACGGCGATGATGACGGTCTGGTATTGCCTCCGCGAATTGCGCCGACGCAGGTCGTGATCATGCCGATTACGCCGAAAGAGGAGACGCGCGCGGCGGTACTGGAAGCATGCGAGAAATTAGCGAACGAGTTGCGCGAGCAGCGTTACGCCGACGCTCCGATCGAGGTGGAGGTTGACCGCCGCGATCTGGGGGCGGGGTGAAGAACTGGGAATGGATCAAGAAAGGCGTGCCGATCCGGGTGGAAATCGGGCCGCGCGATCTGGAAGAAGGAACGGTGGCGGTGAGCCGGCGAGATCAGCCGGTGAAGACGAAGGAGTCTCATCCTCTGGGGCGAGATTTGTGGCGCAGCGCGCCGACAATTCTCGATTCCATCCAGAAGGCATCTTTATCGAGCGCGCGCTTGAATTCCGCGACGCCAACACCCGCGTGATCGATTCCGAACAAGAGTTCTACGAATTCTTCACGCCCAAAAATTCCGGCAAACCGGAGATCCATGGCGGGTTTGCCCTGGCGCATTGGAATGGCTCAACGTGAAGTCGAGGAGCAGATCAAAAACGACCTGAAGGTCACGATTCGCTGTATCCCGCGCGAGGCGAAGGCCGAAGCCGGGAAATGCATTTTCACCGGCGAACCCAGCGCCCAGCGGGCGGTCTGGGCGAAATCATACTAGGCTCGGACTAACGAGTCGGCCCCTGATCGCGCCACTGGCGCGGGGAAGAGGTTTGTTCTAGAATAGGCCCAGCTGCTTGATCTTCCTTCCGTCTGTTGACGGAGGAGAGACACGCTCGTTTATTCTCCAGATGTCCACGGAGTTGAAGCTTTACAGCCGCGAATGGTGCTCCTGGTGCATTGACGCCAAGGATTATCTGACCGAGCGCGGCTACAAGTTTGTCGAGATTGATGTCGGCCGATGATCGCGACGCTTACGAGGAGATGAAGGAACTTTCCGATCAAACCTATGTCCCGACTTTCGTGGCGCGGGGACAAGGTGCTGGCCAATTTCGATACCGATCAGCTCGAGAAGTTTCTGAGCGAGCACCAGATCCAGCCCTAATGTTGTTTGGGTTTTTCCTAACGCTTGGCGTGGCGGTGCTCAGTGTCGCGCTGCGCAGTTTCCAGAGCTCGTTCGCACAAAAGGCCGGAGCGCTTAGGCATCCTGGTCGCGTCTTATCTGCTGGTCTTTTTCGTGACCGGCAGCTGGCTCCTCGGCCTGGCCGGCGCTTTGAGCTGGCTGTTTCTGCCATGGATCGAAATCCTCACCCGCATTCGCGCGCTGCGGCTGCCGAAACAAAAACAACTCCGGCCGAAGACAGCCGCCTTCGGACGATGTCTTTCCGACCCTGAGCGACATTACGCACGAAATTGAAAACGCCGGCTTCGCGCACGTGAACGATGCCGGTTGGGACTGGGACGATTACCGGCAGTTTTTTCGGCTGTTTTACCAGGAAGAAGACCGCTCGCAGGCCACCATCTGCCTGAATGAGCAGCACGATCTCTCCTTTTATTACCTGCGCATTTCTTCGCGCGCGAAGAACGGGACCATTTGGACGACCTGGAATTATCCGCTGTCCTACGGGCTCAAACTAACGCCGCAATTCCGGATCAACCGGCAGCGGCCGGATCAATCATTCTTTCAGCTCTACCAAAGCCACCAGCGAATTTTTGCGCGAGAATGACGTCGAGACCGAAGCGATCGCGCCGATGGACGAGGATCGGATCCAGGCCGAGATCGAGCACGATCTGCGCGATCAAATTGCGCACAACATCGACAAAGGCGTTCTCAAGTCGACCGGCGAAGGTGAAGCGAGCTATTCCCTGCGCGGCATGTTTTACCTGTGGTTCCAGTTCCTGCTGGATCTGGTTGCAGTGCTGTAATCGCCGCGCGGCAAGCTTCATGATTAGCCTCGACGGCTGTTCGACTGGATGCGGATCGGCCGCGCGAACGATCAGACCTTCATGATCTCGGCTTCTTTGCGCTCGAGATGGTCGTCGATTGATTTGACGAACCGGTCGGTCAGTTTCTGCACTTCAGTCTTCGAGATCGCGCAAGCCGTCTTCCGTCAGTTCGCCGCAAGTCTTCAATTTTTTGGCGTCGTCCAGGGCGCGTGCGCCGGTTGGCACGAACCCGCACCCGCGCTTCCTCCGCCATTTTGCTTAACGATTTGACCAGATCCTTGCGGCGTTCTTCCGACAGCTCCGGGATGGGCAGGCGAATGATTTTTCCGTCGACCGCGGCATGATGCCGATCTTTGATTCTTTCAAGGCGCGCTCGATGTCCTGCACCGTGCTGGCGTCGAATGGTTGCACCACCAGAAGACGCGGTTCCGGCGTGGTGATGAGCGCGAGCTGCTTGAGCTTCATGGTCGAGCCGTAGGCCTGCACATCCACGTTTTCCACCAGCGCCGGCGAAGCCTTGCCCGGTCCGGACCGCCGAGAATTCGTGAACCATGTAGTCCACGCTTTTTTCCATGGCCATCTCCGCCTCCAGAAGAATGTCGTCGCTGCTCATAAAATCAGCTTGTCTTTGCCTCGGCTTCACCGCAAACCAGCGTGCCGACTTTGCCGCCCGAGAACGGCGTCGCGAATGTTGCTCGGCTTGTTCATGTCGAGCACGATCATCGGGATCTTGTTGTCCATGCAAAGACTGAACGCGGTCGAGTCCATCACCTTCAGCCGCTTGGTCAGCGCCTCGTTGTAGCTGATCCGTTCGTAACGCTGTGCTGTGCGGATCCGTCTTCGGGATCGCGGTCGTAAACTCCATCCACCTTGGTCGCTTTGAGAATGATATCGGCGCGAATCTCACTCGCGCGCAACGCGGCTGTCGTGTCGGTCGAAAAATAGGGATTGCCGGTGCCGGCGACGAAAATCACGACCCGACCCAATTCGAGATGCCGGATGGCGCGGCCGAGAATGAAAGGCTCCGCCACGTTTTTCATTTCGATGGCGGTTTGCACGCGGGTTTCCACTCCGATTTCTTCGAGCGCGCTTTTCAGCGCCATGCCGTTGATGACGGTGGCCAGCATGCCCATGTAATCCGCCGTGGTCCGATCCATGCCGCGGCCGGCCGCGGTCAGGCCGCGCCAAATATTTCCCCCGCCGATGACCACGGCGATTTGGACGCCGAGCGTCGTGCACTTCCTTGATCCGCTCGGCGATACTGCGCACGACCTGGTGGCGAAATGTTGTCGCGCCCGCCGGTCTCGCGCAGAGCTTCACCGCTCAACTTGAGCACGATGCGTTTGTAGGCAGGCGCTTCAGTCTTCATGGCGGAGGGAGATCAAACAGGAGGGCCGAAGGCTTTGCAAAGGAAAAGCGTTCGTACGCTGTCCGTGACCGCCGCAGGCCGTCGTCGAAACTCGCGATGCCGCGCACGAATTCCGCCGCGGGCATGCGCTGCTTTCCTTCCAATTGGACCTCGTCCAAGCGAACAGCCTCGTTCCGCCGCGACCCGATTATGAGTTCACCGTGATCCGGCCGGCAGTATCTTGACCGGGCGAGCCGCTGGCGTCGACGACTTGAGCCCGAAAGCATTTTCAATTTTCGAGTCTGGCCCGCGTGGTCAGTCACATTGGCGAAAGCGCCCGGCCAGGGATTGAATGCGCGAATCTTTCGCTCGATCAGTTCCGGCCGCTTTCCTTCCAATCGATCCGGCCGGCTTCGCGCGTTCAGTTTTGGCGCGTAGGTCGCGGCGCGTTCGTTCTGCGGGACGCGCGGCGCGGCTCTTTCCTGCAGCAGATCGAGCGCTTCGATGCAGGGCGTCCGGACGCAACCTCGGCGAGCCGATCGTGCAGTGATCCGCCCGTTTCGTCCGGCGCGATCTCGATTTTGTGCTGGAGCAGGATGTCCCCGGTGTCCAGCCCTTCCGCCATGTACATGATGGTCATCCCGGTTCTGGGATCGCCGGCCGCGATCGCCGCCTGGATTGGAGCCGCGCCGCGCCAGCGTGGCAGAAGCGAGGCGTGGAGATTCAGGCAAGCGATCTTCGGAATCTCCAAAAGCGCACGCGGCAGTATTTGTCCGTAGGCCATGACCACGATGACGTCCGGTTGCGAGCGCGGCGAATCTGCTCGATCGCGTCGCGGCGTCTTTGATGCGCGCCGGCTGCAGAGAATCGGAATCGGCTCGCGCGAGCGAGCTCTTGATGGGCGGGGCCTTGATTCGTCTGGTCGCGCCCCGCCGGCTTGTCCGGCTGGGTTACGACGACCGACAAACTGGTCGTCTTCGACGCCATGCAGAGCGCCGCAAAGTCGGCACGCCAATTTCGCCCGTGCCGATAAAGAGGATGCGCATGCCGCGCGCTTAGTGTGTTGTCGGCTTAAGGGGAATCCGGCGTCCGGCGGCGTGGGCCGCGCCTGAGCCATCACTTTCTCGCCGGCCGTGACTTCACGTTGTCCGACGGACGAGGCGCACCCGGTGCAAAGATAGTCGAAGATTTCCTTGTCCGGCAGGACTAGCAGGAGCCGCTCGCGCACCGGCATGGCGGCCTTGCACTTTTCGCAATAAAGGCTCGAGGCGGTGAAATTTTCAAACTGTTGCTGACTCATGCTGCCCGTCCACGCCATTCATGCTGGCCAGAATATCGAACAAGACCTTGGCGGGAGGCTGAGTAGCGTCAACCACCGCAAACGCATTCCTTCGGATAATAGTCGAGCACCGGCTTCGATTCCTCGTCGTAGATGGCCAGGCGGCGTTTGATGACCTCGTTCGTTCGCGTCGTCCAGACGGTTGTCTTTGAGCGCGCGCTTCTTCAGGCGGCCGAACAAGCGTTTCGCGATTCGGGCAGGAGAGATGGAACACTTTTTCCACGTCGATCATCTCCTCCATGATCTTGGCCTGGGTCACGTTCCGCGGAATGCCATCGAGCACGAGAGTGTCGATATCGGGCTTGAATTTGTGCGCATCGACCGCGGCGTCGATCGCCACTTTCCAGAGCTCGACCGTCACTTCGTCGGGCACGAGCTGGCCTTTGCTGGAGTATTCGAGAAAGGCCTGACCGACCTTCGTGCGTGTATCGATGGAACGAAAAACGTCGCCGCAGGGGCAATGAAAAAAACGCGGGATGCTGCCGAGCGTTTTGCCCTGGGTGCCTTTGCCGCTGCCGGGCGCGCCGAAGAGGAGGTAGGTCTTGTATCTCATGGGAGCGAGTTCGTTATACCGCAAACGGCGGGCCGGTCCACAACTGTCGCGAAACTCCCATAGTTCGCCACTCCCGCTTGCGGGAGCGCCTAGGCTTTCGCTTTCGCGAGCGCGGATCGACGTTGACCCGACGGCCGGACCGATCGAAGCGCACGTTGCCGTCAACCAGCGCGAAAATGGTGTAGTCGCGGCCCAGCCCCACATTCTTGCCGGGCATGAACTTGGTGCCGCGCTGCCGGATGATGATGTTGCCGGCGACGACCAGCTTCGCTGCCAAATTTTTTCACGCCGAGCCGCTTGCTGACGCTATCGCGACCGTTCTTAACGCTGCCTTGTCCTTTTTTATGAGCCATTTAGAAAAGTGAGAGTTGATGGTTGAGAGTTTGGGGTGGCCTACGCTTCGGACTTCTTGGCCGCGGCTTTTTTGGCGCCGACGGTGATGCTCTTGATCTTCACGCCGGGTCAATTTGCGGCGATGACCGACGGTCCGGTGATAGCCTTTGCGACGGCGATATTTGAACGCAATGACTTTCTTGTCTTTGCGCTGTTCGACCACTTCCGCCGTAACTTTGGCGCCGTCAGATCGGGGAGCCGTGGGTGATTTTGTCGCCGTCGGCGTACATGCAGGACGTCGACCGAAGGTCTGCCTGTTTGCCGGCCGCGATGTCGAGACAGTCGACATCGATCGTGTCGCCTTCTGCGACGCGGTATTGCCTGCCACCAGATCTTGATAATTGCGTAAGCCATAGGAAGAAAGGGGATGCTTCGCGGGGGGAAAGCCGCGCAAATTCCCACAAGTGGCGGCCTTTGACAAGCGGAAAGGAAAGCGGGTTTGTGTTCCGGGTCTAGGATAGCTCCACGGAGAGTCCAGGACCGCAACCAGGAGGGGAATAATGCGGCGGTCAGAGACCGCCGCTACAGTTTAAAAGGGGGCGAGAGGCCGGCCCTCCTTGGTTTCACCTGCAGCAGTTTGGCGCGTTGAAGCGGCGGAGATCACCAGCACGATTTCCCCTTTTGGCGGTTTGGCGGTGTAATGTTGCAGAAGCTCTTCCGCGCGGCCGCGCCGGTATTCTTCGAATTTCTTGGTCAACTCGCGGGCTACGCAGATTTGGCGGTCCGGCATGATCTCACACGCTGCCGCCAATGTTTTCAGCAGCCGGTGCGGACTTTCGAAGAAAATCGACGTCTCCGCCCGTGCCGCCGCGGCCTTGAGGTCACGTTGGCGACCTCCGCTCTTGGGCGGCAGAAACCCGCCAAAGAAAAACTGATCTGTGGAAAATCCGGACGCGACCAGCGCGGTCAGCACGGCCGACGGACCGGGAAGAACAGTGAGAGGCAGGTCGCGGCGGATGCATTCGCGAATCAATCGCGCTCCCGGATCTGAGATTCCGGGCAGACCGGCATCCGTGATCAGCGCCACCGTCTCGCCTGCGGCCAGCCGTTCGCTTAGCTGCGCCGTGCGCATTGCTTCGTTATGCTCATGATAGCTGATGAGCGGTTTATGGATTTCGTAATGCCGCAGCAGAACGGAGGAATGCCTGGTGTCTTCGGCCGCGATAACGTCCGCGGCTTTCAAGGCCTCCAACGCGCGCAAGGTGATGTCGCCCAGGTTCCCGAGCGGCGTGGCGACGACGTAAAGCATGCCGCGAGCATGAATGCATAAGGCGATGTTCGCCATCCGATTGTCGTGCCTGTTATGCTCTGCTGTGATGATCGTGCGTTGGGTGCAACTCGCTCTGATCGCCGCGCTGCTCGGCGGTTTGGCTGAGGCAGGTCGGGCGGCGCCGCTCCCGCGCGATGGGGCGAGCCTGGTCAAGGCGCTGATCGCGCGGGAAACCCGGCTGGACGCTTTTCGCGAACTTTTTCGCCGCACCGAACCGAAAGATCGCCTCCAGTCCGAGCAAAGTTACTTCAACGCAGAACTGGTGGTTTGTCCGCAGGAAACGGGCGAGCCAATCTATATCGTCCTCTGCGACGAGACGGAACCGCCACCCACGGAGGGTCCCGAATCCTTCGGTTCAAAGAATTTGGACCGGCTTTTCCCGACGCGGTTGCCGGCGGCGTCGGCTGCTTCCCCTAACGAACGGAAAAGCGGCAAAGTCATGTTTGCCTATCGAGCGGATGGAAGCGCCTGCGGGCTCTTTCATGGCAAGAACCTCCTGGAAGGCTACCTTACTGACGTCAATCAGGACGGATTGATGGAGTGCGTTCAGGCGACCAATTACGAGTCTGCGGGAAAGAAGGATTTCGAAGTACTGGAGGTTCTCCTGGCCGTCTGCGGAGAAGATCAGCCGCTTTTTCGTGCCGTGATCAACGAAGGAAGTGACGATTGGGGCTGGGAGTTACGGCCGGAAAACGGGAGCTTTGTCATTGTGATCGGGCCGAAGAAGGAATCGGCTGATACAGAGCAGAGGTCATGGCTCGGGCAGCCGCGTTACGATGTGACCAAGGTCGCGGCGGAGTTTCGGTGGGACAAGGCAACCCATCGTTACCAGGGACCGGCCGGTTCGCCGCAGGAACATTTTCTCGTGCTCGATTCGAGCGAGGATATCTGGCAGCTCCTGAAGAAAATGGAGACGCAGGAGCGTTTCCCGGTTCTTTCGTCACCAACGCCTTCGTCGAGCGTCTTGTCCGAGGCGGCTCCCGAGACAGAGCCTTCCGAAGAGGATTTTGCACCAGGATTTAACCTGCACATTCCGGATGGCTTCTGGGATCTTTCGCCGAAGCAAGCCGCCCTGGCGCTGGTCAAAGCGAATCGGCGAAAAACGACCGAAGCACAGGATCTGGTGCTCGACGACCTCGACGGAGTTGAACCGCCGAAGAAGGGGGAAGTTGGTTTGGAGGGCAGCCGCGGCCTAACGATATTGAAAAATGAGGGGAAACAATCGAGGCTCATCTATTCCCTTGGTTGAAGTGAATGGTGGCGCCGCCGACGAAACGGAGATAAAGGCGGCGGTTCGCAAAACCAAACAGACTCCAATCCCGGGCGAGATCGCGCGGCGAACCTACCAAATCATCTGGTGGCTTTCCCGTATCCGGATGCGGCCCGGAGAACCGGTCGGCGGTTTTTTTATGACCAACGAGGAGGAAGCGGTATTTTGGTTTTCGCCGGGTTATGCGCGCTCGACCGTGGTTATTCGCCCCGGCGGAACTTGGGGGAAATACGATCGCGAGAGCTGGGCCAAATTTGCGGACATCGTTCTTGATCAGCTCAAGAAGAAGCCGGGGATCGAGGTCAAAAATCCAACCTCCTTGGTGGGGAAGCCGCCAAAATGAGGCGCGGTCTTCCTGAATCGGAGTTTAAATTCTCCGGCGATATGGCAGCTTGGAATAGAACAAGCTGGCCAACGTTTTTATGAAACCGCAGCTGCCGTCCTCCTGCCGGTCTGACTTCGACGGGCAAATCCGTAATTTTTCAGGGCTAAAGGCGGTCGAGCCGGTAAACTTCTTCCATTCTGGTTCCGGTTTTCTGCTCGGCTATTCGCCGAATAACGACGGGCGGCGTCGTTTTCATAACCTGAGTCGTGAATTCCTGACTGAATCTGCGCGCGAACAAAAGCGCGAGCTCTTCGTGCTCTCGCTGATCGTGCTGGCCTCGGCCTGGCCGGTTATCTGGATGGTGGTCACGGTGGTGCAGCTCATCTGCACGCGGCATCCAAAGTTCGATTAGGCGGCTGTTCGCCAAAAGAGATCGAAGGGAGCGGCTCGACAGAGTCTCGCCCCACCAATGGATGCATCGTGGTCCGCCGTACCACGTCGCCGTCTTCTGTAGCGGCGGTCTACGACCGCCGAATCTTTCTTCCCCCTCGTTCACCGACACATTCAGTGCGCAGCACGCGGTCATAGACCGCCGCTACAGATGCGCGCCGTCGGCAGGAGGTCTAACGACCCGGCAGAAATTCGTCGCGATAAGGGGCGGTGTAATCAGGCGCGAAACCGTGGCGCATGATATTTTCGGTGACCACGCGCGGCACCATGAACTGAAGAAGATAATCTTCGCCACCGGCCTTGGTTCCGCCGCCGGACATCTTAAATCCTCCGAACGGATGCCGTCCGACGACCGCACCGGTGCAGGAACGATTGATGTAAACGTTTCCCGCCACCAGTTCCGCCTTGGCGCGTTCGATGTTCGCCGGACTGCGTGAGAAAAATCCGGCGGTCAGGGCAAACTCGGTGCTGTTGGCGATGCGGAAAGCGTCATCCAGATCTCGCGCTTTCATCACGCTCAGCACCGGTCCGAAGATTTCTTCGCGGCCGATGCGGCACTCTGGGGTGACGTTGGTGAAAATGGTTGGAGGAATAAAGTAACCCTTGGCCGGCACATCCCCCTTTTGATAGGCCAGAGTCGCTTCGCCCTTTCCAATCTCAATATACTGCTGGATCCGTCGATAGGCTGTTTCGTCGATCACCGGCCCGACGGTGATGCCCGGCTGTTCCGGGTTTCCGACGCGCAGGCTCGCGGCCGCCGAAAGCAGGCGTTCAATCACGCGACTGTAGTTTTCTTCGAGCACGATCAATCGTGACAAGGCGGAACACTTTTGTCCCTGGTAGCCAAAGGCCGAATAAATGGAATCGAGAATGGCTTCGTCCAGATCCGCGTCGGAATCGACAATGACCGCGTTCTTTCCGCCCATTTCGCAGACAACGCGTTTCAATTCGCGCTGTCCGGGGCGGGTCTGACCGGCGCTTTCCCAGATGCGGAGACCGACTTCGCGCGAACCGGTGAAGGCGATCATATCAACATCGGGGTGATCGACCAGATGGGCCCCAACGACCGAACCTTTGCCGGGAAGGAAATTCAAAACGCCGTCGGGCACGCCGGCCTGCTCAAAAATCTCCATAAGCATGGCGCCGCAAACCGCTGATTGCTCGGCCGGCTTCATGATCACGGTGTTGCCGGTGACAATGGCGGCCGAAACCATCCCGCAAAGAATGGCCATTGGAAAATTCCAGGGCGCGATCACCAGGGCGACGCCGCGTGGCCGGTAGTGCTGGTAACTTTCTTCCCCGAGCACGTGCTGGGTCAGCCGTGGTTTTCCGCGCAGCCGCATTTGCTGGGCATAGAAAAGACAGAAATCGATCGCTTCGCGGATGTCGCCGTCCGCTTCCGCCCACGGCTTGCCGACTTCGTAAACTTCCAGGGCGGAGAGCTCGTAACGGCGTTCATCCATTTTGGCGGCGACGCGTTCAAGCAGCTGCGCCCGCTTTTCGACGGGGGTGAAGGCCCACCCATTGAAAGCTGCGCGCGCCACCCGGATCGCCTTTTCCGCTTCGCGAATGCCGGCCTCGGCCACGTGACCGACCACTTCCTCGGGCGTGGTTGGATTGATTGAGGGAATGGTTTTGTCGGTCCAAACCCGGTTTCGGTCGATCACGAGCGGATATTTTTTGCCGAGCCGGGTGCGCATCTGCGCGAGCGCGGCGGTCATCCTTTCTTGTGCCTGCGGGTATACGAAATTGACTAACGACGCGTTCTCGTAGGTATCACCTGGCGGAGTCTCGTGCGAAACGGCTCCATTTTGTCCGACGCGCGCAGGTTCAGGCAGGGTGTGCGGCGTGGGCGGCCGCGATCCGTTCGAGCCGACCAGATCGATCGGGTTGCGCAGGAGCAGGGCTGCGGAGGTGTTGTCGGAAAACTTCGCCTTGAGAAATCCTTCGTTGGAGGTGTTCTCGAGCAGTCGCCTAACGAGATAGGACATGCCGGGAAGCAATTCGCCGACCGGGCAATATTCACGAACGCGATAGCCCATCTCGACGAGCGCGCGCTTGATCGGGCCGGCCATGCCGTAGAGGAGCTGGAATTCGAAACGGTTCTTCGGAATGCCCAGCTCTTCGGCCACCGCCTGGGCGTGGGCAATGCTGCGCACGTTGTGCGAGCCGAAGGCGGAGGTCACGATCGATTCATTCTGAAGCAGAACGCGGGTGAGGGCTTCGAAGTTGGCGTCACTCGCCGGCTTCTGCTCGTAAACCGGAACGCTCCACCCGTTTTGATGCGCCTTGATTCGTTCGTAGTCCCAGTAAGCGCCTTTGACCAGACGGACGGTGAACCGCGTGCCGCGACTACGCCCCCAGGCGATTAGGTCGGCCAGATCTTTGCCGGAATCGCGCAGGTAAGCCTGCACCACGATGCCGGCATGCGGCCAATCGCGAAACTCGGGCTCGAGGAAAAGCGTTTTGAAGAGCTCGAGCGTCGTATTCTTGTGCGCGTAGCTTTCCATGTCGAAGTTGATGAAGACGCCAAGTTCGCGGGCCCGGCGCAGCAACGGCCGCAGCCTGGGAGCGAGATGGAGAATCGCGTCCTGCGGATCAGCCGGGTTCATCTGCGAATAAAGGGCGGAAATCTTTACCGAGACGTTAACGACCGGGAAAAGTGGCGAGCTCTCGCCGCTCGGATCGGGCCAGTGACCGGCGGTTTGTCCCAAACCTTCCAGGAGTTCGAAGCAGCGCGCGGTGTACTCGGTTGCCTCTTTTTCACTGACGACGGCTTCGCCTAACAAATCGACAGTGAAGCCGATTCCCTGGCGATGGCGTTTGCGCAACGTCTTCATGACGTCGCGCGAATTTTTCCCGGCGATAAACTGCCGCGCCATGCCGGAAACGTTCCAGCGCAGGATCGGTGCGCTCAGCCAGGGCGCGATCTTGGCCATGCTCACGCCAGTCTGAACCAACGGGGCGAAGCCGTTGCGCAAGCTCGCGAAATATTCATCGAGATGCCGGACGATGTCGCCGTTGCGGTTCAAGGCCGCCAGCACGTCGACGAAACGAAACATCTGCACCTTGAAGTATTCGTCGCGCATGGAGAGAGCCATCATGCGCTGGTAAAAGCCGGACTTGCTGAAGATCGATTCGGGCTTCTGATCGACCAGGTCAAAGATGCGCCGGCCGCGCCTTTCCACCTCGGTTTGAAGATCAATCATGGCCACGGTTTTGGTTAACGAGCCTGCTTCGCCAGGTCGGCCATCGCAGGGGGAGGGAAGTTGCATCCGGCTTGCAGCGTTGGCAACGCGATTTCAGGGCCGGCAGCGCCGGAGGCTACCACGGAGTCCTTCCTCGACGTTTTTTGGGGGCGGTCGCCCAAAATCCCGAAACCTGGGGAAGACACAGTTCTTCGGAAAATGTTTAGGGACACACGATCACCCACGGCGTCACATCCGAAGTGGGGGAGACGAGAGGAGATTACCCAGAATGAAATTAACTGAAAAGCGACACGAAAAGGGAGCGATGGGCTACATCCTTCTCTGGCTCATTGGAATCCCGATACCGGTGCTGCTGCTGATCTTTTTGCTGCGCGGCTGTTCTTAATAATTTGGGGAGCAAGTAGAGGTGATTTGTCTGGCGGATGCTGAGGCCCAGGGCTCGGGTCCGTCAGACAAATTCTTCTTTTCGGCCAATCTTTTCCGGCCGACTCGGTGGTGAAGAGCTAAAAAAACTACCGCACCAGTTTTGTTCCGTTCTCTCTTGGCGTATTAGCTACGCCAATGAACACGGCTCCGGCCCGCCTCGATTTTGCGAGCGATAACACCGCCGGGATGTGTCCAGCCGCACTCGCGGCCCTGTGCGCAGCGAACACGGGCAGTGTGGCGTCTTACGGTGAAGACGATTTTACCGCCGCGCTTGCCCGCCAGGTGCGCGAACTGTTTGAAACCGATTGCGAAGTCTTCCTCGTTTTCAACGGAACCGCGGCCAACGCGCTCATTCTGGCCCAACTGGCGCGATCTTTTCACAGCGTCTTCTGTCATCGCAACGCGCACACTCATACCGATGAATGTGGCGCGCCGGAATTTTTCACCGGTGGCTCCAAGCTGATCACGCTGGCAGGCGAAAACGGAAAGATAACCCTCGGCGAACTCCAAAATGCGACGGAGCGGTATCGCGATCTCCACTCACACAAGCCGCGCGTGCTCAGTCTGACTCAGTCGACTGAGTCGGGAACCGTCTATGAGACCGCTGAGGTCCGCGAGCTGAGCGAGTTTGCGCACAGGTGCGGCATGATGGTGCACATGGATGGCGCCCGCTTTGCCAATGCCGTGGCGACCTTGAAGATCAGCCCAAAAGAAGCGAGCTGGGCAGCAGGCGTGGACGCGATGAGTTTTGGAGGGATTAAAAATGGCGGCGGCACCGCGGAGCTGGTGGTGTTTTTCAAAAAAGAGCTGGCCCGCGAGTTCGAATACCGCGCCAAGCAAGGTGCGCAACTCGCCTCTAAAATGCGGTTTCTGGCCGCGCCGTGGCTCGCCTTGCTGGAGGATGATCTTTGGCTGAGAAATGCCGGTCACGCGAATGCTTCGGCTCGCGCTCTCGCTGACCAGATCACAACAATTCCCGGCGCAGAGATTCGTTTCCCTGTGCAGGCGAACTCAGTCTTCGTGACTTTGCCCCGCGCCCTTCATAAAGGCCTGTTCGATCGCGGTTGGCGTTTGTTTAATTTCTTCGAGCCTGATCTTTACCGCTTGATGTGTTCGTGGGCCACAACCGGGGAAATGATTGCTGAACTAATGAGCGACCTGCAGGCGGTGAGCCGCTCCTGAGCTGCTTTTTACGCGGTTTGATTGACAAATTTGAGAGTCCGGCCACCTTTCCGCGCCCATTTCCCCCCTGACGCCCTCGATTTGCCGTGATCGGCCGCGGTGTGCACGGACCCTGCTATAGAAATTATAAGATGAGATCTTCCCCCACTATTTTCGTTCGGCGCATGGCCCTCCCGTTCCTCGGGCTTTGCTCGGCCGCCGCGCTTCTCGTTGCTCTCCCGGCGAAAGCCTATGTGACCAACGGTTCGACCTGGACTTCCGGTTCCACCGTCACTTTTCAGCTGGCGCTCGGCAGCGCCGGTCGGACGCTGATCGACGGCAACACCTCGTGGGACGTTGCCGCAAAGCCTGCCGCTGATGCCTGGAATGTGAATGTTCAGCACGTGCAATTGGTGGCGAACACGAACGCCAGCGCGCCCATCAGCCAGGGCGATCACGTCAACACCATCGCCTTCGCCAATACCTTTTTCGGCCAATCGTTCGGTTCCGGGACGCTCGCGATCACCGGGTGGTCTTCCAGCGGCGGGCACACCATCGAAGCTGATATCCTTTTCAACAAAGCTCAGAACTGGGACTCCTATCGCGGCGGTCTGCGTTACGGCTCGACTGGCTGGGCGATCGGCGAAATTCGTCGCGTCCTTGTTCACGAGCTCGGCCATGCCATCGGTTTGAATCATCCGGATACGGCAGGGCAGAAGGTTACCGCTGTCATGAATTCGATCATGAGTGCGGTCGAGATTCCGGCCACTGACGACATCAATGGTGCGCACGCCTTGTATGGTGCGCCGACGGGATCTCCGACACCGACGCCAACTCCGACGGCCACACCAACCCCGACCGCGACGCCAAGTGCGACGCCTACCCCCACTCCGACTGCGACTCCGAGCCCTACGCCTGGCAGCTTCAGCGTCAGTCTCGCGGTTACGCCTTCGACCGTGCACACCGCTGGCAAAGCGACCTTCACCGTCGCGGTCTCCCCAGCATCTGGACATAATGCCCTAACGATTCCTTTCACGACGTCGGGAACGGCATTGAAGGGAACCCATTACAAGATGAGCGCGAACAGCTTCGCCATCCCGGCGAACGTTGGATCAGCCAACGTGACGCTGACGGTGCTAAAAGTGCCGCTTAACGCGAAAACCGCCACGCTGACTCTTCAAGCCGGTAGCGGCTATGTTCTCTCTCCGGCGAAATCCGCCACCGTCACCATCAGTAAATAATTCCTCCCACACGCTGAATATGAAAATCTCACGCCTCTTTCTTCCTCTTTGCCTGATCGCGCTGACCGCAACCGTCCGCGCGACCTCAGTCATCCCGCCATCCTTCGATCAACTGGTCGACCAGGCGCAGCTGATCTTTCAAGGTACCGTCACCGACGTTCGCTCGGAGTGGGCGGGTGAAGGCGCGCAACGGCACATCGTTAGTTACGTCAGCTTCAAGGTTGAAGATTCGATGAAGGGCGAGCCCGGCCAGACTTATGTGCTGCGCATGTTTGGCGGCACCGTTGGCGAAGATTCCATGGGGATCAGTGATGGTCCTGTTTTTCACGTCGGCGATCGCGAGATTTTGTTCGTTGAGAATAACGGCTCGCAAGTGGTTCCGCTCGTGGGTCTGATGCACGGACGTTTTCATGTCCAACACGATTCCGTAGGTCGCGATGTTCTCACTCGCAACGGCGCCCAGCCGGTAAAGAACCTCCAGCACCTGGCCAGTGAAATCGATTCCGTTTCGCAGGCCGACGCCGGCGTGCCCGACATGACGGCCGACGCGTTCAAGTCGGCAGTGCGGCAAAAGCTGCAGGCCAAATAAGGCTTTCGCTCAATCAAGAGCAACAGCAGAACGGCGACTTCAGTCGCCGTTTTTTGCATTCTGCGGCGAGCCCGCCGGTTCTGGGGAGTGCCTGCGCCTCGCAGGCTGGTGACGGCGCCCCCGCCGTCACGAACTTTTCTTCGAAGAGTTTTCCTGGGAGCCGCGGTGTTCGATCGTTGCGCTTTCCACTCGGATAAGGCGCTCGCGGGCGGCTCGGTGAGCCGCCCCTACCTGCCGAGGAGCTTGAATTGCGCGCAGGGAGCAACGGCATTTTCGCGCAGGAGCAGGCAGGGGCCGTTCACCGAACGGCCCGCGAGGGCTTTATCCGAGTAAAGAGTACGGCGGTCAGAGACGGCCGCTACAAAGCGGAGAAAAGTTCGTGACGGCGGGCTCCGTCGTGAGCCTGCGCGTGCGAAGAAAAAATGGGCGGCGATCCCGCTTACGGATCCTGAGCCTGTCCAGTGCCGGTGCGCGCCTGGCCTCTCACCTCGGTCGCGCGATCGAGCGACCGTTTCATCCAGTTATGCTCTGACGGCTGGCGCGGGGCGGGGGTGGCTTCTGCTACCTGCGCGGAAGCCTTGGCCGGCGCGGAATTGGTGGAGGTCACCTCTGCTGAGGGGTGTTTCTGATAATAAAAAAGCCCGCCTAAACCGGCGACGACGAGGACGGCGAGGAAAGCGCGCATACATCATTGGCAGCAGCCGCCGAGCCAGTTAGACGGGCCCCGGCCATTGGCGTGAGGATGACGCTGGTGTTAAGTTTGCCGATGCGGGCTCCTCTTTTGCTGGGACGATCAGCCTTCTTGTCGTTCCTGGTTGTGCTGACCATGGCGCTCAGCGCTCGCGCCCAGGAGTATCAGGGCCGGCAACTGGTAAAGGCCGAACTGGTGACGAGCGCTTCGGCCATTGTGCCGGGGAAAATGTTCGAGGCGGGCGTGCTTCTGCACATTGTGCCTGGCTGGCACACCTACTGGAAATACGCCGGCGATGCGGGGATTCCGATTGAGCTGAAATGGCAGCTTCCGCCCGGCTGGAAAGTGGGGGAGTTGAGGTGGCCGGTGCCGCAGAAATTTAATGATCCCGGCGATATTACCACCTACGGCTATCACGACGAGATTTTGGTTTATCAGGAACTGACCCCGCCGGAGTCGTTAGGCGATCAGCCAGTCAAGCTTGCTGCGGAAGCGAACTGGCTGGTTTGTGAGAAAATCTGCATTCCGGGAAGCGCGAGCCTCGCGCTGGAAGTGCCGGTCGGAAAAGAAGCTCAGACCCAGCAGGGCAACCTTTTCGGAAAATACCGCGCGCTTCTGCCCGGGCCGCTGCCGGCAGACGTCAATGTGACCTGGAGCAGGGAGGCCGGCGCATTGGTGTTGAAAGCTCAAGGTGCCGCCTTAGCGCGTCATCGCCTGGTCGATTTTTATCCACTGCCGGCGGGAAAGCTGGTGGTCGAGCATCCGACCGTTGTTTCCCACACTGCCGAAGAGGTGACCATTCGCGTTCCCTTCGAAGCGGACGGTCAGGCGCCTTCTTCGTTAGGCGGATTGCTCGTTTACGGTGAAAAAGATGACGGCGGCGATCGCGCTGCCTGGAGCATTGGCGAGACGGGTACACCTTCCACGACGACCCTTTCTTCGCCACCGGCGGCGCAGCGGTCCGGTCTCGCGCTTTATCTGTTCTTCGGATTCCTCGGCGGGCTCATTCTCAATCTCATGCCCTGTGTGTTGCCGGTGATTTCGCTGAAGATTTTCGGGTTCGTTCAGCACGCCGGCCAGAGCCGGGCCAGGATTTTCCAGAGCGGCCTTTGGTTTACGGCTGGGATTTTTGCCTGGTTTGTGGGCTTGGGTGTTGTCCTCGTTCTGCTGCGCCGCGCCGGCCATCAAATCAGCTGGGCGCTGCAGTTCACCAATCCAAACTTCGTGCTGCTTATGAGCGTGGTCGTGCTCGTCTTTGCGCTCAACCTCTTTGGCGTCTTCGAAATTGCGCTGCCGCAAAGCTGGAACCGCGGCTTGTTAGGCCTGACCACGGACGAAGGCCGAGGCGCATCATTCTTTCAGGGAGTCTTTGCCACCGTGCTCGCCACTCCATGCACCGCCCCATTCCTCGGCACCGCGCTGGGCTTCGCCTTTGTGCAACGTGCGCCGGTGATCATGGCCATGTTCTTCGCCATCGCGGCCGGAATGAGTTTGCCTTACATTTTGCTTTGCGCCCAGCCAGGGTGGCTCAAGTTCCTGCCGCGGCCGGGCCCGTGGATGGTTCGGGTGAAGCAGCTGATGGGATTCCTGCTTCTCGCCACCCTGCTCTTTCTCCTTTACGTGCTCGGCGCGCAACGTGGCGCCGAAGGTGTGGCCTGGGCCGGATCATTCCTGCTCGTGGTCGCGCTGGTTTGCTGGATGCAGGGCAGTTTCATCACGCCGACAGCGAAGCCGGCCCAGCGCGCGTTCACCCTCGTCCTCATGTTCGCCATCTTAATTGGGGGCGGGATTTATTTCGTCGGGCAAAAATTCGCCGCAACTAAAGCATCCGCCTCCGCGACGAACATGCCGGGCGACTGGCAACCATTCACACCGGAGCGCCTGCAGGCCGAGCTCGGTCAAGGGCGAGTCGTCTTCGTCGATTTTACCGCCGCCTGGTGCATCACCTGCAAATTCAACGAGGCGAGCGTGCTTGAGTCCGACGTGGTGCGTCAGGCCTTTCGCGCACACGAGGTAGTTAAAATGAAGGCCGACTGGACCAACGGCGACCCCGTGATTACGAAATTGTTGCAACATTTCGGCCGGCCGGGTGTCCCACTGTATGTGCTCTATCCGGGCAAGGCAGGAGAGCCGATCGTGTTTCCTGAATTGCTGACGAAGGGCGTTGTTTTAGAAAAACTCGAAACTCTGAACCGAAAAATTGCCGCTGAATAGAATCATGAAAACATCCGCTCTGACACTTGCCCTGACTTCTCTCGCATTCTCCACGCTGCTCGCGATCGATTCGCCCCCGGTGGGAAGCGCAGCGCCGGATTTCACGGCGAAGGATTCGAAAGGCGAGACACAGAGCCTCTCCAAGTACAAGGGCAAGTTCGTCGTGTTGGAATGGTTTAATCCGGAATGCCCGTTCGTGAAGAAGCATTACGGCACCGGCAACATGCAGAACCTGCAGAAGGAATACACGCAGAAGGGTGTGGTCTGGCTGAGCGTTGATTCATCCGCCCCGGGAGCCGAAGGAAATCTCAGCGCGGAGCAAGCTGAGAAGGTCGTCTCCAGCTGGAACGGACGTGCCACTGCGATGGTTCTCGATCCGGACGGGAAAGTTGGGCGAGCCTATGGCGCGAAAAACACGCCGCATATGTTCGTAATTAACCCGGATGGAAAAGTCGTGTATGAAGGCGCGATCGACAGCAAGCGCACCCCTAATCCTGACGATATTCCGAGCTCAACGAATTACGTGAAGGTTGCGCTCGACGAAGCAATGGCGGGGAAGCCGGTGAGCACGGCGAACACCAAGCCGTATGGCTGCTCGGTGAAGTATCAGTAAACCAGACTTGGTCAGCGCGGCCCCTAACGGGCGAGGATCAATCCGCGCCGCTTCAAGGCGATTCGGGCAAAGTGTCGGTGCACCGGCATCGGAATAAGGCGCGTGATGAACATGGCCACGCGCATGATGCGACCCGGAATCACCACGGCCCGGTTTCGTTCGACGCCGTCCAGACCTTCCCTCGCTACCTGTTCGGCCGAGACATAAACAAATTCCGGACCGCCGACCGTTTGGTCCTGGCCGGGCCTTTGCGCCACTTCGCTGAATTCGGTGTGCACCGGTCCCGGGCAGAGCGCGCAGACACTGATTCCGGTGCCATGCAATTCCTGGCGCAACGCCTCGCTGAAACTGTTCACGTAGGCCTTCGTCGCCGCATAAACGGCGAAGCCGGGCATCGGCAAAAAGCCGGCGCTCGAGCTTACGTTGAGAATCCCGCCGTCTTTTCGAGCTAAGATTCCGGGCAGCAAAAGCTGTGTGAGCTTTGTCAGGGCAAAGACATTGACCCGCAGCATCAGCTCTGATTTTTTTAGGTCGCCCGAAGCGAAAAACCCGATGTCGCCCAGACCCGCGTTGTTGATCAATAGACTCACTGCGATGTTTTGCTCCTTCAGCCAGTCGACCAGCGCGTCGATCTGCGCCGCATCCTGTAAATCCATGGGATAGACATAGACCGTTAAGGCGGGATTTCGGGTGGTCAGTTCCTCCCTGAGTTCGTCGAGGCGGTCTTGTCGCCGCGCCGCCAGGACAATCGCTTTCGCGCGCGGGCCGAGCAGACGGGCAAGCTCTCTTCCGATCCCGGCCGAGGCGCCTGTCACCAGCGCGGTGCTGTTATCGACTTTCATGGCGTTTCCCAACCGGCCGTCGCGAGTGACGATTTTTGACCGGGCTTTTACCGGTTCGGGTCAGCTCGGCGATTTCACGCGGGGTCATCGGTCGCCAATGTCCGCGCGGCAGATCACCCAAGTGAAGCCCGCCCAGGCGGGTTCGAACAAGCCGCTTCACCCGGAACCCGACCGCTTCGAACATGCGCCGGATCTGACGGTTGATTCCCTGCTGCAGAATGACTTCAAGCTGCGTCCTGCTTTTTTCGTGCAGTCGCGCGAAGCGCGCGCGCTCGCCGTCGAGCAGAATGCCTTTGAGAAGCTTTTCGTTGAGGGTCCGATCCCACGGATCGCCCAGGGTCACTTCGTATTCTTTCTCAATCTTGAAACGGGGATGCGTCAGACGCTGACTGAGGTCGCCATCGTTGGTGAGCAGGAGCAATCCTTCGGTCTGGGCATCGAGCCGGCCGACGTTGAAGAGCTTCGAAAATTTATCGGGGAGAAGATCGTAGATGGTATCGCGCGCATGCGGATCGCTCCGCGTACAGACGAAGCCCGCGGGCTTGTGCAGAACAATCGTGCGCGGCGGTTCGATGCGAACACGCCGGCCGTTGACCTTGACCGAATCGCTTTCCTGCGGCTGGGCGCTGAAGTCTGTGCAGACGTGCCCGTTGATGGTGACCTGGCCGTCGCGAATCAGTTCATCGCAGTGACGGCGCGAACCGAGACCGGCAGCGGCCAGATATCGGTTCAATCGCATCGGGATTGAACGGGTTGAATCTTGAGAAGAATGGATTGAAGGAGCACGCGAGTGTCACCCTCGACACTCAGTCCCCATCCCTCAACCTTTCTTTAGACGTCGGGCTTGGTCTTGGGCAGACCGATAACCTTGGTCCCGGCCTTGAACTGGCCGCGTTTCTTCAACAATTCGACGCGTTCGAAGCGCTTCAGAACGTTGCGCTTGGCTGCGATGGTGCTGGCGCCTTTGAGGCTGCGGTGTTGTGACATATCAATCCCTCTCCGAAAAACGAGTGGGCACGGTAGCGCCTATCGGCGGTTTTTCAACTCCCTGCGAAGAATACAAATTCGAACCCGGTCGGCGGACCCGAGGGGCTTGCCGCCTAAAGCTCGTTGCTCAGGACTACAGTGCTCCCGGCCGTCGCGATTTGGTGGAAAATATGGAACCGAGCGCTAATCCGCTTTTGCCAGTAGGGGAGTCGGCTCTGATCGATGATCAGGTAAACCGTGTCCGGGTCCGCCCACTTCGTCATGACAGTTTCTTCGTCGAGCACCAGCCGGCTGGCGTCGACACCGACAAAAGAGTCGTCATCGGCTGGCCGGTTCACGAGGTAAAAATTCTGGTGCAAATAGAAAACCAGGCTGCTTCCCTGGTGCAGCGAACCTTCGTAAATGACTTCGCCCGCGGGGACGCGGTCGTTAATGAAGCGCGCGACCGCCCCCAGCGAAAAATAAGGCGACATTCGGGCGACTCCCTCAATCATGGCCAAGCCAGTCGGAACCATGGCGGCGGCCAGCGCATAGACGGCCAGCTTTTCGCGCCCGCGCCGAAGCAACCAGAGGGAAAGCAAGGCGAAGAGAAGAACACTGCCGAAGGTGACTGCGGCCAGCGGCCAGAAGCCATGCCAGACCGCCACCGGAATTTGTTCCAGTGCCTCCCAGGCACTGAAGCGATCGCCGGCCGCACCCCAGTTGCCGCTGCCGCGAATGTTCATGCTCAGGATCAGGAGCAGGCCTAACGACAGCGCGCAGAAAGCAATCAGCCCAGCGCCCGCCACTTGCATCCGCCGGGTCAGCCGGGCCCAGGCGCCGGCGGCCCAAAGAGCAAACCCACTCCACATCGCCATCGAATAGTAATCCTGCCGCTGCCCGATGATCAGGCAGGGAACCATCACCACCGCCATCCAGGCGAGCGGGACGGCTTCAGCGAAGTCTATCCCGCGGAAGCGAAAGAGACGGCGGATGCTGAAGGACAAGGCGGGAAGGAGCAGGAGCGACCAGGGGAACCACCAAGCCAGGTGCAGAATGAGGAATTGCGTGCGCGGCACATCATCGGCATTGCCGAAGATGCGGTTCTTCCAATCGTCGAGCGCAAGGTGGTGCAGCAATTCAGGATAGGAGCGTTGCGCCCACACGTACCAAGGCAGGGCCAGGGCGAGAAAAAGAAGCAGGTAATACCAGCGAAAAAGCAGACGAAAACGCAGGCGAGCTTCGCGAAAAAGCAGACAAAGAATGCCGACCAGGGCGAGGAGATAGACGAGCGCAAGAAAACTTTTGGCGAGGCAGGCGAGCGCGGCGCAGATCCAGAAGCCGGCGCAAGACAGCGCATGACGTCCGCGGCGTTGATAGGCATGGACCGCACAGAACACTCCTCCGGCTACGAATAACGAAACCAGCGGCTCCGGCATCACGATCCGGCCGAGCAGGAAGGTGCCGGCGGAGGTGAGGTAAATAAGGCCGGCTAGGAATCCATACCAAAAGTCACGCAAACGTTCGCCAATCAGAAAAACGAGGGCGGTGGTGACGACAATGGACAAGGCGATCGGTAAGCGCGCGGCGGCCGCCTTTACCCCGAAGATCTTGTAGGAAAGAATGATCAGCCAATAGAGGAGCGGCGGTTTTTGCAGGCGCGGCACCCCGTCGTTAGTCGGGACGAGCCATTCGTGCGTCTGCACCATCTCCTTGGCGGCGCCGGCGTATTGGCCGTCGGTTTCATTGTAGAGATCGCCACTGCCTACCGTCGCCACGTGCAGCAGCAACGCTAACGCCAGCAACACGACGAACAACGCATGTCGCGTTGGCGGCGGCGGCAGCACTGTCGGCTCGATCAGTGTCTCTTCGAAGCTGAGGGTGCGAGTCGCAGCAGTCATTTGTTAGGCGAACCGACGCGAAACTTGTCCCACTCCGGCGGCAGGCGCAGCACGCTACCTCCAGGCATCTGCACCAGCGCCAGCATTTGCCGGCAATTCGCAATCACGACCTGGTCGGCCGGGCGGGTGATCTGAAATGCGCACCAGAAACGCGCGCGCTCAATTTGGTCTAGCCACCCTTCCACCACCAAATCGTCGCCGAGTTGCGCGCCGCGCCGATAATCGATTTCTGTTCGGACCACCACCGGGTAGCGTTGCGAATCGCTCATCTGCCGGAGCGACATGCCCAGCTCAGCGGCGAGAAGCGTCCGCGCGATTTCGACGAAGCGCAGGTAGGCAATGTTGTGCACGACTCCACCGCAGTCGGTGTCGAAAAACATGACCTGGAGGCGAGTTTGGATGCGGGGTGCGTCGTGCGCCATTTCGGCGACATCATTGTGCATGCAGAATCGAAAGCAAGCCGTCCGGCAGAAGTGCGGGGTTGTTCGCTCCGCTTAGGCCTTGATTTGGTCCAAAACGGCGGCCGTCACCTCTTCGACGGTTACCGAATTCATGCAACGAAAGTCGATCGGGCACTCCCGCAGAAAGCAGGGACTGCATTCGACGTGATGGCGGATGACGCGGTGGCCATTTCCAAGCGGAGCGGTTCGGCGCGGCTCAGTCGAACCGAAGATTGACACCGTTGGCACGTTCAGGAGGGCGGCCAGGTGCATTGTGCCGGTGTCGTTAGTCAAGAGAACATGACAATCCGAGAGCTCGTTGATCAGTTGTTCGAGCGTTGTCTGTCCGATTCGATTCGTGCATTGGTCGCCCAACGACGAGGCCACGATCCCGCCCGGAACGGCATCATTGGCGGTTCCAAAAAGAGTCCAATGCGCCTTTGGGCGGGCCGCTGAAACCGCTTGAGCCACCGCCGCGAAGCGCTCCGGCAACCAGCGCTTGGCCGGCCCGTACTCTGCACCCGGACAAAGGCCGAGTCGAAATTCGGACGGGGCGGCATTGTTGGATGAGGAAACCGAAAACGGGTGTGGCGGAATCTCCGCGCCGGCCTCCTGCGCCATGCGCAGATACGTCGACGCCTGGTGCTCGATGCGCCCGGAGTGACGGCGTTTGCGAACGACTTGATTGATCAGCCAAGCCCGCGCGTGACCGCGGTAGCCCATGCGCCGCGGGATTCGCGCCAGCCATGCCTCGAGGGCTGAGCGAAGGGAGTTCGGAAAAAGCACGGCAACGTCAAATCGGCCCGCCCGGCGAATTTTTGTGACCGCGTCCCAAAGCGATTTTTCGTTAACGGCAATGACCTCGTCGATCTCGGGCACTTTCTTCCAGAGCGCCTTTAATTTTTCCGGAGTGACCAGAGTGACGTGCGCATCCGGACGCCCACCCTTGAGTGCGCGGATCGCGGGAACGCTCATCACCGCGTCGCCCAGCCAATTGCTTGATCGGATCAGGATGCGGAACGGCTGCAGGGGACTGTCGCCGTTGGGAATAAAGATGCCTCGCTTGTAGCGTTGGAGGAGAAAATTCGGCCTTGGAGTCTTCCAACGATGATGGACCCAGAACCAGTCGGCAGGGGCGGAACGAATTTGGTTTTCGATAGTCTGACTAATCCAGTTCGTCAGTTGATTGGCCGAACTTGATTCGGCTTCCTTGACCGGACTCACTTCGACGCGCCAACGCGCAACGCCCGCGGTATAACAAACGATGCTGACGAGAGCTGCGTTGGTGCGATGCGCCAGCAACGCCGGAAGGGGCGTGGTGGAGGCAAGCTTGCCGAAGAAGGGCAGCCAAAGACCTTTGTCGCCGGCGTGCTGATCGCAGAGGATCCCCAGCACGCCACCGCCGCGCAGAAGCTGGATAGCTTTTTGAAACCCTTCCGCGCGATCGAACATTTCGACGCCGAAGCGTTCGCGACTGGCCCGCAGATGCTGATCGATGCGGCGCTGTCGCAGACGCTGATAGACGGTGCCGTTGCGGACATAGCCCATGTATTTGGGCAGCAGATGCGCGCAGAGCTCCCAGTTTCCGAGATGAGAGAGAACCAGGACAAGCGGACGGCCCGAACGGAGCCCTTGGTGGACCGCGTCGAGATTGCCAAGTTGGACGTGCCGCTCGATTTGCTCGACCGGCATCGTCCCCATTTTGAAGCCGCTGAGCAGGTTTGCGCCCAGCGAAGCAAAGTGGCGGCGGCAGATGCGACGCAACTCGGCCGCTGGCTTTCCCGGAAAGGCGATCTGCAGATTGCGGAGGGCGAGGCGCCGATACCCGGCGAGGAAAACCCAGCAGCAGATTCCGCCGAACTGGCCCAATCGAAAAACGAAGGAAAGCGGCAGTCGCCCGATGAAAAACAGGGCGGCGCGATACAAGAGATAGAGGCCGGAATCGCGCATCGAGACAGAGATTAGTCAGGCAGAGAGAAAGGCGCAGTGCAAATTTGCCTCCCGCCCCCTTCCAATGGATATAGTGTGCGAGCCTAAAACCTGCTAGCAAGGCCGGCGCTGATCGTTAGGCCGAAATGCTCAAGCGATGAACCAATCTGACCAGAAATTGTGGAGCGGTGTAAGCGACAGAGTCCGCGAACTGTTGCGCTCGCGCGACTACGCCGCGGGTGCGCTGGCCGAACGCGTGGCCGGACCGGGTGTTGATGCAGGCGAGCTTCTCGGCAACGAAAAACGCGCAAAGGAGCTGCGCGCGTGCTGGATTCCGGGAGTGGAGGTGTTTGCGCGCGCAATTCATCCACAGCGCCATCGCGGTGTATTTGGCGAGTTCGCCCGGCGCGACGAAGGAATCTTGAAAGCGATTGGCCTCTGGCCGGCGCAATGGGCGACCGCACGCATGTTTGCCGGCAGCGCCAAGGGTTTTCATATTCATCCGCCGCGCGTCCCGGATGGACGTGATCCGAGCGAATGGTTCCGCAGTTTGTTCGCCGAAGGAGCGGACAAGCAGAGCGAACGCCCCTACGAGCAGGAGCAATGGGACGTGATGTTTTTCGTGCAGGGCCGGGTTGAGGTATTCCTGCGCGAAGCGCGCGTGGGTTTGGAACCTCGCGTCATGCACTTCTTCATCGATGGCGATAATCATCGCGGCCCTAACAACGTTGGCCTGGTCGTGCCGGCGGGAGTGGCGCACGCCTTTCGAGTCGAGGGAAATGAAGACGCCATCATGGTTTACGGCACCAGCACCGCGTTCCGCCCCGACTTTGAAGGCCGCATTGCCAGCGAGATCGAAACGGCCGACCTGCCCGCGGGTTGGCAGGAATTTCTGAGTGGCCAGTGACGCGTAGCCGCGGTTGATTCGCCTCGTCACTACTTATGGACCGTCGTTTCGATCCGGCTCAACGCGAGATCATGGACGAGCCCCAGCCGCTCTCCGCCGATCTCGAAGTCGATCTGCACAATTTACGACAGCTCAACCGCTTCTTCGGCAGCTACAGTCTGATTCGGTTCTTCTTGAATCGATGGATCAAAGCAGACCAGACGTTCCGCATCGTCGATCTGGCTACGGGCTCGGGCGACATCCCGCGACTGGTGGTCGAGCACGCGCGCGCGGTCGGAGCCAAGGTCGAAATCGACGCGATCGATGCGCAAGCGTCCACCCTGGAGGTCGCGCGAAAATTAAGCAGTGATTCTCCGGAGATTCGTTACCAGGCAGGCGATATTCGCACCTGGCAAGGGAGCGAGCCTTACGACATCGTGATGTGCTCGCTCGTGCTGCATCATTTCAGCGAAGCGGATGCGGTGCAGGTGCTGGCGAATGCGGCCAAGCTTTCGCGTCGCTACGTCCTGGTGGCGGACCTGCGGCGCAGCTGGCTGGCATCTTATGGAGTGTTGGCGCTGACCGCATTGCTTTATCGGCACCCGATGACGCGTCATGACGGACGGCTTTCTGCGGCCCGCGCGTTTTCCGGAAGAGAACTTTGTCAGTTAGCCCGGCAGGCGGAGTGGAAGGCTTTTCGCCATGCCCATTTCAAATTTGCGCGGCAGGCGATTTGGCTGGAGAGAAGCCAGGCTCGGTGAAGATCGCTGCCACTATCGCGGAGGTTCGCGCGTCATCCCGCCGCTCGCCCCGCGTCTTCGTTCCCACGATGGGAGCGTTGCATGATGGACATTTGCAACTCGTTAGCCATGCCCGCAAAGTGGCCGGTGCGACCGGCGAAGTCGCCGTCAGTATTTTCGTTAATCCGCTGCAGTTCGAGCCCGGATCGGATTATGAACGCTATCCGCGTGTGGCGGAGCGTGACCAAGAGCTTTGCCGCGAGGCCGGCGTCGACTTGCTCTTTTATCCCTCGGCGGAAGAAATGTATTCCCCGGACCGATCAATTTCGGTGGAAGAGACGTCGCTCTCGCAACGGCTTTGTGGCCGTTCGCGTCCTGGACATTTTCGCGGTGTTTGCACGGTGGTGGCGAAGCTTTTCAATATCGTTCAGCCGGACGTCGCGGTTTTCGGAGCGAAAGATTTTCAACAGCTCGCCATCATCCGGCGAATGGTGCGCGACCTGAATTTTCCGGTGGCAATTGCAGGTGTTCCCACTGTGCGGGAGCCGGACGGCCTGGCCATGAGCTCGCGCAATCAATATCTGACGCGGGAAGAGCGCTCCCAGGCTCCGACTTTAGGCAAGGCGCTGCAGTCTGCGGCGGAGCTGGCGAGTGGAGGAGAGCGTTCTGCGCCGCTCTTGATTGAGCGTGTTTGTGAAATCGTTAGGCAGGCTCCGCTCGCTCGACTTGATTACGTGGAGCTGGTCGATCGGGAAACTTTGCAACCGCTTGAGGTGGCAGAGCGTGGATCAGTCCTCGCCATCGCGGCTTTTTTTGGCCAGACCCGACTGATCGATAATATCCAGCTGCCGTGAAAGAATACGATTTCGTCGTCATTGGCAGCGGCATTGCCGGGCTGAGTTTCGCGTGGAAGGCGGCTCAGCACGGGCGCGTGGCAGTGGTCACCAAACGGAAGGGAGCGGACAGTAACACCGCGTGGGCCCAAGGTGGAATCGCCTGCGTCACCAGTGGCGAAGATTCGTTCGAGCTGCACGTGCGGGACACCCTCGTCGCCGGCGCCGGACTCTGTAACGAAGAAGTGGTTCGCACGATTGTTACGGAAGGGCCGGCTCGTATTCAGGAGCTGATTGAACTCGGCCTGCATTTCGATGAACGCGATGTATCCGGGCATCGCGAGCTCGATCTCGGGCGCGAAGGGGGACATTCCAAACGCCGCGTCCTGCACGTGCAGGATGTCACCGGCAAGGAAATCGAACGTGTTCTCCTCCGCGAACTTCATCGGCATCCGCAGGTTGAGCTTTTCGAAAACCACATGGCGGTCGACCTGATCACCGCGGGCAAACTCGGCTTTGCCACGGAAGATCACTGCCTTGGCGTCTACGTCCTCAACGAGATGACCGGGGCCGTCGAAACAATCCGTTCCGATCGGATCATTCTCGCGACCGGTGGATGCGGAAAAGTCTATCTCTACACGACCAATCCTGACATCGCGACCGGCGACGGAGTTGCGATTGCCTGGCGAGCCGGCGCGGTGATCGCGAACATGGAATTCATCCAATTCCATCCGACGTGTTTGTTTCACCCGCAGGCGAAATCTTTTCTAATCTCCGAGGCGGTCCGTGGTGAAGGCGGGATTTTGCGCAACCAGCAGGGCGAAGAGTTCATGAAGGGCTACGATCCGCGCGGAGCACTGGCACCACGCGATATCGTGGCGCGCGCGATCGATGCGGAAATCAAACGCACCGGTGCGCCCTGCGTGTTTCTCGATATCACCAGCAAGACGCCGGAATTTTTGAAAGAGCGTTTTCCGCACATCTACGAAACTTGTTTGCGGTTCGGGATCGACATCGCCAGGCAGCCGATCCCGGTGGTGCCGGCGGCGCATTATCAATGCGGGGGAATCAAAACCGATGTGAACGGCGCTTCTACTTTGCCTGGTCTTTACGCCATTGGCGAAGTGGCCTGCACCGGACTACATGGCGCCAATCGTCTGGCCAGCAACTCCCTCCTCGAAGGCGTGGTGGTGGCGCACCGCGCGGTCGAAAGGATGTCGCGTGAGCTCCCGGTTTCGCGTCCGTTGCAAGACGTCACTGTCCCCGAGTGGGTTTCCGGCGACGTGCAGGACGTGGACGAACTGGTGGCGATCTATCACAATTGGGACGAGATCCGGCGTTTGATGTGGGATTACGTCGGAATCGTCCGCAGCACCAAACGGCTGCAACGGGCGGCCGCCCGGCTGCGCAATCTGCAACGTGAGATTCATGAGTTTTATTGGAACTTTAAGGTGTCCGTTGACCTGCTGGAGCTGCGTAATCTCGCCACGGTGGCGGCCCTCATCGTGGACTCGGCGTTAAGTCGCAAAGAGAGCCGCGGCCTGCATTTTACCCTGGATTATCCAGACTCGCAGGAGCCTCAGGGAGAGCGAGATACAGAGCTGTGCCGCCTGTAAGGGCACGGAACAATTGCTGCTGATTACCCGTAACTCCCCGGGCCCCGGGGGGATTCGCCTTGCTTCTGATGAAAATTTCGGATAAAAGAGGCCGGGTATTCTACCCAATGGTTAGAAATTCTGTCATTTGTTTGCTCGCGCTCGCGGGCGTTAGCCAGGCGTTGGCGCAATCCGCTTCTCCATACGAGAGCGCGGCGGATTTCGCCAAATACGCCCGCAAACTCCGGGAGCAGGCACTCTTGAAGGTTGAGCCGCAAGTGATTGTACCGACGGCGTCGCGACCGGCGGCTGCACGATTTCCGTGGAAAACGAACATCGTCACCACCGTATTCTGGATTGGCGAAGCGGCTGGCGGCAACAACCCGGTCCCGAACTTCAAGAGCTCATGGGATATGAACTGGCAGGCGAGTTATGGCGGCTTCGATTCACCCGATCCTTCCAACCGCCGTAATTACGTTCCGGTCGGCTTCACTCCGCGGCAGAATCCATTTTACATTGCGCTGCCCTATAATGACGTGACGCACGGGCAATTTAAGCCGGAAGCGCCCTTGGTGATTCCCTGGTTCAAGCAGGCTTACACCGAGCCGGGCAAGTCTGTTTGTCATCATCGTTGGGTGGCCGTGCGCAAAGGCAATCGTACCTGCTACGCGCAATGGGAAGATTGCGGACCATTCCGGACGGATCATTTTCAGTATGTTTTCCAAAACGAAAAGCCGAAACCCAACTTGAACCACGGGGCGGGGTTGGACGTTTCGCCAGCGGTGCGGGATTACCTCGGGCTGCAGCCGACGGACGTGACCGACTGGCAGTTCGTGGAAGTGCGCGAGGTGCCGCCAGGCCCGTGGCGCACTTATGGTGACAATAACCATTTCGTTTTAGCGAAGCGCCAGCAGGAGCAGAAGCTGGCCGAACGTTCTTCGGCGGCGAAGAAGTAGTCTTCGCCTGACGAAGTGGCCAGTCCGCCTTCCACCTTCGCGGGCGACGCAAGGTTCGGGGAGGGCGCGCGCCTCGCGCGCCCCTGATGGCGCCCTCGCCATCAGTATAAGATGGGTTTTACTAAAGCTTTCCGGCGAGGGCGCCGAAAATCGCGTGCGAGGGCGCACGCCCTCCCCGAGTTCCACTTCATCCCTTTCCCGAACCTCGGATTCGTCAGGCGACTTTTTGACCTAACGACTGAAACGCCTGCTTGAGCTCTTCCGCGCTTTGTTGGGTCGGCTCCAACTGCTTGCGTTTGGCCGTGCAAAACGCCTGCACCGGTTGGAAGGCGGCGCTAATTTCGGCGTAGAATAGGTCAACCGATCCGCGCAGCTGCCGCTCGATCGCTTTGACCAACTCCCCGCACTTCTCCTGCATTTGTTGCGAGTAGGAGCTGAGGATTTTTTTACGTTGATTGATCGCGATAAAAGTTCCGGCAATCGCGGCCGATGCGGCCAGAATTCCGGTGACATCGGCGACTGCGGCGCTGCTCATCGCGGTTACGATGGCGACAAGGCCGCCGGCGGCCGCAACTCCCGCGGGCACCCGCAAGCGGTTTGAAGTTTCCGTGAAAAGCTCGGTCAGCTTCTCCTCGATCTTTCGGCTGGAGGCCCGTTCCATCAGCGTCATCTGCACGCCTTGCAGTAGTTCGCGCCGTTGCCGGGCAAAATCTGGAATCTGACGCGGCAACTGTTCGCGAACATCGCGCGCGAAAAGCGTTTGCAACATGTCATTCAGTTGCGGCCAGAGCCCGCGCAGATCGGTCTCGAGCATTTGCACCGCCTGGTCCACTTGCGGTTCGACCGTCTGGCGCAACTTCATTTCCATCTGGAGCTGGAAATCGCGCTGCCAGGCGGACCGGCGCCAGATGATTTGCCATGTCCGCCAAAGGGAGAGACGATCGCGCAGCGCATCTTCGCCTTCGCGCGTGCATTGCCGGCAGGCATCCTCAACTCCGCGCACCAGCCGCTCAATGTGTTTGGCGGATTGTTCCTTGCGAGCTGCGAGCACGTGATCCACGCGCGCGATTCGATTTTCGTCGCGCGCGATGACATCGATGGTGCCTTGGATCTCTTTGCTCATTTCCCCGACGATCACGCCGGCCGTCTTCACCCCCGAGCGCAATTTGACCATGCGTGATTCGGACTCGCGCACGACCTGATCGATCTGCGCCTGCAGCGCGTTGAAGCCGCTCTCTTTCCAGAGGCGGTCCTTATCGACGGCAGTGGTGGTGGAAAGCAGCGCCTTCCGTGCGGAAACGGCGAAGATGGGCGGAATGAACCCCAGCCGTTGCATGGCGTTGTCCTGCAAGTGGCGATGAATCACCTCGATCTCGGTCGCATCCCGCAGATCCGCCTGCTGCAAAACGAAGACGACATTCTTGAGCCATTTCTTGTTAATGAACTTCAGGAAATCCCAGGCCGATTGGGTCCAGGGATTGACCACCGAGAAGACAAAGAGAATCAGATCTGCCCGAGGAATGAAGTTCTCCGTGATGGTCTGGTGTTCAGCGACGATCGTGTTCGTGCCGGGCGTATCGACCACGTTAAAGTCGTGCAGAAAACGCACCGGCAGGTAACGCTCGATTAATTTCGGAGAAACCTCGACCGTCCGATCGGTCGGTCCGTGCCGGAAGATGCACACCCTGTCGGTGGCCGGGAGGACGTCTACTTTCGCGAACTCCTGCCCGAAAAGCGCATTGAGAAGTGAAGACTTGCCCGACTTCACTTCGCCCACGACGACGAACAAGAGGGGTTCCCGAATATCGCTGAGCAAGCCGTGCAGAATCTCCAGCGTGTCGCCGGGCCGGCGCAGCTCGGTGGCGAGTTTAAGGAGCCGTCCGAGCGTACCCTCTACGTCGCTGCGCAGCTGAAGGTATTGTTCGGCAATCATGCCGTCGCGCTCACCGGTTAGGCGATGAGGATGGCGCGGGCGCGGCTACGGCCGGTGCCTGGGTTGGCGCGGTCGCATGCGCGGGAACCTGAGGGGGCAGAGAAGTTTTTGCGGCTGCTGACGCGGCCGGCGTCCCCGCCGGCTTCTTTGGTTTTACCGGTTCGGGCGTCTCGTGTTCGATTAACTCCGAAACGGTCACGAATTTGTAATTCTTCGCCAGTAACTGGTCGATCGTTGCCGGCATGGCTTCGACCGTTCCTTTGTGGATGTCGTGCGAAAGGATGATCGAACCGGCCCGTGTTTCGCGCAAAATTCGGTTGGTCACCGCCGCCGGACCCGGGTCTTTCCAATCGAGCGGATCAACATCCCAGAGAATGATCTTGTAACCGTACTCGTCCGGGATCGATTTCTTCTGCTTGTTGGTGAGAGCCCCGTAGGGCGGACGGAAAAGCGTCGGGCGATGGCCCGTGACTGATTTAATAATGTCGTCCGTTCGCTTCAGCTGTGAGCGCACTTCTTCATCCGATTTGCGATTGAGTTGGGGATGAGACCAGGAATGACTGGCAATCTCGTGACCTTCCTGAGCGGCGCGGGCCAGGATGTCTCTGTGTTCCTGGACGCATTCACCGAGGACAAAGAAAGTGACCTTAATATGACGCCTGGCCAGGAGGTCGAGCAGCTTCGGGGTCAGAGTTTCATGTGGCCCGTCATCGAAAGTGAGCGCGATATAGGGCTCATCGACATGGACATAGCTGTAAAGATTCTTCGGTGTGACTACGGCCACCGCTTTCGGTGCTTCCGGTGCGTCCGGCGCGGGTGTGATTCTCGGCTGCTGAGCCTGAAGGTGGGCTGCTTGGGCGAGGAGGAGGCAGACAAGCGGGGCGGAAAAACGCGAGCAACGCATGGAAAAATCGATGCGTGTATGTAGCAGACGCGGCTCGTTGCGCAAGCAGCGCACGAGGCCGGCCCGGCCAGGTTGGCAGTCATCTTGCTGCCAGAGAGATAGCGGGTCTCTGCCCAGCCCGCCGATAGTGAGTGTTTTGTTGTTCAGCCTCCCCCGGCCCAAATGAAAATTCTACTCGTCGAAGACCATGTTGAGAGCCGGCTGCAGTTGCAGCGGCTGATCGAAAAACGCGGCCATGAAGTTTGCGGCGTGGGCAGCGCGGAAGAAGCGCGCGCCCTTCTCGAAACAGAGACTTTCCCGTTCATTATCCTGGACTGGATGCTGCCGGGGCAAAGCGGGATCGATTTTTGCCGCGAGATCCGCTCCCGCCAAAACGGGGATGAAATGTTCATCCTGCTTGTGACCGCGCGAGCCGATCACGAGGATCTCGAACAGGCCCTCGGGGCCGGGGCCAACGATTACCTGACCAAGCCGCTCGATCTCGCGCTGCTGAACATCCGCATCACCGTGGCGGAACGACAGATTCGCGATCTCGCGGAACGCAATCACGCCCGCGGCGCCCTGCAGGAATCGGCACGCACCCTCACCAGTATTCTCGAAAACACCACCGACGCCTTCTTCTCGGTTAACCACGACTGGCTCTTTACCTACCTGAATCCGGAAGCGGAGCGCCTGCTCGGACGCAAGCGCGAGGAGCTGATCGGCTGCGAAATCTGGCAGGAGTTCCCGCAGTTGTTAGGCACGCAGATCGAGGAGAACTACCGCTTGGTCATGACGAACAATGCCGCGGTCGAGTTTGAGGCCAGCGACATGCAGGGGCGTGTCTGGTTTGAACTGCATGCTTATCCGAGCGGAACCGGCCTTTCTGTTTTTTTCCGTGACGTGAGCGAACGCAAACGGGCGGAAGAAGAACGCCTGACTACGAGCAAGCTCGAATCGTTAGGCACCCTCGCCGGCGGGATTGCTCATGATCTGAACAACATTCTCACCGTCATTTCCGGTAACATCGGTCTGGCGCAAATCGACGCACCGAGTGACAACTCGGAGCCTCAATTCATTTCTTTCCAAAGCCGGACAGGCCGCGCAGCACGCGGCCCATCTTTCCAGTCAGTTGCTGACCTTTTCCAAAGGCGGCGCCCCGCTGAAACGGGTCGTCTCCATCGCGGCGCTCCTGCCGCAGGCGGCTGAGTTCTCTCTTTATGGCTCGAACCTGCGCGCCGACGTCGATCTTCCGCCTGATCTCTGGCATGCGGAAGTGGATGGCGCCCAAATCGAACAGGTCATCAATGCTCTGATCCTCAATGCGCGGGAAGCCATGCCGCATGGAGGGACCGTCCGGGTTTCGGCTCGCAATGTGATTTGGGAGGAATCTTCGGGATCGCTGCTCAAGCCGGGACGTTATTTGAAGATCACCATTGCCGACCGCGGCAGCGGCATTCCCGATGATGTTTCCACGAAGATCTTTGATCCTTATTTTACGACGAAACCGTTGGGGAGCGGACTTGGCCTGGCCATCAGTTATTCGATTGTGAAGCGGCACGGCGGGCTGCTTCATCTCGAGGGTTCTTCTCCGGAAGGCGCCACCTTTGCCTTTTTCCTGCCTGCCGCGGCAATCGATGCCGTGGTGAGTTCGCCGACGGCTCGGGAGAAGAAGGAGACGCGACCTGCTAACCAGCGCATCCTGGTGATGGACGACGAAGCGGCCATTCGCGACCTGACTTCGCAACTTTTGCAGACACTCGGCTACGATGTGACGGCGGTCCCTGATGGGCTCGAAGCCGTCCGCACCTACGAACGAGCACAACGCCGTGGCGAGAATTTCCAAGCGGTGATTCTCGATGCGACGATCCGCGGCGGCATGGGTGGTCTGGCGACGATCGAACGCTTGCGCGCATTCGACCCGAACGTGATCGCGATTATTTGCAGCGGCTACAGCGATGAAGCCGCACTTTCGCGCTTTCTTGCTTACGGTTTTCGGGGCGCCTTGCCGAAACCGTTTAGCCGGCACGAACTTTCAGATGTCTTGAATCGCGCGCTCGAAGCAGAGCCAAGCTACGGAATCAGGGATCTGTAAAGCCGCGGCGCTTTCCCCAGGGCTAGCTTTTGCGGAGTTTTTCCAATTCGGCGATGAAGGCGGGCGCGCCACCTTCCATGTAGCCGAGTTCACCGACCTTTTTGCCATCGCCATTCAGGACAATGATGGTCGGAAAGCCCTGGATTCCGAACTTGGACGCCAGTTCCTCGTTCTGCTTCTTGAGCGAATCGCTTTGCGATTTCATTCGGGGAAAGTCCAGCTCCACCAGGACCAGATTTTTCGAGGCGTATTCCTTAAACTCCGATTTGGAGAAGACTTCGCGGTTGAGTTTGATGCACCAGCCGCACCAGTCGGATCCCGTGAAATCGAGCAGGACCAACTTTTTCGAAGACTTTGCTTCGGATTGCGCTTTCGGGAAATCGGTCTGCCAGTTTCCTTCCGCGGCGAAGGTGGTTACCAGCGAGAAGGCAACGAAAGCTGCACTGAGGGAGAGAAGACGTGGAAGTTTCACAGCCATAGCTTCGGACGGGAATATCCGCTTCGCAAGCCGATGGGGGGCGGCTCCGACCGAATCTCGCATCATCGACGAGGCCGGCCTGGGCAAGGCGAGAAAGCGTTTACGATGGAACGAAACTACTTCTTCAACAAATCCAATACCGCCAGGTCCATCGCGATGATGGCCGTGCGGATGGTCGGCTCGGGGACGGGCGCGAACTTACTCGAATGCAAAGTCGGCAGGGGCGCGCCGCTTTTCTGACTGTCTGCGATTTTCGCGGGGTCAACCGCGCCAACGTGGAAGTCGACTGCCGGCACCGAGTGATCGGGTAGACTGAACTCCGAAAATCCTCGCCGCCCATGGTCGCATCGACCAGGTCGACTTTGTCGTCACCCAGGCCCTTTTTCCAGGCTCCGACGAGCCGCTTCGTTAGGTCAGGATTGTTGTAAGTCGCTGGCGTCATCTGGTCCTTCAGCACGGTGACAATGGGCATTCGATCCGCGGGCAAACCGGCGGCGGTAGCGCAACCTTTGGCCACCCGTTCGATCGCGGCAAGCACGCGCTCGCGCACCTCCGCTTTATAAGTGCGCACGGTTAACTGCATCTTTACTTCATCGGGAATGATGTTGTGTTTCGTCCCGCCGTGAATCGAGCCAACCGTGATCACGATCGGGTCCATCGGGTTGTTCTCGCGGCTGGCGATGGTCTGGAGCGCGTTGATAATTTCTGCGGAGAGCATGATCGGGTCCTTCGTTTTGTACGGGTAAGCGCCATGCCCACCAACTCCGCGCACCGTCATATCGATCGAGTCGACGTTGGCGTAGGTGTAACCCTCGGTCACTCCAACGTGGCCGGTGGCAAGTTCGGCTTTGTCGTGAAAACCGAGCGCGTAGTTAGGCTTACCGAATCGATTGTAAAGACCCGCGCTGAGCATTGATTTCGCGCCGCCGACCGCTTCTTCTGCGGGCTGACCGATGAACATGATGGTGCCGCTCCACTGATCCTTCAGGCGCTGCATCGTCCGGGCCACCCCCACGAATGCTGCCATGTGCACATCGTGACCGCAGGCGTGCATGACGTGCACTTCGCGGCCGTCCAGACCTTGAGTGGTGACTTTGCTGGCGTAGGGAAGGCCGGTTTCCTCTTCGACCGGCAGTCCATCCATATCGGTGCGCACGAGCACGGTCGGACCGTCGCCGTTTTTCATGATTCCGACAACACCGTAGGGTTTAGCGTTCGAGTCCGGATATCTGCCGAAATGATCGGTGACTTCGCAGCCTGCGGCGCGGAGTTCCTTCGCCATGGTGGCGGAGCTGCGCTCTTCCCGAGTGGAAAGCTCGGGATGAGAATGCAGATCCTTGTAAATGGAAAGGAGCGAAGGCATTTCGCTTTCGGCGGCGTTCTCGACTGGTGTTTCGGCCGACAGCGACGAGGCGGCGAGCGCGACCAAGGCGAAGGAAAGATACTTCATGGCAGAGTTATAAACCGCCAACTCGCGTTAGGCGAACGATGAGATTCCGGATGTGAAGGACCGGTTATTTTGGCACTCACGACGCGTGGACCGGTTATTCTAGCGCCAACGGCGCGATTAAATTTAGCCTGGGGCCAATGCCCCAGGTTCGCGTGTTGCATATACATTGAGCGCTGTAAGCGCGGCTCAACTAATGCGCAGGACGTGAATCGCGCTTACAGCGCTGGTTTTAATCTGTTCGTAAGCAGGCCTGGGGCTCTGCCCCAGGCTAAGGCTGACATCGCGCCTGCAGCGCTCTATTCGACGCCGGGCGTTGTCCGACGCTTGCGGACGAAGGCGCGTCCTCGGCGCTCCACATCGCGCGCGAGTTGTAAGGGCAGAAAACTGAAGCAACCTCTCAGGGTGGAATTCGAGAAGAACACATTGCTCTTCGGCGCGGATCCGACCGCGCGCATTGTCGCGATCGAGCTGGGTGAGACCGGCACGGTCCGGGTGCACCGGCGCGATGAGAAGGGGGGCACCACGGTCGATGTCGAACCTTTTCATCCGTTCGTCTGGGCCGACGGAGATGTCTCGGATCTGGGGATGGAGAATGCCGAGAGCTTGGAGGGCGATCTTAAATATGACTGGCTGATCACGGTGGACAGCTGGAAGGAGCTGATCGCGCTGCGCAATGGACTGAAGCAGGCGGGCCGGCAGTTTTTTGCGCTGAGCGATCCGGTTCAGCATTACCTGAGCGCAACCGGGCGGACGCTTTTCAAGGGACTGAAATTCGACGAGCTGAAGCGGCTGCAGATCGAAGTGATTTCGGGCAGCGGCGAGAATGATCTGGCCGAGGCATCGGATAACCACCTTGCCAGCATCGCGCTATCAGACCAGAGCGGGTGGGAAGAACTCATCATGGTTGATCCGGCGAAGCCCGCCGATTCGGAGCGCGACGCCTTGAAAGGCTTGACTCAGCTGGTGCGCGAGCGGGACCCGGACGTGATCGAGGGCCACGATCTTTTCCGTTTTGATCTGCCTTACCTGGTTGCCCGCGCGCGCAAAGCGAAGGTCAAACTCGACTGGGGACGGAGCGGGGGCTTTCTGCGTTCACGTCCGTCGCGCCTGCAGATTGCGGAGAAGACGATCGATTATCCGAAGTTCGCGGTCGATGGCCGCCATTTTGTCGACACTTTCCTGCTCGCACAATTTTACGACGTGGGCATGCGGACCCTGACCGGCTTCGAGCGGATCGATGTCGCGCAGCACTTCGGCTTATGTGAAAGCAGCGAGTTTTCCGCGCTGAGCGGCAAAGCCTTGCAGCGCGAGTATTCGAAACAGAGCGAGCGTTTCAAAAAGCGCGCACTCTGCGCCGTGCGCGAGACCCGCGCGGTGGCGGAGCTTTTGAGCGCCAGTTATTTCATCCAGGCGCAGATTTTTCCCTACAACTACCAGGACGTGATCGTTAGGGGAAACGCCACCCGGATCAATGCGCTCTTTCTGCGCGAATATCTGCGGCAACGCCACAGTGTTCCGGAACTGCCGATGGTTCGAGGATTCGAGGGTGGTTACACCGATATCTTTTTCAGCGGCATCGCGCGCAACGTCTGGCATTGCGACATCGCTTCGCTTTATCCATCCATCATGTTGCAGTTCGATTGCTTTCCGCAATCGGACCAGCTCCAGATCTTTCGACACTTGTTAACCGATCTGCGCACCTTCCGGTTGGAGACGAAAGCGCAGATGCGGGCGGAGAAAGATGAAGCGCGCCAGCGTTACCTGCACGCCTTGCAAAATACCTTTAAAATCCTGATCAACAGCTTTTACGGCTATCTGGGTTTCGCCCAGGGCCATTTCGCCGACTTCGACGCGGCTGCGCGGGTCACGCAGATTGGACGCGATCTTCTGCGCAAGATGATTGACTGGCTGAAAGAGCAGGGCGCGCAGGTGATCGAGGTGGACACAGACGGAATTTATTTTGTGCCGCCAGCCAGTGCGTCTTCGGTGGATGCAGCCGCGCCGGCGGCGAAGGGCAAGAAAAAGAGGCCGGGCGAGACGGCTGCCCCCACGGAAAAAGAGACGATTGAGAAGTTGCGCGAGGGTCTGGCGAAAGAGTTGCCGCCCGGAATTGAAGTGGAATTCGATGAGCACTTCGACGCCATGTTCAGCTACAAGGCGAAGAATTACGCGCTGCTGACATCGGACGGGGAAGTGGTGATAAAGGGCGGGGCGCTTAAGTCACGCGGACTGGAAAAGTTTCAGCGCGTCTTCCTCGAGGACATGATCAGGCTGCTGATGGAAGAGAAAGGTGACGCCATTCCGAAATTGCGCGAAAAATTGGAGAACGAGATTCGGAGCGGCCAGATGCCGATCGAGATGCTGATGAAAACGGACACGTTGCAGGATTCGCTGGAGAAGTATCAAGGCGAAGATCGGCGCGGGCGGCAGAAATAAGGCGGCCGCCTATGAGTTGGCGATCGCCAGCGGGCACGCCTACAAACCGGGCGATCAGATCAGTTATTACGTCAAGGCCACGCCGAAGAAGGTCGCGGCCTATGAAGCGGCCAAGCTGGTGAGCGATTACGATCCGCAAAATCGCGATGAAAACGTCGATTACTACGTGGCCAAGCTGGATGATTTGGTGAAGAAGTTTGCCGGCATTTCTGCGGAAGCGACCGCGCCGAAGCAAGGCGATCTCGGACTGTAGCGCGTGGGGAAACGCCCTCGGCGTCGCGACGCTTTTCTGGGGAGCGCAGGCTGCCAGCCTGCAATTGCCGGCAGCTTGCCGGCAATATTCCTTGCACAGCTAATTCGAGATCAATGGTTGCAGAAGGGTCTGGGCAAGCTGCCCAGACCTGCAGGCTGGCAGCCTGCGCTCCCCAGAAAAGAAAAGCCGCCCTATTTTTTTCCTCCGGTGGGGCGGCGAGACGCCGCAACCAGCACTCGAGACGAGTGCGCTACCCGGGACCGGAGGGCCTCTGACAGCCACGACGGAAGATCCGTTAGGGCTTCTAAGAATCCTCGCTGCCGTGATCGGCCGTTCCCGTCGGCCCGTCTGGCATCCGTCCCACCGGTGGCAGGACGCTCTTGAAGGTCCGTCCGTAGATCGTCCAGACAGTTAGGAAGAGACCGCACACCACTGGGCCAACGATGAATCCGATCGGTCCAAACACGAACAGCCCTCCGAGAGTGCCGATGAGAATGAGCAGGTCGGGCATTTGCGCATCTTTTCCAACCAGCCGCGGCCGAAGCATGTTGTCGATGGTGCTGACAATGACCGCGCACCAGATAAGCAGAAGGACCGCGGGCAAAGTTTGGCCGCTCAGAAAAAGGTAAAGTACCGCCGGTATCCAGACGAGGGCACCGCCGATTCCGGGCACCATCGACATGACGGCGGTCAGTGTTCCCCAAAAGGCGGCGCCATAGATTCCAGCAACCCAAAAAGCGAGCCCCGCGAGGGTCCCCTGGACAATGGCAATAAAGATCGTGCCCTTGATGGTTGCGCGGGTAATGGAGGTCAGCCGATCGAGCAGCAGGATCTCATCATCGTGATTGAGCGGCGCGTAATAGAAAATTTTCTCGATGATCTTGGGACCGTCGCGGAAGAAGAAGTAGAGCGCATAGAACATGATGAAGAGATCAAGCAGGACATTGGCAGTGCCGGCGGTGAATTGCGTCACCCCGGAGACGAGAAAGGCGCCAGCTGCCTTGGCCGCCCGGCCGAAGGCTTCCAGGATCTGGGTTTGTTGCGGCACGTAGTCGGCCAGGCTGGGGAACTTTTGCACCAGCCAGTCGTGCGCATTGAAGGTGGTCTTGGCGCCGAAGTGTTGCTGCACCCACGGAATCGCCAGATCGCTGACCTGCAGGGCCTGGCTGGTGATAAGGCCGATGAAAGCGCTAACCGGACCGGCGATGAGCAGGAAGAGGATGAGCAGGGTCAAGGCTGCCCCGAGCGACGGCCGTCCTCGCACCAGCCTAACGACTCGGAGATAAAGCGGGCGACAGAGGCCGGCAAAGATTGCGGCGAGCAAAAGCGGCGTCAGGAAGGGTCCGGCCACATGGAGAAAGAGCAGAGAGACCGCAATCACCAGCAGGAGCACGAAAGCGGTGCGGAAGCCGGCGGCCGAAAGGTGCAGCTTGGAGTCGCTCATGCAGGCCGAATGTAGGCCAATCGGCGCGGCTGGGAAGACTGTTTCATCTTGCACCTGTTTGGCCGCGTAGTGCGAGTGCTTACCTCGGCTCGACGGAGTCTCGCCCACCGATGAACGGCCGCATCGGTTGGTGGAGCGAGACTCTGCCGAGCCGCAAGGCGTGGGATTCGTTAGGGAATTTAGCGCACCGCTGCGCGATCCAATCCCAAAGCCTGGCGCAGATGTGGCACCAGTCGCTTGGTGAATTCAACCGAGTCACCGGCTGAAAGGTGCGACCACTCCGGGCAGTCGAAGGAAGCCAGCTCCGGATAATCCTCGAAATAAATACCCGGGGCGCCGGTGAGCTGAAGCAATGGGTCCCAGGTCTGCGCACGGGGCGTTTGCGCATCTTCGAGTTTTTTCAGTTCCGCGGTTACCGGGAAGCGAACCAGGACGACTTTTCCCCCGCGGGCCCGCAGCTTATCGACCGCCGTTTTGGTGTCGGCGAAACGCTGTTCAATCGCCTTCCTGATCCCGGCCATGAATAGCTCGGTCGGCATATAAGTCGGCGGCGGTGGCGGGGTGAAGAGCGCGGCCCAGCCGGTACTTCACTCGATCCTGCAGTCGGCCCGGGCGCGTGCACTGGTCGACCATGCGCGCACGGCGTTCCCGGTCCAGCGAAGCAAAGTAGGGCGGAAAAGGCGGCGAGACCTGAGCGTAAGGCCGGTTTGGAATCGGCAAATGCTTGAGCAGGGAATCCAGATCAAGGTCCTCCTGTTTCAGGAAAGCGAAGCTCCGTTCCAGCGGAATGGACAACTCGTGACTGACGCGTTGCGCCAAGGTTTGGCCATGAAACCGCTGCACCGCTTTCTGCGAGGCCTCCATCGGCGGCACCCCGGGTGGCGCAAAGTAAAGGCGCGGCACGATGCTGAGAATAGCCGTGCCGTGAAAATGCAGGTCGTTAGCCAAATCGGCCAGTACCGGGTAGGCGCAGCTGCCCGGTTGGGCCAGCTGGATCGGACGCTTGCCCAAGCCGCGCTCGAGCTCATCCAGGTCCATATCGAAGAGGGGTCGCGAATCACCGACGATGACGATCGATTCGGGCTGAACGCGGCGCCGTGCTTCCGCCCACAGGTCGGTCGTATCGTTAAGGGTAGGCTGGTAGCCTAACGACCGAACATAAACTTCCCAGGCGGTAACGGCGAGGAAAAGCGCCACCACTGTCGTCACCGCCAGCCCGCGCCAGGGCTGCCCTGGCACTGCCCGCTGAAAATCGAAATCAGAACTGGAAGTAGATGAAGGCATTACTGCTTCCCTGGTTAACGACGATACCTGCCAGCATGACAAACCACACAGTCGCGACCGTCCAGCGTGGCAGCCGCGCCACCACCGCCTCGAGCGACGTTTTGCGCATGCTCCAATGCGCGCCGAGCAGACCCAGCGTGACCAGCGCGACCTGCAGAACCTCGCGGTTGCTCAGAATCGCGTCTGGATGCGCGTGCCGGCCGAACATCCCGGCGATCATGCGGCTGGCGGTTTCGAAATTTGGGGCGCGAAAGTAAACCCAGGCGATCAAGACAGCGAGATAGGTGATCAGCCCGATCAAGAACTGGAAAGCGAAGCTATCCATCCACGGCGCTGGTCGGACCACCGCTTTGAGCAATCGTTCGATCGCCAGATAACTGCCGTGGAGCAGGCCCCAGACGACGAAGGTCCAGGCGGCGCCGTGCCAAAGGCCGCCCAGGAACATGACAATGACCAGGTTGATCATGGCGCGCGCGGCGCCGTGACGATTTCCGCCTAACGGAATGTAAAGGTAATCGCGCAGGAAGGTGGAAAGTGAAATGTGCCAACGCCGCCAGAAATCGGAGAAGCCCACAGCCGCGTAGGGAAACCGGAAATTATCGCGAAGATGAAAGCCAAGGCAGAGGGCCGCGCCGATTGCGCAGGTCGAGTAGCCGGCAAAGTCGCAGAAGATTTGGCCGGCAAAGGCAATCACACCCGTCCATGAGTCGAGCGCCATGAGCGGACCGGCGTAGCCGAATACGTGATCGGCCGAGCCGGACAAAAGCGTATCTGCGAGCACCACCTTCTCGAACAAGCCCAGCGTCATCAGCATTAAGCCCCAAAAGAAACGGTCGCCGTTCCATTTCGGCGGCGCTCCTAATTGGGGCAGGAAATCGCCCGCGCGCACGATCGGGCCAGCCACCAACTGTGGAAAAAAGGAAACGGCCAGCGCGAAATCGCGCAGCGAGCGGGTCGGTTTCATTACGCCGCGATAAATGTCGAGGGTGTAGGAAAGAGAGTGAAAGGTGTAAAAGCTGATCCCGATCGGCAGGAAGACATCGAGATGCGGTGGTTTGTATTGAATGCCGCCGCGAGCCAGCACCCAGGTGAAATTCTCGAGCAGGAAGTTTCCGTATTTGAAGAAGCCGAGCATGCTCAGGTTCACCGCCACGCTCAGCCAGAGCCAGAAGCGGCGTTCCTGGGGGGAATGCAGCTGCCCCATTTTGCGCCCGAGATAAAAGTCGAGTGCGGTGGTCGAAAAAAGAAGGGCGGCGAACGGCGGATTCCACGCACCGTAGAAGATGTAACTGGCGACAAGGAGCAGGTTCTTCCGCCCTGGCCAGGAGCGCATGCTCCAGTAAAAGGCGAGCACGATCGTGAAGAAGACGACGAACGTGAGCGAGTTAAAGAGCATGGAAGAAAGGCCGCAGTTTGACGGACTGTGATGTGGTCGGCTGCCGAATCCCTCGGCGGCCGGTTAACCTCGTTTAACAGGAAAGTGACATCGGCGGAAGGCGAATTGTGCGAACCAAGCGGCGGCTTTCAGCCGCCGCTCCCTGGGCTTCCTATCCGATATCCCCCGTCGTAATTCACCGCTTTGAATTTTCCGCGCGGGCAGGGAAAGTCCTGAACCGCTTATGAAAAATTCTGTCCGGAATATCGCCGTCGTTCTCGCTTTATTTCTCCTAGCTCAAAGCCTTTCTGCTGAACCCAGTCACGACGCGATCAAAAACGAGATTACCAAAGAGCACGACGCGAATGTGAAGCGTCTGCAGGAGTGGATCGCCTTGCCGTCGATCGCCGCGGAGGACCTGAACTTTCCCGCCGGCGCCGAATACATGGTGAAATTGGCGAAAGAGGCAGGCTTTCAGCAGGCAACCGTGATCAATACCGATGGAAAGCCGGGCGTATTCGCGACGCTTGACGCCGGCGCGTCCAAAACGGTCGGGCTCTACTTCATGTATGACGTGAAACAGTTCGATGCCAAGGAGTGGACTTCCCCACCGCTGGAGGGACGACTGGTCGACAAACCCGGCCTGGGGAAGGCGATCGTCGGGCGGGGCGCGGTCAATCAGAAGGGACCCGAGGCCGCATTCCTGGCCGCCTTGCATGCGATCCGCGGCGCGAAGCAAAAGGTGCCGGTCAACCTCGTCATGGTCGCGGAAGGTGAAGAAGAAATCGGTTCGCCGCACATTTCGCAGCTCGTTAGGCGGCCGGAAGTGCTGGAAGCCCTCAAGAAATGCGTAGGTGTTTTTATGCCCAACGCCAGCCAGGACCTGGACGGTGTGGTGACCGTAAGTCTGGGCGCCAAAGGAGTAGTCGAGCTAGAACTGGTCTCCAGCGGCGAAAAATGGGGCCGCGGTCCCGGGAAAGACATCCATTCATCGCTCAAAGCGATGGTCGACAGCCCGGCCTGGCACCTGGTCAAAGCCATGGACACGCTTGTCTCTGACGATGGCAACGAGATCACGATCGATAACTATCCCAAGCCGGCGCCGATCAGTCCGGACGAAACGCGGATGATCGAAGAGGCTTCGCAGCGGCGAAGCGAAGCGCAAGCCATGAAATCGTATTCCGTCCAGCATTGGATTAACGACCTCTCCTGGGAAAAGGCTAACGAACGGCTGGAAACGTATCCGACCGCCAATATCGAAGGATTAGTCGGAGGTTACACTGGTCCGGGCGGCAAAACGGTTTTGCCGCACCGGGCGGTGGCGAAGATGGATTTTCGGCTGGTGCCGGGGATGAAAGCAGACGAGGTGGTGCCGGCGATCAAAGCGCACCTGGCCAAGCGCGGCTTCAGCGACATCGAGGTGAACATGAGCGGCGGCTACGATCCGACGAGCACGGCGGCGAGCGCGCCGTTGATTCAGGCGCAGGTTTCGGTGTTGAAGCGCGCGGGCATCGACCCAGTGATGTGGCCGCGCAGCGCCGGCTCCTATCCGGGATTTGTCTTCACGGGTGAACCGCTGAAGATGGCGTCGGGCCATTTCGGGCTCGGTCATGGCAGCGGCGCGCACGCCCCTGACGAGTATTACGTGATTGATTCTACTAATCCGAAAATCCAGGGCTACGATGGGGCGGTCATGTCGTTTGTGGAATATCTCTACGAGCTCGGGAAGTAATCGCGGGCTTTTGTCCGAGGCTGGCGGAGAAGTCTGCGACGGTCAGAGACCACCGCTACAGGACGACGGCGCCGGGGCATAACGAAGTGGAATAAGTGCCTCCCTTCTTTGAGTGCTCTCGCGGGAGAGCGCTTTGTCCGGGGAGCGCACGCGCCTCGCGTGCCGTGTTCGGCGCCTCGCCGAACACATCCAAAAGTTCGCAATGGCGAGGGCGCCATTGCCAGCACGCGAGGCGCGTGCGCTCCCCGGGTTTCGCGGTTACGACAAAGGCGAGATTCGTTAGGTCGAAGCTCGCGAATCAGCCTCGGCGGCGAGCTGCTTTTGTCGGCGGCCGAGCCAGGCGCCGACAAGGCACCAGATGGCGACCAAGGGAACTGCCAGATAGCTGATTGTGGTCAGGCTTAGCGCCGCCATGGTGTGAAGCCCGTAATATCCCCAGTTGCCGAGCTGGTCGCCGAGGCGGTAGCCGAAGGTATCGATGAAGCTCTTGGCTTTGTATTTGTCTTCCCGTCGCAAAACGGTGAAGAGAACTTCCCGGGCCGGGCGCATAAAGGCGAACGTGCTGGCGCGACGCGCGATCTGAAAAGTGGCCAGCATGGAAATGGTCGGCACCAGTCCGATGGCGACAAACCCGACCAGGCTCAGCACCGGCATGAAAAGGAGGGTGAAAGTTACCCCGATCGATTTCATGAAGCGGCCGGTCAGAAAAATCTGCAGAAAAAGGGTGATCGTATTGGTTACGACGTCGAGCTTGGCAAAGAACGCGGTGCGCGCCCCGCGATCGCTGAAGGCGGTGCGGGTGAGCTCCGACTGCTGAAAATAGGTCCAGGTGGATGTGACCGTGTAGAGCATGATAAAAACGAGCAGAGCGAACAGATAAGGCGACCGGGCGATATGCGTCACGCCGTCCCAAAATCGGCCGCCGATCGCTTCTTCGGGTTTGCCGTTCTCTGCTTCTTCGGATTGGCGAAAACCAGCGGGAAAAAAGCGAATCGATTGCGCCGCCAATTCAAACATGGCGGCGGAGATGAGCAGGAGCCAGCCGGGACCGATGCGCTGGACGAGGAAGGTGGTGATGATGGGACCGAGAACGCCTCCTAACGAGCCGCCAACCGCGATAAAACCGAAAAGCCGCTTGCCCTGTTCGTTGGTAAACAGGTCGGTCATGAAGCCCCAAAAGATGGCGGTGTTAAACAGGTTCATCACGCTGACCCAGATGAAGAAGGAGCCGTCGACCCACGGCTGCTTCCCCGGCGGAATGACGCGCATCAGCCCGAAAAAGACGAGCAGGTTGAGCGCGAAGAAGCGGTAGGCCAACGGAATAAATCTTCGCCGCGGCAAGCGTGTCACCACCGTCGAAAAAAGCGCGTTCGCTCCGATCATGGCCACGAGCACAGCCGTAATCATCCACTGCAGGTTCTCGAAATTGCTCGCGCCGATGTTGTCCCGAATCGGCCGGATCACGTAATAACCCGCCAGGATAATGAAGAAGAAAAGGAAGCCGAGCCAGAGCGCCCGGATCTCGTTAGGTCGAACATCGACCACCCGTGAGAGCAAAGCTCTCACCGGAGGGGTGGACTAATGAAGTGGTGGAGGAGGGGGTTGGTGGCTTTCATATCAGTGGCGGATGCGGTGCATCGAATGACGAAGCACGAATTTCTAATGACGAAGGAATGACGAAGCCCGAATGACGAATGTGTTCCTGGCCTTGTCATTCGTCATGAATTCTTCATTCCGCTTTTATGCCACGCGGCCAGCACTTCCTTTTCGCGTTCCGACGTGAGGCCGGCTTTTAATTTCGCCTGCCGCTCCCGCGGCTGCTTCTTGAACCAGGCAAGGGTGTCGCGCGCCGTTTCTTCGAGAGGCCGGAAGGTCAGGCCTTTGCCGAGCGCACGCTGGATGCTGATTTGCCCGCCGCCGGCTTCTTCGCCACGCGGCGGAAGCCAGACCGGCATGTCGCTCCACGGCGAGACGTTTTGCTTCTCCAGGAAGTCGGCGTTCACCCAGGTCAGGTCGCACTTCGATTGATTGGCCGCTTTGATGCCTTCCAGCATGCCGCCGATACCCAAGGGTTTGGCTGGTCCGGTCGCGTTGTAGATTCCGGTCTCGCGATTTTCCACCATGCGAATGGTCCATTCGGCCAGGTCGCGTCCATCGATGAACTGCACCGGGTCGGAAGGCGTTCCCGGCGCGAGCACCTCCCCGCCACGATCCAGCCGCACTGGCCAGTAGGTGAAACGGTCCGTCTCATCCCGTGGCCCCACAATCAATCCCGGCCGGATGATCAGCGTCTGTTTCGGGAATTGTTTTTCGGCTTCCGCTTCCGAGAGCGCCTTTAACGGGCCGTAAAGCTGAAACTTCGACGCGACGATTGTGTCACGTGATTCCTTGTATGGATCCGCGCCGGTGTACTTCGCCAGCGGGGCATCTTCCGCAGTGCCCGGTTTGCTGGTGTCGCCGTAGACCGAGATGGTGGAGATGAAAACGTAACGGTCGACATTACCTTTCAGCACCTGCGCGACATCGCGCACCCAAACGGGGACGGAGGTCGGATTATCGATCACCACGTCCCACTTTTTCCCTTTTAGGGCGTCGAACTGCCCGTTGCGGTCGCCGATCAATTGTTCAACGCCTTCCGGCAATTCGCCCGGATGGGTTTTGCCGCGGTTGAAGACGCTGACTTTGTGTCCGCGTTTCAAGGCGTATTCGACCTGAAACGGACCGGTGAATCCGGTTCCCCCGAGGATAAGAATACGCAGGGGTTTAATGGTGGTGTCGGCGGCGAAGAGCCGCCCGGGTTTCAAGCCTAACGCGAGTGCGGCGCCGGTGGCAGCGGAAGCTTTGATGAAGGTTCTCCGAGTTAATTTCATGTGTTTTCAAGGTTGCGGCGAAGCAAACGTGTTTGAATGAAGACACATGATGACTCGACGAGAAGCAAGCCGGTTGATCGTGGCGGGAGCGGGTGCCGTCGCTTTTTCAGGAACGTCGCGCGCGCAAGCGGGCCGCGATAAAATGGAGGTGATCCTGCGCGCGATTCCTTCCTCAGGCGAAAAGCTGCCGGTGATCGGTCTCGGAACCTGGCAAACGTTTGACGTCGGTTCTTCCGACGCGGAGCGCCAACCTTTGAAGCGAACGCTGGATGTATTTGAGAGGCTGGGCGGCCGAGTAATCGATTCGTCCCCGATGTATGGCCGGTCCGAAGAAGTGATCGGGGATCTCACCGCGGCGCAAAATTCGAAGTCGGACCGATTCATCGCCACGAAAGTCTGGACGCGCGGCAAAGAGGCCGGACGTGAATCGATCGAACGCTCATTCAAGCGGCTGCGCCGAGATCCGATCGATCTTTTCCAGGTTCATAACCTGGTCGATCTGCCGGTGCAGCTGGCCACGTTGCGCGAGCTGAAGGCTCAAGGCCGCATCCGCTACGTCGGCGTCACCCATTACGAAGCTGGCGCCTTCGCCGAGGTCGAGCGGATCCTGAAAACGGAACCGATAGATTTTCTCCAGATCAACTATTCGCTCGGAGAGCCAGAGGCCGACCAGCGCCTGCTCCCCCTGGCTCGAGAGAAAGGCGTTGGGGTCCTGATCAATCGTCCTTTCGGTGGCGGCGATCTCTTCCGTAGGGTCCGCGGTCAGCCGCTGCCAGATTGGGCGGCCGGGTTAAAATGTGCGTCGTGGGCCCACTTCTTTCTGAAGTGGGTCGTTGCCCACCCGTCAGTCACCTGTGCCGTTCCGGCTACGAACAAGCCGGAGCATCTGGAGGACAACATGGCTGGAGGGCTGGCTCCTCTGCCGGATGAGGCCATGCGCAAACGCATGCGGGAGCACATTTTGCGGCTCTGAAAGAAAAAATTCAGTTGCCGGATTCTAGTAAATATAGGAAAATTTTTTAAGTAAAACAGTTGCACCTGCCGCCTTCTTCAACGATATGCGGCGCTCCTTATGCGGAAAACACCCCCCCTTACGCTACGTATAGTTGCTACCGCCGGTCTGGCCTTCCTGACCGCCGTCGCCGTCCACGCCGAGACCATGACCCAGGAAAACGGGCATTTTGTCTTCCGTGATAGCACCGGCAAGCAGCAGTCGATCCCGGTAGTCTCCAAGTATTATCCCAAGAGGCTTCAGCTTCCCGCCGCGCCCAAAGCCGGCCCTGCCGGGGCGGTTGCACGCGGGATCAATCCCAGCCTGATGAAGGCGGCAACGATCGCCCAGGAACGGGCGCATGCCCATTCGCGTTCGCGCTGCTGGCAATATGTCAAAGAGGCTTTACTGGCTGCCGGTGCAGTGAATTCCTATCCCAAGACGGCATATGCCAAGGAAGCCGGCGCTGAGCTGGTCAATTCCTACGGGTTCAGAAAGCTTTCGGTGCGCGATCCCTATCAGGCGCCAGTCGGCTCGGTTATCGTTTACGGTGCGAGCAAGGCAGCCGGACACGTTGAGATCCGGACCAAGGACGGCTTCGTGAGCGACTTCCGCTCGAAGATCCCGTCGCATCGCCCGCTCCTCGGCGTTTACGCCAAGGGCTAAGGTCGGTTCGTTCATTTTGAGAAGCCGCGGCAGGTTCTGCCGCGGCTTTTTGTTTGTCGCTATCGCGGCATGAGGGGAGGGCGCGCGCCTCGCGCGCCTACTGTGGCGCCTCCGCCGCAGTATTTTTGCGTAGTGCGATGGCGAGGCGCCATCGCGGGCGTGCGAGGCGCACGCCCTCCCCTTAGGCTGCGACGGCCAAGCGCGAGGAAGGCGCGAACGACGGCGGAAGTGCAGCAGCCCTACTTCTTCAGCGTCGCGTTGAGCTTGATCTCCGTTCCGGCGAGGGCCTGCGAAATTGGGCAGGTCTTTTTGGTCAACTCTGCCTGCTCCTGGAACTTCGCGTCGTCGATCCCTTCCACTTCAGCTTCGGTATCGAGCTCGATGCTGACTATGCGGAATCCGCTGTCGCCTTTATCCAGGTTCACCCGCGCATTCGTGCTGATCCGTTTCGGCTGAAAGCCGGCTTTTTCCAGATTAGCGGAGAGGGCCATGGAATAGCAGCCGGCTTCCGCCGCTCCGATCAGTTCCTCCGGATTGGTCCCGGTGCCGTTCTCGAAGCGAGAGGTGAACGAATACTGTCCTTCGAACGCGCCACTGCCGAGACGGAGTGACCCGTTGCCTGCTTTCAATGTTCCCTGCCAAACGGCGGAGCTTTTGCGTGTGATCATAGCTGGAAAAGAATGGAAGGAGCCAGCCCCCATGGCCAGCCCATGTGTGGGGTCACTGGACTCGCGGCCGTCGGATTGTCGAGGGGAATCCGCTTAATCGGCAGGTTTACGACCGGAGTTTTCGCGCTCGAATCTCCATAGAAACTGTTTGAGGAAGGATTTTATAGAGCGCGCCCCCCCTTGGCATGCGCCCTGCAACAGGGAATTGCGTGAAAACCCTCAGAACCCTCCTCTTTAGCCTTCTCGTTCTCGGCGCAACCGACACCTTTGCCCAAAGCGCCAGTCAGCAGGCCAACCGCTTTTTCTATCGCGATAGCACCGGCCGCGGACATTCCGGTACGCGTCGTCCACCGTTTCTGGGGACGCCGCATTGTTCATCCGCTGGCACATGTTGATCCACGGGTTAATCCGAAGTTGTTGCGCGCGGCCAGTATCGGCGAAGAACGCGCTAACGCCCGCTCGAAAGGTTTATGCTGGCGTTACGTGAAGACCGCGCTGCTCGATTCCGGCGCGATTCCTTCTTATCCGAAGACAGCCTATGCGGCGGAAGCCGGTCCGGAATTGGTTCATTCGTGTACGGCTTCACCCGGCTTTCCATGCGCGACCCCTACAAGGCGCCGATTGGAGCGGTGATCGTTTACGGCAACAAGAGCCGCGGTCACGTCGAGATTCGCACCCGCGACGGTTTTGTCAGTGATTACCACTCGAAGTGGGCTTGCTATTATCCGGTGCAGGCGGTCTACGCGAAGTTGTAGCTCCCTTGGTCCGCAAAAAAGCCGCCGGATTCCCGGCGGCTCTTTCCTAAATCTATTCTGCCCGGAGCCTAACTGGCGTCGTGGCGCCCGAAGAAGGACGCCTTGGCTGGCGCGGGTGCAGTGGCCCGCTGCCGTCCGCGAGTCGGCCCGGTCTCATTGTGGCTCGAGGCCATCCGCGGCGAGACCACCTTCACGGGCATAAAGATCGGGTGGGTGTTAGCCCAGGTCAGCGCTTGTGACTTCGTCTCGAAGAAACGATCGATCACGAGTGCGCTTTTCTCGGCCGGAGTGCGTCCGCTGAGACGTGCGGCTTTGCGGGTTCTTACCGCAGTGCCAGTATCGACCGCGGCCAGGCTTTCGCCGGTCGGGAGGATGACGCGGCTGCCATAAGGAATGTGTCGCGGATCGACTGCACAATGACCCGAGCGCAGGCGTGCTCCGGTGGCGCAACGGTGGGCGCGCGTATAACTATCCGATCCGCCGCCGCCGCTGGCCCAATAGACCGTGATGCGGGCGAGGATGGAATCGTTCTTAGCTGAGGCGTAGGGACAGAGGGCGGCCCATAGGAAGGCCATGATGGATATGGTTTTCATTTTTGGGTGGGGTAATCCAGTGTCCGAGTTCGATTCGGAACTGAGGGAGGCGGCGGACCCATTCAGCTGGGCCGTATGTCACGCCGGGGGTGCTATTTACGCGGCACTCGTTATAAGTGCCGCTAAGGTCCGAGAGGCTAGCCCATGATCAGGACTGCGCAACCCAAAACCCCGCCTTTTTTTGGGGAAAGCCCCACCCCTCGATAGAGGTATACTGCGCACTCGCAAGGCGTTGTGGATTGGGCTAACACACCTCATGCCCACTATTCGCCGCATCGCCATGTGGTCCGGGCCCCGGAATATCTCCACCGCCATGATGCGGGCATGGGAGAATCGGCCGGACACGGTCGTGGTCGATGAACCGTTCTACGCCTTCTACCTGCACCGCACCGGAAAGAAGCACCCGGGAGCCGCCGAGGTCATCCGGCAAGGGGAGGTTGACTGGCGGAAAGTAGTTCAATCCTTAACCGCGGAGCCGGTCCGCTCTCCCGTCTTCTATCAAAAGCAGATGACCCATCACCTCCTGCCGGAAATCGATCGATCGTGGCTCGGGTTGGTGACCAATTGTTTCCTGATTCGTGACCCGCGTGAGGTGATTCTCTCTTATACGAAGAAGAACCACGACCCGACGGAGGAGGATCTCGGGTTCGCGCAGCAAAGCGAGATTTTCCAGCTCACCCGGCAGCTAACCGGGGTGATTCCGCCCGTCATCGACGCGCGAGACGTGCTGGAGAATCCGGAGAAGATTCTGCGATTGCTCTGCGCCGCGATCGGAGTCGGTTTCGATCCGGCCATGTTGCACTGGCCAGCTGGGCCGCGTTCATCCGACGGAATTTGGGCGAAGCACTGGTATGATGCCGTCGAGCAGTCGACCTCATTTCAGCCTTATCGTGAATCGAACGAACCGGTTCCGGAGCGGTTGCAGTGTGTCTACGAAGAGTGTCTTGATTGCTATGAGCAGCTTCGGCAACACCGTCTTCTGTAGCGCCCCTCTGTGAGCGCCGAGGCTATTTGGTGTCGGCGGTCATAGACCACCGCTACAGTTTGCTCCTCGTGCTGCAAAAATTTAACGAGAAGAATCGCGCACTGGTTTACAACGTAAACGGGCGTCTCCTCCACCGCGACCAGGGCGGAATCAGCCCATTTGATTCGGCCGTGCAGGGTGGCGATGCGGTTTGGGAAGGGTTGCGCCTTTACGATGGCCGCGTCTTCAAATTGCACGAGCACCTCGACCGGCTGGAACGTTCCGCGCGCGCCTTGTCCTTTGCCGAGATTCCGGATCGCGCGGCCATCGTCGCGGAGATTCGTCGCACCCTGGCGGCGAACGGGATGCGCGATGGCGTGCACATTCGCCTGACCCTGACGCGCGGCGTGAAAGTTACTTCGGGGATGGATCCGCGGCTGAACCAGAGTGGCCCAACCCTGATCGTGCTGGCCGAATTCAAGGCGCCGGTTTACGCGAAGAGCGGGCTGCACCTGATCACGAGCAAGATGCGGCGGCCACCAGCGGATGTGCTTGATCCGCGCATTCACCACGCGAACCTGCTGAATTCGATTCTGGCCAAGATCGAAGCCAATGCGGCGGGCGCGGATGATGCCGTCATGCTGGATACTCGCGGGTTCGTCGCTGAAACGAACGCAACCCATCTGTTTCTGGTTCGGAACGGGGAATTGGCCACCAGCCGGGTGCTGGCTTGCCCGGAAGGGATCACCCGCGCGACCATCATGCAGATTTGTGCGGCGGAAGAGATCCGCTGCGACGAGCGCGATGTGAAGATCGAAGAGTTTCAGGGCGCCGATGAGGTTTTTTGCACCGGTACGATGGGCGAGCTGGCGGGGGTCACCACGATCGATGGGAAAGTGATCGGGAACGGTGAGATCGGTCCGGTGACGCGTAGATTAAGCGAGCTCTACGCGAAGCGTACCGCGAGTGAAGGCGTGTGCGTGGTCGACTGACTCGCCTCTCTCCTCCTGGGTAGCGCACTCGTCTCGAGTGCTGGTTGCGGCGTCTCGCCGCAACGAACTTTTCTGGAGCGGTCGCGCTTGTTTTTGGGGAGCGCAGGCTGCCAGCCTGCAGTCGCCGGCAGCTTGCCGGCGACAGTCTTTGCGCACGCAAACCCGAGATCAATCGATGCAGCGTGATCTCAGCTAGCAGCTGAGATCTGCAGGCTGGTAGCCTGCGCTCCCCAAGATCCCCAGCGCATTTAGCGTAGTTGAACATTTGTCGCCCTTCCGCAGACCGGCCGACCAACAAAGTCCGCGATCACGAGACGTGATCGCCAGCACTCGAGACGAGTGCGCTACCCGAGAGGCGGCACATGAATGGCCCATCCTCCGACCTTTGCGGCCTTTGCGCCCGTCGCATGAGGCTCTCTCCTTATTTGAAACTCGCATTTCCGGCTGCTGAATTTCATCTTAATCCGATGGCCGAAACGCTCACTCCGATGATGCAGCAGTACCAAAGGCTGCGTCGGAGTATTCCGGCGGATACGCTGCTGCTATTTCGCTTGGGCGATTTCTACGAGCTCTTTTTTGAGGATGCGAAGGAAGCTTCGGCCCTGCTCAATGTCGCCCTGACCAAGCGCAACACCGTTCCGATGTGCGGCGTTCCTTACCACGCCGCCCCAAATTACATCGCCAAGCTGATCCAGGCCGGACGCCGCGTCGCCATTTGCGATCAAACGAGCGAAGCACAGCCCGGCAAGATCGTTTCGCGCGACATCACCCAGGTGATCACAGCCGGGACGGTCAGCGAGCTGCACCTGCTCGAAGCAAAGAAGGCAAATTACCTCGGCGCGGTTTACGCGAGCGATGGCTCCTTTGGCTTCGCTTACGCCGACCTGAGCACGGGGGAGTTTCGCTTGCTGCAGGTCAACGATCTCCAGTCACTCCTCAATGCCATGGCTCGGGTGGGGCCGTCCGAGTTGCTCGTCAGTGAAGAGCAAAAAGATCAGTTCGGCGCCCTAACCAACGCGACCACTTACGACAGCTACGCGTTTCTGCCCGACCAGGGCCGCTTCGCCTTGTGCGAGCATTTTAAAACGAAGTCGCTGGATGGATTCGGCTGCTCGGAAATGCCCGCGGCCATCGGCGCGGCCGGCGGGATTGTGCATTACCTCAAGCACCAGCTGCGGCGCCAGGTGGATCACCTGATTTCGCTGCGCTGCGAAACGGCGAGCGACCACGTGATCCTGGATGCCGCGACCCAGCAGAACCTGGAATTGGTGGCCAGTCGCGGCGGTCAGAGCCTACTGGCCGTGCTCGATCGCACGATGACGCCGATGGGCGCGCGCCGCTTGCGCAGCTGGATTCTGCAACCGTTGCGCGATTTGCCCGAACTGGAGCGCCGCCAGCACTTGATTTCTGATTTCTTGCAGGAGCCGGATCTGCTCGGCGCGATCCGTGGGGAACTCAAGATTATTCGCGACTTCGAGCGCGCGGCCGGCCGGCTCAGCCAGGCCTCCGGTAACGCGCGCGACCTGGCGGCGCTGCGTGTTTCCCTCGAGCAGCTGCCCAAACTTCGCGGCGAAATTGGGAAGCTGAAGGAACGCATCGAGTTCGGCACCGATAAAAACGGGACGGGTTCCGGCGGCAAAATGGTCGACCAGATTTACGGAGGCATTGAGGAGATGCCGGAGGTCGCGGCCAAGCTGGCGGCCGCGCTCGCTGACGAACCGCCGCTGACGTTGAAGGATGGCGGCATCTTTCGTGACGGTTACCAGGCCGATCTCGATGAGCTGCGCAGAGCGGCGCGGGACGGCAAGAACTGGATCGGAGAACTGCAAGAGCGCGAGATCGCGACCACAGGGATCAAGTCGCTCAAGGTCCGGTTCAATTCGGTCTTTGGCTACTTTATCGAAATAACCAAGGCCAACCTGGCCGAGGTGCCGGCGCACTACACCCGCAAGCAAACTACGGTCGGCGGTGAACGCTTTGTTACGCCCGAGCTCAAGGAGATGGAGGGCAAAATCCTCGGCGCGGAGGAACGCGCGCGGAACCTTGAGTATCAGCTTTTCCAACAGCTGCGCGAGGAGACGCTGAAAGAAATTCGCACCATCCAGTCGACCGCTTCGGCTATTGCCGATCTGGATGCGATCGGCTCGTTAGCGGAGACGGCGCGCCTTTTTCATTACTGCCGCCCGGAACTCGATGAAAGCCTTTGCCTGACCATCCGCGATGGCCGACACCCCGTTCTCGACCAGACTCTGATCGAGGAAAAATTTGTCCCTAACGACACCGATCTGGATGGAGAAGGCGATCGGCTGGCCATCATCACCGGACCGAACATGGCCGGGAAATCGACCTACATCCGCCAGGTCGCGTTGATTGTGCTGATGGCGCAGATCGGCAGTTTTGTCCCGGCCAGTCGCGCCCGTATCGGCCTGGTCGATCGCATCTTTACCCGCGTCGGCGCCAACGACGATCTGTCGCGTGGGCAATCGACCTTCATGGTGGAGATGAACGAAACCGCAAACATTGTGAACAACGCGACGGCGCGAAGCTTGGTGATCCTGGATGAGATCGGCCGGGGCACCTCAACCTTCGACGGCTTGTCCATCGCCTGGAGCGTGGCGGAGTTTCTCCACGACAAGATCAAGGCGCGCACCCTTTTCGCGACGCATTATCACGAGCTGACCAAGCTGGCCGACCAGCGAAAAGGAATCTGCAATCTGAACGTGGCCGTTCGCGAGTGGAATGATCAGATCATTTTCCTGCGCAAAATCGTGCCGGGCGGCGCCGACCGAAGCTATGGCATCCAGGTCGCGCGTCTGGCCGGTCTGCCCCGGGAGTTGCTCGATCGCGCCAGCGAAATCCTCGCGCATCTGGAAAACCCGAACAGCAACGGCCAGCAGCAACAGCCGCCCGAGAAAGGCCGCAAGCGGAAGAAATTGGACATGCCGACGGCGCAAAAGCCGCAGCTCGACCTGCTTTGAATCGTTTATGCTGGTGCTTTCTTGCGTTAATTTAAGATAAACAAGCAATGGCAGTTAGGACGGAGAAAGAATTAAGCCAGGCTCAGCGCGCCCACTGGCTGAAAGCGGTGGCCGCGATCGAGTTGAAGAATTTCGGATACGCTATCTCGCTTTTGCAGGGCATTCTCCGCCAGGAACCGGAATTTTTGACCGGGCGCCAATTATTGCGCCGCGCCGAAGTGACGCGCCTTAAAGCGGCCAAGAAATCGTTCTTCAACCTATCGACCTCGTCGCTTGGCGTGATGAAGGCAAAGGGCGAAATCAAAAAGGATCCCAAGCGCGCGATCGAGTTGATCGAGAAGATCCTGGAAGATGAGCCCTACAACAAACAGGCCAACATGGTCTTGAAGGATGCCGCGGTCGCGGCCGGTTGGCCGGAGATCGGCGTTTTCGCGCTGCGCACTTTGCTGGAGGACGACCCGCAGGATGTGAAACTTCTGCATGAGCTAGGCCGCCTTTACCATGAGATGGGTCTGAGCAACGAGGAGGTGGAGGTCTACAACCAGATCAGCGAGATCGATCCGCTCGATGCGGAAGCCTTGCGCCTGGGGAAAGACGCTTCGGCGCGCGCTTCCATGACCCAGGGCGGGTGGACGCAGGCGCAGAGTTACCGCGACCTCATTAAGGACAAGGATCTGGCCGTTTCACTCGAGCAACAGAGTCGGATGAAGTTGACCGGCGAATCGCTCGAGCAACAGATCGCGGAGACTTACGCCGCGCATCAGGCCGAGCCGCAAAACGTCGACCTGGCGCGCCGTCTCGGCGCCTTAAACGAAGAAAAAGAAGATATCGAATCGGCCATTGCCTGGTACCAATATGCCGCCGACCTAACGAGTGGCACGGATGCCGGGTTGGTGCGGCGAGTTTCCGACCTGAAGATGAAGCGCTCCGAGCAGGAGATCGCTCGAGCTGGAGCAGTTCGTAGCCGACCACGGTCCGGACGAGCCTGATTACGCGCAGCGCGCCCAGGAACTGGAAGAAGCGCGCGCAAGCGCTCAGAGCTTTTGATCGACGATGCGCGAAAACGGGTGGACCGGAATCCGACCGATCTTCAGCTGCGTTTTGAGCTCGGTGAGGTGCTGGTGAACGCCGGCCATTACCGGGAGGCCCTGCCCGAACTGCAACGGGCGCGGCAAAACCCGAATGCGCGTTTAAGGCGATGAATCTGCTCGGCCGCTGCTATCGCGAACTGGAGATGCTCGACCTGGCCATGAAACAGCTGGAAGACGCGGCTCGCGAGATCATCACGATGGACGCGATGAAAAAGGAAATCGTCTACAACCTTGGGCTGGTTTACGAGCAGATGGGCGATCGCGAAAAGTCACTCAGCTGCATGAAGCAAATCTACGAGATCGATTATGGGTATCGCGACGTGGCCGAACGCGTGGAAAGCTCTTATCGGCAGGGTTCCGTTCCCTCTTAGCGGCGACGCGATTCCGTCGCGACGCTCCGCTCGTCAGCCTAAAAGAGTCCGATCGACGTTAGGGCTGCTCCCGCAGGGATCTGCCCGGCCGCGCTTGGATAAGGTATTTCCTACGTCCGCGGAATCCGCAGAATGCGAATTTGAAGTTGCTGGGGTATCCCGGCTGAAGCCAATACACAAATACTTATGAAGAACACTATTCGCGGAACGATCACGTTGTTGGCTGTTGTCGCAATTTCCGGCGCCTACGCGCAGAGCGGCTACGGCGAAGGCAGTCGAATCATGCCACACCCGAGTCCCGGCGCGTCCGGAACGGTAGCCGCTACCGGCACGAAAGGGTCGGCGCCGGCGGCCGCGTTAAGTTCGCAGGACCGAAGCTTTGTGAACAAGGCCGCCAAGGGCGGGTTGATGGAAGTGGCCATGGGCAAAGTTGCGGCAAAGAACGCGACTAATGCCGATGTGAAGAAATTCGGTCAGCGCATGGTCGCGGATCATAGCAAGGCTAACGATCAACTGGCCGCCATTGCCAAGAGCCGCGGACTCGGAGTTCCGAAATCGGTCAAGGCCGAGAAGTGGGCCGGCGACAAGGAGTACATGAGACAGATGCTGCAGGATCACGAGAAGGACCTGGCGGAGTTTAAGACCGAAGCTTCAAGGGCTCGGATCCGCAGTTGAAGCAATTTGCCTGCAAGACTTCAAAGATCATCGCCGAGCACCTGAAAATGGCGAAGCAGATCATTGTAAGATCTAAATTTCTGCTGTTGGTTCGTTTACAGACGGCGCGCTGAAAGGCGCGCCGTTTTGCTTTTCCGGTAGGCAGGCTCCGCACTACCTTTGCTCGAGATGCGTAAAACCAAAATCATCGCCACGCTTGGCCCCGCCACGCAAACCGAGGAAACGCTGACTGCGCTGATCAAGGCCGGCGCCGATGTCTTTCGGTTGAACATGAGCCACGCCGAACACGAATGGGTTCGCGAGGTCGTGAAGCTGGTCCGCCGGATTTCTGCGGATGCACCCCGTCCCATCGGCATTTTGCTCGACACCCAGGGGCCGGCCATTCGCACCGGCGACCTGAAAACCGAGCTAAACTTAAAGCCGGGAGACATTGTTGAGTTCACCGTGCGCGGTGCGCGCAGCGAGGAAAAATATTCAGTGGACGTGAACTATGCCGGCCTGGTCGAGGACATCAGCGTGGGCGACACCGTCCTGGTCGATAACGGGATGATGCGTTTCAAAGTTTTGGCGAAGGAACGAAACCGGGTCCGCTGCCGCGTCTTGACCCCGGGAAAACTGGGATCGCGGCGGCACATCAACCTGCCGGGGGTGCGGGTCAATCTTCCGCCCCTGACCAAGAAGGACATCGCCGATGTGACGCTTGGCGCCGAACTCGGAGTCGATTTCGTGGCCCTCAGTTTCGTGCGGGAGGCGAGCTGACATCGAGGAATTGCGTCGGCTTGCTGCACCGAAAGAAAAGCGGGGCGCTAATCGTGGCCAAGATCGAGGATCAATCGGCGGTGCACTCGATCGACGAAATCATCAAAGCCGCCGACGCGATCATGGTTGCGCGCGGCGATCTCGGAATTGAATGCCCGATGGAAGAATTGCCGATGATTCAGCGGCGGATCGTGAAAATGAGCATTCGCATTGGCAAACCAGTGGTGGTGGCGACGCACCTGCTCGAATCGATGATTTCGAATCCGCTGCCGACGCGAGCTGAGATCACCGATGTCGCCAACGCCGTCTTCGAGCAGGCCGACGCCATCATGTTGAGCGGCGAAACCAGCATGGGCCGGTACCCGGTGGAATGTGTGCAGCGTCTCGATCGGGTGGCGCTACGGATCGAGCGGAGTGGCGGGGCCGGCTACGGCAAGACGGCCATCCTGGAGGACGATCGACAGAAGACGGTCGCGTCCGCAGTGGCCCTGGCGAATTCACTGCGAAGGGCAAAGCTGGTCGTATTCACGCGGCATGGGACGATGGGCCGGCAACGTTTCCAATCTGCGACCGGAGCACTCGCAGGTGTTTGCGTTTACGCCGGCCGAGGAGGTGCGGCGCCAGCTTGCCATCTGCTGGGGTCTGTTGGCCTCGCGGATTGATTTTACCGACGACCCGAACGCGACGATCGACACGGCCGAGAAGTATCTGCGCGAACATGGTCTCGCTAAGCGCGGGGGATCACCTCGTGATCATCAGCGACATTCTCGCCGAAGGCGCGCGGTTTGATTGCGTCCAGCTGCGCACGGCGAAGTAGGAGCGAACGCTGAGCATCAACGAGCGGCGCAGTCGGTTTATTCTGGGGAGGGCGCCCGCCTCGCGCGCCTTTTGCGGCGCCTCGCCGCAAATCTAAATTTCGGGACGCGGGGCGAAGGCGGGGGCGCCTTCGTCGGCGCGCGAGGCGCCCGCCCTCCCCGGAATAAAAAAAACGCGCCGACTTTCGTCAGCGCGTTCACGCAATCAAACTAAATTAGATATGAGCTCCTGAACGTTGGCCTTAAGCCTCCACCGGCAACTCGACGTCGACCGGGCGCTCCTTTTTACTCAGCGCGCGGCGCAACTTCGAGAGGGCAATGTTTTGCAGCTGGCGAATTCGCTCGCGCGTTACGCCGAATTTCTTGCCGACTTCCTCAAGCGTCTTCGGTTTGCCACCGTCCAGCCCGAAGCGCTGGAAGATAATCTTCTTCTCGCGGTCATCGAGGACGTCGAGCAAACCGCCGACTTCGTTGCGCAGATTTTTGTCGCGCAAAAGTTCGAACGGAGTCTGGGCGTCTTCGTCGCCGACGATCTCGCCGAATTCAGTCGAGTCATCGTCGCTGATCGGAGCGTCCAGTGAAGCCGGGTCGGATCGAGACGGTCTTGAGCTGCGACACTTTGCCGCTGGCAATACCAATCTCGTCACCGAGTTCTTCATCGGTCGGTTCGCGACCAAGCTCTTCGCTCATCTGCAGCGAAACGCGGCGCATCTTCGAAATCTTGTCGACCAGGTGAACCGGCAGTCGGATCGTTTTGCTCTGGTTGGCCAAAGCGCGCTTGATCGACTGCTTGATCCACCAGGCCGCGTAGGTGCTGAGCTTTCCACCCTTGGCCGGGTCGAAACGCTCCACCGCCTTCATCAGGCCGATGTTTCCTTCCGAAATCAGGTCAAGCAGGGGCAGACCGAGATTCGCGTAATCGTGGGCAATCTTCACCACCAGCCGAAGATTGGACCGGATCATCAGGGCGCGGGCTTCGCTTGTCGCCTTTCTTGATTTTGGCGGCCAACTCGATTTCCTGGTCGGGAGTGAGCAGAGGGATCTGCCCGATCTCGCGCAAGTAAATCTTTATTCCGGTATCGCTATCTTCAGCGGCCATATAACTCTTTTTCATTAAACAGGTTGGGGGGGTAACCCGACAAGGACGCAATCAGCGGCGGGGGGCAGGCCTTGTCGGACATGGTTTGTATCATTCGGAACTTATTTAACAAGGTTAAATATTCGGATTTTCGACACTACTCGGATGCCCCTTGTTCAATCTTTCTCGCCCGGGGGCTTTTGCCGTCGTGCCCTCCCGAACGTGCCCTCTCTCGCCTTTTATTTCCCATCGCGAGCGGGCCGAAGAATGGATTGATTTCTCTCACTATATATACGCGGCCGGCAGGGTGTCTTTCAGCTGTCTCTTCGTGTAGATCGGCAGCGGACGCAGGGACCGCCCGAGACCGCGGAATGCCGCTGCCATCTCATCGCGGAGATGGGACCGCCCTATACGGGAATAGTGCTGTAAGCGCGCAGAAATTTAGCCGAAAAAGGCGCCCTCAACAGATCGAAAAAAATATCTGACAGGGGGAAGTCCAAATCCGGCGAAATCGGGCACCGCCCGGCGGGAGCAGGACCGGCGGCGGTCAGCCGCCAAAGCGGGGTCGCTAATCGAGCCAATTGCATTCGGACTAACGAATGACGGGACGACGACCGCCGTTTTCGCCTCCGGGCCCGGCTACCGGTGGCGAATTTGCCTCTTCCCGCCCCGCGCAATCTTTGGCAGCTTGCGAAGGCCATGCTGGCGAAGGTTTATTCAGCGGCCGCCTACGGAGTCGACGCTTACGAGATAGAAATCGAGGTCAACGCCGGTCCGGGCGAGGTGAAGATTGTCATCGTCGGCCTGCCCGACACGGCAGTGAAGGAGAGCCAGGATCGGGTCAAGACCGCCATCGCCAACAGCGGTTACAAGTGGTCGAACAAAAGGACAACCATTAATCTGGCCCCCGCCGACATCAAGAAGGAGGGCCCGAGTTTCGATTTGCCCATCGCCATCGGGATGATCGCGGTCACCGAAGAAGTTTCGACGGCTCAGTTCGAAGATTTCGCTTTCGTTGGCGAACTGGCGCTTTCCGGAGCCGTTAGGCCGGTCAAAGGGGTCCTGCCTATTGCCTTGGAAGCGCGCCGCCGCGGCAAGCGCGGGTTGTTTGTCCCAGAACAAAACGCGCGGGAGGCGTCGATGGTTAGCGGCATCGACATCTACGGGGTGAGCAACCTGCGACAGACGTTCACCTTCCTGCTCGGGAAGGAACCCATCGCTCCGACACGGGGCGACATGACCCAGTTCTTTTCGACCCACCAAAGTTACGAGGTCGATTTCAGCGACGTGAAAGGACAAGCCCATGTGAAGCGCGCGATTGAAGTGGCCGTAGCCGGTGGGCACAACGTCCTGATGATCGGCCCGCCGGGCTCCGGCAAATCGATGTTGTCGAAGCGCGTCCCCACCATCATTCCCCCGATGTCGCTGGAGGAAGCGATCGACTCGACGAAGATTCACAGTATCGCGGGGTTGCTCGCGGGACAGGAATCGTTTGTGGCGACGCGGCCCTTTCGCTCGCCGCATCATACCATCAGTGATATCGGATTGTTAGGCGGCGGAACATTTCCAACACCCGGTGAGGTTAGTCTGGCGCACAACGGCGTCTTATTCCTGGACGAGCTGCCCGAGTTCAAACGCTCCGCCCTGGAAGTCATGCGCCAGCCACTCGAGGACGCTCGTGTCACGGTCTCGCGCGCCGCCGGAACCATCACTTTTCCCTGCGAATTCATGCTGGTGGCGGCAATGAATCCCTGCCCCTGTGGATATTTCGGTGATCCGAAACGCGAGTGTCGGTGCAGTCCGGTGCAGGTGCAGCGCTATCGCCAGCGCGTTTCGGGTCCATTGCTCGATCGCATCGATCTTCATGTCGAAGTTCCCGCGGTCGAGTATCGCGACGTGGCCAGTGACCGCGCGGAGGAAAATTCCGACGCCATACGCGAACGAGTCAGTGTCGCGCGCCAGCGGCAGCAGGATCGCTTTCACGATGAAAGAACGAACTGCAATGCCCGTATGAGTAGCAAACAGATCAAGGCCTGGTGCAAGCTGGATGACGAGTGCCAGGAATTGATCAAGATAGCCATGACCGAGCTGAACTTGAGCGCCCGCGCCTACGATCGAATTCTCAAGGTGTCACGGACCGTCGCTGACCTGGCTGGCGCGGAAACGATCGGACCCGACCACGTGAGCGAAGCGATTCAGTATCGTTCGTTCGATCGAACACTTTGGATTTGACGAGTATGCCGGAAGGGCGCGGTCGAATCCTGGTGGTGGAAGATGACCCGAAAATAGCAGACGTGCTTGAGTACGCCCTCAAGGCCGAAGGCTATGCGGTGGAGATCAGCAATCGTGGGCGGGCCGCGATTTCACTCTGCCAGGATTCACCGCCGGATCTGCTGGTCTTGGATGTCGGGTTGCCGGACATTGATGGCTTCGAAGTTTGTCGCGCGATCCGCAAGTTTTCCGATGTCCCAATCGTGTTTCTCACTTCTCGAAGCGACGAGATCAACCGCGTAGTGGGATTGGAGATTGGCGGCGATGACTACATGGTCAAGCCGTTTAGCGCGCGGGAACTGGTCGCGCGGATCAAAGCGATCCAAAGGCGAAGGCAGGGGCCGGTTCTTTCCGAAGCGGAGGACGCGCCGATTCGTTATGGTCCGATCGAAATCGACCGCGAGAAATTTGACGTTCGCCTGCGCAAAAAACCGGTTCGTCTAACCGCCCAGGAGTTTCGATTGCTCGAGCTCCTGCTGCGCTCGCCCGGGCGCGTTTTTACCCGCGAGCAGCTGCTGAACCGGGCCTGGGGCGAGGGAGCATTCGTCGCCGATCGGACGATCGATGTGCACGTGAAAACATTGCGCCAGAAATTTCCAGACTGCGACTTTATCGAAACAATTCGCGGGATTGGTTACCGGGTGAAAGAGCTTTGAAGAATGCCTAACGTCCTCGGTTTCCGGTTGCCCGGTCTGCACAGCCTCCACTGGAAAGTTTTTGTTTTTCACCTCCTGGTTTTGGTGGTGCCGATGACCTACGTCGCCTTCAAGGTTCGGCACAGCATCGAGACCAGCTATCTGCATTCGACCGAAGAAGGAATGATCGACACCGCGGTGGCGGTAAGCGAGCTCTACACCCGAATCGAGCGGGAAGGGGGCGGGACCGACCGCGTCAGCACGGAGTTCGGCGAAGTCTTTGCCAATATCAGCGAAACGCTGCCATTAAAGTCGCGACTGTTCGGTTACACTAAAAACGAAGTTGATGTTCGGCTGCTGGCTTACGATGAAACCGGCCATGTCATTTTCGACACCGACGGAGCGAAGACCCATGGCGCGGATTTTTCGCAATGGCACGACGTGCGCGCAGCCTTAGACGGCAAGTATGGCTCGCGTTGGGAACTCGATCGCGAGCGCGAACGCGTCAATCTCTACAGCACCCTCCCAGTGATGGTAAACGGGAAAGTCGCCGGCGTCGTCAGCGTGGTAAAGCCGACCAACCGCATCCGGAATTTTATTTCGCATTCCCTGGACCAGCTGCTTCTTCCCGGAGCGATCGCGTTGGCCCTGGCCGCCGTTCTTGCTTATGCCCTGTCTGGTTATATCACCCGGATTGTCGGTGACCTGGCCTGGCGGGCAGAACGCGTGGCCGCGGGCGAGCCGAACATTCGATTGCAAACATGGACCCGGAGCGAGCTGGGCGTGCTGGCACGCGCGGTCGAGAAAATGCGCGAGAAACTGGAAGGGAAAGACTACGTCGAGGAAATGGCGAGCAATTTTTCCCACGAACTGAAAACGCCGCTGGCCTCGATTCGCGGGGCTGCGGAATTATTGGAAAACGGCGCGATCAACGATCCGCCGGCGCGCACGCGTTTTCTTGGTAATATCCGCGCCGAGGTGGAGCGGCTCGACCGCCTCGTATCCAATTTCCTTAAGCTCTCTCGCATCGAGGCGCAGACCGCACCCCAGACCGGGCCCATCGACCTAACCATTTCTCTGCGCGAAACCGTGCGGCGATACATCGATCTGGCGCAGCCGATGAAGATAACGATTCAGACCAGCTTTCCCGATGGACCGGTGTTGGTGCGCATCGGGGAGATGGAGGCGAGGCAGATTGTCACCAATCTGATGGACAACGCTCTCCAGTTTACTCCCGCCGAACGTGAGATTTCGTTTTCCCTGTCAGTCGAAGACGACCTGGCCGTAATCCGTGTTCGCGACCAGGGGGTGGGCATCGAGCCGGACCTACTGCCCAAGGTGTTCGATCGTTTCTTTACCACCAAGAGCCCCCGGACGAATGAGCGTGGGACCGGCCTGGGCTTGGCCATCGTGAAATCTCTGGTCGAATCTCATCACGGCTCGGTTTCCGCGACCAGCTCTGCCGGAGCCGGGGCCGAATTCGTCGTGACGTTGCCGCGCGCGGGTTAGGCGACGGTCAACTTCACGAAAAGTTCATATCCCGTTCATCATCCCTTCACTTCGGCAAGCGAAGTTAGGGTGATGTTTAAAGCAATTTTCAGAATCGCGGTGGGCGCTGCGGCTTTCGGCAATGTATTCGGACAGAATGCCGAGGTCCCGGATGTGGCCGGTGCCAGCGTCACTATTCCCTATTCCGAGCTGAAGGAGTTGTGGAAGGCGACACGGCAAGCGAGCAGCGCCCCCGCGAAGAAGCCCCCGGTGGCCGGCGGCTTGTTGAGTGCGCGTTATGAAATGGAGTTGCGCGACGATCGCGTGGTGGGATTCGTCGAGTTCGAAGCTCAAAGTTTCGGCGACGACTGGAACGTAATTCCTTTGATCGGGAGCGATCTGCACGTTCTCGCGGTAGAACCGGCCGATGCCGACGTGATCTCGCGCGACGGAAACTATGCGCTGTTGACCAGCCGGGCCACGAAGCAACGCATCAAGCTGCAATTCGTCGCCAATCTCGTGCAGGAAGGGGACGGCAGCCGCGTGCAAATTCCTGCAGCCCCGGCACTCATGAGTCTGCTGACGGTCAAAGGCATTCCGCCGAACAAGACGCTGCGGGTGGCGGGAGCGAGCGCGATTTCAAATGACAAGGGAGTCGCAAGTTTCCGAGTGACATCCGGTGAAGTAATCGACTGTCGATTGGTTTCCACCCAGACGGTCAAGCCGCAGCCCAGCGAATGGGAAACCTTCGCGCAATGCGCGACGAGCTTCGCCGATGACGTTCTGCACTACGAATCGCAAGTGACTGCGATTGCCACCGGCGGTTCCGCGCAAAACCTGAAACTGATCCTGCCCTCCTCGGCACGCGTCCTTTCGGTCAAGGGCGAAGATCTCGCCTCGTGGCATCCGGAAGATTCCGGCAGTTCCCGCGCGATCGCGCTGGAATGGCGAACCCCTGGCATTACCGCACGCCGGATTGAAGTGGTCTACGAATTGCCGCAGGCCGCCGAAGGCGAGTGGAAATTGGAAGCGCCCCAGAACGAAAAAGGCAAAATGACGCCGCCGATCTTCGCGGTGACCGCCGGGACGGAGATCGAACTCACCACCGCGCCGGAGGAGAGGTCGACGCCTCCCCGATGGCTGGCGGAACGCATCGCGTGCGCGCCGAATACGGTCGTTACCCGCGGGACCAGGCTGACAGCGAAGCTTCTGCCGGTGGTCGAAGTCGCGCCGGCGGTTGTCGATACCGCGCAGTTCAATACGCGGGTCGTGGCGGACGGGTCTCTAATCAACGAGCAGGTTTATACCATCCGCTCCGCATCGTCGACCAACTGTATCGTGGAACTGCCTAACGAAAGTGAACTTCTCTCCTGCGCGGTCGACGACCGAAAAATCAGCCCGGTCAATCGCGGCCACGGCACGCTCGAGATTCCCATCGGCTCCTGCGAGCAGGGCCGGCCTGCGCGCGTCGCCCTGGCTTACACATCAAAAATTGCGCGGTTCCAACCGGTCAGCGGTCAGTTGAAAGTCGAGCTCCCACGGACGCCGCTCCTGATCAATACCCTGATCTGGGATCTCGCGATTCCGGCGCAGTACCAGGTGGCGGCGCTCGAGGGCAATCTCGCGCCGGTCGGTGGCGCGCCGAACAAAGAGGGTTCCACGGTCGTTCGCCTGAAGAAGGAACTTTGCCGGAATGAACGGCCCGGGATCGAGCTGTTTTATCAGAAACCGGAGATCAAAAAGTGAGACTCGAACACATCGAAAACTTTCTCACCGAGCTCTTGTCGAAGAAGCAACCTCGGCGAAAGCATCGCCGCTACCGCCATTCCTCTCCCCGGAACGGAACGTCCAGCATCCTCAGAAAGAAAATAAAATCATGACAATCAAACGCCTTATCACCATTGCCTTCATCCTGTTTTGCACCACCGCGGGTTGGGTCATTCTCGGAACGAGTCTCCTCGTCCGTTCGCAAACGGCCTCCCGCGAAGTCGGCCAGGATGTGAATCGGGCCTGGGGGCCGCCCATGGTCCAGCAGCATCCGGCGATTTTCTATAACTCTCCGTCCGCCCCTAACGGACGAAAGAGCCTGCAACCGGCGGCCGGCGAGGTCCGCGTCAGCCTCCACTATGAGCCAAAGAAGAAGGGGTTGCTGTGGTATCGGACCTATGTCGCCGACTTCGAGGGCTCCTACACGGTGGAAAATCCGACACCCGTTTCGCAGACGCTCTATGTGCGGTTCCAATTCCCCTCCGAGCTTGCGAGTTATACCGATTTCTCCTTCGCGCTGAACGGGAAAGTCTCGACCGACGCGACCCGAGCGAGTGAAGGACTGACCGATGCGATCACGCTCGCGCCTGGGGAAACAGCTTTGCTCAAAGTGAAATACCGGACGCGCGGAACGGATCGTTGGAGCTACTCATTCGGCGATGCCCCGCGGGTGCGAAATTTTCGCCTGCTTATGCATACCGATTTTTCGGAGATTAATTTCCCGGGCGGAACAGGATCGCCGACGAATCGCCAACAGATTAACGACTCATGGGACTTGAACTGGAGCTATCCTGATGTGATTGGGGCGCAGGCTATCGGCATGGATATGCCTACGGTCTTAAACCCCGGCCCGGTGGCGTCGCGAATTTCCTTCTTCGCGCCGGTGTCACTGCTGTTCTTCTTCGCGGTTCTGCTCATCGCTGCGATCATGATGGGCGTGAATCTGCATCCCATGAATTATTTCTTCCTCGCGGCCGGGTGCTTCGCCTTTCAGTTGTTGTTTACCTACCTGGTCGACTTGATCCCGTTGCCGGTGGCCTTTGTCTTGGCCGCGACGGTTTCACTTGTCCTGGTAAGCGGTTATCTCACCGCGGTGGCCGGACGTAAATTCGGCCGGATCGCCGCCATCGCTCAATTGATGTTCATGGTGCTGTTTAGCTACAGCTTCTTCTTTGAGGGGTTGACCGGTCTCACCATCACCATCGGCGCCATCATTACCCTGGCCGTATTGATGATCACCACGGCCAAGGTGAACTGGGCTGAGAAGTTCGACTCGTCACCGCTCCCCGCGCTTTCCTGATTAGTCTCAGGCTAACGAAGATGGAGAGGCGCGGCCGCCAGGTCGCGCCTTTCTCGTCCTAGGCAAGAATTGCCTGAATCGCTTCGCGGTCGGTCTGATCCGCGCCGGCGAGGAGCGCGATCCCTTCTTCGAGGGTGTTGCAGGTGCCAATCCGGACGGAGGGCGCGTAATGAAAGGTGGACATGATCTGCATGCCAATGTCCCTCGTCGGATTAGGAATCACCCGGACGACGTCGGTGACACCGCTCTCCTGGCACATGTCCATGACGCGCTCGATAAAGGGCGCACAGGCTACTTCCATCGCGGTCAGCTCGCTCATGTCGACGAGTAGTCGAAAACCTGCCGGCATTGTCTTCAGCGCCGCCGACGCTTCTTCGACCCATTTCCCCATATCCGGCTGTCGGACTTCGCCGGCATAACGAACGAAAACGAACTGTTGCTCGGGGTGGGGGCGCAAAATGATCACGGCTGATTTTCGGGAACTTTTGCTCGTCTAGCAACCCTCTTCCTGATTTGCGATTGCGTGGCCGGGCATTGACACCACGCCCGAAACGCGGTTGAGAAGGCACGTGCACAGAATCCTAATCGCCGACGATCAGCGAGACGTTCTCGAAGCACTGCGCATCCTGCTCAAAGGCGAAGGATATCAAACGGACGCGGTCACGTCGCTCGCTGGAGTGATCAACGCGCTGGAGAAGAAGGAGTATGCGCTCCTGATGATGGACCTGAACTACACCCGCGATACCACCTCAGGCCAGGAAGGTTTGGAAGTTATCCCGAAGATCCAGGAAATGGATAACACTCTCCCGATCGTGGTCATGACGGCGTGGGCGACAATTGACCTGGCCGTCGAAGCGATGAAGCGCGGCGCGCGCGATTTCGTTCCCAAGCCGTGGGATAACGACCGGCTCATGACAGTTGTTCGCACGCAGATCGAACTGGCGGGTGCGCTGCGACGCGGGCGCAAGCTGGAGGCCGAGAACCAGCTGCTGCGCGGAAACGCCCCGAACATCATCGCGAATTCCGTCGCCATGAAACCGGTGATGGACATGATCTCACGGGTTGCGCCGTCGGACGCGAACATCCTCATCACCGGTGAGAACGGGACCGGGAAGGGGTTGGTTGCGCAAGCGTTGCATGCGCTCTCGCCGCGCTCCGGCAAATCGATGATCACGGTGAACATGGGCGGCCTCTCCGAGACGCTGTTCGAAAGTGAACTGTTCGGACACGTGAAAGGGGCGTTCACGGACGCGAAAACGGATCGCGCCGGCCGGTTCGAGCTGGCCGACGAAAGCACGCTCTTCATGGACGAGATCGCCAATATTCCGCTCAACCAGCAGGCGAAATTGCTGCGCGTGATCGAGACCGGCGAATTCGAGCGGGTGGGGTCTTCCCGCACTTTGCACGCGAACGTTCGCATCATCTCGGCCACGAACGCGACTTTGACCGACGAAGTCGCCGCGGGTCGGTTTCGACAGGACCTGCTTTTCCGGCTGAACACGATCGAAATATCTCTCCCGCCACTGCGCGATCGGCGCGAAGACATCATGGCCCTTGCCACGAGCTTCCTGCGCCAGCATGGGCAGCGTTATCGCAAAGACATCGCCGGTTTCGATGAGACTGCGCGCGAACGGCTGCTGGCCCACTCTTTTCCTGGAAATGTCCGCGAGCTGGACCACGTCATCGAGCGGGCGGTCCTCATGTCGCAAGGCCGCCAAGTCAAAGCGGCCGACCTCGGCCTAACTAGCGGACGTGACGAATCGGCACGGTTGGAAGAGATGAGCCTGGAGGACGTCGAAGCTTTCCTGATCAAAAAAGCGCTCGCTCGAGCCGACGGCAATGCGCGCAAGGCGGCGGAAGCGCTGGGGCTGAGCCGGAGCGCGTTTTATCGGCGGCTGCAGCATTACGGACTGTGAGTAGAACGCTCCCGAGATGTCCGCGCAGATCGGCTACAGCTTCTGGCAATGACAGGCTTCGTCGTGTCGGAAATTTCAAAGGACGAGACGGAGCTCGTCCCTCCCCGGCGCTCCCGCGGTTACCCTCACCTCGGGATGACATGCTGAGAAAGCCCAGGGCGATCAACGGACGGCTCGCCTCGCGCGCGCTCATCCGTCTTGATTCCATCGCATGAGCGCCACGCCGAAGGTTCGGCACCGAATTGCGCACGAGAATCGGTTAACCTGGCTGACCTTCGGCGCGGTTTTCCCCTCAGCGGTGGTGGCGCTCTGCGTCCTTTGGTTCGGCGATTACACACCCAAGGTCCAATGGACGCTGACGCTTTTCATTCTCGTCACCTTCATGAGCTTCGCGGCGAGCGCGCGCGAGCACGTGGTTCATCCGCTGCGCACCATGACCAATCTGCTGGCCGCTTTGCGGGAGGGCGATTATTCGATTCGCGCACGCGGCGCCCGCGCCGATGACGCGTTAGGCGAAGTTTTGCTCGAGATCAATTCCCTGGGCGAAACGCTGCGGGTGCAGCGGCTCGGTGCCTTTGAAGCCACAGCGCTGCTGCGGACGATCATGGCGGAAATTGACGTGGCTGTTTTCACCTTCGATCCGGATCAGCGTCTTCGGCTGGTGAACGCGGCCGGCGAGCGCCTGCTCGGCCAGTCGATCGACAAACTGCTGGGCCGCAAAGCTCGCGAGCTCGGACTGGCCGGTGCGCTCGAGGCCAGCGAGGACGCGCCGTTGAGCCTCAGCTTTCCCGGCGGCGCGGGGCGCTGGGGGGTGAGGCGAAGCAGCTTTCGCGAACGCGGCTTGCCGCATGAACTGCTGGTCTTGACCGATCTGAGCCGCACGCTGCGCGAGGAAGAACGGCGCGCCTGGCAAAGGCTTGTTCGGGTGCTGGGGCATGAGATGAACAATTCACTGGCGCCAATCAAGTCGATTGCGGGGAGCCTCGAGGCCCTCCTGCGGCGAACGCCGCCACCGGAGGACTGGAAGGAAGACGCCCAGAGCGGGTTGAAGTCCATTGCCTCCCGTGCCGATTCGTTAGGCCGATTCATGCAGGCCTACGCGCGTTTGGCCAAGCTGCCGCCACCGCAGAAGGATTATGTCGACTTGGGCGACCTGGTCCGCCGCGTGGTCAGCCTGGAACCGCGCCTGCCGATCAAGGTTCAACCGGGGCCGGAATTCAAGATCGCGGCCGACGCGGCGCAGATCGAACAGCTCCTGATCAACCTGGTCCACAACGCGGTCGACGCCTCGCTCGAAACCCAGGGAAGTGTCTCGATGGGATGGCGCGAGGCCGGCGATTGCGTGGAGGTAATCGTCGATGATGAAGGCCCGGGCATCATGAACCCGACGAATCTTTTCGTGCCGTTTTTCACGACCAAGCCGGAAGGTTCGGGAATCGGTCTGGCATTGAGCCGGCAAATTGCCGAAGCCCACGGAGGCTCGCTCAGCCTAACCAACCGACAGAATTCGCGCGGTGCGCGAGCCGTTTTACGGCTCCCGCGCGCCTGACAAACACGTCAGGCAGGCGTCCCACAAACGGGACGGTCAGGTCCCAATACTGTGGGATTTTTAATCGCGCGCTTTCCAAACGGTGAGTCGTAAGTCACTTATCATAAGGAACTTATAATATAATAAAATTGCGTGGCACGGCCCTTGCAATAGAGACGGCGAACCTAGGAAAAATTTTGAATCCGATGACGACGCGAATCGCATCCCATCGGTGGAGACGAAAATATGAAACCAACCCCTCAAATCGAAAACGAAAGCCGCAACCGCGAAACCAAGCGAGTTCCGGCAGTCGATTTTCACTTCCAGGCCGTGTCCGGTCATTCCGGCGGCTGTTGCGCAAGCGTGCAGCGTCCCTCTTTCCGGAACATCAGCCGCAATTATTTCGAATCGGAAGAGAATAACTACTTTCGCGTCGAGGCGGCCGCTTTCACCGTGATCATGCTGACAGCGGCGGTTCCCCTGGTTAACGGAGCAAGCGCGGTCCTGCATCTGATCCGTTCCTGCGCAGGCGCCTAAGGTAGAAAAAAATCATGGGAGTTACCGAGGCCAAAGCAGATAATAACATCGTGCGCCCAACCGGTTTCACGAGCAGCCTGTCTTCGATGGACGTGCCGCGCGTCGGGGCAGCGGCGAAAAAGCGCAAGCGCCGGATGATGATCGGCGGCGCCATCGTCGTCGGTGTTCTCCTGGCCACCTTCGCACTTTCCCGACTGAAGCCGGCGGTGCCGACAGTCGATCGTTCAACCGTTTGGGTCGACACGGTGAAGCGTGGACCGATGGTGCGCCAGGTGCGCGGCCTGGGCACGCTGGTGCCGGAAGAGATCCGCTGGATTCCTGCGAACACCGAAGGAAGCGTCGAGAAGATCGTGGTTAGGCCGGGCGCACAGGTGAGCGCCGACACCGTTATTTTGGAGTTGAACAGCCCGGAACTGGAACAGACCGCGAGCGATGCCAAATCGAAGGCAGTCGCAGCCGAAGCCGAACTAACCAGCTTGAAAGCAACTTTGCAGCGCGAAGTCCTCGACCAGGAAGCGACTGCCGCTCGTGTTCATTCGGAATATGAGCAGGCGAAGATGGAGCGCGAGACCGACGATCAACTGAACAAAAACGGACTCGTGCCCGCTCTGACCTATAAAACCGCCAAGGTTAAGGAAGAAGAACTGGCGAACCGCGACAAGATCGAAGGGAAGCGTCTCGCCTTTGCGCGTGATTCTTATGAACCGCAGATCGCTGCCAAACAAGCCGCGGTCGACCAGGCTAAAGAGCTGGCGAAAATGAAGCAGGAGCAGGTGGATAACCTCCACGTCAAAGCGGGAATGAGCGGTGTGCTGCAACAACTTCCAGTGGATGTAGGACAGCGTGTCAAAGTTGGCGACAACCTCGCTCGCGTGGCCGATCCCAGTAAGCTAAAGGCCGAAATTAAGATCGCGGAGACGCAGGCCAAGGATGTTCAGATCAATGAAAAGGCCAGCATCGATACGCGTAACGGCGTGGTCGAAGGCCACGTCATTCGCGTCGATCCTGCGGTGGAGCAGGGGACGGTCAAGGTCGATGTCGCGATTGATGGCGAGTTGCCGAAAGGCGCGCGACCTGACCTGAGTGTAGACGGAACGATCGAGCTGGAACGTCTAAATGATGTGATCTACGTCGGCCGGCCCGCTTTCGGGCAGGAAAACAGCACTGTCGGAATTTTCAAACTAATAGCCGGTTCATCGGAAGCCGTGCGCACGCCGGTCAAACTCGGCAAGAGCTCGGTGAACACGATCGAGATTCAAAGCGGTCTCCAACCCGGCGATCAGGTAATTCTTTCCGACACCAGTGCCTACGACGCACACGAACGAATCCGACTTAACTAAAAAGACCTCGACCCAACTATGACAACAACCGAAGCAACCTCCGCTCCTTCCAACAGCCGTTCTACCACCACGAACGGGTCCGCTCCTTTGATTCATCTCGAAGGCGTGACCAAGGTTTTCCTAACCGACGAGGTGGAAACGCACGCCCTCTCCGGCATTCATCTCGATATCCGGTCGGGTGAATACATCTCCATTGCCGGCCCCTCAGGCTGCGGCAAGTCCACCCTGCTTTCCATTCTGGGTCTGCTGGATACGCCGTCGGGCGGCAGCTACTCGCTCAAAAACGGCGAGGTCGCGAACCTCTCCTTCCCGGAACGGGCGCGCATCCGTAATCGCGAGATTGGATTTATTTTCCAGAGCTTCAATCTAATCGGCGACCTGACCGTTTACGAAAATGTCGAACTGCCGTTGACCTATCGCGGGATGCCGGCTTCGGAGCGCAAACAGTTCGTCAACGAAGCGCTCGAGCGCGTCGGGATGGGCCATCGCTCCAAACATTTGCCGAGCCAGCTCTCCGGCGGTCAGCAACAGCGCGTGGCGGTGGCGCGCGCGCTCGCGGGCAAGCCGGCCATTCTGCTGGCCGACGAGCCGACCGGAAACCTCGACTCACGCAACGGTGAAGCGGTCATGGATCTGCTCAAGGAATTGCACGCCGCTGGCGCGACTATTTGTATGGTCACGCACGATGCGCGCTTTGCCCAGCATGCCGATCGCACCGTGCACCTGTTCGATGGTCGCGTGGTCGAAGACAACCGCATCGCGGCCTAACCGTTCCATCTAAAATCGCCGCCTTGTCACAACCGGGCGGCCAAACCGATGTGGAACGAGATTAAGGTTGCGCTGCGCGGGCTGCTTAAGACGCCGGGCTTCGCTCTCCTCGCGATCCTGACCATCGCGCTCGCCATCGGCGCGAACAGCACCATGTTCGCGCTGGTTAACGCGATCCTGGTCAAGCCGCTGCCTTACCATGAGCCGGCGCGGCTGGCCTTGCTCTGGGAAAAATTCGCCGGCCAGGGCCTGGAGCGCATTCCCTGCTCCGCTCCGGAGTTCAACGATTACGAGAAAGAGTTGAAGAGCGCCGACATCGCTGCCTTCAATTATACCAACTTTAACCTGGCCAAGGACGGCAATCCGGAGCGGCTCTCCGGCGCGGTGGTTTCGCCTAACGCTTTCCCGTTGCTGGGAATAGAACCGATTCGGGGCCGCACCTTTGCCCGCGAAGAGATGGGGGAAGGCCACGATGATGTCATTGTCATGAGCGAACGGCTCTGGCGCCGTCGCTTCAATTCCGACCCGGGCCTGGTCGGCCAAAGTCTCCTCCTGAGCGGCCGCCGCTACACTTTGATCGGCATCATGCCGGCGAGTTTCGAGTTTCCGATCCCTCTTTTCAACGTGCAGGGCGGGCAATTCGGCCAGCGCGTGGATATTTGGAAGCCGATCGCCTTCACCAAGAACGAGCTCGAATCACGCGGCTCGCGCTCTTACGGCGTGATCGCGCGGTTGCACCCGGGCGTCTCGATCGAGACGGCGCAGGCGGAGTTGAATAGTATCATTGCCAACTGGTACCGGCTCTATCCTGACAACTACGGCGCAGCCGATAAGTTCGGGGGCGTTTTTTATGGATTGCAGGAGCAGGTGGTTGGCGGAATGCGCACGGGGTTGCTCATTCTACTCGGTGCCGTCGCTTTTGTTCTTCTCATCGCCTGCGCCAACATCGCGACCATGTTGCTGGCGCGAGCGAGCAGTCGTGAACGCGAGCTGGCCATCCGCGTGGCGCTAGGCGCGGGTCCGTGGCGCCTTTTTCGCCAGCTCCTCACCGAGAGCGTAGTCTTGTCAATGGCGGGCGGCGCCGTCGGCGTGATCTTCTCGATCTGGGGCCTGGAGATTTTTAAACGGGTGGGAGCGCGCACGCTGCCGCGGCTGACCGAGGTGAATCTCGACCTGACCGTCCTTGCCGTTACCGCGCTGGTTTCCATCGGCACCGGGATTCTTTTCGGTTTGCTACCCGCAATTGTCAGCGCCAAGCCGGAACTAACCGAAGCTCTGAAAGACGGCGGCCGCGGATCGACCGGCGGTCCGAGACGCAATCGTTTGCGTGATCTGCTGGTGGTTGGAGAGATCGCGCTCGCCCTCGTTCTGCTCACCGGCGCGGGGTTGCTGATGAAAAGCTTCATGCGTCTGCAGGCCATCTCGCCCGGCTTCAATCCGAACAACGTTCTGACCATGGAGATTTCGCTGCCGCGCGCGAAATATCCCGCACTCGAAAAGGACAACCCGGGAATGGATAGCCGGTTGGCCTTTTTCAATGAAGCGGAACGACGAATCCGTCAGCTGCCCGGGGTCGAATCATGCGCCTTTGCCGATATCCTTCCGCTCAGCGGGACGAACAGTGATTCGTCGTTCGCGATTGAGAATCGGCCGCTGGATAAGACGCAGCCATTCCCGGACGAAGAGATTCGCGAGGTGACCGCGGATTATTTCAAGGTTCTGCAGACGCCGCTGATGCGCGGACGTTTCTTTAATGAGGGGGACACCGCCGACAAGCCTGGTGTCGTCATTATCAACGAAGCGCTGGCGCACAAATACTGGCCTAACGAAGATCCGCTCGGCAAACGCATCACTTTCGATGATCCGCGCAAACCGGGAATGAAGTGGATCACCATTGTCGGGATCGTGACCAGCATTCGCCACCGTTCGCTCGATCAGGATCCGCAACCCGAATACTATCTTCCCTTCACCCAGAGTCCCTACGCAACCATGCTCATGGTGGTGCGAAGCCCGCAGGACCCGCGAACCCTCGCGACGGCGATCCGCCGCGAAATTCAGTCCATCGATGCGGAACAGCCCGTAGCGGACGTTCGCACCTTTGATCAGGTAATTTCAGAGGCGGTCGCGCCCCGCCGTTTATCCGTGGTTCTCTTCGGAATTTTTTCCGGAATCGCGCTGCTCCTTGCCGGAGTCGGGACCTACGGAGTGATTTCTTATCTGGTCGTGCAGAGGACGCATGAAATTGGCGTGCGCATGGCGCTCGGAGCGCAGCGCTCCGACGTGTTTGCTCTCGTCGTCGGTCACGCTGTCCGGCTGGCGATCGTCGGGATCGCGATTGGATTGATCCTCGCCTTCTTCGCTGCCCGAACCATGGCCACCATGCTTTACCGGGTTTCACCGTTCGACCTGGCTACCTTCGTCATCGTCACGGCCATGCTGGCCGCGATTGCTTTCCTGGCCAGCTACATTCCAGCATTGCGCGCGACCAAGGCCGATCCGATGATCGCGCTTGGTCACAATGCCTGACGCATGATTCGCCTTCGTTCGATTGAGCGGTCTTATCCGCTGGCGCACGGCGCCTTCACTGTCGTCCTGCGTGACGTCAATCTGGATGTGAACGAAGGGGACTTCATTTCCATCATGGGCCCGTCCGGCGCGGGGAAGTCATCCCTCCTGCACATTCTCGGGATGCACGATCATGGCTGGACCGGCGAATATTTTTTCGACGACGTGGCCGTTCATCAGCTGAAGCCGAAAGAACGGGCCAAACTGCGGAACGACAAGATTGGGTTCGTCTTTCAAGCGTATCATCTGCTCGATGATTTGACCGTTTACGAAAACCTGGAGATCCCGCTTTCCTACCGCCATGTCAGCCGGAGTGATCGCGCGGCAATCGTTGCCGACACGCTTGATCGTTTCCAGATCGTCGGGAAAAAGGATCTCTATCCACGCCAGCTCTCCGGCGGCCAGCAGCAGTTGGTGGGAGTGGCACGCGCGATCGTGGCCAAGCCTTCCTTGATTTTGGCGGATGAACCGACCGGAAACCTTCACTCCAGCCAGGGCGAAGAGATCATGGAGTTGTTCAAACGCTTGAACGGCGAAGGCACGACCATCATCCAGGTCACGCATTCAGAGAAAAATGCGACCTACGGAAATAAGGTGATTCAGCTCCGCGACGGCTGGATCGTTTAGGAGCACCTTCGCCACCATGGACCAAGGCTGGACCGCAACGGCCTTGCACCTGCACTCCGCAGCGGATTTAATCCGTGCGCCTCTCAACCATATGCGTCGCACTTCATTAATCCTGCCTGTACTTGGTTCGCTGCTCATCGGTATCGTTCTGAGCAGTTGCGCTCCTAAGGCGGAGGACATCGCCGAGGAGGTGGTTGAGAAAACTCTGTCGGCGGGCGACACACCGCGGATTTCCATTCGCAACCTCGATGGGGCTATTCGTGTTTACGGTTCGCGGGACGCGGAGGTGAAGGTGCGCGCGCTCAAGCGAGCCTACGGCAGTGAACAGGTCAGGAAGATTGTCGTGAATGCGAGCGCGGGAGCGAACACGGTGGATATCGACACCATCTACCCGCCGCGGCCGAAACTGAGCCTGTCTGATCGGTCGGGGACAGTTGACTACACCATCATCGTTCCGCAGGGCTCCACCATTTCGAGGTTGGAACTAACGAACGGGGAGGTGCTGATCGATAATCTGCGCGGCGGTGCGGTCTCGGCCAAGCTGGTCAACGGCCGCCTCTTCGATCGCGATGGTTTCGGCGCCCACGATCTTTTCGTCGCGAATGGCGCGCTGGAAATGGGCTGGGAATGGTGGGAAGCGGGGAAATTTTCCATCCAGGCGCGAGTGGTCAGTGGAACTATTCGGGCCGTTCTCCCGCCCAGGGCCTCTTTCCACCTGAAAGCGCGCGCCGGCGGTAAGATCTCGAACGCGTTCGGTGACGTCCCGAACGTTGAAAAGGACCGTTCCCAAACGCTGGACGTCGCGGTTGGTGGCCGTTCCGAAGCCCAACTCGAGCTGCAAACCACCCAGGGGAACATCGGCATTCTCGAACATACGCCGTGATCGAATCGCCGGAGGTTCAGGAGCCGTTTCGCGTATTCAGGTTGAGCAGAGCGCGGTGATCTTCATCGGCGCGCTCCGTTAGGCCGAGACGGCGATAGCATTCCTCGCGCTTTTGGAGGGCGATGCTCGATAACTGCTGTCCCAGCGCTTTGGTGAAAGATTCAATCGCGGCCAGGTTGTCGCCGCGCGCCATTTCCAGTTCTCCGCGATATTGCCAGGCCGGGGCGAGCTGCGGATCGATCACCGTCGCTTCCTTGATGCGATCAAATGCTTCCTGGGTGCGTCCAAGCTTGTTCAAGGCATAACTTTGTTCGACCCTGCCCGTCCCCGACCTCGCGTCCAACTTCACCGCATTATCGGCGTCAGCCAAGGCAAGCAACGGTTGCCCGATCTCATTCAGCTGCCACGCGCGCGAAGCATAGTGCTCCGGATTGGTCCGCTCGACCGCGATGGCAGAATCGATCCGACTGATGGTATCGAGAAACTCCGGTGAGAGCGATTCCAGACGAAGCGGAACTCGAATGGAAAGAGCATCGACTTCACTGCCGCGGCCGAGCGCGATCAAGGCGAGCGCCTTAAAGAGGCGTGGACGAATGGCCCAGGCCGCCAGGCGCCCGGCTTGTTCGGCATCATCCAGGGCAAGCTGAGGATCGCCACAACGCAGCATCAACATCGCGCGATCGGCGAGCAGTCCCGGATCATCCGGGAGGGCGGCGACGCGCGCATCCATTTCGCGAATGGCGTCCATGAATTTGCTGATGGTGTGAAATTGCTGCGTCCAGTGCTGCACGTCCGGCTCGTCGGCGCCGAGCTTCTGCGCGTGGTGAAAATCCTGGAAGGCCTGCTCCCACATCCGCAGGCGTCGATAACAGACCGCCCGGTTGATTCGCGCGATGGCGTTGTCTTTGATTTGCAGGCTGCGCGTCCACGCTTCGATGGCATCGCTCCAGCGTTGGTTGCGCTGATGCAACGCGCCGATCTTCGCGAGTACCCTCTGGTTCTTGGGCTGCAGGCTGTGCGCGCTCTGCCAAGCCTGCAGCGCGGCGCCCGGCTGTCCTTCGGCGTAAAGAATGTCGCCCTCCAATTCGTCGGCCTTGCCCGACGGTTTGCGGATGGCGACCCGCCAGTCGCCTAACGAAACTCGGGCGGCATCGAAATCGTGCAGACCAATTTGGGCCTGAACCAGGACGCCCCAGACCTTTTCGTCCTGCGGCGCCATGCGGATGAGTTTTCGCGCCAGCGGAATGGCGCTCTCGAAGGAATGGTGGCGCATCTCATGATTGAGCTGGCGGCGCAGCGCTTTCTCTTCGCGAATGTTTTGGGGCTGGCAGGAAAGAAGCAAAAGCGCGGCGAGCAGGACGGGCGCCGCCCCAGCCCATGGAATGATGGAGCGCCAGGGTATAACCATGAACTTGTCCGGCGCGGCGACGCGTCCCTCAAAAAGCGGCATTTCCAGTTTTCAATCCTGAACCTAGCATGCAAAATCGAAAGATGCCGTCGTTCGACATCGTTTCCGAGGTTGATAAACAGGAACTCGATAACGCCCTTAATCAGGCGCGCAAGGAGTTATCCACCAGATTCGATTTCAAGGGAGTCCATACCGAGATCAATCTGGAGAAGGATAAGATCGTGTTGATTGCGCAAGATGCGTCACATCTGCGCGGGTTGCGGGAAATCGTGGTGGGAAAGCTTTCCAAACGCGGGGTCGATCTCAGGAACGTCGAGCAGGTGGAGCCGGAGATCTCGTCCGTCGGGCACGCGCGCCAGGATCTCAAAATCCAGCAGGGTTTGGAAGGGGTGAAGGCAAAGGAGATCATCCACTCAATCAAGGCGCAGAATTTTAAAGTGCAGAGTCAGTTGCAAGACCGGCAGATCCGGGTGACCGGAAAGAAAAGGGACGATCTGCAGGCGGTGATTGCGTTTGTTAAGGGGAAGGATTTCGGGGTCGCGACTGGTTTTACGAATTTTCGCGATTAAGGGAGTGTGAGCCGCGCGCGTAGCGACTTTTGGGTGCCGGGATGGGGGCGCGGCTCCGTTCTCGTTCGACTTCCGATTGCTCGCTTCGTCGCGGGATCCCTCGGCTTCGCTCGGGATGACAGACCATAGAGTACGCCCGCGTCTAATCTGTCATCCCGAGCGAAGCCGAGGGATCTCACGACAACCTGCGCGCGTGTCGTCACGCGAGAGGAAACTCACCGAAGAGGTCGCTCAGGGAATACGCCGGTTGTCGCCCTCAGCGGAAAGAGACCTCAGCCGCCCTGCACCGGCGGCATGAGGGCGATCTCTTCACCTTGCTTCAGCGCGTGATCGCGTTGAACAAATTCCACCCCGGCAGCGACCAGGATGGTTTTGTCGGCAGCGGCCAGAGCTGGAAATTCGCGGTAAACAGAGGCGAGCAGGTCCGAGACGCGCGAACCCTCCGGGAGCTCGATGGTGATCTGCTCAGTCGCAGCGAGATCGCGCAGGTGGGAAAACAACCGGACCGCGATGTGCACAGTCGTTAGGCCGTTGCCGAGGCGAGCTCCGACCGAAGGACGCCAATGTAAGGAAGGTTGCGGTAGCGCTCCATGAAATCGAGGCCGTAGCCGACGACAAACTCATCTTCGATTTCAAAGCCGACGTAGTCGGCCTTCACGGCGCGGGCACGCGTTTTCTTTTTGCTTAACAAAACGCAGATGCGAATGCTGCGCGGATTGGCCGTCTGCAGTTTCTCGCGAATGGCAGCGAGGGTATGCCCGCTATCAAGAATATCATCGAGGACCAGAATGTGGCGATCGGTCACGTCCGGCATCGCAATCTGTTTAAAGATGACTTCACCGCTCGTTTCGGTTCCGCCGTGATAGCTGGAGACGCTCAGGCAATCGAGTTTCAAGGGAAGAGGGATGCGCCGTAGCAGATCAGCCATGAACATGAGACTGCCGTTCAAGACGGCGATGACGGTGAGCTCGCGGTCCCGGTACTCCGCCGAAATCTCCGCGGCCAGCTGATCAAGCCGACTGAGAATCGTCGTTTCGTGAATGAGAATCCGGTCGAGGTCGGCCTGCATCTGTTCATTGAGCCATTGCCCCGTGCAAAGATCAAACACTCCTCGAATACGTTGCTGAAAGCTTTCTCGTTATTAACCTGACTCCATGAGGATTCACCAAGGCGCGTTCGGAGTGCATAGCCATGGCAAACGCACCTACGAAATCTCGGACGAGGTGCAAAAGATCGTGTCAGAAGCGGGAATCCGGAAAGGTGTCGCGACGGTTTTCGTGCAGCACACCAGCTGCAGCCTGGTCTTGATGGAGAACGCGGCGCCGGCAGCGCGCCGGGACCTTGAAGCTTTTTTTGAAAAACTGGTGCCGGAAAAGACCGACTACGAACATGACGACGAGGGGCCGGACGACATGCCGGCGCACATCCGGATGGCTTTAACCCGGTCGAGCGAAAGCATCCCCATCAGTGGCGGGGAGATTCAGTTAGGCACGTGGCAGGGAGTATTTTTGTTCGAACATCGACGGCAGCCGCACCGGCGGAAAGTCTCGGTCACGGTGATCGGAGAATAGACTGCAGAATTGCGGCGCTGAGGCCGCTCCCACATTAGGGTCGGTCCGCGGCTACTCGACTACGAGCGTGACGGTCGCGCGGATGGGCGAGCCCAGGGCGTAAGTATGCGGAACGCGCGTATCGTGAACAAGATTCATTGACGCCGTTTCGCGGATGAGATGAGCGTCGAGACGTAACGGGCGCAACGTCACCGTCGTGGCGGTCTGGCCGGCCGGGATAACAATCTGGCCGCCGACGAAGTTTCCACTGAGGGTGTAATCGAAGTTGAGCCGAGCCGTCCCGGTCATGTAGAAGACGACGGCGACATCGCGGCTGGCCGGAGCGGAAAGGCTGATTGTGTAGTAGGCCGGCTGCAGGCTCTCGCGATCAATCGTCGACGGGGAGGCGAATACGCTCACCGACGGATTTGGCGCAGCGGTTAGGCCGCCTACCGACGCGGCAAGGGCGAGAAGCACGATGAGCAACTTCGAAAGGCGGGCTGGGGAGGATGTCGTTTTCACGACTTCGTCGTACTCAAAACGCTTACTCATTGGAAGACTTTTTCTCCGTCGGCGTAAAGGGCGTTCACCAAACTTAATGCTCGGTCGCCCGGCAAGACGCTTTGCTCCATTTGGTTCATGACGTAGGCGAAACCAAGGCCGCTCTGCGGATCGGCGAAGGCGTGACTCCCGCCCGCGCCTGGATGTCCGAACGCTTCTCCCGACGGACCGAACAGGCGCCGCCTGCTTTGCGCCGAGTCCTTCATGAAGCCCGCAGAAAAGGCGCTCGGAATTCCAAACACCCGGTCAGTCCCGTCCGTGAGGATGGTTTGCATCCAGTCGAGCGTTTGCTGCTTGAAGCGGTCACTCTCGCCGCCAGCGAGAATCGAGTAGAACTTCGCGACCGCGTCCGCGGAACCGATGCCATTGAATGAGACAATCGGTTGCGCGCGAATTTCCGGTTTGTTCATCATGCTAACCGAATGCAATCCGGCGGGTGAAGTGAAAGTGCGCTGAGGCAGCGTTCCAGGCGTCATCATGTCCCGATAAAAAGCAGCTGGCTCGGGGTTGCCGCCCGCCCGTGCGGCATAAATGGTCGCGACCCGCGGATTCAGTTCGTCGGGCAGCCCGATCCAGAACTCGAGACCAAGCGGCTCCGCCAATTCTTTACGCCAGTATTCGGCGATCGACCGGCCACTGATTCGCCGGGTCAGCTCATCAATCAAAAATCCAAAAGTTCGCGCGTGATAGCCGTGCGCGCTCCCCGGTTTCCATAACGGCACCTGCTCCTCGAGTGCGGCGACGACGGCGGGATAGTCGAGCACATCCACTTTTCGATCGAGCGCCGGCAACCCCGCCGCATGCGACATGAGACAGGCAATGGTCACGTCGGCTTTCCCGTTCTGTCCGAATTCAGGCCAAAATTCGGCGACCTTACGTTCAGGCGTGAGACGATATTCCTGAAGCGCGTGCAAGAGACAGGCGCTGCCGATTCCCTTGGTGGCCGACCAAACCAAAACCAGCGTATCGTTAGACCACTTGGTCTCACGTTGAGCGGTGGTGAATCCGCCGGCTTCTCCGACGAGCAGGGTGCCGCTCTTCCGAATGGCGACCGCGGCGCCGAGCTCAGCGCGCTCTTCGAAATTGGCGGCGAATGCGCGGGAAACGCGTTTTTTCAGCTCCGGCATGTCGCCGGGAACTTAGCAGATGAAAGGAGAACTAAAGCAGCTCTTTGATCGCTTCCAGATCCGGGTCACGCTTGGCCAGTTCACGGAAGGTTTCATCCATTTCGAAACTGGTCTCGAGATGCGCGCGTGCGTCCTTGTGGTTGCCTAACAGGGCGTCGTAGCAACCCATGTTGTAGTAATAAATCGGCTCTTCCAACAAAGCGGCTGGTCCACGCAGGAGAACCGCCTTGGCCTGCGCCGTTTTGCCGAGCTCGTGCAGACAAAAGCCGGCGTGCAGAAATCCAGCGGTGCAGTCAGGCGCCGCGCGGCAGAGTTTTTGACTGATACGGAGGGCTTGGCCCCATCGTTTATCGCGCATCAAATGATGCAGGCGAAGCTGCAAAACCTCCGGCCGATTCTGGAACTCGCCGTCGATCGCGTTGAGTTCCCCGATGGACTCGCGCTCCATCCCCAGCTCGGCGTAGCCGCAGGCTGCCCGAAATTGCCATTCAAAGTTCACGGGACTTGTTTTAGCAAGTCCCTTGCCCGATTATGGAAATTAGAAACGGAAGGGCCAGACCGCCCGCTTAAATCACAGAGAGAGAAGCAGTTTCTCCAGCTCCTCCAACCGTCGAGCGAAGAGTTCAACGGTGCTCTGAACCGGCTCCGGACCGAGCATGTTCACGCCAGCTTTTGAAAGCGTTTCGAGTGGGAATTGGGATCCGCCCGATTTCAGGAAAGCGAGGTAACGCGAGACCGCGTCCCCTTCCTGTTCAAGCACCTGCTGCGACAACTGGACCGCCGCGGAAATCCCGGTGGCATACTTGTAGACATAGAAGGCACTGTAAAAGTGCGGGATGCGCAGGCACTCAAGGGCGAGCTGCGGATCCAAGACGACGGCATCGCCGAAGTACGCTTCCAGCAACTTCGTGTATTCCTGCTTGAAAGTGTCGAGGGTCACCGGCTCGCCCGCTTCCTCCAGCGCGTGCACCACTTTCTCGAACTCGGCGAACATCGTTTGCCGGAACAATGTGCCGCGCAGATCGTCGATCTGACGGTTAATGATGTAGGCGCGCATGCGCGGGTCCGACGTTTGTTCGAGAAGGAAATGGGTGAGCAACTCCTCGTTAAAGGTGCTCGCAACTTCCGCGAGGAAGATTGGGTAATCGTAATCCTGGAAAAGTTGCGACCGCTGCGCGAACCAGGTGTGCATCGAGTGCCCGGCCTCATGTGCCAGGGTGTAGATGTCCGCGAACACGTCCTCTTTGAAGTTCATCAGGATGTAGGGAGGGGCGCCGTAGCTTCCGCTGGAGAAAGCGCCGCTCCGTTTTCCTTTGGTCTCGTAGCGATCGCACCAACGGCCCTTCATGCCTTCGGCCAGCGCGTCAACATATTCGGAGCCGAGCGGCGCAAGCGAGGCGAGCACCTTTTCAATCGCTTCATCGAAACTGGTGCGCGTCTCAATCTCCGCGACCAGGGGGACATAGGTGTCGTAAGGATGGAGTTCATCCAGTTTCAAGACGCGCCGGCGCAATTCGTAATAGCGAAGGAGAACGGGAATCCCATCGCGAACCGAAGCGATCAATTGGTCGTAAACGGCCGGAGGAACGTTGTCCGGGAAAAGGGCGCCTTCCAGCGCGCTCGGAAAATGCCGGGCCCGCGCACGGAACACGTCCGCTTTGATCGAGTAAGCGAGCGAGGCGGCCAGGGTGTACTGGTGATCCTGGAACTCGGCATAGAACTGCTCGAAGGCCCGTTGCCGCACTCCGCGATCACGTTGCAGGAGAAAGGAGCTGAAGGTGCTCTGCGTCAACGGACGGGCGCGGCCTTCCGCGTCGGTCAGGACGCCGAATTTCATGTCGACGTTCGTTAGTTGCGAAAAAGTGTCGTCGTAACCGGAAAGGGCGGCCCCGCCAAGCGCGAGCAGGCGTTCCTCCGGCTCGCTCAGCACATGCGGGCGCATCCGCCGAATTTTCTGCAGCTCGATCCGCCACTCGCGCAAAGCCGGATCCGCCATGAATGAAGCCCACTGTTGGTCATCGATCGCCTGGATTTCCGGGGTGAGGAAGGCGGTCATTTCCCCGATGGTGGTGAGCAGGTTCTGCAGCTGTCCGACCCGACCGAGGTACTCGGTGTTTGCGCCATCCTCCGAAAGCTGAAGAGACGCGAAGTGATAAAGCCGCTCGATTTTGAGATCCAGCTGCTTGTCGAACTCGAGACAGTCTGCGAGGTCACGCGCGGAGCGGTTTAGCTTTCCTTTCCACTCGGTGAGCCGCGCGTAGTTAGCCTGAACCCAGGCGAAATCTTCGTGCCATTTTCCAACATCGGCGAAGAGATGGCGCAGGTCCCACTTGTCCGTGTCCGGTAATTCGTCGCGTGTTGGGATTGTAGTCTCAGGTGAGGTGATGATTTCGTTTTCCATTTAGCGTAAGCCGGCTTCGCCCTCGCGATGGATGCGAGGGCCCTGAACAGTAATGCGCTCTGCCGCCTGGCTAACGGGAATTTGCGGGCAGCTGTCGATCCAGCGCTCGCCGTCGGAGGCGGTCCATTTCACCGCGTTGCGCAAAACCAGGCGAACCATCGGGTGATGATAAATTGGATAGGTTTCATGACCGGGGCGGAAATAGAAGATGCGTCCATTGCCCCGCTTCCACGTGCAGCCCGATCGAAACACCTCGCCACCTTCAAACCACGAAACGAAAACTATTTCATCCGGCGTCGGGACCGCGAAGGGCTCGCCGTACATTTCGGTATTTTCGATTTCGAAGTAACGGTTCACCCCGCGCGCAATCGGATGCGCCGGGTTGCAGACCCAAAGGCGCTCTTTCTCGCCGGCTTCGCGCCAGGTTAGCGAGCAGCTTGTCCCCATCAGCCGCAAAAACGGTTTGGAGTAATGCGATGAATGCAGGGCGATAAATCCCATGCCCTCCCACACGCGCGTCACCACGCGCTGCACCGCGTCATCGTCCACGAGGCCGTGACCGGCATGACCCCACCAAATCAGCACATCCGTTTGTGCCAGTCGTTCTTCACTGAGCCCGTGCATGGGATCGTGCAAGGTCGCGGTGGTGACATCGAATTCACTCTTCTCGCCGATGCCTTCGGCGATCGCGGTATGCATCCCGTTCGGATAAATTTCGCGCACGATCGGATTCTCCTGTTCGTGAATGAACTCGCCCCAAACTAAAACCCGAATTCGCTGCGCCAAGGCTTCTCCTATCATGCTGTCGTTCCGCTAGGTCAATGCCGGCTCCTGCCGGCGAGGGCGCGCATCGCCGGATGACGCGCGATTTGACGCAGCGCTTTCGCGGTCAGTTCGCGCCCGGGTGAGATCTTATGCCAGGGTGAAGCGCCGGATGGATGCGGCAAAGGAATCAGATCGAATTCGTGCTGGTCGCGGCGGACGACGAATTTCCGGCCGATCACGGCATCGAGCTTATCGAGTTCGATGAACTGCCGGATGGCCAGCTTGCCGACTGGAATAACCAATTCCGGCTCGAGCAGCGTCATCTCCGTCTCAAACCACGAGGAGCAGTTCCTGATTTCCTGCGGCGAGGGAACGCGATCGGTACCTCCAGAACCTTTGCCGGGAAAGCAGCGGCAGACCGCGGCGAAGTAGAGGTGGGCTCGAGCCGCTTCCTCCTCGAGCCCACAGAAATCTTTGAGCCAGCGGAACAAAGTCTTCCCTGCGGTCCAAGCAAATGGACGCCCGACCATCGGCTCGCGAACGCCCGGCGCTTGCCCGACGAGGATAATCTTGCTGAGGACAGCGCCGCCGGAAACCGGTGGCGGATGCATGCGCGGACAACGGCGGCATTGCCGCAGACGCGCCACATGTTTTTCCAGCGCGGCTTGTTTGTTCGCCGTTCTTCCCCGCAAAGGCGCATCCATTTAACGCCGGAAGAACGAAAGCAGCAGGCTAACGAGCAAGCTGAGAATGATGCAGGTGACGACAGGAAAATAGACGAATGACTGCCCCCGTTCGATGCGGAGGTCGCCGGGAAGGCGGCCGAGCCAGCGCGGTATCCAGCCACTCCAGAAAAGAAAGCCAATGAGGCCGATCACCAGCGCCAGGATCATGAGGGCTCGACCAAGCTCGTGCACCATCAAAGGTGCGCTCGTACCCGTCTCGAAGCAACGAGCGCGACGAGCGGCATCCCGATAAATTTACAGGCATCGCCTGCCCACGGCGGACGCGAACCAGTTTGCGTTCATTAACTCTGAGAACCAAGGTTCAACGCGATGGCTGTTCAGTTTCGTGATTATTACGAGACGCTGGGAGTATCGAAAACTGCCAGCGAAGACGAAATTCGTTCCGCCTTTCGGAAACTGGCGCGCAAATACCACCCGGACGTCGCCAAGGACAAAAAGACGGCGGAGGAGAAATTCAAACAGATCAATGAGGCGTATGAGGTCCTGAGCGACCCGGAAAAGCGCCGGAAATACGACGATCTCGGCGAAAATTGGAATCAGCCGGGTGGCGGCTTCCAGCCCCCTCCGGGATGGGGACAGGGCGGTGCGGGTGGCGGTTTCCGCGGCGCGCCCGGCGGCGGGGTGGAGTTCGAGTTTGGCGGAACGGGCTTCAGCGATTTCTTCGAAGCGTTTTTTGGCGGCGGCCGCGGACAATCCGCGTTTGGCGGATTCGGCCAGCGTCAGCCCCGCGCGGAGCGAGGCAGTGATGTTGAAGCAGATATCATGGTGACGTTGGAAGAAGTGGTGAATGGCTCAACCCGCCAGGTCTCTCTGCGTCGCGGCGATTCGAACAAGGTCGAGACCTACAATGTTAAAATCCCAAAAGGGGTGCATGAAGGGCAGCGGATTCGCCTCGCCGGGCGGGGTGAAGCCGGTGCCAGCGGCGGCACCAGCGGTGATCTTTTTCTACGCGTTCGGCTTGCGCGCGATCCTGACTTTCGAGTGGAAGGCAGCGACCTGATTCATGAGGAGCGGATTGCTCCGTGGCAGGCGACGTTAGGCGCGGAACTGAAAGTGCCGCTGATCACCGGCAACGTGCGGATGAAAATCCCAGCGGGGACGCAGGGCGGCCAGCGCTTTCGCCTGCGCGAGAAAGGTCTCCCCCGGGCTGGCGGTGGGTTTGGCGATCTCTACGTGGAGGTGCAAATCCAAATTCCGAAAAAGGTGAGCGACCGCGAACGCGAGTTATGGCAAGACCTGGCTCGGCTCCACGGAGACGAAAAATGAAAATCGCCCTCGGCACCGATCACGCCGGCTTTCGCTACAAGGAGGAAGTGAAGAAATTCCTCACCGGCCTCGGCCATGAGGTGAAGGACTGCGGCACCTACGACGATAGCCCGGTCGATTATCCGCTTTTCATTGTTCCGGCCGCGGAAACCGTTGCGCGGGGCGAATGCGATCGCGCAATCGTGTTCGGCGGCTCTGGAAATGGCGAAGCGATGGCGGCGAACAAGGTTAAGGGGATTCGCTGCGCGCTCTGTTGGAACGAAGAAACGGCGCGTTTAGCGCGGCAGCATAACGATGCGAATGCCCTCTCACTGGGCGAACGCGTGATCGAGCTGGAGATGGCGTTGAAGATTGTGCGGATCTGGCTGGAAACGGCGTTCGAAGGTGGGCGGCACGAACGGCGCGTGCAGCAGTTGAACGCGCTGGGCTAGAAGCAGCGGTCACCGATGACGGCGGCAAGGAATACGACGCTAACGAACGCGTTGCTGTTGAAGAAGGCGCGGTTCACCCTGGCGAGGTCAGACGGACTGACGCTGCGATGTTCGTAGACGAGCGTTGCCGCCACGATCGGCATGGCGGCGAAGTAAACTATGCCGAGACGAGCGCTCACCCCAAAAATGAGGAGCGCCCCCAGCATCGCGAGATGTAACCGTTGCGCGAGAACAAGGCTGGAAGGGATGCCAAGATTCGCCACCAACGAGTGCAGGCCCTCCGACCGATCGAACTCGACGTCCTGGGTGGCGTAGATCAGATCGAAACCGGCGACCCAGCAGACAACGCCCAGGCCGAGCACAACGGGTGGCAAAGCGATTTCACTGGTCTGCGCGATCCAGGCGCCGATCGGAGCGATGCCCAGCGCGCCGCCAAGGATGAAGTGGGTCCAGGAGGTGAATCGTTTGGCTAACGAATAGGAGAAAATCACGATGACCGCCACGGGTGCGAAGAGCGCGGTTAGATAGTTGATACTCGCAGCGGTAAAGAGAAAAGCCAGGGTGGAGACGGCGAGAGCAATCAGAATAGAGCGGCGATCAAGCAGCAGATGGCGCCCGGCGGTTCGCGGATTTCGCTTATCCAATGACCAGTCTACCAGCCGATTGAAGAGCATGGCGGCGGTCCGCGCGAAGACCATGCAAAGCAGGACGAGGATGAGCACGCGCCCATTCGGACGCCCGTGAGCTGCGACCAGGAGAGACCCAAGCGCGAAGGGGAGGGCGAAGACGGTGTGCGAGAACCGGATCAGCCGCAGAAACCGAATAGGCACCGGCTCAGCCAGCGGCTGCTTTTCGGCAGATTGAAATGAAGCAGGCTCGCCGTTGCTCATTGCTTTAGGAGCGAGCGCACTCGGCTGGAGGCGTCGCGGAGAATGGGTAGCCCATGCGCGAAGAATAGCCTTTCAAAGCGCAGGTCGAGGAGTTGGCGAAGAGAGGTGTGCATCTGCTTTTCGTTCTCGCAGTATTTCTTCGGCAGGAAGGCGAGGCCATATGGATCAAAGTGAATCAAGGCGTCGCCGACGATGAGTGTTCCGCCGGCGTCTGCCGAGAAAAGAGCTATCTCCGCGGGGGGGCTCCTTCGATGCGAATGATCGACACGTTCGGAAAATGGTCGGTAACGGATGCGGCAGCTTGAACGTCCGGCTCTGCGACCGCGGTGAAGATAGGAATTTGAAATTGAGCGGCCCAGGCCCGTGAGGCGCGCCAGTGATTTCCGTTGGTTATAACGATCGCGGCAGGGCGACCAAGCTGACCCAATTCGTGCTCCGGATCCTGGTCCAGGTCGATCGGGTCGATCAGGAGCAGGCGAGAGGCTGGGAGAGCGAGCGCAGTGGAATAGAGTTCGGTCTTCGACGCGGAATCGTAAGCGTGCCAGAGGGCGAGGTGCGGCGGAACAAGGCTGAGGTCGGAGGCTTTGGGCACGGGGCTAGGCGGGTGGTGGTGGCATTCTAGGTGCTATGTTTCCTATAATTACTAGAATATGATCACCTTCGCCTACCAAGCCCGAGACGCATCCGGACGCATCGTCACCGGTATCCAGGATGCCATCAATGAGGACAATGCTGTGACCAGCCTGATGAACCGCGGTCTCATGGTTCTCTCGCTGCAAAAGAAAGCCGACGCTTCCAAGAGAAGCAAGAAACTTGGCAAGGTGAAGGAGACCGACACGGTCCTTTTCACCCGCCAGCTCGCCACCATGATCGAAGCGGGCATTTCGCTGGTGCAGGCTTTAACCGCTCTTTACGAACAGTGCGATCCGAAACGCCAACGGAACCTGCGCTTGATCATCAGTGACGTGACCAGCCGTGTCCAAGGTGGCGATACTTTCAACGAAGCCATCTCCAAGCATCCGAGAGTTTTCAACCGTCTCTATGTCAGCATGGTGAAGGCGGGTGAACACGGCGGTTTGTTAGCCGAAATTCTCGACCGGCTGGCCGGGTTCCTCGAATCGACTGCTCGACTGCGTAAGAAAGTGAAGTCGGCCATGACTTATCCAGTCATCGTCATCTGTATCGCCTTCGCCATTACCACCTTCCTCATCGTGAAGGTTGTTCCGATCTTTGGCGAAATCTTCAAAGACTTCGGCGCCAAGCTGCCGGCTCCAACGCAATTCCTGATCGACGTCAGCGATTTTGTCCGCGGCAATTGGTATTTGCTCGCGCTCGGAATTGGCGGCGCCATCTTCGGTTTGCGCTACTTCCTCGCTTCGAAACGCGGCAAACAGCTTTCCGATAAGTGGAAACTGAAGCTCCCGGTCTTCGGCCCGCTCATTCACAAAATTTGTATGTCGCGCTTCTCGCGCACCTTTGCGCAGCTCATCCGCAGCGGCGTGCCAATCCTGGAAGTGCTCGACATCGTGGGCGGCTCCTCCGGCAATCACGTGATCGAAACCAGCATCAAGACGGTCAGCGCGGACATCGAAAAAGGCGACAACCTTTCGGTCGCGCTGGCCAAGAAGAAGATCTTCCCGCCGATGCTGCTGCGCATGGTCTCGGCTGGTGAAGCCACCGGTAAAGTCGACACCATGCTCGAGAAGATGGCTGATTTCTGGGACGAAGAAATCGAAGCCATGCTCGACGCCATGACCTCGTTGATCGAGCCGATGCTGATCGTTTTCCTGGGCGTGATCGTGGGCGGCATCGTGATCGCCATGTTCCTGCCGATCTTCAAACTCAACGAGATCGTCTCCCAGAACAAAAGTTAAAGATTCGTTGTGTTCGACGGAGGGACGGGTCGCAAGATCCGTCCCTTTTCGTTTTACGAAGGCTTGCGACCGACGCGAAAGACCAGAGGCCACCGCACCAGGCACGGCTCAGTCGGATTCGGCCAGACCTGGCGAAGCGCATCTTCGATCGTAGCTACGGGATCGTGCCCCTTCTCGCGCTGGAACCTTTGCGAAGCGGACCAGGTGCGGAGGTAGCCGAGCAGATCGGGCAAGGTCCAGCTCGCGCTCATTGCAAATGGCGGCACCTCGAGCTCTGGAAAGGGAAACGAAAAATCGCGGTAACCGTTTTCAACCAGGGTCCGCTCTGGCGGCCAATACGGGCCGACGGTTTCGTGGTAGAACCGGTTCACAATCGCGTCGATCGCGGCTTCGATTTCGAGAAAGGTGTAACTCCAGACCGCGAGCACACCGTTGGCTCTTAATGTGCGGCCGGCCTCTGCATAGAAGGCGTCGGTGTCGAACCAATGCAGCGCTTGCCCGACCGTGATCAGGTCGCACGCATTGGAAGCGAGGCCGCTGTCCTCGGCTGTGGCTACCCGATATTCTACCCGATCGTTAGGCGAGGCGTTCTTGATTTGTTCAGCACTGGCATCGGTCGCGATGACTCGCTCGAAGAAGTCGGCGATTGAAATGGCGGCCTGTCCGTTCCCGGTGGCACAATCCCAGGCCAGCTCGCGCCGGGGAAGCAGACTGGCAAGCCAGGCGAAGAGGTCCTTCGGATAGTGCGGCCGGAATTGCGCATAAGCACTCGCTTGCGTGGAGAAATGGTCCTGAAAGCTCATCGTGCATGCGTTCTTTGCACGTGCTCCAGCCGCCCGTACATCTCGTGATAAATGCGCTCAATCGCAGTCGCGGGATCCTCCAGCATCATCGACTCCTTGATTACACTCGCGAAAATCGGGAAGGAAAAAGGCGAGACCGCCGGCAGTTCGCGCAAGCTCCAGTCGAAATGCGAAACGGATTGCAGGAACTCGTAAGCCGCCTCGGCATCAAGAAAGGTGTGCGCCGCCTGCCGATAGGCCTCGATCAGCAAGGGATGATCGGGTTCATGCTGTTCCAGCACGCGAAACAGAACTTCCGAGCTCCAGGCCAGCTGTTTCTTCTTGCGCTCGCGCCCTGGCAGGTTGCGCGGGACCATCAAACCGGTTTGAGCAACGCCGCGAAATTGCCATTTCACCAGCTCGGAGCCGCGCAAAGCGCGATTCAAATCCTCCTCCGCGCCCTCGCGTTCGAAACAGAGGCGCCAATCCTCCAGCAGCATTTCCTGAAACGGTCGCAGGGTCAGGAGAAATCCGTAGTCATCGATCGTGACCAGCGCGTTGCCCCCGATGCGCTGGCGCAGTCGCCAGGCCACCACTCGCGAGAGCGCATCGTTGGCGCTGCGGCCAATCAGGGAGTGAAAGAAATAATGCGAGTGCGTGTCGTCGCGGTAGAGCTCGATCAGCATCTCTTCGCCGACCGGGATCTCCGAGACGTTCATCTGCGCGCGAAACTGCTCGGTGATCGCTTCGGCGTTGGCGCGCGAAAGAAGATATTCTTCTACCAGCCAATCTACCGCGCCGGCATCGTTCGTCTGAAGCTGGTGCGCAAAATCTGTCCGCAGCTGCCGCACCGCCCGCGCCAATCCTGAAGTCAGGGGCATCTTGGCGGCGTTCCAGCGCGGGATTGTCGGCAGATGTCCGTCTGCGCGCTCCACCAGTACCTCGTGCACGCCGGTCTCGACCAGCCTAACGACTCGCCCGGCAAGCACGAAGAGGTCTCCAAGCTGAAGCTGTTTGACGAACCCTTCTTCGACCGATCCGAGGCGACGCCGTTTCAGCAGGACGTCGACGAACCCTTCCGAGACGATGGTCCCGATATTGACCAGAAATTCCCGGGCGATTCGAGGGTGCGCGAGCGAGACGACAGTGTCATCGTCGATGCGAATCTTTCCGAAAACGCCGGAATACTGGGGAGCCAGTGACTCGCCGCCGCCTTCGAGGTATTTCAGGATGTCGCGAAACTCTTCCTCGCTGAGGTCGTGAAACGGATAGGCCGCCGTGATGGTGCGAAAGAGGTGAGCGATATCGGCAGGTCCATGGCACACCATGCCGATAACGTGCTGCGCCACCACGTCGTACGGCTTCTCCTGAATCTTAATTGGATCGAGTTGGCGGGTCCTGACCAGTCGCGCGGTGACGGTCGCCTCGAGCAGGTCGTTCACATTGGTGGCAACGAGAATTCCGTGACTGGTTCGGTTCATGGAATGACCGGAGCGACCGATTCGCTGAATGGCGCGGGAAACGCCTTTGGGCGTTGCCACCATCACCACCAAATCGACCGCGCCGATATCGATTCCGAGCTCGAGGCTGGTAGAACAGACCACCGCGCGCAGTTCACCATTCTTCAGGCGGTCTTCGACTTCGAGACGGACACTGCGATCCAGAGAAGCGTGATGCGTTTCGATTTGATCGGAGATGTCCGGCATCAGTTCTTTCAACCGCAGCCCGATCTGTTCGGCGGCGGAGCGGACGTTAGTGAAGACGAGCACCGATTGGCGCCGCTGAATGAGATCGGCTAATTCCGCATAGAGTCTCGCTCCGGTGAACCCGGCGGGAGGATAGGGATTGCTACGAATCGGAGAAAAAACTTCCACGATTGAGCGCCGCTCCGTTTTCGCTTCAGCGATCGCGCATTCTCTGTTGGTCCCGACCAGAAATTTGGCAAGCAGATCGACTGGCGCGGCGGTGGCGGATAGTCCGATGCGGCAAAGCGAGCCGGCGTTTGCTTCTGTAGCGGCGGTCTCTGACCGCCGCACTTCTTGGGATTTCTCTGCTGAATTATTGCGACGGTCAGAGACCGCCGCTACAGAAGAAGCCACGCGGATTGCTTCCAGTCGCTCCAGGGAAATGCTCAGGTCGGCTCCGCGTTTGTTCCCGGCAAAAGAATGCAGCTCGTCGACAATGACGTATTGGCAGTGAGCCAAGTGCTGTGTGTAGGCGTCCTGCGCGAGCATAACGGCAAGGCTCTCTGGCGTCGTGACCAGAAAGGCCGCGCCGCGCTGACGGAACTTTGCCCTTTGTGTTCCGGTGGTATCGCCGGTCCTGAGATGAACGGAGAATTCTTTCTCCAATCCCATTCCGACAATCGGTCCGCGCAAATTCTTCTCAATGTCATAGGCGAGCGCGCGCAGGGGTGAGATGTAGATGCACTGCACGCCGGCTAACGACTCGCCGCGGTCGAGCTGGCGCAACAACGCGTCGAACACGCCAAGAAACCCGGCGAGTGTCTTGCCGCTGCCCGTGGGCGAAGTTAGCAGGATCGATTTCTTTTCAAGAACGAACGGAACGCAGAGCCGCTGTGCCTCCGTAAAATCTTCAAACGTTGTCTCGAACCAGTTTGCCAGCCGCGGGTGGAGTAGCCCTCGCAATTTGCCCGAGGAAACAACTGTTCGAATCACGTCCTAACTTCGCCGTCCTCAATCACACTTTCCAGTCAGGTTCGAACCGGCACAAAAACGAATGGCTTCGTATGTCGAAGTCCCTTAAACATCTCGTGGATGGCACGGAAGAAACTAAAGGTCACGCTGCCGCCTCTGCCAAAGCAGCCTCAATTTAAGTCGAGCGATCACAAAAGCGCGCGGTTACTTGAGGTTCTGCGCGGGGTCGCGATCGCAAACCAGAGGGAGCAACCCCGCACATTTCATCCGTTGCGCGAGGTTGCGCGCCATTTCCGGCTGCCGATCTCGACGGTCGCGCGCGTTTACCGACAGCTCGAGGACGAAGGTTTGCTGGTTAGTGTGCGTGGATCGAAAACGCTGCTCCAAGGATTGAGTTCGGGCCGCCACTTTAGCGTTCTGGGATTTATAGGCCTGCCGGCGGCTCTCTCCGCATTTGTCACGTTGCAGGATTATCGAAACTTCTTTATCCGCACACGCCGGGAACTCCGAGCCCGGGGCTTTGCCGTGGCGATGGTCTTATTCGAGCCGAAACAGATACAAAATGGACGGTTGGCGGAGCGGATCATGAAACACGATTTCGATACTGTTTTGTGGTATCGGCCGGAGGTCGCGGCGCGACGGGTCTTGGCTGCACTCGAAGATACTGGCATCGAAGTGATCGGGGTGAATGACGGAGGAATCGCTGCGGTGCGATGCCGCTATGAGGTTCAACGCGAACGCGCGGTGCGAGAAATTCTTCGCGACTGGCGTCGCACGGGAATTGAATCTGCCGTAATTGTACGAGCTTCGAGTGGCTCTGCGGCGCATGAGGAGATGTTGCAAACGTTGCTTGAGGAAGAAGATCTTCCCAGCCAGTTCCACGAGATCGGCTCTGGACACCCCGGCCGTTTCGTTGAATCGCTTGGCGCAATTTCGCGGGTGGGACTCATTTTTCAGGGACGGGCTGCGGCCTTGCTCGCCTTCCGTGCCCCTGAGATGCTCACGCAGTTGATGCGACAAACTCGCATCGCGTTCACGGGCGGACCGCCTAGCTTTGTATTCAGTTCCGTCCCTGATGTCCCTGGCGATATAGTAGCGGTCGACTGGCAATTGATCGCCGAGCAGCTGGTCAACGACCTGATTTCAAGGAAAGCCTTCGATCGTAAACAAACGACCGTTTTCGAGGCTGACACTCATTTACAGAGCTCATTGAGCCAGCACGCTCAGGGTTTGTAAGGCCGGGGCTTTCCGTTAGGCGCGCAATTCGTCGTCGCCGCAGTTCTGTACCTAATCTGTTTCGAATTGTTCCCAAACTGTCGGGTTCGCGCCGCGGCGGAAGCTCGGGTAAGAACGCCGCTGCTCTTCACGACGTAACTCATGAATAAAATTCCTCTTCACTTCTTTGGACGACCGGCCCTGATCATCTTCAGCACTGGCCTCTTGCTCGTTAGTCCGGCTTCAACCCGGGCGGACGGACCGTTCACCCGGGCAAATATCACTCGACCCTCGCGTCACAGTAGCGAGGCGATGGATAACACGGACTCGAGGATCAACATCGATCCGCGGGAGAAGATTCATTTCGACCTTCAAATGGCCGCGAAGTCCGGTGTGGCTCAGATCGTTGCGCCCAACGGTGGCAATTTCAACGTCGGCGAGAAGAAACTCACAGTCGACCCCGCCAAAGGAAGCATCGCCTTCGATTTCTCCGCCGGGCCCAATCCCGGCCGCTACACGGTCGAGATCACCCAAGGAAACGTCACCCGAACTTTCGAATTTTGGGCTGGCGCGGAACCCCCCCAAGGCAAACCCGGCCCCGCTCTCAGCTTCAAATAATCCTCAACCCTCCTTCCGATGAAACGTCTTACTTCTTTCTTTCTCGCTTTGCTGCTTTCAACCGGCCTTTTCGGCAGCTTCACCCTAACCGCCCGCGCCCAAGACCCGTACGAAATTGGTTGCGGTAATGACGACCTCGATGATCCGGGCGATTCGACGTCAGACGACCCCGAAGGCGATACTGGACCGGACGACGTCGGCGATCCGATCCAGCCCCATAAGGGCAACGTGCATCGCGACGTCACCGACATCCGCACCTTCGGGCCGGCGCCGATCGTGTTCGCCCGCAATCTCAACAGCCGGACGACGGACTTCAACGACCCCTACTGGGAGTTCGGTTACAAGCAGACGTGGCAGCACAACTGGAACTACGAAATGCGCCAGCTTTCGACCAAGACCTACGGCGTCTTCGATATCAAAGTGCGTTATCCTGGCGGCAACGACGTCAACTTTAAGGCGACCGACAGGTCCCGGCGCGCAATTGGCGCCGCCGGCAAATAATGGCGACCGCTTGTACCGATGGACTGGCTCAAAAGTCGGATACACTTTGATCACGCCCGGAGGCCAGGAGTACGACTTCTGGCGTTATCTGTCGCCCAAGTTTCATCTCACCCAGGTCCGCAATGGCCTCGGCTGGACATGGAATTGCACTTACGATGTCAACCAGCAGCTCAACAAGATCACGAACAACTTCGGTCGCTGGGTGCAAATCGATCATGAAGCCGGGCCCGACGGCGCCCTGCGGATCAATCGCGTCTCGACCAGTGACGGGAGAGCCGTGAGCTACAGCTACGCGCTGTGGGGCAACTCGGGGAAATATATTCTGAGCAGCGTCAACTTCCCGGGCGCGGAACAGGCATCGTATTCCTACGTCACGGCCGATCCGTCAAACTCGACCGCCAGGCCGTTGCTGTCTCAGACGTTTGACCCGACCGGCCGTGGGGGCGCGCAAATGAAATACAGTTATAATTACAACGCGCTCTCGTTTGGCAGCGTCATCACCGGCACCGCTCTGGAAAACAGAAACGCTGTCAGCGATGTCCTCATCGCGAGCATGCCGCAAGGTAGCGGTAACTATCCGCCCATTGTCGCCGGAAACGGCGGCGCGATCACACGTAGATACACCAACGGATTGCTCAGCGTGAAGAGCGACGCCGACGGTGTCGGCATCAGCCTCGGTCGCGATAACGGTGGATTTGGTTTTATCACCAGCCGCCTCGAACTGAGCACGGGTGCGTCGATCAGCTACGAGCGCGACTATGCTGGACGGGCCTTGTCCCGCGTTGACGCGCTTGGCAACAACAGCAGCAATGTGTTCAGCGCAAAAGGGTTTATCGTTAACCACACCGACGAGCTCGGACACAGCACCGCCATTACTCGCGACACGGTCAACAGCCGGCCGGTTCGCGTTGACTATTCGGATGGCGCCTTTGAAACCTGGAGCTATGACGCGAATAGCCGGCCGACCACCCATCAACTGCGCAATGGTGGAACGGAGTCATTCGCATACGACGGCTCCGGCAACCTGGCCACGCGGACCGACGCGCTCGGCAACGCCTCGAGTTACACTTATTATCCCAGCGGGCTGATTTCCTCCGTGACCGACCCGCGCCTCAACACCACGTCGTTTACCTACAACTGGCGCGGTCAGGTCCTGACTGTCACTCACCCCGATACCACCACCATTTCTTATCAGTATGACGTCTTCGGCAATCGCACGTCCATGTCCGATGAAATGGGCCACACCACGACGTACGCCTATGACGAATTCAATCGCCTCCGAAGCATGACCGATTCGTTAGGCCGAATCATCAGCTATCAATATGGCCAGGCGCCTGATTCGCCACAGACCGCCTATATGCGCAAGGTCAGCCGTATTACCTTGCCGTCCGGCAAGAAGATCGAGTTCACTTATGACCTCGCCGGGCGCAAAACGTCGCAGACCATCGGCGCCGGCAGCGCCGAAGCCGCCACCACCCACTATGCCTACGATCTCGGCGGCAACATGGTTTCAACGACTAGCCCCAAGGGCAAAACCACCAGCTTTACCTACGACGCGCGTCACCGTCGCAAGACCACAACTGACCCACTCGGCCGGACCACAAGCTGGGCTTACGACAACTTGGGGAACAAGATCAGCGAGACGCGCCCCGAAGGCGGTGTGACCCATTTCGCTTACGATAATCGGAACCGCCTCGTCCAAACCACCGATCCAGCGGGACATGTCACTTCGCAGAGTTACGACGCGGCGGGAAACCTTGCCAGTGTAACGGATTCGAGGAATAACACCTATACCTATACCTACGATTCACGTAATCGCCGCGTTGCCACGACCTATCCGGACGGGTCGCATGAAAATTACAGTTATGATGCGGCCGGGAACATGGTCAGCTATACCACTCGTGCCGGTCAGGTTCGCACCGCCAACTATGACGATCGCAACCGCGAGATGGACTCCAGCTGGAGTGATGGCACGCCTGGCGTGAGCACCACTTATGATCCCGCCGGCCGCGTCCTGACCATGAACAGCAGCGTCAGCAACCTGACTTACACTTACGATTCCGCCGGACAAGTGCTGAGCGAAGCACAGAATGTCACCGGCGCTGACGGCGTGAAAATAATCAGTTATGCCTACGACGGCGACGGCAACCGCATCACCGCGAATTATCCGTCGAGTGACATCGTCTCCTACGGATACGATGCGCGCAACGAGCTGGTGCAGATTGGCGACGGCGGGCCGACTCCGTTGGCCACTTACAATTACGATCTCAACGGTAACCGCGCCACGCGCACGCTCGGGAACGGAACAACGGTCGCTTACGCCTTCGACGACGCCAATCGCGGGTTGAGCATTGATCAAAGCAACGCCGCGGGTAGTTTCGCTCGCATTGATTACACGGTAAATGCGGTGAACAACCGGACGAACCGCACCGAAACCGATAGCGGGGCAAAACCATTCAGTGATGTCTACGGCTACGACGCGATTGATCAGTTGACACAGGTGAAATATAATTTCGATGCCGGCGCAGGGACGCAGGATCGACAGGTCGATTATGTCTACGATGGAGCGGGAAACCGCGTCAGCGTGACGGACAACGGCGTTACCCAAAATTACAGCACCAACCCGCTCAACGAATACACGGCAGCCGGCACGATGTCGCCTAACTACGATGCCGATGGGAACTTGAGCACGCTCAACGGGGGGACGTTCAGCTATGATGCGCAGAACCGGCTTGTCCGCGCGACCGCGGGCGAGAAGACGGTTACCTTCGCTTACGACGGGCGAAACCGATGCGTCAAACGCGCGACCAACGGTCTGCCCAATTATCTCTACTACGACGGTTGGGACCTGATCCAAGAAAACAGCAACCGCGGCGGGCTTTTGAACCGTTATATCCACGGTGCGGCCACCGACGAAATGCTTGCGCGTTTCCCCGCCGTGGGCGCCGCCATCTACTTTCACCAAGATGCGCTCGGCAACACGATTGCGCTGACCGATGCCAGCGGCAACGTAATCGAACGTTACAAATACGACGTCTTCGGCGCGCCTTCGTTTTTCGACGCGAATGGCAATTCACGCGGAGCATCCGCCTACGCGAACCGCTTCCTCTTCACCGGTCGCGAGTACCCTGCAATCCGTCGGGGTCTACGATTATCGCAACCGATTCTATTCACCCGCCATCGGGCGGTTTCTGCAGCCCGACCCGATTCGGTTCGCTGCCGGTGATCTGAATATTTATCGCTACGCCGGAAACAACGTCGCGACATATGGCGACCCAAATGGCGAATTCACACCGCTAATTGGTGCTGGTGTCGGCGCCCTGATCGGTGGAGGCATCGGTTATTGGAAATCTGGGGGAGATTGGAAGGCGACGCTGGCGGGTGCCGCAGGCGGCGCAGTGACGGGCGCGCTGATCGGATCGGGCGCCGGACTCGTTGTGTTGGCTGGAGAGGCTTGGGGCGTGGGAGGTGCGGCTCTCGCTGGAGGAGGAGTGGGGGCGCTCAGCTCTGCCGCTGGCAACGCGACGACCCAATTCACTTCGGGCGTTTTCAGCGGCGAATCAGCAGGCGCAGCTTTCTCCGACATCAATCTTTCGGAGGTAGGGACCTCTGCTGCCATCGGTTTTGGCCTAGGCGGCGCGGGCGGTATGATCGGTTTCGGCCTGGAGTCCGCTGGTGAAGCCTTCGCGGCCAATACCGCCAACGTTGAACAGCAAATGTCGCAAAACATGTGGGATCAAAGCACCTATCTTTTCGAAAATGGGGCCGGCCAAGCGGCTGTGGATCAAGTCCAGAACTCCATCGTAGATGGAATGAACGCTGCCGGACAGACGAACGGCACCGTCCAAGGCGTCTTGGACGGTCTCGAAAATACTACCCAAACCGGCGAGCAGGTTGCCGACCATTTACTGGAGCAGGACCAACAGCCGGACGACAGCGGTGATGACTGCGAATGAGAGCACGGCGTTAACGACGATCCTGCTCGTTGGCGGAGTCGGTTCGATCCCGATTCTATTCGCATCCTTTCTCTTCCGCGGGGGGGCTGCACCGGCCTCCACGCAGGAGCAGGCGGAAATCTATCGTCCACATCCGTTCGTCATCTGGCTCTCGGCGTTTTCCACCGTTTTGGTTGCGGCGGTCTTTATCGCCATCGTTGTGCTGCTGCCGAAGCATGAAGCGATCACGATGATGATCTTTGGAGGCGCGGCCGTCGCGTTTCTCGTCCTCGGATGGTTCTCTACACGCAAGCTGCGGGCGGCCTATGTATTGCTCACGCCGGATGCGATTGAGTCCAGATATGGCCGCCGGGTCAAAACCGTCCGATACGCCGATATTTGGGCGGTGCATTTTCGCATGGGGTACATCACCGTGCTCACCGCGCCGCGGAAAGTTGCGATTATGATTCCGCCGATGTTCAGAAACTCCGGGGACCTTCTCCGACGGCTCACGGATGCATGGAGAGCCAATCGCCAGCGCCCGTAGCCATAAAGTCACCTAACTCTCCGGATTGAAAGGGAAGTGTTTGTTCTTCAGGTTTTCCGGCACGCGCTGAGTTCGCTCCGATTCGATCTCTTCGGTGGCGGCGCCGAGCGCTTCATAGGCTTCGCGGTTTTTTGCGGCGCGGCACATGTAGGCGGTGGCATGGGCGAGGGGGATCCGCGCTTCCGGCATGCCGACGAATTCGACCGCCTGCTGCGCCGCGATTGCCAGTGGCAACGCCTGTGGATCCGCCAGTCCGACATCTTCGCTGGCAAAGATCACGATGCGCCGCGCGATGAAGCGGAAATCTTCGCCGGCGTGCAGCATCTTCGCCAGCCAGTAGATGGCGCCCTTCTCATCGCAGCCGCGCATGCTTTTTATAAAGGCGCTAATGGTGTCGTAGTGCGCATCACCGGCGCGATCGTAGACGACCGCTTTTTGCTGGATGCTTTCTTCAGCAACCGCGAGCGTGAAATGAATGACGCCGTCCTTATCCGGTTCAGTCGTTAGGACACCGATCTCGAGCGCGTTGAGACATTTCCGGCCGTCGCCATCGCTAAGCCGCGCCAGATGATTGCGCGCCTCCGGTTCCATCTCGACCCTGTAGGTTCCGAGGCCGCGTTCCTGGTCGGTGAGAGCACGATCGATCAACTGCTCGAGTTGCTCGACGCTCAGCGGCTTCAGTTGAAAGACCTGCGAGCGCGAGACGAGCGCGCTGTTGACGTAGAAAAATGGATTGTAGGTGGTAGCGCCGATCAGTCGCAGATTCCCGTTTTCGACGTCGGGCAGCAGGATATCCTGCTGGGCCTTGTTGAAATGATGGATCTCGTCCACGAAAACAATCGTGCCGCGTCCAGAAGTCCTCCGGCGGTTGGCGGCAGCGGCGATGGCGCGCCGCATGTCTGCGACATTGCTTTCGACGCCGCTCAAACGGACAAACTCTGCGTCGGTCATATCGGCAATGATCCGCGCGAGTGTGGTCTTTCCCGTGCCCGGGGGACCGGAAAAAATCACCGATGGGAGCCGGTCCGCTTCGATTGCGCGCCTCAGCAGCTTTCCGGGCGCGAGGATGTGTTCCTGGCCAACGAGCTCCGCCAGAGTTCGGGGGCGCATGCGCGACGCCAGCGGCGCAGCGGCGCCCGGCTTTTCCTGCACCTGTTCCTCGGTTTCGCCAAAGAGGTCCTGCACCGGGGAAATTAAGCTGGCCCGGGCGGTTTTACATCCCGAAACTGGCTTCGCCCAAGGGGCAACCGGGCGGGCAGGGGGATTTGGCCTAACCGCGGATGGCTGCGATTCCCTTGCTTGAGGTCGGCAGGGCTTCCTCCTAGCCTCGGGGGAAGTGAAGGAGTCTGACGCGACCGCGGCATCCGCGCTGATCATCATCGCGGTTGTGCTCATCCACTTCGTCACAATGCCGGCGATGGAATACTTCGGCGACGCGCAGGCCGTGCGAATGGAAGCGATCACTATCCTCCGGGAGGGGCGCTGGGCCGTCCCGGAGAGGGTGGTCCGGCCGTTCGGTCCGCGCGGGAATTATTTTTATCAGACTAACGAGGGGCACTGGTATCCCAAGTTCGGGATTCTCAACACCGTCGTTTACCTTCCCTTTCTCGCCTGGGAGAAGGCGGTGCGCGGAGAAGTCCGCTATGACGGCGATCATCTGCTCGTCCTGAACCTGCTCAATCTTCTCGCCGCAGCTGCGGCTGCCTTTTACCTCTTTCAGCTCGCGCGTCGTTACGCGAAGAGTCTTTCAACCGCCGTCGTCTTCGTCTTCGCATCCATTTACGCGACGTTCTGGTGGCATTATCTGCGGGCGCACTCCTTCGAAGCCTACATGGTCCCGCTGGTAGTTGGGTTCTTCTATCACTTCCTGGCGAAGGATCCCGGTAAACCGATGCGCGACCTGGCGGTGAGCGCCTTTTTCCTCGGCGCGCTTTGCCTGATCAAGACGGTTTTTGTGGTCTTCGTCCCGATTGCGCTCCTCTTCCTTTGGCGAGACCAGCGAACACGAAGTGATTACCGCGCGCTGCGGGCGTTCGCCGCACCGCTCATTGCTTGCCTCGCTCTGCTCGCCTTCAGCAACTGGTACCGATTTGGATCGGTCTTTAGCAGTGGCTACACCCAGTGGGTGGAGGAACGCCAGCTTTTCGGCGGGAACATCTTCACCGCATGCTGGGGATATCTTTTCGGCGCGCAGACAAGCGTCTTTTTGCATTACCCGCTGCTCTTCTTTGCCTTGCCCTTCTGGCCGGGGTTCTTCAAGCGCCATCCGGTCGACGCCGCCCTGGCTATTTCGTTAGGGCTCGCTTTTATCTTTGTTCATGCCGCTCGCGCGAATTGGAGCGGCGCGACTTGTTACGGGCCGCGCTATGCCTTGCCCGCGGCGCCGCTGCTGTCCCTGCCGTTTATTGATTTCGTCCAGTGGCTGCGGAATCCAAAGTATCCGGCCTGGCGATGGGCCGCGGGTGTCGCGGTCGCGGTGACGCTCGCCGTGTCGGTCCTCTTTCAAATCGGCGTCAACTCCCTCCCATTCTATTTCGATCAGGAAGTTGCCTCCACCCTGGTGGACACCGGAGACATGGCAGCGGCAGCTTACTTCCAGCATCATCCCGAGGGGCAGGTGGCGTTGAACTTTCTGCGTTACGCTCGCGGCTGGCACTCCGGATTGAATCGGGTTGTCGAGGATCTTTCGTCGGATGGCTTTGCTCAAATGGAAGCGTGCAAAGCGAGCACGCGATTTAACTACTATTGGTATCATCGCCCGGTCGAGCCGTCTCGCCCCTGATCCTAGTGGAGACCAATCCTTTTCCACGGCAGCCGTTTATCGGCCTGGTCCTGGCTGCTGCCGTCGGAATTCTTGTAGCTGATTTCCAGCCTAACGAAAGTTGGTGGTTGATGCTGATTGTGCTGGTCGCGGCGGCCGTCATGATGCCTCGCCCATTGGCCGCGGCCACTTACCTGATTGTAGCGATCGCCTTCTTTTTCCTTCACTCCGTCGCCACCTCCGAGACGGCCGGACAGGAGTTGGCTGCGAAGCTCGGGCCGCGCGCCCGGACTCTCAGGGTGACTGGAACGGTCATGACCGAGCCGAAAGCGACTTTTCTGCTCCAACTGAACAGCATCGAGTTCGAAGGGAAGCGAGAGAAAGAGACGGCCACCATCCTTGCCCGCTGGAACGGCCCGGCGCAGTTCGGCGACGAGGTCGTCCTTTTCGGCGTAGCCGAACCGATTGGACCACCGCGAAATCCCGGCGAATTCGACATGCGATCGTATCTTCGTCGTAACGGCGTCTTCAATCGCCTGGTCGCGCGTTACCCGGAGGACGGCGCGATCTTGAACCACGGCGGTGGCAGCAGGCTCCTGCGGCTGGCGCATCAGGCTCGCAACCACATCCAGTCCATTCTTTGTCGCGGCTTGGAAGATTCGCCGGACGTGCAGAATTTCATCGGCGGGCTCACCCTTGGCTTGCGCCATCAAACTACCGACGACATCGAGGAACCGTTTCAACAAACGGGAACTCTGCACCTGTTTGCCGTTGCCGGCCTGCACGTGGGAATCGTGGCCAACCTGCTGTGGCTAGTGGCTTCGGTTTTGCGCCTGCCGCGCAAGACGGCGGCGGCTCTAATCATTCCGACATTGTTTTTCTACGCCTGCGTAACGGGTCTGCACATTTCAAGTGTGCGCGCCGCGATCATGAGTGCGCTGCTTTTCGCAGGCGTGTTCTTCGACCGCAAGGTCCTCGCCTTTAATAGTCTCGCGGCGGCGGCGTTCGTGCTCCTCGCTTGGAATACGCAAGAGTTGTTCTCGACCGGCTTTCAACTTTCGTTCGCGGTGGTCGGGACCATCATTCTGGTGGCCGATCCCCTAACGAAGTGGCTCAAAAGAAAAGGCGCGCCGGATCCGTTGCTGCCAAAACCGCTTTGGGGCAGGCGGCGGAAGGCTGCACAGGCCGGGGTTCATCATCTGAGCGGCGCCTCCGCCGTTTCCACGGCAGCGTGGGTTGGTTCGCTCGTGCTCATTCTCTGGTATCTCAACCTGGTCACGCCCGTTTCGTTACTGGCCAACCTGGCGGTGGTGCCAATTGCGTATTGGATTCTGGGCGCGGCGCTTCTTTCACTCATGGCTTCCCCTGTCACCGCCTGGCTCTCGGTGGTGATCAACAACGCCAACTGGGCCATGGCGACGGCGGTCCTGAAGTTGGTCCACCTTTTCGCGATGCTTCCGGGCGGTCATTATTATATGGAGCATCCGCATTGGCCGGACGGAACGATCGCCCAAATTCGCGTGCTCGATCTTGGCGCGGGCGGAGCGGTCCATTTGCGCGCGGGCGGAGAGAACTGGTTGATCGATTGCGGGGGCGAACGCGAATACGAAAACCTGATGCGCAGTTACCTGCACGGCGCTGGCATTAACCGCCTCGACGGCCTGGTGCTGACCCATGGCGACTCGAGGCACATTGGCGCGACGCCGCACCTGCTGAGCGAAGCCAACCCGCGCGCGGTCTTCGATAATCCGCTGCCGGATCGTTCGATTGTGCACCGGCGAATTCGGCAGGAACTGAGAGAGCTTGGTTCTCGCCGGCGTGAGTTCGTCGCCGGCGATTCATTTTCGTTAGGGTCGAAGCTGGAAGCGCGCGTTCTTTATCCGCCGCGCCTTTCGTTCGCCTCGGCTGTCGATGATCAAAGTCTTGTCTTGCAGCTCCATGTCCGCGACGGACCGCGGGTCCTTTTGATGGCGGATAGCGGCGCTCTCACTGAAAATGCGCTGCTGCATTCGGGAACGGATCTTCGAAGCGACATCTTGATCAAGGGGCAGAATCATTCTTCGGCTTCGGGATCGCCCGCCTTCCTCGACGCGGTCCGGCCTTGTTTGATCGTCGCTACTTCCCGCGATTTTCCCAATGCGGAGCACATTCCCGACGAGTGGGTCGAGGAGGTCAAACGGAGAGGAATTCAGCTCTTTCGCCAGGACCTGACCGGTGCCGTGGTGCTCAACTTCCGACCGGACCAGTGGGAAGCGCGGCCCTACTTGGCAGGGGAGGTTTTCCGCAAATCCAATCGATAGATCGGTTCGCCAGCACCGAGAAAGCGCCGCTCGAAAGTCGTTACCGGTAGTTCGCCGGGAACATCGTTGCTCGTCCGGAAACGTGCATCACTGCGGACGGCTTCGTTGATTTCGTGGAAGTAATCCGCTTCATCCGTGGCGATGCGGAGAAGGCCGTCGGGGGCGAGCGCCTTAATGATGGCATCGAGAAAGTCGCTGTTCACGATGCGGCGCCGGTGATGTCGCCGTTTCGGCCAAGGATCCGGAAAGCGAAGATAAAACACACTGACGGACCCTGGAGGCAGGAGGTATCGAACTGCGTAGGCCGTTTCGATCAGGAGGATGCGAACGTTTGGCAAGTCGCGGGCCTTGTGACAGGCGCTGCGAACGCGCCCGGCCAGCCGCTCAATACCCAGGAAATCATGCTCCGGCTGGCGCGCGGCCAGAGCGGCGAGGAGTGCGCCGTCACCGCAGCCGAGGTCAACCTCGAGCGGCGCGCTCCGCCCGAAGATCGTCGCGATCTTCAGCGGTTCGACGTAAGATGATGGGAGCAGCTCAGTCAGGAGATAACTTCCCCCTCAACTGCCGCCTTTCAATCTGCGAACGGATCAGCTCGCGGTGGCGGTGGTGTTGTCCGGCACGGCGAAGCCGAAGATCAGCATGGTGACGGACAAGACGACGTGCAGCCAAACGTCAGGCATGTTGTTGGCAATCATGCCTAACAAGTAGCCATCTCCCTTGGCAAAGCCGAGGATGGCGACGAGGCCGTAAACCACCCCGAAGATGCGGAAAAACATGCGCGAAGCTCCCGCTCCGGAAAATCCGCAGAGCAGAAAAACAATCCCCGAGGCGAGGTGCACAATGTTATGTGCGCCGTTGACGTGAAAGATGCCAAGCAGCATGGGCATGCCATTCGTGTCCGGGGTGGCGGCGGGCACGTAGCCCAGGATCCCCACCAAAAGAAAGACGATTCCAAATAAGATCGCAGCTCCTTTAACCATAGTTAATCCTCCACTATCTTATCGTTTCATATGCCAAACGAGTTGTCTTTTCCGCAAGAACAAACTGAGCGCCGCGCTAAACGATGGACGCAAGTTGCTCTAATTGTTTGCCTTAGCGCGTTTACCTATCCTCCCGCAACTTCGGCGGAGTCGCCGCCCGCGGCTGAGCAGACGGCGGTTTTCGCCGGCGGTTGCTTCTGGTGTATTCAGCCGGCGTTCGACAAGGCGCCGGGCGTTCTGCGCACCGCGGTTGGCTACTGCGGCGGAACGGAGCCGAACCCCACCTACGAACTGGTGGGCACGGAAAAGACGAAGTACCGGGAGTCGATCGAGGTCACTTATGATCCTGCGAAGATATCCTACGCCCAGCTCCTGGATATTTATTGGAAGCAGATCAACCCGACCCAAAGCGACGGACAATTCACCGACATCGGTCCCAGTTATCGCGCGGCGATTTTCGTAGCTAACGACGAGGAGCGAAAAATCGCGCAGGAATCGAAAGAACGGCTGGCCAAGTCGGGGAAGTTCGACAAACCGATCGTGACCGAGATCCTGCCGGCTATGAAGTTTTATCCGGCGGAGGATTATCACCAGAAATACTATCGGACGAACGCGGCGCATTTCGAAGCCTTCGAGGAAGGCTCGGGTCGCAACGCCTTCCATGCGAAGAAGTGGGGCGAAGACCATTGATCGGCCTGTCTGCGCTACATCCGATCTGGCTGCCGGCCGCGAAACTCTTTTGGTTTCAAAGCGATATGGCAGGCAAAATCAATCTTCTCGGGCATCCGGTGCATCCAATGGTGATTGTATTTCCGCTCGGACTGCTGCCCTCAGCGGTGATTTGCGACATCATTTATCTGGTTCGGCATAACCCGAACTGGGGACACATCTCCTACTGGTTGATTGCCGCGGGCGTGATCTCCGGCTTGTTCGCGGCCATTTTCGGCTTTGCCGACTGGCTGGCGCTCGACAGTGGCACGCGGGCCAAACGGATCGGCCTCTGGCACTCCATCGTGAACGAAATCATGCTCGTTCTTTTCGCGATCAGTTGGTGGCTGCGCCGGCCCGCGCCGGACCAGCCGACCACAATGGCGATTACGTTAGGCATTATTGCGCTTCTGTTTGGCGGCCTCGGTGGATGGTTCGGTGGTGAACTGGTTTACCGCCTCAGCGTGGGCGTGGATTTCGACGCTCACGTAAACTCGCCGAACTCGCTCTCAGGGAAACCGGCGAAGGCGGACGGGAAACCGCAGAGTTAGGAAGTGGCGACTGCATTCACACAACGGCCACAACGGATCACGACGGCCACAAAGTATCTTTGGTTCCGCGATTAGCCTAACCAGTTGCGTCTGGTTCGATCAGCTAGCGGCGCCGCAGCTGAAGCCAAGGAGCGGTCGCCGCGGCGACCGATTTAATGGACGGCGACTGGGAAGTCGCCGCTCCTTGACGGCGGGCTCACCGGGTGGGCTGCGTTCAATCGGGAGCGCCAACAGCGCGTTTCATTCTGAGCCTGGGGCAACGCCCCAGGATAAGGTTTCGATAACAAGATCCAGCGCTGAAAGCGCGATTCACTCTTCAGCTCAATTCAACCACGATTCAGCGTGGCTCATCGCTGAGGAAAGTCATTCTGCGCTTCATCTTCACTACGAAAGCAGCTCTTCTCCACTCAGCGACGGCGCTTCGCCTTCTCGCGAACCTTGGCGACCCATTGCCGCAGTTCCGGCAAAGGCATGAAGTTGATGATGCGTTCGGCCGGAATCCTGGCCTGCAGGGCCGTGGCCAGGCCGAGCTCGATGAATTCGAGCTGCCAGGGATGGTGAGCGTCAGTGCCTAACGAAAGCCGAACGCCTTCGCGTTTGGCGATGCGGAGCAGAGCGGGATTCAGATCCTGCCGGTCCGGGTAGCAGTCGATTTCGACGGCTTTGCCGAGTTTCGCGGCCTCGGCGAAAACCCGCGCCCAATCCGCTTTGAGGCCGAGCCGGTAATTGTAGATTCGTCCGCGCGGGTGCCCGAGCGTTTGGATGTCCGGATTTCGAACGGCGGCGAGGTATCGCGCAGTCTGATCTTCTTTTGTCCGGAGTGCAGAGTGGAAGGAGCCGAGCACGATATCGAGTGCAGCGAGCGCCTGCGGGTCCATGTCGCCTTCACCGCGCGGATTCAGGTTCATTTCGATCGACCTCAGCACTGTGACCCCGCTTTTGGCCCCCTTGTTTAATCGCCCGATCTCGCGCCCTTGTTTCGCCAGCTGCGCTTCGTCGATTCCGCCCGCGATCTTCAAGCCCTTCGAGTGATCGGTGATCGCGACATATTCGTAATTTCGTTCGACGGCCGCTGCAGCCATGTCGCCAATGGCGCCGGAACCATCGCTCCAATGCGTGTGCATTTGCAGATCGCCCCGCAGCTTGGTCGCCCATGAAGGATTCCTACTCAGAATATTGCGGGCGTCGGCCAGGGTGATGAAATCGCGCCGATCAGGCGGCAAGGTCCCCGCCATTTTCGGCGGCGACTCAATCCAAGTGGTCAGCTGTTTGGCGATGAACGGCCCGACACTGTGCAACTCGGTCAGGGCTCGCCCCTGACCCACCAGATCGGTGGCGCGTTCAGGCCAAAGAAAGGCGCTGCGCGCCGCGCGCCGAAAAGCGCGAACCAGAATGCCCTCGCGCTCGCTGACTTCCCGCGCGAGCAGTTCGGCAAGATCCGCGTTCGTTAGACCATTGTTGCGACGCTGCGCCACGAAAATAGTTCGCTTCTGCGCTGGGCAGCGCGTGTCCGAACGCGGAAAGCAGCCACCACCAACATCGAAGCTCCAGAGAAGGTTTAAACACCAAGCTCCAATCCACCTGGATCGCGATCTTGCTTATTGCATCCTGGATAATCCTTGGAGCTTGGTCATTGGAGTTTGGTGCGTCCAGGACCGCGAGATGCGGCGCTGGTTAGTATTTGTAAACCGGACTCTTGTCCGATTCGACGAATTCGGCGCGATCGACCGAGAGATTCTCGTTGAGCACTTTGCCGAGTTCCTGCGCCAGGACGATGGAGATGGCGCGGGCATCGCGCGTGTAAACAGGGATGGGGAAGGCACCGGCGTTCCGATCGTAGCCGTAAACGGTGCCGTCGGTTTCCCAGACGCAGTAGGCGTGACCGGCGGGGTGACCGTTGTAGCGAACCAGAAGGATGCGAGCCCAGAAGTTGTTCTCGAGGCTGTGCTGCGTCTTAACCGCGGCGAGGTAATTGCAGGCGGAAACGACACAGCCGTTCAGGACGACGAGGTCGTTTTCGCCGGGGGTAAGGACGACGGGCTGTTGCGGGCGGGCGCCGAGGGTGAAGCAGGCCAGGAGGATGGCTGCGTGATAAGTGAGCTTGCCGAACAGACCGTTTTTCATCGAGGAGGAATAGGAGCGAATTATGGTATTTATAGCATCATCAGGGTTCGGATTGGAAGGCTTTTTTATAAAAAGGGAGCCTTTTCGCCGGCGATAGTGCCCAGGTCCGACATCAAAGTGGAGCGCGAAAAAGCGGCGCTCGGCGCGGCGAGCGAATCCATCAAATCTAAACCGGGGACGGTTGCGCCACCTCCTCCTGGTCCAGCAGGGGCCGTTGCGAATGGTGCGGGTTTCGCTATATTAGATCAACCGATTAATACGGGGGCGTACTGGCTTCGACTCGTAGTTTGAAGCGCAGGCGGCATGTCGAGGATGGTTCGTTGGCCTCGTTAAAAACCGGACCAAAACAAATAAACGCAGATCACCAAGATCTCGCTCTCGCGGCTTAATTGACCGTGACGTTTGACGCTGGACGCCTGCTACGGCGCCAAACGTGGACAGCAGGCTAATCGGAAGGCGGAGTGACCGCGCCGGCCGGTGAAGGAATTTTCGTGGACGCTCGGGAGACGGCAGTGCGCCGGTGCAACGTCGGCTCCTTAAAAACTATCGCCGGCTACACATGTAGATGTTTGCGTCGAAAGCGACGAGGACAGGGGTTCAACTCCCCTCGCCTCCACTTTTCATTAGGCTGCTTGTAGAAGGAACGATCACTTGGCCCCGGGGGCCACTGGTTGCTTGTCAGGGGTGCGGGGCCAACCGATGCATAGCACAGCTCTGTTGCGCTGCGCGGCGTCTGTTTCGCCGAACCGAAGTCGGATCATGAGGACAATCCCAAGGTGCCTGCGAGCCAGGCGACCCGGATGTATAGTATTGGAACGCTTCTCGCGCGACCGCACTTGTCATCGCGACTGGCTGCAATAATTCTTTTGCGACGCGTCGTTCTGTGGGAATCGTGCCGGCAGATTTCAATTTGCTGACTGCATCCCGCACCTCGCCACGCACCTGCTGCCGGCGTTCATTCGCCCGTTTTGCCATAAACTCCTGGTAACGCTTAGTCACGACAGAGCATAGGGCAGGAGAACATTTTCTGAGCGCTGGTCTACCGCACTCAAGTGCATTCGCCGCGGCTGTTAGAGACGGAGGCGGAACCTGACAGCTGTCCACCAAACTCTGAAATTTGGCGTGCAACGCAGCGCGATCGATTCGCCTACAGGGCGCGCGCTTCTTTATAGCTATGCCGACATCTGATTTCGGGGCGCAGCGAAGCGATTCGAGTGGCGCTGACATAAACTCTCCCAGCGTGATGTCCGCGGTACGGCATATAGCAACCAGGGTCGACAGCGATGGGCGGTTCTGAGCAAGGGTTCCTGGCTTACGGTACCTTTTCAGCAATGCGGGAGTCTCTTGAGGACGCAGTGAGCGCCAAAGCTGAGTTACCACCAGGCCAACGCGGCCTCGCGAAGGCGGATTCTGGAGATCCACAACATCGAGAAGACTCTCCAATTGTCTCGCATTTGCCAACTCGTGCTTCAGCGCCGCAGCTGGCAGCGACTGTCCACCTTTTGGATTTTCACCGGCGAGCTCCGCGTTGCATCGCACACAGTGTGCCGTGTATTCCGCAGATCCGAGCATCGGAAGCGAACTCTCGCAAGTGGGGCACTCTGTCACCAGTGGCGAACAGTGCACAGTGCAGACCGTAGCGAGGCAGAAGGACCAGACCAGGCGTTCGTATGGTTCACGATCACTCCGAAAACACTCAGGACACCACGATTTGTGTGTGCGACAAGCGGCATACTTAGACGGGATTACGTTTCGCCATGGCCGAAGTGTCAGGGCGCTCAAATCCGATCGAAGTGTTAGCGCTTCTAGAGCAGCGATCCATTTTCCCGCTCGAGTCTCATGTCCGTTGATTGTGTGGAATGCTCCACTAACATTTACATATCCGGGTTCCTCAACTCGATAGTGTCCCAGCATTGGTCCAATCTGCCGGGCGGTCAATGCTCCGGGGGTCACATGATGGGCACGCGCGAGGCGAACAGTGTAACTTGTTAGGCTTTCTACATGCGGTGTGCCAAGACCGATTGGATCAATCGAATATAGCCGGCTTCGCGGTGGTATCGATGGTGGTAATAATTCGTCCTTGGTTGCCATGGAGTTCAGGCTGCCTCGACTAATGAATTAACTGGATCGCGAATGGGCGATCGCACCCCAACATCCCTTTTCTTCAGGGCTGGCAGTCTTGGAGGCTGAACCGGCTCCGACACTTTTACCCCGATCTGCTCAAACAAGGATGCCTCACCTTGGTTTAAGGAGTCGAAGATATCTTCGCCCTTATTTATTTCCGATAAAATCGAGAGGCAATGCTTTGGAGGTAGTTTCGTCGCCTTGAGTGCGTTGAAGTCTAGCTTATTCCGGCCTTGTGCAAGAACGCGCGCAAGTGCCCTCTGCATCCAGTTCTTCAGTATTCCGACGCATCCGCAGCTATATGCGAGAATTTGTTTCCGGTCTTGTTGGAGGTCCGAGACCTTTTCAAGGGGCAATTGATTTTGGAAATCGTTGAGGGTGCTGCAGAAATCGACGGTGTCTTCCCCGTTAGCCATGTCGTATCTATTGAAGTGCAGTAGTGTTGTACGACGGCTTAATTGACCATTAAGGTCAACGTTGGCGATGAGGTCATAGGTCCCGACCAGGATGTGGAGCACGTTCGTCATGTCCGCCATTGCCTTGAGCACCTCTAGGTGATCGAGGAGCTTGCGACCGCTTGAAATGCGCATCAGATGTTGAGCTTCGTCGATGATCACAGCCATGGGTTTACGGTGAGCCAGGGCGCTTTCAACGGCTCGCTTAAGCGCGCCAAGATTATTGTTGCCAGAAATCGTCCTGGCTTCGTCGGGTCCGACACTCTGACGCACGGTCGCTTGTCGGCTGCGAATAAAAGGAGCGAGCGGGTTCTGCAAATGACTCAGGTATCGGATATAAAAATCATTCCATTTAACCTCTCGTTCGGGAGCGGGCACCTTAAAATTAACGAGTGGTAGCCGCCCAGGATGTTCAGCAAGCGTTGGGAGCGCCGTTTCTGTAATTCGCTTCACCAGCAGTTCAATTAACGTCGACTTACCGACGCCGGTCGGGCCGGCTACCATGACGATATTTGTGCCCGCCGGTCCGCGCACGATCGGCATCACTTGGTCCACGAGCTTTTCAAGTCTCGGGTGGAGGCAACGGTAATCGTCAAAATGCTTCTGGCGCTCTTCGCCGGTCTCGCTCAGGAGGTGCTTACTTTGCTTGTCCATTTAGAAAGTACCGAATGTCTTCAGTTGGAATGTTTCGAGCTCATTCGATTCCTCTCGATCGAGCGGCCCGGGCGAAGGCGTGGGCATGGAGTCCGGGGCCGAGACTTCGGTGACCTGACCTCCGTCGATTACTCGCAGGACCTTTCGCAACTCCGCATCACGCCTCCTTTGGACCAACACTGCTTCCGACGTTTGGGTGCTAGTTAACTGCTGAGCGATTGCGTTTGCGGTTATACTGGCGGTTCGGTGTGACTGCAGACTCTTACGGGCGCGGATCTCTGACGTGGCGATCCTTAACTCCTTCTCGGAACGACCCTGTAGATCTGATCGATATTGCCCGACGCACTTTGTCCAGCGCTTACAGACGAAGGCATGAGCAATAGAGATATCGAACGGATCGTAGCGGACAGGCACATCAGTGCCTTCAAGTTCAGGACGGCGAAACTCTTCACACCAGTAGTCGATATAGTTGATCGTGACTCCGGTGTTCACTTGTACTCTGGCGGTGCCCTTTTTCGTCGTCGGTGACGTCGCAAGCCTGAAAGCCTCGGTGTATGGGATGAGGACGTGAGATCGATCACCGCCACGTTCAAGGCCAGCTGCGAAAGTGGATCGCGGGGTAGCAAGCAGCGTGGAATGCTGAGTGACATCGTAGACTTCGAAGCAGTATTCATTAAGCGCGATGTAAAGCGCCTCCAGCGTCCACACCGCGTGCTTCTCCGGATTCACCGACTTCGTTACCTGGCGAACGTTCTTCATGATCTTCGTGTTCCCCAAGAGGCTGTGAATCAGCTGCTCGTTAGTGGTATTGAACATTCGCTCGCATACGCACCCGAAGCGCGCCTTAGCGGCAGGGCGCTGCTTCTTTGTTATCTGATACGTGGCAAGAAACATCTCGAAGATCGTCGATTGGAATTCTTTGCCGCCGTCGACGACCAGCGTTTGAGGAAGGCGCGACCAACGTTGTACGCAATCTCGAAAGCAAGCCATGCACGAGCGGTAGCTGGGGGCGTCAAAGGTAAGATATATCGCAACGACGCGACGGGAGTATGCATCGATCATAAGTGTCAGCCACGGCCGACCAAGGTCATCGCCGGTTTCTGAACAAACGCAGCGGACATCGAGTTGAGTGTGGTCAATGTGGCAAATCTCGAATGGCCGGTCGCCGTGTCGTGAGCTGGAGTGCTCGAGAGTCCAATGAAAAGGTTCGTGGCGATATGCAGCGCGGGCACCCTGCCTTTTTTTGGTTTGCTGCCACTTCGGCCGATTGCGGACCGCCGTTGTGAACGTTTGTCGTGACGGTGGATCTATCGGAGGCGTTGCCGCCTTACACACCCCAATGAAACGCCGCCAACCTTGAATGATGCTTTCGTTGCGAATGCTTTCGTATTGCTCATCGATGAACGTATTCATCATTGTTCTCAAGCGTTCCGGAAGCCTGGGTGAGCGATTACCTGCGTTGGGTTTTGGCAACAATCCTAAGAAACCGCAGCCGCATTCCTCTTCGGCGCGTTGATAAGCAAGAATCCAACGGCGACGGGATCGCACAGAACCCTCTCCCTCCTCAAGCGTCTCGAAGTGCGAAAGACCTTTCTTGAGGTAAGGCTGGATTGCGGTGTAGTGATCGTTTGCCTTACGACAATGGTCGGGACTCGCCGTTGCAAGTCGATCTTGTATTTGCGTTTCTTGTCGCGACCTGACAGCCGGTGCAGCGCAATTCCCGATCAACTGACCGGCTTTGACCAGGCCGTTGAAATGATCCTTCGGCCAATCGACCATCCCGCCTTGCTCGTCTTGAAGCATCACTGCTGTATCACCGACATGCATGATCTTCAGCGAGCGACCATCAAGTTGAACGGTCGAACCGGGCGATAAAGAGACTGCCACTTCGACATCCTCGCGAGGCGCAAGTCTTACGTGTTCGGACAGAGCGTAGGCGCGCGCGATTGCTTCATCAGCGAAAACGGCAACGCGTTGCTGCTCCTTCAACGGTGCAGCCGAAAGATCGACGTACACTTTGCGCTCGGCGATAAGAAAGTGAATCGCGTCGGCCGAGATGTCTGTTAAGTCACGGCGAAGTTGATCCAGGCGAATTCCCGGCGAACCTTGGACAGCGCGGACCACGCGATCGGTGACGTCGGCCGCAACCTCATTGCCAGCGCCGCGGAAGTACTCCTCCAGAAACACAAAATTTCGCTGCAGGATCTGATCGACCTGGTCGGACGAGAAAATCTGATATACGAAACCGCGCTCCTGGGCGACGACGTCCCCCGGAGGACAGCTCCATGCTCCGTCGTTATCCTGGATGTAACGATTGGGCTGGCTCTGGGCGAGTTTCCGAAGCTGGTCAGACGGTTTGCACTCGACCCATGTCACTGAATTTCGGCGGATGACTAAAAAGTCCGGGGTGTGGGTCGCACCAACGGGCTTACCCTCACCGGTCTTGTATTTGAGTCGGACCGCTTCCGGTTGGTCATAGTACTCTAAGACCTCAGGGTCGCGTTCCAGTGAGTAAAGAAAGGGTAGCTCAACGGTGTGGCTTTCCGCTTGGATCACCATCCCCATTTTCGCGCTTGGGTAGCGGCAGGGGACGTTCCCTCGACCGCTCTGAACGCGGCGGGATGGTGGCGAGTCTCGAACGAAATCAACATAGGCTTTGCCCTGGGCGGTGAGGCCGATCTGTGCGCGCCATGCGCTGTATTGTTGCTCCGTCATCATATAAGAGAAGGGGGTATTCGGACATAAAGGCTATCTTTTGTCCGATATAAGTCAAGGACAGCTGAAACCATACCTGTCAACGCCCTGGAGTTGGCGCTTTTCTTCGGCGACGTCTGATGGTATCCCGGAGCGATGGCAGCCCGTGGTTCTCGCCGCCCAGTTGGTCGTCCCCCTCGATTGAAGGGGGCGGCGAAGCAGGCCGTCCGCGATCGAGCGAAGAATCTCGCGGTGCTCCGCCAAGTGACCGGACTGCCTACGAGGGATTTTGCGGATCGCTTGGGAATAGCTCCCGATACCTGGACGAAATACGAGTCGGGGGCGCGGCGGTTGACGCCGGCGGTGATTCGACTGCTTGCCTTGAATTACGGCGTCGACCCGAATTCGTTAGACGAACCTAGGCTACGGAATCTTCGAGGCACCGCCTTTGATGCGGGATGGATCGCAGATTTCGTGCGTGTACCGTACGACGAACGAAAGGCGCTTGTGGTGGGCCTGGTTCAAGACCGCATATCGTCCGAAGCGAAAAGATTTGTCCAGGTTGCGAGCGCTAAGGGAAAGCTCCAGGAGTGGCTTCCCGCGTTTATCTCTCTCTTCAAGCGAATGGCGATCGATCTTGATGTGCGCCCTCCGATGGAACTTACCGCCGAGGATTACACGTCCGAGAAAACGCGGCGCGACTAACTGTCCACCAACGGACGCGCTGCTTCCACTAAGCCCTGGCCTTCAGCGGCGCGGCCACGTCTGCGCTGTAAGAGGTAGCTCGTTTAGTTCGGCACGCGCTTCAGCCCACGACGGGTATTTGTCATTGAGAACCTCGAGGAAGCGTTCGTCGTGAGTAGGCGCGATGAGATGAACCATCTCGTGCACGATGACGTATTCGAGCAGATCCTTAGGCTTTTTCACCAGTTCGGTGTTGAGGCGTATTCGGGCGGAACGGTGATTGCAGCTTCCCCATTTGGTTTTCATCCGTTGCAAAAAATACCCGGCGACCCTCACGTTTAGCTTCGCTTCCCACTTTTTTATGAGCGGCGGGATCGCTGCATGGAGGATCAGCTTATGCCACTCGTGCAGCACCTCAGCGCGTTTGGCGTGACTGCTCCCTGGACGAACGGCCAGCGTGACTCGTTTGTGGTCGAGGGAAACAGTTGGCTTCGCGTCACGATACACAACTGTCATAAGATAGCGTCGACCCCATAAATGATGACTTTCGCGCTCAACAAGCTGCCTTGGTGTTTCTCGCGCCTGCGCCCGCATCTTCCTTTGTTGGTCGCGAATCCAACCCAGCTTGCTTACCGCGTATGCACGTGCGACGTCGGACCGCGTCGCGCTCGGTGCAGACAGTGTGACGTGGCCATCGGGCGGATGAACGGACAGGTGAACGTTCTTGATATCCTTCTTTGCTAAGCGAATCGATAAATCCCCAATCTCTAGCGTTTCAGTCATTCGTAGCCCCGCTGATTTTTCACGATGTTAAAGACAGCCTGCGTCGCGGTGCGATCCCGCGACAAAAGAGGAAAGAGCGCATTCAAAACTTCCTTCTCTCGCGGTGGATCACCCTTCCATCCGGCCGGTGCCTGCTCCCGCACTGTGAGGTCGATGTCGAGTGCAAGTTTCGCCTTCTCCTCCTCGTTCGTCGGATATTTGAAAGTGCTTTTGGGAATGCTGCCCAAATTATTGAAGAGCACGATAGCTTCCTGGTTTCCATGAAGCGCGGACGGCACACCTTCGGTCGGTTCTTTCTTGGCAAGGCGCCTTACTAGCTCTTCAGCTTTCACAAGAAATTTTTCGTACGCCAACGTTTCTGCGCGTCGCTGCGCGATTAGATCATCCAGCAGCTTCGACATCTCCTCGTAGAACCTCGGATCCGTGAGCTGATCGCGGATGATTGTCTTGCGGACGTTGTTGATGATCCCTTCGGCAATCGCGTTCTTCGAAAGCTTGCCTTTCTCATTCAGCTTTCGGGCGATGGCGTCGTGGATGCCGGTCTCGATGATCAGCTCCGTCAAAGAGAGCGAACTCAAGTCTCCCAAGTCGGCGGCGGGGTCGGCCTGAATGTAGGTATTGAGGAGGTGGCGCATGTCCGCCTCGTACGGCTTGATGTCCAGCTCCTCGCCCGAATGTTTTTTGATGGCCGAGCGCGTATCCGCTGTAGAACTCGACTTCCTTCTGCAAGCGCGGCAATCTCAGTCTGCTGAGTATCCGGCTTCGGTCGAGATCCTGGGCGATGGCGGCATAGGCGCGCACGAAGACGGCGACCGCCTTGTAAAAAGAGACTCGCAGCGGCTCGGTCTCGTTGAGTGCGTTCGGATTATTCGGCGTCGCCGCAGAAGTAATGCAGGTACTGCTCCATTTCGCGCGGCGGCGGCACCGGCTCGCACAGATAGCGCAGCGCCTCGCGGGCCTCGTCGAGCCGCTTCTTCCCCTCCACCAGCCAGTTCTTGAGTTTGACGTTGTTCTCGCCGCCGTTGCCCTGGTCGATGTCCAGCTCGTCCGAGCTGTAAACGGCAATCGCTTCCTGCACGTCGCCGAACAGCTCCTTGAAGTCGACGATGTAGCCGTAGTCCTTGTCGTCGCCATCGAGGCGGTTGGTGCGGCAGATCGCCTGGAACAGGTTGTGATCGCGCAGTTCGTTGTCGAGATAGATGTAGGTGCAGCTACGGCGCGTCGAAGCCGGTGAGCAGCTTGCTCACCACGATCAGCAGCTTCATGTTCGCCGGCTCTTCGATGAAGCGCCGCTTCGCTTCGTCCTCGTACTGCTTGGTCGTCTGGCCGCTTCGTCAGGACGTGCTTGGTGTAGGTGTCGAATTTGTAGCGCTCGTCGCTGTTCGGCGGCTTCGCGGGAGATCGCGTTGTGGTTCGGCTCGTACGAAGTGATGATGCCGCAGTAATGCCCGAAGCTCGTGTTCTGGAACAGACGGAAGTAGTGGCAGGCGTCGTAGATGGAGGCCGCCACCAGGATCGCGGTGCCGCGGTCGTTGTTCAGTCGCGGCTTGAGGCCGAAGTCCTCGATGATGTCGGCGATGATGCGCTGCTTGCGCTCGCCGGCGCTCATCAGCTCCTCCATGCGTCGCCCAGCGTTTGCGCAGCACCGCCTTCTGGAAATTGTTCAGCCCTTTCGTCTTTTGCTCGAACCACGTGTCGATCGCCTTCTGCGAGGTGAGTCGCTGCGGCACGTCGCGGGCCTCGTACTTCAGGTCGAGGATGACCTTGTCGGCAACGGCCTCGTGGAACTTGTAGGTGTGGATGTAGGTGCCGAAGACGTCCCGCGTCATCTGCTTGTCTTTCCGCAGCAGCGGCGTGCCGGTGAAGCCGATGAAGATCGCGCCCTCCAGCCAGCGCTTCATCTGCTTGTTCATGTCGCCGCCCTGCGTGCGGTGGCATTCGTCCACGAAGACGTAGAAGCGGCCGTGCATCGGCGGCGGCGGCCCTTTCAGGTCGGCGGGGTCGAACTTGTGGATGAGCGCGCAGAGCAGACGCGGCGTTGGCGCGCCAAGCTTCTCCACGAACTCCGCGCGCGAAGTGATGCGCGGCGATGGCGAATCGGCGCCGATCACCCCGGCGTTCCTCATCACTCCTTCGATCTGCTTGTCCAGTTCGTCGCGGTCGGTGACGATGAGGATGCGCGCCTCGGGATCGTGCTCCAGCAGCCACTTGGCGAGCAGCACCATCAGGATGCTCTTGCCGCTGCCCTGCGTGTGCCAGATGACGCCGCCCTCGCGCTTGCGCGATGCGCTCCTGCGCCGCCTTCACGCCCGCGAACTGGTGCGGACGCGGCACCTTCTTTCTGGCCCGCGTCGAAGATCATGAAGTTGCGGATCAGGTCGAGCAGACGGGTCTTGTCGCACAGCTCCGCCAGCGGCCGGTCGAGCAGCGCACCCGCCTCCGGCGGTTTCGCCATCCGGTGTTCGCCTTCCACTCCACGAAAAACTGCTCGTCGCGTGGTGACGGTGCCGTAGCGAAGCCCCTGCGAGTCGTTGCCGGCGAACACGACCTGCACCGTGCTGAAGAAAGCCTTGTTGAAGATCTCCTCCTGGTTGGTGATGAGCTGGCGGACGCCGTCGGCCACTTCCACCGAGCTGCGCTTCAGCTCGATCACCCCGATGGCGATGCCGTTCAGGTAAAGCACGATGTCGGGCCGGCGCTGGTAGCCGCCGCTGAGCGTCACCTCCTCGGCCAGCGCGAAGTCGTTCTTCCCTGGGTGTTCCCAGTCGACGAGGTGCACCGTCTCGTGCGCCTGGCCGGCCGCAGTCTGCACCGGCACGCCGTAGCGCAGGAGTTGGTACGTGCGCAGGTTAGCCTGGTAGAGTGTGATGCCGGTCGAGTCGGCGGCTGTCTCCAGTTTCCGAAGGGCAGCGGAAATCTGCGCCTCGCTGTAGCCGCGTTTTTTCAGGTTGTTTCGCAAGAGCGCCGTCTCGATCGGGCGATTGTTTGCACGATCCTGCCAGTCACCGAGATGGCGATAACCCAGGTAATCCAAATGGGCCGGGTCGGTAAACAGAGCGGCCACTCGGTTCTGCGTCAGACGTTCGGGGCGAGGGCGTTCAGACATCAGCGCAATACTGCGGAAAATTTCCCAATCTATAAGACCGCGGGAACTTCGTAGATTCCCAATGCCAGCTTAGTTTCCCTCGATAGTTTCTCAATGTGCTCGCTGATCCAATCCGCGAAGTCTGGGCCGGCGATCACGGTAATGCCCGCCTCCAGCGCGGCCTTGAGCACTTCCTCGGGGACCGATGCTGACGTGACAAATACGCGCTGATGATCGTCGTACTCGCCTTCGTGCGCCTTCTGAATTTCTTTAAGCTGATCAATTCCGTGGGCATCAGAATACCCCTGGTGATGCTTAACCTGAACTAACAAATGTATAGACGCGCAGCGATCACTGCGGGAGGCCTGCACATCCGCATCGGCAAAACTTCCGAAGTGCCGTTTGGAGAATACGCGGGCTTTGTATCCCTCGATGGTCAACAGCTCGCAAACCAGGTTCTCGAGCCCAATACCACCGGTTCGCAGATTGGTTCTCCCAGCTTGAATGTTTGCAAGCAGCTTCTTTCTGAATTCGCCCTGCTGCCTTCCAACCTCCTCGTGCAGTTGATTGACCCATGAGTGCGCCGTTCCCTTTTCAATACTATTCAGTGCTGCCTCTATCTCGTCGCCGAACTCTCCTAACTCATTGACGGTCATTCCCTGAACGCGAAGCCGACGCTGGAACGCTTCGGAGAACGAGTTGCGCGGGATACTGACGACGCGGCCTTCCTCATTTCTCGGAAATGCTACGCGTCGCAGATTCGCGCGGTCTTTATTATAGTAGGCTCGATCAAAGAACAAACCGCCCGTCGCTCTCCCGATCACGACAAAGTACCGGAATAGGCGCCACGATCACGTCGCCTTCCGCAATATCGAAAAACCTACGGATCTGATTTCCCCATCGCCCAACACCATATGAATCATTGATTTGTCGGATAGCTTCCTCGGCGCTTCCGATTGCGCCGAAGTCGGAATCTGACCACCCCACTCCAACCATTCCTTTTTCAACTAAGTCAGGGCTGGTTCGGACCAGGTAGTAATTCGGTTCTGCTTCGGAGTTCATCAGGCAGCGTGTCTAATTCGGAATCAGTCGCGTCTTTCCCGCGAGTAGTTCCTGCATCATGGCCTGTTTGAGGTCGCGGGTTTTCTGCCGCCGTGGTCGATTGGCACGGTCTCTCATTCCGCCTTGATGTAGTTCGCGCTGCGAAAATACTCGACCAGAATGGCCTTCAACTCCGTCTTCAGTTTCGCAGGCTTCTCGTAATCAACCCGCCGGTTGTGTTCGAAATCGAACGGCACCCGGTCATTCTGGAAGGTTTTCTTGCGCCCATTTTTCACCAAGAGGATTTGATTGGGGCGCTTTTGAGCCAATGTGTAACTGAGTTCAAATATCACATTCGGATTCGGGTATGCCTTTGCCTCCTCTTGCGGCATCGGCGCGCCGCCCCCTGCTTGAGGCAGAGCATCTGGCAATTTCACAGATGCAATGTTTGTGATGTCGAAAACAGCAAACATGCACTTGTTCAGGTTGTCCTGAATGGCTTCCACGATGTTCTTTGCACCGTCTTCAGGCCGGGTGGACTCCACTAGCTCTAAATTCTGACGAGGTGATAACGCATCGTTGATGTGCGCAATTGCCTCAGTCAGTGCATCCTTAATCGCTGACCGCGACGAGTTGAAGTCCGATTGCCAGCTATAGAATACCCAAGGTTTGTGACCGATAGGGACATTGAGTCGCTCGAAATACAGTTCATTTTCCGTTAGGTCACAGTTGACGAGCCGATACACACCGCTGCCGTCAATGTAGAACCGGACGTCTTCGCCCAAGAGAAACTTGGGATACCACGCCTGCATTTCGATGGCATCCCGTTCATTCACGGCGAAGGCGCGATACCCGAGTTTCAGGATGCTCTTTTTGATAAGCAGGAGCGACGGTGCCGCCGCAGTGACTACCTTGGGGTCGGTAACGGCATCGGTCAGGCTCCAGCATTTGATGGTTGTGTATTTCGACATGGTTTATGCTTCTTTTGGCGCAACAAGTCGCGTCCTGCCGGTGAGGAGTTCCTGCATCATGGCCTGCTTGAGGGCGCGGGTCTTTTCCCGCCGCTGCCCCAACGCCGCCAGCTCCGCGTCCATTTCCGTCAGCACCTCGCCAATGGCGGTTTGTTCGGGGACTTTCGGAACGGGCATCTTCAGCTTGGCGATGTTCGTCTTGCTGATACCGGAAACCTTCGTGCCCACGGCGTAGAAAAGGAATTGCTGGCGGATGGCCGCCGTCTGGAAGCAATAGCGCCGATACTCATGGGCCAGCTCATCGGTTTTGCTTTTGGCGACGATGGTATGAAGGCCGGAGATGAACGGCTTCTTGTCCTTGTTCACCACGACGACATGTCTGCTCGCTCCTTCGTCGTCCTCGGAAGCATCCACGAAAACGACATCGCCATCTTCGAGCAGGGACTTTGACGCGACCCGCTTGAGCGGAATGTCCAGCTTGGGGATGTTCTGATAGTCGGCCCGCACATCAACAGTCGTCTTCGTCGCCCCGTGGATGTCCCCGTAATGCAGATAGCAGTGGCCTTCCGATGAAAGCTGGTCGCGGGATGCTGAGTAGCCGCCGCTGAAACTGAACAACTCGCCGAAGGTCTTCACCGTCCACTCGCCGTGGAAGCCGGGGAGGCGGGTTTGGCCGGTGAGGAGTTGCTGCATGGCGGCCTGTTTGAGGTCGCGCTTCTTGGCGATGAGCCGGTCCAGCCCGCCCAGCAGCCCATCCACATCGCTCAACGCCGTCGCGATGGCGCGTTGTTCGGGGAGGGTCGTGGGCATCACGATTGGGAATTTTTCCATCTCCCACTTCTGCGTGTGGACAAGCGCGGACGCGCCGTGCGCCCTATCTTCAATGTAGCTGGTGAGTTGTCGGAGCGCGTGAACTAGAAAGTCCGGTGTCACGGTGGATTCGTTAACTTCCACCTTCCAAGTATGGTAGTTCAGCAGTGCGCGACCCCCATTCCAAACGTGTGGTCCAAACGAAGTGCCGCGACTTCCTGACCAAGCGAACAAGAGTTGCCCGTGTTCGACGAGAATCTTCGAGTTGTATTGGCCCGAGTAGTAATTGAAATCCTCCGAACCGTTGAGGTTTTGAATGCGGACGATCGGGAGACCGGTAGTTTTCCACTCAAACGGTTTGAACCCCCGCCCGTTAATCAATCGGCAAACATCGCTGATCTGCGCAACATCCCAGTCCTCCGGGATGACGCCGACCTCGGTCTGTTTGTAGCCGGTTTTCACTTCCATACCGCCCCCATCTTTTTGAGGTGTTCGTCCACGCGGTTGGCGAGCGTCGCCACTTCCTCGGTGAGCTGCGGCAGCGGGGTGGCGTAGCGTTCGGCGAGCTGGCGGACGCGGCCGGTGAGGGTTTGTGAGACGCGGTCCAGCTCGCCCTGCACGGCGGCGGCAATCGTGGCCAGCCATTTGTCGTCCACCACGAGCGTCTTGATTTCGTCCTCCGTAAGCTTGGGGTATTTGGCGTCCAGCTTGGCCTCTAGGTCATCCTGAGCGGCTTTGAGCCTGGTCTTGGTCTCGGTCTGCTGGTCGAGCAACTTGAAGTAGTCTTCGAGGGCCTGGCGTTCCTCCGCGTAGTCCGGGTCACCCCCGACTTCCTTGAGGCGTGCCTTTACGGCTTTGGTGGTGATTTTCTGCTTCTCGCCCTCGCCTTCGATGACTTCAGCGAGCAGTCCTTCCTCGCCGTTTTGCTCCTCACGGTTTTCGTCGAGCTGCTGCTCGATTCCGGCGAGTTCGGCTTCGAGGACGGCGATGGCATCCCGCTCGGCGGCGAAGTAGCGGGCGATGAGTAAGGCGGTGGGGACGAGGTCGGACTTGAAACGGCGCTTGCCCTTCTTGAAGTCTTCCTTTTCGGGCCAGACGAGTTTGCCTTCCTTGTTTTTCAGCTGACGGATTTCGCGGGGCTGCGCACCCGCCTTCCACCCAGCATCGGCGATGAGATAGCAATCGTCCTGCATGGTCTCGGCCCAGTAGTCCATGAGGTGCTGATAGACATCGTAGGCGCCGAGCAGCGGCGCGGACTTAAAAGTAGAGAGGAGGTCCTCGCTAATCTTCGCGATGAGGGGCTTTGGTAAGCTGTCTTCCGCGAACTGTTTGAGAAACGGGGTGGCTTTCTCCTTCCAACGCTCGAATAGCTTCGTCGCAGAGTTATTGAAGGCGGTAAACTCAGCGTGGCCAAAGATGGCGGCTTTCACTTGGCCTAGTGGCAATTTGAGTCGGGAGTATCCGGCCCGATCGCCATTCTCGAACAATGCGCTCCGAACGGCCGGCAAAATCTCCCAATAAGGACCTAATCGCGCGGGGTCTTCAATGTCGCGGTCCGGGATTCCGCCGCACAAGTGGCCATCTATGTCCTGCAAGTCTTCCGGCTCGGTGCTGTCGATGTAGCGCGGAAGGTTCAGGTTGTAATCGTTTTTTGGGTCGGCGATCTCCTCGACGGGTACGAGCCGGGAATATCGCGACACATTGGCCTGTTTGGTAAAGCTGTCGACAATGCGGTGGATATCCTGTTCCCGGAGGCGATTCTTCGGTCCGTCTTTCCTGAAGCCTTTCGACGCATCAATCATGAAGATGCCTTTGCGCACGGGAGCGTTCTCCTTGTCGAGCACGAGAATGCAGGCCGGAATTCCGGTTCCGTAAAACAGATTGGCTGGGAGGCCGATGATTCCCTTGAGGTAGCCGGAGCGAACTAACTGCTGGCGAATGATGGCCTCGGCGCCGCCGCGAAACAGTACGCCATGAGGAAGAATGCAGGCGCCTTTTCCTTCGCTCTTAATAGAGCGGATGATGTGGAGTAAGTAAGCGTAGTCGCCCTGCTTCTTCGGGGGCACGCCCCAGGTAAAACGCTGGTATGGGTCGTTAGCCGCGATGATGCCGGTGCTCCAGGTCTTGTCGGAAAATTTCGGATTTGCGACGACGTAGTCGTAGGTGCGCAGCTGCGCGCCATCTTTGAATTTGGGCGCAGCGAGCGTGTTGCCATGAACAATGTTCGCCGTCGGAAAGTCGTGCAGAATCATGTTCATGCGAGCTAGACCCGCCGTGGTCACGTCCATCTCTTGTCCTTCCAACGTGATGTGCTTGCCCGCTTCGGCGGCGACTTTTAACAGAAGGGAGCCGGAGCCGCAGGTCGGATCGTAAACGGTGGTTGACGCTTTGGTGTTGTCCGGTGAGATGCCAATCGCCTTCGCGATGATTCGGCTGACTTCCGACGGAGTGTAAAACTGTCCCTTACTCTTGCCGCTCTCTGTGGCGAAGTGCCGCATGAGATATTCGTAGGCGTCGCCAAGGATATCGTCGTGCTCCGCGCGGTTTTTCGAGAAGTTGAGCTTTGGATCTTCGAAGATGCCGACGAGGTTTTCCAACCGCTTCACCATCGCGTCACCCTCACCGAGCTTGTTTGGGTCGTTGAAGTCCGGGAAATCGCTGCGAGCCAAACGGGAGTTCGCATCTACAAGCGGCGCGATGACCTGTTTGTTGATTTTATCGCCGATATCCGGCTGTCCCTTAAGAGCGACCATGTCCGCGAAACTGGCGCCCTCGGGGATAACGACCGGAGCCTCGAACCCTTGGTAGTCAGCGTATTTGTCCGAGACGTACTTAATAAAGAGCATGAACAGGACGTAGTCCTTGTATTGGCTGGCATCCATGCTCCCGCGGAGTTCATCACAGGAAGCCCAGAGCGACGAGTAGAGGTCAGATTTCTTGATGGCCATGTTTCAGATTGGTGAACTCCGGCTTACCAATCACTCGGGGAAAGTTGAACCCACGTTTCTCATCAAAATTATCGTTGTCGAATCTTCTGCGCTAAACGCCCCCGCTGCGACCAGTAGCCGCATTCCAAAGCTCATTGAGAAGTTCGGTCACGCTACCATTTCCGCTTTTCTGCTTATAGGGTGTTTTCTTTATTCGAGCGTTTGTCGAGCCTCGCAAAGCCCAGCCCAGATGACGACGCAAAATCTGCCGCCTCTCGTCAGATGAATGTAATGTTCCGGCAACTATTTATCGCCGAATAATCTGAGATCAGGGCTTGTACCCGGCTACGTGGTAGCCACCACGACTATCGTTCGTGGTTCTGACGAATCGGTCGAAAGATCGCTTTCAATCGCGGCCGGATTGTCGAGCCGGCGGTCAGGGTCGTACACAAAGCAGAGCAGCACGTCGCAATCCGGATGTCCCGCATAATGCGCACGATCTATAGTCAGTTGCTCGACCACTTGCTTCTGTTTCAGGTTCGTCCGTGTCATCTTAGCTTCGACGATAATTCGCTCTTTTTTTAACAAAAAATCGGCGCGTGTATTTCTACCCGCATAGCTGGGAGTCCATTCCTCCGGTCGCACGTCGTCAAAGAAGACTTGCAGTAACGAATGGAGAAGATCCTGCACATCGTATTCGTCTTCGACCTTGAGCGTAGCGCGACCCGAGTGTCGCTTGAGCAGTTGATGAGCGATCCGCGGAAAACGTCGAAATATGTTTTGGACCAGGGTCGAAGCATCACGTTGTGGGCTGCGGAGCTGCGAATTTGTAGCGTGCTCCGATTGGATGAACTGATGGTAGCACGATCGAATTGTCCGGTAGACGAGACCGGCAGCTGCAACATCACCGCTTTTCGGCTGATGCTCGATGGCGAGGTCCAATACTCGCAGAGCGATCTGATTCCGAATTGCCGCGATGTCCTCGATATTTATCGGAATTCGCTCGGCATCGGCCAGAAGTAGACATAGTCCTAACTCCTCTAGAGATAGATCTTCAATCTGTGGGACTCGATAGGCAGGCCAAGACGCCTGAAGGCACTCGGCGGCCAGGAATCCACAATTACTCTCCCATGCCTGGCTTCGCGTGACCTTGCGCTGATGTTCTCTCAGAACCCCCCGAAGCCATTCGATGGCAGGCGATCCTTCGGGTTCGCAGACTTTTGCCCCGAGGCAAATGCCCAGGAGCTCGACGGGACGATAAACGAACGACGCTCGATCCGTTGGGAAGGCATCTCGCTGCATCAGCCGAGCCATACCCGCCCGCCACGCAACGAGGAACTCGGAGCTCTCGTTTTGTCCGCAATGGAAGCCGTAACCAATCGTTGCGAGCCAAGGCGAGCGGTCACTGTGATCGAGCGAGACCGCGCGAAAATCCGGAACACGCAACGCTGATGGCCAAGTCTCATCGACCGCCTGGAAGACGAAAGACACGAAACCCGTTTCCGGCGAGGGAACGGTCACGCTTTGGTTATAGATGCCCGCCAATCGGGCAAGCTGCGCGTCGAAGGATGTGACGACGGATAAATTCATTTCGTCACAAGAACCAACGGCTCGAGCGCAGCTTCGAATTCAACACGGCCGGCGACCAGTCCGGCAATTCCTGACAGCGGGCCAACAGCTCAGCAATCAATTCCGAATAATAGATGGTCGCGGGCTTCCGCGCAGGGAGGGTCGACCGCCAAGAGAGTCCCGTGAATTTTAACACCTGCTCACTAAGATAATTCAGACTCTTGAACGTCGACTCGGGATGCAGGTGGATGAGCAATGGTTCCGGCAACGGAGTGTTCACTCGCTTGATAAGCCGTGTGCCTGTCGTGTTAAGGAGCGTTGTGTGCGGACCAATCTGGACCATACAACCGCGTTTCGGAACGAAGACGCCCTTGTTTCTTGGCGAGCCTCGAACTTCCATGCCTCTCTCCTCGAGATCCAGCAAAGCAAACGAGTGATCGTGTTTCACAGTCAGGAACGCGAATTCCACCTCAAACTCAGGACGTAACACGTCGACGCAGTCGGCCACGATCTGCGATATTTCGACCCTTTTTAGCGGCTTGTAGATGTGAAAAATGATGCGAATGCGGTCGCCTGGGCTCCAGCCGTTACGCTTACGCATTTCGGACAGGACATCGCGCGTCGCTTGGCGGAGATGTTCGGGGTACTCGTCGTAAGGACACTCACCTGACAGGTGACTTAGGAGATAATTGCCGTCGCCCTGAAACACTGTGGTGATACCTACGAAGCGCTGTCGTTCCTCGAAGCGACTTCCTGACAGTTCGCAATAACCCATGCCAATCACGATCTCGTCAGTAACAGGTAAGTCATGATCAACGGTCCACGGCGTACCGCCGAGCTTCGCGTACATCGCGACGGCGATATTCTGCAGGATGTATTGCAGGGAAGCTGGTTTTTGAGAGACCCGCGAAACCTTTATTTCTTGGACGGGAATTCCGTGCATCAGAAGCATCGCCTTTGATGCGAGATAAGGATTATTCCGTTCCGGCAGGTTGGCGTGCTCGTCTTGAATAACGACGATTGCAGCGTCCGGTTGAGCGTCGACACGGGCGAGAAAATCCCCGATCCCTTTGCAGTAAGCCTGTGCGATTTGTCCGCCGGCCTTCGCGAGTGGCACCTTCAACACGTCGTGCTTCACCTCCGCCAGCGAAAAAACTTTCGCAAAGCCACCTGGATATTTGGAGTTTTGAACGGATGTAATGCCGTCCCTGAATAGTCGGAAGAACTGCTCCGTTGGACCTTGGACGTGCTCCGGACAGACGAGCAGGATGAAAGGCGATCGCTTGGAAAACCATGACCGGCTGAACGGGCCAAAATTTTGGAGGCCGAGCCAAGGGTATTGATTGCGTTTCGTGCGCGCTGTGTCGTAGCAGAATTCTACAGGCGGGAACTGATCGATGATCTTCCGCGCTGGCGGCTCAGGATTCGCAAGGTCGAAGCGGTTGCCCACGCTCGCCTCAAGATCAGGTGCGAGACGAATCGGCGAGTGGTCGCGGAGAAATCCACCCATGCGATCCAGCATCGAAAACAGAGCGGGGCCATCGAGGAGTTGCGCCATTTGCTCGTCTCGCTCCCTATCGAATTGTTCGTACCGGTAACCTGGGAGAATTACTTTCAGGCATCGGGCGAAGGATGCCTTCGAGCCTTCGAGCATCACGTCGCTCGCGGACACGGTGTCCGTACCCGCATAATGCTCCGAGAGATGGATAGTGCCGTTGTCGAGTCTATCGATTTCACCGACTAGCCTTCGCTCACCTTTCTCAGCCTGCCGTCGTACGACGAACAGTCCGCGCAGGTCAATTTTTGACGCTGCCAGATCGGAGAGCTGCGCCGTGATCGACCATTTTGTGCCTACTTTTATGAAGATGCCTAGCTCTGGCTTGTCGTCGTCAAGTGCGATCACTTTGACGTCCAACTCATAAGCGGGCCGGATTTGGAATTCGCTCAGAAGGGGATCCCTAAGATTCAGCGACTCGCAGACGGCGGCGACAATTTCTTCCTTCAGCCCGACGAAGGTGAACGGTTTATAGCTAATGGCGGGGCGCGGTGAGAATACTCCTGGAAGCGCATCCGCGATCCTCGCACGAATCAACCCGAGGTGATCGGTGCACTGTAAGGTTGTGGGAGCGCCTAACAATTCGGCGGGATTTTCATGGCGCGGAATAGCATAGAGCTTCCCTTCGAACCAGTTCAGAAACCAGTCTGCTGCGTGCTTTTCTCGCAGGGCCGAGACCTCGCTGTTATCGGGTAGATCCTGCACGTAGGCATTCAGATCGTCGGCCGATAGCGCCAAGCGAAAACCGTTGAGAGATAACTTCTCCAATCCCATTCAGAACTTTTAACACGGCGGCGTCAAAGACGCGCTCACAAACTGAGCCAGCGCGTTAACGAGCCACTTCGTAAACGCAAGTCGTCCTTTCCCTGCCCGATGGAGCGAAACGCTTCTTCTCCAGCTGAATCACACACTGCGCGGCATCGCCTGCAGCCTGAACTGACCAACCTATGAAAATCAAAAGAGACACGAAAAAAGAGATTGTAGACAAAGCCGCCGAATTGTTTTCCGCCAGCGGTTACCACGTCGGGATCAACAAAATCATCGCTGAATCGGGAGTCGCGAAGATGACCTGTTATACGCACTTTCCCGCTAAAGCCGACCTTGTTTGCGCGGTGATTGAAGCCAGCTACGCGGAACTCCGTAAGAGAATGCGGTATATCAATGAGAACGAAACGCTGCGGCCATCGGAGCAGGCCGATTGCATCTTTGATCTGCTGGGCAAGACATTGGGAAATCCGAAGCATATCGCTGCGCTGATACCGCGTGCGATCGTTGAACTTCCCGCCGATCACCCCGGTTACTGTGTCGCACTTTATTGCGAAGAGCGAATCTTTGATGCGATCCACGCTGCATGCGCAAAAGCGGGTTGTAACAACCTGACTACTGCGAGGCAGATTTATATGATCATCGCTGGAAAATCTATGCTGCATTCATTATTTGGGGACCGGCTTTGTATTGATGCGGTACGCACGGCCACGAACCAGTTCGTATCGGGCCCTGCGAAAAACAGCTCGACGCAGCCTGCGGTCCTGCTAGGCCTTGCATCCGTAAGCGACACAAGTTCATCAGGTCCAGTCACATCGTGAGAAAATACTTATTTCTTTTGACGATAGGCTGCCACCTTCTGTGCGGAGGCGTTAATGCCCAGACAAAGGGACTTTTGCTCTACTCCGATCACATGGGCGCCATACCGGAGGCGATCGAGTTCGAGGCGATTTCCTGGAAGAGCGCCAGCGACGGGTTCGCTAAAATCCCGGGCGCGACGATGCCCTTTAAAAACAACTTGGTAGCAGGTATTGTGTACTTTCAGCGGGCTTATTTTGAGGGAATCGACGGTTCGTCCGCTCTGGCACCCATGCGGACAAGTCTTCGCGATCGCGAGATCGCCGTGGACATCGATCCCCAGAATATTGAATCCACGGAGGATGCTGATCGTGCCGCCCGCGACTTAGCCAATTTGGATACGGTTCGAAAGAAGTTTCCGAGTTCTGTCTCAAAGCTGAGTTTTCGACGAGATGTCCTCCGGCAACAACTTGATCGCTACCGCGGCGGTGAGCGGAAGCGGTCGGGGCAATGGATGAGAGCAGCTGATATCGCGAAGCTGAGTGCGGCTGATCAGCATGCTCCGGTGGCGCAAATCTCGTTTACGACCAATGCGGGAGCGCATTATGACAATGTGCGAGTCACGGCGGTCGACCAAGACACGTTCACATTTACTCACGCAGGTGGTGTCGCTCGCCTTCGGTTCGATGAACTGCCTAAAGACATCGCTCAATTGCCGGAGCCGATTCGTGCCGTTGCCGAACGACGCCGGGTAGACGTAGCACGAGCAAAAGAGGTTGAGGCCAACAGAATCGCGCAGGCAGCGGAGGAAAAGACGCTGGCGAAATCTCAGCCAACTCCTTCCGACCCCACGACAGAGAAGAGTGCGCATACAGGTGGCGTGGGTACGATGGCTGTCGATGCGGGCCACCACCAGGAATCATTAGCGGGGACGACTTCATCTCCGTCTGAAACGCATGAGAAGAAGCGGGAATCGCTGGAAGCGATCCGTGAACGATCCGTGCAGGAGCTTGAACTGCACAAGAAGGACTCTGCGTCGACCCAAGTTCGTCTGGAAGCGAACAGCGCAGGCAAGCTCGTGGTAAAAGGACTATTCATCGGCATGCAACTCGACGACTGTTACGTTGCAATTGAACCCCACGCTGGGAAGGGCCTGTACATCGCAAGAGCAGGCGAAGACATTCTGAATATTTACCTTGGCGCCCGCAAGGGGATCGCTGGGCAGATTTTTGCCAACAAAGCGACAAAAGAAGTGACTTGGATTCATTTCAGCCGGCCGCTCTGCAACTATCTTTTCGGCAGCAGCGACATGAATCTCAAGGAGTTCGCGCAAACCTTCATTGATAACTACGACATTCCTGAGCTGAACCCCAGCGTATGGCGTGGCGAGCAGACGCTCTTTCATGACGACGACGACGAAGGGTCTACCATTCGCATCACCGATCGAAGGGATTTGTACATCTATAAGTCGGTAGAACGGAAATTTGGCGACTGACGGGATTCGACGTCAGCTGAAATGTTTGCCACACCCGGCAAGGTTGCCTCAGCCGGCGGAATAATTTGGGAATATTTTGTGCTTGAAATGTTACTGGGCTCGGTTAAGACTGACACCCGTAATGTCAAAGTCTCAAATATTAACAGCGTTGGGGACCTACCGGAGCTATCTGGCCCGTGTGGTTCGGCAAGGGTTCGATTCCATCGATCGTGACTATTCAGCCACGGCGGAGGTTCATACCAGAAGGACAACAGCGAACATCCGGCACGATCAGATGATTCGAGCCGCGCATGAGATTCTTCCCAAGAAGGATTTTCATTCAATCCACGCCGTCCGACGAAGCCTTTTCAGTTTTAAGGACAAGTTTCTTATTCAGTTCAAGAAGTTGAAGCCCAACCTAACGACTTCTAATTTCCCAACCAAACAGGCGGACTTTTTCGACAAGTTAGGGGAGGTGCCGAATCCGAATCCGGCTTTACCTGGGATCGGCGATTCACTCCCCCTCGTTACCGTAGGCTATGTGCCAAAGGATGCACACGGCCTCGTAGGCATTTTCATCACCCACGTCGTGAACCACAAGCCCGAATGGGTTGAAAGGATTGACGACGCGGATGCAGATGGAAAAGAAGAAGCATCAATAAGCAGTATACTACCTCCGAATGGCTCGATTACAGCGAAACGCTCAAGAATCAGAAGAACACGTCGCGCAAGACTACCGGACTTCAGAAACCCGCGAAGTTAACCAAGAAATGGTTGCGATAGCCCGGCTGGCAACCGGACTAACGCAAGAAGAATGTGCAAAACGAATCGGCATCTCCCAGGCAAAGCTATCGAAGCTTGAAGATGGCTTAACGACCGTCATTGAATCATCCGCTCTGAATGCGCTGGCAGAAGTCACTGGATATCCAGTGGAGTTTTTCACGCAGCCGGGTGGCCGGGTCTCGTTAGGGGACGGATTCTTCCGGCGCAGGGCGGCCGTACCAGCGAGGATATTCAAACGGATGGAGGCGCTGATTAACATCAAGAGAATGGAAGTCAGTAAGCTTCTGCGAAAGACGGAGTTGGAGAAGAAGGAGCGTCCATCTTGGTCGGTCGATGAGTTTTCGGATGGGGCGCGAGAGATTGCGCGCCATCTTCGGCACTTTTGGAGTTTACCTGCCGGCCCAATTAAGGACTTGGTCGGGATCGTAGAGGATGCTGGATGCCTCGTCGTATTTTTCGACTTCGGCACTCCTAAAGTTGACGGGCTAACCGTCTATTGCGACGAGGGCACTCCGATGATTCTTCTGAATCAAATGGTGTCTTATGTCCGACAGCGGGCGACCCTCTCGCACGAACTCGGACACGTAATAATGCACCGCATGCCTTCGGGTAACATGGACGAGGAAGCTTTCGATTTCGCTTCCGAGTTCATGATGCCTGAGCAAGACATAAGTGCATCTCTCTTTCCGCTTAATCTGGAGAGACTCGTGCGCCTGAAGCTGAAATGGCGCGTATCAATGCAGTGGATTCTGCGATGGGCAAACAAACTCGGAGCGGTGAGCAGCTCCTACTATCGCGTTCTCATGATGAAGATCAGCCAACACGGATGGCGGAAAGTAGAGCCGTACGATTCCGAGTGGCAACTCGAGCAGCCAACACTTCTGGACGACATCATCGTGTACCATCGAGAGGACCTGGGCTACTCCGTCCAGGATTTCATGAGGTCACTCCTTCCCAACAAACGGACCTTCGAGAAAGAGTATTTGAAAACGGCGGCGTTAACAGTGGTCTAAAAAAACGGCGGCGGAGAATCGCTTCTCCGCCGCCGCAAATTGGGAACACCCCACTCAGGGTTTCCGTCAAAGTCTGTCGGTAATGTAATGACCATAACCGGTTATGCAAGCCAATTCTGGCACCCGGGCCTCCGCCAACCTGTCACCGACGGCCCCACGAGGCGAGGAAACCAGCTAAAGCGAGCAGATATCCGGAGCCGTGGCCTTGGCGGCACGGACCGGCTCCGGCGCGGGATCCCAATCGCGCCCTGCCGGTGATTCTACACACTCACTGTCGGTTCAGACGGCAAAGTTCGTCTTTAAGTAGATATGCACAAACATATCGAAAGACAGATGGTCAGGGTCCTTGCGGTAGAGATGCCAAGAGGTAACCGGTCCGGTAGCCTAATGCTTGCCGGGGAATTGCAGATTTCGGTGTCGGAAGAGCAGGCCAGGCGGTTTTTGCCGTCCGTCGGGAATTCACTCTCGGCTGAGGAAATTAGCAGGATCGTCCAACGGCAGGACTGGCAGAAGGCGTAGGCCAGCCTGAGAGAAACAAACGCGACTGTCTGAGTCTAGCTTAAGTCTTCGAAGTGAGCCTCAGGCGGTCCGGCTCTTAGGATGTGGTCTACTGCGTCGCACCATATGAACCGGGGAGTCGCTGGCCCTTAGCGAATATATCCCCTGCCCGATACTCACGGCTCTGCCGCTGCCGCTCAAGCGACTCCGCCATAGCACGAAAAGGAGTGAGCAGGGGCTCAACCCGAGCGGGTTTTCTCTTTTTGCTACGCCATGCACGCTTTTTGGCTCTACGGGCAGCGAACTGTCGTTTTGCACATTCCAACGTGATCTCGCCGCTGACGACACGAACGCCGTAGTTCCGCGGCAAACCCTGCGTTCGTTTTAGGACTCCGACTCGTTCTGCCTGTTCTAAGGTAAAGCCGCGAGTCTCCATGAGACGACGAAGCTTTTCCCGTGGCGTAGCCATATACCGAGCGCCGGATTATGCCGAAATGTCTATGGCCATCCAGTCGAAAACCGCGGCCTGACTGCGCGGGGCCAACAGATGCTGTGCAACCAGCTTACGGGGCCAAAGGTTGCTACCATCCGGCATCGGGCCGCTTAGATGCCCTTCGCTTCTGAGCGCAAACGAACTCGTCGCGGCCACCACATGGTTCCAGACGCGGCCAAGAGATGTTTCCTTTTACACTGCTAAGGTTTGCCTGGCGTCGGCGTCGGCCGGGTCCGGCGCCGTGAGCTCTGACTCTGCTTCGTATTGCCCGAGGTGGTATTAGTGCCTAACGAGCGAGCGCCGCGTGACGGACTGGCTGTTTTTTCGGGGTGCCTGCCTAAGGGCCGCTGCGGGGACTGGCCCCCGCCCTGAGGGCGCCGCGGACGACCCGGCGTATATTGTGGATTGTTCTCGTAAGGCCGGCTCGGCTCCGCGCCATTGTTGCCGCCCGGCGGACGATGGTGCAGCCCTCGCTGGGGAGGTTGCGGTTGTTGCGGGTTCGTCTGCGGCTGACGATTGCAAGCGTTTCGCGCCTCCGCTTCGTTAGGATACCAGAGTCCGCCTCTGCGCTCGCATTCATCCCAGGTGATAGGACCTTGGACGACCCCGTTCAGGCAGCACCAACCAAGGGGCGGCTTTTGACAGTTCCGTAAAGCTTCTTGCCGGGAACGATAGGTAGGGCCGTTATACTGCTGACACCGTTCCTCCGAGAGGGGGACGGCAGCCCCATTCTCGCAAACCCAGCAAGGATTTCGATCCTCTTTGCAAAATCGCTCGGCCTCTTCGCGCGACGAGAAGCATTGGCGCAAGTTTTTGAGTCGCGGGTCGGTCGTCGGCATTTCTATGACTTCGCCGTTGATGCATACCCAGCAGGTCTGGCGCTGCCTGCAGTCGCGTAGGGCTTCTTCCTTCGAGGCATAGCATTTTCCACCTCGGGCGCGGCATTCGTCCTCCGTTAGTTCCAAGACTTCGCCGTTGATACAGCACCAGCAGGTCGGGGGTTGAGTGCAGTCATCGCATTGCGGAGGACAGGGGAGTGGCCACCACCAGCAGTGCGGACGCTGCGGCGGGCATTCCGGGTGATTGCCGGGCGGGCCGTGCCATTTGTAACATTGGCAGTCTGATTCCCACCACCAGCCCCCGCCGATCTGAATCCACACCCATTGACAACAAACGTAGTGCCACTGGCCGCCATCGACCGGTGTGGGAGTAAGAAGAAAGGCGTGCTTTTGCCCGTCTTTGGTTAGGCCCTCGCCGATAATCTGGCAGGAGTCGTTAATGGAGGTGGCGGTTGAGAGCACCTGAAAATCCGTGCTCGAGAGATCACAGAGGTTGTTCAGGTCGAACATCTGCCCGCTGACGTAAAGAAAGGCGTGATCATTTTTGTCAGTGACAGCGGAGGATCCGACGATCATCCCAGCCGTATTGTGGCTCCCACCGTTGATGGCGTTTGCCACGCTGTTTTGGCCACCCAGCGTCCCTAAATCGACCACGGTAAAGGGGACTTCTGCTCTGAGGAGTACGACCGATCCGAAAGAGAACACTAACAGCAGATATCGCAGGGATGGGAGTTTCATGGGCATGTGTGGCTGATTTTTTCTTCGGCCAGGCAGGACCGCCCTTTTTCCCTATATAGTCCCGCCTTTCGCTTTATATCGTAAACGGCACCGAAATTCATCGTATCGAGACCTGCCATGGCTATCGAGTAAATTTTTTTCGCGGCGGTTTCTGTCGCGTCCCCGGTATCGAGACAGAAGCGGCGTCGAAGCAATGAGAACATTGTGACTGCCGCGGCAGCAATTAGCGCGTCGTGGCGGTGCCTTTTTCTGAAAGGGGGAGGGATCAACGAGTCGAACGACGCTGGAACAACGCTCGGTCTGGCCGCCGGCGCTGGCGTTAGTGGCATAACTCGTAAGTTGCTCGACGTCCGATTCTTCCAGTTTTGTGCCGAAACTTTTCTGCCGGTCTTTGGCGTGCAGGGTTGTAGGACATCAGCCTACGTAAATCAACTTAACCCACACTGGTTGAACGAGCTGTGATGTAGGATGTCAAAGGAAGACTCGTGATGATCGCCCGCAATGGATAACATCCAAACCATGTTTTCGGGGCTCATCCCGATGGAGGAGGAGAATCGGCCAACGTTGGCACAGCGGGCGGTTTCGTCGTGGCCCGGCCTAACGATTATCTGCGTCTTCTTCGTCGCCTGCCTTGGTTATCTCGATTACCTCACCGGCTACGAGCAATCGCTGTTGCTTTTCTACCTGGTGCCGATCGCCTTCGCCACCTGGCTGGGAGGGCTTTGGTTCGGCTTCGTCTTTTCCGCGGTCAGCATCGGCGCATGGATCACATCCGATCTGCTCGCCGGCATTCCGACCGTCGGCGCCTGGAACATCGCCATGGCCGGTTCGGCCTACGTGGTCTTCACCGTCTTGCTCCATAATCTCCGCAGCCTTTTGCGCGACCTCGATCAGCGCGTGCGTGATCGGACGCGGGAGTTGCGCCGGGAAATGGCCGAGCGACAACGCCTCGACCAGGAGATCAATGAGATCGCCCAGCGGGAGCGGCTTTTGTTAGGCCAGGAATTGCATGACGGTCTCTGTCAGCACCTGACCGGCACCGCCTTGACCGCGCAAACCTTGCGACAACGACTGGCGGCACGGAGCGCGGCCGAAGTCGCGCAGGCCGATTCCGTGGTGCGTTATATCGAGGAAGGGATCGACATGAGCCGGAACCTGGCCCGTGGCCTTTTCTCGCCTGAACTGGAGGCGGACGGGCTGATGGTAGCGCTGCATGGGCTGGCCGAAAACATGACCGAGCGCTCCGGCATTCCCTGCACTTTTGATAGCAACGGTGTGATCAGCGTGAGCGACGCGAACGTTGCCATGCAACTGCATCGCATCGCGCAGGAAGCGACGATGAACGCCGTTAAACATGCACGCGCGCAGCAGATCGAGATCCGGCTGGAGGAAACTGAAACCGATTTGCAGCTGGCGGTGTCGGATGACGGAGTGGGTTTGCCGGAAAATCGGAACGGCCAGGGTCTCGGCCTCCGGCTGATGCAGCATGGCGCGGCCCTGATTGGCGCAGAATTTCGAGTAGAGGGGAGGGCGGGGAAGGGGACGACCGTCCTGTGCAAAGTGAGCAGACAAACCGAGCAGTAAAAATCGAAAGGCGAAGGAACAATATGGAAACCAAGTCAAAAATCTTCATCGTGGATGATCACCCGCTGGTGCGCGAAGGGCTGGCTAACCTGATCAACCAGGAATCCGACTTGATTGTCTGCGGCGAAGCCGAAGATGCGGCGCAGGCGCTCGCAGGGATCGGGGTGAAAAAGCCGGATCTCGCGCTGATCGACATTTCCTTGAAGACCGCTTCCGGCCTGGAACTGGTTAAAGATCTCCGCATTCACTTTCCCAATGTGGCGTTGATCGTTCTTTCGATGCACGACGAGCTGCTTTACGCGGAGCGAGCGCTGCGCGCGGGAGCGAAAGGGTATGTGATGAAGCGGGAGACGACCAAGGACGTGCTCACGGCGATTCGCCGGGTCTTGCAGGGCGACGTTTACGTCAGCGAACGTGTGCTCAATGCGATGGCGCGCCGTCTCGGCACTCCGCGCCGGGCAACCAGCGCATCGCCGGTGGAGCAACTGAGCGATCGCGAACTGGAGATCTTTCGCATGCTCGGGCAGGGCCTAACGACGTCGCAAATCGCGGCGGACTTGCACCTGAGCTTGAAGACGGTGCAGGCTTACTGTGCGCGGGCGAAGGAAAAGTTCGGGGTGAGCTCGCTGGGAGAGCTGCTGCGCGCGGCTATTCGCTGGGAAGATGCCACGCACGTGAAGTGACGGGCAGCGAATTCGTCTGGAGGTGAAATCGGCGCGGCGCGGGGAGGACGTATGCGGCGGTCAGAGACCGCCGCTGCAGAAGAAAACGGTGTAGCTGTGGCGGCGGTCTCTGACCGTCGCACTCTTCCGGGATCAAATTCCTGGCACGGGAGAAGAAAGGGGGTGGGGCCGGGGCCTATCTGGAGCTCTTCGGTAGCCTCTTACGAGAGCCGGTCACACCTGCGGCGGCGTGCCGGGCGCTGCTTGGTAGCCCAGGCGGCGCAACTCATCTGCCATGGATTGGATTGCTGCGCTCTCGGCGGGATTGAGCCGATCCCAAGGCGAACTTGGCGGATGGATTGTGGCCGCGGCAGCGCTGAGTTGATTCTCGTTAGGCCGAAGTCCACAAAAGGCGGCGAGATTGCGCAGGGTCTCGAGAGGCGCTGTCTGGAGCGATTCGAACCGGACCTCCTGCGAATGCGACGCTGTTTTTGCCGCAACTCGTCCAGCGGCGACGTAGCTGAGTGCGAGCCGGAGGCAGTAATCGAGTTGATCCAAGCCTTGCTTTGGCTGGTCGCCGGCGGCGCGAAACCTGAGTTCGCGCTGGCGAATGCTGGAGGCCACCGACACCGGATGGCGGATGACGTGAAGAACGCGAGCCTCCGGGAAAACGCGGAGCCAAGCTCGCGCAAAGAGCGTGGTGCGCGGTTCTTTCCAGCCCCAGGCTTTGCCGCGATCAACTCGGCGCTTTCGCCACCAACCATTGAGACCTCTGTAGCCGAAGATCTCCGAGAAGCGGTGCTGACTAGCCTGGCCTAGGAAGTCGGCCGCGGCCTTGGCCTCCTCTTTGCTGTCCAGGCGCTGCAGGAATGCGTCCGGGTTGAACCAGCTCGCGCCGCAGCGCTGCAGGTATTCGTCGTGCAGGCGTTGCAAGGGTTTGGATTCGCGGTGGCTGTCGAGGCGCTGTCCTATCTCCAAGCCTAACAACTCCAGCGCACGCGCGGTGGCGGTGGTGCCGGAGCGATGCGCGCCAATGATCAGAACCGGTGGGAGCCGCATGTTGGTGATTCAATTATTACCGGCGACGCTGCGTAGAAGCTCCGCATATCGCTGCGCATAGCGATCGAGCGAGTATTCGTTCTCGACCAGCGCACGGCCGTTCCTGCCGAACGAGCGTCGCAGCTCCGCGCTTTGTACGAGCTCGCTAATCCGCTCCGTCCAGTCCGCCTGTTCAGTCGCTAGGTATCCGTTTTTTCCGGGAGTGATGATCTCGCCATTTACCCCAACATCCGAAGCGACGACTGGCAGGCCCGCCCCCATGTATTGCAGAATCTTGAAGCCGCATTTTCCTCGCGTCCAGACCGAGTCCCACAGCGGCATGATACCGATGTCGAAACTGGAGAGGTGGTCCTGCTCTTTCTCGGCCTGCCACACTTCATTGATGACGCGAACTCCATCCAGGTGAAGTGGCTTGTCCGAAATCACCTTCAACTGCACCCCAGGGTGTCGCTGCGAGAGTTCACGCAGCGCAGGATGAATGCTCTGCAGGTAGCGAAGGCCGTCGCTCAAGCCGACCCACCCGATTGTTAGGCCGGGTCCATCCTGATGTTGCTTGATCCGGTAATTTTGCACATCGATGGAGGTGGGCAGAACCGTTGCTTTGACTCCCTCCGCTTCGGCGAGCGAGGCGAGATAGCGGTTTCCGGCGGCGGCCGCCGCGCAAACCTTCATCGTGCGCGCGAACCTCTTCAGGTAATGGCCTTCGACCGGTTGTTCGTACTTCGCTTCACGAAACATGATTGCGTCGTCGAAATCGAAGACGATGCGCGGATTGATGCGGTGCAGCAGTCGCAACTCCAGCGGAGAAAAGCCAATCGTCTTGAACAATACGACGACATCGTGTTTGCGGGCCGCCCAGAGAATCTTCCATTGCGCGGACGGAGTGGAGCGGCGTGTGGCCAGGGTGGTCACCTGGAGGCCGAGGTGCTGATAGCGGGAAAGGCAGTCGCGCAGGCGCAACCGAATGCTCGGAGCGTTTCCATGTTCAACCACGCATAAAACCCGCATAACAGGCGCACAATATGGCTTAGCGCTGAAGGCGGGGAAGGGGAATAAATGTCGCGCGCGCCCGATGAGCTTGGCGCAGGGTGGCGCTCGCCGCGGCGGGCGAATTAATTGGACCGCAACCGGCCGGTTGCGCCACTTCTTCGCGGCGGTCCAGACCACCGCTACAATGCCTTGCGACGGGGCGCATGGCGGGGCAGGGTAGCGCGCTTTCAGTCGCTTCGCTCACAGCTCTCTTTCGAGTCTTCTCTCGCGGCATCTCCTCTTCGACCTCCCTTACGACTATGAATATCATCAACAAGCTGTCCGCTTGCTTCGCCCTCGCTCTGGCGGTGAGCTCTTCCTACGCAGCGGACCAAAAAGTTGTTATCCGGTTTGGTCATTTTCCGAATGTCACCCACGCTCAGGGCGTGATAGCGCACGCGCTGTCTCGACAAGGCAAGGGCTGGTTCGAGCAGCGGCTTGGGCCCGGAGTGGAGATTCAGTGGTTCACTTACAACGCCGGTCCATCAGCGATGGAAGCAATCTTCGCGCGTTCGCTCGATCTCACCTACGTGGGCCAGGGCCCTGCGCTGAACGCGCACTTAAAGGCGAACGGCGACGAGATCCGAATCATCAGCGGAGCAGCCAACGGGGGTTCTGCCCTGGTGGTTAAAGCGGACGGCCCGATCAAAGGCGCAGCGGATTTTCGCGGAAAAAAAATTGCCACACCGCAAATGGGCAATACTCAGGACATCTCCTGTCGCGCGTGGTTAAAACGACAGGGCCTCAAGATTACGCAGACGGGCGGCGACGCTCTCGTTTTGCCGGCGGCCAATCCCGATCAACTGGGACTCTTCGTGAGCGGAAAGGTGGACGCGGTCTGGACCGTGGAACCGTGGGTGACGCGACTCGAGCGTGATGGAAAGGGAAAGGTTTTCTTCGACGAAACGGATGTGATCACAACATGGCTCGCGTCGAGCGTGAAATTTTTGAAGGAACATCGCGAGCTGGCGAAGAAAATAGCCGATGCCAATAAAGAGCTGACTGATTGGATGCAGGCGCACGAGGATGAAGCCCAGAAGCTCCTGATCGACGAGATCAAAGCCGAGACCCGGCAGGAATTTCCGCCTGATGCGGTCGCGCAGGCATGGAAGCGCATCAAGTTCACCACCGACGTTCCGAAGGCTCTGGTCGATAAAGCGCTTAACGAGGGCCGGGAGACGGGTTTTCTGAAGGGGTCTACGGACATATCGAAATTGATTGAGACCCCGTGATCTTCCGTCACAAGACAGGTTCAGCGAGCGAAGAGCTACAGCCGGTTGCGCCGAGCAAGCTGGCAATCGAGGACGTCTCCAAGAGTTATCACACCGGCACGGGAAAAGTGCTGGCGCTCGACCGCGTCAGTTTGCAGGTCAACGAAGCGGAGTTCGTTTGCCTGGTTGGCCCGAGCGGTTGTGGCAAGACGACGCTGCTCAACATGATTGCCGGGCTGGAGAAGGCGGATAGCGGTCGTGTCCTGGCCGACGGTAAACCGATAACCGGCCCGGGACGCGATCGACTGGTCATGTTCCAGGAGTCGGCGCTTTTCCCGTGGCTGGACGTGTTCGGGAACGTGATGTTTCCACTGAGGCTAAAGCCGCAGCTAACGAATAAGGACCGGCGCGACGTGGCAAAGTACTATCTTGAGCTGGTCGGGTTGACTCGCTTCGAGCATGCGAACATTCACGAACTATCCGGCGGTATGAAGCAGCGGGTGGCACTTGCCCGCTCGCTTGCTCCGAACCCGCGCGTTCTCCTGATGGATGAACCGTTCGCGGCCCTCGACGCCCTGACTCGTGAGCAGCTTTACGGTGATTTGCAGCGAATCTGGCAGGAGCGAAGGAAAACAATTGTGTTCGTGACGCACAACGTTCGCGAAGCAGCCTGTCTGGGCGATCGCGTCCTGCTATTTTCTCCGCACCCCGGCCGGATTCGAGATGAGTTTGTCATCGATTTGCCGCGGCCGCGCGAGATCAACAGCGTGGAGCTGGCGGGATTCGCCAGCCGGATCACCAAATCGCTAAAAAATTACGCGCTGGCGCAGAATGAGGATGCGTCATGAAGCGATTTCTTTCCGCGGCGCTCTTTTTCGTTGTGCTCGTTCTGCTCTGGCACTTGCTGCGGCAGAAATTCGTGGTTGAGAAAGGGCTCTGGTCGCCGGTGCTGGTGCCGACGCCGCGCCAGGTGTGGGATTACCTCGCGACCGCGGCGGAAGACGGAACCTTGTGGCACGCCACGCTGGTCACCATGCGCCGGCTTTTGAGTGGCTACGCCATCGGCTTGGTCGCCGGTGTGCCGCTCGGGCTCGTCACCGCGCGCTGGAATTTACTTCGCGATACCGTCGGAACGGCGGCGTTAGGCTTGCAAACCTTGCCCAGTGTCTGCTGGGTTCCGCTGGCGCTGCTTTGGTTTGGGCAGACCGAGACGGCCATGTTGTTTGTCGTGGTCATGGGAACCCTCTGGTCGGTGGTAATCGCCACCGAGACCGGCGTGCGCAATGTTCCGCCGATCTACCGGCGGGCGGCCCTAACCATGGGGTCAAAGCGTTTGCACATCTGGTTAAAGGTGATTTTGCCGGCCGCTTTGCCTTTCATTGTCAGCGGAATGAAACAGGGGTGGGCCTTTGCCTGGCGTTCGCTGATGGCGGCCGAGATTTTCGTCACCATCCTGACCGGTTTCGGTCTGGGCCAGCTGCTGCAATTTGGGCGCGATCAAAACGCGATGGAGCAGGTGATCGGTATCATGGTGGTGATCGTGGTGATCGGATTGCTGGCGGATAAGATTCTCTTTTCGCCCTTTGAGCGATTCCTGCATCGGCGCTGGGGGACGAGTAGTTAGGACATGTTTCGCCGGAGGCGCGCGGATGATGCGAAGAAGGCATCGCGTTCGATTACGATTACGAATCCTCTTGGACTGCACGCGCGTCCGGCGGCGGAGTTTGCCAAGCGTGCGCGGGCTTTTCGCTCCGACGTTTGGCTGGTGAAAGGCGAGGAGCGGTTTTCGGCCGAGAGTCTGATCGATATTTTGCGCGCGAACCTGCTCCAGGGCGCCACCGCGACCTTGGAGGCGGAGGGCTGGGACGCGGAGGAAGCGGTGGAGAAGCTGGCGAAGCTGCTGCAGGAATTTAAGGACTAATTTCCCAAACGTTCAGCATTTGTCCCGAGCCGATCTAGTGGCGAGGGAGGTGAGTGATGGCGACAGAGACAAAGGAAGGCTTCTCGGCGGCAAGCGCCCGAAGGTGTTAGCGACACAAAGCGTGTTCCAACCAAACCGTGAGTCGATTGGAGGGACGAGTTCCGTCTCGTCCCACTTTCCATTCTTCCTAGCAAACGCTGCGCACTTGGCCAGCAAGACCGAACCACCCAGCGCACTCTCCTCGCCCTTCTGTCATTCCGAGGCGGCGTGGGCAGCGCGCTCGAGGAACCCCACCTAGACACGCATGATCACACCAATTTTACCGGACGCCGCGAGCGCTCCCGCGCATTCTTCGAAGTCGTGGGTGCGCTTTCGCTCCGATTCGAGCAGCACCTTCCCTTCGTCGGGAGATCCTTCGACGCTCCCGCGCTCAGGATGACAGCGGGCGAGAGCCATCGCGTAACGCTGCGGCTGGACGAGTTCCGTCTCGTCCCACTCTAAAAAGAATCGGTCCCGCTGAGCGGGACTGAACGTTGGAAAGTTCACCTAACGGATCGGACGCGCGACGAGGATTCCGCTGTCGCTGCGATGGGCGGCCAGGTATTGAGAAATGCGGGCGTCTACTACCACGCGGCCAGCATTGCCGGGCGAGGACGCATGCATGAAGTGGGTGCCGTCGTCGCGGCGCAAAGCCAGCCCGACATGAGCCGTGGAATACAGGCCGTTCCGATCACGCGCGACGATGCCGATGATGTCGCCGTCTTGCAGCTGTGATTCGATGCCGGCCACTTTCGATTTCGGAATTTGATTAAGCGGCTGCGAGGAGACGCGCGCCTCCATTTTAGCGAGAGGTCCGAGCAGCGACTTGTTAGCCGCGAGATAACGATAGTGCCGCCAGCCGATCGACATTTCGCGCGCCGAATGGGGCACGGAATGTCCGCCCAGGTCCAGGGTCAGATCCTTGAGCAGCCCCCGCTGACGATTGTTAGCCAGCCAGTCCTCCAGGTAGTGCAGGCGCGAAAGGTATTCGCCGGTGCATTGGCCGTCGCGGTAACGATCCAACTCGATGTAGTGCAGCATTCGCTCCGGCGTCCATTCGGTTTGCGGATCGTCGAGCATGCGGGCGAAGGCCAGCGAGATCTCGAAGAAGGTCCAGCAATCCATCCCCTCGAAATTCACCGACGGCGCTTCAATGTGGTTGTCGATCTCGAGCGTGAAATGCTTGTAACGCGTGCCGACGAGCGCCTGTCCGACGGCGGCGGTTCGTTGGCCGATGGGCAGGGCCGCCCAGTTGTTCTTCTTCGCTTCGGAGACAAGGCGTTTGAAGTGCTTCTCCCCGCGGAAGACGGTTTTAAAGGAAAGAGTGCCTTGGGAGGCAAAAGCCGCTGTGACGGTGGCGATTAGGAGGAGGCTGAGCAAACGGGGAACACGCATGGAAAGGAACTGAAACCGAATTTCCGTCCCACGGCAACTGTCGGGGAGTAGAACCTTGGGCCAATACGCTCAGAGTCCGTCGGTTATGACGGCGTCCATGAGCACGTCGTGACCTTCGGTGGGAACGTGATCGAGCATCTGAAAAGAAAAACAAAGGCCGAGCTTGAAGGCGTTGGCGGCGCGACCGGAAAGTAGGCGGTCAAAAAATCCACCACCGCGGCCAAGGCGATGACGGTCTCTGGAAAAAGCGAGCCCGGGAACGAGGATCAGATCGATGGTTTCGGGCAGGTGCAGATCGGCCTCGCTCTTTGCACTTTGCGGAATGTTCACGCAGCGGGCTTTGCGCGCGTCGCAGTCGAGTTTGAGCGGGCTGATAATCGGCTCACTGGGCAGGGGCGAGAAAAGGACAACGCTTTTGGCGTCGTTCCATTCCACCATCTCGAGAACCTTCTCACAGATTTCTTCGGAAAGTGATTCGCGTTCTTCGCCGGTGAGTTGACGCAACCGCGTGATCATTTGCGTGCGCAGGGCAGCTTTATCGTCGGCCGGCGGAGTATTCACGACGCGAAATTTTTTTGCTTCGAGAGGAGTAGTTTATATGGTTCGTCGCAAGTGCCGATACCTTTTTCGAAGAAGAGTCGAAGGAACGTCATTCGACAAACGGCGGGAAACAACGCGCAGAATAAAAGCTCGACGAGGGTGCGCATGCGACCGCGGGCAGACTGGCACAAGCGCAATTATCTGACCAGCGTTCTTATTCCGCAGCTTTTCGTCAAACGCGAAGGGAACTACGAGCCTCCGCAGTTTCCTGCGCTCAGACCCGGTGAGATCTGCATCACCTGGATCGGCCACGCCTCCTTCCTGATTCAGACACACAAGGTGAATATCCTGATCGACCCGAATTGGGCGAAATGGATGAAAGTCGTTAAGCGGCTGAAGCAGCCTGGGATTGAGCTCCATCATCTTCCAGACATCGACGTGGTCCTGGTGACCCACGCTCATTTCGATCACCTCGATCGGCGAACCTTGCGCAAGGTCGCGTCGGATCAGCCAATCGTAGTTCCAATCGGAGTCGGCAATCTCGTGCACGACCTCGGCTTTCAGATTGTGCACGAGCTCGGCTACTGGCAGACGGTCAAACTCGGCGCGATCGAAGTTTCGTTAACGCCTTGCTACCACTGGGGCGCGCGCTTCCTGGCTGATCTGCACCGCGGCTTTGGCGGGTTTGTGGTGAAAGCGGAAGGTCGAACTATTTTTCATTGCGGCGATAGCGCGTTTTTCCCCGGTTTTCGCGAGATTGGAGAACATCACCAGATCGAGACCGCGTTGCTCCCGATCGGGGCCTACGATGCGCCGACCGGGCGTGAAGTGCACATGAATCCGGAGGAAGCGGTGCGCGCCTTCACCGAGCTCGGTGCGGAGCGACTCATCCCGATGCACTACGGGACCTTCCGGTTAGGCTATGAACCGATGGACGAGCCCTTGCAGCGTTTGGAAGCGGCGGCGCGCGCGCACGGGATCGAGGACAAGGTTCTGGTTATGACCGAGGGCAAACCGGTGGTGGTGTAGGATTTTTATCGCCACAAATAGAGACAGATGAAACACAGATAGGCAGGTTTCTTGTCCGTATCTGTGAAAATCCGTGTTAATCCGTGGCCAAATTTCTTTGGCGCGCTCGGCGCCGGCCTACTCGTTATCATCTTTTCGCTGATCCTGTTGTGGCACGATCCACTCGTTTTCTGGAATGATGATTACGAGCTCTCCATCCTGCCTGTTTTCACGGATGTCGCGCGCAGCTGGAATGAAGGACACCTCCCGCTGCTCAGCCCCTACTCGTGGGTGTGCAGCAATCTGGCGGGTGAATTCCAATACGGAACCTTCTCCGTCTTTATCAATGCGGCGGTTGTCCTGATCTGGAAATTTCCGCTGAAGTTTTCCGAACAGGCGGCGGCGCTTTCGATTGTTCATCTGGCGGTGCTGGCGGCGGGCGGGTTCATGCTCGGGCGCGGCCGGCGCCTCTCGCCTGCTTTGGCGATTTTGGTGGCGGTGGTGGGAGCGCTGAACGGCTGGATTATTTGCTGGGGAGCGACCGATTGGTTTGGCGCGCTCGGCGCCTTCGCCTGGTTTCCCTGGTGTTGGTGGGCCTTGGAGAAATCGTTAGGCATAGCTGGGAGGGGCGACGTGGAAGGGCGAGTTCCGACGAGGCCGGCGCTCGCGGAAACGGCGTCGCAGGAGCTCCGCCCTCCATTTTCGCGGTCATGGGGCCTCGCGATCGTTTGGCCGGCGCCTTTTGTCTACCTGCTGATAACAGGCGGCTTTCCTTACACGGTAGTGATGTTGGCGGTGCTCGTCGCCTGGCTCGGGTTGCGCGAGCTTGTTCGAGCGAAAAGCATTCGCGGACTTTTCCCAATGCTTGCCGGGGTAGCGCTCGGCGTGGGTTTGTCCGCGCCGGCGTGGCTGGGCTTGTTCGATTACATCCACGGATCGAATCGCGGTGCGCAGTCCGGCATCGCGCACTGGCAGTGGCTGGTGCCGCCGGCGGCATTACCAGGATTCCTGTTGCCGTCGTGGACGGTGAACTGGGCCGATTTTTCGACGCGCTATCTTCCGCACGGCGCCGGCGAATTGGCCTGCGGGTTTGTTCCGGCGGCGGCCGTGATTGGCGCGTTCTTCGTCGCGGGAAAGAAAGTCGTTAGGCGAACGGGGTGGGAACTTGGACTGCTTATCCTACTTGTGATTGTTTCGATGCTGCCGAGCGCCGGCGTTTTTCGGTGGAGCTTTCGCTGGCTGCCCTTTATTCACCTGGCCCTGGCCCTTTGCGCAGCGGAAACACTGCGGCTGGTGAGGGAAGAGGGAAGAGCCACGCGCCTGGCTTTAGTCGCATTCGCGCTCTTCCTGGCAGCGTATCTTTCGGCCGTTATCTTCAAGACGGGCGGTCTGGATCTCGTCCCGACTGCCCTGACGTTGGGTGCGCTGCTGTTGGCCTGGATTGCCACCGAACTTGCGGCGGTTCCGCGGCTGCGCGAATGGGCGCCGGCCCTGGGCGCGTTCGCGGTCCTGCTTTGCACCTATTTGGTGACTCCGCCCAACTCGGGAGTTCCGAAATACAACCTGAGCGAGGATCTGCGCAAGCCGGCGCCGCTGGATCCCAGCCGTCTTTATCTCAGCATCTATCCCGCGGCGGAGACTCTTTATCGAACCGAAAACAAGCCAGGCCCGGTCGGTCAGATCGTTAGGCCGGGAAGCACCTCGATGTTTGCGGGGTTGAGGTTCATCAACGGTTACAGTCCTATCCTGGCAAGTGGTGTGGCCAAGCAGTTTGGGTTCGCCATTCACGGCGAATTCGACTGGGCCATGCAGCAGTGGCTGCTGGAAACGGCGGAAGGTGATCTGACTCTCCACGAACTGGGCGTGAGCGGTATTGTCGTCGCTGCTGAATCCGGTCTGACTCCGCAAGCGGCTAACGAGTGGGACCTGGTCTTCCAATCTGACGAAGGCAAGGTTTACCATCTGCACGACTGGAGCCCGGTCGAAAAGATCGAAACGCGCTGTTCGGTCACCTGTTTCTTCCCGCGCAGTGACAAAGGCAGCCTTCTGCTTTTTTCGCGACCCTTCTTTCCGGGGTATCAGGCAAAGCTGAACGGGCGCAGCATCCCCGTCGGGAATTGGCGCGGCCTGGTTCCCTCGGTCAAAGTGCCACCGGGTGCAGGAGGGCGCTTGGTTTTGACTTATCGGCCGTGGTGGCTGCTCTGGGGTGGAGCGACCAGTCTGGTTTCCGCACTGGTTTTGATCGGCTGTGGGGTCACGGCATGTTGGGGTCAACGAAGAATGGACGCTGTGAAAGTTATTTGGCCGACGGGCTAACGCGTGGTCGGCGCTCGCGCTGCGAGCGTGGTTGGAGCGAAGGCGAGGGCGCCATCGCAGGCGCGCGAGGCGCGCGCCCTCCCCGGAGGGGCGGCGTAGAGCGCCCTCCCAGCCTTTTTTTGGAGTTTGGACTTTGGAATTTGGGATTTCCACCACGAAGGCGGTGGTCTGGGGCGGCGCGAGCAGTCTGGCTTCGCTCCTTGTGCTGATTGCGTGCGCTCTTATCGCGTGGCGCAGACGCAGCGTCGACGTCGTGGCAACGGCCTAAATTGCTTAGAACGAAGGCGAGGGCGCCATCGTAGGCGCGCGAGGCGCGCGCCCTCCCCGGAACGAGAATGGAATTTGACTTGGGATTTCCACCGCGAAGGCGGTGGTTAGTAAACGTCACGCTTGTAGCGTTTCTCGCTCTTGAGCTTCTCGACGTATTCGTTCGCTTCCTCGACGGATTTGCCGCCTTGTTCCTGCACGATTTTGCGCAGGGCAGCGTCCACGTCCTTGGCCATGCGTTTGGCATCGCCGCAAACGAAGAATTGTGCGCCTTCGCTCTCGATCCATTTCCAGATCTCGGCGGCGTTTTCGAGCATGCGATGTTGCACATAAATCTTGTGCGCTTGATCGCGCGAAAAAGCGCAGTCGATGCGGCTCAGGAGGCCATCTATTTGCATTTGGGCGAACTCATCCTTGTAGGCGTAATCGCACGCCTCGCGTTGCGCCCCGAAGAAAAGCCAGTTCTTGCCCCTGGCGCCCTGCGCCTGCCGTTCCTGTAAAAAGGCCCGGAAAGGCGCGACGCCCGTCCCCGGTCCAACCATGATCAAGGGAATGGTTGCGTCCTCGGGCATGCGAAAGTGCTTCGCCGAACTCGGATAGACCGGAACGGAAACACCTTCGGCGCGGTCGGCCAGGAAAGTTGAAGCGACGCCCTTGCGCTGGCGCCCGTGACTTTCGTAACGCACGACATCGACGATCAGATGCACCTGCTCGGGAAAGACGCGCAAACTGGAGGCGACTGAATAAAGCCGCGGTTGCAGTTTACTGAGTAGACTAACGAATTCTTCCGGAGTGAACTTAACCGAGGGGTGGTCCTTCAGGAAATCGATTACTTCCAGTCCCCAGAGATAGGTGTCGAGCTCGTGTTTCTTTTCCGGGGTGAGCAAGTCCCGCAAGAGTGGCGCTGCGGAAGCGCGCTCAGCGATGGCTTTCAGTAACTTCGGGGTCGGCTGAGTGATGGAAAGGTCTCGCAAGAGAGCTTCGCGGAACGACTTTTGTGTCTTGTTGGCGGTAACGACTTCCTCACCGGAGGCGCCGAGGTTATGAAGGATCTCGTCCACCAGGGCGGGATCGTTACTGGCGTAGACGGAGATAGAGTCGCCGGGCTCATAGTTCAGACCCCAGCCTTTGAGATCGATCTCGAAATGTCGCGTTTCCTTTTCCGAGTCGGGTCCGCTCAAGACGCGGTTCACTGCGAGGCGGGCGGGAAACGGATTGCTGCGGGTGTAGGGAGAAGCGGCGACGCTGACCTCGGGCATGGCGATTGTTAACGGTGAATTGGCCGAGTCGCAAATCGCCGAATTGGCCCTTGGGACTTCAGAATTGGAAGTAAATGAACTCGGAAGTGACGATGCTGCGGGCGCAGACGATCCCGAAGACGAGGAGACTGGCGAGACAGGTTTGTCCGGCGAGGCCAAGCTCCGACCACGATAACGTGCGACGGCGAAAAGCGATGTCGCTGGTGGCGAGCAGGTGAATCACCAGGGGCAGCGTATAGAAAGAGAGCAAGACCACGAGATACGCTCCGGCCCACCATTGTTCCTTGCTCGCGGCGAAGGGTGATTGCGAAATGTCGGCGATGATCCGATGGATGTCGCGTTCACGGAAAAAGAGCCAGCCTAACAAAGTCACCTTTAAGGTGAGCACGATTTTGATCAGGCGCGGGATGTAGCGGCTGATTCCGAGCCAGCCGAGGAAACGTTGCAGGAGAATGAGCGCGCCCCAATAGATCCCCCAGATCACGTAATTCCAGGAAGCGCCATGCCATAGTCCGCTGAGGGCGAAGGTCGCCAGCAGGTTAAAGGAAGCACGACCGACGCTGCCGCGGGATCCGCCGAGCGGAATGTAAATGAAATCGCGCAGCCAAGTGGAAAGCGAGATGTGCCACCGGCGCCAGAAATCCGCCGGTGAAGTCGCGATGTAAGGATGATTGAAGTTCCGCATCAGGTCGATGCCTAACAAGCGCGCGCTGCCCCGGGCGATATCGGTGTAACCCGAAAAGTCCGCGTAAATCTGAACGGCGAAGGCGAGCACGCCGGCCCACAGCACCGGATAGGAGGGATGGGCGAGGCCGAAGACCCGATTCGCGAGAAAGGCGGCATTATCGGCGACGACCACCTTCTTAAAGAAGCCCCAGAGCATCAAACCAAGACCCGTTCGCCACTCCACGGCGTCGAAGCATCGGTTTCGATGATATTGCGGAAGCATGTGGCCGGCGCGCTCGATTGGACCGGCCACGAGTTGCGGGAAAAAGGAGACGTAAAGCGCGTAATCGAGCAGGTCGCGCTCGGCTTTGACGCGTCCCACGTAGACGTCGACGACGTAACCGATGGATTGGAAAGTGTAAAAGGAAAGACCGGCCGGGAGCGCGAGCTGCCAGGCCAGTTGCAGCGGTTGATTCCCAAAACGGGTGAGGATCTCGTTAAGATTAAAAATGGCGAAGCCGGCGTATTTGAATGTGCCTAACAAGGCGACGCTGACGAGAATGCTGACGACCAGGAAGGTGCGGCGGTGGCGCGGCGTGGTGTTTTCCATGGCGCGCGCGCAGCTATAGTCGACCAGGGTCGAACCCCAGAGAGGGATGAGGAACCAGGGATGTTCCCACCCGTAGAAGATGTAGCTGGCGAGGACGAGCAGCGCGTTCTGCCCGCGTCTGGGCAGTGCCCAGTAGAGCGCGAGGACGATCGGGAGGAAACAGAGATAGGTGAGCGTGTGAAAGCTCATGGCGGTAGGAGCGGGCGCAGCTTTTCGGCGTAGAGCTCGGTTGAACGCTGCTTTGCCCAAGGGCCCATGTGGTCATCGCCGGGGGCGAGGAACATCTCCCGGGTGCGCGCGGCGTTGCCGGTGTCGTCGACGAAGAAAGCGCCGTGGCTTTCGACCCACGCGCGCAGCGAAGTGATGTATTCGCGCAGTTCGGGCGCTTCCGGCGCCTTGCCCTCGGCATCGGCATATCGCTTGACCCGCACGAAACAGAGCCGCAGCTGTGCTTCGTTAGCCGCCTCGATCATGTGCGGCAAGAAACTGTGCGCCGGATCCGGATCGAAGCGCACCCGCTGCTCCTGAGTGACGCCGGCGGCTTCATCCAGGGCGCCTCGAGCCATGTTGCTGATGGCGAAGGTGCGATTTACCGCACGTCGCACTTTCGGCACGGTCAGCCCGAAGTCGGCGACGAAGCGCATCGATGTTTCTTCGAGATACTGATGGAAGGCGTAACGCCGCGCATCGAGCGGATAAAGAATAGCGATCGCCTTTGCCAGAATGTTCGGGGGGGAGTCCTTCGAGCCGAGGACGGATCGATAGGCCGGCTCGTCCTCGTGCATGGCCGCTTCCAGCTTCGCCCGGTAGGTTCCTTCGGTGCGAAAGCGAGCATCCGTCAGCATGCGATCGCGGAAAAAGATAACGACCAGCTTGGGACGAATGCCGGAAGCGATGACGTAGTTCTTCAGCTGAAAAAACCAGGAAGCCGAGCTGGCCCCTCCGTACCAAAGCAGCTCTACGCGGAGAGGAGGAGTCGCGTCCGGCTTGAGCATGCGACCGAGAAGCCCGGGATCGACGCCGTTGTCGACCATGGAGTCGCTGAGGATGACTACGTCAGGATGATGCGACCGGAGCTGCGCGAGTGGTCGTTTGTCGAAGCGCGCGCGGAGCGGAATGAACTGGCAAACCACCGCGGGGAGCGCGAGGACGGCGGCCACGAAGATGAGCAGGCGAAGCACCTGACTGCGCTTCTCAGGCGGGTCCTCTTTCACGTGGCTTGTCTATTCATTTGCGGCGATGCCAGCAATTCTTTCCCGTTGGCCGCGCGCATTCCGCGGCGGTAGGTCGCTCGACGGCTGATTAGCGCAGGCCGCGCGATTATGTAATTAGCAGAAGCGGCGTCTCGATTATTGGCGCGGCAATCGAGACGGCATGGGTCAATCACCTCAATCTGAGTCTCCGGATCTACCGCGACCCGCCGTGCCTTCTGCGGCTGATCAGTCCGGCAGGCACGACCCCTACGCGGCGTTTCGCTTTCGTGCCTACACTTTTTTCAGCGCGGGCAATCTGCTCTCCATTATAGGCCGGCAAATGCTGGCGGTGGCGGTGGAATGGGAGATTTACGCGCGCACGCACTCGGCGACGGCGCTTGGCTTAGTCGGACTGGTCATCGCGGTGCCGGTGGTGGGCTTTTCTTTGCCGGCTGGCCATCTGGCGGATCGGTTCAGTCGTCGCAACATCATTCTCGTTACGCAGATTTGCAGCGCGATTGTATCGCTCGGCCTTGCTGCGGTTTCCTGGCGGCACCTTGCCATCCCGCCGGTCTGGCCGATTCCGCAGTTGAACCAGACGCTTTCGGCGATTGCGGCGATCTTTGAGAAACATCATCCGGCTTATCGATTCGACGATCCGTCGGTGCCGCTGCTTTACCTCCTGCTTTTTCTGAACGGCATTTCGCGTTCGTTTGGCTGGGCGGCGCGCGCTTCTTTCTTTCCAACCCTGGTGTCGCGGAATGCGTTCTCGAACGCGGTCACCTGGAACAACAGCTTCTTTCAGGTTGGGTCCGTCGTCGGGCCAGGCATCGGCGGATTGTTGGTCGCGCACGTGGGGTTCCCCTGCGTCTACCTGATCGACGCCTTCTGCGGACTGCTCTTTTTCGCGTTAGTGCTGCCGATTCCGCCGCGGCGCACACCAACCGAGCATCGCGCAGAATCGAACCCCTGGCGGAGCCTGGCTGCGGGAATGCGTTTCGTTTTCAGCAAGCACGTGATCCTGGCGACGATCTCACTGGATCTATTCGCTGTGCTCTTCGGCGGCGCGACCGCGTTGCTTCCGATTTTCGCGGATCAGATTTTACATTCCGGACCGATTGGTCTCGGCTGGTTGCGGGCAGCGCCGGCGGTGGGGGCGTTCACCATAGCGCTGCTGGTGGCTTATCTGCCGCCGATGCGACATGCCGGTCGCGCCTTGCTCTGGTGCGTAGCCGGGTTTGGCCTGGCTACGATCATTTTCGGAATCTCCAAGGTTTTCTGGCTCTCGTTAGGCATGCTTTTTCTGGCGGGCGCCTTCGACAGTGTCAGTGTAATTATTCGCGGTTCGATTGTGCAACTGGTGACGCCCGACAACATGCGCGGACGCGTCTCGGCGGTGAACAACATCTTCATTGGGACATCGAACGAATTCGGAGCGCTTGAGTCCGGCCTGACTGCGGCCCTGTTTGGCCCGGTGCTCTCGGTGGTTGGCGGCGGGGTTTGCACAATCCTGACGGTCGTTGCCGTCGCGGCCTTCTGGCCAGAGACGCGGAAGATTGGGCGATTGGATAAGACGCTGAAATGATTTCGGATTTGGGATCGTGAATTGCGGATTAAAAATGACGGGCGGCGATCTGGCCGCCTAACCAACGCAAAGGCAGCGAAGCTGGCGATCTCGCGAATTTAAGGGGAGCGCAGGCTGCCAGCCTGCAGTTCTCAGCGGCCAGCTGAGAACACGTTGCATCGCCACTTTTCCGAGAACAGTTGCAATGGACGTTGCCGGCAGGCTGCCGGCAACTGCAGGCTGGCAGCCTGCGCTCCCCAAAGACGCGCGTGATTGCAGGGCAGCCGAGAGGACATTGCCAAAACCGTTTAGCGGGGCGCTACCTAGAGCTGCTCGCGGGCGTGCGCCGATTTTTTAAAACGAGCCGTGGACGGAGAGGGTGCCGTAGGGGGCACTGTTTTCCTGATCAAACTGCACATCGGCGCGATAGAAGTCGAAGGTCCGATAGGGCTGGTAACCGGCTTCTGCCGTTAAGGTGATGTTCGGCGTGACCTTCCAATCGATCCCGCCGCCTGCGCGCACTTCGCTGTAGGTCAAAACGGTGCCGCCGAGATGCCGATTTTTCAGCTGCGGCGCGAATCCCTCGTCGACCCGGAAGTTGCTCGATTTGAAAACGCCACCGCCATAAATGGTGAGGTTCCTGTTCGCCTCGTATTCAAGCCGCGGCGTCGGGAGGACGGCATTAACGACCCATTGCGGAGCAAATCTCCAGCGAATGCCGGCGGTGGGCAGGACGGCGTACTTCCGCTCATAATCGACGCTGACTCCCGCGATCAACTGAAGGTTTGGATTGTAGATGTAAGTGCCGCCCGCGATGAACGGCGCGCTGAAGTTCGAAGTATCAAAATGGTTCGTCCCGTAAAAGCCCGGCTGAGCTTCCACGCGCAAGACGATGGAATCGGAGAACTGCGTGTCGAGCCCGACGACAACGCTGCCGGATTGGAGCGTGTTCGGAAGTGAGGTCTGGGCGGGAAATCCGAAACCGAAGCGCTCGTATTGAAAGCCAAGGCGGAGCACGCCGAGGGAGATGCGCGGCGTGAAGATGAACTGCAGGGTGGTGTCACTCTCGTCGAAGTCTTCGACCATGTTATGCCCGCGCTTCACCGCTGACTCGCCGACGTAGGTTTCTTCGGCCAAATATTCCCCGGAAAGGATGAAGCCGCTCGTCGAGGATTCCGTCGGTGTTTCCACGACCGGCTCCTTCGAAGCCTTCGCATCACCGGTGTCGAGGCTTTCGGGCCCGGCAAAAATTCGGCCCGCTGCCGCGAAGGCTAGGCAGAATGCGACTGTCTGGATGATTCGCAGCAAATTCATGATTAACGACCGCGCTCGCTGTCGCGACGGAATAACGAGACTCCTTTCGCGATGTCCTTTTTCATGGCGGATTCGGACCCTAACCGCTCCACACCATGAAGGGAAGCAATCTCAGCGGAGGAAATCATGTCGCCGCGCCAGACCAAAGTCGAAGCTTTTCCGTCCACGGTAACCGGCCACATTTGGTAGAGAGTCAGGGCAACGTAGTAGCCGCCGCTGGAGTAGTAGAGGACGTCGGCCGCCTGATAAGGATTGGTGCGCGAAAAGGACGCGCCCAGCGTTACCGCACCATTATCATCGACTTCCAATAATTCCCAGAACGAATCGGGCGAACTCGCCCCGCCATGGCCCAGTCCGATCCGGCCGAGGAACCCCGAAAATTGCTTCCGAATCTTTTCCTGGCTCGAGAGCAGACCAGCGAACTCGCGCCCGGGCTGAATGTTGTTGCCGGTATTATCGTAGGAAGGCTGCGCGTCCGCTCCCCCGGAAAGGAAGAGGTGAAAACGATTGTTGAGGACGCCGGCCCAGAAGTCGGCCGCGTTGGCCGGCACCGTCCCGCCGCCGCCTCCAGTAGGGTTAAACTTCTTCGCTTCCTCGCGACTGACCTGGACGTCGGAGCCCATTTTGGTGGTGGCGGCGACGAGTGAGCGGGTGGCATTCGTTGTCCGGCGCATTTCTCAGCTTGTTGAAGTCAGCGATACTCGGAACTGGGGCGGAGCTCGCAGTGAAGGAAGACCTTCAATTCCTTATGCTTTAGCGGGTCCCAATGGTGAAAAGCGGCGATGACCTGTGTCGGGAGTGAGTGGGGTAATCCAGCAGCTTTGCACGGAGAGGCGCGGCCCGGACATGGGAACGCCTTTTTCCGTTTTTACATCGGTTTTCGCCAGCTCCGACAAATCGACTTTGCCGAAGGCGGAAAAGGCGGCCATCTCCGCCACCGGATCGGCCGCGGCAAAAACGCCGGGGACAACCAGGAAGACAACAAGGCAAGAAGCGGCGACGATCCGTCCCGGCGGTAGTGGCAGAGTCATTTTACTTCTCATTGCCGTGATACTTATCGCCCTCACCTCCTGCTTGCAAATGGGCGGAGCGTCATCGCAATGAACAGCGCGGATGAACGAATCCGGCCATCGAGCTCAATGATTTGAGCAAAAATTTTGGGAGCGCGGAGGCGGTGAAGCATCTCTCCCTGACTATCGCATCCCGGGACCATCTTTGGGTTCCTCGGGGCGAATGGCGCGGGCAAAACCACCACCATCCGGATGTTTTGCGGACTGACCAAGCCGAGCAGCGGCCGCGCGACCATCGAGGGGACGGATGTCTGGAAACATCGGCACCTGGTGCGGACGAAATTCGGTTATGTCGCGCAACGTTTCAGCCTTTATCCCGGATTTGACGGTGGAAGAAAACATGAATTTTTTTGGCGGCGCCTGCCGCGTTCCGCGCGAGCGACTCGCTGGCGAAGTGGATCGCCTGCTCGGCGTTGACCGACCTGGAAAAGAAACGGGACGTGCCGGCGGGAAGTTTGTCCGGCGGCATGCGCCAGTTGCTGGCCTTCGCCTGTGCGCTGGTGCACGATCCGCCGCTGCTTTTCCTGGACGAGCCGACCTCAGGACTTGATCCGGTGCACCGGCAGCAGATCTGGAATCTGCTTTACGACCTGAGCAATCAGAACAAAACGATCTTTGTGACCACGCATTACATGGATGAGGCGGAACGTTGCACGCAGGTCGGCTTTCTAGACCACGGGCAACTGCTGGCGAATGCGTCGCCGCGCGATTTAAAGGAAAGCTTCAAGGCGCGCCTGCTTGAGCTGGACGTGGATCCGTTGATGCCGGCGCTGGTGCGCTTGCGCGAGGACCCGGATGCTTCTCGGCGTTTCGCTGCGCAGTGGCAGTCTGCGGCTCTACGCGCCCGACGCGGAGAGGTTGCTGGATACGTGGGAAGAGCACTGGCCGTTTCCGGATTTGCAGCTGCTCGGTCATCGCTGGGTAGAGCCCGACATGGAAGACGTCTTCACCGCTTATTCCCAGGGCTACGACAGCATCCTGAATCGAAACGGCGCATGAGCATTCCATCGTTAGGCGCAATCGGCAGCGTCGCTTACAAGGAGTTCCTGCATATTTATCGGGACCGTCGCATCCTGATTTTGCTGCTGATTCTGCCGCCGTTTTTCACGCTCATGTTCGGGCACGCCTTTGAGGCGGACGAGATGACGGGCGTGCCGGCGCTTCTGATTAACCAGGACGCGACGCCGCCGGCGGAACATTTTCTGGAGATCGTTCGCGAGAATAAGACATTTGCCTGGCAGGCATATCCGGCCGGGAAAGGGGATGAGACTGATTTGCTCGGCCATCACGTGAAAGGCTCACTCGTTATCCCGGCCGGATGGAGCCAGAGCCTGGTCGATGGCGATCCGAAACCGCTGCGTTTTTTATCTTGATGGCAGTGACACGAACACGGCCGACGCGCCTGGAAGGGAGCGTGCACAAGAGCCTGGCCGATTTTCAAATGAAGGAACGGGACGCCACCGTGGAGAATCTTGCCCGGCGAAGTGTTCGAGATGGGCGCGAAGCTCCCGGTGGAAGTGCGGAAGGCCTTTGTTTCGCTGATGGAGCCGTGGACGATCGACGCGCAAAGTTCTCTACAACCCGAAGACGCGGTTCATCGATTACGTCGTGCCCGGCATTATCGGTCTGATCCTGCAGCTGCTGACGGTCACGCTGATGGCGTGCACGATTGCGCGCGAACGCGAATCGGGAACGCTCTACCAGTTGCTAGTGACGTCGCTGCAGACGCGGCGAGATCGTAATCGGAAAAATTCTGCCCTATCTCGCGGTTTCGATCGTTTTGATCGTGATGATCACAGTGGTGGCCGGCTGGCATTTCCAAGTGCGGTTCCACGGGATCCCGATGCTGGCGGTGATTTGTCTGCTTTTCCTGGTTTGTTCGCTGGGCCTGGGATTGCTCATTTCGACGTTTTCGCGCTCGCAGACCCAGGCGATCCAGTTCTCGGTGTTTTTCCTGCTGCCGGTGTTTGTTCTGTCGGGAGCGTTCGCGCCGCTCGAGCAGTTGCCGAACTTTGTCCGCTACGTTGCGGAGCTTTTCCCGCTGACGCACTTCTGTCGCGCCTTCCGACGGGTGAACATGTATCACGCGGGGATCGAGTTTTACGGTATCGATCTCCTGGTGTTGCTGGCGGGCGCGATCGTCACCTTTGTCGGCGCGGCCATCTTGTTGCGACGGATGGAGGAATAGCGCCGTTGGACGGTCATGGGGCGGCTCCCGCCGTCCATCGTTTTTCGCAGCGGTGAGTGAGATTCATTTGGTCTTTCGTTGAGCACAGACTCCGACGGGAGATCCCTCGGCGGCTCCCGCCGCTCGGGATGACAGATGGGAGCAAGGCGAGCGAGAGTTAAGGATTGCCAAGGGGGCGGCTCGTCTTCATTGTCGGCGCCGAAAAAAAGGCGTTTTCTGGCGCCGGACTTTGCACTCTTAAAGCAAAAAATATCTTGCGATTAACCCAATCCCTGCCATGCTCCGCGCCTTCGTTTTCCCCCACTACAAATGAATCCTGATTCCCCCCGCCGCGCCGGCGTCCGTCTGCGCATATCCACCATTCTTTCGGCAGCGCTCGTCCTGTCGATTGGTTCCACCGTTTTTGCCCAAGGGCCGCTGCTTCCTGCGAAGAAAAGCGAGTTCCACGAGCAACCGACTAAACGCGTTTACGATTTGAAGCCCGCGACGGCGAAATTGCCTGCCGCGCTGGACCGTTCCGCGAGCGTGCCTGCCTTTAAAAACCAACAGCAGCAAAAACAGCAGGCGATTTTCGGACCGGTGCCAAGTTGGACCTGGCTCGGGCCAGCCGGCGTGAATGGCCAGACCGAGAATCGCGTGGATCCGGTCAGCGGTCGCGTCACGGCAATCGCGGCTCATCCGTCGAATGCGAACATCGCTTACGTCGGAACGGCGCAGGGCGGCTTGTATCGGACGCTGGACGGCGGAGCGACCTGGACGCAGATGATGGATAGCGCTGCGTCGACCCCGATCGGCACCCCGCTCGCCATTGGCGCCATCGCCATTGATCCAACCAATCCCGACAACGTGATCGTTGGAACCGGTGAAGGAAACAATTCGGTCGACAGCTTTTTCGGGAGCGGTCTCTACATCATCACGGGCGCGGGCACGGGAGCCCCGGTGGTGAACGGTCCCTACAACCTGCGCGCCTCGGACAACGCCGATATCTTCACCGGCCGCGCCATCAACGCGATCGTGATCGATCCGGCGAATCACAACAACGTCTTCGTCGCCACTTCGTCGGCAGTCGGTGGATTAAACTTCGATACCTATTCGGTGCTGCCGCCGCGCGGCCTTTATCGGACTACCAACGCGTTCACCGGCACGCCCAAGTTCACTTTTATCACCATCGCGGCCGGCGAAACCAATTCGCCAGTCACTTCCGCAGTCATCGATCCGACTAACGCGAACACTCTGGTGGTCGGTCTCTCCAGCCAGACCGGCACCGGTAAAGCTGGCATTTACCGGTCGATCAATGCCTTGGCAGGGACGCCGACGTTTACGGTTTCGTCTCCCTTGGACGACTTCACCAACGTGAAATTGGCAGCAAACAAGGTCGGCAACACGGTGACGGTCTACGCAGTTACGGACGAATTTGGAGACACCGACAGCGGGCAGCTTTACAAATCAACTGATGGTGGAGCGACCTTCGGTTCGGCCTCACCGAACGCAGATGGCTTCGCCGGCGGACAGGGGTGGTACGATCTCGCGGTCGCGGTGGATCCCACCAATGCGAACAAGGTTTATATTGGCGGAACGGTCAGCAGTGATGGGACCCCGGACGGGATTTTCGAATACTCGACAGACGGCGGTGCGACGTTTCATCCGAGCGTGACCGGGCTGCATGCCGATACGCACGCGATCGCGGTCTCCCCCGAGAACCCGGCGCTGATCTATCATGGAAACGACGGCGGTGTTTGGAAATCGGCCGATTCCGGCGCGAACTGGACTTCGCTGAATAACTCCACTTTCAGCGCAACCCAGTTCCAGGGACTCTCCGTGCACCCGGTTGATCCAATCTTCTCCATCGGCGGCACGCAGGATAACGGGACACATTTCCTGATGCCGAACAGCACCTTTACGCGCGCCGATTTTGGCGACGGCGGCTACACCCTGATCGATCAGAACGCGACCGACAACAACACGGTCACGATGTATCACACTTATTTTAACGGCACCGGCGCCTTCATGGGAACAGCGCGTGTGCTGCAAGCGGGTTGCGCTTTTGATGGTGAATGGTCTTTCCACGGCGCCGGTCTGGGAACTTCTAACACCCCTTACTGTGACGGGAGCTTCGATACCGAGAACGGGATAAACGTAAACGATGACGTCGCGTTCTATGCGCCGCAGGCTCTCGGTCCGGGTAATCCCAACACTTGGTACTTCGGCACGGACAAGCTTTACCGATCGATCAATCGCGCGGATACGGCTACCGCAGTCAGCCAGCGACTCGAGACGAGCGGGTATCCGATTACCGCGATTGCGGTTGCTCCGCAGGACGACGCTGTTCGCGTAGTTGGCCTGGCTGATGGACGCGTCTTCGCGACCAGTCGTGCGCTGACCACGTTGCAGCAGATCGCCGGCGTCGGCGCAACGGCGGGTCCGATCAACACCCCGGCTTTTGCGGTGAATCGAATCGCGATCGATCCGAACAATCGCGCGGTCGCTTACGTTTGCTTTAATGGTTTCGGCGCCACCGGTGGCCCAATAGCGCATGTGTGGAAGACGACGAATCTCGACGCCCTAAACAACTCTTGCGGGATCATCACCCTGACGCCGGCTTCGACCGGGCTCCCGGATGTGCCCGTTAACGCGATTGCGATCGATCCAGTGACGCTTTCCGGAACCGCCTCCACCGACATTTACGTGGGGACAGACGCAGGCGTTTACTACTCACACAACGGCGGTGCGTCCTGGAGCGTCTACGGTAACGGTTTGCCGCACTCGGCGGTTTTCGGCTTGGAGATTCAGAACAAGGCGCGTTTGGTCCGTGCAGCCACGCACGGTCGCGGCATGTATCAGGCTGCAACTGTTTCCACGGTTGCGCCCACTCCGACTCCGACGCCGGCCCCGTCCGCCGGGTCAGTAGTTTATGGTGAGCTTTTGACGCCCTCGCCCTGCACGCCGCAGCTGACCGGATCGCAAGTCACTTTTACCTGGTCGGCTAACGGGGCCAACGCCTTCATGCTTTTGGTGGGCGATAGTCGTGTCACCGAACCCGGCGGATCCAATCTTTATACCAGCGGTCAAACCGGTTCGAAGCAGGCGATCGTAAAAAATCTGCCGACGGACGGACGCAACATTTACGTGCGTCTCTGGTCGCGCATCGGCACGAACTGGTATACGCCGCCGCAAGATTACACCTTCGTCGCGCAAGCGCTGGCGGTACAGGCTCCGATCATCGCGCCCGCCGGTGGCACCTATCACAAGACTGTCACCGTCAACATGGCAAGTGGGACTCCGGGTGCCGCGGTCCATTACACGACCGACGGCAGCACGCCAACGGCTGCTTCTCCGACCTTCAGTAAGACGTTTGCCCTAACCAATACGGGCAAAACGACCTTGACGAAGTCGGTGAGGGCGATTGCCACCAAGACTGGCGTTCCGAGCAGCCAGGTCGTCACGACGGTTTATACCATCCTGAACAAGTAGCCTCGGAAACCCTTCGAGCGCCGATTAGACAAGCGCGCGACCTTGCGCTTAGGGTTCGAAGGATTTTTATGGGAAGGCTCGTTGTCTCCATTCTTGTTTGCATCGCATACGCGGCGCCAGGCCTTGGTCTGGCGAACGCTGCCAATCCGGCGCCGACGCACGGAACGGCTGGCGACAATGCCATTCCGCAGCAGGTCTTTGACGGGATGAAGGAAAGTTTTCAGCCAGCCAGGGCGCGCGGCGTTCACCTTCGTTATCAATTCGAGCTCAGCGGACCGCACGGCGGCGACTGGTGGATCGAAGTGAACGACGGCAAGTTCAAACTCGGCCGCGGCAAAGTCACCAATCCTAATGTTGTCTTCATCACCAGCGATAAGGATTGGGTTGCCTTGTCTAACGGGAACCTGAGTGGGGCGTGGGCCACCCTAACGGGCCGGCTCAAAGTTCACGGGAGCCACGCCCTCGCGCGCAAGCTCGACGAAATGTGTCCTTGAAGTGGCGTGGAGGGACGAGCTTGTCTCGTCCTCTTCTGCAATCTCCCAAGCAGGCGGACGAGACAAGCTCGTCCCTCCCTGAGAATCCCGTCGCGCGATGTTATCGATCGCCGTTAAAACGAAGCCCGCAGCGCTACCTGCAGGTACGGTGACGGATCGGTCCGATAATTTTCGCCGGCCCGATGGTAAAGAAACGCGCGCTGGATCGAGCAACCGGCCTCACCGGTGAGCAGAAAATTCTTGTTCAAAGAATAAGTCAGGCCGCCGCCGACCCGATAGTCGGCAAAGTCGACCTGGGTCCCGCTGAGCTTGGCCACATGCGGCCCCGTGTATTCGTCGTGGTGATCGGTGCGGAACGAACCGCCCCCGAGTTCGCCGCCAATGAAAACGTCGAGCTGCTTGTTCACGCTGTAAACGATCTGCGGATTGGGCGGCACCAGCATAAAGCGAAGCTGGTCCGTAGGCTTCCAGACCACGCCGACAAAGGGCAGCACCGGATAGCCCCCTTTGAGAAAAGCGGAGTAGACGCCGGTTAAAAGAAAGAGCCGGTTGGGTTGCAGTTCCCAAAAGCGACCCGCCAGGATCGGGCAATCGAAAGACGAGATCCCGAGATGCTCCTCCGTGTAAAAACCGGGGCGGAACTGTAGAAACGCGCCGCTATCTGCGCCTCGCATGTATTCGACGCCCACGACCATTGCCGCACTCTGTAAATGCACCGGCACCGGAGCGGTCGTGTTGCCAAAATCGAATCGATCGTAAGCAAAGCCGAGGTGGAAGTACCAGGGTCCATTGATCAGGAAACGGTGGCCGTATTCGATCCGGTTTTCGGCTTCGTACTGTTCGCCAAAACTGCCGCCGTGATTCAGGTCACTTTCGAAAATGTAAGCCGATGAGACTTCGAAGACGTCGGTCGGAACGCCGTGGTCATCCTCCGCGGCCAGCGGTGAGTAGATGTTTCGGCCCCAGGCGGAGGAACTAACGAGCAGCAGTGTGACGAGGAGAAAACGGCCAAGGCGGTCCATACGGGAGTGTGTAACTCATTCGGTCGCTAAGCACAACGTGGATGTCTCCGTGCGGAAATCCGCTAAAGCGAAATCGTCTGGCCGATCTCCATCACGCGTAGCTCCGCATTGCTGTCTTCTTTTTTTAGCGCTTCACCGAACGCCTCCGGCGTTCCCGTCAGCAGCGGAAAAGTTCCGAAGTGCATGGGAATGACCATGCGCGGATTGACCAGCTTAACCGCCGCGGCCGCGCGTTCCGGCCCCATTGTGAAATGGTCGCCGATGCAGGCGAGCATCACGTCCACCTCGTTGAAACGGCCGATCAGGGACATATCCGAGAAGATGTCGGTATCGCCAGTGTGATAAAGGCACGGTCCATCCTGGATCTGGAGGACAATGCCGGTCGGCATCCCTCCGTAAATCGGTGGCGACGATTCATCCGCGCTGACGCCGCTGCCATGGAATGCGGGCGTGAGCGTCATGGTGACGTCGCCGCCGAGGAGCGTGACTTTGCCACCGATCAATCCCGCCGTTTCCCCAGTCGCTTGCTCGGCCGGATAGCCCAGGCCAAGGCGCACCGCGCTCGACAGGTCGAAGCCGCAGGCCAGCTTCGCGCCGCTCTTCTTGCCGATCTCCACCGCGTCGCCCACGTGATCGCCGTGGCCGTGACTTAGGAAGATGAGATCAACCCGGTTTAAGTCGGAGATGTCCTTCTCCGCGTTCGGGTTTTTCGGATTCCGGATCCACGGATCAATCAGCAATACTTTGCCGGCCGGCGTGACGATCTTGTAAGCTGACTGGCCGTACCAGGTCAGAGTTGTTCGTGGCATGGCACTGACCAAAGCGAAAAGAATCGATGAAGCAAACCGTCCGAAAGAAGAAGCAAGCCGCCGCCAAAGCGAAAACGAAAACGCTTTCTTCGATTCCGAGCGTGTTCGATCAGAGAAGTAGCGCGGCGGCACATCGGCATTTGCGCGAGAGCGATCCGCGGATGGCCGACCTGATCGCGCGGGCGCGCCGTTTTGAAGTGAGCTCAGGCGGCAAGATCAAACCTTTCGAGGCGCTGGCGGAATCGATCGCCTATCAGCAGTTGAGCGGCAAGGCGGCAGCCACTATCTGGGGCCGGGTCCGTGCCATTTACGGCGCCGACAAGGATCTGGATCCTAACGAAGTGGTGGCGACCCCGGATGAGCGATTGCGCGCAGCCGGTTTATCCGGCAGCAAGGTGAAAGCCCTGAAGGACCTCGCTGCGAAAGCGATCGAAGGAGTTGTGCCGAAGAATGGACGGGCGCTCCTGCGCATGAGCGACGAAGAAATCATCGAGCGATTGACGCAGGTCCGGGGCATTGGCCGCTGGACCGTGGAAATGCTTCTCCTCTTCGACCTCGGTCGCACCGATGTCTGGCCGGTCCATGACTACGGCGTGCAGAAAGGATTCGCTCGGATTTTCGGAAAGAGAAAGATCCCGACGCCAAAGCAGCTGCAAAAACTAGGCGAGAAATGGCGGCCTTACCGATCCCTGGCGGCATGGTATTTCTGGCGCGCCCTGGATTTGGTCGAACCCAAACCGAACCGGTTCGATAATAAAAAGAAGAAGCCCTGACACGGCGCTCCCCGGGTTCAGAGCGTTAGGCTTAAGCAACCGTGCACGTCGGGTTGCACCGTTAGGCGGGTTTTTGTAGCGGCGGTCTCTGACCGTCGCAAATCTAGAGGCGCCACCTCGCGACGCCTCATCGCCTCACGCTCCAGATTGACTTGGGTGCGCCCTCTAATTAAAAGGGCCTCATGGCAACGATTCATGTCAATCGCGGCGGGACTAACCTCGGCACCTTTTCCGAAGAAGAGGTCCGAAAAGGGCTGAACGAGAAGCGCTTTTTTCCGAGCGACCTGGCTTGGCGTGAAGGAATGCCATCGTGGCAGCCGTTATCGCAGTGGAACGAATTTGCGTCCACGGCTACGCCGACCCCGCCGATCGGAGGAACACCTCCGCCAGCACCACCCCCGACTTCAGTTCCGCCGGGTACCGGAGAAATCCCGCCTGCGGGAGGAGCCGGAGTTCCTCCGGTTGCGCCACCGGCGGTGGTGGCGGCCGGCGATGGGATGCGGTCAGGCTTGCCCTGGGAACACCGGGAGCAGCTCGGAATGGTTAACGCCTTCGTGGAAACGGTGAAACTGGTGCTGACTGATCCGAACCGAGCCTTTTCTCAGATGCGCACGACCGGCGGTCTGGGGGATCCGCTCCTCTTCGGAGTAATCGGCGGTAGTATTGGCACCATTATCGCCATCATCATTTCGCTGATGTTCAATTCGTTAGGTATGTTCGCGTCCATGGCCTCGTCCGCGCGCGACTCCGGCCTTGGCGGGATGTTGGGATTCGGTGTCGGCGGCGCCGTGGCCATCGGCCGGCTCATCATCACTCCAATCGCGATCGTCATTTTGCTCTTTATCTGGGCCGGGCTCGTTCATCTCTGCCTGATGCTGGTGGGCGGCGCGCGCAAAGATTTCGAGGCGACTTTTCGTCCACTCAGTTTCGCCTACGGCTCGACCGCTCTTTTCATGATGCTGCCTTGCTGCGGCTCGCTCATTGCGCTCGTCTGGGGATTGGTGGCCGATTGTATCGGTCTGGCGCGCAGCCAGGAAATCGATACCGGGAAAGCCGTGCTCGCCATCTTTCTGCCCCTGATCGTCTGCTGCGGGACCTGGGTCGTCATCATCATGCTCCTCGGGGGCTTCGGCGCAATGATGCAGCACGCGCACCAGTAGAAGCTCTGTGCAGGTTATTCGTCGACCACTCGCGCCGGCCGAGCTGGATCTGGAGCTGGTCGTGCTCGGCGTCTCGGTGGGCTGTTTTGGTTTACTGGCGGCATGGCTGGCCGCCGGTTTGCCCTGGCCGCATTGCCTGTTTCTCAGCCTAACGGGTTATCCTTGCTTGACCTGTGGCGCGACCCGGGCCGCGATTCAACTTGTCCACGGTCATTTCTGGCAGGCGTGGTTGTGGAATCCACTCGTGCTGAGCGTGCTCATTGGGGTTGCCGTTTTCGATGTCTATGCGGCCGCGGCGCTGGTCTTTCGTAGCCACCGCTGGCGGATCGAATTCTCACCGCGTGAGAAACGAGCGATGCGCTGGACCGTTCTTTTGCTGGCGGCGGCGAATTGGAGTTACCTGCTACTTGACGCGCATCGTTACGGTTGAACGGAGCCCCGACCCGGTTTTTTGTTGTGCGCAGAGGGTCGCCCTGAGAGACTGCGCGGCCGTGAACAATTCCTGGCGATTCGTTAACCGGCCGATTGTTATCCTGATTTTGGCCCTCGTTCTCTGGCCCCTGGCAAGTGCATGGCAGCGCCGGATGGTCGTGCACTCCACCGTCCGCGCACTGATCGATGAAATACAGAACGATCGGCCCGGTGGCGGCCCGGCCCTCAAACAATTAGGGACTAGTATCACGTCGCAATTTGTCGGCGGATTGACTTCCTTCTCAGACAAGATGGGCAAGGACCAGGCGACCAAGCTCGCTACCTACAATTCCGCAGCGCCCCAGGTCACCGTCGCCGACGTGAAAACCGCTGCGCGCGTTTTCCGCATCGCGAAAAGATCATTGGGACTTTGAAGAACGGATATTCCTCCGCAATCTCACAGGTGCGTTTGAATTTCATGATCTACGGGCAGGACGGCACCCTTATTGATGTCGAGGACAAGACGCTGTTCGAGATCAAACTCGTGCAGCCCGGACAGAGCGTGGGATTTTCCAGCGAACGCGACCTCGGGGATCAAAAAGAGGACAAGGCTGTGCTGGAGGGTCGCAAGGCGGCGAAGGTCGTCGCACAGGTGGTCGGGTTTGAGGTTCCCGATCTAGGTGATAAGAAGCCAAACTGAGAAAGCACGCGCGCAGACGAGGGGCTGGGGGCGCCTGGCGCGCCTCATGAAAACCGGCGCTTGGCACAGGCGCCTGCGCAACTCTACCTTCGCCGGATGCGGATTCTGGTCACGGGGGGCGCCGGCTTTATCGGGTCGCATGTTGTCGAACGCTTGCTCGGTAATGGCGAAACGGTCGCCATCCTGGACGACTTCAACGATTACTACGATCCGCGGATTAAGCGGGAGAACGTCGCCGGATTTTCCGGGGACGTAGCGATTCACCAGGTCGACCTGCGCGACGCCGGCGCGGTCAATTCGTTATTCCAGGGCCAAAAATTCGAGGCCGTGATTCACCTGGCGGCGCGGGCTGGGGTTCGGCCCTCGATCGAAGCTCCGCAGCTCTATTACGATACGAATGTGGCCGGGACCCTGCATCTGCTGGAAGCGGCGCGCATGACCGGAGTGGAGCGGCTGGTCTTTGCCTCCAGTTCGTCTGTTTATGGGATCTGCAAAACGGTGCCGTTCTCGGAAAGTTTTCATTTGCAACAGACGATCAGTCCCTATGCAGCGACCAAGATTGCTGGAGAATTTCTCTGTTCCACCTATGCGCATCTGTATCAGATCCGGACGGTAGCGCTACGTTACTTCACGGTTTACGGCCCGCGTCAGCGCCCGGACCTGGCCATTCACCAATTCACCCGCCGGATCCAGGCGGGAGAAGCGATCAATCAGTTCGGCGATGGCACGACCCGGCGCGATTACACTTACATCGACGACATCGTCGAGGGCACCGTTGCAGCATTGAAGTATAAAGGTCCGCTCTTTGATCTCTTTAATCTGGGCGAGAACGAAACGATCGAGCTGCGTGAGCTGATTGCGGCGATTGAGGAAGAGCTTGGGAAAAAAGCGATTATCAACCAGCTGCCGGAACAACCCGGGGATGTGCCGTTAACCTGCGCCGATATCTCCAAGGCGAAGAGCCTTCTCGGCTACAATCCGAAGACTCCTTTCCGTCACGGACTCCCCAGGTTTGTTGATTGGTTCCATCGATCGGAAGCGAGCCGCTCCCGATAACATGGCAACGCCTGACCTGCCCTTCGCGCAACGCGCCGGCTTCATCGCGGGTCCGGCGAAATCGGGCACCACGCTGTTGGTTTCGCTGCTCGATAGTCATCCCGAACTGCTCGTCTTCCCAACCGAGACTGCCTACTTCCCGACCGTGCTCGGAAAATATGCGAATGCCGGCCGTCGCGCGCAGGTCAATTACCTGATGGAAGAATCCTTTGCGCGAGTGTTGTTTGGCGCCGCGCCGCGCGCGGGTAAACATCGTTACGAGGATTTTCCTACCGCAGAATTTCGCCAACAGTTTGAAAGACTCGCCTTCGCTCCCGAAAATGGAGATAGAGACCTGCTCTTCCTGATGATCGAAGCGTATGCCCAAGTGCGCGGGATATCACTCGAATCCGTGAAGCGCTGGATTGAAAAAACTCCAGCGAACCGAAACCACATTCCTGCGATTCTGCAGCGGTTCCCGGACGCAAAGATCCTCCTTACCCTGCGCGATCCGCGCGCGATCATGGCAGCGCAGATCGCGTTGGAGACCAAGCGAAAAACCGGACGCTTTTCGGTTTATTATGTGGCGAAACATTGGCGGGTGGCGGCGCGGCTGGCGCAGAAAATCCGGCGGGGTGAAATGCCGGGCGTGCTGGTGCAATTCGAAAAGCTTGTGCAAGAACCGCGCGCAGTGATGCAAGAGGTCTGCGCTTATCTGGAGATCTCGTTCCTGCCGGAGAAACTTCTCTCGCCCACCAAAGCGGGCCAGCCGTGGGCCGGCAATTCAGCGGCACAGGCAAAATTCACTGAGATCAGTTCGGAACCTGCCTTTCGTTGGCGACAGGAACTGAACGAAAAGGAAATCGGTTGGATCGAATGGCACTGCCGTGACCTGATGCCGGAATTCGGCTACGAACCAGAACTGAGAGGTCGACCGTTCGGGGCATGGCTCACTCCTATTCGTGGCGAACGGCCGAAGGAGTATTTGAAATCGCGGGCGTATTCGGTGCGTGATTCTTTTTCGGGGAAATAGACAGTCCAAGAAAACAAGATTAACCGCGGATGACGCGAGTTGAACGGATTAACAACGCAGCAGCAGATCCCTTCCGAACGGCGGTCGCCGGCGGCGACCGCCCTCCCCGAAGGGGAAGCGACTTTTCCGTGCCTCTTGCGCACAAGGTGGATGTAACATGAACCGGCCGAGATGTTTAAACCGGTGGCTTGCTTATTCACAACAGGCGGGCGATACTGGTTCGGTAGAGTCGGGCATTTCATTTCGAAAATCCCGGCCTCCGCTTTCCTAGAAGATCAGAATGGAGACCATGATGCGATTCCGTGCATCTCCCCTCTTTCAGTGGCTCACGGCAGCGGCAGGTCATTCGAGACGAGACAGTTCCCGGCGCTTTGCAGCGGAGTTTCCGGCGTCATCAAAGGCTGCTTGCAGGTCGGTCGAAGACTTTTGCAGGTCACGGGTCGCTGGCCGTGCATCAAGAGATGCGCTCCGCTCGTTAAACAATTGGGTTAACCTAAAGAATCATCATGAAACCTCATCAATCCGGGAGACGCTCGCGCAACTCGCGTGGCGGATCTCGAAGAAGGGGCGATCGCGGCGGTCGCAATCGCTACCAGGATCGGCAAGAGACGAAGAAGCCGGCCAAAAAAACATTCTGGCAGCGTGTGGCTGCCTTTTTCACGGGCGGTGGAGCAACGGCCTCGAAGCCAGCTGCAGCGCGTAACGGATCACACTCCAACAATCACCAGCCGCAGGCGCCGCAGCGCGAAGCTCGCGAGCAGCGGGAGCCTCGCGAGCAGCGTGAGCGTCCGGCGCGCAAGCCGGAAGCAGTCGAGGTGACATCTCCGCGACTCTACGTCGGAAATCTCTCCTTCGACGCCAGTGAGAGTGACTTGTTTGAGCTCTTCAATGGTGTGGGCAACGTGCAGAACGCCGAAGTGGTCAGCTATCGCCATAACCAACGCTCGAAAGGTTTCGCTTTCGTCCAGATGCAAACCATCGATGAAGCCAAGCGCGCGGTCGCGGAATTACACGATAAGGAATTCCTCGGTCGCAAGCTGGTGGTCAGCGGCGCGAAATCGAGCGACCAGCAGCCGGAGCACTCAGATACCAGGCACGACACTGACCAAGGTTAAGCACTTGTCCTGAGCCAAATTAATGGCGAGGAGAGGTGAGTGACAGAGGCAGAGTCAGTAAGACGTTTTCATCACGCCGGAAGATCAGGTTCGTCCTGCGCTTCCGGCGTTTTGTTTTCCCATAGTTCGCCCCGGACCGTCGCGACAGCGACAATTCCCAGTTGGGAGGACTCACTCGTCCGTCTACCGCCAGAGAGCGCAATCCGGCGGTCCCTTTGAAACGCCCCTTCTTCATTGCCGGACCAACCGGCGTCGGCAAATCGGAGCTCGCCGCCGGGGTCGCGGCAGCGGTGGGCGCCGAGATCGTCAGTGGCGACGCCTTCCAACTTTATCGGGAGATCCCGATTCTGAGCGCGCAGCCGGACGGGGACCTTCGCGCGAAAGTTCCCCATCATTTAGTCGCGGAAATTAGCGTGCGGGAGGAGATGAACGCGGAGCGTTTTCGGCAGCTCGCCACGGCGCGGATGGAAAACATTCGGGGACGGGGCCGAGCCGTTATCGTCGTTGGCGGCAGCGGCCTTTATCTGAAGGCGCTTACCCATGGGCTGGCCAGTTTGCCGAAAACCGATTCGGCGCTGAGACGCGAACTTAGTGCGATGAGCCTGGGGGAAATGGTCGCTCGTCTGCAACAGCTCGATCCGGCGGCGGCTGCGCGTGTCGATCTAAAGAATCCGCGTCGCGTGATGCGCGCGCTAGAGCTGTCTCTGCAGGGGGGTGCGGCGAATTCGGCGCGCTCGTGGCAGGAAGCGCCTAACCAGAGCGCCGGGGTTTTGCTCGGACGCGACCGCGACGAATTGAAAGAACGAATCAACCAGCGAACGGAGAAGATGTTCGCGGCCGGAGCGGTCGAAGAAGTGCAGTGCTTACCGTCGGATATAAGTGCGACGGCAGAGCAAGCAATCGGGGTGAAGCAAATCCGCGCGCTTCTAAGCGGCGAGATCTCGCGGACCGAATGCATCGAACAAATGCAGTCCGCGACGCGTCAATATGCGAAACGACAGTTGACCTGGTTTCGCCATCAAAGTAATTTCGAGCCACTGAATCTCTCGTCCACTTCTTGCACAGACGCTGTTCAACGGATCGTAGAAAGGTTCTCAGTTTCTTGAGAAGGAGATGATCGAGACGCAGCGGCACAAGCCCACGGAGCGGACGATCCTGATCGGGCTGGAAACAGAAGGAGTCTCGAAGTGGGCATTGCGCGATTCGATGGAAGAGTTGCGCGAGCTGGCCAGCTCGGCGGGCGCCGAAGTTGTTGATTCGGTTACGCAGAAACTCGAACGGCCAACCGCGCCTTATTACATCGGCAAAGGCAAAGCCGAGCTCATCCGCGATGAAGCGCAGAAGCAGAGAGTGACGTCGGTTATCTTCGATGACGAACTTTCGCCGGCACAGGGGCGCAACCTCGAAACGCTGCTCTCGCGCAAGGTACTCGATCGAACCCAGCTCATTCTGGACATCTTCGCGCAGCGTGCGCGCAGCCGCGAAGGGCGTCTGCAGATTGAGCTCGCGCAATTGCAGTACCTGCTGCCTCGTCTCACGCGCATGTGGCACCACTTGTCCCGCCAGACTGGTGGCATTGGCACACGCGGCCCGGGCGAAACACAGCTCGAAGTCGATCGCCGCAGGGTGCAGGAACGGATAGCGCGCCTGGAGCGCGAACTCGAGGCGGTGCGCAAGACCCGGGCGGTGCAGCGCCAGGGGCGGAAACGGCATCAATGGCCGGTTGCGGCGGTGGTCGGCTATACCAATGCCGGCAAGTCTACCTTGCTCAACCTGCTAACCGGTGCGGATGTGATCGCGGCCGACCAACTCTTTGCCACGCTCGATCCGACGACGCGCAGTTTCACTTTGCCTAACAAGCAACGCCTTCTTTTAACCGACACGGTCGGTTTTCTGCGCAAGCTTCCGCACACGCTGATCGAATCCTTCAAAGCGACACTTGAGGAGGTTCACGAAGCCGATCTTTTGATTCATGTGGCGGACCTGAGTCATCCGCGCGTCGACGAGCAGATGGAAGCGGTCGACAACGTGATCAAGGAGCTGGACGCTTACGGCAAGCAGACCCTGCTCGTTTTCAACAAAATCGACAAGGTGGAGGACCGCGACCTGGTGCAGTCCTATCTCAATCGTTTTCCGGGCAGCGTCGGCATCTCGGCACGGACGGGGGAGAATGTAAGCGGCCTGGTGCGAGCACTCGAGGGTTCACTGGCGGCGTGGCGTTTGCGTTCTCGTTTTCGCATTCCGGCTAACGAGTCCGCGCTGATCGCGGAGATCCATCGGGTCGGACATGTCCTCGAGCTGCGCTACGAAGGAGAACAGGTGGATATTGTCGCCCACGTGCCGCCGCAGTTGGAGCAAAAGCTCGCCCGCTTCGCGGCCCGGTAAGAAGGCTTCGGCGGTCATAGACCGCCGCTACAGCTGCGCCCTGTGCTCATCGGACCGGAGACTATCTTGCAGCCTAAGTGACTTGTAGGGGCGGTCTATGACCGCCGAACGCATCTAGATAAAGTCACTTTAACCGTCTATCAGCCGGCTTAGATTGAGCGGTCGTATGCAGTGGTTTCAGAGATTCATGGTTCGAACCGGCCTCGACCGCTGGCCCCGTCTGCGGCGTATCGTGGTCGGAGTAATCGGCGGAACCATTGTGCTCATCGGCATTGCCATGATCGTCCTGCCCGGCCCATCCGTGATCGTTCTCCCACTTGGCCTGGTAATTCTGGCCACGGAGTTTGCCTGGGCGCGGTGGATTCTGCGTCGCGGCAAAGCGGCGATGCATCGGGTGCGTCAGGGCAGGTGGCGGCGCCCCTGGTCGCTCATGATCTGCTCATGACCGCGCGCGAGCGCGTGGCTCAGCTGGCGCAAGCTTTCACCGAAACTTACCCGGGCGCGCACTGCGAGCTCGACTTCAAAACGCCGCTGCACCTCCTCATCGCCACCATTCTTTCTGCGCAATGCACCGATAAGCGCGTCAACCTGGTCACACCAAAGTTGTTTGCCAAATATCGAACGGCCGCAGATTACGCGAAGGCGCCTCCGGCCGAGATGGAGGCGATAATCAAGTCGACCGGATTTTTCCGTAGTAAGACCAAGAGCATTCGCGCCGCCACCGCCGAGATCGTAGCCAAGTACAAGGGAAAGGTTCCGGATACGATGGAAGAGCTGAACGGCTTGCCCGGGGTCGGCCGAAAAACTGCCAATGTCGTGCTCGGCAACGCCTTCCATCGAAACGAAGGAATCGTCGTGGACACTCATGTCATCCGTTTGTCCGATCGGTTAGGCCTGACCCGGCAGAAAGACCCTGAAAAAATCGAACAGGATTTAATGAAAATCGTCCCGCGCGACCAATGGACGATTTGGAGTCATTGGCTGATCTGGCACGGCCGCCGTCGTTGTTTTGCGCGCAAGCCGGACTGCCGGCAATGCGAAGTGCTGCGGCTTTGTCCAAGCGGGAAGAAATTTATCCGCACCGGGGAAGCCCGCGAAATCGTCAGCTCTTGACGACTCGTTAACGACGACCTTTAGCCGTCTCGGCGGCCACGTGCTTGACTGCCTTCTCGGTTTTTTCTGCGCGCGCGTGGAGTTGTTCGAACTCCTTCTCGAGCTTGTCTAGCTCCTCGTCCGAAAGTTTCTCCAGATCCACCAGATGATTGCGAGCCCCATGCAGCGCCCTGATCAGCTCGTCCAGCTTGAGGTGCACCGCTTTGGCGTCGCGGTTCTGAGTATTCTGAATCAGGAAGACCATCAGGAAGGTAACGATGGTCGTTCCCGTGTTGATGATGAGCTGCCAGGTGTCCGAGTAATCAAACATCGGCCCGGTCAGCCCCCAGATGACGATGACCAGGATGGCGAGGATGAAAGACCACGGCGTCCCCAGAACGCCGGAAGCTTTCCGCGCGAAGACGTGAAACATCTCGCGCAGGCGGCAGTAGATGCTCTGACTTTCCTCTGGATTTGGCTTCGAGGTTTGCGCCATGTCACTTACGCTTCGTAAAAGGTCGGGCACTTGCGTGTATGCGTAGGTTTCCGAACACCAACAGGTTAAGATTGAGCCAATCACATGCGAGCGGAGGCACTACACTTGGACCTGGATGGGGCATGGCCAGGAGATGCTTTGGGGTTGCCCAGGGTGGGCGTGCGGGAATGGGGACCGGCGCTTCGCTTTTCCGCGCCAGCACGGCTGATTGAGGAATTTTATTCGTCCTATCGCGAGAGCCTCGGCCGCTTCACCCTCTTCGGCTCCGGGGATTTTCACCACCTCAGCGCGCTGTGGCTGAGGCGGATGGACGAGCCGTTTGTGCTCGTTTCATTCGACAATCATCCGGACTGGGACATTCGTCCGCCGCGGTGGTGCTGCGGGAACTGGCTAAACCGTGCCCTCGAGCTGCCGCACCTGCAGAAGATCAGCGTCTGGGGCTGCGGCAATTTCGAATGCTGGTGGCCTGGGCAGATTTTCGGCAATCGTGCCGCCGAAAAGCGCGGCGCGCTGGAAGTGCATCCGTGGGCGGATGATCGCTCCGAGAACGAACAAAGCCGGCGCGGCGCGATTCGTCGCGAGAACTGGCGATCGAAATTCGAGCAATTCACCGCGGCCCTCCGCGGCTCCCCAGTCTACGTCACCATCGACATGGACTGCCTCCGCCCGGATGAGGCCGCGACGAATTGGGAGAACGGCCGCTTCGATGTTTCCGACGTCGTCTGGGCCTTACGAACGCTGCGCGCAGGCGGGCAGTTCGTTGGCGGTGATATCTGCGGGGCCTACTCGGAACCGGTTTATGCGCGCTGGACTCAGCGCATTGCCGCAAACTTCGATCATCCGAAAGTTCCGCTGCTCAACGCGGCGGAAAGAGTGGCGCGCAACCTCGCTGCCATCCAGGAGCTGTGGCCGGCCCTAACTGATTGAGACGAGAATCACGCCGGCGGTGATGAAAGAGGCGCCGACCAGAAGTTGCAGAGTTACCTTTTCCTTCAGGATGGCCGCGGCCGCGACCGTCACAATGATGACGCTCAATCCCTGGAACGGGTAAACGAAGCTGAGATCGAAATGTTGCAGCAGCCCCAGGGTGAGGAAGAACGAAACGGTCATGGCCGCGATACCAGGCAGGAAAAAGCGGTAAAAGTTCCGGCCGAATCCGGAGCGATGCGAATGATCCATCGCGTGTTTAAAGAAGAACTGCCCGGCCACGAAGCAGAGCATGGCGATGACGAGCAGCGGGAAAGCGAACAGCTTCATAACAGCTTTTCTTCGATCTTCGCGAAGGGCTTGGCCACGATGAGCAGCCCGACGACGAGCAATCCAATGCCGAGCCAGCGAGTGGTGGAGATAAATTCGTGCAGAAAAGCCCAGCTGGCGAGTGGGATGAAAACGTGGACGACGTGGGAGAGCGGGAAGGCGACCGAGAGCGGGACGTTGCGCAGGATGTAGAGCCAGCTGACCAGACTAACGACAAGGCAGACCATTCCCAGCCAGGTCCAGATGGAGGCCAGCCCGGTGAGGCCGGTCCAGGAGAAGCGGGGATCGAGTTGGGCGGTGGCAGAGGCGCCCATCTTGAGGAGTAGTTCGGCTGCGGTAACGACGAACGCATTCAGGACAATCTGTGGCAGCGGATTTGTTACCAGCCCGACCAGCCATGCCCACGGCGTCTTTTTTTCCTCACTCATACAGTTCATGGGCGTTGGCAAAATGACGGAGGACCTTGTCGTGCCGGGTGGGTTCGAGAAGCTTCACCATTCGGCCAAAGACCGGATTCAAGACGCCGGAGACATGTCGCACGTAGAGGTCCAACGGAACAAGGCTGCAGCCGAGATGAAGCTTCGGGTCATAATTCAGCGGGGTGCTAACGTAATACTTCAGGCCTTGCTCGATCGCCCAGGTTAGCAAATCGCGAATGGTGTAGTAATACAGGTGCAAATTGAACGCGACGTTGTAATCCATGCCGAGGCATTCGTCGTAAATGGCGCGCTCGTGAATTAAAGCGAAACTGAAGGCGATGATCTTTTCGTTCTGTCGCCAAAGAAAGAACCTGGTCCGCTCGGGCATGCGCGCGGAGAGGGCTTTGAAATATTCGGGCGTGAGCGTCTCGAATTTCATCGGCGAGCGATTGTGCACCTCGAGATAAAGGCGCTCCATCTCGCTCAGGTAGGGAGTGGGATCGGTAATGACCTCGCGCGTAATCGGCGCCGCCTCCAATGCCTGGCGATGTTTTCGCCGCATATTTTTGCGGGTGGCTGAGCCTAACGAATTTAAATATTCGTCAAAGCTGGCGAAATTCAGCTGCAGCCGGGTCAGCGGCATGCTCGGGACACGGGTGTAGCCCGAGGAAAATAATCCGCCGAGTTCGGTCCGGTATTGCGCCGGGAAATCTTTAAGAATGACCAGGGAAGCGCCGTTCGCCCGCGCCACCATCTCGAGACTGTGGCGCAGCCCTTCCGTGATCCAGCGACGATCCTCCGCCGTCCGGCCGTCGAGGTGGCCATCGCCGGCCGCGCATCCCACCATCATTACGCGCATGGTCAAAAATCGCGGGAACTTCCGGCGCACCGCGTCAAGCGCCTCCCGAACCCTGCCGGTCACTCCTTCGGTTAGATTCTGGCGAACAAAGAAGAGCGGCTGGATCGCGCGAACCTTTCCGCTGTCGTCTTCGAGCACGAGATAATGATGCTCGAATCCGTCCCGGAGAGTGTCTTCCAGGATCTCATAATAGCGATGGTCCTTGGCCTGGTCGGAAAACGAATTCTGCCACTCCTGGATCCGGTTAACCTCCGCCCGCTGGACGAGACGCGCGCGCCCGTTGGGAATTGGAATGACGTTGTTCGGCATCCTCTGGGAACGAGTTCGTCGTTCGACGATCAGGAACGGGAACTTCCGGAGTCGCCGCCGACCTGCTCGACTTTTAGCACACCGCCGCGCAGGTGTAGATCGCGCTGCGGGTTGGGAATTTCGATGCCGGCTTCACGGAGATGTTTTTCGATCAGGAAATTCAGATCACTGCGGAATCGGCTCGGCCGGCTGCTCATTTCCAGGCTCCAGACGACGAGTTGGAAATCGATCGAACTGTCGCCGAATTTTTCCAGAAAAGCGGTCGGCGCCGGATCTTCGAGGGTGGCCGGGTGCGCCTTGCCGGCAGCGGTCAGGGCGTCGCGCACCTTTTCCACATCGCTGCCGTAAGCTACTCCCACCGGAAGGCGAAACCGCACCCGCGGATCGCCATAAGTCCAGTTCGTTACCGGTGAATCGATGAACTTGGTGTTTGGAACAATCATCGAAATATTGTCGTTCGTCAGAACCACGGTGCTGCGCGCGCGAATCTGCTGAACCTGGCCCGCCACTCCTGCCACTTCCACGCGATCGCCGATGGTGATAGGGCGCTCGGCCAGGATAACGAGTCCGCTGATGAAGTTGCTCGCGATATTCTGCAAACCAAAGCCCACTCCCACGCCGACGGCGCCGGCAAAGACGGTGAGGGCGCCGAGATGGATACCGGTGTTCTCGAGGACGATGAGGACGCCGATGATCAGCACCGCGTTGGCGATGATCTGGGAAAGCGCGTACTGCAGCGACCGATCAAGGCCGCTGTTAACAAAGAAGCGGTTGAAAAGGAATCGCTTGGTATTCGAAGCGATCCAGAACACCAGCATGAGCAGGCCGATGAGCAGGAAGATTTGAACCAGGCTCAGCGAAATGCCCGGCAGCGGCGAGCTCCAAGCCAGCGGCAGGCCGGCCGCGTTCACGCCGGTGACGAAGAAAAACACGATTGAGCCAAGGCTGAGGATGGTGGTGGCAAGGGCGATGAACTTCGGATCCACCCGGATCCGGGTGAGGCCACGGCGTACCACCTGGCTCTGGATGAATTGCGCGATCGCAATCCCGAGGACGAAGAAGCCGATAAAGGCCGCCAGCCCCTTGGCGGAGACGTAGTGCTCCCCGAGATGAAAGAGGGGGTTATCGAGGAGCCGTAGGTCCATTATTCAGTCTGGGTTTAGGACGTCTGCTTGCAACTGCGAATATGCTTCGCCAAATATATCGGATCAGCATTGGGCTTTAGGCCGTCTTATGCGGCTGGCCCGTTAACCGCTGCGATGGCTTCGCTGCAAAGGAGTTTTTCTGAAGCCGGCGATATTCCCTGAAACAAAAAACACGGCCCGAGGGCCGTGTTCTCTGCAAAATTAAATTGGACGTGCGGTTACGCCTGCTTCGCCCGTTCCTCGATGTACTTGATGACATCGCCGACGGTCTGGAGTTTTTCCGCGTCTTCATCGGGAACTTCGACCGAGAACTCCTCTTCGAAAGCCATGACCAGCTCGACAATATCCAGCGAATCGGCTCCGAGATCTTCGATAAACGACGCCTGCGGGGTCACTTGCTCAGGATTAACGCCGAGTTGTTCGACGATAATATCCTTCACCTTTTCTTCGGTAGTTTTGTCGGCCATAAGTTCGAATGGGTTATTGAGAGCGGAAGGCTTACCCCACGCCTCTATCCACCGCAAGTAAAAGAATTCACGGGCCGGGTCAATCGGGTTTTGCCTCTTTCGGAAGGTTTACTTAGTGCCTCCTGTGCGTAAGAGAGAGTGATGTCATCGTCTCCGGTAGAACCGGCCGATCTTTTAGACCTGAAACTGCTGCCGTCCTGGCTCAAGGAAGGCGAGCGGCCGGTTAACTACGAGCATTACCAAGGCGAAGAGAATCGGGGTGACCGTGACGTCTTCCGCGAGCGCCGAGGGCCTCGCGACCGCGGTGACCGCCGCGATCGGGATCGGGGCCCTCGTCGTCCCGATAGCCGGGGGCCGGGAAAAGGTCCACCGGCGGGGAAATCGCAGCGTTTTGGCAAAGACCGCGGCCCGGATCGACGGGACCAGGGACGGCGCCCGCCTTATCGTCCTACCGAAAGGACGCAGCCTCCGGAGGATCTGAGCGGCCGCGTCAGCGTTCGCTTTGTTCCGCAGCCGCCCGCCTTCGAAAGCGTGGTCGCGCAGATGAAAGCCAACCCGGTTTCATATTCGGTTTTTGCGCTGGCACGCCTCTTCCTCGAGAAGCCGGAGCGTTATGACGTCACTTTGACCGCCAAACCGGAAACGCCGTTTTATCAGGTCGGTGAGGACGGAAACATTTCGCTCGATCGCGAGCCGCTGGAGGCAAACGCCTTTCGCGCGGCACAGCAGGAATTCTTCAAGGTGGATGTGACCCAGGGGGAGCCGATCAAAGGGAATTTCGCGAGCGTGGCCCGTCATCGCCTAACGGGGATCGTGCTCGGGCCAACCAGTCATCATGCTTACCAGCCCAAACTGCGCGCCCTTTACGAGCAGCGTTTTAGTCGGCGCATGAGTTTCCCGGAGTTCCAGCGTCAGATCGAGATCGTCAATGATCCGGCGATCGTGGAGCAATGGAAGGAAGAGGCGCGTAACATCACCACCTTCACCACGCTGAAGGAAGAACCGCCACAAGTTTTCAATTCTTCCTCGGAAGCGGAGCGGCATTTCCGCGCTGCCTATCTGCCGTCACTGGTGCAACCGGTGACGGAGCGCACCATCAGTGGGGTTCAGAGCCGGCAACTGCGCGATCGGCTCGGTCGCTATATCGAAATGCTCTGGGCTAAGGAGATACGTTCGCCTTCGTCTTTCATGCCCGAGCTAACGAATCGCCTGCGCGAATCCGGACTTCAGGTTTACCGCCATCGCAAAGGGATGCTCTTTGTCTCTTCGGTTCGTCCGCGGCCGTTTGCGCGCGGAGAAGGGCGGGTTGTTTCCGAGCAGGTCCAGGCCCTTCTGAGCGCGCTGGAGGAGCATCGCGGACTACAGCGGAAAGATCTTGCCGATAAATTGCTCGCCGGTGCGGCTCCGGAGGAAGCGGAGGCAAAGAAGCTGGCGCTCGCTTCCGATCTGAAATGGCTGATCAGCGAAGGTCACGTCATCGAGTTTAACGACGGCACGCTCGATCTGCCGCGGGTGAAGAAGCCGGTGGAAGCGAAAGCGCAAGCGGCGCCGGCCGAAACACCGACGACGGAAACGATGCCCGCGGAAACGCCACCTGCAGAGTTAGCGGGTGAAGTTCCTCAGCCCGCCGTGGAGGCAACTGAGCCTGTTACTGCCAGCGACGTGCTGCCGCCAGCAGTCCCTGAACCGGAAAAAGTGATCGAAGCAGATCCAGGTGTGGCGGACAAGACGAGCTCGTCCCTCCCAACGTAGCTATCAGCGCAGGCGTACCTGGAGGGACGAGCTTGTCTTGTCCGTGGATTTTGCGGCGGTCAGAGACCGCCGCTACAGAAGAGGCTCGGTGGCGCGACCGTCTCGGCTGCGAAAAATGGAGACGCAAGCCGACGGCTTGCGCTATTTCAGCAGACCGGCCTTCTTCAGCGCGGAATAAGCGCCGTTCTTGTTAATCGTCTTTAAACCGCGGGCGGTGACGCGAACGCGGACGAATTTTTTCAGCTCCGGCACCCAAATGCGATGCTGATGAAGATTAGGGCCAAAAACGCGGGGCACGTTCTTGGTCACATGGCGGCCGACGCCGCCCTTCTTCTTGGCCATACCGCGGCGGTGAATGACACTGCCACGAGTGGCGCGGGAACCGGTGATGCTGCAAATCTTAGACATAATTCCTTTCCGGGGAAAAAGAGGCGTAAGCTGCCGCTGGTGGGCCTTCCGGTCAAGTGGTCTTTCCACTTCCCCGTGCGTTGTTCTCAAGGCAGGGCCGAACCCCATCTTTCTTGAACGCAACCTCCGCGGGCTGGTCAAACTCATCTTTCCGCGCGTAAACTGGTCGGGCGGAAGAGCAAAAGATGCAAAAATCTAGTCAAAAACTTCGAGTTGGGATCGTTGGAGCAGGCGGCATTGTCCGCGCCCGGCATCTGCCGGCGCTGAAAAAGGCACCTGACGTCGAGATCGTCGCCGTTTCGAATGCCAGCTACGAGAGCTCGGAAAAGTTCTGCGCTGACTTCGCTCCGCACGCCACCCCGATGCGAAACTGGGTGGACCTGGTGGCGCTCCCCGATATCGATATTATCTGGATCGGCACGCCGCCTTATCTGCACTCAGCGGTCACTATCTCGGCGCTCGAGTCTGGCAAACACGTCTTCTGTCAGGCGCGGATGTCGAACGATTTGGCCGAAGCGGAAGAGATGCTGGCCGCTTCGCAGCGCTATTCTCGCCTGGTGACCATGCTTTGCCCGCCGCCTTATGGCATGCGCGGGGACAAGCTGGTCCAGAAAATCATGGCCGATGAAACGATCGGAAAACTGCATCACATCCGCTTGAAAAGTTTCACCGCGAGTTATCTCGATCCGGATGCGCCGCCGCACTGGCGTCAGCGGATCGAATTGAGCGGCCTGAACGTCATGACGCTTGGCATCTACGTGGAAGTGTTGCAACGCTGGTTCGGTCCGATCACAGGCGTCTTTGCCCGCGGCAAGATCATCAACCCGGTGCGTCAGGGTTACGAAGTGATCATTCCTGATTTGCTCACCGTTGTTTGCACCTTCGCCAATGGCGCGGAAGGCGTGCTCGAGTTCAGCGGAGTCGATGCTTTCGGGGGACCGGATTATGTGGAGGCATATGGCGACCGCGGCACCATGCGCTACGAGTTCAGTGGAGAAATTTCCAAGGAGCGTCTTCTGGTCGGGCGGCTGGCGGACAGCGAGCTGGCGCCGATGGAACCTCCGGCGAACCTGGAGGATGGCTGGCACGTGGAAGAAGATTTTCTGAATGCGGTGCGCTCGAACGCGCGGATCAAGCCGCGTCCTTCCTTTGAGGAAGGCGTTCGCTACATGCGAGTGGTCCAGGCCGTGGCCGACTCGCGTGCGGGTAACGAGTGGGTAGCGATCAAGACGTAAGGCAAGTGGAGGCAGCCGTGTCGGCTGCGGGCAGGCGATACGCCTGCCACCACAGTCGCGCGCGCCGACTGCCGACTCCCGACTGCCGACTGCCGATTGCCGACTGCCGATTGCCGATTGCCGATTGCCGATTGCCGATTGCCGATTGCCGATTGCCGATTGCCGATTGCCGATTGCCGATTGCCGATTGCCGATTGCCGATTGCCGATTGCCGATTGCCGATTGCCGATTGCCGATTGCCGATTGCCGATTGCCGATTGCCGCTGCCGCCTGCCGCCTGCCGCCTGCCGACTGCGCTACCCTGAAGGAAAACCTAGGACCGGCTCGACAGAGTCTCGTCCCACCAATGGTTGCCGCGCGGTCGGTGGGGCGAGACTCCGTCGAGCCGATAACCGTCGATCAAAACCGCTCCGCCAAAAGCGAGAGCAGGTAGCCTAACAAGCCGGTCACCGGCAGCGTAAAAATCCACGCCCAGACGATGCGTTCCACCACCGTCCATTTCACGCCGCTGAAGCGTTTGACCGCGCCGACGCCCATGATCGAGGTCGAAATCACGTGCGTGGTTGAGAGCGGAATTCCGTAGCGGCTCGCCGCTTCAATGATGACGGCGGCGCTGGTTTCAGCGGCGAAGCCGTGCACCGGCTGCAGCTTCACCATTTGGTGTCCGAGTGTGCGAATGATTCTCCACCCGCCGGCCGCCGTCCCGGCCGCCATGGTGATGGCGCAAAGGACTTTCACCCAAACGGGTATCGCGCCGAAGACGGGCGTATGCAGAAAACTCAGCCAGGAGGGAAGCCGATCGAAGGCGCCACCCTTCGTTCCGGTGAACAACGCCAACGTGATAATTCCCATCGTTTTCTGCGCGTCGTTGCTGCCGTGGCTGTGCGCCATCCAGGCGGCGCTGGCGATTTGAAGCCGCCCAAAGAGCCGATGCACCAGGTGCGGACTGAAGCGCTGAAAAATAATAAAGAGGAGAAACATCACGATGCCGCCCAGAAGAAAACCGGCGACCGGGGAAATCAGCATGGGCAGGACGACTTTTGGCCAAAGCCCGGTATGCCATTTGATCACGCTCCAGCTTCCATGCGCCGTGGCCAGAGCGGCGCCGCACAGCCCGCCGATCAGCGCGTGACTGGAACTTGAAGGAAGCCCAAGCCACCAAGTCAAAATATTCCAGGCGAAGGCAGCAATCAGCGCGCAAAGGACAGTGCCGAGATTGACCACGTTGGTATCGACCAGGCCCTTACCGACCGTGGACGCGACCGCTCCGCCCATGAGCGCGCCGGTGAGATTGAAGAAGGCCGCCATGGCAATCGCTTGCCGCGGCGTCAGCACCTTGGTCGAAACCACCGTAGCGATGGCGTTGGCGGCATCATGGAAGCCGTTGCTGTATTCGAAAATAACAGCCGCCAGGATGACGGTGAAAAAGATGAGCATGGCGAGCGCAGCCCAGCCTACGAGTACTTCAGAACAACCTGCAGAATGATGTTCCCCGCATCGCGGCAACGATCGATGACTTTTTCCAGCAGTTCGTAAAGATCACGTAAAAACATCAACTGTTTCGGGGCGTAATCGCCGTGGTATAGATCACGCAGCAGTTCCAACTCGAGCTTGTCCGCTTCGCCTTCGATCGTCTGCAGCCGCCCGTTCATCTCGCGTGCCCGCCGAATGTCGCCGCCTTCGCGCAATTGTTTTACCATCGCCAGCACCGCTTCGGCGGCCTGGTCGAGCAGTTCGACCTGCTTGCGGAAGCTATGACCTTCAAGGTCCTGCGGACAAATCAGCATGCGCTCGCCGATTTTCTCCACCGTTTTCGGGATTTTGTAGAGCGCCGAAGCCAGCGCCTGAATGTCCTCGCGTTCCAGCGGGGTGATGAAAGTGGCGGATAATTCTTCCGTCAGTTCCTGGGTGATGCGTTTGTCTTCGCGCCGGCTTTCCGCGAATCCGGCCAGGTCGTGGGTGACCCCCTTCTCCTCGAGCTTGCTTAACAAGGCGACCAGGTGATGAACGCTCTGATCGGCCTGTTGCGCGCTCGCCTCCAAGAGGTCGAAGAACTTTTCATCCCGTCCGAGCAGTCTTCCGATCGAAAACATAACGATCCTTCTATAACATCGTCCCGCGCAGGACGAATAGCGCGACGTTGAAGTAAATCAACAAGCCGGTCACATCCACCAGCGTGGCCACTGCGGGAGCCGACGCCGTGGCCGGGTCGAGCCCGCACCTTTTCAAGACAAATGGCAGCATGGCACCGGCCAGGGACCCCCACAGGACGACCCCGACCAGGGCCAGCGCAACCGTCATCGCCACCAGCCAGTGATAGGGGCCGTAATCGAAAATGTGCAATTCCTGCCAGACGGCGATGCGGATGAAACCGATCACTCCCAGGATGAGACCAAGCAAGACGCCGGACTGAAGTTCGCGCCTAACGACTCGAAACCAGTCGCGCAATTTAAGTTCGCCGACGGCCATCGCGCGAATGACCAGGGTGGTCGCCTGTGAACCGGAATTGCCGCCGCTCGAGATGATCAATGGCAGGAACATCGCCAGGATGGCGGCTTTCTCGATCTCGCTGTTGTAGCCCTGCATCGCCGTCGCCGTCAGCATTTCCCCCAGGAATAACACGATCAGCCAGCTGGCGCGTTTCTTAACCATCCGCGGAAGCGAGATGGTGGTGTAAGGCTCATCCAATGCCTCCATACCGCCGAGTTTCTGGATGTCCTCGGTCGCTTCTTCTTCGGCGACATCGAGCATGTCATCGATCGTGACGATGCCGACGAGCACACCGCTCGAATCCACCACCGGCAAGGCTGAGCGATCGTATTTCCGAATGGTGTTCAGCGCTTCCTCCTGCTGGTCGGTCACATTCAGGGCGACAAAAGATTGATCCCGGATGTCCGCAACTTTCGCTTCCAGCGGTCGGAGCAGGAATTCGCGCATGCGCAGGTCGTCGATCAGTTTGCCGCGATCATCGACCACGTAGATGACATTGAGCGTCTCGCTGTCCTGGCCGTGCTCGCGCACGTAATCGAGCACTTCCTTGACCGTCCAGTCCTCATGAATGGCGATGAAGTCGGGCGTCATCAGTCGGCCGACGCTTCCTTCCGGGTAACCGAGGAGAGATTGCGCGATCCGGCGCTCCTCCGGGGTGAGCAGCTTGATCAGTTGCCGCGCAGCCGCGCTCGGCATCTCCTCGAGCAAGGCCGTTCGATCGTCCGGCGACATCTCGTTGAGAATGGCGACGACCTGTTCGTGGGCCATCGCGTGCAACAGCTCCTGTTGCACTTCGACATCGAGATATTCGAAAGCATCCGCGGCCAGCGCATGCGGCAGGACGCGAAAGATGATGACTCGATCGTTCTCGTCGAAGTCGCTGATCACCTCGGCCACGTCGGCTGGCGGCCATTCACTGAAGAGGTCGCGCAACGACCCGAAATCACGTGCCTCGATCAGGCCTTTGATTTCGGGAATGAGAATCTTGCCGACCATTGCGCGTTTCTAACATTGCGGAAGAAGCAAAGCAAAGGAGAGTCGAACGCTCCCGACCTTTGATCTGAATTAGGAACGCAGGAAAGCAGGAAAATCCTGGCTGGGTGCTTCACCTCCGCTTTCCACTTCCCCAATGTGGGAGGCGCCTCAGCGCGGCGACCTCCACTTCCTTCTGAGGCGGCAGCCGTCTCGGCTGCGTCTTCTTTGCTTCTTGTAGCGGCGGTGGTGTGCCACCGTCGCGTTCTCCCCTCCGAACCGTCCGATTCTAATTAGGAACTCAGGAAAGCAGGAAAAAATTCCCGAGAAGCGCCTCCCGCGTTCTGCCTCCCCAATGTGGGAGGCGCCTCAGCGCGGCGACCTCCGCTCCATGTTTCAGCTTTCAGCCCCAAGGACCGCACTTGGCAAGGCCACGAAACTGGCGAGAATTGAACCCCGCCATGTCCGCTCCATCCACAGGCCAAATGATCCGCCGCGAGACGGCCGACGGCATTTGCACCCTGACCTTCGACCGGCCGGAATCTCCCGCGAATATCTTCGACGCCGCAACCATGCGGGATTTGGCGGCGCACCTTGATGCGATCGAAAAGGACGCAGGCCTGCGCGGCCTGATCATCACCTCGGCGAAGAAGTCGATCTTCATTGCCGGCGCGGACCTGAAGACGCTTTTGCGACAGGCGCAGACGGGCGAGATGCGCGAATTCATCGCCGAGGGCCAGAAGACATTCAATCGCATCGCCGCCCTGAAGATTCCCACCTGCGCGGCGATTAACGGCGCCTGCGCCGGCGGCGGATACGAAATTACGCTGGCCTGCGATTGGCGGGTCGCGGCTAACGAACCGGCGGCTAAGATCGGCCTGCCCGAAACGACTCTCGGGTTGGTGCCGGCCTGGGGCGGTGCGACGCGCTTACCGCGGTTGATCGGACGCGAAAAAGCGGCAGAAGTGATTTTAAAAGGGAAGCTCTATGGCGCGGGCGAAGCCTTGCAGCTCGGGCTCGTTGATGAGGTCGTGCCTCGCGAGCAGCTTCTGGAAGCCGCGAAGAAAAAACTCGCCAGCGGAAAACGACAGCCAGGCGGAGTGAGCCCGGAGTCGCCGGAGCTCCGCGCCCCGCCTGTATCGGGGAATGCCGCCCCCGCGCGTGCGCTCGAGATTATTCGGTCTAACAAATCAATCGAGGATTCGCTGCGCATGGAAGTGGATGCGATTGCCGAACTCGGAGCCACCGACGCGACCCAGAACCTGATTCGGAACTTCTTCCTCGCCGACAAGTACCGAAAAGGTTCAGGGAAGGCTCCCGCCAAAAAGATCGCTCACGCGGCGGTGGTGGGCGCGGGCGTGATGGGATCGGGGATTGCGCAATGGCTCAGCGCGCGTGGCGTTACCGTGATTCTGCGCGACGTGAACCAGGATCAGATCGATCGCGGTCTTGCCAGTATCGAGAAGACTTACAGCGATGCGGTGAAACGCGGAATTCTCAGTGAAGAGAAAGCAAAAGAAGGCCGGTCACGGATCATTTGTTCGACGGCTCCAAAAGAGCCGCGCGACTTGGAACTGATTATCGAAGCCGCCTCGGAAAAGTTCGAGATCAAGAAGGGGATATTCCGCGAGCTCAGTGCGCAGTCGCCCAACGCGATTCTCGCTTCCAATACGTCCGCACTTTCGATCACCGATCTCAGTCGCGAAACGCAGGACCCCGGGCGCGTGGTCGGACTTCATTTCTTCAATCCGGTCAGCCGGATGAAGTTGATCGAAGTCGTTGTGGGCGGAAACACCTCGGCGGAGACGCGTGAGAACGCGCTGGCCTTCGCGCGCCAGATCGGAAAGCTGCCGGTGCTTTGCCAGGACCGGCCGGGCTTTCTCGTTAACCGTGTCCTTTTCCCTTATCTGCTGGATGCCGCGCAGTTATTCGAGGATGGAACCGATGCGGCGGTGATCGACAAAGCGCTAACGGATTGGGGAATGCCGATGGGCCCGTTACGCCTGATCGACGAGATTGGCGTTGATATCACCATCGACATCGCCGCGACCTTGGAAAAGGCTTATGGCGCACGCGACAAGGCGGCCAGGATTCTGCAGCAGATGCGCGAACAGGGAATGCTCGGGCGCAAGAGCGGACCCGGCTTCTATGAATATGAGGGCAAGACTCAGGCTCCCAACGAAGCCCTGGACCAATGGCGTTCCGGCAAGGACGTGGGAGGGACCTCAGCGTCCCGATCTCTCGCCGATCGCCTGGTTTTACTGATGGTCAATGAAGCAGCGCGGTGCCTGGAAGAAGGCGTGGTCGCGACACCCGAGGACGCGGACTACGGAATGGTGCTGGGGACTGGTTTCCCGACTTTCCGCGGCGGCCCCTTGCGAGCGGCCGAAGCCATGGGAATAAAAGAAGTGGTGCGAAAGCTGGAAGGCTTGGCCGCGAACGACCAGAAGTTCGCCCCGTGCGATTCCTTGAAGGAGCTCGCGCGTAGCGGCGGCACATTTTATGAGCGCTAGCGTCGAGCCAAGTGTTCGTTAACTGTTAACTGTTGATGACATGAGTTCGCCCCTTGAAGCCCCTGAGAAGCAGGTCCGTGCCGAAACCGGCGAGCAAACCGCGCCCGCGCCGGCTGCGTCCGTGATCGACACGTCCAAGATGTCGAAAGGCCAGCGCGAGGCGCTCGAACTGGCCGAGGCTTCGCGCGATCCGCTGGATGAACGCGGCAGTTTTGCGAGCAACCTCTTCATCGGCCGCTACGACTTTGATCGAATCTTTCCCTACCCGGCCCAAAGCGCGGAGGACAAGGCGAAGGGCGAGCCGTTCCTGAAAGAACTCGCCGACTACTTAAAAGCGAACGTCGACGCCGACGAAATCGACCGGACCGGCGAGATTCCACAAAAGAATATCGACGACCTTTTCGCGATGGGCGCGTTCGGCGTGAAAATCCCAACGCAATACGGCGGGCTCGGTTTGTCGCAGGTCAATTACGGGCGCGCCGCCATGTTGTTAGGCAGCTGGGATGCGAACCTGACCGCGCTCGTTTCGGCTCACCAATCGATCGGTGTTCCACAACCCCTGCTCATTTTCGGCACCGAGCAACAGAAGGAAAAATATCTGCCGCGGGTCGCCCGCAAGGAGATCTCCGCTTTCGCGCTCACCGAGTGGAACGCGGGTTCCGACCCGGCCAATATGAGCTTGAAGGCTGAGCCGGCCGAGGACGGTTCCTGGGTCATGAACGGCGAGAAGCTCTGGTGCACCAACCTGATCAAGGCCGGCGTCCTGGTGGTGATGGCGCGGACCCCGGCCAAGATGGTAAACGGCAAAGAGCGCAAGCAGATCAGCGCTTTCATCGTCGACGTAAACTCCCCCGGTCTCGAGATCACCTATCGCTGCCGCTTCATGGGGTTGCGCGCGCTTTACAATGGCATCGTCAAGTTCACCAACGTGCGGGTGCCGAAGGAAAACCTGATCGCCAAGGAAGGGCAGGGGTTGAAGGTCGCCCTAACGACGTTGAACACCGGTCGCCTGACCATTCCGGCGGCCTGCGTCGGTCTTTCCAAGCGTCTGGTCGAGATCTGCCGCAAATGGGCGACCGAGCGGGTGCAATGGGGCGTTCCGATCGGGAAGCATTATGCCATCGCCGGTAAAGTTGCCGAGATGGCCGGCAACGTTTTCGCGATGGAAGCGATGACCTTTATGACCAGCGCCATGGTCGATCGTAAGGCGGGTGATCTGCGCATTGAAACGGCCATGTGCAAAATGTGGGCGACAGAAGCGACCTGGCGAATTGCCGACGAAGCAATGCAGGTGCGCGGCGGGCGCGGCTATGAAACGGCGGAATCGCTGGAAGGACGCGGCGAGCCGGGCATTCCCGTGGAGCGTTTCCTGCGCGATTGCCGCATCAACATGATCTTCGAAGGCTCGAGCGAGATCATGCGCCTGTTCATTGCCCGCGAAGCACTCGATCCGCACCTGAAGGTGGGCGGCGCCATTTTCAACACCCAGTTGCCGATGACGACGCGAATGAAGGCCATGCTGGGCTCCGGATCGTTTTATTCGCGCTGGTATCCCAAACAGTACGCCAAAGCCGACCCGGGAGACCTTTCGAAATTGCACGAAGACTTGCGGCCACACATTCGTTATGCCGCGAAGACGAGCAAGAAGCTCGCGCGTCGTCTTTTTCACGCCATGATGCGTTTCGGACCAAAGCTGGAACGCGAGCAGTTGTTGCTCTCCCGCTTTTGTGGCGTTGCCACCGAGCTCTTTGCCCTCAGCGCCACCTGCAGTTACGCGCAGCACAAGATCGACAGCGGCGAACCCGCCGCCGAGATTTTGTCGTTGGCTGATTACTTCTGCCGCGCGGCCAAACTCCGAATCGATCATCATTTTGCCGGTACCGCCGAAAACGTGGACAAACGCGCCTACGAACTGACCCAGGAACTGATGGAAGGGAAACATCAGAACCTGGCCGAGGGAATCGTCTAGGAATGTGGGAGGGACCTCAGTGTCGCGACCTCCCTGAAAGGATTCCATTTAACCACGAATGCACACGAATAAACGCCAATAGGTAGGCTCTGAACAAATGTGGGCAGGCCCATTGGCCGCCACCAACGTCCAGATCCCAAATGCGCGAAAATCCGCGTAAATCCGCGGTTGTTTTCCTTTTCCGGGTGGCGCACGCGTCTCGACGAACTTTGGTCCCTTCTCCCATTATTCGTGTCCATTCGTGTTAATGTTCTCGTTAGATTCTTGTGCGCGAAGATCGTTTTGATCTTGTGGTTCGCTTGTTCTGGGGCGCGGCAATCGGCGCCTTCGTTGGATTCATAGCGTGCCTTCGGATTCGGTTTATTTCCGTTTACCACTCTTGGCCGTGGCTATTCCTGCCGCCTGCTGGTCTTGTGCTTGGCTTCCTTATCGCCTGGCGCGGCGAAAGAATGCGCCGTACTCTGCAGCGCTGGTTTTGGTGGTTCCCTTAACACACTCGGGACTTTGACCCGCGCATGAAATCACGATGGATCTGGGTGGCTGGGATCATCATGGGCGCGCTCCGCTTAGCGGGCCCGTTGTCTAACGAGGCGATGCATGCCGGCAGAGAACATGACTACAGACCATAGACCAAAGACCAAAGACTTGCCTAGGTTTCGCCTCTCTCGTTAGGTCTATGCGACAGCTCGGGTTGATTGCCATTCTGTTGGTAGTGGTCGTTGCGAACCACGGCTGTGAACGAGACTACGCCGACACGAGGCCGCCCGACGCTAGCCGAAACACCCGCCTGAGTGAAGCAGAGCTGATTTCGGCAGCGATGTTCCTGTACGCAGATCGCCACAATGGAACGCTCCCTCCGTCACTCGACGCCTTGAAGCCCGATTACTTAGGGTCGTCGGTGGATGCCAGTTTCCTTAGCTTTCATTACCCCGATGGTAAGCTGCAGCAGCCACGCGATGGTCGGGTTATCGCTTCCGAAAAGCAGGCTGATTCCGATGGCAGGTCCATATGCATTTACGGCCATCGAGGAGTTGCTCTTCTCAGGCACGGTGATTGACGTTACTATGAAGAGACCTAACCAGGCGATGCCGTTTCGACAGGCTCAAGGTCCTGAGCAAAGCCGAATGGGCAGCTAACTGCTGACCGGCGCATGCCCACCCTCAAACATGACTACTGGCCACAGACTACGGACAACTGACCGGAGCTGCTCTTGTTCTCGTTAGGTCGACGCACGATGTCCGTCTACGAACAGCTTCTCGAGCGGCGACGAAAGATCCGGCTGGTCGCTCTCGTCGGCTATGGTCTGGTTATCTTGTCTGTTGTAGTCGGTGGTTACTACCGGTCGCCTATAACGTACGGTGTGTTATTCGCGATAATCGTCGCATGGCTGTCCTCTGTTAACTACCTGAACAGCCTCATGTGTTGCCCCCGATGTCGGAAGCAGGTGCTCCCGTGGTATGGGCGTGGTATTCCCACCCCAGCGATTCCGCGAGTTTGTAGAGTTTGCGGACTAGATTTCACCACCACCGAATCTGGCGAACGGACGATTTAACCAGACGACGAAGCGAGGGTGCGGAGTTACGCCCGTCATCGGTTATCGGCGGTCGGATGTCGGGAAAAGCGTGGCCGAGCTCGAAGCTCTCCGCAAAACGGGTGGGCTTGGTCCGTATTGAAGACGGAGCCGGTGCTCGCGGAATTGTTAGACTGGCACCTTGGCTGCTGGGTAGGTCGGACATGCTGCCGCTCGTCCTCATCAGCTTGGCCGTACTGTGCGCCCTGATCAGCCGCGCTCTGCTCGTCCAAGCCGCCTTCACCATCAGCGTGTGGTGGGGCTTGGGCATCTTCATCCCGTTCGGGCCAATGGTGTTCCGGCTCTATTATCCGGATGAAGCGCGGAGGGCGCGCATCTTCGGCCTGGCCGCACTAGCCCTGGCTTTTTTCTACGTCATGGCGGCTCCGTCGATCGTCCCGATTAATCGTTTCGGAATGCCGAAAGCTGCCCGAGCCGAAAAAGGCGAGGCGAAGAAGTTCTCTCTCCCGTTTAAGGATCGGCTGTTTTTCGGCGCGAAACCCACCCCGGCGCCGACGCCTGCTCCGACTCCCACGCTAGCCCAACGGCGGGCAACAAACGCCCACGAACTGGCGGAATTGCGCAATTGGAATGACCAGCTCCACGTGCAAAAGCGCGATCTGCTGCATAGTGACGTGGAAGGAAACCGCCGCTACGAAGTGGAGTTGGCCAGTTATAACGCGGCTTACACCAAGGCGGTGGCCGAACGCAACGCGCTCGCTGCCCAAAAGTAAGCGCCAGGGCCAGAAAGCTCTCCCGGGCTGGCTCAGATTTCGACCGAATGAGCCCCCTCCGATTCGTAAATAGCGGCGGCTGCGCAAGAAACGGAGCGTCGGACCCGTTGACCGTAAGGCGTCGCCGGACTACTCTCAGGGGATGAGTATGTCCTCCATGCTCACCGAACCGGCCTCCGAGCGGAGCCGGTCAGTGGCAACCAAAACGAACGAAAGAATCAACCCGGCGCGCGTGCTCAGCACCCTCGAGGAGCACATTCTCCTCGATGGCTTCCGCATTGTCATCGATCTGGAAAAGAGCCGCGGTTCGTATCTGTATGATGCTGCGAATGGTCATCGCCTGATCGACCTTTACGGTTTCTTCGGGTCGCTGCCGATCGGCTTTAATCATCCTTATTTGCACAGCCCGGAGGTCGAACGCGATCTGCTCGAGGCCGCGCGGACCAAAGTCGCCAATTCGGACGTTTACTCGCAGGCCCTGGCCGAGTTTGTGGAAGCATTTAGCCGGGTGGTCGGATTCCCGCCACTGGACCGCTATCTCTTTATCGATGGCGGAGCGCTTGCGGTGGAGAACGCTCTGAAAGCGGCGATGGATTGGAAGGTCCGCAAGAACATGGCGGCGGGCAAAGGCGAACGCGGCTCCGAGATTCTGCACTTCCGGCACGCCTTCCACGGACGTAGTGGCTACACCATGAGCCTAACGAACACCGATCCGCGCAAGACGGATCTGTTTGCCAAGTTCAACTGGCCACGCGTTTCCACGCCTTCGCTCAATTTCGCCCTCCCGGCCGACGAACGCGAAGCTGATGTGATCCGCCGCGAGAAGGAGTCGGAGAAAGAGATCATGGACATGATCGCAAAGCGGGGGACGGATATCGCGGCCATCATCCTGGAGCCGATCCAGGGCGAGGGCGGCGACAATCATTTCCGCGGGGAATGGCTGCGGACTTTGCGCCGGATCTGCGATGAGAACGAAATGCTCCTTATTTTCGACGAAGTGCAGACGGGGATGGGCGCGACCGGCAAGAACTGGTGCTGCCAGCACTTTGATGTTGTTCCCGACCTGCTTTGCTTCGGCAAAAAGGCGCAGGTCTGTGGCGTCATGGCCGGGCCGCGTCTCGACGAAGTGAAAGACAATGCTTTTCGCCTCCCGAGTCGTTTGAATTCAACCTGGGGCGGCAATTTCACGGACTTCGTTCGCTCGAAACACATCCTCCACGTCATCGAAGAGGAAAATCTGGTTCAGAACGCCAGTGAAATGGGCCGCTATTTCGTCGAACAGCTGGAACAGCTGCAGCAGGAAGACCCACGAATCACTGCGGTGCGCGGGCGTGGTTGCTTCATCGCATTCGATCTCCCGGACGGCAAAACGCGCGAAGAATTCTGGAAAGGATTCTTTGATCTCGGGGTGTTCACCCTGCGTTCGGGCGAGAACGCGATCCGCTTCCGTCCCGTCCTCGATATTTCCAAAGAGGTCGTGGACGAGGCCGTGGGCCTGATGCGAAAGTATTGCCGGAGCAGCCGGTAAATCTTCGTTTCGCACGCCCCGGCCACTTTCGCGCTAATCATGCAAAGTATTTTCGAAAAGCTCGGTCTTTCCGACGACAACGCCGGTGTCTTCGACGGCGAATGGCGCGGGGGCGGAACGCGGATTGATAAGATCTCACCGGTGGACGGCAAGCGGCTCGGCAGCGTCCGCACTGCTTCCGAGGATGATTACGAGCGGACCATTACGCGCGCGCAGGAAGCATTTCTGAAATGGCGCGTCACCCCGGCGCCCGTCCGCGGCGAAACCGTGCGACGCCTGGGCAACGCTTTGCGCGCAGTGAAAAAGGAACTTGGGCAACTCGTCACGCTGGAGAGCGGCAAGATTGTCGCGGAAGGCGAAGGGGAAGTGCAGGAGATGATCGATATCTGCGACCTGGCCGTTGGCCAGTCGCGCATGCTCTACGGCCTAACGATTCAGTCGGAGCGCAAAAACCATCGCCTGATGGAGCAATGGCATCCAGCCGGTTTGGTCGCGGTCATCAGCGCCTTTAATTTCCCGGTCGCGGTCTGGTCATGGAACGCGGCCCTGGCCGCCGTTTGTGGCGACCCCAGTATATGGAAACCCTCGGAAAAAACGCCGCTGACCGCCGTCGCGGTGACCAGGATTGCGGAGAGTGTTTGCCGCGAGACCGGAGCGGACCCGGCGATTTTCTCGTTGTTGATTGGCGACGGTCCGACGGTCGGTAAGAAAATGGCGGCGGACCGGCGCATTCCGGTCGTTTCCGCGACCGGCTCGACCCGGATGGGTTTGGAAGTCGCAAAGGTCGTGCATGGCCGGTTAGGCAAGAGTGTCATGGAGCTCGGCGGCAACAACGCTCTGATCGTGGCCCCCAGCGCCGATCTGAAAATGGCGGTTCAATCCATTTTCTTCGGCGCCGTCGGCACGGCCGGGCAACGCTGCACTTCGACCCGGCGTGTGATCATGCATGAGTCAGTCGCAAAGCAGGTGCGGGATGATCTGCTGCGTGCCTATCAGAAAGTGCCGATTGGAAATCCGCTCGACTCCAAAACTTTGATGGGACCCTTGATCGACCAGGACGCGGTGGCGCGAGTGCACGCATCGATCGAGCGCGTGAAAAAGGAAGGCGGCAAGATTCTTTACGGCGGCGAGAGCCTCCAAGGAGATGCCTACCCGGGTGGTTGTTACATGACACCGTGCCTGGCGGAAGCGCGAAACGACTTCAAAGTCGTGAAAGAAGAAACATTTGGGCCGCTGCTTTATCTGATGACGTTACCGGGATTTCGATGAAGCTCTGGCCATGCAGAACGATGTCGAGCAGGGGCTGACCTCGGCGGTGTTTACTAACGACATGCGCGAAGCTGAGCGGTTTATCAGCGCTGCCGGCAGCGACTGCGGGATTGCCAACGTGAACACTGGAACCAGCGGTGCGGAGATTGGCGGCGCGTTTGGCGGCGAAAAGAACACCGGCGGCGGTCGGGAAAGCGGTAGTGACGCCTGGAAGAACTATATGCGCCGGCAAACGAGCACGATCAATTATTCGACCGAGCTGCCGTTGGCGCAGGGGATCCAGTTTGGCGCGGGCGAAGGCAGCGCGACTGCGTAAATCCGGGGAGCGCACGCGCCTCGCGTGCTGAATTCGGCGCCCTCGCCGGGTTGCTCTTTGCCGGTGAAGCAGGGATATTTAAAGGGGTCGTTGGCGAGGCGCCAGCGACAGCACGCGAGGGCGCGTGCGCTCCCCAGCAAGAGGAATTCATATATGACGACAGCGACAGCAACGAACAAACAGAGCGTGGTGGAATCGCGTTTTGAGTGGCCGCTCTGTTACGAGGCCGAGAATTTCATCATCAGTCGGATCGACGCCTTCACGCAACAGAACGGTTTCGCGCGCAATCTGGCGTCGCGCATGCGCGATGAAACGGGAACGTTGATCCTCGATTGGACCGATTACCTGCTTCTGCCGGCGTCGGACGAGGCGGAATTGCGGGCCACCGGTTACACCGAAGATCCGTTGGCCGATGCTCCGGATTCACAAAAGCAGCTTTGGCATCCGGAAGCCATGCTGCCGCGTGTTCTAATCGCGGCGACGAATGCGAAGTATCCGCTCGCGCTCGGGATCAAGGTCGACAGTGTCTCCGATTTTGCCGCGGCCCATGGCTTAACGAGTCCGATCGAGGGCGCACCGCTCTCGCGTTTTCGCCGCCTGCTGGCTTCGGAAGAGAATGGAACCCGCTTCGAAGTGATCGAACCGCGCGGCTATCGCGGCTATCGCGCGGCTGAACCTGATTTGAAAGCTTACCTGGCGGCGCGTGAACTCTGGCAGACCCGCCGGCGTGCCTGGGACGACGATGTTGCCGGAATGAAACACGGGCTCGAGCGGCTGCAAGAGATGATTGATCTGGTGGGCCAGGACCTGGCTTGTCATCTCGTCTTCGAAGAGGAGCGTCGTTACTGGCAAAAACGCAATCGCGCCGCCACCGAACAAAAGCGCCGGCAGGATTCGTTAGGGTTGGGCTGGTCGAACCACGATCACCATACCTTCCGTTCCTCGCGCGAATGTTTCGTCGATCTCATTAAAGCCTGGGAGCTGCTCGGGTTTCATCGTCGCGAACGTTACTACGCCGGAGCTGAAGCGGGCTGGGGCGCCCAGATTGTCGAGCAACCGGTGGAGGGGATCATCATTTTCAACGACGTCGATCTCGATCCTGACGAAGTGGACATCGACTTTTCGCGCAAAGCGCTCCCGCCGCAGCCCAAGCTGGGCACGATCGGTCTTTGGTGCGGTTTACATGGCGAAAGTTTTCTGGAGGCCGGCATGCACCATCTCGAGTGCCGGTTCGATTTCGCTCTGCTGCGGGATCAACTTTCCGGTGAAGGCATCAATACGATGAAACCGTTCTCGGATTTCCCCTACCTGAAACAGGCTTTCACCGAAGGCGAACGCTGGCCGGTGCGAAAAGAGCGCGCTGAAAAACTGCGCCAGAAGGGTTCGATCACTGATGAACAGTTTCAAACCTTCACCCGCGACGGCGCCATCGGCAGTCACCTGGAGAATTTGCAGCGCAAGGGTGGCTTCAAAGGATTCAATGAGCACGCGGTTAGTCTGATTATCGCGGAGACCGATCCGCGGAAGCAGGGGAGTCCCGATTTTCAGACGGTCTTCGGGACGGGCTCGAAATAGAAGCGCTCTCGATGCAAAGGCGAGCGGCGATCATCACGGCTCTCCGAACACCGGTCGGTCGGCACGGGGGCGCATTGGCGTCGGTTCGGCCCGACGATCTTGCCGCCCACGTCATCAAGGCCGTCGTCGAGCGATCCGGCATCGACCCCGCGTCGATCGAGGATGTCTACTTCGGCGCTACCAACCAGGCCGGCGAAGACAACCGCAACGTCGCGCGCATGGCCGCGCTGCTGGCGGGCCTCCCCGTGTCCGTGCCGGGTTCGACGGTGAATCGCCTCTGTGCGTCGGGGCTGGAAGCCGTCAACATCGCGGCGCGCATGATCGAGGCGAATCACGGCGATGTGTTCATCGCGGGCGGCGTCGAGTCGATGAGCCGTGCACCTTATGTGCTGAGCAAGGCGGAATCCGCCTTCGACCGGTCGCAGCAGATCTTCGACACTTCGATCGGCTGGCGCCTGGTCAATCCTCGCATGGCCGCGCTGTATCACCCCTTTTCCATGGGCGAGACCGCTGAGAATGTTGCCCGCGAGCACAAGATCAGCCGGGCGGATCAGGATCAGTTCGCGCTGCAGAGCCAGCAACGGTGGTCGGCGGCGCACCAACGCCGGCTGTTCGCCGAGGAGATTGTGCCCGTCGAGATTCCGCAGCGCAAGGGCGCTCCGACTGTCGTTAGCGTGGACGAGCACCCGAGGCCGGACACGACGCTGGAGAAACTCGCCAAACTGAAACCCGCATTCTCCAAAGACGACCAGGGCACGGTGACCGCGGGCAATTCGTCGGGTATCAACGACGGCGCGGCGGCATTGCTGATCGTTGAATCCGGGCTGGCCAAATCGCTGGGTCTTCAGCCGATCGCCTTCATCGGTCCGAGCGCCGCGGCCGGTGTCGATCCGGCGTTCATGGGGCTCGGCCCCGTGCCGGCGATACGCAAGGCGCTTCTGCGCGCGAAACTGACGCTCGACCGCATCGACCTATTCGAGTTGAACGAGGCGTTCGCCGCGCAGGCCCTCGCCTGCCAGCGCGAGCTCGGCATCGACAACGCAAAATTGAACGTCAACGGCGGCGCGATTGCGATCGGTCACCCGCTTGGTTGCAGCGGCGCCCGCCTGGCCACGACGCTGATCCACCAGATGGCTCGCACCGGCGCCTCGCGCGGTATCGCGTCGCTCTGCGTCGGGGTAGGACAAGGCTTGGCGACAGTCTTCGAACGGGAGTAAGTTTAATCCTGCCGTAGCTGAGGTTCAGCCCCGTGCAGCCGAACCCGATCGCCGAGACTTCCAGACTCTGTCCAAGTGTGCACTTCTTCATGATGAAGAATCGTCCCGCGCAACGTAGGTAGCTCTCGCGTTATTGCGCCGACTGTTTGCGTTTTTGCGGGAAAGTGACCGCGTCTTCTGCGGGTTTCTATCCTTTCGCGCTCAACTGACCTCGCCCAGCCCTTTGCGGCGCCCGCAGAACTAAGCGCCCAGTCGCCTCTGCGCGCGCTATAAGCGACGGCTCAACCCATCGATTGCTGCCTTCGCCCGTCGCAGGCTCTCTGAATGTTTACTCGCTTCGCTGATTTGCCACAGGTCCTTGGCGAAGGATGATAAGCTCTGCGTGTAATACGGCCCGGTTTTTCCCTTACTTCCCTTCGGAGGGGCAAGATCAGCTCTAACTTCCTTTCGGCTCGACCTCGCCGCCATTCGCACGATGTAGCGTTTAGGATCTTTTATCCGCGCCGTATCTAGAGGAATCCATTTTTCTGGCACGCTCAAATAATCGGATAGGCCTGACCTGTCAGCCAGCAGCCACGCTTCCGCCTCGCGAATCGCAACGCGGCAGACCAAATCTGCGTGCTGAGGTTTTCCTTCTAGCCAATCGGCAATTGTTTGCGGCGGACACGGGCGATCGTCGCCATCGATCAAGACAACAAACGGCGTATAGGCCGCCGCTGCGTTGAACGCCACGAGAGACTTCTTAATGTAGCCATAACCACTCTTTCCGACGTCATCCTGCCATCCTTTTTTTAACGGATAACTATTAGCGACCTTCAATTGCTGGGGTGCGTTAGACAACAAACTCCGAATTACGGCTTCGCTCAGGTTGTCCTCGGCCGCGATATTCACCGACGGCATATCTCTTAGAGAAGCAATTGGTCAACCGTAGCGGGTGCCGTTCTCGGCAAAACTGCATCTCCGATAGCCATTCCCGAGCTCGTCAATGCGACTACTTCCGGTAGTAGACTCACCTGAGTAATTCCAGTCCCCTCGCTGACCGGCTCTAACAGTAGCACCTCCTCTGACCGAATTCCCAGATCCGAAAGAAGAGCACTGCTATGTGTAGTTAATATTGCTTGCCGTCCGCGCGACGCTTGTAATTTCCACAAGAGCCCCGGTAACAACTCCACGATCTTATCGTTAAGAGACAGTTCCGGTTCTTCAAACAGAAGGACTGAATCGCCTTCAAGCATTGACCAAAAGAGACCGAGCATTCGGATCGTGCCATCGGAAAATTGCTCCTCGCTCTGCCATCCCGCATCGGGTCTCCAGTGTTTCAACCTAAGGAAGAGATGAGGAACACCGGCGTCGTCTCTGTCGTCTTTCAGTTTATCAAATTGCGGAAGAGCATGCGCAAGGGCATCCATAATTCTCTTGAGTCGCGCGTGACGCGTCTTTTCAGGTGTCTTCGAGACTCGCACCAAAAAGTTACGACCGTAAAAATCTTCTCCTGCTTGTTCTATTTCTACGGATTTTACGGATCGCAGCATTTGAGGCACCAGATGAAGGTATGATACTGACGCAAACAAATCGGCGATCTCCCGAAAATCAGCGTTTGTTGTGGGAGTCTCTAGGTATGTTCTCGTCAAACGTTCATCATCGTTTGTGTCATCGGGAGTATCATCAGGTCGGTTAAGAATCAGCGTGTCTCCCCTCCAGACCTTTTCGTAGGCGAGCATCGTCCTTCGCTTTCCCTTATTCTCTTGACGAATTCCGATGCTGTAGCGGAAAGCCTCCCGGTTGCCGGACGGATCACCGATTCCAACTTCGATTTCAATCAAAGGATTCTTGCGAGCAGCGAGCGCTCGCATTTTTGAAACGCCCCCGCGAAGTGCGACGGCTTGTTGAAGCCCTCCGCCTTTTGGCTTCGCGACATCTCTTAGAAAGCGAAAGACATCTAAGAAATTGGACTTTCCGCTCGCGTTCGCACCTATAACAAAGACGCGCTCATTCAACTGAACGTCGACTTGTTTGAAGTTTTTCCAGTTTGTTAACTTTATTTGCGTGAAGATCATGAATTTGCGCGGTTACCGCCTCCAAGTTTGACAGAGCATCACCCGATTACATTAATGAAACGAGCTAATTCACGGAACTATCGTGGTGAAGGCGTCGGCGTATTCCGCGCGGGATCCGGCCTTGATGCCGCGCCCAACGCCTCGAACCCGCCCAATTGATCCGTCCTTCGTTGTAGAGGTGATCGAGTCGGCGCGATCGGTCACCCGCGTTCGTTGCAGCGGCGCCCGCCTGGCTACGACGCTGATCCACCAGATGGCTCGCACCGGCGCCTCGCGCGGCATCGCGTCGCTCTGCGTCGGGGTAGGACAAGGCTTGGCGACGGTCTTCGAACGGGAGTGAGTTTGGAACTGGGCCCGACTGTCAGGTCGTTCGAGCGCCCGGCGCCGCAGTGTCGATAGTAAGCTCTGACCCCTCTCGCTCGCCGAACCGGGTCAGAGCCGCCTCTTCGACGATCGATTCTTGGACACGCACGTGATTCAGAAATGCACCAAGCCCAAATCATCGAGGAAGTCGCCGAAGTTATTCGGATTCTTCGCGTTCGGAAACCCAGCCAGGCGGACTTTCAATTGAATCTGTTTCCCTCGCCTTTTTCGGTCGCCAGGGAGCATGGTTGCCTTGGGATGTTTCCGAGCCCACTTTGCCGCCATCGGCTTCTCCGCGTCCTTTGAGCGGCTTAGTTCGGCGTCCAAAGTCGCGATGATCTTTAGCACGATGTGAGAGAAGCCAACCGTACCTCTTAGGTTTAACCTTATGGGTTCACCCAAAACCGGCGGGAGATGGACAGGCACTTCTGGAACGCCGAGTAATGCTGTGGTGGCTACCGGAACAAAGGCTGCATGCGCGTCCATAAGCCGATGAGTGGCTATGCTACCTCCATGCATGTCGCTATTTCGAAGTTCTTTGAAGAAACGGTAGCACCTCATCATTGCATCCAGTTTCGCCAGCGCGTAGTAGCGGCCTTTCGTCAACGATCCTCGGAAAGTCGTTTTCAGAAGGGCCGATTCTACTGCGGTTATGGCGGCTATCGCCGCGCTGACGCCTGAGCCGGCACCTCCCACGGGGTCGGGGAATTGCAGCGACTTACGCAGTTGCTGCGTATTTCGATTGAGAGCGCTTAGTACCTCGTCGATCCAGCCTTCGTAGATTGCAACCGTGTTCGTCAGAAGCAGTCGCGCGAAGGCTTCCTTCTGGTCGTCCCAGTTATGTTCGATACATGCGCGACGAAGATTTACTCCATGCAGCTCGGCGCCCTCCGTAAAACGAGCTTCCAACTGTTGAACTGTTGCGTTCGGCACCGCTTGGACAAACCCGTTAACTTGCCATCGCAGATTCCACATTGCCGCCGCCGTCGGCCAGACGAAGTCGAATAGCTTAGAAAGCTGAACGTGCGCGCTATCCGTCGCAGCAAAGAAGTATCTTGGCATGTTATTTGGCTCTCGCAGCAGCAGCGGTAGGCGAATTGGATTCCATATCGGAGCGGTGCAACTCGCGCGGTAGATCGGGAAACTCGCGATCAGCGTGGCCTCCGATATCTTTCGATGCGCACTTCACTCCATCCTCTCTGAAACCAAGGAACGTCATGTTTGATTTAATAGTGTCTAGTTCTGGCGATAACGGTCGGTGGAGAGACCAGCCACGAAGTTCATTGCTTACCCAGTCCGACAGCCAAAGACATGGCTCGTCTTCAGAGTTCGCGACGGAGAAACCGAGCGACGGGGCGATCTCCAAACCGAAGAAGGCGCTCGCTAATTTTTTCGCTTCCGATATGCCACGCTCAAACCCGGCGTTCAACGCCTCATTCATCCAACGGCGGTGTTTGCGGTCGTGTGTGAATAACGCAGTCGTCCCGCTCGTTAGAAAATCGATGGCCAGGTGGAGGATCACAAGCTCAACGGTTGTAGCGAGGGTAGTAGCTTGGAGCCGGTACGTGCGATCGTTGATCAGCTCTACCCATGTCAGATCGAGAGGATATTCCTCAGTTGGCCGAGCGGCGGCGTGGCAGCGGAAGAGGTGCTTGATAAATGCCCTCTTCTCGATTGTGCAGCCGATGATTTGAAGACCATTTTCAACAACGATTTTTGCGAAGTCCGCCTTCACGGCGGAGCGCTTCGATTCCGCGATCTTTGACATGTGAATCTCAGCGGGCGCGTCCGTACGCCAATGCTTTGCTGGCATATCCCGAAGCGCGCGTGAAACGTCATCGTAGCGGCTTTCTGGAATGATCACTGGTGCGAAGACGTAAACGTCGTCGATTTGGCGGAATCCTATGTCTCCAGACTCGTCTATGAAGACGCGGACGTTCTGAACCGACTTTTTTATCAGTGGTTGTCGTTGTGCCTGGACGAGAACCTTGCGCTGCTGCTTAGCTGCTGCTTTCGTCCGCTCCGCAGCAATTATCTCCGGAATACGTTCTGGGTTTGTCTGCGCCTCGGGCGAGTCGACATAGAATTGCTTTAGTTGGTCGAAGATGTGGGTGTTGGCGAAATTCACGAGCGGCGCGAGCCAGACGCCTTCTTCAAAGTTCTCGATTTCCGCACGAATGTGCGTTGTGCCGACGTTCGGATCGATCATCCCTCCTTCGAGAACTTCCTTCTCCTCGACATCGATGAACTTTTTTTCCCACATCCAATCGTGGAGCTGAAACAGACCCACCGGCCAGCAGCCGCGACTAAACGTGGGATGCTCCCTAATCCATTGATTCGTGGCATCGTCAGCGCGGATGTAAAAGCGCGCGCGCTTGAGCATGCGCGAAGTCGCGACATGGATGAACGTGATCTCAAGAAGATCATCAAGAACGTCTGGAGCTTCCGTTCGCATGAAGCGACGGCAACTCTCATAGATCTCATTCGCCATGTTGGTCGCTCCGTCTATGGTCCCCGCGGGAATCCTGCTGCTTGAAATGCACGCGTATCTGTCGGCCTAGCGCTTTTTGTTGATTCGCGAAGATCGAAGCTAGCCTCTGCCGCTCGGCTCCGACGACCGGCTGAAACTCTTTTTCGGCTAGCGATAAAGTTGATTCATCGAGGATAGAGACTTTCCGGAAGCGGGCGTAATCAACAGGGCAGATTAGCAGATAACAAATCACCATTGAGGCGGGGATCGGACCGCAATGGCAGACTTCTACCCATGGAATCACATTACCTGTTGTTCCTTCTTTGTTCTGCGGGTATGGGATCAACCTTCCTGTCAATTTATCCCGATCCAGACCTAGAAGTATGGTGACGGGATCCGAATCACCGAGGAATTGCTGCCATTTGATAGCTTCCCAGAGAACTCTCTCTTCGGATTCGGTGGAGAAATCGAACAGCGAAATGCCGCTGAGCTGCTGGCAGGCGTAAGGTTTGCCCCAACGATCAATACGTCCATCGTTTGGGGTGATCGCGCCGTCGATCCGAATGTGCCGGTATTCGTCGGCACTCGTGCGATGCCATAAGAGGCCGTTTCGGAGTTCCCTGAATAAGGGATGGTCCGCATGTATTTCGGTCGAGTTATTCATACACGCGATCCCTGCGACAAAGCAGAGGAGGTCACGAAGCCAGCTTGGCAAAGCCGGACTTGAACGCCCCCACCAGCGTGTCGATTTCCGCTTCGGTCATCGGCGTGGAGAAAGTGCACGTACCCGTGCTGATGATGCTGCAACCTTCGTTGTAGAGATGATCGAGCAACGCCTTGAGTCGGCGCGACTCGTCGGGCGTCGGGTAGGCCTCGCGGTAATTTCGTGGCGGCGTCTCCTTCATGTGCACCAGGAACATCGAGCCCGCCCCGGTCACGCTCGCGGGCGCGCCCGTCGCGCCGATCGCGTTTTCGATGCCGTTCCTGGCCCGATCGGTCAGCGCGTTAAGGCGCGCCACCGCGGGTTGGTCGAACTTCAGCATCGCCGCCATGCCCGCGGTCATGCTGATCGGGTTGGCCGTGAATGTTCCGGAGTGCGGGAACACGTACCGGGCCGACTGCGGGTTGAGCACATCCATGACTTCGGCGCGGCCGGCGACGGCGCCAATGGGAAATCCGCCGCCGATAATCTTGCCCAGCGCGGTCAGGTCGGGCGTGACGCCGTAGCGCGCTTGCAAACCGGCATGCTCGGCCCTGAACGTGATGACTTCATCGAACACCAACAGCACCCCATGGCGCGCGGACCAATCGCGCAGCGCCCTAACGAACTCGACATCCGCCGGACACAAGCCGACGCGGTGCGGCATCAGATCGATCAAGACGCACGCGAGGTCGTTAGCGTGCTCGTCCAGGATCGCCAGCGTGCGCTCGGTGTCGTTGAACGGAAAGACCACGACGTCCTTGAGCGCGGACTCGGGTGTCCCGTGCACCAGCGGAACGCTGCGCGGATGGTCGACGCCACCCCAGGTCGCCGGCGTGGAGCCCTGGCTCACCTCGGCGTAGTCGTATATGCCGTGGTAGGCGCCCTCGGCCTTGGCGATCTTCGGCCGCCCGGTAAAGGCGCGGGCCGCCTTGAGCGCGACCATGATCGCCTCCGTGCCCGAGTTCACGAAACGCATCTTCTCGAACGAGCGGTTGCGGCCGCACAAGTGCTCGGCATAGCGCACCTCGATCTCGGTTCCCATCATGAAGGCGGTGCCGCGGGTCATCTGCTCCGTCACGGCATCGATGATCTCGGGGCAGGCGTGGCCGTGGATGAGGGACGCCATGTTGTTGGAGAAATCGATGCGCGTGACGCCATCGATGTCGGTCACGCGGCAGCCCTTGCCGCACTCGACGTAGGTCGGGTGATTCCCCCGCAGGATGGCGTTGCGGCTGACGCCGCCGGGAAGGACTTTGAGGGCCCGCTCGTAGAGGGCGGCGCTGCGTGAGAGTTCGGTTTGCATCACATTTAAGAATTAAGAATTAAGATTTAAGAAGTGGTCGTATTGCGCCTCGAACTCTTGATGATCGAAACGAAGATCGCGTCAGCTCGTCGCATTCCCGCTGCAGAGGAGCTATCTTTTCCGGAATGACAAGCTCTGCATCAACAAGCAGCTCGAGCCAGTACGCGGTTTCTTCGACTTCCTTCAAACAGTCGCCGCACTTCGAGATGAATTCCGGCTTACTGCGCGCTCGGAAAGCCTCCCGATAGTTTGCTCCCACCGACGTCCCGGAACGGAGCACCTGCTTGCCAAGAATCTGTGCTGCGGTCGTTTTCGGCAGGGCCGAAAACATCCGAACGATCCGAAGGGCAAAGCTCTTCGTTCGTTCACGCAAATCTTTCCCCGGATCTCCTGTTGCCACCTTCTTAAATCTTAATTCTTCTTTCCTAATTAGTTTGAATCAGAGGCGCAGCGGTGCGCTCCTGCACGTAATCGAAATCAATGCCGGGGCTCAGTTCGACGAGTCGAAATCCGTTAGGCGTGACTTCGATCACAGCGAGATCGGTGTAGATGCGGTTCACGACGGCGAGTCCCGTCAGCGGAAAGGTGCATTTTTGCACGAGTTTCGGCCCGCCTTCCCTGGTGCAATGCTGGGTGATGACGAAGATCGACTTCACGCCCGCGACCAGGTCCATGGCGCCGCCGACTGCGGGGATGGCGTCGGGCTCGCCCGTGGACCAGTTGGCCAGATCGCCGTTCTGCGCGACCTGAAGCGCGCCGAGCACGCAAAGATCCAGATGGCCGCCGCGGATCATCGCGAAGCTGTCCGCGTGATGGAAGTAGGCGGCGCCCGGCAGCGCCGTCACGTACTGTTTGCCCGCATTGACCAGCTCCGGGTCGCCTTCGCCAGCCTTGGGCGCGGGGCCCATACCGAGTAAGCCATTTTCTGTGTGGTAGATCAGCGAGCGGCCCTCGGGCACGAACCTGGCGACCAACTCCGGAATGCCGATGCCCAGATTCACATAGGAGCCGTCGGGAATATCCTGCGCCAGGCGCTGCGCCATCTCCTCGCGCGTCCACCCGATCACCGGCGGCTTCGTCACGGGTATGAAGTGAGCACTTTCATGATTGAAGCGTGCCGCAAACGGCGGTGCTGTTCAAGGCCGTCTGCCTCGCGCGCTGGCGAGCAATAGCTGCATCTGAACTACCAACGGCGGGTAGTGGTACAGTTTGGCGGAAAAGGAAAAGAACGAGTCTGCGGAACGGCTACACAAACCGTCCGCGCGGACTGAAAGAACAGAAGCCCCCGGTTATGCTTACTGCCGGGCCCAGCGCTTCCGCCGCAGCCAGATCGCTGCGACTGCGGCCAGACCCGCGGCCGCATAAGTGCCCGGTTCCGGGACAGCGACTTGGGCTTCGACTGGGGTCGCGTCAATCGCGAACTTCAGGTTTACTCCGGGTTCATCGGTTACCCAGTTGCCGTTGCTGAAACTACCGTCAACAGAATTAAATGAATAGGTTTGACGGCTCGCGGGGAGCGACCACCCGCCAGAAGAGGAGTAGCTCCCGCTGTCGGCGCTCATCCATTGGAGTATCCCGGATTGGTCGTTTTGCGCGGCAAGCCAGTATTGAGTGTTAGGTGCGAGGAAAAGGCCGGTCGAGTTGTAGGTGATATCAGCGAAAACGTTTGACGGCGGAGTCGGGCCGCTGAGTTGCTCGAGCAAGGCCGTCGGTGTCCCGGCTACGTTACTCCAGATTTGCATCGCAAAATTAGGGTTCGAATGGGTCAGAACCTCCGCATTTATCGTCGCTGAAGTCAGAGTGTACCCACCCGGGTTGTTGCCGGTTATGAACGCTGCGCCAAGACCACCGGTTCCATTGGGATTAGCGAATGTGGCGGAAGAGTCATCCTCCGCCAGGTTTGAAACGTAGGTGTCGCCGCGCGCGGTGACGCAACAGATGAGGATAAGACAGGTAAGTAACTGAAACGGGGAACGATTCATCCGTGCTATGAACAATAAAGCGCCGAAAAGGTCGAGAAAAATTCGTTAGGTAAATACTTATTATGTGGAATTTATGTTAGGCCGATCACCTCGTCCACGCTCCAAACGTGGTCGCTCACATCACTGCCGGCTTCGTCATGGGTAGGACGCGCCTGCTGCGACGAGTTCCGATTCGTGGGCCGGATTCGCGATGGCGACGACGCGCTCGACGAAAATGCCGGGCGTGACGATCGACTCGGGGTCCAGCTGGCCCGGCTCGACGATCTCGGCGACCTGGACAATCGTGACCTTGCCGGCCATCGCCATCGGCGGGCCGAAGTTTCGCGCCGTTTTGTTGTAGAGGATGTTGCCGTGGGTGTCGGCAACCCGCCCCTTGATGAGCGAGAAGTCCGCGCGGAGGCCGTGCTCAAGCACATACTTTCTGCCACCGAATTCCCGGGATTCCTTGCCTTCCGCCAGTGGCGTTCCCACCGCGGACGGCGTGTAGAACGCCGGGATTCCAGCTCCGCCGGCGCGGATGCGCTCCGCGAGCGTTCCCTGAGGGACCAATTCCAATTTTGTGCGCCCGCTTCGGTAGAGCTCGGGGAAAACGGTCGAGTTGGCGGTGCGCGGAAACGAACAGACGACCTTGGAAACGCGGCCCGCCTTGAGCAGCGCCGCGAGGCCGACCTGGCCGCTGCCGCAGTTGTTGCTGATCATGGTCAGATTCGTGGCGCCCTGATCGATCAGCGCGTGGATGAGCTCGATTGGACTCCCCGCCTCGCCGAAACCGCCGATCATGATGGCGGCGCCGTCGAAAATGTCCGAGACAGCCTCGGCCGCACTCGCGACCCGCTTGTCGATCATTCTACAAGAGCGGCTTGAAGAGCGCCGAGACTCGGCGCCTGTTCGGCAGCCATGGCGTGACCCGGAGCCTGTCCGGGTTTCGACACACGCGCGTAATGATATAAGCCGGCCTCGTCGAACAGAACACGGTCCTCGTAGTCGTCGAACCAGAGCGCCTCGGGGTTGCGGCCGACGATGCAGACTTTGCCGCGGTCGGGGGCGCTGCCGGCGTTCCGAAGAATCTTGAAGATCAGAACGCCATTCTCGCTGCCCGCGAGTCCCGGTATCGCCTCGTTAGTCACCGCCGCAACTTCGGTCTTGCCCTTGTAATGGGTGATGGAAAGGCGCGCGTGGGTCTCGACGCCCGACAATCCCTTCTGCGAGGTGTTGAGAATATTCCACGCGGTCTCGATCGGAACGTTGAATGCCTTGTAGGCGATGATGTCGCGCCCGCAGAAGAAGTAGTGGTTCTCGCCGCCGGCGCGCTTGAACTCGCGCTGCAGAATACGGAGGGCGCCCGCATCATCGTTGATGCCCCTCATGATCGGCGCCTGGTTTTCGACGGAGAGCCAGCCGCGCGAGGCCAGACCTCGCATCCCTTCGCCCGTCGCGGGGACCCACTGCTTAAGGCCCTGCGCGTCCTCGACGTAGTTGCCTTTCGCATCCTTGGCGAGGAACTCGTCCGGGTGCTCGAAGTGCAGCATCATGTGCAGGCCAACCTGCGGATAGGTCTCGTGGAAGCGATCGAGCATCGACAGGAAGGTGCGGTCGAAGCGCTGGGGATAGAACGCCATCTCCTTGGTCCCGATGCGGATCGACTCAACGCCGGCTTCGGCCAGCGCGCCTAGCCAGGCCGCGATCTTTGAATTGTTCAGCACCATCGGGTCGCCGCCCGACATTAGGATTTCGCGCAGCTTCTCTCGTCCGCTTTCGGGGTGCACCCCGCCGTTCGCCGCCACCTCCGCGTTGTGCTGCTTAATGTAGGGGATGATTTCGGGGATCATCGCCAGACCCTTCTTCGCGATGGTGCCGTCCTTTCGCTTGATCTGCTTGCGGGCGATCAATTCTTCGCGATAGCAGAAGCGGCAATGTGCCGAGCAAGTCGCCACGACATACATGAGTCCCATCTCGTACTTGTGCAGCAGGCCCTCGACGGGGCTGTAGTCCATCTGGTTCCCGGGATCCTCCGAGCCCGCCAGATCCATCGTCTCGCCCGGGTCGGCTTTGACGATGCGCTGAATCGCGGCGCTGGTCCTGGCCAACTCGTAGTAATGGCGCGTGATCTTCACCGGCATCCGGCTTTCAACGTCACGCTCGGTGCCCTTGAGTAATTTGAGGTTTGTTACCTCGTCTTTGGAGTAGAAGTTGAGCATGTCCTCCGGCGCCTTCTCGTGGAAGAAGGGCCCGAGCCCGCTGATGATTTCCCGCTCATAGCGGGCATCTTCGACGCTCGCGAGAAACTTCTGCTCGCGTGCGGTGGGGACGTAGGATTGTGGCTGTGTCATCGTTCGGGCTCCTTTCCCGGGGGAAGAATCAATGTCTATCGGTCAGTTTCTGCCTGGGCGCTGTACTTACTATATATAGATCGTCGCCGGTCCATTTTACGCCCAGGTGGATCGGCAGTCACTTGGAAAATCTGTGGCGTAAGGGCCGTTTTAACGGCTTCAAACAGCAGGCCGTGAGCCTGATTATTGCCGAGACCGATCCGCGCGGCGTCGCCGGCGGTAAGGAGGCGCGACCCGCGCTGGAACTCTTTTGATCTGGGGAGGGCGCGCGCCTCGCGCGCCGCTTCCGGCGCCCTCGCCGGAAGTTTTGGATGTCATTCACAGTTCCGATGGCGAGGCGCCATCGGCGGCGTGCGAGGCGCACGCCCTCCCCAGATGTGCTTGCGGAGCGAAGAAGAAGCGATCACCGGGAGCGCACACTGAAGTCCAGGACGAGCGGGAGCTCGTCCCTCCCTTCATTGGGCGGCGGTCTGAATCCGCCGATGTTCGCCAGGAAGTCCAAGGAGCGGCGACCTCCCGGTCGCCGTTTGTCACATCGGCGGCCAGAGGCCGCCACTCCTTGATTTCAGCCGCTACGAATCGCGCGTACTGTTAGGGGTATCGAACGCGTCGTCCCTCCATTCGATCGCGCGGCTGTTAGGCACACGAGTGGATGGGGCTCGGCTCAAATACGAAGCCATGCGCGGGAGCGTCACCAGATTGCAGGACGAGCGGGAGCTCGTCCCTCCCTTCACCTCTACCCGTTAGGCGGGCCGAGGCACTTGCCAAGAAAAAAGGCGGTCGCTTGCGCGACCGCCTTCTCAAAATAATCGGAATCGACGTCTTACTTCTTCTTCGATTCTTTTTTGGCAGCGGCCGGCTTTTTTGAAGCTTCGCCGGGGCGATAGTCTTCCTGCTCGGCGGCAGCGAAGGCTTTCTCCAAGCCCACCATGTCTTCGCCCGGACGGAGCGTATCGAACGCTTCGGATTCGCGGCGCAATTCCTCTTCCGAGTAATTGGCGGCCTTGATCGAAAGGCCGATGCGGCGCTCGACTTTGTCGACTTTGATTACGCGCGCTTCGACGTCCTGCCCAACCTTGAGCACGTCCTTCACTTTCGCGACGTGGTCTTCGCTCAATTGCGAGATGTGGACCAGCCCGTCGATGTCGTCCTGCAATTGCACAAACGCGCCGAAGCTGGCCAGCTTGGTGACCTTGCCCTGAACCAAATCGCCGATCTTGTACTTCTGGTCGATTTCTTTCCACGGATCGTCGGCGAGCTGTTTGATGCCAAGGCTGATGCGCTGATTGGTCTTATCGATGTCGATGACTTCGGCCTCGACTTCGTCGCCCTTCTTAAAGACCTCGCTCGGATGATTGATTTTGCGCGTCCAACTCAGGTCGGACACGTGAATCATGCCGTCGATGCCTTCTTCGAGCTCAACGAACGCGCCGTAGGCGGTCATGTTGCGGATCTTGCCTTTGACCTTGCTGCCGATGGTGAATTTCTTCTCAATTTCGTCCCACGGATTCTGCTCGAGCTGACGCAGGCCGAGTGAAATTTTCTGCTCTTCCTTGTTTACGCCGAGCACGACCGCTTCGACTTCCTGTCCCTGGGACAGAATGTCGGAGGGGCGCATGATGCGCTTGGTCCAGGAGAGTTCGGAAACGTGAATCAAACCTTCCACCCCTTCTTCCAGCTCCACGAAGGCGCCGTAGGGAACGAGGTTGGTGATCTTGCCTTTGACCTTTTGGCCGGCGGGGAACCTTTCTTCGATCTGGTCCCACGGATTTTTCTGGGTCTGCTTCAGGCCTAACGAGACGCGCTCTTTCTCTTTGTTGATGTCGAGCACGACGACTTCCAGCGGCTGGCCCACTTTGACCAGTTCGCTCGGGTGACCGAGGCGGCCCCAGGTCATGTCGGTGATGTGCAGCAATCCATCCATGCCATCGAGATCGATGAACGCGCCGAAGTCAGTCAGGTTCTTGACCGTGCCGTTGACGCGGTCGCCGACCTTCACGCCTTCGAGGAACTTCTGGCGTTTCTCGCTCCGCTCCTGCTCGATCAGTTCGCGGCGGCTGAGGACAACGTTCTTACGGTCGTCATTGATCTTAACGATCTTGAAATCGTAGGTGTTGCCGACGAAGCGCTGCAGGTCCTTCGGCGGAACGATGTCGATCTGTGAAGCGGGCAGAAAGGCTTCAACGCCGATGTTGACCATCAGGCCGCCTTTGACCACGGATTTCACTTTGCCTTTGATCAGGCCATCGCCCTGGAAGACTGCAGCGATCTTGTTCCAGTTCTGGCGGTAAGCGGCTTTTTCCTTCGAGAGGACAACCATGCCCTCGTCGTTTTCGAGGCGCTCGAGCAGCACGTCGACTTCGTCGCCAACTTCGAGTGAGTCGACGTCTTCGAATTCGTGAGCGGGGATGATGCCTTCTGATTTGTAACCGATGTCGACCATGATTTCGCGCGGGCGGATTTCCAAAATCCGGCCTTTGACGATGCTGCCTTCACGGAAGTCCGGCATCGGTTTCGACATCAAATCCTGCATTTGTACCATAATTAAAAATAGCCTCCTTGGGGCTGTTTGACGGTTCGGCTCCGAGCCGAATCGAATCCGCTCCACGGCCAAGTGCGTCTTTGCCGCGGGGAACGGGACGCCACAGTAGAGGGTTTCCCTCGTGAGGTCAACTATGCGGCAGGGGGAGTGCAGCGCCCGATCCGTTCGCCTTTAGCGCCACGGGCGCGTGTCAATTTTAGCCTGCGGCAACGCCCCAGGAATCCATGCGATCACATGGTCAGCGCTGAAGGCGCGACTCAACGCCGGCCCCCCCTGAATCGCGCTTTCAGCGCTGGTGATTCCATCCATTCGGACCCTGGGGCGTTGCCCCAGGCTGTCTATGACACCGCGCCGTTGGCGCTGAAATATGCCACGCCGGGATCGTAAGTTCGCCAAGGCGAGACGCCTTCGCCGGCGGTCGCCGCGGCGACCGCCCTACCCGAGAGGTAAGTCGTCACCCGCTGCGTATTGTTTCGCGGCGGCGTGAATTTGAGTGATCCGATGCGACGGCCTACGTTTCAGGGTGATCTCGAAAACTCTCACCATTCTGTCACTAGTCGCGTCGGTGATTTCGCTTAACGCCGCCTCGCCCGCGGAAGAGAAAGTCGCCGCGGAAAGCAAGGCTCAGACTACCAGCGTGGTTCATCTCTGGGCGCCTTGGTGCGGGAATTGTCTGGCGGAATTAAAAAGCGGCGGCTGGGCGCAAACGGTGAAAGCGAATCCGCAGGTAAAGTTCTACTTCGTTTCGGTCTGGAACGGTGGTGACGACGGCGCGGCCATGCTCAAGAAATACGGGCTGGCAGATCTGCCGAACGTAGTCGTCCTCGCCGACCCCGGTCCGCGGACGGGAAACAAGATTCATCAGTTCCTCGGCCTGCCCCTTTCATGGATTCCGACGACCTGGATCTTCAAGGGCGGCAGCCTGCGCTACGCCATGAATTACGGCGAAATGCGCTTTCCGGTTCTGCAGCAGTTCCTGCAGGATACCGACGCAAAATGGTAGGCGGAGAGCGAAATTGCCGGGTTCGGCCTTACCTTCGGGTGGTATTGCCATTGCTGGAGTGGTAAATTTGCACGTCGCATGATCGAACTCTCTTCCGCCCCAACCGCGAACAAAAAGGCACCGGCGATTCTTTCGCTGATCGGCGACACGCCTTTGGTCGAGATCACGCGTCTCGACACCGGTCCCTGCCAGCTTTTCCTCAAGCTCGAGAATCAGAACCCGACGGGCTCGATCAAAGATCGCATTGCCCTATCGATGATCGAGGCCGCAGAACGCGAAGGAAAATTGCGTCCCGGCGGCACGGTAATCGAGGCCACCGCCGGTAACACCGGCCTGGGTCTGGCGCTGGTCGCGGGCGCCAAGGGCTACCGCGTCCTGCTCGTTATTCCCGACAAAATGTCGCAGGAAAAAGTGGCGCACATCCGCGCGCTCGGCGCCGACGTCAGGATCGTGCGTTCCGATGTGACGCGCGGACACCCCGAATATTACCAGGACATGGCGGCGCGGCTGGCCGAGGAAATCCCGGGCGCGTTTTACGTGAACCAGTTCGGCAATCCGGCCAATCCCATCACCCACGAACGTTCCACCGGCCCGGAAATCTGGGAGCAGATGCGGCATGATGTCGATGCGGTGGTCTGTGGGGTTGGTTCCGGCGGCACCCTGACTGGACTAGGTCGCTTTTTCTCGCGGGTGAAGCCGCGTCGGGGCATCGAGATGGTGCTAGCCGACCCGACCGGATCCGTGCTCTTCGAATATTTTAAGACCGGCCAGCTCGTTACCGCGGGCAGTTGGGCGGTCGAAGGGATCGGCGAGGACTTTATTCCCGATATCGCCGACATGTCGTTAGTCACTGACGCTTACGAGATCGACGACGAAGAAAGTTTCGCGACTGCGCGTGAGTTGTTACGCCAGGAAGGGATCCTGGCCGGCTCCTCCAGCGGAACGATGTTGGCGGCAGCCTTGCGTTATTGCCGCAAGCAAACCAGCGCGAAGCGAGTGGTGACCTTCGTGGCGGATAGCGGCAACAAGTACCTTTCGAAAATGTACAACAACTTCTGGATGGCTGAACAAGGGTTTATCCAGCGGCCGCCGCAGGGAAATTTGAGCGATCTCATTTCACATCGCTACGAAGCGGGAGAAGTTATTTCCGTCGGTCCCGACGACACCTTGCTGACCGCATTCAAGCGCATGCGCGGAGCGGATGTTTCGCAGGTTCCGGTGGTGGACGCTAAAGGCAAGCCGATCGGTATCATCGACGAGTCGGATTTGCTGGTGCGAATTCATGGCGAGTCGGGCAACTTCAACGAGCCGGTCAAAACGGCGATGACCGATCGTCTTGAAATGATGGTGCCGGGCGCATCGATCAACGATTTGCTCGAGGTCTTCGAACGAGGTCGCGTCGCAATCGTCATGGAGGGCGATCGCTTTCTCGGGCTGATTACGCGGACTGACCTGCTTTCCTACCTGCGGCTGCATATGCCGAAAGCGACCGTGCCGGCGACTCGGGAATATAACTGAGCGGCCGATTTGTAGCGGCGGTCTCTGACCGCCGTATTTTTTTGTCCGCGGCTCGTGCGCCTCGCACGCCGATTGCGGCGCCCTCGCCGCAATCATTGGTAAGGGGAATAAGTAAGTGCGATGGCGAGGGCGCCATCGCGGGCGCGTGAGGGCACGCGCCCTCCCCGGAGAAGAGGAGACCGCCGGGGGTCGTCCGCCTTTCGGCGAGGGCGCCGAAAGGAACACGCGAGGCGCGTGTGCTCCCCGGGTTTCTTTACGACGCTGGCGGTGGCTACCGCGTCCGCAATGCTGCAAGCCCGGGGAGGGCGTGCGCCTCGCACGCCGATTGCGGCGCCCCCGCCGCAATCATTAATGAAAACTCTAACTGAATGCGATGGCGAGGGCGCCATCGCAGGCGCGTGAGGGCACGCGCCCTCCCCGGAGAAGAGGAGACACACTCGGCGCTTTTGCCCCGTGAAATTCCTCAAGACCGGTATAGAATCCCCGCCTTCCCATGAAGAGACAGCACGAATTTGCCACGCGCGCCATCCACGCCGGCCAGGAACCTGATCCGACCACCGGCGCGGTGATGACGCCGATTTACGCCACCTCCACTTACGTGCAGGAAAGCCCGGGCAAACACAAAGGCTTCGATTACGCCCGCTCGATCAACCCGACCCGGTTGGCCTACGAGCGCTGCATTGCCGACCTCGAAGGCGGTACGCGCGGATTCGCTTTCGCCTCCGGTCTCGCCGCCATGTCGACCACCTTGGAATTACTCGAAACCGGATCACACGTGGTGGTGAGCGACGATCTTTACGGCGGAACCTTTCGACTCTTCGACAAGGTGCGGAAGCAATCGGCCGGCCTGGAATTTACTTACGTCGACCTAACGGACGCGTCGGGTTTCGAAAAAGCGATCAAGAAAAACACCCGGATGGTCTGGATTGAAACGCCGAGTAATCCGCTCCTGAAGATCATCGATCTCGAGGCGATCGCGAAGATCGCGCGTGAGCACAAGATTCTCTCCGTCTCTGACAACACCTTTGCGACGCCGTGGATCCAGCGGCCGATCGAGTCGGGCTTCGACATCGTGGTTCATTCGGCAACGAAGTATCTAAATGGCCACTCCGATCTGGTTAGCGGCGTGGCGGTGGTGGCGGACAAGGAGCTGGGTGAGCGAATGTGGTTTCTACAAAACTCCGTCGGCGCGATCGCCGGCGCCTTCGATAGCTTCCTGGTTTTGCGCAGCTTGAAAACACTGGCGCTGCGCATGGAACGTCATTGCGCCAACGCCTTGGAACTGGCGCGTTGGCTGGAAGAACAACCGCAGGTCGAAAAAGTAATGTATCCCGGGCTGAAATCGCATCCTCAACATGACCTGGCCCGGACACAGATGCGCGGTTTCGGCGGGATGGTTTCCATCCTCTTAAAGACGGATCTCGCCGGAACGCGGCGTTTCCTGGAGAACACGCATCTCTTTGCTCTCGCCGAAAGTCTGGGTGGCGTGGAGAGCCTGATCAACCATCCGGCCCTGATGACGCATGCGTCGGTGGCCAAGGAAAAGCGGGACGCGCTCGGGGTGACCGATTCGCTCGTTAGACTTTCAGTCGGCGTGGAAGATGTGCGCGATCTGGTCGACGATCTTCAGTTCGCTTTCGCCGCGATCTAGAGTGGTCTGGAATGTGGGAGGGACCTCAGTGTCCCGACATTCAGAAATCGCGGCGCTGAGGCCGCTCCCACATTGTTAAACCCTTTCGCCCAGCTCCTCCCTCCATTTGCTTGTCGCTCTTCAGCCGACGCCTTGTCGATCAAGTACAGTGGAGGCAGCCGTGTCGGCTGCGGCAGGCGGCACGCCTGCCACCACAGAAGTCCGTCAACGTTGTGAATTGATTCCGCGGCAGCTAGAATCGCTTCCGATGGGCAACAGCTTTGGCCAGCTTTTTCGCATTACTACCTTCGGCGAATCGCATGGAGGCGGCGTCGGTGTCGTGATCGACGGTTGCCCGCCTAACATTTCGCTGGAGGCGGCCGATATTCAGAAAGAGTTAGATAGGCGCCGGCCGGGCCAAAGCTCGATCACGACGCAGCGTCAGGAGGAGGACCAGTGCGAAATTCTTTCCGGCACGTTTTCCGGCAAAACTTTGGGCACGCCGATCGCCGTTCTCGTGCGCAACCGCGACGCGCGCTCAGAGGATTACGCGGCGATGGCGCAAACCTTTCGTCCTTCGCACGCCGATTTCACCTACCAGGCAAAATACGGGATTCGAAATTGGCAGGGCGGCGGGCGCGCCTCTGCTCGCGAAACGATCGGTCGCGTGGCCGGCGCGGCAGTTGCGCAGCGCGTTTTGCGTGAGTCCATCCCGAATCTCAAAATCGTGGCCTGGGTCTCGCAGGTTCATGCGATCGAAAGCGCAGTTGACCGTTCTTCCGTCAGCCGCAAAGAGGTTGATCAAACCGCCGTCCGCTGCCCCGACCAAAAAGCGGCAAAGGAGATGATTGCGTTGATCGAACGGGCCGCACAGGAGGGTGATTCGTTAGGGGGCGTAATCGAATGCGTCGCCCGCAACGTCCCGCTCGGGTTAGGCGAGCCGGTCTTTGATAAATTGGAAGCGGATTTGGCGCGCGGTGTCATGAGCTTGCCAGCGAGCAAAGGTTTTGAGATCGGTTCCGGGTTTGCGGGTTCGAAAATGCGCGGTTCCGAGCACAACGATGCGTTTCGCATGGAAGGTGGGCGTGTTCGCACCACCACAAATTATTCCGGGGGAGTTCAAGGCGGGATCAGCAATGGGGAGGAAATTTTCTTCCGGGTCGCTTTCAAGCCGACCTCCACCATCGCGCGCGAGCAGGAGACGGTGACGGCGGAAGGGAAGGGGACGACTCTGCAGGCGCGCGGTCGACATGATCCGTGTGTTTTACCGCGGGCAGTGCCGCTGGTCGAAGCGATGACCGCGCTGGTTCTCTGCGATCATTTTCTGCGACAGCGAGCAGTCGCTCCTGATTTCCTAAAGATCAGCGCAGAAGCCGGGCGGGCTTTCTGAACGAGCCCTAACGAATGAGCTCTTCCGCGGCCGGGTCTTCTCTCTGGCAGCTGGTCTTTCTCTCGATCGGCTGTGTTTTAATCATGCTGGAGGTTTTGCGCGGCTGGCGACGGGGCGTGGCCCGGCAACTGGCGCGACTCGGCGCTCTCACCGCCGCCTATTTTGTGGGCTGGTTCGGCGGTAACCTGCTCGGGCCCTACGGCCGGATTTTTGTCCGATTGCCTAACGCCATCCTCGTCCCGCTGGTCGGGGTTGTGCTCGGCTGCCTCGTCTACGTGATCATCACCGGCCTTGGCACCGCTCTCTTTCGCCGCACCGCGCAGCACGACTCGCGGGTGGTTCGACTGAGCTATGGAATCGGCGGGGCCGTTCTGGGGGTCTTCTTCGGCGCCTTCATGGTCTGGATCCTGATCGTGGGCGTGCGTTCGTTAGGCTCGATTGCTGATGCTCAAGTGGAGGCGGAAAGCGCGGCGGAGACGGCGGCAAACCGCGAGCGACGTCTTCCGGACATGGCCCCGCCCGATTCTTCGCCGCTCTTGACTCTCTTGGCGCGGATGAAGAATTCGCTCGAACTGGGCTCGCTCGGTTCGGCGGTCAAGAAGGTGGATGCAGTTCCAACCCAAAGCTATGACACACTCGGCCGGGTCGGGCGCGTCCTTTCCGATGCGGATAATGCGCAGCGCTTTCTCGCCTACCCGGGTGCGCAACAATTGGCCGACAATCCAAAGATCGTCGCCCTGCGCGATGATCCCGAGATCACCGGGCTGCTCCAGCAGGGGCGTTTCTGGGAACTGATGCGCAATCCGAAGATCCTGGATGCGGCTAACGATCCCAGTGTCATCAGTGCGGTTCAGGGGTTTGATCTGAACGCGGCGCTGGATCACGCGCTCAAAAAGAATTGATTTCACACAACGGCCACAACGACATAAAGCTCCAAATTCCAACATCCAGATTCCAATGAAATTCCAAACACCAAACAGGCGCTCGCGTGATCTCTCCTTGAAGCTTAAAGCTTGGAGGTTCTCTGGAGGTTGGATGTTGGTGCTTGGATGTTGCTAGGCTGGAGATTGCGGCCGGGTTCAACGAATACACGCCTTGCAATACTTGACCACCATCGGCCTCGAAGTCCACGTCCAGCTGAAGACGCGGTCGAAGATGTTTTGCGCGTGCCCGGTAGAGTTTGGGGCGGCGCCTAACAGCCATACCTGTCCGACGTGCCTGGGATTGCCGGGCGGATTGCCGGTGATCAATCGCGATGCTATTCGGCTCACCATTCTGACCGGATTGATGCTGAAATGTGAGATCCCGCCGCGCTCAAAGTTCGACCGGAAGAATTATTTCTACCCGGACATGCCGAAGAACTACCAGATCTCGCAGTACGATCTGCCGCTCTGTCGGGACGGACGCGTTTCTCTGCATCAGATGGCGTATCCGAAAGACGCGCAGGATGCCGGGCAGGCGGCGGATCGCGAGATCTCGCTCGTGCGAATTCACCTGGAGGAAGATGTCGCGCGCAGCTTTCATTTCGAAAGCAGCACCGGGATTGATTTTAATCGTGCTGGCTCACCCTTGATGGAAATCGTGACCCAACCGGAAATCGACTCGCCCGAGGAAGCTTTCGCGTTTCTGACGTCGCTCAAGCAGACGCTGCTCTACGGCACGATCAGTGATGCCGACATGGAAAAGGGACAACTTCGCTGCGATTGCAATATTTCGGTGCGGCCGGAAACGCAAAAGGCGTTAGGCGCTAAAATTGAAATCAAGAATCTGAATTCCATCAGCGGGGTGCGCCGCGCGCTCGCCTACGAGGTGCAAAGACAACAACAGGCTCTCGCTCGCGGAGAGAAGTTGTCGCAGGAAACGCGCGGTTGGGACGACGATGCCGGCGAGACCTTCCTAATGCGGACAAAAGAAGAGGCGCATGACTACCGCTACTTTGCCGACCCCGACCTGCTGCCGCTGGAGACGGCGGAGTTCATCGAAGAGTTGCGGGCGAAGATTCCCGAGCTTCCGCAGGAGAAGCGTGCCCGCCTGGTCGCGCAATACGGCCTAACCGATTATGATGCAGGCGTCCTGGCGAATGATCTCGCGATGGCGGCCTATTTTGAGCAAGCCGCTGAGGGCGCTACTTCGCCAAAGATAGTCGCCAACTGGATTCTGAACGACATGCAAAGCGCGCTGGCGGCGGGCGAACAAACTATCGACCAGACCAAGGTTTCGCCCGCGGCCTTGCGCGAGTTAATGGGATTAATCGCGGCCGGGAAAATCAACAGCAGCCAGGCCAAAGAAGTTTTCTCGGTGATGATCAAAACGGGAGCGGATCCGGCGTCGATCGTGAAGGAGAAAGGGATCGAGCAGGTCAGTGATGCAGGTGCCTTAGAAGAATTGTGCGATCAGGTGATCGCCGCGCATCCGAAGCCGGCGGCGGACTTCCGAGCCGGCAACGCCGCTTCGCTGAATTTCCTGAAGGGCCAGGCAATGAAGCTTTCCAAAGGAAAGGCCAATCCCCGTCTGATCGACGGGATTCTGAAACGACGGCTGGCGAGCTAATGCGAATCCTGATCGCGCCGGATAAGTTCAAAGGCGCTTTGTCCGCCGAGGAAGCGGCGGAATGTATCGCGCGCGGAATCCGGGAAACTTTCCCGCAGGCCGACTGCGACCTCATTCCGATCGCGGATGGCGGAGAGGGGACGGCCAAAGTGCTCGGCCGCGCCTGGAGCGCGTCGCGTCGAACTGCGGCTGCCTACAACGCGCTCGGAAAACGCGTGGTTGCCGAATACGGGTGGGTCGATGGCTCCAAGCTGGCCATCTTCGACATGAGTGAAGTCGCCGGGCTCGGCGGGCTTTCTCCTGATTCTTTCAATCTGGATCACGCCACTACCTTCGGCGTGGGTGAGATGATCCTCGCCGCCATCGGTGCTGGCGCGCGCGAAATCATCATCGGTCTTGGCGGCAGTATGACTAACGACGGTGGCTTCGGGATGGCTCGCGCTTTGGGCTGGCGATTCCCTGATCGCACCGGGCAATTCCTGGACACTGTGAGCAGTCTTACTCGAGTGGCCCATGCGGACGGCAGACAAGTCCCGTTTGCAACGCTCAGAGGCGTGCGCCTGGTTGCGGCGGCTGATGTCGAAAATCCACTGCTCGGTGAACATGGCGCGACGCGCACGTTCGCTGCACAGAAAGGTGCTTCGACCGAACAGATTGAGACACTCGAGAGGGCGATGACCCGCTTCGCCGACGTGGTCGAAGCCGATCTTGGTTTGTCCTGTCGGAATAAAACGAGCGCTGGTGCGGCAGGCGGACTCGGCTTTGGTTTGATGGCCTTCTGCCGCGCGGAGATCCGCTCCGGGTTCGATCTGGTGGCGGAAGCAACCAAGCTGGAAAAGGCCATGCAACGCGCTGATGTCATCATTACCGGCGAAGGGCGGCTGGATCGACAAACACTCGCGGGAAAAGGGCCAGGTGAAGTGGCGCGCAGGGGGAAGCAATCGGGCAAGAATGTTTTCGCCATCGTTGGAAAGAACGATGCCGATGCGGAGGCGTCCGAGTTATTCGAGCGTATCTTTCCGGTCGCGATGAAAGAGCATTCCGATAGCGAGAATCTTAAACGTGCGGCAGTGCTCTTGCAGGAAGGCGCGAAGGCTGTTGGTCGTTACCTCGCGGACGGCGCAGGCAAATCCGGGATTCCCAAGGAGCGGTCGCCGCGGCGACCGACTTAGTAAACGGCGACTAGGAAGTCGCCGCTCCTTGAACCGCTCGCGGCTGATCGTCGTTTCAGCTGCCCGTCGTGGCAGGCGGTAGGATCGCTGAACGTTCTGCTGGGCGAGACGTCTAACCTCCGGCAAGGCTCTCTCCCCAGGAAGAATTCGCTTTTTAGCCCTTCCTCCTGCTAAGGTGCGGGCCCTTTTGCCGTATAGTTTTACAACGTTCAGCATTTGTCCCGAGGCAACTTGGTGCCGAGGGCGGGTGAGTGTGGCGCAGAGTTATTTAGTTTTATAACGTTCAGCATTTGTCCCGAGGCAACTTGGTGCCGAGGGCGGGTGAGTGTGGCGCAGAGTTATTTAGTTTTATAACGTTCAGCATTTGTCCCGAGGCAACTTGGTGCCGAGGGCGGGTGAGTGTGGCGCAGAGTTATTTAGTTTTATAACGTTCAGCATTTGTCCCGAGGCAATTTGGTGCCGAGGGCAGGTGAGTGTGGCGCAGAGTTATTTAGTTTTACAACGTTCAGCATTTGTCCCGAGGCAATTTGGTGCCGAGGGCGGGTGAGTGTGGCGCAGAGTTATTTAGTTTTACAACGTTCAGCATTTGTCCCGAGGCAATTTGGTGCCGAGGGCGGGTGAGTGTGGCGCAGAGTTATTCTTAATGCAGGACCTTCCTCCAGACACAGTCACGCCCTTCGTCTTTTCGGATCCGGCGGGCAAACGCTGGCCGCGTTTGCGCCTGATTCTGTTGATCGCAGCCGTGCTGTGTTTTGTCGCGACCATCCTTTTTGTGCAGGCGCTCTTCATTGCACCGCAAATGCGAGTGCCGTTTTCTGTCCGGCAATTGAAGGGGCAGTTGAAGGTCTATCAACGGAAGAACCCGGCTGGGCAGCAGCCTCCGCCGGCGACTTTGTTATGGCAAAAATTCGGCGCGGCGCGGCAGGCAGCGAAAAAACCAGGGGCACCGGCCTCGCCGGTCAAACCGCGCCGGAAATCGCCGGAAAACGAGGTGCACCTCGCCTTTTACGCAAACGGCGATCCCTACAGCTACACCTCGCTGGAAAAACACGCGGCTCAGATCACGCATCTCTGTCCGGAATGGATGGCGGTGGACAATGGGCTCGGCGAACTGCGAATCGATGCCGACCCGCGCCTAACGAAACTAACGGCGAACAAGGGGATCGTTCTGCTCCCGATGCTGACCAATTTGGTCGGAGACACCTGGCATCCGGAAGCGATCGAGAATCTCGCGCACGCACCGGCAGAGCGGCAGAACCACTTCATCGAATCTGTTCTTAATGTGCTGCGCAACGCCAGGGCCGGCGGCGTGGTGGTGGACTGGGAGCAGCTTGATCCGACTTATAAGAAAGAGATCACTCAGCTGCTTGATCGCTTCGCCGAGGCACTGCACGCGGACAAAAAGGAGTTGTGGCTCTGCGTGCAACCGGGACAGGAGTTGGATTATATCGATTTCGATGATCTCTCCGACCACATCGATCGCTTCGTGGCGATGCTTTTTGACGAGACTTCCGACGTCGATCCACCCGGGCCGTTAGGCACCCGCGCCTGGTTCGAAGGCTGGCTGCACGTTCTGCTCGAGGACGCTGACACCAGCCAGTGGATCATTGCCGTCGGCAGCTATGGCTACGATTGGACAGACGGCGCGAAGAAGGCCGAATCCATCAGTTTTCCGGAAGCGATGAGCCGGGCGAGCAGTGCCGGGGTTGATTCGTTAACGGTGGCTGGTCCGGACTATAGCCCGTCCTTTTACTACGAGGATTCGGACAAGGTGCACACGGTCTGGTTTCTCGATGCGGTGACGTTTCTGAATCAGTTGCGCGAGATCCGCTCGGAAAAGGCGGGCGGGTTTGCCCTTTATCGACTGGGCACGGAGGACACTTCGATCTGGAGCGGTCTCGGTGTCGGCCCCGATTTTAAGGTCAACCCGGAAACAAAAGTAGCGCTGGAGAAACTCGCCAGCACCGACACGATCACAGACCTGGGTGACGGCGAGATTGTGACGGTGGACGAGACGCGCTCAGACGGAGCGCGCGAACTAACGGTCGACGAGCAGGGTTATCTGACCGCGCAGTACACGAAATTTCCCCAGTTCCCGACGCTTTATCATCAGGGCGCGGGCGGCGAGCACCAGGTGGCGATTACCTTTGATGACGGCCCCGATCCGGAGTGGACTCCGCTGATCCTGGACGTGCTGAAGAGAGCGAATGTGAAAGCTGCTTTCTTCCTGGTTGGCAAGAACGCGGAGAATTATCCGGGATTGGTTAGGCGAATTGTTGAGGAAGGCCACGAAGTGGGAAACCACACCTATTATCATCCGAACCTTGCCCTTTGCTGGCCGGAGCATGTGCGGCTCGAACTGAACGCGACCCAGTTGTTGATCCAATCGATCACCGGCCGGGCAACCACGCTCTTCCGGCCGCCCTACGCAGCGGACAGCAGCCCTTCGGAGCTGAGCGAGCTGATCCCGCTGCAGATCGCCCAAGATCTTGATTACATGGTGGTACTCGAGAACATCGATCCGCAGGATTGGGCGAAACCAGGAAGCGACGTCATTCTGCAGCGGATTAAACAGCAACGACACGATGGCAATATTATCCTGCTTCACGATGCCGGCGGAGATCGCTCGCAAACACTGGCGGCGCTGCCGCGCATCCTGGATTGGTTGAAGGCGCGCGGCGACACAATTGTTCCGCTGAGCAAATTGTTAGGCCTGACCCGGGACGATCTCATGCCGGTGGTCACAGCCAAACAGCAACCGCTCTTCCATTATGTCAGCGGCACCGGCTTTCGCATTTATCACGCGATCGAGGAATTTCTTTGGGCCTTCATGCTCGTTGCCACCGGGTTGGTCGTCATCCGCACTTTGACCGTGATCTGGCTGGCCTATCGCTTCCGCCGCTCTCCGCGAGCGGTCGTTAACGAGGGCGCAAGCGTTCTCATCGCCGCCTTCAACGAAGCGAAAGTTATCGCGGGCACGCTCCGCTCCATGCTCGACACCGATTACTCCGGTGAGCTGGAAGTGATCGTCATTGATGACGGATCTAAAGATTCGACTGCTGCGGTGGTGGAAGAATTGGCGGCGAACGACTCGCGCATTCGCCTGATCCGACAGGAAAATCGAGGCAAAGCGCGCGCCTTGCAAAGAGGTCTGGCCGAGGCGCGTCACGAACTCGTTGTTTTCATCGATGGGGACACTCACTCACAGCGGGATACCCTCTCGCGTTTGCTGGAACCCTTCGCGCAGCCGGAGATCAGTGCTGTTTCGGGTCATGCCAAGGTGGGAAACCTTCGCACCTTCATTGCGCGCTGCCAGGCGCTGGAATACACCTGCGGCTTCAATCTTGATCGTCGTGCTTACGATCGCTGGAATTGCATCACGGTGGTGCCCGGTGCGATCAGCGCGATGCGAAAATCGGCCATCGAAAACGTGGGGGGATTGAGTCTCGACACCCTTGCGGAAGACACCGATCTCACTTTATCGCTGCACAAGGATAGGGCGCGCATCGTTTATCAGCCGGCCGCGATCGCCTGGACGGAAGCGCCGGAGACGGTGCGCACCCTGGCGCGGCAGCGTTTTCGTTGGGCCTACGGGACGCTGCAGTGTCTCTGGAAACATCGCGACATGGTCTTTAACTGGAATTACCGCGCGCTCGGCTGGTTCAGTCTTCCCTCGGTTTGGTTCTTCCAGATCATCCTCGTGGCGGTAACGCCGATGGTTGATTTGTTTTTGTTGGCCTCGCTTCCGTTTGGCGCCTGGCGCGATGTTCTCCCCTTCATCATCATCTTCCTGTCCATGGACGTGATCCTGGCCCTTCTCGCCTGCATACTTGAACGCGAGCCGCTTCGGCACGCATTTCGCATTCTACCGATGCGCCTGATTTATCGGCCAATGCTCAGCTACTGTATCTGGAAGGCGATTATTCGCGGGGTCAAAGGCGCCTGGGTGAGCTGGGGTAAGCTGGAACGGACCGCTTCGGTGCCCGCGCGGGCCTAACGAGCAAATCCTCGCAAGACGGTCAGCGAGTACCGGCGGCAGTTCGTAGTCCGCCGAAGCCGGGCGCGTCGTCCGGGCCGGCGCCAGGCTCCGCACCGGATGGCCGTTTTGCGCATCATCTTTCCATTCGTATTGCGCCCGTGAGAATTGGATGACGTCGACGCTCCCCGCGAATCCTGTTTCCGGACCCGGCGGCGTGGCGAAGCGGACCGCCAGGCGCGCCGCTCGCTTCGCGTCCCGATTCACTGCCAGCAGCGACCAGCGCCCGTCCGGACGGCGCGCTGCGTAGACGCTCACCGGACCTTTCTCATCTTTCATCCTGACGCGAAATATCTGGTGCCGTTCCGTGCCAGGTTGAAACCACTCCTGGCCGATGAGACGACTGCCATGATAGGTGGAAAGGCGATTGAAGCGGTCGGGTTCGGCCGTGAGCTGGAGCATCATGAGGTTGCCCCAGGTGCATTTTAGTTCGTCCTCCACGTAGTTAGGCTCATAGCCGTATAAATACGCTTCGGCGCCACCCTCGGTCAGGAACGTTCCGATGGTGTCGGCCTGGAAGAGAGCGCCTTCCATGTCGACTTCGTGGCGTCCGGCAAAAACGGAGTAGCCGTACTCGGTGATGAGCCAGGGGATGGATGCAGGGACCCCGTCGTGGCGCAGACTCGATAGCATCCCGGCGAGGCGCGACCGCGTTTCGGGCAGCTGAGGCGCGGGATCGGCCCAGATGTCGTCGAACGGGTAGTACTCGAAAGAGAAAAAGTCGAAGGGCGCCTTTGCTTTACGCAACTGATTGATGAAGCGATTCATCCAGGAAGAATTGCCCGCAGCGTCCGGCCAGGTGAGCAGTTCGAATTCGAAACTTTGCAAACTGGGACCGCCGATTTTTAGATCGGCTTTCTCTTCTCGCAATTGCCGAGCGACCTGGGCGTAAAGCGCGGCAAAGTCTTCCGGGATTGCCCATTGTCCGTCCGGTTCTTCGCCGAGCTCGATCCGATCGATCGGGTAGTTTCGTTGCCGGAGATATTTTATTTCCGCGGCCGCGTTCTCGGGCGTCTCGTAGAAAACAGCGACCGGAACCATGACCTTGCGATCCTGGACCAACGGACTCGTTAGGATGAAATCGAGGCCCGGCTGTTCCGTTCGATAATCAATGTCGGTGACCCGATGCCACGGGTCGGTGGAGGAGACGTAAACGGTGGTCTGCTTGTGGCCCTCCGCGGTGTGCGTCAGTAGATCGTGAAATTTCTCGTGCTGGTCAAAGGTTCCGAGCTCGATCTCCCGAATGGCAAAACCAAGTTTGTCCCGGATATCATTGGAGGAGGAATCGACGGCCGTGTGGGAACTCTTGCCCAGGACCAGTCGAACAAAGCGAACCTTGCGTCCTTGATCCTCCAGCCGCGTTTGTTGGTCGCCGCCGGAGCCATGATTGATTTCTCCGTGGGCAAAGGTCCGCCACTCACCTTTCTGGTCGCTGTGCAGATGCATCGGATCGTTGCCGACCCAGTATTCGGCCCGCAGTGTTTCGGCGAACGGTTGTCCCCAATGTAATTTGAGACCGTTGACCGGCTCTGCCTTTCCCAGATCGATAATGATCCATTGCGGATTAGCCCCGGCGGATTCGCCGGTGAAGTGCGCATCGAGATACGGATTACTCTTCCAAAATGAAGCGCTGTCGCCATCAACCAGACGCGAATAGCCGTCATTGTTAGCCTGATCGATGGAATTACCCCGGCGTGGCAGCCGGTAACCGTAGGAAACATTAATCGGTGCTCCCGGCGATGCGTCGGAAATCCAATAGCCGCATTCGTGCTGCGCGTCGCTCCAACTACCACGCGGGTTCCAATGCCATACTTCGCAGCCGAGCTCAGTGCGCAGGCGGTAGCTCAAGGGCCCAAGTCCGGCGGTTAGCATCTCCGCCATCGCCGCCTCGGAGAACATCTTTACACAATCACCGCGCTGATGACCATCCACCCCGGCGCCAAGGGCTTGGAATGGAACCAATTGATTGACGCTCTGCTGCGTCTGGACCGTCACGGTTGCGGAGAGCGAGATCGACGCGGCCGCAGAAATGGCCGTCCCAGCCAAGAGAAAGAGCGCAGCTAAGTGGTACGACGCGTTGGGGGGCCTCATCTGGCGAAACGGATACTTTCAACTTTCGCTTATTTATCAACGGCAAATGGAATGGCGTGGGAACGCCCCTGCATTATGCTCGGGCGGGTGAAGAGATGCCTGTTGCTGGTTAGCTTGCTGGTGGGATGCTCAAAGCCCGCCGCGCCGACCGATGTCGACCTGAATGAACCTTTCACGGTGGCAGTCCCCGAACACGGTCTTTACACCGGCGCATTCATTGAGGGCGGTGAAGCGGAAGAAAACGTCACGCTCGAAACCATCGAAAGTTTTGAGGCCATGGTCGGCAAACATCAGGCCATCGTCGCGTCTTCCAGTTTCTGGGGTGAACAGGATTTTCCGACCGATAACCTGAACGTCATCTGGGCGCATCGTTCCCTGCCTTTGGTCTTCTGGTCGCCGTGGGATCGGCCCTACGAAGAAAACAAGGGCCCGGACCGTTTCAGCCTCACCTCGATCCTGGCGGGAAAGTGGGACAAATACATCGACGATTGGGCCGATTCCGCCAAGGCGCTGGGCAAACCGATTTTCGTTTCCTTCGCTAACGAGATGAACGGAAGCTGGTTTCCCTGGTCGGGTATTTATTATGGAGGCGATCAACCGGCTGACGCCAGTGGCAAGAAATGGAAGGGGCCGGAAATGTTCAAGGCGGTTCACCGTTACGTGGTCGATCGCGTGCGGGCGCGCGGGGCGGCGAACATTAAATGGGTTTTCCAGGTGAATAATTATTCTTACCCGCAGAATGTCTGGAATCTGGCGGCTGCCTATTATCCCGGATCGGACTACGTCGACTGGTTAGGCCTGAGCGTGTATGGAAAACAGTACAAGGACGAAAGCTGGTCGACCCTCGAGCCCTTGATCGACTGGCCTTACAAGGAAATGAATATGCTCGACCCGACCAAACCGATCATGGTCGCGGAATGGGGAGTGGGCGAGTTCCCGGCGGCGGGCAATAAAGCGACTTGGATCAAGGAAGGTCTTGAGCTTTTTCGGACGAGGTATCCGCGCCTGAAGGCGGCCGTTTACTGGCACGAGCGCTGGCAAAATGAAGACGGCTCCTATAGCAATCTGCGGGTCAACTCCTCTGTCGAAGCCATGCAGGCCTATCGCAATGGCGTTGCCCATCCGGATTGGCTGGGTGATCTCATTCTTAAGCCGGCCGTCCCCGCCCGGAGGTAACTGTAGCGGCGGTCTATGACCGCCGTGGTTGGATCATAAGCGGAGGGTCCGTTCCGCTACTCTCACGCTCGGCGGTCATAGACCGCCGCTACAGGTCACTCTGCGGAGCCAAACGGCTGGCGGCGCGGAAGTCCTTGGCTACGCTTTTCGGGTCAGTTTAGACAAATCCCGTGAACGGCGACGTCTCCACTATGAAAGACCGTGAAAGGGTCATGGAAAATGTCGCCACCCATCAAACTTGGAAAACTCACTTCTCGCAACTTGCCCCCGGCCTGGTGCTCTTTGCGAGGCAATGGGTGCGCACCAGCGCAGACGCGGAAGACATCGTTCAGGAAGCCTTCGTCCGGTTTTGGCGCACTAACCGGGACGTGGCCAATCGGGGCCTCCTTTACGCTACGGTCCGCTCAGTCGCTCTCGATCTCATTCGCAAAGACAGCCGCCGGGCTCGTCGCGAAGTGGAAGCGAGCTGGGACTCTCCGCAGACTACGGAGCCGCAGTTTGAAAACGAGGACGACTCTCAACGGCTCCTCGCCGGCGCCATCGGCCGCCTTCCGACTAAACAGCGGGAGGTGCTGGTAATGAAAATTTGGAACGACCTGACCTTCGCAGAAATAGGCGAAGCGCTGGGTATTTCCCAGAATACGGCCGCGTCGCGTTATCGCTATGCCCTTGCCGCGCTGAAAAAAGATCTGTTACCCCAATGAACGACTTCAAGGATATTGAGAAAGAATTGCGCAAGCTTCGTCCGGTCCAGCCGTCCGCAGGCTTGATTGAGAAAGTCGCGCGCGAATTGGAGAGCGCTCCGAGCCCGACCGAGGCGGAGGACAAGATTATCCGGCCGGTTTCGTTCCGTTTTGGCGGGTTCTCGTTAGGGGCAGCCCTGGCGGCGGCGGCGGCAATTTTCATCCTCGCGCGAGTCGACATCTCGCCGGTCACGCCGCAGAAATCGCGAGTGACATCTGCGAAGGCTTCGCCAGCGGCGGCCGCTGCCGGCTCCATGCAATTCCTGCCCGAGGGCGCAGAACGGGTGGTTTACCACACCCGAGATGAAGGACTTGTTTTTCCCGGCGACAGCGCGACGCCGGTGCGCAAGGTGCGCTCGCGAACCCGTGAGACTTTGAATTGGCGGAACCCGCGCACGAACGAATCCATCCGCGTGACTTACCCGAGCGAAGTGGTTCGCCTTATCCCCGTATCCGGCCAATGAAATCGGCTGGCGAACAAATGCCTAAATCAACTTTCGAAAATTCACCTTAACCAAATGCATACCATGAAAACGAAACTGACAATCATCACCGCAGTTGCGGCGGCCGCACTGGGGGCCTCACCTTTATTTGCTCAGCCTCCCGCTTCTCCGGCCCCTCCCGCGGCGGGCGCTCCAGCCGTGCCGCCCGCACCGCCGGCACCACCCGCGCCGGCTGACCGCCATGACAAGATGCCCAAGGTCCCCGTGACCTGGCTTGGCGTGGAAACGTCCAGCGTTCCCAAGGTGGTCAGTGAGCAGCTCGGCCTGCCCAAAGGTTTCGGCCTCGTCATTGACTACGTCGTGCCGGAAGGGCCGGCCGCCGCCGCCGGACTGCAGCCTAACGATATCCTGCGACTGATGAACGACCAGATCCTGATGGATCCTGATCAGTTAGGGAAACTGGTGCGCAGTTTCGCGGACGGAACGACCGTAACCTTTACGGTGTTGCGGAAAGGGCAGGAGCAAAAGGTCCCGGTGAAGCTGGGGAAGAAAGAGGTCTCGCAGCATCACATGGGAATGTTCAGTCCCGGGGATTTTCGGATGGGAGATTTCGACATGAGCGAATTCCAGGAGCGCATGAACGATCTGAAGGAAAAGCTCAACGGCCGGAAGGATGTTATGCAGAGTGCGGTGATGCGCGCGCACGAGGAAGTCGACCGCGCGCGTGAACGCGCCCAACAGGCAGCGGAAAAGGCACGCGAGCGCGGGCAACGCGAGGCGGAGAAAGCGCGTGCCCATGCCGAGCGCGATGCGGAGAAGGCGCGGGAACAGGCTGAGCGCGATGCCGAACGTGCCCAAGACGACGCCGAGCGGGCGCGGGAACAGGCGCAGCGCGCGCAAGAACAGGCTTTTCGCAATGGGGGGAAAATAACTATCACCAACAATGATCAGAACGGTACCCACAGCACGACCCACATCGATCTGAGCAAGGCGCAGATTGTTTTCTCCGACGACAAGGGAGAATTGCGCATTGATAGCAACAGCGGCAAAAAAATCCTCACCGCCAAAGATCCCCAGGGCCGGCTACTCTTCAGCGGTCCGGTGGAAAACAAGGAGGATATCGACAAGCTCCCGCAGGACGTGCGGGACCGCTTCAACAAGTTAGAGCAGAAGGATCTGCCGCAGGTGACGGGGAATGGCAACGTCACCGCGGAGCCGGAGAACGGCGCTGACGAGGATTCGGATTCGGATATGAATTCGGACGAAAGCGACGGCGACAGCGACAGCAGCGGCGTCGAGCAGGTGAAGTTCGAAGTGCCCGGGCCGATGTGGAAGATTTGAGGCAGGGACTCCGCCGGGTTTCTTAACCCGGTTTGGCCAGCCGCTCGGCGGAGTCTTTCGTCTCTGAGAATGCGGACGAGACGAAGCTCGTCCCTCCCAGGATCTAGATCCCGGTTTTCGGCTGGATCCGGCCTAACGGCCAAACGGTTCTCCCCGCGACGGCGTTCATGACATGAGCCAGGCCGGTGTAAATTGCGGTGAACCCGCAGAGAACACCTTCCCAGCCAACCATGCGGGCGTAGGCAGGTCCGGGCGAAGCGTAGTCGCCGTAAGCGAGAAGGAAAAAGAGCAGCGTCAACGTTCCGAAAACTACCTGCAAAGCGCGACTCAGCCGGAAGGTGCCAATGAACATGACCGCGGTGAACAATCCCCACATGAAAAGATAGGCGGCCATCGCGGGCTTATCGCTGGCCGTGGCGATACCCCATTTCGGCAGCAAAAGGAGCAGAACAAATTACCACCAAAAGAGGCCGTAGGACAGAAAAGCGACGGTGCCGAAGGTGTTCCCTTTTTTCCATTCCATCGCGCCGGCGATGATCTGCGCGATTCCCCCGTAACAAATTCCCATCGCCAGGATCATGCTGTTGAGCTCGTAAAATCCGGCGGCGTGGAGATTGAGAAGGACCGTGGTCAGGCCGAAGCCCAAGAGCCCGAGCGGCGCCGGATCGGCGGTGGTATCGCGTAACTGCATGCTGGTGTCATTCATGCGCAGGAAGTTAAACGCGCATTATTGACGAAAGCGATGCGAGCCTGTCAATACTTACGGGTGCTGATGTCCGTTCCGTGGTTGAAGCGAGGATGACCACCCCGAGCCTTTCGCGAACGCTCGGACGATTTCAGAGCGTGGGTCGTCCTCCAGCGCGTCCAGGACAGATCTCCGTGCCAAAGATCATCGCCATCGCATTCATTGCGATTCTTCTTCCTAACCAATTGGTCTATGCACAGGCTGCGCCCGCCGCTTCGCCATCGCTCGAGCAGCGGGTAGCTGATCTGGAATCTTACATCTCCAACTCTGCTCGCGCGGCGGACGCCGCCAATGCGACGGTGAGTTCAAACATCGGCGGCCCCGGACCGGGACATAACGGGTGGATGATGATTTGCGCTGCGCTGGTGCTGTTTATGACCCTTCCCGGCCTGGCCCTTTTCTATGGCGGACTGGTTAGGGCTAAGAATGTTCTGTCTGTCCTGGCGCAATGCCTCGGCATCGCTGGAATGGTGACCATTCTCTGGTGGGCGGTCGGTTACTCGCTCGTCTTCAGTCGCGGATCTCCATTCTTCGGTGGATTGGGTTTTGCCTTTCTGCGCGGCGTCACTTCGCAACCGAATGGCGATTATTCCTACTGGGTTTCGCAGAACGTATTCGCGATGTACCAGCTGATGTTCGCCATCATCACCCCCGCGCTCATGATTGGCGCGATCGCTGAACGCATCAAGTTCTCCGCCGTCATGGTCTTCGTTTTTATCTGGATGTTTGCCGTCTACTTCCCCATCGCGCACATGGTCTGGGGAATCGACGGCTTCATGAATGGCGTCTGGAATCCGCAGGCGCGAATTACCGGAACGGATTTCGCGGGTGGAGCGGTGGTGCACATGACTTCGGGTTGGTCGGCGCTCGTGCTCTGTCTCATTCTGGGACCGCGCCTCGGCTTTCGAAAAGAGATCATGGCGCCGCACAGCATGGTTCTTTGCATGGTCGGAACGGGCATGCTTTGGGTCGGCTGGTACGGATTCAATGCCGGCAGCGCCCTCGGCGCGGACGCGATCGCCGCCAACGCGTTTACCACGACCACGCTCGCAGCCGCAGTAGCTTCGTTTACCTGGGCCCTGATGGAATATCTTCTGCGCGGCAAAGCCAGTGTTCTTGGATTTTGCTCCGGCGCGGTGGGCGGATTGGTCGTCATCACTCCCGCCTGCGGCTTTGTCGATCCGACAGGCGCGATGATCATCGGTGTCGCCGCCGGAGCCGTTCCGTTCTTCGCCTGTACCAAACTAAAAGGGTGGTTTCACTATGACGACGCGCTCGACACCTTTGGTGTTCATGCCGTCGGCGGAACCCTGGGCGCTTTCCTGACCGGAGTGTTTGCGACCGCGCAGGTGAATCCCAATCTGGCCGGAACCGTGGCGCGACAGAATGGTTTGGCCAAAGCGGTCGGTCACGCTCTTTGGTTCGAGCAGCTTAGGGTGATTGGCTTAACCGTTCTGCTCGCGGTTGTCGCGACTGCCATCATCGGACTCGTCGTGAATGCGGTGATCGGATTGCGCATTGCCCCGGAAGTCGAACGGCAGGGACTCGATATCAACGAGCATGGCGAAGAAGGCTATATGATTGCTGGGTAGCGATGGCGGCGCCCGTTGCAGGTTTAAGCCCGCGCGCCGGAAGCGGTCGGCTCAGCAATTGGCCCCAGTCACCATGAAACACGATATCGAACATCTCCGTCTGCTATCGATCTTTCATTACGTCGTGGGAAGTTTGGCCTGCTGCTTCGCGTTAATCCCGCTGCTTTACACGCTGGCCGGCTCCATCTTTGTCGTCGCCTCGAGATCCGGCGCGACCAACGCTGGGCGGGATGCGCCGCCGGCAGCGCTAGGATGGATTTTTATCGTTCTGGGGATTGTGCTCTGTCTGCTTGGAGCCGGCGTCGGCCTAACCATCATCGTGGCAGGTCGCTCGATTGCTCGCCGGCGCCACTACTGGTTTAGCTTTGTCGTCGGCTGCGTGGAGTGTCTTTTTATGCCCTTCGGCACTGTCCTGGGCGCGTTTACACTCATCGTTCTTTCCCGCGAATCAGTGAAGGCACTCTTCTTTCCCCCTGGTTCGTCGCGAGCGTGAGTCAGCCTTCGCTCGACGAGAACCTGCTTCGTGAGTCGCCGCGTCTCAATCCGCGGCCGCTCCCGCTGATCAGCGTCTTCATTATCACCTCCACCTTCGTCGTTTATCTCCTGCTGCTCTGGCCGGCATTTTTTCGGCAGAACCTTGCTGCCTGGTCGGTGGGTATCGCCTACATCTTTTACGACACGGCGCTTCTCTGCTTTACCGCCTCGCGCATTGCCGGATTGAGGCGAGCAGAGACATCCGATCCGTTTTCCACCGCGGCGAAACCAACCGTCGGGGTGCTCATTGCCGCGCACGATGAGGCGAATGTTCTTGGCCTAACGATCCAACGGCTTACCGAACAAACAGATCCTCCTGATCTAATCGTCATTGCCGATGACGGCTCCGAAGATGAAACGGCCGCGCGCTTGCAGGAACTTTATGGTTTGCTGCCTCCAGGCCTTCGGGAACTGAGCGCGCCCGCGCCGGCTTTCCCCAGCCTGCGGTGGCTGCGCCTTCGGCACGGCGGGAAAGCGCAGGCTTTGAACGAGGGAGTCGCGCACTTGGAGACAGAGGTGGTGGTCACCGTGGATGCCGACACCCTGCTTGATCGTGCCGCAATCGCCGCCGTTCGCCGCGCCTTCGCACGGGAGCCTGAACTCGTCGCCGCGACCGGTGTGCTGACTCCGATGTGCGGCCCCGGCTGGTCGGGCCGGTTCTTCGAATGGTTTCAGCGCTACGAGTACGTTCGTAATTTTCTTTCGCGTTACGCCTGGATGCGGCTCGATTCGCTTCTGCTCATTTCCGGCGCCTTTGCGGCATTCCGGCGCGAGGCCTTGGTCGCAGTGGGCGGATGGGACGCGCGCTGCTTTGTCGAGGATTATGAGTTGATTCACCGATTGCATCGGCACGCGGCTGATTATGGACGGCCCTGGACGGTGCGCGTGCTCGGCGATGCTCATGCCCTAACCGATGCGCCGGCGTCGCTGCTCGCCTTTCTCCGTCAACGACGGCGCTGGTTCGGCGGATTTTTGCAGACTCAGTATTGGAACCGCGACATGATCGGTAACGCGCGCTTCGGGAGATTAGGGACCGCGCACATGCCGGTGAAGATGCTCGACACTCTGCAGCCGGTTTTCGGACTAACCGCGTTCGTGATCCTGGTGATCTTCCTCTTCCTTGGCAAAGCGAGCATCGCGCTTCCGATACTTCTGCTCATGCTGGCCAAGATCGTGATCGATCTCAGCTTTCATCTTTGGTCGCTGCAGATCTATGCGCGATGGACCGGCCAAGGCGGAGTCCTTCCGCTCGGCCCGGCGATCCTCGCTGTTTTCGCCGAGCCATTCAGTTTCCAGCTGATCCGCCACGGCGGCGCAATCTGGGGCTGGCTTGCTTTCCTTCGCGGTGAAGTGCACTGGGGACGAAAGGTGCGGACCGGCCATCTTCGTGAAGCCGAGCGCTAATCCGCCGATGCGCCGTTGGATTCGGGCAAGGCTGTCCCGGCTCAGGCGGTCCTATACGTGACTCACGTATGGTACGGTTGAGAGAATCTTCGGACAGTGAGTCCTGAAACAAGGCAGTGCCGGCGGAGGGGCTCGAACCCACACGATCTTGCGATCACTGGATTTTGAGTCCAGCGCGTCTGCCAGTTCCGCCACGCCGGCGCGGAGAGTTGGGAAGTTACAAAGTCGCGCGCAGCGCGCAAGTAGAGGGCGTGATCGAAGCCTTTGCCACAGATGCACGCAGATTTTCACAGATCCGAATTATCTGCGTTCGATCTGCGTGAATTTATGGCTTATCCGATTTGCAATGGCGCGACGCTGTCGGTGCAAGCGGCGAATGGTGGGAGACGGATAAGTGGGACGAGACGGCACTCGTCCCTCCAATAAAGCCGTGTCCGTTCCAACCAAACCGAGCGCTACGCACTCCGTCGCAAGTTCGAAGAATTTCGCCTGGAGGAACGAGTTCCGCCTCGTCCCACTCGTTTTCTCCGCGAATATCGCGACCGGACCGAACTCGCGAAGCCGGCGCTACATCTCGAGTGGGGACAGCGCGCGCGGTGGTCCGAGTATTTCTCGAAGCAAAACCGCCTGACGTAACGCGTCCGGGTTGTTCAGGAGCGTGGCGAGAATTGGACTTGCTGCGGCCTTTCGCGTCGGCGGCGGTATCCTGGTCGCCACCGCATATGCATCCGCGGGAGTCGCGGGAGGCACGGGAGCGGCCGCTCCTTCCTGAACCCGATACGCTTCGGGCGCAGCTCGAGGTGCCTTAGATGGGGGTGGCGTCTCCGTCTCCGGCAGCGAGCTGATTCGTCCAGGGGCTTGGATCCGGCGCGGCGGCGAAGGGACAGTCGTTAGGGGAGGCAGCGGATTGAGAACATTCCGGCGCGGCTTGACCGTTCGAGCTCGGTCCGAGGGCGTCTCTGGGTCATAGGTTATAACCGGACGGGGTTTGACCCGCGGCGGCGGCGCTGAGGCGGCCGGTTGGCCGAGCGCTTCCAAAAATCTCCGAATTCGCTCCTGGTCACTTTCTTGAGAGGCTTGCTCGAAACTAGGCCTAACCGGGGGCTGCGATTCGTTTTCTCGTTTGTTTGCCTTCTGCGCTTTACTCGCCAGGGCGCGCAGGATGCCGGTCACAGCCAAAAAAATAAGGAAGACCAGCGCATCGAAGTGCGCGGCTAGAAACTCGGGCGGCCTTAACATTGCGCTCGTTGAACCGTTAAATCGTTGAATCGGTTAAACTGTTGGAGCGGTTCCATGCTGCGATCGCTAAATCACTAGCTCATTAAATGATTCACGTCCCTTCTGGCCGTGGCTTGTCGGTGCCCGCTATGGACTCGCGCATGCCGGTATCGGCCTGTACGTTTCGCATCCGGTAATAATCCATGATGCCGAGATGCCCGGAACGAAACGCTTCCGCCATGGCCGCTGGCACCTGCGCCTCGGCTTCGACGACTTTCGCGCGCATCTCCTGCACTTTGGCGCGCATTTCCTGTTCAACCGCGACCGCGGCGGCGCGTCGCACTTCCGCCTTGGCCTGGGCGATGTTCTTGTCCGCGTTCGCCTGCTCGCTTTGCAACTTAGCGCCGATGTTGTCGCCCACATCGACGTCCGCGATGTCGATGGAGAGAATCTCGAACGCGGTGTTGCTGTCGAGACCCTTGGCCAGCACCGCCTTGGAAATGCGATCGGGATTTTCGAGAACGTCCTTATAAGTGTCGGCGGAGCCGATTGCGCTGACAATGCCTTCGCCGACGCGCGCGACGATCGTTTCTTCGGTCGCGCCACCCACGAACCGGTCGAGGTGAGAGCGCACCGTTACCCTGGCTTTCACCTTGGCGCCGATCCCGTCCTTGGCCACGCCGTCGATGGTCACGCGACCCATTGCCGGATTGGGCACATCGATCACTTTTGGATTGATGCTGGTGCGAACCGCTTCCAGCACCGTCTTGCCCGTTCCTTTGGTAGCGAGATCGATGGCGCAGGCGCGATTGAAATCGAGGGTGATGCCTGCTTTGTCCGCCGCGATCAGCGCCAGGATAACCTGACTAACGTCACCACCGGCCAGATAGTGCGCTTCCAGGGGATCGGTCGGGATTTCGATGCCCGCCTTCACCGCGGTAATGCGATTATCAACAATCAGCCCAACCGGGACGCGACGCAGACGCATCCCGATCATCTTGGCCATCCCGACGGGCGCGTTCGCGATCCGCGCGCGCAGCCATACGCCGAAAAAATTGAAAATGACGATGGCGAAGATGAAGACGAAAATTCCGGCAATAACCAGACCGGCGATGGTGATCGATTCCATGGCGGCATCGTAGCCGTTGGTCGCGGCGGCGGGAAAGCTTATTGCGATGACGTCGCCAACTCCGGCTCCTGTGTGGGCGGCAATTTGCTGCTGAGATAGGCGCTGACCGACGGCGGCTTCAGATATCCGTTGCAATTGTGTGAGGACGTAATACGCATGTCCCCCTTGAGTTCCCGGGCTCGAACAAGAGTGGCAGTAGTGGGCGCCTCCGGATATGCCGGCGAGGAATTGGTCCGTCTGCTTTTGCAGCATCCGCACGTGGAAATTGCTGCGGTCACATCGCGCCAGCATGCAGGGCGAAAACTGTCCGAGGTTTATCCTCGCTTCCGCCATGTCCCAGCCTGCCAGCAGATCTATTTCATGGGTGGTAACGCGGCGGAAGTTGCCGAGGCCGCCGAGGTCATCTTTCTCGCAGTGCCGCATGGCGTTTCCGCGGCGATGGCGGGTGAGTTCGTTAGCCTGAAGCGACCGGTGATCGATTTGAGCGCAGATTTTCGCTTGCGCGAGGCGAACGTTTACAAGGAGTTCTACGGAAAGGACCACGCCGCGCCGCAGCTGTTAGCACAAGCAGTTTATGGCCTGCCGGAATTGCACCGGAAAGAAATCGCGCAGGCAACCTTGGTCGCCGCGCCTGGCTGCTATCCCACCAGTATTCTTTTACCGCTGCTTCCGGTTCTCCGCGCAAATGCGATCGATCTGCGCAGTATCGTGGTGACGAGTCTCAGCGGGGTGACCGGCGCCGGCCGCAAAGTCGAAGCGGATTATCTCTTTGCCGAGTGCAACGAGAGCATGCGGCCCTACGGGGTGCCTAAACACCGTCATTTGTCGGAAATCGAACAGGAGGTCGCCGCGATTACCGGCGAGAAGGTTGTCCTGCAATTCACGCCCCATCTCGTGCCCGTCAGTCGCGGCATCATCACCACCATCTACTCCGATCTGCGGAAGAAGACTTCCGTCGAGGAAATCGACGCGCTCTTTCGCCAGGCCTTCGGCAGTGAGCCGTTCGTTAGGCTGCTCGGCGCCGGGGAAGTGCCGGATACGAAGAATGTCACCGGGACAAACTTCGCCGACATTGCTTTTCGAATTGATCCGCGCACCGATCGTCTCATCCTGATGAGCGCGATCGACAACCTGACCAAAGGCACCAGCGGCCAGGCGATTCAGTGTTTAAATCTGATGCGCGGCTACGACGAAACAGCCGGACTGCTTTAGTGCCATCGAATAATTTGGTGAAGAACTTAAAGATTGTCGGTGGCTCTATCTGCGCGCCGCTTGGATTTCGGGCGGGCGCGGTCTTCGCTGACATCAAGCGCCTCGGCACCGGCGCCGGTTCGGAGAAGGGCCGGAAAGATGATCTCGCCATCATTCTTTCGGACGTTTCGGCAACGGTGGCGGGAATGTTTACGAGTAACCAGGTATCGGCGCCGCCGGTAAAGCTTTGCGCGAAACGGGTCCCACGCGGAACCGCCCGCGCCATTGTGGTGAACTCCGGTAATGCGAACGCCTGCACCGGCCGCGAGGGGATGCGTGACGCGGAAGCCATGGCGCGGAAGACGGCGGCCGCGCTTTCTTCCGCTTCTGTAGCGGCGGTCTATGACCGCCGAACGCAAGCAAAACCGGCGGTCATAGACCGCCGCTACAGTAAGATAAGCGCGCAGGAGGTGCTGGTTTGTTCAACCGGACGCATCGGCGTGCCCATGCCGATGGAGAACGTGGCGCGGGGAATCGAGCAATGTGCCATCTCGTTAGGCCGGAGCGACGTCCATGCGCGGGCGGCGGCGGAAGCGATCATGACCAGCGACACGCGGCGAAAGGAGATTGCGGTGGAAGTTAAGCTCGCCGGCAAGACGGTGCGGATCGGCGGGATTTGCAAAGGCGCGGGCATGATCCAGCCACTAATGCGCGCTCCGAAAGGCCTGCATGCGACCATGCTCGGTTTCGTCACCACCGACGCGGCAATTTCCGCGCGCGGTTTGCGTGAGTGTTTAAGCAGCGCGGTCAGTCAGAGTTTTAACCGCATCACGGTCGACGGCGACATGAGCACGAACGACTCGGTGATCGCGCTGGCGAATGGTCTGGCGGAAAATGGGCGCCTCGATCGAGCCTCACCGAGTCGGCGCATATTTCAGGAAGCGCTTGATTACGTTTGCCTGGAATTGGCAAAAATGATCGTGCGCGACGGCGAGGGCATCTCGCGCGTCGTCCGGCTGCTGATCTCCGGCGCCAGAAACAATGGCGAGGCGGAGTCGGCCGCGCGTTCGATCGCAAATAGCGCGCTGGTGAAGACGAGCTGGTGTGGCGGCGATCCCAACTGGGGACGAATCCTTTGCGCGGTCGGTTACTCCGCGGCGCGAATCGACGAAGCGAAGGTCGACATTGCTTACGCTGCTTCGGGATCGAAGCGGCGTTTGCTTTTCGCCTGTCGCAACGGCCAGCCGACCAAGATGTCCATTCAGGAGCTGGCCAGGATCACCAGCGCGAAGGAGTTCGATATTCACGTGAAGCTGCGGCGCGGCAACGGCGAATTTGTCCTTTATGCGGCCGACCTGACCGAGGACTACGTCAGTTTCAACAAGGGCAACATCAACGACCCGTCGAGTCTCGGCGGTTAAGGATGGAAGAAATCATCACCAAAGCGGCCACTTTGCTGGAAGCGTTGCCTTACATTCAGCGCTTTCGTGGCGAGATCTTCGTCGTGAAATACGGCGGCAGCTTTATGGACTCACCGGATCCGGAGATTCGCCACCGGGTGGCGAGAGATGTGGTCTTTTTGGAAGCGGTCGGAATTAACCCGGTGGTGGTGCACGGTGGCGGGAAAGCGATCACTCGTGCACTGGAAGAGGCAGGTATGAAGGCGGAGTTCGTCCAGGGACAGCGGGTCACCGACGAAGCAACCGCGGAAGTGGTCGATCGTGTGCTTTCGCGCGAGATCAACCCGGAGATCGTTGACGCGATCCGGGAATATGGGGGCAAGGCCAAAGGTTTGGCGGGTCCCGAGATTTATCGCTGTCGCAAATTCACGCCGAAGAGCGACTCGGGCGAGGAGCTTGATCTCGGTTTTGTCGGGGAAGTGACGGAGGTGGATGTCGAGCGCTTGCGCGATTGTATTCGTCGCAACGTGACGCCAGTCGTTAGTCCAACGGCGCGGGGCGAAGATGGACATATTTACAATTGCAATGCTGACGCCGCTGCAGCCAGGACCGCTATCGCTCTGAAAGCGCGGCGGCTCGTTTTCATGAGCGATGTGCCCGGTCTGCTGCGCGATCCTGGCGACACCGCTTCACTGATGAGCCATCTGCGCACGGAAGAGGTTCCGCAGTTAAAGAATGACGGGACGATCGATCGGGGGATGATTCCGAAAGTGGAGAGCGCAGTGAAAGCGATCGAGAGCGGCGTGGAGAAAGTGCAGTTTGTGGACGGCCGAATTCCGCACTCCGTTTTGCTTGAGATATTCACCGATGCCGGTGTGGGCACGGAGGTTGTGTTGTGAGCCAGCGGGGTTTGGCTACGATGCCGGGGAGGGCGTGCGCCTCGCACGCCTTCGATGGCGCCTCGCCATCGTCCTTTATGATTACTCCATGTAATTGCGGCGGGGGCGCCGCAATTGGCGCGCGAGGCGCGCGCCCTCCCCGGACTGTCACATCTCTTCGCGTCGTTTCATGAGCACACAAAACACCCGCGAACTTTTCGACAAGTTCGTCGTTCCCTCGTATGCGCGGTTTGACGTGGTCCTGACCCGCGGGGAGGGGAGCTATGTCTGGGACGCAGACGGTAAGCGCTATCTTGATTTCGGCGGTGGCATTGCTGTGTGCTCGTTAGGTCACGCGCACCCTGAGATCACGCAGGCGCTGATCGAGCAGTCGCGCGAGCTGCTGCACGTCTCCAACCTCTATTATAATGCGCCGCAAGGACGCCTGGCCGAGAAGTTGGTCGGGTTGATCGCTCCAGGCCGCTGCTTTTTCTGCAATAGCGGCGCTGAAGCCAACGAAGGACTTTTCAAGCTCGCGCGCAAATTTGGTCACGACAGCGGGCGGTATGAAGTCATTACTACCTTTGAATCGTTCCACGGGCGGACGCTGGCGGGGATTGCCGCGACGGGTCAGGCGAAAGTGAAGAAGGGCTTCGAGCCGATGGTGGAAGGTTTCAAGCATGTCGGCTTCAACGATCTCGCGGCCATGCGCGCGGCGGTCACGGAGAAAACCGCCGCGATATTGATCGAGCCGATCCAGGGCGAAAGCGGGATCACCGTTGCCTCGGCGGAATATCTGCGAGGCCTGCGCCAGTTGTGTGACGAAAAGAATCTTCTCCTCCTGTTCGACGAAGTGCAGGCCGGTCATTTTCGGACCGGGCGTTTCCAGAGCTGGCAACGGATCCTGGGCGAGAGCGCCAAGTCGTTTCAACCAGACGGCGTCTCGATGGCCAAGTCGTTAGGTGGCGGATTTCCAATCGGCGCTTTTTGGGTGCGCGAGAAATATGCCGAGCTGCTTTCCGCCGGAAGTCACGGGACCACTTTCGGCGGAACACCGCTCGGTTGTGCCGTGGCGTTGAAGATTCTCGAAGTGATCGAGCGTGAGCATGTGGTGGAGAACGTAAAAGCTCAGGGAGACTTCCTGCTCGATGGTCTGCGTTCCCTGCAGCGGCAGTTCCCCGAGGTCATTCGGGAAGTGCGTGGATTCGGTCTCATCATCGGCTTGGAATTTCAGCCGAATGTGCCCGGCTTCGCGGAAGGGCAACGCACCGCCGCCCTCCAAGCGGTTGATCGTCTGCATCAGGCCGGCCTCTTGACCGTGCCGGCGGGGACGGCGGTCGTCCGGCTATTGCCGGCGCTAAACCTCAGCCGGGCGGAGGCGGAAGAAGGACTCGCCGCCGTTCGCTCGGTGATCGAGAATCTGAATTCTCCAGCGCGATGAAGCATTTCCTGAGTGTCGAATCGTTAGACCGTGACCGGATTGAGTCGCTCCTTCGCTCCACCGCGGAGATGAAAAGTGGCCGCGGACGCGCCGGCACTCGTCCACTCACGGGACAGACCTGGGCGTTGATTTTTTCCAAGCCGTCCACGCGCACCCGCGTTTCGTTCGAAGTCGGAATCCGCGAGTTGGGCGGTGAATGTATTTACCTTAACTCAGCAGACGCGCAGCTCGGCCGCGGGGAGTTGATCAAGGATACTGCGCGCGTGCTCAGCCGGATGGTGCACGGCGCGGTTATTCGCACATTTGCGCAAAGTGATATCGAAGAATTCGCTGAATTTTCGGGCGTACCCACGATTAATGCGCTGACCGATGCAGAGCATCCCTGCCAGATCCTGGGCGACATTTTCACGATCGAGGAACAACGCGGATCGATCGCGGGGAAAGTGGTCACCTTTGTCGGGGACGCCGGCGCGAATACAGCGATCTCGTGGCTGTTTGCCGCCGGTAAGCTGGATTTCGAGTTGCGTCTCGCATCACCGACTCGTTACCGGCCGTCGTCAGAACTGCTGAAGCGGGCGGGAGGTCGCGTGGTCTGCACCGATAACATCATGGAAGCGGCCGAAGGCGCCGATGTTCTTTATACCGACATTTGGGTTTCGATGGGGCAGGAAGGACAGGAAGCGCGCCGGGAGGCGGAGCTGGGTCCGTTCTGGATCAACGACGCCTTGGTGGCGAAGGCAAAGCCGGATGTCATGGTGATGCACTGCTTGCCGGCGCATCGTGGCCAGGAGATTGCGGAGCCGACTTTCGAGAAGCACGCGCAGACGATTTTCGACCAGGCCGAGAACCGGTTGCACGTGCAGAAGGCGATTCTCGCGGAAATCGGAAGCCGCTGAGGATTACCATCCCCAGTGCGGAATCTTCGTTGCGTGACCAGAGGGCCGGGGGAGGGCGTGCGCCTCGCACGCTCTTTGTCGCGCCCTCGCCGCAAAACCAAACGGACTTCGGTCCCGTCCAGCAACCGGTCCGCGGGCGGCTCGGTAGTCCGCGTCCATCTCTCCGGCGGATTTCAATTTCATCTGGAGGGACGAGCTTCGTCTCATCCCTGAAAGAATAGGAACAACAACCCTGTCCCTCCAGGTGTATAGCGCCGCTGCGCAACGGCAAGGTAGGGACCGTTCACCGAACGGTCCGCGGCGCTGTTGACCCAGAACCGCCCTTTGGAATTTTAAAGACAAGTAGCTGACGCATATGCGTCAGCTACTTGTCCGACCTGGGGCGAGGGAGACGGCGGCAGCTTCAGCCGATGTGGCGGTGTTTTTTCCAGCCGCCTTCCGCGACGCAGGTGGGCAGTCGCCCGTTTAAAGCGATGGCGAGGCGCCATCGCAGGCGCGCGAGGGCGCGCGCCCTCCCCGGCCTAAGATTTGGCGCGCGTTGTCGCCGGTGGGACCAACTCCGTTCTTTACGTAAAACAAGCGATCTGCTGATCTACGCCAATGAAGGTTTTCCTAACGAGTCTCGTTATGGCCCTGGCGGGTTTAATCGCCGGTGAATTGGTCGCGGCCGGTTTCGGCGATTTGGAGATTCACATTCAACCAAAGCAGGTCAACCAAACCGGAGTTCAGGCGCAGGCAGGTGCGACGCGGTTCCACACGCAGGAGCACTGGCTCTATGAGGTGACGGTGGAGAACAAGAGCTTCAAACCGCTCGACGGCTTGGAGCTGCGTTATGTCGTTTTTTCGAAGCACGAGAAATTCGGGTCGAAAGATCCGGCGGAGATGAAGCGCGCCACCGGAAGTTTGAGCATCGGCTCACTCAAACCGCACGAGAAAAGATCGTTCAGCACCAATCCGGTAGAGATCAGTAAGACCCAGCTGGACGGCGATTATTATTTCCCATCAGGCGGCAAGGAGAAGGCGCAGGACTCGCTGGTCGGCTGCTGGGTCCGTGTTTTCCAAAACGGCCAGCAAGCGGCTGAGTATGCGAATCCTTCGACGCTTTTGCACGAGCGTTGGGAATAAAAAGGGGGGGACTCCGCGCTGCCCCGGTCGGGGGAGTGCGCATGATTTCTCGAGATTTTTAATTTTGTTACGGAAAATCGTTTGACGATCCATCCGGCGCGGCCGACTTCTTCGATCTGTTCAGTAACAATTCAATTTAGGGAAAATTAAAAAGGGGAATCATCATATGAAAAAGCAGCTCGCATTGGCCGCCTTCGCCGCCGCAATTCTTGCTCTCAACAGCGCTACCGCCGCAGATTACCCAGGTAATGGCGGGACCGGATTCGGTGGCGTGATTGGACTGGGAAGCCTCAACCTAACCGACAACGGAACTGCCTTGACCGGAACCATCACGAAAGGGCCCGGTGGATTTAATGATGCCTTAGTTATCTATCTGGATACCAAGGCCGGCGGCCTTTCGGACACCAGCACGTATACGGACGTCAACGGCGGCAATTCGGATCCCAGCGCGCGCGATTATCTGCGTGAAGCCGTATCGGGTTTCAACGGGAGCCAGCGTGCCACCTTAACGTTCCCCACTGGATTTGCGCCGGATTACGCGATCGCGTTGTCGCCCAGCAGTGGGGCGCAGTTTGCCGGGCTCTTCGACCTTTCAACGCCGTCGAACTTTGGCTTCGCGGGGAGTGCCAATTTGACGCCGGACAACTCGACCTCGAATGCGACTTACACGTTCAGTGTGCCGCTGAGTTCATTGAACCTGACAAGTGCGAGCTCGTTTAGCTTTGTCACCACCTATCTCAATCCGACTAGCGTCTATCGTTCCAATGAGAGCTTCGGCAATGTCCTGCTGGGAACGCCGGCCGACGCGAACCTGAACTTCGGTCAGAATCCGGTGACGGTCGCGAACGTGGACACCTATGCGGGCTCGGCAGCTGCCGTTCCCGAACCTGCTACGGTGATGCTAGTCGGACCAGCGATCCTGGCGGGGATATTCTTCCTGCGCCGGCGCCGGACCGCCTAAGGCGAACGGGATTTGTTTCTGTGAAAAGCCTCTCCCACTGTGGGAGAGGCTTTTTCTTAGATCGGGACGGCTGGGGATCGTCGTCGGCGCGATAACAGTGCGACGGGGGCAATCTCTCGGCTCCGCTAGGTCTGGAACGTCATTTTATATTTTTTGCGTGAAACTTGTAATCCGTCTGCTCACACGCAAAAAACCTGATAATTTAGGATTTTTTATTGACTCTTCGGCCGAAATTTGCACAATGGGGCTCCTCGAAATTAGGGAAACAAGGTAACTATTTTATGAAAAAGACGCTTATTGCAGCATTGATGTCGTTAGGCTTGGTCGCCGGCTCCTACGGCGCGAACATTTCGTTCGTCGGTAACGGCTACGTTATTCTGGACATCGCCGGTGCCGGAGACACCTATTACGATATCAATAACCAGGGAAATGATAACGTGACGCCGTCATACGATACGGACAATTCGTCGGCGAATGCGTTTTCGCAGACCTTTACCATCAACCAGGGGCAAAGCATTCTGCTCGGCGGACAACTGGAGACCTTTCCATCCGTTCAAGGAAGCTTGGCATTCCTCGGATATGCAATCACCGATTTGTCAGGCAACCCCATCAGCGGCTTCAATGAGCTGAGTCTGCCGTTTTTCACGAACGCGGGTAGCAACGACCAATTCCGACAGCTTGCCAGTACGAGCAGCGTTGAACTCGGCAGCACGCTGGCACCTGGCAGCTACCTTCTGTCTCTTTATGAGCACGGCTCAAACGGCGGCGATCTCTATAACAATGAAGGCGGTACCGGTGGTAACAACTGGGAAGCGCGTATTGTTGTGAATGCTGTTCCGGAACCGGCGACTATTATGTTGCTCGGGCCGGCGCTTCTCGGCGGGATGTTCTTCATCCGTCGTCGTCGCGCTTAATCGGATTTAACTTCCTGCGTTTTCGAAAGGCCCTCGCGCAAGCGAGGGCTTTTTGCGTAAAAGGAGCGGCGGCCTCCCAGCCGCAGGGCTAGCCGGTCTTTCGGCGACTGGGAAGTCGCCGCTCCTTGGGCTCTTCGTGTAACGGCGCTCTACTTGTCACGCCGTAGCCTGCCGGCGTAGGCGGATGAGCGTCGCATTATTTACCGCGCGGACTTTGCTTCCGCGATGGCGGGGCGCCATCGCAGGCGCGCGAGGCGCGCGCCCTCCCCGGAAGGGGCGGACATGAATTCTCGTCGCTGCCATCCGCGAAATCCGCATAATCCGCGGTTAAACTCTGAGCGGGATTGATCATGATGAAGAGGAGGCGAGCCGTTAGGCGGCGAGATGTTTGCGGATGCTCTCGGCCAGTTTGTCCGGCGTGATTGGCTTCGAGATGAAGGGATACCCGCCGAATGACTGCCGCTTCTTCGTTTCCTTGTCCGTAACCAACGCGGTCAGAAATACGATTGGAACATCTTTCAGTGCCGGTTCGGCTTTGAGCAGGGCGGCAATGTCGCCGCCGTCCATTTCGGGCATGACGACGTCGAGCAGGATTAGATCCGGTTGAAAGGCGCGGGCGGTCTCCAGCGCCTGGGTCGCGTTATTCTCTTCGCAGACCTCGAATTCGTTCATGGCCAGCCGAGTGAGCGTGGTGAAGCCTTTCTCGTCGTCCACGATCAGGACCTTGGGTTTTCTGTTGTTCATTTCTTCACTGCGGCTTTCAAAACAATCGTGACCATGGTGCCGCCTTCGCTGCGGTTGGCAATGTTAATGCAGCCGCCATGCATATCGATGATGGTCTTGGTCACCGTCAACCCAAGACCAGTTCCTTGTTCGCGATTTTTAGTGGTGAAGTATGGATCGAAGATTCGCTGCAAATGCTCCGGGCGAATTCCAGTCCCGGTGTCGGCGATCTCGACCACCACCGCTTCATCGCCCGCTTTGAAGCGACACCCGGACGGCCGGCTCATCGCCGCCTCGTCTTCCGCGGTGATTCTGCGCGGGAAAACATGGATGGAGATCACGCCTCCGTCCCGCATGGCGTGACAGGAATTGGTGAAAAGGTTCACAAACACCTGCTTGATCCGGTTGCTGTCGAGCGAACAGGGCGGAACCGGACCGTCCACCGTCGTCACCACCTTTACTTTGGACGCGTTCAGCTCGTGCCGAATCAGGGTGAGGGAGCGTCGAATCAACGGCTCCAGCTCGCGCGCCTTGAGCGCCAGCTCGTCCGGCGCGGCGAAGCCTAACAAATCACCGACGACGGCGTTGGCCCGGTTGATCGCGTCGTTCATTTCCTTGAGCACCATCCCGACTTGCTCGTCGAGCGGCTTGCTATTTCGCCCGACGTAGGCGAGCCCCATTTGCAACACCGCCAGCGGATTCTTCACTTCATGGGCTACGCCGGCGGCAAGCTGCCCGATGGTTTGCATTTTTTCCGCTTCGATCAGCTGCATCTGCGTTGATTTCAGTTCCTCGTGCGACTTGGTCAGGCTGGCCAGGACCTCGCGCAGGCGCGCATTTGTTTCGGTGAGTTTTTCTTCCGCCGCTTTGCGCGGAGTCACATCGGAGACGAGGCCGTCGTAGCCGGCGAGGTTTCCGTTCCCGTCGTAGTAGGGGACGCGTTGGTTGCGAACCCAGCGAATGGAGCCGTCGCGATGAAAGATTCGATGCTCGATCGTGGGAGGTACTTTGCCCTGCGACATCTCGGCCGCATTCGCGACCACCGCCTCGGTATCGTCCGGATGAACCATGCGGTGCCAAAGGTCGGGATCTGAAGCGTATTGCTGCGGCGTGTAACCGGTGACCGCGAGGCAGCCCGGGCCATGCGATGTCGCCACGACCACGCCATTCTGCAGGCGGACCGTGTAGATGTAGTCCGTGACGGAGGCCAGCAGCTGGCCATAGCGCTCATCGCTCTGACGCACCGCTTCCTGAACTCGATCAAGGTCCGGATGCATGGGAGGGAGAGGTTACAATTTTTTCAACCGGAATCCATCTGTCCGGCCAAAAATGGCCGGAATTGGCTGCCGGCGAGGCCTTTTGGGTGTCTGGTGAGGCGGGGGAGCTACCCGATTTATGTGCTCGAAGGACCCCGACTTTTCCGCTGCCAAAAGCCGAACGAAATCTTATGAAATATTCGGGGAAATTCTTCGCATTTCACTCTGGCAATGCTACTATTGCCGTCGACTTTCGCCGGCGGGTCAGGGTACGCGGGGGAGTCGGCTCAACCCTCCCCCAAGAATGAAGCTTTTTGGCGCCCGCGCACTAGCTCTATCCGCGATTTTAGCGGTTTGCGCGCTGCTTCCAACGTCGCTCCACGCGGAGGCGATGCTCCAATACTTCAACACCGACTGGAACGAGATCGCCCTGAAAATGCCGGAGCTGGCTGAAGCCGGCTATGATTCGCTGTGGCTGCCACCGCCGACCAAAGGAAGCGGCGGACTTTCAGTGGGTTACGATTTGTGGGACCGCTTCGATCTCGGCAGCAAGGACCAGCGCGGGTCTGTGCGGACGCGTTACGGAACGGAGGCGGACTTGCTGCGCCTGGTCGAGATCGCGCACCGCTTTGGCATCCGCGTTTATTTCGACAATGTGATGAATCACAACGCGTTCGATGTTCCCGGCTACAACGCCGGCACCGCGATAGACATTTATCCCGGTCTGGTTCCGGAAGACTTTCACCTCCAGCTCACATCCGAAGGGTTTTATCGGAAGTGGAACAACATCGAGAACTGGGGCGATGCCTGGCAGGTTCAGCATCGGAACTTCTCGGACCTGGTCGATCTTGCGCAGGAACCGGGGCCGACCAATCAAAACTTCGGCGCCACCGAAGGCTCCACTTATCCCAAGATCAAGTTTCTGCGCCACCCGGCCAATCCGGAGTATTACTGCTACGACGCCAACGGGGTTTACGTCGGCTTTGGGGCTAACAATGGCCTAACCGCGGCTTACCTGCAGCAGCACGCCGATTTCTATTCGGAGTATGTGCAGGATTTTCTGAATCGCAGCGCTCGCTGGCTAATGGATCGAACGCACGCGGACGGTCTTCGGCTCGACGCGGTCAAACACGTGCCTGCGGATTTCTTCGGCGCGGACGGAGCGGGCAAGGACTACAACGCCTACGGCTACATTGGGCAGGCGGAACAGCAGTTCAATATCACCCGCGGGTTCAACGACACGAAGTTCAACTACGGGAGCCAGGGTGGGCTGGTCAACTTGCGCGAGTCGTATTTCGATACCGAGAAGCCACGACACAATGCGATGATGTTCGGGGAACACCTCGGTGAGCCGCCGGGCTACAGCGATTATTTCAATCGCGGCATGCGGCTGGTGAATAACCCGCTGCAGAGCAACATGAATAACGTGCTCGGTAATCCTTCAAGCGGATTGCAGGGCCTGGATGTCCAGGGCAGCTACGGTTTCGGCGGCGATGACTCGGGTATCAGCGTCATGTATGCGCAGAGCCATGACAACGATTATGCCAGTCGTCGTGAATTGCAGTTTGGTCTCTACCTCACCCGCGCCGGTCTTGGCTCGGTCTACACCGATGGAAATCATCAATCGCAAACTTTGAGCCAAAGCGGCGGTGCGTTCCCACGCCACGCCAACACCGCCTTCCTCGGACAATTTAACGATCCGAAAATCCCCAACCTCCTCTACATTCATAACCAGTTCGCCCGCGGCTATCAGGTCGGGAAATGGAGTGATGCGGATTTCGTCGCCTACGAGCGCATGGATAAGCGCGAGAACACGGGCATGTCGGACGCCGACGGCTGCACGATGCTGTTTCTGCTTAACGACAACTACGCCGCCGGGCAGGGGCGGAACTTCAATTTCAGTTTTCCGCACACCGCCTTTACGAACGACACTTATCTCTACAATTACTCGACTTTTGGCGGCGGCTTCTACACCTACGCGAGCGCGATTGCCAACGGCAGCGTCATCGTGCCGGCCGGCGGTTATTTCGCCTTCTCCTATCGCAATCCCGAAGAATCAGATTTGTGGTCCTTCGCTGGAGGTAAGCCAATCACCATCCTGCAGAGTGGAGGACCCACCTCAACGCTGACGTATCTTCGAAAGGACGGCCCCGACGGCGATCCGAACTTCAATCCTTACAACGTCGCTGGCGCCGTCGCGGGAAGTTACTCCTATCCTTACACAATTCCGCGCGTCACCAACGGCTCGGATCTTTCATTTACTGCACGCGCGGATGGTTCCGCTGAGAACATCCTTTTCGAGCTCGACGGCGGTATCGACCTGAATGCCGGCGGTCCGCCGAACGACCCAACCGGAAAGCGCGATAATCCGCCAGGCTTAAGCACCGACGTCTTTGTCGGCTATGAGCAGCCGACCTTCGTCGAACGGATCGCGCCGGAAAAATTCGCAGCGATCAACACCGCTCGCTGCCAATTTGGATCCGCCGGCGCGGAAACGTACACCGGCGGCGGCGCGACCGTGAATGGCACAGGAACGAATCCACAGGATCCGGCGGCCGCGACTTTCGTTTATCACGATCCAACTGCGGGTTTTGCCGACTGGTCCGGAACGCATCCGGCCACGCAGTACGTCGATAATGGCTCGACCATTACAGCTTACGCCAAAACGAACTCGGTCGGTGGCGGGTTCAAGATGTTCTTTTACTACACGAACGATGGGACCAATCCTGAAGGTGCCGATGGAGCCGGGCTCGGCACCACCCAGGTAGCAGAAATGCATTACCAGGCGCCGAACACCAGCGACGGCAGTAACTGGTGGGGGGAAGTCAGCATCCCGCGCCCCGCCGGCACCATTAAGTACAAGATCGGCATCTTCCAAACCGGACAAGCGAGTCAGTTTCCGGCCGGAGCCACCGAAGTCGCGCGCAAGAAAAAGATGCTCACCACCTTCCGGGTTCCGCATTTCAACGCCACCAGCGCGGCCTTTTATCCACACAATGACTTTGGAGCGATCCAGACCGGCCTGAGCGAAGGATTTCATGTCCTGCGCGCCCGCGCCTTTCTCAATCGGGCGGGACGAGCCAGCATCTACAACACTTTCACCCAGGTTTTCTACTACGACGCGCAGGCGCCGCAGGGAGAAATTAAGTTTCCGGCCGAAAACGACTCCATTGGGGGCTCGCGTTACGGTGTTGTCGTTAGGACGGATCCCAGCGTGACCGAAGTCTGGTATCATATTGACGATAACGACGGGGCTAACGACGACATCAATACCCACACCCAAGGCGGCAATGGCATCGGCTTCGAACCCTTCACCGACGTCAACGGTAATGGCAGTCGGGATGCGGGCGAGCCTTTCACCGATTTGAACGGCAATGGCGTCTGGGATTCGAACATCGCGCAGACGTGGGTGAAGGCTACGGAAGTGACGCCGGCCACAAACATAACCAGTTCATTCTCGCGCGAATGGCGTTTCGATTACGTAAACATACCGGCCAGCGGCGGCGCGCAGATCAAGGTTCGTCTGCGCGAGTTGTCGTCCTCAGCCTATCAGAATTTCAACCTCAGCGACGCCGGGGGCCATTACACCACCTTGGTGCGCAATGTCACTACGGCCGGGCCGAACACGAAGATGTTCGTCGCTTTCCCTTCGAACGACGGAGACACGGTCGATCCGAATTACGTGATGAAGGTGTACTTCAGTAAATCGTTGGCCAACGGGATCGATACGCAAACGCTCATCAATCGATTCTTAATCAAAATCGCCAGCAGCGAATCGGGTTCGCCCGCTAATGCAATCCCACAGGACCGTGCCGGCTACAAAATCAACTTCGACGTCTCGAATGATTATCACGAGCTGGCCTATCAACTTCCCAATCTTTACAACGACCAGCCTGATTTCCTGCACACCATCGATGTGACCTACTCGGCTACGGGGCAGCCCACACTCGAGGCGACGCGTTTGGTCAAGGCGCGCGCGGTTGCGTCCATTCGGGATGTAATCGTGTCACCGCCGGCGGTCGATTCAGACGGTAAGCCCTACGTGATTGTCCTGCCGGACCTGGCCAATCCGACGGCGGCACAACGACAGGTCCCGATCCGCGTTGAAACCAATCTCGATGCCAGCAACGTCGCCATCACCTTTTCCATCGGTGCAGGCAGCGTCACGCTCGATCCGGGGACGGTGGATTCTCCGAACCCGAGCACCAGTGGGAGCAGCAAGTTTTGGAACTTTACCTGGAATAATGTGGCTCAAGGAAACTATCGACTGCTCTCGACCGTCACCGCACCGGCCGGCACGGCCACGGCGACGCGCGATGCCACCGTCATCTATCGGCAAATCGTAGCGGCCAATCCGAACAAAAACGACGTCGATGACGATGGACTCGGTTTCTACAATCCCGGAACGGGCGCGGTTGCCATTGAAACGACCGCCATTCCCTTGCCCACGACCAATTCGGAGACGTGGACTAACGACCAGATTCACCTTTGGGCAATCTCGGGCAGGACGGATCCACTGAGCCCCGATACCGATGGCGACGCTCTTTCGGACGGATTGGAACTAGGCTGGGGTGGCGCGGTCGGGGATACGAACGTCGCGACCGACACGAACGGCGATGGCGTTGCGAATTTCCAACCCGACCTGGATCCGCCGGTGTACAACACGACCGACAATGCGTCCGCGGCGGCGGGACAGGACTACAGCTTCTTCGATCCGTGGCCTTACAACCTCAATAACTCTCGCACTGATCTGATCGCGGGCAGCGTCACCGACCCGAATAAGCCGGATACTGATGGGGACGGACTATTCGATGGGATCGAAGACCGCACCTTTTCAATCACCACCGTTAACAGCATTCCTACTTACAAACTCATCCACAATGGCCGTGTGGATATCGGTGTGCCGGATGGAGGTGGAGTGCTGCACGCGATTGCTCATCCACCGATCGCGTATAACACCTCGAAGGTGGATATGACCAAGGTCCTGGCAAAGGCGCCGGGTGCGGTCTGGTTGGAAACCGATCCAAATAATGCCGACACCGACAGTGACGGGATCATCGATGGTAACGAAGACGTTAATGATAATGGCATCGTTGACGTCGCCATCATCGATCGCAATCAAACCGATGCGCAGGGCAACTTTGTGGTGCTGGCAACGATCAGCGACTTCAAGCAAAGCGTAAGCGTAACCGGTTCGGTCGCTGGATCGCAAACCACGACGTTCAAGTGCGCTGATTTTTGCTCGACCTTCATCGAGCCGACCGACGGACTTACTTACACTTCGACCGCGCTGGATAAATCCAAGTTGAACGCCCTCTTCCGTCCCGGCGGAAACGTTCGCGCTGACAAACTCGATGTGATCTGGCTGGAGACCGATCCCCGCCGCAAAAGCACATCGGGCGACGGATTGCCGGACGGTTGGAAGGTGCAGTACGGGATCGATCCCTTCGATGATGGCGTGATCGGTCACTACAGCCTGCACACCGGCAAAGTCATCACCAATAACAACAACGGGCCGACCGGGAGTTTGAGCGGCGATGGCGTGACAAACCTGGAGCACTTCATCAATGGCACCGATCCGCGCGTGCCGAACGACGCGCCACCCCCGCCACCCGGCGCAATCACCATCGGACCCGGCACCACCACCACGGTCGGCACGGTCCAGAATCAGCATGAGTTTACCGATTGGACCGCCAACGACTTAATCGCGCTGGATCCCTATGATGGCGACGGCACGAACAACAGCGGCGGCGACATCTACCACGGGTATGACGGCTTCGATCCGTCGCGCGACCTCGTTGCCTTCTATGCGCATGACGGGGGCGCAGTCGCGCAAGGTGGCGATGGCAACTTTTACTTCCGCGTCGATATGCAGGACCTGCAGGCCTACGCGGAACAGGGAAACCTCGATCTCTATGTCGCGATCAACTTCGGGAACGCCGGCATCAATGCACCCGGGGAGTACAATCTGCCGGACCAGATCGATACCGGAACGCAGATGAAGTGGCAGGCTGTTGTCGCCGTTTACCAAACCGACGTCGGCAGTGTTTATCTCTGGAATCCGAACTCGCTCACGCATTCGACCGCCATCGGACAGGATCTATCGCAGTTCGGCGTGACCGCGCGCAACCAAAACACAGCGAACGGATTCAAGAAAGCATATTACCGGTCCGATTTGGATGCAGTGGAGTTCTCGATCAGCCGACAGGCGTTGCTTGACGCCGGCTGGGATGGAAATCCGAATAAGCTGCTCTACCAGGTTTATACGACGAGAGACGGCACGCAAAACAGCCCGGCTGGGGCAGGGGATATCGGCGGTCGATCGGATATCCGCGATTCAATTCGTAACGATTACATCGCGTCGGACTACTGGCAGGACCAAGCAAACATCTCCGGTGCGAACTCGATCTTGAAACAATGGGTCGGGATCAATGCCGATAACGACCGGGGCAAGCGGGTGAAGGTGATGAGCATCATTCACGGCAGCCAGGCCATTCAACCGGGCAGCGTCACCCAGAATTTGATTAACAATGGAGCGGGCGCTGGCTTCTATCGGCCACTGGACGCGCACGAAGCTTTCAATATTCCGCTGACGCTGCACATCACGCCGACGCTCGCCTCGGCCATGCAGTGGGCGAAGGTGGGCACAGGAAACACGTTCCGCGACGGCCCCGCCTTTAATGCCCGCATCGGTAACCTGATCGGTAGCGGCGTGGTTGATCTGCTCGGCAGCAGCTTCTCCGATCACATGCTGGGTTACTATCCGACTTCCTACAACGCGGACAACGTCGCGCTGGCCAATAGCTTCCTCAGCGGTATCTATGGTCACCCGCCGTCAAACAGCGTCTTCTGGACGCCTGAACGCGTCTCGGATTCGGGCGTGCTCCAGAAGGTGTCGGAGTTGGGCTATGGCTACACCTTCGTCGATCAGATGCGGCACGTCTTTAAATGGTTCGGCCGTAATTCCGCGCTGACTAACGACGGCTACCGCGTCAACCAGATCAATAACTCGAATGTCTTCGTGATTAACGACGGCATCAGTAATCAGCTTTTTGCCAACAGCGATAGCGGTTTGCCTTCCCTTTTGCGGCAATTGCTCAGTCGCAAGGCACGCGATGGCCAGCAGGACCAGGTCGTCACGTTTGTGAATCAGTGGGAGGATTTCGGAACAAAAGCGAACGCCGACGCCTACGATAAAAACATCCGTTGGTTGGCGAACCATCCTTGGATCCAGATGGTGACGCCTGATCAAATCGTCAGCGGACAAGTTGGGTATAACTCAAACGGGAACACCGTGACGCAGTGGGGCACGGTCAATCGTGGCACCTCCCTGGCGCTTGCGAACGTCGCGAAAGATTTCATCGATCACGGCGACGAGGAAAGCTACGACCATTGGTATAACGGGTCAGCACTCGAAGAGAGTTTGCTGAACAGGACTTTTAGCATTCGGATCGCCGGCGGATCTCTGCCGTCGCCCTATGGTCAGGTCGGCGCCAGTGGTATTGCCAACGCAGCCTGGAATGCAGTAGCGGGGATTTCCGTTGCACCCGGCACGACAGGCCTCTCGCAGTTGGCGCGCGCTACCCTTCACGCGTCGGCGTTTGAAACCGCCTTCCACAGTCAGACCAACATTGACCTGACCAAGTACAGCACCGGCGCTTACATCAATCCAGACACCGCCTTCCAAAGCCTCGCCGGCTTCGCCAAGAATGCGCAGGCGCAGACGCGTGAAGCCGCCATTTACGCCCGCGTCAATTCCTGGGCGCAGGCGGCAAACGCGGGCACTTACAGCTCCAGCGTCACAACCGAGCAGGCGGACGCTGATCTGGACGGGGAGACGGAATATTCCATCTTCAACGATCGGCTTTTCGCGCTCTTCGAAGCAATCGGCGGCCGCATGGCCGGCGCATGGCTGCGCGATGTGGATACCGGATTCGTCACCCAGGTCGCGGGCAACTTCGCCAGCTATTCGAATTCAGAAACGGAAGACGAGGGCGGCGGCAACTTCAGCAACGGTGTGCCGAACGCGTATCGCACTTCGGATTTCAAGGATTGGTTCGCGAAGACGAGCGCTGCCGGCGCGGGCACATTCAACTACGTGAATAACGTCTATTCAGTGACCGCGGCGCCTTCCGGAGCGGGTTGGAAGTTCACCAGTCCCGATGGCGCCATTGTAAAAACGATCACGCTGGGCGCGGGCAAAAGCTCACTGCAGGCTAACTATACCACCAATAACATGGTGCAGATGTTTGTGCGTTTTGGTTTGTCGCCGGATCTGCTCGACCTGATGACTTTTGGACAATCCCACCTGAGCAGTCTGATCAGCAGTTCGTCGGAAGTTGACCTTTTCAATACGAATCCGGCCCGGACCGTTCGCGCCTACCTGAAATTCGGCGCCGGCTTCTCCGGCGCGTCGGTCAACGCCACCGCCAATGACACGGACGCGAACGCTCTCGACACCGTAAATATGCGCAACCAGGCGCAAACCCAGCAAGTTGAGCTCCAGTCTACCGCCCTGGCCAACCCGGGAACGCAGACGATGACTTTCGCGCTCGGTTTCGAAACCGGAAAATCGATCACTTACGATAGCGACTCGGATGGCATTCCGGATTGGTGGACGCAGCAGAATTTTGGACATGCGAATGGACAGGCTGGAGATTTGTCCCGGCCGGGCGATGACGTGGACCACGATGGCCTAACCAATCTTCAGGAATATTTGCTCGGAACTAATCCGAATGTTTCCGATGCCAAGGGCGTTTTCACGATTACCCGCGCCGCGCCATCGGCGGTGATACTGACTTTCCCGACCATTCGCGATCGATCGTATCAGGTGATTTTCAGCACCAGCCTCTCTTCGCCTAACTGGCAGCCTTTGGGCGCCGCCGTTTCAGGCGACGCGGCAGTTCATCAAGTTCAGGATAGCGCGGCCGGGCCGCGCTTTTACAAACTGCAAGTCACTTTACCCCCGCCCTAGCGCGATTTTTTCAATGGGTCTACAATTATGAGAATGGGATTTCTTCGCTCTACGTTTGTCGCTTTCTTTTGCGCAGCCGCCAGTCTGAGTTCGCTTTTTGCCACCAACGCCTGGCACATTCCGGACAACGACGGCGATCTCGGAACGCATATGCGCAATCCGTGGATCGAGATCAGCAACAATCCGAGTTCGCCGACCACGATCACGATCTACCAGGGCATCCAGAAGTGGACCAACAGTGGCGCCACCCAGGTCGCTAACCAAGCCGGCGGAACTCTTTATTATAAGGGGTCGTCGCAAGCGAATTGGAATAGCGTTGCCCTCGGCTGGGCAACCGATCATCAGTCGCAGAACAACCAATACTGGAGTGCGCAATTCAGCACCGCCTCGATTCCGGCCGCGGATGTAATCCAGTACTTCATTTTCGTTTCGACCGATGGATCAAACGGCAACGGCAGCGGCTTTATTTACGCGCCGTCCGGCTTCGGCGATCACGGTGGCCAGTTTATCAGCGGCGTCGATGCCAACGGTGATCCGGGGAAGGCCACCGCAGCCGGCTCTCCTTTCACCGTCCGGAATCGGCCGGGTTGGATTTTCCACGCGAACAATCGCGTCGGTAGCGGTAGCGACGTCCAGTTTTGGGCCAAGGTTGGTTACGTCGGCGATGTTAATAATCCCGCCACGCAATGGGTTACCAACGGGGCTATCTATTATACCACCAGCGACGAAAGCCCGTCCGATCCGATTCCGGGAAGCTCACCCGGAACGAACGGAAATAGCGTCACGCACGTCGTCAATTTCAGTTACGATCACCCGGACAATAACAACGGACAGAACGGCGGGAGTCAAAGTATCGCCGGCACCGCCATGTGGTGGGGTGCGACTGTTCCCGGTCTTCTCAATAAGCCCCTCGGAACAACCGTTAAATACAAGATCGGCTTCTGGAACTCGTCTAACAACGAACAGAAATTTGGCGAATACAACGCCGGCGATGGTGCCAGTTACCAGGGGCACGTTTTTTCCTATACCCTCGGGACCGTCGGTGACCCCGTCTTGACTGTCACTTCGCCGACGAACGGGACGCTGAGCGCGAATTACACGACGTCGCATGTCTTCGTCGACGAAACCAAGGCCGACTCGATTCCTTTCACGATGGTCTTTGCGCCGGGGCAGGCCAATGTGACCCAGGTCGAGCTCTATACAAACCTGAACCGCCGCGACAAGGCTACGATCCCGTATACCGATGCGAACGGGATCGCCACCGAGGAAGGGATCGAACCGATCGATGGCAACACGGTGGCGGCCGGCGACGACTCGCACTACTTCAAGGCTTACACCATGCCGCCCGACGGAAATCCGGGTGAATATGCTCTTACTCTGAACGCGACGAAAACTGGTGCATACCGCCTAACCGCGCGTTGGAAAGTGCAAGGCGACAACACCTGGCGCTATTACACCAACATCGCCGCCGGTCGCCGGGACCACGCGATCGTTGTCTCACCAGTTGATGCGCGGAAGATTAATCTCTATGAGGTGAACGTTTTCAATCTCGATGGCAGCGGAAGCGGATTCAGCCAGCGCGGCACCTTGGAAGACCTTTACGACGCCCCCAACGCGCCCCACACCGGCGCGCAAAATCACTGGAACCTGACTTACCTCAAGAATCTTGGCTGTAACTGGATGTGGTTTCAGCCCATTCATCCGATTACGCAGGAAGCGCAACAGGGCCATAACCCCGGCAGTCCATATTCCGTCCGTAACTTTTTCGAGATCAATCCCTTGATGTCTGCGAATTATTCAGGCAGTTCGACCGATCCGAACGCGCTGAATGACGCCAACAATCGGACGGCTGCGAAACAGGCGTTCCAGGGACTTGTCGCGGCAGCGAATAATGCCGGCGTCGGCGTCATGCTGGACGCTCCCTTCAACCATACTGCGCCCGATTGCGAAATCAGTGTCGCCGGCACGGTCTATTTTGGAAATAATCCGAGTCCGGGCGCGCTTTTCCGCGACGTCGAGGCTAGGTTTTACTCACGCTCCGGCAACTACGCCATGCGCGCATCCGAGGCAGGCATTGCGGCAGTCGCTCCCGATCGCGGCGACTTCGGCAAGTGGGACGACGTGCGTGACGTGTTCTTTGGTCGTTATGCCGCCTTGGTTGACATCAACCCCGACAATAACGGCAACTATTTGAACGAGCAGGATTGGTTCGACTATTCGATTGGAAACGACGGATCTTCTGGCAGCGGCAACGGCCACTTCGACCAGGTGACGCAAAATGTCTGGAAGTACTTCTCGAATTACACGCTTTATTGGCTCGATCAGACGGGCGTCCCGTTCGGAACGGACCTGGCCAATCAGACGAGCAAAGGCATCGGTGGACTGCGCGCCGATTTCGGCCAGGGTCTCCCTCCGCAACTCTGGGAATACCTCATTAATAAAACCCGGAGCCGGAAGTGGAACTTCGTTTTCATGGCCGAATCTCTCGATGGCGGCGCTGTTACCTACCGGTCAAACCGTCACTTCGACCTTCTGAATGAGAACATTGTTTTCCCGCTCAAGAATGCGAGCAGCACCAGCGATTTTCGCGGGGTCTTTGACGCTCGCCGGAGTGCTTATGGCCAGAGCCTCGTCCTGCTCAACAACACATCGCACGACGAGGAGCAATACACCGATCCGTGGTATGCGGTGCTTCGTTATGCTGTCTGCAGCACGGTTGACGGCGCTCCCCTTATCTTCCCGGGTCAGGAGCTCGGAATTTCCACCAACTTCGGTTACAACCTTTACGAGACGAATTTTGGTAAGAACATCGTCGACTTTAAGGATTTTAATTCCATGACGCCGGCATGGAATGACGGGGATTTTGGTAACGACCAGCTTTATCCGGTTTACTCGGCCATCGGACTTGCTCGCCAGGATCATCCGGCGCTGCGCAGCTCGAACCGGTATTACTTGAACCAGGTTGGTGGCAGCATTCAGCAGAGCATTTTCTCGATCGCCAAATATGAGGCCCCTAATGCCTCACCCGCTGCCACCGACGTCATCTTCGGCTTCGTGAACCTCGATCGACAGAATAATCAGCAGGGAAATTTCGATGTGAACATCACCCAGAACGGTTCCAACCTTTTTGGCATCAAGAGCGGACGCACCTACGACTTCAAGAACGTCGCGGCTTACACCGCTCAGGATCCCACACGGCGCGATGTTTTCCTGAATCGAAAAAGCGGAGCCGACCTCCTTAGCGGCGGACTTTTCGTGGCCTTGAACAAGGTCCCGAGTCTTGGCCTGAGTGCGAATCCGAGCGATCCGGCCTGGAATCAGCACCCGTATGAAGCGCAGTACTTAAAGCTTTACGACGTCACCAGTCCGAGCACGACGCCCGGAACAGCTGCTCCGCCGAATCCCTACGGATACGAGTTGGGAACTTCCGGGACCATCAGTTGGTCTGCCGCACCCCCGGATAGCGAGGGAATGTCGCCCTGCTACCGGGTCAGCGTGACGATTAACGGCAACACCACCAGCTTTGTCACTTGCGGAACGAGCACCACCATCAACGGCATTCCCGGGCAGACCGCCAGTGTGGTGGTTCAGGCGGTTAATCCGAACGACAACAGTGTCACCGGCCCGGCCAGTAATCCGGTGGTCATCAAGTTCCTCGATTCGAACAGTGACGAAGACGGTGACGGAATGACAAACGGTGCAGAAGATCACGCCGGAACGAACCCGCTTAGCGCGAGTTCGGTCTTCCGCATCATCACCGTCACCTCGACCTCCGTAACCTGGTCGAGCGTGCCGAATAAGATGTATCAGCTGAAGAGTTCGACGTCGCCGAACGGCAGCTATGCCCCTGTGGCTGCGCCCGTCACCGCGAACGGGCCTACCACTTCGCAACCCATCACCCCAACGGCGGGCACCTTCTATCACGTCGAAGTAGTTCCATAAGCGCTTCCGGGGAATGAGCCGAAGCGCCGTCTGGCGTTTTCGGCCAATCCATGCAGAATCCCGGTCTATGCGATTTCTTGCCCTCGCCTTCTTTTTCGTACTATCGGTTGAGGCGCGAGCAGGAGATCTGACCGGCGCGCCGGCTTGGGCCGGTGAAGCGATTTTCTATCAAATCTTTCCGGAACGCTTTTCTAACGGCGATCTGGATAACGATCCGAAGCGCGAGTCGCTGGAAATCCCGATCAACCCCGGCAACGACTGGCGACCCTCCTCTTGGACCGCGGATTGGTATTTCCGCGACAAGTGGGAGGAACAGCTGGGTCCGGATTTCTACCGCGATGGCGTGCTCGACCGCCGTTATGGCGGCGATTTGCAAGGGGTTTTGAACAAGCTGGATTACCTGAGCGATCTGGGGATCAACGCGCTTTATTTTAATCCGCTGTTTTATTCGCGATCACTTCACAAGTACGACGGGAACAGCTACCACCACATCGATCCGTATTTCGGTCCGGATCCACAGGGTGATTTCAAACTCCTGGCCGAGGAAACCGCCGATCCGAAGACGTGGCAATGGACATCGGCGGACAAACTTTTCCTGCAAGTCGTTAGGGAAGCGCATAACCGCGGAATGCACGTGATCGTAGATGGCGTCTTTAATCACACCGGGCGCGATTTCTTCGCCTTCAAAGACATCCGTGAAAAGCAGGACCAATCTGCCTACAAGGATTGGTATCAGATTGAGAGCTTTGACGATCCGAAAACGGCCCGGAATGAATTCAGTTACAAAGGGTGGTGGGGACACAAGACACTGCCGATCTTTGCCGCTTCCCCAGACAAGAAGGATATGGCGGCCGGTCCGAAGGATTACATCTTCGAAGCGACCCGGCGCTGGATGCAGCCGAAAGGAGAGGCCAAAAATGGGGTCGACGGCTGGCGGCTCGATGTCGCGGACGAAAGACCGTCGAAGTTCTGGGCGGATTGGAACGGCTTGGTTCGCAAACTCAATCCCGATGCCTACACCACCGCGGAGATCTGGAAGAACGCGGCCGTGATGTTGAAAGAAGGCGGGTTCTCCGCCTCGATGAATTATAATGCCTTTGCCATTCCGCTGAAGGGATGTCTGATCGATGACAATGTGCCGCCGTCGAAGTTCGTGCAGATGCTGGAGGAACGTCGAAACCAGTTCGCCCCGTCCATGGCTGCGGTCATGCAAAACCTCGCGGACTCGCACGATACGGACCGGCTGGCTTCTATGATCGTAAATGGGGAGGGGACAAAGTATTCGAAACCTAACGAGATCGAGTTCAATACCAACAACAGTCCCCACACCTCCAAGACTTACAAAATAAACAAGCCCGACGAGCGACAGCGCAAAATCCAGCGATTAATCGTCCTTTTTCAAATGTGCTACGAAGGTGCACCCATGATTTATTACGGAGACGAAGCGGGAATGTGGGGCGCAAACGATCCCGATGACCGCATGCCAATGGTGTGGAAAGGGTTGACCTACGCTCCGCAGGCAATTGATCCCCGGGGTCAGGCGCGAACACCGGACCCTGTCGTCTTTGATGAGGATTTGTTCAATTTCTACAAAGCGGCGATTGGTGTTCGCCGGAAGCATCAATCCCTGAACCACGGCGAACTCTCCGTGGTCGCGACGGACGATACGCAGCGGGTCATCGTGATGTCGCGGCAGTCCAAAACGGAGACGTTGTATTTTGCGACTAATCGTGGCGATAAGGACGCCACCGTGAAACTCAAAGCGGCAAAGAAGTTGAGTCCAATGTTCGTCAGCAGCGGGAACCTTGAAGCGGTGAAAGCCGAAAGGACGGGTGGAGAAACGTCCCTGGTGCTCCCCGCGCTGACCGCAGCGGTGTTTCGTGCCGAGTAGCGCATGAAAGCCGTGAGTTTCTTCTCTGCCGCGCTGCTGACCATCGTCGTGGTCTTCGTCTCTGCCTGCACCAGGTCAGCCGACCCGCGACCACACGTCCTCATCTGGCACCAGAAGATCGGCGGCGAACGGGATCTTTTTAATCAGCAGATCGCGCGTTTCAACGCAGCGCATTCTGACATCGTTGTTGAGCCGCTCTACAAAGAAAACGAGGAGCTACGCAATCTGTTCGTGATCGCGGCCGTGGCAGGCCAGGGACCTGATCTGATCTACGGTCCAGCTGATAACGTCGGTGTTCTGGTGACGACGAAAACCATCCTGCCTTTGGAGAAGGTCTTCGATGCGGCCTTCTTTGATCGTTTCACCCCGCAAGGCGTCGTGAGTTGGAAGGGAAGTCGCTGGTTAGCCGCAGACCAGATTGGAAATCATCTCACTCTGGTTTATCACCCCGACTTGGTCCCCACGCCGCCGGCGACGTTTGATGACCTGATTAGGATTGGACAGCAGGTGACCAAGGCGGCTGCGGGGAATGAACGGGTCAGCCAATACGGCTTAACCTGGAACTATCGAGAGCCATTTTTCTTCATCCCGTTTCTGACCGCCTTCGGTGGTTGGGTGATGGATGAGAACGGGCGCCCAACCTTGGACAACGGAAATACGGTCCGCGCGATCCAGTTCGTCCTCGACTTGCGCGACAAGTACAAGGTTATCCCCCGCGAAGGCGATTACGAGATTGCGGACATGCTCTTCAAAGAGAGTCGCACCGGAATGATCATCAACGGTCCGTGGTCGTGGGCAGGCTATCATATTCCCGAAAAGAGCCGGGTCGCTCCATTGCCGTTCAACACCGAGACAGGCCTCTGGGCCGAGCCGATGATTTCGGCGAAAGGGTATTCGATCAACGCAAACGTCGCGTCTCAGAAGCTGCCCGTCGTCCGGGAGGTTGTGCAGTTTCTGACCAGCGCGGAAGTTCAGATGGAAATGGCCACGCAACTGGCAACAACCCCGGTCGATCGGACGGTGCTGGATTCGCCGGCAGTGAAATCAAATCCGACATTGCTCGCCTCCATGCAGCAGATTGAGCACGGGCGGCAACTGCCGATTGTTCCACAAATGCGCGCCATCTGGGAAGGTATGCGCGGCCCCTACCAGTTAGTCATGAACGGCGCCATCTCGGCGCGTGAAGCCGCTCATCGGATGCAGCGCGAAGCCGAGAAGAATATCGAGGATAACAACCTTTAAGCCGGGCCTGCTCATCTGTGGCTAATCCGTTTTTTTCCGAGAAGACAAAGGTTCGCGCCTTTCTGAGTCTGTTACTTGCGCCCGGGGCGCTCGTCATTCTCGGCGTCATCGCGTTTCCCTTGCTGTTCAATTTTATCCTCTCCTTCTCGAACGCGAACATCTACCACATTCGGGACTGGCGGCTGATCGGGTTCGGCCAATATTTGTCCGTTTTTCGTCAGCAGCTCTTTTGGTCGATCCTGTTCAAAACCGTGATCTGGACCGTAGTGAACATGATTTTTCATGTCAGCATCGGAGTATTTCTCGCGGTGGTGCTACACCAGAAGTTTATCCAGGGCCGCTCCGCCTGGCGGGTGTTGCTCATTCTTCCGTGGGCCCTGCCGCAGTATATTTGCGCGCTCACCTGGCGCGGCATGTTCAATTACGAATATGGCGCGGTGAATCTGTTCCTGACCCGATTATCTGCACCTCTCGCCAGTCTCCTGGCTCACTTCGCCATTCCAGGCATTCGTCGCCGTCATCGTCACCAATATCTGGTTAGGCTTTCCTTTTATGATGCTGATCGCGCTCGGCGGATTGCAATCGATTCCCGAAGAACTTTACGAGGCGGCTGAGGTCGATGGAGCTTCGCAATGGTTCCAGTTCTGGAATATCACCGCGCCCTTGCTGCGCCCTGTGATGGTGCCGGCGATTACCCTGGGCGTGATTTGGACCTTCAACAACATCAACGTTGTCTGGCTGGTCTCGAACATGGGAGAGCCGGCCGATTCCACCCACATTCTCGTCTCCTACGTCTATAAGGCGGCATTCAACATGTACCGCTTCGGCTGGGCGGCAGCCTTTCGGTCGTGATCTTCGCGATCCTTTTCGTTTTCTCGCAGGTTTTTCAACGGCGAACACGCGCGATCGAGTCGGTGTATTGATGGAGCGGCGACTTTCCAGTCGCCGATCGGCGGCTGGGAAGCGGCCGCTCCTTGTCATTTCGTGCTCTTTGCGATCGTGATCTCGTAAAACTGCGCCGTCAGCGGGGGCAGCTCGTCCAACGGAATACCAGGATCGACTGCTTCAGCGATGCTGCAGCCGGTTGCCGCCGGTTCGTTGTCGACCAGTCGGTCACGCAGATTCAGATGCGTTTCCCGTGGAAGAGAATCGAGCCCAAGCGTCCTCACTACCGAATCAGAAAGGCGCACCCGCACGTCTCCCATCAAAGTTTTTGGATGGAGATTTACGGCGGCCAAAAAGCGCTGTCCGGTTATGCGATCGTAACGAACGAAGGCATAGAGCCAGTGGCCGCTCGGCGATTCGCTTCCGATGCGACCAAAATTTGGGTTGTCGCGATTGCTCGCATTTAGCGGAATGAAAATGCCATCCTTGAACGCCGGCTCGCCAACGAGGTTAATTAATTTCCCATAGCCCTCGCGCAACTGCTTCTGCGCATCGGAAAGCTTTCCACCGTCGTATTGGTGATTGTTTACCCATTTGGTGAACTCCGGCATCGACCAATAATCGAAGATCGAGGTGCGCGAATCATCGCCGCCGAATCCTTCGCTCCCGGCGCCCGGCTCGCCGACTTCCTGGCCGTTGTAGAGCAGAATAGGACCGCGCGAGAGCCCATAAAGGATGGCGGAGACGGGTAACCCGACATTCATGCCCAACCCGTGCCATTGGTTCTTCGAGGCGAGCCGAACCTCATCGTGATTTTCGGCGTAACGCAGAGAGTTTTCGAAGATCAAATCTGTTCGCGGAACCGTGTCGATGTCATTGGCCCAGCCCGGACCTTCGTAGATTTTCTTAATCGCGCGATAGGTTGGATCGTCGTAGACGCCGGTAAAGCCGGCCTTTAAAAGATTCACCATGCAGTTCGTCTCATTGGTGCCGGTCGCCGGGACTTTCGCTGGATCGTTATCGTAAGCTTCCGCGACGAATACGACTTTGCCGTTTCGTTCCCGGGCGCGCTGAATGGCCCAAGTCCAGAACTCCGGCGGTTCCATGTGCGCCATGTCGCAGCGAAAGCCGTCAACGCCGAACAATTGCCAGTATTTCAGGACTTCGTCCATTTTCTTCCAGGTGTCTGGAATCGCCTTATCCGGAGTGGAAGGGTTCGGATATTCCCGCACATCCTTGTTAGGCGCGGTGAAGTCGAAGCCATAGTTGAGTTTGATCGTCTCGTACCAGTCGCCGATCGACGGGGTCCACTTCGCTACGTTGTTGCCGGTTACCCGCCCATGTTCTTTCTCCGGCTCGTAAACCGTGCTCTCTCCATTTTTCCGCGGCAGGCGCAAAGGCGGTCCGCCAGTGCCCGCTTTTAAATAGAAGAAGTTATTCTGCGGAGCGAAGAACTTTGATTTGTCGTCGTCCTTGCCAAAATCGAGCTTGGGCTTCACATCGGAGCCGTAGCTGCGCGCGACATGGTTAGGCACGAGGTCTATTAGCACGCCGAGCTGGTGGGCGTGAATCCGCTCGATTAACGCTTTGAATTCGTCGAGGCGGTTCTCGGGATGTTCCGCGTAGTCCGGGCAGACGTCGAAATAGTCCTTAATCGCGTAAGGACTACCGGCAATGCCTTTGAGCAATGCCGGATCATCACTGGGCTGGCCGCTCTTTGAATAATCAGTTCCGGTGGCCTGCCGGATAACGCCGGTAAGCCAAACATGCGTAAAACCAAGCGCGCTGATCGAAGCCAGGGCGGCATCGTTGATATCGAAAAACTTGCCGACTCCGTTCTCCGCCAGGGTCCCATTGATTTTGCGCGTTTCGTTGATGTTGCCGTACAGACGGACAAAGAGCTGGTAGATACGAATCCGTCCACCCGGAGGGTCGGATGAGGTGGCTGACGGTTGTTTTTCCGCCGCCAAGACAGAGTGAGCGCTGACCACCACTGCCATAATGAAAAGGAGGAAAAGTCGGCGAGCCTTCACGCGGTCGGCGCTTCCGGTGGCGTGACCGACGGAATCATCCCTTCAGCGCGGGCGATTTCATCGAGGCGAGCTGGAGCGACCGGCGCTGCGGGCACGAAAAGCGTGACCAGAGCGGCAATCAACATGCAAACTCCGCCGAAGACGACGGCGGCGAGACGATTCACTTGCGGATAGTGCTCCATCACTCGACCAAGGCCGACCGCAATCAAAATTTGGGGAATGACGATGAAGAAATTGAAAATCCCCATGTAAACGCCCATGCGTTCCGCGGGCAGAGCGCTCGAGAGCATGGCGTAGGGCATCGAGAGAATGGATGCCCAAGCGATGCCAACGACGGCGAAGGCGGTCAGCAGCATCCACGGCTCTCGAATGAGAAAGAGGCTGGCCAGGCCGAGACCACCGAGGAGGAGGGAGAAAAAGTGGATCCATTTCGCACTCACCTTTCGGCCCAACCACAGAAAACCCGATGGCGGCGAGAAACGCGACGAAATTGTACTGCGCAAAGCAATCGCGCGCGAGGTTGACCCCGCGTTCGTAAAGCTCGGAGTGCGGATCTGTCGCGCCGATGAATATTGCGAGGCACGGCGACGCTGAAAAAGATCCACATGCAGAATAAGCCCCATCCAGGTGAAGAACTGCACGGCGGCGAGTTGTTTCATTCGCGCCGGCATTTCGCGAAAGGCGATCCAGATTTGTCCGAAGCCTTCCGACTTCTTTTGCTGCAACGCTTCCGGTCTTCCGGCGGATACTCGCGCGTGGTTAAGATCGTCCAAAGAACGGCGAGGATGAAAACGACCGCGCCGACGGTAAAGGCGATGACGACCGTTCGAGGGATCGGTTGATCGGCGTTGGTCGCGATGCTAATTCCGGAATCCGTGCAGCCAGCCCGGCAGCTTCGAGGCGATGACCGCGCCCGCGCCGATAAAGACGGATTGCATGGCGAAACCCACCGTGCGTTGCTCGTCCGGAAGGAGATCGGCAACGAAGGCGCGGAACGGTTCCATGCTGATGTTGACTGAGGCGTCGAGGATCCAAAGAAGTCCTGCCGCCATCCAGAGCGCGCTCGAATGCGGCATGGCCAGCAAGGCCAGCGAGGCGAGGATGGCGCCGACGAGGAAGTAAGGGCGTCGCCGGCCGAGCCTGCCCCAGGTGCGATCGCTCATGTGACCGATGATCGGCTGCACGATCAAACCGGTGAGCGGAGCGGCCAGCCAGAGCAGGGGCAACTGGTTTTCACTCGCGCCGAGATACTCGTAGATGGCGCTCATGTTGCCCATCTGCAGTCCCCAGCCGAACTGGATGCCGAAGAATCCGAAACTCATGTTCCAGATCTGCCAAAAGCTGAGACGAGGCTTGGTGGTCACGGTTTTTATTGGATACAAGTCAGCGGTGTTTTGAAAGCAAATAGAGGAGCGGCGCGCCTCGGCTTCAAACTCCAAATTCCAAACGCCAAAGAAATCTCAAGCTCCAATAATCAACTCTCCAGCGCGCGCGCGCGAACTCAGCCCAGGGCCAAGATTTGGATGTTGAAATTTGGTGCTTCTCTGGATGTTGGACGTTGGTCCTTGGTGCTTCGCGCGAATCACTTTGATTCGCGCGTTACCTGGAATTGATTGAAGAAGGCGTCGTGCTTCTCGCCGTTGCGATCGAAGAGCGCGATGCTTTGATCGGGCCAGTGCCTGAGAACTTTCGACCGGGAAGCTTCGTCACCTTCTTGTCTTTCAGGGTCTGAATCTCCAGATCGTAGGTGTCGGCTGCCGGTAATCGTCACCGTCACCGAGACGCCCGATTCTCTAAGGGAATGCCGGTATCCGCGCTGGCGTCTCCTGAGCCGTCATAGACCTGGTAATTCGGCTTGCCCTGGTAAAAACCGAACTCGAACAGCGCATCCTTGTTGTAATCGGGCCTAGCGGAGCCGGTGGCATTCGGATACGAAGCGCGAGTCCGATCGAGCCCGGAGTCGAATCATCCTTATCGAATTTTTTCTCAAACGGTCCCGTTTTCGATCATGAAGGAAAATGAATCGCCGGGCTGCAGGGGCCTTTCGAACTCTCGATAGGCCACGGCCTGTTCGAAGCCGGAGCCGTTGGCATAGAGACCGAACGCCTTGTCGTCTTTCGCGATTCCTTTGCAGGTCCGGATTGGCTTTGTGCTGGCGATGAAAAAACCGGCGTGCCGGTCGTTGCCGTTGCCTTCGCTGGTTAACGTCCATTTGCTGAAACCGCTGCCGCCGTTTTGGCTGTTTTCCCAGCTTTTGCTGTAGGCGGCATCCTGGCGTCGTCCTCGGCAATGACGATGTTTTCAGCTGTCGTAACCGCGACGGAACAACGCCGTGAGTGAGCGCGGCACACAAAAGGAGCACGAGCTTCTATCTCAGTCAGATTTCAGATAAAGCTTCAGTTCAAGTCTGTTTAGCCTTTACCGCACCCGAACTGAGACCCGAAACGAGGTAACGGCTGAGGCTGAGGAAAAGGAAAACCACCGGGAATGGAAACGAGCAGGGCGCCGGCGGCGTAAAGTCCCCATTGCGTGCTCATGTTGCCCTGAAACATCTTCAGACCCACCGGGAGTGTGAAGATCTCGACGTCCTGCAAGACGAGGGCAGCGACGACATACTCGTTCCACGCGGTCATGAAGGAAAAGAGCGCGGTGATCACGAGTGCGGGCGCGGCCAGCGGCAACACCACGATGTAAAAGGATTGCCAGCGCGAACAGCCATCGATCCCGGCCGCTTCCTCGAGCGAGAGCGGAATGGTGTCGTAATAGCCTTTGAGCTGCCAGATGCAGAAGGGCAGAGCGGTGGCGGTGTAGATGATGATGACGCCGAGGTAGGAATTGATCAGGTGCAGCTTGATCAGGATGAGGTAAAGCGGCAGCAGCAGCATGGTGGCCGGAAACATCTGGGTAACGAGCAAACCATTGAGCATGGTGCTCGTCCCAGAAATCGAAAACGCGAAAAGGCGTAACCGGCGGTCGAAGCGAGTGCGACGCCGGTGGCGGTGACGGCGAGCGCGATCAGGGCGGAGTTGCCGACCCAGCGGAGAAAAGGAGTTTCGGTGAGAAGAACACGAAAGTTGGCGAGAGTCGCACCCTTCGGAATGAAAGCGAGCGAAGTGGAGAGCAGTTGATCGCTCGGCCGGAGCGCGATCGTGACGATCTGGCTGATTGGATAAAGCGCGAAGAGGCTGAAGAGGATGAGGACGACGTAACTGACGACGACGCGTCCGTAACTGCCCTGATGGATGAGTTTGGTCTTCACCGTAAAGCAAAAGACCCTATCGCAGCTTATGCGACAGGGTCATCTGAAAAAGAAACTGAAGCTCGCTTACTTCTTGAGGCGGCGGCGGAAAGTCGGGAGCAAAGACGAGAGGAGAAGTGCGCCCGCGACCCAAGTGGAAGACTCCGGCACACTCGTAATCGGCGCCAAGTTGTAAAGCGGACTGAAACCGTCGCTTGAAGTCCCGGTTCCAAAGGTGCCCCACAGAATTCCGGTGAGGTCGTGTGGAACCTGGCTAAGATCGGTTACCGTCGTTGGGGGAATGGCCGTATCCAAGGGAAACATCCACGCATTACTGGACGGTGCGGTGAAGATCCCGTACTGGGTCGCGTTCGCCGCAACGGGCGCGTTGAACACCCAATAATACATCTCCGTCCCTTGTATACCGAGGGCGTTACTGGAGTTCACGCTGTTAGCCAACCAATATCCGGTGTTGTCCTGGGGATTAACTGAGCCGCTCGGATTTCCGTCACCGATGAATGCGCTGGCATACTGAACGAAATTGGCCAACAAAAAGCTACGGTTGTTTCCGTTGGCGACGATTTGACTGTTTGTCAGGTTGAAGTGCCCTAGAAGAACAATGTCGCCCAGCGCCAGAGGTTGGCCCCCGGAATCGGCAATTCCAACTCCATTTGACTGGTAGGCGCCCCAAGTGACCTGAGATGCCTGAACGGCTGCTGCAGCCAACAGGCTACAGGCGCCCAAGAGGATCGTCCTCTTCATCGCTGCTCCGCAAGTGCCGAAAACGGCCATCGGAATGGGCAAGACCGCAATCTAGCCACGACGCGCTTTTCTGACTGCGGCAGCTCCACCGAGCAGGCCGACTGTGAGCAGAGCCAAAGTCGAAGGTTCGGGGACCGCTGCGAAAGCCTTTAGATTGAAGAGCGGTGAAACAGCATCCTTCGACGTGCCGGTGCCATAACCGCCCCAGAGAATTCCCTGGGAGGTGTGCTGAACGTCCGACAAATCGGTAATCGTGGTAGGAGGAACAGCATTGTCGTCCGGAAACTTCCACGACGCCGCGGTGGGATTTGTGAAGATTCCATACTGAGATGCAGCCTGCGTGGTAGAGGCGTTGAAGACCCAATAATACATTTGGGTATTCTGAATACTGAGCGAGTTGCTCGAATTATTACTGTTGGCGAGCCAATAGCCCAGGTTATCGGCCGGATTAGGACCAGCAGGCGCCCCATCTCCAACAAACGCGCTCGCATATTGAACGAAATTCGCCATCAGGAACGCTTCGTTATTCCCGTTCGCAGCAATTTGCGCGTCGGTGAGGTTGAAGTGCCCTAAAAGAATTATGTCACCAATAGGCAGCGGAGTGCCGCTGGCGTCGCCGACCCCGTTCGATGTGTAGGCACCCCAGGTAACCTGGGAAGCCTGCCCGGCGCTGAGAGTCAGCGCTAATGTGCCCGCGACAATTAGTAACTTAATTCGTTTCATGAGGATCGCTTATTTAAAGATTAGTTAAGGATAAACAAATGGCTGAGGGGCAACCCAACGAAACGTTGAGTTAACTTTCCGATTGATAATGATGCTGGCACCAAAGGGGATGGCCGTGCCGGAAGCGTCCGCAGATGTGGATGCCGTCGATCTCCAACCCGTTCCCCCTAAACCGGCGTTCTTGTAGTAGTAAGTGTCGTACAGCCCGGTGGAGATGTTGAGAATCTGAACCAAATCCGCTGTCGTAGCGATGCCTTGGCCGATACCGCTTTCGAGAAGCTTAGAGTTTCCGAGCGTCATAGTGCCCGACGGATACGGGTTGGAAACTATGTTTATTCCGGGAACAATGGAGCTTTGCGTCTGGCCCAGCTTGACCGCGCCCGCCAATGGCGCGGACAAATCGGACGACTGAAACCGACGAACGAGGATTCCGTCAGTTGGCTTGAAAAACGCGCTGGTCGACACGTCGGTGGAGGTGCTGGCCGTCGATCTCCAACCCGTTCCGCCAAGACCACTGTTTTTGTAGTAGTAGGTCGCGTAGGTATTCGTGGCCGGATTGGTGAGAACGAGAACCTGATCCGCCGTTGAAGCAGTTCCCTGCCCCAAGCCAGCTTCATCGTTAGCCCCGAAGAGCGCGGCTAATGTCCAATTTTTGCGAATTTTATAACCTGTCCCAGCGGATACAAACGAACTCAGGTCATCTGCCGTGGTGATGCTCTTGTTGGGACCACTCGTCGCAGTGATCTGCGAGGTGATGCCGGCGCCGCTCCCCGTGGTCAATTCGACGTAATAGTTGTTAGTCGGCCCGTTGAACTGGTTGTCGCTCCACGTCGCGTTGTTGTCGACGAGGGTGGTGCCGGCAGCCGACGACAATGTCGCCTGATAACTGACGGGCTGGGTGAAAGACAAGCCCAAGAGAGAAATCGCGCTGGTGGTACCTCCAGGTAGGCCAGTCGTACCTTTGACCGTCATGGTAAGGAATCCAACCGGGTCCGTCTGGACTTGGGCGGAGGCTAACGAAGCTCCGAGGGCGAGCGTGGCAAGAGTGAGGGAAACGGATCGACGCATGTGTGTTCGAACTAGGGTGGATGTTATGTTTTTTAGGTTTGGGGAGCAAGGAAAATTACTCACTTTTATGAAAATTCGGTCGTTTATGGAGGTACGCATATGGGTAGAAGCCAGCGGCGCGCTCATTATAGGATCAAACAGCATATTAACAATGCGAAACTGCACCAAAGTATGGCCGTCCGAGACGTAAAAAGGGATGATCTTCTTGTGCAATCTGGTGGTGACGCTTCCGGCGAAACGCGGGGGGCCTTAGCCGGGTTGAGGGGCACGTCGGTGTGACCGTAAAGAGCGGCAGCGAAAAGACTTTGCTCACATCACTTTATGCGCGAAACCGAACCTTCATCTGTAAGAAAACTGCGCCCAGATCCGATTTAGCCCGTTCAGCGAAGTGGTGCTCGGGGGGGGACTTGAACCCCCATGCCTTTCGGCATACGCCCCTCAAACGTACGTGTCTGCCATTTCACCACCCGAGCGCGCGTATTCGAAGATAAGAATGGTAAATGGGAGATGGGAAGCCGCAAGGGCTTTGTCCGGTCCCACTCTTGCTCTTCCGGCTGCTCATGCTCGCGCACGAATTTGGGTTTATACTCAGGGAGCCGAGAATCTGATCCTGATCAGGATCGAGAAGAGGAGCATGAAGACGAGCGAGGTGAGCGATTCAGACGGGATGAAGGTTGACCTTCATATCCACACACACGACGACCCAAAGGATATTCTCGATTACTCTGCCCATCAGCTTCTCGAAAAGGCAAAGGCTCTCGGTTTCGGTGTCCTTGCTATCACCTTGCACGATGCCGTCTTTAATCGGCCAGAGGTCTTCGCTGATGCAGCGCAAATGGGCATCCTCCTCATTTCCGCCGCGGAGATGCGAATCGAAGGTGCAGACATCATTCTGCTCAACATTTCCCCGGAGGAGGCGAACGGACTCCACACTTTCGCTGATGTGCGCAAGCTGCGCGCGCAGCGCGGTCCTTCCATCTTCACGATCGCGCCGCATCCGTTTTACGTCCTGGGAGGCTCGATCGGATCGCGCTTGCTTAGAGAGATCGATTGCTTTGACGCGATCGAGCTCTGCCACTTCCACAAGGGACCAATGAATCCGAATCGAAAAGCCGCGCGCGTGGCCCGGCGTTTCGGCAAGCCCCTCATCGCCACCTCGGATGCGCATCGGCTCGATGCGTTCGGCCGCCACTACACGCGCATCCCGCGGCCGCGCGCGCTCAACTGCGAAAGTGTTTTCGCCGCCTTGCGAACGGGCCCTCTCAACCTAACGAGTCCACCGTGCACGATGCGGGACCTCTTCAATGCGATCTACTTTATCTTCTTCTCTCATCCAGCGCGGCTGCGCCGCTTGAAGCGGGAAAGCCTGGCGTCAGCGCAGGTCGAAGGAGAGCGATCTCAGTCACCCTCGCCGCCACCGCCGCGCTTTGACTCCACCGCACCGGCGCCTCTCGCCGAGGCCCCTCGCAGCTAACTATTGACCGGGCCATTTTGCCGGGGAGGCGGCGAAGAGCGGAATTTCTCGGGCACGTCCCAGACGTATGGCGAACTTGAATTCCGGCGGCAAACGTGACAACGCTAGCTTAGATGCGCATTCTCCTATTTGTTTTTCTCGTGCTCGGCCTGGCCTTAACCGGTTGTAAGTCGACCTCCAAGGCCGATAAGGAGAAAAAGGCGGCCTTAAGCAAGAAGACGAAGGCGGCTCTGCGCGAGGACACGGATATTGACTTCGAAGCCTTCGTGGGCCGGTTGAAAAAGGCGGCGGCGGCGCGCGACGTGAATACACTCGCGCAAATGATGACGCCGGACTTCGGCTATAGCCTAAAGCCTGAGCGTTCCGGCGAGGGCGTCTTTAAATATTGGGATGACCAAAATCTGTGGCCCGAACTGAACGGCATTCTGACGGAGAAATTTGTGAAGAAGGGCGATTACATGGTGGCGCCGCCGCAGTTTTCCGATGAATCGCTGAACTACGACGGTTACCGTGCCGGAATCCGCCGGGTCAACGGCAGCTGGAAGTTTGCTTACTTCGTGAATGGCTGAAGCATTCACGGTTGAGGGCTGAGAGTTGACGGTTGAGGGGCAGAGGGCTCCGACGGTATAACGAGCCCCATGTTTAATTTCGAAAAGCTGGATGCATGGCACGACGCAATTGACTTCGCGGACAACCTTTACAATCTCAGCGATGGCTTTCCGCCGGAGGAGCGATTTGGATTAACCAGCCAAATGCGGCGCGCTGCTGTATCTGTTCCGTCGAACATCGCAGAAGGGAGTTCCAGGGCGTCCAGAACGGATAATGCGGGCTATATCGAAATAGCGACCGGGTCGCTGTTCGAAGTTGTCACTCAAGCTTTTATCGCCCGGCGCCGAAAGTGGCTCGTCGACGAGGCCTTCGATGGGCTGTATTCGAGTGCAGCGAAGCAGAGTCGAATGTTGAGTGGCTTACGGAATTCGCTTTTGAGTTCCGAACGATCGTAAAGCACCCCACCTTCAAGACGGACCTCCACTTGCCTAACCCTCAGCTCTCAACCTTCAGCCCTCAACCCTCCGACTTCCTCGGTCTTCCCCATCGGCCTCCTTTCGTTTTCGTGAAGGAGCTTGTTCGCTGCGAGTCCGGCCGGAGCGCAGAGTGTCGGACGAGTTTCGATTCTGAGGAGCCCTTCTTCCAAGGTCATTTCCCTGGCAATCCCCTCGTGCCGGGAGTCATTCTGACCGAAGCGCTGGCGCAGACCGCAGGTATCGCGGCCGCATCCGGATCGTCAGGCGATGCAAAACCTCGGTTTCTTCTCTCGGCCATTCGGCAGATGAAGTTCCTCGCGGGCGTAGGACCGGGTGAGCTCATTGATCTCCACGCTGAATGCGTCGGGCAGTCAGAGGCTCTGCTGCAGTTCCAGGTGGAAGCGAAGGTCGGCGGCCGTATCGTGGCCAGCGGTCAGATCGTGTTAAGCCGAACCGGTTAGGCTATGGTGTCGCCGCAGCCTCCGCGCCGGGCAACTGTTGCAGGTCGTAAATGGCGCACCATTCGCCGCGGTAAATCGGCGTGAGTAGCTGCTCCCATGGTTTGGTGCTGGGCGCCGTTCCCTCTTTGGTCTCGTAGTTATCGATTTCGCCGCGACCCCAGAAAATATAGCGGACTCCGAGAGCTTTCGCGTCTTCCTGCCAGCCTTCGCGACCCATCATCAGATTAGTTAGGCGCGCTTCCTCCTCCGCATATTTGAACCCAGCTGTCCAGAGGTGCCCAGGGTAGCCAAGCACAACATTGCGGCCCTGCAGGAGGAGCGGATGATTGTAGGTGGGATAGGCAGCAAAGCGCGCTTCTACTGGCAGCGGTTCAACCGGCGCGTCCAAGGCCACCGCATCACCTCGCATGACAGCACCGACCGTGTCGACTTCGCCGCGGTTGGCCAGCGCGTGTCCGGGACGTCCGGCCGCGAGACCACCGAAGAGCGAGACGAAGCCGGAACCGAAAAGGGCGACGCAAAGTGCGACGCGCAGAGGCAGCGGACAAACCCGGACGACTTCCCGCCAAAGGAAAGGCAGCAGGATAAAGTAGCCCCAGACCATCACTTTCAGATTGTCCCATGCCCACGGCGCGAAACTAACAAGCAGGGTCAGGAGGATGATGACCCCGGCCGGAAAGAGGAAGGCGATGTCTTCGGATATTCTGCGATTGCCGCCGCTCCTGTCTTTCCACGCGCGCACGCCGCAAACGACGTAAAGGTCCAGCAGAAGCGGAACGAGGATGCCGAAATTGATCCACCAGAAAGCGATGAAGGATGAACGCCCGAGATCGTGGTCGCTCAAAACCCAGCCGGGATGCCACGAAAGAATTCCGCCCGCGGCGCTGAACCGGCCGGTGACGACACAAACCAGTGCGGTTGCGGGAAGGAGGCTGGCCGCGACCAGGCTAACGAGTTGACCGCGCGAAGATGGATTGCCGCAGAGGAAAAGCGCAGCGAGGACAATGGAGAGCGCGAGGAAAGTGTGAACGTGAAAGAGTGGCATCGTGGCGTAGAGCGATAGCTCGAGCCAGAAAGGAAGCGGCGGGGGCTCGTCCACCTTGCGAAAACGGCAGCGCCATTGCCAAAGCAGGAGCAGGCCCGCCGGAATCGCATAAAGCAATCCCCGTTGGGTGACGAACATGGAGAGAGGCAGGCTTTTCCAGGCGATGCTTTTGTCTCCCTGGTAATCGGCGAAACGGAAAACGCCTTCCCGCATGAGCGTCCCGAGCGCCTGGAAGCCGACGATGCCGCCATTAAAGAGAAACCCCGCCACGCTGAAGAGCCCGCCCCAGCGATAGAAGGCATAGAAAGTCGCGAGCGACGAGAGCAACCCGACCCAGACGAGACTCTTGATCAGGTCAACGTGGACGAGCAAGAGCAGGCTGTTGAACAAATCGACTCCGGCGGGATAACGAAGCGCGCCGTGAGGAAAGATAGGGTTCTTCGGCCAAAGCGGCGTGCCATTGGCGAAGTCGCGAATGTAGGCAATGTGCAGGGAAAGATCGCCCAGGTTGTTAGGCGACTGGATCATCAGCTGCTCATTGTCATTGTAGAGCAGCCAGCCAAAGCTGCGAAACGCGAACAAGGCGAAGATCGCCGCCATCGTCCAGAAGAGCGGTCCGTATCGACGCGCGCCACGCCTTTCGACGGGCGCGGAATCGTCTGCTTCGTTTTCGTCCGCCTCGACAGCGTCGCTCACCGAATCGGTGGTAGCCAGGTAGGCGAAGACTCCGGCAATTGCTCCCAGGACTAACGAAAGCCAGGCGGTTTTCGATCCCAGGCCTCCTCCTGCCCACCCGAAGATTAGGGCGCAGATCGTGGCGAAATTGAAAAAGGTGAGACCGCCCGCGAGTGCTTTCACGGTGACGAAGGTGCAGCCGCCGCCGGCTTGCCGACAAAATCCGGTGCGCGGCCGGGGAAAAAATCGCTGAAGCGCTTGGCGTCGAAGTAAACTTTGGAGGTGTCCTGATACGGCCGAATGGTCACCGGCTCTGTATAATAGGCATTGTGCAGTTTGGCTTCGACCTCTTCGATGCGATCGTTTTGCACGAGCAGGAAGTCGGCGTCCATTGGGTCCGGCACTGACTTGTGTTCGTAATAACCGACGCGCGGAAAGTCGCCGAGAATCCACGGCAGCGGATAGGAACTGGTGCGAATGAGGTGGCCGGACATTTGATAATAAACCGGGCTACGCCGCGCCAGCTCCAGGAGCGGCCGGGTTAATTTGAAGATATCGTTGTACGTCTGGACGTAGACGTAAGGCTCTGTGTCAGTGGTGCAGCGGAAATAGTTAAGCCAAATCGCCCAGCCTAGCGAAAAGACGAGGACCAATGTTTGAGGCGATGCGGGTCAGGCCCGGCTGGCGCAGAACCGCAAAAAGAACGAGGCCCGCCCCCACAAAAACCCAGGGCCAGTGAATACGCGTAGTCTTTAGCCACCGCGAAGCAGACGGCGGTGATCAAGCCGGCGACGAGCAGAGAACCGTATGCGATCAGCCCGGCGCCCCGCAGACGCACCGGAACGAGACTGGAGAGCGCGCCAAAGACGAAGAGCAAAGGCCAGACGACGCTGATAATGCACCAGGGCGTTTTGTATTTGACGATGCTGTAGGCCATGACGGTGCCGACGCCGTAGATCGCGAGATAACGAGTCGCCACATTCCGGAAACGAAGACAAAAGAGGCACGCGACGAGGCCGAAGACGATGGCCAGCTCGTAGCGGCCGGACAAGCGGAGCCAATATTCCCAGGGCTTTTCGTGACCGTGGCCCTCCTTGCCGGTCTCAAACCACGCCGCCTGAGCCTGGTAAAGCCTCGCACACCGTTCCAGTGGAAAAACGTGCCGGAGTAGAAGAAGACAATGAGAATAACAATGGTGGCGATGACGGTGAGGAGATCCGGCCAGTCCCATTGTTGTTTCGCGCGCGCAGCATCGGGCGCTGGTGAAATGCGCTGGCAAACGTAGCAAACGCCGATCGCGATCAGCGCGCAGCCCGCGTGCATGATGTAGGTCTCTTTCGTCAGCATCATGCCGGCGAATCCCATCCCGCGTGCACCAGAGGTATCCGCGTCGTGCCGAAGCGCCAGAGACCGAGCATACCGTAACACAAACAGCATGGAAAAAAAGACCAGCCAGACTTCGTGGATGGAATAGCGGCCGTAAAAAACGAATCCCGGTGAGACGGCCATGGCGAGTGCGGCCCAGCGCGCAGTTTTCCGGCCGACGATCGGCTCAAATTTCATCGTCAACCAGACGCAGACCGTGCTCATGATCACGATCGGCATGCGCAAGCGCCCAGACATTGCGGCCGAAGAGCGTCTGAAATAACCACAGCACATAAAAATGCAGCGGGCCGTGATAGTTGGTCGGATCGTAACGGTAATAACCGGTGCGCACCATCTGATCGACGAACCAGCCGTTGATCCCTTCGTCGAAATGCGGCGGCTTGATTCCGAGCAGGAACAAGCGAAGCAGCGCCGCCAGTCCGACGATCGCCCACGGCCGCCAGTCAATCTTGTTCTCGCTTTTTAGATCGATCATTTCGTCGTGAAAAGTCGCGGGTTCGCGGCCGCCGTTGCCCCCTCAGAAAGCACTGGCGCACCCACGTGCGCGCTGCTATCTGGCGCTGTGCGCATTCTGGTTACGGGCGGCTGCGGCTTCATCGGGAGCAACTTTATTCGCTACATTCTGGAACATTACAAGCCGGCCTATGTCACCAATGTCGATGTCCTGACCTATGCCGGAAATCCCGCTAATCTGGACGGGTGTCGTCGAGGAATATGGCGAGCGCTATGAGTTCTTCAAAGCCGATATCGCCAATGCCGGATCAGATGGATTCGGTCATGACGGAGCACCACTTCTTTGCGGTCGTCAATTTCGCCGCCGAATCGCACGTCGATCGCAGCATTAACGATCCGCCGAACTTCATTCACACCAATGTGATCGGCACAAGCGTGCTGCTGGATTACGCGCGGCGGCACGGCGTGCAGCGCTTCGTCCAGGTTTCGACCGACGAAGTTTATGGCTCGCTCGGGCCGACCGGAAAATTCACCGAGCAATCCCCGCTCGATCCCGAGTTCGCCCTATTCCGCGAGCAAAGCGGGCGCGGACCTTCTGGCGCTGGCCTGTCACCGGACTTTCGGACAGGAAGTGGTGGTGACGCGCTGCTCGAATAATTACGGGCGCTATCAATTTCCCGAGAAACTGATCCCGCTCATGATCATCAAGGCACTGCGCGGACGAGCCGTTGCCGGTCTATGGCGACGGCAAGAATGTGCGCGATTGGATTCATGTGGAGGACCACTGCGCCGGGATCGTCGCGGCGCTCTTCGAAGGAAAGGCCGGGAACGGTTTACAATTTTGGCGGCGGCAATGAGATGCCGAACATCGATGTGGTGAAGATGATTTTGCACCGGTTAGGCAAACCGGAGAGCCTGATCTCGTTTGTGACCGATCGGCTTGGGCACGACCGCCGCTATGCGATCGATTCCGCTTTTGCGGAGGCCGAGTTGAAATGGAAGCCGCGCCACCGGTTCGAGGAAGGGCTGGCGGAGACGGTCGATTGGTATTTGCATAACCAGTCGTGGTGGCAGCCGCTGCTCGAGCGCGCGGGACGCTACTAACCGTCGACCGTTAAGCCGGACAAATTCGGTGCGTCTTTCCGGCTCAGCCGGAGATTCCCGCAGCGCACGCTTCCCGTTACTCGTTGATGTTGTCGAGAGCGATGAATTTCCAACCGGTCTTCGTTCGTTCGAAAATGAATCTTATTGGAGCGTTCTCCATGTCCTTTGGTGTCGCTTTGAACGGGCAATAGATTTCGTACTGTTGGGCGGAAGTTTTCCGCGGTTCAACGCTGCCGAAGCATTGCGCGGCATTGCACTCACCGTGGAAAATTTCTTCATACCGGCGCAAGAAAACGGTGCGGGACTGGATCCGGTCAGAGTAAAAGGAGAGTGGGAATTTGGTCATTTCCGCGACGGCGGATTTATCCGCGCGGATGACGGCCGATTTAAAGTTCTTCCAGAAGGCAGAAAAGTCGGATTGTGCCGAAGCGGGTTGGAGCGAGAAGAAAAGGATTACGGCTGCCAGGGGCAGCGCGCAGCGGCCGGGAAAGAGGTATTTTGCCATGGTTAGCGATTCAGTGTGACATGCTCGCGACCGTTTTCTTCACTGGTGGCGAAGGTTCTCCTATCGAGTGCTGTGCTATCAATTTCTGGAATCTTGGGTCGGCTCGAAGTGGATCCCACAGTGGATCGTAGCGCAACTTACCCGGCATAATCCCGTTAGGCACCTTGAGCAGGCCGGGGAGCGCAGCGATGGCGGAGTCGAAATCGCCAAAGCGCGCCTGGATCTGCGCCAGTGTCCATTCGGCGAAGGGCCGGTCGACCGCGTCATCGCGGTAATCGTCGACAGCGTGTTTTGCCTCCTCAAGGGCCTTTTCTTTTTTGCCGAGCCCCGCATAAGCGAGGGCGAGGTAGCAGGGCGCTTTTCGGGGCGTAATCGAGAGTACGGTTTCCGGCGAAGGTTTCATGGTCGTGACCGCACGGCTAAAGGTAGCGCGGGCTTCATCGGTGTGACCAGCCCATTCCTGGTAGTAACCGAGCATGGTCAGACGAACCGCGGCTTCTTCATTCGGGCCAGGGGCGGTTTTCGAAGTGGATTCGAGACCTTTTTGGGCCGCGGTGACCGCTTCCTCAAAGCGGCGTTCCAGGACGAGTTGACTAATTCGCGCGCGCTCGAAAAGATCGTTAGGGGAATCTGGTTTGATTTTGGCCAGTAAGCGGGATGATTCTTCGAGCTTACCGCGAAGCTGCATTTCCAGTGCTCGGTTCGCGAAGGTTGTTTCGTCATCCACGCCGAAGGCCGAGATGCGGGCGTTCAAGGCATCGACTTCGTCCCACCTTCGCAATGAAATGAGAAAAGTGCCCTTCAAGGCCTCGGCCAGCTTGATGTTGTTGGGATCCAAACTGAAAGCCTGCCGGTGATGAGCAAGTCCGCTTTCCCAGTGATTCATCCGCCTTTCCAGATAGGCGATCTGCTCCAAGGCAAGCGCGCTGTTAGGCCAGCGTTTCAGCGCTTCTTCGTAAGCTTGCAGCGCGCCGGGGAAATTGCGCGTGATTCGGTAACGATAAATGCCCTGCGCGATCCACGACTCGGCCCGCTCTGGGGCCAGGGCCATGCAGCGTTCGGCGGCTGTTTTCACGCCGGCGGAGTGGGCGGCCGTCTCCTTGCCCAGGACGTAAAGTAAACTGTGCGCGATCGCGAGGTGCGACCAGGCGAGCGCAAATTTTGGATCGAGTCGAACGGCCTCACTGTAACCGCTGACCGCCTGGTCGAGGACGGAACTGTTCGAAACGTGAGTGCTCTCGATGGCGATCCCTCGCAGATACGCTTCGTAGGCGGCAGGATTGGAAGTGGGACGATCGACCAGCGCTTTCTCCTCGGCGCCGGTCAGTTTCACATTCAGCTGCTGGGCAATGGCGCTGGCGACTTCGCCTTCGATGCCGAAAACGTTATTCAGCGCGCGGCTGTAACTCTCCGCCCAAAGATGTTCGTCCCGATCGGCGCGGATTAGCTGCACATTCACTTTTACGGAGTTGCCGATTCTCTGCACGCTGCCTTCGACGATGTTGGTTACGCCTAACTGTTGTCCGATCTCGCGCAAATTCGGCGGGGCGCTCTGGTACCTCTGGGTCGAGGTGCGGGAGATGACCTTCATCGCCGCGATTTTTGAGAGACGAGTCAGGATTTCATCCTGGATGCCGAGTGCAAAATAGCCGTCGTTAGGATCCGGGCTGAGGTTTTGCAAGGGCAGAACGGCGATGGACTGGCGGCTGCGGCCAACTGATTGGTTAGGCCGGAGCCAAAGCCATGCGCCGGCCAGCGCGATGACGCTTGCGGCGACTAGCGCGCGTGTTACCCAGGCAGATTGACTCAACGAGCGCGGCTCATGAGTGGCATCTTGGAGCTGGCGGCGAAATTCTGACGCACTTTGGAATCGTCCCGCCGGATCTTTGGCGAGGGCCTGGCTAATTATGCGCTGCAAATGCGGGGGAACCGCTCGCGGCAATGGCGGCGGATCGCTGCGCAGAACCGATGCCAGGACGTCGGTATTGGTTTCCCCGGGAAAAGGCGGTTGCCCTGTGATCATTTCGTAGAGAAGAACGCCGAGGCTCCAGATATCGCTCCGCGCATCAACCGCCACACCGCGAGCCTGCTCCGGTGACATGTAGCGCGCTGTCCCGATGATCAAATGCTGCGTCGCGGGGTGTCCTGCGGCCGAAGCGCCCGGTTGACTGAACTGAGCGATTCCAAAATCGAGAATTTTCACATACCCGTCCGGCCGGAGCATGACGTTTTCCGGCTTAATATCGCGGTGCACGATACCCGCTGCGTGCGCGGCTGAGAGCGCGCCGGCGATTTGTTGGGCAATTTCCGCTGCCTCGGTCACCGGAACGGGCCCTTGGTTAATTCGTTCCCGTAAAGTAATTCCTTCGATGTATTCGGTGGTGATGTAATGCGTTCCTCCGAATTCACCGATCTCATGAATAGTGACAATGCTGGGATGATTGAGGGCTGAAGCCGTGCGGGCCTCAACGGCCAACTTCTTCAGTTGTTTCTCGTCGGCGGCGAGCGATTGCGGTAACAGCTTCAGTCCCACCTTGCGACCAAGGCGTTCGTCCTCCGCGAGGTAAACCACGCCCATTCCGCCGATCCCGAGAATCGCGTGGATCCGGTAAAAACCAAGCTGCTGTCCGATCAGAGCGTCTGGATCGCCTAACAATAGCTCGGGCGCGGACTCAAACGCGGGAGCATCTATGAAACGGCCTGCTCGCGCGTGAGAGTCCAAAAGAAGTTCGACCTGTCGCCGCAGCAGGCTATCGCCCGAACAGGATTGGTCGAGGTAGGTCGAACGTTCTGCCGGTGGCAGTTCCAGCGCCGTGTTGAAGATCTCCGTGCATTTTTGCCAGCGCTCAGGCTGCATCGAGCGTTTCCCCGTTGAGCGCGGCGAAGAGCCAGGCGCGCGCGGCCTTCCAGTCTCGCGTCACCGTGTTGACGTGAACCTTCATCACCTCCGCAATTTCTTCCATCGTTAGGCCGCCGAAATACCGCATCTCCACGACATCGGCCTTACGCTTGTCAAAGGCGGCCAGTTTCTCCATCGCTTCATCGAGCGCGAGGAGCTCGGCCGACCGGCTCTCAGCCGAAACCAGGGATTCGTCGAGGGTCACGCGGAGAGCCCCGCCCCCTCGCTTCAGGGCCTGCCGTTGCCTGGCATGATCGACCATGATTCGACGCATCAATTGCGCTGCCACCGCGAAAAAGTGGGCGCGATTCTGCCATTGCGGATGCGTTTTGTCCGAGAGCTGCATATAGGCGTCGTCCAACAGAGCGGTGGTCTGAAGGGTATGGCCGGGGCGCTCACGGCTCATGTAGCGGTGCGCCAGCCGCTGCAGTTCTGGTTGAACCAGAGGAATTAACCTCTCGAGGGCTCCCTTATCTCCCTTGCGCCATTCATCCAGAAGCTGCGTGACCTGTTGCGCCGGTAAGGAGGCTGCACTCATTTCACAAAGCTCTCGAGACAGCTTCTACTAAAAGTTCGCGGAATACCAGCTGTCCGGCCGTGTCCTACAAGAGAACGAAAGCGTGGTCGCAAAAATTTTCCTGCCCCCGTGGTGGGTTTTGCCGACGAAACGCGCTTTCGGATGTGAAGGCAAATTATGAAAACAAATCTAAAAAGTGAAAACAGACCAACTACACGCCTGTTTCAGGGGCGCGAAGAACACGTGCAAGCTAAACTCCAGAATCTTTTCGCCGCGAAAGATGTGAAGGGCGGCGGCGCAGCTATCTGCAATCGCTGTCACAGCTGCTGGGTAGGAAAGCAAACCGGCGGCAAATAAGAGGCCGGGATCGAGACATATGAAAACGAAAACTGACAACGACAAGGCATCTTCATCACGCCGGCCGCAGGGTCGTAACGAACACGTTCAAACGAAGTTGAAGGACCTTTCGGCGCAAAAAAATGTAAAAGGGGGCGCGGCGGTACCGTGCTGCAGCATGCATAACCATGGCGGCATGGCCGCGAGCCCGAAACCTGGAACGGCGAAATAAGATCGGGGGTGACGCAGGAGGAGTAATGATGACACCGGGACGAGCACGTTCGCGCGAAGCCAAAGGACCTTTCGATATCGAAAGATCTGAAGGGCGGAGCTGCTGCTCAGTATGGGTCACGGCAATGCTGAATCGGTTAGTCTAAGGTTTCCGGGGAACTGAAAATGCCAGCCGGAAAATTTAGCGCCGCACCGCGCCTGCTCCATCGCGTGCTCAATTACCGTAACGCCGATGTCGTCGACCGATATCTCCGGGATTACGGCGGAACGCGCCGCCAAGCCGAACCGATCTTCCGCGCGCTTTTGAAGTGGTTCTATCTCGCGAGCGTAACGCCATCCTGCCCAATGAGTGGCGACCTCTCGAAGCTCGACGACATGTGGCACACGTTCCTGCTCTTTACCTGGGACTACACGAAATTCTGCGAGCGCTACTTTGGCGAGTATCTTCACCACATCCCCAAAACCGCGCGCGATCGAAAAGCCTCCAAACCAAAAGTCTTGAAACAAATGCGCGCATTTTACGAAACGGTTTACGATGTTTTGGGCGAAACGACATTCCGCGAGTGGTTTTTTGACAAGCGGTTCGCCAAGTAACTTTCATGAACAAGGCTGCGCGCGCCGCCGCGGTTTGATTTCGCCTTCTTCTATCCGAGTAAGCGGAGTCATCCGCGAAGACCAACCACGCGCCCGGACGCGTCCGTACCGGAAGACCGCAGGGCGGCACCAAGTCAGGGCTGATTAGAAATTTTCCGGGAGCATGGTGGGTTTTGGGTTCCGTCTCCGCTTTGTCAGGCAGAGACATTCAAACAAAGGAACCTATGAAATATCCAACCTCCCTCGTTTCCCGAAGCGTGATCCTGCTGGCGTCGGTAATGGCCTGCGCCTTCGCCATCCAAGCATCACCTGCAATCGACCCCGTACGAACCTGGAACGAACAGGCTCTTAGCGCAGTCCGGCAGAAAAACCTGATCGACGCCGCCGCAGCACGCCTCTACGCGATGGTGAATGTGGCCATGTACGATGCCGTCAACGGCATCCAGTCACGCCACGACAGCAAAGATAATCGCGCTTCCGCGCTGGTGAGCTCGAACGGAGCGCCGGCGGACGGCGACATTTATGCCGCGGCCGTGTCGGCTGCGCACGCTGTCTTAGTTGGCGAATTTTCGAGCGGTCCGTGGGCTGACCCTGCCGTTGTGGCAGCGCTGAACACCCAAAAGCAAAATGACCTTCTTGCTCTCGGCGGCGGAAACAAGGTTGCGAAAGGCGACGCCTGGGGAGCTTCGGTCGGCAATCAGGTCCGTGCACTTCGGCAAAATGACGGATCCAGCCCGGTGGAACCAGCGCATCCCGCCAGTGCCGGTCCCGGGCAATTTCGCAGCTCTTTTACTAATCCGCAGTACCGGAACCTGAAGCCATTCGGAATTGCCGACGCATCCATTTATAAGGGCGCAGGTCCGGCGCCGCTGACCAGCTATGACTACGCTGCCGCTTTCAATTTTGTGAAAGACATAGGGAAAAAGCCGGCAGCCGGTTCCGAAACCCCGGAAGACAACCAGAAGAAAGCGACGTTTGATTTCTGGGCACTCGGGAACAACACCTGGCAGCCGCCGGGAGAATGGGTTGAAATTGCGCTCGCCGTTTTGACCACGCGGCCGCTCGAACTGCCCGATGCGACGCGGCTGCTTGCCCTGGAAACCATGGCCATGTGCGACACGGTCGCTCCGACCTTCCTAACGAAGTACCAGGTACTATCACTGGCGGCCGACCACCGCGATTAACGAGGCGAATACCGATAGCAACCCGCTGACCGATCAGGATACGAGTTGGATTGGACGCGGGGGTGTCGGTGGCAGCCCGGAATATTGGTCGGGACACAGCACCTTTAGCGCATCGGCTGCTGAGGTGCTGACCAGCTTTTTCTGTGACGACAATATCGCGTTCACCGTCGGAACCGATCCCTCTTCGTTAGGGACGCGGACCTACACGAGCTTCTCTGCGGCCGCAGCTGAGGCTGGAATTTCCCGCGTTTACGGCGGCTTGCACTTTCCCTTCAGCAACAGCGACGGTCTGGCCGCGGGCAAAGCGGTTGCGCGCGAAATCCTCAACAGCAAGCTGTTGCTCCTGAAAGGCGAGTCGCATTTCGGTCAGTGTCCGCTGTGATGGGGCTGAACGTGACGAAAATTTGTCGGCAGGCGCCATGAAAGTAACAACGTTTGGCGGAATGACCGGAGCAGAATTTTCTCGCAGCTCGGAGTGTTTGACAGCGCGCCCGACAGAAGTCAGCGGAATGAGCGGATGAAGGCCTACGTGATGTGGAGTGGCGGTCTCGACTCCACCGCCCTGATCTGGCACTACTTGCAACGCGGTTACGAGGTCTCAGCCGGTTACATAGCCTATCGAGCTAATGTCGGAAAAACGGCGGCAGAGCTGCGCGCCATCGATCGCATGCTGCCTTTCCTCAATCGTTATTCTTTCACTTTTAAAGGAGTGGTCGGCTGGTTCCGCTGGAACTACGGAATGAGCGATAACCTTCACCGCGGCCCCTTCGGTCTCGTCGGAATTCTTTATGCGTCGATGCTGGAGGAAAAATTCGACGAAATCGGTCTTGGAGTCGTGCGCGAAGATAACGTCTCCAAGGCCGAACTCGACGCGTTTTCCAAGTTCCATCGGGCGCTTCGTCCTTTCCTGTTGGTCAAGAACCCGTTGCGCTTCCCCTTGCACCGCCGCGCTAAGAAAGAGCTGCTGGCGACATTGCCGGCGGAACTGCGAGAGCACCTTTGGACTTGCGACCAGATATCCGCACGTCAACGCAGGCCCTGCGGTCGGTGTCCGCGCTGTCAGCGTTACCAGGAACTCTTTCGCGAACTCGATGAGAGGCGGCAAGATACAAAAGAAAACGCGCCGGCAAAGACGCTCGCATCGTTTCCGCTGCAAGCTCGCCCCGGCCGGCGCGCTCGGTCGTCCCTGGCAGCCTAGCGCGAGGGCTGCTTTCCCTGCTTCTCGATCGTCTGTTGCCGGGACTGTTTTTCGATCTGGCCGCCTTTGATCTTGTCTTGTTCGCCTTTGGCGAGATCCAGATCCTTGGGCGACGTGCCGCGATCTTTGCGGCTTTTTGCGGTTTCTTCACTCATAACTGTTAGCTGCGCCCTCGGCCGTCCCGCCGCCCAATGTGGGTTACGGGCGTGACCGGGAGATGTTTGATTCAGGTTGATGCTTTAGTTGTTGGGAATGGTTCCCACCTTGAGAAAGCGGATTTCGCGGGACAAAGACACCACTGCGGCAAAGAGAATTCGCCGGCTGCTTGTTTCGGAGAGTCTTTTCGCTCCCGCAGGTATGGAGCGAAAAATTTGCTTAGCGACGAAATTCAATGGTGTGATGGAGGCACCTGAATTCGCTTTCGATAAGGAAGGGATGAATCACACCATGAAAACAAAGACCAAATCGACCAGAGACTCGAAAACAGCGTCGCGCCCAACTCTCAAAGCGCGCGACCTTCAACCCCGCAAAGATGTCAAAGGGGGCGCCTGCGTGAAGGGCGAGCATCTGAAGGACGGCGTCCTTACCGCTTAACCGAGGGGGCACAGGTCAGGCCAGGACCGGCGATACGCGACTGAGTCGTCATTCGCCGCGACATATTGATATGAATACCTAACCAGTCCTGGTGGCAGTCGCTGCTCGAGCGAGCCGGCCTTCATTAGCCATCGGGCCGCGTGGGGAGCGGCGACCGCCGGCTCGGGCGTATCCGAACCTATAGGTAGAGCGCGTCGATTCCGACTGCTGCCAGGGTTTTCAGGGGAAGGTGACACCGGAGTTCGCCTGTTTTAAACGATTGCAGAGGAGGACCCATGAACAGCCGGTTTACCAACGTCAGCCCCTTCTTAACGGAACGTGAGCGCCTGATTGCCGAACAGGTCAGGAAGCTGAAAGATCTGCCGCCGCGGCGCGCCGTTACGGCGGGCGCAGCCGGAAAAGTCGCAGCGAGCGCCAAGCCGTCAGACTCCCGGTGTCACATCCATCCTAACTAACTATGGCCTGACGAGGGGAAACTCGTCCAATCAGGGAGCGGCGATCCGGGCGGTCTGACCGGCGTCCCTCAGTTGCCTTCTGCGGCATCACTGTCCATCTTCGGCGGGCGCCGGAGTGCTGCCGCTGAAGGATGGAACGAATTGCGATCACAGGTGCAGGTGGAAGGCTTGGAGCCGCTCTCGCCAGACAATGGGGTCAAAACTATGAGGTCACCGGCTTTACTCACGCCGATCTCGATCTTTCCGATTTTGAGACGCTGGAGCAGCGACTCGGCGCGCTGAACTTCGATGTGCTGGTGAACTGCGCTGCCATGACCAACGTGGACGCCTGTGAGCAGAAGAGACAGGCGGCCTTTCGAACCAATGCCGAGGCGCCGGAGTTACTCGCGCAAATTTGCCAGCGGAAAAAAGCGCGCTTCATCCATTTTAGTACCGATTACGTTTTCGACGGCGAAAAGCGCTCTCCCTATACCGAAGAGGATCCGGCCGAACCGATCAGCGTCTACGGAAACTCAAAGGGAGAAGGGGAAGAGAAGGTCTTGGCCGTGAATGAGCGGCATCTGGTTGTGCGCGTGTCCTGGGTGTTTGGGCCAGAACGACCGAGCTTCGTCGACGGAATGATTCAGCGCGCGCGGACGGAGATTGAGGTTTCCGCGGTGGCGGATAAGTGGTCCACTCCGACCTCAACGAAGGATATCGCAGCGATTCTGCCGCATTTCTTTCCCGCTGACGTCGGCGGCCTTCTCCATTTATCGAATGACGGCCAATGCAGCTGGCGCGAATACGCGCAGCACGCGCTGGATGTTTGCCGCGAGCGAGGAATTCCGCTGCAGGCATCCGAGGTGACCCCCTTAAAACTAACGGAGCTAAAAGCCTTTGTTGCGCGCCGGCCGGTCTATACCGTCCTGGCGATCGATCGTCTGGCGGAAATTACCGGGCGCAGGCCTCGTCATTGGCGAGAAGCTGTGGCAGAATATATTCAGGAAAACTATTGCACGTCATGAAGAGATCTTTCGTAATTGCGGGCTGTCTCGTTAGTCTTCTTATCCATTCGGCCCACGCTGACCTGAAGTGGGAGCAGACCACCCTCGAATTGCATCCTAACTTCGGCGACAAGGAAGCGGTCGGGCACTTCAAATATGAAAATACCGGGACGACTCCGGTGCAGATTAAAAACGTCAAGACCTCATGCGGCTGCACGGTGGCGCACGCGGAACAGCAGGAGGTCGCCCCCGGGCAGAAAGGCGAAATCACCGCGACATTTAACATTGGGAATCATGTTGGGACCCAGGTGAAAACAGTTTCTGTCACCACCGACCAAGCGCCGACGCCGCTAACTACCCTGGTCCTGAAGGCGGTGCTGCCGGAAGGGATGACCATGACGCCGAATTTTGTTTTCTGGCGAGTCGGCGAGGAGCCGAAGGCAAAGACAATTGTGGCGAAGGCAGGCCCGGGCTTCACCCCGGACAACGTCGAGGTAAAAGCGGAGAATCCTGAGTTCACGGCGACGCTCGAGCCAGGTTCGGGAAAGAAGAAAGACAAGTGGACGATCACGGTAAAGCCGAAGCAAACCGATCGAAATATCTCGACGCTGATTACGGTTAAGACCGATTTCCCGAAACAGGCGCCGCAAAGCTTCTTTGCTAACGCCAGTGTCGCGGGCGCGCCCGACCAGGCCGCCGCCGGTGCGACGCAGCAATGATATCGGCGGTCGCGCGGCAGCTGTTGATCCTTTGCTTGCTCGCGCTGCTGCCCGCGGCTGGCCAAGCCTTTTACTTTCGCGACAAGGTTTCATGGCACAGCCGGCTCGCTGCTGACCAGACGATCGATTTCGCCACCGCCAAGAGCTGGGGCGCGGACGCCATCTGGATCGATGCGCGACCGGAGAACGAGTTCGCGCAAGATCACGTTCCAGGCGCGGTTTCGCTGAACGAGGATCGCTGGAATGAACTTTTCCCGGGTTTTCTCACGCAGTGGACTCCGGACCGGAAGATCGTGGTCTACTGCAGCAGCCAGAGTTGCAATCTGGCCGAGGAAGTTGCGCGGCGGCTACGCACGGAGGCGCAATTGCCTAACGATATCCGGATTCTTTCCGGTGGATGGGAAGAATGGCTGAAGCACAACCGTTAGCCGATTTATCCATGTCGCCGGAGCTCAAAAATGTTTCCCGCTGGTGGGGCCTGGCGAATGTGTTGAGTTGGATCGTCGGTGCGATCTTCATCTATGCCGGTATCCTGAAAGCGCTCGACCCGGTGCAGTTCGCCAGGGATATCGACAATTATCAGATGTTACCGTGGTCGATCAGCGTGATGCTGGCCTTTTATCTCCCCTGGCTCGAGATTCTCTGCGGTCTTAGCCTTCTCGTTAGGCGTTGTTACGCGGGCGGCCTGGTCATGATCAGTACTTTGGTTGTCGTTTTTATTTCCGCATCCGTCATTGCCCGTGCCCGCGGCATCGACATCACCTGCGGTTGTTTCGGCCATTTCAGCGAGAAGTGGAGTTTCGGCCGCCATCTGGCGATCGATCTTTCCTTACTGGCGGGGCTGATCGTGTTGTGGATTTTGCACTCCCGCCGTCGGCCCGATCACGCTTCCTCGTGAAGGTCCGTCCCGCTCGTCAACCCGACCGCCCCGCGATTGAACAAATCTTTCTCGAGATAGTGAGAGAGGGTGAGACGTTTGCCCTCCCGCGCGAATCCAGCGGCGGTGACGTCCTGGCATTTTGGTTCGCACCGGGTCACGAAGTCTTCGTTGCTGAAGAAGAGGGGAGGATCCTCGGCAGCTATTACATTCGTCGAAACCATGAGGGCGGAGGAAGCCACGTGGCCAATGCCGGCTACATTGTGGATCACGACGCACGCAGACGCACGGTCGGGCGGGTCATGGCTGAGCATTCGTTAGGAGAATGCCGCAAACGTGGTTTTCGCGCGATGCAGTTCAATTTTGTGATCTCAACCAATGAAGCAGCGGTAAAACTGTGGAAGGATCTCGGCTTCGAAACGGTTGGGACCTTGCCGAGGGCTTTCGAGCATCCAACGTGCGGCTTTGTCGACGCTCTGGTCCTGTTTCGGCGATTGTAAGGGTGGACAAGTAACTGACGCATGCGTCAGTTACTTGTCCGCTTGCGCCACATCTTAGCGTTTGCAAACGAGTGGTTTGCGGTCACCCTAACTGGTCGTGCAAACGGTCATCCAGGTGATCAGCTCCGGACGGGGGTCACTGCGGGAAAAGATCATGACCGACCCGAGGCTGGCGAAGTTCGGGCTGGTTCCAACTGAGCATCAGCGTCCGGGGCGGCCTCATGGCTGGGCGAAGATTCATGGGGAAAAGGCGCACGGCGCGATCAACCTGGAATGGCACGCCAGCAGCAGCACGTTGATTTGCCGCGTTGTTACCAGGTCAGGTAACAAGCCCAACTCAATCATCGGGTGCTTTGTCGATTACCTGTTGGCGCGACACCAGCGCCGGATTCTCTCGATCTACATCCTGCGGCGGTGACGCAAAGCGCGGCCGAGACCAGCTCGTCTCTCCCGTTACCCGGCTCGCATAATTATCGTAAATACCAGATAAGGGGCATGGACGCTGCTGGTTAGGGCGCTTGAAATGATCATGTCCCGAATCAGCCGCCACTCGGCGGTCGCGTTGCTTAGCGCCGCCGTCTTCAGCACTCTTCCTCCATCGCACGCCACGGCGCAGACGGCTCAAGTCTCCCTCGGAACAACTCTTTCAATGAACAGCACGTCGTTCATCGACAGCTTTGATTCGAGTAATCCCTACAAGTCGACGAATGGCCTGTATGACCCCGCTAAATTTCAGCGCAACGGCGACGTCGGCATCGCTAACAACCTGAATTCGGATCTAAGGAACGGATTCATCTTTGGCGATCTTTTCTATGCCGGCGCCGTGGCGGTCAAGAATACCCGAAACGTGCAAGGCGCGGTCGCCACGCCTTACAATGCAACGGTGCCTGCGGCTAACGATCCCACCTGGGCCGCATTTTCCACTTATCCTAGCTCAGTTACCAATACGGCTAAACAGTTCGTGGCTGGGACCTCAGCCGCTCCAGCACTCGTTAAGGTCACGGGCGACTTCGTTCTGCCAGGTGGCGCAACCTTCCAGCTATTGCCTCCGGGTATACGCGAAGGTTTCATTCAAATCTGGGTCACCGGGAAATTGAATATTTCCGGAAGCGCTCGACTCCTTCAGGATACACGAGTTCATGCGACTTGGATTGTGGATAAGGATATCGTTACCAACGGCGACTCTTACAAGAATGGCAGCGGCATCGCTTCCTATCTGTCTTTCGTCGGTGTCGGCACCGGCAAAGTAAACTTGTCAGGCGCATCAAACTTCGCCGCGACCCTCACCGCGCCATCACGCGACGTCAGTCTTTCGGGCGGGGCTTCGCTCAGCGGCGGGATCGCCGCCAAAACGCTAACCCTTGGCGGCAATAGCAGTGTGCACTGCGACGAGGCGCTGCTCGGGCAGGTACGTCTTACCCTATTAGTCTATTCCTCACGCGTGAGGGTGGTGGATTCGCGCCCGCTTACAAATCACTGAAGGGATCGCGCTTTGCGATCGTGCCGAGGTCGCCCTGTTGCAGAATGAGCTTGGCCACCAAGCCGCTCCAGCCGGTCTGATGGGAAGCGCCCAAGCCCGCGCCGGTTTCGCCGTGGAAGTATTCATGGAACCAATAGCGTTCGGCGTTGCGCGGATCCTTGAATAGATCACCAGAGGCGCGCGCGAATGGGCGCTCGCCCTTCTCATCGCGCAGCCAGAGGCTGATGAGGCGGTTCGATAGCTCATTGGCGATTTGATTCAGCGGAAGAAAACGCCCGGACCGTGTCGGACATTCCACGAGAAAATCGTCGCCGTAATAGAAATGAAATTTCTGCAGTGACTCGATCAGAAGGTAATTGATCGGAAACCAGACGGGCCCGCGCCAATTGGAATTGCCGCCAAATAATCCGCTCTGCGATTCGGCAGGCTCGAAATTCACTTCGCGATCTTCGTCATGCACCCGCAGAACGTAGGGATGATCCCGATGGTATTTGCTTAACGAGCGGACGCCGTAAGGACTCAAAAATTCATCGGGGTCGAGCATTCGCCGAAGAAGGCATTTCATGCGGTGGCCGCGCGTCAGCGCAACCAGCCTGCGTTCGCCCGCACCGGGAACCTGCCAGCGCGATACCAGGCTGGCCAGGTCAGGACGGTGTTGCAGCGTCCATTCGAGGCGTTCCTTGAAACCGGGCACGCAGTCGAGCAGTTCAGGGTCGAGCGTTTCCACCGCCAGCAACGGCATCAGGCCGACCACCGACCGCACGCGTAACGGAAGAACGCGGCCACCCGGGGTGCGTAGAATATCGTAAAAGAATTCGTCTTCCTCATCCCATAACCCGATTCCATTACCACCGAGATTGTTCATGGCCGCGGCGATGCCGAGGAAGTGCTCAAAGAATTTGGTCGCAATATTTTCGTACACTGGATTTTCCCGGGCCAACTCGAGCGCGATTCGCATCATGTTGAGCGAGAACATTCCCATCCAGGACGTGCCGTCGCTCTGCTCGAGGCGTGTTCCGTCCTGAAATTGCATGTTGCGATCGAAGACACCGATGTTGTCGAGCCCGAGGAAGCCCCCTTCGAAAATGTTGCGGCCGGACGAGTCCTTCCGATTCACCCACCAGGTGAACGTGAGCAACATTTTGTGGAAGATCGTTTCGAGGAAGGCGAAATCGCCTTTGCCTGTGCGTTTTCGCTCGATCTGGAATACTCGATAGGCCGCCCACGAAATAACCGGCGGATTGACGTCGCTGAAATTCCATTCGTAGGCCGGAATTTGTCCATTCGGGTGCTGATACCATTCGCGGACGATGACGCTGAGCTGCTTCTTGGCGAACTGTGCATCGGCGAGGGCGAGCACGATGCAATGGAAAGCGAGATCCCAGGAGGCATACCAAGGGTATTCCCATTTATCCGGCATCGACATGACCCGTTCGTTGCGCAGGTGGCGCCATCCTGAGTTTCGACCGGTTAGGCGTTCCGGCGGAGGCAGGGGCGAAGCCGGATCTCCGTCCAGCCATTCCTGCACGACGTAGTGGTAAAACTGTTTGTTCCAAAGCATGCCGGCGATGGCCTGGCGCTCGATCGCGCAGTGCTCGGGGTTCAGACAGCTCGGCGCCAGCTCGGCGAAAAATGAATCGGCCTCGAGCGAACGTCTTACCATCAGCTCGTCGAAATCGGCGAACGCCGCTGCCGTGCCGGGCGCTTCGGATTTCTGGCGGGTGAGACGAAGGCGGAAGCTGGTGCTTTTACCCGGGGGAAGGAGGAAGATGAAATGCGCGGCTGCTTTGGTGCCGACGCGATTTGCGTTAACGAACTGCAAACTTTTTTGGACGACGCACTCGTTGATCGAGTCCTTGACGAAGGCCGTCCGATTGGGAACGCCCCAGAGTCGCATGGTGTTGGATTCATTCTCGGTGAAGAGCAATCGGTCGGCTCCCTCACAAGAAAGACGATAAAAGCCCAAGTCATCGTGACGTGCATCGATGATGCGGATCCCTTCATCACTGCGGATTCCTTCCTGGAGACTGGGCCTGCGGTCGTCGTAGCCCCAACTCCAGGTGTTTCGAAACCAGAGGGTGGGGAGAATATGGAGGGGCGCGGGCTCCGGTCCGCAGTTGGTCGCAGTTATGCGGATGAGAATGTCGTGCGGACCGGCCTTGGCATATTCGAATTCGATCTCGAAGAAACGGTTCTCGGCGAAGGCGCCGGTTTCCCAGATCTCATATTCGCTCTCGGTCTTGCCGCGCCGCGCGTTCTCCGTGACCAATTGCTGATAAGGAAACGCATTTTGCGGATAGCGATAGACCATCCGCATCAGGCTGTGCGAAGGCGTGTTATCATTATACCAATAGACTTCCTTGACGTCTTCGCCGTGATTGCCTTGGGGACCGGTTAGGCCGAAGAAACGTTCTTTCAGGAAGGGATCACGCTCATTCCAAAAAGCGAAAGCGAAACAGAGACGTTGTTTCGCGTCGGAAATTCCGGCGATGCCATCTTCGTTCCAGCGGTAAGCGCGGGAACGGGCATGATCATAAGGAAAGAAGGCCCAGGCGTCTCCGTTCGCGCTGTAATCCTCCCGCACCGTGCCCCAGGCGCGCTCCGCCAAGTAGGGTCCCCATTCATACCATGGCTGCTCCGGATCCTTGTTCTCTTCCAGGCGGAGTTGTTCAGCGTTCAAGCCCAACGATTAGCGGTGAAAACCTGATCCCCGACAATCCAAAACAAATTCGACAGGCAGCCGAAGCTGGAGTCCATTTAGAAGCAGGGCTGAGGCTGCCTGATGAACTTCAATTGCTTCACGGGGTGGATGCCGATGGGGCCGGTTCGCCGGTTGACCCTGATCCTGTTCCTGCTGGCCGGTGCTCTTCCGCTCGATGCGGCCGTATTTAATATTGGCGATGGCGACGTGGGCGGTCTGCGTGCCGCCATCGCCGCTGCCAATAGCAACAACCAGGACGACACGATTAACCTGGCAATGAACGGCGGCTATTACATTCCCGATGTAAACAACAGCACGGGCGGACCGAACGGTTTGCCCATCATTGATCGCGATGCCGGGAGCGGGACCGGTCACTCGTTAACCATCACCGGGAACGGCGCGACCGTGGCCCGCAGCTTTGCCAATGGTGTCCCTTATTTCCGCATTCTTTACGTGGCCAACGGCGTCTTCGCAAACCAGCATCCCACCACCATCTCAAATGTCGTCTTCACCAATTCGGTCGCTCCTGGCTCGACCACACCGGATAACGATGGAGGTGCCATTTACGTCGAAAAGGGGCAGTTGAACCTGAACAACTGCACGTTTGACTCGAATAAGGCGGTCGGGCGGGGTGGCGCCATCTTCGTCCATGGCCAGACAGACTCGGATTACGTCGTGTTAACGAATTGCACCTTGAGCAATAACACAGCCGGCCAAACCGGCGCAGCGATTGAGTCGTTCGGGCCTACCCTGACTCTGAGCGGATGCGCCCTTTATAATAACGCGACCGCGAACGGCCCAGGCGGGGCGATTGAGCAGACTCTCCAGTGGAACAGCCAAGTCTTAAACCTAACGAATTGCACGGTCAGCGGAAACACCCGGCCCAACGGCGGGAGCAGCACCGTCGGAGACGCCATTTTCACGAGTGCCCTGCACGGCCCGACTCCGCAGAGCATTCATACTAACATTTCGAACTGCACCTTTAATCAGAATAAAATTGAAAACAGCTACAACTATACTGGGGGCGTCCGCAATTCGCTCATTGTCACTTTAAGCAACACGCTTCTCGCCGGTTCGCCGCTGGTGAACAGCGACCCGGCCGGGAGCGGTGGTCCAACCAATTTTGTTTCGAACGGTTATAATTTGAGCAACGACAACGGGGCCGGTTTCCTAACCGGTCCTGGAGATCAGATTACCGTTCTTCCCAAACTCGATCCGGCCGGAGTGAAGAATAATGGTGGGCCGACTCCGACAATCGCATTGCTGAATGGCAGCCCGGCCGTCGACATGGGCAAGAGTTTTGGGGTGACCACCGATCAACGCGGGTTCAGCCGGCCTTATGACCTTGCCGGTTTTGCCAATGCCGCAGGCGGCGACGGCAGCGATATCGGGGCCTATGAAACTCGCGATCCCGTCCAAAATGGCGGTATCTTTGCCGTCAACACGACGGCAGACCATGATGACGGCGTTTGCGGCGCGATCGATTGCACGTTGCGGGAAGCGGTGGCGGCGACGAATGCGTTGGCGGGCGCGAATACGATTAATCTCAATGTCGCTGGTATCATCAGTGTCGGGGCGATAGGACAGATCGCGGTCACCGATTCGACAACGATCAGCGGGCCTGGTGCGCGATCGCTGGCCATCAGCGGAGGTGGAGTCGGGCGCGTTTTTAATTTTAGCGGCGGCACCAGCACGCTTTCCGCCCTGACCGTGCGCGACGGATTTACCCGGGGCAACGCCATCGTTTTGAGTGCGCAAGGCGGCGGCCTATCGAATGCGCAGGGAACATTGACGGTGAACGACTGCACCTTTCTGAACAATGAGGCAGCGGGGAACAATGGGAGCAGCGCGGGCAGCGGAGGGGGGGCGGCTTTGGGCGGCGCCGTTTACAACTTCTTCGGCGGCGTCATCAACCTGAACCGCTGCACCTTTACCGGCAATACGGCTTTGGGTGGTTCAGGCGCAGCGAACTCCGGCGCGGCAACGCACGGTGGCGACGGTGGCGCAGGCGAGGGCGGCGCAATCCTCAATGACACGAACGCCACTTTAAATCTGACCAATTGCACCGTTTCCGGAAATACCGCCGTCGGCGGCGTTGGCGGAAATGATTCTAGTTTCGCCGGAGGCAATGGCGGTGCCGGAGAAGGCGCAGTTTACAATCGCGGAACGATCAGCGCGGTTTCCTGCACGATTGCGGACAACACCGGTTCGGGCGGAAACGGCGGAGCGGGCAATACGGGGATCAATCACGGCGCCGGCGGGATCGCGCGAGGCGGCCTGGTGGTTAACGCCGGAAGCGTGACCGTTTCCAGCTCGTTGGTCGCCGAAAATGTCGGCAGCGGCGGCGGAAAAGACGTAGACGGCGCTTTCACCTCCGGTGGCTACAATCTGATCGGCACAGCCGATCACAGCAGCGGTTTCACCGGCAGCGGAGATCAAATCGGCACGGACGCTTCACCGATCAACGCGCAATTGGGCGGACTGGCAAACTACGGTGGTGACACCGATAACGTGGCCCTAAACGTTGGCAGCCCCGCGATCGATCATGGCAGCGATGCGATCGCGCCACATCGTGACCAGCGGAATTATCTACGCACCGGGCGAAGCGATGTGGGCGCGTTTGAATACAACGGCAGCCTTCTGCGGCTCGTTAGGGTGACTCGCAATGGTCAAGCGTTTCAGGTCTACATCGAGGTGGTGAAGGGAAAGACCTACAGCCTGCAACGCAAGCAGGTCTTGAGTGCGACGATGTGGCAATCGGTGCTCGGGTCAGACAAGGTGGCGACGGGTAACGACACCGAATTCGTCGAGGATGCGGACGCATTCAATCTTTTTAATACCGCCTTCTACCAAGCGATCGCGCAGTAGGCCAAGGTGGCGCACACTCCCGCTGCTGAAGGGCTCGCCGGCAAGCGGAGCCTCGCGCCAATCTATTCCCACTCGATCGTGCTCGGCGGTTTGCTCGAGATGTCGTAGCAGACGCGGTTCACGCCTTTGACCTCATTGCAGATGCGGTTGGAAATGCGCGCGAGCAGTTCGTAGGGGACACGCGACCAATCCGCGGTCATGGCGTCGACACTGTCGACAATGCGAAGAGCAACCACGCTTTCGTAAGTGCGCTGGTCGCCCATCACGCCGACGGTTTGGACGGGCAGGAGCACCGCGAAGGATTGCCAAACTTTGTAGTACCAATCGGCCGCTTCCATCTCACTTTGCACGATGGCATCGGCGGCGCGCAGAATCGTTAGCCGCTCCTCGGTGATTTCCCCAAGGATGCGGACGGCCAGTCCCGGCCCGGGGAATGGCTGGCGGTAAACGACCTCTTTCGGCAGTCCAAGCTGTAGCCCGGCCTGGCGCACTTCGTCTTTGAAAAGCTGTCGCACCGGCTCAACCAACTCGAAATGCATCGTTTCGGGCAATCCACCCACGTTGTGGTGGGACTTGATTACGTGCGCGGGATTTCCGCCAATGGCGACGCTCTCGATCACGTCCGGGTAAAGCGTCCCTTGGGCGAGGAAGCGGTAACCGCCATGTTTGTCGCTGCCGCTTTTTTTATCTTCCTCGAGCAGTTCTTCGGTTGCCTGCTGGAAAACTTCGATGAATTCGTTCCCGATAATCTTCCGCTTTCGCTCCGGATCGGTGACGCCGCGTAATTTCGTTAGGAAACGCTCCGACGCGTCGACGTATTTGAGGCGGATATGAAAGTTTTCGCCGAAGACACGCTGGACCACTTCGTCCTCGCGCGCGCGCAGGAGTCCATTGTTCACAAAAATGCAGGTGAGTTGATCGCCGATGGCCTTGTGCAGGAGCGCGGCTACCACGGACGAATCAACGCCGCCGCTGAGGCCGAGCACAACCTTGGCGTCCCCGACCTGGCGCCGAACGCGGTCGCATGCTTCCTCGATGAACGAGCCCATCGTCCAGTCCATCGCGCAGCGGCAAATATGGTAAACGAAATTGCCCAGGATCTGTTTGCCGCCGGGGGTATGCGCGACCTCCGGATGAAATTGCAGGCCGAAAAATTTGCGCTTGGGATCGGCCACCGCCGCGTAGGGCGAGCCGTCGGTAGAGCCGATGGTGTGGAAACCGTCAGGGAGCGCGGTGACTTCGTCGCCGTGACTATTCCAGACGTCCAGATTTCCGGAGAGTCCGTCGAAAAGCGGGGAAGGCGTCTGGAGCTCGAGCAGGCCTGCGCCATATTCGCGACGTCCGCTGAACTCTACTTTGCCGCCCAGATGCCGGGCGAGCAGCATCAGGCCATAACAAATTCCGAGAATTGGGATGCCTAACGAAAATATCTTTGGATCCACTTGCGGCGCGTCCTGGTCGTAAACACTGGCCGGTCCGCCGGAGAGGATGATGCCCTGGGGGCGACGTTCGGCTATTTCCTGCGCCGGGATGTTGAAAGGAACAATCTCGGAGTAGACCTGCAGCTCGCGAATGCGCCGGGCGATGACCTGCGTGTACTGCGAGCCGAAATCGAGAATAAGAATGCTCGAGTGCTTCGGTTTCTCGCTGCGCTCCATGGTCAGGCGAAGTGACGAAAGGCGCCGGAAATGATAAGAACGCGTTCCATCGGCACATTTTAGAAAGAAGGTGGTTCATTGCAAACCAGGGCTGATCGACCAGGGTGTGGTGCCTCCGCGCCCGCTCTTTCGCGATGGCGCGGAGGAAAGCTAATTGCCTTCCAGCGAGATCGGCTGACCTTCAATTGGACTACAGGTGGCAAAGACGACGCAGAATTCCGGAGCGCCGCGCGGGATCATCCCGCCCGAACTATTGCTGCACGGTTATCGCCTCGGCGTTTTTCCGATGGGAATGGAGGAGGGCCACATTGAATGGTTCTCCCCCGATCCGCGGGCGATTATCCCGCTGGAGGATTTTAAAATTCCGCACGGACTGCGGCGCACCCTGGCGAAGAACAAGTTCGAAGTGCGAATCAATGCCGCCTTCGGTGAGGTCCTGCGCGCTTGCTCGGATCGCGATGAGACTTGGATTACTCCGGAGATCATCGCGAGTTACGAGACTCTGCATGAGCTCGGTTGCGCACACTCCGTGGAAGCATGGCACGAAGGGAAACTGGCCGGTGGCCTTTACGGCGTCGCCTTAGGCGGGGCGTTCTTTGGCGAATCGATGTTCCATTGGGTTACCGACGCATCGAAGGTTGCACTGGTCGGTCTGGTAGAACGCCTGCGCGCGAGGAAATTTCTGTTGCTCGACACGCAGTGGACCACGCCGCATCTGGAGCAATTCGGCGTTATGGAAGTGACGCGGCGAGGTTATCTTCGAATGCTGGCGCGAGCGGTGGATCTCAAGCGAAGCTTTGTTTGATGCGGTACGCGCTGTCGCGCCCACGCTGCGCTACAGCGATTCTAACCAGCGCTGCGCCGCGACCATATCCTCGCGTCTCAACTCATGCCCCGCGCGCTGCATTACCAGATCCACTTCCAGCCCGGTTTCGCGCAGAATCCTGGCCAGGTCACTGCCGCCGTCTGGCCCAACGATGGGATCGGTTTGACCGTCCAGAATTAAAACCCGTCCCGAGTTCCCGGCCGTGATTCTCGTATTCGTTAGGGGAACCATTGCGCGGAGCAGGATGGCAGCGGAGAACGGCGCAACGCCGAGGAGAAGCATGGCGGCGGCGATATTGGCGCCATTGGAGTAGCCGACCGCGACCATCTTCTCCAGCTTGAGGTCATGCGCGCTGGCTGCAGCGGAGACGAAGCTGGCCAGTTCGTGACTGCGGCGGACCACGTCTTCTTCGTCGAATACGCCTTCCGCGAACCTGCGGAAGAAACGGTTGCTGCCGTTTTCGTTTACCTTGCCGCGCGGACTGAGGAGCGCGGCATTCGGATCGATGTTTCGGCCAAGCCCGAGCATGTCCTGCTCGTCTCCTCCCGTGCCGTGGAGGAGAAGCAGGCTGCGCGCGTCCGGATCGCCGCCGGCGTTTGGAACAAATTGGCGAATGAAATCCAGGCTCACTTCTTTTTCAGGTGGAGGGTTATCGGCGGCAAGGTCGCTTCAATCGAACTGCGGTGACCCTCGTATTCCGGCGGAAGCCGCAGCGACTCGCCCAAATGCTCTTCGCTCTCATCGGTGGCGAAACCCGGCGCATCGGTGGCGATCTCGAAAAGGATGCCCCCGGGCTCGCGAAAATAAATCGAGTGAAAGTATTGGCGATCGATGACCGGCGTTACAAAAAGACCCGCCTCTTCGATGCGACCGCGGAGTTCCTTCTGTTCGTCTTCGTTAGCCGCGCGAAAGGCGATATGGTGAACTGTTCCGGCCGCCATGTGCCCATGGCGCTCCGGCCGATCGATCAGATCGATCTGTGCGGAGACGTCCCCGGCCGCGGCGGCGAATCGTCCGCGTCCGTTTTCTTCTCCGACCACTTCGAAGCCGAGCAACGCCGTTACCACCTCCGTGGTAGCGCTGCGCTTGCCCGAACCCAGTGTCGGCGCGTGGAATCGACCCAGAGCAACCTCGCGCGGAACCGTGCTCTCCGCCCAATAATCGAAGTCTTTGGCTTCGGCCATTTCGATGATCTCGAGGCCGAGTCCGTCCGGATCAGCGAAGCGAAGGACACGCTCGCCGAAACGAGTGCCGGCGTCTTCGACCGGCAAGTGATTGGTCGTTAGCTGCTCTTTCCAGAAGCTAAAGGATCCTGGGGGCGCGGCATAACTGGTTGCGACGACTTGTCCGGCGCCGATTCGTCCGCGCGCCGCGTCAGGCCAGGGGAAAAAGGTGATGATCGTCCCCGGGCGGCCAAGTCGGTCGCCGAAATAAAAGTGGTACGATCCGGGATCATCGAAATTGACGGTGCGTTTTACAGAGCGAAGGCCGAGCACCTCGGTGTAGAAATCGAGATTCGTCTGCGGGTCACCCGCGATCGCGGTGATGTGATGGATGCCGTGTACTTTCATTCGTGCAGGACTGTCAGCAGCGTCTATCTATGAAGATGCCGTTGGCACAACGGCCTCTACAACATCGTCCAGACGGCGGTGAGCATCAAAACATGTATCTCTGGCGAAAATCGGTCACCGAACGGTGGCTCGAGAGTAACGAGCACTGGCTCAGCGATTTTCCGCCGGAACATGTCGCCATCATTAGCCGGTCTGGTTTTGCGCGGTTTAACCTTGAAATTACCGGTTCATCGATCCTCCAAGGCCAAAGCTTGCGCCGGCAATATGGCGGAAGCCTGGTGACGCTGAAACGCGACTGGTTTCGGCAGTTCACGAAAGCGCAAGATCGAGAAGAACTCCGCGTCGGTAAGCGCCTTCTCATCGTCGACGGAGAAACGCGGCGCGCTGCCCCGCACGACGCGTCTCGCCTTGTGATTCCCTCAGGCGCCGCTTTTGGGACCGGCGATCACGCGACCACGGCCATGACCCTGCGAATGCTGGAGCGAAGAAGTCGACGCCTCGCGGCGCGGTGGACGATCGCGGATCTCGGCACTGGCAGCGGGATTCTCAGTCTCGCTGCCGCGCGCTTTGGCGCGAGCAGGATCGAAGCGATCGACAACGACCTCGTGGCGGTCTCAACAGCCAAAGAAAATGCGCGGCGAAACGGAATCCGCGGAATCGCCTTCGCTGTCCAGGATGTGAAGAAGTGGCGGCCGCGGCGGAAGTTGGACCTCATTGTGGCGAACCTTTTCAGCGAGTTACTCATCGGCGTTCTGCCAATCGTCCGCCGGGCGCTGAAGCCGGACGCGCAGTTTATCTTCTCCGGAGTCATGCGCGGCGAAGAAGCACGCGTGGTCCGGGCAATCAGAGGGAGTGGTTTACACCTCGCCGAGGTGCGCCGCCGCGGGAAGTGGATTGCACTGGCGGGCGAGGCACCGGCCGGCGTGGACCGTTGACGTCTTGTTCCGGACTTCTACTTGACGACCCCAGACCGCGTCGGGAAGGTGGCGTCCGAAGCGCGGCTGAAGTTTCTCTGCATCCCCAGGCGGTTTAACCCGGCCGCCCTCGATTGAGTATGCAGACAGAAGAGCTTTCTTACGCCATTCTAACGCCCTATTCGATGCGCAAATCGCGCACGGGCGGCATCATTTCCCGCCTCATTTCCCGCACCGGCCTCGATTTGGTCGCGGCGCGGATGTTTGCGCCGAGTGAGGCGCTGACCAAACGCTACTGCGAGAATATCGTGACTTATCCGGACCCCCGGCATCGCGCGACGCAGGAGCTGATTCGCGAATATGTGGCGAAAAATTTCACCGGGAACGTCAAAGGCCAGCGCGCGCGAGTCATGTTCCTTGTTTTCCGTGGGCCGGATGCGGTCGACAAGATGCATCAAACCGTCGGTCACATCGTCAACGAGCGCACCAGCGGTGAAACCGTTCGCGACACTTTCGGCGACTACGTCACTGACGAATCCGGCCGAGTGACTTATTTCGAGCCGGGGGTTCTCACTGCCGTCACGCCGGAAGCGGTGGAGAAAGACTTGAAGCTCTGGGCGGAATTTTCCGATAGCGACGGTGGCGTGCTCGACAAAGTGATCGAGTTTTCGAACCCGGCGAAAGTGGAGAAGACGCTGGTCCTGATCAAGCCGGATAACTTTAAGTTCCCAAACCTGCGACCCGGCAGCGTCATCGAAGTCTTTTCCCGCAGCGGTCTCTATATTGTTGGTTTCAAAGTCCATCGCATGAGCGTGGCGCAGGCCGAAGAGTTTTATGGGCCGGTCCTTCCCGTCTTGGAGGACAAACTCGGCCCGGAAAGCGGACGTGATAACTGGGAGAGCATCGTCGAATTCATGGCCGGCAATCGGCCGAGCAAGACTGCCGCAGCCGATCGGGAAAAGCCGGGCTCAGCGAAGGTGGTCGCCATAGTTTACCAAGGCGAGGAAGCCGTGCGCAAAATCCGCGAAGTCCTTGGTCCGACCGATCCGGCGAAGGCGCCTCCTGGTTCGATTCGCAAGGAATTCGGGCAGACCATCATGATCAACGCCGCGCACGCCAGCGATTCAGTGGAGAACGCGCAGCGCGAGATGGGCATCGTCCAGATCGACGAGAACAACTTCAAACCGACAATTGAAAACTTTTATGGGCGCAAATAATTTGCGTCCCGAAGAAAACGCCAACCTGTAAGACACCTATGGAAATCTCCGCTCGCGCCGCTCAACTGACTCCTTCGCTCACCCTTTCCATAGACAGCAAGGCCAAGGCAATGAAAGCCGAAGGCATCGACGTCTGCGGCTTTGGCGCAGGCGAACCTGATTTCGATACGCCTGAGCATATTAAAACCGCGGCGATCGAGGCCTTGAATGCCGGTTTCACTAAATACACGCCCAGTTCGGGCATTCCGGAATTGCGCCAGGCTATTGCCGAAAAACTCAAGGCCGATAACGACTTGGACTATCGCGCCGGCCAGATCGTGGTCAGCAACGGCGCCAAGCACGCGTGTTACAACGCCATTCTCGCCACCTGCCAGCCCGGCGACGAAGTTGTCATCCCATCGCCGTATTGGGTGAGCTATCCCGACATGGTTCGGCTGGCCGGTGCGGAACCGGTGATCGTGCCGACGATGGAGCGCAACAATTGGAAGCTCCGCGCCGAAGATTTCGAGAATGCGATGACGCCGCGGACGAAGATGTTGATTCTCAACACCCCCGGGAATCCGACGGGTTCGGTCTACACGCGCGAGGAACTGGAGAAGATCGTGGAGGTTGCGGCGGAAGAGGACATCTACATTCTCTCTGACGAGATCTACGAGAAGCTGGTGTATGACGAGGTGAAGCATGTCAGTGTCGGCTCCCTCTCCAAGGAAGCCTACGAACTCACCCTCACCGTGAACGGTTTCAGTAAATCGTATGCGATGACCGGATGGCGTCTCGGTTACCTGGCGGCGCCGGAAGCGGTGGCGAAAGCGGTGGATTCGATTCAGAGCCACAGCACGTCGCATCCTTGTTCCTTTGTGCAGCGTGCCGGTTTGGCCGCGTTGAAAGGCGATCAACAGCCGATCGCGGATATGCGCGAAGAATTCGATATGCGTCGCAACTACATGTTCGATCGCATCACCAAGATTCCGAACATCACGGCGACCAAGCCTGAAGGCGCATTCTATGTCCTGGTGAACATCAGCCAGCTCGGCTTGACCTCGCAAAACTTTGCCGATCGTCTTTTGAGCAAGGCTAACGTGGCGGTGATTCCGGGCGCAGCATTCGGTGACGACCGGACCATCCGCCTCAGCTACGCCACCAGCATCGACATCATCAAGAAGGGCTTGGATCGGTTTCAGGACTTCTGCCGGACGCTTTAATAGGCCTCACACAAGGGCGGTGCGTAATTGACCCGCTGCGGATTTGAACCGCTGCGCACTTGGCCAGCGATACCTGATCACCCCGCGCGCACTTCCCGCCCTTCTGTCATTCCGAGGCGGCGTGGGCAGCGCGCTCGAGGAATCCCACATATGCGCGAGCGGTTACACCAATTTCACAGAGTGAACTACCTCTCTGCGTCCTCGAGCTACTTCGCGGCGGGGACGCCGCGAGCGCTCCCGCGCATTCTTCGAAACCGTGAGCGCGTTTCCCCGCAACGGCGATTCATCACGTTCGCTTCGTCGGGAGATCCTTCGACGCTCCCGCGCTCAGGATGACAACGGGGCGGGAGCCCTCGCATAACGCGATGGCTGGAGGGACGAGTTCCGTCTCGTCCCACTAATCCTTCTTCGGTTTTCGGATCTGATTTTTTCTCCCGAGCATTGCAGCCGGACGGATTTCAGTATCCGGTAGCGGCGTGGGTTCGCTCGCGCTCATTCTCCACGCTCATCTGCCGTTTGTGCGGCATCCGGAATATGAGGATTTCCTGGAGGAGAGCTGGTTTTTCGAAGCGATAACGGAAACGTACATCCCTCTCCTTTCCATGATGGAACGGCTGATCGAGGATGGCGTCCCATTCAAATTAACGATGTCGGTGACGCCGACGCTCTGCGCCATGTTAGGCGACGAGCTTTTGCGCGATCGCTACGTGAAGCGCGTCGAATTCCTGATTCAGCTTTGCGAGCGTGAAGTGGAACGGCACCACGCTGACGAAAAACGGCGGGATCTCGCGCGATTCCACCTGAAGTATTTTTTGGACGCGCGCCGGCGTTTTATTGATGATTGGAAGTGCGATTTGCTCCAGGTTTTCGCCAGGATGCGGGACGCCGGTGTCCTGGAATTAATCGGTTGCGCCGCAACCCATGGAATCCTTCCGCTTTTGTATGAGCAATTGCCCGAAGCCGCACGGGCCCAGTTGCTGATCGGTCGTGATGTCTACAAGCATTCGTTTGGCCGGGAGCCGGCAGGCTGGTGGCTGCCGGAATGCGCTTACTCACCGAAGTTAAACGGCCTTTTGCAAGCGACGAACGTGCGTTGGTTCGCACTCGATGCGCATGGAATCATGCACGCGGAGCCGCGCCCGCGTCGCGCTGTCTACGCGCCGTACTTCATTCCGACCGGTCCGGCCGCGTATGCCCGAGATCCCGATACGAGCCGGCAGGTTTGGAGCGCGCGCGGTGGCTATCCGGGCGATTTCGCGTATCGCGAGTTTCACCGCGAGGTGATGTTCGATCGCACGGGCGAGGAGACGGACAAGGACAAGCGCTTCACCGGCCTGAAATACTTTCGCATCACCGGAAAAACGGAGGAGAAGGAGCTTTATGATCCGATGTTTGCCAGGGAGACGGCGGAGCGGCACGCGCAGCACTTTGTTGCCGAACGCGAACAACAGTTATGCCGACTCGGCGGCGCGGATTTCGAACCCATCATCGTTGCACCCTTTGATGCCGAGTTGTTTGGCCATTGGTGGTTCGAGGGCCCGTATTTTCTCGAGCAATGCATTCGTTTTGCGGCGAAGTCGGAAAATTTGAAACTCGTTAGTCCGGGAGAATTTTTGGAGGAACATCCAACCCAGCAGATTCTGCAGCCGGCGGCGTCGAGCTGGGGCGAGAATGGTTACCTTGGGGTCTGGCTCGATCCGAAGAATGCCTGGATTTATCCGCTCCTGCACCAGGCCGCGCGCGATATGACGGCCTCGGCGAGAAAACACGCAGGGGACGAGCGAGACGTGGCCGACCGTTTTTTGAAACAGATGGCGCGTGAACTTGTGCTGGCGCAATCGAGCGACTGGGCCTTTCTGATCAAGAATGGAACGGCGCGGGAGTACGCCACCATGCGGACACGCGAACATCTGGCGCGCTTCGATCGGCTGCGGTTGGAGCTCGAGGCCGGGGCGGGCGACGAATCTTTTTTGTCTGATTGCGAGTGGCGCGATAATCTCTTCCCCGATTTGAACTGGCGACACTATGTCTAGACCGCCGATTGCGAATTGCGGATTGCGGATTGGAACGCGCTTCGCGTCCGTGAGCTTTTTCGCGTTCGCCTCATTCGCGCAGGATTCGGCCGCGCCGGATCAATCGCCCACCGCCCTGATTCTTCCGTCCCCGTCAGTCCAAGAGACGACGCCGCTTGCCTCACCGTCGGCGACCGGAACTCCCGAACCCTCACCCGGCGCGATCGCCTCACCAGCGCCAACGCCCGCGCCCAAAAATATCCGAATCACTTTTCTCCCGCCGCCACTCGAAGGGACGATCAGCCTCGGAATATATGACCAGGCGAAGAAACTCGTTCGCGTGCTGCACCAGGAAGCGGACCTGGATGAATTTGTTATCGGCGATGACGCGCTTTCGACGAAATGGGATGGACGCGATGATAACGGTGCACCCGTGCCGTCCCGAAAGTATCAGGCGCGCGGGCTTGTCGTGGGCAAGCTGAAGAACGAACCGGTCACGGCAACCCAGGCAGCGCCTCCTTCCTGGGAAAATCCACCACGCGTGATGTTCAAGCTCGTCGCCAATCCGCTGGCGAATGACGAACGGCCCACGATCGAGATCGGGGTCGCCTGCAATAGCGAGGACTGTTATTTGAAAACGGCTGACGGCTTGCCGCTCTACACCGTCGGACCAAGAGGCAATGCGCAGCGCGCGATGATTGTGAAAAGCGGCGATCGCTCCGCAGAGGTGTGGGAAGATAGCGGCTCGAGTGTGCAGCAGTTTCGCATTTCGCGGCTCGATCAGATGATGGCCTTCGACTGTGGCGAGATCGAAGTGAAGTAGCGGATCGGACGCGTTGGGCGCCGCTCTGCGCCTCGCCTCTAGCCAGCCAGACAAATCTCTGCTAGTTAGCGCAGATGGCTACGGCTGATCTCCAGCAAACCCTTGCCAAAAGTGCCGGGTTTAGCGGCACCTCGCTTCACACGGGCGAGAAGGTGACTCTCACCGTGCATCCGGCCGCCGCCGGGCACGGCATCAAATTCAAACGCAAGGATCTGCCGGAAGAGCCGACAATCGACGCGAAGATCGAACATCTGAAGACGGTCGAGCGCGCGACGACCATCGGCGAAGGATCGATTCGTGTGCACACGGTCGAGCACGTCCTCTCCGCTCTCTCCGCCATGGGGGTCGACAACGCGATTGTGGAGATGGACGCGAACGAGCCGCCGATCGGTGATGGCAGCGCAGCGCCCTACGTCGAGGTGATCAAGCGCGCCGGGATTGTTGAACAGGAAGCTCCGCGACAGTGGCTCGAGATTAACGAGCCAATTCACATTGAATCAAAAGCCGGTTCGATGCTCATCCTCTTGCCCGACAGCAAGTTCCGAATCTCCTGCACCCAGGCTGGTCCGGAAAACCGCTTCACCCAGTTTTTTTCCACGGAAGTGACGCCGGCGATCTTCGAGAAGCAGATCGCGCCCGCCCGAACGTTTGTTTACTACGAGGACGTTCAGCCTTTGATGGAAAAGAATCTGATCAAGGGTGGCAGTTTGGAAAACGCAATCGTCGTTAGGGGCGAGTCCGTGCTCAGTAAGGAGCCTTTGCGTTTTCCGGATGAATTTGTCAGGCACAAGATTCTCGACATTATCGGCGATCTTGCGCTCGTCGGTCAGCGGGTGCGCGGGCACGTCGTCGCGGTCAAGCCCGGTCATGCTCTAAATGCCGAGCTTTCCTCGGCTTTGGCGCGGGAGATTGCGCGCCGCCGGGCGGTGACATCGCCAAAGCCAGTGTTGTTAGGCGAAGGCGCGCTGGAATCTGACCAAATAATGGAAATTCTTCCACACCGGTTTCCGTTTTTGATGGTCGATCGAATTATCCGTTTCGAAGAAGGGAACAAGGTCGTTGGTTTAAAATCGGTGACGATCAACGAACCGTTTTTTCAAGGGCATTTCCCCGGTCATCCGGTGATGCCTGGCGTGTTGCAGGTGGAAGCAATGGCGCAGGTGGCCAGTATTCTTCTCTTCAAAGCAACCCAGAGCAGCGCGCGCATTGGTTATTTCATGAGCGCGGACGGGGTGAAGTTCCGTAAGCCCGTATTCCCCGGCGATGTCATTTTCATTCACGCGGAAGTGGTGAAGAATCGCGGCAACCGGATCGCGAAAGCGCGCTGCCACTGCGTGGTTAACGAGGCAGTCGTTTCCGAAGGTGAGTTGATGTTCACCTTCGTCGATCGATGAGCGGCCGGGAGATTCATCCGACCGCCATTGTCGATCCAGGCGCCGAGATCGGTGAGGGAGCGCTCGTCGGTCCCTACTGCGTCGTCGGGCCCGATGTCGTGCTCGGCGCTGAATGCTGGCTCCAGCACCATGTCACCGTCATGGGTCCGGCTAAGATCGGGGCGCGCAATAAATTCTACGCCTACTCTTCGATTGGACAGCAAACTCAGGATCTAAAGTACAAAGGGGAGCCGACTTATCTCGAAGTCGGCGAGGAAAACACTTTTCGCGAATTCGTTACCGTAAATCGGGGCACAACAGGTGAGGGTAAGACGGAGGTCGGCAACGGCGGGAATTTCCTCGCCTACAGCCACATCGGTCACGATTGCGTCGTGGGCGACAACGTCATCTTTTCCAACAACGGCACCCTGGCCGGGCACGTTCAAGTCGGCGATCACGCCGTCATGGGCGGTCTGACCGCTGTCCATCAATTTTGTCGCGTCGGCCGTTTTGCCATTACCGGCGGCTGCTCAAAAATCGTGCAGGACGTTCCGCCTTTCATGATTGCGGACGGGAATCCCGCCGAAGTGCGCGGGATCAACGTCATCGGGATGGAACGTAATGGTTTCGACGCGGCCACGATCAAAGTAGTGAAAGAAGCGTTCCGCTTGATCTACCGCGCGAAGTACAACACTCGGCAGGCCCTCGAAGCGATGGAGAAAGAACTGCCTGATAGCGAGGAAGTCCGCCAGATTCGTCAGTTCATCGAGGGCAGCGAGCGCGGAATCATTCGCTAGAGAACTTCGCGCCTTAAATCGGTGCGCGCGGCAGAGCGCGCCCTAACTAATGAGGCGTTGGAGTCGGCGTCGGAATCGGAGGCAAGCCGGCGGCGACGCGTCGGAGAAGCGGCAGCGCGGGTGCGTCTGCTGAAACCACGCGGAGGACGCCTTTGGCCAGATCTGCGCCTTTCCTCGTTTTGCCTAACTTCGTCCAGGTGTCCGCCTCTTCCAGCACCACCCGGAGGATGTCATCGCGCTTGCCATAGGCCGCGCGGGCCTGCTGGTAGAGAGTCACCGCGTTCTGGAAATTTCCTGAGCGGGCCTGAATCGACCCCAAATCTTCGAGCATGGTCGCATTCCGTATGCGAGACGCAGTTTGCCGCGCCGACTGAAAGTATTCTGCGGCGGGTTTGTTTTTGTTTTTCACCGCGAACTCGTGATAGCTGCGGTAATCACCGCTGGTGGAACCGCCGCTCTGTTGCCAAACCGAGAAAGGGCGATAGAGCGGGTCGCCGAGAATCGTGCTCATCCAGGAAATGCCCGGCAAAGAGATGTAGGCCGCTTCGGCAAATGTCATCCCGCGCATGAGCCGGTCGTTTAATGTGTCGAGGTGATTCGTTAGTTGCAGATAGGGCTCGTAAACGTTGCCGACCGTGCAGGTCGCGCCGTGATAAAGAAGGGGTCCCACCCAATTGCTTTGGACGTCGCGCACCGTGTTGGCGCTGAATGAATGAATGTGGACGGCGATTGATCCCGGCAGGAACTGAAACGTCGGGGCGGAAAAAGGACCGACAATTCCACCGGAGTACCAGCCGTAGTAAATGGAGCAATCCGTAATCGGATAACCATCCGGGAAGACGTTCGGCTGGTCGTCGTAGACCACCGGAACGCCCACCTTGTGCATTTGCTGAGCAATGTCAGCCATCCATTTGTCGCCCATCGCCAGACCGCCCGTGTTACGGGAACCATCCACGTAGGAGCGGCCCCATAAGCCGGTCTTTTCCGTCGCGATCGCGTCCGTGATCATGCGCCGAACAATTGCGCTGCTCGGTCCATCCAGCCTGGCGACCAATAATGGCGCCACGCCTTCGAATTCGAAAATCCTGCGAAAACTCTCCGCGTAGGGATTTGGAATGATCCCGGAAATCTGGCCGCTGAAAAAAGGCAAGGTGGCGAGCTCGGAATCCACGCACGCCTCGTTATGGGTGAAGATGGGCCCCCCGGAGGGGACGTCGCCAGGATGCGGGTTGATGCTACCGCGAATTTTCAGCGGCATGCCTTTGATCAAGGCAACGAAGTGAATGCTGCTGGAGGCGACGAGTGACTTCTTCTCCGGCGTCTCCTGCACCGTCCACCAGCCATGTTCGATGAATTCTTTGCGCAACGGCGTGGCAATGTCGTTGTCGTACTCTTCGCGACTGATCTCTTCCTGGACCGAGCACATCAGGCCGACGATGTGATCGTTAGGTATGCCGCGCTGCTGCGCGTAAAATTTGGCTAACGAGGCGCCGTCTCCGGACTGCCGGTTGTAAACCACCACTGTCGCTGACGCGAGTGACGGCGTTTCCGCGCGACCGAATCCGACCGGACCAAGGCCCGCCAGGACTGCGAGGAAAATGACGGCTCTTCGCATCAGAACTTCAGCTGCAAACCGTCGTAGGCAATGTGCACATGCGGCGGCAAATCCGACTCCGCTGATTGCGGGAGCTCGTGCGCGATGTGGGTGAAATAGGTGTCGGCCGGCTGCACCTGGCGAGCCACCGCGATGGCCTGCTCCACGCTCAAATGGGTCGGGTGCGGCTTGTGCCGCAGCGCATCGATGATCAGCGCGCGCACGCCTCTGATTTGCGCGGCAATGTGCGCCGGAACTTCACTGCAATCGCTCAGATAGGCGACCAGCTTCTGGTTATCGCGCGTAAAGAGGTATCCATTTACGGTGGCGTGACCGTGTGGAACAGGCAGCGGCGTAATCTCGGTCTGGCCTAACGTGAACGTCCCCGTCACAAGATGTGGCTCGGGTTTTAAATAGCCCGGGAACGGATTGGTTCCTTTGAAGGCGAATTCAAAGACCCGTGCCAGGTCTTTCATTGTCTCCGGCGAGGCGTAAACCGGCATGTAGCCGCGTTCGTAGCCGAATCTGCGTAAATCATCAAAGCCCATCACGTGATCGGTGTGGGAATGGGTGAAGATGACCGCGTCCACCTGGCGCAGATTGGCACGCAGCGCCTGGGTCCGGAAGTCGGTGCCGGTGTCGACGACGATTGAGCATTCCGGCGTCTGGATATGAATCGAAGAACGCAGCCGTTGGTCCCGTGGATCGGGCGAATGGCAGACGGCGCAGTCGCACGCGATCATGGGCACTCCCTGCGAGGTGCCGGTCCCGAGGAAGGTCAGCAACAGTTGAGTGCCGCGGTCGGGCGAGCTTTCGGAGTTGAAAGTTGGGGGTGCCGGGTTTGAAATCTTCAAAAGCGCGGCACTCTCAACTTTTCACCTGTAAATTCAACCTTGATCCTTTTGCCTCTGCGCCCACCGCCACTCTGGAAAATGAGCAAAGGACCAATTCGGAAGGTTGCAGAATGAGCGCCGTCCTAAGCCTGATCCGGATCAAAAATCTCGCTCTGGTCGAAGAACTGCAGTGGGAAGTGGAGCGGGGATTCATCGCCGTCACCGGCGAGACCGGGGCTGGCAAGTCGATCATTATCGGCGCGCTCCAGCTTGTGCTCGGTGATCGGGCGGACAAGTCGGTCATACGCACGGGCGCCGAGAGTTGCACGGTCGAAGCAGTTTTTAGCGGCGCGGGCGTGAAAACGGTGAGTGAACCGCTGACCGCGGCAGGAATCGATCCGCTGGAAGATGAGTTGATCATCAAGCGGTCGCTCTCGACTAGCGGGAGCAACCGGCAGTTCGTTAACGGTTCTCCAACCACCATTGCTGTTCTGAAGGAGCTCGGCGACAGGCTGATCGACCTGCACGGGCCGCATGATCATCAATCGCTGCTATCCCCCGAAAGGCAGCTCGAATTGCTGGATAGCTTTGCCAAAGCGGGTGCGGCGCTGGCTGAACACGAAGTCGCTTTTGCGCGCTGGCAGCAGCTGGTTGCGGAATATGATGCGCTCAACACCGCGGAAACCGCGCGCGAGCAGGAGCTCGATCTGCTCCGCCATCAGGTTGCGGAAATTACCGCGGCCAAGTTGCGCCCCGAAGAGGAGGAGGAGATCGAGCAGCGTTACCGCCTGGCCAGCAACAGCAAACGCCTCCTTGAGCTGGCGGCGGCAGTGACGCAGCGGCTTTCCGAAGCGGAGAACTCGATCTTGTCGCAACTCGCGGAAACGCAAAGGCTGCTGCGCGAACTTGAGAAAATAGATCCGAACATCTCTCAATCTTCCGCCGCTCACGAGACCGCGGTGGTGGAGTTGACCGAAATCGCACGCACCCTCTCTGATTACGTCGAAAAGGTTGACCTCGATCCGTCGCAGCTGTCCGCTTTGGAACAACGGGTCTCACTTTTTGAGACGTTGAAACGGAAATATGGCGCAAGTCTCAGCGAGGTCATCGCCTTCGGTGATCGCGCCGCCGAGCGCATGGGCAAGATCGAAGGACGGGACGCCGAATTGGCGCGGCTTACCGGCGAAATTGGGAAGGCGCAGAGAGAACAGGAAGGCGCCGCCAAAACGTTGCACAGGCTGCGCCGGGAGGTCGCGCCACAGCTTTCGGAGAACGTGCGGCGCAATCTTCGCGATCTTGGTTTCCGCCAATCTGAATTCGAGGCAAAGGTAACGACCCTCGAGAAGCCCCGTCCAAGTGGCACAGACTCCGTCGAGTTACTGTTCTCGCCGAACCCGGGCGAACCGCTGAAGCCGTTGCGCGCAATTGCTTCCAGCGGAGAGATTTCGCGCCTGATGCTGGCGATCAAGTCTGCGCTGGCCGCTCACGATTCGGTGCCCTTGCTGATTTTCGACGAAATCGACGCGAATGTCGGCGGCGAGATTGCGCACGCCGTGGCGGGCAAAATGAAGACCCTCGGCGAAGAACACCAGGTGATCTGCATTACCCACCTTCCGCAGGTTGCCGCCGCCGCTTCCGCTCAGTTCGTGGTCACCAAGGAAGTGGCGGGCGGCCGGACCCATTCGCGCCTCCAGGAAGTGAAAGGGAAAGCCAGGCGCGAAGAAATTGCGCGGATGCTGGGCGGGAAAGGGGACGAGGCTCTGAAACTTGCCAGCGTGATGCTTGGGGAAGCGAAGCCGAAAAGCCGATAATCCTCGTTCTGAGACAATTCCCAGCGGGTTAACCAATTGCCTCCCTCAGTTTTTCCTCGCCAGCGCGCAAGGGCCTTTTCTATCGTGCCGGTCAATAAATGATTCAGCGCGACTATCTCATCGTGGGAGCCGGCATTGGCGGAGCCAGTGTGTGCGAAGGCATTCGCAAGTTCGATAAACGCGGTTCCGTGACGCTGATCGGGGCGGAGCTCTTCCCGCCCTACAAGCGATGGCTGCTTTCGAAGGAGTTCATGCGCGAAAAGACTCCGCAGGTCAAAAAGCTGACCGAAATGGATGAGCGCTGGTTCGAGACGCATAAAGTCGAGGCGCGGCTGGGCACGGTGGTGACCCAGTTCAATATTGATCGGCGGGTGGCCGTCCTCGGCAATGGCGAGAGCATCGAATTCAATAAGGCCTGCCTTGCCACCGGCAGCCGGCCGTTGCGTCCGCCGGTTGCCGGCGTCGGTCTCGGCAATGTGATTTACCTGCGCACGGTTCGCGATGCCCTGGCGCTGCGCGAGATGGGCAGCCTGGAGAAAACGGTAATCGTCATCGGCGGTGGACTTTTAGCCTGCGAAACCGCCGCCAGCCTGAAGGCGATGAAGCTCAAGGTCAGCATGATGCACCGCCACCCCCACTTGCTGAATCGCTACGTGGATCCAGAGCTGGGCGCTTGGTTGACCGAGTACTTCGCCAAGCACGGTATCACCATGTTGATGGGCGAAAGCCTGAATGGATTCGAAGGCAAAACAGTTTTGCGCAACATCCAGACCAAAAGCGGAAATCGCGTGGCCGCCGGCCTGGCCGTGGTCGCCTGCGGAGCGGAGCCGAATCTGGACCTCGTCCGCAACACGCCGCTGTCCGGTCCGCACGGGTCACCGGTCACCGAATATCTGGAAACGGAAGAGAAGGGAATTTACGCGGTGGGTGACCTCGCCTTCTACCCAGACCGGGTGATGGGCGGAGTCCGCCGGCAGACGCATTGGATCAATGCACGCGAGCAGGGCCTGGTCGCCGGCGCCAACATGACCGGCAAGAAACGGATCAAATATGAGCAGGTCCCTTATTTCTGGACGGAGATGTTCGACCTGCGCATGGACTTTGTCGGCGACTTCAGCATGCAACCGAGTCGCATTGAGACGAAGGGCTCGTATGCGAAGAAGAATTTCGTTAGTCGCTATTACCAAGGCGACAGGCTGCGCGCCGTCCTGCTTTGCAACCACACCCAGAAAGATATCGACGGGGCGCGGGTCGAAGTGAAGGCAGCGGTCGGCGGGAAGTAGCGACTTTTCTTAAGGCATAAATTCGTTCCCGGCGGGCAGCTCCAGATCCGCATTGGAAACGCGCACCAGCTGCCAATCCCACGGCTTCCAGGACTGGCGACGCCATTCGAGTTGAAACGGCGCCTTTAATCGGGTCAGCCGCTCCCGGACCAATGAGGCGAGTTCGCTGTTGCTTGCTCCAGTCAACTCAATGCGAGCCTGCCATGAGCCGGCGGCGCCGGATGACGTGGTGCCTGGGTCAATTGGCTTGAGCTCGATGCCGCGGAGGTAGCCAAAAACCTGGCGCGCTCGCTCCATGACGGTGGTGCGATCCTGGGCCCATTGATCTTGGTAATCCGGAGCCAGGAAGGAACTGAATTTTTTCCAGTCCCGGCTTTCGATCGAGCGGAGGAGGTGATTCGTGTGCAGCTCAATCTGGTGTTCGGAACCCCACAGCTTGACCAGCCAGACCCCGAGAATGAAGGCCAGAGCGGCCCCACCATAAAAGCTCCAGCGAAAGGTTGCAGGCACGAGCGAGCATAGCACCGCTCTTGCTGGAAACAGCTCCAAGGGCCTGAGATTGGAGAGGAAAAGACCGGCTCCGGCGATGGGAACGGGCACGGCACACGGGGTGCTGACTTGAGGAGTCTTGATCGCCCCGATGGCTATTGACCGATTGTCTCCCCGCCTTTTTTTGCAACGCCCGCGCTAATCATGCTCGACCAGGAAGATTTAAAGTGGATTGCCAGCAGCACGACAGATCTGAACTCTGTCCTGCAACAGATTGCTCGTTACTCGGACCTGGCCCGGCGGCATAAGGGTCAATACAATTACATCGACCTGTTAGGCGAGCGTGTTGAGCTGGCCTCCAAAAAGGCGCAGGCAATTTTCGATCGAGTCACTTCGAGGATCCTGGAGAAGACAGCGGAACCGCAGCTTCCGTCCTCGCCGTCGCTCCGGGTTTTGCCGCCCCCGCTCCAGCCCGGAACAGCTCCCGCGCCGGCGGTTCCCTCCGCAGGCTCCGGCAAATTTAACGAAGCTTTCGCCAGAGTCTCGGCCGCCGTTGGAAGCCTGGCCGCGGCAAAAAAAGAGCCTTCTTCGCAGGCAAGCCCTGGGATCCCGACGGATATCATCGTTCGCAATCCGAAAGGAAATCGCGAACTCATCCTGCTCATCGAAGACGAGGCCGAAGTGGCTGATCTTGCCGGCGAGATGCTGGCGATGCAGGGCTATCGCGTCATCGTCGTGAACGATGGTGTAGCGGCGCTCAAGATCTACGAGCGCATCGGGCCGCAGATCGCGCTCGTTATTCTCGATTTCTTTTTACCCATCCTCGATGGCGATGCCGTTTTCGACGAACTGAAAGCGTTGAACCCCGAGATCAACGTGGTCTTGAGCAGTGGCTTCGCCGAGCAGGGCAAGATCAGCTCGATGCTTGCGCAGGGGCTGCGCGGTTTCATTCCTAAACCCTACACCAGCGAACGTCTTTTGATGCAGGTGCGCTCTATCCTCGACGCCTCCCGCCAGACCGTGGCGTAGCGGGAAGCAGGATTCGGCAGGCTGGCATTAATTTAGCTCTGACCAGCACAGGACGACCCCATGGCTCGGATCGATGCTTTCTTCAAATTAATGTCGGAGCAGAAGGCCTCTGACCTTCACCTCGCTACCGGCAATCCGCCAATGCTTCGCATCAATGGCGAACTGGTCCGCGTCGATTATCCCGTGCTCAAGAATGATGAGCTCAAGGCGATGGTCTACGAGATCGCGCCGGAAGGTAAGATCAAGGTCTTCGAAGAGACTAACGACGTTGATTTCGGTTACGAAGTTCCCGGCGTCGCGCGTTATCGCGCCAACTTTCTCCAGCAGAAGTACGGTATCTCCGCTGTTTTCCGTCTGATTCCATCGACCGTTCTGACCGTCGAGCAGCTCGGGTTGCCGCCGGTGCTGAAGAAATTTCCAATGCTGAAGAAGGGGCTCGTTCTCGTGACGGGCGCGACCGGCTCCGGCAAATCGACCACGCTCGCGGCGATGATGGATTACGCGAACCTGCAACGACAGGACCACATCATCACGGTGGAAGACCCGATCGAATTTGTTCATCGCAGCCAGAACTGTCTTGTGCAACACCGCGAAGTCGGAGTGCACACGCGTTCCTTCGCCTCCGCCCTGCGCGGCGCTCTGCGTGAAGACCCGGATATCCTGCTCGTCGGCGAGTTGCGCGATCATGAAACCATCGAGCTCGCCCTGACCGCGGCTGCGACCGGTCACCTTGTCTTTGGAACGCTGCACACCTCGAGCGCCGCCAAGGCGGTGGATCGCGTAATCGACGTTTTTCCGACCAATCAACAGAACCAGATTCGCGCTACCCTCGCCGAATCGCTCAAGGGCGTGATCGCGCAGAACCTTTTTAAACGGATCGACAAGCCCGGGCGGGTGGCTGCGCTTGAGATTCTCGTCGTGGATGTCGCCATCGCCAATCTCGTGCGCGAAGCGAAGACTCACCAGATTCCGGGCATGATCCAGGTTGGCAAAAAGAAGGGCAACCAGCCGCTCGACGACGCCATCATGGAGCACCTGCGCAACGCGCGGATCAGCCCCGAGGAAGCTTACGACAAGGCGCTGGATCGAAAGAAGTTTCGGCAATTTTTGAAAGAACCGCCCCCGGAGGGTTCGGAGGAATAAGCGATGAGAACACCTGACCTGGATCGAATCCTTTCTGCGATGCTGAAGACTTACGACGGCATCTCGGATCTCAATTTCTCAGTGGGTTATCCGCTGCAGGTGGAAGACTTCGGCGAACTCAAGCCGGTCTACGTTGATCCCCCGATCGAGGCGCTCACGCCTTATCAAACTGAGCAAATCGCGCTTTCGATCATGCAGGGAAATCGGCGCCTGATTTATGATTTTCTGACCAGTGGATCCTGCGATTGCAGTTATTCGCTGACCGACGAAGCACGTTTCCGTGTTAGTATTTTCCGTCAGCAGGGGAATATCTCGGTCGTCCTGCGCAAGCTCGAGGCCCACGTGCCGAGTGTTGAATCGTTAGGCCTGCCGCCGATCTTCCGCGAAATTGCCAAAGAGAAGACCGGGCTCGTCCTCGTTACCGGCGCCACCGGCAGCGGAAAGACGACCACCCTGGCTGCGATTTTGAACGAGATCAACGAAACCCAGCCGGTCCACGTCATTACTCTGGAAGACCCGATTGAGTTTGTGCATCCCAAGATGAAGGCGACCTTCAATCAGCGGGAGCTTGGTCACGATTTTAAAAGTTATCCGGAGGGTCTGCGCGCTGCTTTACGCCAGGCGCCCAAAGTTATCCTCGTCGGCGAAATGCGCGATCGAGCCACCGTTGAAGTCGCCTTGATGGCGGCCGAAACCGGTCACCTCGTTCTCAGCACCCTGCACACGGTCGATGCCGGCCAATCGATCAATCGTATCCTGGGCCTTTTCTCTCTCGGCGAAGAAAACCAGCTGCGTATTCGCCTGTCGGATTCGCTCCGCTACATCGTCAGCCAGCGTCTCGCCCCTAAACTCGGCGGAGGTCGCCAGCTGCTCACCGAGATCATGGGCCACAATCTTCGGACGCGCGAAACCGTCGCCCTGGGGGAAGGCGAGCATCGAAACTTCTACGAAATCATCGAGGCGAGCTCGCCCTTCGGCTGGATGACCTTTGATCAATCGATCCTCAACGCCTATGAGGCGGGTCACATCTCCGAAGAAGCCGCCCGCCTCTACGCCTCCAGGAAGGCGCGCATCACGCGCGGCATCGACTTGATCCAGAAAGGTCGCGGCATCGACGCGGAAATGGACTCCGGGTTGCGCCTCGATCTGCCCACCAACGCATTCCGTTAAGAAACCATGGACTCGGACGCTTACTCCCAATTTTGCTGATCTCGGCGACAACACCGCACTGGTCTGTGTCGATCATCAACAATACCAGAAGATCGTCGTCCCTCAGCTGATCGACATGACCTACAAGGTCCACCTCGGTCTGTTCGAGGAAGACGTCAGCCTCAAGCTGAAGACCTACACTTACGACGTGGTCTTGATTTACGAGAACTTCAAAGGGGCAACGCTGGAAACCAATCCGCTTTTGCGCGAAATGGGCAAGCGGCGTGACGCGCGTCGCCGCGAACACTTCGTCGTTCTGCTCAGTCATAAGTTTGCGACCAATGATGCGATGAGCGCGTTTGTGCAAAGCGTGGATCAGATCATCAACATCGCGGACCTGGCCAATCTGAAGCCCGTGCTTCGCCGCGGCGTGGCCCAGCATCGCGACCTTTATCACTCCTTCAAGGAGATGATGAAGAGCGTGCAGGCGCTCTAAGTCGCTCCCGCACTTTTATTTGTCGGCGCCGCACCCGTAAAGCGAGCGGGAAACTCGATTTCTGTTGTGGAAACATCGAACGCAGGCGAATAGATCAGTCGACAAACTGGTCGAACCAAGTGCGTTCGAAACAGCGAGGAGGATAGGGATGAAATTCTTCAAGTGGCTCAAGTTCACATGGGATCTTCAAGCGCTGCCAGGACTGCAGGCGAAGCTGCCCGCGCATTATCAAATCGTTCCCGCCGCGGCGGGTGATGAAATGGCGTTGCGAAAAATTTTCTCGAGTTCGTTCCTGCTCGATCCTGCCTGGAATCCCACCATCGGGTATGTCATGCGCACCATTCAGTCGCGTCTGGATGCGGCCTTGAGCTCGGAAGAGTACACCTGTCTGACCTTGCGCCACGGTCAGCGCATCATCGGCGCCGCCGTGCTGCATCCGCACGAGAACGCCGAGGAGCATTTCTCCATCGGGCCGACCCTGCTCATCGAATATCGTAACCGCGGCCTTGGCACGCACCTGCTGCAGCAATCCCTCGAATGGCTGCGTGAGGCCGGGATGAACCGTGTTTCGGCCGTTTCGATCGATTACGCGCCGGTTACCAAGTTTCTCTACCCGAAATTCGGCGCCGTCATCTCGCCGATCGAGCGAACCATCTCCCTGGCGGCCTAGACGCCGGGGCCGGTGGTTGAAAGCCACTACCCTTTCGTGCCGGCTGGGTATGCGGGCGGCGCGTAGACGTTGAATGTCACCGCCGGCTTCTTTCCTTCATTCACGAAGCGGTGCTTCACCCCTGCGGGGATGACAATTACGTCGCCCTTCTTCAATGTCGGACGGTCGTGGCCAACTTCACCCTTGAGTTCGCCCTCGAGGACGAGCAAGACCTGATCGCTCTTTTCGTGCGCCTCCGCCTTGTTGCCAGTCTCGTCACCGGCTTGCAGCGTCATCATGGCCGTTTGCGACCGCTCTTGCGTTTGCAGAACCTGAAACCACTCGCTCGCAGCTGCGATATTTTTAATATCCATCCGGTCATCATTCGCAGGCGAGTCTCCCGTCCGCTGTATCGCGAAATGCGAATCAAGGATCGGCGACCTTTGGGTCGCCGTTTTAGTAAGTGGGCGGCCAGAGGCCGCCGCTCCTTGATTTCAGTTGCCCAACTGGTTGCTAGTCCTAGGCCAAGTCTCGCGCGTACCAGTCCACCTTACGCGTCACATACATGACGAGGGCCAGGACGAGGAAGAGCGCGATCGCACCCATCAGCAGCGCGTAATCCTGCTGACGAAGCGTGATATAAAGGAAGGTGTAAACGCCCGCCAGGCCGGCGCCAATCATCAGCGTGCGCATTCCGCCGCCCAGGAAAAATCCGCAATACCACGTGATCAACACGGTTGATGCGATCGCCGCGATCAGGTAGGCCAAACTGAAGCCGATAAACTCCGAGATCGAGAGAAGCAGAAGGTAAAAGATACAGAGAGCGGCGCCGACCATCAGGTATTGAAAGGGATGGATCTTTTGGCGCGCGGTCACTTCGAAAAGGAAAAAGGTGGTGAAAACAAGGACCAGGAAAAGGATCCCGTATTTAATCGCGCGTTCGACGTAGCGGTAGGCGTCGAGGATGGAGAGGAATTCGGCGCCAAACCGCGAATCACTGATCGAACGGGTATTGAAACGCTCGTTACCGCTGCGGCTGGTCCATTGCTGCGGATAATCGCGCCCGTAATACGAGACCTGCCAGTTGGCATCGAATCCACTATCGCGAACGTTGCGCGCGGTCGGCAAAAAGGAGCCGCGAAAACCGGGATCGGGCCAGTTCGATTTCAAGTTTGCCTCGTTCTGCACGCCGAACGGGGTAAAATAGATTCCTTCGCTGCCATTAAAATCGAGCGCGATGGAGAAATTGACGGGAGCAGCGATGGCTTGGTCGTTGCGCAACAAAGCGGTCGCGCCAGTGGTGTAACCGGGCACCTGTGAGCCGGGAAGGAGTGGGCGCTTGGTTCCACCCCAATCGATCATGATGCCTTCGCGAGTGCCGCGCATGTCGTTTAAAGCGAAGGTCACGAAGGCGTCTTTCCATTGCACGTCTTTGAGATCAATTTTCAAGACCGCAAAATCGGGCACAGCGAATCGTCCCGACAGCATCGTGTTCGCGCGATAAACCACGCCATCGTAGATCCCCCGATGGAGGGTTTGGGTCTGCACATCACCGTCAATCTTCAGCGTTTCCGGCAGAAAGTAGGCCGTGGCGATTGCGGTCTCCTCGACTTCGTGGCGCTGAATTTTGCCGCCGCCGATGTCGTCCTCTTTCATTGTCTTGTAACGGTATTGGTACGGAATACCCAGGACCGGCCCGATGACGTTCTGTTCGCGGCCCCACGACGCGGTGATGTCGGCGACCGCTTCGTTGCGTCGCGAAAGGCGCTCGTTGAGCACGCCCGTGATCATGGCCAGCGGAATGAGAAGAAGGAGGATGAGAACGCCAACCCCGATCAGCTTAATGATCGTGCTGTAGCGCTTGCCGAACGAAGGCTGGGATTTCGGCAGGGGCGGAGGTGCTTGAGATTCGGGCATATGACTTAAGCCTGGGAGAGCTGGCCGGCGCCGGCAGTGTCATCAATCGGCTGCGCGGGCGCGAGGACTTTGATCATTTGCGGGAAACTACGAGCCGGCGACCACATTTCTTTCAAGGAAGCGGGATGGCGTCGTAGTCGTATCCGCTCAGCGGTCGGAAAAAGAGGTGGCTGGGGCCGGAATCGAACCGGCGACACGAGGATTTTCAGTCCTCTGCTCTACCAACTGAGCTACCCAGCCGTTGCTGAGGCGCGCCGGGACCGGCGCGGGGTCGTCACTATGCAGTAAACAGGCGGCGGAGCAAGGACAAGCGCGGTTTCCCGGTGGTTCCGTCGGCAGGCTCGACCTCCAAGCCTCACTGCGCCGCGGCGACGTCTTCAGCTGGTTTCGGGATCTCGATGTGAAATTGGTCCGCCAAAAAGCCTTGGAGATAGCGCAAAGGATGCTCCTGCTCGCCGTAAGCCGCGCTGGCGTAAGCTTTCAGATATGGCAGCGCGACGGAGTTCGCCTGGATTGCTGTCAAAACTCCCGGACGATGTTCGGGATTGCCCAGCTCGGCGAAGATGTTTGCCAGCCTGACCCCGGCTTCGCCTTGTAACTCCGGGTGCGACTCGTCCTTGATCTGCGCAATCGTCTCCTGCAATGCCTGTTCCCACTGCGCATTCCGCCATTGCGTGGCGGCGCGCATGTTGCGGATGTCGGCGGCATAACGACCGTTCGGATAGCCGCGATCGTACTCATCGAGCGCATTGAAAACCTTCTTCGCATCGAAACTTTGCTGCGCGTACGGAACCTGTTTCGTGTCCGCATCACCTTCCAGCGGATCGGACCCCGGCAGAGGAACGCCGACACAGAGAATGTGCGGACAAGATGCGCCATAGGTCGCCCGCGCAAAGACAAACTGGGCCGCCTCGCGCTTCTTGCTCTTCGGATATTCCTTCAAGAAATTCTGGGTCATCTCCTGGAGCTCTTTGTAGTCGCGCGAGATGAAGGTCATGGGATGCTCGGCATCTTTCGGGTCCTTGATGTCGGTATCCACATCAAACCGCGCGCCGCTGACTAATCCGATACGGCACATATCGAGATAATCGTGTAAGGAGGCGAAGGCGGTGTTCTTTTCAGCCGCGTCGATCTCGGCCGCGACGGTTTCATCGGTATCGTTTTTCCGATCGGTGTCGCTCATGCCGGGATCCGGCAAAGCGCCGCGGGCGCGATGCAGCAGGTCGAGGCGAAGATTGACGTAAATGGCCGCCGCCTCACTGCTCACGCTGGGCTCGGAGAGGAATTTCACGAGATCGTCCATGCAGTTCACCCCGCCCGCGTCTTCCGGCCCGGTCGCCGACGCCCGGAGGTCGGCGGCGAGCGCCTTCACCTCCTGCAATAGCTCGGCAGAGGGCAGGCCGCCGGCGCGGCGACGCAGGCTTGTAACGCGCTGCTCCAGGTCCTGCGGACTGCCGCTTGCGCTGATCGTTTCGGTTTGGATCGAGCGAAGCGATTTTTTCGAAGGCACGGCCATCGGAGAATGGGTAGCCGAGGGCTGCAGCATTGTCCGAACAAGCGAAGGGCCAAGATATCGCACCGGCATGTCGCTGGACCACGGATCATGCTGATGCAGTGGGGTCGTGTCTGGGATGCTCCACCACGCCGCCTTGCTCGCTTCCATCGATTGCGGCGATTCGCTGCGGAGTTTGTCGTAAATTTCTCGCGAGGCTTTTCCCGCGCCGATTTCTCGGGCACGCGTTTCCCCATAGGTGGAGGCGCGAGCGATCTTCGGAATGCTTTCGAGTGCGAGCAGTCGCGCCTTGGCCGCCAGCGGAGTGCCCGGCACGAGCCGCGCGGCTCGCATCCACCAGCGGGCGGCGTGATGCAGTTCGTCGAGATCGTCCAGTTGCTCCTCCACTTTGGCCTGGCCGAGGGCGATTCCGTTATCCCGCTTACTCAGCGGAGGGTAATCCCACTGCCGTCCGGCGAAGCGTGTTTGGACCCCCAAAGGGCCGCGCAGAACCTGGCCGCGCAGGTCCGACCAAGCCTGCCCCAGCGCAAACATCTTATCGGCTTGTCCAGCGCCGGGCTTATTCGCCTCGGTCGTTAGTCCGTCGAGACGATCGATCGATTTCGCGACGAGAAGGTCTTCAGGTTTTGGGTCCTTGATTCTGACGAATTTTCTGGCCTTCGCGAAATCCTCGGCGGCGAGATAACGCTCCAGCAGGATCGCGCGCAGCTCGGCTTTCTCCGCGTCGTTGAAAGCAGGATCGCGGATGACCGGTTCGATCTCCGACAATGGTGCGAAATTAACCAGCGCATCCATGAATTGCTGGATTTGGTCTTCATCGGCACCGGAAAGATTGGGATAAACCGAGCTCTCTGACATCTGCCAGTCTGTCTCGTTAGTCGGATAGACTTGGCCGTCAGTGTAGCGTTCGCCGAGATTCAGTTCCGCGGTGGTCGATTTCTTTTCCGCGCCCTCTTCTTCGTCCGACTCCTCGTCCTTCGGTGTCGGAGATGCCTCGGCTTCGCCGTATTCTTTCTGTCGCGGCAGCAGCTGGCATAAAGCCGTCAGTGCTTTTCCGGCCTGGTGCGTGTCCTGTAGGGCGAGAGCGAGCCGGAGTGAAACCCCCGGTCGCATCGTCGATTTCGGAAAGGCATTGAGAAATTTTTGGAAGAGGTCGATCGCTTCCGCAGTCTTGTTCGCGCGCTGTAGCGCAATCGCGCGCGCGAAGAGGAGGTCGTCGTTCTTGGCTAGCTGATCAGGTGCGATTTGGGAGAGCTGGAGCGCCTGCGCCTGGTTTCCGCTCGCGCTCGCCGCTTGTACCAGCAACGCGAGATAACGTGGCTGCCAGTCGGCTGACTTATAGGAACCCTTCTGCTTCGCGACCGCGGCCGCAATTTTCGGGAGCACGGCGCGGCGCCATTTCTTTACCTCGCCGGGATTATCATATTTCCCGTCGTAGTTATCGGCCTCGGGTGCGCTCAAAACGAGGTAAGCGAAGGCCATCGCGACGCGCGGATGTTTGGCGATCAGATCGAACCCGGTTGTGCTCGCAAGGTTAGGCGCCACCCGTGCTAACGCTCTTTCGCAATTGTAGATTGCCGTCGGCAGCGTCTCCGGATGAGCGGGCACCTCGGCCTGGGCGATGTAGAGCTCGAGCGCCTTCGCATATTTCTGGCCGTCAAACGCCAGTGCGCCGAGCCAGCCGAGCGCGTCGGATTTGTAGGCGCCTTGTGGATATTTTTTCAGATACGCTTCGAACAGTGCAACTGCTTTGTCGCGGGCCGGCGGGGTGGCTTCCTCCTGCCGTGACAGGGAGAAGGCGCAGCGGCCCTGCATGAAGAGGGCAAGCTCCGCGCGCGGTGACTTCGGAAATTCCTTCACCACCCGATCAAACCATTCAAGGCATTGGGTCCGATCGCCCCCGCTGAAAGAAGACGCTCCGCAGGCGAACAACCAATTCGCTTTGATTGCGCCCTTAACGGCTCCCGCCCGGTCCTCCACGTTTTCGCCGATGAGCTCGGGATGATCGACGCGCCACAGAATGTATTCCTTTGCTCCGGCCGGGTCGGAACCTGACGCAACGAAGGCGTCGCGGAGATCGTGTGCGAGGTTGCAGGCGCTATTGTCCCGCTGGCGCCGCGCCTGGGCGATCCATTGATCGGCTTGGCGGAGCAGGCCGGGGAGAGGGTCCTTCCCAATACGCTCCGCCAAACCGCGCGCCGCTTCCTTGATCTCAACATCCTCGCCATCCGACGGCTGCTTCGTCGTTTCCAGAAAGATTTCGCCTAACGACTTTCCGGGAAGCATGTCCAGCTTGTCCGAAAACTTCGCCGGGCTGTCGAACCAATCGCCGCCGGTGGCGAAACAGGAAGAGGCCAGGGAGAGCGCGGCGGCGCTAAAGCAGAGGAGTTTTATTCGAGTAGTTTCCATTCGGGTTCAATGGGTTGGATACGGTAGCGAGTCTGACGGAAGGAAGCGCCCGGAGCCAGCTGAATGAGGCCGGTTTGCAAGGTCTCGCCCGCGGCCAGACTGCTGAACTCAAACGACACGACGCGAGCAAACGGCAACGGGACTTTGCGCCCGTCGGGCTTGTCGCTTGCAACGATTTCGGGCGCGAACTCGCCCGGTTCAGCTTCGCGGAAGAGTGGAAGGTCAGATGAAATCTCCAGGTGATAGCCGCGGACGGGGCGGTCCGTTGAAAGATTCGGTTCGAGATCGCCTTCGCCCTGGTTGGTGATCTGAAGCGAAGAGCCGGATGCGCCTTTCGTCACCACCAGCTTCGGTTTCGCCTGGAGGTGCAAGAGCTGTGGCAGCGAACATCCGTTAGCCGCCAGGGAATCTTCAGGGAGCCGGAAGAAAACAACGCCGCCTGCGCCGGCTTGCTCCGCGGCCGCCGACGCTTGAGCGAGCAGTTCCGGCCGCATCATCCGAACCACCAGGCGATCGTCTTTGCCGAGCTCAGTTTTAGAAATGCGAACGGCTGTCAGCGCGCGGAGAATGAAGACCCCCGCACTGCCTGCGTCTTCGCTAACCAAAGCCCGTTGCCAGGTGATTTCGTCCCAATTCCAATTCCGGATGTGTCCGTGCGATTTACCTTTGGCGTCGTAGGCGGTTAATCGTGAGAAATTTGGCAAGCCGGCGTGCCAGGGGATCGGGCAAGACGCCCATTCCCGCAGCATCTCATTCATCTTTGCCGGATCGAGCAAAGGCCGAGGGCCGTCGTTAGGCAAGACCGGTTCGGGTTGAAAGTCGTAAAACATGGGAAAGACCGCCTCGATACAACCGCGGAAATTCTGGAGCGCGCCGCTGCGCGTCCAGTGCGGGAGGCCGGTGATGGTGACTCGGCCGGTCGACTGCCCCACGGATTTCAGCGCCGCCGCATAATCTGAAAGCAAGCGGTCGGGGCAATCGTAATCGAATTGGATATCGGATTGCCGCGAGCCCACCGCAACCTTACGCAGCCGCTCAAGCGATCTTTCATTGAAAGGTGAACGTTCGTTTGAAACCAGTCGGACGACCGGATCAAAGCGAATCTCGCTGGAAGGCGGGAGGGGGAATCGGCTTTTCCATTGCCAGTCGTCGCCGGTGTTCACCAGTTCGCCGATATGCCAGAAGATGCGGGTGATCCCGTTCTGCTTTAGAACGGCGAGCTCTTGTTCGCTTAGCGGAGAAGAGCGTTGCCAAACCCAGAAAGATCTTTCGAAGCCGAGAGCCGGCGACGTGGCCGCGGCCGCGGTTACCGAAATCGCGATCAACGCGAGGATTCGTTGCACCTTTCTATTTCGGCGCGATTTCCTGCCCGCTCGCAAGCGTAATCACGTGAAAGAGACACCCTCAGCGACCGATTCGCGGTTTTTTCGATGGGTAACGAACTGTCGGCGATCAAATGCCGCGATAGGGAAGCGCGCCCCGCGCGAGCGCTCCCGCGGATTCCACTGAGTCGTGGATGCATTTTCGCTCGAATACAAAGCAGTACGCACACTTCGTCGGGAGATCCTTCGACGCGCCCGCGCTCAGGATGACAGCGGGCGGGAGCCCTCGCCTAACGCGATGGCGTGGAGGGACGAGTTCCGTCTCGTCCCACTTCCATTTCCCTAGCAAACGCTGCGCACTTGGCCACTAAGATCGAACCACCCCGCACACTCTTCCCGCCCTTCTGTCGTTCCGAGGCGGCGTGGGCAGCGCGACCGAGGAACCCCACATATGGCGCGAATGGTTACACCAATTTCACGGAGTGACCTCCCTCTCTGCATCTTCGAGTTACCTCGCGGCGGGGACGCCGCGAGCGCTCCCGGGCATTGGGTTGACGGTTGACCCCGGCACAGGGGGCAGGTAGGTAAGCGTCCTCATAATGCTGATCGTGATGAACGCCGGTGCTTCCGGCGACGAAATTGCCAATGTCATTCGCGTAATCGAAGCGCTTGGCTTCCGCGCGCATCCCATGCCCGGAGCGACTCGCACTGCGATTGGTGTTACTGGAAACCAGGGCGCGGTTGATCTGAGTCATTTCGAAAATCTCGCGGGAGTGGCCGAGGCGATCCGCGTGACCAAGCCCTACAAGTTGATCTCGCTCGACCTGCGCCCGGACCCGACCGTGATCGACGTCGGCGGCGCAAAAATCGGTGACGGATCTCTCGCCATGATGGCCGGGCCGTGCGCAGTCGAGAGCCGCGAACAGGCTTTTGCCACGGCCGAAGCCGTGGCGCGCAGCGGCGCGAAATTTTTCCGCGGTGGAGCGTTCAAGCCGCGCACTTCGCCGTATTCATTTTCCGGATTGGGGGAGGAGGCGCTGAAGATTCTCGACGAGATCCGGCGCGAGTTTGATTTGAAAATTGTCAGCGAAGTTTTGGACAGCGAAACGGTCGAGCTGGTCGAGAAATATTCGGATATGATCCAGATCGGCGCGCGCAACATGCAGAATTTTACCCTGCTGAAACGGGTCGGGCGGTCGAAGCTGCCGGTTTTGTTGAAGCGCGGGATGGCGGCCACGCTGGAGGAATGGTTGCTCGCCGCCGAATACATCATGACCGAAGGCAACTATCAGATTGTTTTGTGCGAACGCGGCGTCCGCACATTCGCGCAACACACGCGCAACACTCTCGACCTCGCCGCCGTCCCGGCGGTCCGGCGCATTTCACATTTGCCGGTCATCGTCGATGCGGCGCATGGAACGGGCCGGAGTTACATGGTGACGCCGCTGGCGCGTGCCGGCGTCGCCGTCGGTGCCGACGGGATCATGGTGGAGGTCCATTCGCGCCCGGATGAAGCTCTTTCGGATGGTGCGCAAGCACTGACCATTGCGGAATTTGAAGAGATGTCGCGGCAGCTGCACGCGATCCACGAAGTCGTTAGCCGAAACGGGGCGCTCTAGCGTCCTGATCGCGGACGAGACTAGCTCGTCCCTCCCGTACGCGCCTGGGGGGAGATGAGACGGGGAGGGACGAGCTTGTCTCGTCCGCGCTTCGCCAGTTTAACGAAGCTGCAGAAAATTCCGCAGCAGATCCTTGCCCGGGCTAGTCAGGATCGATTCTGGATGAAACTGAACGCCGTGCAGCGGCAGATCGCGATGGCGCAGGCCCATGATCTCGCCGTCGTCCGAGGTGGCGGTCACTTCGAGCGTTTGCGGAAAGGAATTTAATTCCACGACTAACGAATGATAACGCGTGGCCGGAAAAGGTTGGGCCAGCGATTCGAAGACCCCATTGTTGTTGTGTGAGATCAGCGACGTTTTGCCGTGCATCAATTTCGGCGCGCGAATGATCTTCCCGCCAAAAACCTGGGCGATGCATTGGTGGCCGAGGCAGACCCCGAGAATTGGCACATCCAGACCGAGATCCGCGATCAACTCCGGACACACCCCCGCGTTTTCCGGCCGTCCCGGCCCGGGCGAAATGCAGATCCGATCCGGTCGCAGCGCGCGCGCTTGCTCGGGCGTGATGTCATCATTGCGCTTCACCACCACTTCGGCGCCGAGTTCTGAAAAATACTGCACCAGATTGTAGGTGAAGGAGTCGTAGTTATCGACGACGAGCAGCTTCATGAGATCATTTGCCGGGCACGTTCGATCGCTTCCAGCATGGCTTTGGCTTTGTTGACGCACTCGTCGAATTCACGCGCCGGTTCCGAATCGGCGACAATCCCGGCGCCCGTTTGCAGGTAAGCTTTCTGGTTCTTCAGCACGACCGAGCGCAGCGCAATGCAGGTATCGACTGCGCCATCGAAGCTGAAATGTCCGACCACGCCCGAATAAAAGCCGCGCCGGCTCTTCTCGAGTTCAGCGATGATCTGCATGGCGCGAATTTTGGGGGCGCCGGAAACAGTTCCGGCCGGAAAAGTTGCGCGCAAGGCGTCGAAGCCATTCCGATCCTCGGCCACCTCGCTGACCACGTGCGAGACGATGTGCATGACGTGGCTGTAGCGTTCAACCACCATTTGCTCCGTTACTTTCACGGTGCCTGAGGTCAGCCACGCGTCCAAGGTCGTTGCGACCGAGGTCGATTAACATCACGTGTTCGGCGCGTTCCTTCGGATCGGCTAGCAGATCTTCGGCAAGCCGCTCGTCTTCCTCCGGAGTTGCTCCGCGCCAGCGCGTGCCGGCGATCGGGCGAATCTCGGCGGTGCGACCGCGCACGCGCAGATGCATTTCGGGCGAGCTGCCGAGCACGGTGAATTGCTCGGACAACTTTAGGAGGAACATGTAGGGAGATGGATTGCCGAAGCGCAGGCAACGATAAAGGGTAAGAGCGTCGCCGTCGTAGTCGGTCTCGAAACGCTGCGACAAAACGACCTGGAAAATGTCGCCAGCCGCAATGTATTCCCGTGCCTTTTGCACGATCGATTCATACTCGTCGCGAGAGAAATTACTGCGCGGCGCTGCGATCGAATCAGGTGAAGCCGCCGGCACGTTCTTCAGTGCCGCCGGTTGATTCAACCGGGTTACGAGATTTTCGAGGTCCGCGTGCGCAGCGGCGTACGCTTTCTCGAGATCGTCCGAATCGTTAACGAAAACATTGCGAATCAAACGCAGCTTCCGGAAACGATGGTCGAAAACGATCATCGTTCGCGCCACCACGAACACCATGTCGGGCAGTTGCAGGTCGTCACGGCTGTGCCGCGGGACCGTTGGTTCGAAAAAATGAATCGCCTCGAACCCGATGTAGCCGACGGCGCCGGCGACGAAATGATTCAACGGGCCAGCCGGCGCTATTCGATAGGCGGAGAGAAGCGATGCGAGCTCGTGCAGAGGATCTCCTTTGGTTTCGAAGGTCCTGGTCTTTCCCTCCAGCGTAACGGACACATTTCGGTCCTTGCTTTCGAAACGAATGAACGGATCGCAGCCAATAAACGAGTGGCGCCCCACTTGCTCACTGGTTTCGGCGGATTCGAAGAGGAAGCAGGGGCCGGCGTTTTGAATTTTCGCAAAAACGGAAATCGGCGTCTCGCTGTCGGCGATCAGGTCCTGCCAGACCGGAACGACATTCGCGTTGGCTGCCAGAGCTTTGAACTCGGCGAGCGATGGTTTGACCGCGTTTGCCATGGAGGGTGAGTCTCGCCAACCGCGGAGCTTTGTCATTAGGGAAGTGGGGACTCGATGATGCCTCGAGGCCGGCCGTGGCAAGAATCCTCCAGACGAGCCGGCTCCTCAGTGGAATCGCAATAAAATCTTGCGCGAAACCGACTCTCGCCGATTATTCCCACCTCTTTCCGATGCGGGTGTAGCTCAGTGGTAGAGCATCTCGTTGCCAACGAGAATGTCGAGGGTTCAAGTCCCTTCACCCGCTCCACTTCCTTTCTGGACGAGACTAGCTCGTCCCTCCCATACGCGCCTGGGGGGAAATGACACTGGGAGGGACGAGCTTGTCTCGTCCATGCTTAGCGGACAAACGCGGATTTCTCCTGTAGCCGCGGTCTTCGACCGCCGCATTCCTCCTTGGCGATTAGGCGTGCCGCGAAGCCGCAGCACACCCAAAATGACGGCCAAGTCTTTCCCACGGCCCGAAGAGTAGGAGAATGCCAGTGATGGATGAAAAACAAACGCAAACCGCGGCAGATGTTCGAGTAACGGGTCACGTCGGCGAGGCCTTCTCCGAAGTCCTGACGGCCGAAGCCCTGCAGTTCATCGCCGCTTTGCACGGGCGATTTGAAACGCGCCGGCAGGAACTTTTGGCCGTGCGAGAGGAACGAAAGACCCGGTTCGATGCGGGAGAGCTGCCGGATTTTCTGAAAGAGACCCAAGAGATTCGCCGCGGCGACTGGAGTTGCGCGCCGATTCCGCACGATCTGCTCGACCGGCGGGTCGAGATCACCGGGCCGACCGATCGCAAGATGGTGATCAACGCCCTGAATTCCGGCGCCAAGATGTTCATGGCCGACTTCGAGGACGCGAATTCGCCGACTTGGGACAACATGGTGCAAGGCCAGATCAACCTGCGTGATGCAATCCGGCGCACGATCAGCTTCCGCTCACCGGAGGGAAAAGAATATCGCCTAAAGGAAGAAACTGCCGTGCTGTTGGTGCGGCCGCGCGGATGGCATCTGTCCGAGCGGCACTTGCTGGTGGCGGGGCAGCCGATCGCGGGAGCGTTTTTCGATTTCGGCCTTTATTTCTTCCACAACGCGCGCGAGCTGATCAGCCGTGGCTCCGGCCCCTATTTTTATCTGCCGAAGATGGAGAGTCATCGGGAAGCGCGCCTCTGGAATGACGTTTTCAATTTTGCGCAGGACGAGCTCGGTATTCCGCGCGGCACCATTCGGGCAACGGTCTTGATTGAGACGATCCCGGCGGCGTTCGAGATGGACGAGATTCTTTATGAGCTGCGCGACCATTCCGCCGGCCTGAATTGTGGTCGATGGGATTACATCTTCTCCTGCATCAAAAAGTTTGCGGCGCATCGCGACTTTCTTCTGGCCGACCGCGCCTTGGTGACGATGACGACGCATTTCATGCATTCGTATTCGCTTCTTTGCATCCAGACGTGTCATCGTCGGAACACTTTTGCGATGGGCGGAATGGCGGCGCAGATTCCGGTGAAGAACGACCCCCAGGCCAACGAAGCGGCCTTCGCCAAGGTGCGCGCGGATAAGGAGCGCGAGGCCAATGATGGGCACGACGGCACCTGGGTCGCGCATCCGGGGATGGTACAGTTGGCCATGGAAGCATTCGATGCGCGGATGAAAACGCCTAACCAGATTGACCGAAAACGCGATGACGTGCGGGTCACGGCGGGCGACCTGCTCAAATTCGAGCCGCGTGGCCCGATCACGGAAGCGGGCTTGCGCACCAATGTTTCGGTCGGCGTGCAATACCTGGAGGCCTGGTTGCGCGGAAGCGGGGCAGTTCCTCTTTATAATTTAATGGAGGACGCCGCGACCGCAGAGATTTCCCGGGCCCAGCTCTGGCAATGGATTCGGCATCCTGAAGGCCGCCTCGACGATGGACGGAAGGTCACCCGCGAGCTCTTTCGCCAGGTCTTGGAGGAAGAGTTGGAGAAACTACGGGTCCAGATGGGGGCCGAAGCATACGGCGAACGAAAGTTCGACCTCGCGCGCGAAATTTTTGAAGAAATAACGACTAACGACCGGTTCGCGGATTTTCTAACGCTGCCGGCCTACCAGCACCTCGATTGATATGAAACCAAACGGAAGCAGCGCCACGGACACGAACGGAGCAAGCCGAAGAAACGGGCAGACGCAAAAGGGGACTTGGAAAGTCGAGCGTCCCTATTCGGACAAGGATGTTGCCCGGCTACGCGGCAGTCTCAAGATCGGGCATACGCTGGCGCAGCAGGGCGCGGAAAGGCTGAGACGCTCCCTCGAGACCGAACCGTATATTCCCGCGCTTGGCGCGCTCACCGGTAATCAGGCAGTGCAACAGGTGAAAGCCGGTCTCCAGGCGATTTACCTGAGTGGCTGGCAGGTCGCAGCCGATGCGAACCTGGCCGGCCAAATGTATCCGGATCAAAGTTTATACCCCGCCGACAGTGTTCCGGCGGTGGTGCGCCGGATTAACAATGCGCTGCAGCGCGCGGATCAAATTCAGCACGCGGAAGGCAAAGACGACATCGACTGGTTCGTCCCGATCGTGGCCGATGCGGAAGCCGGCTTCGGCGGTCCGCTTAACGTTTTCGAGCTGGTGAAGGCGATGATCGATGCGGGCGCGGCCGGTGTTCACCTCGAGGATCAACTGGCGAGCGAGAAGAAGTGCGGTCATATGGGCGGCAAAGTGCTGGTGCCGACTTCTCATGCCATTCGTAACCTCGTGGCCGCGCGTCTGGCCGCAGATGTTTCGGATGTAGCGACGCTAATCATTGCGCGCACGGACGCGGGCGGGGCCGCTCTCCTAACGAGTGACATTGATGAGCGCGATCACGAGTTTTTGACGGGGGAGCGCACCCCGGAAGGGTTCTATCGCGTGCGCGCGGGAATTGAGCAGGCGATTGCGCGCGGGCAGAGTTACGCGCCTTATGCGGATCTGGTCTGGTGCGAAACCAGTACTCCGGATCTTGAGGAAGCGCGCCGGTTTGCGGAGGGCGTTCGCGAGGTTTGTCCGGATCGGTTGCTGGCTTACAACTGTTCGCCCTCGTTCAATTGGAAAAAGAAGCTCGATTCGGCAACGATCGCGAAGTTCCAGCGGGAGCTCGGAGCGATGGGTTACAAGTTCCAGTTTGTTACCCTGGCGGGGTTCCACGCCCTCAATTATTCGATGTTCAACCTGGCGAGGGGTTACCGGGACCGGGGGATGGCGGCGTACTCAGAGCTCCAGGAAGCGGAATTCGCCCTCGAGGCCGAAGGCTACACCGCGACCCGCCACCAGCGGGAGGTCGGGACGGGTTACTTCGACGAGGTGGCGCAGGTAATCGCGGGGGGACAAAGCTCCACCACCGCGCTGCGCGGCTCGACGGAGGTTGAGCAGTTTAAGTAGAACGATCCTTTTCCGCCGTGCGGAACTCCTCTCGGCGGTCACAGACCGTCGCTAGTTCACCATATGCGTGTTGCCCCTGAATGCGATTCTTCAAGCGGCGTGTGCTGTAGCGGCGGTCTATGACCGCCGAACAAGACGAAGCTCCTGAGATCTCGTCGAGAACCGTTTTTGGCCGCTAAATTTGTCCCATTTTCCTGAATCCAACCGCCCCCCGGCCCGCATCTCACTATCGAGAGGTTAATAATGAATAAACTGCTAATTACTTTGATCTGTTGGAGCGGCCTAACCCTGGCGGCGATCGCTCAGGTTCCACCCCCGATGCCGCCCACGCCTTCGGCCATGGTGCCTGCCGTAACGCCAAGCTTAACGCCCGCCCTGACGCCAGCGGTCTCCCCGACCGCGCCTGGTTCGAACGCCCTGGCCGATCGCATTCGGAATAAGGTCGATAAGAAAACGAAGCACAACAAAGGCTTCAATATTCAGTTCGACGGCGGCGACGACTCGGAAGACTCCGAATCAGTCCACGGTCACACCAAGCTTGGTCACGACGAAATCCCGGACAACGTCATCCCCATTGTCGGCATCGCCCTGATGGCGGTCTTCGGCACGCCGGTGCTGATCGTTGGCGTCATTATGTATTTCGGATTCTCGCGGAACCGCATGATGCACAAGACCGTCCGGATGATGGTTGAGAAAGGTCAGCCGGTGCCGGCTGCGCTCTTGAATCCGCCGGTCCACGAACGGAAGCGTTCGGACATCCGGCGTGGGGTTGTATTAATGATGATCGGCGTCGGCCTCGTCGTCTTCCTTGGCGCGGTCAACGATTGGGAAGGCGGTTCCTGGAGCATCGGGATCATTCCGCTCTTGATCGGTCTGGGCTATCTCCTGGTCTGGAAACTTGAACCCAAAGCGCCTTCGGCGGAAGCCAAGGCAGACAATCCCCCGCCACTACCGTAGTCTCGGGGGGTGGAGCTCACCGATGCCGACCTTGTCGCTCGAGTTCTTGTTGATGACGACCAGCACGCCTTTGGCGAGCTGGTTCGTCGGCATCAATCGAGCGTGCGAGGCTTGTTGCGTCAGCTTACGCGGACTGATTTGGCGCTGGCTGACGACCTGGCGCAGGAAGCCTTCCTGCGCGCTTATAAACATATCCGCAGCTTCCGCGGAGAGGCGAAGTTCTCTACCTGGCTTTATCGTATTGCCTACAACGTTTTCCGCGAGGACGCCCGCCGCCGCAAGGAGCTGGTCGGGATCGATGAAGGCGCATGGGAGGCAGAACAGGACCCGCAGACGGTCGATCCCGGCCTGCGGCAGGACCTCATGCACGCTTTAAGCTTACTTCCCCTGCATGAGCGGACGGCGGTTTTACTTTGCTGTCAGAGTGGTTTATCGCATGATGAGGCAGCCAGAGTGCTCGATATTCCGCTCGGCACCGTTAAAACCAATGTCTTACGGGGCCGAGAGAAATTGAAAAAAACCCTGGCAGCATGGGCAACCTGAACATGGAACCGGCTAACCAATTGGATGAATTGGATCGGCAGCTCCGGGAAGCCGCGCCCTACATCGATGACGCGGGGTTTACCCGCCGTGTTCTCAATCAAATGCCGGCGCCGCGGGTGCGTCGCCAACCGCTGAGGGCGGTTATTCTTCTCGGCACAAGCATCGTTGCCAGTATCGTGACTTACTTTCTGTCCGGCGGCGGCCATTTCGTCATCGACGCTTTCCATCGTCTGGCTCAGATCTCGCCAGTCTTCATTCTGGCGGCGGCGGCTGTGTTCAGCCTGCTGGTGACCGGGGTAGGCGCCTTCGCCGCCTTCAATCGCTCGCAGGACTCGCAGGCCGAATTGTTATCAGTTTTTCGGGGTCGCTAACGCGCGAGCGGCGGCAACGTCCTTGCCGATCTGCTCGGTGAGCGCTTCGACGCTCGCGAATTTCATCTCCGGGCGGAGAAAGCATTCGAAGCGGACTTCGAGATCTTTGCCGTAAATGTCGCGGTTAAAATCGAGAAGATGGATTTCGAGGGTCCGCTGCGGAAGGCCGCGCGCGACCGTCGGTCGCACGCCGAGATTGATGACGCCGACAAAGCGTTCGCCATCGAGCGAGGCCTCCGCGAAGTAAACGCCGTTAGGCGGGAATTGCTCGCTGTGCGCGCTGAGGTTGGCGGTGGGAAAGCCAAGGCGATTACCGACCGCTTCACCGTGTTCAACCGTTCCAAGAATGGTGTAGGGGCGTCCCAGCATTTCGGCGGCGGCGGCGAGATCTCCGTTCTCGACCGATTGTCGAATGGCGGTGCTACTCGCCACCCTGCCGTTTACCGTGACCGGCGGAATGCCAATCACGTTGAAGTTCGATTGGAGGCCGAGGCTTTGCAAAAGCTCGAGATTCCCGGCGCGGTTTCTGCCGAAAGACCATTCGTGCCCAACGCAGATCTCCCGCAGTGGTTTTGAACTTTCGACCAGTTGCGCCACGAAATCTTCCGGTCGGGTGCCGGCAAATTCATGGTCGAATCGGATGACTAACAAATGCTGCACCCCAAGCTCGCGAATCAGCGCCACCTTGTGCTGGGTGGCGGTGAGTAGGCGCGGCGCCTGTTCCGGACGCAGAACTTTCACCGGGTGCGGATCAAACGTAATCACCACGGAGGTTCCGCTTGCGGCGCGAGCATGCTCCGCCGAAGTCGAAATCACCGCCTGGTGGCCGAGATGAACGCCGTCAAAGACGCCGATGGCGAGAAAGAGGGGGCCGCGCAGGCGTGAGAGCTCGGGAATGGAATGGAGGATTTCCATCAGGAGACAAAATTCGTATTTCGAAAGTTAAGCTCTAGGCTCCCCTTAGCCTCGACACTTCCGGTAGCGAAAGCATTCGCTTCAGAATTTCTTCGCGCGCTGAATCCTTGATTTGCGCAACCGTGATCGCCCCATCGACCGCAAACCTTCCTGATTTGGTTCGCCGGAGATTCTTCAGGTGTCCTCCACACCCGAGAGCGTGACCGATATCGTGCACGTAGGTGCGGACATAAAAGCCTTTGCTGCAAACAACGGTGAAATCGATCTCCGGAAGCGCGATGCGATCGATGCTGTAACGGTAGACGTGAACCAGGCGCGGCTCGCGCTCGACCGTTTTTCCTTCACGCGCAAGTTTGTAAAGCGGTACGCCGCCATGTTTGATGGCCGAAACCATCGGCGGCATCTGATAAAAATCGCCACGGAATTGGTCGAAGGCGGCGCGAATCTCTTCGTCACTGAAAGATCGAACCGGTTTCGTCTCCACAACTTCTCCTTCGCGGTCCTGCGTGCTCGTGCTCACGCCAAGGACCAGCGTCCCGCTGTATTCCTTGTCTTCGCTCATGAGGAGATCCTGGATTTTGGTTCCGCGGCCGATGGTGAGCAGGAGGAGACCGGTCGCGATCGGATCGAGCGTCCCGCAGTGACCGACCTTTTTGATTTCCATGCGCCGGCGTATCAGCGCGACAACGTCGTGCGAGGTCATGCCCTCGGCCTTGTCGACCAGGAGGACTCCATCCGGTCCGTCAGAGTTCATGGCAGGGAGAAGTTGAAGCGAGGAAGGCTCTGCATGTTCAACCCTTGGATGACGCCGCTTGCACAAACTCGCGGATGGTCCCGAGGACTTTCTCTTCCACTTCGGCCAACGTTCCCCGGACGCGCGCTCCCGCGGCCAGGGTATGTCCGCCACCGCCAAATTTCGCGCAAATGGCGCAGACATCGACGCGGTCGCTCTTCGAACGCATGCTGACGCGAACCTTCCCGTCGGGGAGTTCCTCGAAGAAGACCGCGACCACGACGCCTTGGATCGCGCGCAAATGGTCGATCAGTCCTTCGTTATCCTCCGGCAGGACCCCGAGGTCAGCGGCGGTTTTCATGCTCAGGCTGAAGCTGCCGATCTGTCCGTCGCTCTCAAAGCGCATCGTGCGCAGTAACTCGCGAAGTAGTTCGACCCGACGGCGCGGATAATTTTCGTAAAGCTTCTGGCTAACGTCGACCCACGTTGACGCCGGCGCGGACGAGTTCTGCGGTGATCTCAAACGTGCGCGAGGTCGTATTCGAATATTGAAACGAGCCGGTGTCGGTGGAGATGGCGACGAAGAGGTTTTCCGCAATCTCGCAATCAATGGGAAAATTTCCGGCTTTAAGCAGCTCGAAGAGGATTTGGCCAGTCGCCGGCGCAGTCGGATCGACACAGACCAGATCGCCGTAGCGCGGGTTGCTCGGATGATGATCGATATTGATGCAAATCTCCGAATCGGCTGCTTCCAGCGCCGTGCCCATGCGATTCTGAATCGCGGTGTCGAGGGCAATGAGCACTTCGACCTTTTGCTTTTCCGCGGGCGGGCGGCTGAGCAGCTCGGCCCGTGGCAGAAAGGAGTATTTCTCCAGCATTCCGTCCTCGTTCCAGACGCGGACATCTTTGCCCAGCTTCTTCAGGGTGAGAGCCATGGCGAGCTGGCTGCCGAGCGCGTCACCATCTGGCCGGACGTGACTAAGCACGACAAAGTCTTGTTTTTCGCGCATGACCTGCGCGATTTGCGCAAAGACGTCGGCGTTACTTTTCACCGGCGTCTGGCTGCTCGAGTTCCTGCAGAATCTCCATCACGCGCGTGCCGCGCTCGATCGAGTCGTCGAGATGAAAGACGAGATGCGGCGTGTATTTCAAAACCACGTGCCGGGCCATGTTCGTTTGAAGATCTACTCGATTGGCCTCAAGTTTTTCCATGACCGCGGCTTTGCCGGCTGAGCCGAGCACGCTGACAAAGACGTGCGCGCTCTTCAGGTCGGGAGTGACATCAACCTGATTGATCGTCACCAGCGAACCCTCAAAGGTCATGGTGCGCGTGATCAGGCTGCTGAGCTCTCGTTTGAGCAATTCGTTAACGCGTTCCTGGCGATGTTTCATCAAACGTTAAAGCGTTGAACAGTTAAAAATTGAAGCGGCTGTCCGTCCTGACCGCTTCAACGCTTTAACGTTTCAACGGTTTAACGTGGACGCTAGAGTTTCTGGGCTACCTGCTCGAGCTGGTAGGCCTCGATCATGTCGCCAACCTGGTATTCGCTGAAATCACCCAGCTTGATGCCGCACTCGAGCCCGGATCGAACTTCCTTCACGTCGTCCTGGAAACGGCGCAGCGTGGAAATTCCGCCATCGTAAACCGGCTGGCGTCGTCGCATGATCCGCGCCCGCGCCGTCCGCGCGATGCGGCCATCGGTAACGAGGCAGCCCGCGACGATACCGCGACTGAGTTGGAAGACCTGCTTGACCTCGGCGTGACCGATAACGGTTTCGCGATGTTCGGGATCGAGCATCCCGGCCATGGCTTCTTTGATTTGGTCGATCAACTCGTAAATGATCGAGTAAAGCTTGATTTGGACGCCTTCGCGTTTGGCCGCGCCGATGGCGAGGTTTTCCGCTTTGACGTTGAAGCCGATCACGACCGCGTTTGAAGCGCTGGCCAACAGAATGTCGTTCTCCGAAATTGGGCCGACGCCGCCGTGGATGATTTCGAGGTCGATCTTCTTGCTGTCGATCTGAGCAAGCGCGTTGGAGAGCGCTTCGAGCGAGCCTTGCACGTCCGTCTTCAGGACGATGCGCAGCAGTTTCTTTCCATCCGGCGCTTCCAGGAGAGTTTCCAGCGTGGCGCGTTGCGGCGCCGAAAGTTTGCCGGTGCGCTTGGCTTCGAGCCGTTCCTCGCTCAAAGCCTTGGCTTCGCGTTCGGAGCCCATGACCAGGAACTCGTCGCCCGCGTTAGGCAGCCCGGTGAATCCAAGAACCTTCACCGGCACAGACGGACCGGCTTCTTTCACCTGTTTGCCCTGGTCGTCGATCAGCGATTTCACTTTGCCGCTGTAATCGCCGCAAATAAATGGGTCGCCGACCTTGAGCGTTCCCATTTGCACGATGACGGTAGCGGTCGGGCCACGGCCGGCCTCGACTTGCGCTTCGATCACGGTGCCGCGCGGCTTGGCCGTCGGTGAGGATTTTAGATCCATCACTTCCGCCTGCAGCAGCATCATCTCGAGCAGTTGATCGATGTTGGTGCCTTTGGTGGCTGAAACCGGAACGGTGACAGTCTTACCGCCCCAATCTTCCGGCGTCAGATCCTCGTTCCTGCAGCTGCTTTTTGACGCGATCGATGTTGGCCCCGGGAAGATCGATCTTGTTGATCGCGACCATGATCTCGACATGGGAAGCGGCCTTGGCGTGATTGATCGCCTCGATCGTTTGCGGCATGAGGCCGTCATCCGCGGCGACAACGAGCACGACAATATCGGTGACGGAGGCGCCGCGCGCACGCATGGCGGTGAAAGCGGCGTGACCGGGAGTATCAAGAAAGGTAATGGCCTGGCCTTTGTATTCGATTCGATAGGCACCGATGTGCTGGGTGATGCCGCCGGCTTCGCCGGAAGCAACGCGCGTCTTGCGGATGGCGTCCATCAACGAGGTCTTACCGTGGTCGACGTGACCCATGAAGGTGATAATCGGCCCGCGGGTCTTGAGTTCTTCTTCCTTCGGCGGCTCTGGCGGTGGCGGCGCAACGACGACCTTTTCTTCCTTGTGAACGCCGGCGCCTTTGACCCGCACTTCCTTCTCCAGAACGAAGCCATGCTTCTCCGCGATCTTGGTCGCGATGTCGGGCTCGATCGTCTGGTTCTGGTTAACGAAAACGTTAAACTCGGTCATCAGCTCCTTGATGAGCTGGAAAGGCTTCAAACCGATTTGGTTGGAAAACTCTTTCACCACGATCGGCGGCTTGATGTGAATGACGTTCTTCGCTTCCTCCACTTCGCTCGCCGGCGGCTTCCTCAACCGGAGCAGCGACCGCCACCGGCTCTGGTGCCGGAGCGGGTTTCGGCGGCTCCGGTTTTGGTGCCGGTTTCGGCGTTTCGAATTGAGCGCGGATTCGCGAGATCGGCGGAAGAATGGTCGCCTTCTTCTGTTCGCCCTCTGGCGTCTTTTTCTTCGGCTCCTTCTTGTCGATGAGGGAGACCGTCTCCACGTCACGGCGCGGCGTAGCCGGTTTGGGCGGAGCGACTGGCGCGGGCTTGGCCGGGGTCTTCGTCGCGGCCGCGCTAGAACTTGACGTGGCGCGCCGGCTCCGGCTTCTTGTGGACGGCGGTGGCTTTACCTTTGGACGCAGCAGGAGAGGCGGTCTTACGCGCAGTGGTGTTCTTTGCCGCGGGTTTTGCCCGCCGGCTTGCGCGCTGCGCTCTTGCTGGTCGTCTTGGTAGCCATTCGATTTATAAGATTCTTTTTTCACGGCTTAAGCCATCCTTAAGCGAGTCGTTATTGTAGCCACCTCTGTCACGGTGGACGGCTTCATGGATCTCCTTCGCCTTGGCTTCATCCACGGCAAGGATATCGACGATGTCCTGAACATCGGCGTCACGGAGGCCTTCCAAATTCGTAAATCCTGATTTAACCAGGGTCACCGCCTGTTCTTCGGTGATCGGGAGCGAGCCGGCCAGGGTTTGGGCCGCTTGCGCTACCTTTTGCTCGACCACGGTTGTGGCGGAAGCGTCCTTATCGATGTTGATTTCCCAACCGGTGAGGCGGGAGGTAAGCCGCGCGTTCTGGCCCTTCTTGCCGATGGCCAGCGAAAGCTGATCTTCGTCCACCGAGATCTGCACGCTCTTCTTTTCCGTATCGAAGACGAGGTTCTTCACCTTGGCCGGCTTCAACGCTTCGAGCACGAAATCCTTCGGATCGGAGCTCCAGCGGATGATGTCCACCTTCTCGTTGTTGAGTTCGCGCACGATGTTTTTCACGCGCGAACCGCGCATGCCAACGCAGGCGCCGACCGGATCGACCTTTTCGTTCGCGCTCCAGACCGCGATCTTGGTGCGGTAGCCGGCTTCGCGGGCGATGCCGCGGATTTCGACGGTGCCGTCGGCGATTTCGCTGACCTCGAGCTCGAAAAGGCGGCGCACAAAATTCGGATGACTGCGCGAGACGATGATCTCCGGACCGCGCATCCCGTTATCGACCGCCACCACGTAGGCGCGCAGGCGATCGCCGACGTTGTAGTCTTCGACCACGACGCGCTCGCGCTGCGGCATGATCGCTTCAAATTTTCCGAGATCGAGGATGACGTCGGAGCGATCGAAACGGCGGACAGTGCCGCTGACGATCTCACCCGCGCGATCCTTGAACTCCTCGTAAATCATTTCCTTCTCGACCTGGCGGATGCGCTGCATCATCGCCTGCTTGGCGGTCTGCGCGGCGATGCGGCCGAAGTTCCGCGGAGTTACTTCGACTTCAACGGTCTCGCCGAGTTGCGCATCCGGCTTGAGGCGGCGGGCGCTGGCTAAGATCGATCTCGTCCTGCGGATTCGAGACACTTCTCAACCACCACCAGGTTGGCGAGGGCGCGGATGTCGCCGGTCTTCGGATCGATGTCGATGCGCAAATCGCGGGCGGCGCCGACACTTTTCTTGGAGGCGGAAAGGAGCGCGTTCGAGACGGCCTCGATCAGGATCTCGCGTTTGATCCCGCGCTCCCGCTCCAGGTAGTCCAGCATGGCAATAAATTCCGCGTTCATAAAACATGCAGCCCGCAGACCAAAAGGAGTGGGACCATCAGTTCCCACTCCCTCCAGCGCGGACTAGTCGGTTACCTTAATTTTGGAGGGGGGTCCCGTCAAGGAGGGTAGGAATATGGCCGATTCCCTCATCAGGTCTCTGTAGCGGCGGTCTCCGACCGCCGCATTCTAAACGGGGCACGCTTACGTCCTCGTCCGAGTGCGGCCAATTTCTCCAGTCCACCTAATTCTCTCTAGAAATAATGCGGTTCGCGGCCTATCACACCGGTGAATGTCGCAGCGGACCAATCTCTTGCTGGTGATCGCACTTTGGGCCGCGATTTATCTCCCTTCGCTGGGTCTCTTCGAAATCAGGGGAGAGGAAGGCCGACGAATCCTGCCCGGGATCGCCATGCTCGAGTCAGGCAATTACCTGGTGCCGCAAGTCGGGGGCGAAGATTATTTTCGGAAACCGCCGCTGATCAATTGGGCAGTGGCTGCTTCGTTCAAGCTCTTCGGCATCCGCAACGAATGGACCGCGCGGGCGCCATCGGTCGCCGCCATCCTGGTCGTCGCGATCGTTTTTGTCACAGTCGCACGGCGCGCGCTGGGGGCGAGCGGCTCGCTCATGGCCGCCCTGGTTTGGCTAACGAATGTTGCGATGCTGCAAAAGGGGCGCCTGATAGAAATTGAGGCGCTGTATGTCTCGATCACGGCACTGGCCGTGGTCTTGTGGCTGAGCTGGTGGGAAGAAAAGCGATCGCCCTGGCTGACCTGGATCGTGCCATGGATCTTCTTGGGACTGGGCTGGCTCACCAAAGGTCCGACGCATCTTTTTTTCTTTTATGCCGTGGTGCTGGCGACCCTTTGGCAGTCCGACTCCGCTCCTTCCGCTTCTAATCGTTGGCGCGCCCTCTGGCATCCCGCGCACATGGTCGGCATTCTCGTTATGCTAGGCATCTTCGTAGCGTGGGCCATTCCCTTGTTGGAAGTCAGTCGCGGGCATCATGTGGTTGATCGCTGGTCCACCCAGTTCACCGGACGCGTCACCGGCGATTTCTTCACCTTCGGCTCGTGGGTCACGATTCTGCCGCGAGCCCTCGCTTACCTGCTGCCCTGGATTCTTTTTGTTCCACTGATCCGTCCTTCCAACTTTCAGAATCCGGAAAAAGGGAAGATGGCGCGCGGGCTTCTCTGGGGCGTATTTGTCCCCCTGGTGCTCGTTAGCTTAATCCCCGGCTCTGCTCCGCGTTACTCAATTCCCGCACTGGCGGGTTTTGCCTGGTTGTTAGGCATGGCCTCTGCCGAGGATGCGCTCATCCTTCCATCCAGTCTTCCGCCGGCCCTGGCGAATCTGCTGGGGCCGGTGAAATTAAACTGGCGGAGATTCGCCATGATCTTCGCCGTTGTCGCCGCTCTGGCCGGTCTGGTCGGATATCCAATTGCCTCGATCCTCGCCAAAAGACATCCTCGAGTGCGCAACATCGCGGCCGAGATCGACCGGGTGATTCCCGCGGGAGCGACCGTTTACGCGGTCGATCCAAATTATCAGCCGTTCTTTTTTTATCTGCGTGCGCCCGTCGAATATGTGGCCACGGTCGAGCAGTTACCGCAGGAGACACGGTATTTCCTGGTTCGCCCGCCGGCGGTCGCGCAGGCCCGCGAAGAACAGAAATGGTTGCCGCGACGAACCGCACGAGCTCACCCGCGTGAAAGATTATCGGAACCAGGTCGTAATCGTTTTTGCGGTCGGAGAAGGCTGAGGCGAAATTTTTCTAACGGTTTTTCCGCTCGTGTTCGCAGCGAATTGCGAACAGATGAAGGGTAACCTGTGTCTTAGTCACGAGATTTGTAGGGCGTTGCCTGCGAGATCCCTCGAAAGAGGAGGGCGCTGGCGCCCTGCGCAGGCTAGGGTAGTAGAGTCATGGTGACATTGGAGAAGATGAACGTGGCGACGAAGACCACGATCGCGGATTTGGAGCGGAAAGTAGGCCGCCGGCGTCTGTATGTCGTTAGCGCGGTCATTCTGGTGGTGTTGCTCTTACTCGCCTGGCGCGCCATCGGTCTGCGCCAAAAACCGACCCCGGCGCCGCCGCCTCGCCAGGTTCTATTTAGTGAGGTGATCGAGAAGGATGTTCCCGTCTACCTGGATGAGATCGGAACATGCGCCGCTTATGAAAGCGTCCAGGTTCAGGCCCAGATCAGCGGGCAAATCGTGAACCGGCATTTCCAGGACGGCGCCGATGTGAAAAAAGGCGATCTGCTCTTCACCATCGATCCGCGTCCGTTCCAGGCCGCGCTCGAGCAGGCGCAGGCCCAGGCCACCTTGGATAAAATTACGATGAAGCGGCAGGAGGAGTTGCGCGCGCGCAGCGTGATTTCACCGCAGGACTTCGATCCAGGCGCAGGCGAACATGCACAAGTCCGAGGCCGTAGCGGCAGCCGCGCAGGTTAATCTCGACTACTGCTACATTAAGTCGCCGATCAACGGCCGCATCGGTCTTCGCAATGTGGATCTGGGCAACGTCGTCGGACCTTCGAGCCCACCATTGGTCGTTATCCAAGGTCTCGATCCGATCTACACCGACTTCACGGTGGCGGAGACGGATCTCGGTTTTGTCCGGAATTATCTGGGCGGGCCGAACGTGAAGGTTCAAACCTGGGCACCGGACGCCAACATGGCGCCCCGGACCGGCGACTTGTACTTTATAGATACGGCCGTTCAGCCCGGCTCCGGCACGGTCAAAGCCCGCGCGGTCACGCCTAATCCCGATCGCGCGCTTTGGCCTTCCGAGTTTGTGCGGGTGCGTTTCATTTTGGATATCCTCAAGGACGCGAAGCTGGTCCCTTCGCAGGCGGTTCAGATCAGCCAGCGCGGTCCCTTCGTCTTTGTGGTGAAACCGGACAACACGGTGGAGTTGCGTCCGGTGAAGCCGGGCCAGCGCCAGGATGGTGATCTGACCGTGATCGAAAGCGGGCTCGAGCTTCACGAGAAAGTCGTGGTGACGGGCCAGCTTGCGCTCGGACCCGGAAGCAAGGTAGATGCGCAGCCCTATCACGCTAATAACCCACCGCAGGGAGTAGACGGCGCGAAAAAAGCGCCCTGACTCGCCGCGACATGGACGACTTTGACGCAGACGTGAAAGGGACCGGTAACGGCGATGGAACTGGCCGAGGTTCTGACCGGGTAAAGTCGCAGGCGGCGGCGCCGCCCCACGATACGCCTGGGGGAAAACTGATCCAGGTCACGGGTTCCGGCCTGTCCGGGCCGTTCATCCGGCGACCGGTCATGACCGTGTTGCTGACCATTGCGGTGATTGTCGCGGGCATCGCGACCTACAACAAACTGGCGGTTAACGACCTGCCGGCCGTCGATTACCCGATCATTCAGGTGAGTTGCTCCTATCCGGGCGCGAATCCGGAAACGATGGCGAACAACATCGCCACCCCGCTGGAGAAGCAATTTCTGCAAATTCCCGGCCTCGACCTGATCACGAGCTCAAGCACGCAGAGCAATACCTCGCTGACCCTGCAGTTTAACCTGGGCAAGAGCATCACCGACGCCGCCACGGACGTGCAGGCGGCCATTCAGCGCGCGACCGGAAAATTGCCAATCGACCTGCCCAGTCCGCCGACCTTTACCAAGACCAATCCGAACGATCAGGCTGTTTATTTGTTAGGCCTTATTTCGGATACGATGACAGACGGCGATCTCTACAAGTATGCGTCGACTGCGGTGGCGCAGAAGCATCTCGATCCTGCCCGGCGTGTCGCAGGTCAATATTTACGGGGTGCAGGGAGCCATTCGCATCAAGGCCGATCCGGCGGCCCTGGCGACGCGGGGATTGACCATGGACGATCTCGCCTCCGCCATCCGCGCGGGCACGGTTTATTCCGGCGCGGGGCAATTCGATGGCGCGCATCGCACCTTTGTCCTGCAGCCTAACGGGCAGATCGACAGCGCCGAGGGTTATCGCAATCTAATCGTCGCTAAAAACAAGGAAGGATCGCCGGTTTATTTGAAGGACGTGGCGGAGGTGCGGCAAAGCGTTCAGGATGAGCGCACGTCGCGAACCTTCTGGGTCCGTGGCTTCAATCCGCCGGGGTCGGTTTCGGTGCTGGCCGTTTCGCGCCAGGCCGGCGCCAATGCGGTCGAGGTGGCAAACTCCGTGAAAGCTCTAATCCCGGAACTGCGTTCGAGTTTGCCCGGTTCGATCACGCTGGTGCCGGTGTTTGATCGTTCCCTAACGATTGTGAATTCGGTGCACGACGTGCAGGTCACGCTCATTATTGCGTTCATCCTGGTCGTGCTCGTCATCTATGTTTTCCTCGGTCGCGCGACCGATACCCTCATTCCTGCGGTCGCGCTTCCCATGTCGCTCTTTATCACGGTGACGGCGATGTACCTGCTCGACTACTCGATCAACAATCTGACGCTGATGGCCTTAACCCTCGCCATCGGCTTCCTGGTCGACGATGCCATCGTCTTCCTGGAGAACGTGGTCCGCCGATCCGAGCATGGCGAATCGATCGTGCGCGCCGCCTACAACAGTGCCGGCGAGATTTCCTTCACCATTCTTTCGATGACCCTTTCGCTGGCCGCCGTTTTCATTCCCCTGGTTTTCCTGCCGGGTTTGTTAGGCCGAATCTTCCGCGAATTCTCGGTCACAATTATCGTCGCCATTCTTGCTTCCGGTCTAGTTTCCCTGACCCTGACGCCGCTGATGTGCGCACGCATGTTGCGTGAGCACCAGCCCGGTCACAAACGCAGCCGGATGGAACGCTGGACCGGAGACTTCATTAAAAACGTGATCGCCTCCTACGGAAGGGGGCTGGATTGGTTTCTCGACCGCGCTTACCTGGCCGCTCCCATCCTGCTCGCCTGCGTCATCGGCCTTTGGTTCTTTTTCACCCATCTCCCATTCACTTTGTTGCCGCGTGGCGACAGCGGTTTTGCCCGCGGCGTCTTTATCGCCCAGGAAGGATCCTCCCCGCAGCAAATGCGCGTTTATCAGCAGCAGGTTAACGAAAAGCTGCGGGCGGATCCGAACGTTCTCCAATTCTTCACCAATGCCGGAACTGCCTCCCGAACGTCCAGCTCCCAGGGCATTGTCTTTGTCATCTTCAAGCCTCGCGAGGAGCGTGCGCCGATCGATGAGTGTGTGCTGAAGATGCAGAAATATCTCAGCACCATTCCCGGCATTACCTCGGTGATTTCGCCGCAGCCTGTTTTGCAGATCAATGTCGGCGCGACCAATCAAGCGCAGGGGCAGTATGCCTACACCATCAGTGGAATTGTCCCGCAGGATGTCTACCGCGCGTCCGACGCCTTGATGGCGAAGATTTCCGGCTACAAGGGCTTCGCCTCAGTGCGCTCGGATTTCTATAACAGCACTCCAAATCTGACCGTCGACATCGACCGCGAGCGAGCTGCGCTCTATGGCGTTTCCACGGCGGCGGTGCAAAGCCTGCTCAAAAACGCCTACTCGCAAAACTACGTCTATCTGATCAAGGAACCGGACGACCAATATCAGGTCATTCTGGAAGTGAAGGACAGTGAGCGAGCTCTCCCTAACGACCTCGACAATCTTTACGTGCGCAGCAGCGCGAACGGGACCGTCTTTAGCGGGGGCTCGGGTGGCGGGGTGGCGACGACGAGTGGTCTCGGCGGCGGACTTGTGCCCTTGCGCGCCGTCACTTCGGTGAAGGAGATCGTGGGTCCTCAGGCGGTCAATCACTTCAACCAATTCACCAGCGTGACGATCAACTTCAATTTGCTTCCGGATGTGGCGATCGGGGATGCCACGAAACTGATCGAAGATTCTTTCGCCCAGGTTCAGCAACAATATCCCGGTGTGCAGGCGACCTTTCAGGGGGAAGCGCTGGTCTTTCGCCAGTTATTCCAGGCGCTGCCCCTGCTGCTGATCGGCGCAATTTTTGTCATGTACGTGATTCTCGGAATTCTTTACGAAAGCTACGTGCATCCCATCACCGTTCTCTTTCCGGCAATCGTGCCGGCGGTGGTCGGAGGATTGTTCACTCTGTGGTTGTTCGGTTCGACTCTGTCGCTCTACAGCGTCATCGGTCTCTTCCTCTTGTTAGGCATCGTGAAAAAGAACGGCATCATGGTGGTGGACTTCGCTTTGCAACGGATCGACGAGGGTTGGGATCTGCGCTCGGCCATTCACGAGGCCAGCGTGGAACGATTCCGCCCGATCATGATGACGACGCTGGCCGCCTTGATGGGCGCGGTGCCGTTGGCCCTTGGTTTTGGGCAGGACGCCGCGTCGCGCCGGCCGCTCGGCCTGGTCATTGTCGGCGGGCTGATCTTCTCGCAAATGGTGACGTTGTTCGTGACGCCGGTGATTTACCTCTGGCTGGAATGGTTTCAGGAGAACGTTCTCGATCGCGTGCCGTTCCTGCGCAGTGGGCATACTCACCACGAAGGGCACAGCCCTGCCGGCCCCAAGCCGACCCGGCAGGTGGCCGAGCCGCTACCGGTTCGTTAGGCCGCGCTCCGTGGCGCGGATAGATTGGGAATGATGAAGCCGCAGTTCGAAAAGGAACAATCGGCCAGTGGAGAATTTCAGCGCCAGGAAGACGCCTTTCGTTCCTGGGTTTCCGGTGATGGATCGACCGAATATCCAGCCGGGCCTGGTCGCTATCATCTTTATGTTTCGTTAGCGTGCCCCTGGGCCAGCCGCACCGTCATCGCGCGCAAACTCAGGAAACTCGAGCAGGCGATTGGAATGACGGTGGTCGATCCGGTTCGCGACGAGCGTGGCTGGGCCTTCCATGACGGCCCTGGTTTCTCGTCGGATCCGATTAATGGCTTTGAATTTCTCAGCGAAGCCTACGTGGCCACCGATCCAAACTTCGACGGGCGGGTAACGGTTCCGGTGCTCTGGGACAAGCAGACCCGCCGGATTGTCAATAACTGCGAGGACGATATCTGCCAGATGTTCAACGATGCGTTCGCCCGTTTCGCGGACGGAAAGGCGGTCGATCTTTTTCCTGCCGATATCGCTGAAGAGCAGGAGAAGCTGTCGGATTTTATTTACGAGGACATCAACAACGGCGTTTATCGCGCCGGGTTTGCCACACACCAGAGACCTTACGAAAGAGCTTGCGCCAAACTTTTCAGTGCGCTCGACCAACTGGAAAAGCGCCTAACCACCTCTCGCTACCTCTTTGGCAAGCGCATCGTGGAAACCGATTGGCGGCTATTTTGTACGTTGATCCGGTTCGATCCTGTCTACTTCGGCCATTTTAAATGCAATATCCGGCGGATCGTAGATTACCCGAACCTGCAGGGCTATCTGCTCGATCTTTACCAGCAGCCTGGGATCGTCGAGACGGTGAATCTTGATCACATCAAGCGGCATTACTACATGACGCATCGCGAGATCAATCCGACCGGAATCGTTCCGTTAGGGCCTGAAATGGATCTGAATCGGCCACACGGGAGAGACAAGCTGTAGCGAGGGTCGACGGCATTCGGAGGCGGCGTCCCCGCCGCTGTAGCGATGAGTCTTCGGCCGTAACGATCGCAGTCTAGTTAGGCGATTCTTTGCTTGTCGGGAGATCCCTCGGCCGACCCTATGCGGCCTCGGGATGACAAGTTTTAGCGCGCTGCATTTCGGGCGGGCCATCCTGCTGGTTTCATTGGGCCGCCAAAGAGACTCGCTCGTAGCCAGCGTCGAACTCCGGGGAGGGCGCGCGCCTCGCGCGCCTACGATGGCGCCCCGCCTTCGTTCTATTAGATTTGTCTAGTTAATTACGGCGAGGGCGCCGCAATCGGCGCGCGCCCTCCCCGGAAGTTTCGCGTGCGCTCAGTACAACCACGGCACGGCGTCCTCTCGCGTGTCATCCCGAAGCGCGGGAGCGCCTGAGGGATCTCCCGGCGCATCCTCGCTATTTACTTCCTATCGAAGAGCACCGGCACCCAAGATGAAGCACAAGAGGACGACGGGAGTCGCCCCGATTTAGCATCCGATCTTACTTTCAACGACCGCGGCCCCGCATTGCCGCGTCACCGAATCACTTCATCATCCGCCGTCCACATCACGCCATCCGGTCCGGCGGAGCGGATTTCCATCTCGTTTCCGGCGAGTTGATGGAAAAAGTAGGGATGCTGCCATTGATCAACAATCTGCCCGTCGTTGATCTTCAGCTCGTCACTTCCGAAGTTTGCCTTTCGCGAGTTAGCACCGGTCAGCGCTTTGGTAATCTCCGCATTGGTTCCCACCGGACTCTGTCCGAAAGCGCTCCGGTAACTCCGCAACGTCTCCCTCACGCCGCGCATTCCCGGATCGGCTTCACCGGCGCGTTCTTGCGCCGCGGTGACCGCTGGCGTGCTCGATGCCCTGCGATTCTCCGTCAACGAATCGGGCGGAACCCTCGCCGGCCGGGTCGGCTCCGCCTCTTTAGTAATTGCCGGCTTCGCACTTCTTTTCTTTCTTTGGTTTTGACGAAGAAAAGGATGGTCGCTTCGCCGAGAGCGATGAGAAGAACCGCTACGATCGCGAACCGGCGGGTCATGACGACAGACTCGACTTAGGCGCCGGCGGGGTCGGGTGGGGGGAGTTGGTTCATGAAGCCGATGTCCGGCTTCGCGAACCGTCCAATGTTGGGCAGGACGTTGGTCAGGTCGCTCGGACTGAAAGCGCCGTACCATTTGGCGAGCGTCGCCGAATATTCATCCACCGATGTGCTCGGCAGCCAGCGACCTTCGCCAACGTCGTCAGGACCACCTAACACCAGCGTCGGATAAGCACCGTAAATGTTGCCGCCTTTGACCGAGCCGCCGAGAACCATTGCGTGACTGCCCCAGGCATGGTCGGCGCCGCTCCCATTCGATTGATAGGTGCGACCGAAGTCCGACGCGGTGAACAACGTAACGCGGTCCGAAATTCCAAGCTCCTTCGTCGCCTGGTAAAACGCGTTCATGCACTGGCTCAGCTCAGCGAGGAGCGAGCTTTGCGTCGCGAGCTCGTTGCTGTGGGTATCGAAGCCGCCAACGGAGCAGAAAAAAATCTGACGGCGCATGCCCAGGGTCTGGCGCGCCGAAATGATCTTGGCAATCATCAGGAGCTGATCGCTTAGATCAGAATTCGCCGGGAACGGCGTATTGATTGTTACCGGCGACAAGGCGCTGGTTAGGATGGCGTTATTCGCGATCGCCCGGTTGGTAATCCTGGCAAACTCGGCTTCGAAAAGATTCTGGCGCGGAAGATTGAGCAGTTGCTGCACGCCCTGATATCGAATCTGCCCGCTGTTGCTGGTGAACCCGCTTAAATCGACGGCGCCATCGGGTGAGACCTGGTATTCGAAAACGTTTCGGCCGACCTGGAACATGTTGGTGCCCGCCAGCGAGATCGACATCGAAATCGCCTCCGCGTTGTTGAAAGAAGTGAGCAGATCCGCCATGCGCCCGCCCCAGCCGCTGGTGGCGGGGGCATCGGGCCAACCGGTTTGCCATTCCACCTGCTGATTGGCGTGCGAAAAGAGCTGGTCGGGAAGTTTGGCGGTGCCGTTGAGATACTGCGCCTGCGTGGTGGGCTCGACCAGGGTGCCGACATTCGCCATCAACGCGAGCTTCTTGTCGGAATTGAAAAGGCTTTGCAGCTCCGGCATCCCCGGGTGCAATCCGAAGGTGCGTCCCTGCGGATCCGCGGTGACCGGATTGAGGGAGAGCAAGGATCCCTGGGGAAGGGCGAGCGCTCCGCGCGCAGTCGCGTAAGCGTTATAGCTCGCGTTGTCGTTAGGCACAACCATGTTGTTGGCGTCGTTGCCGCCGTAAAGAAACAAACAAACGAGCGCGCGAAATTCCGTGCTACCGCTCATGGCCTGGGCGGCCGCGGCATTGATCGCACGTAGGTTCCAAACGGTGGAAGCGAGCGAGGTGGTGCCGACGGCAGCGCAGGCGGCTTGCCTCAGAAAGTTGCGACGGGAGATGGTCATGAGCCCAATTATTTTTGAATCACGAAGTCCGGGGAGGTCACCAGCAGATGCACTGCGGTCTGGGCGCGTTCCAGGGAACTGGCGGCGGAAATCTGGCTGACCGTGTTGACCACGATATTTCGGGTGGCGCTCGGCATCTCGCCGGCCATCAGAAGGTAATTGAGGGAGTCGACCAGCGCCGCCGGATTGCCCGAGAGCGCGCTGAGGGAGGTGAGATCCAGCACAATGGCGTCAGGGTTGGTTTGCGACGGCTGATTGTAGAGGGCGGTGCGGATTTTGTTCGCCGAGCTGATCACGGTTGACTCGGTGGTGATGAAGAACTCCGGGGCGAAAAGGCCCGCCTGCTGAAGCGTTCCGGGCGACATGTAATCGGGGGCGAAGAAGTTGAAGACGCTGGATGCATAAAGCGGAGACTGAGCAAAAGTCGAGGTCTGGTTGCCGACGTTCAGCCGGCCGCTGGCGGAAGAAGCGTTGAAAGCGCGGTAAAGATTCGTTAGGCGCAGGAGCGGCTCCCGTTCATGTCCGTAGTTCGGGCCCGCGCTGACGTTGACCGAGCGCGCTTCAGAATCGAGTAGGATAGCCTGGATCACCGCCTTCAAATCTCCGCGCACTCCCTGGCCGTTGTTAGCGAAGACCTGGGCCACGCGCGAGATGTAGCCGGGGCTGGGGTTGCTGATAACCAGTCGCTGGATCAGCCGGCGGCAGACAAACGGCCCGGTGTTTTGATGGTTGAAGAGCAGATCGAGCGCGTTCTGCAAGTCTTGCGCCTGCGTCTGGTTAGGCGGCAAGACCACGCCATTCAATAGCTGCTTGGCTCCGGTGTCGTGATGATCTGGAAAGGCGAGCATCGGGCTTCGGTAATTGAGCGGAGCGTTATTCCACTTCGGGGTCCCGCTTTGATACCAATACCACCCGGTAAAGACGTGGGCGTAACCTTCCACCACATCCTGGTCGTAGCTCGGGATGGGTTGGCCATGGGCGTCGAGTTGCAGCGAACCGTCCTGATTTAATTTATCCAGGCCAATGGTGAAGAGCTGCATCACCTCGCGCGCGTAGTTTTCGTTAGGCTCGGTGTTAGCGGCTGCGTTCGGCTTGTCGTTGTGCACCATGTCGAGGTAATCGCCCATGGCCGGGTTGAGCGTGACGTCCTCGAGCAGTTGCCGGAAATTGCCGAAAGCATCCTGGGCCAGCAGATCCCAGTAAGTCGCCATACCCTCAGGGTGGTTGTTCATGATGTTCCCGTTGCAGGAAACCACCATGATTTCACTCAAGGCAAAGGCGACGCGCTGGCGCAGCTGGTCCGGGCCGTTAACGACCGTGGACCACCACACTTCCTGGAACTGGCTGTAGCCGGGATTTGCCTCCGGGGGAAGGGCGGCCACAGCCTGGTCTACGCGCGGCAGCGTCAGCGTTGCCGGGGTGTTGAATTGCTGGCTGAGGAAATCGACGAAGCTTTGCGATTGTAATAGCGCCAGCAACGCGTTGGTCGCACCAAAGGTTGATTGGGTCAGGAAACGCGCCGCATCGATTTGGCCGATTGGTCCCGGCGCCAGAGTCATGGTCGCGGAAGCAGGCGATCCACTCTGGTAGTTAGACCCCGGAGCGACCGTGGCGCTGATCGTCTTCATGCTGGAGTTGAGTGGGGCGACACTGACAACAACCGAGCTGGCGCCGAACGGAATCTGCACCGAGGTGGAAAATGGCTGATAATCCACACCGGCGGCCGCGCTGCCGCCGAGTTGGAGGTTCACCGTCAGCGCATCGAAACGGCCGCTGCGTGTGATCACGAAGGTTCCCGGGGCAGCCGAGTAGGGCGACCAGGTGGGATCGCTTTCCGTGATGGTGATGTTGTTGGACGTCGCCTGTAATCCAGCGACCGCGCGGGCGTAGTCATTTTGTTGACCATCGGTCGAAGGATTGTTGGGGTCCCATCCCAACTGCCGTTCTTCCCAATCGGTTAGGCCATCTCCATCGCTGTCCGCGTCGGTGACCTGGACGCGGTAAAACTTCGGGTTGTTCGTGGGCGTGAAAGTGTCCTGCAACTCGCCGCCGGTGCCGGCGCGGTCCGATCCCGCTGGGCTCCAACTCTTGAAGTTCCCTGAGCTGTAGACGTGGTAAACCTTACCCGGCACTGACGGCCAGTGCAGCGTAAGGCCACCTGGAACCGTATCGACTTTGGTCACGGCCAAGCGCGAGGCGGCGCGGAAGGGGTTGCTGCCGGCAACACTTTCCGAGAGGTTGCTGGCGCCGTCGCCGTCGCTGTCGAGTTGCGGATTGATTGCCTGCGCACCGTAGAATAATTCCCAGATGTCGCTCAGGCCGTTCCCATTCAAGTCGATCCCGCCATGGGCGGGCAGAATCGCACAAAGGAGCAAGAACGCGGGAAGGAACGCGCGGGGAGGGCGGAGACAGGTAGACGCCATCGAAATTCGGAACACCAGTAGCAGCACAAATCATGAAAAGCAGTAACCTTTTCCTGTAAGATTTGGACGCACAGGCTGACGGCCAATTCCCTCGGGTGCTTCGATTTCTGCTCGATGATTGAAGCTGTCATTTTTGATGTCGACGGAACCCTGGTGGACTCGAACGAACTGCACGTGCAGGCGTGGGACATCGCCTTCCGAAAATTCGGGCTCGAGATTCCGATCGAACAACTGCGCAGCCAGATCGGTAAAGGATCAGATCAATACATCCCGATGTTTCTAACGCCGGCGCAGATCAAGGAATTTGGCGAAGAACTGGACGAGTACCCGGTCGAGCCTATTCAAGGAAGACTTCCTGGGACGGGTTCAGCCCTTCCCGAAAGTGCGCGAGCTTTTCGAGCGCATCCGGGCCGACGAAAAAAGCATTGCCCTCGCCAGCTCGGGCAAGGGGAAGGAGATCGAGTATCACAAAAAGTTGTGCAAGATTGAGGATCTGGTCGACTGCGAGATTACTTCGGACGACGCGGATTCGTCCAAGCCCGCGCCGGATGTTTTCGCGGCGAGCCTGAAGAAAATGAAAATCGCGCCGGAAGAAGGGATGGTGGTCGGCGATACCCGGTTCGATGCAGAAGCGGCGGGGAAGATCCATTTGAAGGCAGTGGGTCTGCTTTGCGGTGGCACGGCGGCGGAGAAATTGAAGGAAGCCGGCATGATCGCGATCTACGCGGATCCGGCTGACCTGCTGGAGCGTTACGCCGAATCGCCGCTGGCGAAGTGAGTGTTCTTAGAACTTCATTCCCGCCGCATTTCAGCGCGGCGAGCTAACCGACGCAGACGCGCTTCGTTAGGCTGCGGGCCGCCTCACCATATCATTCGGCGCGGGCGCCAGTTCGCCACGTTCGAAAGCGGCCACCGCTTCCTGCACTGTTGAAAAAATCGGAATGGTGCGATCCAGCCGGACAATCTCGAAAATCCTCTGTAGCGGTTCGCTCAGCCCCGCCAGACAGAGAACTCCGTCATATTCCGCGCAGTCGCGAAAATACTCAATGATCGCTGCCAGCCCGGTTGAATCGATGTAACTAACCTTGTTGAGGTCGAGCAGGAGCGCTCGAGTTTGCGCTTTGAGCTTCGCCTTGAAGAGTCCCCGCAGGACGGGGGCGTAGTGCAGGTCGATCTCACCTTCCAGCGCGAAGATGGCAACATCTCCCTGGGCTAACTCGTTAAGGCGCATTTGAATTACTCCCGGTGGCGGCGTCGACTGTCGGCGCAGGGGCGATCGTTCCCAACCTTGGTGCGGAAAGTTAGCGACGCCGGATTGCTTGCCAACTCAGGGCGTGTGATGCAGACCACGCCAGGGGAACAGGAACGCGAGCGTCCTGCTGTAAACCCGGACGATCTCACGCAGCGCCGGTGATGGTTCCGGCTTTTTCGCGGGTGAGGGACGGTGGGTTTCGTCCGGGCGGTGCATCAACGGCTCTTTCCAAATCTGGAAGGGCTGACTCGATCGGGTCAACCGCAGCGGTCGATGGGTGGGAGGCGGCAAGTGAATGATGTCGCGGCTTGGCTCGAGCGGTGTTACTGAGTCGGGCTGCGCCTTGCAACGTCGCTTCGGGGGTGGGGTTGGCAGGACGCGCAAGTGGGGCTGACGGTGCCTAACCGGCGGGAGCAGATCTTCCGGGTTCATAGAGGGTAACTAGGATTCGTGAGGGCGGCGGCGGGTGGTCGCCCCTGGGCCGGTGATTTCCTCCGGAAAAATCAAAAAAAAGCGCGACCATTTCTGGTCGCGCTGCTGAAAGCTGAGGAGATCAGTTATTCAGGATATTGTGCTCCTAGCTCTGCGGTAGGCTATTTAGCAGCCGGGATGCCATCAATGTGGCGCAAGCCTCTGGCCTGCGATTGTTTTTGGTTCGCAAGCGGGACGCTCACGCCACAAACGATATGCTTGCGTGAATTCCCTCGATCTTCTGCAATGGCCGGCCATGGTGGTGACCCTGTTGGCAGCCTGGTTTGTCGGGAACCAGAGCAAGCGTGGACGCAACGTGGGCTTCTGGCTATTTCTCGGCAGCAACGTTCTCTGGATTGCGTGGGGCTGGCACGACCATGCCTACGCGTTGATCGCTTTGCAGGTCGGCCTTGCCCTGATCAACATGCGCGGCGCGGCGAAAAACGATCCGGCCGCGGAGTCCTCTTCGCGCTAGCCAGTTATCTCCGCTGCCGCAAAAAGCATCGGCTTTGACTATATACCTATACGGGAATATAGATCACTGGTGAACCTGAAAAATCTTCGAGCTCTGCTCACCCTCCATCCGGAGGCGCTTCCGCGTTTCATTCTCCCCGAGGAAGGACAGATACCGCAGCATTTCCACATCACCGAAGTTGGCCATGTCACCAAGCGCTTCATCGATTGCGGGGGAAAGCTGCATGACCGTCGTGACATCTGTCTTTTGCAGACGTGGGTAAACGACGACGATTCCGCGCATCGCCTGAGTGCGGAGACGTTCGCGAAGATCCTCCGCCTCGGTGACCAGGTTTTGCCAAATGACGAGATGGAGGTTGAGGTCGAGTACCAGAATGGCCTGATTACGCAATCGCCCATCACCTCTGCCGAGTTCAGCGACGGATACATCAACTTGCAGTTGGGAGCGAAACAGACCGACTGCCTGGCGAAAGAGCGCTGCGGGACAGACTCTACCAAAGCTGAAGCGGCCTCTTCCTGTTGTTGTTAGGCATGGACTTGGTCCAAATCTACCAATGCCTCTCCGATGAGACTCGGCTGCGCATTCTCCATCTGCTTGCCCGGTCGCCTCTGTGTGTTTGCCACTTTCAAACGATCCTGCGCGAGCCCCAGGTAAAGATCTCGAAGCATCTCGCTTATCTTCGCTCGCGCGGTCTGGTGCGAGCCGAGCCGGAGAAGAATTGGATGATCTACTCGCTTCCTGCGCGCCGCGCCCCCGAATTGGCAGCAAACCTAAAGTGTCTGCAAGCCTGCGCGCAGACCGACCCTGTCTTTAAACGGGATCGGAGCGCGCTGGCCAAACTCCGCAAGAAAACAACGGACCCGAGCGTGGCCGCTGCCTGCTGTTAGCGTTTACTTTCTACTTCAGCCTTTCTACTTTCTACTTCTCTTCAGTCCCCGTAGTTCAACGGATAGAACAAGGGTTTCCTAAGGCGAAACGGGCGTTTTTGCAGGAATCGTTAGGCGTCGTCACCGCTGCGCAACTTAGTTCTTTCAAAACACTTGCGAATTGATCCGCTTATTCAGGAATAATCACGAATCCTCAGATTTTTGACCGCCGGGTGACACAAAGGGTGACACAAAAATCCGCGCGGTTGAGTAATTCCCCACAATGCTAACAGCTAGAACTATCTTTCTTGGAGATTGCTTTTTCCACCGCCTCTGCCGTCAGATCGTAAAGCCCCTCTTGCTGATCTTCCCGCAGCGTGATCATCGAATGCCGGGGATCATTGATGGCCTGAAAGTGCTTGAGATTTGGATCTCGCGAAAATCTGCAAGGCTTTAGGATTAAGGGGAGTATCACAGTTCCCCGATCCTCCGCTGCCTTCAACAATGGAGGAAGTTCGTCGTCAACTATGAAATCCGACGCTAAGAAATCGGCACTAACGAGCAACACTGCAACACTAGCAGTCCCTAGAGCCTTACTTATTTCTTCCTTCCACTTTTTGCCAGGCGAAATCCTAGTATCGACCCAAACATCTATTAGCCCCTGTTTCTGCAACGGCCGCAAATGAATCATCAGCCGATCTAGAAACGGCTTGTCCTGGTGCGAGTAACTAATGAAAACCCGCTGGCCGTGCTCTGACTTTCGTCCCTGATCAGCCGCCTTTGTCCCTTCCTTCAAAGCTGACTGCAGTAAGTCGTCGAGGACCCTCTTAAGGGTGTCACCATGATCAAAGCTTCCGTATAGCAGAAACCGGTGACTCGAAATATCGAACGGTACGCTATGGGCGTTCTTTGATAAGAGGTACCTGTAGGCTTACCGAGGGCTTGCGCGTAACCCAACTCGAACATGACGTTCGGATTCCGGCTGGACAGGTCGAAGACCACCACTGTCGCGGTGTCGATGTGCCTCAGAAACGCCCCGACATTCCCAAAACTGTCTCCGGGGTAGTATAACGTCCCGCCCAACCCACTAACTGCGTCGGCGAGGCTTTGTTCTAAAATAGGATTCGTGCCCGTCGGCGGACCGGCGAAAAATACGGAAGGGCTATCTTGACTCACGTATTAGATCGAGCGCCCGGCTACTCGACCGCACGCTTGAAAATTGCTTCCTCGGGATTCTTCACCGCTGAAATCACGTTCTCGGCAACTTTGTCGATTAGTTTTGCGCCCCAAAACGGGTCCATCACATCATAGTAAATAACCCGAATGTGTTGCAGGTCGAACGGCACGTCCTTTTCGTTAGATGAGACCAGCACAACCGGCTTCTGCAATGCGTGGGCCAACCCAAGCTCGTAGAACACGTTCGGATTCCGACTCGTTAGCTCGGCTATCAATACCTTCGCCGAGTTAAGACCACTCCAAATTTGGTCCATGATCTTGCCCGTTCCGAAAATTTCATTGTCAGCTCGAACAGGAGTCAGTCCAGCTTTGCGGATCGCCGGTTCGTATACTGTCTGGTAGTAATTTCCCAGCGGCGACGAAAACGGCATCATTATAAAACAGGTATCAGTAGCCTTAATGTCGGCAGCGGCTCCAAGTTTTTTTATCCGCTCCCCCGAGGCACCGTCGGACTCCAGCGACTGAGCAACGTCAAGAATCCGCAGCTTATCGTTGTTGCGCTCAGCGAGCTTAGCCGTTTCCAGGCAAGACTGGAATATACTGATAAACTCGCCGACGTTTTCGGCTGGGATCCCAAACGTGTCCACCAAAGCATTCTCGAAAAATCTAAGATCCGGAAGATTTTCTCCGCGATAATGTTTGTAGACATCGGCTATGACCGGAGCGTTTAAGACGGCCTCCCGCAGTCCTTGCACTTCGTCGCCAGCGTTCTGAGGCCTTAAGATTTTTCGGGCTAGATCTGTAACCTTCAATCGCCCAGGAGTCGTTCTTTCCAAGAGACCGTACTTTATCGCCGAGCTTATCTCTACCCGGTAGGGCCCGTGACATCCGACCCCGACATACCGCGCTGAGTCGGCTTCCGAACATTCTTTTCCCGCATTTTGATCCAAGATCGCTCGCGGGATACGCAATACCTTTTCGAGTGAATGCCGCGGATAGTTCGTCACCACTGCAGTCGCCTTAGGCGGCTTTTTTGACTTCGCCTTTGGCACTTTAGGGGCGTTCCGACCGTTCCCGGCGCCACCTTCAACCTTCGGAATTACATCTTCCAAACGCGTCTTAGAAATCGCCATATAAATCTCCGTGTTTTAACCGTCGACTGCTGAACACCCCGCTATTGAAAGCACAAGCTATAGTGGAAGGGGGTTGCAAGGTTACACTTCAGGTTGTTGTAAGTCAACTCCGCTGGAAGGGAGAACACCTTTTTGGCATCGCCCAAAAAGGTTATGCCAAAAAATCTAGGAGGGAACGTTCTCGCCGCGCTGGTCAGTCGTTTTGGAACAGGTAGCCTTGCGAATCGAGTTCTCTTCCTTCGCGTTCTAAATACGCGACCCTTCCCATTGCGTAGTTGACGGCCTGTGCTGGCGTCATTCCCCAGGCTTTTCCTTCAGTGTCGTAGAAGTCTAAAAGCGACTGTCTTCGCCGTAATTCGTCCGACTCCAGGTCGGGATAGCGACCTAAATCCTCTTGGTAGGCGAACCAGCCAATTTCATCCCACTCATTCTGTCCATTGCGGAGAACTTGGTAGTAGGTCACTGGCATAATCACCTTGAGGAGGGCTTCGCCGATTACAAACCACCACCGTCGCCCATAAAGATTCTGGAATCCTTCTATGCCGGTTAGCTCGTGTGTGACCGCGAGCCATTGCTTCCGCCGGCGCATGATTCGATTAGACACCCAATCGAACTGACCGTGAATAAATCGGACGCCGCCCCACACGCCAAACAGTCGGCAATTCTCTTCACCGATTCCTTTTTCAGAGAGGAGAGCTTTGCCTAGATACTTCGTCAGGTAAGCAGCGCATCCCGGCCCGGTCCCCTCGATTGGTAACAACTCACTTCGCCCGAATCCGTATCTTTCGACGGTATTACGGAGATCCTTCCATGTTTTGCGGAGAGCCGAGTCCACGTTGGCGTATCGTCGATATTTTACCTCCTCGAAAGGGAATCCGGTCCGTATGTCCCGGCTTAGATCCACGACCGCGTGCAAATGCCAATTGCCCGTTCGGGGTTGTCGTTCTCGAATCCACATGCCGGTGGGAAAGAGCCGAGGAAGAGCATTCGTTCTGAAAGAGTGCCACTTTCGCTGAAATTCTGCAGAGGAAAGACATTCTCCCGGAGTTGTGATTGTCAGGACGCCCGTGTTGTTTTCCCCAAACTTCTCGATATAGAGCCTCATGTTTTCCCGGGCGACAAACAGTTGCTTCCGACGGTTGGTTCGGATGCAGTTGTCTGCTTTAAGACAAGGAAGGCGCGGCGCCGCCGCTGACGCGGCGGCATCCGCGCTCTCCTGATCTCCATTTGGGATCGGTTTCCCGGTCATGGCTCGACCAGGAGAGTTGTGGAGCTGAGGAATCTCTCAATTTCCTTGATCGAGTAGAGCGGCCGCCCTGTAGCTCGACAAGGGAGGATCAATCCTCGATTCGCAAGGCGATCTAATGTCGCCGGACTAACGCTTAAGGCTTCCGCAGCTTCAACGCGGTTAAGCGCGAGCTTAGGAACTTCAACTAATCTGTTTTGATCATGCATGCGCCCAGCTTTGCTGAGCGTTGATCATTTGTGATCCGACGGCGCGGCCATGGTCATGTCGGAGACTTCGGCATGAACTTCGCTGCCAATGGCGTCTTTCCCGGCCGCCCGGCCGCTTGTTCAACATAGGAAGATTTCCGGCCCGGCGTTCTACGATAAAGCTACGGCCACGGCTGCCGCTGCCGCCGCCGCCACCGCAACCGCCACCGCCACCGCAACCGCAACAAGCAATTTCATGACTATCGCCAACAGCATGAACGTAAAGACGAACATGGACATGATGATGATGACCACGAACATCGGCGGCAGCGCGATCGGCCCCAGCACACATCTCTAGAAACCTAGAAACGACAAGGTCCAGAATTAACAGGTTATATATTGTTAATAAACTAAGAAATACAGGCTATAACTTGTTTATTGATTCTCATTAACAAGCTATATATTGTTAATTTATGAAACCGGCATATAGGACGATATTAACAAATATCCTTTCAAAAAAGATCGCCAAGTTTCCTCCGCTGAAAGAAGCACCGGTTCCGCCTGGTGGGTGGTTGCGCGCCATCCGGATGGCAGTCGGTATGCCGGCAACCTATGTAGCTAGGCGAATCCGGCTAACACAACAGAGCTATTTCCTCCTCGAAAAGAGTGAAGGTGCTGGAACCATTACCTTGAACTCCTTAAAACGCGCAGCTGACGGAATGGACTGCGATTTGGTCTACGCCATCGTTCCAAGGCAAGGCTCGATTAAAAAGATGATAGAACGCCGAGCGAAATCGCAAGCTCGCAAAGCCATCCTTCCTGTCAGCCATTCAATGCACTTGGAAAGTCAGGGTTCTAAACCCGGCCCTAAAATAATGGAACTTGCTCGACGACTCGCCGAAAGACGGAGCCGCACTCTTTGGTCTGAATGATTTTTAAGTATAAGCCCGGCCAAACTCCTATTGATGCTGCCGAGGCCGAAGCCCTGATTCCTGCTTTGACGACGCAAGGCGAGCTTAATCGATGGGAGGAACAAAATATCTTCGCTGGCCGACATTGGGCGCTCTCGAAAAGGACGCTCAATCGGTTTGATCTATTCTCCGAAGAATTCATCTTTGAACTTCACCGCAGAATGTTCAACGAGACTTGGCAATGGGCTGGTGATCCTCGCATCACGAATAAGACGATAGGTGTTCCCTATTATGAGGTGCGGCCGCGATTAAGACAGTTACTCGAAGACGTACACTATTGGGACGATCAAAGGGTTTATCCTTTTGATGAATTTGCAATGCGCTTCCATCACCAACTCGTTCAGGTCCACGTATTCCCTAACGGCAATGGCCGTCATGCCCGACTTGTAGTCGACGCCATCGCCCTCAAAATGTCGCAGCCGGAGCGAACCTGGGGTAGTACAAACCTCGTACGAAAAAGCAAGGCACGAACCGCGTATCTCGACGCGTTGGTTGCAGCGGACAAAGGAGACTACGAACCTTTAATTCGCTTCAGCCTTTCCTAATCGACCCCGTTCGTCGCCCTCTTGTCACATCGAGGCGACTTGCTTTTGAAAGTCAGACTGATCCGCTGACACCGCTTTTCCGTGGTTTTCAAGTCACCCGCTCTCTGACCGAACAACCGTCGGCAGACTTGGTGCATATGAGCCAGACTACGGACTTCGTATTGCAGTCGCGGACCGACGAGCAGGAGTAACCAGTAAAATTCCGTTGCCGTCGTGGCTCCGACCAGGTTACCGCGAGAATCCAGAGACCCCTTCTCCATCGCTTTTGTCATGCCCGATAAGAACTCCCGTGCATCTTTGAGAGGTTGCTGCATAGCGATCGCTATGCACCGGCGAGTTGTCTTCAGAACGACTGGATGATATTTGAGCATTTCCGTCTCTAGGTCCTTCAATCCGTCAACTACCTCGGCGGGGATTTTTGATTTATACAGCTTCGATAACCGCAATCCTTCTACGAATGGTTTCACGTATGCAATTTTATGGCCGAGTAAGCCGCCTAACTGCGCCGCCGTGAAGATACCATTGCCAGGCTTCCATTTGATCGAGGGGGCTGTCGCCACGGCTATTTGCCGCTCGGCATTTTTCAGATACTGCGGCGAATCCGGTTTCGTCAGCATCCAGGCCTCCTCGTCAGGCCCCTCAATCTTGTCGAGCTCCGCTCCTATCCGATCAAGCCAAGTCATTTCGGGAATGGAATGACTTCCTTTTTGGTCGTGGCGTTGCCAACGGCATCGAAGACGATTCGCTTCGCCATGGCCGCACTGTGCTCGCTTCGAAGATGACCGTATGTCATTGCCACAAGCACGCCGCCGTCTTTGTGGCCTAACCAATTCGCAATGACTTTAAAATCGCATCCTGCCTCGATCGCATTCGAACAAAAGAAGTGCCGCATGGTGTGATGCCCGAAACGAGGCAATCCGAGACGCTCGCAGGCACGCATGATTTGAAGTCGAGCGTTTACAATCTGGAAAATAAAGGCGTCATCGGTATCCAGACGCTTGCGACTTCTCATCGAGCCGATAAGGCGAGCCAGAGGGGCGAATAGCGGAATTGTCCGCGCTTCATGATTCTTAGTACCGATATCTCCCCCTGTTATTAATACCGTGCCCAAACGGGAATTGATGTCGCGCCACCGAACGCTTCGAGCTTCCGCCACCCGACAACCCGAGTAAGCGAGGAATTCTACTAGGTCCGCCGCCTCGCCAGTAGAACGGTGACCCTCACGCAGTTCGTTAACCAAAGCGCGAAACTGTTCATGAGACGGGATGACAATTCCCGCTTTGGGCTCTTTCTTCCGTTTCAAGCCTTCGACCGGATTATCCAGGACGATTCGCAGGGTGTCTTTCGCGTAAGCAAAAACCTGTTTCAACGTTTCGACTTCAATATTCCAGGTGCGGGCAGAGATAGAAGGTCCCCGCTTGATCTTCCATGCTTCAACCTCTTTCGCCCCGATCGCTCGAACCAATCGACCGTTGAAGTATGGACCGAGCGCCTTGAGAGCTGTCGCACGCCGACCCGCAGAGCTTGCCTTCAAGTCCGGTCGTTTGGCCGCGAGCCATCGTTCTGCGAGTTCGTTAAATCGGATCGAACTATTCGTTCCATCCGTAGTCAGGCGTCCCGCTTGGTTTTGAAATTCTCGCAGCCGCCTCTTCGCCAGTGCCGCATCAGTTGTCTTTAGGCTCCGGCGAAACTGCTTGCCGCTCTTTTTGACGAGCAGATAATAACGGCCAGCCGCATCTCGATAGAGATTCGGCCCGACTCTTCTGAATCGCTTATGTTTCCCGTCCTTTTCGCCCATCCCAAGTCGAGGGTGACACAAACGGGTGACACAAGCCAGGAAAATCGTGATTTGTCCCCGTAGTTCAACGGATAGAACAAGGGTTTCCTAAACCTTAAATGTGGGTTCGATTCCCGCCGGGGACGTACTCGTTTCGACCAGCTTGTAAACGAGCGAAATAATTGTCCGGGAAATGCCGTGTCCCATGTCCCACGACACCCGTACAGACGGTAGCGCACGGCTTTTAACCGGCCTTTTTTGCCGGCGCAGTGCTACACTCAAAAAAAAAATTTCGATAACCCCGTGGCGGATCGCGATCCCCGCCGTGGGTTTTTTCAGCGCCTCGCAGCCGGGCCGCCGTAGCACCGCGGGACTCGCGCAACCTCGTCGCGATACTCCGGCGGCGAAGCCGCTGCTCTTCCAGGTCGATATCCGTCTTCCGCCATGGCGGCTTCGATGTCGGCAATGCGCATCGGACGCTTCGCCTTAGTCGCCTTGAAACGAGCGCGAGCAGTGATGGACTCAATCACCGCGATGTGGCCCTTTGCGTATAGAGCGTAACCCGCGAGCATCATGCACATGCGGGCGTCGGCCTCCGGCGCGTACAAGCGTGCCACGCCGATCAGATCTGCCTGATCCAACTCAGAGGGTAAGGTTATGCGGTGCCTAAGCCTGCCCCAGAATTGCGCCGATCCCCAAACAGGACACTTGCGCTCGAAGTTCGAAAGCATCCGATTGAAGTTTCGTGAGCCGATCAATGCGATCGGAACGCCTTGGTTAACGAGTCCTGTCATCAGCCAGTTCAAACGCTCTGGCGCCGCGCGCGGCCTTACACCTTGTGGGCAAATCCAATCTGCCTCGTCCAAGACGAGCAGCTCTCCGCTATTGACCAATGCCTCAGTAACGCGAAACCGGAGCTCAGCGGCCTTTCTCGTCCCGCCGGCGCCGATCCCGAGCGCCCGCGCTATGTCTCTGTAAAATTCGGCGTCGGACGTACTCGACGATAACTGGACGTATCTGGCTCCTCCGATGTGAAGCTGGCACCACATTTGAGCCGAAAAACTCTTCCCGGTCCGGTGAGCTCCTTCGGCCAGGACGAATCCTCCGCAAATCTGCGCCGCAGCGAAATCCAGTAGATCGAAAAGCTCGCGCGTTGTTTTCGTGACACAGAGAAGGCGTCGATAGGCCTGGCAAAACGCGTGTCGGTAGTCATCCAAAGCAGCAATCAGCCTCTGTTCCCGCGGGTCCGTTCGATTAATCGGATCAAAGGCGGGATCGAGGCAAAGGTTTACAAGGCAAGACTTGACCTCGGTGGCATCGGCAAATCCCAGGCCGAACCGTTCCGATAGATCGATCGATGCCTGGTCTAACGCATCCCTCGCCTGATCGCTCGTTTTCCAAGGCCATGCGGGCATCGCGACGCAAGTCGGATGGCGTGCTATGGCTAAGTCGCGAAGCGAAAGCTCTTGAAGGAATCGAATCGACAAACGGTGAGATTCCGATTTCAGGCACGCCATCCGGCGCGCCACGACGTTTCCGATTAAGCCCCGAGGCAGAGATGTACTCGAAAGAAAGCGCTCTTGCTTCAGTTCACTTCCGGCCGCGGCCCTACGTGTGCTACTCATTCGCGAAAGTTCCCCTGAGCCGTCAGAAACGCCTGCTCTTCGAGTCGGAGCCTCTCTAGCAAAGCGCTCTCGTCTTCTTCGTTCCCGGCAGCTTGGATTAGCCGCTCTCCCTGAGCTCGACGACGGGATCTCTCAGATCCCGGCAATCGCGAACTCGGCGAAAACTCGACCTCTGGACGCGTGCCCGTTTCTATCCGCGTCTCGTTGCCGCGGTGGTCTCGCGCGATCGTTGCGGAGACGGCGCGAGCCCCCGGCAGAGTTATGGCGCGATAGGCCTTCCGACACTGCGCCGTGAATCGGCGCCGACGTTCGTAGCTGGCGCCATCATCGAAGCGGTCCTGGGCAGAGTACCTGCGGGACACGGTCAACGAGCTGCGCAACGCATATTTGCTGCGCCGACCCATAACCTTTCGACCGTGATCCAATTTCGGCGTTGAAGACGACGGCTCCTTGCTCAGGAATCGCTGGATCGAAACAAACAATCACCTTGTGCCCTTTTCCCAGCTCAGCAAAAACTTCTGGATTCGTGAACCAGTACGAGCAGTCGTGGTCTGCAAATCTGCACCGCACCATCCCGTCGCGAAGTGTGGCCGGGCGTTTGACTGGATAGAATATCCAAGCGCGCGACGGATCGATCTCCCGCAGCGCAGTTGCCTTAAGATCCCGCTGCCAGATTTCGTCTGGAACGCCTTTGTAAACCTCGCCTTCTCGCGGTTCGCCATTGAGAAATTGCATCGCACTCGCGATGCGCTTCACGAGCTCGTCACCATGCAGAAAACCGCATTCGGCAGGATGTTTCTTCCCTGCACGGCAGAGGAGCCAATCCTTGTTCGCTTTCTCAAACTCGCCGCGCTTTCGTCCCACCTGCACGCCGGTGCAGCCGAGAACTTTTTGCAAAATATTAAAGAACGACTCGATTGACTTTGTTCGAGGAGCGAAACTCGGGATATGCGTCACTCCAAGCTCCCTCAATCCGCCTAACCGAATCTGCTGATCCCAAGCGCCGGCCGCGATCGGGATGCCATGGATCGCGTTCGCCTCCCAAATCCCGCGCTCCATCCGCTCACCGATCCGCGGCAGGCCAATGTCGCGATAACCGCGTCCGATCCAGGCCCAGATATCATCAGCGCGATAGGAATCCTTCGGGCGCGCGAGAAGCTCGAAACTAAGAGCCCGCTGGCTGCCAACGTCGATCTGCACCAATAGTTGACCTCGCAACAGTTTAACGCCGAAGGCGGCCGCGCACGGGTCGGTCCCGTCGTCTTGCCATTCCACGTACCAAGGCTGGTTAAGAGTCATGTCATCGCGCTCGAAAATGTCGCCGGCTGCGATCGGCCGGACCGCGCCTCGGGCATCGGTGTAAAAAAGGCCCCGCGGCTGCGAGTAGCTGTCGAGAGCGAACGTGTGTTCCCCGCGATGAAGCATTTTCGTCTCGGCCGTCACGCGCGCCTGGCGTTTCAGGGTAGGCGTGATGGTGTGCTTGGAGCTGCGCGGCTTGAGGATCGCCTCGGCAACGTCGTCGGGGCATCTGTCGGATTGCGCAAACAAGCGAAGAGCCATCGATGTGCTGATTCGCTGTCCGGTGTTCGGATCGGTCGCGACGGTCAGGCCCTGAACGATACTCTGTTCCTCCCTTCCCAATATGGCGAGCGGACGACGACCGCAGTTCTTCCTGTTCGGGTTTCCCCCTGGTGTCCCGCGCGGCGCTCGTAAGCTCTCAGGTAGTGCTTCGCGCATCGCGACGGGATTCCAGCCGCTCGCAACTCCGAGAGCGCAGATCCGTTGGACGCGTTTGCGCAGGCCTTCTTTGCTCTTTGAAATCGTGACGCCTTTATCGGTCAGGAAACGGCACACGACTCTCCGAGCCCGATGCTCAGACTCTCCTAACGCAATGCGACTCGAGAGTTCCTTTCCGATCGCATCGAAGATCCGCAGCTTTTGCGGGAACGATGCAGCTGACCAGTCCGCGATTTCCTGCAAGCTCTCCGCGATCCTTCGACACTGGCAGCGGCCACGACGGCGCGGAAGAAGCTCCTTACGAGTGATGATTCGCTCTGGAAGATACAACTCTATGCGTGAAAATTCGCCCCGGCCGTTATCCCGGCGCCTAACGAGCGATATCCAGCGGCGAGCTGTCTTCTCGCAAATCGCAATTTTGCCGTTACAGACAGTGATGACATCGCGCGCGATATCGCGATCGCTCCTGCCCTCTGGAGAACGCGAGAGCTCGACGGATAGGAGCCCGCGCCGGCTCTGCGCTTGCTGGACTTGAGCGGGGTCGATGTCCCCCAGAGAAAGTGGCCGCCCGTTTGATTCCGGAACCCAGCGCACGGCCGAGGAGAGAAGGTGCTCTGCATTGCGATAATTGAGCCGATTCGCCTCCTCGTCGAGCCTGGCGATCCATTCGCGGGGAAGAGAGCCCAACGAGCAGGCGTAAGCTTGCTGTCCGCTCTGGAGTTTTTCACGGACCGCAATTGCCCGAATCGCATTCCTAACTGTCCTTTCGTTCACCCCAAGCGCACGAGCGATTACGAGAGACGAATACGTTCGTTCCCTCATGCGTAGGGCTCCTGCCGTTTCGGCTTGCCGACGTTGGCGTAATCGATCCGAAAAACGTCTGGACTGGTTTCGCCCGATCTCGTCCAGGTGCGCTCGTGGCGCCATAATCCGGTAGGAGAGGTAGTGAACCTGACCGACTTCGCGTGCGGCGCATCGCCGACGACGATGCCGGCACCGCGGCCGGGACCGTTGTATTTTCGCGCAACCAGGATGCGGGCATGCGAAATCGGAACCACTTTCTGAAGAGCACGGACTTCCTCGATGAGCTGAATGATCAGGACGGCGCGGAGGCGCTGCCAGTCTTTGTCGATCGGATAGCCCAGCAACTCCGCGCGCTTTCGCAATATCCGTCCGATCGGTAGCCCGTTGCGGCGTTCTTTGAATCCGGGAGGCATCTGGTCCTCGGGGGTCATGGAACTAATTGCCCCCTCCCAAAGAGAGATCGGGCGGCCCGCGTTGGACCGACGCGCGACCGCCCTTTAACTGCGAGCTCAACTGCGCTGTCGGTTACGACGCCGCCAACGCAATCCACCGCCGCATCTCCCCCAGGGCTGCGAATCCCTGAGAAAGTCTTTAAAATATTTCCCGGGAACGAACGGTTCGCAGTATGCATTGAGCTCTGAGCGGTCGTCTTTGGAAGCAGAGAAGCCGCGAGCTTCCCTGGTCGTATTCCATTTCAAAGAAAATCATCATCGGGAGCGAAGTTCGTTAGGCACGAATGAGCCGCCGTTTCTCGCCCACGTATCAGCGAGCGCGAGCAGCGACCCGGCGTGGGCGAGAACCCCACCATCGTAAGACGCCGGATTGATTGCGCGATCGGCGGCCGGGGCCGTGGTTGTCCACGTCGCCGCGGCTGCAATGCGGACGACCGCCGGCAGTCTCGCGGCGGCTGTGCGAGCCTCCTCCGGGCTGCCGCCAGAATACGGCTTCAGAAGCTCGCAAATTTCGTCGACCAGCTTGTTCTGGTCTATTTCGGAAACTTGTCGAATCTCGCGCTCGAAAGAGTTGAGTAATCCTTTCAAGGTCTCCACCAGGATCCCGCGCTCTTCTTCGGTCGCTTCCAATTGCTTCGGGAGAAGTTCCGAACGAAGCCGAGCCTGAGAAATCCGTTGCAGTTCTGTTGGGCTGCTGAGGTCGGCGCTGAGAAACGCCTTCTCATCCTCCTTTGCCTGCCCAATATCGCGCAATAGGGCGGCGATCTTCTCCCCGTTGGCAAGGACGGCGGCCCGGGCACTTCGAACCGCCTCGACGGCCGCGAACACTCTGGTTGGCGGGCCTTTCGGGTCGCTTAAGAGTCGCGGCATTGATTAAGAGAATGCAGAGAAACAAGATAACTGCAATTCTTTTTTGAATACCTGCCTACCCCGATAGAGGCTCTGCTTTGGCGGAAATGGCGCGTGATAAGACCATCAGCAGCAGCAGGCTGCCTCGATCAGAGGTGGAGGTAGCGAGGCGGCTCCGCGCTGTACGGCTAGAAGAAGACTTCAGCGTGGCGGAACTGGCTCGGGAGACCGGTATCACGTACGCCTCACTCAATGGCTATGAGCACGGGCGAGCGCCATTGACATTCGCAGCGGGAATGAAGATCTGCCGTCGCTTGGATATTAACGAGCGATGGCTGGCGACAGGCGAGGAGCCGAGGCGGCCCTACGTATCATTGGAAGCTTTGGGAGTACCAACCCTGGGCGAGCGGAATAAGGAGCCGTTCACGTCTGTCTTTCAAAAATTCCTACAAACGAAATTGGTTCGCTGGCATAAGGTCCATCCACCTGCGAAACTTGTTGGCGACATCTTTCTTGGTGGCCCGCCCGCGGCGCTGCGGCGGATGTCCCGCGCAAGGTTGGAGGCCCACGTTGGGGAGTGGGCAACAACATTGCGCTCAGCAACTAACGACCATATGAAATCGGCGATCGTAGCCAACATCGAACTTGCTCTGCTCGAATTAAAACAACGAATCAAAGCATAAAGCAGATGACTACCTGGCGACGAAAGACGTTTCGATCCGACGATATCGCGAACTTTGCACGCGCTTTTGCGGATTGGGTCCGCGATAATCGAGGCCTCGAGATTGGAACGATCTCACCCAGAACTGCATCCAGTCGCGGAGGGCCAGTGATCGTCACGGTCCGGTACAGAGGGGCGAAGCCAGTAAACCGCAAAAGCGCCCCGCCCAAACGCCAAGCATGAGCGCCCTCAACGCCGTAACTGAAGAGCTGCTCATCCTAACGAAAACGTATCCCTCGCCCAGCGCGAAGTATCGCGAATGCAGTTGCGTCGCGGCGATAAACCGGGATGGCGAGCTGAGACGACTCTTTCCGGTGCCCTACCGGTTTCTCTCCGACGAGTCTCAGTTCCAAAAATGGGAATGGATTCGAGCTAAAGTATCAAAGACAACAAAGGACCAACGGCCGGAGAGTAGAAGGATCGACGCGGACTCCATCGAATTGCTCGGCCAAAAAATTGAGACCGGCGGGGATTGGTTCGAGCGTAAACAAATCATCTCCAAGCAGGTCGTCGACGATTTCGAGATGCTTGAAAAGCGCCGGGAGCGCGAGGGCAATACCCTTGGCATAATCCGGCCCAAGGCAATTTCCGAGTTCCAGATAAATGCCGCGCGATATCCCACCTGGACCAAAGAAGAGCAGGAAAAGCTCATCCAGGATGGGTTGTTTGATACTGCCGAAATGCGCGACCGAATCGCTCTGCAAAAGGTCCCCTACGACTACTACTACCGATACATCTCAGGGGAGAGCGTTCAGACGCACAAAATTGTAGATTGGGAAGCGGGCGCCCTCTACTGGAGGTGCATCGCAAGGTACGGAAGAGATGGATGGATGGAGAAGTTCCGGTTGAAGTTTGGAACGGAATTTCTAAAGAAGGACCTTTTCTTCCTGATGGGAACGATACACCGATTTCCAAACCGCTGGTTGATTGTCGGGCTTATTTATCCGCCTAAGCAGCGGCCAGCGCCGCCGCGACCGGCGAGCGAACAACTCGGCCTTGGATTGGCCCTGTAAGGTGACTGACCTTCAGGTCGTCCATCCGGTCGAAAAGCTCCCGCGCAACGAAATTGCGGTGACAAAAATTGAAGTCTTCTTCGAAGCAAAGTAAACAGCAGCGATCCGACCTAACGAGTTGACTTAAGGCAGCGAGCGCTTCCGACTGAGTCGCCAGGTAACAACAGAAACGTTTAGTGTAGCGGGCCCAATTCTGATCGTCTCTGTAATCGTGCCGCACCTTTCGGGGGCAACCGAGTTCGGGGATGTGCGTGTAATCAATGCCTGCTTGGGCGAGCGCATGTGACAAAGCTGTTTTCGAAAAGCCACGGCGTCGGCTTGTAGCCAACTCGCGCACGTCCACAATCCGTTCGACGCGGCAGCGCCTCAAGAGGTCGAGGAATTGCGCGGGGGTTAATCCCTCGTAGCCGACCGTCATCAGTTCCGTCATGGCAGACCTTTTTAGCACAGCACAAGCCAAGGTGAATCGATTTTTCCGCGTAGTCTCTCGATAAGACGCGACCAGGAGCAGGGATGCACGATGGTGGATTCGACGCGATGTGGGTATCGGCGAAGCGCGGCGGGACCCCTTTTTCAGGGCGTGGCCCCGGACTGGGGTGACGACGGCCCGTCTGGCGGCTTTGGCTGCTGAGGCGGCGACTTGGGGCGAGCTCCTGCCGGGCTGCGTGGAGGCTGGCCCGGCGCAGGAAAGCTTGGTGGTGGCATTCCGGGCATTCCGCCTGGCATCATTGGGAAGGGACCAAACGGGACCATCTGCTGCGGCTGTATGACGTACCAGCCCTTGCCAAGATGGTTCTCGATGAGCTTCACGCATCTGGAACCGTCAAAGGTGAGCATGCTCGCGTGAAAAACTGAAAGCAGAAGATCCTGAAGTTTTTCGTCGTCCTCGAGCGGAGTCACCTTCATGTTTTTTGATCGCGCAGTTTCAAGACCTATGGGCTTGCCGTGGCTTTTATGTTCGTTAGACGCGAGCCATTGTGCGGTTTCTTTAGCCTGCTCAGGCGTTAGGCTCATGAAATTAGTTAGCCACCGCTCAACAACTTCAGCTGACCTTTTCAAGGTAGTCTCCGCCATCGAAATCATACCGACGGGGATCTGGTTCAGCTTCGGCACCCATAACGCAGCAGTTTTGGGGTCCTCACGGACATCCGCGATGGCGCGCGCAAAATCTTCGAGAATCGCGTGGGCTGGAATGTTTCCCGCCGGAGTCTGGTATTGGGGATCTATCGGACCGATCGCGGACTGCTTACCCATGACGATTTCATTGGCTGCACACGAAATCATTGTGGCCGCGGACATCGCGCTTTGAGGCACCAAAACGCGAATCCTCTTGTACTTGGCGCGCAAATACATCACGACCTGTTCCGCAGCCTCGGAAGAGCCGCCGCTGCTGTGCAAAATTAAGTCGAGGCAGTCGCCCTTCAGGTCCTTCAAAGCGGACATGAAGCCTTGGATGTCATCGTTCGCGATCGTGAACTCCGGACGCGCAGCATAGATGATCGTGTCATGTCCGGTGTGCTCGGACAGTTGCTTCAAATAGCTGCGCCGGACGTTATCCGCCGCGCGACTTGCCTTCTTTATCTCAACGCTGATGTCAGCTCTCGAAGGCATCGCAAGCGCCAACGTTCGAGAATCGGTATTCTACAGGCTGTACGGAAATGGTTCGTTGAGCCAGTCCTATGGCCTCCCAAACATCAGCCGGGATTTGTTCGACAGCGGACTTAATAAGCGCGTCGACCTCGGGGCTGACTAACGATTCTTGCTGTTCTTTTGGCACGGCGGAAAGAGTGGAATACGCGGCGGGAAAGTCAAGACTTCCCGGCAAATTTAGCACCTAGCATACCCGCTGGCTACCGGCCCGCCGCCGCATCCCCGGGCCGCCGCGACATCGAAAATTAGCCTTTGCTTTTAGTGGAATACCGGTAAAACCGTAATGACATGGTGCGAAAGGCAACGCCAAAGCTCAGTAGCCTAATCGCGCGCCTTCGTCGCGCGACCGTCCCGCGGGGGGAGAAAACGGCTCTCGCACGGGCTCTTGGCGTCACGCCCCAGCGCCTAAACGACTGGCTCTCTGGCGCGAATGTGCCAGGCGGAGAAGTCACTCTTCAGATGCTTGGATGGGTCGAAGCAGCTGAAGCTGAACACAAAAAGCGAGCCGGAAGCGCGCGAACGCAACCGGCTCTGAAGACCCGAAATCAGAAAGCACGGTTACATGCAAAACAGAAATCAGGCCCCTAAAAAGAAGAGTAAGATAAGCTCCGATCGGCGGCAAGGGCGCCGCGCCAGGCCAAAGAGCACTGTGGGTCGGAATATCCTCCGGAACGCGAAGTACATCATTGCTCACGGGAGCACTGAAGAGAAAGCCGCGGCGCTAGTGGCAATCGATGAGTGCTTCCTTCTCGCAGTCGAGCGGTCGCAAGAGAAAGCCGCCTAACCACCCTGCTATAAACCCGGACTATCCAGGGGGCGCCCTCCTTGAACTGGGGGAGCGCCCCTGCTACGTTTTCAGGAGAGTTTGAACGTCGAGTCATACAGGGTTGAAGTGCACGGCGGAGTCCCGGTGCTCTGCATCAAGGTCGATGGGCGCTGTGCGGAGGTGATAGATCCGAAGCCCGGCCTGCTCAGGCGCGGGATAGTTGTCCTCCTGGACAGCGAAGGATATTGGGATCGCGCGACCTCTGTCACATTGCCGGCTGTGCCGAATGATGGCCGTTCCGAGCCGCTTCCTTTGTTAGGGGCCACGGAGGATTCGGCGGTGGTGAGCCTTACCCGCAGCTTCTACGCGGGAAAACTGTAGGGCCTTTCCCTTTCCAAGTTTATTCCAATCTGCCTGGTGCATCGGCCGCGCACTTGAAAGATTTTCGCGCCAATCGCTCCAAACTCGACTGTGCGCATCGCCGCGTCACCCGAATAGGCGGTAAGTTCACATCGTGACGCCGGCAATTCGTTCAGGACCCTTACTGCATCGCGGTCTGTTAGCCTTTGCCGGCGGCACCGTTGAAGCGAAAGGATCCGACGAGTTGCCGGCGAGTCTCATTGTGGCGCCGTGGGGGTGTCATGAGACCTCGAAGGGCCGGGTTGTGATCAACGACACGACGGCGAAGGAGCTCCCAGCCAATCACGCCAAGTGGAACTTCGATCGCGTCGCCTTGGACTTTAACCATAATACGGTCCCGGGTAGCGACTCGTATCACGGGGAGCCAGCGAAGATTGCCGCGATGGGAACACCGGAAGTAATCCCAGGAAAAGGCGTCGTCCTGAAGGATCTAGCTTGGACGAATGAGGGCCACGAATTTTTCTCCGGCAACCATTACGGGGATCTTTCGCCGACTCTCCTCTTCAATCCAAAAAACGAAGCGATCTTCATTCATTCCGCCGCATTATGTCGGCAAGGCGCCATCCCCGGACTAACTGCATTCGCCGCCAACCCGATCGCCGAGAAGGCGGCCGTTACCGATGTCCAGGCGAGGGTTATCGTGTGCGCGCTGCTGGGCCTGCCGACCGACGCTCCTAGTGAAGAGATAATTTCGGCGCTGCGAGACCAACTCGGCGCCGACACGGTCGCGACTGGAAATCAAGCGACTGAAGCGATGCTGTTGACCGTCCTCTCCGCCCAGCGCGACATTTCCCCTGGGACCATGCAGCTGCTAGGCGCGGTTCTCTCGCCTCAGTCCCGTGACAGGCTGGTGGAAACAGTTGTACTGCAACGAATGGGACTGAATGCGGAACAAATTCGGAAAGCGCAAAGCGCCTAACTAGACGCTGTAAAAATCAAACATCATGAAATCACTCAACGGGGGCGAAGAATCGAATACATCCAAGGAGAAAAAACTAGCCGACCTTCCTCGGCTGAAGCGGGTCGCATCGGCTGTCGAATACTCCGGGCGATTTTACGCGAATAAAGACGAGGCGGCGGAGGCGAAGATTGAGCATTTGTTCCGCGATCGGAATAAGGCCAGCTATAGTCCGGCGCATATCGCACGCTTCATCCGCGACAACATCGCGGACATCAACGCGATCATCGCTGAGAAGCCGGAGTAAACGATGCCTACTCCGCGACGCCAGGGTTCGAGCGCAGTTGTCGAGCAACCTCATTCCCCCGAGCTGCTACTCGATAAGAGTGGCGTTAGATTCATTCAGACCTACAACGGGACATTCGTAGACTTGGTTGCGGCGTCCCCGACGCGCCGCTCCTCGCGCACCATCACCGGCGTCGGCTGGACGCTCAAGGTCGATACTGTCGCCATAACAAAGGGGCCCGGAGACAATTCTCAAATGGTGGTCACTTCCGTTTACAACCCGGAGGAAGACGTCGATTTCCCATCACCGGAGGGACAGCAGGAAATCGAGTGGGTAGAGGTGCAGAAAAAGCTCGAGACGCATCCGCGGTACCGCGCTGGGGGAGCGTCCGCGCTGATATTGACTGGAACGAACAACGATCTCGATAAGATCGAACAATGGAAGAATGCCTCGACCGCGGATGAACGGGATCGCTTATACAATGCGCTTCGCACGAATGCGAAGGAGTTCGCTGACAAGTTGAGACGCGGCGAAGATTCATATGTCATTTTTTACCCAGTCGCGCGGCAGATGGAGCGCACCTCCGCGGTCCCGTCCGCTTCGCCTTGCGGCGTTCTCGAGGGTCCCCCTTTGGCTATTCAAATCTCCGGGTATGAATATCTGAAGACTGCAGATCGCATTATCCGCCAGTCCGGTCATTACGAGCACACCCAGGAGTGGACCGGCGCCGAGGTACCTGGGACCATGACCTTTATGCGTAGGCTTGCCGCTTCGCCAGGGAGCGAAACATTCCTCCGGAGAATTGGAGATCCCGCTCGGGTGGGCGGCTTCGTGGGACCGGCCGGAAGGGTTCTTCACTCATCCGATAAAGCTGCGAATGGATCCCAGATGGCCCGCGGGCGGGACCTGAACCGCGTCGGCGGGATTACTGAACCCGCTCACGGCTGCAAATCATAGGTTTAATTGCCGAATGCCTAACGTTTTGAGCTACACCATGGGCCTCGAGAATCGGGGCTTCCTTTCGCCACTCCGGGCCGCAGAGGGCGGGATTTCTCATTTCGCGAGCAAGGCGGCGACGGCGCTCGGCGCAATAGGCGTCAGCTTGGCTGCCTTCAAGTCGGTAGAAGGCATTGTCGGCGGACTAACAAATGTCGCGGAGAAAGGCCGAGACCTGAATACCCTCTCGAAGATTACAGGGCAGTCGATCAGGGATTTATCGGGACTACAAAAGGCCTTTCAAGAGGCAGGCATAGGCGCCGAGAGCCTTCCTCAAACTCTGCGGATGATGCAAGCCGCCCTTGGTGGCGTGAACGAGCAGGGTGAGCCCACTAAGAAAATGTTCGAGCAGCTCGGCCTATCGATAGATGATCTGAAGGGCCGCAGCGCCGTTGAGCAGCTAGACATGATGGGACGGGCGATCGGCTCGTTGAAGGATCAAGAGACAAAAGTCGCCGCGGCGCGTGCGATATTTGGGAGATCCGGCGCTGATGTACTCGCCTTATTCGCTAACCCACAAGGAACTCGAGAGGCTATCCGGGAGGGCCGCGAGCTCGGCGAAGTTTACCAGCGCAATGCGGGCACCTTCACTCACATCGCGCTTACCCTTGAAAAATTAAAAGGCAGTGTCGCGAAAATATTTGTCGGAATGATGGATCAAATCGCGGAGCCGTTGTCAGGTTTCCTCGATCGTCTTAAAGCTGGCTTTAACGGGCTTAAAATCGGCGAGAGCATTGGGCACGCGTTGCGAGTTGCGGCCGAAGCTTTGAAAGAAGGCGAGCTCGGCACGCTACTCGGGCTCTCTATTCAGGTCGGACTGGAGCGAACTCTCCCAAGTCTGGCCAATTCATTCTTGGACGCATTCAAAAAGCCGATCGCATATCTCCAGGCTATGATCGAAGCCGCGTTGTCATCCGCTGGACGAGGAGTTGATAACTGGGTTGACGAAAAGGCCATCGCCTTACTTCAAGCGTCGCAGGATAAACTGGCTAAGCGCGGGTATATGAGCCCGGATATCGACGGACTCATTAAGAGTCACCAAGCCGCAATCGACAACCGGAATAAGCAATCTGGCGTCGACATCGATAAACGAGCGGCCGAACTCGAGAAGTTTTATGGCTCCCGGCCCTTCAATGTTTCACCGGATACCTTCAAAGAAAACGCGCTGAAGACGCTGGTCGCAGAGCTCCAGGCCATGTTGAAACCTCTCGGCATTGCTGTCGCCGAAGTGTCACAGACCGCCGGCGGGCGCTCCTTTGATGTCACGGCCAAGGGCGGCGCCAAAATCGTGGAAGGCGACCGCCTCGCTAAGATCGGCGGCTTTATTGGGGGTGGGAAGCAGCGCATGGAGGATTACGCACGCCGCAGCGCCGTCGCTCTCGAAAAGATGCTCGCGAATAAAGACCATTACCCGGGCGGCAAATTCATCCCCGCACCGCGGGCAGTATGGGCTTAACGACATCCAAAAGGGACCTAGCAGCGTTGGCGCTGTCGGAAACTCCTTCGATTACTCCAGGCGACAACGGCTTCTATCCGCTGAACCTGACGCGCTTGCTCATCCTGGAACACGTTGGGTCTCCGTTCGTATCTGGGGAGCCGGGGAATAATCCGGCGATTGATGTGCTCCGGGCGAACTTCGTCCTCAAAGAGCCGCTGCTAAAAGTCGAGAGCGTCTTGGATACAGGGATCCCGTTTGGGGAAAACTCCTCAGTCGCTGACCTCGATGCCGCCGCAATCATGAGCGCAAAGGATTTGGAGATTCACGAAATCGAGCCTTTGGCCAAACAAATATCCCAACACTTAGCAGTCGCGGTCAGCAACGCCCTGCTTTCCTCTATATGACCAGAATCAAATTGTATTTCGTTGCTTTAGCCGTGCTTGCCCTTAACGTCGCGCTCGGAGGCTCGTTAGGTATCGCGGCGATCGGCGCGCTACTTATAGGCGCCGCACTCACGCCGGTTCGCCAGCGTGCGCTCTTCACCGCCCCGTCGCCGGTGATAAAAGGCGATAATACAGTTCTCTGGGGAACTGGAGGCACCTATTCCACCGCGATCGTCGTCAGCGCACGCGACCATCTCACGGGAGAAATTGTCGAAGTTTCCGACAACAACGGCTTTGCGTCGTCTGTTGTGCTTTTTAACGATAAGAACGAGTGCGAAGTGCAAATCATCGTGCAAACGGCCGCCCCATCGATTGCTCGCGGCGACGCGGTCACTGTGTGCGGCCACGCTGGCTGCGTCGCCACCGACACCGAGCTGATGTGGGAACAGAAAGGCGTCCGCAAATACACGCTGCGCGCCACCAAATTCGCAGGGTTCGCTGCTAGTTAGGAGTCGACAAGGTTCCGAGCGTCGAATTATAACGGCCGCCGTCGTGCAGATTTTCGTTCATCGCGATGGCGTCGACATGGGACCTTACTCCGAAGATGAGGTTACTTCGAGAATCGCCGACGGATCGCTGGGCCTTGGCGATTTCGCCTGGGCGGAGGGGATGCCCGACTGGAAGCCGCTGTCTGAGTTTCCAAGTTTAGCACTGCCGAAGACGGCGACGGCGCCAGCCTGGACGCCACCGCCGTCTTTGCGGGCGACAACCCAACCACAACCAGCCACGAAAGGAATTTCGCGTAAGTTATTAGGGAGCTATGCGCTTTCGACTCTTCACCCGAACGAAATCCCCCTTCACCGCACGACAATCCATTCCATTGTCATGGTGGGGCCGCTGATGATTGCGTCTCTCGTTGGGATATTTTTCGTGCTTCCGATGGCGTTCGTTGGGGCGTCCCAGCATCCCGCTTCCCTCCTTTTACTACCTCTTCCCGTCATCATGATACTCCCGGCATGGCTGAAGATTAAGACAAGTGAGTTACTCATCACGGATCGCCGCGTGCTCATAAAGGTAGGTTGGCTGCATCGTAGGAGTTTGGAGATGTTCATTTCGAAAATCGAATCCGTGGCGGTAAACCAGCCGATGGTTGGGCGGCTCTTCGGCTACGGTACCGTCGTCCTTCGAGGGACCGGCGGCTCGTCGGAGCCCTTTCACGACATCAAAGATCCGGTGGAATTTCGGAATGCTATCCAGCTCGTCCAGGGGCAGTCGGAAAAATGAGCGGAATCACTCCAAGCATCGCAATAATTCCGGGTCGCGCGGTCGTCGCGGTGACCTCGCGAACGCCCCGCCCAGACCGGGTACGCTGATTCCGGCTTCCGGCTTTTTAGCCTTAAGCGGAATAATTGTCCCGTTTTTGCGGTACACGAGGAAAGAAAGCCGGAAATCAAGCTCCGGCGCCGCTCGTCCCGTAGCAAGGGATCCGGCCAATTATTGCCCAATAGCACCTAATACAACCGGACAATTATTCCGCTTAGTCTCAAGCTTGAATAGGGACAGGCGGTGGTACACGCGCACGTTCACTTCGATTGACTCGGCTTCTCCCGAAGCCTCGCCCTGCGGGTCCCGCGTGCGCGGGATCTGTCTCGCTCAGCGCCCGCTGGCTCGGCTCCCGCCGGGGACGTACTCGTTTCGACCAGCTTGAATAGGGACAGGCGGTGGTACACGCGCGCGTTCACTTCGATTGACTCGGCTTCTCCCGAAGCCTCGCCCTGCGGGTCCCGCGTGCGCGGGATCTGTCTCGCTCAGCGCCCGCTGGCTCGGCTTCCGCCGGGGACGTACTCGCCGAGCCTGAATGGGGACAGGCGGTGGTACACGCACGCGTTCACTTCGATTGACTCGGCTTCTCCCGAAGCCTCGCCCTGCGGGTCCCGCGTGCGCGGGATCTGTCTCGCTCAGCGCCCGCTGGCTCGGCTCCCGCCGGGGACATACTCGCCGAGCCTGAATGGGGACAGGCGGTGGTACACGCACGCGTTCACTTCGATTGACTCGGCTTCTCCCGAAGCCTCGCCCTGGCGGGTCCCGCGTGCGCGGGATCTTTCTCGCCCGGCGCCGGCCGGCTCGGCTCCCGCCGGGGACGTTCTCGTTTGGCGGAGCGTGAATACGAAGATGCCGTGGTACGCGCACGCGTTCACTTCGATTGACTCAGCTTCTCCCATAGGCTTGTCCTGCGGGTCCCGCGTTCGCGGGAATGTGTCTCTGTCAGCTTCCACTGGCGCCCACTCACTCCGTCGCGAAATCTCTCGACTTCGCTCGGGATGAAAATTGGCGTGGCCCGCTTTGGGGCGATTCGGTGCCTTTTGCGGTACATCCAAATGCAAACAAAAATCCTTTCAACCCGTCCAGCCGGGGAAGTCGTCCCGAAATTGTTAGGTGCGGCCTGACAAATCTCTGCTAAGTTCTCCCGCGGTGCTCGGGAAAAGGCTGGATTGGCCTAACAATCGCAGGAACAGCGGGATAGGCGCGCTGGAGCCGGCAAATTCCGCGCAAGAATAGACCAACACAGCCCGGAGTCAGTTCTGAAACCAGCGCTTCCGTGGTTTGGGATGGACTTTTTTATTTCAACTTCTTAAAAAATAGTTTCTCTTCCGCCCGAAGTGTTGTTCCCCACTAGAAAAGGATTTCTTATGACCTCCCGACAAAAACTTCACACGCTGGTTTGTAGTTTCATCCTGCTCGGCTTCGTCGCCTATGGCATGACCCAAACGAATCTCCCGGGCACGGCCAGGGTCACGTCGGGTAAAAGGATGGCGGCAGCGGTGGAGACTTCGATCGCTCCATTCGTAACAGAAACAGGCAAGATCAGCATGTCGCTCGATGGTTACGGAACGAACGCGAACGCGGATACGGCGGCGCCGACGCGGGACGGCGAGGTTCCCGCCGGAAACATTCGGGTTCAGAAAGCGGTCAACGCAACCGTGCGCAAAGCCTATTTGCTGGCCGCCACCGTTCCGAATGGTGTCACGACGATTTCCACTGGCGATATCACCCTCAATGGCCAGGCGGTCGCCTTTACCAGCGAAGTCGATAATCCGGCGATTTCCGGGACCTGCCGTAACTATCTGGCTGACGTGACTTCCATCGTGAAACCGGTAGTGGACGCGGCGGTTGGGCCCATTGTTTATCTCGACGTGGAAGAGTCTTCCGCGAAAACGACCGGCATCGACGGCGAAATTCTCGCGGTCATCCTCGACGATCCGAACCAGGAAACGGACAACACCGTGGTTTTTCTTTTCGGCGCGCAGAATCCGAGCGGAGACACCTTCACGGTTAACCTCGACAATCCGATCAACAAGAGCGCTTTGGGGTTTGCCCTCGATTTCTCCCTCGGCATTTCCTTCAGCTATCAAACGGGCGGCAGCCAACAGACCAGCCTGATCGATGTAAACGGGCAACGCCTAACGACATCGGCGGGCGGCGAAGATGATGGCGCTGCGGTGGACGGCGCCCTCATCACCGTAGGGGGTATCGGGGATAGCACGGCCAACCCGGCCAACCCGAATGCCACCCCGAGCAATCCGCGGTCGGATGACGAGTTTTACACGCTGTCGCCATTCGTTAGCGATGGGGATAACCAGATTACCGTCAACACCCAGAATCCTTCGAATAACGACAACATCTTCTTTGCCGCGTTCTTTGTCGGCGCTAACAGCGCATCGGTTGGCACGCCGACGCCCACACCGACTCCAACACCCACGCCGACGCCCACTCCAACACCCACGCCGACGCCCACTCCTACCCCAACCCCGACGCCCACTCCGACTCCGACACCGACGCCTACCCCGACCCCAACGCCCACTCCGACACCAACACCAACACCGACTCCAACTCCAGGGAACGGCCCATTGAGCCCCTACTACCTGACGGCGGGCGAACAGCACAAAAACTGGGTCGTGCAGGTGGCTTCGTTAGTCGCGAACTGGCCGCAGAAGCATCTGAAGTCAGTTGGCGAATCGCCGCTGGCGGTAACCGACTTCGTTCGAACCCTGGGCACGTTCTACACCAACGTCAGCACCTTGGGCTCACGTTATACTCTGAGCGGAACCTATGTCGGCCCGGAGTATCCGTATCCGCCGATTTCGGGCGCTGCGTTCTGGGACGGCACCTCAGACGGCGTGAATAATTACTCCGTCGATTTCGCGAACGGCGGCGTCTACAAGTTCAATGCAAATTGGGCTAACCCGGTTAAGCTCTTCTCCACCACCAGCGATTATCTCGGGATCACCTACGATCCAGCCGACCACAGCTTTTGGCTGGCGAAGTTCCACTCGCCCACGGTCGAGCATCGCTCCATGAACGGCACGCTCCTCTCCTCGTTCGGTCTGTCGTTTACGGGTGCCTCTGCGCTGGCGCTGGATCCGAAGGATCGCACCCTCTGGATGGGCTCGCAGAATACCAAGGGCAAATTTTACCAGTACACGCTCAACGGCACTCAGGTCCGGACGCGCACCTACAGCTTCCTGACTTCGCAGAACACATTGGGTGGCGAATTTGCGGCAACAGCAGCCACGCCCACGCCTACTCCCACACCAACGCCCACTCCAACGCCAACTCCCAGCCCGGGCGTCGTGGTGACGGTAAGTGTGTCGCCTAAGAGCATCCATGAAGGGGAGAATGCGACTTTTACGGTGAAGCGGTCGCCCACCAGCGCGCAGCCGCTGGTCGTCAACTACCAGATGAAAGGGACGGCGACGAACGGCACGGACTACACTGGTCCGGCTTCGAGCGGGCAGGTGACAATTTCAAGCAATCAGCCTGAAGCAACGGTGATGCTCCACGCGGAGAACGACGGGCTGGGTGAGGAGACCGAGACGGCGAAGATGGTCCTGCAAAACGGCAGCGGTTATACCCTGGGTGCGCCCAGTTCGGTGAAGCTGGACATTGAGGACACGCCGCCCTCGCCGTAGGCGGGTTTGCTACCGCGAACGGAACAATCTCGGCCGACTAGACAGGATTGACGGGATTAACCGGATTGAAGAGACGACTGCCGGAGGCCAGAAGGAACCCAATCCCTAAAAGCCGAAAGATCCTGTTCAGATTTAGCCAGCCCCGACGTGCCCTTCTGTGTAGCGGCGGTCTCTGACCGCCGCATTATTTGTCCTAGCGATATTCTTCATCGTTAGGTTTGCGACGGTCAGAGACCGCCGCTACAAACAATGGATGCCCGAGCGCCTTCGCCGGCTCGATGAGGTCTTCGACAACGGTCCGATCTATTTCGTGGCGGCATACACTGCGGCCCGGAAACCTTTGTTAGCGAAGGCGGCTATCCATGATTCTTTCAAGGCTTTCGCAATGAGTGGCGAGGGGGTTGGTGCCCTGGTTGGCGCTTACATCTTGCTGCCAGATCATCTTCACCTGTTCGTTAGTCTCAACGCTGAACGGATCTTGCTCTCCCAGTGGATGAAGGCACCGAAAGGAAAATTGTCTACGGAGTTGCGCGCGTCAGGCCAATGCGCCCCGTTTTGGCAGAAAGGATTCTTCGATCACGTTCTTCGCAGCAAAGATTCCTACAGCGCGAAATGGGACTACGTTCGTGAGAACGCCGTGCGAGCCGGCCTGGTTCCTAACTGGGAAGCATGGCCCTATCTCGGGGAAATCTTCCCCCTGGAGCTGCGCAAAGGTCCCCGGTGACTTGTAGCGGCGGTCTCTGCCCGCCGCATTATTCCCTCCCAGGTCGTGCGGCGGTCAGAGACCGCCGCTACCGCTAGACCGAGGCCGGTGCGAGTTCGCGGCCGGGGTCTGTCACCGGCTCTAGATCGTCCAGTTCCGGATCCATCAGCGAACCTTCGTGGTGTTCCTTGGCGATCAGCATGTAAAGCGACGGCACGATGAACAAAGTGAAGATGGTGCCGATCGTCATCCCTCCAACCAGGACCAAGCCGATCGAATTTCGCGCTGCGGCGCCGGCGCCGGTGACCAGGGTCAGCGGGAAAGTGACCGGCCACCGTGGCGACGCTGGTCATCATGATCGGACGCAAACGGGTGCGCGCCGCCTGGGCGACCGCTTCAAGCTTGTGACGATCCCTGTGCGCTGCAATTCGTTAGCGAACTGGACAATCAGAATGCCGTTCTTCGAAACAAGGCCGACGAGTGTGACCAAGCCGACCTGCGAATAGATGTTGAACGACGTGGTCCAGCTGTCGGTAAAGAATTTTCCGAAACGGCATCTTCAGGAACATGAAAATGGCCGCGCCGAAGAGGGCCAGCGGAACCGATCCGAGCAGAATGATGAAGGGATCGCGGAAGCTGTTGAACTGCGCCGCGAGCACGAGAAAGATGAGGACGACCGCGAGCAGGAAGACCCCGCCGAATTTGTCTGCCTTCAATGCGGAGCTGACGCGAACCGCCGGTATAATCGATGACATAACCGGCGGGCAAAATCTTGTGCGCTTCGTCCTCGAGAAACTTCAGGGCGGCATCGACCGAGCCGGTCGGAACGCCGCTGATAGTGACGGCGTTTAGCTGCTGCATGCGATTGAGTGAACGCGCGACGGTTTTGTGCTGAATCGTGGCGACCGTGCTCAGCGGAATCAGCTTGTTGTTAGGCCCGGTTACGTAAATGTCTTCCAACTGTTCCGGGTTTAAGCGGTCGACGCGTTTGATCTGCGGGATGACCTTGTAACTCAAGCCCTCCATGTTGAAACGGTTAACGAAATTGCCGCCGATGCTGGCGGAAAGGTCGGCGCCGACCTTCTGCATGTCGAGGCCCATCGCCGAAACCTTGTCGTGATCGAACACGATCTGCGGCCTGCGGCTGGTCGATCTTGGTATCGATATCGCCGAATTGGAAAACATGCTGCCTGCCATCGCCTTGCCGAAAATCTGCTTGGCGAACTCGAGGATTCGCTCCTGGCTGGCGGTGGAAGCGATGATGAAGCTGACCGGGAAGTTATCTGCAACCGGGCAGCGCCTCGGGCATGATCGGAAACATCTGAATGCCCGGGATGGCGCCGAGTTTCTGTCTGCACAATCGGGAGATAATCTTTGGTCGGCGTTTTGCGCGTTCCCCACGGCTTCAGAACCATGCCGCCGAAGCCGAAGCTCGGGTTGGTGATCTGAAAAGTGAAGCGCGTGTCCGGGATGTCGGTGAAAACTTTGCCGGCGGCATCGGCATAACGAATTGTATCGTCGATCGTCGCATTCGCCGGCGCAGTGATGATGCCGAAGATGACGCCCTGATCTTCCTTCGGCGCCAGTTCCTTGGTCGCGACCTTCGGGATGGCCATGAACATGACCGCGGCGAGAAGGGTGACACCGGCCCAAACGATGTAAACAGCCGGGCGCGCGTTTAGTGTTCGATCGAGACGGTTCGCCATACCAATCGCGGAAACGATCGAAGGTGCGATTAACGAACCCGCTGAAATCCGTGCTCCGAATGTTCGGCCCGGAGCAGATTAGCCGCACATCATCGGAGAGAGAACCAGTGCGACGATGCCGGAGATGAAGACTGCGCCGGCCAGAGTCATGGCAAACTCGCGGAAGAGCGCGCCGGTCAGGCCGCCTTGCAATGCGATCGGAGTGTAAACCGCCGCCAGCGTAATTGTCATGGCGATGATCGGCCCGATCAGCTCGCGAGCGCCGACGAGGGCGGCGTTCATGCGCGACATGCCTTCGCGCAAATGCCGCTCGACGTTTTCGACCACGACGATGGCGTCATCGACGACCAACCCGACCGAGAGCACGATGGCGAGCAGGGTAAGGAGGTTGAGGGTGAAGCCGAAGCACCTGCATGAGAAAAAGCGCGCCGATCAGCGAAATCGGAATCGCGACGATCGGCACGATGACCGAGCGAACGGAGCCAAGGAATAGGAAGATAACGATCATGACGATGATCAAGGTGTCGATCAGCGTCTTTACCACTTCGTGAATGGCGTCGTTGATGTAGGCGGTCGCGTCGTAGGCCATCTCGCGCGTGCATTCCGGTCGGGAGTTCCTTTTTAATCTGCTTCGAGCTCGACGCGCGCGCGCTTGATGACGTCGACGGAGTTGGCGTTAGGCAGAACCCAGATGCCCATGAAGACCGCCTTCTTCCCGGAGAAGCGGACTTCGGTGTCGTAATCCTCGGCGCCGAGGACGACGTCGGCGATGTCGCTCAGTCGAATGAGGGTGCCTTTGTCCTGTTTGACGACGAGTTGCTTGAACTGCTCGGCGGTGTGCAGGTCCGTGTTCGCGGTCAGGTTGACCTGAAGCAGTGAGCCTTTGGTGCTGCCGACGGCGGAGAGATAATTGTTCTCGCGAAAGGCGCTGCGCACTTCCGACGGGGCTGATGTTGAGCGCGGCCATCCGTTCCGGTTTCATCCAGATGCGCATGGCGAAGGTGCGTCCGCCGAGAATATCGGCTTTTTGCACGCCGCTGACCGCGGTCAAGCGGGGCTGGACCAGGCGAACGAGATAATCGGTCACTTCGTTAGGCTGAAGGATGTTCGAAGTAAAACTCAGGTAGGCAGACGCAAACTGTGAATCCGCCGTCTGGATGGCGATGACGGGAATTCCGCTTCCGGCGGAAGATCGTTGCCGGATCGCGTCGACGCGGGAGCTGATATCGGACAGCGCCTTGTTCGCGTCGAAATTCAGCTTCAGTCGCGCCGTCATGGTGGAGACGCTCTGGCTGCTTTGCGACTGGATGTAATCGATGCCGTCAGCCGCCGCGATCGCACGCTCGATCGGCGTTGTGATAAATCCGCGCACCAGCTCGGCATCGGCGCCGACGTAAACCGTCGTCACCGTAATTGAACGCGATGTCGCTGCGCGGATACTGACGCACGTTCAGCGTCTTCATCGCGGCCAGGCCGGCGATGAGAATGACAAAACTAACGACCAGCGCGAGGACCGGACGTTTGATGAAGAGGTCGGTAAAGCCTTTCATGGTTTAGGAATCGGCGGGCGTAGGATTCATCTGCGGTTTCGGTGCGAGATCGTTACTGATCACGACGGTCATCTGGTTGCGGAGCTTGAAGACGCCAGTGCTGACCACCGTTTCACCTTCCTTCAAGCCTTCCGTGACACCGATGAAATCTCCTCGCGCCTGGCCGACGCGCACGACCTGCTGGCGCAGAACGTCTGGAGACCTTGCCGGTTTTCTCATCCTTCTTCTTTTCGATCACGAAAACCGAATCGCCATACGGGGCGTAGGAGACAGCGGAGCCAGGGATAACCAGGGTCTGGTGTTTCTCCGGGAGGACGACTTCGACCTTGGCAAACATTCCCGGACGCAAAGAGTGGTCGGGATTCTCCAGGGTCGCCTGCAACGAGACATTGCGGGTCACCATATCGACCATTGAGTTGATCGCGGTCAGCTTGCCTTTGAACTCCTTGCCGGGAGCTGCGTCACTCCGCACGGTAACTTCGAGGCCGGGCGAAAGTTTAGCCAGGTCCTGCTGAGGTAGGGCAAAATCGACATAGACTTGATCAAGTTTGGTCAGCGCGACCACCTCTTGTCCGTCTTTGATCATTTGGCCGACGTTGACTCGCCGAATACCGAGCCAGCCGTCGAAAGGCGCGCGAACCTGTTTGTGCTCAACCACGCCCTCCTTCTGTTTAAAGGCCGCTTCCGCTGCATCCAAGTCCTGCTTGGAAACCACTTTGCGCGCGGCGAGGTCACGGGCTCGTTGCAGATTGGAGCGGGCCAATTCCAGATCGGCTTCCTCCTGAGAGGTGACCAACTGAACGAGGACATCGCCCTTCTTGGCTTCACCACCGCTTTCGAAATTCACTTTCCCGACGGTGCCGCCGAGATCGGTGGAGAGGATGGCCCCTTGCACGGGTGAAACCGAGCCGACCGCACTCAGAGTTGGCGACCAATCTTCTGCCTTCACCACCGCGCTGGAGACCGCGGTTGGCGGCATAGTGAACGGGGTCGACATCATCTTCTTGATCTGGAGAGCCTTGATCCCGAGGAGGACGACGATCAACGCGACGACGCCGAGAAGGGCCCTAACGACTCCTTTGCGCTTTGGTTTCATGATTAAGCTGGTCGGAGTGGGTTTGACGATGTCATGCATAGGTGGGAGCCGGCTCGTTTTCGAAAAGAATGCGCCAGAGGCGTTTGGCCACGGCGAGCTGGCGCGAACGGCGCTCGGCCGCCGTCATCTCCACCGGTTGGAGCACGTCGCGCATCAACATTCCGCGCGCCACAGCAAAGATGAGTTCTGAAATTTCATGCGGGGCCAGTCCGGAACCGGCGGCTTGGGCCTCGGGAGAACGCGCGATCAGATCGGTCACGCCGGACATGGCGGTATCGACCACATCGAGCACCAGCTCGGCGATTTTCGCGTTGCGGGAAGCTTCCGCGTAGAGATCGACCACGAAAGCGGATTGCAATTTTGGTTCTTCGCAGCAGTGCGCGGTGAATAAAATCTCCAGGGACTCGAGCAGGGTGGGCGCCTGGGCGGCTTGCTCGAGAAGGTCATGGATCTGGCCCTTATGCCGTTCGGCCATCGCGGCAATCACGGCTTCTTTGTTTTCAAAGTATCTATAAATGAGGCCGACACTGATCCCGGCCTGGGCACTGATGTCGTGCATGCTGGCGACGTGGAACCCGCGCTCGGCAAAGCAGAGGATGGCGGCGTCGAGGATCTGAGTTCGACGATCCTGACCGTTGTCTTTGAGGGGAGAGGGCATTGGGGAGGGGAACAATGAATGAACGTTCATTCATTGTCAAATTTCCTCCAGGCCTGCGCCTCGGAATAATTAGCCTGCGGGCTCTGGCTGCGCCTTCATCGACTCCGTTAGCTCGGACGTGTCCCCTCGATCGAATGGCCCTTATGGGTGTGATGATGATGCGCAGTGCGCAGAGCGTGCAGGAGCGGCTTCGCCACAAGCGCGAACTGCCCTATGGCCACGACGACAGTCGCCACATAGCCCGCGTATACCGCCACTTCGAAGGCGTCTCGCCCTCTTTCCTCTTTCTGTGTAGCGCTCACCCACGCATAAGTCGTTTCGTCCTTGGCTTTCATCATACGGGCCTTCGACACCGAATCTGCCGTCCTGTTCGCTGCGTTCGCGTAAACGCGGCGCGCTCTGACACGCGGGCCCGATTTCGCCCCGCGCTTTCGCATTCCTGCTCCTCCGCCTCGCCGTGTAACATTTCAGGGCGTGATTTCGTTGAAGCCAAATGTGCAACGTCGATATCCAACGACTCGTCGCTATCTGGTCGGCGTTTCTGGCGGGCGCGATTCGGTGGTCCTGTTGCATCTGCTGATCGACGCCGGTTACGGGAACCTTTGCGTCTGCCATCTCAATCATCAGCTGCGCGGTCGCGAAAGCGCCGGGGACGCGCGCTTCGTCGAAAAGCTGGCCGGTTCCTTGAATCTGGACTGCGAACTCGGCGAGACCGACGTGCGCGAGCTGGTCAAGACGACCGGCGCCTCCGTCGAAACGGCCGCCCGCGCCGCCCGCTATCACTTTTTCGGCAAAGTGGCGCGCGCGCGTCGTTGCACCACGATTTTTCTCGGACATCACGCCGACGATCTGGTTGAGACTTTCCTGATTAATCTCTTTCGGGGGACAGGCCCGGCTGGTCTGGCGCGAATGAAAGAGCTGGCGCGACATCGGATCGGGGGCGTTGAGCTGAAAGTTGTGCGTCCGTTGCTCTCCGTCTGGCGCAGCGAGATTGATCGGTTTGTAAAAGAGCGACGTTTGAAATTTCGCGAGGACGCCACCAATCGCGAAACGGAAGCGTTGCGTAATCGCATTCGTCTGCGCGCCCTTCCTTATTTGGAGCGGCTCCTGGGCCGCAAAATCAAGATGAGCCTCTGGCGGACCGCGACGATCTTGGAGGGGGAAGAAGCGGTGGTCGAACGACTGATTCCGCCGGCATTGCGGCGGGGAGCGACTTTGCCGGTGAAAGATCTTCAGGACCTTGATGTGCCACTGCAGCGCCGCGTCATCCGTGACTGGCTCCGTCGCGAAGGCGGTGTGGATGTCGGCTACGAAGCAATCGAGCGCGTGCGCGGCCTGCTCGATGTCGAAAACGGTCCCGCGAAAACGAACCTGGCGAAGAACTGGCACGCGCGTCGAAGGGCGGGGAAGCTTTTTCTGGAGTAAGGGACAAACGAAAAGTGGGACGAGACGGAACTCGTCCCTCCGCTGGAACAATTAGGGTGCACGATAGCGGCCCGGTTCCGCCTTAGTTCAGAGTGAGATCGACCCGACCAAGGCAAGACACGGAGGAACGAGTTCCGTCTCGTCCCATTATTTGTCTTTGAGATTCCTGTAGCGCGAAGCCTGCACGGCTCGACAGAGTCTCGCCCCACCAATGAATATCCGCTCCGTCGGTGGGGCGAGACTCTGTCGAGCCGGTGTTTGCGTCATCACTCCATCGCTCCAATACTCCATCACTCCATGTCCGACTCCGTTCGTGTCCGTTTCGCTCCGTCGCCCACTGGTTACCTGCATATCGGGGGCGCTCGCACGGCCTTGTTTAACTGGCTTTTTGCCCGGCATCATGGCGGCAAATTTGTGCTGCGGGTGGAGGATACCGACCAGGCCCGCAACACGGAGGCTGCTGCGGCGGCCATTTACGAGGGATTGCGCTGGCTGGGGCTGGATTGGGACGAAGGTCCCCAGGTCGGCGGCGACTACGGACCGTATTTTCAGAGCGAGCGTGGCGAGGTCTACGAGCGCTACCTGAAGAAGCTGCAGGATGGCGGCCATACTTTTGAGGATAACGGCGCGATCAGGTTTCGTTCACCGCGCGAACATGTGGTGGTCGACGATCTCGTCGCCGGCCGGATCGATTTTGACCTAACCAACCCGGAAACGCATCCGGACATGACCATCCGGCGTCCGGATGGCTCGTGGATTTTTCATTTCGTAAATGTGGTGGACGACATCGAAATGAAAATCTCGCACGTCATCCGGGGCGAGGATCATCTTTCCAATACGCCCAAGCATATCGAACTTTATCGCGCGCTCGGCGCCACCCCGCCGCGCTTCGCGCACATTGCCCTCATCCATAATCCAAACGGGACCAAGATGAGCAAGCGCGACCAGGGCGCGAGCATCGAGTTCTACATCAAGAGCGGCTATCTGCCGCAGGCGGTGCGGAATTATCTCTGCCTGCTCGGCTGGTCGCCAAAAGACAATCGCGAGAAGATTCCGATCGAGGAGATCGTGCGTTTGTTCGACTTCAATCATGTGGTGCGCAGCAACGCGACCTTTGATCCGGACAAGTTGCGGTGGTTGAACGGGGAATATTGCCGCGAGCTCGCCGCGGACGAATTCATTCAACGCGGAAGCGAAGCCCTGCAGCAGGCGGGGGTTGATCTGGCAAAGTTTCCGCCCGGTTATGTGCAGGCGGCCCTAACGACCTGTCTGGGAAAGATCAATACCTTCGATGAGCTGGCCGGTTACGCCGGGTTTTATTTTTCCGACGAGATCGAGTGGGACGGAGAGGCGCGCGCGAAACATTTTACGGTGGAGAACAAACCGCGCTTGCAGGGGGTGCGGGACGCTTTCGCGGCCCTGGCTGATTTCAGCGCCGCGGAAATTGAGAAAGCGATGAAAGCGAAGGCGGCGGAGTTGGGGGTGAAAGTTGGTGTGCTGGTGCATCCGACCCGTCTTGCCGTGACGGGCAAAACAGCTGGGCCGAGCCTGTATCATCTGCTCGAGGTGCTCGGGAAAGAGAAGGTCCTGGCGCGGATCGACCGGGCGCTCGCGAGCTTTTGATCGAGTGCGCTACCCGAGAAGGGGACGGCCTGCGCCTCGGTTTCGCTGCCTAAGGGCGTTTGCGGGCGCCGGAAATCGGCTCTAACGCTTCGCCCCCACCTTGGCCCAGGTGTCCTTAAGGGTCACCGTGCGGTTCCATACCTGTTTCTCTTTGGTGGAATCGGGATCGAGCGCGAAATAGCCTAACCGCTCGAACTGATAGCGCTCCTCGGGTTTGGCCTCGGCCAGGGACGGCTCACATTTTGCTCTGGCAACTTCGAGCGAATTCGCGTTAACGAATTCCTTAAAATCGCCATCGGCATCCGGTTCCGGGACAGTGAACAACCGATCGTAAAGACGCACTTCCGCCTCCAGGGCGTGCGCGGCGCTGACCCAATGGATCGTCCCTTTCACCTTGCGATTGGCGGTCGGGCCCCCGGTCTTCGAATCGAGATCCACGGAGCAGCGGAGTTCAGTGACTTTGCCGGCATCATCTTTGATGACTTCCTCGCACTTGATGATGTAGGCGTATTTCAGCCGCACTTCGCCGCCGGGACGGAGCCGGAAATATTTCGGCGGCGGCGTTTCCATGAAATCTGCAGCGTCGATGTAAAGTTCGTGCGACGAACGGAATCTTTCGCGTGCCGGTCTCCGGCTTCTCTGGATTGTTGATCGCGTCGAGTTCTTCGCTCTTTCCCTCCGGATAGTTCGTTAGGACAATTTCGATCGGGTGAAGCACGGCGAGGCGGCGGGGCGCTGCGCGATTGAACTCGTCGCGCACCGCATGCTCGAGCACGGCCATGTCGGTCATGCTCGGATATTTGGTGATGCCAATGTTATAGGCGAACGAGCGCAGGGCGCTGGCAGTCACGCCGCGGCGACGCAACCCGGAAATGGTGAGCATGCGCGGATCGTCCCAGCCGTTTACAAATTTCTCGGTGACTAGCTGGATCATCTTGCGCTTGCTCATCACCGTGTAAGTGAGGTTGAGCCGGGCAAATTCAATCTGGCGCGGATGTTTTCGCGGCAAATCCAGCGCGTTCAAAATCCATTCGTAAAGCGGCCGGTGCACTTCGAATTCGAGCGTGCAAAGCGAGTGGGTGATGCCTTCGATGTAATCGCTGAGGGTGTGCGCCCAGTCATACATCGGGTAGATGTTCCATTCTTCGCCGGTTTGATGGTGGGCGGCGTGGCGGATGCGGTAGAGCACCGGATCGCGCAACCAGACGTTCGGCGCGTTCATCTCGATGCGCGCGCGCAACGTGCGGGCGCCGTCCGGAAATTCGCCCGCTTTCATACGGGTAAAGAGATCCAGGTTTTCTTCGACAGCGCGATCGCGGTACGGACTCTCCTTGCCGATGCGCCGGAATTCATCCGTTTCTTCAGGCGTCATGTCGTCGACGTAGGCTTTGCCTTTGCGGATCAGCTGCAGTGCGTAGGCGTAAAGAGGTTCGAAATAATCTGAGGCATAGAACGGCGCCATCGCTTTCGCTTCGGCCGAAGTCGGAACGTGCGCGGGCGCTTCGAAGTCCCCGTTCTTCTCTTCCGGCTTGGCGCCAGGCGATTTCAGCCCGAGTTGATGGTCGGCCCAGCCGTCGATCAGCCAGTGCACGTCTTTCATGATCGACTCGACGTACTCGACCTCTTCCTTGGTCGGGTTGGTGTCGTCCATGCGAATGTTGCAGATGCCGTTGAACTCCTGCGCGATGCCAAAGTTCAGGCAGATGGACTTGGCGTGGCCAATGTGAAGGTATCCGTTAGGCTCGGGCGGGAAGCGGGTATGGATCTGGGCGTGTTTCCCGGCGGCAAGGTCGTTCGCCACGATTTCGCGAACGAAATCGGAAGGCGTCGGGGCTGGAGCGGGGTTGTCCACGGGAGCGAACAGTAGCCAAGGTGGCGAAAGGAACAACTGGCGACGCAGAGGGTAGGGGCGCCCTCTGTAGCGGCGGTCTCTGACCGCCGCATTTTATTTCCTGAAGTTTGCGACGGTCAGAGACCGCCGCTACAGAAGCCGCAGAAAGACAGCGCTCGACAGCGTCTTGCCTCACCGGTTTGCTAATCCGGTGAAGGAGACCTTCGGGCTGAGCGATCTTGTGCCTCCGGCGAAAACGCTGACCGCGCACGAGCCGCCGATCCGCCTCGGGGTCTTTGGCGAGCCGATCGAGCACTCGCTGTCGCCGGCCATGCAGAATGCGGCCCTGACCGCGGCCGGCATCAAGGCGCGTTACGCAAAGTTCCAGATATTGCCTAACGAACTGAGAGAAGCGCTGGAAGCGGCTCGACGCCTGAAATTCGTCGGCCTTAATTTAACCGTGCCGCATAAAGTCGCCGCCTTTTCGTTGATGGATGAAGTCGATGCAGAGGCGAAGGCGATCGGCGCTATCAACACCGTTGCCATCCGCAGTGGACGGCTGATTGGGTTCAATACTGACGGAATGGGATTCTTGCGCGCCTTGCGCAGCGAGTTTTCGGTCGACTTGCGTGATCTCCGGGTGCTTCTCCTGGGCGCGGGCGGAGCGGCGCGGGCCGTCGCCGTGCAATGCGCGCGTGCCCAATGCGAGCGGTTAGCCGTTGTCGCCCGTGACGCGACCAAGGCGAGCGCGCTGGTCGATGTGGTGCGACCAGCCTTCACCGGCCCGCGGGTGCTTGGGCCGGCGGCGCGACTGGAAGCGTTGCCGTGGCAGGAAAATGCGTTGCGCGGTCAGCTCGAACACACTGACCTGCTGGTAAATGCAACCCCGCTGGGGCTTAAGCATAACGATCCGGAAGTTTTGCCGGCGCTTCTGCTTCAGCCACACCTGATGGTGTTTGATACGGTTTATGGCGCCGCTCCTACGAGATTGGTGAGGAGCGCGCGTGAAGCCGGGGCGCGGGCGGTGGATGGATTAGCGATGTTGTTACACCAGGGCGCGGCGGCGTTTGAGATTTGGTTTGGACGAGAGGCGCCGCTGGAAGAGATGCGGAAGGCGCTTGGGTAGGCTGTGTCCGACCGCCGGCGGCCGAGACGAGCTCACTCGGGCGATTTGGCTTAAGCGTGTTCGGCTCGACAGAGTCTCGCCCCGCCGATGAATGACGCGCTTCCAATGACAGCCACGGATTTAACGGATGAACAAGGCTTTGAAATCCGAATCGCCGAATGAGCAACGACGAAGGAATTCCCTAATCCGCGTTAATCTGCGTAATCCGCGGTAAAGAGATCTTCGAAATCGTTTCCAGCCACGGCTTTACACGGATAAAACACAGATTTTTAATCCGTGTAGATCGGTGTTTGTGGCTGAATCGGCCGAGACGAACTCAGTCCTGCGATTTGGCTTAAGCGTGTTCGGCTCGACAGAGTCTCGCCCCACCGATGAATGGCGCGCGTTTGGTGGGCGAGACTCTGTCGAGCCGTCTGGCACACTCCCTCTAGCTCTTACTTATTCTCTTTGGCCATCTCTTGGCCACGCTTGGTGGCCGCCTCTACTGCGGCGATCAAACCTCTGGTCACCCCATGCTTTTCCATGGCGGCAAGACCCGCTGCGGTGGTGCCGCCCGGTGTGACCACCATTTGTCGTAATTCTTCCGGCGACTTTTTGGTGGCGCCGGCGAGTTCCGCGGCGCCGAGGACGGTCTGCGTCGCGAGGGTCAACGCCGCCTCCTCGTCGAGGCCCATCGCCTCGCCACCTTTGCCGAGCGCTTCAATCACGCTGTAAACAAAAGCCGGTCCGCTGCCCGAGAGCGCCGTCACGGCGTCGATTTGGTTTTCAGTGACTTCGACGACCACGCCGATGGCGTGGAAAATTTTCCGCGCGATCTCCACGTCGGCCTCGGTGGTTTGGGGGCCGCGGACAATCGCGGTGGCCGCGCGACAAATCGCGGACGGGGTGTTGGTCATGGCGCGCATGACACGACCTTTGCTGACCGATTGCATGGCCTCGATGCGCACGCCGGCCGCCAGCGAGATGATCAACTTGCCTTCGCCCCCGTCGGGTAGGTCGCGCAGAACAGGCAGGACCACCGTCGGCTTTACCCCCACGAAGAGAACGTCGGCTGCACTAGCAACCTCGCTATTTTGAGCAGTGACGCCGATGCCGACCTCATTCGCCAGACTGCCCCGCGTCTGTTCGTTAGGCTCGGCGACGATGATGGAGCGGGCGGGGCAGAAGCCGGCCCCGACCAGTCCCATAATGACTGAGCCGGCGAGCTTGCCGCCTCCGATAAACCCCAGCCGGCTAGTGTGTTCCCGTGGTTGAGAATTCATGACCTCGGCACATACTAAACAATGGTAAGCGCCGGTGTAAATTTTGGTATCGACCTGGCGGAGGAGCTGCGCGAGCTGAAGCGGGACCGAAACGCCGTCATTCTGGCCCACAATTACCAGGTCCCGGAGCTGCAGGACGTGGCCGATTTCGTCGGTGACTCCCTCGGGTTGAGCTACCAGGCGGCCAAGACCCCGGCGGATGTGATTCTCTTTTGTGGCGTCCATTTCATGGCCGAAACCGCCAAGATCATCAATCCGTCGAAGCGCGTGCTGCTGCCTGATCTGGATGCGGGCTGTTCCCTTTCCGAGTCCTGTCCGCCGGACAAGCTGGCGCGCTTTTTACAGGAACACGCTGACAGGAATCACTACGTCATCGCCTACATCAATTGCAGTGCCGGCGTAAAAGCGCTCTCTGATGTCATTTGCACGAGCGGAAATGCCGATCGGATCGTGCGCGCGGCGCCGGCGGATCGAAACATCCTGTTCGTTCCCGATCAGAACCTGGGTGCATGGGTGATGGAGCGCACCGGCCGGAAGATGGACCTGTGGCAGGGCAATTGTTATGTGCACGTCGAATTCACCGCGCGCAGCATTGGCAAGATTCGCGAGCAATATCCAGACGCGCCGGTGGTCGCGCACCCGGAATGTACTTATGCGGTGCGAATGCTGGCTGACGAAGTCTGTTCGACCGAAAAGATGGTCACCTTCTGCAAGCAATCTCCAGCGCAGGAAATCATCGTGGTGACCGAGGCCGGGATGCTGCATCGCCTGCACAAAGAGATTCCCGGGAAAAAGTTCATTCCCGGACCGACCGACAACTGCTTTTGCGGCGAGTGCCGTTTCATGAAAATGAACACGCTGGAAAAGGCTTATCGCGCGTTGCGCGACATGGAACCGGAAATCACCTTGCCGGAAGACATCCGGAAACGCGCGGAAGCGCCGATTCTGAAGATGCTGGAACTGAGCAAGTGAACTCCAAGGGCGGCGGCCTCTGGTCGGCGATTGTTAAAAGGGTCGCCGCGGCGACCGCTCCTTGTCTCCAGCGCATCCTTCCGACGCTGGATTCCTCTTGTCACAGGTTCAGCATCTCTTTTCACTCTTTCTCGAAATGCAACGACCTTCGATTTGGCTCATGCTCGCGATCGTGCTGGCGAGCCTGCTGTTTCTGCGCGAGCCGCGGCTGCAGCGTTATGACGAGGTGTTCCTGCGCTGGTTGCTGCGGAATTCGCGGCCGACTGGTGGCAGCATTCCTCTGACCGTGGTCGATATCGGCGGGGTGATTGATCCGACGACGGGTAAATCGGAGCAGCGTCCCAATGGGGTTTTCACGCCTGTAGAATTCGCGCTGTTTTTGCAGGCTGCGCTCGAGTTCAAGCCGACGGTGGTGGCGTTCGAGCCGATCCTGCAATGGGACAACACCGGGAAGGAGCAGGAGCAGATCCTGGTCGACCAGGCGATGCGTGTCCCGAAGCTGCTGCTGGCGGCAGAGCTAACCGCAACACCCGATCCGGATGCGCCGGTTGTCGAGATCCCGGGATTCTCGCAGGTGAACGGAAGACGCGGTGACCTCCCGGTCTACTCGGGGATGAGCCGGCAGGCGGACGAAGATCTGCGGTTGATCTCCACCCTCGGTTTTATCAATCTGCCTAACGATGTGGCGGACGAGATTCATGTCCCACTCCTCTTTCAATATCGCGGCGAGGTGGTGCCGTCCTTTGCCTTGCAGGCGGCTTTGCTCTGGATGCGGATCAGCCCAAGTGAAGTGAAAATCGACCTCGGCTCGGCCATTCATCTGCCTAACGGGAAAACGATTCCACTGTTGGCGGACGGGTCCACCCTGATCAACCCCAACGCGGCGCGGCGCGCCCGGCATCTGAAGATTAATCAGCTGCTTCTGTCGGCGCAGCAGCACGAGAACAAGGTTCCGACCACCGGACATCTGGAAGATTTGGGCGACGACATTATTCTGGCGCGCACACCGAAACAGGAGAGCCGGCAAACCGGAATTTTTGCGGCCACTATTGCCACGATTCAATCGAACGCGTTCGTCCGGCGGGTGAGCTGGATCTTCGACTGTACCTTTATCGTTTTGCTGGTGGTCGCCAGTGGCTTCGTTCGGCGGTTCTCCCGCGTCGACATCATTCTCCTCGCGATTGCCATCACCGCCGCCTATTGCATGACTGGTCTGGCGCTTGTTAGTCGCTGGTCGATTTGGCTGCCCGGCGTGCTGCCGCTCAGCGCGACCTGGTTGGTAGCGGCATTCTGTTTGTTTGCACCGCGCAGCAAGAACGATCCGGATTTGCCGCCGATTGTTCCGCCGGCACCGGCGCCGTGATTTAAATGGGTATCAGAAGTTGGGACGACACTCGTCCCTCCAGTTCAACCTCTTGATTCGGGGCGGCACAGGTGATGTTGGGAACTACGCCGAAACGAATCCCCGCCAAGAGCGCGGCGTGGAGGGACGAGTTCCGTCTCATCCCATTTTTTTAATTCGTGAACCCACTAAATGAGGACGCAGTCCGGCGCTTGGACGCGCGCGGCTTGATCGATTTCCATTTCGATCTGCCGATGGAGTTGCTAGCGAAGCGCGATCAGCCGGACCTCTTTCAATCGGAATATCTTCCGCAGCTTGAACGTGGCGGCGTTCGTGTCTTCGTCGCGGCTATTTACATCGAGGACAAGGATGTGCCGAACGCGTTCGAGGTCGCGCTGCAGCAAATCGAATGCACCCGGGCCGCGGCCGAGCGATCCGGCAAAGCAATGATCTGCGGAAACTTCGCTGAAATCGAAGCGGCGCGGGCGGCTGGAAACATCGCGATCATCTTCGGAATGGAAGGGGCGGAACCGGTCGGCACCAACCTGGATAATCTCCGCCTTTTTCACGAACGCGGCGTCCGCTTGTTAGGCCTGACCCACGCCCGCTCCAACGCGGCCGGGCATGGCGGCCGCTTCGCCGCCAGCGGATCTGCTCCCGAAGGTCTGACGCCGTTCGGTCGCGAGATGGTTTCGCAGTGCGAAGAGCTCGGAGTCATCATCGACCTCGCGCACATCAATCCGGCCGGGTTCGAGGAGATCCTTCAGCTGACTCGACGCACACCGGTCGTTTCGCACACGAACGCGCGCCGCTTTTACGATATCGAAAGGAATGTCAGCGACGAACAAATCCGAATGATCGGGCAACGTGGTGGAGTGATCGGGGTAAACACAGTGCTGGTTAGTCCGGCGAAGGAAGAGAGCACGCTCGAGGGCTACCTCGATCATGTCGAACACATCGTCGATTTGATCGGCATCGGCGGTGTTGGGATTGGCTTCGACTTCTTCGAATTCATCTACCGGCAATGGCCCGAGGAGCAGAAACGCGAGCTGGCGCAGAAGCTGGCCGAACCGCATTTTATCAGTGACCTGCGGGATCATTCCCAAGCTCCGAATCTTACCTGTAAGATGCTCGAGCGCGGGTTCTCTGAAGGGGACGTGGAGAAGTTTCTCTTCGGAAATTGGGAGCGGATTCTGCGCGATTCGCTGTGATGGACTTCCGGGGAGGGCGCGCGCCTCGCGCGCCGGCGAAGACGCCCTCGTCTTCGCAACCTTTGATTACTTTAGTTTCAAGGCGAGGGCGCCTCGAATGGCGTGCGAGGGCGCACGCCCTCCCCGGAATGAGGGAGTTAAACCAGCGCGAGGCCGGGGAATTTCCGGCCGAACACGACCTGGCTCGGCGCTTTCAGCCATCGATCGAGGATCGTTCCGTAGACGCTGCGGAAGTCGGTGTTGAACTTGAGGTCGCCGTTATCGAGGTCGGTCAGGCTCGGATATTTTCCGAAAAGGCCCGGCTTCACCGCCCCACCCATCACAAACATTGGCGCAGCGGCGCCATGGTCGGTTCCGTCGTTAGCGTTCTCGGTCACGCGGCGTCCGAATTCGCTGAACGTCATCAGCAGAACGCGATTGAAGTTGCCCTGCTGTTTGAGGTCGGTGGTGAACGCGGTCAGCGCAGCGTCCAGCTCGCCCATCAGCCGGTCATGGGCATAAATCTGGCCGGCATGGGTATCGAACCCGCCCTGGCTCGCATAATAAACACGCGTCGGCAATCCGCCCGCGATCATCCGCGCGATGATGTTCAAACTGGAGGCGAGCTGGCCCTGCGGATACGCGCACTGTCGATTTATATTTACGCGCGATCTCCAAAATTTTGTCCGAGCTGAGCTGGGCATCGAGCGCCGTGCGTTGCAGAAAATCGAGCGTGCCCACATCGGTTTTATTTTTGCCGGGAAGCGCGGCAATTGTGCCGCCATCGGCCGCTTCGCCGGCGGGAAGATCGTTGCCCGCACTCGGATCGTTCAGCTGCCGAAAGAAAAGTTCCTCCGCACTCATTTTGCCGACGTTCGGTTCAGAAGGACGCCAGCGAAATTGTTCCGGACGCGAGAAGGTGACGCCGGTCGGATGCTTCGCCGCAAACGCCTGCGGCATTTCCGTCCCGATGGCATACGCCAACGGTGGGATCCGCTCCGCCGCAGCAATTATCAAAATAGCGGCCGAGCCAGCCTTCGGCCACGTTGCGATCGGCATCAGAAGCGGTCTGCCAGATTTCGGTCGACCGGAAGTGCGAGCGGTTTGGATTCGGGTAGCCGACGCCCTGAATGACCCCGAGATGCCCTTCATCGAAGAGCGACTTCAATCCGGTTAGTTTGCCGTTCAACCCGACGTAATCATTCAGGCTCAGAATCTTGTCGGTGCCGAGGGCGAGTCGTGGCCTCGCTTTGTGATAAGCGTCGTCCGCGAAAGGAACGACCGTATTCAATCCGTCGTTGCCACCGGCTATCTGGAGGACGACCAGAATGGTGCCGTCTTTTCCGGTCGTGTTTGCGTTGCCGCGTCCGCGGCCAGCGCATTGAGGGTGAAAAATGTTTTCTCGAGAAAAACCGGAAGGGTCCAGCTGGCGGCGGCACCGAGGGCGGCTGTGCGCAAGAACTGCCGGCGGGTGTGAAGAGTCGGAGTGCGTTTCATAGCATCAGTTAGGTCAATTGAAACTGGGGCGTGCTCATCATCAGATGGAGCAAACCGCGCATGGTCTGGTCGCTGCTATCGCCCCTGTGCGATTCCAGGTAACCGGTAAAGGCGGCGAGCTCGCGCTCGGCCGGCGCTGCTTGAAAGAGGCGCTGCCCCAAGTGCGCGACCAGTTCGCGTGGTTTCGCGCGCAGATCATCGGGGATTAATTTGCTCAGATCGACGGGCTCCCGCCGCACCGGTTCGCCCGCAGCGGCGCGGCCGAAGCCGACTCCTTTGCCCTGCGGCCGTGGCGGCGTGTTTCCGGGGAAGATGCTATCGCCGTTCACCAGATAGTTAGCGAAGTTGTAACGGAACAGGAGGGTGGAAGTGGTGATCCATGATTTGCCGCCGTCCCAACCTTTAACATTGGGCGGCGCGAACAGCATCTGCCCCATCTGCCGGATCGCGTTTTGCGCAACGACGGAATCGGGCAGGGCAGATTGCAGTTGTCGGGTCGTCTGCACCAAAAACTGGACCGGGCTTTTGATCTGCGACCGCATCGACGCGTTCGTCGTAGAACTCCGCGGAGCTGAAAATCTCGCGCAGGACCGGGCGGATCTCGAAGTTGTGCTTACGCAGGCTGGTCGCGACTGCGTCCACCACCTGCTCGGAAGGTTCGTCCTCGGCGAAGAAGCGCCACAGTTTTCGACCGATGAAACGCGCGCAAGCCGGTTGCCGCACAACTACGTCGATGATGTCGTCGCCATTGAGGGGGCCGCCCTGGCCCATGAAGGTCTTGTTGCCACGATCCTGCTGAAAGGCGGCGAAGCGAAATTGCTGCGTGCTCATGTCGACGCGATATCCGGTAAAAGCGCGCGCCGCTTCGCGAATATCCTGTTCGCTGTAGTTGCCGATCCCGACGGTGAAGAGCTCCATCAATCTCGCGCGCCCAATTTTCGTTAGGGTGATCCTGTCTGCTTTTCTCGAGATCGAGGTAGATCATCATCGCCGGATCGCGCGACATCTTCTTCGCCAGCACGGGAAAATTTCCGAAAGCGTTGCGGCGGATGGTATCGTTCTGCAGCCACATCCAGTAGGCGTCTTTGACCTTGTCGATGCTGGTGGCGAAGTGGCCGTGCCAGAAAAGCGTCATTTCTCGAGCAGCGGCGCGGGACCGTTCATCATCCGGTCGAGCCACCAGCGGCGCAGATCGAGGATTTGCTCGCCCTCCATCATGCGCAGCTCGCGTTTCTTCTCCTTCTTTTCGACCTGGTTTTCGGCCATTTTTGCCGCCATGCGCAAGGAGCGGAGATCCTTGGGATGGGCCCATTCCGGCGGCGGCACATGGCGCCCCAGGGCGTCGACATCGACTATCTCCCGCACGGAGGCGTAGAGGCCTTTGCTGCGCAGCTTCTCGATCTCGGACGGGGTCCCGCCAAAACCGGCACGATTGAGCAGGTGAGCCGCCGTCTGTGCGTTCCAGCGAGCGGCAGGAAAGGGGGTCAGCACGGGCATTGAACAAATCGGTTAGGTGAAAGTTGCTGGGGCGCGCCTTGAGCGTTATCATAGGCGGAGAACAGGCGCCTGCGCAGGCGGGCAGCCGAGGGGCCGAAGTGAAATTCATCAATCTGACGCGCGCCACCGAGATCGGCGCGAACTCGTACTATCTCGGCGCTGCCGGCCAAGGTTTGGTGCTCGATTCGGGAATGCATCCGGCAAGCGAAGCCGAAGCGGCGCTTCCGAATTTGAATGCGATCGATGGCCGCCGGGTTGACGCCATCGTGGTTTCGCACGCGCACCAGGATCATATCGGCACGCTCCCGGTCATGATGCGGCGGCATCCGACGGCGCGGATTTTCATGACCGAAGCGACCAACGATATTGGCAACGCGCTGCTGCACAATTCGGTGAACGTGATGACGCGGCAGCGGGAAGAGATCGGAGTCACGCTTTATCCGCTCTTCACCCATCGCGAAACCGAGCGCGCGACTGATCGGTGGCAATACTGCCCGACCAACCGCCGAATCACGCTGGAAGGAGAGCGCGCCGGCCCGATCGGCGAAGATCCGGTGACGTTCGAGTTCATCGATGCGGGACATGTGCTCGGGTCGGCGGGAATTCTGCTTCGCGCGGAAGGCCGCACTCTCTTTTATACGGGCGACGTCAATTTCGACGATCAAACGATCATGCAGGCAGCTGCGTTTCCGGAGGCGGAGATCGATGTGCTGATCATGGAGTGCACGCGGGGCGATTCGCCGACGCCAGCGGGATGGACGCGGCAGGGCGAAGAACAGCGTCTGGCGCCGGCAATCGGCGATGCCTTCGATAGCGGCGGGTGCGTTTTGATCCCGGTTTTTGCGTTAGGCAAGACGCAGGAACTGCTGGCGATGCTTCATCAAGTTCAGGCGCGAGGGGCTGCTTGGGGAATTTCCAGTCTACATCGGCGGGCTGAGCGCGAAGATGACCGAAATCTATGATCGGCGCTCGAATATGTCGCGCCGGCAGCTGTCCCGCCTGCAACTCCTTCCGGACATCGATCCCTTTGTGCTGAGCGGGCAAAATATCCGCGAAGCGAGTCCACGCCCCGGCCGTGTCTTCGCGCTTTCCAGCGGAATGATGACCCCGAAAACGCTCTCGAATATTTTCGCGCAGCGCGTGATCGATGATCCACGGCATTCGGTCTTCTTTGTTGGTTATGCCGCCCCGGAGTCGCCCGCCGGAATTTTGCGCGATGCCGAAGCCGGCGACGGAAGTCACGCTCGATGCAGAGGAGCCGCCCAGGAAAGTGCTTTGTCAGCGCCAGCAATTTCAATTTAGCGCGCACGCCAGCCGCGAGTCGCTAGTCGATTACGCGACGAAGCTCTCGCCGAAAAAAATCGTTCTGGTGCACGGCGATCCGCCCGCGGTGGAGTGGATGCGGAGGACGCTGGCTGAGAAACTGCCGAACACAAAAATGATCGTGCCGCCGCCGGGCGTGGAAATTGATCTGTAGCGTCCAAGGAGCGGCGACCTCCGGTCGCCGATTTAGTAAACGGCGACTGGGAAGTCGCCGCTCCTTGATCTTCTGTAGCGGCGCTCTATGAGCGCCGACTTGTTGCTGTTTCGGCGGTCATAGACCGACGCTACAATAGAATCGAGATGAAGATCGCGTCGTGGAACATCAATTCGTTGCGCAAAAGGCAGGATCGCCTTTTTGCCTGGCTGGAGGAATCTAAGCCGGACGTAGTTTGTCTCCAGGAAACCAAATGCAGCGACGAACAATTCCCGTTACTGGCGCTGCAAGCGGCCGGTTACCAAGCTGTTTATCACGGCGAAAAGTCATACAACGGCGTGGCCATTTTATCCAAGGCCGAACCGGAGGAGGTGATTCTTGGATTGCGTGATGCGACCGAGGATGCGCAGACGCGTCTGATCTCGGCGACGATCGAAGGTGTCCGAATTCATTCGGTCTACGCGCCTAACGGACAGGCAATCGGCTCGCCCGCTTACCAATACAAGCTCGACTGGTTCGCGCGTCTGCGCGCACGGCTGCAACAGGAAAACCATGCCCGCGTCATCGTAGCCGGCGACTTCAACGTCGCTCCCGGCGATCTCGACGTTCATGATCCTGAACTCTGGCGCGGCGCTATCATGTGCTCCGACGCTGAGCGCGCCGCGTTGGCGGGGCTGACGGCCTTGGGATTGCGCGATACGCTGCGCACGCTGCATCCGGAGAGCCGTGCCTATAGCTGGTGGGATTACCGGATGCTTTCGTTTCCGAAAGATCGTGGGCTGCGCATAGACCTGATCCTGGCCACGAAGAACCTGCTCAAGACCTGTGTCGGCGCCGGAGTGGATCGCGCCATGCGAAAAGGGAAGGATCCATCGGATCACGCGCCCATCTGGGCGGAATTCGCCTCTTAGGACGGACGAGCTAGTCTCGCCGGGGTCATCGAGTTAGGTTAGGTCGTGAACGCAGTTCATGTCGCTGCACCTCCGGAAAAGCCGCTGCTGATCTGGGATGGGGATTGTCACTTCTGCGGTCGCTGGATCGAACGATGGAAAGGGCTGACTCGCGGTCGGGTGGACTACTTAAAATCGCAGGAGCTGGGCGATCGTTTTCCCGAAATTCCCCGGGCGCAGTTTGGCCAATCAGTCGTGTTGGTCGACACCGACGGAAATGTTTCAACCGGCGCCGAAGCCGTCTTTCGCTCGCTGCGCTCCGGCCATTCCTGGTGGTTTTGGGCTTACCAACACCTGCCTGCCTTCGCCCCGCTGTCGGAGTTTGGTTACGCCCTCGTCGCGCGCAACCGCACCGCGGCTTCAGAGCTGACCCGGCTCATTTGGGGCAATGATGTCCGGGAGCCGAGTTATTTTCGGGCGCGCCGCTGGTTTTTTCGCGGGCTCGGCCTGGTCTTCCTGATCGCTTTCGTTTCGCTTTGGACGCAGATCGACGGCCTTATTGGGGAAAATGGGATCCTTCCGGTCGGCGAATTCCTGCCGGCTGCGCAGGAACAGATTGGCGGACGCGCCTATTCGCTGCTGCCGACGCTGTGCTGGTTCAGCACAAGCAATGGGTTCCTCCATTTTCTCTGCGGCGCCGGGACCTCGCTATCGATCCTGCTCATTGCTGGAGTGGCGCCGGCCATTTGTGTTGCCCTGCTCGTGGCTGTCTATCTGTCGTTAACCGTCGCGGGACAAACTTTCCTGAGTTTTCAATGGGATATCCTGCTCATCGAAACCGGTTTTCTCTCCATTCTGTTCGCGCCCTGGCGGCTTTGGTGGTCTCGCAATTCCGAGCCTCCTCTTTCCCGCATCGGTTTCTTCCTGCTCAAGTTTCTCCTCTTCAAACTAATGCTCATGTCCGGGGTGGTGAAACTAACAAGTGGCGACGATTGCTGGTGGAACCTGACCGCGCTCGATTATCACTACTGGTCGCAACCGCTCCCGACCGCTTTGGCCTGGTCGGCCAACCTGCATCCCGAGTGGTTCAAGAAGTTTTCGGTCACTCTTTGTCTCTTCATCGAGACCGTGGTGCCGTTTTTTCTGTGGACCCCTCGGCGCCTCCGGCTGGCTGCCGCCGGCCTGCTCATCTTCTTGCAGATCGCGATCGCGATCACCGGCAATTACGGCTTCTTCAATCTGCTGGCCGCAGCGCTATGCCTCCTGCTGATCGACGATCAATCATGGTCGCGCCTGAAGTGGACGCGAGACATCGAGCGGACGCCTGCTCACCCTTTCAGAATATCCTGGGCGAAGACATCGTTAGGCGTGGCGGTGATGATCGTGACTTTGCCGCTCGATCTCTGGCACATTTATGGAGGGTTCAAACCGGAAATGGAACCGCCTGCCGCGATCGTGAGGTTGGAGGAAGCGGTAGAGCCTTTTCATCTCGCGAGTGGCTACGGATTATTTCGCGTCATGACCAAAGATCGTCGCGAAATCGAGGTGGAAGGCAGCGCCGACGGCGTGAACTGGAAGCCGTATCTGTTTAGATGGAAACCGGACGATCCGAAACGCGGACCCGGTTGGTGCGCGCCGCACCAGCCGCGGCTGGATTGGCAGATGTGGTTCGCTGCCCTCGGTTCTCCCGCGCAAAATCCGTGGTTTGTCCGGTTCGCGGTCGCTCTGCTCGAAGATAAAAAGGAGGTCAGCGCTCTCCTGGCGACGAATCCGTTTCCGGACAATCCGCCAAAATATGTTCGAGCCCGGCTCTACCGTTACCGGTTTACCACGGCGGAGGAGGCGCGGAAGAGCGGCGCCTGGTGGAAGCGCGAAGAATTGGGTGAGTATTTGCCGGAAGTTTCGTTGAAACAATAGGCTACTGGCGCCGCGACACGTCCGCGGGCCGGAGCGGCGACTTCCCAGTCGCCGAATCTACCGGGAACCCGGCGGCTGGGAAGCCGCCGCTCCATTTAATGAACGCGCGCGAAATCGCTCTCGTAAAGTGCGGCGGCGCCAGACCTCAATGGTGAACGGTCCCTGCGTAAGGCATCGCCTGCCGTATTGAGAAATCAGGGCGGCCAGTTATCTTTCGGGAGCACGTATGCCGAAGGAAGAGCAGATCGTGATCGAAGGCACCGTCACTCAGGTGTTGCCCGGGACCATGTTTCGGGTCGATCTGCCCGGCGATCGTAACGTCCTCGCCCATATTTCTGGCAAGATGCGGAAGCATTTCATCCGCATCGTTCCGGGGGACAAGGTCTCGGTCGAGCTCTCGCCCTACGATTTGACCAAGGCGCGGATCATCTTCCGCGAACAATAAACTGGGGCTTCGGCCGGCTTCCCCCATGGCGGGAGGAAAGGTTTTGCGAAAAGGCAATCAGCGGGGATACTTACCGCGAATTCAAATTGGAGAAAGAAACCATGGCAGAAGACAATAAACATCAACGTCAATCCGGGATGAGCGAAGCTCAGGACAAGCTCGAGAACAGCCGCACCCACGCCCGTAAAGCGGCCGAAGAGCTTAAAAACGCGGCCAGCGCAGTCGCAGGCGAGTATCGGGGGAAAGCCGAAGAAGCCTGGGCCGAAGCGCGTGATCGGGCTGAATCAGCCTGGGGCGATGCGACTGACCGCGCCAGAACTTTCCAACAGGACGCGGAACAATACGTTCGCGAGAACCCGACCAAGGCAGTGGTGACCGCCCTTGGGATCGGTTTCGTTCTCGGGATGATTTTCCGACGTTAAGCAAGCCTCCGTAGAGCAGGATTCCGAAGCGATGCGCCCGCGCGCCGGTCAGACTGGTCTTGTCCAAAATCTGGGACGACTAGTCAGCTCGATCGTGGAGTTCGTCGCCGTCCGGGCTGATTTGCTCGCGCATGAAGCGAAGGCGGCAGCGGGCAGTCTGCTGATTGTAGCGATCGCCCTCGTCGCAGCGCTGCTCTTCCTCACCCTGGGATATTTTTTCCTGCTGGTCAGCGTGGTGGTGGCGATTGCCAAGTTCGCCGGTGTCAGCTGGATCTGGGTGGCGGTGGCCGGGGCGCTTCTGCACTTCGTTCTCGCGATCATTTGTTTGCTGGTGGCGAGAGCCAAACTTTCGCCCCCGCCGCTGGCTGGATTCTTTTCGGAACTCGGCCGCGATCGCGAATTTTTGAAAAACATTGATGAGACGAGCAACCCTGAGCCATGAACACGGACGTTGAAGCATCGCGGGAACGTTTGGTCAGCGCGGTGCGCGACACGCGTTCTGCGCTCGATTTTCCGAAGCGGATCCAACGCTCCTTCCGGCGGCAGCCGGCGACATGGATCGTCGGAGCGGTGGTTGTAGGAGCGGTCGTGATGATGATGCCCCGCCGCAAAGTTGTTTACATTCACGACAGCAAGAAGCATCCGAAATCGAAGGTGCTGGAGGCGGGGTTTCTAATGGGCGCGGCGCGGATCGCGGCGACCTTGCTGAGACCGATGGTGCTGAATTTTGTTCGTCAGCGGTTCAGCGGTCCATCCGCACGGCCGGGGCGCAGCTCGTGGAGCTGAGCGCTGCTCCGTCGTTATTTCTCGCCATTCAATCACATCAGCGTTTCAGTTGAAATGAAGTCCCCGGGGAGGCGGTAAGGCGCAGCCCCGCGCGGTCCCCTCTCCTTTCAGGAGAGGGTTAGGGTGAGGACGAATCCAAGATCGAATCAACATTGAGACGCTCCTCACCTCAGTCCTCTCCTGGCAGGAGAGGAGGAAGATGCGCGCCTGGAAATCGAACACTCGGCCGTCGCCGGATGAAGATGAAACTTTGCGGATCGAATTTCTCGGCGAAGTTGATAATGGCGGCGCCCGGCCATCGTCCGCAGCCGGCCTCAACCGCGATTTTGAGTTTACGCGCGGAAGCGCAGGCATAATGATTTGAGCGCGATGAGCGTCGAGTCTTTGGAGAGCGCAACCGAAACCGCCAATTACGGTCACGTGGATGATTTCCTCGTGCTGGGGCAGCGCGCGGGCGCGTCGGACATTCATCTTGGGGTCAATGCGCCGCCGATCTGGCGCCTGCATGGTATCTTGCAACCAATCTGGCCGGATGCTCCATCCCTCACGGCCGAACAAACCGCCGCACTCGCGAGCGGCTTTTTGCCCGACCTGCAAAAGCAGCACCTGGCCGAACGAGGCGATGCGGATTTTGCGTATGCCACGTCGTTTGGCCGCTTTCGCACGAGTGTGGTGCGGCAGCGTCTCGGGGTGGAAATCGTTTTCCGCATCATCAACACCGACGTCAGATCCATGGATGATCTCGGGTTGCCCGAACATCTGAAGTTGCTGACTCGTTTTCAGAACGGTTTGATTCTCGTGACCGGTTCGGTCGGCAGCGGTAAGTCGACCACCCTCGCCGCCTTGGTCGAGCAGGTGAACGTGGAGAGGCACGACCACATCATCACGCTGGAGGATCCGATCGAATACATTTTCGAGCCGAAAGGATGTCACATCACGCAGCGCGAGGTGCACACGCACACCGCCTCGTTCGGCGCCGCATTGCGCGGCGCGCTTCGCGAAGATCCGGATGTGATCATGGTCGGGGAAATGCGCGACCTGGAGACGATCTCGCTCGCCATCACGGCCTCCGAGACCGGTCACCTCGTTCTCGGCACGCTGCATACCGGTAACGCCTCCCGCACCCTTGATCGTTTGCTCGACGTTTTCCCGGTCGACCAGCAAGAACAGATTCGAATCATGGTCAGCGAATCGTTGCGCGGCATTATCAGTCAGCAGCTGATTCCACGGCTTGATGGATTGGGCCGCGTCCTGGCGCTCGAGACCCTAACGAATACGCCGGCCGTGGCCAACGTCATCCGCGAAGCGAAAACTTTCATGCTCCCGGGCATCATCCAGACCGGGAAAAAGCAGGGTATGCAGCTGATGGACGACGCGCTCATCGAGCTCTTTAAAGCGGGCTACATCAGCGCCGACGAAGCCTTCGCCCGGTCCGAAGACAAGCTGACGGTGAGGCAGCAGCTGGGAATCTAAACCTCCAAAATCCAAGCTCCAACATCCAATGAAACTTCAAAATCCAACCTCCAATTTGCGTCATCGCGCGCGGTCGTTCGAGTTTGGTTATTCGTTATTCTCTGGAGGTTGGATGTTGGTGCTTGGTGCTTTTTAGTCATGCCTTATCTAGATCAGTTTCTTAAAGTCATCGTCGAAAGCGGCGGCTCGGATCTTCACATCGGCGTCGGGCAGCCGCCGAAGATGCGGCGTCACGGCGATGTCGGACCCATTCGCGAAGAACTCGTGACCCAGGAGGAAGCTGCCGGGATGTTGAGCGAGGTCTGTGGCGAACGCAGTTGGAATATTTTCGAAGAACGCGGCGACCTCGATTTTGCCTACGAAATGGATGCGGCGTCCCGGTTTCGCTGCAATTACCTGAAGCAGGCGAATGGTTACGGCGCAGTCTTCCGCTTAATTCCGACCAAGATCGCCAGCCTCGAAGACCTGGGAATTCCGCCGGTCGTGAAAGAGTTTGGCCATTTGCGCGGCGGGCTCGTCCTGGTAACCGGCCCAACTGGTTCCGGGAAGTCGACCACCCTGGCGGCGCTGATTGACTACATTAACGAAAACTTTTCGCGCCACATCGTGACCGTGGAAGAGCCGATTGAATTCGTTCACGACAACAAGCTGAGCATCATCACCCAGCGCGAAGTTCCCAGTGACGCGGAATCGTTCCCGGTCGGGTTGAAAGCGGCTCTGCGCGAGGACACGGACATCGTGCTGGTTGGCGAAATGCGTGACCTCGAAACGATTTCGCTCGCCCTAACCGCGGCCGAAACCGGCCTGCTCGTGTTTGGAACGCTGCACACAAACAACGCGCGTAAAACAGTCGACCGCATGGTTGACGTCTTCCCGGCGTCGCGACAGCCGCAGGCGCGGGCGATGCTCGCTAATTCACTGCGTGGGGTACTTGCGCAGTTGCTTCTAAAAAAAGCGGACGGGAGTGGCCGAGTGGCGGTTAACGAAATCCTCATCGCTAATGCCGCCGTATCCGCCATCATCCGGGAGGGCGCGACGCAGAAACTCCAGGACGTTATCGTTTCCGGCAAAGGCCAGGGAATGCAATTCATGGACGATGCTATCTGGGGTTTCCTGCAGCAGGGGGTCGTCACGCCGCACGAAGCTTTCATGAAGGCGATCGATAAAAATCGGTTTAAAGCTTTTCTGCCTGCGGAGGACCAGCATCTGGGCGACGCGGCCGGCGCGGTCCCGGACGACGAACAGAAAACTCCTGGTACCGCCGCCAAGAGGATCGGTGCCAAGCCTGTGCGTCGTTAGGCTGCAGAAGCAAGACCCCTCAGCCCTCTCTATCCTTTCCGAGAGGGGCCCTCGCCAGAGCCCGCGCCCCGACAGCGATTACTCCTGTTCCGAAGTGTCCGCGCACCCACGACTCCAACGCTCCTTGGACGGCGGGGACGCCGCCCCCTCTTTGCACTTCCCCTCCAAACCCGCGAGGTTAAGAGCAGCCCCAAGGCGCCTCCTTCGTTGACTTTGAAATTCCCGGGTGATAACTTCGGCGGAAATTTTCCCGCGGATTGCCCTCTGGGGTCAGTCTTAAGGTGCTAATTTAGAGATACTTGCAATCCCATCTAAACAGTCAGGTTCTGGTTTTGAACCGCCTGTGGCAGGCTGTGAATATCTGCTCGGCGCGACGCGCGTTTTCCTTGGTTTACGCGGGCCATGCTCATGTTGTTTCCGCGGACGAAACCAACAACTTTCTTACGCACGATTTCGCGAGTTGGCGCGAGTTCTCCGCTTCAGCGCCTGAGCACGAGCTGGTCAGCACCATCTCGTGGCGCATCCGCGTGCCGCGCGTGATTGTACTTCTTTTCTTTGACCGCCTGCCGAAGAAGGAAGTGAAGTTTACGCGCCACAATGTTTTCGAGCGCGATAAGAACACCTGCCAGTACTGCGGCCACGTTTTCGATCGCGTCGACTTGAATCTCGATCATGTCACGCCGCGCGATCGTGGCGGCACCACCACATGGGAGAACGTGGTCTGTTCCTGTATTCCGTGTAACACGCGCAAAGGCAATCGCCTCCCGCAGGAAGCGCACATGGCGCTGATTCGGAAACCGAAACGTCCGAAGTGGCGGCCCTTCCTTCACGTCACCTTCTCGGCGCCGCAGCATGAGAGCTGGCGGCATTTCGTCGATCTCGCCTACTGGAACGTCGAACTGAGCGATTAGCAGGCGCGCGGGGCCGGGGAGGAAGGGGCTTGTCCCGGCCGCCGATCACATCGTTAGGCGGCTCTACTTTCGCGTCGCCGCGATCTTTTGCGCGGGCTGGGTGAACGGCCGCAGAATCGGCTGGGGATAAACTCCAAAGACAACGATCGCCACGATCAACCCGCAGATGGTCAGGCGGGACAGTCCGCTGACTGCAATCGGACTGCTCACTTCGGTTTCCTGCCAATACATGGCGCGGACAACTTTGAGGTAATAGTAGAAACCGCAGGCTACGGTAAAGACGCCGACGACGACCAGCGCGGTCCGATTCTGTTCGACCGCGCCGAAGAAGATCAGGAATTTGCCGAGAAAACCCGCGGTGAACGGTATCCCGGCTAACGAAGCCATCGCGATCAGCATGGCGAAGGACAGGAAAGGCGAGCGTCGCGATAACCCCGCAAAGTCGGACATCTCGCCGCCGGTGTGCTCGGCGACTGCGCTCAGGACAATGAAGCTCAGCATCGTCATCAGCAGATAGCTCACGAGATAGAAGGCGACGGCCCGGCCATCGAGACAGGTGACGCCAATCAAAAGATAACCGGCGTGCGCGATGCTGGAATATCCGAGCAGTCGTTTCAGGTTGGTTTGTGGCAACGCAGCGAGGTTTCCGTAGAGCAGGGTCAACAGCGCCAGGCCGGCGATCAGCTTGTTCACTTTCGGCAGCATCATGAACGGCTGAAGAACACGCAGGAGAACGACGAAACCCGCCGCTTTCGATCCGACGGAGAGGAACGCGGTAATCGGAGTGGGAGCACCCTGGTAGACGTCCGGGACCCAGATTTGAAAGGGAACCGCGGCAATCTTGAAACCAAGCGCGACAATCACCAGCGAGATTCCGAGCAAGGCCGCGCCCATTTCGAACCGGCCAGTGGAAAAAACTGCGGCAATCTGGTTCAGATTCGTTTCACCGGTCGCTCCGAAGATCCAGGTGATACCGTAAACCAGGAACCCGGTCGAGAGCGCGCTCAAAATCAGATATTTCAGGCCGGCTTCTAAGGTGAGCGGATTGCGCCGGGTAAAAGTCACCAGCACGTAGAAGGAGATCGTCACCAGTTCTAGCGAGACAAAGATCATGATGAAATCGATCGCGGACGCCATGTACATCAGCCCGGCACAGGTAAAGATCGGCAAGGCAAAGAATTCGCCAGTGCTCGGCTGGCCTTTAAACGTTGGGAAAAAGCGAGCGGCGACTTTTGCGTAATCGCTCATCATCACGAGCACGAGGATCGTGGTGAGCAGCGCGAAACGTTTAAAGAAGATCGCCAGGGTGTCCGCAGTATAAAACTGCCAGAAAGGCGACTTCATTGCGCCCGGAGCCGCCGGCGCAAGATAGAAGGTGGCCGCGAAGACGAGGACAAGAACAGCGATACTCCCCCAGAGAAGTTTTCGGCGCATCTCCGGCGCGGTGAACGCCTCGACCATCAGGACAAGGAGCCCAAGGAGAAGAACGATGATCTCGAGGGTCGGCGCGGTGATCATCGCGGAGTGGCGGTAAGTACGGGTGGATGATTCAACGCGGGCCCGAGCAGGTTCACAACAGTTTGTGGAAAGATTCCAACCCAAAGGCTGGCCACGATCAGTAGAATCGCCGGGAAACGAAGATTGAGCGCAAAATCGGTGACTGCGCCCGAGTCAGGCGACCGCGAGCCCATGAAAACATTTCGATAGGCGCGCAGCATGTAAACCGCTGAGATGACCACACCCCAGAGAGCCAGGACGGTGGCGATTTGAAACGCGCCGAACCTGCCTACCTGCCAATCGCGGCCGAAGCTGGCGAAGAAAACCATGATTTCGGCGGCAAAGTTAGCAAGACCGGGAAGCCCGATCGAAGCAAAGGCGCCAAATCCAAAAGCAATCATGGCGAACGGCATCACTTTGCCCAACCCGCCGAGGTCCGCGAAATCGAGCGAGCGCGTTTGCTTGCGCAACTCGCCGGTGATGGCGAAAAGCAGCGCGATGGAGATGCCATGGGCGAACATGAGGACGGCGGCTCCGGTCGTGCCGAGCGCGCTGGCGGTGGCCAGCCCAAGGAAAATGTAGCCCATGTGCATCACGCTCGAGTAACCGAGCATCCAGTCGAGCTTCTTCTGCGCGATCGTAACGAGGCCGATGTAGATGATGTTACAAAGCAGAAGAACGAGCAGGAGATTGGTCCAATAACGCGCACCGGCCGGTAAAAGCGGCAGCGCGATCCGGATCAGTCCGTAGAGGCCGAATTTCTTCAGCACGCCCGCGTGCAGCATGGCCGCCGGTGCCGGCGCGGAGGCGTAGGCTTCCGGGGCCCAGCTGTGAAAGGGAAAGAGCGAGACGAGGACGCCAAATCCAATCAGCAGGAGGAGGAAAATATTTCGCTGCGCTACCGGGTCGATCAGTGATGCCTGCGCTTGCAGCTCCCGAATATCGAAAGTGCGCGCCCCGGCGGGGACGCTTTGATAGAGCAGAGATCAGACCTAACAAAAGAACGAAGCTGCCGGTCGCCAGATAAATCGTCACCTTCCAGGCGGCCGCCACTCGATTGCCGCTGCCCCAGATGCCGATCAAAAGGAAGGTCGGAATCAGTGCGAGTTCGTGAAACGCGTAGAAGAAGAAAAGATCGAGAGAAGAAAAGGCGCCGATGACACCGGCGGCAATGAAGAGGAGCGACGCATAAAAAGCGCGCTCCGAGCGTTCGACGCTGCCCGCATACCAAACCGCCGCCAGCGTGACGATGGTAGCGAGCAACACCATTAAGAGGCTCAAACCGTCGAGGCCGACCGCGAAACTTAGTTTCCATGTCGGGCAGCACCGGAATGGAGCTCTCGTACTGGAACGGGTAACGACCGGAACGGTCGAAAAGCGCCAATGCCAGCAGCGCGAGTGCGAGATCAACGATCGCAGCGAGTATCGCTGTTCGGCGCGCCGAAGCTCCGAGCATGATCAGGAGCGCAGCGACGATCGGAATAAATATGAGCAAGTAGATCATCAGCGCAGGACGGTGAAATAGATCAAAGCAATGATGCCGAGTCCGAAGAGGAAGGCGTAGGCCTGGAGGTTGCCAAGTTGCAGCAGGCGCAACCCGGAACCGAGTCCCCAGCTGGCGCTACTCGATCCGCGCACCGCGCCGACGTCGATAACCCAGCGATCAATGAACGCGGAGATTCGCGCAAGCGCTTCCTGCGTGTGCTCAATCAACCACCCGTAGAAGCGGTCGATATAAAAGGCGCGACGCAGAAGCGGAAGATCGAAGGGCTCTTCCTTGCGCCGGAGATAGCGCACGAATCCGAGAAAGACGCCGAAAATCAAGGCAAGCACCGCGAGCACCGGCACCATCGCGTTGGCATCGTGTTCTTCCGGGGTTTTTAAAAAGGTGTGCGCGAAGAAACCGAAACCGGCGAGGAACGACGGAATCGCGAGGAGCACGAGCGGGCCGGTCATCACGCCGGGTGCCTCGTGACTCGATCCGACCGCGGCATTCCTGCCATGGCCGAGGAAAGCCACGACCAGCAAGCGTGTGACATAAAACGCGGTCAAAAATGCGGTGAAAAGGCCAATGGCGAAAAGGAAGCCGTTCTTCTGGTAGGCCAGGACCAGAATTGCATCCTTGCTGAAGAAGCCGCTGAAAGGAGGACATCCGATCAGCGCAAGCGATCCAACGGTGAAGGTCAGGAAAGTCACCGGCAGATGCCGGCGCAGACCGCCCATCTTCCAAATGTCCTGCTCGTGATGGAGCATGATTATGACGGCGCCGGCGCCGAGGAAGAGCAGTGCCTTGAAGAAGGCGTGAGTGAAAAGGTGAAACATTGCCGCCTCGTTAGACCCGAGGCCGACCGCCATCACCATGTAGCCAAGCTGAGAGAGGGTAGAATAGGCGAGGATGCGTTTGATGTCGTCCTGCTGGGTCGCGATCAGCGCGGCCATCAAAGCGGTCACGCCGCCGATCCACGAGATGACGGTGAGGGTAGTCGCGGATCCGTGAACGATGAATTCAACGCGAACGAGCATGTAGACGCCCGCCGCCACCATGGTGGCGGCGTGGATCAGCGCCGAAACCGGGGTCGGGCCTTCCATCGCGTCCGGTAACCAGACATGCAGCGGAAACTGCGCGGATTTGGCGACGGCGCCGCAAAAGATCAAAAGTCCCGCCGCCGTCACGTAGCTGGGATTGGCCAAAAGGCTCGGCATTGCAGCGCTGACTTTGTCGAAGGCGACGGAGCGCGCCGGTGCCCAAAGCATCAGGATGCCGAGCATGAATCCGAAGTCGCCAACGCGGTTGGTCAGGAATGCTTTTTTGGCCGCATCTGCGGCGGCGGGGCGTTCAAACCAGTGACCGATCAAGAGATAGGAGGTGAAGCCGACCAGCTCCCAGAAAATGAAGAGCATGACGAAGTTGTTCGAGAGAACAATTCCGAGCATGGCGAAGATGAAGAGCGATAAACCAGCGAAGTAGCGCGATTTTCCGTCGTCATCGCGCATGTAGCCGATGGAATAGATTTGGATGAGCGAGCCGATGCCGGTCACGATCAGGAGCATTGTCTTGCTCAGCGGATCGAGGATGAGTCCAAGCGGAGCCGAAAAGACGCCCGGAAAATTGATCCAGGTGAACTCGGCCGCGCTCAGGTTCGGCTGGGCGAAAGCGGAGCAGCTTAAAAGGAAGCTTAAAAGGACGGCAGCGACCGAAACGAAGACGCTCAAGGCCGGCGAACGTTTTGTGGCCACGGTGATCAGACCCGCAGCCAAGGCGGGGGCAAGCAGGATGATCCAGGGAAGAAGGCCGGCGCTGCTCATTTTAGAACTTGAGTGCGGTCAGGTCTTCCACATGGGTGGTGCGGCGGGAACGATAGAGCGCGACGATGATGGCGAGCCCGACCGCCACTTCCGCCGCGGCAACGGTGATGATGAAGAAAACGAAAACCTGCGCGTTATAGTTAGGCAATCCGCCGATGCCGGTGCGGAAACGCGAAAAGGCGACCAGCGAAAGATTGGCGGCGTTCAGCATCAGCTCCAGCGACATCAAAATGATGATGATGTTGCGGCGGAGCATCACGCCGGCAAAACCGATGGTGAAGAGAAACGCGCTGACCAGTAGATAATCGCCGAGCGTGACCATTTAATGCGATCTCCTTTCGGCTGAGGACGACCACTCCGACCGTGGCGACGAGCACGAGAACGCCAATCAGCTGGAAAGGCAGCGTGTATTGCGAGAAAAGCAGAAAACCGATGCTGCGAACGTCGTCGGGGACGGTTTGGGGAAGCGCGGGAAAAGGCTGACCGGCCATCTTCAAATGGCCGATGACATAGCCTATCTGGATCAAGAAGAGCAGTGCGACCACCGATCCGCCGCTGATTGCGACCCAGTTCAGGCGGCGAAGTTCTTCGGCGCGCAAATCGAGCAGCATGATGATGAAAAGGAAGAGCACCATCACCGCGCCGGTGTAAACGAGAACCTGGATGATGCCGATGAAGTAGGCGTTCAAGGAAACAAAGAGCGCGGCCAGGCCAAGGAACGAAACAACCAGGCTCAAGGCGCTCGCCACCGGATTACGATTGAGCACCACCCCCGCTCCGAAGACGAGCATGAGCAGAGCAAAGCTCCAGAAGAGGTAAGAAGGCATCGTTCAACTGGAGCGATGGGGGGACGGACTGAAGGAGGGATGAGGCCGAGCCCCTTCCAACACTCCAATACTCCAGCGCTCCAATACTCCATTGTGTTCACTTCATCTTGTTCCATTTCAGCACCACCCCGTGCATGACGCCGCCGATCTCGAGCAGCTTGTCTTTGTGGTGCACCATGTCTTCGCGGGTAAAGCCGGTGATCGCGTAATCCTTGCGAAGGAAGATTGCCTGCTCCGGGCAGACCTCTTCGCACATGCCGCAATAAATGCAGCGGATCATGTCGATATCGAATTCCTTCGGGATATTTTTCGACCTTGGCGAAGCGGTCTTGCGTCGGGATTTCGCCCGGCACGATCTTGATTGCGCGCGGCGGGCAAATGAATTCACAAAGCTGGCAGGCGACACAGCGCTCGCGCTCGTCCGCATCTTTTACCAGTGCGGGCGCGCCGCGGTAGTAATCCGGCAGTTCTTTGTCACGACGTTCTTCCGGATACTGCATCGTCACCTTGGTGCGGCCGATAAGCATGTTCTTGAAATGCTTCATCGTGATGGCTAGTCCGCTCAGGATCGCGGGAAGATAAATCCTCTCGGACCAGGTCAGGTTTGGGTCTTTTGACGGTGAAGGCCATATCAGAAGCGGCAGAAAAACCATGATCGGCGGCCGCGACGAAGATGTTGGCCAGCGCGATTTCGAAGAAGAAACAGCCAGCCGAGGCGCATGAGCTGGTCGTAGCGAAAACGCGGCAGCGTCCAGCGCACCCAAATAAAGAAGAAGAGAAGCAACGCCACCTTGCCAAAGAACACGGCGATGTTGAGCAGGCCACCAAGCATTCCGGGCCAGCCCGGCGCGCTGCCATCGACGGTGACCCAATGCAATCCGCCGCTCCAGGAAGGCAGCGGAAGATGCCAACCACCGAAGAACAGGGTCACGATCACAGCCGAACCGGTGATCATGGCGGCATATTCGCCGAGGAAAAAGAGGGCGAACTTCATCGACGAATACTCGGTGTGATATCCGCCGGCCAGCTCCTGTTCAGCTTCCGGCAAATCGAAGGGAAGGCGATTGGTCTCGGCAAAGATCGCGATCATAAAAACGACGAACGAAATCACCATCGGAATGGCGAGGAGCCACTTCCGCAGGTTCCCCCAATCTCCGATGAACGGCGCAATCATCCAGCCGTGGTGGATCTGGTAATTCACCACTTCGGTGAGGCGAAGCTGGCCGACGACCATGAACATCGGGAATGATAGCGAGCCCGAGCGAGAGCTCGTAGGAGATCATTTGTGAGCTTGAGCGCACGCCACCCAGGAAGGGATACTTCGACTCCGAAGCCCAACCGGCCAGCACGATCCCGTAAACCGTTAACGAAGAGATCGCAAAAACGAAAAGGATGCCGACGTTGATATCGGCAATGACCATCGGGACGCCAAAAAGTGTGCTCCCGAACGGGACCACGGCAATGGTGATCAGTGCGGGCATGACGGCGAGCGTTGGCGCCAGCCAATAGTAGAAGTGATTCACTCCGCTCGGCGTGAAGTCCTCCTTCAGGAGCAGCTTTAAACTGTCGGCGATCGGCTGAAACAATCCTTCCGGGCCGACGCGATTGGGGCCCGGCCGATCCTGAATGAAAGCGCTGACCCGTCGCTCCGCATAGACGGAATACGAAACCATCGGGAGAATGACGACGAAGAGAATCCCGACGATTTTCAGGAGTGAAGTGATGATGAGAAAGCTGTTCATGGCGTCGGTGTCCCGGCCTTGCCTTTCGTTCGAAGCCCCGAGGATGTCCGGCTCATCGTTCCAGGTCTGCATCACCTCCACGCCGAGGTCGCCGATTTTGCCGAGGCTCAAGCCTTGTAAGGCCGGCGTGCTCTCGCTCATCTGTCTAAAAACGTCCTCGATCAGGTGGACGCCGTTGCCACCGGTCAGTGCCTGCTGGAGGTCGCGCAGGATTTCCCAATCATCGCGCGCGGCGCCGGGTGGCCTGACTGCGCGGTTTAGTCGCTGCAGGCGTCCGCGTCGATTAATCATCGAGCCGCGCTTCTCGGCGAAGGTCGAAGCAGGAAGGAGCGCGGTGGCGTACTGCGTTGATTCGTTTTCGAGAATGTCCATCAAGACGAAGACGGGCAGCGTGGAAAGTTGCGGCGCCGATATCCCGAATTTCACCGGGTTTTCGCCCAGGCAAACCAGCGCTTTCACTTCGCCACTGGCAATCGCATTCGCGATCTCCGGCAGTCGCGCACCCGGATCGCTGGTTAGGCCGAGAAGACGCGCGCCATTGGTATTGGGATTGCGATCGCGACTGAGCAGGATGTCGTCGCCCGGTCCTTCTCGCGGAACGATCTCGAGGAAACGCGCACCGAGCGACTGAGCGAGCCGCGCGGTGAGCCACATCTCTTCATTGGTCATTCGCCCTGAAGCGACCACGGCAATTTCCCAGCCGCTGAAGTGCTTGAGTTGCAAGGCGGCATGGTTGATCGCGGTTTTCCAGTCGGCCGCGACGGTACCCGCCTGCGAGAGAATCCGCGGCTCGAGCAAGCGCCGCTCCGATTCGACGTAGGCGAAGTTGAGCCGGCCGTAATCGCACATCCAGCAGGAATTGACCGCGTCGTTTTCCCGTGGTGTCTGCCGGTAAATCACATCCTCCCGTGTGCCGATAACGGTGTTGCATCCGGTGGCGCAGCTGGTGCAGAAGCTCTTGGTTTCTTTCAGGAACCAGACGCGCATCTTGAACCGGAAATCGGTGGAGGTGAGCGCGCCAACTGGACAGATGTCGACCGTGTTCAGGGAATAATTGTTTTCCAGCCGCTTGCCGGGATGGGCGGTCAGGACAGTGTGGCTGCCGCGATCGACGAACCCGAGGACATCGTCATCGACAATTTCTTTGCAGAAGCGGATGCAGCGGGAGCAAAGGATGCAGCGTTCATCGTCGAGAGTGACGCGCGGACCGACTTCGACGTTCTTCGGTTTCTTGACCTTGTTTTCGAGGAAGCGCGACGCCTGGTTGCCGTATTCGACGCTGAATTCCTGGAGGCGACACTCACCGGCTTGGTCGCAAATTGGGCAATCGAGCGGATGATTGATGAGAAGAAATTCCATGACCCCGCGGCGGCACTCGTCCACAAGGGGCGACGTCGTGCGCACGCCCATCCCTTCGGCGACATCCTGCGCGCAGGATATCTGTGGACGCGGCATCCAATTGATCACCGGCATTCCGTCGGGACCGAGCTCCGGCTTTCGGTCGGGCCCCATCTTCGGCATGCCCATTTCGATCAGGCACATCCGGCAATTGCCCGGCGAGCTGAGCTTCTTGTGGTAGCAATAGCGCGGGACATATTTCCCCGCCTGCTCACAAGCCTCGATCAGCCTCGTCCCCTTCGGGAACTGATGCCAAACGCCATCGACTTGGACGTTTACGAGTGGAGCTGAATCGGCAGAAGCAGACATGAATTAGGAAGGCAGGAAAGCAGGAACAATCATGAAATCTCCGAAGCAGTTCGCCGGAGTTCACGCGAAAACCGCTTTATCGTAAGCGGGTGGGAGGCGAAATTGAACAGCAGGCCGTCGCTCAGATGTGCGGCTTTTAGGTAACTCCGTCCGGTCGCGAAATGAATGTCTTCGAGCGCGGAGATCGCCTTGAGTTCCACGACGATCTTTCCCTCGATCAAGAAGTCTAGACGGTGCTCGCCAACATGATGGTCGCGGTAAAAAAGCGGAATCGGGTGTTGCCGAAGATATTGAATGCCGCGCAGCGCAAACTCCACCGCAAGCGATTCTTCATACACCGACTCAAGAAAGCCCGGCCCCATTTCCTTATGGACGGCAATGGCGGCCCCGATGATCTCGCGCGTGAGCTTCGAATCTTTTAGTTCTTTTCCTGCTTTCTTGCTTTCCTGATTCATAATCTCAGATGGTTCCGGCGGAGCCGGCTTTTTCCCAGCCGGGGTCGTGGGCGAGGGGCGTGGTGGGAATGGTGGCGTCTTCGATCAGTTCTTTGGGCGTGAACTCCGGCGGGAGCGGGGGCGGAAAAGGTTTGCTGGCGCGGCTGTCGAATTCTTCCGGGAATTTCTGGACGAAACTTTGCGTCGGCCAGGCACAGGCTTCGCCGAACGCGCAAATAGTCCGCCCGGCAATGTTGTCGGCCACGTCCACGAGTGTTTTCGGATCGTTGTGCACGCCGCCGCCCAACAGCATGCGATCAGTGATCTTCTTCATCCAGAGCGACCCTTCCCGGCAGGGCGTGCACTGGCCGCAGCTTTCGTGCGCGTAGAATTCGTTGATGTTATTTAAGGTCCAGACCATGTCGCGCGAGTCGTCGAGCACGATCACGCCGCCCGAGCCCGCCATTGATCCAGCCGCAGCCAGCGAATCGAAATCCATCGGGATCTCGTCAATAGCCATTTCCTGTTCAACCATCGAGCCGTCGGCCTGCTTCTGTTTGATTTTGAATCGCTCGTCGGCGCGCAGCACCTTGGCCGAGCTGCCACCAGGATTGATCGCCTTTAACGAACGCCCAAATTTCATTCCGCCGGCCATGTCGTAAATGAGCTGGCCCATGGTGACCTTGCCGACTTCCACTTCGTAATAGCCGGGGCGCTGCACGTCCCCGCTCACGCAGAGAATGCGGGTGCCGGTGTTGTTAGGCCGGCCGAGGCGCGCGTATTCGGCTCCGCCCATGCCGATGATGTGCTTCACGTGGCAGAGCGTCTCGACGTTGTTCACGATCGTGGGCGACATGTAGAGACCGAGCACCGCCGGGAAGTAAGGTGGCTTGATCCGCGGATAGGCCCGTTTGCCTTCGAGCGACTCAATCAGGCCGGTTTCCTCGCCGCAGATATAGGCGCCGGCACCGCGATGGATGTAGATTTCGACGTCGAAGCCGGTGCCGAGGATGCTCTGGCCCAGGAAATTCCGGGATCGCGCCTCTTCGATGGCCTCTTCGAGGATTCGGGCACCCTCCGGAAACTCGCCTCTTATATAGATGAAGGCGGTTTTGGCGTTGAGGGCGAAACACGAGATCAGGATGCCTTCGATCAGCTGATGCGGATCTTCGTGAATGATGTAGCGATCCTTGAACGTCCCCGGCTCGGATTCGTCGGCATTACAGATCAGGTAGACCGGCTTCTCCTCATTCGGTTTGATGAAGCTCCATTTTACGCCGCAGGGGAACCCGGCGCCGCCGCGACCACGCAGCCCCGAAGTTTTCACCTCATTGACGATCTCGGCGCGCGACATCGTGACCGCTTTTTTCAGCTCTTCGTAGCCGCCGGCGCGAATGTAGGTGTCGATCGAGGTGTCCCAGTCTTCGCGGCCGATGTTCTTGAAAATCAGCCGATGCTCGAGCGGATGCGGCGTGCTTCGAATGGGAAACGGCGGCGACTCAAGAATGCGCACGGGGTCATTCAACGAAACATTCTCGTGCAGGACATCGTCGACCATGCAGACCGGCGCAGTGCCGCAGCTGGCCAGGCATTCAACGAACTCGATGCTGTAACGTCCATCCGCACTCACGCGAATCGGGTTGTGCATGCCGGTGTCGTGGCTGTGTAGATCAATCCCGCAGGTGCGGGCCAGGGCATCGCGCAGCTGATAGCTCCCGGCCATCGCGCAACTCAACGTGCGGCAAACCCGGAGATGGGTGCGTCCAGCCGGCTGCTGCCGATACATCGGATAAAAAGTAACGAGCTCGAGGATGTTGATCTTTTCGAGTCCCAGTTTCGCTGCGATCCAATCGATCCCGGCGTCGTTGATGAAACCGAAATGTTCCTGCCAGAGATGAAGCAGCGGCATGGCCGCACTACGCCGATGTTCCGGCGGATACTGTGCGATCGCCTGATCCATCGTCCGCTCCAACTCGGCGGGAACCGCTGTGCTCGTCGAGTTCACGGATTAATAATTATTCGGAAAGTGTGCTCTGCCTGGCCTGAACTTTGTCGTCCTTGAACACGATCGTGAGCGTGTCCTTGCCCTGGCGATAAACGTAAGAGGTTGTTTTGTTCACGGTATCGCGTGTCTCGGTGGTTGGCTGTCCGAGGATGGATTCAACCTGCTTCTTGGCCATTCCATCGGTGACTTCATCGACGTTGGCTTTGCGAATCCGTTTCTCCGAGCAGCCATTCACCGCCAGCGCCAAGGCCAGCGCGGCCACGAGAAAGATTAGTTTCGGAAGTCGCATACCGGTCGCTTATTTGGCAGCCAGGTTGCCGTCTTTGCTCTCGAGCTGGTCATTCTTGAACGTGAGCATAACGAACTTGTTTCCTTCTTCGTAGCGCCACGTCGTTTTTTCGAACAGGACCATGCTCTTCGTCTCCGCTTTGGTCGGAGGGCCGAGGATTTCCTCCGCCTGCGCTTTCGACATGCCCGGCGTGATCAGTTTGTAGTTATCCAGCGTCAGCTTGGAACCGGTTAGGCCGCGGTTGCAGCCCGCCAGAAGCAGCAGGAGGGCGCCGACATATGCGGCGAAACGGTGAGAATGAGTACGCATTTTCATCTGTCGCATTCGCCCATGACGAAGTCCAGACTTCCCAGGATTGCGACCACGTCGCTGATCATGCAGCCGGGCAGGATTTCCGGCAGGATGCTCAGGTTCACAAACGAGGGCGACCGGATCTTGAGGCGGTGGGGAACGCCGCCGCCTTTACTATTAATATAGAAGCCGAGCTCGCCCTTCGGATTTTCCGCGGCGAAATAGATTTCGCCGGGCGGGGCCTGCAAGCCTTCCGTCACCACGATGAAGTGGTGGATCAGTTCCTCCATCTTGGTCAGCACCGTAGCTTTGGGCGGAGCCGCGTTCTTGTAATCCTGAATGTTGATCGGGCCGGACGGCAGTTTGTCGATGACCTGCTCGAGAATGCGCGCGCTTTGCCGCATCTCTTCCAAGCGGACCAGGTATCGGTCATAACAATCACCCGCACTTCCGACCACGACGTCGAAATCGTACTGCTCGTAATCGAGATAGGGATGTTTGCGACGGAGATCGTGCTCGACGCCGCTGCCGCGCAAATTCGGACCAGACATGGCGTAGGCGATCGCGCGATCACGCGGAATGACCGCGATGTCCTTGGTGCGATCGACGAAGATTCGATTGCGAGTGAGGAGTTTGTCGCATTCGTCGAGCGCGGGGCCGAATTCATCGAGGAATTTGCGCAAGGCCGGCAGAAAGTTATCCGGCAGATCGCGGATCTGACCGCCGACGCGAGTGTAGGAAGTGGTAAAACGCGCGCCGCTGATCAGCTCACACAGATCGTAGATCTTTTCGCGCTGGGTGAAGGTGTAGAGAAACACCGTCATCGCCGCCAGGTCCAGGGCCATCGCGCCAAGACCCATCAGGTGCGCGGAAATTCGCGCTAGCTCACAACAGATCACGCGGATAGCTCGGCCGCGCGGCGGAACCTCCCAGTTCATTAACTTTTCCACCGCCAGCGCGTAAGCCACGTTGTTCGCCAGCGGCGCCAGGTAATCGAGCCGGTCAGTGTAGGGCACGAACTGGTTGTACTGCATGTTCTCCGCGATCTTTTCGTCGCCGCGATGGAGAAAACCGATGTCCGGAACGGCTTTGGTGATGATCTCGCCGTCGAGTTCGAGGACCAACCGCAGAACGCCGTGCGTGGCCGGGTGCGAAGGCCCCATGTTGAGCACCATTTTTTCGCCGATATCTTCATCCAACTGATGAAGTTGCGCGTCGGCCGCCACCACTCGCGTGACCGGGTCGGGCGCTTCGATTTCTCGCACAGTGAAAGCCATCGGTCCGTCTACGCTGCCGAGCCTGTATGGCCGTGCAAGAGCAAAAGTTGAAAAGCAATAAACAGCGTCGACGGTCAGGAATGAAGAAGATCGCGCTGTTGTTTGCCGGGCAGGGGGCGCAGTCGGTGGGAATGGGGCGCGAGCTGGCCGATGAGTTTCCAGCGGCGGGCAAACTGTTCCTGGAAGCCGATCAAATTCTCGGGCGAAACCTGAGTGAGATTGTCTGGAACGGTCCGCTGGAGGAGCTGACCAAGACCTCCAATTGCCAGCCGGCGCTCTTCGTTCACGGCCTCGCCTGCCTGGCCGCGCTGCGCGAAGCGGCGGGAGATTTTCAGGTCACGGGCGCGGCTGGTCTCTCCCTCGGTGAACTCACAGCCCATGCTGCCGCCGGGACGTTCGATTTCGCGCCCGCTTTGAAACTGGTGCAGACACGCGGTGCGCTCATGGACGAAGCGTGCGCCGCCACTATCGGAGGGATGGCGGCAATGATCGGCGCGGCCGAGAACAACGTGCGGCAACTAGCCGACGCCGAGGATGTCGATATCGCTAACATCAATTCGCCTGGCCAGATCGTGATTTCGGGTGAGCTCGCGAAAGTTGAAGCGGCGGTTGGCGTGGCCAAGGAACATGGGATCCGGCGCGCGACCCTGCTGAACGTAGCGGGGGCCTATCACTCACGCCTGATGGATTCGGCCTATCAAAAGCTTGGGCCGGCCCTGCTCGAAGTGGAGATGCGCGTGCCGCGCTTTCCCGTGATGAGCAACGTCACCGGCGCGGAGGTGAAAACGCTGCCGGAGATTCGCCGAACTTTGCAGGAACAGGTGACGGCGACGGTGCGTTGGGTCGATTGCATGGAATCGCTGCTCGCGCTCGGTTGCGACTTTTTCATCGAGCTCGGGCCCGGCGGCGTGCTCTCCGGTCTGCTGCAACGCATCCGCAAAGGTGTGGAAGTGATGTCTGTCGCCGACGGTGATTCTGTGCGGGCCTGTGTTGAAGCAATGCGCATCAACGCGTGAGCGCAACGGATCTATTTAGTTGCGCGCGTGGATTGGGGGAGGGGAGCGCAGGCTGCCAGCCTGCAGTCGCCGGCAGCTTGCCGGCGACATCTTGCGAATGTGATCGGAGGAACAGAGGTTGCAGCGGGGTCTCAGCTAGCAGCTGAGACCTGCAGGCTGGCAGCCTGCACTCCCCAAATGGGACAACCTCGTTAGTCGTTCATCAGTTTATCCGCGGTCTTGCACCGCCGCCGGTTCGCGTTAGTCTGCGCTCGTGAGTTTATCCGAGCGGGTCGATAACGATTTGAAAGAAGCGATGCGTGCCAAGGACGGTGCGCGACTGGGTGTCCTGCGCATGCTCAAGTCCGCGATGAAATATGCGGCGATCGAGAAATCGGGCGCCGACAGCCAAACGAACGACGCTGAGGCGGTCCAGGTCATTCGCAAACAGGTTAAGCAACGCCAGGATTCGATTGAGAGTTTCGAAAAAGGCGGTCGTCCTGAGCTGGCGGCGAAAGAGAAGGATGAATTGAAGATTCTGGAAAGCTATCTGCCAGCACGGATGAGCCCCGATCAGGTGGCGCAGGCCGTGCGCGAAACAATTGCGGCCACAGCCGCGACCGGGAAGGCGCAGATGGGGGCGGTCATGAAGGCGCTTCAGGCGACGCTGGGCGGGCAAGTCGACGGCAAGACCCTGAGCCAGGAAGTGGCGCGCCAGCTTGCCGGCAGTTAGGCTGCCAGTCGTCGAACCGTTAAACCCTTAAAGCGGAAGAGTTGTCCTTTTTAACGTTGTAACGATTCAACGCTTTAACCATCCTCGGCCATGCTCGCCGCCATCATTGTCGCCGCCGGCAGCAGTCGGCGCGCGGGGATCGATAAGCTTTCCGCGAACATTGCCGGTCGCACCGTCATGCAACATTCACTGCAGGCGTTTCTCGATTCGCCTTCGGTTGAACAAATTATCCTGGTGGTGCGAAAGGACAGCGTGGATCGGATCTCGCAGCAGCTTCCCGACCAGAAAAAGAAGGTAAAAGTTGTTGCCGGCGGAGCGGAACGGCAGAATTCGGTGGAAGCGGGGATGGCGGCGCTAAATCCCGCGGTCTCGTTCGTGGCGGTGCATGACGCAGCGCGTCCGTTGATTACGCCGGCGCAGATCGAAAGCGTTTATGAGAAAGCGCGTGTGCATGGAGCGGCGACGCTGGCAGAGCCCATTCCGGACACCCTCAAGCGCGCTGATGCGAGCGGTTTTGTCACCGAATCGGTCGATCGTCGTTCAATCTATGCGATGCAAACGCCGCAGGTTTTCGCGCGCAATCTTCTCCAGGAAGCCTACGCCGCCGTGGCGGCGAACAAAACGCTGGTGACGGACGAAGTCTCCGCGGTCGAGCTGCTCGGCCGCCGGGTGGCTCTGGTTGAGCCTAACGACTACAATTTCAAGGTTACTTATCCGCGCGACCTGCAACTGGCCGAGCTGGTCCTGGAGCAGCGCAGCAGGTAGGGTCCGTTCACCGGGCGGTCGGAGTGTTTAGGTTCGCGGCGAGGGCGCCGCGAAATGGCGTGCGAGGTGCACGCGCTTCCGGGAGCGGATCGTTCCCGCCTCCTCTTCCGGGGAGCGCACGCGCCTCGCGTGCTGGCAATGGCGCCCTCGCCGTTGCGGATTTTTCTCCCAGATCTTTTCGGCGAGGGCGCCGAAAACTGCACGCGGGGCGCGTGCGCTCCCCGGATTGCCGCGAGACTGTCGGTTAGATCGCGTCCTGGGTCAGGACCGGATCGGGGATTTCAGCTCGCGACCTGGATATCGAACGGGTTCACCGGCACTATCGGCCTAACCAGTGCAACGAGGGCGGGCACGTCCTTGATCTTAAAAGCGCGGCCGTGACGGCGCAGCTTGGCCGTCTCCAGGTCTTTCACCTGCACGATCGCGCCGTGTTTCCAAATGTAGGCGTCGGGATTGTATGGCCCGACGCGGCGCGGGTCGGTCCAGGTGTGAATGGAAAGCAGCTTGTCGGTGACGGCGGCCGCGATATGCATTGGACCGCTGTCGACACTGATGATGAAGGCCGCCACGCGGATCAGCCGGATCATCTGCAACAACGATGTTTGGCCGGTTAGATCGACGCAATTCTCCGGCGGCTGAATTCGTTTGCCTGAACGGCCGACCACCACCACTCGGGTGGGTGCGAAAGCGCGGCAGATTTCCTCGATAACATGGTTGGCCAGCGATTTGCCGCCTCCGCGCGCATAAGGATGAAGCAGAATGAAGGGAGGATATTCATCAAAGCGGGGAAGGGGATCGCCACTCGGAATCGGGCAGCGCAGCGAGTCGCCTATTTTGGCTCCAGCCAGTTCCGCCAAAGCCAGATAGCGCTCGACCGCGTGCTGCTTTCGCTTCACCTTCGCGCGCCGGTGATAAAAGAAACGCGAACCTTCCCGCGCATCGCTCAAACCGTAAATCGCTTTCGGCTGACTCGACTTCGCGATGAAGGCGCTGCGCAGCAATCCCTGAAAATCGAGCGCGAGATCCGGCTTAAGTAGCCGCGTTCGTTTTAACCAGGGGAATAAACTGTCGGTCGCGCCAAGTCCGCCGAGTTCTTTGCGCGGGAAAAGGTGGACATGGTTGACATCCTGATTGCCGCGCAGCAGCGGCGCCCATTCCGGGTTGATCACCCAGGTGATGGTGGCGCGGGGAAAAGCATCGCGCAGCGCCGCCACTGCGGGAAGGGTGTGCACGACGTCGCCGAGGGAGCTCGGCTTAACGACAAGGATTGATTCTGGTTCTTCGTCCACGGCAGGAGTCGCTGGCTGCGTTTACCGGCCCAGTGCGAGCCGCTCGGCCAGCAAACGGGGCAGGCCCGCCTTGATGATTTTGTCCTGTGCCTTGTGCAGATCGTATTTGATCCGGCGCTGCTGGACTACGTTCTTCTCCGTGTCGTAGATGCAGTAACTCGCCCGCCAATCGCCGTCGCGGGATTGGCCAACACTGCCGACGTTGATGAAGTATTTCTTGGTCGGATCAATCTGGAGCCCATCGATTTTGACGCGATGCACGCCGTCGTCGCGCACGAATCCCATCGGAACATGAGTGTGACCAAAAAAACAGACGGTGGTGTGCTGGTAGGTAAAGCTGGTGACCGCGTCGAGGTTGTTGAAAACGTAGCCCCACTGTCCGGGGGTATCGAGAGTAGCATGGACGATGGTGAAGTCGCGCACCTGCCGCTGCAGACGAAGATCGCGCAACCATTCGCGGTCTTCTTTGCCGAGATTCTCGCGGGTCCATTCAATGGCGTGCTCCGCCAACTCGTTGAAGTCGCGTGACGACTCGAAAAGCGAAGCCTGTTCGTCGTGGTTGCCTTTCACCGTCGGGCAATCCAGCGCTTTCACGCGCTCCACGCATTCGTGCGGGCTGGCATTGTAGCCAACCACATCGCCAAGGCAGGCGAAGTGAGTACAGCCGGCTTCTTCGGCGTCGGCGCACACGGCTTCCAACGCTTCGAGGTTGGCATGGACGTCACTGAAAATGGCGAAGCGCATCTGCTGGATTGCCGCGGTTCACCAAACGGGGTGGACCACGGCGAAAAGGCCGGATTATACAAGAATTGCGGCCGCTGGACAGAGCCTCGCTTGAAAAATCTCCCCGGGAAGTACCCTGCTTCCCTGGCGGCCGCTCGTGTCAGTCGGAGGCGGAGGGAGGCGGTTAGCCCCCGGGTTTCGTTGCGGGAATGCGCTCTTCTGGCGGGATTTGGAGCTTCTCCTCCAAGGCGTGCAACCGGGCCAGCAGCGTCGGCAGGTGCTCGTTGGTTCCCAAATCGTAGAGACGGCGAAGCTCTCGATACGCCTCCCTTTCGTGGCCCTCCGCATAAGAAAGTTCGTAGGCTGCAAAGCGCTTGTCATAGCTTGGCGCTCCCGGAAGCGTAGCAGCCTTCGCGTAATTTTCCGCGGCGTGCAGGTGGTCGTTATACTTCTGCTGGTAGAGCCTCGCCAAGGATTCGTAGAGCTGCGGTTTGTCAGGGTTATTGCGGATGCCCTGGTCAAGGAGGTCTTTGCCGATGGCATAATATTCCCGGGCTGCTTTCAGCCGGAGATCCTCTCCCTTAATTTTCGGATCGCGCAGGGCCGCGGCGCTGGCATTCCAAGCCATGTGCCATGCGGCCATGTCCCAAAATAAAACGGAGCGAGGTTGCAAGGTTGTCGCTTGTCGGAAGAGAAGCAGCACCCGGCCCCACTCCGTTTCTTCCCAGGCGGCGTGGGCCTGGAGGAACAACGCGTCCGCCACCACCGAGCGAAAACCGCTGAGCGCGGCGACAAATGCCAGTTGTCCGAGTTGTTCACGCAGACCGAGGTTGAAATCGACGGTTTGAAAATGGAGAGCGCGATGCTCCCGATGCAGCCGGTCTTCGATCGGCAACCTGATCCCGCCGAAGACGAGCAACAAGGCGAGCGCGATGGCGACCCGGCTCATAACTCGCGGCCGTAAAAGGAGACGATGGCGAAGGCTGCATAGACCGTGGTGTAAAACAGAGCAAGCAACGCGGTCTTTCCGAAGAGGAACATTGGAATAGCGGTGCCGGCAACTGCGTCATCAATCAGGTTGAAGGCCTGTAAGTCGGGAAAGACGAGCGCGACCAAGGCGAGGAAAAATTGCGCGAGCCAGCCCGAGCCTTGGGTGTGCAGCCAATACTGCCGAGCGGTGGCCTGCAGGTGGCCGATGAAATAGACAAATACCATCACGATGATGGTGAAGATCTGGCTGGTGGCGAATGACGAGACGAAGAGAGTCAATGCGGCGAGGATGGCGGCCTTGAAAAAGACTGTGCAGATGGCGGGGAAGAGGTCGGTGTTGGAGGCGGATGCGCGGATGTCGCGCAAAGCATTCTCGAGTTGCTCGCGCGGCGCCTCTGCCATCTGGCGGGCTGTTTCATTCAAAACGGTTTGCTCCCGCGCGTAGAGGATGCAGAGGAAAAGCACGCTCATCAGTACGACCACGAAGGTAAGCAGCGTGAGCACGCCAAGGAGTTTTCCGAGGATGTACTCAAAGCGCGCCACCGGTTTGGCCAAGATCGTGTAAACCGTCCGGTCTTCGATATCCTGCGGCACTAGTCGCGCGGTCCCCGCGATGGCGAGCAACGAGCTGAGCAGAGACATCACGCCGAGCGAGACATCCTTTAGAATCTGGAACTCCTGTTGGAAGCTGAATCGAGCCATGAAAATCGAGCTCGCGATCAGGAGGGGCGCAACGATCAGACTGAAGTAGAAGACCCGCTGTCTCCGCAGATCGATCAGCGTATTCCCGGCGATGGCCGTTATTCTGCCTGCGCTGCTCATTTGGCTTTGTCGCCTTCCGTCGCTTCGAGGAAGACCTGTTCGAGGCTGCGCTTGGCCGCGCGTTTCTCGAGCAAGCGCGTGTCTGAACGGGAAGCGAGTTGTTCGACTTCGCGAAGGAACTCCGGCGTGGCGCCTTGCAGGACTATTTCTGTTCGATCGCTGCTGGCGACGAGTTCCGGCAACGTCCCTTCACGCACCATTCTGCCCGCGGAAAGAATGCCCACGCGATCGCAGATTTCTTCGACCTGCGCGAGCAGATGCGATGAAAGCAGCACCGTTTTCCCCTGTTTTTTTAAGTTCAGGATGAGATTGGCAATGTCCCGCGAGCCGGCCGGATCCACGCCCGCCGTGGGTTCATCGAGGATAACGACTTGCGGCTGATTGATCAGCGCCTGGGCCAGGCCGATCCGTTGCAGCATTCCCTTGGAATAAGTGGCGAGGCGCCGGTCGCGCGCATGTTCCAGCGAGACTAACGCGAGAGTTTCATTGATGCGCGCGGTTAACCCGTTACCGGAGATTCCGGCCAGCTTTCCGAAAAAACGGAGCGTCTCTGCGCCGGTGAGGAACTTGTAGAAATAGGGATTCTCCGGCAGGAATCCGACGCCTTTCCGGCTCCCTACTTCACGACTGTCCACCCCGAGAATTGAAGTCCTTCCGCGGGAGGGCGAAACGAGGCCGAGCAAAATTTTCAGAGTGGTGCTTTTGCCCGATCCGTTAGGCCCGAGCAAACCGTAAATTTCGCCCGGCATGACCGAGAGGTTCAGACTTCGCACCGCCTGCACCGAGCTCCGCTTGAACGGAATCGGGAAAGTCTTGTCGAGCTGCTCGACCGCGATGGCGGGCTCGTTCATGCGCGAATTTCAAATCCCTGCGCCTGGATCGGCGCGCCCAGCGGCGCATCAAGTTGCTTTCGGATGTGGGAGCGCAGCTCACTTTCGGAGATGGCTTTGAGGAATTGTTCAACCTCCGCCTGTTCGCCACTGACCTGCATTTGCACGCGGCCGTCGGGGAGGTTTTGCACCCAGCCGCGGACATCGAAACCCTTGGCGATGTTCCGGACCGACCAGCGGAATCCCACGCCTTGGACTTTGCCCTCGTAGAAGACTTCGACGGAATACATGCGTGAGAACGATTGTACGAAAAGCTCAGCCGAGCGAAAGCCCGCATGATGTAGGGAGGGAAGCGGTGAATTTGGAAATCAAAACACAGCCCGAAGACGCGAGGGATTATTCAAGGAGCGGCGACCTCCCGGTCGCCGTTTGTCACATCGGCGGCCAGCCGAGGGGTCTGCCGATGAATGCAGACGAACGGATACGGCTGCGGTGAATGCGACTGAAGTGCCTACTTGTACGAGTAGACCAGGCAGAAGCTGCTCTGGTCGCCTTCGACAAGACCGACCGAGACATAATACTGCCCGCTGCTGGTGGGAGAAAATGCCGCGGCGGCGCGAGCGCCTTCGTTGTAACTCTGGCTGGCCACCGGCGCGCCGCTTTCGTCGTAGACGGAAACTTCGACTCTCTTGGCGGGCTCGGCTCCGCTCACCGCGAACCAATATTGATTTCCGGCGTAGAGATTGACCGCCACCAGCGCGTGCTCGCTGGGCTTGAGCGTGCCGGACCAGTGCCCGTCACGAATCTTAAAGCCTTCGTTGGTGAAGGCACCGACGAGATCGAGGACGTCCCGGTGCGCTTCCACTTCCTTATCCGTCTCCGCACGAATCGGCGAAACGGCAATGAGCAAACCCGCGAGTAAAAGAGAAAAGGCGCGCGTCATTTGGCGTCGGACTTCTTCTGAATCTCGTCCATCACGTGAGCGACGGCCTGATTGAGTTTCTTCACCTCATCATTGGAAGGGGCTTTACCCGGCGGGAAGGAAACGAGTTGCTTGATATTCTCGAGCTGACCGCTGACGTCTTTAACGAGGGGATTATCTCGCAGCGCGGGTGAGATGCCGTCGATGCGCGATTTCATGAAATCGATCAGGCCAGGCTGACGGAGCACTTTGGCGCTGGCTTCGTCGTAGTTCTGCAGCACGGCCGAGCTCACCACCTGGGTCCCACGAATCCAGCCGCCCAGACTAACGAGGACGACCAGGTCCTGGTCGCTGTGCGACTGCATCGAGTTTTTCACTTCGTTTTGGGTCGCATCCAATTCTTCCTTGAGCGCGTCCCAGTCGCTGTTCTCGGCGAATTCATTAATGCTGTTGCCCCGGCTCAAGATGTTTTCGCTGACCCCGAGCGCCTTGGCCATTTTGATAATGTCGCTGCCGATGTTTTTGACCTGTTGGCTATCCTGCGCTTCCACAGCGATGAAACCGTCGGCAATGAGACCGCCGAGATTCAGCGCGATCTGCGCGCGATTGCGATAGGTCGTCGGGAGCGGGCCGCGGAATTGCCCGGACCAATTCGGTTTTCCGGGTTTCTCCAGAGCGGCAAAAAGTTCACCAGGCGTCGGAATGCTGATGGAATCGCTACGTGCGGCTCTCGCCATTTGATCGGCCGGAAGATGCGGCGCGTCCGCCGCCCCGATGGCCAGGCAAGTGGTCGCCAACAAAAGGGTCCCTGCAATCCGGCCCGTATGACTCATGCCGCCAGCGTAGCTGTGCTTCTGTATATTGCCAGCAGGAATGTTTGGCCGGAAAAGGGCAGGTCACCGCCAACTTCGACAGAGCAAGATCTTTAGAGAAAAGGCGTCGAACAGCGGGTTTCGCCCGCGATGACTAACGCGTTCCAGACTACGATTGAGTCAGCCTTCGGCAATTAATCCCGAGTCTGTGGCAATTCGCGGACGAGACAAGCTCGTCCCTCCCGTTCATGCGAGGGGCGCGGCGGCGGCCGGGAGGGACGGAGCTCGTCTGGTCCATTCTTATTAGTACGGTTTGGAATTGAAGTTTCCTTCGGATTTCGCACTTGGATTTCGGAATTCCGCAGCGAAGCTGCGCAAGTATGGCAGAGACCTCGATCGCTGAAATCAAGGCTCGCGAGATTCTCGATTCGCGAGGCAATCCGACCGTTGAAGTGGACGTGCTCCTCTCGGGCGGCACGATGGGCCGGGCGGCGGTCCCGAGCGGCGCCAGCACCGGCGAGCACGAAGCGTGGGAGCTGCGCGACGGCGACAAAAAACGATACGGCGGAAAGAGTGTTTCTCGCGCGGTCAAGAACGTGCACGACGTGATCGCGCCCGCGATCAAAGGGTGGGACGCGCGCGATCAGGCCAAGATCGATCAGAAGATGATCGAGCTGGATGGAACGCCTAACAAAAAGAATCTGGGCGCCAATGCGCTGCTTGGCGTTTCCATGGCGGTGGCGCACGCCGCCGCCGCTGCGGCCCGTCTGCCGCTCTTTTGCTTTCTCGGCGGCAACGATGCCCACGTCCTGCCGGTGCCGATGATGAACATTATCAACGGAGGCGCGCATTCCGACGCCCCTATCGATTTCCAGGAGTTCATGATCATGCCGAAAGGCGCGCCGAGCTTTGCCGAAGGACTTCGTTACGGAGCGGAAGTATTTCATGCCTTGAAATCGGTCCTGCATGACCGCGGCCTGTCCACCAATGTCGGCGACGAAGGCGGTTTCGCCCCGCAGCTGAAATCGGCGGACGACGCGCTCGAATCGATTGTGCAGGCGGTGGAAAAGGCCGGCTACAAAATGGGCGAGCAGATCTTCATCGCGCTCGACGTGGCATCGTCCGAGTTCTTCGACAAAGAACAGAACGCCTACATTTTCAAGAAGTCGGACAAGTCCAAGCGGAGCGCCGACCAACTGATCGATTATTACGTCGACCTCTGCGAACGTTTCCCGATCATCTCTATCGAGGACGGTTGCGCGGAAAATGACTGGGACGGCTGGAAGAAGCTAACGAGCCGGCTCGGCGACAAGGTTCAGCTGGTGGGCGACGATCTTTTCGTCACCAACGTGAAGTTCCTGCAACGCGGCATCGACGAAAAGGTAGGCAACTCAATCCTGGTGAAGGTCAACCAGATCGGAACATTAACCGAGACGCTCGCTACCATTCAGCTGGCGATGAAAAATAACTACACCGCGGTGATCAGTCATCGCTCGGGCGAGACGGAGGACACCACCATTTCCGACATCGCGGTCGCGACCAACGCCGGCCAGATCAAGACCGGGTCGTTATCGCGAACCGATCGAGTGGCCAAGTACAACCAGCTTCTGCGAATTGCGGAGGAACTTGGTGACAAAGCGGTTTACGGCGGTAGAATGCGCTGACGTGGAGCACATCGATTTTCGCGCCCGCCGGGAGGCGAGTGTCTGGCAGCGGTTGAATCGCATTCTGCTGGTGTTGGTCCTGCTGGCCCTCTGGTTAGGCATCATCACGCTCTTCGTTCCACCGTATAAGCGGCTGACCAGCAGTCGCGGCGAGATCGATCAGCTGCAAGCGCAGGTGAACGAACAGAAGTCGCTCCTGGCGAAACAGACACGACAAATTTACCTGCTGAACACCGACGTCACCTATCTTGAGACCATCGCGCGCGATCGGCTCGATCTGATGAAGCCGGGTGAAACGATCTTCCGTTTCGAAGGCGATCAGCCGCGGAAACGGTAGGGCTGTCCAGGTAAGCCGGCTCAGTGCAGCCGACACGGCTGCCTCCACAGGTGCCGAAGCCGCCCGCGGACCGTTCGGTGAACCTAAGTTTGCGAAGACGAGACGTCTTCGCCACACTCGACCCGTTGTTCACCAATCCGCCGGTCCCTGACGAGTGCGCTACCCGCAATTCACGTGATCGCGCACAGTATTATTGGGGGAGCGCAGGCTGCCAGCCTGCAGGTCTCAGCTGCTAGCTGAGACCCGGCTGCAACTGTTGTCGCGAGGCGTGCACGGACTGTCGTCGGCAAGCTGCCGACGACTGCAGGCTGGCAGCCTGCGCTCCCCGAATAGTGCCGCGCTCTGGAACTTTAGAACTCGTGCGCTATCTTCCACGCCATGCCTGCTGAAGACTCCCCAATCGATTTCGCCGCCCTCAAATCGCGCGTCGACGAACTGCGGAGGTTTCTTTGACCTAGCCAAACTTCAGGAACAGTTAGGCGCGATCGAGGCGCGGATGAGCGCCCCCGATTTTTGGAATAATCGCGAGAAGGCCCAGGCCGATGTCGAGGAAGTCTCGCGTCTCCGTTCGCTCATCAATCCCTTCCGGGAACTCGAACGCGAGATCGATGACTTCAAAGCATTGCAGGATCTTGCTGCGGAAGAGACAGACGCGCATGCACGCACCACCGCCGAAGAGGAAGTCGCGAAGGAGCATGCCAGGATTTTGAAGAAGCTCGGCGAATTCGAACTGCGCCAGTTCCTTTCCGGCGAGAACGACACCTCCAACGCCTTTCTCACCATCCACTCCGGCGCCGGCGGCACCGAGTCCTGCGATTGGGCCGACATGCTCCTGCGCATGTATCAGCGCTGGATCGAACGCAGCGGTTTTAAATCACAAACGATCGACATCCAGCAGGGCGACGAAGCGGGAATCAAATCGGTGACCCTGCTGGTTAGCGGGGAATATGCCTATGGCTATCTCCAGACGGAGCGGGGCGTGCATCGGTTAGTGCGGATTTCGCCGTTCGATGCGAACAAACGACGTCACACCTCGTTCGCCAGCGTCGATGTCGTTCCCGAAATTGCCGAATCAGCGCCGATCGAGATCAACCCGGCGGATCTGGACGTGGATACCTTCCGCAGTGGCGGCAAAGGCGGCCAAAACGTGAACAAGGTGGAGACGGCCGTGCGCATTCTGCACAAGCCGAGCGGGATCGTGGTCGCCTGCCAGGCTGAGCGGAGCCAGGGACGTAACCGCGAGCTCGCCCTGAAGATGTTGAAAGCGAAGCTCTACGAGATCGAGCAGGATAAAAAGCGCGCGGAAATCGACCGGCAATATGGCGAAAAAGGCGACATCGCCTGGGGCAGCCAGATTCGGTCGTATGTTTTCCAGCCCTATCAAATGGTGAAAGATCATCGTACCGGCGCGGAGACGAGCAATGTGCAGGCGGTGATGGACGGCGATATTGACGCGTTCATCCAGGCGCAATTGCGCGGGGAAAAGAACGCGAAAGGCGATACCGACGACGTGTAGAAGCAGGACGAGCGGGAGCTCGTCCCTCCCGTAAACCGCTCCCCGGGTTTCCAATTAGGGCCGGAATAATTTCGTTAGACCTGTCGCAGCCGAAACCGCGCGTCGAACTTTCCGCGCGCGTGTTTTCGGCAACAAGTCAGACAAGCCACAACACGGCGGATTCTTTTCACGCGTGGAAAATCGCGCGCACAGGCGGGGCACCGATAAAGAAACTTTCGCGCGCGCCGGCGGACGGGGAAGGGAAGGGTGTGGCAGCGCTTCTCATCGCCGATGCCGAGGTCCACGCATGCTTTCTGCCAGGCGGTACCGTGTGGCTGGACGCGTCGCCTGCCGGCGCGCCATTGCGCCAGCAGATGCGCCAGCTCATGCCGCAAGGTTCGATCAACCTCCGCCATTCCATGTTCGAGGAGACGGGGATTGAGCGAAACCAACCAGCGCCGCGCGTCGGCACGGCCGGCGCAGGTGCGCAGTCGCGGATGCCACTGCACTCGCACCTTTTCCGCTAACGAATCTTGCCCCACTTCGGTGAGGAGGCGACGTGCAGTCCCGGTTAGTTCGGGAACGGCGGCGAGTTTAGGGGCCGGCGCAGGCTGCGCCTGTTGAAACAAAAAACTAAGTTGTTGCAGCCAGAACCTGCCTTCCTTGCGGACCGATCCGTTCCTGCCAGCGCCGGGCCAGCTTGCCAATGATGGCGATTGTTTTCTCGATTTCGGCCTCGGTGGTAGGACGGCCTAACGAAAAGCGAACGGCGGTCGCCGCTTCATCGCGCGGCAGACCCATGGCCATTAAAACATGAGAAGGCGTGACCGAACCGACCATGCAGGCAGAGCCGCTGGAGGCGCAAACCCCCTCGAGATCGAGCGCGATCAGCAGCGTTTCCGAATCGACAGCGCGAAAAACCACATTCAGGGTGTTGGGGAGGCGAGGTGCGCCTTCACCATTTTGGCGCGCGTCCGGCCAGTTCCGCTTGATCCCCTGCCAAAGACGATCGCGCAGCCGTGCTTCCCGGGTCGCTTCCGCGGAATCAAACGCCGCCGCCGCCGCTGCTTCAGCCATGCCCACGATGGCGGCGACATCCTCCGTCCCGGGCCGTCGCTGGTTCTCGTGCGCTCCGCCGAACATGATTGGCTGAAGAGTGAGTCCGCTGCGCAGGTAAACAAACCCCGCGCCTTTGGGACCGTAGAACTTGTGCGCGGCGAAGCTGGCGGCATCGACCCGGCTGAGAGCCGTTTCCATTTTGCCAAACGACTGGACCATGTCGCTATGAAGAAGGACGCGGCGCTCCCGGCAAACGCGGGAAATTTCCTCCATCGGCTGAATCACGCCCGTCTCGTTATTGCCGGTCATGATCGAAACAAGAACGGTCTCGTCGCCTAACGATCTCTTCAACTGATCGAGATTGATCAAGCCATGGGCATCAACTTCGATCCAGCTGACGCGAAAACCTTCCCGCTCGAGTTGCTCGACCGCATGGAGGACGGCGTGATGCTCGGTGCGGCAGCTGACGATATGCTTGCCGCGGGCGGCCTGCGCCCGGGCCAGCCCGAGGACGGCGAGGTTATTCGCTTCGGTGCCGCCAGCGGTGAAGATTATCTCGTTAGGCTTTGCGCCAATGATCGCGCCGATGCGATCGCGCGCATTATCGACGGCGGCGCGCGTCTGCCGTCCGGCGGCGTGCACGCTCGACGGATTGCCGAAGAACTGGTCGAGGTAGGGCAGCATCGCCTCGTGCGCGGCCTGGGAGAGCGGCGTGGTCGCGTTGTAATCGAGATAAATCATTCTCCGCTCTCGAACTCGCTGCCGTTACCCTCGGTGAACCCGTCGGCGCGCGGCGGGCGCAACTGGTGGGAGCGCTTTTGCACGATCTCGATCTGCTTCTCCTCGTAATAAACGAGCGAGTTTGGCGGCACGCTGTGGGTCAAAAAAACGTTGGCGCCGACCGTCGAATTTGCCCCGACGACAGTGTCCCCGCCCATCACCGTCGCACTGGCATAAATGGTCACGTCGTCTTCCACCGTCGGATGCCGCTTTTGTCCGCGCAGACGTTTCACTCCCGCGAGCGATTTGGCGATGAAAGAAACCCCCTGGTAAATCTTGACCCGCGCTCCGAGCTTGGTCGTTTCGCCGACGACCACGCCGGTGCCGTGATCAATGAAGAAGTGCGGCCCGATCTCCGCGCCGGGGTGAATGTCGATGCCGGTCCGGCTATGTGCCCACTCTGTCATGATGCGTGGAACCAGCGGCACTTTTCCGTAGAGCTCATGCGCCATGCGATAAATGGCGATGGCCTCGATCGAGGGATAGGCGAGCACGATCTCTTCGTAGCCTTTGGCTGCCGGATCGCCTTCGAAGGCCGCGTCGATGTCTGTCCAAAGCACTTTGCGCACGGCCGGCAGGGAACCGATGAACTCATCGAGGAGATCATCAGCTTTCTTTTCCGTCTCCTCGTTAGGCGGATAGCTGCCCAGGACTTTGCAGACTTCGGTCTTGAGACGGCTTCTTAGCGAACGGATCCGGCTGCGGGTGATATCGGCGAGATCGCTTGAGTCCACCAGGGTCTCCCCCCGGAAGCCGGGGAACATCAGGCTCATCAAATCTTCGCAAACCGCATCGATGGCCGCGCGCGAAGGAAGCAGGGCTGCTACATCCAGGTAATTGATGCCACCCGTTTCAGTGTAGGTTTGCAGCAGCTCGTCGACTGCTTTTTCTGCTTTGTTGGCCACAGGGATAAAATTATGTCATTGAGCGGGCGAAGCAATGTCTCCTGAGGTTTCACCTTTGACGAACCCTCAGGCGCAATAAGTTAACCTGTTCCCGCCTTATGTCCGCCCATCATTACTCTGCATCGACCTTGACCCCTAAGCGCCGCTCATGGGGTGGCGGACAAATGCCGAACCTTGGAAAATTATGAAGCCTTTCGAAATCGTCGGAATTCCACCGGATGAGCTAAACGCGTTCTTGAACGCCACCCATCCGGATCCCTTCCGCATCCTCGGTCCGCACCGCGTGGGCGAGGACCTGGCCATTCGCATTTTCCGGCCGGACGCGAAGAAGGTGGAGATTCTGCGCAACGGGACCTCAGGCGAGCCAATCGAAGCAGAGAAAATTCATCGGGACGGATTTTTCTGCGCGCGCATCCCCGGAGCCAAGCGCGACCTGCCGTATTGCCTGCGCATGACCGCGTGGAACGACCAGCAATGGACGATGTCAGACACCTACCGCTACGGCCCGATCATGGGCGAAATGGATCTGTATCTGTTTTCGGAAGGTCAGCACTGGCGCCTTTACGATAAATTCGGCGCCCACCTGCGCGAAGTGGACGGGGAGCCGGGGACTTATTTCGCGGTCTGGGCTCCGAATGCGCAACGCGTCAGCGTGGTCGGAGATTTCAATGGCTGGGACGGTCGCGTTCATCCGATGCGCAGGCTCCTTGGCAGCGGCGTCTGGGAACTATTCGTTCCCGGCGTGGCGGAAGGCGCGCATTACAAGTTTGAGATTCGCACCCACTCCGGTTCCCTCCTTTTAAAGAGCGATCCCTACGCCTTCTTCGCTCAACATGGCCGCGAAACGTCGTCGCTCGTTTACAATCTCGAGCGCTACAAATGGAGCGACGAAGAATGGATGGCGGCGCGCGCGAAACAAGACCAGCCGAAGAGCGCCATCAGTATTTATGAAGTCCACCTCGGCTCCTGGCGCCGTCGTTCCGACGAAGGCGATCGTCACCTGAGCTATCTCGAACTGGCCGATACTCTCATTCCCTATGTCGCGGACATGGGTTACACGCACATCGAGCTGATGCCAATCGCGGAGCATCCGTTCGAAGGGTCGTGGGGTTATCAGGTAACGAATTATTACGCGCCGACCAGCCGTTTCGGCAATCCGGATGAGCTGCGCCATTTCATCGACGCCTGCCACCGCGCCGGGATCGGTGTGATCATGGATTGGGTGCCCGCGCACTTCCCGAAAGATGCGCACGGCCTGGCCGAGTTCGACGGCACAGATCTTTACGAACACATGGATCCGCGCCAGGGGGAGCACCAGGATTGGGGTACGCTCATTTTCAATTTCGGACGCAACGAAGTGCGGAACTTCCTGATCGCGAATGCGCTTTTCTGGCTCGATAAATATCACATCGACGGTCTGCGCGTGGATGCGGTCGCCTCGATGCTCTACCTCGATTATTCGCGCAAGGAAGGGCAGTGGATTCCGAACGCTTACGGCGGACGGGAAAACCTCGAAGCGATCTATTTCCTCAAGCGGTTCAACGAAGTCTGCTATGAGAAGTTCCCCGGCATCATGACCATCGCGGAGGAATCGACCGCCTGGCCGAGCGTTTCACGTCCGACTTATCTGGGCGGCCTCGGGTTCGGCTTCAAATGGAACATGGGGTGGATGCACGACTTCCTCGAGTACATGAGCCTCGACCCGATTTTCCGGCGGTTTCATCACGGCAGCATCACCTTCTCGCTGGTCTATGCCTTCCAGGAACATTTCGTCCTCGTGCTGAGCCACGACGAAGTGGTCCACGGCAAACGGTCGCTCATTTCGAAGATGCCGGGAGATGAATGGCAGAAGTTCGCGAATCTGCGGATGTTTTACGCGTGGATGTACGGGCACCCGGGCAAGAAGCTGCTCTTCATGGGCCAGGAATTCGGGCAGTGGCGCGAGTGGAATCACGATCAAAGCCTGGACTGGCATCTTTTGCAGGAACCGCGGCACGACGGACTCCGGCGCCTGGTTCAACATCTGAACTACACCTACAAGACCGAGCGCGCGCTTTGGGAACAGGACGATAGCCATGAAGGTTATGAATGGATCGATTTCCACGACGCCGACAACAGCGTGGTGTCGTTCATGCGGAAGTCGCGGGACGGCGACGTGATTGCATTCGTGATCAATGCCACCCCGGTGGTGCGGCATGATTATCGTCTCGGCATTCCCAAGCCGGGTTACTACCGCGAGATCATCAACACGGACGCCGAAACCTACGGCGGCAGCAATGTCGGCAACCTCGGCGGGACGCAGAGCGATGAGATTCCCTGGATGGCGCGGGAGCACTCAATCCTGATCAATGTTCCGCCGCTCTCGACCGTCGCGTTCAAGTGGGAAGCGGTTAAGCCGGAGTAAGCATCTGCTAACGGAGCCGGGGGCGGCTTCATTAGTTCTGAGAGCGAGTAAAGACCTTCCAGGACGGGCGCGGTCTGTCGGATGAAGTCGGACTTTTCCCGATGGATTTTCGCGCCATTTGTCCGGTTTGATCTTGACCGCACAACGCTTTCCAACGACGCTCTCACCCTCTCAAAACAACCCCAATGACCAGAAAACCCCTCGCTGCATTTACCCTTGTTGAAATGCTTGTCGTCATCGCGATCATCGCGACGATTGCGGCTTTCGCTCTTCCCGCCATTACCGGCGCCCTGACTCGTGGTCAGTTGGCGCAGGCGGTTAACAACTCGCGCCAAATTTATCTTTCGACTTTCGCGATGGCGACGGACGGAACGCAGACGGGCGATGCCAAGTATGGATGGCCCGGCGATCTCTCGACCTCGACCGACTCAACGGTGCAAATCTCGAATGTCTCGGATTTCGTTCTTCGCCTGGTGGATAACGACTATCTGAAATCGGGTGACTTAAAGGTGTTCGCTGCGCCCGGAGTGACTCCGTGGGTCGGCTCGTATAACAAGCCGGCGTCTTCGAGCGGGGTGGGTTCGTTCTCGCCGACCTTCGATGGCGACAAGAACTGCGCTTTCAAGATCTACAAGGTGAGTGACAAAGACGCGGGCTCAGCCATCTTTTTGGCGACAAAGAATTTTACCTACACCTCGAACTCGAGCTCCGCGATCGACAGCAACAAGACGCCATTCGGCGACAAGGGCTTCGTGATTTTCCACAAGGGCGGCGACGGCACCTTCTATAAGCGTCAGCAGGCCACCAGCAAAAACCTGCTCGGTTACGCGCCGGACCCGACATCCGGAACCGATCCGGGATCGCAGAATCCTCCGCCGGACGAGAGCACGAGCTCATATCTGACCCAGAAGTAGACTGGGGAATTTTTTTCGAGAACGGCCGGTCTAACGACCGGCCGTTTTTGTTTTTAGGGCGGGTCTGCTTAGCTATCGGCGGGTGTGTCTTGTCAAAGGAGGTGCGGCGCACTCAACGGCCGTTCGGTGAATGGGCCCTACCTGGCCGTTCGCAACGTCAGCGGAGATTCGGACGCTAGGAAACGGTTGATTCGAATTCGCCGTCGCTCAGTCGCGTGCGAATTTTTGTTTTTGGAGGAGCGGCCTTCACTGTGCGCAAGAGTTTACCGTTCGCATCCGTGGTGATACTGTAGCCGCGTTGCAATGTCGCCTCCGGTCCAAGCACGCGCAGAAGGTCGTTCATGCGAACGAACCGATCACGCGCCGCCGACAGACCGCGCGCGGGCGCTTGGATGAAACGCTTTCGCGCTTCCTCGAAACGCTGGCGGCGGAGCAAAATCTCCCGCGCCGGGGCGCGATCTCGCAGCGCCCGCGCTGCCTGCTGAAGCAGTCGCTGCGAATGTTCTATCCGGCTGCGAGCCAGTTTGCCTAGCGAATCGCGGATGAGGTCGAGTTGCTGCTGAGACTCGCGCAGCCGGTTTAGGACTTCTCGCTGCAGGGTTTTTTGTGAAAGAAACCGCAGGCGAGTCCGTTGGTGTTCGAGAAATCCGACCAGGCATTTCCGCGAGCAAGCGCCCAGCTCGGCCACACGGCGACGGAGATCGGTAATATCGGGAACAATCAGCTCCGCGGCCGCACTGGGTGTGGGTGCGCGGAGATCGGCGACAAAGTCGCAGATGGTGAAGTCGATCTCATGACCAACTGCGGAGACAACCGGGACGGTCAAATCTGCGATGGTGCGCGCCACGATCTCCTCATTGAACTCCCAAAGGTCTTCAATACTGCCACCGCCGCGGGTCACGACGATCAGATCAACCGGCAGCCAGGCTTTGTTAGGGGTAGCGAGTTCTCGCAAGGCCACCGCAATCTCGGCAGCGGCGCCGGTCCCCTGCACGCGCACGGGGCTGATCAAAATCTCCAGCCAAGGCGCGCGACGGCGCAGGACATTGAGAATATCTCGAATGGCGGCGCCACTGGAGGACGTGACTATTCCCACGCGCCGCGGAAAGCGAGGCAGATTCCGCTTTCGCTCCGGCGCGAAGAGACCTTCCGCTTCGAGCTTTCGTTTCAACGCTTCAAACCTGGCCTGGAGCAGGCCTTGCCCGCGCGGCTGCAGGATTTGGACGTTCAGCTGGTACTGCCCGCGCGCTTCAAAGAGCGTGAGCGTGGCATAGACTTGGATTTGTGCGCCGTCGGCCAAAGGCTTTCGCGGCGCGGGAAGATTGCTGCCGCGGAAGATGACGCATGAGATCTGGGCGCGTTGATCCTTGAGCGTGAAATACTGATGCCCACTCGGGTGAAGCTTGTAGTTGGAAACTTCGCCTTCGACCCAGACCCCGTTGAAACGAGTCTCGAGCAGCCCTCGAATCGAGCGGGTGATTTCACCAACGGTGAAAACTTTGCCGCCAGTCTTTTGAAACAAATCAGCGCTGAATGCCATTTGAGGACAGCAGCGAGAGGGAAGCGCACGCGCCGCGCGTGCGCGCAATGGCGCCCTCGCCATTGCGAACTTTGCTGCCCCTCGTTTCGAAGATTTTTGGCGAGGCGCCAAAAAGTGCACGCGAGGCGCGCGCGCTCCCCAGCTCTGATGCATTGCGCGTCGTCATTCGAATCATTCTCGGCCGAATACCCGGACATTCATCGAGCAGAAGGGCGAAGCTCCACCTGTTATCCAAACAGGTCGCTCTGCGCGGCCGCGGTCGGGGGCTTGATCCCGAGTTTGCGGTAGGCGTTGGCCGTGGCGACCCGGCCCTGCGGAGTTCGCTTGATGTAGCCCTGCATGATCAGGTAGGGCTCATTCACCTCCTCAAGGGTGCCCGCTTCCTCTCCAATGGCTACGGCGAGCGAATTCAATCCGACCGGACCGCCTGCAAACTTGTGAATGAGCGTTTCGATGATGCGCTTGTCCCACTGATCGAATCCATCGCGGTCGATCTCGAGCATGGCCAGGGCGCGATCCGCCAGCTCCGCCGTGATTTTTCCTTCCGCTTTCACCTGCACGTAATCGCGCGTCCAGCGCAGCAGGTTGTTCGCTGTTCGCGGTGTGCCGCGCGAGCGCGCCGCAATTTCGGTAGCACCGTCGGCGTCGATCTGCACACCTAACAACGAAGCGCTGCGTAGAATGATTTTCTGCATTTCTTCCGGCGCGTAGTAATCCAGTCGCGCCGTCATGCCGAAACGCGAGCGCAACGGGGAGCTGACCATCCCCGCGCGCGTGGTTGCGCCCACCAGGGTAAACTTTGGCAGGTTCAGCCGCAGGCTGCGGGCTTGCGGCCCCTGGTCGATGATGATGTCGAGCCGATAGTCCTCCATTGCCGGGTAAAGATATTCTTCAATGGTCGGCTGCAGACGGTGGATCTCGTCGATGAAAAGGACATCGCCTTTTTCCAGGCTGGTAAGGAGGCCGGCCAATTCCGCCGCTTTCTCAATCACCGGGCCGCTGGTGTTCTTGATGTTCGCGTCCATGGCGTTGGCAATGATGTGGGCGAGGGTCGTTTTGCCCAGCCCAGGCGGGCCGCTCAGCAGAACGTGCTCGAGGACGTCCCCGCGCTGTTTTGCCGCCGCCACCATCAGCTCGATCCTTTCGCGAACCTTGTTCTGCCCGGTGAATTCGCTGAACGCCGGCGGACGCAACGAAATTTCAAAGGCGGGATCGTTTTCGGGCAGCGGCTTCATCAATCGGTGAAGAGAGTCTGCCGAAGAAGCGCAGCGCTTCACATGAAATTTTTCGGGAACGTTAAGATCTCGAAAAATCAGGCGCGGACGCCCTCAGTTAGGTTACGACTGACTGGGCGTCGTCTTTTTTGCGCGTTTGGACGCCTTCGCCGGACTGCTCTCAATCAACTTCTTGATCAGCACCAATTCCGTTCCGCATTCCTTTAATTTGTAATCGACCTTGTCGAACGCGTTCCGAATCAAATGCAGGCCCAAACCGCCGGGACGAAGAAACCTGGTGGAACGCGCGCGCAGCGTGCTTTTGGCGGCCTGCTTGCCGTAATCGCGCAGCCGAATGGTGATGGAATCGCGCGCGCCTTCCATGGAAAGCGAGATGAGCTGATCATCCTGCAGGGCGTAGGCGTGCCGAATAATGTTCGTGCACGCCTCGTCTACACCGAGGACGATGAGCAATCGTTCTTTCTCGGAAAAAGAATGCGGCTCGAGAAACGCCCGCACCCGCTGGCGTACCAGGGCAAGGTTCCCGCTATGGCTGGCAAATTCGAGCTTCTCTTTCCTCACGTCGTGAAAAACGTTTCCGGGGGAGATACAATCAAGCGCCGATGTAGCGGAAAAGCCACTCCAGCGCAGTCGTTAAAAGAAATGGACATCCATGAGCAGCAGTTGTTCAGTTTTCCGAATGTTTAAATTCATCGCGGTCCTGCTCCTGGCGGTCAGCCCGGCACTGGCGCAGGAGAGTGGAACCGCTTATGACGCCCTCCGTGTCGTCGGCACGCAGTTGAACAGGTCCTATGTAGAGCGGGTGATTTCGGTCACCGGCGAGGGCGGAAATCCGCAGCCGGCCACGTGGAAGATCCTTTTGGAAGACAAGCATGCGCAGGGCGGGGTGCGCGAAGTCGAGGTCACCAATGGACGAATTAGCTCGGAGCGAACGCCGATCCGCACGGTGGTTGGCTCCAGTGAAGGCGCTACGATCAAAACCTCACGATTGAATCTCGATTCCAGCGGCGCCTATTCGGTGGCGAGTTACACGGCCGACAAGTCACACGCCCTTTTTGAAACGGTCAGTTACACGCTGCGGACGGACGAACGCGGCGAGCCGGTTTGGATCGTGACTCTGCGCCATCGGAATGGCCAGCCGGTTGGGACTATTTTCATCGGCGCGAATCGCGGCAACGTAACACGCACCGAAGGCATGTTCGCGGGCGCGACCATGCAGGACGTGCAAACCGACCAGGACGTGAGCAACGTCGAGGAAGGCCACGGACCGTTTGCACACACCAAGGCGCGCATTCGGGAGAGTTTCCAGCGGGCGCAGGATTCCGCTCGCAATATGTTCGACCGGGTAAAGCGATCGTTTGACGATTTTATCAACCGCACGTGACCGGCGCGAGCACGCTAGATCCAGCAGCGCGGGCGGAGTTCTGGCCGGCTTTGCCTTACCCAGAGTGGGCTGCAACCGCCCGCACCCTTCAGCTCTGGACCCAGGTCATTGGTAAGATCCGCCTCTCGCTCACGCCGTGGATCAATCATTCCTGGCACGTGACCCTTTACCTGACCGCCCGCGGCCTAACTACCGGTCCGATGGCTTACGGCTTGCGCGGAGTTGAAATTCGCTTCGATTTCATCAGCCACGAGCTCCGCATCCTTACCACCGCGGGTAAGATCTACGTCGTGGAGCTGAAACCAAAGTCGGTGGCGGAGTTTTATCGCGAAGTGATGTCCTGCCTGGCGGAGCTCGGGATCAGGATTGAAATCAACCCGGTCGCCAATGAGCTGCCGGAGACGGTGCGACTCGATCAGGACGAGGACGATCGTGCTTACGATCGCGAGTATGTCAGTCGATTCTGGCGCGTGCTGGTGCAGTCCGAGCGCGTCTTTACCATCTTTCGGTCGCGCTTTTGTGGGAAGTGCAGTCCGGTGCATTTTTTCTGGGGAAGCTTTGACCTGGCGGTGACTCGTTTTTCCGGGCGGCCAGCTCCGCCGCACCCCGGCGGCGTCCCGCATTTGCCGAACTCGGTCGCGCGCGAAGCCTATTCGCAGGAGGTCAGCAGCTTGGGGTTTTGGCCCGGCAACCCCACGATGCCTCAGCCTGTCTATTACTCCTACGCGTATCCGGCGCCGGACGGCTTTGCCGACGCGGCAGTGACACCGAAAGAGGCATCCTTCGACAGCACCCTAAGGGAGTTCATCCTGCCTTATGACCTCGTGCGGCAGGCTGATAACCCTGACGAAATGATCCTCGAGTTCGCCCAGACCACCTACGACCGGGCCTCCGCTCTGGGGGGCTGGGACAAAGAAGCGCTGGAAGAGAAGAAACCAGCCTTGCGTTCCGCCTGATCGCACGAGTAATTAGGGGCCCGATGAGTGCGAGCACGGAAAAGGAAGCATGGCGCGAGGTGCCGGATGGCTGGCGCCCCCTCTTCGGCGATGTGGATCAGTTTGGCCTGGCTGTCGAATGGCACGAGTTCAAGACCAAGCGTGCTTTTGACTGGGGCGGCACCTTTCACCAGGACAGCGTCGAGTTTTGTCTCAACTTCGATGGTCACGGCGCCGTCGGATCGGACACACGGTCACGCCATGATTATCATCCTGGAACGGCCGGTTATTATTCGATCGCGGACGAGCCGCTCACTGCCAGCCGGCGGGCTAACGAGCACCATCAGTTCGTGACCCTGGAGTTCAAGCGCTCACATCTGCAGGAGCAGCTGCAGGAATGCGAAGATGAACTCGACGCCGGAATCCGCGACGTGCTTTTCGCGGATCGGCGGACTCGACCGGTGGCGGTGCCGCGTCCGATCACGCGGGAGCAGCGTCTTGTCGTCGGCAGTCTTCTGCATCCGCCGGTGCCCAAGCCCGCCCAGGCACTTTGGTATCGCAGTAAGGCGCTCGAGCTGATGTCGCATTTCCTTTTCACCGCCAAAGATCCTGAGCTTTTCTGCATGCGCCAGAAGCGTCTCGCCCATGAGCGGGTGGAGCGCGCCAAGGACCTCCTCGGACGCAACCTGGTTGAGCCGCCCAGCCTGGAGACGCTGGGGCAGGATGTTGGCTGCAGCCCATTTCACCTCAGCCGGATTTTTTCGCGGGAGGTTGGCCTAACGATTCCGCAATACGTGCGCAAGTTGCGCATGGAACGGGCGGCCGAGCTTCTGCGCACCGGCCGTTACAACGTGACCGAAGCGGCCACCGAGGTCGGTTATTCCAGCCTGAGCCATTTCAGCAAGGCATTCTGCGAAACGATTGGCTGCTGCCCGGTCCTCTATCCGGCGGCGAAGAATGTCATCCTGAACGGTTGAAGCGTTCAAGCGTTGCAGGGTTAAAGCGGCTCTGATCTCTCAGGCTTCAACGGTTTAACGTTTCAACCTTTCAACGACTTCGGTGAAAATCAGCCGCGCTCTCATTTCCGTCTCCGACAAGGCCGGGATCGCTGACTTTGCCCGCGTCCTGGAAAAGCGCGGCGTCGATATCATTTCAACCGGCGGCACGGCCGAGTTGCTGCGCAAGGAAGAGATCCCAGTCCGGGAGATTTCCAGTTTCACCGGCTTCCCGGAAGTGCTGGAAGGTCGGGTGAAGACATTGCATCCCCGGGTGCATGGCGGCCTGCTTTACAAGCGTGACAATCCCCAACACATCGCCGAGGCGAAAGAATGCGGATTCGAACCGATCGATCTCGTCGTCGTTAACCTTTATCCGTTCGAAGAAACCATCGCTAAACCCGGTGTCACCCTCGCTCAGGCCATTGAGCAAATTGACATTGGCGGGCCGTCGATGATTCGCAGCGCCGCCAAGAACTACCAGTCAGTTACGGTGGTGGTCGATCCGGCGGATTACTCCTTGGTTTTGCAAAATATCGAGGAGAACGAGGGTGAGACCACACTCAAATTGCGCGAACGCCTTGCCATCAAAGCGTTCGGGAAGACGTCAGCTTACGATCGCGCGATTACCGAGTTTCTCGACCAGGAACAAACGACGGATGCGTCCTTTTCTCTTTCACAGCCGCTGGTGACCCGACTTCGTTATGGCGAGAATCCGCACCAAAACGCCGCGCTCTACGGCGACTTCGAACAGAACTTCGAGAAGCTGCACGGCAAGGAGCTTTCCTTTAATAACATTCTCGATATCAGCGCGGCCACGGAGCTGATTGCGGAATTCAGTGAGACAACCGTCGCCATTCTCAAGCATACTAATCCGTGCGGGGTCGGATCAGACCCTGACCAACGCCAGGCGTGGGAGAAAGCGTTTGCGACCGACAAACAGGCGCCCTTCGGCGGCATCATTGTTTGTAATCGCTCAATTGACGAAGGGTTGGCCCGCTCCATCAGCGAAATTTTCTCTGAAGTGATTATCGCGCCGGACTTTGATCCGGAGGCGCGGGCCATCCTGCAGAAGAAAAAGAATTTGCGACTGATCCGCTTGTTGAAGCCAGCGGCGGAAACGTTGCCGAGCCGAAATATCCGTTCTGTGGCCGGTGGCATTCTGGTGCAGGACGCGGACCGGGTTGTCGAAATTAAACAAGCGGTGGTGACCGAGCGGAAGCCAACCGCGAAAGAGTTGGAGGCGATGCTTTTCGGCTGGCGCGTGGTCAGGCACGTAAAATCCAACGCCATCGTCTATGCCGGCCCCGGACGCACCCTCGGCATCGGCGCCGGACAGATGTCGCGGGTGGATGCCTCGCGCATCGCTATCTGGAAAGCGGAAGAAGCCGGTCTGTCACTCAAAGGCAGCGCGGTGGCCAGCGACGCTTTCTTCCCGTTCCCGGACGGCCTGCTCGCCGCCGCCGACGCCGGTGCCACCTGTGCCATTCAGCCGGGCGGATCTGTGCGCGATAAGGAAGTGATCGCTGCGGCTAACGAGCGCAATATGGCCATGATCTTCACCGGTGTTCGCCATTTTCGGCATTAGCCTGTTCGAGCGGGGACCGGGCCGTTCGGTGAACGGCCCCTACCTCACGCAGCGGGCGACGAACACCCAGTGGCAGGTAGGGGCCGCTCACCGAGCGCCCCGTCTTAGTCTGTTGCGTGATGAAGAAGTGATCGCTTCGCCTAACGAGCGCAATATGACCATGATCTTCGCCGGTATTCGCCATTTTCGGCACTGAAGTTGTAGCGGCGGTCTATGACCGCCGTTTCCCCAGGTTTTCGGCGGTCATAGACCGCCACTACAGTGGCAACCTGATTTAGACGCGGTATAAGCACAGCTCGTCATCCCGAGCGGCGGGAGCCGTCGAGGGACCTCTCGACGAAGTCGGCGTTTCAAAGCTACCTGGCGCCTAACCACACCCAAATCAGAAAATTCAAAGGACGGCGGGAGCCGCCCATCGCAAGCTGGCCGCCCCGTCCCCTACGGCGAAAAGGTCAACGGAACTTCCGCGGTCCACTCCGTCCCCGGCACCGCTTTCCAGGTCCGCAGCGTCGAAACCGCCGACACATCAAAGGCCTGATTGCGGGCGGACTCGATCACTTGCACGCTCCGCACCGAACCTTCTTTGGTGAAGGAGATGCGATAACGCCCGGTGCCTCTGGATTGGAAAGTCCCTCGCGCCTGCGCCGGATATCTTGGCCGCGGAGCGAAGACGAGCTTCTTGGTTCCCGGCGGATAAGCGACCGGGGGCGGAGTCGGTTTCGCTTTCGGCGACGGACCTTCCGCTGGCGGCGGCGGTTCCGTGCTCGCGACCATCCACGCCGCCTTGGTGTGCTTGTCGATGTGCGCGAGGAGCGGGCTGAGCGAATTCGTAGCCCGCACCACATTGAGGGCGACACCTTCCCCGCGTTCGAGGGTGGCGAGGCCAATCAAATGTCCATCTTCATCGATCACCGGCCCGCCTAACGATTCGGTGGGAACCGACGCGGTCAGCTCATTCCAGTCGCCTGGATTTTTCGATTGATGCGATCCGAAGCTGGTAACTTCCACGGCAGGCTCTTTGGCGTCGTCAGCCGGCACCGCCACTACTGCAACTGGTTTGCCCGCCTTGAATCCCGCAGCTTTATCCAGCGCAACAAAAGGAACTTCGCCTTTCACGTCTACCTGCACGATTGCGACGTCGGCAGCGGCGTCCTGCATCAGGATCCCGTTCACATTGTAAATCTTGCCATCGGCGGTGCGTGCTACAGCGTGGCCTCCTTCGTTGATGACGGAGCGGCTGGTCGCGGCCTTTCCGTCCGCGCTGACGAAGAAACCAGTGCCGTTTCGCAAGAGGCGACCGGGACCGTCAAAGACCGAGAGCGAAACGATTGCGGAGGCCACGCGCTCCGCGCTTTTCTTGAAGTCCGGTGCAGGCGTGTTCTGCGCTACGGTTGCCGGCGTCGCGGTGGCCGCGGGCGAGGCGGCCGGCGGCGGGATGAGCAGACTGGAATTCGAGGCGAGCGGCGGTGAAGGGGATGGCTTGGGCCCCTCGGCCAATGCAGTCTTCTTTGAATTATGGCGGGCGATCGCGACGACGATCGCGAACACAGCCAGGAAAAAGATGAGCAGCGACCTGTTCATCTAATTGGTAATGAGAATGCCGTTCCCCCGGGCATAACGGTATTATCCTTCTTTACCCGCCGGATTGTCTAGTCTCACGTCCCTTCTAGGCCACCGGTGGCCGCGCCCGGCGCATCGCTCCCGCCTGAACGAGGACCCCAATCACCACCAGCGCTACCAGAATGAGTGCGTGACCCTGCGGCGGCAGATTGAAGGGACTGACAATCAGATAGGCGCCGACAATCGAGGAGAGAAAGATCAGAGCCCAGTCAAAGAGCATGAGCAGGAGAATGCTGCCGACAAAGCCGCCGATGATGAAGATGATCCATTCGTTTCCCGCGCTGGACGCGGCGAATGCCCCGGCCAGCGCGACGGCGAGTTTCCCGCCGGCGGCGAAGCCGGCCACGGCGATCGCGATTTTCTGGAGAAAGGTGGCGAGAAGCGCTCCGACGAAACCGAGCACCAGGGCAATGCTGAGCTGCAGCAGAGGCGTCGGTTCGTGGATGAGGTGCGGCGCCAGTTCAACCCCGGCGGCAAATCCGATGGCGGCGACGCATAGCCAAAAGATGCGGCGTCCGAGAAAGAGAATAATAAATCCGAGCAACAGGCTAACGATCGGGATGGACTCGCCACCCCCGCTGAATTTCGACCAAATGTCCGAAGCTTGCGCGATCATCGCGGATACCATGATGATAAATCGCGCTCCAGCATGGCTTCGACCTCTTTTACGTCGGGCTGAAAGGTCTGACGTAATTTGTTCATCAGGGGCGCTGGTGCTTCTCCGTCATCCGCGTTCGCGAAGACGTTGGCCGCCGCGGGCACGATGGTATCGTCAACGTCGAGGAATCGAAAAGCTCTGCGCAAGGTTTCGGCATGTTCCTTTCGCAACTCTTCGTTTAGGAAAATCAGGCACTGCTCGCGACCGAACATTTGGAAGAGCCTGCGTAGTTGTGGCGCGTAGAAGCCCCGGTCGATGTAGGAAAAAACGCGCTCCTGCAGCGGCCGGGCTTTGCGCAGGCGCTCGGCTTCCTGATTGATCGCCTCTTCGAAGGTCAAACTTTCGCGTCCGCGGCTGGTCTCCATTTTCCAACCGGAAAATGCGCGCTCTGCGGGGTCGCGCAGGATCACGATCCACTTCATCTGAGGATTGTATTCGCGGATGCGGCCGGGCGCGGATTCCCAGTACATGTAGATGGGCGTGGCCTCGCCGCAGCGGCGCTGATCTTTGCGCGGCCGAAAGTGAGCGTGATAGGCGCGGTAAGGGGGGGTGCTGCGGAAGTTCTCTTCGCGGTCGAAGAAATGCAGTTCTTTTTTGTCCGGCATGAATATCTGCGGATGCTGCCGAAGAAAAGACGCGAGCGCCGATGTGCCGCCTTTTTGCGTCCCGCCGATGATGAAATCAATCCTCATCGCCTGAAAGAAGTCGTCGCACACGACTGCGTCGGGCCGGTCGAAAATCCGATGTGGAGTCTTGAGTCTCGCTCTGAACGGAGCAAGGAGACGTAAAGCATTCCGCTCAATTGCCGTGCGAGGCCGAGCTTTTTACGCGGAATTCCGCCTGGGCGCCCGGTTTCCACTGTGGTGGTTTCGCGGCGTTCGCGACCTGAGTCCCAACATCGAAAAGGACCTGCGCGTCTTCAACCGCGCCGGCCAGGTCCCAATCCGTCTTCACTTCGTCGCTGACCTGGTGGTAGTCGTGCGCGTCGAATTCATCAGAGCGCAAGGGCGCGTCGGTCGAACGCGAGACGAGATGTTCTCCATTGTTAATATAGAGCGCGGGCACTCCTCCCTTCAGGAATTCGAAATTGTCCGCGCGATAAATGGTGCCCTTCTCGGGACGCGCATTTGGAATGGTGGCGCGGCCCTGTTTCTTCGCCGCCTGCGCCAGCAGGTCGTCCAGCGTGCTTATACCCCAGCTGATGTCAACGATATCGCGCGCTTTCCCCCAGACGTTCAATTCGTCGAGATTGATGTCGGCCACGGTTTTGGCGAGCGCATAAAGCGGATGCTCCACGTAATACTTCGCGCCAAGCAGGCCCGCTTCTTCGCCGGTCGGAAACATGAACAAGACGGAGCGCTTCGGCGGCGGGTTCAGTTTTTTGAAAGCGGCTGCCATTTCCAGGACCGCCGCGCAGCCGGAAGCGTTATCGATCGCGCCGTTAAAAATCTGATCGCCCTGCAACTCCGGATGTTTGCCAAGATGATCCCAATGCGCGCTGTAGATGACGTACTGGTCTTTTAGGCCGGGATCTTTGCCGTCCAATTTTCCGATCACATTGTGCGACTTGAACGACCGAACCGTTTGTTTGACGTCAAAGCTGGCTTTGATCGGCAAGGGCACCGGCTGAAAATCCTTCGAAAGCGCCGCCTTCTTCAGGTCGTCAAAGTTCTTGCCGCTGTCGGAGCAAAGCTTCGTCGCCACCGGGAGGGTGACCCATCCTCGGACTGGCACCGTGCCTTTGTTCTTATCGGGCGCGTCGAGCTCGAAGTTTTCTTTCGACCAGCTGGTCCGGACTACCGAGTACGGGTAGGCGGCGGGCGCTGTCTCATGAACAATGATTGCAGCAGCCGCACCCAATTTGGCTGCGATCTCGTATTTGTAGGTCCAGCGCCCGTAGTAGGTCATGGCGCGGCCCTTGAACATTTTGTCGTCGAGCTTGGAGGGGTCCTTGGAATCCGTTATCGGCGGATCGTTGATCAACATCAGGATCGTTTTTCCTTTTACGTCGACGCCCTTGTAGTCGTCCCAGCCATATTCCGGCGCGACAATCCCATACCCGACAAATACGACGTCGGCGGCATCCACTTTGACTTCCTCTTCCAAGTGCGCGGACGAAGCGACGAAATCGTCGGGAAATTTCAACGCGTCGCCGGCTTTGCCGTTCACGGAGAAGCTGGCCGTTGGCGCGCTGGTGATACCCGCTAACGGCACCTCCTCGACGTAAGTTCCGTCGGGGTTTCCCGGCGCGAGGCCGAGCTTCTTCAGTTCGTTGCTGAGGTATTGAACGCTCCGCTCCTCGCCATGACTTCCCGGAGCGCGTCCCTCGTATTCATCGGAGGCGAGCACCTTGATGTGCGCGAGCAGTCCGTCGGGCGTGATGGTATCGAGAGAAGGTTTAACTGCGGGATCGAGTGGTGGCTCCGCGAAAGCAAGAGTGGTTACCGTGAACCCGACGCATAGTCCTAAAAGAGTAGCGCGCATTCCGCATTTTTAATGTCGGTTAGACACGGACGCAATCGCGCACACGAGTGGCCCATCGGCACGGTGCCTGGCGCTCGCGCGTCGGGCCTTCAGGCCCGGGTTGACTTACTTTACCGGCTTTGCAATCGGTCCGACCGGCGCCTTCTTGTCCTTGGCCTGTTTCCCGATTCCAATATGCGTCAGGAACGGCTCGATGGATTGCTTGCGGCCGAGGAATTTCTCGATCGAAACAGTGACATCGCGCGAGTCGCCCTGTGCGTAAATCTCATTGCGCAGACGCATGCCTGCGCCTTTGTCGAGGTAACGATCCTTCGCCTTTTCGAAAACTGTCGCCATATCAGCCGCTATGGCGTCGGCCCAGGCGTAACCGTAATAGCCGGCGTCGTAGCCGTTCATGTGGCCAAAGTAGGTGACGGAGGTCGTGCTCGGATCGATCGGAAGAAAGACCTTTTCCAGAATTGGATTGGTCATGGCCACGCAATCGTAGGGCGCGTTTTCCGGATGTTGGTCATGCATCGCCAGGTCCAGGGAAGCGAAAGCAAACTGCCGGCGGTAATACATCGCGGCATTCGCGATGCGCGCGTCATTCAATTTTTGCACGACTTCCGCGGGAATTTTCTTCGAGGGATCCCGGTAGTCCGCGGCGAAAGTATCCAGGACCTTTTTGTCCCAGACCCAGTTCTGTAACATTTGCGAGGGGGCCTCGACGAAGTCGCCCGGCACATGAGCGCCCGAGAAGCGGACATATTTCGCCCGCGTCGTGATGGAGTGAAGGGCGTGCCCGAATTCATGGAAGAGCACCTCGACGTCGTCGTGACTCATCAGTGACGGCTTGTCGCCCGAGGGCGGCGGAAAGTTGCAGAGGAGTCCGACGGTTGGGCGCTGATAACGGCCGTCCGGCATCAGCTTCCCGCAAATGATGTCGAACTGCGCGAAGTGGTTGAACTTTCCTTCGCGCGGAAACATATCAAGATAAAACATTCCGAGCGGCTCGTTGCTGGCCGAATCACTGACCACGTAGAGCTGCAGGTCGCCGATCCACTTTTGCGGCGCGGCAATCTGGTCGAAGCGCAGACCGAAGATGTCCTGGTAAATTCGGAACATTCCGTCGACGACCTTTTGGTAGGGGAAATAATCGCGCAGCGCCTCCTTATCGACGGCGTATTTTTGTTTCTTCAGCTGGTTCGTGTAGTAGCGCCAATCCCAGACGTTGATCGTCGCCTTCGGATCGTTCGTCTCCGCCGCTTTCAACTTTTGCAGCTCGGCCAGCTCAGCCGCGAACTTGGGCTGAGTCCCCACGATTAGCTTATCGATGTAGCTCTTCGCGCCTGCGCCGCTTTTAGCCAGCTTGATCTCCGTTTGGAAATCGTCCCAGGATTTGTAACCGAGCCGCAGCGCGATCTTGTTGCGCAGCGCCAGCATTTGGTTCAAGACCGTGGCGTTGCTCTCTTTGGCTAACGAATCGTGGATGACGTAAAGTTTTTTGCGCGTTTCTTCCTTTTTGGCGTTTTCCTGCACGGTCACGAATTGAAAAGTGACGTTGGCCATGACGGTGTAGGCGTCGTCCCCGGTCTTGACCCCCGGCGAACTGAAGAAGCTTTCCGGCACGCCTTCCAGATCGGCCTTGGTGAAAACGACCGGCGCTTTGGCGTTGACAATATTGGACTCGAAATCCGTTCCGAGTTTCGCCAGTTGCTTGCGCAGATCCTCGACTTCCTTGCGCTTCTCCGGAGGCAATTCCAAACCGGCGCGCCGATAATCGCGCATCGTCTCTTTCAGAAGCTTCTCATCCTCCCCCGTGAGTTTTGGATGCGTGTCGGCAAACGCTTTGACCGCTTTGTAGACGTCCTCGCGATAATCCACGCCCACCACCCAGTCCTCGTAGAGCTTGACCGCGTTTTCGCCGGCGGTGCGCACGGCCTCGTCCGTGTTTGTCTGTTTGATCACGGTGGCCTTGTTGGCCGCATCGAGCGCGGCGTTTCCCAAATCGTCCAGCGCCACCACCGTGTTCTTGAAGGTGACCTCTTTTGGCTGCAGCGCGCCGACCTGGTCGAGCGCCTTGTTCGCCGTGTCGATCGCGTTCTTCATCATCGCTTCGACTTCTGCCGGGGTCTGTTCCCACTGCGGGATAGTTAGGATCGAATGCGCTTTGTCAGCGGCGGCTTTGAAATCATCGACCGTCTTCTCCTGCGCTGGAAGCGGTGGAACCAGGAGGGCGAGAGTCAGGAGGGAGTAAGCGGCATGTTTCATGAGGAAGCCTTTCATTGTGCGGAAGACCGAAACTTGTGTACAAAGCACTGCGGGTAAAGGCAAAAGAGTCGCCCTATGCTGATCAAAAGCTTTCTCAGCGCGTTTATTCCGGTCTTTGTGGCGATCGATCCGATCGGCCTGATCGCCCTGGTCATTGGCCTGGGAGCGAATACGACCCCGGAAAACCGGCGCCATCAGTCGCTGCTCGGAATCCTGACCGGACTCGGAGTAGCCTGCGCATTCATCTTCCTGGGCAAGCTCATCTTCGAAGCGCTCGGCATCACCGTTTCCGACTTCCAGGTTGCAGGCGGTTTGATTCTGCTGGTTCTGGCTGTCCGCGAACTGGTCAGCCATCATCATGAGCGCGGCGGCGGCGATGAGTTCGGCGTGGTGCCGTTAGGGATGCCACTCATCGCGGGGCCTGCGTTGCTCACCTCTCTCCTGATCCTGATTGATACAGTCGGCGTCTTCATGACCATCGTCTCCCTGATCGTGAACCTCGGTTTGGTTGCGATCGGGTTATGTCACGCGGATCGGGTGACGCGCTGGCTCGGAAAACAGGGACTGCGCGGTGTCTCGAAGTTGATCGCGCTCCTGCTCGCCGCCATTGCCGTTTCTTTGATTCGGCGCGGCTGGCAGGTGCCGCACTGATGGCGGCGATGGGCGGCACCCCGCTGTTGGTTCTGGACCCTTCCGGCCCAGCGCCGGACGCGGTCCGGCACCCCCTGTCGGTTGACTTAGAGGCCTCTCCTGTTACTATCCTCGCTTCATGAGATTTCCCCTGGCGCTCACCAGCAAGATTGCTGCGTACATCATCGGCCATAAACTGCGGGGCACGAAGCGTTTCGCTACCGTTTTGCAGTTGGAACCCCTGCATACCTGCAATCTAACCTGCACGGGCTGCGGCCGTATTCGCGAATACTCAACCTCCCTGAAGGACATGATGAGCCTGGAGGACTGCCTCGGGGCCGCCCAGGAATGCAAGGCGCCGATGGTTTCCATCTGCGGTGGCGAACCGTTGATCTATCCGCACATCGAAGCGCTCATCGGCGGACTGCTCGAGCAGCGCCGGATCGTTTACGTCTGCACCAATGCCATGTTCATGCGCAAAAAGATGCGCGAATGGCTGGCCACGCAGGTGGCGGAGCGTCCCGAGTTCGTCGAGGAAAAGCTGAAGGCGCTGGTCGCCGGCGGATTGGTCAGCGAGAAAGACGCGGGCGAAGTGCGCAAAGGTCCGAAGGATCCGAACAAGCCCGTCATTAAGCCATCGTCGTGGATGTATTGGAACGTGCACCTCGACGGTCTGGAGCGGACCCACGACCTCATCGTTGAGCGTGAAGGCGTCTTCAAGGAATGCGTGCTCGCGATCAAGATGTCCAAGATTCTCGGCTACCAGGTCGCGACCAACACCACCGTCTATAAAGAGACCGACATGGATGAGCTCGAACAGATGTTCGATTTCCTTGCCGACCTGGGCGTGGACGGACACACCATCACACCGGGCTACGAGTACGATTCGGCCAAGCAGGACATGATCAAACGGCTCAACCTCCAGCCGGAGAATTTCTTCCTCACCAAAAAGTCCACGATCGAGAAGTTCGCGCGGATGGAGGAGTGGATGAATCGTTACACCTTTTTCGGAACCCCGGTCTATTTCGAATTTCTGGCCGGCAAACGCGACCTGACCTGCTCGGCCTGGGCGATTCCCACGCGTAACATGAGCGGCTGGAAAGCGCCGTGTTATTTCATGACCGATGCGGCTGGCACTAACGGCACCGGTCATTATGGATCTTACACCGAGCTCCTCGAGAATGTGGATTGGAGCAAGTACGGGGTGGTTGACGGTGTGGCTAAGGATCCCCGCTGCGAAAATTGCATGACCCATTGCGGTTATGAGCCGACCGCCAGCCTCGGGCTGCAATCTCGCCCCGGTGATACCTGGAAAACCGTCAAATTCAATTTCGGGGCGAAGCCGCGCGCGGCAGGGCGCGGCAGCGAAACTGTTGCCTTCAACGGAGTCACCTCCGGCAACGGCCATCTCACCGGAAAGAAGGCCGAAGCGCCCGCCCAAGCTCAAGCTTCGTAGTCTTGTCAGGCGAAAGCCTGCTGTTATAAGTTCGCGCCGCGATGCAAACAGTGCCTCGTTCCCAAAACTTGATTCCGCTTCCCAGCGCTCGTCCGGAGGAAACAGATTCTTTCCGTCCACAGGAGACCGAGATTGTGGCCGCGATCGCGCGCGCCCAGGAGAATTTGCTGCGGCAGCAAAAGCCCGACGGTCACTGGTGCGGTGAGTTGCTGGTCGATAGCACGCTTTGCTCCGACTTCATCGTCTTCATGCACTGGCTTGGCGATGTGGATGCGACTCTGCAGGAACGCTGCGTCCGCCATATCCTAAAACGCCAGTTGCCGGACGGCGGGTGGAGCATTTATCACGGCGGTCCCAGCGAAATCAACGCGTCGGTGAAGGCTTACTTCGCGCTCAAGCTGGCCGGTTGCTCGCCGGAAGCGCCGTTTATGTCGGAAGCGCGCGCGACCATCATGCGCCTAGGCGGCATTCCGCGGACGAACACCTTTAGTAAACTCTACCTCGCGCTACTTGGACAATTCCCTTGGAAATATCTGCCCACCATCCCGGTGGAAATGATGCTGCTGCCGGAATGGGCGCCCTTCCATATCTACAAGATGTCGTCGTGGAGCCGCGCCATGCTCGTGCCGCTCGCGATCATCAATCATTTCAAGCCGACGCGCGTTCTGCCCGGCGACAAACAACTGCACGAGCTTTACCCGCTCGGCACCGAGCACAAGGATTTCCGACTGCCGCGCGATGGGCGCTTCTTCACCTGGCGCAATTTCTTCCTGCGCGTCGACGAGTTTCTGAAAGTTCTGCATCCTTTGCGGCTGCGCCCCATGCGCCAGCGCGCTTTGGAAGAAGCCGAGCGTTGGATGCTCGAACGCATCGGCGAAGGCAGCGACGGTTTAGCCACGGTTTTCCCGGCAATGCTGAACTGCCTGATCGCTCTGCGCGCGCTCGGTTATCCAAAGACGCACCCGGTCTACGAAAAAGCGACCCGCGATTTCGCCGGATTGTTCGTCGATGACCCGGAAGATTTTCGCATTCAGCCCTGTCTCTCGCCCGTTTGGGATACCGCCATTAATATCATCGCGTTAGCGGAATCCGGTCTGCCGGCCGATCATCCTGCGCTGCGCGCCGCCGCCGACTGGCTAATCAGTAAGGAAGTGAAGATTCGCGGCGACTGGGGCGCTAACAATTCGCACACCGAAGCGAGCGGCTGGGCTTTCGAGTACAACAACGTTTATTATCCGGATACCGACGACACGGCGATGGTGCTGATGGCCTTGCGCCTGGTGAAGCCGTCCAACCCTGAGGAGCTCAACGCGGTTTTTCAGCGCGCGATTGCGTGGCAACTCAGCTTCCAATGCAAGGACGGCGGCTGGGCTGCTTTTGATAAGGACGTGACCACGCCATGGCTGGAGGACATGCCCTTCGCCGATCACAATGCCATTCTCGATCCCACCTGTAGCGATCTCACGGCGCGCACACTCGAGGTTTTCGGCTATATCAATTTCGATTCCAAATCGCCCTCGGTGAAGGACGCAATCCGTTATCTGATCGAGACCCAGGATGACGATGGTTCCTGGTACGGACGCTGGGGCGTTAATTACATTTACGGGACGTGGCAGGTGTTACGGGGTCTCGTCGCCATCGGACAGGACATGACGCAGGACTGGATTTTGCGCGGACGCGATTGGCTGGAGAGCTGCCAGAACGTCGACGGTGGCTGGGGCGAGACTTGCGGCACTTACGACAACCCGGCGACGAAAGGCATCGGCGAGAGCACGGCGTCGCAGACGGCGTGGGCTCTGATGGGCATTTGTGCCTGTGGCGACCTGAACCGGCCCAGCATTTATCGCGGCGTTCGTTACCTGCTAGATTCGCAGGCGCGCGACGGCTCGTGGGAAGAAGCACAGATCACGGGCACCGGCTTCCCGAAGGTCTTCTATCTTAAGTACGACATGTACCGGCAGAATTTTCCCTTGATGGCGCTGGCGACTTACGTGAACGCCCGCCAGGGCTTCCGCAATCGCCCGAGCTTCTATCATTGTCGGTAGGCGCTTAAACACGCGTGTTGCGACCGCTCGCCTGGCGAGGTTGCGTATGAGGCTGGGGGCGAGCTCGTCTCGTCGGCTTGCACCCGGTCGGGGAGGGCGTGCGCCTCGCACGCCTTTCGAGGCGCCTCGCCTCGATGTTAAAACGGGGTCCGATTGCGAACGCGAGGCGCATTCGCAGGCGCACGAGGCGTGCGCCCTCCCCGGATTCAGAAGGCGCCGCGCCCGGAATTCACTCCCCCCTGATGCAGTCTCGCCAACAGGGCGCAACGACTTATACGGGCTGCGAAATGATCTCGGCTCCGACCTTTATTTCACCTGCGGTCAGGATCTGCGCCCTGATGCCGCCTTTGTGGAGCAGCCCCCGCAACACTTCCCCTGACGTTTGTTTTGCCAGGTAATTGCACGGCTCGCACAAACGAAGCGCCCGGATTCGCACGCTGCCGATGCTGAACTCGCGCCCCACGAATGCGTTCAGATCAATTCCGCTGGTGACAATATTTCGGCGCGCGTCGCGTCCGCTGAACTTTAGTCCCGTCGCCGCCGCGAAAGCGTCGAGGTGCTCCTTCTGTATCAGCGTCAGTTCACCATCAGGCTGCTGCGGTTGTTTCGAGAAAGTGCCGTTGCCGTTGGCGTAACGATCTCCGGCCAAACCCTTCCCGGGAATGGCTTCGATCTTCTCGACGCACTCGGCCAAGTGTGCCGGACTAGCTGCGATGAGAATCTCACAAACAGTGGCCATGATTAATCCTTCCCTGATCATGCGCACGCTCCCGATCGCGATCGAGCCAAACCTTGTCCTTCCTCCTGTTCCGCGAGCGCATTGGATCGAAGCGGCCCAGTGAGACGGGGCCGAATTGACCCGGCAGCCGCGCAGCCTACCGTTGCCTTCTATGGCTTACGAACTGCCCAAATTACCGTACGCGTACGACGCCCTCGAGCCGCACATCGATGCGCGCACGATGGAAATCCATCACAGCAAGCATCATCAGACTTACGTCACCAATCTGAACAACGCGGTTAAAGGAAAAGCCGATCTGGAAAACAAATCGGTCGAGGATTTAATCCGCGACCTGAACGCGGTGCCGGAAGACATTCGCACCGCGGTGCGGAATAACGGTGGCGGCCACGCCAATCATTCGTTCTTCTGGAAAATCATGGGCCCGAATGCCGGCGGCGAACCCAAAGGCAAGCTTGCGGACGACATCAAATCAACGTTCGGCGGATTCGACCACTTCAAGGAAAAGTTCGCAGCGGCGGGCGCCGGCCGGTTCGGCAGCGGTTGGGCCTGGCTGATCAAGAACAAGGAAGGCAAGCTCGAACTCATGTCGACACCTAACCAGGACAGCCCGCTGATGGATGGTAATAAACCGATCCTCGGGCTCGATGTCTGGGAGCACGCCTATTACCTGAACTACCAGAACCGCCGGCCCGATTACATGAAGGCCTGGTGGAATGTGGTCAACTGGGACGCGGTTTCGCAAAACTACTGAGCACCCCTCGGCGCTCGGAGTGATGGAGAAATGGAGTAGGGGAGCAGTGAGATAACCATCACTCCAAAACCCCCGCACTCCATTACTCCACTCCGTCCTTGGCTTACCTAAACGAGAATTACCTCAAGCTGCAGGCGGGTTATCTCTTTCCGGAGATCGCCCGCCGCGTCCGCGAGTTTTGCGAAGCGGATCCGGGCGCGGAAGAGCGCCTGATTCGCTGCGGCATCGGGGATGTGACTGAGCCTTTGCCGCGAACGGCACGCGACGCCATGCACAAGGCGATCGACGACCTCGGCCGACGCGAGACTTTTAGGGGCTACGGTCCGGAACAGGGTTATCCGTTTCTGCGCGCGGCCATCGCCCAAGGAGATTTTCGCGACCGTGGAATCGAAGTCTCCGATGACGAGATTTTTGTCTCGGACGGCTCCAAGTGCGACTGCGGTTACATCCTCGATATTCTTGGCGACCGGAACAAGATCGCGATCACCGATCCGGTTTATCCAGTCTATGTCGATACCAACGTCATGGCGGGACGCACGGGAGGTCCGCGCGATGATAAAAGCTATGAGGGGCTTATTTATCTTCCTTGCACCGCCGGGAACAACTTCGTTCCGCAGCCGCCTTCCGAGCATGTCGACCTGGTTTATCTTTGTTTTCCTAACAACCCGACGGGCGCGGTTGCGTCGCGGTCACAGCTGAAGAGTGGGTTGCCTATGCGCGCGAGCATGATGCGCTCATTCTCTTTGACGCGGCCTACGAGGGATACATTTCCGATCCGGGAATTCCGCATTCCATTTATGAAATAGACGGCGCGCGTGAGTGCGCGGTCGAATTCCGCAGTTTCTCCAAGACGGGGGGGTTCACCGGAGTGCGTTGCGGTTTCACGGTCATGCCCAAATCGCTGCTCGGGAAAACCGAAGACGGACGGCGTCTGCCCCTGCACGGTTTATGGAACCGCCGCTGGAGCACGAAATCGAACAGCGTCAGCTATCCGGTGCAGCGCGGCGCGGAAGCGCTCTACAGCAAGGAAGGAAGGGAAGAGGTGGCGAAGTTGGTCAGCCACTATATGGGCAATGCCGCCATTCTTCGGGAAGCGGCCATCGACGCGGGGATGAAAGTGTTCGGCGGGACCAACGCGCCCTATATCTGGGTTGAAACGCCCAGAGGCCTAACTAGCTGGGAGATGTTTGATCGCGTGCTCAAGGAATTGAACGTGGTCATCACACCCGGGAGCGGATTCGGCGCGCAGGGCGAAGGCTATATCCGCATTTCCGCCTTCAACAGTCGCAGCAATGCCGAGGAAGTGGCGCGCCGGCTTGAATCGTTCAAGCTTTAGCGCTCGATCCTGCTGCAAGCTTCCCCTTCGCCGCTCCTTGCGATAATCTGGAGACACATCAGATTCGGAGTGAGTTAATTGGATAAACAAGGCCTTCCCAAAAGCAGTCTCCCGCAGCTCTATCGCTTCTGCTTTCTCATGACCGGCGATGCGGCCAAGGCGCTGGAGATTTTTCAGGCCACCATGCACGAAGCGGCTTTGCGGGCCGCGCAGGGCGAGTTGCCGCGGGATCCCCTTTGGCTTTTTCGGGACGCGCGCGAACGCTGTCTGCAGGCAAGCGAGGCGGGGCTGCAGGCCGAGGATGTGGAAATGGAGGAGCACGACATCGCCGCCTGGGGCCCGGCGCAAGTTGGCCGGCTCGAGCCTAACCAACTGGCGATCTGGATTGCGGGAGCGCCTGACCCACAGCGCAGCGCGCTCGCGCTTTTCTATCTCGATCAATTCAACCAGGACGAGATGCTCGATCTGCTCGACCTGAAAGTTCCGGAGTTTTCAAAATTAATCGGCGGAGCGCGCTCCCAATTTCAAGGCTGGTTGAACGCAACCGTCCCGCATCCCACGGAATGAAAACGGTTTCTCTGAGTCGCAAGCACCAGGTCCTCGCACGCTGTGCGCCATTCAACGAAGAGCGTCTCGCTAAACACAGTCACGGCATGCGCGCGGCCGTCTTTCGCGCGAAGAAAGGGGAGAGCTTTCAGCACCAGCAGACTTTCGATCGAGCGGTGGCTGCGCTCGTTCAGCAAGTGCCGATTCCGGCTGAGGTTTCTGAATGGTTAACCAAGGAAACGACCATCGCGCCGCCACGGCGTACCTGGAAGACAATCGCGACCAATCCCGCCATTGTCGCCATCGCTATCGCGCTGGTGGTGATTGCCGGCATTTTCGGAATCCGTCTGATGGAGCGGATGAACGATTTTCCCGGCGCGGATCTCGCGCGCAAGCTTCTGACCACGGCGTCATCGACCCGGCCGGTCATGCTCGATCCAATCAAGAATGAAGCGGGCGCGCTCGGCGACCTCTTCTACATGAAGCATCAGCTCAATCATTACGACGTGCCGCCTGAGTTCGCTGACTTGCAGACCATCGGCGCGCGCGTCTTCGATGATGAGGAAAGTCATCACGTCGCGCAGATCTGGGTGGCGGAAAAGCGAATGCAATTTTTCCTCTTCCCTGCCGAACGCGATCCAAAGAGCGGCAAGGTTTTGCAGTTTACCGGCTGGCGCTACGTCGACCAGGAAGGCTGGGTCGGCGTGGTGCACCAAGCCAATGGCGTCTGCTTCATGGCTTGCCTGCGCGGTCGCGAACGGGACCTGTCCGCTTATCTGGGCCGGCAGACTCCCCCGGAGTAAAGCTCCGAAAATCTGCCAGGGGGGAGAGTTGAACTCCCGACTAACCCCGAATGCTTTCGGGGCTGCTCTGGGATGCTAAATGAAAGATCGCGAGTCGGGGTTTTTTTTCGCTTTAGAAGCCTCTCGAGGGTTCGCGCTTCGTCCAATGTCGGTAACTCTTTGCAGACGACAATTTCCAAATTTCCGCCAAGACGTTTGGTCGTGGCCGGGTGCCCTCTTAAATGTTGAGCGAATCGGGTTTTGAGATCGGTTGTTGAACCGATGTAGTGGCGGCCTGTGTCTCCCCGGAGAATGTAGACCCAAGCTATGAGATTTGATCTGCCAGGGGGGAGAGTTGAACTCCCGACCAACCCCGAATGCTTTCGGGGCTGCTCTAGGATGCTAAATTAAAGATCGCGAGTCGGGGTTTTTTTTCGCTTTAGAAGCCTCTCGAGGGTTCGCGCTTCGTCCAATGTCGGTAACTCTTTGCAGACGACAATTTCCAAATTTCCGCCAAGACGTTTGGTCGTAGCCGTGTGCCCTCTCAAACGTTGAGCGAATCGGGTTTCGAGATCAGTGGTTGAACCGATGTAGTGGCGGCCTGTGTCTCCCCGAAGAATGTAGACCCAAGCCATGAGGTTTGATCTGCCAGGGGGGAGAGTTGAACTCCCGACCAAGGGCTTATGAGTCCCCTGCTCTACCACTGAGCTACCCTGGCGTGAGCGGAGAAGATTCGCAGCCGCAGGCGGTCTGTCAACGCAGGTGCGTCGGGCGGTGCGGAAAGCCAGACGGCATGCGGTCCCGTCCCGTATTGCACGGCTGAGAATGTGCCCGGGAGGCGCGAGCTTGTCTCGTCCGCCTCCATCTAAAACATAGAGGACGAACGTTGTCTCTTCGTGGCGAACGGATACGAGACACGATTGGCGTCGAAGAACCGTTGAAGCGAGACTCTGTCGCCGAGTTTCCCATGCTCGCGAGATTCTGGAACCTTATCTCAGGCGGGGGCGAAGACTATCGCCTGACCCGCTTCTTCATCCTCCGCCTGCTCGGGCTGATCTACGCCGTCGCTTTCCTTGTCGCTTTCAATCAGCTCGTTCCTCTTGTTGGCGAGCACGGTCTCACCCCCGCCAATCGCTTTCTCGCTTCGGTTCAAAGCGAGCTCGGCTCGGTCAGCGCGGGCATGAGCCATGTTCCCACTCTGTTCTGGTTCGGAATTTCGGACAAGCTCCTTCGCCTTGTCTCTTTGTTAGGCTTCCTCTTGTCGCTGCTGGTGCTGTGCGGATACGCCAACGCCATTATCATGGCGATCCTCTGGATTCTTTACCTTTCAATCGTCCACATCGGGCAGATTTGGTACGGCTACGGATGGGAAATCCAGACGCTCGAGACCGGTCTGCTCGCCGTTTTCCTTTGTCCGCTTTTTGATTGGCGGCCATTTCCGCGTCGCGCGCCGCCGCTGCTGGTGATCTGGCTCTATCGCTGGCTCGGCTTTCGCATCATGGTCGGCGCGGGACTGATCAAGCTGCGCGGCGACTCCTGCTGGCGGGACCTGACCTGCATGTACTACCACTACGAGACCCAGCCGATTCCGAATCCGCTCAGCCGGTATCTGCACTTTGCGCCCCATTGGTTTCACAAAGTTGAGACCGCGTTCGCTCACCTGGTCGAGCTTGTAGCGCCCCTCTTCTCGTTCGGTCCGCGTCTGGCCCGCCACGTCGCCGGTCTGCTCATGATCTCGTTTCAGGTGCTCCTCATCGTTAGCGGCAATCTCTCGTTTCTGAACTGGCTCACCATCATTCCATTCATCGCCTGTCTCGATGACGGCTTGTTGCGCCGCGTTCTGCCGCGGCCGCTCCTGCGACGATTTGAATCAGGTGAAGCCATGCCAACGCATCGGTGGCAAACAGCGGCCTCGGCGGTGTTTTTCCTTCTCGTCGCCTATCTAAGTTTCCCAATCGTGACGAATCTGCTCTCCGGTCGGCAGGTTATGAATTCGTCCTATGATCCGCTCGACGTGGTGAACACCTACGGGGCTTTTGGAGTGGTTGGTCGGGAGCTGAACGAGATCGTTTTTGAAGGGACCGCCGATGCAGCAATCAACATCGACACGCAATGGCGCGAATACGAGTTTCAGGCCAAACCGGGAGATCCGATGCGGAGGCCGGCGATCATCGCGCCTTATCAATGCCGAATTGACTGGCAAATCTGGTTCGCCGCGATAGCTACACCTTCAGAATATCCTTGGACGCTTCATTTCGTCTGGAAACTCCTGCACAACGATCCTGGGACATTGTCCTTGCTCGCGAATAATCCATTCCCGGACGCACCGCCGAAATACATTCGTGCCCGCCTTTATCGCTACCGCTTCGCTCCACTGGGCCGTGCAGAGTGGTGGGAACGCGAACTGTTAGGCGAATGGCTTCCGGCCTCGTCGCTCGATAACGAACGATTCCGCGCCGCCATCGAATCGCTCGGCTGGTCCGAGTAGCGACCTTAAAGGAATCTTTCCTGAACGTGCGCGAACGTGTCGCGCATCATCCGGTAGCCGAAGTGGCCTTGCGGAACCCGGATCAGTGCGGAGCCCTTCCAGCGCTGCTGCAAGGCGATGATGTCGGCTGCGGGCGCGACCAGGTCATATTCGCCCGCGGCGAAGACGATTCGTTCGTGGGGAACGAGTGAGGACATGTGCGAGGGCGAGCTGAGGTGGAAATGCCTCGAAACAAGGTCAGGCGTGATACCGGCGCGGCGAAGATGAAAACGCATGCTCAGTGAAGCGGGACAGCGCCAAAGCGCGTGATCCACATTAACGATCGGCGCCATCAAGGCAGCGAAGCGCAGATCGGGATCCACGCTGCAGGTGAGCGCGGCCACCCAGGCGCCATAGCTCGTGCCTAACAATCCGATCCCGGTGGATCCCGCTTCCCGCAAAACTGAAATCAGCTGACGAACTTCCATCACCGCCTGCCGCAGTCCCTGCGCGTTGCGCACGAGATCGGCGGTCATGGCTAGCTCGCCGTTCCAGAATCCCGGGGGCACACGCGAATAATGATAGGGCAGATGCAGAAAGCAGGCGTTCCAGCCGAGCGCATTAAAGCGAGCCGCCCACCGCCGATATCCCCGGTCCGCTGCCGACATCAAGGCATGCAGCATCAAGACGGTGGGGGCAGTCCATCCTTTCGCGGTGGGAAAATAGGTCACGCGCGCGGTGTCATTCTTCGGGTGAGTCGTTTGCAACGGGCTTTGCCAGGAAACGTTCGCGCCGTACTCGTCGGAGAGTTCCGGTCGCGCGCGCGAGTGCGACGGATCGTAGAATTGCGCAGGACTGAACTTCGCTGAGGACTCAACGTACTGGGCCATCAAGCGTTGGCTTTCCGCGCGCAGACCGTGCCGGGCCTGCACAAAATTCATCAGGGCGCACATCCCGCTGTCCACGGTCAGGGCGCGAACGCGCTCGATCATTTCATCCGTTCCTTTGGCGGCTTGGGCAGATCATCTGAGGTCAGAGCGAAAACGTTTTGCGCCCTCAGATAAAGTTCGCGGAAAGCGAGACCGAGTTGCTCCTCGGTTTTCTCCCGCGCCGCCCGATCTCCCGACTGATCCGCGTTAATTGGCTGCCCGAACAGAATCCAAACCGGAGTCTGCCGAAAAGGGCGCCAACTGGTGCGCGCGTAAAGGCGGTCGGCGCCGAGGATCACGCAGGGAAGGATCGGCACATTTGCGATCTGCGCGAGCGCGCAAACGCCCGGCCGAAGTGGCGCGCCCTCCAGAACCGAAGCCGCGCCATCGCGGATGCCCCCTTCGGGAAACATGCCGACAATCCGGCCGGCCTTTAGCCGTTCGATCACGCTGCGAATGGTCTTCCGTTCCGAACGATGGCGATCCGTCGGCAGACAATCGATCGCGCGCAAAATACGGCCGAGAATGGGATGTGGAAAAAATTCCGCCATCGCCATCCAATCAACCTTACGCCGAACAACCGTCGCGATGATGGGCGGATCGAAGTGACTGATATGATTCGCGGCCAGAATGAACGCTCCGCTCCTTTCTGTCTCGTCGCCTCCAGTTACGCAAATCCGGGTGACGCAGGCGAAGAGTAATTTCGCTGCCAAACGAGTCACATGATAAGCGACCAGGTGATAAAGCGTTCGCATCTTTCCCGCGGCGCCCGGTTAGGCGGCAGCCAGCTCTTGAACGCGTCGCAGGTCGAGCTTACCGGAAGCCATAATCGGAATCTGTTCGACGCGTTTCATCTGTCGGGGAATCCAGAGATTGGGCAGGCCTTCATCGCGCAATTTTGCCTTCAGATCGTCCAGGGACATCTCGATTGCGCTTAGCAGGATGATTGCTTCGCCTTTGCTCTCGTCCGGAATACCGGCGATGGCGATGACGCGCTCGTGGTGCGCCTGCATTCCGAGGACGCCGAGGATTTTTTGTTCCAAGAGCTCGTGCGGCACCATTTCGCCGCCGATCTTGGAAAAGCGCGAAAGACGGCCCTCTATATATAGAAAGCCGTCTTCGTCGAACCGCCCGATGTCCCCGGTGCGAAACCAACCATCTTGTAGAACCTCGGCGGTGCGGGCTGGATCATTGAGATAGCCTTGGAAGATGTTTGGTCCCCGTAGCCAGAGCATTCCGCTATCGATGAGGGAAAGCTTGGCGCCTGTCTCCGGGTCGCGAATTTCCGCGGCGATCCCGGGTGCCATTTTCCCGACAGAACCCGGCCGGCTGGTTGGTTGAATGACGTCGGTGGAACGGCGGGGCTTCGGCTCCGGCAGGTTCACGCTCACCACCGGCGATGTTTCGGTCAGTCCGTAACCTTCCAAAACGGGCTGACCAAAACGCTCCTGGAAAGTCTTGGCCAGCTCCTGCGGTAATTTTTCGGCGCCGGTGATGATCATACGAAGCGAGCGAAGCTGCTCTGGCTCTGCTTTGCGAAGATAGCCGCGCAGAAAGGTGGGCGTGGCCAGCATCAGGGTGAGCTGGTATTGCTCGGTCAAAGCAGCGTTCTTTGCGGCCTCGAGCGGGTTGGGATACGTGACGATCGGTACTCCTTCGATCAGTGGATACCAAAGGGTGACGGTCGAGCCGAAGCTATGAAAGAAGGGCAGGGAGGCGAGGATGGCGTCGTCCTTCTTCGCGTCGAGCAAGGCGTTAAACTGGGCGACGTTTCCGAGAATATTGCCATGACTGAGGACAACGCCTTTCGGTTCTCCGGCGCTTCCGCTGGTGAAAAGAAGAACTGCTTCGCGATGCCCGCCCTCGCGCGGAACGCCTAACCACCGGAGGAGGAGACCGGCGGGACAAGACACGACGAGAAGAAACCAGCCGGTAATCTTCTTTTTCAGGACTGGCAGGAGCTCCTCCATCTTCACCACCTGCTCCGGCCATGCAAAATCGGCCAGCTTCGTCATGAAAGCGCCGGCGCTCAGCACCACCCGAATCTCTGCCTGGCGATAACACGATTCGATGGAGCTGCGTCCAGCGGTGAAATTCAATCCCACCGGAACCTTGTCGGCCAGGGCGACGGCGAGATTCGCCACCATCGCGCCGCGGCTGGCGGGCAGGACGATACCGATTCGTTTTTCGTTAGGGAAGTTTGCTTTGAGATAACGACTCAGGGCGATGGCCGCGGCCAGGACTTTGCCGCGCGTGAGCTGACTGCCGTCGAGTCCATCCGTCACCAGGGTGCGAAAAGGGTGGTGGGCCAGACCACGCGCCGCATGTGCCGCCAGGTTTCCTTTCAAGCTCTGACGACGGCTGAAACAATATTCTCCCAGCTTGAGCAGCTCTTCTCGAACCGTCGTGATGTTTGCCTGATCCGCCGAGATTGCCTTTCCAAAGGCCACGGTGACGCGATACGGAATTCGCTTGGGCCATTTACTGAAGAAACGCCCGCCTTGGTATGAAAAGATCGACCCCCATAATTCATCGAGCCAGACCGGCAGAACCGGAATATTCGCCTGCCGCGCGATTAATTCATAGCCACGTTGCAGCCGCAGCAATGTGCCAATGCGGGTCAGTTGTCCTTCCGGAAAGAGACAAACCACTTCGCCGGCGCGCATGTAGTCACCGGCGACACGAATGGCATCCTTGGCCCGCCGCGGCGTGATCGGAATGCATCCAACCAGTCGGAGGATTGGATGCAACAGTGGCTTTCGATAAAAAGACTCGTCGACAATAAATCGGATGCGCCGGGGGCATGCGAGTTGCAGAATGATTGCATCCACGAAACTGATGTGGTTAGGGAGAAGAAGAACCCCTCCGTTCGGAAGATGCTCAAGGCCAACCGTCGAGACGCGATAAACGATTCGGCCGAGCAGTAAACTTAAGAAATAGAGGACTTTTTCGCCCAGCGACAAATTAGACACGCTTTATGATTTACATTCCGGTTCCCGCTGACTGCAATCGGCAAGTTTAATGTCCCCCAGTCAGCCAAGAATCCCGGGCGCGCGCGCCGCCCTGTTTCTCCTCCTTTCGATCAACTTGTTTAATTACATTGATCGCCAGGTGTTGGCGGCCTTGGAGCCGGAAATTCGCGCAACATTTTTCCAGCCCGGCGACGCAAATGCGATGACCAAAACGGGCCTGCTCGGCTCGGCTTTTCTCGTTACCTACATGCTGAGCGCGCCGATTCTTGGCCTGCTGGCCGATCGCATGTCGCGCTGGATCATCATCGGCAGCGCCGTCATTTTGTGGAGCCTCGCTACCGGCGGATCGGGCTTGGCTGCGACTTTCGGGATGCTATTTGCAACTCGTGTCTGTGTGGGCATTGGCGAAGGCGGCTACGGTCCGGCTGCGCCCACCATTCTGGCCGACATGTTCCCGGTCGAAAGGCGCGGTAAGATCATGGCGATCTTCTGCGCAGCAATCCCGGTTGGAAGCGCGCTCGGTTATGTGTTAGGCGGACAGATCGGTCTTTGGCTGGGCTGGCGCTGGGCTTTTTATCTGCTCGCCCCTCCCGGGATCCTGCTTGGTTTCTTTTGTTTTTGGCAGCGTGATCCTCGACTCCATGCCCATCAGGTTGTGCGGAGAGTGAAGCTCGGGCTTTCGGATTACGCGCGTTTGTTCAAAACCAAGTCTTACCTCATCAACTGCGCGGCCCAGACGCTCATGACTTTCGCCGTCGGCGGACTTGGTTACTGGGTTTCCGCTTACCTCGAATACCGCCATCAGTCGCCCGCCGCAGGCAAATCGACCTTCGGCTTGATCACGGTCGTGGCGGGCCTGACCTCCACGATTTTAGGAGGCATGGTCGCGGACCGGTTGCGCCCGCGTTATCCGGGCTCCTATTTTTTAGTCTCGGGCGTCGGTATGCTCATTGCCTGCCCGCTCTTTGTCGCCAGTCTCTACATTCCGTTTCCGGCGGCGTGGATTTCCATGTTCCTGGCTATTTTCTTTCTCTTCCTCAATACCGGACCATCCAATACCGCGCTCGCCAATGTTTCTCTGCCCGCGGTGCGCGCGACCGCCTTCGCCATTAACATTTTCTTCATCCACGCTCTCGGCGACGTACAGGCATTTTGGATTCTTGGTTACGTGGGCGGCCACGCCAACATGCATGTGGCGTTTCTGGTCGTGTCCGGAATTATCCTCGCGTCCGGATTGATCTGGCTTTTTGGAGCGAAGTATCTGCCACGCGATACCGCCGCGATTGAAGAGACCCCCCTCGGCGAAAGCTGAAACGAAGAAGGCCGCGCGAGTCGCCTCGCACGGCCTTCGTTGAAGGTTGGTTGCTGTTTTGGCTAACTATTCGCCCGACTGATCGCTCGGAGTCGATTTTGGTTCGTCGCTCGATCCTTCCGAAGAACCGCGATGCTTCTTGGTGGACTTCGACGAAGATGAACCTTCATCGGAGCTGCTGCTGCTGCCTTCGCTAGAGCTGCGCTTGGACTTGGTAGATTCGGATCCTTCCTTGTTCGATTCGGTGTTCGAGCTGTGATGCTTGGCTGAAGGCGAAGATTCAGTTTTGCTTTTGTGTGTCGTCGCCGAGGGGCTGGCCGAACCCTCAGGTGAGGCGGAAGCCGAAGCCGACGCAGCTGGCGTCGCCGAGGCCATCGGAGTCACGCTCGGGCTGGCACTTGCCGCCGGGGTCATAGACGAAGAGGGGGAAGCCGTCGTCGTCGCGTTGGTGGTCGTGCCGGTGTTCGCAGTGGTGGAACCGGCCACCGCCGCGCCATTCGTGGTGGTCGTGCTCGTGTTATTGACACCCGCGCTGAAACCCACGCCCGCGCCGCCGCTCACTCCGTAGTAGGAGTTAACGTTGTTGATGTAACCGCCGGTGGAGTACTCCGTGATGCGGGCATAATCGAAGGCTGGCGCATTATAGATTTTTTCCTTCTCCACCCGCACGGTGACAACCTTCGGATCGGACGTGGTGCTGTACACCGACCAGGGAACTGCAACCGTTTTGCCTGATCCGGTCACGCGACTCCCGGTTCCGCCGGTGGAAACGACCGTGTAGGCCATGCACCCGTTGGAATCGAGGATCACGTCCTTGATCTGCCCAACTGAATCACCCTTCGGGCCTTTGACCGTAGTGCCGATCAACTTGCTCGTTTGGATGTAATTTGTCGTCGTCGAAGACGATGACGTCTGGGTCTGTGCGAAAGTGGATGAGGCAGCGGCCCCCAGAATGGCCAGCGCTATCCCTAGTGCCGTAGTGTTTTTCATAGTTTAGTAAGAGACGAGCGCGACGGTGTCGTTATTCAGACGTGGCGTGCACGTTTTCTCTTACTTCGACGTAGAATCCCCTAACGGACGTAGGGCGAAGGTTTTAAAGCCGGATTTTGTGCTGATCGAGGTGAACGTCGTAATCGGACGCGATGCTTTCGGCCAGGCGGGCCTCCCGTTCGTTCCCTCGTTTCTGATAGAGACAACGGAGTAAGTCCCAGCTTTCCGCCCGGTACCATTCTGTTTTTAAGCAGATTTTCAGTTCATGGATGGCTGATTCGGTGGCGCCCGTTTCATCGAGCAGACGTAGGTAGCGCTTCTCAATGTCCCAATTGGGATTGCCCGTGCGAGTGGCCAGGCGCAGCCGCATTGGATTGGCGACGCCCTTTTCCTTGTATTCCAAAACCGCGAGGAGCTCCTGCGCCTGCGCTTCTACCCAGGGCATGTTGGAGGCGCGGTTGGCGAGCGATCGAGCCGCTTTGAAATCCTGCTCCCGGAGCGCAATGACCGCGAGATTGAGCACGGCCAGGGGTTGATCTGCTTCCATAGCCAGCGCCCTGTGTAAATTGGTCTTGGCCCGGTCGAGGTGGTTCTCGGATAGTTCAAGACCGGCCAAATTGATCCACATTCGGGCGGAATCGCCGCCGTCGGCGATGGTCTTCTCCAGGAACGTGCGCTGATCCTTCCAATCGAAGGCGCGCAGATCGGTTCTGACACCGAGGAAGAGTGCCCAGGTGGCCAGCGACAAGATGAAAGCGGGGCGAACGGTTCGGGTAAGGGATTGGCCCGTGAGCAGGGCGCTCAGTTCGACTCCAGTTGCCGCGAAGAGAAATGCGCTCGGCACATAGAGCCAATGCTCGGCGACCGAAGCATTCAGGGCGAACAGGCCGCTGACCGGGAGGTAGCTGAGGGCGGTAAGAACGAGTAGTCGATAGGCCGCGGGACTACGCCCTCGCGCGGACCATGCCCACATCGCATATGCGCCGATCAGGAAAACTCCGGCCAATGTCTGGAGCTCTCGCCAGGCAAATGGCTTGATCACTACATCGGGATCGTCGTGCGGCCGCGCATTGACCTCGCGTTCCATGTAAAGGTTCCAGGGAAACACAATGATGCCTGCATATTCCGCGACGGCGCGCGCCATCGTGATGGGTTTCGTTACCGCGGCGGGAGCCGTGGCGATATGCGGGATGGGATGACGCTCGGCCGGCAGACGAAGACTGAGATAGCTGACGGCAACGACGAGCGAGATCGTGATCGCTCTGAGCAGTCCTTTTCGGCCGCTAAACCAGACTCCAAGCAGAATCGCAATCGCACAAAAGACGAGCCCGCTTTCCTTGCTTAGCGCGGAAAGCAAAAGCAGCAGCGCGGAGAGAGCGCTTACTAATAGAGCTAACCCTTTGCGTGTTGTGGTGCCGGCGCGGAGGAGCAGGTAGCAGCCGAAGAAGCCAAAGAGCGTGGCCAGCGGGTCGGCCCGTCCCGAAATGTAAGCGACGGCGGAGCTTTGCAGAGGATGAATCGACCAAATCAAAGCGGCAAGGAAACCGATCCAATGTCGCGCCGGCAGAGCGGGGCCGAGCAGGCCTAACAACTCTTCAATCAGGAAAAACAGCGCCACCGCGGCGCCGGCGTGCAGGAGGATGTTGTCGAGGTGACAGGCCGTTGGATTAAAAGCGAAGAGTCCGTACTCGAGCGTGTAAGTCAGCCGCTGGATCGGCCGGTAGAAATCCGAAGCGGTCGCGTCGACAAAAAGAAAATGATTAAAGCTTTCCGGAACGAGGCGCCAGCTGCGGATAAGCGGATCGCGCAGGATGAGCGCGGTATCGTCCCAGACGAAACCATTCCGCAGGGCGGGCAGGTAAACGGCGACGACGCAAACCAGGATAAGGAGAGCGGCGAGGCGCTTCTTCACCAGAAAAAGAAATTGAACAGGGTTGCGGGTGTGGGCATCTAGGATGGGCAAATGATCAACTTGCTTCTCCGCTGCCTGGTGGCGTTAGGGTTGTGCCTGCTCGGGAGCAATGCTTGTGCCGGGGGCGTGCCGAGCGACTGCAGCCAGCTCATTGTCGGAATCGCGCCGTCCTGGGACTCCATGCGGGGAGAACTGCAGCGCTTCGAACGGGACGGAACCGGCCCGTGGCGCGCGGTCTCTCCTGCTATCCCGGTCCTCTTCGGCAAACATGGACTGGCCTGGGGCAGCGGGGTCGAGGGGCAGCATGAGTCTGGCCTGCGAAAAGCGGAGCGGGATGGCCGCGCCCCCGCTGGAATTTTCCGTATCGGCAAGATTTACACCTACGACACGCAACTGCCGCCCGGCGCGAATTATCCGTTTCACACGGTGACGAAAGCCGACGCCTGGATCGATGACGTTAGTCTTCCGGATTACAACCGGATGATCACCATACCTGACAGCGCGCATCCGCCGGCTTGGTTCGAGAAGCAGAAGATGCGGCATAACGACTTTGCCTATCGATGGCTGGTGGACATCCGGCATAACTCGGATCCTCCGGTGCCGGGGCAGGGCAGCGCGATATTTTTTCACATACGACGCGGGGAAAATCGGCCGAGTGCCGGCTGCACAACCATGGCGGAAGCTAATCTCGTTAAGCTCATTACCTGGCTCCGATCCGATAGGCATCCTTGTTATGCTCTGCTGCCAGATGAGGCCTACCAAGCGAAGGCAGATGCATGGCATCTCCCGAAAGAGGTAACGAAAAAATAATCAGGAAAATCGCGTAACCCGTTGATTCGCGAAATCTTTGCGCTAGTGTCTCGGCCTTAACTATGCGGCGACGACCAAATCCATTATCAGAATCAAACATCCGGCGAATTGATACGAAGCCTAAAGCTCGTAAACAAACGCACGGCTTCCAGGTGCATTTTCTCCGCGGCTCAACCGCCGTAACGAAAATGTTCAGCGACTCCGTTTACGGAGGCAAAGAAGCGGCGCGACGAGCAGCGCGTCGCTTCAAGAACAGCGCGATGGCGAAAGCTTCTCGCGGAACTGGTGGCAGTGCCAAGACGGCTTCGCGCGGTCGCAAGACTTCGCGGAAACCTGCGCGCAAGGCGAAGAGCGCGAAGAGCGCGACCCGCCGCCGCCGTCGTTAACGACGGTGGCTTAACCAAGCCTTCCAACACTCTACGAAGCCCGGCGCAAAGTCGCGCGGGCGAACCTGAGTCCAATCTCTGACGACCGAGGCCGGAAAGTAGTTTCCGGCCTCGGTCTCAGTTGGATCAGTTCGAACCGGTTTGTTCGATGAACCGGTGTAAACCCAGATGAATTCCTGTCCGGTCTTTTCCGAGGCAGGCAGCTGCGCCAGCCGGCTGAGCGACGTCGACACGTCTAACTCCTCCCGCAGCTCCCTTTCAGCCGCTTCATCGTAGTCTTCCCCGGCCGCCACGTGCCCGGCCGCGCTGGAGTCCCACAAGAACGGGTGGCGGTCTTTCCAGCGCGAGCGCTTCTGCAGGTAGACCTCGCCCTTGGGGTTGAAAAGCAGAATATGGACGGCCCGGTGCCGTAAGTTATTCCCATGCACTTGCCGGCGTGGAGCCGCGCCAATTACACGGTCCTGTTCGTCTACCACGGCGAACATCTCGTCAGCCACTGGACCGCTCATTTCCGGGCGAGCTGGGCGCACCTGATTGGCCAGGGCAATCCAGTCCTGCAAGCTTAAACGCTCCGCCCTGACGGCTGAATCCAAACCCAGCGCCGCAGCCGTCGCGGCCCAATCGGGCATGTCGCCGCGCAGCAGCTTTCCAAGCTGTTTCCGCCGTTGGGAAAACCCGGTTCGCACCAGCTTTCGGAACGTCTCCCGGTCGCAGGGCGGCAGCTCCTGGGGATCGCGCGGGATCAGTCGCACCACCGCCGAATCCACTTCTGGCTGAGGGATGAACACGCTCGGGGGAACGGTTCGCAAAAATTCGACAGTGTAATCATATTGAACCATCAGCGTGAACGCGCCGTAATCCTTCGTGCCCGGGACAGCGGTGATGCGTTCGGCCATCTCCTTCTGTAACATCAATACAGCCAAGGATATAGGACTTGGAAATTCGAGGAAGCGCAGAAGCAATTGACTCGAGATGTAGTAGGGAAGGTTTCCGAGCAGCTTCACCCGGGGCTTTGCATAGAGCGTGCGGACGTCGAACTCCATTGCGTCCTGATGCCGGATCTCAACGCCTTCAGACCCAAAGTTTTCGCGCAGAAACGCGGCCAGCCGCCCGTCCTTTTCCAAGGCAAGAATAGCTCCTACTTGCGAGGCGACCAACTCGGTCAGAGCTCCCAAACCCGGTCCGATTTCAAGCACGAAATCGTCTTTGTCCGGGTTTAGTTGTTGAGTTATCCACCTGGCAATATTTCGATCGTGCAGAAAATTCTGCCCGAGACTCTTCACCGGGGAGACCCTGAGCTCCCTGAGCGTCTCCGCTATCTCCGACAGGGTCATTGATTTGCCGGCGGTGGCGCCGGGGCAACGGTCTCGCCGGCCCGCTTCTTCACAAAAACGGTGTGAATAAAATGCCCCGCGGGAGCGCTTTTATTCACAAGTTATGATCAAGGGCTTGCTGCCCATTTCTCGGTGCGCGCAGACGCCGTTTACCGCCCTTGGGCTGGCCTCGGGATCGTTCCTTTTTACTGCTGAGGTAAGTGCGCCTGGCGTCTTTGATCGAAACCCCGTGAATAAAGAAAGCCGTGGCCGCGCGCCCCATCGCATAGGTGCCCGCTCCAGCCACCATGCCGCAAACGACATTCCCCCAGCCGGGGAAGAACTTAAGTATGGCCCGGGCGCCTTCGCGGAGGAGCATTCCGGCGCCCACATTTACCCCCAAAGCGCCGATAAACTCCGTGGCCGCGCGCAGGCTCCGTTCACGCCCGCTCACATACATAATACCGGACACCATCACCAGTTGGAGAGTCGTCAGGACGGGCAGGTCGGCCAAGGGAATGGGCTGCGCGCCGATGGCCGTGCAGACCGCGGTGGTGGACTTTACCAACAGGTAGGCAATGTCCGTCTGGACGGCCCGGTCCTTGGATATGCGGGCCATTTCCAGCCGGGCCGAATTCGGCAGCTCACGGGCGATCACGCCGATGCAGCGTTTTCGCTCCTCCGCTCCGCCAAGACTCTTCAGATCGAAGGTGCCGACAATGCGGAAGCCGTCGGGCTCCGTGGTCAGAGCCTCAATCGGACCGGTCTCTTTCCGTCCAGCTGCACCGCCGAGCAGCTCGATCACAGGAATCGGCCTTTCCCGTTCCTTGGTCGAGATGAGCTTCACGATCGCCTCCAAGTCATCCGTCCGCTGCTTTTTCCGGCGCTTTTCCAGATGATGGACGTAAACGATGACATCCGGCAGCTCCTCCTTGAGCTCGGCTGCAGCACTGGCCGGCAGATCGCCGCCACGCGCATCGAAGACTGAGAGGGTGCCATGATCCTGGATCGCAATTTCCTGCCAGCGGTGCACCACCAAAGGCTGGACGCCTTGCGCAGGATCAAATTCAAAAACCTTTGCCACCAGCTCGTGCGGGGAGATTTGATCGGCTCCGACCAGAAGCAGTCGCGGCGCTCGTTGCTGGAGGAACAATTCCTTCAAGGGCGTGAGCTCGTGCAGAATCGGCTTCTGGATCGCCGCAGGCAATTTGCCCACGAACGTCTCCAGCCGTTCGACGACATGCAGGAGGAGGGACTGATTCATCGGGCCGCTATCTTACGAGGTTGTGGGAATTTTTCCAAATTGGCCCGCTGCGGAAGATGCAATTTGTCCCCCTCCCGTGGCTGTGCATCTTCCCTGATGAGTCTGAACATCGAAGCGCTTTCGCGTGCTGCTACTGAAGCCAGAGGTCTTGCCATGGATGCGGTTCAGGCTTCGAAGTCGGGACACTTGGGCCTGCCCTTGGGTTGCGCGGAGATGGGGGCGGTCATTTACGGTGATGTGCTGAAGCACAATCCTGACAAACCGCGTTGGATTGGTCGCGACTACTTCGTTCTCTCAGCCGGTCACGGCAGCATGTTCCTCTACGCCTGGCTGCACATGAGCGGTTACGATTTACCGATCTCCGAAATTAAGCGGTTCCGGCAACTGCATTCCAAAACGCCAGGTCATCCCGAGTTTTTCGAAACTCCCGGAGTCGAATGCACCACCGGTCCGCTCGGACAAGGGGTTGGGAATTCCGTGGGTATCGCGATGGCCATGAAGATGGCGGCAGCCCGCTTCAACACACCGGAGCACCGCATTTTTGATCAGCATTGTTTCTGTCTGGCGGGCGACGGTTGCATTCAGGAAGGCGTCGCCGCGGAAGCGAGCGCCTTCGCCGCGCATTTCGGTCTCGATAACCTGATCCTCATTTACGACTCCAATGCGGTCACCCTCGATGCGCCGGCCAAGGCGACGCAGAGCGAGGACACGATGATGCGCTACAAAGCCTACGGTTGGGACGTGCAGGAAGTGAACGGCCACGACATGCAGGCCTTCCTTGATGCAATCAACAACGCCAAGGAAAACGATAACGGGAAACCGAAATTCATCGTTGCCCACACGCTTGTCGGAAAAGGTATTCCGGAAGTCGCGGGAACGTACAAAGCACACGGCGAAGCCGGCGCAAAGTTTGTCGATGCCGACCGCAAGGCCCTCGGTTTGCCGGATGAGCGTTACTCCGTCTCGAACGAGACCTACGATTATTTTGCCGGGCACAAAAAGCGACTGCTGGCGGAATACGATCGCTGGGAAAAAATTTACCAGGACTGGCGGAAGAAGAACGGGGAAAGAGCGAAACAGCTCGATGACGCCATTGAACGAAAAGTTCCAACTGATCTGTTCTCCAAAATCCCGGAGTTTCCGAGCGATGCGAAGCTGGCGACGCGCAAAGCGGGAAGCGATGCGCTTCAGCCGATCGCACAAGCTCTGCCCTTCCTCATCAGCGGCAGTGCCGACCTCCATGGTTCGACCCTGAACTACATCGCCGACGGGGGAGATTTTACCCGCGACACGCCCGGAGGTCGTAACATCCACTTCGGAATTCGCGAACACGGGATGTGCGCGATGATGAATGGCGTCTCCTACCACGGCGTTTTTCGCGCATCCGGCGCGACCTTTCTGGTTTTCACCGACTATTGTCGCGCATCCATCCGGTTGGCCGCGCTTTCCAAGCTGCCGAACATCTACATTTTCACGCACGACTCAATCGGCGTCGGCGAAGACGGGCCCACTCACGAACCGGTTGAGACGGTTAGTTCAGTGCGAGTGATGCCGCAGATCGACGTCATTCGGCCGGCTGATCCTGAAGAAACTGTGGGCGCGTTCGTGGCGGCGGCCGAACGCGTGGACGGTCCGACTTTGCTGGCCCTGACTCGCCAGGCCGTGCCAATTCTGAATGACATCGAGGTGAGGGCTCGGCGCGAAGGTGTTTTGCGCGGCGGCTACGTGGCCCGGAAAGAAAGTGGCAAGCTTGAGCTGATCATCATGTCCTGCGGCAGCGAACTGCAGCACGCTCTGGCGGCTGCGAAAGAGCTTGGTAACGGAGTGCGGGTGGTTTCCATGCCGTGCTTTGAGCGCTTTGAGCGGCAGCCGGAAAAATATCGTGAAGAAGTTCTGCCAACCTCCTGTCGCAAACGCGTCGCCATTGAAGCCGGGGTGCCGGATACTTGGTACCGTTATGTCGGTCTCGACGGCAAGGTGATTGGTCTCCATCACTTCGGCCTGAGCGCGCCTGGCGACGTGGTGATGAAAGAATTCGGGATCGACGCCGAACACGTAGTGCAAGCGGCAAAATCGTTAGGCATTTGACCATTCGTTTTCCATCGTTGCGTTAACCACCTGGTAATTCGCCTAACCAATAGCGCGATCACGCACTCCCCCAATCCGGGGTAGCGCACTCGTCAGGGACCGCCTGATTGGCGAACTATGGGTCCGAGTGCTGGCGATGTCGTCTCGACATCGCGAACTTTTGCGAAGGCTCTGACAACCGCGCGGTGCTCTCTCTTTCCGGGGAGCGCAGGCTGCTAGCCTGCAGGTCTGAGCAGCTTGCTCAGACCACGCTGCACCCCTTGAACCGGGATTCGTTGTGCTACGAGTGTCGCCGGCAGCTGCCGGCGACTGCAGGCTAGCAGCCTGCGGTCCCCAGAAAAAGTCCGTGATCGCGAGACGGGTTCACCAGCACTCAACCCATAGTTCGCCAATCCGGCGGTCCCCGACGAGTGCGCTATCGGGAAGGTGAGCAATGGCTCCCCGGTTAGGCCGGAGGCGGACGAGACAAGCTCGTCCCTCCCGGTCGCGTTCTCACCTGTACAGCACGGGAGGATGACCTCGAGATTAGAGCCCTTCGGGCTCGTTCCCATGCTGACGAGCGCGGTCTTCGAAGCGGGTGAATTCCTTCAGGAAGGTGAGGGGAATCTCGCCGACCGGGCCGTTACGCTGCTTCGCGATGATCAATTCCGCTTCGCCTGATTTTTCGGCGCGCGCGTCCTCGTCGTCCTCGTAAACTTCCGGGCGCACGAGCAGCCCCACCAAATCGGCGTCCTGTTCGATGGAACCGGATTCACGCAGATCGCTCAAACGCGGCTTACCACCTGTGCGCGCCTCGGGCTGGCGATTCAACTGCGCGATAACGATGATTGGCACTTTCAATTCCTTGGCCAGCCCTTTGATCCCGGCAGAGATTTCGGAAATCTCCAACTGGCGATTCTCCTGTGCCCGCCGGCTGGGCGAGCGCAGCAGCTGCAGGTAATCAATGACCAGGAGCTGAACATCATGCTGCGCCTTCAAACGGCGCGCTTTCGCCCGGAGTTCGAGAATGTTCAGCCCGGCAGTGTCGTCGATGAAGATCTGGGCCTCGGCCAGCTTCGACGCCGCAGCCGTCAGGCTCGGAAAATCGCGCTCACCGAGAAAACCATCGCGCACTTTTTGCAGATTGACGCGCGCGCGCGAACAGAGCAGCCGTTGGACGAGCTGCTGGCTGCTCATTTCCAAACTGAAGACACCGACGGCCAATTTCTCGTGAATGGCGACATGCTCGGCGATGTTCATGGCAAGCGCGGTCTTGCCCATGCTCGGGCGCGCCGCGATCACAATCATTTCGGCAGCATGCAAACCGCTGGTCATCCGATCCAGCTCGACAAACCCGGTGGAAACTCCGGTGATCCCGCCTTTGCGCTCGTAGAGCTTCTCGATCGACTCGATCGCTTCCATGACCTGGTCTTTCATGGTCAGCATCTTGCCTTTGAAGCGCGTCTCGCCGACGGCGAAGATCTTTTGCTCTACTTCATCGAGCAATGTGTTGACTTCGCCCTGGTCTTCGTAGGCTCGCCGCACGCCTTCGGTCGCGGCGGTAATGATCTGGCGGAGAACGTATTTATCCCGAACGATATCGAAGTAATAAGTCACGTTCGCGGCCGTCGGCACGAACGTGTAAAGATTGGTGATGAAGGAGGCGCCGCCGACGCTCTCGAGGATGTTTCGATCACGCAAAATCTGCGTGAAAGTGATCAGATCAACCGCCTGGCCGGCGTTCCAGAGATCGACCAGGGTCTGATAGATGACCTGATGAGCGGGAACATAGAAGTATTCCTCGTTAATTTTCTCGACGCATTCCGCGATGACATCCTTTGGCGAAATGAGCATCGAGCTGAGCACGCCTTGCTCTGCTTCGGTGCTGTGTGGCGGAGTACGGTGAAGATCCTGTGAAGTAAAGTTAACAACTTTTGCTTCACTCCGTCCTCCCGTTTCTCTGCGTGCGGAGGACGGTTGACTGGGCATTTAAGTAATCAGGATTCTTTCCTGCGCCGGACAAATCCGCGAGACTTTTTTTCGCCTTCAGCTGATTCCGCCGACTCTTCCGTCTTCGGTTCTTCAGTCGACTTCACTTGGAACACGAAATTGGTCGGGACATCGTGGTGCAATTTGATTGCGACGCTGTGTTCACCGGTGCTCTTGATCGGGTGCTCCAGCACCACCTTGTGGCGATCGATCTCGGCGCCGATTTCATTCTTGATTCGATTGACGATATCCTGCGCGGTGATTGAACCGAACGCTTTACCAGTCTCGCCGGTTTCGAGCGTAAAGGTGACGCGCATCTTGGTAATGCGGCGGCTGAGTTCTTCCGCTTCATTCAATTCACGCGCTTCACGTTCGGCGCGCTTCTTCTTCAGATTCTCCAGCTGCCGCATGTTGGACGGCGTGACTTCATGAGCCTTACCCTGAGGCAGGAGGAAATTGCGGGCGTAGCCACGGCGCACTTTGACGATGTCGGCTTCAGCGCCGAGTCCGGGCACGTTATCGGTTAAAATGAGTTCGGTAAGAGGCATTTGCGTGAGAATCCGGGGTTTCGCGCGACCGACATGGCAGCGCGGGCCACGACTATAGGAGGAGTCGCGGTGCTGTCAAACGCGAAGCCGGCAGCGCGCTTTCCGCTCGATTGCGGCGGAGCCGAACACCGATACGACTCCTCCTCTCGCCGATTGAATGAGTCCGCAGTCTCTGCGGTTAGACCATGCCAAGCTTCATGCGCCCCGCTTCACTGATCATACTCTGATTCCAGGGTGGATCCCAGACCAACTGCACGTCGGCTTCGTCCACACCGTCGATCGAGAGAATTTTGCTTTGCGCATCATGCGCGATCGCCGGCCCCATTCCACAACCGGGAGCGGTCAGGGTCATCTTCACTTCCACTTTTGTCCCGCCGTCATCTTTCTTGGAGAGACGGCAATCGTAAACCAATCCGAGATCCACAATGTTCACCGGAATTTCCGGATCATAACATTGCTTCAGCTGGTTCCAGACTTCGTTCTCCGACACTTCGCCCGGACCGGCTCGTTCTGCTTTTTCAGCGCTAGTACCCGCAGCCTCGGCGGGTTTCTCGAGACCGAGTGCATCGAGATCCTTCTCCGCGATCCGCGCCAAACCCTGGTAGGTTGCGATGGTATAGCTGCCGCCGAGTGCCTGAGTCACCACACCGGCCGTGCCCGATGGAATCGTGATTGTTTGGCCGCTGGGGATCTGAATCGCTTCGCAATCGCGCTTCGTCGTGAATTCTGTGTTCTCGTACATAAAGTTTCCTTAGCTGCTCGTTTTCGGCTTCAGCACGACTTTGACCTTGGCTGAAGTCTGGTTGGCCGAAGAAAGATTGCCTAACAAAGTGGGCGATGGAGTTTGGGGCGACGAAGCCGGTATCTCGCCGCTCAACGCTGCCCGCAAGGCGCCTTCTACCAACTGCGCGCAGTGAATGCGGACCGGCGGCAGCGCCCCCAGCGGTGCGGCCAATTCTTCGCCGGACATGTTGCGCGCTTCGGCTTCCGTCTTTCCGGCGAGCAACTGCGTCGCCACGCTCGCCACCGCGATGGCGGTTTGACAGCCAAACGATTGGAAAGTCGCGCGATCGATCACCTTGCGGCCGTCTTTTTCCTTGAACTTGATCCACATCCGCAGCATGTCGCCGCAATCCGCACTGCCGACCGTGCCCACCGCATCTGCGTCCTTCATTTCGCCCAGGTTCTGCGGATTCCGGATCGCTTCCTGAATCTTATTTTCGAGATCGCCTTCCATTACGCCGTCTCCAGTTCGTAGCGCGGTATCGAAGCGTCCACTTCCTGGCTCCAGGCATCGATGCCGCCGCGCAAACTCTTCACTTTGGCAAAGCCATGACCCTGGAAATATGCCGCCGCGTCCATGCTCCGATCGCCCTGATGATCATAGATGACCAGCAGTTCGTCCTTCTTCCACTGCGACATCGCCTGTTGCATCACTTCCTGGGTGAACAACTCGGCGCCGTCGAGTTTGACGGCATCGAACTCCTCGCGCGTTCGGACATCGAGAAGATGGACGGCTTCGCCTTGCTTGATGCGCGCCGCCAACTCGGTCGGCTCGATCTGCATTGCGCGATCTGCGGCGTCGCTCTCGATCACGTGCTGAATCGCTTCCGCCGGATCAAGGTTGTCATTCCGCAGACAGACCCCCGCCAACGTCTCGTCCGGCGAGAAACCGCAGCTGGCGCATCCGCCAATGTGATATTTCCGGAAAAGCGCCCGCTGCGCGCCTGGAAATCTCTCCAGGAGGTCGCGCATCGTAATATTGGGATCGATGCTGGTAGCGGTGGTAGACATGTCGGAACCGCAACTTAATGGCGCCGCGCCAAGCATTCAAATGAACCGCACCTTCCTCGCCGGTGCGGGGGTGGCGGCGCAGCATCTCCGCCCTGCGAGTTAGCTCTCGGGCTTAGAGGTTCTGTGGATCCTGCAGCAACTCGACCACGCGTTTCAAAAGACGCCCGGCCCCACCCCCATCGAGGCTGCGGTGGTCAAAGCTCAAGGTAAGTTCCGCCTGTGTCGCAGGCGTGAATTGCTGCTCTTCTTCGCTCCAGACCGGAGACTTTTTGCCGGCGCCGAGTCCGAGCATGATCGTTTGATCCGGCAAAGGAATCGGCGTGCCCCAATCGAGCCCGAACGTTCCAAAGTTGGAGACGCTGGCGATCCCTCCGGCGGTCATCTCGGCGGTCAATCGCCGGCGCCGCGCCAGATCGACGAGCTCCGCATAACGAGTTGCGAGATCATCGAGCGAAGTTTTGTCCGCTTCCCGGATGACCGGAACCATGATGCCTTCCCCGGCTTCGACAGCCAGGCCAATGTCGATCGATTTCGATTGGATGGCGCGCCCGCCAATCAAGCGTGCGGCCGCCTGCGGTTGTTCGGCCAGAGCAAGGGCGAGCGCGCGCAAAGCGTAAAGCGCCGGGCCCGGCTTCGGATCGCGCTGCGCGCGGTCCTGCAGCACCGGATCGAGATTCAATGACAGGCCGACCGTTGCCAACGGCCGCGTCCAGCTTCGCCGCATCGCGTCCGCCACGCCTGTGCGAATGGCGCTCGGCTTCTCTGCCTGCTGGCCTTCGATTTGGCGGAGGAAAACTTCGAGATCCTTGATCGTGACACGGCCCGCGCTCCCGCTTCCCGCGATTCCCGCCAGATCAGCCTGAGTTAATTGCAATTCCGCCATCCGTGCACGCACGCGCGGAGAAAGGAAGCTGACGCCTTTGGTGCTTACGGGGACGGGGAGTCCGCCCGCCTGGTCGCTTTGGAAATGAGCACCGGTATCAACGGGCGGAAGGCCTTTTTCATCGATTTGGAAATGCGATCCGCTGCCGTTTTGCCTGGGCGCAGCCTTGGCGCTCTCTTCTTCGCGCCCGGGAATCTCTTTCGCGACCTCACCTTGTGGCGGTTTGGGTGCGCGCTTCTGGAACCGCGCCGCATCAGCTTCACTCGCCTCCACGTAGCCGAGCACAGCCCCGACCGGATAGGTTCCCTTCACTTCGGCATCGATCTTCGCGATCTGACCCGCACAAGGCGTGGTTACGCCCATCACCGCTTTGTCAGTCTCGACTTCAATGATCTCCTGGTCAGCCGCGACCTGGTCGCCGGGATTCACTTTGATCGAGACAATTGTCGCCTCGGCCATGGACTCGCCGAGCTGGGGCATGGTGATAGGGACTTGAGGCATAAACGTTCAGCTTATCGTTGCAGCTTTAGAGATCGGCGAAAGCGCCAGCGGCGCGGCATGTCTGTAGAAACCGGCCCTGACCAAAAGGCCAAGCCCCGTCGGGGCGGCATGTGTCGCTCCTACCGGGGCTTGAGGCGTTAACGTAGAAGCTCGCGCTATTAACATGTCTTGCCCAAGGGCACTCGCAGGACTGATCCTTTCTGATAAAATCTTCACGTTATTCGGCCAAGACCTGACGGGCTTTCTCCATGATCGTCTGCGCGTTCGGCCGGTGCGCGCTCCAAAGGTTCGGATGATAGGGGATCGGCGTGTCTTTCGCGTTCACTCGTGCCGGGGCGGCATCGAGCAGGTGAAAACCCTGAGTGGTGACGCGCGCGATCACTTCGGCGGTAACGCCGCCCCAGGGAAAGGCTTCTCCGACGCAAAGCAGGCGGCCGGTGCGCGCAACGGAGGCGAGCACGGTTTCGGTATCCAAGGGTTTGACCGTGCGCAGATCGATCACCTCCACCTCGAACCCATCCGCTTGCAGCTCGTTAGCCACCGCCAGTGCTTCGTGCATCATCGCGCTGTAGCTGACGATGGTGAGGTCGCGCCCGGGGCGAACAATCCTGGCTTTGCCGATAGGCCACTTATCGTTAGGTAAGGCCTCCGCCTTAAGGTGGTAATAAAGATATTTGTGCTCGCAGTAGACCACCGGGTCATCAATCGAGACCGCGTCGATCAACATGGTGTAAGCGTCCTCAACCGTCGCCGGGGTCATTACCACCACCCCCGGGTAATGCGAATAGAGGCCTTCCATGCTTTGGCTGTGAAAGGGGCCGCTGCCTTTCGTTCCGCCGGAGGGCAGACGCACCGTGATCGGAACAGGCACATTCGTGCGGTAATAATGCGTGCCGGCGTTGTTCAGAATCTGATTCAGCGCAATCGAGGAGAAATCGGCGAATTGCATCTCCACGATTGGCCGCATTCCTTCCAGCGCCGCTCCGATAGCGGTTCCAATCATCGCGTCTTCGCTGATCGGGGTGTTTAAGACGCGGCCGGGAAATCGTTCGGCCAGCCCTTTGGTTGCTTTGAAAGCGCCGCCGAATTTTCCGGCAATGTCCTGGCCGTAGATGAAGACGCGTGGATCGTCCTGCAGAACTTTGGTCTGCGCTTCGCGAATTGCTTCGAGATAGGTCACGCTCATAACGACGCGAGTGACGAATTTGAAATGCCCAATGACGAATCAATTCGTAATGACGAATGACCAACCGTAGTGCGTGCGATGGTTTGGCCTTCGAGCTTCGTCATTGATTCGGAATTGGAGATTCGTGCTTCGTCATTCCAACGATGGTTGGTCGATCAACTCCTTGGTAGAGAACGCTGCACCAATCCTCTTCGTGCGCCTGCGGACTGTCTTCCTGCTGCGCTGTCGAAACGGCCTCATCCACCTCGCGCGCGATCTCCGCCCGCATTTGTAGAAGCTGTTCTTGCGTCAAGAGTCCGTGCTCGAGCAGGAATTTCTCGGTTCGAGGCAGCGCATCCTGCGCATACGGCTCACCTTTCATTTCCGGCGGGACGTAACTGGCGTCGTCGTGTTCGCCGTGGCCGGCCAGCCGCAGAATGCTGGCGACGACGAGTTGGGGCGGCCTGCCGGCGCGGGCCCGTTGCACGGCCGTTTCGATCGTTTCGAGGCAGGCCTGCAGGTCGGTGCCATCCACCGTGTGACCTTCGTAGCCGTAACCGAGTGCGCGATCGACGAGGTTAACGCAGCCAAACTCGCGATCGTTAGGCGTTGAATAAGCGAAATGATTGTTCGTCACTACGACGACCAGTGGCACCTGTTCGACGGCGGCCATGTTCAAACCCTCATGCGTCGCGCCGGTCTGCATTCCGCCTTCCCCGATGGTAGTGAGCCCAACGAAGTTCTTTTCGCCTTTCATGCGTTTGGCCAGCAACTTGCCGACAACCACCGGAATCATCGCGCCAAGGTGACTGATCATGGCCAGCTGGTTCTCGCGTGGGCGACCCCGATGAATATTGCCGTCCCGTCCGCGCATCGGGCCGTGCTTCGATCCAAGATAAGTTCGAACCACGTCGAGCAAGGATTCGCCAAAGGCCGAACGACCCGCCTGGTCGCGAATAAGCGGCGCGAAAACGTCGCCTTTTTGAAGAAACAGACCGCAAGCGGCGCTGACCGCTTCCTGTCCCCGCCCCAGATAGACGCCGCCGGTGATCATGCCGCCGCGATAGAGGGCGCCAAGTTTGTCTTCCAATATCCGGGCGAGGAGCATCCAGCGAAAAGCCTCCCGGTAGCGCTCGTGCACAGCGCCTTTCTTTTCTGGCGCGCCGGACTCCTGTTTCCCCTTGGTTTTCCCTTTTCGCACCGGCGCCTCGAGCATGCGGCAATTCTAGCCTTCAGCCGTGAAAGCGCACAAAAAATATTTGCGACGATCGATGGCCGCGTTCGCCGGCCCTCGGTCGGACGGCAGTCTGTGGAGACCTAATTCGCGCTGGCGCCGGCGAGCTCGGCCTTGCGGCTGCCCGCCTCAAGAGGGAAAACGGATTGTCGTCCATTTCCATTGGAGTCTCCGTTTTGCGGCGCGGCCGAATAATTTTCCGGTCGCGCTGCCATTTTCATCCCCACCAGCTTGCTGATGCCGCGTTCTTCCATGGTCACGCCGTAAATGACGTCACCCTTGGCGATGGTGCGTTTGTTGTGCGTGATGATGATGAACTGGCTTTGTTCCACAAACCGATCCAGCTGCCGGGTAAAGCGATTGATGTTGGATTCATCGAGCGCGGCATCCATTTCATCCAGGACGCAGAACGGGCTGGGCCGCACCATGTAGATGGCGAAGAGCAGGGCCACCGCGGTCATGGTTCGTTCGCCACCGGAGAGCAGTGAAACGCTTTGCAGCTGTTTGCCGGGCGGCTTGGCGATGATCTCGATGCCGCAATTGAGCGGATCGTTTTCATCCATCAGCGCAAGATCGGCGCGGCCGCCGCCGAACAGCTCGGTGAACATTTCTCTGAAGTTCGTCCGCACCTTGGCGAAGGTTTCGGCGAAGAGCGTCTGCGTCGTTTCATTGATGCGCGCGATGACATCGAGCAACTCCCGGCGCGCGCTGGTGAGGTCGTTGTTCTGTTGCTCGAGGAATTGGTAGCGCTGCTCGAGTTCATCATATTCCTGGACGGCTTCGAGATTCACCGGGCCCATGTTTTCGAGCTGCTGCGACAGATCTGCGACCAGCGCGTCGATATCGGCTTCGACCGGCTGCAGCCTCAGGTGCGGGCGTTTCCGCTTTCTCGCGTCGCTTCAATTGCGCTTGCAGAACGCGGGTGAAGTTTTCCTGGTCGTCGCTGGCGGCGCGGAGATCGAGATGGTAGCGGCGCTGCACGTGATCGATCAGGTTATCGATCTTCATTTGCAGCTGCGATTCGCGCACCTGCTGCACGGCGCGGCGCTCGTGCAGTTCGTTTAACGAATCACGAATCTCGCGAATGGCAGATTCATCCGCGAGGAGGGCGTTGGCCAGGTCGGCGCGCCGGGTGACCAGCCCGCTCAGAACACGTTTCCGCTCCTGCTGTTGAAGTTCCTGCTCCGCCAGCAAGGCCTCGGAATTTTTAGAATCCTGCGCCTGCGCTTCCAGCCGCGCTTGAACTGCTCGATCTCGCGTTGGCGTGTGCTGATCGTCTCCGCCAACTCAGCGACGCGCGCCGCGAAAGGTTCGCGCTGCGCCATCAGATTCTCGTGGCGCTGGCGTTCGGTGGCGGTGGTCAGGCGCAACTCATTCAGCTCTTCGTTCAGCCGCGATTCGCGCAGGCCGATCTCGTGCCGAGTCTGTTCGGCGTTGAGGCGGCGCTGCTCTTCTTCGGTGACGGTCGCCCGCACGGTGGTGAGCGTTTCCTGCAACGCGGCGATGCGTTCGTCCGCGGTTGCGATCTGGGCGTGAAGCGTGCCGTGTTCGTTACGCAGGTCTTCCACGCGGGATTGAGCGAGGTCGAGCTCGCGCTCAAGAATGGCAATTTTCGAAGAGGCGGTTGATTGAGCGAGCTCAGCGGCGCGATGACTGGAGCGCTGTTCCTCCAGGTTGCGCGCGGCCGACCCGACCGCGGAGGCAAGCGTCAGTCGAATCGCTGCCGCCTGCTCCTGTTCGGTCAGGGCGCTGGAGTGTTCGTGAGCGAGTTCGGAGATGCGGCTCTTTCTTTGCAGGAGGGACTCGTTATGCGCGGCGCTGCTCCCGCCGAAAATGATCCCTTCGCGGGAAACGAATTCGCCGGTGAGCGTGGCGCAGGCGATTTCAGGGTGCGCTTTTCTGGCAGCCCAGGCGTTTTCCAAATCTGAGAAAATCGCAACGCGCTCCAGCAGCGCGGCGACCGTGGATTCAAGGCCTTCCGGAGCCACCACTTTTTCGCTGGCCCAGGCGATGGCGCCTTCCGGTAAAGCAGCCATCGTTTTCTCGGCGGGGCTGGTCAGGAATTCAGGGACGAGAAGGGCCGCCTGGCCCAGCTTGCGTTTATGCAGCCGGTGCAGGATCTCATGCGCGCGCTCGCCGCTTTGCAGGACGATGGCATGCAGGTTTCGTCCTAGCGCGGCTTCGATGGCGGGGACGAACTTCGGATCGACATCGAGTTGAGCGACCAAAGAGCCGGCGACGGCCGGGCGAAATTCGCGGAGCTCATCATCGCCCTTGAGCAAAGCCTGGGAGCCTTGCAACAGGCCTTCGCCCTCCTCGTTAAGCTGCCTGAGGATTTCCAGACGTGAAGCTTTCTCAGCGACACTTCGCTCCGCGCCGACCAGACGGTCGTTCGCTTGCTCGAGCTCAGCGCGGCGAGTGTGCAGGAGAGTTTCAGCTTCCTGCACCCGCAGCAGGAGACGTTCGGTGTGCCCGTGCTCGCTTTCGATGGCACCGCGACCGTCCAACAGATTCTTCTCCGCTTGTTCGCGCTTGTTGCCGGCCAGCTCGATCTCATTCTCAAGCTTCTTCAAATATTCCGCGGTGGCTTCGCGCCGCGCGCGCATCCCATTGATTTCATCTTCAGCGCTGGAGACGCGGCCTTCGCTGCGCGCGAAGGAGGCTTCGAGGGTTTTGAGTTCTTCTTCGTGCTGTGAACGCTCCCCGCGAATCGCGGAAAGTTTCGCATCCAGCTCCTGCAATTCTGTTTCCTTGGTTGCCAGCAGCGCACTCATCTGATCCACCAGTGCGTTTAGCTCGCGCATTTCATTTTCCTGGCGCGTCTTTTTGGCTTCAGCGGTTGCGACCTCTTCCTCCGCGCGCGAGATCAGTCCGCGCGTTTCTTCGCCGCGTTCGCGGTTGAAGTCGATGCGATTGCGATGGGTTGTCATCTCGCTTTGCAAGCGGTCGACTTCGCCGCGCACTTCGTTGATTTGGTCGTCGATCTCATCGACCGCGAGCCGTTGCTCGACCAGCGCGCCTTCTTTTTCCTCGATCCCCTGGCGGGTGGAGCGTTCCTGTTCGTTAACCTGTTGAAGGCTTTGCCGGCACTGACTCAGATCGCCTTCGAGCTTCTGCAGGTTCTTGCGCGACTGGAAAGTGTCCAGCACCTGCAGATCCGCCAGCAACGCCTGATAGCGGCGCGCTTTGCCGGCCTGCCGCTGCAGCGAACCGATCTGCCGTTTGACCTCTTTGATGATGTCGCCGACGCGGAGAAGGTTCGCTTCGGTCGCTTCGAGTTTCCGGAGCGCTTCCTTCTTTTGCGACTTGTACTTCGTGATCCCGGCAGCTTCTTCGAAAACAGAACGGCGATCTTCCGGACGTGAACTGAGCAGCAAATCGATTTTGCCCTGCTCCATCATCGAGTAGGCGCTGCGGCCCACGCCGGTGTCGGCGAAGAGCGTGTGAATGTCGCGCAGCCGGCAGGGCTGCTTGTTCAAATAGTATTCAGAATTGCCGTCGCGGTAAATGCGGCGAGTCACGCGCACCTCGTGCCAGTCGACGCCGAGATCGGTCGCGCAATCGGTTAGGGTGAGCGAAACCTCGGCGAAGCTAACGGGTTTCCGGCTGTCGCTTCCGTTAAAAATGACATCGGCCATTTCCGCGCCGCGCAGGGATTTGGCGGACTGCTCGCCGAGCACCCAGCGCATGGCGTCGAGGACGTTGGATTTTCCGCAACCGTTGGGGCCGACGATGGCGGTGATTCCTTCGTGGAAATTCAGGACGGTCTTATCGGCGAAAGATTTGAACCCGAAGAGTTCAAGGGAGTGGAGGTGCATATTTAGTGAGAGCGGCTGAGAGGGGGTGGGGGGTGGCCTTCACCTAGGAATAATAAACCCGTGAGCGGCGACGCAAGCAAAAACCACATGATCTTGTGGTTGCCCGCACAGCGGCATCCCAGATTTTGCGGCCAGGCTGTTTTGGCCGGTTGCGGCCCCCCAGGCACGGGCAGACAGGCGCCCGGCTTCGAGGCGCTGGCCTGCTGTTTCAGGTTATCACCACCCCTGGGGGCGGTGTCGCAGGAGCTCCGCCCTCCACGGAATCAGGCTGTATTATCGGGGATGTTCGAAAATCTCGTTCACGAATGAACGCTTCGCGCTAGATTCGACGCCATGCGCGCATCTCATCTGGAAGATTTCTATTCGTTCCTTCGGCTCCCCAGTGTTTCCACCGACGACTCATACGCGGAGAAGCTGACCGAATGCGCGCACTGGGTGACTGAGAAGCTCACCAGCATCGGTTTGGAGGCGCGGCTGGTGCCGACACCGGGCCACCCGGTGGTCTGGGCGCATAACAAGTTGAAGCCGGGCCGCCGCACCGTGCTGATTTACGGCCATTACGATGTGCAGCCGCCCGACCCGCTGGATCTCTGGGATTCGCCGCCCTTCGAGCCTGTTTTAAAAGACGGATATGTTTACGCCCGCGGTTCCACCGATAACAAGGGACAAATCCTCTCGCACATCCTGGGAGTTCAGGAGGCGCTGGAGAGAGATGGCGATCTGCCGGTGAACGTGCATTTCGTGATCGAAGGCGAAGAAGAAATCGGCAGCGGAAACCTTGGCAACTTCCTGCATGAAAATCGCGATGCTTTGAAATGCGATGTCGCGCTGGTCTCGGACACCGGCATGATTGCGCCGGGCGTGCCGACCCTGAGTTACGGCCTCCGCGGCGTGACTGCCCTGGAGATGAAGGTGCGCGGACCGGCGATTGATCTGCATTCGGGCATCTACGGAGGTGCGGTGATGAATCCGGCGGCGGCGCTGGCGCATCTCCTCGCCAGCCTCCACGACAAGGATGGGCACGTGAGGATTGCTGGCTTTTACGATGACGTTGAACCGCTGCAAGAGTGGGAACGGGAAGCGTGGCGCAAAATCCCGGTGGACGCCGACACCGAGCTTCTGAAAGAAACGGGAGCGGCTGAACTATTTGGCGAGAAAGGTTTTTCCAGCCTGGAACGAATCTGGGCCCGGCCGACGGCCGAGATCAACGGTCTCGGTGGCGGTTACCAGGGGCAGGGAACCAAAACGGTCATCCCGAGCGAAGTCATGGCAAAGCTCACCTTCCGGTTGGTGCCTAACCAGGACGGGGACAAGATTCTCGCGCTCGCGCGCAAACACCTGGAAGCGCACACCCCGCCCGGCGTGAAAGTGGAAATCACCCAGGGCCATAGCGGCCCATGGTATCTGACTGATCCGCACGCGGCCTTCGGCGAGGCGGCCCAGCGTGCGTTGAAGAAGACCTTCTCGCGCGAGGTCGCCCTCATTCGTGAGGGCGGCAGTATCCCGATCATTTCCGAATTTCGCCGACAACTCGGGGTCGAAACTCTCCTCATTGGCTTGGCGCTGCCGAATTGCCGGGCCCATTCGCCTAACGAAAACTTTCCCCTGGAAAATCTCGACGCTGGCATGCGCATGAATAAAGCGGTGCTGCAGGAAATGGCGGGCTGAGTTCAGAACTACTCCGGTCATGCGAAGGTCCCGGGCACTTCTGCCCGCTCTGTTTCTAGTTGTCGCTCTGGCTCAGTCTAGCCAGGCGGTGAAAGAGCAGGACGAGTCGTTAGGTCAAAAGATTAAAAGCCTTTTCGCCTCGCCGACGCCGCGCCCCAAACACAAGGCGTCGCCCTCGCCGAGTCCGCACCATCGCAAAAGCAGCAAATCTTCGTCCCCCAAACCCGCGCATAGCCCTTCGCCTTCGCCTAAAGCCACGCGAAGTCCGTCGCCATCACCGAAAGCGACGGCGACTCCGTCACCAGTGGCTGAAGAAACGCCCACTCCAACTCCGACCCCAACCCCGGAAGAGGAGAAGGCCACCGAATCTAAGGAAGAAGAATCTCCGACCCCGACGCCCAAAGCGCGGCGTGGCGAGCATTCTCCAAAAACCACGGATGCCCATCCCGGCAAAACTCCTTCCGAAGAGAAAAGTCCAACGGCCTCCCCGTCGCCGGATGGGCGGAAAAACGGAGCGCGCACGACTGCCATGTCGGGCGATCGAATTGCCGGATACGAAAACTATCCGGAGGCAGTCCGCCGTGTTCTTGACCGCGCGCTCGCGCTCACCCAAAACGGGCTCACTTATAAGTATGGTTCCGCGGATCCGGCCAGCGGCGGAATGGACTGTTCAGGATTCATTTACTATGTCCTGAAAGAAAGCGGACTGAAGGACGTGCCGCGCGACGCCCGCGAGCAGTACATCTGGGTCCGGAAAGCCGGAACCTTCGAAGCGGTGCTCGGACATAGCGAAGACACCTTCGAGCTCGATCATCTCAAGCCCGGCGATCTTCTTTTTTGGACGGGCACATATCGCAGCGAAAAGGATCCGGCGATCACCCACACCATGATTTACCTCGGTCGCGAGAAGGGGAGCAACCAGCGCATCATGGTTGGCTCAAGCGATGGTCGAACCTACAAAGGCCAGTCGCAAAACGGCGTGAGCGTCTTCGATTTTCATATCGCGACCCATCGCCGGGTCGAGGCGGAGGATGGGCCAGGACCGGACTTCGCCGGTTACGGAAGAATACCCGCGCTCAACCAGGTTCGTTAGGCGTTCGCAACCACGCGTGTAGTTAGGTCCGACAGCCGAGTTGGGAAGGATGGGGTCAGGTCTTCACTTTAGACATTTGCTCATCAGCGTGGAAAGTGGAAAGCGCAGCTCGCCCTCGGTCCCGCGCAACCTCGTCCGTCGAATCATCTGCGCGGCGGCGGTATAGCCAGGTGCGTTAAAAACCTCCGCAAGCTCCTTCAGGCTCATACCGCCGCAGTCCCAGCTCAGTAGCATGGCAACCGCGCGCGCTTCGTTTCCTTTGCCTCCCGCTCTGAGCAAGGTGCTTCTCTCGCATCCATACGCCCGGCACACGGTTGCTAAGACCGCCTGGATCTGCGCATTCCCGCGCATCGCCTTTAGCGCCGGCACCTCCCGACGCTCCTGAGTTCCCTCTGTTCGATCCTTGAGCTTCTGCAGAAACGATTCGCGTCCCAAGGCGCTCTGCCATTGAACCGCTTCAAGAGGATTCTCGATCTCTCGCAGCAGTCCTTCTTCGACGTAGCGCCGGGTACCTGCAGGCGTCCCTTCTTCCCGCGCGCCCCAAATTCGCCGAGGACTCGCTCCTGCTCGATCCACTCCTCAGGCTCAGCCAGAGCACTGTAACCGGCATAACTGCTCCATTTCCATTCCCGCAACCTCTGCCGGCGTTCGCCTGGCGTACCCTGGCCAAGCACCCGCCCACGCACCGGATTGAGATGCAGGTAGCGGCTCAAACTTAGCAAATATCCACCTTTACCATCTACCACGATCGCCTTGTAACGCCCTTGAAAGAGATGACCGCTGCGCCCGTGCCGCCAGTTAAAGTAAACCGTGTAAGCGGTGCCCAACCAGTGCAACCAGCGGCCGAGGTTGGCCCGGCGGGTTTCGGCAATGAGATGGTAATGATTGCCCATGAGCACATAGGCATGCAGTGCTACATCATAGCGCAGGAGCGACTGGCGCAGGCGCTCGAGAAATTGCGCGCGATCGGCGTCGCTTACAAAAATGCGGCCGCGCTCATTGCCTCGCGCCGTGATCTGATAAAGCGCCCCCTCGTATTCGATCCGCAGCGGACGCGCCATTCCCGCATCTCACTCACTTCGCTTCGGAATGTCAAATGTGAAGACCTGACCCCATTCGGTTGACTTGAGCACATAGGCATGCAGTGCTACATCATAGCGCAGGAGCGACTGACGCAGGCGCTCGACAAATTGCGCCTGATCGGCGTCGCCTACAAAAATACGGCCGCGCTCATTGCCTCGCGCCGTGATGTGATAAAGCGCCCCCTCGTATTCGATCCGCAATGGACGCGCCATTCCCGCATCTCACCCACTTCGCTTCGGAATGTCAAATGTGAAGACCTGACCCCATTCGGTTGTTTCAGCGGTACTGTTGGGACGTCAATGGAATTCGTGGCTTGAAGTTTGCTCGCAAAAATCGCACCCACGTTCGATGCGGATTGCAACGGAACGTTCGTGGTCTGACCACCCGCCGGTGTAATATTCGCTTCGAAGGACGGCGAACCAGAGACGGTCCCCTTCAATCCCTTACAAAAATACGGCCGCGCTCATTGCCGCGCGCCGTGAACTTCACTTCGGAATGTCAAATGTGAAGACCTGACCCCAGTTCTTCCCTCTGCTGTAACGGAAAACAGTCGGCTTCAAATTTGTTCCCTATCTTAAGCCGAGCCGGCCTAGCTTCTCGTTAATCCTAGCGAGGATCTTAGCTCTATTTCCCTCTGCGCTATTACAATAATCACGTAAATCATACGCTGAGAGATTTACAAATTCCTCAATGGCGGGGCGACTGCGCAGATGGTTGTTCAACTCGCCTACGAGCATACTACCATTTGGCCGTTGCAGCATCCAACGGACGTGTGTTGAATCCATCGGGATTACTTCCCAATCCTTTTCAGTCCCGGCACCGATCTGATTAACCAATTTCAATTTCGCAAGCCACAACCGTCTTAATTGCAGAGCTGTTTCGCTCGGAATGCTGATATCTTTTCTTACAAACTTTAGCCGATGGGCAGCTTGAGGATTGTGACCCGCGTCCGTCTCTTCCCAGAGATTCTTGTCTGCGGCGATGTAGGTTACCGTGAATCTGTCCGGGTTTGCCTGGCTCGCTCCAGAATAGATCGAAATCGAATATTCCGGCTCTCCAAACGGCAAAACAACGACTCGCCCACAATCGAACCGAGTCTTCGTGAGCTTCTCCGACCAAAGGGCTTCGTAAGCTGCAAACTCTCCTGGAATCGGTCGAATTATGGCATCTCTGCCTAACAGAGACTTCAAGGAGATAAATCCTGCGAGCGTCGCAATGACAAATAGGAGACGGGAAGTCATGGGATCAATATGGACTCGGCGGGCCAAGCCTCGTCCCGTCGTGAAGTAGCCATCTAAAATGCTGGAAGTAAATATCGTAATCGCCCCCTCTTCTCCCATTCTTAAAAACGGGTGCCGTTCGCCCGGTTTCAATGTCATCTGGGCTAAAGCTCGCACCTTTGAAGCCCATCGGTCCGTCTGTCGGATGAACGTGTCCATTAACAAACAGGGTTTCCCCGGCAGGTATGCCGGGATACGTTTCAATCCATCGGCGTCCGGTCCACTGCGCCGGATTGGATTTTACCCAGGTTTCTTCGCCCTTCCCGTCCTTAAGCACGTTATATCCAACAGGCCCTTTTCCCGGAACAGCTTCGTTCGCGCTCCGCTTTACGGCCCTAACTCCGGTTTCGAGTTGATGCTTCGATATCGAAGGAGAAGCAATGGTGGCTTTTGAGCCCGCCTGATCTACTAGTCCCAGCGCAAGTTCGGCGTTCTGGGTTTCGACCTTATCCGGTATGCGGCTATCACCGCGAGCGATCCAAATGCACCATAATCCGGTCGGATCGCTCTTATTCACTGGGTCGTTATGACAATATCGATAGATATTGTAATCGCCTGCATCAAACTTTTTCGGATCGGGCTGAACGAAGCGGCCGAGTTCAGCGTGGTAAAGTCGATGGCGGAAATCGTAAACGCCTAAGTCGTTTAGCCATTCGCGACCGGTGAACAGAAAGCGATTGCCCCAGGTCGAAGTCGTCAGCGAGTTCCCGTTGGCATCGTAGTAGTAGGCTTTGCCGAAAGCATCGTAATCATACTGCTCGATCAGAGCGCCTGAGGCGTTAGTCAGAAGAATCGCGTGCGTCCGCGCATCGTAATGGTGATAGGTCCAGGTCGTTCCACCATTTGTGGAATCACTGACTACCTCATCGATCCGATTCCCATGCGCGTAAATGCGCGAAATTGCTGCCGAATCAGGCCCTTCGGCGATGAGATCCCAGCCTTCGTAATACAGATACGTCGCAGGATTATCCGTGGCAGTGCCCGCGCCGGTCGGGGCATACCAGCGTTTGACGGGGCGGCCTAACGGGTCGTAGCCGAAGTAAAGCGAATCACCCGCCGGAATCGAAGGTGATGGGCTCGTAATGTAAACCGGCTGATTTAACGCGTCGTAGGTCGCGCCGATCCAACCTTCAGCCGTCAACGAGCCGTTCGTGTCATACGAGATAGTCGAGGGTGTCCAGCTGGAGTATTCGTTTATCCCCGTGTCTTTGCGGCTGAAGGTGACTGAGCCTCGCGCCGCCAGTTGGTTAGCACCTTTGCGATTTCCCATGGCATCAAAAATAAAGCTCTCGGTTCGTTGGGGTGTTCCCGGCGTGGTGTTGGGCGTGGTCGCTTTGTACTTTGCGGTTAGCAGTTGGCCTTCCGCGTCGTAGGTGTAGGCGTCACCGCGCGCATTCTCGAGCGGATTGGTGCTGGTGTTGTTGCTTTTCACCCAGGCCGTAATCCGATCGCGCGTATCGCGATAATAGGTGCGCTTCGAGTAAATTGCGGTCGTAGCAGTGACAAGCGTCTTTGTAAGACTAACGAAACCGCGTCCATCGTAGTTGTAATTCGTTTTAACCCCGTTTGGGTACGTTTCGGTGTCCACCTTTCCATCCGCCAGATATGCGTAATCCACGAATTGCGTGATGTAATTGCCGCTCGCATCCGCCGAACCCGTCTTATCAAGTTGTCTGCGGGCGGTGTAATCCCGACGTAATCCGAACCCGTTTGGATACGTGAGCAGCGAGGGCATTCCGTCGGGGTAGCGTGCGTAACTCAGGACAGCCGCACCGGACGAACCGGCGATGTTGTTCGATTCGCTAACGAGCTGGCCGGCGCTGTCGTAGTTGTAGCCGATGGTTGAAAATTCGTTGGCCAGCGACGTAATGCGGTTCGCGTCGTCCCATGTCTGGTCAATGCGCTGTGTCACGCCGTCATCCCAGGTGTGGTAGGACTCGCGACCACGCGCGTCATAGCTGATTGTCTTGGTCGCGCCTTTGCGCGTCTTCCAAGTCTTGACGTCGCCGTACTGGTAGGCGGTGACCTCCGTGCTCAGGTCAGGGAAGGTCGTCTGCGTGGGCCGACCCAGTCCGTCGTAAATGAATGTCGTCAGTTGGTTCTCGGTTCCCCCAGCGTCCTTGTCGCGGTGCGTGGTCACCGTAGCCAGCTTCTTCATCGGCCCCCACTGGTAGGTGAGGTTAGTGACGTTCAGTCTTTCATCGGTGAATGTGCCGGGCTGCCCGAAAGCATCGTAGCCGCCCCATTGCTGCGTCTTCGTGTCGGGAAAGGTCACTTTCGTTTTGTTCCCCACCGCGTCGAGCGTGACTGTGGTCACGCGACTGAGCGGCTCGGTTGTAGTGGTTAGGCGGTTCCGATTGTCGTAAGCGTAGCTGGTGACGCGGCTAAGCGGATCGGTGTAGCTGCTCTTGTTGCCTTCGCTGTCGTAGATAAAGGAATGCGTCTCTCCGTCTGTTCCGAAACTGGCGACGCCGCTGGAATTTACGATCCAGCCAGTCTGTTCAGTGGCCAAGCGATCATTCACATCATACTCGCGGACGGTCATCCGGCGGTCCCCATTGGCGTCATACGCCGGCTCCGTTTGGCTGCGCCAATTCTTCGAAATGTGAGTATGCGGATCGTAGGTGGTCATGCCGCGGACTCGTTCGTACGTCCAATTCCAGGTGCGGCTCGCGACGTTGCCGGTACCATTCCATGAAACCGCATTGAGAGGTTCGGTGTAGCTGGTGATCCGACCGTAATCGTCGTAAATCATGCTTCGGGCATTACCCAGCTCATCTGTTATGCCCGTGCATCGGCCCCGTCCATCGTAGTCGTACTTCACAAAGGGGTCTGCTGAGTTCCCACCAGTTACCGCAGCGTAGTGAATCTTTGTTATTTGGTTACGGCCATTGTACTCAAACTTCTCGCTGTAAGTTAAACCAAGCGCGGCCGCGCGCGGACTCTGCACCGTCTGAAGACGATCCCAAGAATCGTACGTGTAGGTGGTAGTCTCGTTCGTAACGGTGTCACTGCTGCTCCTCTTTAAACCACGCGAATCGTAAATGGCCGTCTCGTGTTCCCCGCTCGCCAAACGATGATCCGTGACCTGACCAAAGGCATTGTAGGTGAATGTTTCGAAGCTCCCGCCGGGGTAATCGACTCGCGTGACCAGATGGGTCGTGGGATCGTGCGTGTGACGTCGTCAGGTTGAGGTTCTCATCCGTCTTTGTCGCCACGTAATACGGAGCAGTTGGTACTGGTGTAGGTCCAGTTTTGGTGGGTTGTATCAGGATGCGTCTCCTGCGTCAGATTGCCTAACGTGGATTCGAGGGTCTGGTTCGTGACGTTGCCGCGCGTATCGGTGATCTTAATCGGCGTGTGAAAATAATGCGTCCAATCGTATTCATCGCGCTCCGTCACACTCAGGTTATTCGTGAAATCCGTGAAATGATCGACAAATAGCTGTCCGTTCCCGGTGCCCGTGTGCTTCGTAGTACCCTACATAATACGTGTACGTCGCTGTCGGATTGAGCCATGACAATGTGCGCGCCGCCCCGTCCCCGCGGGTGTGAAGCCGTGTGTAAAAGCCGTCACCCAACCGGCCGTTGATCGGAACATTCGAGAGCATTTCGAAGTAGTTCACGAGCGTACCTGGATCGGTAACGCTGGTTGCCGACATCTCGGCCAGGACGGCTGTCATGTTAACGTCGCCGACGGAGTAGGGGCCGTTATCTACATAGAGATATTTGATCCGTTGCAGCGGGCCATCGAACATGGGGTCGTCTGCGTAAACTAAACGGTAAAATGCCGGCGGCGGAGGGTTGTTAGGAAAATTGGGATTTCCCGCGGGTTGCACCAGCTTGTAGGTGTAATGCGCCTGCACCGCCTGATTGGTGGCCGGGTCGAGGACAGTGTTATACGTCACAGTACCCGTTCCGGAGGTGACGTTGACGCTATCAACAGACGCATTATGGGCGTACGCGTCGGGCGTCGGACTCGGATTAGGGCTACTCGATGAGGCCGTTCCGAGATAGGCCTGCGTGTTTGTATTTGGGAAACTGTCTAGGTATGAGACGCTCTGACCGAGACTTGTCGTTACCGTAGTCGAAACCGTCTGGCCGCCGTTGGTAATGACGGGTGCGGACATTTGAATCCAGCGCCCTCCGGGTTCGGTCGCAGTGGATAGAACACTCCGGAAGTCCCCCGTCAGGGTGACCGCTCGTCCGAAAGGGTCGACCACGCTCGTCGCTAAGACGGCTTCACCATCGCTGCTCACGGTGAAGTTAACGATTGTTCCATCCGTAAGCGTCAACTTCGCAATCCCCGTCGAGACGACAGCGAACTTGTCGTAGTTGCCCGTTCCCGACGGTGTGTAGGTCCCTACTCCGCCAGGGGGACTATGCAAAGGAGTTGTGGGCTTGTTGAACTGGGTAACTCTCCCGTCCGGATAGGCGACGTAATACCCATGAAAGAGGTCGTTGGGATTGCTTGTGCCATTCAACTCGTCTGACTCGTTGCTAGTAGCTGTCCAACACCAGTTGGATATCCAGGGATTTTGGTTGTACCCGTTCCCGAGGCTGGCAGCTCCTTTCCGCGAATTCCATGTGCGGGTGTAGGTGAAGGGAACCACTGCACCGGGAACCGTCAGATCCGTGACCGAACGGGCCGCATTACGTTCGAATGGATCGAATCCTCCGCCGCCGGTTTGAACTGACCCGCTAAAGCTTCCAGCGAGGCCGGTTGGGCTGTCGGTCTGACCACGCAGAACCGGGGTCGCAAGGAAAACAGGAATCAGCAGGAGGAGCAGAGGAAAATTTTTCATGGGAACAGCGGAAAATCGCGCGTGAGGTCTACCTGAGTGGCCGCCCGTGATGCAACGCTAAAACAGCGCCCTAATGTAGGATCTCGCCTGATTCTTTGCTGGCAATGACCGACAGAATTCCGCGCAATAACCGCAACCCTTTGTACTCCCGGAAATTAGACAAGAAAGGACGGGGCGACGACGAATTCGGCTGCGATCTTGTCAGCGAGCGACGTAAGTGCAAAAGTCGCCGCCGTGATGAATTCCGATCGTCGAAAGTACGCTGCAATCCTTCTGTTCGCAGGCGCGCTGGCCTGTTCTCGCTTTGCCCTAGCCGACCAGCCGACTGTTCAGCAGGTCAAAGAATAACAAAGAGGCCGTCGCTGCCTGGACGATGCGCTGCACCGGCGCTAACCGGCTGCAAGGCTCTGACTGGTGCGTGCAAGAAAAAACCCGACTCGAAGCTCTGAAGAAGGCGCTCAACATCCAAGACGATAACGCGCAGGGGAATCAGAATCAGCAATAAGGGACAGGCTAAAGGAAAATCAGGCAACGGAATGGCAACGACGCTGCCGCCCCCATGAATTGTAGCGGACTTAAAATCGGTTGGGGCTAAACACGCCGTGCCGGTTCCATTCCCGGCCATCGCCACGCTTTTGGTTGAGCGCGGATGCTTCGAAGCATTCGCAGAAGCGTCTTTCGATTTCGTCATTGTCATCGACGTCCTTGAGCACCGCGCTTCACTCCTGCTCGTGCGTCTCTTCTTCGTCGATCGCTTCCGCCGCTGAGGCCGGCGCGTTCGCGGCCGGAAGCGCGCTGCGCATTTTCGGTTTTTCCTGGATCCGCCAGGCGGCGCCGAGCAAAAGTCCGATCACGATCAGGAGAATGACGCGTTGCTCGCCTTTGGTGAGCGCAAAGAGCTGAAACTTGCGCTTCATCGAGTCACATAGACGATCGGATCGGTGGCTCCGGCTTCTTTGAAACCCTTTTGGCGCAAAAGACAGGCGTCGCATCCGCCGCACGCAGCCCCATCGTCAGCGGGGTCGTAGCAGGAGTGGGTCAGGCTCAGGTCCACCCCCAGCTCGAGCGCTCTCCTGACAATGTCGGCTTTGTTCATCTGCATCAACGGAGCGTGAATCTCGAAACGCTCCCCTTCCTGTCCGGCCTTTGTTCCAACTGCGAGCAGATGCTCAAAACCTTCGATAAACTCCGGCCGGCAATCCGGGTAGCCGCTGTAATCGAGCGCGTTCACCCCGAGAAAGATGTGGCGGGCGGGAATGACTTCCGCCCAGGCGGCAGCGAAGCCAAGGAAAATGAGATTGCGGCAAGGCACATAGGTCACAGGAATGCCGTGGGCGATGGCGTCGTCTGTTCTATTCCGCGGCACCGCGATGTCGTCAGTTAGGGCGGACCCGCGGAAGAGATTCGGATCCAGCCGGGTGACGCGATGCTCGATGGCCCCGAGTGATCTCGCGACTCTTCGCGCCGCCTCCAACTCGATGTCGTGCCGCTGCCCGTAATCGAATGAAAGGGCGTAGCATTCGTAACCTTCCGCGCGAGCGATCGCCAGCGTGGTGGTGGAATCGAGTCCGCCGCTCAGGAGGACCACCGCCTTGTTCATCGCTTCGACTTGGTCGCGTCGGGATACGAAGCGTCGACGGTGAGGCCAATTCCCCCGCGCGGCGAGAAACGCGCGACAATTCGTGCCGACCTCGGCCGCAGCGCGGCTACCAGGTCATCGAGAATGTGGTTTGTGACTGCTTCGTTGAAAGCGCATTCATTTCGGTAGGCCGCGAGATAGAACTTCAGCGACTTGGTTTCGACGCAGACCTTGTCGGGCACGTATTCAATCTCCAACTTGGCGAAATCCGCCTGGCCGGTGATCGGGCAGAGCGAGGTGAAGTCATCGGTTTCGAAGTGAACGGTATAGGCGCGCTTGGCCGGATTTGGAAAGGTTTCCAGTTTCGCGTCCGCGGGCGTAGCGGGAACGCGCGCTTCGCTCCGGCCGAGCAGGGTTAACTGATCTCGCTTCTTCACGGCGCAAGTATGGGCAGTCGAGGGACGGGGAGCAACCCGGTCTTTAATCCGGGTGGCGCAGCATCGGGTCCTTCAGCGCTTTCTCCCGATCACCCTCTTTTGTGTATTTTGACGGATCGGCTTTGAGGCTGTTCTTCAGTTTGTAGGTGCTTCCGTCCGCCGTTTTCCATGCTCGCAGTAGAAACGGAAACTCTCGATCGACGGTGAAGTTGTTCGTTTCTTTGCCCTGACGCACTTCTACTTCGATCGCCCGCTCACTCATTTTATAACTGACCTTTGCCGGAGCGGCCATCTCAGTTGCGGCGTCAGATCGCGGTTGAGCGTCGATCAGGCGGACGTCGAACTCGCCGCCAGCGCTCTTCGACAGATCAAGCAGGCGAACGCGCAGCGGTAGCTCGCTTCGCAGAACGATTGGCGCCTCCTTGGCAAAGAGGAATTCTACTTTCTCCGGATGGTCGCTTTGTTCGATCGCGATTCCTTTGGTCTCGGCGAGCAGATCGGCGCGGGAGAAAACAATGTGATCTGCGAGACTGGCGATTTCCTGCGCCAGGAAGAGCGTTCCATTGGTGAGCAGGTGAACAGCGCTCGCTCGTTCTTCGCTGGTTAGGCCTCGTGCAATCGTCATCGATTGCGACATTCGAATCACCGGAACGGTGGGCGAAGGGGAGGTTGAGGGACCTTCCGTTGGCACCGGTGCGGTGGTCTTTGTCACGATCATTTGCAGTTCACCATGTCGTAACTGCCCGTCGCGCATCACCTGCGCGTCGTAAAAATCGATCTCGGCTTTGCCGCCGCCCCAGTAGCTGTCATTCTGCAGGAAGGCTGCGGAAAACTGCGCGCGCGAAATATTTGCCGCGCCCAGGAGGAGGAACGCTCCGCAAACCAATCTGGCGACGTGCACTTTCATCCTGAGGCCGAACGTGCAACGTTGCGCGCGCAACGTCCAACAATTCCGCCGTGAAAGATCACTCCACCTCCAGCGATTCCATTCCCGCGCGTGCCGGGATCATCGATGTCGTCGGCCATGATTTGAAAGCCGATGAAGCGGTCCTGATCATGAACGAACCGGATCCGTGGGACGGCTCGGACGCGCGGCTGCACGAGGTGCAGGAGCGCTTCAACGCTTATGCCTCCTTCCTGCTCGATGGCGAATGCGCGGAGGCGCACCCGGAACTGGCGGGAAAAAAAGCGCGCATCGAAGTGCGCTGCGCGCACATGCCTGATCAGCGCGCCATTGAGTTGTTAGGCATGATCTACGATCAGCTCGCCTTCCAGGACATCAAAATGGAAGTGATCGTGGCGGAAAATTCCGGCGGCTGCGGCGAAGGCTGCAGCTGCGGACACTAGGGAATTGCGGATCGGTGATGGCGGCGCCGTTTGGCGACCGTCTGTAGCGGCGGTCTCCGACCGTCGCATTTATTCATTCGCGCTCCGACTTGACCTGCTTCGAATGATTCCTCGTGCCTGAAGCAGAATGATGCGGCGGTCAGAGACCGCCGCTACAGAGCAGAGCATCTAGACGCCAACCGGCCTAGAAGATCAGGAAGGACTTGGTCGGAACGGGCGCGAGTTTTTCGCGGCCTCTCAAAAAGCCGAGCTCGATCAGAAAAATCGCTTCGGTGAGCTCGCCGCCGACCTTCTTGATTAAGGCCGCGGCCGCGGCCGACGTGCCGCCGGTGGCGAGCAGATCGTCGATCAACACCACTTTTTCACCAGGACGCATGGCGTCGATGTGCATTTCCATTTCGGCCTCGCCGTATTCCAGCGAATATTTGGCAATTTCGGTTTTGAACGGCAGCTTGCCGCGTTTCCGAATCGGCACGAACCCGACCCCGAGTTCGTAGGCCACAGCTGAGCCGAAAAGGAATCCGCGTGCGTCGATTCCGACCACTTTATCGATCGTTTTCCCCCGGCAATGCTCGAGGAAAACATCAATCGACGCCCGGAACAGGCTCCCGTCACTCAAGATGGGCGTGATGTCCTTGAAGACGATTCCTTTCTTGGGAAAATCAGGGACGTCCCGCACTCCGTTCCGCAAAAAGCTCAGTTTCTCCGAGGACATGGCGCGACGCTATCGCCGTACCGGTAAAGGTCAATCCGCTGCTTCGGGCGGCGATCCGCTTGGGCGGCGTCCCCGCCGTCCCTGAAGGGCGCGTGGGTCTTGGGGTGATGGGCGACTCCTTCTAGTTATTCAATAGACGGTAGTCGAGGGATCCCTCGGCCGTCTGGACCCGTGGTTCGCCAATCCGGCGGTCCCTCGCGGCTCGGGATGACATGCTGAGTGAGCGTGGGGTGATGCGGGATTCGTGCTCGTGCTTCTGCTCCTGATCGAGATCGAGGGCCCCTTTTCACCGGACGCCGTATCCGTCGTGATCCGTTGTGGCCGTTGTGTGAGATGCACCTCTTCGGATCATGATCACGGCGCGCCCTTGCTGGCTCGTTGCGCCGAGGGAGAGGCCCCTCTACAATCTTTATCCCAGTGGATCGCCTTGCCCTTCTCATCTCGACCCTCTGCTTTTTGATCGCCGTGATCCGGACCGGTCTCTCCATGTCCGCAGGCGATTTCCGGCCCGGGAGATTTAACTTCTTTGCCATCGTCCTCGGTTTCGTCTTTCAGACGGTTTTCCTGTCCATCCGCGGGCATGCGCTGGGCCGATGTCCCTTAACCAACCTCTTCGAAGTGCTGATCTTTTTATCCTGGTCGGTGACACTGATTTACGTCCTGGTCGGCCCTGTTTACCGGCTGTCCTTAATGGGCTCGTTCACCGCACCTCTTGTGCTGCTAATTCAAGGACTCGCCTTGATCCTGCCGATCGATGTGGCCCATCCCGCGAAAACGCCGCCCAACAACTGGCTCGAGTTCCACGCCTCCATCTCGATGATTTCCTACGGAGCCTTCGCCCTGGCCGGCATCGCCGGTGTGATGTACCTCGTCCAGGACCACCAATTAAAGTCGCGCGAGCTGCATTCGGTGTTCTATCATTTGCCGCCGCTGAGCGATCTCTTCGTGGTGATTACCCGTCTGCTTTGGTGGGGGTTCGGGCTCTATACGCTGGGTCTTGTGAGTGGTTTTCTGATCGGCCAGCCCCTGCCGCGTCTGCAAGTGATCTGCGCTTTCGCGGTTTGGCTTCTTTATGCCGCGATTCTGCAGGGCAGGCATTTGCGGCGGCTCGCCCCCAGGCGGGTGGCTGCCTTATGCATCGTCGGTTTTAGCGCCGCCCTCACTTTGCTTTGGGGAATTAGTTTCAGCGCGCAGGTGCACTGACATGGAACTCTTTTGCGTCGGTCTCAGTCACCATCAAAGCAAAGTCGAGACGCTCGAGCATTTCGCGGGTCATCCGGAGACGCGTTGTCTTCTGCGCAAAGCGGGCTGCACCGAGGCCTTGTTAGTCAACACCTGCAATCGCGTCGAAGTTTATGCCGCGGCGGAAAAATCCCCGACGACCTTCGAGATCGCGCGTTGCCTCGCCGAAGCGGACGAAGCTGATTCCAGCGGCGGATTCTACCGTTACGACGCGCGCGATTGTGTTCGTCATCTTTTCCGCGTCGCCTCGGGACTGGATTCGATGGTAATCGGCGAGACCGAGATCCTCGGACAGTTGAAGAAAGCTTACGAAACTGCCCGCTCCGCGGGAGAAGCCGGGCCGCTCTTGCACCGGCTCTTCCAGCGAGCGTTTCGGGTGGCTAAACAGGTGCGCACGCACACCGACATTACCCGCGGCTCCACTTCGGTGAGCTCGGTGGCGGTCGAGCTGGCTGGAAAAATCTTCGGTAATTTGGCGAAACGGAAAGTGCTTATTCTTGGAGCCGGCGAAGCCAGCGAGCGGACGGCGCGCGCTTTGAAATCGCGCGGGGTTTCCGACTTGCGAGTTGTTAACCGATCGTTCGAACGGGCGGAAGCATTGGCGGCAGCGGTCTCGGGAAGGGCGGAGCCTTTCGAGAAATGGAAAGAGCAATGCGCCGAAGTGGACATCCTGATTAGCGCGACCTCGGCGGGGATGCCTTTACTGGAGGCGAGCACCTTGTCGCCGCTGCTGCGCAATCGGATCGACCGCCCTCTCTTTATTATAGATATCGCGGTGCCTCGCGACATCCATCCCGACGTAAACCAGCTGGAAGGCGTTTTTCTTTACGACATGGATTCGTTGCAAGCGGTGGCGGCGCAGTCGCTGGCGCAGCGCAAACGCCAGATCACGGCGGCGGAAGAGATTATCGGCGGCCACGTGCAGGACTTCTGCGATGCCCGGCTCTCTCGTGGTAATGCGGACGCTGCCGATGTCACGGCTCCGACCATTGGCGTAACGGATTTGCGAATTTCGGAATCGTAGCCGCAAGCGGCGCCTGCATGGTCCAAGAAATCGTAGTGGGAACGCGCGGCAGTGACCTTGCCCTCGCGCAAACGCGACTGTTAAGCGAAGCACTGGAGCCGGCGCGGCCGGGTGTGCGTCTGATTCCGTCGATCATTAAAACGAGCGGCGACGAAGGCGCCCCCGAAAGAGCGCTGTCGCCGGCGGGCCGCAAGGGACTCTTCACCGCGGAGATTGAGCGCGCCTTGTTGAGGGGAAAGATTGATGCCGCGGTGCACAGTGCCAAGGATCTGCCGAGCACGCTTGCGGACGGTACGGAGATCGCGGCGGTCTTACCGAGAGCGCTGGTGACTGATGTCCTCGTTTCGCGCGGGGCCGGCTACGATTTGGAATCTCTCCCCTGTGGGGGGATGGTGGCAACCGGAAGCATTCGAAGGTCTCATCAGATTCGCTGGAAGCGGCCCGACCTTCGCATCACCGCGCTGCGCGGGAACGTCCCGACCCGTCTGCGGAAACTGGCGGCGGCCTCCTGGGACGGAGCAGTCCTGGCGCTGGCCGGGTTACAGCGACTAAATCTGCTGACTAACGAATCCTCCATTCAATTAGATGGGGAAACGTTCAGCTTGTCCGTGCTTGATCCGGAAACCTTTGCGCCCGCCGGCGGGCAGGGGATCATCGCGGTGCAAACGCGGAAGGATGACCGGCGCGTGCGCGACGTGATGAGCGCGGCCGACGACCGAACAACACATGCGTGCCTGCGCGCGGAGCGGGAGTTCCTGCGTCTGCTCGACGTGGATTGCAATTGCCCGGTCGGCGTGTATGCGCAGGTCAAAGGGGAGGTGATGCGTGTCCGTGGCCAATTTTTTCAGGATGGAGCATCGGCACCGAAAGAAGCGGTCGTTGACGGTTCCGTCAGCGACCCGGAGGCTCTGGCCTCCAAGTTATACGAGCGAATTCATGGCTAACGAAAAGAAATTGCCTAACGAAGGCAAAATTTTTCTGGTGGGCGCGGGCCCGGGCGATCTCGGTTTGGTGACGCTCCGCGCCCAGGAGTTATTAAAGGGAGCCGATGTGGTCGTCTACGATCATCTGGCTAATCCGGAGATGCTGCGTTGGACGCGCGCGGGCGCCGAGATTGTCTATGCCGGCAAAGAGGCGGGGGATCACGCCTTGTCGCAGGCGCAGATCAACGAACTCCTCGTTGAAAAGGCGCGCGCCGGTCGCGCGGTCGTCCGACTAAAAGGCGGCGATCCATTCCTGTTCGGGCGCGGCGGCGAAGAAGCGCTCGCCGCGGTCGAGGCCGGCGTTCCCTTCGAGGTGGTACCGGGAGTCTCCTCCGCCATTGCCGGACCGGCCTATGCCGGTATTCCGGTGACGCACCGCGGCGAAAACTCGCACGTCACATTCTTTACTGGTCACGAGGATCCCGCGAAGAAGACGAGCGCAATTGATTTTGCGGCCCTGGCGAAGCTGGGCGGCACTCAGGTCATGCTGATGGGTTTGGAGCGGCTCGGCGAAATCGCGCGGACCCTGCGCGAGCAGGGGGTTCGTTCCGATCTTCCGGCGGCGGTGATTCGTTGGGCTTCCACCGGACGCCAGCAAACAATCGTGGGGACGATGGAAACGATCGCGAGCCAGGTCGCCGCGGAAGGTTTCAGCCCGCCCGCGATTGTCATCTTTGGGGAAGTTGTTTCGCTCCGGGAAAAGCTGAACTGGTTTGAACAACGCCCGTTGCGCGGCAAGCGAATCGTGGTGACGCGCTCGCGCAAGCAAGCCGGCGAGCTCTCCAGCTGGCTCGACCGCCTTGGTGCGGATGTCCTTGAATTGCCGACGATCAAAACGGAACCGCCCGCTGATTTACGCGAATTCGCCGAGCTCGTGCAAGACTCGCACTCCTATGACTGGCTCGTGTTCACCAGTCCAAACGGGGTCTCCGCGTTCTTCGAGATGTTCTACAAACTTTACGATGACGCGCGGTCGATCGGCGGCGTCCGCATTGCGGTGATTGGTCCGGCGACGGCGCAGCGCGTGCGAGATTTTCACCTCAAGGTTGATCTGCAACCGGAGGAGTTCGTCGCCGAATCGCTGGTGGCTGCGTTTCAAAAAAATGAAAGCGTGGACAACCAGCGCTTCCTCCTCGTCCGGGCGGACAAGGCGCGGGACGTGCTTCCCCAGGAGTTAAGTCGACTAGGAGCCATTGTGGACCAGGGGATAGCTTATAGAACGGTTCCGGAAACTGCTGATCTGACCGGAGCGCGTGCGCGCTTCGTTCGTGATGGAGCGGACCTGATCACTTTTACGAGTTCCTCCACGGTCGAAAATTTCATGGCGATGAATCTGCCCTGGCCGAAACAGATGCGGGTGGCGAGCATCGGCCCGATTACTTCGGCGACGGCGCGGTCTCGCGGACTGAAGGTGGACGTGGAGGCAAAACAACATGACGTCCCCGGTTTAGTGAACGCGATCTCGAATTTTTTCGGCGCCGGAAAGAAAGCCTCCTGATGGAAGAACCGGTTTTAGTGGCCGAAGAATTTGCGGCTGCCATGCAGCAATTGAGCGCGGAAGCGGCGAGGGCCGTGGCGACATCCGCGAAGGGCGGCGGCGCAGCCGCGAGCAGCGCTGAAGTTGGCGCGCTGCGCAGCGAAGTGCAGGCGCTCGGCGCGCGTTTTGGAAAGTTCGAGAGCCTGCTCCTGAACAAGCTGGAGCATTTGATCGATGCGCAATCCCTCGCGCCAGCAGCGGAGTCTTCGGCGGATTTCTCAACGCAGTTTGGGAAAATAGCGCAGCAATTGGATGCGATCCAAAAGTCCGAGACAGTGAATCAGAAGCTGTTCGATTCATTGCACGACGAGCTGCTTGCGTATCGCGACAATTTCCTGCACGAATCGCTGCAGAAGCCATTCATTCACGATCTCGTTCATCTTTACGACGATCTGACCAGTCTCTCTGAGCAGTTGCAGACGAGTATCCCGGAAGGCAGCGCCAGTGCGGCGCGCTGGCGGGATAATCTCGAGAACGCAATTCATTCATTGCTCGAGATCCTCCACCGTTTTGAGGTGAAGGAGATCGAACCGCGGGAAAATGTGGATCGCGCGATTCACAAGGTGCTCAGCTTCGAGCCGGCCGACTACGCCGAGGAAGAAGGCCGCATCGTCATGCGCGTTCGGCGCGGGTTCTTCTGGCGCGGGAAACTGATCCGTCCCGAAGAAGTGATCGCGAAGCGGTTCAACTGACCGGTTCGGGCGGCGACTTTCTCCGATTCTCGTCGATAAACGCGGCGATTTTCACTGGGGAACGCCTCGTTCCCATATATTCCGTCCGGAGCAGAAATTCGGCACAAAAGTTGCACGGAAAGGGTGCCGGGGACGGCAAGGCCAGCCCCTCACCAAATGTCTTCACGTAAAGCAGTCGGCATTGATCTCGGAACTACCTTTTCGGCCGTCGCCCATATCGACGCCTACGGAAAGCCGCAGATCATTCAGAACACGGAGAACGAGCGCATCACTCCATCGGTGATCCTGTTCGACTCCGAGTCTGTTGTGGTCGGAACAGTGGCGCGCAACAACGCTGTCGCTGAGCCGGAGAAAATTGTCGATTTCGTGAAGCGCGAAATGGGCAAATCGAAGGAGCATTTTTACCGCGAATTCGGCGGCAAGAAGTACCTCGGCCGAAGAACTCTCCGCCGTGATTCTAAAAAAGCTCAAGGACGACGCCGAAAAGTATCTGAAAGAGCCAGTGACGGACGCGGTCATCACCGTCCCGGCCTACTTCAACGACGCCGAGCGCACGGCCACGATCATGGCGGGTCAGCTGGCCGGCTTCAATGTCCTGCAAATCATCAATGAACCGACCGCGGCCGCGCTCGCCTACGGCCTCGACAAGATTGATCAGGACCAGACCGTCTTTGTTTTCGATCTCGGCGGCGGCACTTTCGATGTCACGATCATGCGGATCAAAGATGAGCGCATCGAAATTGTTGCCACGAATGGCGACCACCGTCTGGGCGGCAAAGATTGGGATGACGTCATCGTGAATCACGTCGCCGAAGTTTTCTCGAAGGAGCACGGCGAAAATCCGCTGCTTGATCTCCAGAGTTACCAGGATCTGCACACCCGCGCGGTCGCAGCCAAGATTCAGCTCAGTAATCGAGAGCGCTGCGCTATCGTCCACCATCACAACGGTCAGAGCGTGCGGGTAGAGATGACGCGCGCGGAATTTGAAGAACGCTCCCGTAACCTGATCGAGAAATGCAAAACGATCTGCGAAATCGCGCTCCAGGAGGCGAAGATGGAGTGGTCAGAGATCGACAAGATTCTTCTCGTGGGCGGGATGACGCGCATGCCGATGGTGCGCGAGATGATCTCGTCGTTGTCATCGGCTCCGGTGGCTGGAGATGTGAACCCGGACGAGGCCGTCGCCATGGGTGCGGCGATCCAGGCAACCCTCGGGTTGCTGCGCGAAGAAGATGCCACCGGCGAGTCCATCGTTAGCGAGAATACGCGCGCACAATTTTCGACCCGTGAAGGCCGGCTCATGCAGGTGGTGGATATCACTTCGCAAACTCTCGGAGTTGTCCTCTGGGATGACGCAAACCTCGAAGAATACGTCTATCCGATGATTCGGAAGCGAACGGCGATCCCCGCCGTAGCGCGAAACCTTTTCGGGACTGCAGACGCCAACATGCCGCGCGCGGTGGTGAAAATCGTCGAAGGTGAAAGCACCCTCCCGCAGGAATGCACCCCGCTTGGCGTTTGTGACATCACGCTTCCTCCCTTTCTGCCCAAGGGAACTCCCGTTGAACTGAGCTATCAGTACAACGAAAACCAAGTGCTCGAAGTTGCCATCGAAGCCTGCGGGAAACGCTCCAACATCTCAATCCAACGAAACACTGGACTCGCGCAATCAGAAATGGGTCAGGCTGCGTCCGGTCTCGAGAAGCTGCATATCGAATGACCCCGAAATGCGAACCGGAGTTTCCTTTGCCATTACCTGACGATCCCCAAAAATGGGACGGCTGGACGAAGTATAAGTCCACAAATCCGTATGAACGGCTTTGCCTCGATCCGCGGGCAAATCCGAGCAATGAACTGATCGAAGAACATTGCCGCGAATTGTTGCGCTGGTGGCAAAAGAAGCTTCCCCTCAAGAACCAGCCGAGCAATCCGATCGCACAGCTTTTGCGACCCGGCTTGGAGGAATCCTCGCGCTATCTGACCGAAGCGCGCATGGAATTGCTCGATCCGGACCGTCGTCGCGCCGTCGATGCTGAACTTGCCGCGCATGAAGAAGAAGAAGCGGTAGGCGAGTTTCACAAATACCTGGCCTTTGCCATCACCGGCGGGGTGCTGCCGGCGGCCCAGGAGAAGAGCCTGATCGAATTCGGTGCGCAACATGGATTGAGCGTGGAGAAGATGCAGGCTTTGATCGAGGCCGAGCTGGCCGATAGCGGCGCTCAGCGCGCCGTTCCGCCGCCGACGGTGCCCGCCTCGGCGGGTCGCGCCCGCGCCCGGCGTCGAGGGTCGCTTGATCCCCGCGAAGATTTCAAACGCATGCTGCGGTTGAGTTCGCTGGATGGCGATTCCATGACCGATGATCAACGCGAAGCCTTCATCAATATCGCGGAGAATCTCGGCCTCGATGTGGAAGAGGCGGAAGACATGGTCGATGTCTATCTCGACGAATTCGAAGAAGAAGCTGAACCAGCCGCGACCGCGTCGGCGCCGAAAGTCGAGGTGGTCCAGCCACGCCCGACCGCCGCAGCGGAGCCGGCGCCGGAGCCTGACGCGGGCGAAGCGGAATTATCCACCTTCGATACCCAAGGCGAGCGGGCGCAGTTCGTTAACTACCAGAACTCACTCGGCGCTCCGATGTTGCTGGTCCCTTCGGGCCAATTTGTCATGGGTGCGGAGGGTGCGGAAGCCGCCCCTAACGAAAAGCCAGCGACCAAAGTAACGGTGAGCCGTTTTTTCCTTTCCCGCTATCTGATCACCAACGCCGATTACGAGGCGTTCGATTCCACTCACGCGCGCAAGCGCGCGCCCGGGGCGGGGGATCGGCATCCGGTTGTTTATGTCAGCTGCCTGGATGCGATCAAGTTTTGCGAATGGCTCAGTTCCCGCGAGCATAAACGTTATCGCCTGCCCACCGAAGCAGAATGGGAATATGCCGCGCGGGGCACAGATGGCCGCTGCTACCCGTGGGGCAACTACGAAGGGCGGGGTGATCTCGCTAATTTCGCAGACAAAAACACCGTCTTCGCCTGGAGTGATCGTGAGATCGATGACGGATATCCGGAGAGCTCGCCCGTCGGCGCTTTCCCGCTGGGGGCCAGCCCTTTCGGAATGGAAGACATGTCCGGCAACGTCTGGGAATGGTGCAGCGACTTTTACGAAGCGTATCGGGGCGTTCCAAAAGTGAATCCGCGCGGTCCGAAAACCGGAAGCAAGAGGGTCCATCGCGGCGGGAGTTGGAAGTCCCGGTTTAACAGTCTGCGCGCGACTGCGCGCGGATCGAACGTGCCGAGTTTTCTCTGCAACGACCTGGGGTTCCGGATCGCTTGCGACTGTGATTGAGAAGGTAAGAACGGCTCGACAGAGTCTCGCCCCACCGATGATATGCGACTAAGGGCAACTTCGGCAGGGCGCTACCTCGCCGGGCCGTTCTAAAACAAAAAAGGAGTCGCAGTGCGACTCCTTCTTAAAACGGGTCTGGGAATCTTTTAGGCGGGATTGAACCGGAACTTGGTTCGACCGCGCTTCGCGTTTGCCTTCGCCTTACGGCGGCTCTTCTGCGATGGAGTCTCGAACGCACGCAGGCGCCGGACTTCCTCGAGAATGCCTTCCGCATCGAGTTTGTTCTTCAAACGCTTCAATGCGCGATCTACCGGCTCACCTTTACGCACAATCACTTCTGGCATCGATAATCTCCTAGCTTAAAAAGTACCTTTAAAAGGTTGGCGAATCCTACTCGTGCCCTATCGGGCCGTCAACCTGTGAATAACTTTCCCTTCGCAATTCTTTCTACCACTTAACATTCTCAGAATCAATAGTTTAAGTGCTTTCTGGGACACGCTCGCCCCTTCTCGTGCCCAACGAAATTAATCCCCCGCTGGGAGCAGCTCACCTTGTCTGCCCCCTTATCCAACCGCCGGATTCGGGGCCGTTCTCTGAGTCACTTCCCGTCGCAACGAACTGGCGCTTCCGCCGCGCGCTCGCGTCCACCAAAGCACGATCGGAGAGGCGATGAAGATGGAGGAATACGTCCCCACGACAACGCCGATGATGATGGCGAGCGAGAAGTCGCGCAGAACCGCGCCGCCCATAAAGAAGAGGAACAGGATCGGGATCAGCGTCACCGTGCTGGTCAGAATGGTCCGACTCAGCGTCTGATTGATACTCTCGTTCATGATCTGCTGGATGGTGCCGCGGCGTCCACTGGCCAATCCTTCACGGATTCGGTCGTAAACGACGATTGTGTCATTGATGGAATAGCCGGCGATCGTCAGAACTGCGCCGACCATGGTGAGGGTTAGCTCACGGTGCAGCAGCGAGAACACGCCAACGGTGATCAGGACGTCGTGCAAAAGCGCGACGATCGCGCCGACCGCGAAGGCCAGCTCAAAGCGCATGGTCACGAAGATAAGGATTCCGAGGATGCCGAGCCCCAGCGCGATCAGGGAGGTGCGGGCGAGCTCCCCGCCCACCAGCGCACCGACGCGCTCCGATCCGACCACGGCGAGGCCTGGCATGGACGATTTCAGTTGAGCCTCCGCCCGATCGCTGGTGTTCAGCGGGGTCCGGACGGTCACGTAGTAATTTGCGCCCTGGGAAGATTCCTGGATGGAAGCATCGGCCAATCCGACGCCCTCAAGCGAGTGGCGGACTTGACCGACATCGATCGCCTTGTCCGCTTTCAGCGTGATCAAATCGCCGCCGCGGAAATCGACGCCAAAATTCTTTTCGCCGCGCACCCAGAAAGAAGCGGAACCGGCGAGGATCACGATGAGGGACAGCATGCAGGCAAGGAAACCCTTGCCCAAAAAATTGATGTGCTGCGAGGAGATCAGATGCGCCATGGACACCTTCTTGATCTTGTCGGTGTCGACGAACCAGCTCACCACATTGCGCCCGACGATCAGCGCAGTGAAAAGGGAAGCAAGAATGCCGATGGTGAGGGAGATGGCGAAACCTTTCACCGGACCGGACGCCTTCCAAAAGAGGATGGCCGCGGTTATGAGGGTGGTCACGTTCGCGTCAAAAATGGAACTGAAGGCTTTGTCGTAGGCGGCCTGCACCGCGACCTTCAGAGTTTTTCCGAGCGCCAGCTCTTCGCGCAGTCGTTCGTAAATGAGGACGCTGGCGTCGACGGATAGACCGATCGTTAGGATGATACCAGCGATACCAGGCAGAGTCAGCACGAAGCGGAACATGGTCAGCGCCCCAATGAGCAGAATCAGGTTAACGATCAGGGTCAGGTTCGCGATCAAACCGAGGAAACGATAATAGGCAAAGACGCAGATCATTGTGACGACCAGGCCAATCAAACCCGCAATGACGCTGGCCCTGATCGAATCGAGCCCGAGTGTCGGGGAGACGCTGCGCTCTTCTTCAATGCTGACCGGCATCTGCAACGGATTCTCCAGCACGCTCGCCAGACTGCGCGCTTCCTGTTCGCCGAATTTTCCGGTGATGATGGCGTCGCCGTTGTAAATCGCAGTGCGGATTACCGGCGCGGATTGAATGACGCCATCGAGCACGATGGCGAAGCGATGGCCGACATTCGTTTCGGTAATCTTGCCGAAAGTCTTGGCGCCTTCTCCGTCGAAACCCAGCTGCACCGTCCAGCCCTCGTTGCCGTAATAAGCGGCGGATTGGCGAACGTGATCGCCGCCGAGGTCGGGCTTCTTTTTCAGCAGCATCTTCTCTTCGTAGGGCTTTTGATTGTTCTCGGCTGGATGGGTGTAAGTCTCGACCTTGTATTCCGGCGGCACGATGGCTTCGCCGCCTTCGATTCGTTTCATCATTTCCCCGCCGTCGGGGTAAACCATGCGGAACTCGAGTTTGGCCACGCGAGAGAGTTGTTCGCGCGCTTGCTGGATGGTAGTGACGTCCAAGCCCGGGATCTGGACTTCGATGCGGTCATTGCCCACCGGGGTGATGACCGGCTCGCTGGTGCCGAATTGGTCAACCCGTTTGCGGATTACTTCGACCGCCTGGTCGAGCATCGACTTGCTGATGTCCTTGTCCGTTTTTTCGACTTTGACGAGCCGAATTAAAAAACGGGTGCCGCCTTGAATATCGAGGCCCAGGTGGATTTTCTTCTCCGGCGGATAAGCCTCGGACACGGCGATCCCGACGGCCACGGCGGCGAGGAGGAATGCGAGCCAGCGTTTCCGCCGGCCTAAATCGGTGGCGAGATACCAACCGAAAAGGACCAGAAAACCTAAGAGGATGAAAAACGATACCCCGGGGCTCATGACGCTGTTCCTTCGGCGGCCGGCTTCAGGACGTTAGTAACCGCGGACTTCTCCATTTCGATCTTCACGTTGTCGGCCACCTTCACAATGACTGTCGTTTCTTTGACGTTGGAAATGAGTCCGTGAATTCCAGCGTTGGTTACGACGCGGTCCCCGGTCTTCAACGCGCCCATGAGGCGTTGCTGGTCCTTCTGCCGCTTCATCTGGGGACGAAGCAGGACGAAGTACATGATGACAAAAATGAAGATGAAGGGGACAAAAGCGGCGATTCCGCCGCCCGCTCCGGGACTGGCGGCTGGTGCTTGGGCGAGGAAAAAGGGATGCATGAAGTTAGAAATCTCCCCGGCGACCGAGACGGCGTGCAGCGGGGACACTCAAAGAGCACGAAAGGGCGGCTTTTGCAACGGAAAGCTGGGTCGGAATTGCGGAATGCCGATTGCGGAATCAACGGCGGGACGGCCTTACGCCTTTGCTTCGTCGCGGGTCTTGTAGTTCCCGACAAATTTCGCGCGAAATTCGGCGAAGGTGCCTTGCTCGATTGCGTCGCGCGCCTGCGTCATCAGGTTTAGGTAAAAGTGCAGGTTGTGCAGGGAAATGAGACGAAGGCCGAGGATTTCTTCGGCCTTGATCAGGTGCCGGATGTAGCCGCGCGAAAATTCGTGACACGCAGGGCAGGTGCAACCCTCTTCAATCGGACCTTTCTGAAGCGCGTACTCCGCGTTCTTCAGGTTCAAGGTGCCACCTGCAGTAAAAGCGGTGCCGTTTCGCGCCAGCCGGGTCGGCAGAACGCAATCAAACATGTCGACGCCGCGCGCCACCATTTCGACCATTTGTGGTGGCGTGCCGAGGCCCATGGCATAACGAGGTTTGTCGCGCGGCAGATGGGGCTCGCTGCTTTCGATCGCAGCCATCATCTCCACCTCCGGCTCGCCAACGCTGACCCCGCCGATCGCGTAACCGTCGAAGCCGATGGCGACCAGTTCTTCAGCGCTGCGTTTGCGCAGGTCGGCGAAGGTGGCGCCTTGGACGATTCCAAACAAAAGCTGGCGATCAGCATTTCCGCTTTCCGCTTTTAGATTCCCGATTTTCCCTTTGCACCGCCTGGCCCAACGAAGCGTCAGGTCGAGGCTCTTGGCCGCGTAATCGTACTCACACGGCCACGGCGGACATTCATCGAGCACCATCATGATGTCGCTGCCAAGCGTCTGCTGAATCTCGATGGCGATTTCCGGGCTGATAAAGGCGGGAGTGCCGTCGAGATGATTTTGAAAATGGACGCCTTCCTCAGTGATCTTGCGCAGCTTGGTCAGCGAGAAAACCTGATAACCGCCGCTGTCGGTCAGGATAGGACCGTCCCAGCGCATGAATTCATGCAATCCGCCGAAGTGCCGGATTGCCTCCATCCCCGGACGAACAAAGAGATGATAGGTGTTGCCGAGAATAATTTGCGCCCGGAGTTCGCGCAGCTCTCGCGGCGTCACTGCCTTGACTGTGCCTTGGGTACCGACCGGCATGAAAACCGGCGTTTCGATGACGCCGTGAGCGGTCGTTAGGCGACCGCGCCGCGCCTTCGAGGTCGCTTCAGTTTTAAGCAATTCGAAAGACACGCCCGCACGTTCAGACATTCGCAGAACGAGGCAAACGAATTCCTCCCCCCGCCGGGTAGCGCACTCATCTGGGACCGACGGATTACGCTCCCTGGCGCTAGACGGACGAGTGAGTTCTCCCAAATTGGAATTGTCGCTGTCGCGACGGTCCGGGGCGAACTATGGGTCGAGTGAGTCTCACCCACGAACGAAGGATGGCGCCCGCTTCGTTTGGGGGAGCGCAGGCTGCTAGCCTGCAGTTGCCGGCAGCTTGCCGGCAACATCGTTGCACACTCTAGCTGGAGACCGAGCGTAGCAGCGTGGTCTTGGCAAGCTGCCAAGACCTGCAGGCTGGCAGCCTGCGCTCCCCCAGAATCATCAGTCCGCGTAATCGCCGTTTGTGGGTACGACTTCCTCGAGTCGACCGCAATTCCGAAAAAAGTTCGCGATGTCGAGACGAGTGCGCCACTCGGAGCGGAACGCGGTCGGCGCTATTCGAGGATCTCCCGAAGCGCGCTCCCTTCGGCGCTATCGAACTTCAATCGCAGCAAGGCGGCGACGGTGGGCGCGATGTCGATCAAACGGGCTTGGTCGATCATCGTTCCTTTCCTGATCCCGCGGCCCATCGCGACCAAACCTGTTTGCAGTCCGGGTTTGCTAGGCAGAAAGCCGTGGTTGCCTTTTCGCTTGGTTTCCCGAACGAACCCTCCAACCACTTCGCCCGAAAAGGTGATCCCTTTCTCGCCTTCCAGATAGGCGAGCGCATCCGCCGGTCCACCGAGCTTTTCCAACTCCGCTCTCGGAATGATGCGATAAAGAGGACGCTTGGTCTGCGGATCGACAGTGTGCTCCTCGAGGATCTTCAGAACCTTATCTGCGGTTTTCGTGTCCGAAGCGTCTCTTATATAGATGCCGGCCGAGCCGCCAGTATTCTCCACGTAGGCTTTCCAATCGGTGATCTTCTCTTTTCGGTGAGGTTTTCCTCTTTCATCGATCTCCTGAGCGCCGGGCTCGTGTTGGATTAATCCAGCTTCAGCCAGCAGGACGTTTGGCGCGACGCCCTGATCCACATTCGCAAAACCATGATCGCCGGTGACGATAAAAGTCGTTTGCTCGAACGTTCCCGCCGCTTTGCAGCTTTCGATGATGTCGTGAACATGCGTGTCGATCCGATAGAGCACATCCGGCAAATCGCGCGCCTCCCGTCCCCCGTTGTGCTGGGCGTGGTCGCTTTCGATAAAGTGGACGAAAAGCAGGTCAGGCTTTTGATCTTTGATCAGGTCAATCGCCGTGTTTGCGATCACGTTGTCCCAGGTGGCTTCGGTTAACTTTCCGGCTTGTTCGAGCCGGCCGTTCCTTCGTTCAACGCGCGCGAGAAGATCGGGCCGGGTGTAGGTCCGGAATTGCTTGAACCCTTCGTCCCTGGTCGCGAACTCCGGGAAGTTCCAGTCGATTGACTTGGAGCCGGCGGAGACCGGCCAGGAGACAGCGGCGACGACCAGGCCTGCGTTATGGGCGACGTCCCAGATGGTGGGCACCTTGATCTGGGAGGCGAACCAGAACCAATGCTCGCCCGCGTTGGTTGGATCGAGCGTGGAGTTATTGGTGACGCCGTGTCGCGCTGGCAAAGTTCCAGTGACGATCGAGGTATGGCCGGGGTAGGTGAACGAAGGGTACGGCGGAAAGACTGCGCGCGCGGCGCTGCCGTTATGCATCATCCTCTGCAGCGTCGCGCAGTTCGCCGCCAGGGGATCGGCGAGATAAAACTCCGGTCGGAGGCCGTCGATGGTGATGAGGACAACGCGACCACGCGCGACCGATTGAGCGGGGTCGGCCGCCTGGATCGCGAATCCAAATGCGATCGAGCAGATGCAGGCGAGGGAGCGAACTTTCATTTTGTGATATCCTTTCGAGCGCGGCTTACCAGGTCCTGGAGGGCCGGCCGCACTTCGGCAAACTGAAACGGAAAATCCTGACGCTGGAAATGTTCGGGAATGGCGCGCTGGCTCATCAGTGCGAGGTGGCCGTTCGATCCCATGATCCAGCCACCGATCTTGACCGCGAGTGCCGGCACTGGCGGGCTCCATGGCCGTTTCCAAACGGCGCGGAACGCTTCCATAATCTCACCATTTGTAACGGGATTGGGCGCCGTGGCATTATAAGTACCCGAAATTTCTGCATACTGGATAGCCGCCGTGATCATGTGGACGACGTCATCAACGTGAATCCAGCTCACGAATTGTTTTCCGTCTCCCGCCTGTCCGCCGAGGTAAAGACGGACTAGCCGGCTCATCACCGGAAAAAATCCTCCGTCAGGGCCGAGCACAATCCCAAGGCGCAGGATCACTTTGCGAAGGCCGTTCGCTGTCGCGACCGCGGCCAAAGCGTTCTCCCATAAATGGCAGATCTCCGCGATTTCGTCGCTTCCGGCCGGCGTCGATTCCGTGCAAACGGTAATGCCGGCGTCGCCGTAGAAGCCAACTGCCGAGGCCTGCACAAAAACCGGCGGCGGATTGGCCAGTTGTGAAAGGGCACCGGCCAGGGCGTGGACTGAGAGCACGCGTGAATCGCGGATCTGCCGGATGTTCTTCCGGGTTGGCCGACAATTGATGCTGCGCCCGGCCAGGTTTACGACTGCGGCGGCGCCCTCGAGATCGCGCGCCCAGAAGCCGACGCTTTTTCCATCCCAAGGCGCGGCGGACGCACCCTTGGGAGCGTCGAGGGAACGTGAGAGGACGGTGACCTCGTAGCCAAGGCGAAGCAGTTCGGCGGTGAGATGCCGCCCGATGAATCCGCTTCCTCCAGCGATGACGACGCGCGAACTCATCAACGGCCTAACGAACTGGAGGCGGACTGGCGAATCATTTCGGGAGAGCGGAATTGGCGGCGCGCTGTCGGAGAATAGTAGGGCGGCCATTCTCCCCGCCAATCCTAATAGCTCGGCGGCGAAGATTACGCGGCTGCAAGCAAAGGCCTCCGGCGACTGGAAACGGGAAAAAGTCCGCTATTCGCATGGAATGTTGTCGGTGGACGGAAGTTTCCAAAAAATCCCTTTGCAGCGTTTCGAATCCGTTCTATATTTCGCGCTCACCGCATCAGGGACGTGATGAATTTCGTGCGAACTGAGGCGGGTTTTTTGTCGCCTCTCTCACCCCCGAGGGCGGCTTTTATTGTACCAGGAACAATGCCGACCATTAATCAGCTTATTCGCAAAGGGACGCCGGAAAGTGGCGGTGAAATCAAAGTCACCGGCCCTGAAGAATTGTCCGCAGCGCCGCGGCGTCTGCATGCAGGTCATGACCCGCACGCCGAAGAAGCCGAACTCGGCTCTGCGCAAAGTGGCGAAAGTGCGGTTGACGAACGGCCAGGAAGTGATTGCCTACATTCCGGGCGAGGGACACAACCTGCAGGAGCACTCGATCGTGCTCGTGCGCGGTGGGCGAGTGAAAGATTTGCCGGGTGTGCGCTATCACATTGTGCGCGGCACGCTCGACAGTCTGGGCGTCGATGGACGCCGCCGCAGTCGTTCCAAGTATGGAGCGAAACGTCCGAAGGCCGGCGGTGCCGGCTGGTAAGGAACCGCAGAAGAAGAAGTAACTTTTGAAAAGCGGAAGATCGATCATGTCGCGACGGCGGAAAGTTTACAAAAAGGAAGAGCGCGTCGACTCCCGCTACGGGAGTCGCGGCGGTCGCGCGCCTTATTTCCACCGTGATGAAGCGCGGCAAGAAATCGCTGGCCGAGCGCATCGTTTACACCGCGATTGATAAATCGCGCGAAGGCTCGGACTCGGTCGATCCGCTCGAAGTTCTGAACAAGGCGCTGGAAAACGTTCGCCCGCGTCTCGAAGTAAAATCGCGCCGTGTCGGCGGCGCCACCTACCAGGTCCCGATGGAAGTGACTCCGGCCCGCCAGGTCTCCCTGGCCATGCGCTGGATCGTCCAGTTCGCCGACAACCGCCGCGGCCAGACCGATGGCCGACGCGCTCGGCCACGGAAATCAAGGACGCGGCCTCCGGCCAGGGTAACGCGATCAAGAAACGCGAAGACACTCACAAGATGGCGCAGGCGAACCGCGCCTTTGCTCATTTCCGCTGGTAACGATCTATGGCCACCGCGACCATGGAACAAATCAGCAGCCGTCGAAGAATCCGAACTCGCCGAACCGCAAGTTCCCGCTCGAGCGGACCCGCAACATCGGGATTGCCGCGCACATCGACGCCGGCAAGACCACGCATCACCGAGCGCGTCCTTTTCTATACCGGCATGATCCACAAGATGGGTGAGGTGCACGAAGGCACCACCGTGACCGACTGGATGGAGCAGGAACGCGAGCGCGGCATCACCATTACGTCCGCCGCCACCACCTGCAGCTGGTCGCAGAAGAAAGAAGAAGGCGTTTACAAAATTTTCGAAGGGATCAAACAGCGCATCAACATCATCGACACGCCCGGCCACGTGGATTTCACCGCCGAGGTGGAACGTTCGCTTGCGCGTGCTCGACGGCGCCATCGCGGTGTTCGACGGCGTCGCCGGCGTTCAGCCGCAATCAGAAACGGTCTGGCGCCAGGCGACCAAATATAACGTCCCGCGTCTCGCCTTCATTAATAAGATGGACCGCGTCGGCGCCGACTTCGAGATGTCGGTTGAAAGCATTCACGACAAAGCTCGGCGCCAACGCCTGGCCGGTGTTGTTGCCGCTCGGCCGGGAAGACCAGCTCAAAGGCCAGCTCGACGTCATTAATAAGAAGGCAGTCATTTACTCGGATAACGATCAGATGGGATCGACCTACGAAGTGACGGAATTGCCGGCCGGAGCATGTCGACTGCCGTGGACAAGGCGTACGCGAACCTGGTCGAGCAAATTTCCAATCTCGACGACGAGGTCGCCGACGTCGTTCTCGAAGAGAAACCGATCACGCCGGAGATCTTGAAGGCCGGCATCCGCCGCCAGACCATCGCGAATAAATTTGTCCCGGTCATCGGCGGATCGGCGTTGAAGAACATCGGCGTGCAATACCTGGTCGACGCCGTTGTCGATTATCTGCCGAGCCCGCTCGACATTCCGCCGGCCAAGGGCATGGAGCCCGACACGCACGAGCCGATGCGAGGCGCCGACGGACGACGCCGGAAATTTCTGCTCGCTCGCGTTCAAGCTTTGGAGCGATCCGTTCGTCGGCAAGCTGGTTTTCTTCCGCGTTTATTCCGGAACGCTTAGCAAAGGCGACACGTTTACAATCCGCGGACGAACAAGCGCGAGCGCATCTCGCGGTTGATTCAGATTCAGGCCGACAAGCGCGAGGACATCGAGACCTGTTACGCGGGCGACATTGCCGCGATCGTCGGGATCAAGAATATCACGACGGGCGACACCCTTTGCGACGAAGAGCATCCGATCCTGCTCGAGCCGCCGACATTTCCTGATCCGGTTATTTCCATGGCGATTGAGCCAAAGACGAAGCTGGACCAGGAAAAAATGGGCGATCGCTCTGCAGCGGCTTGCCGAAGAAGATCCGACTTTCCGCGTCTTCACCCACGAAGACACCGGCCAGACGATCATCGCCGGCATGGGCGAACTCCATCTCGAAATCATTCGCGACCGCATGTTCCGCGAGTTCAAGGTCGACGCGAACGCGGGCAAACCGCAGATCGCCTATCGCGAAACGATCACCGGCAGCGCGCATGGCGTCGGCAAATTGATCAAACAATCCGGCGGTCGCGGTCAGTACGGTCACGTCGAAGTGGATGTTCGTCCGGGCGCACGCGGCACTGGCCTGGTCGTCGAGAACAAAATTGTCGGCGGCATTATTCCGCGGGAGTACATCCCGGCGGTTAAGAAGGGCATTGAAGAAGCGGTCCTCAACGGCGTTCTCGGTGGTTATCCGGTTGTCGATGTCGAAGTGGACATTGTTTACGGTTCAGTTCCACGAAGTCGATTCGAACGAACTCGCGTTCAAACTCGCCGCCATTTTCGCGATGAAAGACGGCTTCAAGCAGGGCAAACCGATCCTGCTCGAGCCGATCATGAAGGTGGAAAACACCACGCCCGGACGAATATCAGGGCGACATCTGCGGCGACTTGAGCCGCCGCCGCGGCAGCATTCAACAGCATCGAGACGCGCGGCAATCTTACTATTATTCACGCGGAGGTGCCGCTGGCTGAGTTGTTCGGTTACGCCACGGCGATCCGTTCACTTTCCAAAGGGCGATCGAGTTACTCGATGGAGCCTTCACATTTCGAACCGGTGCCGGCGAATCTCGTGGCCGCCATCCTTGATCAAAAGGAGAAAAAATGACCAACGGCCAGCGCATTCGCATTCGTCTGAAAGCGTTCGATCATCGCATGCTCGACCAATCCGCGGTCGATATCGTGGAGACCGCCAAGCGCACCGGCGCTCGCGTGGCCGGCCCGATCCCGCTGCCGACGCTCATCGAAAAATTTACCGTGAACCGCTCCCCGCACGTCGACAAGAAATCGATGGAGCAATTTGAAATCCGCACCCACAAGCGCCTGCTCGACATTATCGAGCCGACCGCGAAGACCGTGGACGAGCTGAAGAAGCTGAACTTGCCGGCGGGCGTGGACATCACGATCAAAATCTAGCGCTTGAGACTTTTAAGAAATCGACAACATGAGCATCGGGTTACTCGGACAGAAGATTGGCATGACCAGCGTTTACGACGCCAAGGGTCGGCTGCGCCCGGTGACAGTGATCGCCGCCGGCGATAACGTTTTGCTGCGCCGCCTAACGAACGAAAACGACGGCTACTCCGCGGTGCAGGTCGGCTTCGATACCCAGAAGGAATCGCGCTTGACCAAGCCCGCTCTCGGCGGATTCAAAAAGGCCGGCGCCGAGCCGAAGAAGTTCGTGCGTGAATTTCGTCTCGATGCCGATCGCCCGGAGGGCGACGTGAACCTGAGCCTTACTCAATTCCAGCCCGGCGATTGGGTGGACGTCATCGGCCGCTCCAAGGGCAAGGGTTTCCAGGGCGTCATGAAGAAGCACAATTTTGCCGGCCAGGGCGCGGCGCACGGTTCCAAGACGCACCGGCGTAACGGCGCCATCGGCAATCGTTCCACCCCGGGTCGCATCTGGAAGAACATGGGCATGCCCGGCCACATGGGCGACGAGCGCGTGACCGTGCAAAACCTGCAGGTCCTCCAGGTGCGCGAGGCGGAAAAAGTTATTTTAATCAGCGGCGCGGTGCCGGGATCGAACGGCAGCTACGTCGTCGTCCGGCCGGCTATCAAGGACCCGGCTGCTCAAGCTGCGCTTCATCAGTCGCACGGCAAGCAAGACAAGGCCGCCGCCGGTAAGAAACCAGCACCCGCAAAAAAACCTGAGCCAGCAGCCGAGAAGAAATGAGCGCGAAAGTTTTAACCAAAGCCGCCGCCAAGGAAGCCAAGATCGACATTATCGAGAATGGTCGCGGGCACGCAGGCTGTTCATGATGCGGTGGTCGCGATGCGCGCGGCGCGTCGCTCCGGTTCGGCCAACAGCAAGACGAAAGCGGAAGTTGATTTGTCCGGCTCGAAACCGTGGCGGCAAAAAGGCACCGGGCGCGCCCGTGCCGGTTATGCTTCTTCGCCGATCTGGCGCAAGGGCGGTGTCGTGTTCGGGCCGAAGCCGCGCGATTACTCGAAGAAAGTTTCGAAGACGGTTCGCCGCCTCGCCTTTCACAAGGCGTTGAGCGAGCGGATCAAAGCGGGCGACGTCCTGACCGTCGACAAGTTCGCCGTGTCCGAGGTCAAGACGAAGTCGTTTATCGCGCATGGTCAAGAAGGCGACGGACGCGCGAAAAGTTTTGCTGATCTCTGATTCGTTCGACGAAAACACTTTCAAGTCGGCGCGCAACGTGAAGACGACGTCATCTCGCCACCGCCACCGATGTGAACACCGAGCAATTGCTCGCGTTCGACAAAATTTTAGTGACGCCGGCGGCGCTGGAGAAACTGGGCGAAAGGATCAACGCGAAATGAACGACTCCTTACGATATCATCCACACCGCCTCGCTGACCGAAAAATCGACGTTGTTGAGCGAGAAGCACAACAAGTACGTTTTCCGGGTCAGTCCCGCGCGCGAACAAGATTCAGATCAAGCACGCGATCGAGCGCCTTTTCCAGAAGAAGGTCATCGACGTCAATACCTGCAATTATGCCGGCAAAAAAAGCGCGGGTCGCGGTCCGTTATGGCCGCAAACCGCAATGGAAAAAAGCGATCGTGACCTTGAAGGAAGGCGACAAGATCGAACTCGTTTAAGTATGGCACTCAAGAATTTTCGCCCACTCACACCGGTCCTGCGCTTCAAGTCGCTTCCCGCGTTTGACGAAATCACGAAGTGGAAACCGGAGAAATCGCTGGTCGAGCCGAAGAAGAAGACCGGCGGCCGCAACGCCCACGGCCGTCTGACGTCGCGCCACATTGGCGGCGGCCATAAGCAGAAATATCGCCGGGTTGATTTCAAACGGCGCAAGCACGGCGTGTCGCGCGGAAGTGGTCGCCATCGAGTACGATCCGAACCGTTCCGCGCGCATCGCTCTTATTAAGTATACCGATGGCGAAATGAGCTACATCCTGGCGCCGAACGGCCTTGCGGTGGGCGCGAAAGTGGCCGCCGGGGACGAAGCCGCGCCGGATCTTGGAAACGCGCTTCCGCTTCGCGCCATTCCGCTCGGCACAAACATTCACAATATCGAGCTCACACCGGGCCGCGGTGGCCAGGTTGCGCGCAGCGCCGGGTCAGCAGGCGATCTCTGAACAACCGCGAAGGCGATTACGCGCTGGTGAAAATGCCGTCGGGCGAAATTCGCCGGATTCACGCGAACTGCTTCGCCACGATTGGGCAGGTCGGCAACGTCGATCACATGAACGTTTCGAGTGGCAAAGCCGGCCGGACTCGCTGGCAGGGACGCCGGCCGCATGTGCGCGGCATGGTGATGAACCCGATCGATCACCCGATGGGCGGTGGCCAGGGCAAATCCAAGGGCGGTGGCGGACGCCATCACCCGGTCAGTCCGTGGGGCCAGCTCGCCAAAGGCTTCAAAACGCGCGCGAAACACAAACCGAGCGATCGTTTCATCCTGGAGCGCCGCAAGTCGAAGAAGAAAAGTTAAAATTTGATTTTTATGGCTAGATCATTGAAGAAAGGACCCTTCGTCGAGTCGCATCTTCTGGAAAAGATCGACAAGATGAACGCCGCGGGCGCGAAAAAACCGATTAAAACCTGGTCGCGACGCTCGATGGTGACGCCGGATTTTGTCGGGCCACACTTTCCTCGTTCACAACGGCAAGATTTTTCAGTCCGTGTTCGTGACCGAGAATATGGTGGGTCACAAGCTCGGCGAATTTTCGCCTACGCGGATCTTTAAGAAGCACGGTTCGCACACGGCGAAGGTGACGAAGTAATTTGAGATTGAGATTTCAAGTTGCAGATTGGATGTGGGTTGCCTCGGCGGCTCCTTCTAAAATTTGCAATTTTGATATCTGCGTTGGCTGTAGGGCTGGCGGCAGAGGGAATAGTTCTTTGTCAGAATCCAAAGTTGAAAATGCGGAGCGCGAGGTGACCGCGTCGGCGTTGCTTGCGCAGAATGAAGATTTGCGCCGGCAACTGTCGATCGCAGCAGGAGTCGCTCAAGACTTTGACGACCAGCCTGGCGGAATCGAACGCCGAAGCGGAATTGTTTCGTCGCAAGTATTCCGATCTGCGAATTGCGCATGGAAGCACTCGGGCTGCATTCGGCGAACAAGGACCGGGCGAAACTCGAGCAGCGTTTGCTGGCGGCGGTGAGCGATCTTCAGCTGGCGCAGAAGGAACGCGACGAATATCGCGACCAGATGCTGCGGCTGAACGAAGCGATGTTTCGTTATCTGAAGACCTCGCAGGGCGGCGATGCGCAGGCGCGCATGGACGTGGAAACGCAATTGCGCGGCACGAACGAGTTGGTCAGCAAGAGTCGACTCGAGCAGCCGGCGGCGGAACAGCCGGGTTTGATCGACGGCAGCGTCATCAGCGTGAAGGACGAATGGTCATTCGTGGTCGGCAACATCGGCGAAAAACAGGGCGTAAGATCGGGATGCCGATGCGGGTGATGCGGGGTGACAAAAGGATCGCCACGTCTGCGAGTGGTCGATGTGCGACAGAAAATTTGCGGGGCGGTGATTCAAGAAATGGATTCTGCAGAAAGAGAAAATAAAGGATCGGCTGCAGGTGATGCCCAGGCCAATCCAGGTCGGATTAAACGCTGAAGCGTGAAGCGGTAGAATCGTTAACGTTTAACAATAAAAATGGAAGTTAGATCGATATACAGGTATGCGAAGATTTCGCCGTTTAAGGTGCGCGAAGTCACGCGTGAGATTCAGGGTCTGCCGGTTTCGGCAGCGCTCGACATTCTTGCTTTCACCCCGAAGAAGGCGGCGGTCTTATCAATAAGACGCTGAAGAGCGCGGTCGCCAATGCGGAGAATAACGCGAACCTGAAAGTCGACGGCCTGGTCGTGAAAGAAGCGATCGTGGGCGAAGGCCCAACCATGAAGCGCATGATGCCGCGCGCGCGAGGAAGCGGCAGCCGGATTTTGAAACGAACCAGCCATATTCGCATCGTTTTGACTGACGAGATTCCAAGATCGAGAACTCGCGAAACGCGCAAAGCGCAGCCAGAAGCAGGAAGCGAAAGCGGGCAAGGAAGACGGCGGCGCGAAACCAGCCGGCCCGCAAGAAGAACGGCGAAGCAAGAAAACAAGCGAAAGCCAGGAAATAATTTATGGGACAGAAAGTTAATCCAATCGGATTTCGTCTCGCGGTGAACCGCGACTGGCGTTCGCGCTGGTATGCCTCGCCGCAGGAGCTGCCCGGTTTCCTGCACAGCGATCTCGAGATTCGCGATTACGTGAAGAAGAAGCTGCAGTTCGCCGCCGTCGTCGAAGATTGTGATCGAGCGCGCCTGGAACAGCATCCGCGTCACTATCCACACCGCCCGTCCCGGCATCGTGATCGGACGCAAAGGCGCCGAGATCGAGAAGATGACCGAAGAGATTTCGAAGATGGCGCAGGGCAAACAGATCAAGATCGACATCCAGGAGATCAAGACGCCTGAGCTCGACGCCCAGCTGGTGGCGGAGAATGTGGCGCTGCAGATCGAACGCCGTATCGCTTATCGCCGCGCCATGAAGAAAGCGGTGCAGACCGCGATGGATTTTGGCGCGCAGGGAATTCGTCTTCGTTCCTCCGGCCGTTTGAACGGCGCGGAAATTTCGCGCTCGGAATGGTATCGCGAAGGCAAGGTGCCTCTGCATACCCTGCGCACCCCGATTGATTACGGGTTCGCCGAAGCCAACACGGTTTACGGAAAGATCGGCGTGAAATGCTGGATCTGTAAGAAGGAAGAGATGCCGCCCGAACAGCAGGCTCGAGTCTGCCGGCACCCGTTCCTGAACCCGCCCAGGTCTAACCAAGAGGAAGATTTGTTATGCCGTTGATGCCCAAAAGAGTGAAGTATCGCAAGACCCAGCGGGGAAGCCGCAAGGGGACTGCTTCGCGCAATCTTCGCATCGATTTCGGCGAGTTCGGCCTGCAAACGCTCGAGCGCGCCTGGATCACCAACACCCAGATCGAAGCCGCCCGTGTCGCGTTGACCCGCAACATGAAGCGCAAAGGCAAACTTTGGATCCGCATTTTCCCGGACAAATCGGTGACCGCGCGTCCGCCCGAAACCCGAATGGGTAAAGGCAAAGGCCAGCCCGAGTATTGGGTGGCCACGGTCAAGCCGGGCAACATTTTTTTTGAACTGGACGGCGTGCCCGAATCGGTCGCGCGCGAATCCCTGCGCCTGGCCGCGGACAAATTGCCGGTGCGCACCAAATTTTTGACCCGTCACCACGTCGCGGCCTGAGTTGTATGAAGATCAAAGAAATCACCGAGATGAGTACGGACGAGTTGCTGACCAAACGCCGCGATCTGCGGCAGGAAAGTCTGCATCTGCGTCTGCAACAGCAGAGCGGCCAGCTTGAACAACCGAGCCGGCTGCGTTTGATCCGCCGTGATGTGGCGCGGATCGAAACCATCTTTCAGCAAGCGCAGCAAAGAGACCCGCGCCAACGAAGTAACTTTATGGCCGAACAGGATCAAACAACAACGCCACGCCGCCGCCCCGGAGGCGCGACCGGCCCGCGGGACGCGCAAGACCCGCGTCGGGCGAAGTCATCTCCAGCGGAATGAACAAGACGATCGTGGTGCGCACCGTCACCCGCGTGCCGCACGCGAAGTTCGGCAAGATCGTTAAGCAGAAGAAGAAATTTTACGCGCACGACGAAGAGAACAAGGCCAAGGCCGGCGACACCGTGCGCATCATGGAGACGCGCCCGCTGAGCAAGCTCAAGCGCTGGCGTCTGGTGGAGGTCATCCAGAAGTAGGATTTTTTATGGTCCAGATTCGTTCCAGACTTGATGTGGCCGATAACAGCGGCGCCCGCATGGCGACCATGATCGGCGTCATCGGCAAAGGCGATTCGCAGTTCGCCGATATCGGCGACGTCATCACCGCCAACGTGAAAGAGGCCAGCGCCACCGGCACGGTCAAGAAAGGCGAAGTGGTTCGTGCGGTTTTGGTGCGCACCCGGCAGCCGATCAAGCGGGAGGACGGCTCGGTCCTGCGTTTCGACAACAACGCGATCGTGATCATCGACAAAGATTTGAATCCGCGCGGCACCCGTATCTTCGGTCCGGTCGCGCGCGAACTGCGCGAGCGCAATTTCATGAAGATTGTTTCGCTCGCTCCGGAGGTGTTTAATGAACCGATTGAAATTTCACGTCAAGAAAGGCGACAACGTCGAGGTCATTGCGGGGAACTTTAAAGGTTCTTCGGGCAAGATCCTCGAGGTGCTGCCGAAAAAGCAGCGGGTCCTCGTCGAAGGCGTGCGCATTATCAAAAAGCATATGCGCAAATCGCAGGACAACCCGAACGGCAAGATCGCGCGAGCGCGAAGGCCCGATCCATATCTCCAATGTTCGCCTGATCGAGGAGAAGAAAGAGGGCAAAGCCGGCGGGCCAAGAAGAAAGCCGCCAAAAAAGAAACGGCGAAAGCTAAGGCGTAATGGAAAACGAATTTTACCAGCGATTATAAGGAGCGCGTCATGCCGGCTCTGCGCGAGCAGCATGGCTACAAGAACGTCCACCAGATCCCGAAAATGGAGAAGGTGGTGATCAACACCTCCGTCGGTTCGCAGCAGGATGTGAAGCAGGCGGTGGAAGACGCGAAGGCTGAGCTCACGCTCATCACCGGCCAGCGAGCCGCCGGAAACCGCCTCGAAGAAGAGCATCGCGAATTTCAAGCTGCGCAAAGACCAGGTCATCGGCGCCAAGGTCACCCTGCGCGGCGAGCGCATGTATGAATTTCTCGAGCGCCTGATCAAAACGGCGCTGCCGCGTATCCGCGACTTCCGCGGAGTTTCGCCCCGCTGCTTTCGACGGCAACGGCAACTACACCCTGGGCGTTTCCGACCAGTCTATCTTCCCCGAAGTCGAGCTCGATAAAATCAAGCGCAACATCGGTTTTGATGTTACTATCGTGACCACCGCGCGGACGAACGAAGAAGCCAAATCGCTTTTCAGCGAAATGGGAATGCCCTTCAGCGATCGGGCCAAGAAGACGGCCGCGGCCGCCGCTAGTTAAGACCAATGAGCACTGTGACTGATCCTATTGCTGACCTTTTGGCGCGCATGCGCAACGGAGCGCACCGCGCAGAAGGCCGAGATGTTTGTGCCCTATTCCCGCATCAAGGCGGATATTGTCCAAGATTCTGAAAGAGGAAGGCTACATCACCGATTACGAGGTCGATACCGCTGCCGCGCATCCGCGCATCAAGATCACGAACAAGCTGGTCAATCGCTCCAGCGCCATCACCGGCTTGAAACGGGTCAGCCGCCCGGGTCTGCGCCGTTATGTTGGCGCCGGCGAAATTCCGCGCGTGCTTGGCGGCATGGGCATCGCCATTCTTTCCACCCCGCGGGGTGTTCTCTCCGGCCGCGAAGCGAAGAAACAAAATGTCGGCGGCGAGCTGCTGGCCTACGTTTGGTAATTTTATGTCGCGAATCGGAAACAAAGTCGGTCGATATCCCCGACAAGGTGAAGGTCAACATCGATGACGCAGGGCGCCGTTTCCGTCGAAGGCCCGAAAGGGAAGCTGAGCTGGAATCTGCCGCGTCAGATCAAGGCCACCGTGGCGGACAACAAAGTCACGGTCGCGCGTGAAGCGGAGAGCCGCAGCGTGAAAGCGCTGCACGGGCTCTCGCCGCGCGCTGGTGAACAACATGGTCCAGGGCGTGAGCGAAGGCTTCACCAAGAACCTCGAGATCGAAGGCGTCGGTTTCAAGGCGGCGGTGCAGGGCACAAAACCTGAACCTCAGCCTCGGGTTTTCCCACCCGGTCCTTTTCCCGATTCCGAAAGACATCAAAATCACGGTGACCGATAACACCAAGATCAGCATCACCGGGCATCGATAAGAAAACGGTCGGCCAGGTGGCGGCTGATATTCGCCGCTATTACCCGCCCGAGCCTTACAAAGGCAAAGGCGTTCGTTATGCCGGCGAGCAGATTCGCCGCAAGGAAGGCAAAACCGTTCAGTAGTCATGGCCACATCAATCGCAAAGCGACTCGCCAGCGCGTTCATCAACGCATCCGGAAGAAAGTTTCCGGAACGGCGGAACGTCCGCGCCTGACCATTCATTTTTCGGGCAAACATGTTTATGCCCAGGTCGTCGACGACGATGCCGGCCGCACGCGTTGTTTCCGCTTCCACGCGGGAAGCCGGCGTGGTCGGCAAAGGCAAAGTTGCGGCCAACCGCGCCAACGCCGAAGTGTCGGGCAAAGCGATTGCCGAACGTCTCCTGGCAAAGAAGACCGACGCGGTCGTGTTCGATCGCGGCGGATTACATTTATCACGGAAAAGTCAAAGCCCTGGCGGACGCAGCGCGCGAAGGCGGTTTGAAATTTTAATTCATGGCTCAACAAAACCAAGGCAGGAGACAGGAACGCAACACCGACAGATCTCGGCCGCAGCGTGGCGATACCACTGAAAAGGTCGTGTTCATCAATCGTTGCGCCAAGGTCGTGAAAGGCGGACGTCGCTTCAGCTTCAGCGCTCTGATCGTGGCGGGCGATCACGACGGTTCCGTCGGCGTCGGTTTCGGCAAGGCCAACGAAGTCGCGGAAGCGATTCGCAAAGCATCCGAGTCTGCCCGCAAGTCGATGCAGAAGGTGTCCCTGCACGAGAACACCATCCCGCACGAAACCATCGGCGAATTTGGCGGCGGCCGCGTGCTCCTGCGTCCGGCTTCGCCCGGAACTGGCGTTATTGCCGGCGGTGGCGTCCGCGCCGTGGTTGAAGCAGCCGGTATTAAGGACGTGCTCGCGAAGTCGCTCGGCTCGAGCAACCATGCCAACGTGGTCAAGGCGACGATTGCCGCGCTCAAGTCGCTGCGCCGCCGCGATGAAATTTTCAAAATGCGCGGAATGCGCGGTCCGGATGGTGTCACGCCACCGGCTGCTACCCCAGTCTGAGTCATGATGCGCCTGCACACACTTCGTCCACGTCCAGGTTCGCGCCATCGCGTCAAGCGGCTAGGCTGCGGCGAAAGCTCCGGTCACGGAAAGACCAGCGGCAAAGGGCACAAAGGCCAGAAGGCGCGTTCCGGCGGCAGCATTCGTCTCGGTTTCGAAGGCGGCCAGATGCCGCTCATTCGTCGTTTGCCCAAGCGCGGTTTCAACAACGCTGCTTTCCATAAGAACTGGGCGGTAGTGAACCTGGGCGATCTCGGCGAATTCAAAGCCGGCACGGTTGTTAACGAAAAGCTTTTGCGCGAGTCGAATCTCGTGCGCGGCCACGTCGCCGGGGTCAAGATTCTCGGCAACGGCGAGCTCAAGCACGCGCTCACCTTCGAAGTCGACAAGATCAGTGCTTCCGCTCGGGAGAAAATCGACAAGGCCGGCGGCAACAGTGACTTTGCGCGACCGGAAGTACGCTCGCGACGGAAGACGCTCCCGCCGAAGCCGCGGCCGAGACGGCCACGGAAGCGAAACCCGCGCGGAAGAAAGCATCGAAGAAACCGACTGCGGCCAAGGCGAAGAAGGCCTCCGCAAAAAAGCGCTAACCATCGGAGTAGCGATTCGGATCTAGCGGATGGTTTCTGCCTTTCTCAACTCGGTCAAGATTCCTGAGTTGCGGCGGCGCATTCTTTATACGCTGGCGGTCATCGTCATCGTGCGTCTGGGCGCGGCCATTACCACGCCCGGCGTTAACCAGGCGGTTCTGCAGGCATGGTTTAAGAGTGCCCTGACCGAAAGATCCGGCGGCGGTGTCGCGGCTCTGTTTAACCTGTTTAGCGGCGGCGCGTTGGAGAATTGCGCGATCTTCTCGTTAGGGATCATGCCCTACATCAGCGCATCGATCATGATGCAGCTGCTCACCGCGGTTATCCCACAGCTCGGTCGTCTGCAGCGCGAAGACGGCGGGCGGCAGAAGATCATGCAGTACACCCGTTATGCCACGGTGGCACTTTGCGGGTTCCAAGGGTTCCTCCTCGCCAAATCGCTGGAGCATCCGGAGACCTATCAGATGCTGCCCGGCATTGCCGACACCATCCGCAACCTCGGCATGGCGCTGGTCCCGAACCCGGGTTGGGCTTTTATCACGATCACGATTATTTCGCTCACCACCGGAACGCTCTTCCTGATGTGGCTGGGCGATCAAATCACCGAGCGAGGTATCGGCAACGGCATTTCGCTCATCATCACCATTGGCATCGTTGCGCGCTTGCCCGCAGCTCTGGCGCAGGCCTGGAAGACTTTCGTCCCCTCGACTCCCGGGGGAGGCAGCCAGGTCAACCCGTCCATCCTGGTGTTGATGATCGCGTTCCTCTTCCTCGTCATCGCAGGCGTCATCGCCATCACCCAGGGCGTACGCAAGATCACCATCCAATACGCCAAACGCGTGGTCGGCCGAAAGATGTACGGCGGCGGCACTCAGCACATGCCCTTGAAGGTGAATTATGCCGGCGTAATGCCGATCATCTTCGCTTACGCCCTCCTCATTTTCCCATCCACCATCGTGAAGATGGCCTTCCGAAACAACCCGACCGCGGTGCGCATCTCCGAGTCGCTTTCCGTCGGCTGGGCGCACTACGTTTTTCTCGCCGCGATGATTTTCTTCTTCAGCTATTTCTGGGTGGCGACGCAATTTCAGCCGGCTCAGATCGCGGATGATCTAAAGAAGCATGGGGCTTACATCCCCGGGGTGCGGCCGGGCAAGCCCACGTCTGATTTCCTCGATTTCACCATGACCCGGCTGACCTTCGCCGGCGCGATCTTCCTGACGCTCATTGCTGTCCTGCCGAGCTTTGTTGAGCCAATCGCTCGCACGTGCCGCAGATCACGGCTCAGTTCTTTGGTGGCACCAGTCTGCTGATTATCGTCGGCGTCATGCTCGACACCATGCGCCAGGTGGAGACGCACCTGATTCAGCGGCATTACGACGGTTTCCTGCGCAAGGGACGCATCCGCGGCCGTGCCTTTGATCGCACTTCGACTTACAGCCGCGGTGATGCCGCCGAGCAGGGCACCCTTGATGTGGCTTTATGTTGTCATCGCCGTTCTTGTCATTGCCGGCGTCGCCATCTTCATCTCCAGTCGTTAAGTGAAGAAGCGACTCGTGCTTCTGGGAGCGCCAGGTTCCGGGAAGGGAACACAGGCCGAGCTCATCACCCGGCAGTTCGGTATTCCTGTCACCTCACCCGGCGCTATCCTGCGTCGTGAAAAGGATCTCGGCACGTCGTTAGGCTTGGAAGCGGCTGAATACACCAAGCAGGGCGGACTTGTTCCCGATAAGATTATTGTGGAATTGATCGAAGACTGGCTTCGTCTCCACGGCGGTTACGGTTTCGTTTTCGACGGGTTTCCCCGCACTCTTCCGCAGGGCGAAAGTTTGCAGGAGATTCTGGCCAGGCATCACACGCCGCTGGATCTTGCCATCTGGTTGGACGTTTCCGAAGAGACCGTGCGCGATCGCATCGGCAGCCGCCTGCAATGCCGCGGCTGCGGCTTCACCACCAGCGTCTCCAGCGCCTCTTTCGCGGAGCGCGCGGTTTGCCCGTTCTGTGAAGGACCGCTGGTTCGCCGAAATGATGACGACCCCGAAGTCCTGCAGAAGCGTCTTAAAGAGTTTAACGCCAAGACTCAGCCCCTGGCTGACTTCTATTCCAAACTGAGCATTTTGAAACAAATCGACGGCAATCGCGATCGTGAGGAAGTCTTCACGGACGTGTCGCGTTTGATTGAAGCGGCGGCGGCATGATCCCGATCAAGACCGCGAAGGAAGCGGACTGCATGCGGCGCGCTTGCCGCACCGCCAGTGATGTGCTCGAGCGGGTCAGCGAACTGGTTCGTCCCGGCATCACCACCAAGGAAGTGGATGAAGCAGCCGCCGATTTTATGCAGGAAGCGCACGTAAAAAGCGCCTTTCTTGGTTACCGGTTAGGCCATCGCGTTTTTCCGGGAAATATTTGCATCTCCCTGAATGATGAAGTCGTTCACGGCATCGGCAGTCAGCGCCGGATCCAATACGGCGACATTGTGAAACTTGATATCGGCGTAATCGAGGATGGCTGGGTGGGGGACACGGCGACGACTGTTCCGGTTGGGATGGTAGACCCCCGGGTTGACGAGCTTTTGCGAACGACCGAAGCCGCGCTCCAACGCGGCATCTCCAAGGCGACCGACGGTGGCCGCCTCGGGGATATCTGTGCGGAGATTGAAGAGGAAGCAGTGCGGCACCGGTTTTCGGTGGTGCGCGAATTTGTCGGCCATGGGGTCGGCCGCCGGCTGCATGAGGAGCCGCAGATTCCGAATTACGGCAAACGTGGCACTGGACCGCGGCTCAAGGCGGGAATGACCCTGGCGATCGAGCCGATGATCAATCTCGGTGGCGCTGATGTTCGCCTGCTGGAGGACGGCTGGACGGTGCGGACGGCGGACGCCACCGCCTCGGCGCATTTCGAGCACACTGTTCTTGTTACGAAGGAAGAGCCCGAAATCCTGACATGGCGCGGAAAGACGCAATTGAAGTAGAAGGCGTTGTTGCCGAGCTCCTTCCCAATACGATGTTTCGGGTCGAATTGCCCAACGGTCATATGGTTTTAGCGCATATTTCGGGGAAAATGCGGATGCATTTTATTCGTATCTTGCCAGGCGACAAAGTTATGCTAGAGATCTCTCCCTACGATTTGTCGAAGGGGCGGATCACTTTCCGCCAGAGATGACCTGCGGATCGTCTCCAAACGCCTGGTAGAATCGCCGAATCGTTTTTTTTATGAAAGTTCGACCCTCAGTGAAAAGACTTTGTGAAGCTTGCAAGATAGTGAAGCGCCGGAACGTCGTGCGCGTCATTTGCAAGAACCCGCGCCATAAACAGCGCCAAGGCTAGGAAGAAAAAAGTTTATGCCAAGACTACTCGGAGTTGAAATTCCAGCGGACAAGCGCATCGAAGCGTCGCTGACTTACATTTACGGGATCGGGCTGAGCACCTCGAAGCGCATTCTCGATCAAACCGGCATCGACCCGAATCTGCGCGCCAAAGATCTATCACCGCAGCAGCTCAATGAAATCATTCACGCCATCACCAACAACAAGCTCGCAATCGAAGGCGATCTTCGCCGCGAAACGCAGGCGAATTTAAAGCGACTGCAGGCGATCAACTGTTACCGCGGTGTTCGGCATCGCCGCGGCCTGCCGGTGCGTGGCCAGCGGACTTCGACGAACGCGCGCACCCGTAAAGGACCGCGTAAGACGGTCGGCGTGATCCGGAACAAGGATGCCAAGGCTGGAAAAGTTTAACGACCATGGCTGACGCAAAGAAAACCCCCAAAGCAAAAACCGAAGAGGTCACGCCGAAAAAAGCGGCGGAGGCCGCGCCGGAAACGCCGTCCACCGAAGCAGCGCCCGCCGCTGCCGCCGCCACCTCTGCCCCTGCGGCAGAAGCCCCAGCGGCCCCGAAGCCGGCCAAAAAAGCGGCTGCTCCCAAAGCCGAGGAAAAGAAAGCCGAAGCGCCGAAGGAGAATCTCTCGCTCGATGCCGATGACGTTGAGAAGCCGAAAATCATCAAGGCTAAGGGAAGCAAGAACGTCCACACCGGCATCGCGCACGTCCTCTCCACTTTTAACAACACGATCGTCACCATCACCGACCTCACCGGAAAAGTGATTGGCTGGTCGAGCGCCGGTAAAGTGGGTTTCAAAGGCTCGCGTAAAAGCACGGCCTACGCAGCACAGCTCGTCGCTCAGGACGCATCGCGCCAAGCCATGGGTCATGGGCTCAAGGAAGTCGAAGTTCGCGTCAAAGGCCCCGGGGCTGGCCGCGAATCGGCCGTCCGCGCCCTGCAGGCGATCGGTCTGGAATTGACGGTGATCCGCGATGTCACACCGGTTCCACACAACGGATGCCGTCCGCCGAAACAGCGCCGCGTCTGATTCCTTCAACCCTTAACTAACGACTTTACTCAGATGGGCAGATTCACCGGACCAAAAACCAAAGTTAGCCGGCGCTACGGCGTTCCGATTTTCGGACCTTCCAAGTCGCTCGAGCGCAAAAATTATCCGCCGGGCATGCACGGGCCGAAAGGTTCGCGCCGCAAGCAATCCGAATACGCCATCGCCCTCGGCGAGAAGCAGAAGCTTCGTTATCAGTACGGGCTGCTCGAGCGCCAGTTTCGTCGCATTTTCCAGACGGCCCTGCGTAAGCGTGGCGTGACCGGTGAAACCCTCCTGCAATTGCTCGAGACGCGAATCGATAACGTCGTTTTCCGCCTCGGCCTCGCCAACACCCGCCGGGCCGCCCGTCAGCTGGTTGGCCACGGACATGTCACGGTCAACGGCCGGACAGTCAACATTTCCTCGTACAATGTGAAGCCGGGCGACGAAGTCATGATCAAGGACAAGCCGAAATCACGTCAGCTCGCGCTGCGCAATCTCGAGCTCACGCAGATTGTGCCGGTGCCGGACTGGCTAACCGTCGATCGCGATAATTTTAAAGGGTCGGTCGCCCACCTGCCCTCGCGTGAAGAGATGCAGCCGATCGTGAACGAGCAGCTGATCGTCGAGCTCTACTCCCGCTAACGAGAGCGCCAAATCTTATTCTTCCGAAGGCCCGGCCAGCAGCCGGGCTTTCGTGTTTTCGGGCAGGGGAGAGTTCCGGATCCATTCGGTGGCTTTCGCCCGATCGGTTTGCAGCCAATGTCGGGCGATCGAGCTGATCTCCTGTTGTCGTCGATCCCCTGCGTTCATCGTTCCGACCCATTGCAGTGCTGCTTCGGGATCGGATCGTGCGACCGACCTCGAAAATGAGCCGATCGCGACGTCGCGCGATGGCCCCGCCGGTAGAGTTTGCAGCCAGCTCGCAGCCCCCTGCGGATTGTTATCGGCCCAGGTGCGGGCGACATTCTGAATGGCTCGTTCGCGCGCCTTTCCTTCAGGCAAAGTTCCCACCCATTTCGATGCCGCGCCCGGGTCCTGCACAGTCCATTTGGATGCAAGGTTCCCTGCGGCGTCTGCCTGCGAAGGGCTTCCCGCCATGTCGCTCACCATTTTTGCCGCGCGCGCAGCGTCGCGCTCCGCCACGCCGCTGATGACTCTGGCTACCACACGGTCGCGGACGGAACGGTTTTCGATCTTGTCCAAAAAGGGCATGGCGCTGTCCATATCGGCTCGAACCCAATTAGACATGGCAGTCTCGAGGAGACGGGCCTGATCCTTTTGACCGCCGGAAGATTGTGCGACTGCGGAGGCGTACTCCACCGCACTTTTCGGATCGGTCCGACTCCATTGTCGGACAATGGTGTCGAGCGCACTGTTTCGCACCTCGCCGGCGGGAAGCTTCTCCGCCCAGGTCACGGCCGTCTTCGGATCATCTCGTCCGAGTTGGTTAACGATTGAGTTGGCGGAGGCGGTTTGTAGCGGCCCTGGCGGTAAGCCCGCGACGTAATCGGCAGCCCCACCGGGATCTGAGTGGACCCACGACGAGACAAGGGAGCTCACGGCGTTGCGCTGCGCGTCGCCGGCTGGGAGGCCATTGGCCCAGGCGATGGCGGCTCGCGGGTCCTTGCTGCCCCACCGTGAAGCGATGCTTTGAATTGCCTGATCCCGACCTTCGCCGACCGCAAGATTGGTTGCCATCGAGGCCGCTCCCGCCGGGTCCTTGCGGGCCCATACGCCGAACAGTTGCTGCATCGCAGCGTCGCGCTCTTCGCCCGGGGGCAATCGGTTGACCCAATTCAGCGCCGATTGAGGATCCTTCTCGGCCCACGCGTCCGCGACTTGGTTCCAGGCGGCTTCCCGCCCTGGCCCTGGCGGGAGTTGGGCCGCGACGGCGGCCGCGTCAGCGGGGTCCTTACGCGCCCAACGGCTGAAGATGGTGTTGTAGGTGTTATCGGTCTTGTCTCCATTCGGCAGATCTTTCGCCATAGCAAAAGCCGCCTTGGGGTCTTTATCGGCCATAGCGGTCACGATGCTGTGCGCCGCATTATCTCGAAACGGACCTTCCGGCTGCTGTCGAAGCCAGCCTGAGGCGGCTTCCAGGTCTTGCTTGGCCCAATGACCGATCACGATCCCGAAAGTGCCCAGGTGCTCAGGGGTGGGGGGAAGCGCAGCTGCGTAGGCGACGGCCGCACTCGGATCGAGATCGGCCCAGTGCCCGACAATCATCTGTTCAAGCATTTGGCGTTTCGGGCTGGCCGGTAAGGAGCTGATGGTTCGCGCGGCTTCGGCCGCGTTTTCTTTCGTTAGGCCGAAGTTGATTCGGCCGATGAGAGCGCCGGCGGTGCGCTGGCCGCTACCCACCACCGCAGTGTTGATCATTTTCACCATTTCCTCGGTGCTGACCGCACCGGTGTTGTTGAATTGCCCGGAAACTATGGCGCCCAGGGCGTCGCCGTCCTCGATCTCGATGGGCTCCCCGGCCTCTTCGTGCCGGAGCGGAGTAAGCGCTGTTGCGCTACCGGCCTTGGCGCCGGCTGCCTTTGTCTCCGTCTTTGCGGCTGCCGTGACCGGGAGAGATACTGCGGTGGGATGCTGAAAAGATTTTCCGACGAGAACTCCCAAGCCAAAAGCAACGACCGCGATTACGATCGGCCACCGATGGCGGATAAGAGGGGTGGTATCCATTAGGGCGGAAGGACCTTTCGTTAGTATCAGACGCGCGACATCGCACCAAGTCACAAATAGCGGCCAACGGGCAGCGCTACCCAGAAGCTTTGGCCGCACTTCGACGTTCAGGCCTGTTGGCAGGTTTACCCGGTTGGCGGTAATCCAGTCTCCAACAGCTCCAGCGCCTTGTCGTAACTTTTCCGCTCGAGGAAGTGAGCCAGGCGTGGATGAACCGGCTCTGGTAACTCCGACCCCAGTCGTTCGATGCGCTCCGAAATCGCCTTCAACCGCTCCATGTGCTGTTCCGGATTACGGCGGCTTTCCTGGTCGGAGATGATGGCCAGGCGCTCCCGCAAAGCGCCCGCCAGCTGCTGCTCAACCTCGTTCAAGTCTGCTTTCAACGAAGATAAACTTGAAAGCGCCGCCCCTTTTGCGCAAGCGTGCAGCCATGGCAGATGCAACGGCAGCGAAGCGGATCCTGATGGTCGATGACGATGTGTCGCTGCTGCGGATCGTGCGGGAGGCGTTAACGACCGTGCTAGTTTGCGAAGTGGACACCTCTCCCGATCCAACCTACGGCTTCGAACTCGCCTTAAAAAAATCGTTCGACCTTTTCATCTACGATTTTTCGATGCCGATGATCGATGGTGCCATGCTCTTCTTTCTGATCGGCAAGGTCTATGACCACGCGCAACCGCCGCGTCCCATCCCGCCGCTCATCCTGATCTCGGGCAAGGGCGACGAAAAACGCGCGCAGGAACTGTTGAAAGAACCGGGTGTGCGCGGATTGGTGCCGAAACCGTTTTCGATCAATCGGTTAGCCGACAAAGTGAAGCAGTGCCTTCCAGACATTGCCGAACGCCCCTGAGCGTCCAGGGAGGGACGAGCTCCGTCTCGCTGATGATTCAGTTCTGCCCCGCTTCAAGCAGGAGCTGGCGTCTCGCCTCCAACCAATCGGAGTGATGGTCGCCGGGAACTCCCAGCCTTTGGCGGTGTTCGGAAATGAAGTAGGCGCGCAGCTGAATCTGGTCCGCTGACGGCTCCGCGTTGCGCTTGGCATTCGACCGCTTTGCAGTCTTGGCTTGGCGCGGCGCAGCCGTTTTTTTCGCCGCTGGTTTGCTCGCCTTCTTCCGCGCTTTGGCGGGGAAAGGAACTTCGGTATTGGCGACAGGCTGAACGGCCTCGATCTTCTCGCCGTTTTCGCTCGCAGCGGATTTCTTGGCGGTGGTTCTTTTCTTGGGCACTTTTATTTCTCTTTCAGATTTCTCTTACCGGTTACCGGTGCTAATCGCCTTCGCAAGTAGTTTTGTAGTCCCGCTTCCAAATCCGTCACTCCGGTTTAATCTCCCACATGCGGCACTTTGTTTTCCGCTGGCTGTTCACGACTCTGGCCGTGATGGTTGCGTCCAGCATCATCTCCGGAATCCGTTATGACGGAGCCGCTTCGCTCATCGCCGCCGCTCTTCTTCTCGGCATTCTGAACGCGTTTCTCAGGCCTGTTTTGCTCATCTTGAGCGCTCCCCTCATTCTTCTAACGCTCGGATTCTTCATCCTGGTCGTAAACGCGCTCATGCTGTTGATCGTTCCAGGCATCGTGAACGGGTTTCACGTTGAAGGTTTTTGGAGCGCCTTTTGGGGCGCCATCGTGATCAGCATCGTCAGCTGGATCCTGAGCGCATTCTTCCGCGGTAGCGACGGCCGCGTTCACGTCCTGACTCACCACACGCAAATCAAGCGCGTGCAAGGCCGGGTCATCGAACCCCGCTGACCTGCCATGTTTGTTCCCGACCGGACTCGTCCAGGGCGCGTCCTGGTTAAAATCTGCGGGATCACGAGGCTCGATGACGCGATGGGGGCGATCGAATTGGGCGCTGACGCTCTCGGCTTCAATTTCTCGTCTCGCAGCAAACGGCAGCTCGATCGGCACCGCGATTTTGACTGGCTCGACAGTGTCCCGGATGTGGTCACCCGTGTGGCGGTGCTAACGAATCCGACCTGGCAGGAGTTCGTCGAGACGGCCCAGCTTCCGTTCATCGATGCGGTGCAACTGCACGGCGAAGAAACCCCCGCGTTTTGTCGGCAAGCCGCCGATAATGCGATCCGGTTTGGCAAAGCGCTGGCGGTAACGAGCGAGATCGAAACCCCTGACGTTGCAGCGTATTTCACCGACACCCTCTTGCTCGACACCCGCTATGGCGGACAGTTCGGCGGAACCGGCCACACCTTCGACTGGTCGATTGCCGCGCGCGCGGTTCGGAAAAATCCGGGGCTTCGGCTGGTCGTAGCGGGCGGACTTACGCCGGACAACGTGGGTGAAGCGGTCCGCGCCGTTCGTCCTTTTGCGGTTGATGTCTCTTCGGGAGTGGAGGCGGAGCTGGGGCGCAAGGATTTAGCTTTGATGAGGCGATTTCTGGCGGCGGTTGAGTCGGCCTGAACGGGTTGGCTCGTTTAGTGCAATTCCCGCCTGCAGCGGGGAAATTCATCAAGCGATGAAACTGCGCCATCCAAGGCGCCGCGGGTCAGCACCACCCTGGTCTGCTTCCTGCTTTTACCGCACGCGCATCACCTCTTTTGCATCATCCTATGGCAACTCCTCACAAAATCCTGAGCCTCGTGACGGCAGCGTCGCTCACCGCCTTCATGCTGGCCGAAGCTCAGACCAGTTCCCCCGCTCCGGTGGCTCCCGCCGCGGCGACTAATCTTCCAACCTCGCCTGTCTCTTCGACCACCGGTAAGGGATCCGAAGCACCCATGCTTTTGGTTCAGGCCAGTGCCGCTGCTCCGGCCGCTACCCCCGCAACGAAAGCGGCCGTACCCGCGCCCGGTCCGGTTGATGCAGAGAGCGCCGTCGAAAGCGGCGGCGTCGGTGTTCGCGAATTCCAAGGAGACGATGTCGGTCAGGTTCTCCGCCTCCTTGCGCGCCAGGCCAAGGTCAACATGGTCGTGAGCGAAGCAGTCAATGGCACGGTTACGATGCGGCTCGAGGATGTCACCGCGTTGCAGGCGATCGGGATCATTGTGAAGGCGAAAAGCCTGTTCATGGATCAGATCGACAATGTCTATTACATCAAAACCGCGCAGGAACGCACCGCCGAACCGACCGAAGCGATAGCTATCAGTTCAGCTACGCCCGCGCTAAAGACATCGGGCCGTTGCTCGCGTCCCAATTGGCCAGCAAAGACCCGCCCCAGGTCGACGAACGCACCAATACCATTTTCTTTCGGGAGACACGATCGAACATCGACGCCGCGCGCAAGCTTCTCGTGCAGATCGACAAGCCCACCAAGCAGGTCATGATCGAAGCGCGCCTGGTCGAAGTGACAGCGAACCCGAAGCAGTCCTTCGGGTTCAACTGGGCGGGTGTTTTTGGCAGCTCAACCAATGCTCAATCGGCCAGTTATGGCGGTTTCAATCCGGCGGCGGTTCAGCCGGGCCAAAACATCCCCACCAATGGTCTTGCTTTGGGAAGCCAGAGCAATCATGACCCAATCGGTAGTCTCGGACACCTTGCGGGCGTGCCCAGCAGCATGTTCGCCATTTTGTCTGTGCCACAGATGCAAGTTACCATGCGATTCCTCAATGAGGACGCCGATGCCGAATTCCTGGCTAATCCGCGCGTGGTCACGGCCGATAATCAACAGGCAAAAATCGAGATCACTCGAAATCAACCGGTGCCGCAGCTGAACTTCAATGAACAGACCGCCACCGCGGTGTTCGGCGGTTTTCAGGACAAACTCTACGGCAACAAGCTGCTGGTTAGGCCATCGGTCAATAAAGACAACTTCATTACCCTGAACGTTAAGCCCGAAATCAGCAATAAAGTAGGCGACCAGATCTTCAACTTTGCTGGTGCTAACGTGGCCAGCCCGATCATCGACACGCGCACCCTTGACTCCAACGTCCTGATCAAGAGCGGCGACACTCTCGCCATCGGGGGTCTCCTGCAGGACGAGCAAACCAAAGCGCGCAACAAAGTGCCGTTGCTCGGAGACCTGCCGGGCTTGAATTACCTCTTTAGCGAGCGCTTGAATGCGCGGACGAAGCGGAATCTGCTCGTCTTTGTGACCCCGACAATTGTCGATCCGCATTACGGCACCGGCCTGGAGGATCAGGTGACGGGCCTCACGCACAGCGGCGAAGAATATGCGGACCCGAACGGATGGCGGAACAACGCCAAGGGCGCTGTTCGTCTGGTGCCGACTCCTCAGCGGCAGAATGTGGCCAATTATCCGAAACCCGGTATCCCTCCGGCGCCGGAAACCTCGACTGACGTCCAGTTCAAGAGCTCGGCCAAAGATCGAGACTTCTAAAATTTAGCAAATGTGGGGTTGAGAGGGGGCGGATGTCGCAAGATGTCCGCCCTCTTTGCTTTTCCCTTAGAGTGGCGCGACCGGCCCGCTTGCGAATTGTCTAGCTCTGAAGCTGGACTCGAACAGCGGCTCTACTGCTCCAGATAGTGCGCAAGGCGCTGCCGGAGCTCGGTGCGGGCGCGGAATAGCACGCTCTTCACCGCCGGCACGGAAAGGTCCAGGACTTCCGCTATTTCCTCGTAACTGAGTTCCTCGTAGCGGCGCAGAACCAGCGCCATCCGCTGCGTTTCGGGTAGCGCTTCAATGGCTTTTTCAATCGCACCCTGCAGCTCTGTTTCCAAGGCTGCCGCGTCCGGCGCTGTCGTTTTTTCGTCCGGCAGAGGCAGTTCCTCCGCTTCAGGGTCGGCCTGCATCGGCACCAGATTTCGACGTTTGGATCGTCGTAACTCGTTGAAAACGAGGTTGCGGGTGATCTTGAGCAGCCAGGTGGTAAATTTGGCGCGGGCGACGTAGCGGCTGGCGCTCTTCCACACCCGCAGAAAGACCTGCTGCGCAATGTCTTCGACGTCCGAGTTCGACCCGAGCATGCGCGAAACCGTTCCGAGCACGAGAGTTTGGTGTCGGCGCACCAGTTCTTCGAAGGCAGCGGTATCCCCGCGCCCGATCAACCGCATCAGGCGAACGTCTTCAGCGTCTTCCGCGGAGGAAGGGTCGCCGGGCGATGATGGGAAGCGAGCCATGACGTGTACGCACGCGCCGGGTATCAGACCCATACGCCTCGGCCAAGGCTGCTTCAAACGGTTCTTCCGAATGATTCAGAAAAGCCTTTTGTTGCAAGTCTAACCGCAGCCATGCATCCTCTAGGCGGCCGCGAATTTGACCGCGTTCCGCAATGAATTATTCACTGATACCAACGAACCTTCGGCCGATTGCCGAGAAAGTGGAGGCCCAGCAGAGGATTAGCGAAGGAGAGGCGGCGGAACTTTACCGCAGCACCGACCTGAACGCGCTTGGCATCATGGCCAGCGTGGTGCGCCAGCGGAAGAACGGCAACTACGCCAGTTTTATTCACAACCGCTACATCAACTATTCCAACGTTTGTATCCTCTCGTGCCAGTTCTGCGCTTTTGCCGCGCGGAAGCGCGATCCGCACGCCTTCGAATACGCCATTGATGAGATCATCAAGGTCGTGCGCGAGGCCCTCGCGTCCGGGATCACCGAAGTGCACATGGTCGGCGGCCTTCACCCTTCCCTGAAGAAGGAATGGTATCTGGACCTGCTGCAGCAGCTCCGCGCCCTTGATCCAAATCTTCATATCAAGGCCTTCACCGCGATCGAGATTCGGCATCTGGCGCAACGCATCTTCAAGAAGTCGATCCCGGAAACATTGGAGATCCTGCGCGAAGCCGGGCTGGGTTCGATTACCGGAGGCGGTGCCGAGATTTTCGACGCAGACGTGCGTGATGCCATCTGCCGCGGAAAAGAAAGCGCGGAGGAGTGGCTGGAAGTTCATCGAATCTGGCACGGCATGGGTGGTCGCAGCACCTGCACCATGCTCTACGGTCATATTGAGACGATCGAGCAACGCGTGGATCATCTGCGGCAATTGCGCGCGCTTCAGGACCAGACTGGCGGATTCACGGGTTTCATCCCGTTCGCCTTCGAGCCGCAAACGACCGTGCTTTCACACATCAAAGCGGCCTCAGCGATTGATCAACTACGGAACCTCGCGGTCAGTCGAATTTATCTCGATAACATCGATCATCTTACCGCCTACTGGGTGAGCATGGGTCTGCCCCTTGCGCAGATTTCCCTGAGCTACGGCGTCGACGATCTGCACGGCACCATTTTGGAAGAGAAGATCTTCCACATGGCCGGCGCGACCACACCGCAGCAGCAAACGACCTCGGCTTTGGAGCATGCGATTCGCGAAGCGGGCCGCGAGCCAGTGCAGCGCGACAGCTACTATCGCCGGATCGGAGCGAACCGCAGCAACGGCGCCGAGCAGTCCGGCCGGCGCGAAGTCGAATCGGAGCTGGCCTGCGCCTGAGCGAAGGCGTGGAGGCGAGTGCCCCGGCTTCGTCAGATGGGCGGCTTTCTTTGCCGCGCATCGGCTGCGTTAAATACGTCAACGCGCGACCGCTCATTCGCGGCTGGCCGGGAGATGTGCAGTTCGATCACCCATCAGCGCTCTGCCGCCAGCTGGCGGTCGGGCAGTTAAGCGCTGCGCTCGTTTCGAGCTTCGAGTTTTTGCGAAATCCCGTTTACACGATCGTCGACAATGTTGCGATCGCTTCAGATGGGCCGGTCTACAGCGTTTTCGTCGCGCACGTACGCGGCCAGGTTCCACGCGAAATAGAAGTTGATCCTGCTTCGGCCACTGGCGTTGCGTTGTTGCGATGTTTGCTGGCCGAGCGCGCTGCGCCATGGGGCGAGCATCCGGCGCCGGCGGATCCGTTGGCCGAGCTTCCTTCCGGCCGCTCACGGCTGCTGATTGGGGACCAGGCCATTCGCTTCCGGCAAAAGTTTGCGGGTCGCTACGAATATCTCGACCTGGGCGAAGAGTGGCGCGCCCGCACCGGAGGCCCCTTTGTCTTCGCACTTTGGCTGCTTCGCCCGGAGTTGCCCGAGGCTGGGGAGCTGGCCGAAGGGCTGCGAGAGCGAAAAGCGGCGAATCTGGCGGATCTCGATAATCTGATCGGAGAGGAGAAGGCCTTCGAAGCGGACTTCCTGCGCTTCTATTATAGTACAGCGCTGTGCTTCGATTTCGGAGCACGCGAGAAGGAGGGGCTGCGATTGTTTTCGGAGCTATGCGTAAAGCACAGTCTTCTCAAACTGCAGCGGCGCGATCTGCGCGCGATTTAACCCGCCCGCGCCGGAAACGGGGCGGCGATCTGCGGATTGGGATCTCCGGCTGGCGCTATGCCGGCTGGCGCGGCGTCTTCTACCCGAAAGATCTCGCGCAACGTCGCGAGCTCGAATTTGCCAGCCGCTCTTTCAATTCGATCGAGATCAACGGCTCCTTTTATTCCCTGCAGCATCCGTCGAGCTACCAACGCTGGTATGAGGAAACGCCGGGTGGTTTCGTTTTTAGCGTCAAGGGACCGCGCTTCATTACGCACATGAAGAAGCTGAAGGATGCAGAGACCCCGCTGGCGAACTTCTTTGCCTCGGGCGTACTCGCCTTGCGCGAGAAGCTCGGGCCCATTCTCTGGCAGCTCCCGCCTAACTTCGGTTTCAATCCGGAGCGGCTGGAGGCGTTTTTTGAAATGTTGCCGCGCGACACCCCCGCCGCCGCGCGGTTGGCGCGCCGACATGATGAAAAGTTAAAGACACGCCCCTGGCTGAAGATGGATGAATCGCGGCCGCTCCGTTACGCCCTGGAGGTGCGCCATCCGACCTTCCTCGTGCCACAATTCTTCGAACTTTTGCGCGAGCATGGGATCGCCTTTGTCTTTGCCGACACCGCCGGGAAATGGCCCTACGCGGAAGATCTGACCGCTGACCTCGTCTACATCCGCTTACATGGTGACGAACAGCTTTACGTGAGCGGATATTCTGATCCAGCGCTCGGTTGGTGGGCATCCCGGATCAAGCACTGGCGCAAAGCCGAGCAACCGATTGATGCGAAGCTGATTTCCCCGGCTCGAAAGATGCCCCGACCTCTCGACGTTTACGTTTATTTCGACAACGACGCCAAAGTTCACGCGCCTTTCGATGCGATTTCGCTTCGGAAGAGGCTTGAGTGATGGCCCTGCGGCAGGCTGTAATCGAAGCGCTCTTGGCGTTAAAAGGGGGCACTTCAGCGCGTTTGACTGACGGTTGCTTGTCAGCTTGGGAGCAGCAGCCTATCATTTTCGGTGCGAACGGAATGGATCATTGCCCCGGCGGAAAACCTGGCCGGCTCGTCCATTCCCTGGGATGAACTTTGCGATTCGCCCTGCGTTGCCCGTCTTCTTTCACGGTTGCAGTTCGCCTCCCGCGAAGACGCGGAACTTTACCTGCGTCCCCGGCTCAAGGCGCTGACCGATCCCTTCCTGATGCCGCAGATGCGCGCGGCGGTGGAGCGGGTCCTTGCCGCCATCGAGCGGAAAGAGCGCGTCGTCCTTTTCGGAGATTACGACGTGGACGGGGTCACATCGCTGGCCCTGCTTTCGACGGTCCTTTCGGCGTACGACTGTGCCCCCGCGTTATTCCTGCCGCTGCGCATGGAGGAAGGTTACGGACTAACAAGAGAAAGCGTGGAACGTTGTCTCCTCACTCATCAGCCGCAGTTGCTGATCGCGGTCGATTGCGGAACGTCGTCCGTCGCCGAGATCGGACATCTCCGCGGACAGAACGTAGACGTTATCGTGCTCGATCATCACGAGCCCAAGTCTTCCGTGCCAGAATGCGTCGCACTCGTGAATCCAAAAACGGTAGCGGATTCGCCTTTCCAGTACCTCTGCAGCGTGGGGATTGTTTTCAAACTTTGCCATGCCCTTTTGAAATCTCGTCCACTCCCGAACTTTGATCTGCGGAGCCAGCTCGATCTGGTCGCATTAGGCACGGTGGCCGACATCGTTCCCTTGGAACGAGAGAATCGGACTCTGGTGCAGAAGGGGGCGCTCGAGATCGCCCGGACCACCCGCCTGGGACTGCGCAAGCTGATGGAAATCAGCGCGGTGTGTGCGCCGATCTTGCCGGAACACATCGGCTATCGGCTCGGGCCGCGGTTGAATGCGGCCGGCCGCCTGAGCACGGCGGAAAAGGCGCTGCGATTGCTCGTAACCCATGATCCTGCGGAAGCCGCAAATCTGGCTGGTGATCTCGACCGCGAAAATAGAGACCGGCAGGAAGTGGAAAAGAAAATCCTCGCCGCCGCCGAGGAGCAGCTGCATTCGAGACCATGATCCCGCGGAAGAAGCGGCCATTGTCGTTGGCTCTCCGGGCTGGCATCCAGGCGTGCTGGGCATTGTCGCCTCGCGCCTGGCTCGAAAATATCATCGGCCCGCGGTGGTAATCGGTTTCGATGCCGATGGACGGGGCAAAGGCAGCGGTCGAAGCATTGCAGGCCTGTCGTTAGTCCATGTCTTGTCCTCCTGCAGCGAGTGGCTGGATAAATACGGCGGCCACGAAATGGCAGCCGGCCTCAGTTTGCTGGAAACGAATTTCGAAGCGTTCACTCGCGCCTTCAAAAAAGTGGCGCGTGAGCTTCTCTCTGACGATCAGCTGCGGCCGCGACTTCGGATTGACCACGAATTAAGCTTTGCCGAAGTAAACTTCGCTTTTCTGAACTGGCACGAGATGATGCAGCCCTTCGGAAACGGCAATCCGCAGCCTCTTTTCTCGCTCGCGCGGTCGAGTGCGTGGCTCCGCCACGCTGGCTGCAGGAGAAGCATTTGCTCCTGCGTCTCAGGCAGAGGAACTATCATCAGCGCGCGGTATACTTTGATGCCATCGGCGTGGAATTGCCGCCTCCACCCTGGGACGTCGCCTTCCGGGTCAAGGCCGGCGAATACGAAGGGGAACAGCGGATTGATTTGCATGTCCAGGCGATTCGGGCGGCCGCGGCGGCCTAACCAATGGAGATTTCGCAACCCCTTAACGAGCTTGACTGGATCCCGACGCCGCGGGTGACCGCCCTCCGGCGTCTCGGCATTGAGAAAGTGGAAGACCTGCTCACGCACTATCCCCGCCGTTACGAGGATCGTCAGGAGTTTCCGGCATTTTCCCACGGAAGAAAGCGATGTCCCGGTCTGTCTTTGTGGCGAAGTGGTCAAGACCCAGCTCCGCCGGTTCGGCGGCTGGAAAAAAATTTTCGAGGTCACGCTGGAAGAAGAGGACGCGAACGCGCTCAGCCAGCCGTTGACCTGTCGCTGGTTCAATTTGCACTACGTCCAGAAAATGATCGCCACCGGTCAGCGCCTGGTCGTCTTCGGCAAGCCAAGGCTACGCGGTAAACGAATCTGCCTCGATCATCCGGAGTTCGAAGTGGTCGAGCCCGATGAGACCGAAGAGTCGATTCATTTCGGACGGATCACCCCGATTTATCCCGCGACAGAGGGCGTGTCGCAGCGTCTGCTCCGCGGCATCATTTATCGAATTCTGCGCGAACTCTCCGCGGAGCCATTGGAAACGCTCGCTCCGAAAAATCTGGTTAAAGGCGAACGGCGCGACGCTCTTCGGGCCATTCATTTTCCGGAAACGTGGGATGATCTGGAGAAGGCGAAGCGGCACCTGGTTGCGTCGGAATTCTTTGCCTTGCAGATGCTGGTGGCGGCGCGCCGCAACAAGGCGGTTTCCCGGCCCGGCGACAATCATTGCGGCCCGGGTGCATTGCTGGAAAAATTTCGGGCTCAGTTGCCGTTCGACCTAACAAGAGCGCAGGAAAGCGTGATCGAAGAAATCCGCGCCGGGCTGGCGTCCAAACAACCGATGAACCGTCTGCTGCAGGGCGACGTCGGTTCCGGGAAAACGGTGGTGGCGATCGCAGCCATGCTCCTCAATGTCGAGGCCGGCTACCAGGCAGCCCTCATGGCACCCACGCAAATTCTGGCCGAACAGCATTACGATGTTTTGCGGCGATGGTTGGAGCCGTTAGGGGTGCGAATCGCGCTGCGCACCTCTGGTCGGCAGGAAGAGAGCGGGCCTTTGCCATTGTTTGAATACGGGAACGGAGTCCCCGCACAGAGCGCGAGCGCGGCTCTCTCGGGTAGCGCACTCGTCTCGAGTGCTGGCGATGAGAGCGTTGGATCACGCACTACTCCAGGGAGCGCAGGCTGCCAGCCTGCCGCGTCCGGCGGCCCGCCGGACGACTCTGTGGATGTTCGCTATTCGAAGCGTCGTCTTCCCCATTTCGAGCGGCCATGGGCGAAATACATGATCACGTTCAGCACCCATTCAAGGCGGCAGCTTTGCCCAAAGGCGAGAGACCTTATCATGGACTCGATCCTTCGATGGAAGGATCGCCGTTACGAGCTCTACGCGGCCTGTGTGATGCCCGACCACGTTCACATGCTAATCGAGCCGGCCATCGAAAAGGGGGCCAAGAAAAAGGAGCCAACGTTTTTCGCGCTTTCGAAAATCTTGCACAGCATCAAGTCGTATACGGCGCATCGTATTAATCGGATCGATGAATGCGATGCGCCGGTATGGGAATCCGAATCCTTCGATCGGGTAATTCGATCGGAATCAGATCTTCGTGAGAAGTTTTCGGATATCACGAGGAATCCGTGGACTGCTGGGACGGCTAGCCCTAACGAGGAATACCGGTGGATTTGGCCATCTGATTATCAGACGACGACGGAGTCGTCGGACCTCGCGGCAGGCTGCCGCGAGGCGCAGGCTGGCAGCCTGCGCTCCCCGGACCGCGAGGCGAAAACCGCCAGCAACGCAGCCAGCACTCGAGACGAGTGCGCTACCCGGGAGGGGGACATCGCATCAGCGAAAGCTTACGCGTCTCAGTTCCCGCATCTCGCGCAGATCGTGGTCGGGACGCATGCCCTCCTCTACGAAAGCGCGCCCCTCGAAAACCTCGGCCTGGTCGTGATCGATGAACAACATAAGTTCGGGGTCGCGCAGCGGGCGCGTTTGACCGAGCGGGAGCCTCCGCCGGATGTGCTAGTCATGACCGCGACGCCGATTCCGCGGACGCTGACGATGACCGCTTACGGAGATCTTGATGTTTCCGTCATCGACGAGATGCCGCGGAATCGCGGAAAGATCGTGACTGCCTTGCGCGACCCGGAAAAGCTTGACCCTGTTCTCGACTTCCTGCGCAAGGAGTTAGGGGACGGCCGCCAGGTCTACGTAGTTTATCCGTTGATCGACGAGAGCGAGAAGCTGCAGGCCAAGGCAGCGACGGTTGAGTATGAGCGTTGGAAGTCGCGCCTGCAGCCGTTCACCTGTGAACTTTTGCACGGGCGCATTCCGGGTCCGGAGAAACAGGAAATCATGGAACGCTTTCGGAGCGGCCAGGCCCAGGTGCTGGTCAGCACCACAGTCATCGAAGTCGGGGTGGACGTGCCGAACGCGACGGTGATGTTAATCGAGAACGCGGAACGCTTCGGGCTGGCGCAACTGCACCAGCTGCGGGGCCGAATCGGCCGCGGTGAGCACAAGTCGTATTGCATTCTGCTGAGCTCGGAGGAATCGGAAGAAACGCTGAAGAAGCTCGATGTTTTGGTGCAAACGAATAACGGGTTTGAAATCGCCGAGGCTGACTGGCTGCTCCGCGGTCCGGGGGACCTGCTCGGAACGGCGCAAAGCGGTCTTCCAGCTCTTCGCATTGGTAACCTGCGCGAGGACGGCGAGGTGATGAAGCAAGCGCGGGTCGCGGCCACCCTCATCTTCGAGCGCGACCCGGGGTTGGAGTGGCCGGAAAATCAACGTTTCCGGCCATTGATTGTCGAAGAACAGGGACGAACTTTCGCAAACGTCAGCTGATGAAAAATCTCCTCAAATTTGTCGTCTTTGTCGGTGTGCTCAGCCTCGCCATCTCTGCGCTCTACGATTACCAGCTGCATCATGGCGGGCTGAATATTCTCCAGCGGCAGCCAGAGAAGTATACCCTGGCCAGTGACGTTCCGATCGACACCAAGAACATTGCTTCACTGGAAGCGTTGAACCGGGAACGGCGCGCCCTGGTCAATAGCGTGGTCCCGTCCGTAGTGGCGGTGAAAACCTCGAAGAAGATCACCCGCCGCGACGAGGCTCTCGATCCGTTCTCTTTTTTCTTCCGCAACTCACGGCAGTTTCGTTCTCCGCGCGAACAGGAGCTGGTGCAGAACTCTCTCGGTTCGGGAGTGATTGTGACTAACGAGGGTCACATCATCACCAATAATCACGTGGTCGACCAGGTCGACGAAATCGAAGTGGTATTGAGTGACGGGCAGACGCGCAAAGCCCGGCTCATCGGGGCCGATGCCGTCGTAGATCTCGCGGTTTTGAAAATCGACGACCCGAACGTAAAGCCGCTGAAGTTAGCCGACTCTGACAGCGTGCAGGCTGGCGATTTCGTTCTCGCGATTGGGAATCCCTTCGGGTTCGAGGAAACCGTCACCGACGGGATCATCAGTTCCAAAGGTCGCCCCAACCGGGCCGATGCGTTCGGCGATCTCTTGCAAACCAACGCGGCAATCAATCCCGGTAACAGTGGCGGCCCCTTGATCAATCTGCGCGGCGAAGTGATCGGCATTAACACCGCGATCATTTCGCGCAGCGGCGGATCGCAGGGGATCGGGTTCGCGATTCCTTCAAACACGGTGAAGACGGCGCTGGAAAGTCTTCTGAAACAAGGCCGGATTATTCGCGGCTATCTCGGGATCCAGGGACGCGGCAACCGCGGACTGCAATCCCTCCCGGAAGATGGTGCGGTCGTGGACGACGTGGTGCCGAACTCCCCGGCCGCCGACGCTCATCTTCAAAAAGGAGACGTCATTCGCAAATTTAACGGCCACGAAGTGAAGAGCTTTCTCCAGTTGCGCACCCTCGTTTCGCAAGTGGAACTAAATAAAAAGGTCGATATCGAAATCGAGCGCGACGGCAAGCCGCTCAAGGTATCGGCCACGATCAAGGAGCAGCCTGTTGACTACCTGAGCCAAAACCAGCCGCGCCGGGCCCCGCAGACCGCGCCGGACGAAGACGACAGTGAGCCCTCCGCTCCGCCCGCGAACCAGCCGCCGTCGGGGCAAGCCGCTTCCGGATTGTCCGGAGTCTCCGTTACCGAACTGACACCGGACGTGGCGCAGCAGCTGGACCTGCCAAACGGGATCCGTGGCGTTGTCGTTTCCGATGTCGACACATCGCTCGCTTCAACGGATCTGAAACGGGGAGACGTGATCGAGGAGGTCAATCGGGAGCCTGTCGCGTCAGTGAACGAGTTCAAAAGCGCGGCAGCCAAGCTTGATCCGAGACAGCCGCAGGTTCTTTCCGTCTGCCGCCATCGCACCCGCTCTTTCGTGGTTGTTAAGCCGCGTTGAACACCTCGCTGCCTTGAGCGAAGGATAAGAAGCGCAAGCCAGGAGCTTCGCGACTTTGAGGAGCCGTCTTATCGCGTAACTTTCAGCGCCGCACGGGGTTCTCATATCGTGGCGTGAATAAACAAACGTTCTCCGAAGTCAAAGCAACTAACAGAATCCTATGAAGCGAACACTCCTTCTCCTGGTCATGCTTGTTGGTGCAATCGCGGCCGTTCCAGCCGCGCACGCTGACGCTGACGTGAGCGTCGACTTCTTCTACGATAACCTCGAGGGCGGCAGCTGGATCGAGGTTGGGGATTACGGTTACTGCTGGCAGCCCGACATCGCCGCGCGCGACCGGGAATGGCGGCCGTATGCCGACGGATATTGGGCTTATACGGACGATGGGTGGACTTGGGTCTCCTACGAAGACTTCGGTTGGGCGACTTATCATTACGGTCGTTGGGCGCATCTCGAAGACATGGGCTGGATCTGGGTGCCCGGTCGTGATGAGGATTTGGAGTGGGGACCGGCCTGGGTCTCCTGGCGCACCAGCGATGAGTATGTCGGTTGGGCACCTCTGCCGCCGGCGGAACCGATTTACGAGGGTGGTGAGATCACCGGCGATGTGGATATCGCCTACGACATCGGCCCGGCCTATTACAATTTCATTGAGGTTCGCTACATCGGGGAGCCGGTTTTGCGCCGACATATTTGTCCGATCGTGCAAAACATCACCTTCGTGAACGTCACCATAAACGTCACGAATATCACCTATCGCAATCATGTCGTTTGCAACTACGGGCCTGACATCAATGTCGTTAGTCGCCACGCCACCCGTCCGATCCAGCGGTTGAAAATTCAGCGACAAAATAACGTCAACTTCGCCGCGGCAGCCCGTTCCGGCGGAATGAAATCAAGGGTGCAGGGTCAGATGCTGGTCATTCCCGCGCCGCAGCGGATCGCGAAGCCGGCTCGGTCGGTCGCGCCGCGAATGGTGAAAACAAAAGTTGCGAAGCCAAACCTGGACACCGGTTGGGCCGCCGCCGGGGTGCGCGACGCGCAGGCAAAAGCACAGTTCAAGCAGAACCTGAAAGCCCGCGAGGCCAATCGACCACACGCCATGGATGCAGCAGCAGGCGCCAATGTCCGGCGGCTCCCCACGGTTTCTCCGTCGCCCGGCGAACAAGCAGGGGCCAACAATCAGCTACCGAACGCACCGGGCGGTCTTGGACACGACGCCGGCAGAGTTCGCCCGAACCTGAACGAGAATGCCGTCGTCAATCCAAACACTCTTCCACCGAATACCGGGAATCAGCAAAACGAGGCACGGCGCCTTCTGCGTGAGCGCCAGCTAAACCATGGGCAGCCGTTACCCACTCAACCGAACCCATCCGCAGCAAACGCGGGCGGGAATTCGCTTCCGCCGCAAAAGACGTTTGATGGGCAGCCCGCTTTCAAACAAGGCGCGGTCGATAATGAATCTCCGCAACAGTTGGCGCCTAACGGGGGCCAGGGACAAGCCACTGGAAATCCGCCGAACGCTGAAAGTCTTGCTCGCCAGCGACAGATCCAGCAGCAGCAGCTGCAACAGCAACGCGCTCAGCAACGACAGCAACAGCAGAACCAGCAGCAGGGTGGAGGCGGAAGAAACAAGCAACCGCCGCCGTCCCCAACGCCGTAGACTGACGCCGGCGAATTCCCGCCGCGCGTAAGTTCTAAAGCAGCTCCGCGATCTGCACAGCGTTCAGCGCCGCGCCTTTGAGCAGTTGGTCGCCTGCGACCCAGAAGGAGAGGCCGTTGTCCAAAGCGCAGATCGATCCGCACCCGGCCGACCTGGCAGTTGTCGTGCCCGGCAACGAAGAGCGGCATCGGGATAACGATTCGCCTTGCGGTTCGTCCACGAGCTCGAGTCCCGGGCGCCTTGGCCAGAACTTCGCGGGCCTGATCCAGCGAGACGGGATCGCTCGAATTCCGCGGTCACAGCGACGGAGTGGGCACGATAGACCGGAACCCGCACACAGGTGACCGATGCCTTGAATTCAGGCGCGTGCATGATCTTGCGCCCTTCACTTTCATGTTTATCTTCCTCGCCGGTGTAGCCGCTGTCGCCGAAACGACCGATGTGCGGCAGAACATTGAAGGCGATCGGGTGCGGATAAACTCCGGCGGACACCGCGTTGCCATCGCGATGGCCGCCTGCACCTGCTGCCGCAGTTCCGCGATGGCGCGCGCGCCGGTGCCGGAGACCGCCTGGTAGCTGGCGCGCGATCGACCCGCTTCACGCCGAAGGCGCGATGCAGCGGATAAAGCGCCATGAGCGCGACGGCCGCGGTGCAGTTCGGATTGGCGATGATTCCCGTGTGTTGACGCACGTCCTCGCCATTGATTTCCGGAATAACGAGCGGCACATCGGCATCCATGCGGAAAGCCGGCGAATTGTCGATCACCACGGCGCCGGCCTTTTTGGCTAGAGGGGCATGCGAGCGGGAAATGTCGGACCCGGCGCTGAAGAAGGCGATGTCGACGCCTTCGAAACGAATCTTCGCTAAGGGCCTGGACCGGAATGGCTGCGTCTTTCAAGTCGAACGTCTTGCCGCGCCGAGCGGGCCGAGCTGATCAGGCGAATGCTCGCCAACCGGGAAATTTCCGCCGTTCCAGGACCCTGCAGAGTTCGGCGCCCACGGCGCCGGTCGCGCCAACGATGGCAATGTGATAATCTTTCATTCGATCGAACAACTTCTAACGCCCCAACGACATGCTGAAAAGGACGCAATAAAAAGACTCGGCAAACGAAATCGCTATCCATTTCGCATCGAGGATCTGGAACTCCTCACGTTGCGGGAAAGTGGCCGGACCTTCGCTCCTACCCGTCTCCACCTCGCGCTTCGGCCTGGGATCGGAGGAAGGCAGCATGAAGACGCCGCTGGGACGATTCCAAGATCGGCGAGAAGATCGGGCACGGCCAGCCGAGCGGAACAATTTTCAAGAGCCGCGTCCCACTTGGGACCGGAGGACCCATTGCCGGAGACGGACGACTGGGTGACCAGCCGCATCCTCTGGCTGGACGGGCTGGAGGAGGCAGAATGCCAATACCCACGATCGTTATGTTTATATCCATGGCACCAGACACGAGGATAGGATCGGCACGCCGGACAGCCACGGCTGCATCCGGATGCGAAATGCCGATGTCATCGAACTATTTGAGCTGGTGGAAGAAGGAACGCCCGTACGATAACGATGAGAGATGCCGCGGCCGGCAGAAAGTGGAGAAAATCGTTGCGTCGGCTCCGCTTCCTTGCCTACAAAGCGGCAGCAACTTGCTAGGAAAGGGGGCGATATACATTGAAACTTCTGAAAGCGATCATGATCGTGGCGGTTTTGGCCAGCGCTTTGAGCCTTGGGGCTTGCGCACACAAAAACGAGACGACGTCGGCAAGCACGACGGCGAGCTCGACACGCGGATACTCGAAATAAATGAGAGCGTTTTCCCCTATGGCGGGGACGGCTTTAACAGCAAAAGGCCAGGTCGTTCTCGACCTGGCCTTTTTTTTGGTCGGATGAGTTGACTGGCCCTCCCTTTGTTGCCACTGGTTCCGGAAAGTCGGGTTTCAACACCTTGGTCGACGACTCAAATTCGCTCGGGACAAGTGCTAAACGCCGGTAAACTATGTTCCGATGGAATTAGCCGGACGCGAACTCTCTCTTGCTCAAATTGCGGCGGTGGCGCTGGACGAAGAGACCGTCACGATCAATGCGGCCGTGCCGCCGCGAGTGGATGGCATCGCGCCGCGTCGTTAACGCGATCGTTGAACGCGGAGATGTCGTTTACGGGGTCAACACCGGTTTCGGAAAACTCTCCGATGTTCGGGTCGCGCCCGATGAACTGCTCGAATTGCAGGTCAACCTCGTCCGCAGTCATTGCTGCGGTCTCGGTCAGCCGCTGGCCGAAGCGGAAGTGCGCGCGATGATGTTTCTGCGCGCCAACGTGCTCGCGCTCGGTTTCAGCGGCATTCGCATGGAGAGTCATCGAGCTACTGGTCGAAATGCTGAACCGCGGGGTTCATCCGATCATTCCGGAGAAAGGTTCGGTCGGCGCGAGCGGCGATCTCGCGCCGCTGGCGCATCTCGCTTCCGCTCTGATGGGAGAGGGCGAATGCCTTTTGCGCGGCGAACGTCTCGATAGCGCAGAAGCCTTGCGCCGCGCCGGGCTTGCTCCAGTCCGACTAGAGGCTAAGGAAGGCCTCGCTTTGCTTAATGGCACTCAGGCGATGCATGCAGTCGGCGGTCTGGCCTTGCAACGAGCCATCCGCCTAACGAGCATAGCTGACGTGGCCTCGGCCATGAGTCTGGAGGCGCTCATGGGCACCCCGGTGGCTTTCGATTTGCGCATTGCACGACGCCCGGCCGCACCCCGGCCAAAAGCGCTCCGCCGCGCATATGCTTTTTTTGCTGCAGGGAAGCGAGATTCGCGAGTCGCATCTGCGCGACGACCCGCGCATCCAGGACGCCTACAGTTTGCGCTGTATTCCGCAGGTGCATGGCGCCGTCGCGTGGTGCGCTGGGCCATTGCGAAGAGGTCCTCCTCATTGAGTCGGCATCGGCGACGGACAATCCGCTCGTCTTTCGAAACGGGCGACGTCATTTCGGGCGGGAATTTTCACGGCGCCCCCCTGGCCCTTGCGCTCGACTACGCAGCGCTGGCCGTGACCGATTTGATGGGCATCAGCGAACGACGGACCGACCGGCTCCTGAATCCGGATAAAAGCGACGGGCTGCCTCCGTTCCTGGCCCAGCGGCCTGGCGTCCAGTCGGGTTTCATGATCGCGCATGTCGCGATGGCCGCTCTGCTCAACGAGGCGCGGGTGCTCTCTCACCCGGCCAGCGTGGACAATGTCAGCACCTCCGCTGGGAAAGAGGATCATGTTTCGATGGGTATGACTTCCGCGCTGAAGCTGCGCACCATCGTCGACTCGGCCGAGAATCTGTTGGCGATCGAAATCCTCAGCGCCGGCGAAGGGATTGAGCATCGCCGTCCGTTGCGCGCCGGAAGCGGCGTCGAGCGGGCTTTCGCGACCTTGCGGGAAATTGCGCCACGCCTAACGAACGACCGCGCGCTCTATCACGACATTAACCGGGTGGCAGCGGCTATTCGTGCCGGCGACTTCGACAGCGAGTTTGAGAGCTCATGAGCGGTCGCCGGATTATTCGCGCGCCGCGCGGGAACGAGATCAGTTGCAAAGGTTGGCAGCAGGAAGCCGCCCTGCGCATGCTGATGAACAACCTCGACCCGGAGGTGGCCGAGGATCCGGATCGCCTGGTCGTATACGGCGGCACTGGCCGCGCCGCGCGCAGTTGGGACGCGTTCGACGCCATCGTGCGGTCGCTGCAAGGCCTCGAAAGTAACGAGACGCTGCTCGTTCAGTCCGGCAAACCGGTGGGCGTTTTCCGCACTCACGAAGAAGCACCACGGGTGCTGATCGCGAATTCGAACCTGGTTGGACAATGGTCGAACTATCCCGAATTCAATCGACTCGAGCGTTTGGGCCTAACGATGTATGGCCAGATGACGGCCGGCTCCTGGATTTACATTGGCAGCCAGGGAATCGTGCAGGGAACCTACGAGACCTTTGCGGCTGCCGGAGGCAAACACTTTGGCGGCTCGCTCGAGGGCAAGCTCGTGGTCAGCGGCGGGCTGGGCGGTATGGGGGGCGCGCAGCCACTGGCCGCGACCATGAACGGCGCAATCTTTCTTGGCGTGGAGGTGGACGTGAGCCGGATCGAAAAGCGGCTGAAAACGGGTTATTGCGACAAGATTGCCCGTTCGCTCGACGAGGCGTTAAAAATGGTGGCGGAGGCACGTGGACAACGCGCTGCCACCTCGATTGGATTGGTCGGAAATTGTGCGGACGTCCTGCCGGAATTAGTTAGGCGAAATATCGTCCCGGATGTCCTGACCGATCAGACGAGTGCGCACGACGCGCTCAACGGCTATGTCCCCAACGGGATTTCGTTGGCGGAGGCAATCGCGCTGCGCGGCAGCGATCCTGAGGAGTATGTGCGCCGCTCCATGCAATCCATGGCCATCCATGTGCAGGCGATGCTTGATCTGAAGCGCAAGGGCGCGATCACGTTCGACTACGGGAATAACATCCGCGCCCAGGCGCAGACGACCGGCGTCCAGGACGCCTTTGAGATCCCGGGCTTCGTTCCGGAATACATCCGGCCACTCTTTTGCGAGGGGTGCGGTCCTTTCCGCTGGGTCGCACTGAGCGGAGATCCGGCTGACATTGCGCGGACCGATCAACTGGCGCTGGAGCTGTTTCCGAAGAACGAGACACTGCACCGGTGGATTCAACTCGCGCGCGAACGAATTCATTTCCAGGGCTTGCCGGCGCGGATCTGCTGGCTGCGTTATGGCGAGCGGGCCGAGTTTGGCATGGCTATGAACGAACTGGTTAAGCGCGGGAAGCTCAAGGCGCCAATTGTGATCGGGCGGGATCACTTGGATTCGGGATCGGTCGCCTCGCCTAACCGCGAGACGGAAGGAATGATTGACGGCAGCGATGCCATCGCTGATTGGCCCTTGCTTAATGCCCTGGTCAATACGGCGGCGGGTGCCTCGTGGATCTCGATCCACAATGGCGGCGGAGTCGGCATCGGCTACTCGCAGCATGCTGGAATGGTGGTGGTCGCGGATGGGACCGACTCGGCCGAGCGTCGCTTGGAGCGCGTGCTCACCAGCGATCCCGGAATGGGCGTGATTCGGCATGTAGACGCAGGTTATCGGCACGCGATTGATTTCGCAGCCGGGCATGACATTGCCGTTCCCATGAAACCGGAAGGGCGCGACTGATATGGCGGACGCAGATTGGCCAACGGCCGCGCAATGGTTAGGCAGCGGCGAAGGGTCGGATTCCTTCGACCTGACGGTGATGGGACTGCCATTCAACGATTCCATTACTCCAGGCAGGTGCGACCTCGCGCCAGAGGCGATTAGGAATGCATTAAGCCGCTTCAGTGTTTTCGATTCCAACCTGCAGGTGGACCTGAGAAGCTTGCGCGTGGGCGACCTGGGCGATCTTTCGCCCGCAGAACTCCCCGGCCCAAACGACGTCATTGTCAGCGGCGCGGCCAGCCGGCAGGCGGCCGTCCTGCTCGGCGGCGATAACGGGGTAACTTTTGCAGGTGTGCGATCGTTAGGCTTGCCGCTAACCGAGTGCGGCCTGCTCACCTTTGACGCGCATCATGACGTCAGAAACCTGGAAAGAGGAGCGCATAACGGAAACCCTGTTCGCCGTTTATTGGAAGCAGGATTGCCGGGCGCGAACATTGTCCAGATCGGAATCCAGCCGTTCACCAATTCCCCCGATCATGCCGCCTACGTGCGTGACAGCGGAGTCACCTTAATCACGGTGGACGAAATCGAGCATCAGGGCATCGAAAGCGTCGTTGCAAAAAGCCTTGGTCATCTCAGCCACGCCCGCGCCATCTATGTGGATCTCGACGTGGACGTACTCGATCGCGCTTACGCCCCTGCCTGCCCGGGTTCGCGGCCCGGCGGCCTCACTCCATCGGTGATGCGACGGGCCGCGCGGCTTTGCGGCCAGGCGCCGATCGTTCGCATGATGGATATCGTCGAAGTCGATCCCACCAAGGACATCGCGGATGTCACGGTTTTGGCGGCTGCTTCTTTCATGCTCGCTTTTGCCGCCGGTGTTGCGGCGCGTTTGAGACCTTGAAGCCGGGAGGGCCCGCGCTCCTGTAGCGGCGGTCTCTGACCGCCGCATTCTTCCTCTCGCAGCGCTAAGACCGTTCCATTACGGATAAATTTGCGACGGTCGGAGACCGCCGCTACAACAGTTGCATGTCTTCGCTCGCTGTTGTTCACGCGGGGCAGTTGGTCACCGTTGCCGGGCCTAACCGGCCGCGTGTCGGAAGGGAGCTCAGCGAACTCGGAATCATTCCAGACGGCGGAATGATCCTAGAAGACGGGATCATTAGCATGACCGGCACGAGCGCTGAGATTGAGAAGCTGGCGGGCGCTGCGGAGGTGATTGACGCGGGCGGTAGAGTCGTTCTGCCCGGCTTCGTTGATGCCCATACGCACCTCGTCTTCGGCGGCGACCGGCTGGACGATTTTGAGCGGCGGGCGAAGGGCGAGACCTACGAGCAGATCGCCAAAGCCGGCGGCGGCATCTGGTCGACCGTGGAAAAAACGCGCGCCGCAACCGAGCAAGAATTGTTCGGAGCGGGGAGGAAACGGGTCGACTGGTTTTTGCGAGGCGGCACGACCACGATTGAGGCGAAATCCGGTTATGGCCTAACGATCGAGGACGAGCTAAAGATTTTGCGGGTGCTGCGCCGGCTGAACCAGGAAACGCCCCTCGAGATCGTTCCCACTTTTCTGGGTGCCCACGCCGTGCCCCGCGAGACCACCCTGGAGCAATATACGGAGGTCGTGATCAAGGAAATGTTGCCGCGCGTCGCCAAAGAGAAGCTGGCGGAGTTCTGTGATGTGTTTTTCGAGCGCGGCTATTTCGATCTCGAGCACGCGCGCAAGATTTTCGCGGCGGCCAAAATGTTGCGCCTGAAACTCCGCGGGCATGTGGATCAGTTGACGAACTCGGGTGGCGCCGCCTTGATGGCAGAGCTAGGGGCGGCCACGGCCGATCATCTCGAGAAAACGGAAGAGGAGGGGATCGCGGCGTTGAAAAATGCCAAGGTGCAGCCCGTTCTCCTTCCGGGTTCGGTTTACGCGCTGGGCCTGAAGCAATATCCCCGCGTTCGGGAAATGATCGATGCCGGGCTCGCCATTGTCCTGGCGACGGATTTTAATCCTGGATCGTCGCCGCTGGCTTCGATGGCGATGGTGCTGTCGCTTGCCTGCACGCAGATGAAGATGTCGCCGGCCGAAGCAATGGTCGCTTCCACCATGAATGCGGCTGCTTCACTCGGACGAGCGGAAACCATTGGATCGCTGGCGGCGGGAAAGTCGGCCAACTTTACCATCTGGGATTGCAACGATTACCGGGAAATTGCCTACTGGGTGGGCGCGCTGCAGCCCGAATTCGTCTACGTAAAGGGCAAGCGAGTTTCCTAGCGGGTGGTCGTCAGGACAGCGCCAGGTTTATCGAACGCCCTCACATTTACACGGCCTCGTTTGCCCCGGCCTCGCCCCCGTCGTAACGTCGCAGTTCCGATGAAGGTCAATGTAGAGAAGCAACCCGACGCCACCTCGACTCTGTATATCGAGTTGCCGCCGGACGAGGTGTCGAAAGAATGGGACGCGATCGCCAATTCCTTCGCTCGTTTTGCCAAGATCCCCGGTTATCGCCCGGGCAAAGCCCCTCGCAAAGTAATCGAAGCGAAGTTCAAAAAAGAAATTCAGGACGAGCTGACGCAGAAGCTGGTCTCCAAGAGTTATCGCAGCGCCCTCGAACAGGAAAAATTGCGCGTCGTTCAGCTGACCAACCTGGAGGACGTCCAGCTAAGTGACGACAAATCGCTGCGCTTTCGCGCCACGGTGGTCACCGCCCCGGAGTTTGAACTCCCCGAATACAAAAGCATTCCGGTGGAGCTGGCCGAGATCAAAGTGGACGAGAAGGAAATCGACGCGGCCCTGGAAAGACTGCGCGAGCAGGCAGCCGATTTTGCCGATGTCACCGATCGCGCCCTGCAAATGGGCGATTTCGCGGTCATCGATTTCCAGGGGACGATTGACGGCAAACCGATCAGCGAAGTTGCCCCGGACGCGAGCAAGAATTTGCATGGCGGCAAGAAGTTTTGGTTGCACCTCGCCCCGGATAATTTCCTGCCGAAGTTTTGCGATCAACTCGTTGGGCTGAATCTAAATGAAACGCGCAAGGTGGAAGTCGAGTTTCCCGCGGATTTTCTGGTTGAAGAGGTTCGCGGAAAAAAAGCGGAATACGAAGTTACTCTGCAGGAAATCAAGATGCGCGTCCTGCCGGAGTTAAACGACGAATTTGCCGGAAAGATGTTGCCTAACAAAACGCTGGCTGAGCTGCGTCACGTCATTGAGCATGACATCGAGCATGGCAAGGAACATGAAGTGGAACAGGCGCGCGAGTCTCAGATCCTGAAATTCCTGCACGAAAAGACGACGTTGGAGGTGCCGCCGAGTCTGCTGCGGGGTGAGACTAAGCGCGCCTTAAGCGAGCTTGTGCAACGCAATCGCGAGCGCGGCATTACCGACGACATGCTCAAGGAGAAGGAAAAAGAGCTGGTGGAAGGCGCGGCCGGAATCGCGCTGCACCGGCTTCGGACTAACTTCATCCTCCGCCGGATCGCCGAGCAGGAAAAGATTGAGGTCACGCGCGACGACCTGAATCACCGCATCCGGCAGGAGGCCATGCGGTATAACGTCTCCCCGGAAAAGATGCGTCGGGAACTCGAAGAGCACGATGGACTTAACGCAATCGCGGAACAGGTCCTGCTGGGTAAGACCCTTGATTTCCTGAAGGCGAATGTTAGCGTCACAACCGCTGAACCCAGCGTTGTTTCCGAGCAAAAATCATGAGTGAATTGACCCGAAATCTTTCGCAGTCCGTCCTCGTTCCGATGGTGGTGGAGCAGAGCGGCCGCGGCGAGCGCAGTTACGACATCTATTCGCGGTTGCTGAAAGACCGCATCGTTTTCATCGGCACGCCTATCGACGATCACATTGCGAACCTGGTGATCGCCCAGCTCCTCTTCCTGCAAATGGAAGACGGCAAGAAAGACATCAACATCTACGTCAACTCGCCCGGCGGTTCGGTCTCGGCCGGTCTCGCCATTTACGACACGATGCAGTTTTTGACCTGCGACGTGACCACATATTGCCTCGGCATGGCCGCCAGCATGGGAGCGGTGCTCCTTTGCGCCGGCACCAAAGGCAAGCGCTTCGCCCTGCCGAATTCGGACATCATGATCCACCAGGTTCATGGCGGTGCCCAAGGCCAGGCGAGCGATGTCGAGCGTCAGGTTGATTACATGTTCAAGCTGAAGAAGCGCCTCATCCGGATCATCGCTCAGCACACCGGCAAATCTGAAGAGCAGGTCCGTCTCGATTCCGATCGCGATTACTATATGTCAGCCGCCGAAGCGAAGGCTTACGGGTTGGTCGACGAAGTGATCAAATCCCGCAAGGAAGTGAAGCTCCTCGACGGAGCTTCCTCGCCCGCCGGAGAACGCGCTGCCGCAGTGGCGGAAGCCGCTTTACCACGTAAAGTAGAGGAATAAGACCTGCTCCGTAAGGAGGGAATTAAATGGCGCGCGCTTCCAACCTCACCATGTGCTCCTTTTGTGGCAAAAGCCACGCTGAGGTGCGCAAGCTTATCGCGGGGCCCGGTGTCTATATCTGCGACAGTTGCATTAACGTCTGCAAGAGCATCCTCGATAAAGAGCTGAATGAGGACGCCCGGCGCCAGTCTTCCAGTATCCGCGTGCCGAAGCCGGTTGAAATCCGGCGGGCGCTCGACCAGTACGTGATCGGTCAGGACACGGCCAAAAAGACGCTTTCCGTCGCGGTTCACAATCATTTCAAACGTGTGCTCGCCCCGGCGATACCGGCGCCCGACCAAAACGGCACCGCCGCCTTTCAGCCGGATCCGCTGGCTGATGTTGAAATCGAGAAGAGCAACATTTTGCTCATTGGCCCGACCGGTTCAGGCAAAACTTTGCTGGCTAAGACACTGGCCAAGATCCTCGACGTTCCGTTTTGCATCGCCGACGCAACCACCCTAACGGAAGCGGGGTATGTCGGCGAAGACGTAGAGAATATTATCCTGCGCTTGCTGCAGAACGCCGATTATGACGTCAAGCGCGCGGAGATCGGAATCGTTTATATCGACGAGATCGACAAGATCGGGCGCAAGACGGACAACGTGAGTATCACGCGCGACGTTTCCGGCGAAGGTGTGCAGCAGGCGTTGTTGAAAATTCTCGAGGGCAGCACCTGCAACGTTCCGCCACAAGGCGGACGCAAGCACCCGCACCAGGAATATATCCAGGTGAACACTGAGAAAATTCTCTTCATCTGCGGCGGCGCTTTCATCGGCCTGGACAAGATTGTGCAGCGCCGCATCGGCAACAAAGTGATGGGTTTCGGGAGCCCGACGCTGGAAGCCGAAGAAGCCGCGCGCCGCGAAGCGGTGCGTCACGTCGAGCCAGAGGATTTGCTTTCTTTCGGAATGATCCCCGAATTCATTGGTCGTCTGCCGGTGATTAGCTCACTGGATGCATTGACCGAAGAGGAGATGGTTCAGATTCTAACCGACACTCGCAATGCGATGGTGAAGCAATACACCAAGCTCTTCGCCATGGAAGGTGTTCGGCTCAGCCTGACCAAGGACGCGCTGAAAGCCCTGGCTGCACAAGCGGTCACCAAAGGCACGGGCGCGCGCGCGCTTCGTTCCATGCTCGAGCGCATCATGCTCGACATCATGTATGACGTGCCCAGCCGCGAGGACATCGCGGAAGTCACGATCAATCGCGCGGTGGTTGAAGGCAAAAAGCTTCCCCTGATTCGCAAGAAGCAGGACAAGGACGCGGCCTGAAGCCTTCGGCCTCGCGTTGAAGTGTTAAACGTTTGAAGCGTTACAACGGTGCTTTCGCTGCACCGCTTCAACGTTGTAACGTTTGAACGCTTCAACTTCTTTCCTCGCCATGCGCATCTTCGTCATCAATACCGGGACTGAGATCCTGCTCGGCGACGTGCGCGACGCGCATCTCTCCTTTATCGCGCAGCAGTTGCTTGGGTTTGGCCAGCGCATCATGGAACAGCGCACCGTCGAAGATGGCCCCGCCATCGCGGCTACCCTGCAGGAGATCTTTCCGCGCGCAGATCTCGTTTTCGTCACCGGCGGACTGGGGCCCACCAGCGACGACATCACGCGCGATTTGGCGGCCGAGCTGCTCAAGCTCGAGTTAAAACGTGACGAGACGGTTGCCGCGGCGATTAATCACCGGCTTGCCGTTCGGAAGATCAGGATCACTGAGTCGATTCACCGGCAATCGCTTGTCCCCCAGGGAGGCAAAGTCCTGGCTAACGAGTTTGGGACAGCGCCGGGGATTTTTCTGCGCGCCGGGATCAATCCGGAAATCGCTTCGCCCCATCTCTTCCTCTTGCCCGGCCCGCCCCGCGAATTGCAACCGATGTTCACGAGTTATGTCGCGCCTCTTCTTCGCGAACTGATTCCCGGTGCGGCCAGTGTCGTCAGGAGGCTCTATCGTGTCGCCAACATGGGCGAATCCGTGGTGGAAACGAAAGTGGGGGCAAAATTACTCGCCATTCCGGGGTTGGAAGTCGGTTACTGCGCGCGTCCGAATGAAGTCGACCTTCGCTTGTTAGGTCAGCCGTCCGTAGTCGAAGAAGGAGAACGGATCGTTTTGGAGGTGCTCGGGAACGCCATTTTCACCGAGGGGGACATTGCGCTTGAAGAGGTCCTGGTCAGCTTGCTGGCGAAGAGCAGGCAAACTCTTGCGCTTGCGGAATCCTGCACCGGCGGCTTGCTGGCGAATCGCATCACCGACGTTGGGGGCGCTTCTGAAGTTTTTCTGGCTGGTTACGTGACGTATTCAAATGCCGCGAAGGCGGATAGCTTGAATGTGTCGCCCGATCTGATCGGCGGAGCAGGCGCGGTCAGTGCGGAGGTGGCGCAGGCCATGGCGGAAGGGGCGCGCAGTCGGTCGGGCGCGGACTACGCGATGGCTACGACTGGAATCGCCGGACCCGGCGGCGGGTCAGAAGAAAAGCCGGTAGGCACCGTCTTCGTCGCGCTGGCATCGGCAGGTGGAACGAAGACACAGAAGCTCTTCTTCCCGACCGACCGCGTGACCTTCAAGCAAATGGTCGCGCAATACGCTTTCGAGATGCTCCGGCGCGAGCTGCTGGGCTAAGACGAAGCGTTCCGTCGAAAGCTCCTCGGCACGCCGCGGCGAGCGAATAGTTTTAGTAGTCGCCGACCGCGACCGGTGTCCCGACCTTGCAATGATCGTAGAACAGCTTCGCACCGTCCGGCGATTCACGAACACAGCCGTGTGACGCCGCATAACCGGGAAGAATTCCGATGTGCATGCCGACACCGCTGTCGGTCAGGCGCATGAACCATTTCATTGCCGCTCCGACGAAATGCGTTCCGCTTGGAGCTGCGTCAATGTGGGCACTGACGCCGGCGCGGACGATTCGCCCTGACGAATCAGCGAAGTCTCCGTACAAGCTGGATTTGTGGTTAGGATCTTTCTCCATCACCGTGAACTTTCCCTGCGGTGTCTCGTGTCCGCGCTTTCCGGACGAGATCGGCGAATCGGCCGCGACCTGGTCTCCCACCATGAGGTAAGCGCGTTGTTTGGGAATGGAGACGACGACATGCACGTTGTCGGGGGTAGCGCGACTGAGCACGCTTTGATTGATCTTCAGCGGCGGCTGCCGATTGATCAGCTGCTGCACATTTTTTTGCGGGCCCATTTGCATGGGAGCTCCGCGCGGCACCGGCGTCGGAGTGCCCTTTCGTTTGAAGAATTGGGCCTGGCTCGCCGGCAGGCACAAAAGCAGTGCGGCGGTGACAGTCAGGAAAAGGCGTCGGGACATATCAGGGGCGACTGTAGCTGTTTACGCGATGAATCCAACCCGATAGCCAACGTTCTTCGTGACGGCCGGCCGGCGCGTTGCGCACCCGCTCCCGAAGGACATCAGCCGCGGCGGCTGAAAACTCCCCGGCTGGATTGCCGCCACCAGACGGCATTCGCTCGAGAACTTGAAGCAAGCCCCAGCCTTTCCCCTGGTAACGCTCCGTCGCGAGAGTTCCTTCACCCTTGAAGTTGACGTAGTCGATGAGGGCATAACATCCAGCAGCTGAACGTGTCAGGCGCTCGAAATTTTGTCGAACCTTTTCCCTTTCGTCCGGAGCCGCTTCGGTCAGCAGTTTCGGCAGCGCCTGATCAAGGCGGTTGACTAAAAACTGCGTCTGAAGATTGACAGTGCCCGCGAGCAGATCGCGCAGCTGCCGCATCTCGGGCGATTGCTGCGCGGACGAGAATTCGGCACGAGATCGCCACGGACACGCCCCGAGCGTGAACGCAGGGAGCTGGCGTCCGTTATCTTTCAAAAAGCGAACTAGCTTCGGAAAACTTTCCTCGAAGGGGCCGCGCTTGCCTTCGGGATACCAGATGAAATGACCGATCCCAAGAGAGGCAAAGTCTTCACCGGCATTCCACGAAGTCAGGCCGGCGATCGTCCCGCTGCATTCGTTTTGCCAGATTTTATGGCCGATCCGCTTGGCTTCGCTTTCGGACAGGTTGATCGCGCCGAGACCGACGACCGGGATCAAAAACAAAACGGACAAAAGCAGGGGGCGAGCGTGAGCGCCGAAGCTTGACGGACCGGGTTTATTCATTAGCCTCGCTCTTCTGCCGACCGGTCGAACGTCCGACCTTGCCGCGCTTACGATATGAAGAATTCTTTCCTCGCACTTGCCATCGTTTTTCTGGTCCAACCGCTTTGGGCGCAAGACAAATCGCCTGAGCTGAAGGATCAGAAGGATAAAGTCAGTTATAGCATCGGCCTCAATATCGGCTACAGCCTCAGCCGTGAGAAAGTTCCGTTGAGCATGAATGCGCTCAACGCCGGAATCGCCGATGCGCTCGCGAATAAACCGCGCATGACCGAAGAGGAAGTGCGCAATACCATGCAAGCGTTCCAAAAAGACATGACCGAAAAACAAAAGGAAGCGGGCGAAAAAAACGCCGCGGAAGGAACGAAATTTCTCGAGGACAACAAAAAGAAGGAGGGCGTAAAGACGACGCCCAGCGGGCTGCAATATAAGGTCATGAAAGAAGGCAGCGGCGCGCAGCCGAAGGCCAGCGACATGGTCACGGTGAACTACAAAGGCACGTTGACCGATGGCACCGAGTTCGACAGTTCCTACAAACGGAATGAACCGGCTACTTTCCCGCTGAACGGCGTGATTCGTGGTTGGACCGAAGGTCTGCAGCTGATGAAGAAGGGCGCCAAGTATCAATTCTTTATTCCTTCAAATCTCGCCTATGGCGAACGTTCTCCGGGTGCGGGCATTCCGCCAAATTCGACGCTGATCTTTGAGGTCGAGCTCCTCGACATCAAGCCCGGAGCGGAGCCCAGCCAGGCCGCATCACCGGCGGCTTCTCCGTCCCCGTCGGCAAAGGGGAAATAAACAAGCGCAGCGCGCCGATCAGGGGCTCCGCGCGATGGAGTAGTCGAGGCGCTTGGGCCCAGCGCTGACTAACGGGAGTTAGATCTCGTTAGGCACGATCGGCAGCGGCTGCTGCCTGCCAGTCCACTCGCGGCGCGTCGCCCCAAAGATCTTCCAGGCTATAGAACTCGCGCTTCTCCTGGTGGAAAATGTGGATAACCACCTGCAGGTAATCGAGCACGATCCATTGGCTTGCCGGAAAGCCGTCCATCGCCGCCGGCCGTGTCTGATGCTCCTCGCGCAGACGGCTCTCGATCTCGCCCGCAATCGCTTTCAGGTGCGGCTCCGAAGTTCCCGAGCAGATGACAAAGAAATCGGTGAAGCTCGAGATTTCCCGCAGATCGAGCACGACGATGTCTTCCGCCTTTTTGTTTGAGGCCAGCTCGGCGCAGGTAGTCGCTAATTGGCTCCGCGGTTATGACTGCTGCCCCCGGTAAAGATTTCCCTCGCGAATAATCGTCTCCACTTCCGCAGGGTACGAGATAACGAATAGATCGCCCCGACGCAACTCTCTTTCTGATTTCGGTCGCGGCAATGTCGACCAGGCGTTCCACCTTCCGATAGGGATGCAATGGTCCCTGGCCGCTCCGATTCAGCACGACGAACTCGACCATCTTTTTCAGATCTTCGAAGCGATGCCAGCGGGGCAGGCCCGCGACATTGTCCTCGCCGATGAGGAGATACAGCCTGGTCTCGTCACCGAACCGCTTCCTCAATTGCTCGATGGTGTCAGCGGTGTAGGAAGGAGGCGGGCGATGTAGCTCCAGTTCGTCGATCGCGAAGCTCCCTTCTCCCTCGATCGCGGCCTGCAACATTTTTACGCGGAGCTCAGCCGGCGCCGCCGGGCTTTCTTTGAAAGGGGAAACGGCCGCAGGCACAAAGATGACCTGCTCCAGTTCCAGCTCTTCCTTGGCTTGCCTTGCCAGGATGAGGTGTCCGTGATGCACGGGGTCAAACGTCCCGCCGTAGATGCCGATCTTTCTCAAATTAAGGGATTCTTCTTTAAGCACGAATCAACACGAATGGACACAAATTTTCCCATTCGTGTTTATTCGCGTCCATTCGTGGTTACTCTGTCCCTTCGATGTCTAGCGGTTCGCTTGGCCAGTTGCTGATGACGGGAGTTCCGGGAAAGGAACTCGATACTGCGACCGCGCAAATCTTTCGTCGGATCCAGCCGGGAGCTTTCATTCTCTTCGGTCGAAACATCGAGTCACCAGCCCAGTTACGGCGCTTGATCGATGAGTTGCGCGACCTCTCCGAGATCGAGCCGATTATCACCATTGATCAGGAGGGCGGCCGCGTTTCGAGGCTGCGCCTGATCGGGAACGAGCCGCCGAATGCGCAACAGCTCCGCGATAAGGGGGACGTTTCATTAATTGCGCGGCATGGCGATGTCACCGGCCGGCTACTCCGCCTCTTTGGCTTCAATCTCGACCTTTGCCCGGTGCTCGATATTTCTTTCGATGATGAGGCCGACAATTCGCTGCGGGGGCGTTGTTATGGCCGAGATGTCGCTGAGGTGATCCGAAACGCGGCCGCTTTCAACACCGCCATGCGCGGACAAGGCGTTGGCAGCTGCGGAAAACATTTTCCCGGTTATTCAGCCGCGACAATCGACGCGCACCACGACTTGCCGCGTATCGATCGCACCCGGCAGGAACTCGAGAGTTCAGAGCTGGCGGTATTTCGCAGCTTCATGCCGTCGCAGGTGGATAGCATGATGATCTGTCACGGGTGGTATCCCGTTTTCGAGCCGTCAAAGAAGCCCGCTTCGTTGTCGCGCGTTGTGGTGACGGATTTATTGCGAAGGGAAATGAGTTTTGACGGACTCGTGATGACCGATGACCTCGACATGGGCGCGATTCTTAATGAATACGGCCTCGATGAAACAATTCGGCTTTGTCTCACGGCCGGAAATGACATCGCGATGATTTGTCATCGGCTGGAAGCGGTCGAGCAAGCCTTCAAAATCCTGGAGACCTTGCCCAAGCCTGACCTGGATCGCGCGCTCGGGTCAGTGGCGCGATTTAAGAAGACGATGTCTCCGCCGACGCCGTTCTCGGAAGCGGCTTTCCAAGCAGTGGATCGCGAGGTCTGGGATTTGCGCGTGGCCGTGCTTGGCGAAGAAAAGGCGCGCGAGCGCAGTCCGGAAGACGGGAAACGCTCGCCGGTCGAGACGTATTAGCTGTCAAACGTCGAATGACCAATGACGAATGTCGAAGGAACGACGAAATTCGAATCGGCGTCAAAAAGCCCCGCCATTCGTCATTAATTCGTCATCCGTCATTCGTGCTTCGTCATTCCGCTATCGAAAGTTGGCGGAAGGCTGGAAGCCAAGCTCGCGTTCCCGCGTCTTGACCGCCTCGAGGAGTCCGCCCTATCCTCGCTCCCTATGCGCGCCGAACTCACCGTCCGCGGCCTGATTATCGGCATCGTCATTACGCTGATTTTCACCGCGGCTAACGTTTACTTCGGCCTCAAGGCCGGTCTGACTTTTTCGACCTCGATTCCGGCGGCCGTCATCTCCATGGCGATTCTCCGTTATTTCCGCGATGCGACCGTTCAGGAAAACAACATCGTGCAGACGGTTGCGTCGGCGGCGGGAACGCTTTCTTCGATTATTTTCGTTTTGCCCGGCCTGATCATGATCGGTTACTGGACCGACTTTCCGTTCTGGACCTCGTTCTGGATCTGCGCACTCGGCGGCATTCTTGGCGTGATGTATTCCATCCCGCTTCGCCGCGCCTTGGTTACCAATTCCGATCTTCCTTATCCGGAAGGTGTGGCCTGTGCGGAAGTGCTAAAGGTCGGCAGCAGCGACGACTCGAAACATGCCGGCGAGGTTGAACACGGCCGCGCCGGTCTGCTGGCCGTTTTGTGGGGCTCGATTATCGCGGCCGTTTTCGCGATCATTGTCGCGACGCAGGTATTTGCCGCCGACGTCGCACAGACTTTGCGTATCGGACGCCGTGGTGGGGTTAGCGGCTACGATTTTTCGCTTTCGTTTGCTTTGCTGGCGATCGGTCATTTGTGCGGCGCTGCCGTTGGCATCGCCATGCTGGTCGGCGCGCTGATCGGGTGGGGGTGGGGCGTGCCGCATTACTCGCAGTTGGCTGCCGACCTCACCAGCACGGGTATGGGTGGAGACCTTCCCAACGCCATGGTCACGGCGCTTGGCTCGGGGGACGCGGCAAAGATTGCCGGTGCGACATGGAGCAATTACGTGCGGTTCGTCGGCGCGGGCGCGATCGGCGTCTCCGCGATTTGGACATTGCTGAAACTGGTTAAACCAGTGGCGACGGGTCTGGCCGGGGCGATGGCCGCTTCGCGGGCACGCAAGGCAGGGAAGGCCGACACGCTGCCCATAACCGAGCGAGATATTCCGATCGGGATAGTGGGAATCGTCACGCTCGCCTGCATGTTACCGATCGGCTGGCTGCTCGGCAGTTTCGGGAGTAGCAGCGGCCTCGGTGCGCATCTGCCCACTCTGATCATCGGCGGTGTTGTTTACATCGTGTTGATGAGCTTCTTCGTTTCGGCAGTTTGCGGCTACATGGCCGGGCTGATCGGCTCGTCGAACAGTCCGCTCTCGGGCATCGGAATTCTGGTCGTAATCGGGGCAGCCTTGCTGACTTAAGCCATACGTTGCTCCGGAGATTGGAACGGCGCTGACTGCATTCGCGTTGTTTACCACCGCGGTGGTTTTCAACGTCGCCGCCATCGCGAATAACAATCTGCAGGATCTAAAAACGGGCCAGCTTGTCGATGCGACGCCCTGGAAGCAGCAGGTCGCGCTGATTTTTGGCGTCATTGCTGGTTCCTTTGTTATCCCGCCGGTGCTCGACCTGGTCAATCATGCTTACGGGTTTGTTGGAGCCCCCGGAGCGGAAGCGCGCGCCAACCCATTGCCGGCGCCCCAGGCCGGTTTGATATCCTCGTTAGGGCAGGGTGTTATCGACCGGCAAGATCGATTGGAACCTGATCATCACCGGCGCATTTATTGGTGTGGCCATTATCGTCGTGAACGAGATCCTCTCGCGTAGCACCAAGCGCTTCAGTATTCCGCCGCTGGCGGTCGGCCTCGGCATTTACCTGCCGACGCAGAGCACGCTGATGATTGTGGTAGGGACGATCGTGGGATGGCTCTACGAACGCGCGGCCGATCGCGCTGCCAAACCGGATGCCGCCAAGCAGCTCGGGGTACTGCTCGCGTCCGGTCTGATCGTCGGCGAAGGGATTATTGGCGTGGTCATCTCAGCGATCGTCGTCTTCTCGGGGAAGGACGCGCCACTCTCGCTGGTCGGTCCGTCCTACGGCACCGCCGGAATCTTTGTCGGCGGCATCGCCTTCGTTGTCATTGCCTTTATGCTTTATCGCTGGGTCCTGCGAATGGCGACACGGACCGCGGCGGCCTAACCGATCCAAACATACGTCGATCTTTTGGTCCGTAAAACGCCGTTCAAGCGCCAACGGCGCGACGTCAATGGTAGCCTGGGCATCGCCCCAGGCAGTTTCAGGAATGATGTCGAGCGCTGAAAGCGCGGCTCAGCCGCCCCCAATCGCACTTACAGCGCTCGACTTATTGCCCAGCGGCTCACCCTGGGGCGATGCCCCAGGCTATAACTGATGCCGCGCCGTTGGCGCTACCGGCGACGAATTCGCGCTTTTGTCTAAACCAGCTTGCCGTGCCTCGGCCGGATCTTCAGCAATTTGTCGCGCCCGACCAGAAAAAGAAACAGGCAGAGCAGGAAGAATGGGACTAACGAAAGCAAATCGGCGTTTGCTCCGGCGTAGAACGGATTGTGCGTTCCCTGCCAGTCTATCGATTTTTTCGCCGGTGGTGCGCAGGCTCGGCACCAGTTCCTTTAGCGCAATCAGAATTCCCGTCACCGCTCCACCGGCGATATAACCGGAGGCGAGAAGAACGCCGGGACTTTTGTCGCCCTCGGCCGTGAGCTCCAGCTCGGACAAGTCTTGGTGCCGGAACTTGACGCGCAGGTAACGATCAACCAGCCAGCGGATCAATCCGCCGATCCAGATCGGGCTGGAGGAGGCGAGGGGAAGATAAACGCCCACCGCAAAAGCGAGCGAGGGGATCCCGCACATTTCCAGGATGATGGCGATCATCACGCCGAGCAAAACCAGCGCCCACGGCAAGCTTGTGGTTCAGGATGCCTTTGATGATGTAGGACATCAAAGTCGCTTTGGGAGCGTCGAACTTCGGACCGTCGATCCGTTAGGCCGCGTTTTGAATTTACCGTTGATACCCGGGTCGACCAGATAGGCGGGCGTGCCATCTTCGCTGACCAGGTAGCGTTGCGCGGAGCCTTCGCCAGTGTCCGGCCGTTGCCAGACGCGATAGGTGTTCTTGTCAGGTAAGTCCTGCGACGAAGGAATCGTCTCCGATGCGCCGAGCTCGTTTAGCGGCGCCCGCAGGCCCGGCGGAATATTGCGATCGATTTTGTATGAGACGTTGCCGTCATCGCCAACGAGATAATTGCCGGGCGATAACCCCTGCACCGGCATCGTTTCAGTGACGCGAAGAAGGCGAAACACCTTATCGGCGGGTTTTGAAGCTTCATCGAAAGGCTGCAGCGGAACACCGGCGGGCGCTAGCATTTGCTGGCTCACCGCCGTGTAAGAAGTGGCGGGAACGTAAAGGGTGTAAGCCTGGTTCAACGCGATCAGGATCGGTCCAAGCAGAAGCGCAGAGAGCGAGGGCCCCGAAGAAAATCGCGATCTGCTGCGAGTGCGGAGTTGAGCCGACCAGGAACCCGGTCTTCAAATCCTGCGAAGTCGTCCCACCATTGGAGGAAGCGATGCACACGATGGCGCCGATCGAGAGCGCGGTGACGAAATAGTGAGGGCCGGTCCAGCCGACCAGCAGAAAAATAAAACAGGTCAGCAGCAGCGTGGCCACGGTCATTCCCGAGTTCGGCGTCGAGGAAGAGCCGATTTCCCCGGTCAGCCGCGACGAGACCATGAGTGAAAAGAAAACCAAACACGACAATGAGCAGGGCGCCTAACAAGTTCCATTGCAGGTTCAACTGTGGCGCGGCCATGATGGCGGCGAGGATGGCAATGCATCCGATGATCACGAACCTTCATCGACAGATCCCTATCGGTCCGAAGCACCGCCTCCGGTGCCGCTTTGGTGCCGCGGAAGTCGGCCAGGCCGCGCGCATGCCGTGCCAGATGAGCGGCAGCGATCGAAGCAGGCTGATGATCCCGCCGGCGGCGACTGCGCCCGCGCCGATGTAGAGAACATAAGCTTCGCGGACATCGTCCGGCGACATTCCGGCGATCGGCATGGTTCCGGGAGGCACGATGCCGGTGACGTAGTTCGCCGAAAAATTTGATCGCGGGAATTAACACGAGGTAAGCGATAACGCCGCCGGCACACATCAGCGAGGCGATACGCGGACCGATGATATAGCCCACGCCGAGCAAGGCCGGATTCGATCGTCGGCAGAAATCGACGCTCCTTTGAACGGCGCGCCGAAAACCTTTTCTGGATCTCTTTCCACATTTTACGGCGCCCATCGATCGCCTAGTAAAGAAAACCGATGCCGAATCCGGAGAAGATGACCTTTCCGCCGGCGGCGACTTCCTCGTTTACGATCTCAGCATCGGCTGTGGTGTGCGTCTTGTCCGCAACGGCGAGCGATTCTTTGGTCGCTGAGGCCTTCAGGACCTCGGCACAGGCGGTGCCTTCGGGATATTTGAGGAGTCCGTGTTGATCCACGATCAGCGCCCGGCGCAGCGGGATCATCATCAAAATGCCTAACAAACCGCCGAGAACGGCCACCAGCATGACGCGGGTGATCTCGAGGTCGAAGCCAAGGATCATGATTGCGGGCATGGTCACGCCGAGACCGAACGCGATCGATTCGCCGGCGGACCCGGCGGTCTGCACGATGTTGTTCTGAAGAATATTCGCGTCCCGAAATCCAAACTTCGAAAGCAGCCGCGGAAAAGGTGATCGAGATGACTGCCACCGGAATCGAAGCGCTCACCGTTAGACCAACCTTCAGAACCAGGTAAAGCGACGAGGCGCCGAAAATGATTCCGAGAATCGTGCCGACGACGATGGGGACGACGCCAGCTCGGCAAGTGCACCGATGCCGGAATGAAGGGGCGAAAGTTCGCCGCCAGCGGGTTGGTCGGGCGCGCGCCGACAATGTCAGGATATTCGTTTGGAGGAACTTTCGTCGTCGCCATGCAGCACCTTTTAGAAACTACCGAGAAAGCGCAAGCTCTCTCGGTGTCTTTCCAATGTTCAACTTTTGTCCCACGCCGCTTAGAGGCGCGGGGGAGGTGAGTGGCGGCGGCAGAGCTGCGACAAAGCGCAAGACTTTCCGGCCGGCGGTTCGTAGACCGATCTTGTAAGGTCGTGCGCGCCTTGCTAGATAACCGCCAATCATGGAACGCAAACGGAATTGGTTTCTTTGGATTGGGCTTGTTCTCGCGATCGCTGGGTTCGTTCTCGCGCCGTTCCTGATGGGCCCACCGGCGTTGCGGGATATTTTCCCGTGGGCTAACCTGGCGGTCCTCGGCCTTGGCACCGCCCTGATTATTGCCGGCATTGTGCGCGCCTTCGGCAAGCGCGAGATCTACCGCGGCAGAATTCTTGGTCCGATCTTCGGCGTCGTTGGCTGCCTCGCGATCGCCTTCTTTTGCTTTGTCGGTTTCTACATCGGCCGGCAGATACCGGCGTCGGCCGGCGCACCGCAGGTTGGGCAAAAAGTGCCGGACTTTTCGTTACCCGATCAGGAAGGAAAACAAACTACGCTGGCCGATCTCCTCCGCGATCGCCGCGCACTCCTGCTGATTTTTTATCGCGGACATTGGTGACCACTCTGCAACTCCGAGTTGCGGAGTTTTCAGTCAGAGCTGTCGCAGTTCGACGATCGCGGGATTCGCGTGGTCGCGATCAGTGTCGATCCGCCCGAGATCAGCAAGCCGCATCGCCAGCGGATGGGGTTTACCTTTCCCTTGCTCTCCGATGCAGGCGCGGACGTGATCCGGCAATATGATCTGCTGCATCCGCACGGCGGGCCGCACAAGGAAGACATTTCGCGGCCCGCGGAATTTCTGCTCAATCGGGAAGGAGTCGTCCAATGGCGCAACCTGACTGAAGTGCTTAACGTCCGCGCGTCGCCGAAGCAGGTCCTCAAGGCCTTCGAGGAGGCTAAGCTCGGCCTCGGGCACGATACCCCCTGACCAGTCTTCTCCCGCATTGACGCGGCTCTTCTGAGCCAATAACTTCCGGCCCGTGCATCCCGGAACTGGAACAACTTCTTGTCCTGCAGGATCGCGAACAAAAAATTCGCCAGATCGAGAACGAAATAAAGACGCTCCCGCTTGGAGCGGAAGAGTCTCGAGGGACAGCTTAGCGCTGCGCGCGCGCACCTCGATGGGATGAAGCACAAGGCAAAGGAATCGAGGTCGAACGGAAAAGCCTCGAGCTCGACGCGCAGACGCGGCAGCAACAGCATCGCGAAACTCCGGACCCAGCAATACGAGACTCGCAAGAACGATGAGTTCCAGGCGATGGGCAACGAGATCAAGCGCTACGAAAAAGAGATTCGCAAGATTGAGGACCAGGAGCTCGAACTGATGGACCAGGGCGATCAGCTCAAAGCCGAACTCGCCACCGAAGAAAAAAAAGCCGGACAGGTTACCGATTCAATCACGCGGCAGCTGGCGGATTTGGAGAAAAGGAAAACGCTGGACCAGCGGCTGAAAGAACTGACGGCCGAGCGTGAGCAATTAGCTGCGAAAATCGACGAAGATTTATTGGATCGATTTCAGCGGCTTTTTGACAGCAAAGGCGATCGGCCATGGTCGCGTTGGAACACGACATCTGCACCGGCTGCCACATGAAAGTGACCACCGCCACTGCCATTCACGCTAGAGCCGGCAAGGAAATCGTCAGCTGCGAGCAGTGCGGCCGGATCCTTTACGACGGTGCCGCGGGCTGAAAGTGACTGTGGTTAGATCGGTGGGCGAGACTCTATCGAGCCGTCTGCTTAATTTTCCGTATTTCTCGGCTCGACGGAGTCTCGCCCCACCGACGCGATCCCATTTCGCTAAGGCACTGCGCTTTGGGCGGAGCTGGCAGCTTAGGTAGGGGCCGTTCACCGAACGGCCCGCGGGATTCGCACTTTCCTGATTTCCTCGGGCCGGCGAGATTCGAACTCGCGACCTCTTGAACCCCATTCAAGCGCACTACCAAGCTGTGCTACGGCCCGCCGAAGGGGGCACTATTAATCCAAAGAATCGTCCGCCGCCAGAGCGATATCGCTGAGCCCCGCCTTCATCTCTCGCCGGTCAGGGACGTTGCAGGACGGCGGCAAGCGCCTTACCGTCCGCCCCTATGCTGAGCGCCGGGATTGTGGGACTACCAAACGTCGGGAAATCGACGCTCTTCAATGCCGTTACCCGGACGCACAAGGCACCCGCCGCAAATTATCCCTTCTGCACTATCGATCCGAATCTTGGCATCGTCACCGTGCCGGACGAGCGACTTGCCGTCTTGTCCAAGCTTTCGCATTCACAAAAAGTCGTGCCGACCGCAATCGAGTTCGTTGACATTGCCGGGCTGGTTAAGGGAGCGAGCTCGGGCGAGGGGCTCGGCAACCAGTTCCTCAGTCACATTCGCGAAGTGAACGCGATCGTGCAGGTGGTTCGCTGTTTCGAAAGCGGCGACATTCACCACGTCAGCGGTTCGATTGATCCGGTGCGCGACATCGAAGTCATCAACACCGAATTAATCTTGGCGGATTTGGCCGCTCTGCAAAAGCGGCGGGATCGCCTGCAAAAGGAGGTGCGCGCCGGATCGAAAACAGCAAAGGCGGAGACGGCAGTGATTGAAAAGCTGCTGCCCCATCTGGACGCGGGCAAGCCGGCCATCACCGCGAACCTCGCCGCCGAAGAGAAACTGATCTCGCGTGACTTTTTCCTACTCACTTCCAAGCCAACCCTCTTCGCCTGCAACGTGGCCGAGTCTGACCTGGCCGGTCTTGCGTCGGGCAAGGACGATTCGGCGGCGGCGAAGCACGTCGCGGCGGTCAATGAATACGCGCGGCAGCATTTCGGGACCGAGGCGGTGGTGATTAGCGCTCAGATCGAAAGCGAACTGGTGGATCTTGGGGAAGAAGAAGCGCTCGAGTATTTGAAAGGTCTCGGTGTGGCCGATACCGGCGTGAATTCCCTGATCCGTGCCGTCTACCACCTGTTGGGTCTGCGCACTTACCTAACGACCGGGGAAAAAGAAACCCGAGCGTGGACGATCAACGCCGGCGACAAGGCGCCGGCGGCCGCCGGGGTAATCCATTCCGACTTCGAGCGCGGCTTCATCGCCGCTGAAACGATTCACTTTGATGACCTTGTCGCCCTCGGCTCAATGGCGAAAGGCCGGGAGGCCGGCAAGCTTCGGATCGAAGGCAAAGAGTACGTCGTGCAAGATGGCGATGTGATCGAGTTTCGCTTCAACGTTTAGCGCACCGGCGACATCCACGGCGCAAACGCGCGTTGCCTTTTCCGGGGAGCGCACGCGCCTCGCGTGCCGTTCTCGGCGCCTCGCCGAGAACATCCGCTGATGCAAAAGTTCGCGATGGCGAGGGCGCCATCGCCAGCACGCGAGGGCGCGTGCGCTCCCCGGGGTTTGTTATCGAGCGTATGTTTCGCTATAGCTCGCGCGACGGCAGGTAGGGGCCGTTCACCGAACGGCCCGCCAAAGCGCGGTTAAATCCCCGGTCTTGACTACGCGTCCCACTTACTCAAAAAGAGATCCACCAACTGCGGTAGCTCCTTGCTGTAGCCGCCTTCGAGAATCCCGGCGACCGGAATCTTGAGCTGGGAGAGCCAAGTTCCCATGTGGCTAAAGTCTTCCAGTTCGAGGGTCATCTCCGTAATCGGATCGTCGACGTAAGCGTCGAAGCCTGCCGAAACAAGAAGCAGATCCGGGCTGAACTCGATCAATTTCTTCAGGGCAAACTCAATGGTGTCGAGATGCTTCTCCCTGACCGAATACGGCGCGACCGGAAAGTTGTAAATTTGACCGAAGGAATGGAGACCGGTGCCTGGATATCCCGGCGACTGATGGATGGAGGCGAAGGCGATATTCTCGTGATCGCGCACGATATCTTCGGTCCCGTTCCCATGGTGGGCGTCGAAGTCCCAGATCGCCACGCGTCGGGCGCCGTTGGCAACCGCATCGAGTGCGGCGACAGCAATGTTGCTGAAGTAACAAAATCCCATCGCTCGATCACGCGTCGCATGATGGCCGGGCGGACGCATCAGGCTGAAGGCCCGCTCGCCCTTCTTCAGCGCTGTTCGTGCGGCAGTGATTGCAGCGCCCGCCCCCGAGCGCGCATATCGAGCTATGTCCTTATGTGCAGGCGTGTCCCAATCGAAGTCCGCTTCCGGATTTTCGACGCGCTGCAAGTGTTCCGGCGTATGCGCGCGCAATAAAGCTTCGTCGTCTGCCAGTTCTGGCTTCGTCCAGGTCCAGTTCGGATGACGCCGTTGCAGCAGAGGAACAGTCTCGGTGATTCGCGCGGGCCGTTCCGGGTCACCTTCACGGTAGTAGTCAGCACAACTCGGATCGTGGAGGATGACCATGATTGATCAGTCGCTTTTCGCTCGCGTAACGAAGGCGGCCGCCTGAGCGGGCATATCCAGATGCAGGATCCCATCCTTCACCGTCACTTTCCGGCCACTCAACGCCTCGATGTAATCGCCATCTTGCATCTCGGGTTCCACTTTCAAATCGAAAGTCGCGGCGCCGGCAGCTCGGTTGAAAATGACGGCAACGCGATCACCGAAATAGGCGCGCACGAATGCGTATCGATCATTCTCCGCCAGGACGGTGCGTCGGCTGCCGTAGCGCAGCGCCGGATGTGATTTTCGAATTCCGCCGAGACGCGCAAAATTCGTGAGCACGGTTCTCTCGTCTCCGGAAACCTTGTCTCTGAAACGCATGTCGCGACGATTGTCGGGATCGCCGGCACCGGTCATGCCGATCTCGTCGCCGTAGTAAATCATCGGCACGCCATCGATCGACATCAGGAATGCCTGGGCCAGCTCGAGCTTCTTGTAGTTAGCCGGATCGCGACCGTCGGCGGATTTTTCCAGCCGACCTCTTCGTCTTTTTCGCCGTTCTTTCCTGGCAGCTCGCCATCCGCGTAGGCCATGAATCGTCCTTTGTCGTGGTTGCCGATGAGCGGAGACATCAATGTCTCCTTGCCGTAAGTCTTCTCGGACGCCGCCAGGGCATCGTCCAGCATTTTCATGTCGCCTGATTGAGCGCGAACGTGTCCTTGATCTGGTCGTAAAGCGGAAAATCGAACTGGCCGTCCAGCATGTTGGGGCCGACGAACGACATAATGCCGGCGCGGTCCTTGAATGTTTCGCCAACGAGGTAGAGCGGCGGCCCGGCGAGCGACGCATCTTCTCGCGCAGCGCCGCGCGAAATTTCCACCAGAAGCTGGGCAAGATATGTTTCACCGCGTCGAGCCGAAAGCCGTCGAGCTTGTAGGTGTTGGCCCACCAGATGGAGTTTTCGATCAACGCGTTCACCGGCGCGTCTTTCGAGAAATCGAAGGACGGCAGATAAGGCTCAAACCAGGTGGTGAATTGTTGTTCATCCCAAAGACGAAGGTTTTTGCGGCCGTCCGGCAGTTCGAGTTCGCCGAACCAATCGCGATGTTCTTTCCACCACGGATGTTCCTCGTGCACGTGATGGAGAACGAGATCGGCGATCACTTTCATTCCGTGCGGGTGCGCGTGCTCGACCAGCGCGTTCAGATCCTTGCCTGTGCCGATGTGCGGGTCGAGTTCGGTTGATGAGACCGGCCAGTAACCGTGGTAACCGGTGTACCAGCGATGCGGCTCGGGCGATTCCTGGTAGGCCTTTGCCGGATTGCGGTTGAGCGGCGCAACCCAGATTGTGTTGACGCCTAGCTTCTCGAAGTAGCCGTCCTCGATCTTCCGGGTGATTCCGCGCAGATCGCCGCCGTGATAATTGGCCGGCGAGGCTACATTCGTATTGTCAACCGGCTTGTCGTTAGACTTGTCGCCATCGGCGAAACGGTCGGTCAACGCGTAATACAGCACGGCGTCCTGCCAGGGGATATCGATGTCCGTAGCGCCGGTCATGGCAATGACTGCGTTGCTTGGAGCATTTTCAGAATTCGCCCCAATGACTCGGACACAACCATGCGGCAGCTTCTCGGAAAGAGTGACTTCAATCTTGTCCCCGTGAATCACTGCCGCCAGTGGTTTCGCTCCCGCCGCCGACTCCAGGACCGCCGAAACGCGCGCAAGACTCCCGCGACTCTTGACCGCGCGCACGACCACTTTGTTCCCGTCGCGACGGTCAAGATAGATCGAAGGCGCGGCATCGGGCGGTTCACCCGGAATGACGACAACGGAATTTTTTTCGCCCAGTCCGTTGTCTTCGCTTTCCAGATTCGCAGGATCCAGTGTCCACTTGCCGTCGACCACGAACTTGTAGGAGTGACGGCCGGGCCGGAGCAGAACATTGGTGGTCCAAGTGCCGTCCGGTCCGAGGGCGAGCTGATTTTTGTCCATGCTCCATCCGTTGAACGCCCCAGCCACCGCGACCTTGGAAACCTTTTCGGTCGATTCTGGTACCCGGAAACGGAAGGTGTAACCGGTAGAGCCGCTGGCGGTCGCGACGGTCAGAACGGTGCAGGCGCTGGAACCCGTTCCGGTGACGCGGATGGGCAGATCAAAGAGGCCCTTTTCCCCGACAGTAACGTGAAGCTGGAAGTTCGACTCGTTCCATCGAGCAGAGACTCCCTCTGGTGGGGTGACTTCAAGTTTGCTCGATTGGTCCGGCTGATAGAACCGGTGCATGTCGAGGATCAACTCTTCGTTAGGGGTAATGTATTGAACCGGGATTGGCCCGAGGAAGAGAGCGGCATGAGCGAAAGCGCGCGCGGTGAGGAGAAGGGCGGCGGCACCAAGAAAGCGAGCGGTGGTCACGCACGTAAAGCTACCGGGAATGTTCCTGCCGGCCAAATGTCTTTCTACAGGCAGCTTGCGCCAACGTCCTCCTGCACTGTATCAATCACGCTGTGCTATCCGGTAAAAAAGTCGTGGTGGTGATGCCGGCTTACAATGCTGCGCAAACCCTGCGGCGCACCTATGACGAGGTGATGGCGCAGGGCATCGTGGACCTCGTCATCCTGGTGGACGACGCGAGCCACGACGACACCGTCGCGATCGCGCGCACCCTTTCCAATGTGCAGGTTGAAGTGCACCCGATGAATCGCGGTTACGGCGGTAACCAGAAGACTTGTTACCGCCTCGCTTTGGCCGCCGGCGCTGACATCGTGGTGATGATTCACCCGGACTATCAGGTACACGCCGATGCTGCTCCCGGCGATGGCCTCGATGATTGGCAGCGGCCTCTATCCCTGTGTCCTGGCATCGCGAATCCTGGGTGGAGGCGCGTTGCGTGGCGGGATGCCGCTATGGAAATATATCTCGAATCGCGCGCTGACCTTTGCTGAAAACGTGCTCTTCGGCGCCAAGCTCTCCGAGTATCACACCGGCTACCGCGCCTTCTCCCGGCAGTTGCTTAAACAACTTCCGCTCGCAACCAACTCAGATGATTTCGTGTTTGATAACCAGATGCTGGCGCAAATTCTCTGGCTCGGTTGCGATATTGGGGAGATTACCTGCCCCGCGAAATACATGCCGGAAGCGTCGTCGATTAATTTCCGGCGCAGCGTTCGTTACGGTCTGGGCTGCATGCAAACGGCGGTTCGTTATCGCCTGGCCAAGTGGGGTCTTAGCCCGGCGCCGATTTGAGCGACCGTATGGTCGAGGCCTGCAAGAGTAATCTGCCGCCACGCCCCCGCCTCTGCAGACGTGGCGATCGGCAGCGGCGACTCGTTTCGGCCGGGTTGGTCTTTCTCCTAGCGGCTGCATCACTCTACGCAGACGACTTCAAGCTCACCACCGGTGCCGAGTACAAGAACGTGAAAATTTCACGGGTCGAGCCGGACGGGATCGTCGTCGCGACGGATTATGGGGTCATGAAACTCTTCTTCGCGGAGTTACCGAAAGAGGTTCAGGAAAAATATCATTACGATCCGAAAGCAGCCGAAGCGTTTCGATTCCGCCTCGATGCGGCTCGTGATGCGGCCAAAGAGGAAGTGGCAGCGGCCAGTCAGCGTCAGATTGAGCAACCCCAACAGACAGCAACGAACCCCGAAGAACCCCTCATCGAAGCGACCCCCTTCCCAACTGTCGACCCGAAATTGCTGAAGTCGCTTTCGCTATCGGCGCACGAAATCGGAACCGCCGACAGCTACTATTCCTTCTGGGAGACCGATTGGGGCAACAGCTACGATCGGGCTTACACGCGCGGAAAACGGATCCTGGTGACGATCCGCGACACTTCCCGGAAAGTTCCCAAGGTTCAGGTAGACGTTTATTTCGTCGCCCGTCCCGTTTTGAACCCGGCCACTCACTTTATATATGATCATCGCCGGCTCTTCCCGCATCTGCGCGGCCGGATCGAGATCAACGGGCCGGTCGCTGCGGTCGATTTGCACGCGCGAATGGTAAAGTTTGGGGACCTTGGCCGAATCTATGGCAAAGGTGCGGACATGGATGGCTGGATTGCGATTGGCTCAGTTGACGACCAGGTGTTTGGCATCGCCGCCTCCAGTCGCACGTTGGAAGCGATCGCCAGAGAAGAGCCGAACTCTCCGGAACACCTCACCGATTTGATCGACGCGTTTTCGCGGAGGCGTCACTAAAGCGAGCGGCTCAGACTACTGCCTTCGGCGCGATCGGAGTTCGCTGCCACTGGTGGACGGTAATCAAAAAGCCCACCAGCCACGTACGAAAAGCGTCACGAAAAGGCCGAGGTAGAGGAGCGACCAGGCGGTGATCAATGCATTCCAGAAACGATTCTGTCCCCAGATGGCGAAGAGGATGAAGAGCGGAAACAAAGCGATAACGTAGCGCGGGGCACTGAGGATGAACGTCTGGCAGGCAAAGGCGGCCCAATTGAAGGTCATCCAAAGGGCATAACTCGGCCGCAGTCTGACCCAACTGATGGCTGTGCCGACGAGAGACAGCCCGACAAAGAAGAGTTCCTGAATGGAAACGATCTCCGATTGGTTAGGCGATCGTTGAAAGTCGCGCACCAGGTGGATTATTCCGACCCACGGCCAATCCGGGGAAGCGCGAAAGAACTGGCGTCGCGCTTCAACAAAAGCCAGAGCGTTCCCGGCGACGTGCAGGTTGATTGAGAGATAGACGGCATAACAAAGGGGAATCGCCAGGAGCCAGAGCCACTCCCATTTCCACTTCCGCGATTCTCGCCATTGCAAGAATGCTTCACAGGCGAGGACCAGTAAAATGCCGATGCCGGTTGCGCGCGTGATTGCGGCAAGCCCCCCTAACAGTCCCGCTTGCCACCAGCGAAGACGGCGCGCAGCCAGCAGAGCTCCCAGAATTAAGGCGAGGAAGAGGCTCTCGGCGTAGGCGGCGTGGAGGAAGTAAGCGGTCGGAAAGATGAGGAGGAACCACACCGCGCGCAGGGCGATGGTTGGACCGTAATCGAGACAGACCAGGCGACGAAAGCAGATCACCGCGATGACGAGTGCTGTCGTCGACAGGAGCAGGCCGCTGACATGAGCGTTGCCGGTTACCCACGTTCCGATGCGAATCAGCCACGGATAAAGCGGATGGACGACGAGGTGCGCGCCCGGCGTGTAACCATGCTCCGCGATGTCGAAGTACTGCAGAACATCCCACCTTTTCCACATCTCGAGGAGTCCTGGCCCTACGGGACGGTTTTCAATCGCCCTAACGACACTCAGGCCAAAGAGCAGGAGAAGCGCTTTCAGCGCCAAGCTCCAGCCGGCTACGAGCCAGTCGTCTTTGACGGGGCCGAATGGTCGAAGGGAAGGAGATGCCTCCGATTTTTCCTCTTCGGCTGGCGTCGCTGAGTTCTTCATGCGATTGCGTTTACGACGGCTGGTCGAGACGAAAGAGGTATTCGTCGATTTCTTCGCCCCGGCCATGCGCGAACCCCCGATCGGTGCCGATGATTTTATAACCGCACTTCTGCAGGACTTTCACCGAACCGAGATTGTCCGTTGCCGCGCGCGCGCAGATGGGGCGATCGCTGACCAGCCGAAGCATTTGCTTGAGCGCCTCAGTGGCAATCCCTTTTCCCCAAAACTCTCTGCCAATCCAATAGGTCGTCTCCAGGTTTTCACCGTCCGGATAGCAGGCGATGTAACCGGCGACCGCATCGTCGGCGACGATCGTTCGCGTCGTGTTTTGCGGGGAACTTAAAATCTTTTCCCAATGTGCGTGAAACTCCGCGTGGTTGCGCGGCTCTTTCCCGACAAATGCCGCCATCCGATTGGCCTCCGGGTCGAGTTGATGGAGATAGAGAGTTTCCAGGTCGGCGGGCTCGACCTTGCGAAGCGTCACGTTGTGAAATCGATTCATGCTTCTGGCGAACCGTTATACGCCAACGCCGATTTGCAGAAACACAAAATCCGCTGGCACGGCGGCTTCGCCTCTCTATTTTGTGGGCCGCGACGCACACTTCCTGTGCCTGCTACCGCGCGGTTAGCTCAGTGGTAGAGCGCTTGCTTCACACGCAAGAAGTCGCAGGTTCGAACCCTGCACCGCGCATGTTTCCTATGTTCTACACTTACGTCCTACGATGTCAGGATGGTGAGCTTTATGTGGGCTCAACGGGCGATCTGCGAAGGCGCATTAGGCAGCATGCAGGCGGCCAGGTCGAAGCGACCGCCTATCGAGATTAATCAGGCCGCGGACGAATCCGTGGTTCATCTTAATTAAGCGTGCCGCGCCCGAAGCGGCTCGACGGAGTCTCGCCCCACCGACGGAGTTCCAGCGCCGGGTCGACTCAGCTCCCGTTTACGCCGCCGCCAAGCCGCGGGAGCGGTTCATGCCTTCGTCAACGAGGCAGAGGAGACGTTTGATCTCGAATGGTTTCGTCAGGTAGTTGTTCGCGCCCGCCTGCAGCATCCGCTCGATCTGCGTCGGACTGACATCGGCGCTGATCACGATGACGGGAATGTCTTTGGTCAGCGGATTGTGCTTGAGTTGTCCGAGCAGATCACTGCCGTGCATGTCCGGCAGGTTCAAATCGAGCAGGATCAACGAGGGCGTGTGTTGAATGGCTTTGGTCAGTCCGGTTTCGCCGTTCTCCGCCCATTCCAATGAGAGGTCAGGGCGTTCGGCCAGGATTCGCTCGATCAACCGGAAATTGCCCTCGTTATCTTCGACATGGAGGACGATCTCGCGCTCGGGCGCGGCCGGCTCGGTGCTGGACTCGAAAGCTTCGGAGCCAACCGGTAGCTCGGGAAGATTGAGGAACGACTCGTCTTCCAGGCTGCCGATCAGCTTCATTAATTGGTGCCCGGCAATGGCGATCTGGTTCAGCTCCGTGGGATTGCCTTTGTGCGTGACGCTGAGCAAATCGGTGAAACCGAGAACGGAGGTGAGGGGAACGCGGACTTCGCGCGCAAAAACCTTCAGCTTCTGCACAATGGTATCGCGGAGGTGAGCTCTTTGTTCTTCCGTTTTGCGGAGCTGGGCGCGCAACTGCTCGATCTCGCGCTCCGGGTTAATGTTAGTCGAATGAGGCATGACGGATTTCGGTTAGACGGCTAGCTGCAAGCCGGACGATTCATCTTTGTAATCGTACTTGAGCTTGTTCTGCATTTCGATGTCGCGACGCATCTTTGTTTTATGCGTCGAATGAATGATGGCGGTTTCTTCGCTGATGTGGCCCGCTTCGTAGGCCTTGAGCAGCGATTGATCGAAGCTGTGCCAGCCGTGAATGTCGCCGGCTTCGATGATCTCGAGGAAGGTGCGGTTCTCGCCTTCGCCAAAGATGATGCTCTCGCGCGTGCGCAAGCTGTGGCCCATGATCTCGGTCACGAGCAAGCGGCCACCTTCAATCTTCGGGACGAGTCGCTGGCTGACGATGTAACGCAGCGTTTCGGCGAGACGCTCGCGGATCTGTTTTTCTTCTTCCTGGTTAAACATGCCCAGGACGCGATTGATCGACTGGCCTGCGTCGATCGTGTGCAGGGTGGTGAGCACGAGGTGTCCGGTCTCGGAGGCGGTCAGTGCGATTTCCATCGATTCGCGGTCGCGGATTTCTCCTAACAAAATGACCTTCGGGGCCTGGCGAAGCGCGGCGCGCAGTCCGGTGGCAAAACTCGGGAAATCTTTCCCGAGCTCGCGCTGGCTGAAGGTGGCCTGGGCGTGGGGATGCAGGAATTCGATTGGGTCTTCGAGCGTGACCACATGCACTTCCTGCTTCTGATTAATCTCGCTCAGCATCGCGGCCAGGGTCGTCGTTTTGCCGGTGCCGGTGCCGCCGGTAACAAAGATCAGGCCGTTCTTTTCGGTGATCATCTCGCCGAAAATCGGCGGTAGCCCGAGCTGCTCGAGTGACGGGATGCGTGATTGCAACCGGCGCATCACGATGGCGCGGTGCCCGTTCTGCTTGAAAATGTTCACCCGGAAACGCGCCTTCTCGCCTAACGAGTAGCTCAGGTCGCAGGAGCCGTTGGCATCGAAGTCCTCCTGCGCCCGCCTGTTCTCGCCGATCAGAACGTTCGACATGGCTTCGAGATGTTCCGCTTGCAGCGAGCCGTCGGGGCCGTCCATGGCCAGTGCCTGCAGCCGGCCTTCATCCTCTACCTGGGGCGGCTTTCCCGCGACGAAGATGAGGTCCGACAGGTTCGGGCCGCGGCCGTGGAGCATGGCGTTCAGAATGGCGTCAAAATCCTCTTTCTGCATGGGGTGAACAGGGGTGTCTGGTTGCCCTCCCATTCCGGGCAGGGAGCCCTTTTTCAATGCAGGAAACGTTCCAAATCGGGGGCAAACGTCCCCGGAAACCACGGCGTCTCCCCCGGGAGGTTGCGAATCGGCTAGCCCCCTCTATAGGAAAGCATGTCCGAACATAAAGTTACGCTGAGCTGGAGCCGCGGCGACGCCCCCTTCGAGTATCAAAAGTATCCCCGCAACCACTCCTGGAAGTTTGACGGCGGCCACGAAATGACGGCGACGGCCGCGCCGGCCTTTCTCGGCGACCCGAAAAACGTCGATCCGGAGGAGGCTTTCGTCGCCTCGCTCTCCAGTTGCCACATGCTGACCTTCCTCGCCATCGCCTGTAAGCAGAAGTTCGTCATGGACGAGTATGTGGACGACGCCGTCGGGCATATGGAGAAGAACGCGGAAGGCCGGATGGCCATTACGCGCGTGGAATTGCGGCCAAAAATCACGTGGTCGGGCGACAAAACGCCAACGGCAGAAGAGCTAGACAAGATGCATCACACCGCCCACGACATGTGTTTCATCGCCAACTCCGTCAAAACCGAGGTCACGGTCGAAAAAGGTGCGAGCAGCTAGGCGAGTGGGACGAGACTAGTAGTCCCTCCTCGACTGCGTTCGGGTAGAGGCGGCAAGGCGCATCGAGCCGATGCGGCATATGCAAGCGCAGAGCTTCTTGTTATCGTGACGGAAGCATGAAGGCTGGTGTCGCCCTATTGTTGTTTCTACCAGGTATCGTTTGCGGGCAGTCCGCAACGGAGAACCAGATTCTGGATGAGCTCAAGAAGCTCAATCAGAGACTCGACAAGGTTGAAGAAAAGCTGGCGGAAAAACCTGCTCCGGCGGCTTCATTTACCGATCCGGAAAAAGGTGTTTGGGATGCGTTTCCATACCGGCCCTAAAGGCAATCGAGTAACCTCTGTCATACAAGGCGGCCCGGCGGATCGCGCGGGAGTTCGCCCTGGCGATCTCCTGATGACACTTGATGGCAATGCGGTCACTGCTTTCTCCGGCGTCGCGCTCCTTCACGAGTTGGAAAAGAAAGACAGTTACTCTTTCAAATTTCAAACAAAGGACGGACAGCAGCGCGAACAAAGAATGACAAAAGCGAGGCAAGGTGATTTCACCAATGAACGCGGCGGATTCATCCTTGCTGGCCGTGACTTGCCTCTCGCTGAAGTTGATCTTGGCCAGCCGGCACCCGATCTAGTGGCCGACGATGGAAACGGCCAGAGCGTTCATCTGTCATCTCTCAAAGGTAAAGTTGTGTTGGTGAATTTCACCGCAACCTGGTGTGGTCCCTGTGGTCAGGAACTTCCTGAACTAATCAGGCTTTACGAAAAATATCACCGCGACGGCTTCGAAATCGTAAGCGTCTTCCTCGACCAGGATAAGCTAGCGGTGGAGCATCACCGCAGAGATCACAAGATTCCGTGGTCTTACGTTTTCGATGGCAAAGGCTGGGAGAACGCGGCCGCCAGAGAATGGGGTATTTCTGGCGTGCCTACGAATCCCATCGTGAGCAAGACGGGCGTCGTGGTTGAGGAAAACGTCCGTGGCAATCGCATCGAACCCGCGGTGGAAAAGTATCTGAAGTAGCCTTTCGATGCCGCCCTGGCGTCCTGAGCAGAAATTCTGGACGTTGAATCTGTGTCAATCTGTGGTCATCTGTGGCCTGCAAAAATGAGCGCGACGCCTGACTCTCAACGCATGGAGAAGATCGTTAGTCTCTGCAAGAGACGCGGTTTCATTTTTCAATCGAGCGAGATCTACGGCGGCCTTAATGGCAGCTGGGACTACGGACCGCTTGGCGTCGAGCTGAAGCGCAACCTGAAAGATTATTGGTGGCGCAAAATGGTGCATGAACGCGACGACGTCGTCGGCATGGACGGTTCCATCCTGATGAACCGCGCGGTTTGGAAAGCGAGCGGGCACGAGGAGACCTTCAGCGATCCGATGGTGGATTGTCGCACCTGCAAGGCGCGCTTACGGGCAGACCAGATTCCGGAAAAAGACGGGAAGAAGGTTTGTCCGAATTGCGGCGGCGTTGATCTGACCGAGCCACGGTCGTTCAACCTCATGTTCAAGACTTACGTCGGGGCAACCGAGGATGAGTCCGCCATCACTTATCTGCGACCGGAAACCGCGCAGTCCATTTTCGTGCAGTTCAAGAATGTGCTCGATACGGCGCGCAAGAAGCTGCCCTTCGGCATTGCTCAAATCGGCAAGGCTTTCCGCAACGAGATCAATCCGCGCAATTTCACTTTCCGTTCCCGTGAGTTCGAGCAGATGGAGCTCGAATACTTCTGCCGGCCGGAGCAAGGACCGGAGCTGCTCGAATATTGGAGAGAAGAACGCTTAAAATTCTACGAGGAAATCGGCATCCCCCGTTCGAAACTGCACGTGCTGACGGTGCCGGAGAGCGAGCGCGCCTTTTACTCGAAAGGCACCTACGACATTGAGTATGCCTTCCCCTTCGGCGTGCAGGAGCTGGAGGGCGTGGCCTATCGAACCGATTACGATTTGTCGCAGCACCAAAAAGCGAGCGGCAAACCGCTCGAGTATTTCGATGAGGAGGCGAAAGAGAAATTCATTCCGCACGTGATCGAGCCGAGCGCCGGGGTCGATCGCACCGTGCTCGCGCTGCTTTGCGAAGCCTACGACGAAGACACCGCGCCGGATGAGAAGGGCAAGCAGGAATCGCGCATCGTCTTGCGCTTCCATCCCCGGGTGGCGCCGATTAAATGCGCCATCTTTCCATTGCTGAAGAACAAGGAGCCGCTGGTGGCAAAGGCACGGGAAGTCGTGAGTTTGCTGCGACCGCACATGCATGTCTTTTATGACGAAGCGGGCGCGATCGGACGGCGCTACCGGCGGCAGGATGAAATCGGGACGCCTTTCGGAATTACCGTCGACTTCGATACCCTCGGTGAAAAGGGCGAGGAGCTTCAGGACACCGTTACTCTGCGCGAGCGTGACTCGATGAAGCAGGAGCGGGTAAAAATTTCGGCGCTCGTGCAATCACTTACGGCCCGGATTTCGTAATTCAGGTGTAGGACCTGGATTATGGATCAACCTGGCGGCCTCGGCAGGGCTGGCGCAAACCTTTGTACTGGGAGGCGACCGCGAAAGCGGACGCCTTGCAGCCCTTGGCGGCGGACACATCCTGCGATGTCTGTATCGTCGGCGCCGGCATCGCCGGATTAAGCATCGCTTACGCGCTCACTCAGGCGGGCAAAAATGTAATCGTGCTGGATGACGGACCGATCGGGTACGGCATGACCGCCCGCACCACTGCGCACATTGTAAACGCGCTCGATGATCGTTACTTTGACCTCGAGAAATATCATGGCGAAGAAGGCGCCCGCCTGGCGGCGGAGAGTCATACCGCTGCCATCGACTGGATCGAAAATGTGGTGCGCGGCGAAAAGATTGATTGTGGCTTTGAACGACTGGACGGCTACCTCTTCGATCCGCCTAACGAGAAGGAGAGTCATTTAGAGGAGGAATTCGAAGCCTGCCGCCGAGTAGGCATACCGGTGGAGTGGGCGGAAAAGGCTCCCATGGAGGGTTTCAATACCGGCCGCGCGATTCGGTTTCCGCGGCAGGCGCAATTGCACCCGCTCTTTTATCTGAAAGGACTAACGGACGCGATTATGCGTGAGCGGGGACGGATCTTTACCGGGACCCGCGTGGTAGAAACGCAAGGTGGCGACAACGCCTGTGTGCAGACGGAAGATGGCCGCCGCGTGAGCGCGAATTCCATCGTGGTCGCGTCGAACTCGCCAATCAACGATCGCTATGTGATTCACACGAAGCAGGCGCCCTATACCACGTATGTGGTCGGGCTGCGCGCGCCGAAAGGAGCGGTGCAGCGTGCCCTTTTCTGGGACACGGCCGAGCGGCCTGGCATGCAAAACCAGTCCGGCCCGATTCCTTATCACTACGTGCGGCTTGCTTCGGCCTCAGAGGGGGACGACGACGTTTTGATTGTAGGGGGCGAAGATCACAAGACCGGGCAAACGGATGAGTTCACCGGTCGGTTCGAGCGATTGATCGACTGGGCGCGGGATCGCTGGCCGCAATGTGGGGAAGAGGTTTACCGCTGGTCCGGCCAGGTGATGGAACCGGTCGACGGCTTGGGCTACATCGGGCGGAATCCGGCGGACAAAGACAATGTTTACGTGGTGACGGGCGATTCCGGCAATGGCATGACCCACGGCACGATCGCGGCGATGCTCATTCCGGAGTTAATCCGCCGGGGCGACCATGCCTGGGCCAAGCTTTACGATCCCGGCCGCGTGCGGATGAACGCGGCGACGGATTTCGCGAAGGAGAATATCAACGTTGCGGAGCAGTATAAGGATTACTTCACCGGCAGCGACACCAGCATCGAAACCCTGCAAAGCGGCGAGGGCGCGGTCATCCGTCGCGGCTTGCGGAAAATTGCCGTTTACCGCGACGAAGAGGGCGAACTACATGAGCGCTCGGCAGTGTGCGGCCATTTGAAGTGCATTGTGCATTGGAATCGGACAGAGAAAACATGGGACTGCCCATGCCACGGCTCGCGCTTTGATTGCCTGGGGGGCGTGCTAAACGGTCCCGCCACCGGCGATCTTGCCCCGCTCGACGCGGACAAGTGATATGATCGAGGCGTGGATCTCGAAACTTTTCGCGAGTATTGCCTGAGCAAAGCGAAAGCGACGGAGAGCACGCCGTTCGGCGAAGACGTGCTCGTGTTCAAAGTGGGCTCGAAGATTTTCGCGCTCGCCTCGCTCGATGAAATTCCGGCCCGGGTAAATCTCAAATGCGACCCCGACCGCGCGCTCGAGCTGCGGGATCGATTTGAGGAAGTGCAGCCGGGCTATCACATGAACAAGAAACATTGGAACACCGTAATCATCGAAGGCGCCGTTCCGGTCAGAGACCTAAAGGCAATGATCGATCACTCCTATGAGCTGGTGGTCAGCTCGCTGCCGCGGAAGGAGCGACCGAGCTAGGCGCTCGCCTTGTGCAGGACCTCGCGGATTTCGATCTCGCCGATGTCCAGCTGGAGAGCGTCTTTGGCTACCCCAAGAAAGTGATCGGGCGTGTCGGTGAGAGAAACGTGCAGTCCGCCGGGCGAAGATTCTGAGGCCTTGAGATTTTCGTCGCTTAACAAGCGTTGCACAGCGACGGCACAATTTTGTGCGGAATCGACCACCTGCACCTTCGGCCCAACGACTTTCTCGATCGCGTCGATCAGCAGCGGATAATGCGTGCAGCCGAGCACGAGCGTATCGACGCCTTTTTCCAGGAGAGGTTCGAGATAACGCCGCAGGACCTGTTCGGTCACCGGGTCATCGAGCAGCCCTTCTTCGATCAAAGGGACGAGCAGGGGGCAGGCCAGGCTAACAACCTGGATGTCAGCGTTCAGATCCTGGAGATGGCGTTCGTAAGCGCCGCTGCGAACGGTCGCGCGCGTGCCGATCACGCCAACCTGACCGGAGCGGGTAGCGGCAATGGCTGCTTCGGCACCCGGCCGGATGACACCCACCACCGGCACGGTCAGAACTTCTTCCAGTTTGGGCAGCGCAATGGAAGAAGCGCTGTTGCAGGCCACCACGATCCCTTTGGCGCCGCGTTCCATTAGCATTTCCGCAATCTCGAGACTGTAACGCTGCACGGTCGCGGGGCTCTTGCTTCCGTAAGGAACGCGCGCGGTATCGCCAAGGTAAATAATTTGCTCGCGCGGCAGAAGGTCGCGAATTGCCCTAACAACGGTTAAACCGCCGATTCCGGAATCGAAGACTCCGATTGGCTGTTCTAATTTTTCGGTTGCTTCGGGCATAGCCTTATTCGCCTCCACTGATAGAGATCGAAGGAGTGTCGCGACGGGTAAAGTCGGGCGCGTAGTCGGCCAGCGGCTCCGTAATCGAACGGGTATGCAAAGGAACGGTGGGATGGGCAGCGGCGAAGGTCGTATTCGCCTGCGCCCGGAAGTTAATCGCGGCGTCGTAATTCGCCACGCCTTGAGCGATGGCGGTCCCGACCTGGTTGCGGAAAAAGGAAGTCGCGATGCGCTGGCCTTCGGCAAGATTGCTGAGGAAGCCGCACTCGATCAGAACAGCGGGTACTCTGACGTTGCGCAGGACATGAAAGCGCGCGTGCTTCACACCGCGATCATACATGCTGGTGCGGGACAGGACGTTCGCGTGGATGGCGGCGGCGAGGGCAATGTTTTGTTCATCCTGTCCGTTGCCGGCGCACCATCGCGTGTCCGAGATCGCCGCTTCGTTAGCCGCGTTGGACGAAACGCCGGCCGGAGCAAGCGCGTAACTTTCCAGGCCCTGGGCGGTTCCGCTGGTATTGAAATGAATGCTCACGAAAACGGCGTGCGGAAACCTGTTGGCGAACTGAACGCGCTCTTCCAGCGGGATGCTGCGATCGCTGGCACGGGTCATTTCCACCTTGTAGCCGGCCTGCATCAGCTCAATACGCGTGGCTTGCGCCACGTCGAGGGTGAAATTCTTTTCCGCGCCCCATCGATTGGTGGCGCCGCTGTCAACGCCGCCGTGTCCCGGATCGAGCACGACGGTTTCGATCTTGTGCGCGTTCTTGACCCGGGTCGGACGAATGATCGGCTCGATGATTTTGCTAACATCCATCGCCGAAATCAGGTCGTCCGTCGTGCTGCTTAGAATTGGAAAGTCGGTGAAGAAGCGGACGCCATTAATGTAAAGGTCGCTCGTGCCAGCCTGGGCCCGGATCCCGGTTCGCTCCTTGCGCAGGGAAACGGTGTGGCTGACGCGGGTGTATTCCGGGAACTGGTAGAAGTGCGCGACGTTCCCGAATGTCACGTAGTCGCGTCCGTTTTGCCGAATCACCGTCCAGTCGTCACCGACCCCGCTGACAACCGTAATCAGGATGATCACGGCAGCGGCGAGTAAAGACAGAACGCGGCGCATTCGGCAGAAGTTGGCTGGTGTGGGTTGTCGCTGCAAGTCTCCGAGTTTGCAATGGCTCTGAGCTCCGGCTCTTCCGGGCTCTTTTGTTCGGCACTGGGACTTTCGCTGAAAAGAGTTCGCCCCCGTGCAGGCCTCGACACGGACGGTTGCATTCGCGCTCTGTCTCCCCATGATTCCCGTTCACATGGCCGAGCTTCCCAAAACCTACGATCCGCGCACGGTCGAGCCCCGGCGTTACCAGGAATGGCTGGAACGCGGGGACTTTAAAGCGGACGCGTCGTCCTCCAAGCCGGCTTTTTCGATCGTTATCCCACCGCCGAATATCACCGGCGTCCTGACGATGGGCCATGTCCTGAACAACACGATTCAGGACATCCTGGCCCGGCGCGCACGCATGCGTGGTCACGAGGTGCTCTGGCTTCCCGGCACCGATCACGCCGGCGTCGCCACCCAGACTGCGGTCGAGAAATTTCTTTGGCGCTCCGAAAAGAAGCGGCGGCGCGAATTCACCCGTGAGCAGTTCCTTCAGCGAGTGGTTGAATGGCAGGACAAACATGGCGGCATCATCATTCAGCAACTGAAGCGGCTCGGCTGTTCCTGTGACTGGTCGCGCCAGCGCTACACGCTTGATCCCGAGTACGAGCGGGCGGTGCAGGCGGTCTTCGTTGATCTTCATAAAAAAAGCCTGATTTATCGCGGCCGTCGCATGATCAACTGGGATCCGGCCGCGCAGACCGCGTTGTCCGATGAGGAAGTCATCCCGCGTGCGCAGAAGGGAAAACTTTATTACGTGCGCTACGAACTGGTTGATGCACCGGGGAAATATTTGGAAGTGGCCACGACGCGGCCGGAAACGATCATGGCCGACGTGGCGCTGGCGGTGCATCCTGACGACGAGCGCTACCGCAACCTGTTAGGCAAAATGGTCTGGCGTCCGCTGGCACGGGCGAAAATTCCGGTGATTGCCGACGCCATCATCGATCCGAAATTCGGGACGGGCGTGCTCAAGGTCACGCCGGCGCACGACGCGGTCGATTTTGCGATCGGCCAACGACATAAACTGGAAGTGATCGATGTGCTCTATCCGGATGGTAAGGTTAATTGTCCGGCGACGCCGGAGCTGCATGGGCTCGATCGTTTCGCCGCCCGGGATAAAGCAGAAGAGCTCCTGGCGGATCGCGGGTTGTTAGGCAAGACCGAGGCGCATGAGAACAATGTCGGCTTCAGCGAGCGCAGCGAAGTCGCGATCGAGCCGCGCCTGAGCGAGCAATGGTTCCTGCATTATCCCAAGACGGAGGAGGCGCTGATGGTCGTGCGCGATCACCTGATTCGTTTCTTCCCGAAACACTGGGAGAAGGTCTACGGGCAATGGCTGGAGAACATCCAGGACTGGTGCATTAGCCGGCAGATCTGGTGGGGACACCGGATCCCGGCCTGGTACCCAAAGGAAAAATCGGAAATCGGAAATCGGAAATCTCAAATCTACGTCGGTTTGGAGCCGCCGGTTGACGCCCAAAACTGGACCCAGGATCCTGACACGCTCGACACCTGGTTTTCGTCATGGCTTTGGGCCTACGAAACCATGGACGCGGAAACGCGGCGCAAGTTTTATCCGACATCCGCACTTGTGACCGGTCCTGACATCATCTTCTTTTGGGTCGCGCGCATGATTATCGCCGGGCTGGAGTTTCGGCCGGGAGCGACGCCGGCGATCGAAGACAACATTCCGTTCCGCGACGTCTACTTCACCGGCATTATCCGGGACAAACAAGGCCGGAAGATGTCGAAATCGTTAGGCAATTCGCCCGACCCGATCGAACTGATGGAGAAGTATGGGGCAGACGGGCTGCGCTTTGCCCTGATGCGGATCGCCCCGAGTGGGCAGGATATCCGTTTCGACGAAAAGCAGATCGAAGAGGGCCGAAACTTCGCGACCAAACTCTGGAATGCCGCGCGCCTCCGGCAGATGCACGGGCCGAGCAAGCCTTCGCCGGCGCTCGATTTCGCACACGTTTCCATTTATGGCATCGAGGTCCTGGCGCGATTGAACGAAACGATCGCCGCGGTCGAGGACCTTTACGCAGAATACCAATTCAACGGGGTGGCCCAGCGCCTTTACGATTTTTTCTGGAACGACTACTGCGATTGGTTCGTGGAGACCGCGAAGACGGATCTTTTTTCAGACGATGCGGATCGGAAGAGGGCGGCGCTCGCGGTTATGGACACTGTTCTCTCGGCCAGTCTCCGTTTGCTCCATCCGTTCATGCCGCACATAACGGAGGAATTGTGGCAGTTGATGGGATTCGGCGGCGACACGATTCAGTACACCACGTTGCCAGAGCCGATCAGCCTCGAAGAGGCCGGGTTGAAAGAGAAACGATCACTCGTCCGCGCAATCTACGAGACGGTGCAGGCCGGTCGTAACCTGCGCGCAGAAGCGCGGGTGCCATCGAACCAGAAGGCGAAATTCGCTCTTCGATCCAATCGCCCTGAAATCGGGGCGGAAGAGGCGACGATCGCGCGATTGCTGAACGCGTCCGATTTGAACATTGACCCAAAATTCGAAGGGGCGGCCGGCATGCCAGTGGCCGCAACGACGAGCGGAGAGCTCGTTCTCGTGATTGAGGTGGAGCGCGGTGCGGAAGGTGAGCGTCTGGATAAGGAGATCGCGCGACTGGAAGGCGAACTGAAGACGGTCCAGGGAAAGTTGCAGAACAAATCGTTTGTCGATCGCGCGCCCGCGGCGGTGGTGGAGGAGCATCGCGGGCGGGAGAAGAATTTTACGGAGCAGCTGGCGAAGCTGAAGGGCGCACGCGCGAATCTGGAGCGCTAGGCGGTGGTCGGCGGTCGCAGACCCAGTTCGCCCCGGACCGTCGCGACAGCGACAATTCCAAGTTGGGACAACTCACTCCTCCGATCAACCCTGGTGCACCAATCCGGTGGTCCCATGCCAGGGAGGGTAATCCGGCGGTCCCTAGCCCATAGTTCGCCAATCCGGCGGGCCCTTCGCTACAGAACAACATTCGTATTTTTTGGTGTTCAATAGTGGTTAGAATCCTTTCGTCGCGCATGACCTGGCCAAAAAAGCTTATGTGGATAGCGGTCTCCGTTCTTGGCGTCGGGGCGCTTGCGGTTCTGGCCATGTCCCGTGGCGAGCCGGTCAGCGCCTTATGGATCGTGGTGGCCGGGCTCTGCGCGCTGTCTGTCAGTTATCGGTTTTACAGCAAGTGGCTCGCGACCAAGCTGCTCGTGCTTAACGATGAGCGCGCCACGCCGGCGATGGTCCGGAACGACGGAAAGGATTTTGTCCCGACCAACCGCTGGATGGTCTTTGGACATCATTTCGCGGCGATCGCGGGGCCGGGGCCGTTGGTCGGGCCGGTCCTGGCAGCGCAATTCGGTTTTCTTCCGGGAACGCTCTGGATCCTGATCGGTGCAACCCTCGGCGGCGGCGTTCACGACATGATCATTCTCTTTGCCTCGGTGCGTCGAAATGGAAAAACGTTAGGCCAGATCGTAAAGGAAGAAATCAGCGCCGGAGTGGGGGTGGTCGCTTTGATCAGTGTGCTGGCGATCATGATTATCCTTCTGGCGGTGCTGGCCTTGGTTGTGGTGCAGGCACTCGCGCACAGTCCGTGGGGCGTTTTCACCATTGCGATGACGATCCCGGTGGCATTTCTGATGGGGATCGGCTTGCGCACGGGGATCCTGAATGTTCCGGCGGTGACCGTGCTGGGCGTCGTCGGCCTGGCTCTTTCGGTCTGGGGCGGACAATTCGTGGCGCAGCATCCGGCGCTTCAGGAATTTTTCACCCGCGACCAGAAGTGGTTGGCCTGGGCAATCATGATCTACGGGCTGGCTGCCTCGATCCTGCCTGTCTGGATGCTGCTGACGCCGCGCGATTATTTGAGTACGTTTTTGAAATTGGGAACGGTGGCGGCCCTCGGCGTGGCGGTGATAGCGCTGCGCCCAATCATGCTGATGCCGGCGATGTCACGCTTCATCGACGGAACCGGACCGGTATTTGCCGGTCCTGTCTTTCCGTTTGTTTGCATAACGGTCGCCTGCGGCGCCGTTTCAGGCTTTCACTCGCTGATCGCCTCCGGGACGACGCCGAAGATGGTGCAGAGCGAGTCATCGATTCGCTCGATTGGTTACGGCGCGATGGTGACAGAAATGATGGTGGCCTTGATGGCGCTGGTGGCCGCTTGTGTGATGCAACCGGGCGAATATTTCGCGATCAACTCGAAAGGTGCGCCCGAAGCGGTAGTCAGTAGCCTGACCGCGGCTGGATTTCCGGTGACCGTTTCTCAAATGAGCAATCTCGCGCACACCCTGGGCGAGACGACGATGTTTGGGCGTGCCGGCGGCGCTCCGACATTCGCGGTGGGGATGGCGCAGATGTTCGCCAGGGTCACGTCGAGTCCCACGGCGCTGGCGCTCTGGTATCACTTCGCGATCATGTTTGAGGCGCTATTTATTTTAACGACAATCGATGCCGGGACGCGGGTCGGTAGATTTTTGTTGCAGGACCTGCTGGGAAATTTGTGGCGTCCGTTAGGCAACACTCGCTCGTGGCTGGCCAACATGTTTGCCAGTATCCTCCTGGTGGCGGGGTGGGGGTGGTTCCTTTACCAGGGCGTGATCGACCCGCTCGGCGGTATCAACACGCTCTGGCCGCTGTTTGGCCTGGGCAACCAGCTTCTCTCGGTGATCGCGCTCTGCCTGGCGACAACGCTGCTGATCAAGATGGGAAAGGCGCGTTACCTCGCGGTGACCGTTTTGCCGCTTGTCTTCATGTGTGTCGTCACGTTCTCCGCGGGCTGGCTGAAGATTTTTTCGCCCGATCCGAAGCTTGGCTTTCTTGCGGGTGCCGACGCGTGGATGAACAAGGCGACGCTGGCAGTGGGCGCGGAGAAGCTGCAGTTAATGCGGCAGGCGTCGATCTGGCGAATTGATGCGATCGTGGCCGGATCTTTTCTATTTCTTGTTCTGCTGATTGTGGCGGGTTCGGTCTGGCAATGGTGGCGCCTCTTGCGCGGGAGCAGGGAAGGGGCGCTTTTGCGGGAGAGTGAATTTGTCCCGGTAGCCAGCTTGGAGCTTTCCTGACTCCTCGCTGGAAGAGACCGGCTGCCGCCGGCCCGTAGGTTATTTGCGGCGGAGCGGGACCACGATTTCCTGGTCGCGGCGGGCGAAGATGACTTTGCCGTCGAGGACCTGCTTCAAAGTGATTTGATACGTCTGGGTCCCGACCTGAAGACCAAACTGCTGGCCTTCGGACATGATCTTGCCGTTGACGATGGCGAACTTGCTGCTCTTGCCGAGAGTAATCGAGCTAACGAGGAAGGCTGACGCAGAAATCTCAGCACCCGGACCTTTCTCGCCGGCGGTGGGGTCGGATAAACGCGCGCTCGGTTTCCATCCGATAGGCCAGAACGGATTCCGGCTGTTCTCCATGGTGAAACTGGACTTGTTCTTCACCTCCAGGCCGGTGGTGGCGCCGGCGTGTGACTGAAATGCGAGCGAGAAAGCGAGCAGAAGTAAAACGATCCGGTTCATAACTTCTTCTGAATGTAATTGGTGGCGACGAGGTCGACCGTTTGGAATTCCGCCTGGTCGGTTTGCGCGCGAATAGTCAGTTTGGTAACGCTAAGCAGAGGCTCGGTGTTTTCGAGATCCGAGATAGCCTTGCCGAGCGCGGAGTAGTCGGCCTGTGGAATCTCGATCAGCCAATTGTATTTCATCCAGGCCGCAAGTTCCGGCTCTTTCGGAGCAACACTGGTCTCCAGGCGAGCGCCGGCTTTGTCGATTTGTTCGTTAGCGAAAAAGACCTTGATGCGCGGCGGGAACCAGGCGATCGGCGCGCCTTCCGGATTCAGAGCCTTGTAGGCAGCGAAACTGGTGGTCGCGGACTTGGCCTGATTTTCGAGTGTCCCGGCCTTCATCATCTCCCCCTTGGAGGCATCGATCTTGGCCTGTTTCTCCTTGATCTGGGCCTGCATGCCGCTGCGGCTGCGATTGAGCGGCCCGAGGAAAAAGCTGAAGTAAACGTAAAGCAGAAAGATGAAGCCCATCCCGCTGAGGGCGATCTTCTTGATCTGGTCCTTACTTAAATTCGAGGCCGTGCTCATCGCTGTTTTGCTGCGCGTTCAGCCGGTGCGGCTGCGGCGGCTGCTTTGGTGTTGTTGTAAGGGTTGAAGGAAACGTTGAGGATGTAATGGGCCATCGCCATATTTGTTCCGCCGACGTTTACGATGGTGTCGAGATCTTCAAGAGCCTTGAATTCGACCTTCACATCCTTGTAGGACTGGCCGAGCTGCTCCACGAGCATCTGACGCAAATCTTCAGCGGCGGCGCGCGGTTCACGACCGGCGGCGGTTCCTTCCAGCGAAATGCTTACGCCTTTATACTCTTCCATGACGGCGCCGTCGATGCGGGTGAGCTGAGTGTTCGGCGCCACGCAGCGGGCTACTTTTTGCAGGAACGGGCCCCAGAAAAATCGATTCTCGACGTAATCCTGCAAGACCTTGGTCGTTTTGATAATTTCGTTAAGCTCGGCCGCGCGTTTTTGAGCAGCGGTGACCTTCGGTTCGATCTTCGACCATTCGCGTTCGACCGCGCTCAGATGGGTGCGCACTTCCAGGGTGCGGTAGGCGTTGAACATGTAATACAGGAAGAGCAGGCCGCCGACGGCGATGAGCGCGATCATCCCGAGCTTAAGCGGGTCGCGCTGCCGTTGCCGTTGTTCCAGTATTTCCTCGTGAAGGAGGTTTAAATTAAGAGGCATGCGGGGTCAGGTGGTGAGGTATTCAATGGCGGCGCCGCAAGCGACGTTGAGGCTAACGAATTCATGCGGCAGCGCCTGGCGCTTTTCGGCGGGCAAAGCAACTTCGCAGGTCTCGAGCGGGTCCCAGATCTCGCAGGGCAGAGCCAGTTCGTCGCTAAGTGTTTGCAGCACCGTCTCGAGCCGGGCCAAACCACCCGAAACGAAGATGCGACTGATGCTTTCTTCCCGTTGGCCTTCGAAGAATCCGATGGAATTACGCACTTCCGTGGCCAGGCGGAGCAAGGAGGCGCGGCAGATATCCGCCATGCCGGCATCCGATTCCTGGACCATGGCCCAGGCCGCATTCGCTTCGATGGCGCCGTCGGCCGTGAGAGCCTGCCCGAGCGCCTTGCCGCCATAATCGACGGCGCGAACAAGCACGAGCTCGCCTTTTCTGCCGATCAGGACGGTGCTGCGCTCATGACCCATATCGAGAAGCAGAAAGGCTTCGTTGGTGAAGATGTCCGGGTAGGCGAACTCGAACGCATTAAAGGAGCAGGCGGGCGCGAGCTGGAAAATATCGGGGTGAACACGCGTCTTGCTGAACGCTTCCACCAATTGCTTCACTTCCGTGCGCAACATTCCGCCAACCAGGTAGCGGGTTTTCGTCGCGACCGGCGCGGTCTGAACTGCGGTTCCGCCTTCGCCGCCGCTTTCAAGGTTGTCGGCAACCGGCTGGCGGGCGCGCGCGGAAACAGGTGTTACATCAAGAACGAACTCCTTGCACTCCTGGTTGAGCACAGCCGGTCCGTTCAAGCGCAGCGCGTTGCGTAACAACTCAACCGGTGTGTTCGGCTGCTCGATGATGCGGAGGAGTGAATTCGAATCCGAAACGGCCACCGCGCATCCCTTCGCGCTGGCGCCAAGCGCCTTGAGCAGTGCTTTTACTTCCTGCGCAATGTCTTCCGGAGTCGCGAGCGTTTCCGGAACCTTGTGCAATGCGAAATTATTGAGAACGAAGCGCGCATCATTGCGGCGCTGAAGAGCGACCGCTTTAAAGGTGTGCTTCCCTAAATCAATACCAACGACAGTATCTCCGCGGCGGGCCATGGTGCTTAAGCGCCATGTAGCGGGAAGCGTGCCGAGACAGGGCCGCTTTTCCAGTTGGCTAGCCTGGTGGAATAAGGAATCAGGCAGCCTTGGACGGCCGGTATCCGAAGAAGCCGCGCTGCTTGATCATCGTAACCACCTCGGGTGGAACCATCCGCTCCCAGCCCGGGTCGCCCGACTGCAATCTGGCCAGCGCGTCTGGCGGATAAATGCGGAGATACTCGGAGTGATAATCGGTGATCTCTTCGATGTATTTATTGTCCACCAAATATTGGAAAAGCGAGGTCAGGTTCGGTGCGACTTCGGTCTGCGTGGCGGTGATGACCCGGCCCGTCTTCTCGTCGATCATGGGATACACGAGAAGCTTGAGCTGCCCTTTGAACATCCGGCCGAGCGCCTCCAGGATTCCGCCCTCGAGATTGTGATAATATTTTTCGTCGAAGATCTCCAGGAGCGACGGAACGCCCATGACTAGTCCGACCATTTGGGTGGTGTAGCGGGAGAGATAGGCGGCGAGCTTGTAATATTCGCCGAACTTCGAAACGAGAACGGTCCGACCGAGCGCGCCCAAAATGTCGACGCGGGCGAGGAAATCGGCGTGATTGAGTTGGCCCTCAGCGAGGAGATTTTCCAGCGTCATCTCCATGAGCACGACGAGGTTTTCTTCGCCACACTTGCATTGGTCCAGAAAAACGCGGCGGGCGCCATCGAGCATATCATTAGTGGCGACGGTGACCGGCCGGAAGCTTCCGCGTTCGACGAGGATGGCTTTTTTATAAAAAACCTCGGCCGGCTGGACGGTTTCGCCGTCAGCCAGGAACATGACCGCGCTCGTTAGCCCCTGGCTAACCAGTTGCAGGCTCATCAGGCGATTATCGACATTCGGAAAAGCCGGCCCGGACATCTTGATCATGTCCACTTCGAGACGTCCGGGCGCGAGGTTTTCCTGGAGTGAAGCGATCAGTTTTTCCGGCTGCGCATAATAATAGAAGGCGCCGTAGAGAAGATTGACGCCGATCACGCCGAGGGCCTCCTGTTGATCGACGTTTGCCTCGTCCAGCATGCGGACGTGGATAATGATGTCGCTCGGTTCAGAGCGCGATTCCGTTTGGAAACGGACGCCTAACCAACCGTGGGATTCGTTGTGGAGTTTGAAGCTGCGCGCCGCCACGGTATCGGCGAAGACAAAGAACTGCTTTTGCGAGCCGAGCTTCCGCTCAAGCCGCTCGCAAAGCAGGCCATACTCGTGGTCGAGCATGGTGCGGAGACGGACCCGGCTGACGTAGCGATCAGTCGAGCCATAGATAGCATCGCTGAAAGTCATGTCGTAGGCCGACATGGTCTTGGCGATGGTGCCGGCGGCCCCGCCCACGTGGAAAAAACGGCGCGCCACCTCCTGGCCGGCGCCGATCTCGGCGAACGTCCCGTATTTCTTGGCGTCGAGGTTAATTTGGAACGCCTTGCGGTTCGTTCCTACGTCCATCTCAGCTTTCATGAGGAAAATAAGATGTAGGCATTCGCTCGCTTCTCAACTGAGCAGTTCTTGCGCACGTGCAAGGGCAGAAGTGGTTGAATCGGCTCCTCTTAGAGCTGCACCGCTTCGATCTGATGCAGAGGAACCCAGCCGTGGCTCCCGTTCGGCAGGAAGGCGTAGGCCCATTCGCCGCGTTCCTGCTCGATCTTGATCTCACTTCCGGACGGCAGGGTCAGAACATTGGCGGCAGTATCGGCGGTGGCGAGTCGCGCCGATGTCTGCTTCGCGGTGACAACGGCAACGCCGCCGCCATGCGGGCTGCGTTCGGCAAGAAAGACAATCGCCCCGAAGCCAGCAGCGAGCGCGAGGAGCGTGATCCCAATCACAACTCCGCCACGCCTTCGCCCCGTTGTGCCGATGAGCGAAACGACGATGAAGAGTCCCAGCCAGAAAAGAACGCAAGCGGCGATGGCCAGGTCGCTAGGCCGCGCGCTGGCGGTGACGCGATCCGTCCAGCTCTGCGGCAGTTCCAAGGCATGCGCTTCCTCGCGCGCGATGCGCAGGTTCGTCTGCGCCTCGGGGTGACCGGGTTCAAGGGCGAGCGCACGCTCGTAGTTTAAAATGGCTTTCCCGTAGTCGTGCAGGCGGAAATAGCTGTTCCCGAGATTGTAGAAGAGGGGAGCCGTCAATCTCCCGTCTCGAATCAGATCCTCGTAGCCGGCGGCAGCCTCCTTGAAGTTTCCGCCCGTGTAACTCTGGTTCGCCTTGGCGAAGCTGTCCTCTCCACGCGCCGACACAGAAATAGTGGCGAAGACGAGAACCGCCGGAAGCAGGATGGAAAGCTTCATCGGGAAAGATCCTCCACCAATTGGGCAAAGTGTTCGCGATCGCCAGCGCCTAACGATGCTCCGCTATTGCTAGAACCGCTGTAGCGAAATTCGTCACGGCGATCGAAAATCTCGTGAATACGCGCGCGTGTTTGGTCGTCGGTCTGCAGGACCTTGCCCGCTTCGGTCGCACTGACGGTGTTCGGATCCGAGCCGCTCAGAAGTGCGGTTCGGATCTGCAAAATGCGCGAGGCGTCGGCGAAGAATTCCGCAGGTTTTTCGCGGCCGTTACGCAAACGTTTGCGCAGGTTGCCCAATTCGCGCTGCCAGGCCGCCATACGGGAAGCGGCGGCATCGCGCTGCCGCGCCTGCACCACCTTCCAGGCGAGAAAGGCGAGGAGCAGAGCAACCGGAGCGATTTGCGCGAGCCAGAAATTCTTCTGCGCGAAAACAGGCAGGAAAGATTGGGGCTCTTGCCGGCGCTCATCCAGTTGGATGAGGATTTCCCCCGGCTTCGTTGCCATTTGCGGTGAAGGCGTTGCCGTCTTTTGCGGCGGAGTTGGAGCAGGCCCGGCAGTGCTGCCGGCTGGTGCCTTCGCCGCCGGGAGAGGTTCACCTTCGACGTGAATGGGGACGGCATCGCTCTTGAGCGTGACGTATTTTTCCGCGAGCGGATCGAAGTAGGTGAACTCCAAGGGGGGCACGGAGTCCTTTCTTTCGTTAGGGGAAATAACTGCCTCAAAAGTCTTAGTGCCGCTGAAGCCAACGTCGTCATCCTGTTTGAACTTGGAAGACGGCGGGTAGGTGTGCCAGCCACGCTCGTCTTGCAAAAGGGGAGCAGTGACTCGATCGAAGTTCCCGCGGCCGCCGACAATCGCAGTCACGGTGATGGGATCGCCGACTTGCACCTTCTTTGGATTGGCATCGACATGCAGATTGAAATTGCCGACCGCTCCGTCGAAGGAAGGCGGCGCATTCGCGGGCAACGCCTTGATCTCAATCGTGGCGGGCTGGCTCTTCACCGAGATTTTTTCCTGGCGGCCGACCGCGCCCCACGGGTCGGTAAAGAACGGATCCGAAAATGGATCATCGAGGTTAAACATGTCGAAGGGCGAGCTACCACGGGAACGTGATCCCGATTGGCGCGAAACAAGCACGAGAGCCCCGGCCTGCACCGGACCAATCTCAAACTTCCCCGGACGCGCCGCTGCGATGGCGGTTTTGAAAGTGAGGACTTCGTAAGGAACGCCGTTGATGCTTTCCATGCGCGGCTGGTCAGGCGCCTGCAGCTTTTGCATGGTGAAGCTTTGACTCGGAATTTCGGGACCATCGACCAGCCTTGGGCGCGAGTGCGCATTCAGGCCGATGCGTATTTCGACCGGGACCATTTCTCCGACGTAGGCCGTTTGCTTGGTGACGATGATTTCCGCGAAGCCCAGCCGCGCGTTGCGCTCGATTCGCCCTGACTTGGGAGAACCTCCGGCGCCGCTCGCGTTGTTAGGCGGGCCCGTCCCCTCCACCAAGAGCTGGAGTTCGGGTGTTCGATAAGAGTTACCGCCGATTTTTATTGTTTGCGGCGGTATGCGGAAGGTTCCGCTTCGGGTTGGGAGGACGGTGTAATTATAAATGATGCTTTGCGAGATGTTGAAGTTTTGCACTTCGACTTGTCGCGAGGTGCCGGTTTGATGAATCTCCAGTCCATCGATGGCAATCTCTCCCGGGACTGCCGCGCTGCCGCCGCCGGTCACGCGAATCTGCAGTTGGACCGGTTCGCCGACCGCCGCGCGGTCGTTACTCAATGCGGCCGTGACCTTCGGCGTATCCGCGGAAGCCGAGGCGAGACTCACCGCAAGCGCGAGGAAGGCGATTAAAAATTTCGGACGCGGTAGGCGCATGGGATGCCGGGTTTACCAATCGTTATAGACAGGACGCACCGTTCTGCGTTCATCAAGCGGAACCCGGGCTTCTTCGTCCTGAACGGACTGCAACAAGGCCATCGCCTGACGTTGGCTCATTTGCCCGTCTTTCTCCTCCTCGGCCATAGCTGCTTCCGCGTTTGCTGGGGACTGCCCCGGCTGCGGCTCGTTGGAGCCTTTAATTTCTCCGGAGAACTTTTTTGGCGGGCTCGATTGCGGCGCGGGCGAAGGCGAGGGCGCTTGCCCGCTCTGCCCGGTGCTGCCTGAGTTCCTGTTGTTATCCTTGGGTTGCTCCTCGCCGTTTTCGCCGGGGGTTGGCGTGGGTTCGTTTCCTTCGCCCCTTTCGTTTTCCTTCTGGTCGTTGCCCGGCGTTGGGCTACTCGAGGCGGACGGCGAAGGTGAAGGGGAGCCGCCGCCCGGCTGAGGAGAAGAGGTCGCGCTGGGACTTGCGCTTGGGCTGGGAGCGGGGCTATGCCCATTCTCCTTCTGCTCTTTTTGATCCTGCTGCTTCTGATCAGCGCCGCTTGAATCCTTTTGCTCCTTCTCGTCTTTCCCGTTCTGCTCGGGTTGTTGCTTCTGTTGCTGGTCCTGCTGCTGACCGCCCTGGCTGGAGGAGCTCTGCTGTTGTTGCTGGTCCTGCTGTTGTTGTTGCTGCTGATCGTCCTGCTTCTGCTGTTGCTGCTGGTTCTTATCCTGTTGTTGCTGCGACTTGTCTTTCTTGTCGTTTTTGTCGTTTTTGTCTTTTTGATTCTGCTTGGGCGACGGGCTGGGCTTCGGCTGCGACTGCTTCTTCTTTAAATCCTCTATTTTATTCTGAACGAACTCGCGATTGTCTTTCGCCTGCTGATCCTGCGGGTTGATCTTCAGTGCCTGGTCGTAGTGCTGGATGGCATTGTTCCAATTGCTCAGCTTCTTTTCGTCTCCTTGTTCCCGCTCTCCTTGTCCATAAAGTGTGTTGCCGAGGTTGTAATGCGTTTTGCTCTGGAGTTGTTGATCTTTCGAAAGCAATGCCTGGCTGAAGGACTGCAGCGCTTTGCCGTAGTCCTTTAATTTATAAGCCGCCGCACCGGCGTCGAAGTGGAGGCGATCCGCCGCGGGCGTCTGCGGATGATCCTGCAGAGTTTGCGAGAATTGTTGATACGCATCCTCGAACCGTCCGCCGCTGTAGGCTTCAAGTCCGGGAGCGGCGCCGTGTGCTGGTAACGCGAGAAGGATCAACGCAGCCGTGGCCAGCGTTGCTTTTGCCGGGGTGGCCTGCCCCGTTTTCGTGACGCGCCGGCGTTCGCCGATTAAAAACGAGGCGCCGAAAAAAGTTAAGGCGATGGCGAGCGGCCATTCGAAGCGTTCGATCGGCCGCCGGTCGAGGCGAACGTCGATGTCGCCCGCCTTCATTTTGCCGATGCCTTCCGAGATTATTTGTTGAGCTGTGTGCGGCCCACTCTCGAGGTGGTAGTAATTCCCGCCCGTGACCTCGGCAATTTCGCGCAGCCGTTTCTCATCGAGTTTCGATTTAACAACCTGCCCCTTGGCGTCCTTCACGAACGTGCTTTGCGAATCTTCGCTGGTGATCGGGATGAGGGAGCCCTGGCTGGTTCCGACGCCGACGGTGAACACCTTGATTCCCTGATTGGCGGCTTCCTTCGCGGACGCAACCGCATCGCCGCTCAGTTCTTCGCCGTCGGTAAAGAAAATCATCGCGCGATTGCCCGTCGCGCTCGTTCCGTAGGTCTTCATAGCCAGACTGATCGCGTCGGCGATGTTGGTGCCGCCCTGCGGAATGGTTTGTGTATTCAGGTCGCGCACCGCCTCGATCACGGCGCCGTAATCGATTGTCAGCGGCGCCTGCACGAAGGCGCGTCCAGCGAAAGCGATTAACCCGACACGGTCGCCTTCGAGCTGATCGACCAAGTCCTGGATGGCCAGCTTGACCCGCTGCAAACGGTTAGGCTGAACATCATTGGAAAGCATGCTGCGCGAGGTATCGACCGCGATGAGCAGATCGATGCCGCGTCGCCGGGCTTCCTCGAAAGTGTAGCCCCAACGCGGGCGCGCCAGACTAACGATGGCGAAGGCGAGCGCGAGAAGTTGCAAAATAAAACGAAACCAGCGACGACGACGATCGACCGTACGGGTGAGATCGGGCAGGAGGCGAGAGGATGCGAACTGACGCAGCCGCTCCATCGTTCGTTTCTCCGCCATGACGAAGAGAAGAAAAAGTGCCGGAATTGCCAGCAGTGCCCAAAACCAGGATGGCGCGCCGAAAGTGATCACGGGATTTTCTTCCAGATGGTTTGGGACAGGATCAGTGCCGCCAGTAAAAGGCCGCCGCCCGACATGATGCAGATGGGGAAAAGGTCGCGGTGCTCCTGGTACTTTTTCACCTGCACCGTCGATTTCTCGAGTTTGTCGATGTCCTCGTAAATATTCTCGAGCGAGCGCGTGTCGGTAGCGCGGTAGAAGCGTCCGTCGGCGATTTTGGTCACTTCCTTGAGGCCGGCTTCATTGAACTCCACCGGTTGGCGTTCATAACGAATGTTGCCTTCGAGATCGGTCAGTGGTCCACGCGGGGTGAAGATGGGTGCGAGGGCGAGTCCATTGGTGCCGGCTCCGATCGCGTAAAAGTGAATCTTCAACGCTTTGACCGCTTCGGCTGCGGTGTTGGGTGGTATCTTGCCGGCGTTGTTCTCGCCGTCGGTCAGAAGAACGATCGCGCGGCTCTTAGAATTCTTATCGTTTAGTCGATTCGCCGCCGCCGCCATCGCCGAACCGATGGCAGTACCGTCCTCGACCAGACCGATGCGCACGCGGTCGAGATTTTGCATTAACCAGTCGTGATCGAGGGTGAGCGGACTAACAACATAAGGTCTCCCGGCGAAAGCGATCATGCCGATGCGATCGTTTGGACGTCCTTCGATGAACTTGCGCGTGACCTCACGAATGGCATCGACGCGCGTGGCCAGGTCGAGGCCGATGGTGAAATCCTTGATCAGCATCGACCCGGAGACGTCGAGCACGAGAATGATATCGATTCCGCTGGCTTCGACCTGGTTGAGGGTTTTGCCTAACTGCGGGCGTGACATGGCGAGCAGGAGGAGGGCAAAGGCGAGCACGGTCAGGCTGCGCAGGAGTTGGCCGGCGCGCGAGGCGCTGCGTTTTCCCAAAGCGCGCAGCGTCGCGGTCGAGGAAAAGGCGAGGGCAGCAGCATTCCCGGGCCGACCGCGCAGCCAGGCAAGCGCCGGGACGAGGAGCAGAAGCGAAAGGAGCCACGGATGGGCGAAGGTCAGCGCCCAGCCCTTGGGCCACCAATCAAGCCAATGCATGGGCTAACTTCCCTCCTTTCACAAAAAGGATTGCCTCATTGAGAAGGCGTTCGCCTTCATCGCGGCTGGCCTGGTATCTGGCGAACTTGATCAGGTCGCAGGTGTTGAGAAAATTCTGCAGAAGCTGCGTCTCCTCCTCCGAGAAGTGGGAGGCCCGTTTCAGTTCCTCGAGAAACTCGACCGAAGTCTGCCGCGTCAAAGGCAGCCCAAACTGCTCAGAGACATAGCGGCGCAGGATATCGGAGATGCGAATGCTGAATTGATAGGGCGTGATCAGATTTAATTCGCCGCTCGCTCGCTCCAGTTCAGCCAGGGCCCGATCGCGTGGCAGAGGTGGAGGGGGCGCGCCCCGGCGAAAGCGGCGCACGATCCACCAGCCAATCAATCCAAGAAGGCAGAGAACGAGGGAAACGCCAAGGGCGATCACCCACGGCGGGATCAGGGAATAGTCCAGCGGGGGAGCAATGTCGTGAAATTCCGCAGCGAGAAGATAGATCGGGATGCTCATACGACCTAACGAACCGCCATGCGACGTTCGCGCTGTTTAAAGAATGTTCGCAGTGCGGTCAGGTAATCCTCGCCGGTCTTGAGCGCGATGGTGTCGATGTGGTTGCGCCGGAATGTGCGCAGCAGTTCCGCCTCCTGTTTTAGCGCCATTTCAGAGAAACGGGAGCGCATCGCACGATCGGAGGTGTTGATCTCGATCTGTTCGCCCGTCTCCGCGTCCTCCAGGGTGACTATGCCGACGTTAGGAAGCACGGTTTCACGTTCGTCCCGGACTTGCAGCGCGATCAGATCGTGACGCCGCGCCGTGACCGCTAATTCGCGTGAAAAGTCCGGGGTCTGAAAGTCCGAAATGAGAAAGACGACCGAGCGTCGCGTGACGATGCGATTCAGATCGTTCAGCGCAATGGCCGGATTCGTGCCGCGTCCACGCGGACGGAAGAACAAAATCTCGCGAATGATCCGCAAAGTGTGCGAGCGGCCTTTCTTCGGCGGAACAAACAGCTCGACGTCATCGCTAAAGAGCAACAGTCCAACCTTATCGTTATTGCGAATGGCGCTGAAGGCGATCAGGCATGCCACTTCGGCCGCGAGTTCGCGCTTCGACTGAGTGGTGCTGCCAAAGTCTTCGGAAGCGCTGACGTCCACGATTAACATGACCGACAGCTCTCGCTCTTCGGTGAACTTCTTAACGAAAGCTGAGCCCATCCGGGCGGTTACGTTCCAGTCGATCGACCGAATTTCGTCGCCCGGTTGATATTCGCGGACGTCCTCGAAGTTCATCCCGCGTCCTTTGAAGACGCTGTGGTAATCGCCGGCGAAGACGGTCTCGACCAATCCGCGCGTCTTAATCTCGAGCGCGCGGATCTTTTTCAGGATGTCATCGGCTCTGTATTCGGAATCGCGTGCGCCGGCCAATTTCTCACTTTTCACGTCTCATTCTCAATGGCTCAGGGCACGGGCAGACCGGCGAAGATTCGTTCGATGATGGTTTCGCTGGTAACGCTTTCGGCTTCCGCTTCGTAGCTGACGATAACGCGGTGCCGGAGAACATCCGGGCCGATGCTTTTCACATCCTGAGGAGTGACATAGCCGCGACCATTCAGGAATGCGTAGGCGCGCGCGCCGAGCGCAAGATTGATCGTAGCACGTGGGGAAGCGCCATAACGAACGAGTCCTTCCAGCCGCAGATTGTAGGCGGCGGGATCGCGGGTGGCCCAGACCACATCCACGATGTAGTCCTTCACCCGGTCGTCTATATAGATACTGTTCACGATCTCGCGCGAGGCGATAACCTGTTGAGGATCGACGACCGCGTTGACCTTGAGATCAGGCTTGGACGTTGCCATCAGGTCCAGGATGCGACGTTCCTCGGCCCGATCCGGATAGCCGACATTCAGCTTGAACATGAAACGATCGAGCTGCGCTTCCGGAAGTTGATAGGTCCCTTCCTGTTCCAGCGGATTCTGTGTCGCCAAAACAAGGAACGGATCCGCCAGGGGATAGGTCTGGTCCCCGATGGTTACCTGGCGTTCCTGCATCGCCTCAAGCAAGGCGCTCTGCACCTTCGCCGGAGCGCGGTTGATTTCGTCCGCCAGAATGAGGTTGGAAAAAATCGGGCCGAGTTTGGTCGAGAATTCGCCGGTGCGCGGATTATAAATGAGCGTGCCAATCAAATCGGCGGGCAGCAGGTCGGGCGTGAACTGAAGGCGCTGAAAGCCCGTGCTGATACACCCGGCGAGCGTCTTAACCGTCAGTGTCTTGGCCAGGCCCGGAACGCCTTCGAGCAAAAGATGACCGTTGGCCAGGAGGCCGAGTATCAATCGGTCGACGAGGTATTTCTGACCGACCACCACGCTGCTGAGCTGCGCGCGCACGGCGGCGATCCATTGGCCATGCTGCTGGACTTGCTGCGTGATCTCCTGAGTGGATTTCATGTGTGTGATGAGACAAAAGCAGCGGGCTGATGTTCGATTTTAATGGGTGCGGCGACCGCGCCTCTCCCCATGAGATTTCGTCTCCTGGCGGGCGCGTGTCCGCAACAAAATCGGGAGCCCGGGATACGGTTCGATCCCTCGAATTTGCGCCTCGAGATAACGCCCGTAAGTATCGGCGAGCAGCTTCGGATCATTGACGAAGAGGATAAACTCCGGTGCTTCCATCACGGATTCGGTCGAGCCGCTGGACTGCGCGGCGTAGAACAGTTTCAAGCGGCGCCCCGAAACCATCGGCGGCGGATTGGCGGCGAAGGCGCTTTGCATGGCGCGATTGAGCGGGCCGGTGCCGATACGTCGCCGGCTGGCCATCTGCATTTTCCGAATGAGGGAGAAGACGCGCTCGATACTTTCGCCGGTCAGAGCTGAAGAGACGAGCACGGGCGCGTAGGGAAGAAAGAAGACGCGCTCGCGCGCTTCTTCGACCACCTCCGCCATCTTGTCGCGAGCCCCGCGCGCTGGTTTCACCAGGTCCCACTTGTTCAAGACAATCAGGCAGGGTCTGCGCGATTCCTGAATCATCCCGGCGATTCGTTTGTCCTGCGCGGTAACGCCGGAGGTGAGATCGACCATGAGGATGCACATGTCGGCCCGCCGAATACTGCGCTCCGCGCGCATCACGCTGAACACTTCGACCGAGCTGGAGTGGCTGCCGCGGCGTCGAATGCCTGCGGTATCGATGAAGACAAATTGCTGGCCCTCGTGGACATAATGAATGTCGACGGCGTCTCGCGTTGTGCCGGGAAGGTCGCTGACGATTGTCCGCGAATCGTTCAGGACGGCGTTGATGAAGGACGATTTTCCCGCGTTCGGACGTCCAACCACGGCGATGGCGACGGATTCTTCCCGGGACTCCTCGCCGGGTTCGTTAGGCAGAGTGTCCGGCAGTCGTTTTTCAATCTCCTCGGTTAGTTCGCCGATGTTCCGGCCATGCGCCGCGCTGACCGTGACCAGCTGATCGAACCCGAGCCCGGCAAAATCCGACGCCAGGTCTTCAGCCTTCTCGTGATCGATCTTGTTTACGGTCAGGATGACGGGTTTGCGCGAGCGCCGAACCAGCCTGGCCAGTTCCAGGTCGGGCGGTTGCAGGCCGGTTCTGCCATCGACCACGAAAAGAACGAGATCCGCCGTCTTCATCGCCTGCTCGGCGACGTTGCGCACCTGATCAGTCAACTCGGATTCGCCGGCGCCGACTACGCCACCGGTATCCCAGATGGTGAAAGGCTTGCTGCCGACCTTGGCGGTGGCGGAAATGCGGTCGCGCGTAATCCCGGGCTGGTCGTGGACGATGGCAATGGATCTGCGGGCGAGCCGATTGAAGAGCGCCGACTTGCCGACGTTAGGTCGGCCAATGATGACAACGCTGGCCGGAGGCGAACTGCGGGTAGACATGAGTCCGGAGGCCTAACCAGTCGGCGCGTTGGCGTGACCCTCGGCCTGGAGTTGGCGCACCCCGCTGGCGACGTAAACGATGCCGGAAATGAAGGTGAAGATGCCGGCAACGATGACGACGATGGGCAGGCGGATGAAGCGCAGTTGAAGCATGACCCAGGCGATGGCGCACATCTGGCCAACCGTGGCGACCTTGCCCGTCCAATGCGGTTTCACTTTGATCTTGTTGCCGATGAGAAAATGAAGAATCACCGTCCCAACGAGAATGACGGTATCGCGGCTGATGATAAGAACGGGAAACCAGGCGGGAAATCGGCCGTAGGTCGGATCGATCTCGCTCCAGTTGCTGATGCTGAGCGTGATGATTGCGCTCAGCAGTAATCCCTTGTCCGCAACGGGATCCAGAATAACCCCGAGGGTGCTGCGTTGATTGTAGCGGCGAGCGACGTAGCCGTCGAGTCCGTCGCTGGCGGCGGCGACAAGAAACACGATGATGGCGGCGAAGCGTTGCCATTCCTCGGGGTCGCCGCGCTGGATGCTGCCACCATAATAGATCGCCAGCGTAACGAAGACCGGGATCAGTAGAATCCGGACAATGGTGATCTTGTTCGCCGTGGTCATCGCCTGCGAACATTGTAGGGCGTTTCGGCGAAACGCCAATGGCTGCGTCCGGGTGGGCGGTTAGCCGCCTGCGACCGCGCCGTTCTGGTGGCCGACAGGATGCCGGCCCTCGCAGAACTCTTCGATCATTTTGGCATTGAAAGCCGGAATATCGTCAGGCTTGCGGCTGGTGACGAGACCGTTATCGACCACCACTTCCTCGTCGACCCAGTTGCCACCGGCATTCTGAATATCCATTTGGATATGCTCCCACGAAGTTAGAGTGCGTCCCTTAACCACGCCGGCGTCCGCCAGCACCCAGGGTCCGTGGCAGATGGCCGCGACCGGTTTGCCTTCCTGGAAAAAGTTCCTGGTGAAATCGAGCGCATCATCGTTGGCGCGCAGGGTGTCCGGATTGTAAAGGCCGCCGGGAATCAACAACGCGTCAAAATCGGAGGGGTCCGCTTCATCCAGGGTGAGATCGACATCGAACTTGTCGCCTTTATCCATGTGGTTCATGCCCTGGATTTGCCCGCTCTTTAGCGAGACTATCGCGACGTCGGCACCGGCATCTTTGAGCGCCTGGCGCGGCTTGGTCATCTCGACCTGTTCGAAACCGTCGGCAACGAGGATCGCTACTTTCTTTCCTTCGAGTTTGCTGGCCATAAATCCCTCCGTGTTTGGTTCCGAAAAGCGCTCGGCGAAATGCTCCGCGCTAAACATCTTTCGCGTCTGGGCTCGAGTGAGGATGTGCGGAAGGAGAATCGGGGCGAAGATCGCCGTTCTACATTCCGCGCAACGCGTCCGCCACAATGCGCATCGTTGCCTCGATATCTTGTTCGGAATGGGCGCAGGAAATGAACCCGGTTTCGAATTGCGACGGCGCGAAATAAACGCCGCGCGACAGAGCCGCTTTAAAGAATGCCGCGAACTTTTTCAGATCGGAGCGCTGCGCGCCGGCGAGGTCGTCGATCGGCCCGGCGGCGAAGAACAGGCAGAACATCGAGCCGACGCGATGAAAAGTGAGGTCACTTCGATCTTGCAGCAGAGGGCGGACGACTTCTTCCATTTGCGCGCCCCGTTTTTCGAGCACGGTCCAGGCATTGGTGCGTTCCAGTTCGCGCAACTGCGCCAATCCGGCAGCCATGGCTAACGGATTTCCCGAAAGCGTGCCGGCCTGGTAAACGCCCCCGTCGGGTGAGAGGCAATCCATGATCTCAGAGCGCCCACCGAATGCGCCAACCGGCAAACCGCCGCCGATAACTTTGCCGAGCGCGGTCAGGTCGGGCCGCACCCCGTAGAGGGTCTGGGCACCGCCGCGCGCAACCCGAAAGCCGGTCATCACTTCGTCGAAAATGAGCAGGGAACCGTGACGCGCGCATTCCTCGCGCAACTGTGCCAGAAATTCTCCACGGGGGAAGAAAAGCCCGGCGTTGGCGGGAATCGGTTCGAGAATGATGGCCGCAATGTCGTTAGGATTTTCGCGGTAGGTCCGGCGGACCGCTTCGATATCATTGAAAGGAAGAGAAATGGTGAGATCGGCGAAGGCCTGGGGCACGCCGCGACTGTCAGGCTGTCCGTGAGTCAGGCTGCCGCTACCGGCTTTAACCAGCAACGAATCGGCATGTCCGTGATAACACCCGTCGAACTTGATAATCTTGTTTCGTTGGGTGAAGCCGCGGGCCAGTCGCAAACAGGACATGGTTGCCTCGGTGCCGCTGTTCACCATGCGGACCTTCTGCAGCGATGGCATCCAAGCGCAGAGCAGGTTAGCCATTTCTACCTCGAGCGGGTTGGGGATGCCGAAGCTGAGACCTTTTTGTGCGGCAGCGTTGACCGCGTCGATCACGACTCGCGGGGCGTGCCCGAGAATGGCGGGACCCCAGCTGCCGACGTAATCGATGTATTCGTTACCGTCCACGTCCCAAATGTGCGAACCGGCGGCGCGATCAACGAAGAACGGCTCGCCGCCGACGTTGCGAAAGGCGCGGACAGGGGAATTCACGCCACCGGGGATATGTTTACGCGCGGCAGCGAAGAGGGACGTGGATTTGGAGTGTTGGAGCACTGGAGTGATGGAGTATTGAGGCAGGGGAGGTTCAATTCAAATAGACTGTCGCGGTGCCCATGTCTGGGGGGTGCGGAAAAGGATGCGACGGTTAGAGACCGTCGCTACAGAGGGCAGATTGACACTCGATGCTCGCACTCGATATTGGCGGCTTCTGCATTAGGCGGGGTAGCCAAGTGGTAAGGTCGAGGTCTGCAAAACCTCTATTCGCGGGTTCGATTCCCGCCCCCGCCTCTCCTAATCACGCGGGTTCGTTGCGTAACCGAGCATTGTTCCGCGCGTCGGTTCGATTGATTCGCTCGCTCCCGCTCACTCACCCTTCGGGGCTTTGTCGATCTCGCTCGGCTCCCGCCGGCTCGGTTCCCGCCTACGCCTCCATTTTCGACGCAGTTCTGTTCACCTTCGTTCGAGCTTCGAGCTTCTAAATTAAACCCAACTCAGGCAGAGTCGTCTTATGAGAAGGCTGTTTCTTTTGCTGACGGTTCTGCTGGCTGGGTTGTTTCCCGGGTTCGCCTTGGGCGGTCCCATTCACACTTCCGTTATCCCTTCGACCGGAACGGCGCTCACCATCAACGTCGGAGCGGGGCGGCTTCTGAAGATTTTTGAGTTCGTGCACGACGGCGGCGTCGGTACGGCGGTCCTAACAAAAGGCACTCAGAGTTCCACGTTCATGCAGTCGATTCCGGCTACCAGCCCGGAGCAGCATGGCAGTTTCACGGTGGCGGGAGCTGCTACGGTCAAAATTGATCCGCCCGCCAGCGGCGCGCTGACCCTAACCTTTCAGCTGGTCGATAACACCGACTAGTTCCGGGAGGAGCAGGAGCGGTTCGCCCATGTAGGAAAGCTTTACCGTTTTTGAAAAACCAGGCGGTCCATTTCCTGAGCTGACGTTCGATCTGCCGGAGGATAAGTCCGATGCGGCCGGCGCGGCCGAAGCACAGCCTCGGCCGGGAGGGCGAAGAGACAAGCCAGGAGAATAGTGGCGACTATCAATCTCATTACCGCTTTTTAGTGCACCAAATGTGCCAAAACGGCAGCGCTTCCTCGAGTGGCCTTGGAATTGCAGGCACCCTGAGGTACTTTCCAGCCCGAAATGCCGCAGTTTTCTTATCGCGCCCGCAATGCCGAAGGCGTCGTCGTTGAAGGCGTGCTCGACTGCCCTGATCGCTCGGTCGCGATCCGCCAGATCGAGCAGCTGCGTTGCATTCCGATTCGAATCCAGGCGATCGCGGGGGAGAGTAAAAATGGCGCGAGCGAGAGTGCGACCAAATCCGCGCCGACGCAGTCGCTGAAGATTCCGCACAGCCAGCTGCTCGTCTTTACCGAACAACTCGCGCATCTGCTTCAGGCGGGGATGACGCTTGATGAAGGTCTCTCCATTCTGCAGAAGCGACTGAAACAGCCACGGGTGCAGCAGATGACGCGAACCTTGCACCAGGCGCTGGTCGATGGGCGCAGCTTTTCGCAATCGTTGCGCGAGTTCCCGCGTATCTTTGCTCCGCTTTACGTCAACATGGTCGGTGCCGGTGAAGCAAGCGGTGCGCTTCCCGAAATCCTGCACCGGCTGGTGAAACACCTGATGCAGGCGAAAAGCCTGCGCGATCGGGTGCAGCAGGCGCTGATTTATCCAGCGTTCCTGGCCGTGGCCGGCATCGCGCTGATCATCATCTTCATCACCTTCATGGTGCCGCAGCTGACGCAGTTCATGTCGGCGCATGGCGGAACGCTTCCTTTGCCGACGCGCATCCTTTTGCAGGTGCACCATTTGATTACCGGCTACTGGTGGCTCGCGATCATGATTGGAATCGGCATCGCCGTCGGGTTCCGCGCCTTTGTGCGTAACGACGAAGGCCGGATCGCGTGGGACCATTTTCGTCTGCGTGTTCCAGGTTACGGCCGAATTATCCAGCATCGTTATTATGCGCAGTTCGCGCGCACCCTCGGAACGCTGATGGAAAATGGAATTCCGCTGCTGCGCGCGCTCGAACTGGTGACCGAGATCGCCGGGAACCGTTACCTGGAGACGAAGCTGGTGGACGTTCGCCGCGCCGTAATCGACGGCGCAACTCTTTCCAATGCGCTCGCGGCCCAACATCTCTTTCCTGATCTTTTCACCGACATGATGGCGGTCGGGGAGCAGACCGGTCACTTCGCCGAGACCATGCAAACGATTGCCGACGTTTACGAACGGGAGCTCGATCGCACGGTGATCATTGTCTCCCAGTTGATCCCGCCGTTTGTCATCCTGCTCATCGCAATTGTCGTGGGCTTTGTCGTCTTCAGTATCCTGTCAGCCGTATTTGAGATGACACATGGCTTGCAGACTGTCCCACACTAAGTTAATCTCGCGGCGATTTACATGCTTCGTCGCCACGCCGCGCTTGCGCTGCTCGCTTTAGCAACATCGCCTCTGCGCGCTCAAATCGCTCTGGACGGAACATTGCCGCCGAGCGAAGACGCCGTTCGTGCTCCGGCCCCCTCCGGGGCGGACAGTGCGTGGCTCGACCTGCGCCAGGACAAAGGCGCCAATGCCAAACCACAGGTCGCGCCGCCCTGGGTGGAGGCAGTCTCGTTAGTCAACAGCCAGACGCCAAATGGATCTCCCAAGGCGATCTTTCGCATCCGCGTCCTTCATCCGGCAGGCGCTTACCAGATTCTTTTCCTTCGTCTCTTTTTCGACGACGTCGAAACAGCGCGCCCGGAGCTGGTGGCCTGGGACGAATCGGGCACACAGCTGCTTCGTTCCGGAGTGTTAGGCAGCGGGATCGGGCTGCCCAGTTCCGATTCTGCGATGGTTCCGATGAACGGCGTCACCACCCTTGATATCGAAGTGCCCGGCGACGGCAAAACGGTGCGCGGCGCTTACCTTGAATGGATGGCCACGAGCGAAATGGTGCACCCGTTGAGCACGGAGAAGCAGAATCTGATTCCGCAGCCCTTTCAAGGAACCGGTCCGTTGCGCGCACCGGAGAAGGATGTGGAGCAATTCGGCACGGTGACCGCGACGCTGGCGGCGGAAGCGATTCCGATCGGACCGGACGTGAAGCAGGCCGCTACTTTTGCTTTCGATATCGAAGCGCAGCCGCTCGTCGCCCTGCTCAGTTTTGATGTGGCCAGTCCGCGCATTGACTCGACACCGGAGCTTTATGTGAACGGCCAGGACCTCGGGCCGGTGAATCTCGTCCTGCCTGACCTGGCCGACCCTGGTTATCGAGGCGAGATGGAGTCGATGGTGAAGGACATGCAATTCCAGTATACCGGGTGGCTCCGCGCCCAGAAGGTTTTGCCGGTTTCCAGTCTGAAGGCTGGAAGGAATGAGATCATGATTGTCGGAGGCGCGGCCGGTTCACCGTCGGCCATTCGCGCAACGCAGGTGCAGCTGAAATACCTGTGGGATAAATCCGACTACCAGCTGCGACCCGGCAAATAATGGTTGCAACGAGCAACGGACTGGAGTTGTCAGAGAAACGAATGAAGAGATCGCCTCAACCTGCCGCCGCTTTCACCCTTTTGGAGATCATGCTCGTGGTCGCCATCATTGCGCTGCTCCTCGCGACCGCGATTTTCAAGCTGCGAGGCAACCTGGAGGCCGCCCAGACCGTCGCGGTTAAGAGCGACATCTCGAATATCAGGACGCAGTTGAACTCCTACCGGATGCTCGCTGGCGATTATCCGACGAGCGAGCAAGGACTGCAGGCCCTGGTAGCGCAACCTGAGAGCGAGCCGAAGCCGTCACGCTGGGTTAAACTTTTCGATTCTGTGCCGAAGGATCCCTACGGAACCTTTTACATCTACCGGTATCCGGGAGAGAAGAATACGAGCGGATTCGATCTCTTCTCTGCGGGTCCTGACAAACAGGTCGGAACCGCTGACGACGACTGGGGCCAGTAACCTCGCGAACTAATTTTGCATGCCCGGACGAGCTGCCGGGTTGCGCTGGATAGGGCCGCGCGTGTGCGGCGGCGGAGTCGGCATCGTTCCCGTGGCCGGTAACGGCATCCGTGGCGGAACGTACCCTGGAGCGGGCAGGGAAGGTTGTCCGGGGACCGGCATTGGTGGATTGGGATTGACCGGCCCGACGGACGGCGCGGCCGACTGGCTCATCAGCGCCTGGTTGAAGCCGATAGTGGCGACCTGGCCATCCTTGGAGATCGTGGCCTTGGTCTCGGCCGGCCGATCGGACCAATCGATACTGACCACGGTGTATCCATGTTCGTTAGGCCCTTTCGTGCTCAGGTATTCTTTCATTCCGCGATCAACCGCGGATTGAACGGTGATCATGTCCCCGCCGGGAATTTTTGCGGCGTTAGCCAGGTAGAGATCTTTGGCGAAAGGCGGCGCCTGTTGCACCACCACCTGTGAAGCGACGGCGAAGGGAGAGTGTTTGATGAGGGTATTGTACTGCGGGAAGGGCGGGCGCTTCGGGATGTCGTTCTCCGCGGCCTGACCAAGCAGAGGCGCGCACAGGCATGCGGCAGTGATGATGGCAGTGAAATAATGAAGGGTCGTTTTCCTTGTCATTTCTTGGCTCCTCCGGCGGGCGCGAACCAGCGCGCCACTTTGAATTTACCACGCATCTGGCTCTGGTCACCCGGATCGATGGCCAGGTTCACGCTTTCGAAAACGATGAACGATTCCGGTTGCTGCACGTCATAAAGAAAACGGACGAGCGATTCCCAGCTGCTCTTGGTATCGAACGATGCGTGCACACTCTGATAGTTAGGCGTGCTTTCACCCGCGGAGATCTGCGGGTTTTCGATCAGCATGGTATGCCGGGCCGCCACCGGCTTGATCTGGTCCTCCAGCAAGGAGGAAGCTTCGCCCGCGCCTTTGTAAACGGGCTGATGTTGATCGACCCACTGCTGACGTTTCTTCCAGAGTTCGCGCTCCTTTAGGAAAACGGTTTCCTCCAAGCGCGCCTGACGATGTGCGGCGAGGTCCGCGTGGCTGCGCGTGATTGCCCCCATCAGCCAGCTCCAGCCGAAGAAATTGATGAGGAGGAAGAGAACGCCGACAACCAGCCCGGCCAGGATACGCTCGCGCTGGTTCATGCGATTGAAGTATTCCTGGATCTTCATCGCGGCCTCCCTTCGATCCGGAACTGCGCATGATTGTTAGGCAGGATGCGGGGGTCCCCCATGGTAAAATTGAAGATGCGCAGAGCGTCATTCTTCTTCAGCTTGTCCGTAAACTGGTAGGCGAGGGCGGCATTAGTCGCTTCGCCATCGACGGAAATCTGCCGGGCAGACTGATTGTAGCCGGTGATGTGAATTTCTTCGGAAGGAAGGCTCGCCGTGAGATGAAGCAGGATTTCCACCGGATAATAGCGAGTATCGATCGCCGGCCCGAGCGCTTTCCAGCGAGCGTCGGCAGCCTTGATGAAGTTGGTTTCGGGCTCGTCGTGGGCAATCTGGCGATCAAGCAATGCGAGCCTGACCTTCGCGAAAGCGAGATACCCAAGGAAGAGCAGAACAATGCCTGCGTATGCGCCCGCCGCCCAAACCAGGCGTTTGCGCCATTCCGCTTTGCGCACAACTTGCGCGCGTAGTTCGCGCCAGCTGTCCGGCAGGAGATTCAGCTTCACCTGCGCCGGTGGCGTTTCCGTGCCGACTAACTCCGGCCGGCGATCAACGATTTCCTGGACGGTGTCACGAAGTTCGTAACAGGTCTCATCGAGCAGGACGTTCGGGAAGCTTGCCGGAATGCCTTGCAACTCCGCGCTCAAAGCAAGCTGCGGCAGATCGCTCTGCAATTGTTCGCGATCGATCCCCTCGAGCGTTCGGGTGAGGGTGACGCGACCGTTCTCGGTGATGGCGGAGACGAGGGATTCGCCCTCGGGATAAATGAGCAAGGCGCGACCTTCCGGGACATACGTGGAGGCGCGTTGCGACGCGTAAACCGTCACCTGCCGCGGAATGAAACCGCGATCAATCAGCGGCGCTGCCAGCTCGGCCAGTTGCTCATTCCGGACCGCGACGGCGGAGACAACGCTTTCGCCGTTGTCCTGTTCCACCACTTCGTAGTCGGTGGTGACCTCCTCGGCCGCGTAAGGCAGCCGTTTCTCAATCTGCAGCCGGACCATCTCCGGGAACTCGTCCGGGTCGATGGTCGGCAGTCGGAATCGCTGCGCCAAAACCGCCGAGACCGGCAGTCCAAGGATGAGGTCGTCGTCCAATTTTAAAAGGGGAGCGGCATCTTCCAGCGACGAGACGAGACGGACGTCCCAGGTGCCGTTTCCTTGTCGTGACCTCAGGAGGTTCCAGCCGTGCGCTGCGGGAAAAAGAAATACCGATGTGGATGGCTGATCTATTTTAGAGCTCCTTCCACGTAATCATTTGCGGGACGTTGCCGACTTTGCGAACCACCATTTGCACTGTGCGTGTTGTATTTCCTGATTTCCCGACGCTGACGATTCTAACGACGGGATCCTTGAATGCCACAAGTCCGTTGAGCGAAGCAAACTGATCCTGATTCAACCCCAAGGCGGAGCGAACTTCTTCAAGGGACTTGAATTGAGCATCATCCTCTGTGCCATCAACCCCATCCGGTCCGCGGCGAAGCTGCAGAAACGATTCGACCAGGGGTTCGCTCATCCCGGGAAGCGCCATCAGGATATCATGTGATGCCCAGGATAAGTCGACCGGGCCGCTGCTGTTCAGAGTAAAATCGTCATCCCATCCGGCGCGGCCGCTGAACTTCTCCCAGCCTTTGATTTTTTTGACCTGCTCGAGGCGGGTCAGCAAGGCGTTGGCCGGATGATAATCGGGCGTTTCCTCCGCGCCATTCAGGCGCACCAGGTTGTCGGGGTCGATCCAATCGAGCAGACAATCGACCATCTGTTGGCGCTCATTCAGGTCGACTCCTTTGCTTTCGAGGTAGCGGCGCAAGATTCCAAGGCGCACCGGATCCTCGCCCGCGACCAGCCAATTCAGGTTGAGACGCCCGCCTTCGCCGCTGATATGAGCTTCGAAGCCTTGCGTGCCGCTCACCTGCCGCTTCAGGTTCGGCGAGCTCGGAGAAATCGCCGGGTGAACCGCGATCTCTGCGCCGGAACAGGCCATGGCTTCGGCTTCGAGGATGCGATTGGCGCTGCTGGTCAGGGAGATCTGCGAATTAATATCGATCGCCCATGAAATGATCACCGCGCTGAGGAGAAAGAGCGCCCACAGCGCGAGCATGAGGGCGGCGCCCGCAGGCCTAACGACTTTATTCGAAGGCCGTTTCATAGTGCAGTGTGACTCAGCGCGATGATCGCCTGCCAGGGAAAAGAAGTGTCCTTGCGCGAGATGGTTATTTTCACCAGCCGCGGTAACGCCACGTTGTCACTCCAGCGGTCCTGCCAGACGTTCAGTCGCGGGTCGAAGTAGCGGATCTCGAGACCTTGCACATCGCGAATCAGCGGGATCCACGATTCATGGACATCGGTGGCGGCCTGATCATCGAAGGGCTTTCGCAGGATGCCGAGATCGATCTTGTCCGGATTGTTCTCCTCCGCTTTCAAGCGCAGGCTGACGGTGTAGTCGGTGTTAGCATAACGAGTGAGCAGCCCGGGCCCCGCCCCGCAGCGCCAGGTGATCTGATCGCGCGAAAGATCGCTGACCTTGACCGCGTCGCCGCTGAGGGCGCCGATTCCGGAGGGAAGGCTCTGCCACTGGCTGGTCAGGAGATCGCGCAGTCCGTCGTAGAGCGAATCGGCAGTCGAAACCTCCGAGGAGACACGCAGCGCCACCAGGTTCGATTGCACGAAACGGTAAATGGCCAGGGCCATCACGGCGAAGATTCCCACCGCGACCATGATCTCGAGCAGGGTGAATCCGGGGTTCCGCTGTTTAGCCGGTGCGGTAGACATAGAACTCCAGGTTGCGGCTTTGTTTCACGCCGCTGCGCTCCCACTCCGCGCGCAGTGTTACCTCGATGATGCCGGGCAACTCCGTGCCGTTGTCTTCGGAGAAGCCGGCCGGCACCGCTTTTTGAATGAGGCGGACCACTCCGTAGCCGGTATCGACTTTGACCTCGCGCGATGGATCGGGCATGCTCGGGGTCGTTTGGATCTCCGACATTCGGTTGGAGAGGATTTGGCGGACGCGATTCTCCTCCGCCGCCAGCGTGCTGGCGTTGAGGCAATTCTCCACCGAACGCCCGAGAGCAAGGATGCCGATGACAAAGATGGCCATGCCTAACAACACCTCAAGGAGGGCAAAGCCGGAGAGGGACCGATCAACGCGGCGCATATTTGGTGATCTCTGCGCGCGCGGTTAAGGGCGAATAGCTGGCCGTCCAGGTCCCGGCGGGCCCGCGAAAGCTGACCTCCGCCGGTTCGCAGGTTCCGCTCGGCCAGAAAATCCATTCCGCGGGCGGATCCTTCTCCAACGCGAAGGGGAAGGCGAGGGTGTACGATTCGCGGCGGCGCAGAGTCAGACGCCCCGCCGGCGCGCCATCGTCGGGTCCGGCCGCTTCCGGCCAGAGCTGGATCTCTTTCGCCGACCAAATCAAAAGATAAGCGCGATGCTCGGTGATGCTCTTTTCCTGGGCCTCATGGACCAGCGCGTTGAGCGCGTCCACAGATTGCCGCAGACCGCGGTCAGACAACACACCCTGGATGCTTGGAATGGCCAGTCCCAGAAGGAGGACTAGGATCCCGATCGCGAGCATGATCTCGATCAGGGTAAAACCGGCCTTTCTACGCACAGTCCAATGTAACTCTCCGGGAGGTTTTTCACAATTGGCCCGGCGGGCGGGCCGCATTCCGCGCAATTCTCCGCTAAAAAAAAGCAAGCAATCGGCAGCCTCGTGCGTTCGGTGTGGTAGACTGTTACCGCCTGAAATGAGCAAACTTGCTGGCCGGCTGCTTTTCGTCGGCATCACTCTAGCCGCCTTGGCGGTAGTCGGGGTCTTGATCTGGCAGGGGCTGACCGCCCAGGGCTCCCCCGATCCGCTCAAGCCGAACACCACTCCCGGTGTGGCGGTGATGGACATCGGCGTGCTCGTCTTTCGTGAAGGCCTTGAATGCATCCTCGTTCTGGCCGCAGTCACCGCGAGCATGACCGGTGAAAAGCGGGCGCATCGCCGCCCGGTCGCGCTCGGTGCAGGTTTGGCCTTCATCGCGACGCTGGTCACCTGGTTCATTGCCGTGCGCATCATGGGCGCTTTGAGCGAAAGCGTACCCGCGCTGGATCTGCAGGCCGCCACCGGCCTGCTCGCAGTGGTGGTGCTGCTCGTGATCATGAACTGGTTCTTCCATAAGATTTACTGGGGAGGCTGGATCCGCGCGCATAACCGGCGACGCAAATCGCTCACTTCGAATGCGGGCGAGATTTCGCGCAAAGCTTTGCTCTGGGGTTTGGTTCTGCTCGGTTTCACTTCGCTTTATCGCGAAGGCTTCGAAGTGGTCCTCTTTCTTCAGACTTATCACCTGCGTCTGGGTAGCCAGGTTGTTTTGCAAGGCACGCTGCTCGGGCTGGTTCTTTCGGGATTGGTCGCGGTGCTGACCTTTGTTCTGCAACAGCGACTGCCCTATCGAAAGATGCTGATCACAACCGGAGTTTTGCTGGGCGTTGTTCTTCTGGTCATGGTCGGCGAACAAGCGCAGGAGATGCAGTTGGCACATTGGATTTCGAAAACGGATGTGCCGTGGCTGGTCAATGTCATCCCCGCCTGGATGGGGTTGTGGTTCGCGGTTTTCCCGACCTATGAGACCCTGCTCGCGCAGCTTATTGCTGCTGCCATCGTGATCGGGTCATATTTTGCGGCGAAACGGGTTCGTTGCACCGCGGAACCGGAACCGGTCGTTACCGAAACGCGCCCGGTCGAGACACACGTCCTGAAGACGGTCGAGTCAGTTGCCGTTCGTTAGGCGATCGAACGGTCGGGCGATCCCGCCTCTGCTCAACCAGTTGATGGCGAGCATCGCGCCCACGGTCGCATCCCGCATCATCGCGTCGAGAGGAGCGGCCCGAGGTTGTGCTGCTTTTCCCTCTCCTCTCAGGAGAGGGTAGGGTGAGGAGAATCTCGATGCGGGATCAGCACCCCAGCGCTTTTCACCAAAAGCTGCATCCTCAGCTCAATCCTCTCCTGGGAGGAGAGGAAGGGGCCGGGCGGGTACATTTTCGCGGGAGCGACGCTTGGAGTGACGGAGGGGTGACGCGTGATTATTTCGTGAACGGGCCGTTCGGTGAACGGCCCCTACCTAATGGTTTTAATCAAGATTCCTCGGCAGGTAGGGGCGGTTTCACCGAACCGCCCGTCGCACAACGCTTCATCGCGTCGAGGAACGAGCCGAGGTTGCGCCGTTTTTCCCTCTCCTCTCGGGAGAGGGTTAGGGTGAGGAGAATCTTAAAGCGGGATCAACACCCGGGTGCTTTTTACGTCGAGAATGATTCCTCACCTCAGTCCTCTCCTGGCAAGAGAGGAAGGGGAGCGCGTCAGCATCATTGCGTCGCTTGACGGTGCTATCTGCAAGGGTTCGTCGTCGTGAGCCCGTCGCACAAGCCGGAGAGCGCGCGGATGATTCCAGTTGCTTGGAAGCCGCGGCTTTTCACCTTTTCCGGATGCGCCTGCTCCCGATCGTCCTCTCGTTCTGCGTCTCCGCTGTCTCGCTAAGTTCGTTCGCTGCCGGACCGTCCCCGACACCGGCTCCGGGTCAATTCGACGAGAAACTCTTCAAGGGAATGCAGTGGCGCCAGGTCGGTCCTTTCCGTGGAGGTCGCGCCTTGGCAATTGAAGGGGTTCCCGGCGAGCCGAACACCTGGTACTTCGGTGCAGTGGCGGGCGGGGTTTGGAAGACTACCGATGGGGCGTCGACCTGGACTCCGATCTTCGACAAGGAGGATAATTTGTCGATCGGCGCGATCGCGGTGGCCCCTTCCGATCACAACGTCATCTATGTCGGCACGGGTGAAGCGGCCATTCGCGGCAACACCACCTACGGCGCCGGCGTTTACAAATCCATTGATGCGGGACGGACCTGGAAAAACATCGGTCTAAGAGATTCCCGGCAAATCGGCGCGGTCATCGTTCATCCGCACAATCCCGACATCGTCCTCGTCGCGGCGTTAGGCCACGCCTTCGGATCGAATCAGGAGCGCGGTATTTTTCGGACGGCGGATGGCGGTAAGACCTGGACGAAAGTTCTGGGCAAGGATGACAAAACCGGCGGCATCGATGTCGTCTTTGATCCGCAGAATCCAAACATCATTTTCGCGGCGCTCTGGGAAGCGGTGCGGAAACCGTGGAATTTCTCCAGCGGTGGACCCGGTAGCGGTCTCTACCGCTCGGAAGACAACGGGCTGACCTGGAAACAGCTGCAGGGAAACGGTCTGCCGGACGGCATCCTCGGCCGAATCGGTATCTCCGTGTCCGGCGCCGATTCTAATCGCATTTATGCGGTAATCGAAGCGAAGGAAGGCGGCATTTATCGCTCCGACGATGCCGGCGAAAAGTGGACACGGGTGAACGACGATGGACGCTTTCGTCAGCGCGCGTGGTATTTCAGCAAGATCTACGCAGACCCCAAGGCGGCCGACACCGTTTACGTGCTCAACACCGGCGCGTTCAAATCAGTCGACGGCGGCAAGACCTTCAACCTGTTGCCGGCGCGGCATGGCGATCACCACGGCCTCTGGATTGATCCGCAAAACCCGAACCGGATCGGGAATGCGAGCGACGGCGGTGCCAGTGTCTCGCTCGACGGCGGCAACAGCTGGACCACGGAAAACAATCAGCCGACCGCGCAGTTCTATCACGTCGCGGTCGACAACGCTTTTCCTTATCACATTTACGGCGCGCAGCAGGATAACTCCAACATCTGCATTGCCAGTCGAACTGATTGGGGCGCGATCGGCGCCGCCGATTGGTATCACGCCGGCGATGGCGAGTGCGGCTTTGTCATTCCGGATCCGCGCGACTGGCACGTGATTTATTCCAACAGCGAGGGATACGCAGTCCGTTACGACAAAACCAGGGAAGACGGGCAGGACATCAGTCCGGTGCCGCTGGACAACTCCGGACACGGCGCGTCCGATGTGCTGCACCGTTTTCAATGGGTCTCGCCCTTGCTGCTCTCGCCGCATAATCCGGACACGATCTACACCGCGGCCGAATGCGTTTTTAAATCAACTGATCGCGGCCACAGTTGGACTGCAATTAGCAAGGACCTAACGAGGAACGACAAGAGCAAACAGCAGCCGAGCGGCGGTCCGCTAACCAAGGACATCACTTCGGTTGAATATTACGACACCATTTTCGCGCTCACGGAATCGCCGCTGAAAGAAGGACTGCTCTGGGCGGGAACGGACGACGGGCTGATTCACCTGAGCCAGGATGGAGGCGCCAACTGGAGCAACGTTTCTCCGAAAATGCCGGAGTGGAGCACGGTTGACCTGATCGAGGCTTCTCCCTCCGATGCCAATACCGCCTACGCAGCGATCGACCGGCACAAGCTGGACGACTTTAAGCCTTACATCTTCAAGACCACCGATCTGGGAAAAACCTGGAGCTCGATCACCGCCGGAATTCCCGACGGGGCTTACGTGCACGCGGTGCGGGAAGACCCGCGGCGGAAAGAAATGCTCTACGCGGGCACCGAGGTCGGCGTCTTTGTTTCATTCGATAGCGGCGCCCATTGGCAACCGTTGCAGCTGAATCTGCCGCCGTCACCGGTGCACGATCTCGTGGTAAAAGATGACGATTTGGTGGTGGCAACCCACGGTCGCGCCTTCTGGGTGCTCGACGACGTCACGCCGTTGCGTCAGCTCAACGCGCAGTCGACGAACGCCGAGGTTATCCTTTATCAGCCGCAGACCGCTTTGCGTCTGCATTATCCGCAGGAATTCGATCGTCGTCAGCCGGTCGGCGATAATCCGCCGCCAGGCGCGATTATCGATTATTACCTGAAGACGGAGCCGAAAGACGAGGTCGTTCTCGAAGTGCTGGATACGGAAGGCAAGGTCGTTAGGCGCATTTCCAGTAAGGAGAAAAAGGAAAATGACCAGCCGCCGGAGTGGCCGGACCGCGTGGAAAAGGTGAAGACAATTCCGGCGAAGGAGGGGATGAACCGGTTCGCCTGGGATCTGCGCATGAACGATCCCATTCAGGTGCCCGGCGCCTTTTATCTTGGGGATGGGCCGCGCGGCCCGCTGGTCCCGCCGGGCGATTACCAGGTCCGTCTAACCATGGGTGGGAAGAGCCAGGCCGTTCCGCTCCATTTGGTCATTGATCCCCGGATGAAAGGCTCGGAACCGGAGGTGCAGAAGTGCTGGGCCTTTAGCGTGCAGATTCGAGATCGGATCAGCCAGTTGCACCAGGCCATCAATGAGATCCGCGAAGCGAAGGGGCAAATCAAAGCGCTGCACACGCGCTTCGGCGAGAACGAGAAGATGAAGGAGCCGCTCCAGGCGGCCGACGCTGCCGACAAAAAGATGTCGGAAGTCGAAGAGCAACTCATCCAGGTCAACGCCAAGGGATCGGAGGCGACGCTGGCGTTCCCGAGCATGCTCAATGAGCGCTTCGATGGGATCAGCCACTCAGTCGAAAGCGATCATGAGCCGACCCAGGGACAAATGGATGTCTTCAAATTGCTGAGCGATCAGCTGGAGGGGCAGCTAAAGAAGTGGGCGCAGATCAAGAGCGAGGACGTTCCAAAAGTAAACGCCGCGATGAAGTCGCTCGATCTGCCGGCGCTCAGCTTTAGCGCGCCCAAAAACCCCGGGGAATAAGCGCCGATGGCCAAAGTTGATCGCGCAGTTTTGCTGGCGGCTGGAAAAGGCACGCGCATGCGCGAACTCACCGCGGAATTGCCGAAGCCGATGATCCCGGTGCGGGGGAAGCCGGTTCTGCAACACATCGTGGATGGTCTTGGCGCGGCCGGAATTCAGCGCTTTCTCATCGTCATTGGTTACCGCGGCGATGTCGTGCAGGAACATTTTCGCGACGGCGCGCGCAACGGCCTTCGAATCGACTACGCGACCCAGATCACGCAGGACGGGACAGGCCGAGTGGTGGACTTGGCTCGCGATTTCGCGGGTAGCGCCCCATTTGTTCTCAGTTATGGCGACATTCTGGTCGATCCAGCGAACTACGTGACTCTGGCGCAGCTCGACGATGCAACCGAAGCGATTCTGACGATCAAGAAGAATGAAGACGTCTCCAAAGGCGGCGCGGTTTTCGTGAACGATGCCTTCGAGCTCACTGATCTGCGCGAAAAACCAAACCCCGGTGAACCGAGCAGCCCTTGGTACAACGCGGGTCTTTACGTTTTCCGGCCGAGTATATTCGAGTTCACCGCGCGATTAGAGAAGTCGCCCCGTGGTGAGTACGAGCTCACCGACGCCATTCGTGAGCTGGCGCACTCCGGGAAAAAAGTGAAAGCGCTGGAACTAACCGGCGACTGGGCCGATGTCCGCGACCCCGAAGTCCTGGCGGAACTAAACAAGCGGTAGCCCCGCGCCTCCTCAATCAGCGCGGCGGCGCGATCTTTACGATCTTCGGATGGTTCTCGTCCGCGAACTCAACGGCCGCTTCTTCTTCGCCAATCTCCTCTTCGATTTCTCGGCGCCATTCGCGCGACAGCCACGGACGGAGGAAACCGTAGAGGAGATACATCAGGAAGAGGACCGCCGGCATCCATTCGTAGAATTTCACCGTCATCATCAAAACGACCGCGATGATAATGAACCGCGGGATGGACTTCTTCGTCCTCCAGTTCACCGCCTTGAAGCTGGGATACTTGAAGCGGCTGAACATCATAAAGGAAAGAAAAAGCATGAGCGGCGGCAAAACAAAACGCCACCGGCCTAACTGGTGCTCGCTTTCCACCATCCAGAGCATGAAAAGGGTGATCGAAGCGATCAGGCCTGCCGCCGCCGGGATGGGAAACCCGGTAAAGTTTTTCGCGTTCTCGGCCGCACCCGGTTCGTGGTTGCTGGCGATCACAGTTAAAGCGGGCTAAACGCATCGCCCCACAGACCAGGTAAATCACCGCGATAATCCAGCAGGCGTTCGGGAAATCCTGCAACACGATCCGGTAAACCATCAGCGCCGGGGCGACTCCGAACGAGACAATGTCGGCCAGCGAATCAAACTCTCGTCCAAACGCGCTATCGTGTCCGCCAAGGCGGGCCAGGCGGCCGTCGAGCAGATCAAAGATGCAGGCGCCGAGAATGAACCAGATCGCCGCGTGAAAAAGATTGCCCGCCGCGTCCGGGTTAGTGCTCTGAAGAAGCGCTCCCTCCAGGATCTTAAGGGTGGCGGTAAACCCGCAAAACAGATTCCCCGCCGTCATCAGGTTCGGCAGCAGGTAAATCTTCGGATTGTTCGAATCGCTCATTATCGGGGCAACCGCGCGATGACGGTGGAGCCGCCGGCGACGCGATCGCCTACTTTTACCACAATCTCGGCCGTCATCGGAAGATATACTTCGGTGCGGGAGCCGAAGCGGATCATGCCGAAACGTTCCCCTTTCTGCAGTTCATCGCCGACTTTCGACCAGCCGACTATGCGGCGGGCGATCGCGCCGGTCAGCTGTCGCACCACCAGGGTGGCGCGCGGATTCTGAAAGGCCCAGGTCATCGATTCGTTCTTGTCTGAACAATCGGTGCGCCGCGCATCCAGGCAGAGTCCCTCACGATGCTCGCGGTAGACGACGCGCCCTGCGACGGGCGCGCGGTTGGTGTGCACATCGAAGACGGAAAGGAAGATGCCAACGCGTTTCATGCGCGTCTTCAGCACGTCGGGCTCGTCGATTTCAATAATATCGGCGACCACGCCATCAGCTGCCGCGACCACGGCGCTCGGGTCGGTAGGCGTTTCCCGATCGGGGTCACGAAAGAAGAGCAGGGTATAAAGGATGAGTGCTAAAAAGAGCAGGCTCAGCCAGGGTGAGAACCACCAGCTAACCAGTGCCAGAACGGCTAAAATTGCGAAGATCCAGCGACCTTCAGAGAGCGTTTGGAGGCGCATTTGAAGGGGGCAATTTCCGGGTCGAAAGGGGTGCGGTCAAGCGGTGTAAATCGGGCGTTTTCGGATCCAGCCGAAAACCACAATATCCTGTGTTTTAGGCTGGCGCCGACCCCTTGATCTAGGGTAAAAAAGCGTCGAAAAAGGGCTGATTATTAGTTGTTTCAGACCCTTTCTCGCCTATCCTTTCTAGCCACCCATGCCAGCCGCTGCTTTACCCACCCGGGACGACGATAATTTAAGTCAGGAAAATCCAGCGGAACGTCGCGCACCGAAACTGCCAAATCGCAGAAGTACGACGCCGCTCAGATCGACAAGCTGGAAGGCTTGGAAGCGGTCCGGAAACGGCCGGGCATGTATATCGGTGATCCTGACGAACGGGGTTTGCACCACCTCGTTTTTGAGGTTCTCGACAACTCGATCGATGAACATTTAGCCGGTTATTGCAGCCGGGTCGACGTCACCGTGCATGTGGACGGGTCAGTTTCTGTTCGCGACAATGGCCGCGGCATTCCCGTCGACATTCACCCGAAGTGGAAGATGCCGGCGGTCGAGCTGGTGCTGACTAATCTTCATGCCGGCGGCAAATTTGGCCAGGGGGCTTATAAATATTCCGGCGGTCTCCACGGCGTCGGCGCGAAGTGCGTCAATGCCCTTTCCGATTGGTTTAAAGTGGAAGTGACCCGCGATGGCAAAGTCCATCACATGGCGTTCGAGAAGGGGAAGACCACCGAGAAACTCAGCGTCATCGGTGAAGTTAAGAACAAGAAGAACAGCGGCACGCTCATCACCTTCCTCGCCGATCCGACGATTTTCACCATCACAACCGAATACAAATTCGAGCGGCTGGCCAGCCGTTTGCGTGAGCTGGCTTTTCTTAATCCCGGGATCGAAATCACCCTGGCGGATGAACGAGTCGAGCCGCCGAAGAAAGAGCTTTTCCTCTACAAGCACGGCATCGAGGAATTCGTTAAGCAGCTGGGCGAGAACAAGCAGGTCATTCACCCCAAACCGGTCGTGATTTCGCGCCAACGCGACGACGTCTTCGTGGACGTGGTGATGCAGTATAACGACAGCTACACCGACCAGATTCTGCCGTTTGCCAATTCCATTCCGAATCCGGACGGCGGCACTCACCTGACTGGTTTCCGAACGGCGCTGACGCGCGCCGTCAATCAGTACGCGCGGTCGAATAGTCTTTTGAAAGACAAGGATCCGACAATTTCGGGAGACGACGTTCGGGAAGGTCTGACCGCGGTGCTCAGCATTAAGCTGCCGAATCCGCGCTTCGAGTCGCAGACCAAGGTCAAACTCGTTAACACGGAAATCGACGGCATCGTGAATTCGGTCGTTTACGAAGGGTTGATGACATTCTTTGATTCGAACCCGCCGACGGCGAAGCGGATTTTCGAGAAAGTGCTGACCGCAGCTCGCGCTCGCGAAGCGGCGCGAAAGGCGCGCGAGACAATTCGCAAAGGCGCCCTAACCGGCGGCGGTTTGCCCGGGAAACTGGCCGACTGTTCAGAGCGCGATCCGGAACTGACCGAGCTTTACATCGTCGAGGGTGACTCGGCCGGCGGTTCGGCCAAGCAGGGGCGCGACCGCCGTTACCAGGCTATCCTTCCGATTCGCGGCAAGCTGATCAACGTCGAGAAGGCGCGGATCGATCAATTTCTGAAGAACAACGAGATCCAGTCGATGATCACGGCGATCGGCACCGGCATTGGCCGGGCCAAGGAAGAAGGCGAAAGCAACGGGTCGGGCAAGGGCAAGGACGAAACGACCTTCGATATCAGCAAGCTGCGCTACGGCCGGATCATTATCATGACTGATGCCGACGTTGACGGCTCGCACATCCGGACTTTACTCCTGACCTTTTTCTTCCGGCAGATGACGGACCTTGTCCGCGCCGGCAAAATCTACATCGCGCAGCCGCCGCTTTATCAAATCAAACGCAAAAAGCGCGAGGAGTATGTCGATGATGACGTGCAACTGAACAAGATTCTGATCTCGCTCGGCGCGGAAGACGTGCGTCTGAAGAACCTGGCCGACAAAAAGGAACTGACCGCCGCGCAGTTGAAGGACATCCTCGAGTCGCTCGAGAAACTGGCCAAGCTGAGCGAGTCAGTCCGGCGTCACGGCGGAGATTTCGAAGGCTTCCTCGGCGAACGCGAAGCCAAGACGGGCAAGCTGCCTAACTATTTGGTAAAGGTGCGCGACGGCAACGACGAGGCCGTGCACTATTTCCATGACGAGAAGGGTGTTCGCAAATTTCACGAATCGAATCCCGACCTCAATTTGTTCGACGACGATACCCAGCAGGAACTGTTACCAATCGCGCCCGCGGCCAAAGCGGCTTCGAGTACGAACGGCGCCAATCGACGCCGCGGCAAATTAGTCGAGCTGCATGAATCGACCACGATCCAGAAGATCATCGGCGAGCTTGCCCGCAAAGGTTTGAAGGTGGATCACTATGCCGCGAGCGATCACCCCATTTTTGAGCTGATCGAAGGCGACGCCGACAAAGGCACTTCGCATCCGCTCTTTTCCATTCCGGAAATCTTGCAAAAAATTCTCGAAATCGGTCGTCGCGGAGTTCAGATCAAACGTTTCAAAGGTCTCGGCGAGATGAACGCCAAGGAACTTTTCGAGACCACAATGAACCCGGAGAAGCGCAAGCTTCTCAAGGTGGACCTGAACGACGACAACGCCGTCGAAGCAGATCAGATGTTCACGCGGCTGATGGGAGACGTCGTCGAACCGCGCCGGCAATACATCGAAGACAACGCATTAAACGTCCGCAATCTGGACGTCTAAATCCTAGACAGGATTAACAGGATTTACTGGATTGGATCTGAAAGACACACTCACTGAGAGCATCATCGGCCTCGCGATGAAAGTTCATCGGACTCTCGGGCCAGGCTTCCTTGAATCCGTTTATCAGAATGCGTTGATTCATGAGTTACGGCGCGCGGGATTGTCTGCCGAGAGCAATCAGCGACTGACCGTTCGCTACGAGAACGTCATCGTCGGCGAATTTGTTGCCGATCTTATCGTGAACGACTCAGTCTTGTGTGAATTAAAGGCCATAAGCTTGCTTTCCAAGGCGGATGAGGTGCAGCTGGTGAATTATCTCACCGCCACCAGCCGCGACCTCGGCCTGCTGCTAAACTTTGGATCTCCAAGTCTGCAGGTTAAGCGAAGACTTCGGCATCTCGGCGGTAATCCCGGCGAAGTCGATCTTCAGAATCCTGTAAATCCCGTTAATCCTGTCTAGAAGGAATTGTTTTGTACACAGCCAACGAAAAAGTAGAGCCCATTAATGTCGCCGAAGAGGTGTCGAGGTCGTTCCTCGATTACTCGATGTCGGTTATCATTTCGCGCGCGTTGCCGGATGCGCGGGATGGGCTGAAGCCGTCGCAGCGACGCATTCTCTATGCGATGCACGATTTGTCGCTCTTCCCGAACCGGCAGCATCGTAAGTGCGCGAAGATTTGCGGTGATACCAGCGGTAACTACCACCCACACGGCGAGGCCGTGATTTATCCGACTCTCGTCCATATGGCGCAGCCATGGGCGATGCGTGAGCGGTTGGTCGATGGGCAGGGGAACTTTGGGTCGGTCGAAGGTGATCCTCCGGCGGCCATGCGTTACACCGAGGCGCGCATGACGCATCTCGGCGCCGCGCTCATGACCGACATGGAGAAGGATACGGTCGATTTCGTCCCGAACTATGACGAAACGCGCACCGAGCCGACTGTATTCCCGTCCGCTTTCCCGAATCTGCTCGTTAACGGCGGCACCGGTATTGCCGTCGGCATGGCGACGAACATTCCGCCGCACAACCTCGTCGAAGTGATCGACAGCATCTGCGCGCAAATCGACGATCCCGACATCGCGATCGCGGAGCTCATGAAGATCGTGAAGGGTCCCGATTTCCCGACGGGCTGCGCCATCTGCGGCGTCAGCGGAGTGCGCCAATATTTGGAGACGGGACGCGGCAGCATGAAAGTGCGCGGCAAAGCCGGCGTCGAGGAAGTCAAAGGCGGTCGCGAGCAGATCGTCATCACCGAGATTCCTTACAACGTGAACCGCGCGACGCTGGTGGAGCGCATCGCCGACCTGGTTAACGCGAAGGTTTTAACCGACATCAGCGCGATCCGCGACGAGTCGGACGAGAACACGCGCGTCGTCATTGAGTTGAAGCGGGATGGCAACCCCAAGGTCGTCATCAACAATCTGTATAAGCACACGGCGCTGGAGAGTTCGTTTGCCGCGTCGATGCTGGCGATCGATCACGGGCGGCCCAAGCTCCTCAACCTCAAGGACGCGAACCAGGCTTATATTGATCACCGGCGCGAAGTTGTTTTGCGCCGCACCCGCTACGAACTGCGCAAGGCGGAGGAACGCGCGGAGACGCTCGAAGGTTATCTCATTGCGCTGGCTAACCTCGACGAATTCATTCGCATCATTCGCGGGTCAGCCAATCGCGAAGAAGCGCGCGTGAAGCTGCTCGCTTTCGAGTTTACCCAGAAACAGGTCGAGAAGATCGGCATCCTCATCCGTAACCCGGCTCGCCTGGTGGACGGTCGTTATGGCTTTAGCGAACATCAGGCCAATCAAATCCTCGACCTCCGCCTCTACCAGCTCACGGGAATGGAGCGTGAGAAGATCGAAGGCGAGTACAAGGAATTAGTCGAGACGATCAAGGACCTGCGCGACATCCTGGCCAAGGAGCAGCGCGTCTTTACCATCGTTAAAAAAGAGCTGCGGGAGATTCGGGACAAGTACGGTTCCCCGCGGCTGACCCAGCTCGTGCCCGATGAAGGGGAGATCAACATGGAAGATCTCATCGCCAACGAAGGCTGCATCATTAGCATCACGCACGGCGGCTTCATCAAGCGGACGGCGGTTAGCGCGTTTCGCGCACAGCGCCGTGGCGGCAAAGGCGTTATTGGGATGGCGACGCGCGAAGGCGCGACCGAGGAGGAAGAAGGCGATTTCGTTGAGCACCTCTTCACCGCGACGACGCACGACTATCTCATGTTCTTCACCCAGTCGGGACGCGCCTACGTGGAGAAGGTTTATCACATTCCGGAAATGGGCCGCGCGGCCAAGGGCCGCTCAATTGCCAACATCCTGGAACTGCGCAGCGAGGAGAAGATTGCTGCTACCATCCGGGTGCAATCCAAAAAATCCGGTACCGGACCCACTGCGGTTGATCAGACATGGGATGAGAATTTCCACATCGTTTTTGCGACCCGCACGGGCATCGTCAAAAAATCGAATCTCTCGGATTACTCGAATGTTCGTAAAGGCGGCATCATCGCCATTCAGATCGAGCAGGACGATGTCCTGATCGACGCCAAGATGACGGATGGCAATAACGAGCTCGTCCTCATTACGAAGGAAGGCATGAGCCTTCGCTTCCACGAGGAACAGCTGCGTGACCAGGGCCGTAACACCGTTGGAGTTTGGGGGATTCGACCGGACAAGAAGGATCAGGTCGTCGCTCTCGCGATCGTGGACGCAAACTCGATGCTGCTGGTGGCCGGTGAAAACGGGATCGGAAAACGGACGCCGTTCGACGACTACCGCAGACAATCGCGCGGCGGCAAAGGCATTATCACCATGAAGACCGGCGAAAAGACCGGCAATGTGGTAGGCGCTCTAACTGTCACCGACCGTGACGAGCTCATGCTGATCACAACCAAAGGTCAGATGGTGCGGACACGGGTGAAAGAGATTCGGGCGGTCGGTCGCAATACCATGGGCGTTAAACTCATGGACCTGCGCGGCGGCGAAAAGCTCCAAGCTATCGCGCGTGTAGTGGCCGATGCGGACGCCGAAGAAAGCGCGAGCGAATCCGACAGCACCGACGCCGAAGGCTAGGAAGGTGGGAGCGGCCTCAGCGCCGCGATAGAGGTGAGGGCCGCGTCGTTAGTTTCCAACGCGAGCACGCGATGCGCCGCACCGCTCTACGTCCGCATCTGGGAGGGACGAGCTCCGTCTCGTCCTCTCCGTGTGCGCTGAGCGGGAGATCCCCCTCAACTTCTCGAACAAAAAAGGGGATACGCGGCACCGCCGCGCATCCCCTTTCAAAATGACCGAACCGCTTAGTAGCGGGTCGACCGCTGCGTCGTCGTTGTCTGCGTCGCAGCTGCCGGCTGCGCGACTACTTCATGCGTCGTCGTGGTGGTCGTTGCCGTGGCCGGCTCATCGTGGGCGCACGAAACGAGTGTCAGTCCGGCTGCAACGGAAACGATCAAGGAAAGAATAGTTAATGTTTTCATAATGGATTCGGTTTGTAATGGTTATTCGTGTTAGACGGCGCGACCAGATGCCTTATTCGCGCTTTTTCCGGCACCCCGCGTTTTCCTCCGGGAGCAGCAATCCCGGACGGGGCTTTCTGAACACTTGGCCTTCTGGTTTTCAAATTTAGGACCTCCCCTTCGTCGTTCCTGCGTTTCCTGGCCTCCTGAGAGATATCCCCTCTGCCTTGAATAACGCCGCCTCCGCGCGTGAGCTAAGTCAGAGTCCGAATGGGCACCTCTCGGCCCAGCTCGCTCGAGCTGTAGATAGCATCGATCATTTCCATCAGGGCCAGAGCCTGGTCGCCGTTGTTAACCGCCTCCGCCTCACCCCGGATCGCCTGGCAGAAGTTCAACAGCTGAAGCGAGAAAGGTGGATGCGGCAGCGGCTTCGCCTGCAATTCGACTTTCTCCAGCGCGCCACCGCGATCTTCAAACATGGCGAACGGACGCAAACGAATGGACGCCTTCGTTCCATAAAGAGCGGAGTTGATTAGCTCCTGTCCGAAGTACTCTCGCGGCGGGATTTCATCGCCCAGGTTTCCCGCCCAGGCTGTCTCCAGCTGAATCACCGCGCCGTTTGCGAAACGGATAAATGCGTAGGCTGAATCCTCCACATCGAAAATCGGCACCTTCACCAGATGTTCGAAGTTTCGGAATACCTGGGCACTGACCGCAACTGGATCGGGTGTTCCCATCATGAACCAAATCGCGTCCAAGGCATGAATCCCAATGTCGATGAGCGCGCCGCCGCCGGAGCGCTTCTTGTCGGTGAACCAGCCGCCACCCCACGACGGAATCCCTCGCGAGCGGATAAAAGTGGTCGTGCCATGGTAGATGCGGCCCAGTTTTCCGTCCGCCACCAACTGACGCGCCAGCTGCATTTCCGCCGTGAACCGGTATTGGCGGCTGAAGTAGTAAACCAATTCGCGCTTCTTTGCCTCGTCGCGGAGAACCTTCATCTCGGCGGCGGTCAAGGTGGGCGGCTTTTCGCAAAGTACATGTTTTCCCGCCTCCAGCGCCGCCAGCGTCGCCGGAAAATGCAGATGGTTAGGCAAACAAATGATGACGGCATCAACTCCGGGATCGGCCAGGAGTGCGTGGTATTCTGCGTAGGCTCGTTCAGGCTTGTATTCTTTCTCGAACTCGGCGCGCCTCGCTTCGTCCACGTCTGCGCAAGCTTCAATCAGCGTTCGATCAAGTTCCCGCGCCGCAATGGCGTGCATCTGTCCGGGCCAGCCAGTGCCGATGATCCCAAGTCGAAGTTTTTCGCGCGGTTTGCTCATTAATCGACTTCTCTAACGCTCCGTCTTCTCTTCTTGATCTCTCCGCGCCTTCTTTTCGATTCCAGGATCCTTCTCTTTACCGCGGCTGGCCGTTGGCGTTTCTGTCGTCGCTTCTTTTCGCGCTTCGCGATTTCTGCCGCCCGCCTTCGCTTCTGTTGCTCCAAAAGCGCGGCTTTTAGCCGCTCCCGCGCGATTCGCCGGTTTTGAGCTTGTGAACGGGAATCCTGCACCGTGACGGCAATCCCGCTGGGGCGGTGACGCAGAGTCACCGCGGTGGAAACCTTGTTCACGTTCTGGCCGCCGGGGCCACCGGAACGGGCGAACGATTCTTCCAGATCCGACTCGTTAAGCTCCATCTCTCAGCCGAAACGACGTGTGCGTTTCCAAAATTCCGCCCAGGGCATTTTTAGATCACGGCAGATGAAGATCTTGGGGTGATCGGTGGTCTCCTCGTTCGCGATGTTGAATTTGTTGCTGGTTTTTCCGACAAGCTCCGTTGTTTGGAAATGGCTCTCAGCGAATTCCCGTGAAAACCCAACCAGGATCAACGTCCGCGGCGGCGGATCACCGTAGCCGCGCGCCCAAAACGAGTTCACGAAGCCAATCGCATTTGGAAGTCCGAGCGCGGGGCCGTAAAGATTGATTGCTCCGGCTTCGCCGTAGTTGCCGGTGAGAATTGCCAGGCCTTGGCGTTCTTCGGTCGAGAGCGTGTCGCGGATGCGGGCCACTTCTTCGACCAGTTCCGGCCAGCCAAATTCCTCCCTCAGGTCGTCGTTGGTCGAAGTCGCCTTGATGAACCACGCGCTTCCGACTGGCGCGGTCGGCAAGATCAGGTAGATCACCGCAGCGGCGTTGATCAGCATCGCTGCAAATGCCGACGTCCACGTGAGTCCGCGCCAGGTCGGCCTCGCTCTAACAAGAACGATGTTTGGCCAGGCGCTACCCGCAGCAAAGAGAAGCGGGTAAGTCGGTGCCAGGTAGTAGCCGCGGCCTTGCGCAGCGACAAAGAGGAGCAGGGGAACCAGGTAGAGGCAGGCGAGCGCGCGCCACTTTTTACCCGCTTTGGAAAAACAAAAGAACCAGAGTCCTGCCAGCGCCAGGGGGAGAGCGCAGAAGGTAATCTTCAACTGGTCGGGCAGAAAATCCCGGGTGCGCCCAATGCGGACATCCCGCGCATGAATATGCTGTAGAAAATCCAGCGAAACGAAGTGGTTCGAGATTTGCCAGAGAAGATTCGGGAGGAAGAGGAGGATGGAAAGCGCGACGCCTAACCAAAGCCAGCGGCATCCGAGATCACGCCAGCGTCGCAAGAACACGAATGCGACCGCAATTGCCGCTACGCAGAAAAGCATGCTGTATTTCGTGAGCATCCCGAGCCCGATGCTGGCACCGATTGCGATCCACCACCGCTGATCGTCCGATCCGATCAGTCGCACGAAGAAATAAAAGGTCAGAACCCACCAGAGGTAATCGAACGCCACATATTGCATGAGGCTGCCCGTAGCCAGGCCAAAGCCGAGCGTGGCCGCGGCCGCAAGAATTTGCGCCGCTTTGCCGCCACCGAATTCGCGCGCGAGGGCGCCGGTGATTACGACGACAAGCGCCGACGCGATCGAAGCGAAAAAACGAAACCCGGCCAGCGAAGTTCCGAAGAGTTGCAGGGAGAGCCAGCCGAAGAACGGTGTGACGGGCGGATAGGCGACAAATCCCCAGGTGAGATGACGGGCATCATCGAGCGTCGCGAGCTCGTCGCGATGAAAGCCGTAACCGTGATTATTTATCCAGAGGAAGAGAACCATGGCCGCGGCGATTAGCCACGGAACCTTCGATCGCCTTATCCTTTCATTGTCATGAGCAGCGCGCACGGAAAGAATCTCTCAAGCGTTTACCCATCACACAATTCAGAATGTGGTAATGGGGCGACACGGAGCTCGTCCCTCCAGCCCTCGCGTTATGCGAGGGCTCCCGCCCGCTGTCATCCTGAGCGCGGGAGCGTCGAAGGATCTCCCGACGAAGCGAACGTACTGCTTTGCATTGGAGCCAAAGCGCGCCCACGACTTGGAGGAATGCGCGGGAGCGCTCGCGGCGTCCCCGCCGCGAGTAAGGCGAGGACGCAGAGAGGAAGTTCACGCTGTGAAATTGGCGTAACCACTCGCGCATATGTGAGATTCCTCGAGCGTGCTGCCCACGCCGCCTCGGAATGACAGAAGAGCGGGAAGGGTGCGCTGGGTAGTTCGTGGCCAAGTGCGCAGCGTTTGCTATTAAAAATTGGAAATGGGACGAGACGGAACTCGTCCCTCCATTCGAGGATTTCGGATCATGGCAGCCTCTGTGTGACTCGATCGCGGCGATGCTTTTAGCGCGATAAAGCAAGAATGGGAGGGACGAGTTCCGTCTCGTCCCACTCTTCGCTGCACTCAAACCGGTGCAATCTGTTCCCGCCCGTAACGCAGTGCCTTCGCCATCCAAATCAGCTCATTCAACATCTTGTCGATGCGCGAGACGTATTTTTCATCGAGCAGGTTTCCGGAGTCATCGAAGACACCCCCGACTTTGAAGAAATTCACGTCATTGAACGTGACCACCAGCCCGAGCTCGCGCACCACCGGCACCAGTTGTTCGATGACGCGCGCACCGCCAAACGGTCCCGCCGAGACCCCGCAAAGTGCCACCGCTTTGTGAATGTATTCCTCCAGGTTGCTGTCGAGCGCGTGCTTCAACATCCCCGGATAACCATGATTGTATTCCGGCACGACGAGGATAAGACCATCCGCCCGCGTTACCGTGGCCGAGAACTTTGCCTCTTTGATCTGCTCACCGGCGTCGTCGAGTCGTAATGGCAGGTCGCGAATATCGATCAGCTCGGTCTCAACTCCGGCGCGCTTTTTCGTTTGTTCGTAAATCAGTCTGGCTGCGTGCTCACTCTTTCGTCCCTGGCGGGTGGTTCCGAGGATGACAGGAAGAAAGAGCGGGCGCTGCGCGTCAGGCATACGGAAGTGTCGAAATCTCGTAGCGGCTTAGCAAGCCGGGACTTTTTCCGTCTGTGCCGCGGTTTCTGACCGTCGCAGACTTTAATCCCAGTGGCGCCTGCGTGCTCGTTACGAGACACCGCGAAAAAGCCGCTCTTCCCCTTCCTCGACTCTTCCTACTTCACCGCTGCCCAGACGCGGTGCACATCGTCATGATCTTCGATTCCCTGCAGGAACTCGCCAACCTCGCTGCGCTGCTCGTCGCTCAACGCCGGGTAACTTTTCGGCATGTAACCGAGCTCGCTGGTCACCACGGTCCAGCCGTTTGCGCTCAGCCATTGCGAAACCGTGTGCGTATCCGTTCGACCGGTGGTGAAGCGCGCCCCCGTGGCGCCCTCCGGGATGTCGTCATTCTGCGCGTGGGTCAGCGGCTCCACTTCCTGCGCGCCGGCCTCGATCGCGGCCGCTTCGATGTCCGCGCCAGCCGCGGGCTGAAAGGCTTCGACCAATCCGACGTGATCGAAAAGAAACTTGTTCGAACCGGGGGCGCCAAGCTGACCGGATTTTTTAAAGAGGCCGCGAATTTCCGGGGCCGTCCGATTGTTGTTATCGGTCAGCACTTCGATGATCAGCGGAACCTTGTGCGGGGCGTATCCCTCGAAAACGAGGTGCTCCATCACGAGCTTGTCGTCGCCGATACCCGCCCCCTTTTTGATCGCGCGTTCGATGACGTCGCGCGAAACGCTGGCCTTGCGCGCTTTATCGAGGGCGGCGGAAAGGCGCGCATTCCCGGCCGCGTCGGCGCCGCCCATTTTGGCCGCGACCATAATTTCCTTCACCAACTTGCCGACCAGCTGACCTTTTTTCAGGCCTGCCACTTCCCGTTTTGCGTGTAACCATTGCCGTCCCATGAAGCCGGGAATTAAAGCATTTTAAACTCTGTAGGGGAAGCTGTTAGCTTCCTCTTACTATGCTGACCAACGCCTGAACGAGGTCGGCGGACTGAAGGCGTTCATGCCCTACTCGGGTTTTTGGAAGACCGCGACCGCGTGGTCGCGGGTGACATCGAGCTGTGGCGCGCATTCCCAAGTTTCGGCTTTGCGAAAATAAGGGATGCTGCGCAGCACCGGCATACTCCGGCGCGTCGCGCGAGTTCGCGGAATCCAATAGGCGATCTGTCGAATCCACTGGTGAATCGTTTCCGAAGAGGACCGGTCGTAGTGGGAGACGCGCCGGCTGCTTTCAAGCTGCAGTCCGAGATTGGATTCCAGCCAAGTCAGGTGCTTTCGCGTGAGCATGGAAAGATGCTCGACCAGCCGAAAGTACCAAAACTGCGCGGGATCGAATCGGCAGATGGCTGCATCTCCAAAGCCGGTGACAATGATGAGGCGACCGCCGGCTCGGAGAAGTCGCGCTAATTTTCGAAGTAACTGGGTGGGGTGATCCAAGTGCTCGAAGACATCGATGACAATGACGAAATCGAAAGAGGCTTCGGTGAGCGCTTCGAAATGTTGCGCGTTCAATATGTGAATGCCCTTAGCTGCTGCTTCCCGCGCAGAGCGCTCGTTCACCTCGAACCCGAAGGTCTGGTGACGGTTAACGAACCTGGATAGCAGGCGTCCGGTGCTGCAGCCGAAGTCTAAAATCTTCGCGCCCGCGGGCGCAGCCTCCAGAATCTTCGCGACCAAGAGCTCCGTGGGGAACAATTGGTCGGACTCCCATTTCCCGAAATCGACTAACGAATAGTATTCACCTAATCTCTCGGGTGAGAGCGTCGCCGACTTGTAGAGCAGGCCGCAGTGGCGGCACTCCATGATGTCGTAGTCCGGTTGCTCGAAGGCCTTCTCACCAATGAAGGTAGGGAAGCCGGTCGCGGAACTGATTGCCACGGCGTCGGTCGCGCCGCACGCCGGGCAGGCGACAACCACAGTGCCGTTGCGACTTTCATGTTCGTCTTGTTTGTTCAGGAGCGGAGCCTTTGAGGGAACTAGCAATGCGACGGTCAGAGACCGCCGCTACACCTGGATAGAAGCTGCCGATGGCCGGACTCGAACCGGCACGGGCGGTTAAGCCCAACGGATTTTAAGTCCGTTGCGTCTGCCATTTCGCCACATCGGCTTTGGTTTTAGCTCTGCGCCAGCACTCACTCCCCTTCGCCGCTCGGACGGCGAAGGACAAATGCTGAACGTTGTTTGGCTTTCACTCGGCCAGCACTCACCCTCCTCCCTCCTGTTCCAAGCTCTGCCCCATCTTCACCCAGCTCGCCCCTAAATCGGCGAGCAGATGGGCTGAACGTTGAGTAGCCATGGCGGAGGACAAATGCTGAACGTTATTTAAGCCGCGCCACCTTAGCACAACTTGGCGATGATAACGGCACAAACAGAACGTCGTCGCCTCAACCCTGGAAGAGGCTGCGCCCGTCTCAATCAGAGTGCCGCACCGACCCGGTTGCGATCCATAAATTTCGCAAGCGAGACGCGCGCGCCACTTGGGCGCTTTATTTCTCCGCGACCGTTACCACCACTTTGCCTTTGGCGTGGCCTTCTTCCAAGTAACGAACTGCCTCGGGCACCTGGTCGAAGCGATATGTTCGGTCGATCACAGTCTTTACCTTTTCCGCCGCCATCAGGTCAGCCAGAGCGGTCAGGTCTTTCTTGTTGAAGTCCGCGATGTAGGAAACGAATTTTTGCTTCACGAAGCGCGAAGCAAGGTAAGCGGTAAGCTCGCCGCCAAGGCGGTTGATCATTCCATCGTGCCAGCCGGCGCCGCCGATGCCGGCCATGACGCAGATGCCGGTGGGCGTTAAGACCCGGCGTCGCTCGCTGAACGAATGATTGCCGACCAGGTCAAAGAGACAGTCGTAATGTTCGCCGGATTTGGTGAAATCCTCCTTCGCGTAATCGATCACACGATCCGCGCCGATTGATCGCACCAATTCTGCATTCTTACCGCTGCAGACGGCGGTGACGTCGGCGCCGAGAGCCTTCGCAATTTGGACGGCAAAAGTTCCGACGCCTCCAGAAGCTCCATTGATCAAAACTTTCTGCCCAGCGCTGACGTGTCCTTTGTCGCGCAACCCTTGTAAGGCGGTGATGGCGGCAACCGGCACTCCCCCGGCCTGCTCGAAACTGACATTTGCCGGTTTAGGAACAACGTTTCGGTCTTCACGAACGCAAACGTATTCCGAAAGCGCGCCGGTTCTTCCGCCGAAAACTTCATCGCCCGATTTGAACTGGGTGACCTTGTTGCCTACCGCTTCGACTACCCCGGAAAAATCAGTTCCGAATCGCGTCTCGCTCGGCTTGCGTAAGCCGGTGAAGAGGCGGACGCGCCCGGAGTAGGTGCTGTCGACTGGATTGACGGAGGCGGCGCGCACCCGGACGAGAACCTGGTTGTCGGCGGGGACCGGCTTTTCAATGTCTCGCAATTGGAGAACATCGGGCGGTCCGTACTCACAATAAGCGATCGCCTTGATCGGATGCGCCGGAACGGTGTCGTAGGTCGCGCAATCGTTGGTCGAGCGCCAGTAGGCGACGAACAGCCATAAACTGACTAGGACGACAAGGGTGAGAGATCCCCATTTGAATATGCGTTTGATTTTCATAGGACTAACGAGGGTCATTTTCTGCGTGTTGTTTATACGATTCGGGTCGCCAGGCTGTCCGAGCGGACCCATTATGGGATGGTGATCACGATTTTTCCGCGGGCGTGTCCCTCTTCCAGGTACCGCAAACCCGCGGCCGTCTCGGCGAGACTGTAAGTGCGCTCGATCACCGGCTTCACTTTCCCCGTGGCCAGCCAATCGCGCAGCACCGCCAGATCCCCCGGTTTTGTTCTTGTTCCAAACGTCTGGAACTTCTGCCTGGAAAAACGGGACGCGAAAAAGGCGCCGTAGTTCCCGGCAATGCGCGACCACTGGCCATCGCGCATTCCGGCTCCGCCGATCCCGGCCAGGACGCAGATGCCGTCAGGCGTCAGGATCCGACTGCGTTCAGCCCGGGAGTGATTGCCGACGTTATCGTAAATCACATCGTAACGTTGCCCGCCGGTAGTGAAATCCTCTTTGGTGTAATCAATGACACGGTCGGCTCCAAGCGACCGGACCAGGTCGACTTTTGTCGCGCTGCAGACGGCGGTCACCTCGGCACCGAGAGCCTTTGCCATTTGCACAGCGAACGTCCCGACGCCGCCGGATGCGCCATTAATCAGGATTGTTTTCCCGGTGGCCACGTTTCCCGCCCGAAGACCCTGCAAGGCAGTGAGTGCGGCCAACCCGGCAGAGGCAGCTTGTTCGAAGGTGACGTTGCCCGGCTTGAGCACGAGCGCGCGTTCCGGAGCAGTGACGAATTCCGCCAGGGAATGACGGGCGAGCCCAAAGACCTCGTCGCCCGGTTTGAACTGCGTCACTTTCCGGCCGACCGACTCGACCACCCCGGCCACATCCATCCCGAGGAATGTCTTTTTTGGTTTGCGCAGTCCCGCCACGAAACGAAGGGGGAGGGGACCACGCATGATGGCCGCGTCGATGAAGTTCAGCGAAGCGGCGCGGACTCTGATTAAGACTCGGTTTTCACCCGGGTCGGGCCGCTCCACCTCTTCCAGCCTGAGGAGATCGGGCGAACCGTAATCGCATTGCATAATCGCCTTCATAGGATGAGCGGCAGGGCCGGTGTTCTCATCGCATTCGCTGGTCGAGCGCCAGTAGGCGAACTCGGTCGCGGCTATGACGCCGAGCAGGAGGACCAATGCGCTCCACTTGAGTATGCGTTTCCATCGCATAACTCAGCCCGTTAGGCCGGGCGTTGTCCTGGCCGCCTGCGCCTTCCAGCGTCCGACGTTCACGCCGAAGATAAGAAACCAAAGTCCCAAGGCGATCTCGCCGAGGCCGAGTGCCAGATTGTAAGGGAAAAGGGTGTTCGCGAGCGGCGGCCAAAAATAAGTGGCATAGCCGATACCAGCCGCCACCTCCAGCACACCGAGAACCTTCGGCAGGAAGGTCGAGCGATAGACGAGGGCGCCGACGAGGATGCAGCAGAAGCCGAAGAACGCGAGGTAGAGATTGAAGGCTTGCCCGCTCCAGCGCAGGAACAGGAGCGCAATGGAGTTGATTTGATCCGCGTTCAACCCGCTGAAATCACGGCCGCTCTTCAACAGGATCAGGACAGGGAGTTGAACGAGGCTGCCGCCGGCCTGCAGAGCGATCGCGATGAGGCTGAAGAACGCGGTGAGCAAAACGGCGATTCTGCCGACTGGCCGGAAGAGGACATAAAGGAGAGCTGTTCGCGCGATATTGCACACGACCGCGACCAGGCAAAGGGCAAGGCCCAGACGGAACAATGATTCGTTAGCCAGGATATTGGCGGAGGTGACGGCAGCGTTGGCGTCGACGACCAAGCGGCCGGGTATTCGCAACTGCCCGTTGACCGAGGCGACGCCTTCCACAAAGCCGAGGACAAAGAGCATACGGGCGAGAAAGCGAGGCGATACCTGGGTCAGGCTTTGCCTTTCGTAAATCGAGCTCATTAGTTCGTTAGGCTGACGCTCGCCTCCGCCGGGTCGGGTCTTCATTTGGTTAGAGCGGGCCCCGATAACGGCGCAGTCGGACGGCCAGGAAGACACATCCTGCCGCCACGAGCAGGCCGACCCAGAGACCGGGGCTAGCCAGGTATTGTCCTGGCGTTAATTGCGCCAGCGATTCGATCGTGGGGTTCTTGTGCGCGCCGAAGGCAAAGGCATACGGCGCGAATCCAAAGAGACGATGTGCGAGGAAGGCGTTGAAGTAGGCGGTGCCGAAAATGATCTTCTCCAGAATCTCGACCGCTAGGAAGGGTAGGAGGGCCCAGAGAAAGGTTGCGCGTCGCGCCCAGGCGGAGACGAGGAGGAGCCAGCCATAAATCGGAGCGTGCCAGAGCGAGAGCACGACCAAGCCGTAGAGCAGGACTAACCAATGCTGGAAAAATGGAATGATAGCCCAGGTCGAGCCCGGGCTCATTCCGTGCGCCAGGAGGACCGCGCCCGTTTCGAACGACATCACCACCTGGACGCAGACGGTGACAGCGAAAGCGATGGCGGGAAGGATGGCCAATGGGACGACCACTTTGGCGAGGACCGCCGTGAAATCGGAAACCGGTAGCGATTTCCAAAACAGGATGGTGCGATCCCGGCGTTCGCCGTGCAGCGCGTCCAGGCAGTAAAAAATCCCGACGATGAAGACGGTGAACATCATGATCATGGCAGCCATGCCGTACGGTTGCTCGATCGCGGCGCGTTGCTTCATGACGTCATCAAACTGAAGGACGGCGCGTCGGCGGTCAGCCAGGCCGATGGCGCTGATGGCGAAGCCGACCGCCTGGACCGCGCCTACAATGAGGGGCGCCAAATAAATGGAGTGGTTCTCCCAGAGCTCGCGCCAGACGGACCAGTAAAGCGGGCGGGTGGGTGCGCCGTAATAGCCGAGGCCGTTAGGCTGGGGATTCTCTGAGAACAAAGGCGGCGGATTTGGATGCGCAGTCATGAAGGGTTGCCAGTGAAGGATGAGGAGGAGGTGGCGGACTGTGAGCGCCCCATCGTGGCCACGAAAAGGTCGGCAATGCTCGGCCGCCGGACCTCGCCCAGTGCTTCCAGTTGTCCGCGCGCGACTCCCTCAAACAGCAGCACGCTTCGGCCGAAAACCGGGCGCTCGTGAATCGGCCTCAGCGATCGCGCGAGTGCGAGTTGGTCCGGGTTCACCATCACTTCGAGATAGCGCGCATCGAACTCTTCCATGCTGCAGTCGAGCACGATTCGGCCTCGATCGATGAACATGAGATTGGTCAGGACATCCTGGATCTCCTCCACCTGGTGCGTGGTCACGATGATGGTGCGCGTCTTATCGAAGTAATCGTTGAGGAGCGTGTCGTAGAATTGTTTCCGATAGAGGATGTCCAGACCGAGAGTGGGCTCATCCAGCACCAACAGTTTCGCGTCGATCGCCATGACCAGGGCCAGATGCAGCTGAGCGACCATGCCTTTCGACAACTCCCGAACCTTGCGCGCATGGTTGATGGTGGTTCGGGCGAGGAAACCTTCCGCTTTCCTGCGGTCGAATCGCGGATGCACTCCCGCGACATAATCGATGACCTGGGAAACGCGGATCCAGCGCGGCATGACCGCGACGTCGGCGATGAACGACGTGTCGCGCATGAGCTGATCGCGCGAGGTCCAAGGGTCGCGCCCGAGGACGGTCAGGCTCCCTTCAAAAGAAGTGAGACCGAGGATGGCGTTGAGCACGGTGGTCTTTCCGGCTCCGTTAGGCCCAATCAGGCCGAGGATGCGACCTTCTCCGAGTCTCAGGTCGATCCCGTCGAGGGCGACGGTGTGACCGTAGACTTTTCGGAGTCCGCGCGCTTCTATACAAGCCATAGATGTGGTCTCCGGGTCGAGAGCTCCGCCTTTGCCGAGGCTACGGCGGACAGGCGAAGGTTGAGAGTTGAGGGGTGAGCGATCATGGCTTTCTCTCCGATTTCCGATGGCCGGCGGCGGTCGGTCTTTTCGCTGCCGCGAGAAGTTCCTTCGGGGTGATGCCGAGCCGATCGATGGTTGTGGCGATTCGTGGCCAGTCCTCGGTTAGAAACTTCTGCCGCTCGCCCTTGAGCAGGAGGTCGCGCGCGCCGGTGTTGACGAACATGCCAAGGCCGCGTCGTGCCTCGACCAGGCGTTCGTCGGCCAATTCCTGGTAGGCTTTCAGGACGGTTAGCGGATTGACCCTGGACTCCGTCGCCACCGTCCGAACGGAGGGCAAGGGATCGCCTTCCTTGAGGATGCCGTCGAGGATCATGGCGACGACGCGATCTCGCAGTTGTCGATAGATCGGCTGGCGGTCGTTCCATTCGCTTTCCATTCCCGGTTACCGACTCGCATCGCAGGCTGTCATATAGTGTTATATATAACTATAACACCGAGCTGGCAAAGATTATTTTCAGAAATCGATTCGGCCGGAGTTTGGAGGGGGCGGGTTAGACGATGGCGAGGGCGCCATCGAAGGCTCGCGAGGCGCGCGCCCTCCCCGGCAGCCGGGATGCCCGCTCGCGGTTCGCCGCGTTTATAGGGCTTGTGCGGGCGGGTGGCGGTCGACTCCTCACCATAACCCTCTCCTCGGTCAAGGAGGGGAGGGGATGCACGCGCGGTCTCGCGTAGTCGCCGTCCGAGATGTAACGCCTCGAAGGTCGGCGGTCATAGACGGCCGCTACAAAATGGGGAAGCGCTACGGACGAAGGCTAGGGCGAGGTGACCTTGAGACGCATAAAGCGTTTGGTCAGCGGGTTTCCGTCGTACGGAATGGTGTCGCGCACCTCGACCGCGAAGTTCGGCGCGGAGCCGGTCTCGCTAACGAAGCCGTTGCCGGTGGTGGCATTGCCGCCGCTGCTAATGGCGACGCTGCTCCACGAGTTTGGATTGCTCAGATCGCTGCTGGTTTCAACGATGTAGGTGATGTCCTTGGCCAGTGCCGAACGGTTGAACACCATGGAGAGATATTTCGTTCCGCTGTAATCCTTCAAGGTCACCACCGGCAGCCCGAGAACGTTTGCGGTCGTTGGATCCAGGCTTAATGCATACTCGAGCAGATTAACGACCCCGTCTCCCTCGTAATCAAAGGTGAGCACAGCGTTGCTCCCGGTCAGGCCGTAGCCAGCCAGGTAATTTCCGGCGTTCGTCGATGTCGTTAGGGTGAACGTCTGTGTCGCATTCGGCGGCACCCCGTTCGACGCCGTCACCGTAATGTTCGGGTAGGTTCCGGTTCCGCCGGAGGTCGCTGTCCCGGCGAGAATACCGCTGCTGGAGAGTCCCAGTCCGGGTGGTAGAGTTCCGGTGAAACTAAAGGTCGGCGCCGGACTGCCGGAAGCGGTGAAGCCGAAGCTGTAGGGTGAGCCGACGGTTACCGGCGAGGGAGCCGGTCCATTCGTAATCAGCGGAGCTGTTGCAACCGCTCCATTCGGGGTCAGACAAAAATCATCAACGGCCAGACCATCGTCGGCGCCAGTGGCATCGAGGTCGGTCCATCGAATCCAAAAAGTCGCGCCGTTCGGAATGTTCAGATTCGAGATCGTGCTGGAAATATTAGTCCGGTTCGGCGCGACATTTCCGTTGAGCGCTCCGGTCGCCCCGCTCTGCACCGGCGCTACGAAGTCGAGAGCATTTACATCCGTCCACGTTCCAGTCGTTAGACTGGTGGCGTTGGTGCTGTATTGAAAATCGAGTTGGTCCGAATTAGTCGATCCCAACCGCCATTCCTCCCCGGTGTAGCTGATGAGAAGTGAGGTGATCGTAGCGCCCGTACTGTTGGTGTAGGAAGCGCCAATGGTCGAAACCAGGCTTCCACTGCGCAAAGTGCCAAAGGCGCGTTCGGCCGAACCGGTGGCACCGAAACTGTAAGTGTCCCCCGCCGAGGAGGAGCCGGTTCCGGCCGTGTACGCGGTATTGGCGTTGGTATCCGTTTCGTTGAGTGTCCACCCCGTCGGGGTTGTGCTCGAGGTATTGCTGTTGGCCAGGCTGTCGAAATTTTCACAAGCGGCCGCGCCGAGCGTGGTCAGGCTGATGGTCGTGCCCGGTGTCGGTGTGGGCGTCGGAGTTGGGGTTGGTGTCGGAGTGGGCGTGGGGCTGGCGTTCGTAATGACGAAGCTGCCAATCCGCGTCTTCCAACTCGTGCCGCCGCTGGAAGCATAGTATTCGTTAGTCATCCAGAAGGTGATCCCGTCGGATGGGTCTATCGACAAGGCGCTGTAGTCGCCCCAGCGGCCGCCCGAATCCGTCTGGTGACCGCCGCCCTGGATGAGCACTCCTTCGCCCTGGCCGAGGGTGTTGACCGCGTCGGTGGCAAGCCGTCCCGCATAGCGGATGGCAGGATCGATCGAGGCGCTCGAGACCGAATAATTAAGCGCCATACTGCCCTGGCTATCGACCGCAATACTCGGCATCCACCGATAGAGACCGTCGCCGCCGTTATCAAAGGTCTGCTGTTGTGCCGCATTCGCGGGGATGGTGCTCCCGGTCACATTGAACTGATACCAGCGGATCGCGGTCGGACCGTTGTTGTTAATGGTGTGCGACGCCCACATCGATTCCGTTCCGCCGAGATTCTGGTAGACCAGCGGGGTCATGAGTTTGTCGCCGAGGGTATCGAGCTTTCGGGTCGTCCCGGTCTGTGGCACCAGCAACGTGGTTCCGTTGACGCCGCCGGTAAAGGAATCGACGAAACCGTTCACGCTCGTGGATCCGTTAGGCGAATGGGTGGCACCTACGCCGAAAGTGGAATTTGCGGGCGTCGCGAAATCGACGTGAAACCGCCAGGTAAAAACCTGGTTCTCAACCGTGCCGGCAGTAGTCGAACTGTTGATCGCCATGAAGTATTCCGGTGTTCCTGCCGCGGGCGCGGTCCCGGTGCGGAAGGTCGCCGGCACCAGGCTGTAGGTATCGCCGAGGGTGGCCGGGAGGATGGTGAAGGCAACAGCGCCGGGATTGGGCGCGCCGCCGCCGTTGATCATGGTCGCGCGGGGAAGCGCGAAAACGCGGACGCCTTCGAACGTGCCGGCAGCATCGTTGGTAAAGAGGTTAACCGAGAGATAATAACCATCCGGCCATAAGCCGAGCTTCGGATAGTCGCCGAGCCAGGTCGGATGAGAGGCGTCGATCTGGAGAGCGTAAAGCCACCAGCCTCCGGATACCGGGTTGTTCGTCTTCGAAACGCCAATGCATTGATAGGTAGGGCCCCCCGATGACGGGAAAGCGAAATCGGTCACCACCCAGCGATCGGCGAGGTGATCGTAAAAAACGAAACCGTCCCCGTCGTTCAGATTGTTCCCGCACGGTGTCGAGCTGCCGAGAGCGGAGAAGAAGGAGTCGTAACTCGTGGTGGCGAGGACCGCGCCAGATTTGTTGAAGATGCGGATCGAAGTGTTGACCGACTGAATATAGTGGTTCGGCCCGACATCCCCGTTGGTGTCCGGCGGGCTGCATCCAGCGCCGCATCCGCCGTCGGTATCTCCCAAGCCGTCGAAGGAGCGGGTTGGCGTCGACAAGGCGGCCGGTTGCGGGGCGCTGATCGTGGCCTGGCTGGCGTTCGCCTCGGTCTTTTGCACCAGCGCAGGGCGTGGAAAGGGGTGCCGGGTCCGGCGCACTTCTTCTTCTTTCTCCCGCGTCCGCTGGATCTGCGGAAGCTCGCGCAGATCCTTATCCTGCGAAACAGCGCGCGGAATTTCGATCCTTTCCGCGAGGCCGCGAACTGCTTTGGCCTCGTCCCCGTGCAGCATCACGGGTCCGGTGTCAATGATGCCGGAGGCGCCGAGGGCAAGAAAGGCTCCGCCTAACAAAAAGGCGGCGGCCATAATCAAGCGCGAATAAAGAAATAGTTTTTGAAAATGATGCATTTTCTTCAGCGGAAGGAGAAGTTAGGCGCGCACGCAACAAATGCTCGAAAAGCAGTTCGCTGGTGATGAATGCGCGCAGTGATTGAATCCGGCCATTGTCAGTACCTTTTGCAACGGCCTGTTGGATCCGTTTTCCAGGGGGTTGATACCGAAATTTATCGAATAAGTTCACCCGAAAGTCGAGCGAATACGCCCTTTGCGTGAGAAAGAGTAATAGCCAGCGGGCAACTGTGGATCGGGGCCGGACGCAGATGCTACCGGGCTGTCTTGTCTCTCTGGCTGAGGTTGCCGAGGGGAGCTCTCAATTTCTCCAGACGACGTTTCAGCCCGGATCGGACCAGCTGTTTCATCCCACGCGGTACCTGATCCAGTTGCCATTTTCGCTCGGCCGCTGCTGAACGGCCCGCTGCGGTCACGGCTTTGACGCCATAGATGCATGGGCCGAAGCAATGATCCGCCATGTGCGCGGTTGCGACAGCGTGTCCGGCGGCGCGGGCTGCCGCGATCGCCGGCGGATCGGCGACTTCGCGCGCGGCTGCATGCGCGGCGACGGCGGCTCTTTGCGCCTGGCCGACCGTCGCTTCGCCGCGCGCCCAGGTTCTGGCCATGGCGATGGCCTGGCGTGGACGCGAATCAGCGCTGCGTCGTTCGAATAAAGGCAGGACGTGTTCGGCGCAATCGGCGGCCCAGGCTGCGAGCTGGCGGTGCTTAGCCCAACTAAGCAGGCCGCCACGATGCTGCGCAACGAACCGGTTATCCCGCATGGCGACGGTAGTTGTCGTTAGGGTAGTATCGCGTCAGCATTTCTGTGATATACTTTGGTCATCCGGTGGAAACCGGCCATCGAAATCGATTCATTGAGAAAAGGTTCTATCTCCATCGAGGCGTGCGCGGAGGAATGGGCGTTGAAGAATCGGTTCTCCATCGCCCGCGGCAGCATCACCAAAGCACACGTCATCCTCGTCACCGTGACTGACGGAGAGTTTTCCGGCCGGGGCGAAGCTGTTCCTTCGGCGCGATATGGCCAGACCATTTCGTCGGTGATTGATCAGATCAACGCGCTCAAGCACGAGGAGCTGCACGATCGTGAAGCAGTGCAGGAAATACTTCCTCCCGGTGCCGCGCGCAACGCGCTGGATTGCGCGTTTTGGGATCTGGAAGCAAAGCGCGCGAACAAACGCGTCTGGGAACTCGCGGCCGTGCCCGTTGTTCCGCGCGTTCAGACCTCGTTTACCGTTAGTCTGGATGAACCGGCAAAGATGGCGGCAGTGGCTCAGCGCAACCACCGCGCACCGATCCTAAAATTGAAACTAGGGGGCGATGCACTCGACCTGAAAAGGGTTGAGGGAGTGCGCGTAGCCGCGCCGAAGGCACGCCTGATTATCGACTGTAACGAATCGTGGTCGGCTAATCACTATCGTGATGCCGCTCGCGAGATGAAAAATTTCGGCGTGGAACTGATTGAGCAGCCATTCCCCGCCGCGGAGGACGATATCCTTAAAGGACTGGATCGTCCGGTGCCGGTTTGCGCTGATGAAAGCTGTCACACCTCCGAGGACCTCCCGCGGATCCGCGAGCGCTATGACGTTGTGAATGTGAAACTCGATAAAACCGGCGGTTTTACGGAGGCCCTGCGGCTGACTGATGCTGCGCGCGCAACCGGTCTGCGTCTCTTGTTTGGTTGCATGGTTTGCACTTCCCTCGGAATCGCGCCGGCGCGCCTGCTTCCGGCAGAGGACGACTGGGTGGATCTCGACGGTCCGCTCCTTCTCGCTGGCGATCGACACCGGCGTCTCCTTTATCAAGACGGATGGATGGATCTGCCGGCGGCCGAACTCTGGGGCTAGCGAGATGAGAACGTCCTTTCAGGATCGTGCCGAGGCGGGTCGGGCCTTGGCCGGCCTGCTCGGACATTTTGATCAGCGCCCGGACGTCTGGGTGCTGGCGCTGCCGCGCGGCGGAGTTCCGGTGGCAGCAGAAATCGCCAAAGCCTTGAAACTTTCGCTCGATGTTTTTGTGGTTCGCAAGTTAGGGCTGCCGTTTCAGCCCGAGTTGGCCATGGGTGCGATCGCCAGCGGCGGAGTCCGCATCCTCAATCGCGAGGTGGTGGATGGATTGCATGTTCCGGATGCGGTGATCGAAGCGGTTTCCGTTGAAGAAGAAAACGAGCTGAGACGGCGGGAAGAATTGTATCGAGATCATCTTCCGGCGCCGGCGTTGGAAGGCAAAACGGTCATCCTGGTCGACGACGGGATCGCGACCGGGTCCACGATGACTGCGGCGGTGCGCGCGTTACGTAAGAAAAGCGTCGCCTCCATCGTGGTGGCCGCGCCGGTGATGTCCACGACCGGCTTCGAGGAGATGAAGAAGCTGGCGGACGAAGTGGTGACGCTGATTGCGTCCGACGATTTCCTCGGCGTCGGCCAATTCTATAGCGACTTCGCCCAGACCACGGACGACGAAGTTCGCATCATGCTCGCCCAGGCGAGGTCAAGCCGGCCCGGCTTTTCGCCTAACCAATTGTAAATAGAGAAGCCGGCGGCGAATGGGGATTGCTCCCTTTCGATTTTGGTGCAGGCTTTCCTCATCAAATCCTGGCTAAGTCATTCCGCGCGTAATTGGTGGAGCGGACGTTCCCTGCTGTTGGTCGGCGCCGTCGCCTTTGTGCCGGTAGTTTCAGCGCAAACAGAAACCACGGTCCAAAGCGCACGACTTCCGACAGAGGCCAAATCGGTTCAGGGAATCGCCGTGCCGGTGCCTAAGGAAATCTTCCGCACCCTCGATCAATTTTCCGGAGCTAATTGGAACGCGGTTCGCCACCCCGAAATCGCGCGTTGGAAATCGCACGGCGACCAAACGCAGGTGGCGGCGCTGCTCGGCGCTGTTTTGGGGGAAGGCTTCGTTGCCATGGAAGCGCGGGATGCAAACGGAGTGAAGGAAGTTGGCGCCAGTGTCTTGAAACTGGCGCAAGGAGTCGGCGTGAGAGGCCCGGTGCTAGCGCGCAGCCGAAGCATTATCGATAACGCGGAGGCCGGCGAATGGCCGGCCGCCCGAGCCGAGTGGGACGCCGTCCTGACAGACCTGGAGGGCGGACTGATTTCGCTGCGGAGTGAAAAGCTGGCCCAATTAGTCAGCGTCTTCGGCTGGCTGCGAGGAACGGAAGCACTGGCCGACGCGGTTTTGCAAAACTACTCGGTCGAGCGCGCCAATCTGCTGCGGCAGCCTGGCTTGGTCGATTACCTCAGTAAACAACTTCCCGGCGCCAATAGCAGAATGCATCGTGGCGCGATCGTTAGGCAATTGCGCGAGGGATTGGCCAGGGCCAGAGAATTGACCGGAAAGTCTGAGATTTCACGCGAGGACGCCCTGGCGCTGCGCGATCTCTGCAACAGACTCGTGCGCCTGGCTGCGAGCCGTCCTTCCAACCGCTAAGTTCCGTGAGGGTCGCTGTCTTCAGTGCTCATCCCTACGATCGGGAGTTTCTCGGCGCAGCGAATGCGGGTCGCCACGAACTGCACTTTTTCGACCCGCATTTGAATGACGAGACCGTGGCGCTGGCGCACGGCTTCGACGCGGTTTGCGTGTTCGTTAACGACGAACTGAATAGCGCTGTCATCTCGGCCTTGCGCGCCGGCGGCGTGAAACTGATCGCGCTGCGTTGTGCCGGTTACAATAACGTCGATCTCGCGGCCGCGGCGGAGGCGAAGATCCCGGTGGTCCGCGTCCCCGGCTATTCTCCATTTGCCGTCGCTGAACACGCGATGGCGCTCATCCTCGCCCTCAACCGCCGGCTCTATCGCGCCTACAACCGAGTCCGGGAAGGCAACTTTGCGCTGCAAGGGCTGCTCGGCTTCGATCTTCATCAGAAAACACTGGGGATTGTGGGCACCGGAAAGATTGGCGCAGTGCTGGCGCGGATCGCCACCGGATTCGGCTTGAAAACACTGGCCTACGATCCTTTTCCGAATGAGGAATGCCGTTCGTTAGGCGTGGCCTACGTTTCGCTGGAAGAATTGCTCGCGCAATCGAATATCATCAGTCTGCATTGTCCGTTGACGGCTGAGAACAAACACCTGATCAATGCCGCGGCCATCGAACAGATGCGCAAAGGCGTCATGCTGGTCAACACCAGCCGGGGCGGCCTCATCGACACTCGAGCGGTGATCGAAGGACTGAAGAGCGGCAGGATTGGCCATGTCGGCTTGGATGTTTACGAGGAGGAAGATGAAATCTTCTTCGAGGACCATTCCGGTTCCATCATCGGAGACGATACTTTCAGCCGGCTTCTGACCTTTCCGAATGTCCTCATCACGGGGCACCAGGCGTTTTTCACCCGGGAAGCCCTGGAGAATATCAGCGCGACGACGATCGCCAGTATCAGCAGCTGCGAAGAGGGCAAGCCGTTGGCGAACCAGGTTACGCGCTGAGTCTCTGGGCCGACGCGACGGCCCTTTTCTCCTTTTTCCTTTTCTTTTTCTGCTGTCTACTTTTCTGCGCCAGGAGGTTTTACACCATGAATGATGCATCCATTTCACGTCGTCGTTTCGCCGGGCTAATCGGCATCGGGGCCGCGGCCGCGGTAATGAAGCCGCGGTTTTCACTCGGCGTCGCTGCAAGCGAAGCGCCCGCCGCATCCGGCATTGTTCGGATCAGCTACAACGAAAATCCCTACGGACCGTCGCCCAAAGCGTTGCAGGCAATGAGGGATGCCTTCGCCTTTGCCAATCGCTACCCGATCGAGCGAAACGACCCCTTGATTGAAGCGCTGGCGAAGTCCTGCGGCGTCGCGCCGGACCAGATCATTCTCGGCGACGGGTCGGACGAGATTTTAAAGCTTTGTGCCGAGACTTTCACGGGGCCGACTCTCGGGAAACTGGTCGCGGCGGACCCGGTCTTTGAAGCGATCCTGAACCACGCGCGCATTTATGGCGCTGATGTTGTGAAGATCCCGTTAACGGCAGCCTTTGCCCATGACCTGCCACGGATGGGCTCGGTCAAGGATACCGCTCTGGTTTATATATGTAATCCCAACAATCCGACGGGAAGCATCACCCCGAAGAATCAGCTGCGCGATTTCATCGCCAGAACCTCGCCGAAAACGATCATCCTGGTCGACGAAGCCTACTTTCACTTCGCCGATTCGCCCGAATACGAAAGCGTCATCCCCCTGATCAAAGATCATCCCAACCTGATCGTGGCGCGCACGTTTTCGAAAATCTATGGAATGGCAGGAATGCGCTGTGGCTTTGGAATTGGTCAGCGCGAAACGATCAACCGGATCCGGCCGCACGAACCGATGGACAGCGTCAATGTGCTGGCGCTGGCCGGCGCCACCGCCAGTCTCCAGGACGAAGATGTGGTAACGAATGGGCGACGTCTCAATACCGAAGCGCGGCAATTCGCCATCAGCGAGCTGGAAAATATGGGTTTCAAATCGATTCCCTCGCAGGCGAATTTTTTCATGGTCGACCTGAAGCGTCCGGTCACTCCGCTGATCAAGGCCATGCGGGAACGGAACGTGATGGTTGGTCGACTTTTCCCGGCCATGCCTAACCACATGCGGGTGAGCGTGGGAAAAAAAGGCGAGATGGAAAGATTCGTCTCTGCGTTCAAAGAGGTCGTCGCGACCTAAAGCACGCGATCTCGCCAACGGGTCAAAGACACGCTTCGGCCCGGCTCGGTTAACTCGAACCTCCCCGCCATCGCAGAAATCGGCTCGCTCCGGTGTTCTCCGCTTGTCTCTTTCCCCGCCGTAGACTAGGAAACAGCCGCCGTGAGTAGCGCTCAACCGCGGATACGCGCTGTCGCCAAATTCTTCTTCGAAGAAGACCGCAAGTTTTTCCTCAAGGGGGTGACCTATGGGCCGTTCGCGCCCGACGCCGAGGGCTTTTATCTCGGCGACCCGGACAAGCTGGAGAGGGATCTTCAGTTGATGCGGCAGATCGGACTCAATGTCCTCCGCATTTATCACACGCCGCCGCGCTGGTTCCTTGATCGTTGCCTCGCCGTGAAGATGCGGGTGCTGATTACGCTCCCGTGGGAAAAGCACATCGAGTTCCTCCGGCAGCGCACAGCGCGCGAGAAGATCGAAGAGTCGGTCCGGAAAGCTGTTTCCGTGAACGCCGGACATCCGGCCATTCTCGGTTACCTGGTTGGGAACGAGATTTCGCCGCAGATGGCGCGTTGGCTGGGCGTGCGGCGGGTGACTGAGTTCGTGGAGAAGCTCGTGCGCATCGGCCGGACTATCGACCCCGACGTCCTTTATTCCTACGCGACTTATCCGCCGACCGAGTTTCTTCTCCCGCAGAACCTCGATTTTTATTGTTTCAATGTTTACCTGCATAACCAGGACGAGTTCGAACGCTATCTGTTGCGTCTGCAAAATCTGACCGAAGATCGCCCCCTTATTTTGGGCGAGTTCGGGATGGATACGATCCGCCATCCGGAGGAAGAGCAGGCTGAGATGCTCTGCTGGCACGTGGACAGCGTGGTCCACTGCGGTCTTGCCGGAACGATCTTCTTTGCCTGGACGGATGAATGGTTCACCGGCGGCGAGGAGGTTACCGATTGGGCTTTCGGCCTGGTGACACGCGATCGGCAGCCGAAGAAATCGTTCTATGCCTTGCGCGACAAGCTGGGTCAAAGCAGCGCGGTGCTGCCGCATCGACGGCTAACCGCGACGCCATTCGTTTCGGTGATCGTCTGTTCCTATAACGGAGCTAAGACCCTGGCCGCCTGTCTCGAGTCGTTAGGCAAAATCAACTATCCGAACTACGAAGTCATCCTGGTTGATGATGGTTCGACCGATAACACGCGCGAAATCGCAGCTCGGTTTCCCAATGTTGGCTACATTCACCAGGAGAACCACGGCTTGAGCCATGCCCGCAATACTGGCGCCGCTGCGGCCAAAGGCGAAGTCTTCGCCTACACCGACTCCGACTGCATGGCGGACGAAGACTGGCTCTACTATCTGGTGGGGACGCTGATGTCCGGACAATTTTCCGGAGTCGGTGGCCCGAACGTCACGCCGCCTGCGCAAAACTGGATCCAGGCGTGTGTCGCCGCTGCACCGGGCGGACCGAGTCACGTGCTGCTCACCGACACGGTCGCCGAACACATTCCCGGCTGTAACATGGCTTTTTTGCGCAGCGCGTTCGAAGGGGTGGGGGGATTCGACACTGAATATCGCAAAGCGGGCGATGACGTGGATTTCTGCTGGCGCCTGCAGCAGTCCGGCTGCGTGATCGGGTTCAGTCCGACTGCACTGGTCTGGCATTACCGGCGGTTCACCCTGAAGGCCTTCCTCAAACAACAGGAAGGATACGGCGAGGCTGAGTCCTTGCTTCGTTTCAAGCACCTCATCTTTTTCGGTCCGACCGGCACGGCGAAGTGGCGCGGCCAAATTTATGGAACACCGCGATTCAACTGGTTCCTGAATCGGCCGATCATTTATCATGGCGTCTTCGGCGACGGCTTCTTCCAATCGATCTATCCGACACCGCAATCGGACATTGCCGCCTATCTCAGCAGCGTCGAATGGTTCGCACTCACCATTTTCCTTTTCGGGCTCGGAATTTTTCTGCCGAGTCTGCGCATTGTTCCCTATCTGATGTTCGGCGGGACACTCTGCGTCGCTTTATCTTATATGGTGCGGGCGCGGATCGAGCCCAAGTTCGACACCATTCATGCGCGCCTGCTGGTGATGGCGCTGGCCTTTGTGCAGCCGCTGGTTCGCGGGTGGTCACGCTATTTCACCTGGCTGCACTTCAAGCGAACTCCACGCAGCGTCATTCGCGCCCACGAAACTCTGCCCACGGACATGGGCCGCTCCGGCGCCGCCCGCCGGCGTGTTTATTGGAATGAGCAGGGCAAGGACCGCCACCATTTGTTAGGCCTAATCTTCCAGCTGCTGGAAGAGGAAGGCTGGCGTTACTCCACTGACACGGGCTGGAACGAATGGGACATCCAGATTTATGGCAACCTCTGGTGGAGCGTGGTCCTGCAAACCGTGACCGAATATCACGGCGGTCCGAAATGCCTCAATCGCGTCCGCGTTCGCAGTCAGCTGGTGCCGACCACGGTGATCGCAAATTTGATCGCGCTGACGGTGGTGATCTACCGCGCCTTGTACAGCCCGTCGCACATCGATCTCTGGACGTTGGTTCCCTACGCCATCTTTCTGATTTTCCTTTACCGCCGCGCGCGTGCCTTGAAAAGGCGCGTGGCCGAACTGGTCGATCTTGCCGCTTATCGCACCGGGATGACGCGAGTCTCCGGGCGCGGTCAACCGCAGAAGCAAGCCGCGCCGTCCGAGGAGAAGAAGGAAGTCGCGACCACCGTTTGATCCCAGTGCAGCGTCGGTGAGGTTGCGACCGTTCACCGAACGGTCCGTCTGCAAAGCCGCGGTCAGGTGAGTCCAGCCTGCTGCATGACTTGCCTGAAGTCCTCCGGCACAGGCGCTTCGAAATGCATGCGCTCGGACGTGCGTGGATGAGTTAAGCTCAGCTTCTGCGCGTGTAACATCTGTCGCGGGAAAGGTTGCGCGAGTTTGGCCGCGTAAACCTTGTCGCCGAGAACCGGATGACCGAGTTCGAGCAGGTGCACCCGGATTTGATGGGTGCGACCGCTGTGGATCCGACATTCGACCAGGCTGGCGCTGATCGCCTCGCGCAGCACCCGGTAGTCGGTGCGTGCCTCGCGTCCGCGTCCTCGCGTCCGCTTGGTCGTCATCTTCTGGCGATGGACGGGGTGACGCGCGATGGGGGATTCGATTGTGCCGCCCTTCTTGCGCAGACGGCCGGCGACGATGGCCAGGTAAACTTTATCCACCTCGCGCCCGGCGAACTGCTCGGCGAGGCCGCGATGAGTCTGATCGTTTTTCGCGACGACCATGCATCCGCTCGTCTCCTTATCCAGACGATGGACGATGCCGGGCCGTTCTTCTCCTCCAATCCCCGAGAGGGTGGGGCAATGATGAAGCAACGCGTTAACGAGTGTGTGTTCGGAGTGGCCGGCGCCGGGATGGACGACCAGCCCGGGTGGCTTGTTCAAAACGATCAGGTCTTCGTCTTCGAATAGTATCGAGAGTGAGATATCCTCGGGCTGGAACACGGCCGGTCGCAACGGCGGCTCTTCGAGTTCGATCACATCGCCGGTTTGCAGACTTTGGCGAGGCCTGGTCGGCGCTCCGTTTAGCCTAACGAATCCCTCACGGACCAGCTGCTGCAGACGGGAACGCGAGTGTCCGCTGGCCTGAGCGGCTAGGAACACGTCCAGGCGGGTTCCGGCAGCCTCCCGGGGGACTTCCAGCCGCACCAGAGCGCCGCCGGGCCCTGCGCTTTCCACCTGCGTTTTGTCAGGATTGCCCACGGGTAAGGCAATGATACAATCGGTTGCGATGGCGCCCGAATCCACCGACCCGAGCACGGAAACTTGCCCCTCCTGCGGGCAGGTGGTGGACACGAGTCAGGCCGATCCCTTGACCAGAGTGCCATGTCCGCAATGCGGCGAAAAAATCCGCGTTCAACGCAGCTTTAACAACTTCGAGCTGGTCGAGACCCTCGGCATAGGCGGGATGGGGACGGTTTACAAGGCGCGCGACGTTCTGCTCGATCGCTTCGTCGCCCTCAAGCTTCTGCGCAAGGATCTGGGCGAAGACATTGATTACGAGAAGAGGTTGCAACAGGAGGCGCGCGTCGCCGCGTCGATCAATCATCCGAACGTTATCCAGGTTTTTTCGAGCGGGAAAGATCACGGTCAATTCTACCTCGTCATGGAGCTGGTCGATCATGGAAGTCTTGACGACCTGATCGAGCAAAAAAAGAGTTTGCCCGAGGAACTGGTGCTGGAAGCGGGTATCCAGGTCGCCAAGGGTTTGCGAGCAGCCTACGCCAAGGGATTGATCCATCGCGACGTCAAGCCGGCGAACATTCTCTTTGCCGACGAACACATGGCCAAGATTGGCGACTTTGGGCTGGCCGGAGTTGCCGCGGAGTCAGGCGAATCGCGCGGAGAGATTTGGGGCACGCCTTACTATGTCGCCCCGGAACGTCTGAACAATCAGCCGGAAGATTTCCGCAGCGATATCTACAGTCTTGGCGCCACTCTCTTTCACGCGCTCTCCGGCCACGCGCCTATTGAAGGTGACACCAATTCGGCGACCGCCCTGCGCGCGCTAAAAAATAAGCCGCTCGATCTGCACGACATTGCGCCGCATGTCTCGGATGAGACGGCGAATGTTTTCGGCCGGATGATCGATCCCGATACGGAGCAGCGTTTCGGGTCCTATGATGAACTGGTGGGCGCGTTGGAGAGCGCCTATGGAACACTGACCGGCAAGGAACTGCACCGCAGCGTGCGGCGGAGCAAGATGCCCTGGATCATCGGCGCGGTGGTCCTGGCGGCGGCCCTGGTTGCGGTCGCGACCTGGGCCTTTCTCGTTAGGCAAAAGACCCGCACCGAGTTGAGCGCAGTTGCGGCTGAAGCGGAACGAAAGGTGGCGAACGCGCCGCTGGAGGGGCGAATCAGCGAAACGCGCCGGGAGCTGGCGCTGGGCCATTACAAGGTCGCCAAAGAGTCATTCGCGCGTATCTCCGCCGATGCCCGCGGCAAGCAACCCAGTTACGATTGGTCGCGATTCAATGAAGGAATCGCGGCGCTGGTGGCGCGCGACTACAAGCAATCGACGGATGCGTTCCAGGAAATCGTCAAGGCAGGAACGACTGGCTTCGTGCATGATGAACAGGCTTTGGCGAATTTCTTCGTCAATTCCGCGAAATTGATGGCGGGAAATGCCGCGATCCCGCCGGACGTCTCGCTCAATCCATCGAACTACGAGGCGCTCTCCTATTTTGCCTACGCGCTCAAGAACATCAGCCTGAAGGATGCGAACAAGGCCATCCCATTGCTCGAGAAATTCCTGAATGCCAAGCCGGCGGATAAGTTCGCCTGGATTGGGGATTACAAGGAACTGGCGCGAAAATATCTGCACGACTGCCAGCTCTATGTGGAGTGGAAGAAGGAAGCCGACGAAGCCAAAGATCCGGCGGCGCTGGCGCGTCATCTCGAACGCACGCACGAGCTAACGAGCAAGAATCAGTTCCAGATGTACAGCGCTATTTCCGGCGAGGTTTACAACGCGGAGAAGACGCTATCGCAAACACTTTCGGAGCAGCAGCGGATTGAAAACGAAAAACGCGAGCGCGAACGACAACAGCAGGCTGAGCAGGCGGCTCAACAACTGGCGGCGAAAATCCCGCAGTGGCTGGCGGAGTGGAAGGCGAGGCTGATCCAGGATATCAACACCGTTGGTTATAAACAGGGGGTAACCGCGGCGACCGGCGGCACCCAGTACATGGGAATTGTCGGGGCAAGCGAGACGCGGCTGCGCATGAAGCTTCCGTTCGGCGAGGCGGAGGTGCCATGGACCCAGCTCTCGCCTCAAACCTTGCTCATTGTTTCCATGTCCTTTGCCCGGGCCAACTCGCCCGATGTGGGCGATCGGGAATGGCTCGCCGCCGTCTATGCCATCTCCACCGGGCAGCCGGCGCAGGCCAAACAGCTGGCGGAAGCCGCCAGGAAGGCCAAGCCCGAATACCAGCCGCAGGTCGAATATCTCCTCCAGGTCAAACCGGCCGGGGCCCGCTAAATAGTTCGGCCGGCAGAGCTTCGGGCGGTTGCCGGCGGGCTAAAATGAACGAATACGTCCCTTGGAGAGTCAGATTTACACTCGTCCTCCGGATGTTAAGTTTCCGGCGCGATTTGGATCGCGAAACATGGAACAAAAACCGCCGCCACCACCATTTCCTTCGCCGGAAGAGCTGAAAACGAAGATCGCCGAATTTATGAAGATCGAACTTTGGCGACCGGGTTTCGTTCGCGACTTTTCCGGTGCCGGAAAACGCCGAAAGCGGTGAGCCGGAAGAAAAAACGGAGGTCAAAACCGAAGACATCACCGAGTTCGAGTTCCATCTTCCTGCCGCGCGACATCAAGGCGCACCTTGATCGGTTTGTCATTCAGCAGGACGAAGCCAAGAAGGTCCTCTCGATCGCGGTTTGCGATCACTACAATCACGCCAAGTATTTGCGGAAGTTGCAGAAGGAAAACGCCGCGCGCGCGGAAGAAACCGAATACGCCAAACAGAACGTCATCCTGGTCGGCCCGACCGGGGTCGGAAAAACCTATCTCATCAAACACGTGGCTGAGTTGATCAAGGTGCCCTTCGTCAAGGCGGATGCGACCAAGTTCAGCGAAACGGGTTACGTCGGCGGCGACGTAGAGGATTTGGTTCGCGAACTCGTGCAGAAGGCCGACGGAGACGTAAACCGTGCGCAGTTCGGCATTATCTATATAGATGAGATCGATAAGATCGCGGCCGCCACCAACATGGGGGGCCGGGACGTGAGTGGACGCGGCGTGCAGACGACGCTGCTTAAACTGATGGAAGAAACGGAAGTCCCGTTGCGGAGCATGAACGATCTGCAGGGGCAATTGCAGGCCGCTTTTGAGTTCCAACGCAAGGGCAAGTCGCGTCGGGAGACAATCAATACGCGACACATTCTTTTCGTGGTCAGCGGAGCTTTCGAGCGCTTGAAGCAGCAGGTCACGCGTCGGATTGCGCAGGGTCAGATCGGATTCAACGCCGGTGCTTCCCCACTTTCCAATCGGGAGCTCTTCGAGCAGGTGACCACACAGGATTTCGTGGAATTCGGTTTCGAACCGGAATTCATTGGACGCCTGCCGGTGCGCGTTTCCTGTCAGGAATTAAATGCATCGGATCTCTACAGCATCATGCGCTTTTCGGAGGGTAGCATTCTGCGCCAGTACGAGCGTGCCTTTCGCGCCTACGGCATCGAGATCAGTTTCGAAGATGAAGCGCTGCGACTGATCTCGGAGGCGGCCGCCAAAGAGAAAACTGGCGCGCGCGGTTTGTTAACCGTTTTCGAGCGTCTCTTCCGCGATTACAAATACTACCTCGCCGGTTCGGGTCTAACTCAGCTGCGGGTAACCGCAGAATTAGTCCGTGAACCAAAAGGTGTGCTCGACCGGCTCATGGCCGAAGGTCATCGGCAGGAAGAAGTCACCCTCCGGAATGCGGCCTACGCGTTCGGCGAGAGCTTCAAGAACCAGCATGGAGTGACTCTGAAATTCGATGAAAGCGCCATTCAGCGCCTGGTGGAACGGGCGCAGCAGGAACGGATGGGTATGTCGGAGCTTTGCGCTCACTTATTTAAAGACTATCAATTTGGCTTGAGCCTGATCCAGAAGAACAGTGGTAAGAGTGATTTCACCCTCTCGCGGGCAGCGGTGGACGACCCGGATAAATTCCTGAGTGATCTGGTCGTGCAGTCGTACTATCCTGCAGCGGTGAATGGTTAAGCCGAAATGAAGCGCTCGTTAGCGACAGCCCTGATAATTAGCGTCATCCTGACCGTGCTCCTGGTCGGGCTGCACGCGCTTGGCTTGGTCGGTCGCTTCGAAACGGCGGTGCTCGGTATTCTCGTGCGCCATCGGGCGCCCCTGCACACCGTCGGTGTGCTTTGGCAGGCGATCATTGTTTTCGCGCTCAGCTTTTTGGTGGCGTGGCTCACCTTCATGAGTCGGCGGCGTTCCCGGATCGCGCTGATTACCGTGGTTCTATTCTTGGAGCTACTTGGCGTCGCCTGGATTTGCGGGCTTTATCGCCTGGCCTTTCAGCCGCTGCCATCTCTGATCGCAGTCGCACTCGCCTTCGTTGCCGCTGAACGTTGGGCGGTCTTGTCGCGGCGCAATATCGCGAGCGTCGCCTACGCATTCTTCGGCGGCCGCCTCTCCAATGATCAGCTGCATCGCATGATTGAGGGAGAGATTCCGCTCGATCTGCAACCGCGCGCGCACGAGGTCACGGTGGTGGTTTGTGATATCGCGAATAAATACGATCTGGCGGAGGAGGCAGACCCGCAGGACTACGCACAAACAACCGAGTCGTTTATCCGTCGCACCAGCGACCTGTTTCTACAGCAGGACGGCTACATCCTGGCCGCTGATGGGGAAGGAGTGGTGGCAATCTTCGGCTATCCCGACGCCAGTGCGGACCATGCCGACAAAGCGGTGAAAGTGACGCTTGGGTTGATCGAATCTTTCAACAAGGACCGGCAACAGAGCAACGGCGACCTGTTTGGCCGCTGCGACGTGCACATGGGTCTTAGTTCCGGCAACATCATCGTGGCGCCGCTGGAAACCGGCGATAAGCCCGGCCTGCTGACCACCGGCGAGCCGGTCGAGTTGGCCCGTCGCTTCTGCGTGGCCAACCGCTTCTACGGTTCACGCATTTTGATTGGCCCGCGCACGTTCGAGCTTTCCAGCAAACATATCGTGGCGCGCCCGATCGATTTCCTGAGCGGTGTAAACTCGCAGGAACGCCATGAAATTTATGAGCCATTGTGGCTGGCGGCTGAAGCGAATCCCGATCACATCGCGCGGCGGGACTCGTTCTGGAACGGCGTAGTGCTTTACCGCGAAAAGCGGTGGGCCGAAGCCTATACCGAATTCCAGAAAGCGAAGGGGCCCGATGGCGAAGACGACGCCCCGCTCCAACTCTATCTGCGCCGCTTGGAAACTCTGGCGCTTCATCTCACCACCGCCGGGGAATAGCGGTCTGAGGGTGGTTTGAAACGGACTGAATATCCCAGCGCTCTGCGCGAATTGATCGCGCAGTTGCGGCAAATGCCGGGGGTCGGCCCGCGCTCGGCCGAGCGCATCGCTCTCTGGATGGTGCAGGCCCGGGCCGATCAACCAGAGCAGATCGCCGTCGCCATAACCAACACGCGTGCGGCGGTGCGGCCCTGCCGCGACTGCGGCTTCTTTGCCACCGCTGAGCTCTGCGAAATTTGTTCGGATAGTCGGACGCGCCCGTGACCTTCTTTGCGTCGTTGAGCAACCGACGGATATTCTTCCCCTTGAGCGGACCAGCGCATTCCGGGGCCTTTATCATTCGCTAGGCGGCCGGATTTCTCCGCTCGACCACGTCGCGCCGGAAGATCTGCGGATCCGGCAACTGCTGGACCGCATCGGCACGGGAGAGTTTCGTGAGCTCATTTTCGCGCTTTCCGCAGATGTCGAAGGCGAGGCGACGACGAATTACCTGGTTGATCTCTTGCGTGACAAGGACATCACCCTGACCCGAATCGCGCATGGTTTGCCCGCCGGCGGCGGCTTGGAATCGGCGGACGAGCTGACACTCTACCAGGCACTGTCGGGGCGGACGAAACTCTAAGAGTTTTAAGTTTAAAGGTTTAAGTGTTAAGTAAGAGTCCGAAGTGCGCTGCGGCTATTTGTCTGCTTAAAAGTTAGGACTTAAGCTCTGAAAACCCGATGATTTCGAAGATCGATCCGAACCTGCATCAGGCCCAAAAACCGCCGTGGATCAAAGTTCGTTTGCCCTCCAACCCGGTCTTCTTTTCGACCAAGGCACTAATCTCGGATTTGCGGCTGCATACCGTCTGCGAAAGCGCGCAATGCCCGAACCGCTGGGAATGCTGGAGCCAGGGAACGGCGACGATGATGATTGCCGGCGATCGTTGCACACGGGCTTGTGGATTCTGCGCGGTGAGCACGGCAAAACCGTTCCCACTCGAAGAAGATGAGCCGGCGCGCGTGGCTGAAGCTGTTCGTCGGATGAAGCTGAAGCACGTCGTGATCACAGCGGTGGCCCGCGACGATTTGGCTGATGGCGGGGCCAAGCACTTTGCCCGGGTAATCGAAGCGGTCCGAAACATGGATTCTTCGATCATCGTGGAAGTGCTCGTTCCGGATTTCCATGCGCAGCCTGACTGCATTCAAACGGTGCTTGCTGCCGGTCCGGACATTTTCAACCACAACATGGAAACGGTGGAACGGTTGACTCCGCTGGTGCGCAGTCGGGCAAAATATCGGACCTCGCTCCAGGTTCTGAAACGGGCCAAGGAACTATCGCCGCGGGTGGTCACGAAAAGCGGCGTCATGCTTGGTTTGGGTGAAACGGAGCCGGAACTTTTCCAAACGATGGACGACCTGCGCGAGGTCGGCTGCCAGGTCCTGACCTTGGGGCAGTATTTACGGCCGACTCCGCAACATCTTCCGGTCGTTGAATACATCGCGCCGGAACAGTTTGATCTCTACGGGCAGATCGCCCGGCAAAAGGGCTTCGAGCACGTCGCGTCTGGGCCGCTCGTTCGCAGCTCGTATCACGCAGCGGATTTTCATCCAGTTGTCCGCTGAGGAATGCAGCAAGCGCCTCCTCGATCTCAGTCGCGCGAAACGGTAGCGGTGGTCATTCCGGCCTACCGCGAAGAGAAGCACATCGCCGACGTGGTGACGCGCGCCCGTAAAGAATTGAAAAACGTCCTCGTTGTTGATGACGGCTCAGCCGATGAAACAGCCGACCGCGCCCGCGCGATGGGCGCGGAGGTCATCCGGCATCCGGAAAACAAAGGCAAAGGCGAAACGATCAAAACGGGACTGCGCTACTGGCTGGAGAAGGGGATGAACTGGGTCTTTATCCTCGACGCCGATGGACAGCATCGCCCGGAAGAGATCGACAATTTTATGCAGGCGGCGCTGGTCGATGGTGCGACCCTCCTGATCGGGAATCGAATGAACGACACGTCCCGCATGCCGCTGATCCGGCGTTTCGTTAACCGCTACATGAGCAACCGCATCAGCAAGGTTTGCGGGCAGCAGATTCCAGATACCCAATGCGGTTATCGGCTGATCAATCGCGCCTTGATCCCCGACATTCTCGTCGGTACCGGACGCTTCGATTACGAAACGGAAATGCTGATCCTGGCCAGTCAGCGCGGCCATCGCATCGAATCTGTGGCTATCAGCACCGTCTATTCCGATGAAGTGAGCAGCATCCATCCGGTGCGGGACACGATTCGCTTCTTCAAATTAATGAAGCGCTACGGTGGCTAAAGCGCCGCTTCGCCTTAGATCAGGCCCTTGTTCCGAAAATCGCCGAGGTTGCCATCGGAAGAACGTTCGATCAGGTCCACCGTAAACTTGAGCAGGCAAACTTCCCAGGCGTCGTCGACGCCCTGGATGATCGCGCTGAGCGGCTCTGCCTTGTGCTCGACTTCGGATCTGGTTCGGGCGACCACCGCTTCAATCGGGTCGCGGAACATTCGTTCGGTGACATCGGTCTTGCGAAATTGAAAGCCATAGCGGAGCACGGCCATGTTTTGCGCCTGTTCGCGGAGCTGCTCCACGTATCGCTCTGCCTTGTCCCCGAAACCCTCGAGCAAAAGCCGCGCAAAGGTGTAGGGCGATAGAATCTGCGGACGGTCGGCGTGGATGTGGCCGTCGCGCACGCGAACTTCGTTCGCTCGATCCATCAACTCGGAGATGAGGTAAAAGCGAAAACTCGTGCTGCCGAAGGTCGCGATTTTGCGCTCCGGCGCGAGAATCACCTGCGTGTTCTCGATCGCGTACTGAAAATTCTCCGGGGTCACAGATTGTTGGACGAGCAGCGACCGAGAGTTTCGGCGCGATTAGCGCGAAGGTTGCGCCGGGGAGCTGGCGGCGGTCGGACTGCTTGGAGCGGCGGGAGCGGCCGACCTTGCACTGGTCGTAGCGATGGGGGTGGCAGCCGCTTCGGGCGTGACGTATTTAATAAAATCGCGATAACCTTGCGCCTCCATGTTCTCGAGCGGCACGAAATGGAGCGCCGCCGAATTGATTGCGTAACGCAGACTGGTCGGCGGCGGGCCGTCCTTGAAGACGTGACCGAGATGCGAATTACTGCCGGCAGCGCGCACCTCGACACGATCCATTCCGAAAGACGTGTCGCGCTGTTCAGCCACGCGGTTTGGCGCGATCGGCTTGGTAAAGGCCGGCCGGCCGGTATTGGCTTCGAATTTATCGGCCGAGCTGAATAACGGCTCGTGCGTGATCACGTCGACGTAGATGCCTGGCTTGAAGTTATTGAAGTAAAGATTCTGAAAGGCGGTCTCCGTCCCGTTCTCACGCGTCACATGGTACTGCGAGTCACTCAGGGTGGAACGCAGTTGCGCGTCGCTTAGAACCGGCCGCAAATAACTGACCACTCCGGGCGCGTTCTGCTTGGCCGCATGACGCTCAAAAAGATAGAACGCGCCCGCCCCCAGGACGATCACGCCCACTAAACCGAGCCAGAGGCTAAGGTGCGACTGCCGTTCATGTTCAATTCTCGTTGCCATGACAATACTGGTCCGAGTGGTTAGGCTAAAGGGATGGCTTGCGCGGTGTCGAGCCGTTTCCGAGTAAGTTTACTTCTTGTCCCCGCTCTTCTGGAAGAGTTCGAGATACTGTCCGTAACCTTCCTCTTCCAGTTTCTCCACCGGAATGAAGCGCAGGGAAGCTGAATTGATGCAGTAACGAAGTCCGCCTTTCTCCGTCGGTCCGTCGTCAAAGACGTGGCCGAGATGGGAATTGCTGCTGCTCGATTTCACCTCCGTTCGCACCATCCCGTGCGAGCTGTCACCGGTTTCCTTCACGTTCGTTTTCGCAATCGGTTTGGTGAAGCTCGGCCAGCCCGAGCCACTGTCGAATTTGTCCGTCGAAGTGAAAAGCGCCTCGCCGCTGACGACATCGACATAAATTCCGGCGCGGTGGTTGTTCCAGTATTCATTTTGGAACGGCGGTTCCGTTCCGCACATCTGCGTGACGCGATATTGTTCTTCCGTCAGCTTCTTGCGCAGGTCCGGATCGTTCGCAGTCGGGGTTGTTGAAGATGAGGTCGGCTGGGTCATGGAATGATGAACAGTTGAGGTTTCGTCTTTGCCTTGTGCTCCGCTCCGGTCCAGGAACAGAAAAATTCCCGCCAGAGCGATAAACACAAGGGCGCAGAAAATCAGCATCCCGCGCGAGGACCGCTGCGGGCGTTGAGGAAGCTGAATCACCCTAAAAGGTAACTCTTTTTGTCCCCTCGCAACAGCCGCTTTTGGGGGGTGCCTAGTCGGAACGACCCGCTTCCGGCACGCGAATGTAATTGCGGAACATGAGCAGACCGAGCGGAGCGACGGATGCCGCCAGGGCAAAGATCAGCCACATCTGACCGGAATGACGCGGCCCCTGGGCGGGACAGTAGGCGGCCAGCAGCCAACCGCCGGTGCCAACCAGAAGTTTGCCGACAAGGAAGGGGAGATAAGCAAGTGATCCATAGGAGGCCTCCTGACCACTGGGCGCGATGGCAGCCGCATATTCGTAGACGCGCGGTGAGTAAAACGCTTCGCCGACCGAAAAGACAATCAGGTAGAGCGCCGACATGATGTAGTAAGGATGAATCTTGCCGTGCAGGCGAAGATACTCATGGCCTAACCACTGACCCGCGCCGCTGTTGGCCGCTGCGACGAACCAATCAGTCGGCAGAGCCATGATGAAGACCCCCGCGGCACAAATCGCCCCTCCGAAGATGACCATGCGATAGGCGGAATGCTTCTGCGTCAGTGCACCCACAATCGGCGCCAGGATAATGATCACGATTGAGTTAATCGCCGCCAATTTGCCGACCGGCGCATGCGCGCCCATTTCGCGGTCACCGAATTTCGGGAACACGTAATCCATCTGCAGGAAGATGGCTTTCAGGAAACCGATGAAAAGGAAGAAGAGAAGCAGGCGGTAGAAGCCGGATTGGCCGACCAGGCGCTTGAAAAGCTGGGCGGTCTCAACCGCACTGCGTCGCACTGTTTCGGCGATGCCTGTCCACATTCCGGGCGCCCGGGCCGCATGTTTCTCAGGTCCTTCTGAGCTGCGCCGGAGAAAGTAGAGAGCCGGAAACAACAAGATTTCAAAGCCGAGACTGACCGCAAACAACTGCTGGTGTGGTGTCAGCGTCAGACTCCCGATGTGCGCCGGCACATCGAACGATCGGAAGTAATCGAAGATGTACCCGGCGACGAGATAGCCGACGTTCATGATCGCGTAGATGATCGAGAATGCGATCGACCGCTGTGCGGTCGTGGAATAGACGCGGGTCGCTGCGAGCAGAACGGGAGTGCCGAGCGCTTCGCCAACGGCCAGCGGTAGGACACCGCAAAGCAGAGCCAGGGCTGGCGCTGTCGTTGTGACCATTACGGTCCGAGCCACTGTGCAGATGGCCACGCCAAGAAAGAATGTCCGGCGCAGCCCGATCGCGTCGGTGAGCGAACCGGCCAGAAGCGTGAAGATCGTCATCGCCGGGGCCCAGGCCCAACCGACGATCGCGCCCGCCGTTTGATCGTTAAATCCAAGATCCTTCGAGAGCCAAAGGACCATCGTCTTGTTAGTCACCGAGTACGCCGTGTAGATCAGAAACTTGATCAGGAAGGTCAGCCAAAGCTCCCGGCGACCGCCGCGCAGGACCGTGAATTTGCCGATAAATCCTGCGACAGGCCCAATCGGGACGGGCGGTGCCACCGTTTCGACAGCAAGATTAGCTTCTTTGGCGTCAGGCACGGCTAGGACTTTGCGCTACAACCACTTCGCTGTCGATGGCGACTGAAAACGAGATTGCCCGGAGCGACCGGTCACGCTCAGACTCGTTCGATGAGGATGTTGAACACCCAGACTCTTGTTGCCGTGGGATGCGGTCTCTTCGCGCTTTTTGCGGAAAGGAGCAGCGCGGGTGGCACCGATCCTTTCGATGCCGTGAAGTGTGGCTCCGATATTCGCGCGGCCCTTGTCGGGCGCAAAATGTCGAATGAACCGGTCATGGCGATTGAATCCCGCCACCAAAGCCTGGGACTGAAGGATCTGGGCGCGAGTGAAATCTCGGATCGGGTTTCGCTCGTTTCCTGGCTGATTTGCGGGGACGAATACGTGCTTCTCGAGGATGGGAACACGGTTCGCGATGTCCTGAAGTTTCCCAAGCACTCGAAGGAGTCGCCTCAGTTCGTCGGAAGCTGCCAGGAAAATGGCAAGGATTTACCGGGTACTGCCATCGGCCTTCTGAAAAGTGAAGAGGGAAGCGCGATGCTCCAGGTCATGTCAGCGTGGAAGGTGGATGAGAAGAACAAAAAGTTCGTGAAGCTGGAAGGAAACAATCTCCGTAGCTCACGCGACGGCATCATCACCGCCGATGGCGGACGCTGAATGCTTGCCACCCTCGTGATCTTGTTAGGTAGTTCCACGCACACGCCAGTGCAGGAAGCGGCGGCGCAGTTGATTTTCTGGGGAAGCATCGGTGGACTGCCACTTAGCATTGTCCTGTTCATTCTGGCATTTCGTATGAGTCGCCGCGCTGCCGCTCTGGCCTTCGTCGCTGGCGGGCTGCTCCTCACCCAATTCCTTTGGTATTTCGTTTATCTCGGGATCGCGCTGTCGGACAAACTCGGCACCATGCACGCCCCCTCCTGGGTCTATTTCGCCCCGATTGGATTTGGGGTCGCTTTGCTCCTTTTTGTGGTGGCGGGCTCCCAGCGAAAAGGCGACGCCGCGAAGACCGGCGATTAATCGGCACCGTGACGTTCGTAATTAAAGCGGAAGTTAAAGAGCCTCACGCGTCCGCCTTCAGTTTTTCGGCTCAGAAAACGATGTATGGCGGGAAGACGATCGCAAAGGGCGATTCGATTTTCATCTTTGCCAGCGAAAACGAAGGCGGTCACGGCCTCGTCGCCCGCGGCATTGTCACTTCCGCCAAGGCAACACCGTTAAAGCCGGACCTTGAGCGGCAAACGCCCCGCGTCAGCATCGGCGTGAAACGGACTGCATTGGCGCGAAGTTCTTTGGGCCGAAAAGAATTGAGGCCGTTCTCCAATTGGAAGGATGGACGACCGGAGACCGAGTTGAACTTCAAGTTCTATCGACAGGCCACGAACAAGATTGGCGGAATTTCAGATGAAGCGGCCGCTTTTCTGAATCGATTCTTCTAAGCGCGTACTCGCTCAAAATCGCTCTGCCTTCTGAGCTGACTATACGTGAGTCACGTATAGTCGCGCCTCCGAAGTGCGATACGTGACTCGCGTATAGTCTTCCCGGGCGCTACAGCATCTGCTCAACGAATTCGCTTTTCTTGAAGGGGCCAAAGTCTCCCAATTCTTCACCCGTTCCCACGAATCGGGTCGGGATTCCCAGTTCTTCCTGGATCGCTACGATGACGCCTCCCTTGCCGCTGCCATCGAGCTTGGTCACGATCAAACCCGTTAGGTTAACCGCCTGATGAAACTCGCGCGCCTGCGAGAGCGCGTTGCTACCGGTGGTGGCATCCACGACCAGGAATGTCTCGTGCGGAGCGGTCGGGTCGTGCTTGGCGAGGCTCCGTTTTACCTTGTTTAGCTCCGCCATCAGGTTGCTTTTGGTGTGCAGGCGTCCTGCAGTATCGCAAAGAAGAAACTCAACGTTTCGCTTCTGCGCGGCCTGGTAAGCTTCGTAGCAAAGTGCCGCCGGATCGGAATTGTATTGGCCCCGGACCATTTCGATCTCCAGTCGCTCCGCCCAGATGCCTAACTGTTCGATGGCGGCCGCCCGAAAAGTGTCGGCAGCGGCGAGGAGAACGGTGTGGCGATTCTTTTTCAAAGCGTTGGCGAGTTTGGCCGTGGAGGTGGTCTTGCCCGTTCCATTGACGCCCACGATCAAAACCGTTTTGGGTTTTGCCGGCAGCGGACGCAGGAGCGGCGCGTCGCTGGGCAGAACGCGACTGATCTCTTCGCGCGCGACGACCGCAATATCATCGGCGGTCACGCGGGACGTCTTGGCCCGCTCGCGCAGCGCGTCCAGGATGCGCGCGGTCATCGGCAGACCGAGATCCGCCCGGATCAGGTTCTCCTCCAGCTCATCCCAGTCGACGGCGCGACCGGCAAACTTATCGATGATGGAATGAAGAAATCTCATGCGAGTGAATCGTCAGAACGCCGCCGGTAGCTCAATTTTTTCCCGCCAGGGAAGGAGCAGAAAGGTGGCTGGACCGCCTTTCAGGCGGAAGAAGGCTTTTCCGTCGCTTCGGTTGGGGCCGCTTCGCGCAACGGCCGCGTCAGATCGCCTTTCACCCGATCGAGTATTCCGTTAACGAATCTTCCAGAGTCGGGGCCACCGAAGGTTTTGGCGAGTTCGATCGCCTCATTGATCGAAACCACCGGCGGAATGTCGTCGCGATAAAGCATTTCATAAATGGCCAGGCGCAGGATGTTCCGATCCACCGGCGAAATACGTTTGAAGTCGTAATTTTCGCAGTAGCGCCTGATGCGCTCGTCCACCACCTCCAGATGCGCCATCATTCCTTCGATCAGCGGCTGCGCGAATTCCTTTATCCGCGGCGTGGCCGGGCAGAACGCCCAGAAGTCCTCCAGTTTCGCCGGGGTCTCGCCCTGCTGCAGGTCGCGCCAAAAGTGATATTGAATCGCGGCCTCGCGTGCTTTGCGTCGCTTTCCCATTTCAGCCTTCGCGCAATTCCAGCATCAGGCTGGCCATCTGCACGGCAGCCCGAGCCGCTTCCGTTCCCCGGTTAATTTCATTCTCCAGGCAACGTTCGCTGGCCTGCGTTTCGTCGTCCAGGCTTAGCACGACGTTAATCACCGGGACGCCGTGCTCGAGTGAAATCCGCTGCAAGGCGTCCGTCACCGAACGGCCGAGATGTTCCGCGTGTTTCGTTTGCCCCTGTAGGATGACCCCGACCGCGATGATGACGTCCGCCTTCTTCTTCGCCGCCAGTTCCTGCACCACAATTGGAACTTCGAACGCACCGGGCACCTGGTGCAATGAGACGCGCGAATTCGCAGCCAATATCCTCAATTCGGTGTTGATGTGGTCGATCAGGCCCTGCACGAATTTGGGATTAAACTGCGCAGCGACGATGGCAAACTGTCGCTTGATGGACGCAGCGAGGCGCGGCCGTGGCGGGATGGCGTTAGACATTCGCCTGCTCTAATGCATCAAATTCGCTCTTTCAGCAACCGGACCGGCCTGAAGTGGCGAGCTTCGGACCAAAAAAAGAGCGCGGCTCGCGCCGCGCTCCTCGATGTTCCTTCGGCCCCCGCGGATGGATCAGGGGATAGTGTACTGCGTTCCGCCGTAGGCGCGGTCACGTTTGCCGTTTCGATGGACCGTTTGTCCCGCCGCATTGAAATCATTGATATCCACGGCCGCCTCCGCGCAGGTAGCGCGCAGACCGACCAGGGTTGTACCGCTCTGGATGATCGGGTGATGAGCGGTATTTGAAAGATATTGGTTCAATACGGAAACCGGGACGCGAATGTTGATCGTGTTACCGGTGGGATTAAAGGCACCCCGCGTAAGCGTTCCCCGCTGGGTGTAGCTGACCGTGCCGTCGCTCGCGCGAACCGCAGTGCCCCAGTTGTAGCTTCGGCTGCCCTGCGGATCGGTTGTCGCCTCGACATAGAACTGATCACCACGATCGGAGACACCGAAGGTGAATTGCCCGGTCGGACTCAAAGCCGAGTTGGGTGCATTGACCGTAAAGTGCATCCGCCAGTAGGCGGCGGGCGGAACGATTGCGAGATCCGAAACCTTGAGGCTGACGACGATCGATTGTCCTTCTAACGGGTCGACCACTGATGAATATTTTACGCTAACGATGTCGAGCGCATCCGGCGTTCCTGTGCGGACGAGAAGCGCATCGGTCACGTCTCCGACATAATCAGTAATCTGCTCGCCGAACGGTCCCGCCACCATCGGCATATAGGCTTCGCCCGGGGGGCGTGCCAGCATCGGGCCGGGCACGGGAACAGGGACGTTTCCGCCGTTGATGCTCGGGCCACTGATTTGCCGGGTGAGATAGGTTTGACCGGTGTAATCGTTATGATCATCCGCGAAACTGAGAACTGCGGCGCCGACCGGATCGAAGCAAATCTGCATGTAATCAATCAGATTGCGGTTTGCGGCGCCGGTTAGGCCGCCCTCGGAAATATTGGCGCCGTGGATGACGTGATCACTCGCCTTGACCTGGTAAAAGGTCGGCGTGTTGGAGGCGGCGTTGTTGCTGTAGGCGTAGTAAACGTTCCAATCGGCAGCGTCGTTGTTAGCTGGATTGGTGGTGCCGAACCAGGCTACGCCCACGGTGCCCGGCTGCGAGTGGCTGACCTCGATCCACGGGAAAATGTTCGTGCCGCCGGGAATATTGCTAACGCGCACACGCGGGCTCCAGGTCGCGCCGCGATCGGTCGAGTGCGAAATGAAGACGTCGTGATCGTTTGAAAAAACCACGTAAACGGTGTGATCACCGGCCACTTTGACGGTGAAGAAGAGATGATTGACTCCATTCGGATCGGTCGCAGCCTGGTGGAAAGTATACGTGGTGGGGTAGCCGAGGACCGGGTCGGGAATACCGGTGGCAACGCGGCCATCCGAAAACGAGCAGTAAACCGTTCCATCCTGCTGATCGACGTCGATCCCGCCCGTTTGGCTAACAGTGCCTAACGAAGTAGCCGGTTGATAGAGGTATCCGCCGGCGAGCGGAGGGGTCGGGCCGGCTGTTTTCGACTGATGCACGAACCCGACCACCGGATCGAGGGTGCGATAGAGCAGATAAAATGTGTCAGTGCCGTAGGCGGCCATCCATTCGCGATCATCGCCCGCGACGCCGCCTTCGAGATTGCCGACCGGGTTGAGGTTGAAAGTCCCGGCTCGGTCAAGTGAGTTGCCGGTCGATAAATTAGTCACGATTAAGCTGGAGTAAGCGAGGATGGGGGAGCCCGTGGCTGCACTGTTGCCGAAGCCAACAGCCAGATCGATGTCTCCGCCGCCGTCGCCGCCGGCAGCGATAAGCGTATTCTGCGTGAAGCCGTCCGGTTGCCCCTTGTAGGCTGGATAAGTGAGATAGGGATCGTAGAACGGACTGTTAGGATTCAAATCGGCGTACCAGAGGTCAACTCCGGCCGGAAAACCGCGAATACCCGAAACATAAAAATTTCCGAAGACGTCGCAGCGGCAGCTCGGCTCGCCATCAGCGGTGGCAAGGGGGCAGCGGACTGGACGGTTGTCGGAGAACTTGATCGGTGGATTGAGCGTTGCACCGTCGGCATAGGTGGCCGTGCGGTCGGCGCGCGCGGAAAAGGCCGGGAGCAACAGCAGCGAAAGAACCGGAATCGTCATGATTCGCAGCCGCCGGCGCCAACCCATCGCGCCGACGAAGAGCACTCCGATAACGAGCAGGCTGAGGATTCCCGGTTCCGGAACCGCCACGCCGGTTATGGTTAGGGTCGTGGAATAATTGCCCGGCACGGTCATGCCATTCGTGTTTGGCAAGCCGCTGGAATCGAGAATAAGCCCGCTCAGCTGCCCGTTGTAGGAAGGCGATTGAAGAAGAGAGAGAAGAGCGGACGCGGCGCTATTGCTGAGGCTGCCGTTACTGGTAGAGCCAGTGATCGTAAGAGTAATGTCCTGGCCGTTAATGAGCGCCGAGTCGAAGCCGTTCAGCTTGATCCCGGTGTCAACCATTTGTCCGCCGCCTGTCGTGAGCACGCCGGGAAGGCCGAGCCCCAGGGTGAGATTGTTGAAATCAAAATTAGCGCCCGGATTGGTTTGGTCGGACCCACTGTCGCCGTCGAATAGCGTCAACGTGATCGAGACGGAGCTGATGCTTGGAAGCGTTGCGACCTGCGCGGCGGTGAAGGTCCAGGGATTACCTGCTGGATTGGTGAGAGTTCCGCCGGGCGTGCTTGAGCTGCTACCGGTGATGGCGACTGGATCAGACTGGCCGCTCGATCCGTTAGTGCCGGGCACGGCGTTGGCGGACGTATTATCCGTCGCACCGCTTTGAGTGACGGTACTCGTTAACACCTGCGCATGAACGCTCAACGCACAGCATGTGGTTACGATTAGGAAGGATAGAATTTTTTTCATAGGCCGGGTTTAACTTTTCCATTCGGGCCCATGAGACGCGTCGGCTGCCTGCCGGCGCTGGATTTTTTTTCTGTTTGTTATCCGCGGATACATCCGCGCGGCGCATTACAGAAACGTAACGCGACGCTGCGACGTCGAAACGTTAGAGAGTATGGCCTAACTTCACGCGCTTTGTTTCCAAATAGCGCGCGTTATGCGGATTGGCCTCACTTCTGATCGGAACCTGTTCAACCATCTGCATGCCATAGCCTTCGAGGCCGACTACTTTTTTCGGATTGTTCGTTAGGAAGCGGAACTTTCGCACCCCGAGGTCGAAGAGGATCTGTGCGCCGATGCCGTAGTCCCGGAGATCGGACGGGAAGCCCAGTTTTTGGTTTGCTTCCACTGTGTCGAGGCCTTCCTCCTGCAACTTATAGGCGTGGATCTTGGCCGCCAGACCGATCCCGCGCCCCTCCTGCCGCATGTAGACTAGCACGCCGCTTCCTTCTTCGGCAATCTGCCGGAGCGCTGCATGGAGCTGGTTCCCACAGTCGCACCGCCGCGAACCAAAAACGTCACCGGTCAGACATTCACTGTGGACGCGCACCAGTGTCGGTTTGCTTTCATCAATTACGCCTTTCACCAGCGCGAGATGATGCGTGCCATCCACCTTGGAGCGATACAAATGAAGATCGAACTCACCGTAATCGGTCGGCAATTTGATAACCTGCTCGTGCTCGATCAGTTTCTCGCGCACGCGCCGGTAGGCGATCAAGCTTTGGATAGTGCAGATTTTCAGCCGGTGCTTCCGCCGGAACTCCATCAGCTCAGGCAGACGTGCCATCGTCCCGTCGTCGTGCAGGATTTCGCAAAGAACACCGGCCGGCTGCAGCCCGGCTAGCTGCGCGAGATCGACCGCCGCCTCGGTGTGTCCGGCCCGGCGCAGCACGCCGCCTTCTTTTGCTCGCAACGGAAAGACGTGTCCCGGTTGAATTAAATCTTCCGGCAGGGATCCAGGATGAGCGATTATCTGGATCGTAGCCGCGCGATCGTGCGCACTGATGCCGGTCGTTACGCCGCGAGCAGCATCAACCGAAACGGTGAAATCCGTTTTAAACATCTCGCGGTTCTGCGTGACCATGCGGCGAAGCCCGAGCTGTTCGGCCCGATCGGCCGAGATCGGCGCGCAAATCAGGCCGCGCCCGAATTTGCTCATGAAGTTGATCGCGTCCGGCGTCGCTTTTTCCGCCGCCATAACGAGATCACCTTCGTTCTCGCGGTCTTCGTCGTCCGTCACGATGACGATGCGGCCGGCGGCAAAGTCCGCGATGACATCTTCAACCGCATCAAACTGAAATGTTTGAGTCTCTTCCGCGACCACCATGGTCATAACATGCCGTTGAGGCGGGGCGGGGGCAACTGCAGTGGCGAACCCTACTTCTCACTTGAGGCGACGATCGCCTCGGGCCGGTAGAGGTCCCGGTTGCTGCCCTGGAATTCGGCTTTCAGCTTCACCCGGAACGACGACAGATCCACCAGGTCCCAGCGGGTGAACTTCCAGCCGCCAGCGCCGCGCGGCTCATGTTCGAATCCAACGACCAGGTGGACCGCGTCGTCGCGAACCTTGTTGGTCGCGCCTTTGGGTTCGAAATAGAAAGTGCGGAAGCTGCTGGCGCGGCTGCCAGTGGCGTACAGTTTTGGATCCAGATAGAAAACACGGCCGCTGGCGCGGTCCAGGATTCTGAGATCCGGATAACCGGAACGCTGAGTTTTGCCCGCAGCCGTTTTCGGAAACTCGCAGCTCAAACCGCGCTGAGCGTTGATTAGCTCGCGAAGCATGTTTTCGAAATGGCTGCTCACCTCGTTGATGCGATCGATGGAATGAATGGGACTATCAGGCGCGTTCATCCGAGTGACTGTTTCTTTCACTGCTGCTTTGATCTCATCGATGACTCTTCGATCGACATCGCTTTTCAGATCGATCGGCAGAACCTTCTTTCCGGTGGCATCGAAGATGACGTCGCCGAAAGGCAACCCCCGCAGTTGGCGATCTTCATCGAGCAGCCACGGGATTAATTGATCGACCGGCGGCGACGCTGATTTTGCATCCTCATTCTCGCGGCCGTGAAGGCTCTGCGAGCAGGCCATCCAGATCAGCAGCACGCGCAAGAGGCAGCGCCAGGTCATGACGCGATCGTCACCGCGCTTTTCAAGAGCTTCTCAATTGTGGAGAACGATTCGTCGTCGCGCGCATGCACGAACATCAGCGGCTCGCCCTTCTTCACCGTTTCGCCGGTCTTCTTGATCGCAGAGAACCCGACCGAGAAATCAATCGCGTCATCGGCTTTTTGACGGCCGCCCCCGAGCAAAACGGAGGCGCGACCAATTGCCTCCGCGTCCATTCGTTTGATTGCGCCGCGTTTGGACGCGGCGAACGGGCGGATGACCGGAGCCTTGCGGACCTCGGTAATCTCTTCGAGGGTGGTCGCGTCCCCGTCCTGCGCATAAACCAAGGCGACGAATTTCTTCCACGCGCGACCGTTCGCCAGGCGAGACGCCAACTCCTGGCGACTGCTCTTTGAGACTTTAACCGCGAGATCAAGAGTCAGATCAATCAGGTCCTGCGGTCCGCCGCCTTGGAGAACTTGGACACACTCGGCCACCTCGAGGGCATTACCAACGGCTCGACCTAACGGTTCGTTCATCGGATTGAGCTGATGCGTCACCTTCACTCCCATGCCTTCTCCGACGCGGGTCATTGCCGCAGCCAGCTGCGCCGCTTCAGCCTTTGTTTTCATGAAGGCACCGCTGCCGAACTTCACATCCAGCACGAGGCGGTTGAGATTCTCCGCCAACTTTTTGCTCATGATGCTGGCGACGATCAATGCACGCGAGGGCACCGTGCCGGTCACATCGCGCAGCGCATAGAGCTTCTTATCCGCCGGACAGATGTCGGCCGTTTGTCCGATCATGAAGACGCCGATTTTTTCCAGCTGCGCGAACGCCCGCTTTTCTTCAAGGGCCACGTTGAAGCCGGGAATACTCTCGAGCTTGTCCAGCGTGCCTCCGGTAATTCCGAGGCCGCGTCCTGAAATCATTGGGACCCAAACCTCGTCACACGCCAGGAGTGGCGCGAGGATGAGCGAGACCTTGTCGCCGACGCCGCCGGTGGAGTGCTTGTCCACGCGCGGCGGGGCGCCTTTCGGATATTTTAACACCCGTCCGCTCCGCATCATTGCCTCGGTCAGGTTTTTGGTCTCCCGCGGCGTCATTTCGCGAAAGAAAACCGCCATGGCCCAGGCGCTAATCTGATAATCGGGCACCTCGCCGCGCGTGAACCCTTCGATCAGTTCTTCGATCTCAGCTTTGCTGAGCTCGCCGCCCTCGCGCTTCTTTTCGATCAGCGACGGGACGTGCATCAGCTCAGGCCGCGACGGTTTGCAAGAAGGAGGTTCCCACTGGCCATTCTTGCTCCAGCTGAAAGTAATCGGCTAACGAAGCGGCCACATCGGCGTAGGTCTGGCGTGCGCCAAGGTCGCGTGACTCGCCGCGATGCAAAACCAGGAGCGGCACTTCCTCGCGAGTGTGGTCGGTTCCGGTGAAGGTAGGATCATTTCCATGATCCGCCGTGATTACGACCAGGTCTTCGTCGCGGATCCTGTTGAGAAACCCCCCTAACCAGTTGTCAAACTCGATCAAGCTTCTGGCGTAGCCTTGAACGTCCCGGCGGTGCCCGTAAATCATGTCGAAATCGACCAGGTTCACAAAGATGAACCCATTGTCGTGGGCCGCCCATAAGCGCTCGATTTGCTCCATGCCGTCTTTGTTCGACTCGGTCGGATATGACTCGGTGATCCCTTGGCCGGCGAAGATATCGTTAATCTTCCCCACACTGCGCACGGCAATGCCTGATTCAGCAAGGGCATTCAGAAGCGTCCGCTGAGGCTTCATGGAAAAATCGTGTCGGCGGGTGGTCCGCCGAAATGCTCCTGGTTCGCCTTCAAACGGCCGGGCAATTACCCGGCCGATGCGATACGCGTCTGCTTCGCCGCGGGCGATCTCGCAAATCCGGTAAAGCTCTTCCACTGGAATGACTTTTTCGTGCGCGGCAACTTGAAGGACTGAATCCGCCGAAGTGTAAAGGATCGGCCTGCCGGTCTGCACATGTTCGTCTCCCAGTTCCTCGAGGATGACCGTGCCGCTGCGCGGATAGTTTCCGATGAACTCAATGGCGGCCTTTGTCTCGACCGCGCGAACGAGCGCCGCCGGAAATTTTTCGTACACCGAAAAGGGCTCGGTCAAAATCACCCCGGCCAGTTCCCAGTGCCCGGTGGTGGTGTCCTTTCCGGCCGAGCGTTCCCGCATCCTGCCATAACTAGCGACACACTTTCCATCCTGGCCTTTCCCGCGACCGATCAGCTGCGACAAGCCAAGTCGGCTCAAGTTTGGAAGCGCCAATCCGGGGACGGCTTCGAAGATGTGGCCGAGGGTGTTCGCGCCTTCGTCCCCATATTTGCCGGCATCCGGCGCGCGTCCGATGCCTACGCTGTCGAGCACGAGCAACAGCGCGCGCACTTCAGAGGCCGATCGGATGCCAGGCTGTCTTCATTTCGACGGTATCGAGAATCCAGTAAGGATTTTCAGCGTCTGCGCTCGACCACTGCGTAGGTTTGAGTTCACGACGGAAGTACCGTTTCAGATTGAAGTCTCCGCCGCGATGCAGTTCGACGGCGAGGCTTTCGTCGCCGCTGGCATCAACAATTGCGTTGACGTCCATGTGGCTGGCGAAAAAGGGAGCCAGCTCTTTGCGGTCGCCGGCGATGATGTTAACGACTCCGCCAGGCAAGTCGCTGGTCGCGATAATTTCGCTGAAAGTGAGTGCGGCGAGTGCGTTTGCCGGGGAAGCCAGCGCGATCACCGTATTGCCGCTCAAAACAATCGGCGCAATCACCGAAACCAAACCAAGCAGCGCCGGTTCGTCCGGGCAAACTGCCACCACCACGCCGGTGGGCTCAGGCGTAGTGAAATTAAAATGAGAACTCGCGACCGGGTTCACCGAACCGAAGACCTGGCTGAATTTATCGGTCCAGCCGGCGTAATAAACGAGCCGATCGATGGCCGCGGTTGTTTCCGCTTCCGAGGCATCGTCCTTCGCGCCGTTGAGCCGTCCGAGCTCCGACTGCAGCTCGCCTCGCCGCATTTCCAACATCTCGGCGGCGCGGTAAAGGATCTGGCTGCGCAAATACGCGCTTTGTTTCGACCAGCCGCCAAAGGCGTTGCGGGCGGCCACCACCGCATCTCGAAAATCTTTCTTTGAAGCGCGCGAGAAATTCGCCACCAGTTCGCCGCGCTTGTTTTTCGCCGGGATAACTCGGCCGTTTTCGCCGCGCACAAATTTGCCGCCGATGTAGAGCTTGTAGGTTTTCAGAACCTGCAAGCGGGTTGCCGTCTTAGCCACGACCAGACGATTGCGCAAACCTCCCGAAAAGGAAAGGCAAACTAACTGCACATGCTGGAAGAAAATGCGCACCAAGTTTCGCGTTGCCCGGCGGGTAGCCAAGCGCTCTCCCTGCTTGTCATCCCGAGCCGCGGGCAGACGGCCGAGGGATCCCGCCGGCGCCGTGTCGATCACACGAGCTAAACTTCTCGTGCGCCGGCAAGCGGGACGCTCGCATACTCCAGGGACGGCAGGGAGGCCGCCCATCCATTTGCCTTTGCTCTCTCCTTGCAGTTGAGTGCGCCCAACGGCCTCGCCGTCGCATGACCGAATCTTCCACCAGCAAAGGACTGCGCGTTGGCGTAGTCGGTGTCGGCCACATCGGCTCCAATCACGCGCGTATCTACGCCGAGATGCCGACGGTCGACTTTCGGGCGGTTTACGATACCGATTCCGCGCGGGCCAACGCCATCGGCCGAAAATATGGGGTAACCCCCGCCGGTTCCCTGGAAGAATTTGCCTCGTTAGTTGATGCCGCTTCCGTCGCCACCCCTACCGGCTCCCACTTTGCAGTGGCGAACGATCTCTTGGCGGCCGGTAAACATCTGCTCGTTGAAAAGCCGATCACTGAAAACACGCGCGAGGCCAGCTCCCTGGCTGAGCTCGCCGCGGGGAAGCAGCTGATCCTGCAGGTCGGACATGTCGAAAGATTCAATCCGGTCTTGAGCGCGCTCGAGTCACGCCTGACCCATCCGCGCTTCATCGAAGCTCATCGTCTTTCGCCTTATCCTGACCGCAGCACCGACATCGGCGTCGTGCTCGACCTCATGATTCACGACCTCGAGATCATTCTGCATTTAGTGCGCTCGCCGGTGCAGACTATCGATGCAGTAGGCGTGCCGGTCCTCAGCAAAGGCGAGGATATCGCCAATGCTCGCGTGCGTTTCGAGAACGGCTGCGTCGCCAACATCACCTCGAGTCGGATCAGCCCCGAGCGAATGCGCAAGATCCGGGTCTTCCAGGAAGACGCTTACCTTTCCCTCGATTATCAGAATCAAAGCGGTGAGATTTATCGCCGCAGCAACGGTCGGATCACGCGCGACAAGGTTGAGATCGAGCGACAGGAACCCCTCAAGCGCCAGCTCATCGCCTTTGCCGAATGTGCCAGCACCGGGCGCGAGCCCACTGTGTCCGGTTTCCAAGCGACCGCGGCGCTCGAGCTTGCCGTGGAAATTACAAAGCGAATTGCAGCGAACGCCTAACCGGCGCACAATCCGGCCCTGACGCGACCGGTTCACCATGCGCGCTAAAACGATCTACTTCGTCGCCGGCGAAAGCAGCGGTGACAATCACGGCGCCGCACTCATGCGTTCGTTGCGCCGAGTCGCTCCCGACCTGCGCTTCATTGGTCGCGGCGGCCCGCAAATGCAGGCGGTGGCCGGGAGCGAATTCCGAAACTGGATTGACCGCGCGGCGGTCGTCGGTCTCTGGGAGGTCATCAAAAATTACGGATTCTTCCGCCAGCAATTTCGCGAAGCGCTCCGCGAGATCGACCAGGCGCGGCCGGATGCCGTTGTCCTCATAGACTATCCCGGCTTCAATCTCCGCCTCAGCCGGGAGCTCGCTCGCCGGAAGGATCATCCGCGCCTTCTCTATTATATAAGCCCGCAGGTCTGGGCTTGGAATCGCGGCCGGATCAAGCACATGGCGAAATGGCTAGATTTGATGATCTGCATCTTCCCTTTTGAGGAGGAACTCTATAACCGGTCCGGTTTGCGCACGATTTTCGTCGGCCATCCGATGCATGAACGGCTCGAGGCGCAAAGATCCGGTGCCGCGCGAGATCGAAATTTAGTCGCGCTTTTTCCCGGCAGCCGACGCCGCGAGGTGAAGAAAATCCTGCCGATTATGCTCAAGGCCTACGTGCTTTTGCGGCGCAGATTTCCCGCGCTGCGGTTTGAGATTGCCGCTGCCTCTCGCGAGCTCGCCGAGGAAATCCGCCAGCACGTCGGGGGAGGCGATGCCCCGGTGATTCGTGTGAGCGAAGGCCGCGCCGCTGCCGCCATGCAGGAAGCTTGGGTTGGGATCGTTGCCTCCGGCAGCGCCACACTCGAAGCCGCATGGTTTCGACTGCCCTTCGTCCTCGTTTACAAGGTATCGTGGCTGACCTACATGGCGGGTCGCATGGTTATCAAAGTGGATTATCTCGGTATGCCTAACGTCCTCGCGGGCCGCGCCGTCGTTCCGGAATTTATCCAGCACGAAGCCTCCCCGGCGGCGATTGCCGACGAAGCGGGGCATCTCCTGGAGGATGAAGCGGCCCGTCAGGAAATGATTTCTGCGTTCGACGACATCGTTCACTCGCTCGGGGAAGGCGGCGCAAGTGATCGAGCGGCAGCCGTCATTGCGCAGGAACTCGAATCGAATAGCGCCCAACCATGAAAGTTTGGGATATTTCGAGGCCGCTAAAGTCGAGTCTCGCGCCCTGGCCGGAGGACGTTCCGTTCCGGTTCGATCGCAACCTGCGGATTTATACCGGCAGTTCGGTCAATCTCGGCAGCATTAGCATGAGCGTGCACAATGGCACGCATGCGGACGCGCCATTTCACTTCGACGCCTCCGGCGTCACCATTGAGCAGATGCCGCTCGAGAATTATTTTGGGCGGGCCGTCGTGATTGAACTGAGCGGACGCTTCTCTCAAGGCGGCAAAGAGGTTATCGAAATCAGCGATCTCGTTGCCGACGAAGAAGCGATTCGCGAAGCGACACGCATTTTGCTGAAGACGAATATGTGGCCGGATTCGAGCGTTTTTCCGTCATGGATCCCGGTGATCGCCCCGGATGTCGCAGAATGGTTAGGCGCGCGCGGCGTCCGCCTGATCGGTTTCGATGTCCCTTCGGTAGATGCGATTACTGCCAAGGTCCTCTCCAATCATCACGCGTTGCATCGAGCGAAGATTTGTATTGTTGAGTCGCTCGATCTTTCAGCTGTTCCCGCTGGTCTGTATCAGTTTTCTGCCCTGCCTCTCCGCGTCGTCGGGTCGGATGGAGCACCTGTTCGCGCCGTGCTCTGGCGCGAGTCGTGATCACTTGATGGACGCAACGGCTGCGCCCCTAGTTCGTTCCTCCGGCAATTCCGGCAATCTGCTATCCAAGCGATGGCTGCAGTGCGCCCTTATTATCATCGGCCTGGTTGTGGTCGTGGTGACCAATCTCCCTTGGAACCTGGACGAATACGATCAGGCTAAACAGGCCTACACGTCCTACGAGATGGTTCATCAAGGACATTGGTTTTATCAGCACACACCGCGCGGCCGTCTCGCCACCAAACCGCCGCTCGTCGGCTGGATTTCCGCAGGGTCTTACGAAGTCAGTCGCTCCTGGGTGTTGGCCTGGGGTTTGCCGTCGCTGCTCTCCACGATCGCGATAGCCGCCCTCCTAATCCGCAACACCAAAGCTGTTTTCGGTAGCGCACTCGCGTTGGTAGCTGGCTGCGCCTTTGCCTTTAATCTGCTGACTCCGCGCCTGGCCACGCTCGTGCGGACGGATATGCCGCTCGCGCTGGTCGTGTTCACGGTGGGATGCCTGATCTGGCGGCACCTCGAGTCGCGCCGGAGCTGGGACCGCCGCGAGCGTTGGATCATCTTTGCCCTGCTCGCTGCGGGCACCCTCATCAAAGGGCCCATCGTTTATGCCTTTCTTTTGCCGGGGCTTCTCCTTTTTCAATTCTTCCGAAAGCGAAGCGATCCGCATAACGAATGGCCCGGCTGGTGGCCATGGATCGCCTCGTTAGGCGTTTTCCTGCTCTGGGTCGTCTTCGGCGTCCGCTTTCTTCCCGGTTTCTACGACCAGGTCGTCGGTCATGAGTTTCTCGGACGCTTCGGTGGAACCGAGCATCAGTCCAAGCCGATTTATTTTTACCTGCCGCATCTTCTGGTTCGGGATTTTCCGTGGAGCGTTCTGATCCTGATGCTCACGTGGCTTTTGTGGCGAAGGAGTCGCGCCCCAGCCGAACGTCAGATTTCTCCCGGCCTGATTTGGCTGGCCTGCTGGGTAGTGGGCGCGTTGCTCTTGATGTCTTTCATTCCCTCCAAACGAGTGGATCGCATTTACCCTCTCATTCCTTCATTGGCGCTGTTGCTCGCGGCGCTGATCGGCTCGTTTGGCGAAAAGGTGCGTCACACTATTCTGAGGGTGCCTGTGCGCGCCGCGGTGCTTGTCGCCGTTCTATTAGCCGTCGGATATAGCAGTCTAAAAGTGATCCGCGCATTTCATCAGCACGACAATGCCCTCGTTGAATTCGGTCAGGCCGTCCGAAAACAGGCGGTGCAGAAGCACTGGCGCTACGACGTCGTCTATGGCGGCGACGAAGGGATGCTTTTGTATCTGGATAAGAATTTTTTCACCGACCCGGCGGCGGCCACCTCAAATTGGAATTCGGGAAGGGTTAGTGCGCTCGTTATCTCCGCGGAGGCGCATCAGACATCTCCTCTCGCCCTCCATCCAGCTCCAAAAGTGGCACTGGAGAGCGAGGGGACAAGCAAGTCACGATACCTCCTCCTGACCCGTGACTGACCCGGGTTTGCCGGCAAATGCTGGCTGGACTTTCCAGAGCGGAAAATTCACGGTCGCTCGACAGCCTATGTCCTCGGAATTCCCGAAAGACCAGATCGAAACGCTCTGGGCGCCCTGGCGCGTTGAGTATTTCAAACAGGAGCCCCGCAACTCCGACTTCCTTTCCGCGGCCGCTTCCGCCAGCAACGATGCCGAGCATCTCGTGATCGCGCGTCGAAAAGCCAGTTTTCTGATGATGAATCGTTATCCGTATGCCGTCGGGCATCTGATGGCTGTTCCTTATCGGAAGACCGGCGATATATCGGCGCTCGGTGAAAACGAAGTGACCGAGCTGTGGAGTTTAGTCGTCCACGCGCAGCGACTTCTGCGCCGTGTCGCGAATGCGCAGGGATTCAACGTGGGGATCAACCTGGGGGAGTGTGCCGGCGCCGGGGTGGTAGATCATATCCATATTCACATCGTCCCGCGTTGGTCGGGCGATACTAACTTTATGCCGATGTTGGCCGACACCCGGACGCTCTCCGAAGGCTTGCAGGGCCTCTACGAAAAGCTGGTCAACGCGCAAAACGAGCTGGCGCAGGAGAAGCGCTCATGAATAATTCGTGGATCGAACCGCCTCCTCCTCAACGCGGCATGGGTTGCTTCGGCAAAGGCTGCCTCATCCTTTTCTGCTTTCTGCTTTTATTGGCGGCCGCCTTCGTCGGCGGATCTTTCTTGGCCGTTCGTTACCTGCGCAGCTCCTATTTCGTCTCCAACTCCGTTCAATTGCCCAGCGTTAACGCGACCCCGGAGGAGCAGCAAATGGCGCAGACCAAGTGGAATGAGTTCGAGCGGGCCGCGCGCGCGCATACACCCGCGCGAATTGAACTGACCGCTTCGGAAATCAATGCGCTGATTGCGTCGGAACCCGACCTGCGTGGCAAAGCTTACGTCGCGATCGATGCCGATACTGCCAGGCTGCAGGCGAGTGTCCCCCTCGAATTCATCAGCTGGCTACACGGCCGTTACATGAACGCCGAGTGCAGTGTCCAATCAGATGTTCAGGGTGACGTCGCCAATCTGCGGATTTTCAATGTGATCGTGAACGGCAAGCCCGTCGGGGAAGACGTTCTCGATTATCGCGGTCCCTGGAGCTTCCGATATTATGTCAGTCAGTGGACGAATCGCAGCGGACTGAAGACTTTCCAGATCAAGGACGGAAGAGTAATCCTGGAAAGCCAGAAAAAGGAAGATAGCGATTAAGCCAGCCTAACGACGCAGGGCAGCAGAAACGCTACTGCATTATCTCGCGCGCGAAGACGTTGAGCTGTCCGTCTTCCTGCTTCCGAACTTCCGTGATTTCCAGCGGGCGCGCTTCGTCGCGATTGATGACGGAGCCCTGCGCCGGCGGCGTGTAGCCGGCCGGAAACTCTACGATGATGCGGGCCGACGAAGCGCCGCCGCCCAGATGGAGCATCGCTGTGGCCAGTCGCGTCCGCGGACGCAGAACCGCTTTGTTCGCATCGGAAAAGTTCACCACGAATTGGCCCTTTAGATACACGCGCTCACCGACGATGCCTCGGTCAGCCAGATCCTTCAGATCATTTGTCTCAACCAGGCGACCCAACGGCATTTTACCGGGCGCGAAAGTTTTCCACGATCCACCCCCGGCCGTTGAAGCGAGAGCGCCGGTCGGATTGGTCGGCGCGGGTTGGACCGCCGGCGTCGGGGCCGCCACTGGCCGGCCTTCATAGACGGGCGCGCCTGACGGAGCGGAAGCAACGACCACGGCAGTGGGAGCTGGAGCTGCGGTGGCCGGAGCAGCCTGTTCCGCGGCCGGTTGACGCGCTTCGGCCGGGGCGGGCGGGGCCGAAGATTGTTGCGCGATCTCGGGCGGCGCCGAAGCAGCGGGAGCCGGTGTCGGCTTCTGGTTTTTGGCCAGCTTACCGTGCTTTGGTGTCGGCGCTGCTTTGGCAATGGCGGATGGCGCCAGACTCGCCTGCGGAGCGGGCTTCGGCACGACCGGTTGCGCTGATTCAACTCCCACTAACGAGTGCTGAGCGGGAGGCGGCGCGCCGTTGATGGCGAGACCGGGAACACCGATCGCGGCCGTCGGCTGAGCAGTTCGGCGAGCCTCTGCATAGTGCATTTCCGCGCGTAGGCGCTGCTGCTCTTTGAAGACCGGCCAGCCGTTTTCCAAACTCAGACTGAGTGGGGGTTCGAGGCTGAAAGTCCCTGGACCCCGCGTAACCGTGTAGGTTCCGTAAAGCAATGGGACCGCGGTGAAAAGCAAACGGCCGTCGCCCAATCGTTCCACGTGAATCACGGCGGAGAGATCGTGCGAACGTTCCAGTTTGATTTCCAGACCGGTGGTGAGCGTCTGCTTCATCAAAGGGATGGCCTGTGCGTCAGCCGGATAAATGTGCTCCAACAGGATTTCGCCGTTCTCGACCGGGCTGGTGAGCGCGACCATGCCGGAGGTGAAAATATCCTGCGGGGTTAATTCGCGGGCTTCTTCAATCACATAACGGCCGATGACATAATCGACCAGGCCCGGGACCTGTTGAAAATTCCGGATGTAGTTGCGGGCGAGTTGTGCGTTCGCTTTGGCGAGGGCGGCCGTGCCTAACGAAGCGTAATGTTCCTGAAGTTGTTTCGGATTGAGAAACTCGCCGGAGGGGGCAGCGGTCAGTTCAAAGCGCTTCGGCTGCTCAACTTTGTGCAGCTTTTGCAGCAGATGATAGCTGTCGGGGCGCTCCGGTTGACCAAAGATGTAGAAGCTGAGGAGCCAGGCCGCCAGGGCTGCGCCGGTTAGGAGGAGGATGGCGAGCGTCCAGGCGAAATAATTGACCCGCCGACGAGGACGCGCGTACGGCTCATCGTAATGAAAGTATCCGTAATCCATCTAAGCCAGCGCCTGAAGAGCAATCTTCACGCTCGGGGAGCTGCTTCGAAGGAGGTGCCGCAGCCGCACGTCCGGGTGGCATTCGGGTTGACGATCTGGAAGCCGGTGCCGGTCAATCCACCTTTGAAATCGAGAGTAGCGCCATCGAGGTAGCTCGAGCTGTCCGGGGAAACGAAGAAGCGAACGCCCTCGCGTTCGACCACTTCGTCGCCTTGCTTCGGCTCGTCTAACGACATCTCATATTGCAGTCCGGAGCAACCACCTTTGGCAATCTCCACCCGCAGTCCCTTCGCGGCCGTTTCCGTGCTCTCCGCCAGGAGGGATTTGAGTTGTCGGACAGCGCTGTCCGTCACGTTTATCACCGTTTTACAAGGTAAAACGGGGCCATTCGAAGTCAATTCGAACGGCCGAAAAGCTGAGAGGCTGAAAACCTGAGATACTGAAATAAAGAAGGCCGCCCCAAACTGGCGCAATCGAGCGGGTTCTGCTTCAGGTCGGCGGCCATTTGCGGTCTGCTTGAGGAATGAGCAGAATTTCCAACGACTTAAGGGATCGAACAAAAGCTTACGCGTCTGCGATGGTGCGCTTCTATGTTGGACTCCCTTTGAAGCGATCTGAAGTTTCGGTTCTGGGCCGTCAGCTATTGCGGTCTGGGACGTCAGTCGCCGCCAATCTGCGCGAAGCCTCCCGCGCTCGGTCTCGAACCGAGTTCGCTTCCAAACTTGGAACATGCATCCAGGAAGCCGACGAATCGGATTTGTGGCTTCAGCTTCTGCGTGATGACTGTAATATTTCTGATTCGGTTCTAAACTGGTTACTCGTGGAAACTAACGAGTTAATATCGATTTTTGTGACCATGGTAGATCGTACAAGCAAGGCCGGATAATTTCAGCTTTTCGGTCTTTCAGTTTTTCAGCATGTCAAAGATTCGCCTTCTCCCCGAAATCGTCGCCAGCCAGGTCGCAGCGGGAGAGGTGGTCGAGCGTCCGGCGTCGGTCGTTAAGGAACTGGTGGAAAACAGCATCGACGCGGGCGCGCGCAAGATTGATGTGATCATCCGGCGCGGCGGGATGTCGTTCATTCGCGTGATCGACGATGGCTGCGGAATGGATCGCGACGACGCCTTGCTCGCACTTGAGCGTCACGCCACCAGCAAGATTCGCTCAGCTGCCGACCTGGAGTCGATCGCCACCCTCGGTTTTCGCGGCGAAGCCGTGCCCAGCATCGCCAGTGTTTCGCGGTTTCGCCTAACCACCCGCGAGCCCGGCGCCATGGCCGGCACCGAAATTATCGTCAACGGCGGCAAGCTCGACATGGTGCGCGACAGCGGAGAAGCGCCCGGCACTCAAATCGAAGCTCGTGCCATCTTTTTTAATATGCCGGCGCGCAGGAAATTTCTGCGCTCCGAAAATACCGAGAGCCGCAACATCGAGCACCAACTGCACCTTCAAGCAATCGGGCATCCTGAGATTGCGTTTACCTTTGTGCGAGACGAACGAACGATTTTCCAGGTCCCGGCGACCGAAAACCTGATCGACCGCCTGCGCGACTTGTACGGAGCCGGCTTAATTGGGCGTGTCCTCGAAGTGAAGGAAGGGAAGAGCGACACGATTAAGATTCACGGCTTCATCGGGAAAGCGGGCGTGAGCCGGCCAACGCGCGATCAGCAGCTGGTTTTCGTGAATGGTCGCGCGGTCGAAAATCCGGTGGTCAACGCCGCCTTGCGCGAGGGTTATCATACCGCGTTGATGAAAGGGCAGAACGCGATCACTTTTCTTTTTGTCGACGTCGATCCTGGGTCGGTGGACGTCAACGTCCATCCGGCGAAACGCGAAGTGCGCTTTCGTTATCCGACCGAGATCCGCGAAGCGGTCGTTTCCGCCATCCAGAAAACATTGGAGAGCGATCGATCCGATTGGCAGGCTCAATTTAGACCAGTTGGCGCCGACATCTTGCCTCAACCGCGTCATGCTCCCCCCGATACGTCGGTGGGAGGGACGAGCTCCGTCTCGTCCACTTCGTTAGAGCCGGTCCCGCCCGCCGCTACTTCGGTCCCGCGGGAGCTGCCTCAGCTCGAAACCGAGTTCGCTTTGCGCGGACAGCAAGCGGTCGAGTTTCGACCCTCGGCCACTCGTCCACGCGACCAACTCCAAGTTCCCGACCAAGCTCCGTCGCCTAACCAGGCGTCTTCTCTCGCTCGGACGCCACACCGTCAGGAATTCCAGATCATTGGTGTTCTAAACCGCCTCTACGTGCTCATGGAGAATGCCTCCGGTCTGGTTCTGGTCGACCAGCATGCGGCGCATGAGCGCATCCTCTTCGAGGAACTCCGTCGTCGCATGGAAGAGCAGGGGGTGCCGTCGCAACGACTGCTTCTGCCGCAAACCTTTGATCTCCCGCCGCGCGACGCGGAGTGGGTCGAACGAAACATCGACGTCCTCCAAAAGATGGGGATTGGAATCGAAGGTTTCGGGCCTAACACATTCAAGATCGACAGCCTACCGGCGTTCGTGACCGCGCCCGACGCAATCTCCTTCATGCAGGCAGTGATCGATGAACTGAAGAGCTCGAGTAACAGCACGTCGCCGTTGCGCCTGGGCGAAGACATGATCGCCAAAACCGTCTGCCGTCACGCGGTAAAAGCGAATGACCCGCTCCAGCACCCCGAGCTTGAAAAACTGATGCGCGACCTTCTCGCCTGCGAACTACCCTACTGCTGCCCCCACGGCCGCCCCACCATGATCCAAATCTCCCACACCGAGCTCGAAAAAAGATTCGGGCGGAAGGTTTGAAGCAAAAAGCTGAAAAGCTGAAAACCGAAAGCTGAGAACTCCATTGGACCGCCCAGAGCGACACTCGGACGCAAGATTTGATCGGGAATGGTCTTCCCTGACTTGCTAACGCATCGCCGCGGACTGTGATAGGCTCCCGCGTCGTGGAGATTGATCGCGTTAACGTTCTTGGTGTGGGAGTCAGTGTTCTGAACCAGGATCGTGCGCGCGAATTCCTTTTCGAGAAACTGCGCGAAGGCCAGCGCGGCTACGTCACCGTTACCGGGGTCCACGGGGTCAGCGAGGCGCAGGACGATGAAACGCTGCGCACAATTTTCAACCGGGCCATGTTGGTTACCCCCGATGGCATGCCGATGGTTTGGATGGGCCGGCTGCAGGGGAAACCGGAGATCGAACGCGTTTACGGCCCGGATCTAATGCTGAACCTCTGTCACCATTCGGTCGCGCATGGTTTCAAACATTTTCTCTATGGCGGAGTTCCTGGAGTGGCTGAGGAGTTGCGATCTAATCTGGAACAGCGGTTTCCCGGTCTGCGCGTCGTTGGAACCTACTGTCCGCCTTTTCGCCGGCTCAACGATAAAGAGTTGAGCGATCTTCAGCAGATGGTCGCAGCGAGCCAGCCCGACTTCTTCTGGGTGGGTCTGAGCACGCCTAAGCAGGAGCGGTTCATGGCTCAGCACATCTCGGTTTTGCCCCAGGCAAAAATTTTCATTGGCGTAGGCGCGGCCTTTGATTTGCTGATTGGTCGTGTCCGGCAAGCTCCAAAATCCATGCAAAAGGCAGGGTTAGAGTGGCTCTTCCGGCTGACCCAGGAACCCAAGCGCCTATGGAAACGATACCTAGTGAACAACCCGCTCTTTATAATGAGAGCAGGCAAACAGTTACTGAAAGTGCGAAAATACTTGCCCTCCGAAGGGTCTCAAGCACCTTAACCTCCCTCTAAAATGGCTTCCCAAACAGTAGTGGTGACAGGCGGCGGCGGCTTCATCGGCGGACACCTCGTCGCCGACCTCTTGCGCCAGGGATTTAAGGTCCGTTCAGTCGACGTTAAACCGCTCGAGGAGTGGTACCAGCTCTTCCCGGATGCCGAAAGTTTGCAGCTGGATCTACAGGAGAAAGAAGCCTGCGAGAAGGCGGTCGAAGGACAGGAAACCGTTTACAACCTCGCCGCTGACATGGGCGGAATGGGATTCATCGAGAATAACAAGGCGCTCTGCATGCTCAGCGTTCTGGTGAACACCCACATGCTAACGGCGGCGAAAGACGCCGGGGTGCAGCGCTTTTTCTACTCTTCCTCGGCCTGCGTTTATGCTGCGGACAAACAAACCGATCCGAACGTTACTGCGCTCAAAGAGGCCGACGCCTATCCGGCCATGCCGGAAGACGGCTATGGTTGGGAGAAACTCTTCAGCGAGCGCATGTGCCGCCATTTCCGGGAGGACTACGGCATAGCAACGCGCATGGCGCGTTATCACAACGTTTACGGCCCTTATGGAACGTGGGAAGGTGGCCGGGAAAAAGCGCCTGCCGCAATCTGCCGAAAGGTTCTTGCCGCGAAGCTCTCCGGGTCGAACGAGATCGAGATTTGGGGAGACGGAAAGCAGACGCGCAGCTTCATGTGGATCAATGATTGTGTGAAGGGCACGCAGATGATCCTCAACAGTGATTTCGTCGAACCGATTAATCTCGGAAGCTCTGAACTAGTCACTATCAATCAACTGGTCGACATCGCTGAAGAAATCGCCGGCGTAAAGTTAAAGAGAAATTACAACTTATCCGCGCCGAAAGGCGTGAACGGTCGCAACAGCGACAACACGCTGATGCAAAAAGTATTTCACTGGGAGCCATCCACGCGGCTGCGGGACGGGCTGGAGAAGACTTACCGCTGGATTCACGACCAGATGGTGGCCAAGTCGTCGGCTGCCCCGGAGCGGGCGATAGCCGGCGCCGCACGTTAGGCCGGGTCGATGGCGACCGAGACAGCAGCCATTGAAGTGGGCGAGGCGGGGGCCTCGAGCAAAGCCGGGGTGGCTATTTCCGCCGTTGACAAGATTCTGCTCGGCGCAATCGCGGCAAGCATTGTCGCCTTCTTTTGTTTTGTCCCGATTTACGCGCATCAATCGATCATGCTTTGGGCGTGGCGGCATTGGCTGCCCAATCTCGATCAGGAGCATGGCAAACTGGTTATCCCGATCTCGGCTCTGCTCGTTTGGTATCATCGAAAGCGTCTGCGCGCCGCTGCCATCGCTCCTTCGAATTGGGGCTGGTGGTCGATGGCTGCAGGCATTGCTCTCGTTTTGTTAGGCACACGGGCACAGCAGCCGCGCATTACTCTGCTGGCCCTGCCCGTCCTCCTCTTTGGAATTGTGCTGGCCATCTGGGGCCGGCGTGTCGGACGGACTCTTCTTTTCCCCATCTTTTTCCTCGTCTTCATGATTCCTGTCGGCGCCTTGCAGCAGGCGAGCTTTCGGCTGCAGTTTCTGATTACAGGCGCGGTTCGCGCAGTCTCCTCGGTTTTTGGAATCCATCTGAATGCGGTGGGCACGACGTTGCACGAAGCGCACGGGGCATGGGGGTTTGATATCGCGGAAGGTTGCAGTGGTATTCGCTCCCTCGTCGCCATCATTATGCTCACGGCGATTTACGCGCACATTTTTGAGCCGGCTTTATGGAAGAAACTGGTCTTAATGGCGTGCTCGATCGGCTTTGCCTTGATCGCGAATGTCGGACGGATCCTAACGATTATTCTCATCGCCCGTCTCGGCTACCCGGAGTTCGCTGGAGGAACCTTTCATGAATATTCCGGCTTTATCTCGTTCCCGTTCGCCTTAGGCGCGATGCTTCTGTGTCACAAACTGCTCAACCTCGGCAATCGCCCACCGCAGTCGCGCGATGCGGAAAGGACGTTATGAAGACCACCCGTCTAGCACTGGTTTTTGTAGTTGTTCTGGGCGGGCTATGCTCTGCCTTCCTCGTTCCTAATCGGACGGACTTTCAACCAGTTGGCGTAAACATGAATCTGCCCGACTCGATTGGGCAATGGACTGGCACGCCCGGGCAGATAAGTGACCAGGAGCTAAACGGACTGGCCCCAGATACGACGTTTGCTCGCAAGATTTACACGAACGCCTTTGGCGACAGTATTTTGGTCTCGATCGTTCTGGCGGGAGAAGACCCGGACAACAGCATTCATCGGCCGGAGCGCTGCCTCCCAGCGCAAGGCTGGACCATCATGGATTCGCGCACAGTCAGCATACCGCTCCCGAAGAACCGGTCAGGCGAGCTGAAAGCAACGCGGCTGCATAACGACCAGGATTTCAAGGACGACCGCGGGCAGCTTCATCGCATCTACAACCTGAACTATTACTGGTTCGTCGGGTACAACCGACTAACCGCCTCGCATCTTCAACGTGCGGCAATGGACATTCACGATCGCGTCTTCCGGGGCTACAATCAGCGCTGGGCCTATGTTACCGTCGCATCGAACATTACGGAAGGCCTGACGCGGTTCGGCCGCTCAGAAGTGGAGACCGATCAAATGATTCAGTCCTTCATTGCGGATCTGTTTCCGACAATCGTCGGCGGCGGCCGCGCATCCGTTGCACCTGAAGGGGCGACCGCTGGTCGCGAGTAGTCAGTGACCGCCGCGGACGCGTGGGAAACATGAAGTTCCTTAGCGTCTTCAATCATTACACCCAGCAGGGCGGAGAAGAAAAGGCGGTCGAACTTATCTGCGACTCGTTGTCAAAAGTCGCAGAGGTGAAGACCTGCAATTTCTTCAGCAGTGAGTGGACGGGACCTTCTCGGCCTAACGTTCTGAAGCAGGCGCTTTGGACCTTCAATAATCCTGCTAGCCGTAAACGGGTTCGCGACTCTGAAAAGAGCTTTGGATCCGACGCCTGGCTGGTGCACAACATTCTCCCAGTCGCATCTTTGGGAATCTATCCGGAAGCGGCCCGCCTAAAGCGGCCGATCATTCAATATGTGCATAACTTTAGGCCGTTCTCGGTTAGCGGGTATTTATGGGCTGGAGGCGAGGTAGCTTACGGGGGACTCTCCAAGAATTACTTCCGCGAAATCCGGTACGGCGCATGGCAGGATTCAAAAACACGTAGCGCGACCTTGGCCGTCCTTTTGTGGCTTGGGCATATTTTCGGGTACTGGCGAAGCGTCAGCGGATGGATAGCGATTTCGGATTTTATGCGGGAGCGGTTCATCTCCGCCGGGGTCCCGTCCGAAAAGATCTTTACACTCAGACATTTCTGGCGATCGGAAGGCCTTGAAAATAGCGCCCCTGGCAATCATTACTTGTTTCTGGGCAGGCTGGTTGAAGCAAAGGGAATTTCTGTCCTGCTGGATGCGTGGGAGAGATTGGAAAGGGAGTGTGGGGATAACACTCCGCCTTTGCTCATCTGCGGCGACGGGCCCTTACGCGAGACTCTGCGCGTTCGAGCGGAGCGACTGAAAAATGTGCGAATGTGCGGGCAAGTGGGCGGCTCGGAAAAGCGTGAACTCCTCCGCAACGCTAAGGCGGTCGTTGTTCCTTCAATTTCGTGGGAGGCACTGGGTCTGACAGTGTACGAATCATTCGATTTCGCCCGTCCCGTCCTTGTCGCTCGGTCAGGCGGCCTTCCCGAACTTGTACAAGATCAGATCACTGGCTGTATTCACGAACCTGGTGACGCCGCCCAATTAGCAGAACACGTTTTAAAATTGGAAAGGGACGTCGAGGCCCGTCTGGAGATGGGGCGGCGAGCAAGGGCATGGCTTCTGGTTAACGCTGATGAAGGGGCCTGGCAGAGGAGATTTTTGGAAATCGTTGCGCATGTGGCAGGCCGGGCCGAACGGCCCTCCGGCTCTCAAGTCGCTGGGGCTTGAGTTATTTCGCGGGGATGTTGGTGAACCCGGCCGAGGTCTGATTGTTCTGCAGGGTCGGGTTCGGTCCCGTAACGTTATAGCCGTATTGGGTCCAGACCGCCGTCGTCTTGGTGATGTTATTCGCGGTGACCGTAGAATTAGAAACGTATTTGCCGGAGAGAAGAACGCCCGCTACAGGAACCATCACTGATGGGTCCATCGTGATAGTGTTCCCCGATACGGTAAGCGCGTCGCATCCATTGTTCGCGTTATCGGTGCCGCTGGCATTGCTCGTGGCCACAATGCCGTAGTGTGTGCAATTCAGGAATTGATTGTTTATCACCTGGCTGCCGCTTACCGGCCAAGTGTCATGGTACCAACCCTTTTCTGCCCCGACGACGTAATTCCCCTGGTAGATGGTGTTACTGCCGCCTCCGTTCAGCGCTTGCACGCCGGGACAATCGTGGATGTAGTTGTCACTGGACGGAGCCGCTGATTGTGTGGGAGGCACTGCCGCTTCCCCCGTGCGCAAATCCCAGCAAAGTCGCCCCGTTAGGCGTGACGTAGAAGTGATCAACCTCGCAATATTCGATGAGACAGCCCGTAATGGACTTCGTCTGCGCAAACAGTGTGACTAAGAATGCCTCGAACGTGCTGCCGCGAAAATTTGTGACGCGCAGATTTCGTAGGGTAACGTTTTTTGAATCGAAAATGGTGACGGCCATCGGGGTGGCCCCCCAAAGGTTTTGCTGACCATCCAGGGTCAAGTCGGAGATGAGCGTTCCGTCTGACGGCCCGTAGGAGGAAAAAAGCGCTTGAACGCTCTCGCCGTCCCAAAGAAGGCGCGTTAAATCCTTGCCGGCGCCAAGGAACTGGACACCCGCTTTCGGCGTAAGACTCGAGACTTTATAATCCCCAGGGGCAAAATGGATGATCACATTAGTGCCCAACTGGTTGTTAACAAGCGAGGCCAGCTTCGCCGGGGTCGAACCATTGTAAGGGTCCGCCTGAGTTCCGGAGCCATCTCGACCGTCGGAACGTGGAGCGATCCAGACTCCTGCACTCGGCGTGGGGGTCGGAGATGATGCCGGGGGAGTCACCGATGGGCCAGGAGTTGGGCTCGGCGTAGCGGTAGGAGTAGGAGTGGGGGTCGGAGAAGCTGCCGTCAACGTGACGGTCGAGGTAATCGAGGTTGAGAGAGTGTAGGCGGAGCCGCTCGCCAGTGTTAGTTTCGCCGTTTTCGAAGTGTTCGAGCTTACGTCCGTCAGTGTTACCGTGCCGGAAAGGCTCCCAGCCGGTATCGAAAATTGAGTGGCATTTGTCGTGTAATTTGTGCCGCGACTGGCTGTTCCCGACATGGAATAGCCCACGGTGGTGGTGCTTGACCGGGTCTTGGAAAGTGTAGCGGTAAAGGTCGCCTTCTGGCCGACCGAGATTTGTGAAGGGGATACTTTCAGCGAGACAGTAGCAAGCGCGGCTGTCTTGACGCGCGAATTCAGCGATTCAGAAGCGGTGACGGAGGGTTCAGGCCCTTCAGCAGGATTAGGAGCACTCGCGCATGCGGCCAAGAGCTGAAGTGCCCCGAGTACCGGGGAGAAAATGCAAGATCCGATTAGAGCACGAGGGGGCCTTCCAGCAAGTCATAAAAGAGCGTAAAAGCACAATTCGTGCGAACCGACGAACTCGGCGACGATATGTCCTCGATTCGAGGTTTCTGGCCCCCGGCTGACCATAGCTCTCCACAAAGTCGATTTGAGAGGACGCGCGTTCACACAGCCGCGGGTAAGCGCCACTTTCGTGGAACCGACGGATGACCTCGACGCAGTCGTCCGATTTCCCTTTTGAAAAGTGGATTAGATGAACAAAAAGCCCTTTAATTTCACCGCCGAACGGAAGGCAGCAGGATCAAGTGACTAGTCGAAAAGTTTACATCGTCGTCCTCAACTACATCGAATGGGAGGACACCGTCGAATGTATCGAGTCGCTCTTGCGATCTTCACACGGGGACTTCTCGATCATCGTAGTCGATAACAATTCGGGAAACGACTCCATCAGGCACATCATCGAGCGGGTTAGAGCAGCGCATCCGTCTATCGATCTTCGAGAATTCGCCAGCGCATCGGCGGATCAAATCGAGATCACTATGCCGCCTCGACTGATCTTCGTTCAGAACCACCTCAACGCCGGTTTCGCCGCGGGGAACAATATCGTTTTGCGCCTCCTTTGTGAGCTCGACGCATACGTCTGGCTCTTGAATCCCGACATGGTGGTGTGCGAGAACACGCTGGAGAAATTAGTTAACTGCGCGGAAGCGCAGGCGCAGGAATGTGTAGTCGGCGCTGAAATTCGAACGCTACCTGCCGGGCAGGATCATGCCTTCTACGGAGGTGGAAGCGTGAACCTGCGTATCGGAACGGTTCGGCCTCTGACAGATTTGAAGGCGGCAGGAACGTTAGATTACATTTCCGGTGGTTGCCTGTTTACGGCAGCGGGCAACTTCAAAAAATACGGTCTCTTGCCCGAGGAATACTTTCTCTACTGGGAAGAGACCGACTGGTGTTTTCGGGCCAAGCAAAAAGGGGCCGTTCTTTTCGTATGCAGCGAAGCGATCTGCTACCACAAAGTCAGTTCCATCATCGGGCGAGGCTTCCTCTCTGATTACTACTATTGCCGGAACAGCCTCCTTTTTGTGTCTAAATTTCGGAGGCGGAATCTTCCGCTCGCCTTGTCTGCTATGATCCTCAGGCTGTTGAAAAGGGCAGTCGCGGGGAGGGCGGGCAAAGCGAGCGGAGCCTGGCGCGGCACGATTGATTTCATCAAAGGCAAATCCGGCAAGGCAGAGTTCGCCAGTCGGATCGTTTAGCGTCTCGGTTTGGCAACGCAGGCGAATTGGAGAAAGCGCGTGTCGTTGAAAAAGCCGAAGGTAAGCACGTTAAAAAGCGTCACTCTCAGCGATTTCGTGGCGTTGATTCCATCGAGCTGGAGGACCTCGTAGCCGAGCGACTCGAACATTTCGAAGATGCTCTTTTTGGTGAAGAATCGCAGATGTGTTTTGTCCAGGATTCCGGCTTCCACGTATCGCCATTCCCCGCGGATAACGAGTTCGAAGAGATTCCGAAAGTTCCGGACGTTAGGAATGGAAGATACGACCACCCCGGTTGGCGAAAGCTTCCCCTTGATCACAGTTAACATGCTGTAAGGATCGGCCAGGTGTTCGATAACGTCATTGAAGGTGATGCAATCGAAGTAGCTGTCGGGGAGTTCGTCCAACTTTTGCATTATGTCTCCAGCGATGACGCGGTCGAGCCGTCGTGCCGCCATATCGGCAACGCTGGGAACCAGCTCCGCTCCCCAAACTTCCGCGTTGCACTTTTGCTTCGCCGCTTGTGCAAAGATTCCCTCGCCGCACCCAACATCTAAAATGCGCTTCGCCTCAGGCGGGATGAATTCGAGCATTTCGCCGCGCGGCCATCCGAAATACTGTTCAGGCTTAGTCGAGAGGTCTACAAGGCTTCGGTTCGTTGTCATTCTTAAGAATTGCTGTATCCGAAAGTGTGGTGTCGCCCTTGGATGATCATCTTCCCCGGCATCGTCGAAACGGGGGGAAGTTCCGCCTCGTGCTGCGCTTCTTTTTCCCCTCTTTTGTTTTGGAGAACGGCGATCCAGACGATGAAAAGCCAGATCATTTCGGGGAGAACAAACCCTCCGCCGACACTGGCGACCGCCAGGTAGGACGCGTAGGTAATGAGGCAGAAAAGGGTAAAGGCGCGAAACGCGAGATCTTTCGCGGCACCGCGGTAGGTTAGCCAGAGCAAACGTACGACAGCGATCTGCAGAGCGTAGTAAAGGAGGCAGCCGACCAGACCGTAAGCGACCAGCAGATCGGTTATGAGATTATGTGTAGCCCCACGGCGGAGTGAAGCCTCCATCGCCGCTCTATACGCCCCAGTAATTTCCGCATTGACGAAATCCGTGACTCCGAAGCCATAGGTTGCCCGACCAAACCAGAAGATCCGGGCGCTGGAATGCCATTCGTCGATGGCCAAGTGAAAGAGTTCTTCGCGCCAGCGAGATGAACTATCGATGGAAGACTGTGCCTCGTTATTTTTCGAGATTAGCATCCACTGAAGAGGCCTGACGACCGCGAGTGGCGCTGATCGGTTGATGGCTGGTCCGGCGACATTCAGAGCCACCACGACGAGAATGGCGAAGACTGCGGCGATGAAGATCGCGCGTATTCGTCGGGTCACGAGAAGAACGGTGAGCGCCAGCAGACCCGCGGTGACGACTGTGGCCCGGCCGCCGCTGAGGAAGCTTCCAGCGATGCCGAGGAAGAAGAGAGCAAAGTTAACACTGCGCCCGATGTGCAATCGCCTCCGCCCAAGTGCGAGGACGACAACCGAAAGCAAAACAGCCGATGGCCCAAGATAACGCAGTGCAAACGGATTTTCCCTTGTGTTTAGAATGGGAATGTAGAACGCCGGCATTTGGTCAGAAACATCCGGATCGACCGGATTGTGATGCATGATGAGGCTGTAGATGGCGACGCCAAGGTTGAAGATAAGGCCGCTCAGGAGCAGTCCCGCAATCACCCGAAGGACGCTATTTCCAACCTGCAGAACTTTCGGTCGCGCGGAAAAGTACCAAAGAAGAATTGCCGGGGCCAAGGCAGCGAAGTAACTCTTCAGCGCATTCTTGAGCGCGAAGTCCGCAGGGCGATAAGGGGCCCGAATGTTGTAAAGCATGTGCAAGACCAGATAGACAAGCCACCAAAGGAGGACTCCCCGCACGAGTGAGAACCCTGGTTGGTTTTCCAGACTGGATGCACCTCGACCTCCTTTTATCCAGCCGGTGGATAAGAGAAGAAGAAAACCGAGCCCGCAACTAATCTCCATCGGGCCAAAGTCGAACCCCACGGGGCGAAAGACGAGGCCGACAAAACAGATCAGCAGAGCAAAGTGCCATGTGTATTCCTTGAGGAAGACGACGTAGCAAAGGACACCTGCGAAAACGGCGCCAAGGATCAGCAGGACGAAGCTACTCTGGCCAATGAGTGCGCCGCAGAAGGTGGCAAAAATGAATCCGCAAATAATAGTGACGACAATCGGCCAGCGGATATGGAGTTCAGGCGAAGTCATGGCCCAGTCTTCTTACTTACAACGGCAATTGGAGAAACGGAAGGGGTCAGCGGTACGGTGAGGTGTTTCCAGAGCTGGCCTCCGCGATAAGGATAGTGCCAGTAGTTAGTTAGGCCGCCGCCGATCAAAGAAGAAATTGGAATGCCAGCCACTCCAAAAATCGGACATAGAATGACCATGCCCACGATCGTGGCGACGCCTTGCAGTAGCGTGGTAAGAGCAAATGGATTGCTCCCCGCGGCCAGAACAAAATGGCCCGGGATCACGGTTAGCCCCGCCACTAGGAAGTTGACTGAAATTAAGGCGAGTACTGCGGTGGTCACGTACTGGCTGGGGCCGACCCAAATCCGCACGATCCAAGGGGAGAGAAAGAAAAGAAACGCCGCTGAACCAAGATAGAATACTCCCGTTATAATTCCTGTTTGCCGCATTCTCTGGCGCGCGCCGCGCGGGTGCCCTGATGCGAGTTCCTGGGTGAAAAGTGGCATTTGTGCGGCCGAGAGTTGTTGCACAGCCGAATGTAACGTTTGGCTGATCCGTGCAGCGAGATAGTACGGAGCCACCGATGCCGCGCCCAGAAGCAGGCCTAACAACGGAACCTGCACAGTGCTCACGAGATATGCGCCGGAGTTTACGATTCCAAAAGGCAGTGAGATCTTCCAAAGACGGGAGACAAGTTGCGGCGACGCTGGAATTGCGAAATCCATCTTCTTCCCTGCCGACCGGCTAAGCGCCCAATGCATTGCCGCGTATTGCAAGACTGATGCGGCAAGGACCGCGAGCGACATGCTGATCAATCCGGGAAACAGAAGGAGTCCAACGACGGACGCAATATTCCACAGCAACCCGTAGCTCCCGGCGATGAAACGGGTCAGGTACATGCATCCGAGACCGTCCAGGAAAGACTGGCTGAGCCTTGTCTGCATACTCAACATCACGGTGCCTCCAAGCGCATACCAAATGATGGATGTGCGGTACGAATTGGCCGCCGCAAGCTTCGTGAATCGGAAGATAATCGGGTGCAACAAAACCACGAGTGCGCCAGTGCCGATTGTGATTCGCCAAAAAAGGAGCCGGCTCGTTCCATAGAGCTCGCTCACCCCGGTCCAGCCCGGCGAGGTTTCCACCAGATCGGGAGCGTCCGTCTTATAAAGGTCGCGGTCGAGTCGGAGCGAATGCGCGACCTGACGGGTCAGGGCAGAGCTAAACCCGAAATCCGCTAGACCGAGCATGGCTAGGAAGCCTTGTAAAGAAAACCAGAGACCCGCGTCCGTTTTGCCAAGCAGGCGGAGAACAAATGGAATTGCGATCGCCGCGCCGAGGGTAGTGCATCCCTGCTGATACCATCCACCAAGGACGGCCGCCCGGGCCGGGTGTTCTCGCGCCCACTTTGCGGCGACGTTAAAAGGGTTCATGGAATTCAGCGAGCAATCACGGACCTGGCATTACGAGGACAATTCCGTGTCTTCCGGCGCTTGGCCTGGTCGATGGATGAAAACGCGCGTCCTTTGGGCCGCTTGCTTCTGGTGATTGAGCCAGGCCTCGCCGAGCTCGAATATTTGCGCAGTGCTCCAACTCGTGCCTTCCTGGTCCTGAGCGAGCCTTCGCCAAGCCGCTCGGCGTTCGATTGCTTTCTTCAGGCGGGTTGGATTTGAGAGTGTCCCGATCCAGCGGGCCATGCGAGTCGGTTGTTTGAAAGGCGAAGGCGTAGCATAGAACTCGTAGAGTCGTTCGATTTCTTTGAGCACGGTCTGGTGGCGTTTCAGTCCTACAGATTTTTGATTGTAAACACGAACGACACAGGGGCGGTTGATGTAAGCGACCGGCGCAACGGCGGTAATGCGAAGGGAAAACTCGAGGTCAATCGAGGTCATTTCCGTCGAGAAAAGCCCCAACAAAGGCAGGGTATCCTTGCGAATCATCAAGGGCAGACAGTTAAAGAAGAACCGCGATGTGCCAGCGTCCTTGTTGAAATCGCGGATGTAGTTGTGCACGGCGATTCGTTCTTTCGCCGAGACATTCCAATCCGCCGCCATTCCGCTCAGCGCCGCGATGTCAGGACGGGTTTCCATGAAAGCGCGACTCTGCCTAACCAATTCCCAATCGTAAACATCGTCGTCACTGATGTTTTTGATCAGTCTGCCTCGGGCAAGAAGAATACCCTTGTTCAGGGCGTGCCCTTCGCCCCGGTCCGCTTCACTGATGAGGAGGTCGATGCCGCCGCTGGTAAAGGTCTGGCGGAGGTAGTCGGGGGTTCCGTCGGTGCTGCCGCCATCGATCACAATCACTTCCTCGTCCGGCTGCCGTGTTGCGAGTAACCGGGGAATGGCTTCCTTCAGGAACTCGAGCTTGTTCCGAGTGACGAGGACGTAGCTAAGGCTGACGGGATCCCGCAAAGCGGGAGAAACGAGGTGCACGGATAAACCTTAAGGATACGGATAGATCGACGTGTAGTAATTCACCGTCTGCCGTAGTCCCGTATCCAGCGGCGTGAACGAAAAGTCTGGAAAGACCTTCCGGAACTTTCGGTCATCCATGACTTTGCGCGGCGCTCCATCCGGTTTGCTGTCGTCGTAGCGGATGTCGCCGTTATAGCCGGTCCCTTTGATAATGAGGTCGACCAGTTCGCGAACGCTTAAGCCGAAGTTTTGGCCCACATTAACGGGTTCGGCCAGTCCGATCATTTCCGGCGAGCGGATAATCTGAAGGATTAGCCTGCCGAAATCCTCCGCGTAGAGCCACTCCCTGATGGCGACTCCTGTCCCCCAGATTTCGACTTGAGTAGTCTTCGTCTGCTTCGCCTTCACGAACTTCGAAACGAGCGCATTCAGGGCGTGCGCCTTGTTCGGGTCGGTAGAATCAAACGGCCCATACATGTTAGGAACGAGGAGATGAATGCTCCGGACGTTGTGCTGCATTTGAAAGCACTCCGCGACTGCCCAAAGAAATCGTCTCGTCTCTCCGTAAGAAAGGACGGATCGGTGAAGGTGCCCGTTCCACCATTCGTCTTCCACGAAGGTATCAGCGGTGCCCGGATAGGCGCAGTTCGCGATGGGATTGATGACTCTCGTTTTCGGGGACTCCGCCGCGACGGCCTCGTAAAGAGCGAGGATCATCCTCGCGTTTTCCGAAATAATTTGCGCCGCCTGTTGAGTCACATAATTCAGGCTTCCAACATGAGCGGCGCAGTTGACCAGGAACGCTGGTTTCTTCTCGGCGAGAAGCTTTCGAAGCATTTCCGGCGTGCGGAGATCTATCCCCGAGCTTCGAGACGCTCCAACGAAGGGAATCCTCTCCCGTTCCAGAATCCGAGCGACGTTGCGGCCGACAAAGCCGCTGCTGCCAAGTAACACGACTTCGTTCATCGAACTCACGAGATGTACTTCAGGGCTTTGGCGGCGGCCAGCATTCGTTCACGCGGCCTGAGGCGGACTGGCTTTGCTGGAACACCGAAATAAATCGTCCACGGTTCCGTGCTTTTCGTGACGAGGGAGCAGGAGCCAACCACACTCCCCTCTGCCAGCGTTACCCCCGGGTGGATGACGACATTCGTTCCGACGCTGGCAAACATTTCGAAAATGACCGGTTCGTGTCGCACCATGTCGCGGAATTCGGGCGGACCCATACCAACGATGCCTTCGCCGAGGAAAGAATCGGTGGCACAAAGCACCCTCGAGCCGGCGCCAATGGTATTGAAATTCCGGAGCACAAATTGTCCCTCCGCCCCTCCGATCACAGTCACGTACGGCCCGATGTGAATGTAGTCGCCGATTGAAGCCTCTGTGGTGCAATAAAAACCGGTGTCAATCGCGACATGGCTGCCGATTCGCACAAGATGCGGTCGGCGGATCTCCACGGTTGAGCTGACAAAAACGTCGTCACCGCAAGACGCCAATTTCTTATAATCGTATTGGCCGGACATCGAATTCACCATCCACCTTGGACGATATTGATGATCTGTTCCACGTCGCCGTCAGTTAAAGCTTCATGGATGGGAAGGGCGACCTGCCGCTCGTCGAAAGTCGTCTGGTTAGGCAAGTCGTCCCTTTTGCCGCCGAAGAGGCTGTTCTTGTCGATCCGCAGGTGAACAACCGAAGCAGGGACTTGGGCCTCGGCAAGCTTTCTTATGAAATCTTTCCTCCGCTCAACCGTGGCCGTGAAAACCCAGTAAGCGCTCTCACGGTCGGCCTCTTCCCGCAGGAGCTGCAGACCTGCGATTTTTTTGAATGCTTCGCGATAGTGCCTCGCAATTTGGCGACGCCGGGCCAGCCGGGCCGGAAACCCTGCGAGATTTCCCAGGCCAATGGCAGCGCCCACGTCATTGAGATGATATTTGTAGCCGACCTCGTCCAAGTCATACTCACGCTCACCGAGGACCGACGGCCGACTGTTAGCGCGATCAATACCAAACCAGCGAAGTTTCCGGGCCCGGACGTAGTCCGTCTCAGCAACGCAGCTCAGTGCTCCTCCGTCGCCGGTCGTGACATGCTTTATTGCCTGGAAGGAGAAGGCGGTAAAACGCGAAATCGTTCCGATGGGCGAGCCCCGGTAGGCTGCTCCCAACGCGTGCGCTGCATCTTCTACGACAGAAAGGTTGTGCTGCTTCGCGAGCTCGGATATCTCCGCCATATCGCAGGGATATCCACCCCAGTGCACTGGCATGATGGCTTTTGTTCGTCTCGTAATTTTCTTCTCAATCGACGCGGGATCGATGTTGCCGGTCTCCGCTTGGATGTCTGCGAAAACCGGCTTCGCCCCGCACATCAAAATGGTCAGGGCGCTGGCCACAAATGTCTGAGCAGGAAGTATTACTTCGTCGTTAGGGCCAATGCCGCTCAGAACCAGCGCGAGGTGCAGAGCGGAGGTGCCGCTATTCAGTGCTACCGGGAAGGAGAGTGCCAGCTGCTCGTTTAGGGCGTGCTCGAATTCCGCGACCCGTTTCCCTTCGCTCAAGAAAGTCGAGCGGAGGGTTTCCGTGGCCAGCGCTATCGCCTCTGCGGAGACGTAGGTATTAAAGAAATTCATCCCTAGCCTAACTGCTCGTAAACTGCCAGCGTTTCGCGGGAGCAGCGATCCCAGCTAAAAAGTTTCGAACGCTCTCGCCCTTTACTGCGCAATTGCGAGAGTGCAGAAGAATCGGAAAGCGTTTCTTCCATGGCTCGAGCCATGTCCCTCGGATCTTCCGGATTAAAGTAAGCGGCGGCGTCTCCCGCGACCTCGGGAAGCGAAGAACGGTTGGACGAAATGATGGGGCAGTCATTTGCCATCGCCTCCAGCAGGGTCAGTCCGAATCCTTCATAGAGGGATGTGATTACGTGCGCAGCCGCGTTCCGGTAATACCGAACGAGGCGACGATCGTCGCCCTCCCGAAACTTGATGTGATCTCCCAGCCCCATTTCGTTGATTGCTTCTCGTTCAGTAGCGCTGAAATCGCCGCCTCCGTAGCAAATGACGCGAAAACTCCTCACAAGAAAGTCCGAAGCACGAAATGCGCTCAAAAGTGCAGGAAAGTTCTTGTACCAGGCGCGGCCGCCAACATAGAGCAGGTAGGGAAACATCTCTGGAGATGGCTCAGCGCCAACGTCCAGACTGGCTCTTTCGAGCGGGTTTCCAAGATAGGTGACAGAGATCTTTTCCGCCGGGACGGCGAGGATCCGGACCAAGTCTTCCTTCGTCTGGTTTGAAATGGCGCAAATGTGGTCCGCGCGTTCGCAGCATCTCGCTTTATTCAAAGACTGCTCGCGCTGGGACGCATCGTCCTTGAAAGCCTCGGTGCACATTTCATGCGTCATGTCGTAGACGGTCAGGACGAGGGCATGATTCCGCGGATAGTGATGGCGAGAATAATAGGTTTGGTGAATGATCGCGCCTGGAGAGGCAGCAATAACAGATCGGCAAAAAGCCGTATTGAAAGCAGACCGAACTTTACCGATTTCTGGAACACGCCAGCCGAGGACACCTTCCACTCCGGCGAGATATCGGTTGATGTGAAGTCCGGCAACGACCTGCGAGTGACAACCCCTGGATATGAGACTTCGCTGAAGGTCTGCAAAGATACGGCTAACGCCGCCATGACGTTGATTAAAAGCCTCGGGAGTAAATAGAATCTTCAAAAAATACCGATGATGGCTGCTGGTTGCTTCATTTCGTCCGCATTGTCCAACGTGGGAGGAATCTGGAGGAATCTGATCTTACGGTCATTGAGAGGATCGAGGCACGAAGATATCACGACGGGGACGCGAATGCTGGCATAGCTTCATAAACAGGCGTGATGATAGCACCCCCACTTCCCCAAATTTGGTTGGTTAGGTCGCGTTTCAACGAGCCGCGTCCTGCGCTGCTCCTGCTCCCTCCGTTGGAAGCGGCCTGCGTCCGCTCTGGGGGGTGGGGCGTTGTTCAGGGGCCGGAACTGTTTGCTCCGGTAAAACTATCCACCCGCCTTTACGGCGCACTTTCTCTTCTGCTTCGGCCATTTCTCTCACAGGTTCGTCGGCCCGGGGCCGTCGTCAGCCTCGGTCTGCCCTACCTCCATTATTTGCTGGGCAAAACCTTTCCCTTCTTTGCCCTGGGCTACGATCTGAGAGTCCTCTGGACATACGATGTTTGGGAGCCGGAACTGGAATCCTTTTGCGATATGGTTAGACGAGCTCGCATTGATCTTCTTCTCGTTTCCAGCGCGCAAGCCGCGCAAGAGCTGCGCAGACGTTTGCAAACCGACGTTCAGTGGTTTCCGGAATTTATCGACAGCGAAAGATACGACGCTTCCAAGCCGTGGAAGGATCGAACGATTGACGTTCTCAGCTTCGGGCGAGCCTATTCGCCGTATCACGCCGCCATCGCACAGGGCTGCGCGGAACGCGGAATCAATTATGTCTCTAACCCGAATCTGCCAACATGGGATGCTTTGGCGACAGCACTGGCAGACGCCAAGCTGTGTGTCTGCTTTCCCCGGGCCGTAACGAATCCCGAATCAGCGGGTTTCTTCTCAACGATAACCTTTCGCTACCTTCAAGCGATGGCCTCGGGATGTCTCCCCATTGGCAATACCCCGGTCGACGCCAGAGAAGTGTTCGATTATCCTGCTATCATCGATGTCGATTGGTCGGACCCAGTGAAGCAGATCCAGAAAACCCTCGGAGCTGCCGACGAATATTCACCGATTCGCGAGAAGAACCTGGCGGCAGTTCACGGTCCACTCCACGTAAGCGGGTTCGTTAGTCGGGTGAACGAGCTGGTCTCTCGGCGGCTTTCTAAAAGGTGAGAAAGAGGGCCACGCTACTGACGCTCCAAATACGCGCGATAGACGTTACGAACGCCGTCTGGCAACGCAATCGCGGCGCGCCAACCCAGCGCATTCACCCGGCTAACATCGAGAAGCTTTCGCGGAGTCCCATCGGGCATGTCCTTATTCCACTCGATTGAGCCTTCGTAGCCGACGACTTCGGCCACCAGCCCGGCCAGCTCTTTGATCGTGATGTCATCGCCGACCCCGATATTGATCGGCGTAGGCTCAGCATATTTTTCTAGCAAGACCAGGCAGGCTGCGGCGGCATCATCTACGTGCAGCCATTCGCGTCGAGGGGTGCCGGAGCCCCAGAGCGTCACCAATTTGGTTCCCGCGACCTTAGCCTGGTGAAACTTGTAGATCATTGCTGGCAGTGCGTGAGCTGTTTCGGGATCGAAATTATCGTCGGGGCCGTAGAGGTTTGTCGGCATCGCAGAAATGAAATTGTCGCCGAACTCCTTGCGGTAGGCCTGGCACAGCTTCAGACCCGCAATCTTTGCGATCGCATACCACTCGTTCGTGGGCTCGAGCGGGCTCGTCAGGAGGGAATCTTCCCTGATCGGCTGAGGGGCGTGTTTCGGATAGATGCAGGAGCTCCCGAGGTAAAGCAGCTTCTTCACGCCGAAGTCGTGCGCTGCTTCAATGGCGTTGTTCTGGATCTTGAGGTTCTCGAGAAGGAATTCAACGGGGGCGTCGTTGTTGGCTTTGATTCCGCCCACTTTCGCAGCGGCCAGGATGACGTAGCTTGGTTTCGCCTGCTCGAAATATTTCCGGACCGCCGCGCGATCGACCAAGTCTAGTTCCTGCCGTGTTTGGGTCAGAATTTCGAAATCTTCCCTGGCGCTCCGGCGTTTCTCGAGCGCTCGCAGGATGGCCCTGCCGACCATTCCGCGATGGCCTGCGACAAATATGCGCTGCCCTGAAAAAAACCCCATTCGGCTGAGAACTTACTCCCGAATATTTTTCCCGCTCATCTCATGCGCGAGAAGTTTCATATCGGCATCCGTCATGATGCGGACGAGCTCGGCGAAAGAAGTCTTCGGCGCCCATTCCAATTGCTTTTTCGCTTTTGAAGCATCGCCAATCAAGAGATCGACCTCGGCTGGGCGATAATACTTCGGATCGATCTCAACGTACTTTTCCCAATCCAGGCCCGCATGTTGAAATGAGAGGTCGAGAAACTCGCGGATGCTGTGGGTTTCGCCGGTCGCAATGACGTAGTCGTCCGGCCTGTCCTGCTGCAGCATCATCCACATCGCCTCGACGTATTCCGGGGCGTAGCCCCAGTCGCGCTTCGCGTCGAGATTCCCAAGATAAAGCTTCTTCTGCACGCCCGCCTTAATTCGGGCCACCGCACGGGTAATCTTGCGCGTCACGAATGTTTCTCCCCGCCGCGGCGATTCATGATTGAACAGGATGCCGTTACTCGCGTGCAAATCGTAGGATTCGCGATAATTCACTGTCATCCAGTACGAGTAAACTTTGGCGGCGCCGTACGGACTGCGCGGGTAAAAAGGCGTCGTCTCCTTCTGAGGCGTCTCCTGCACCAAGCCGAACATTTCGCTGCTGCTGGCCTGATAAAACCGCGCTTTGGGAGCGGCTTTCCGCATCGCCTCGAGAATTCGCGTCGTGCCGACTGCCGTGATGTCCCCAGTGTATTCCGGAATATCAAAGCTTACGCGCACGTGGCTTTGCGCGGCGAGGTTGTAGATTTCCTCGGGTTTGATGTCTGCAATCAGCGTTGAACTAACGACGGCGTCGGCCAGATCACCGTAGTGTAGGAACATGCGTGTTCCGCTCTGATGCGGGTCGCGATAGATGGGATCGAGGCGCTCCGTGTTAAACGAAGATGCCCGGCGAATCACGCCATGAACTTCATAGCCCTTCTGCAATAAGAGCTCTGCCAGATAACTTCCGTCCTGGCCGGTGATGCCGGTGATTAACGCTTTCCTCATTTTTATTCAATTAGCTGCGGTGATGGGCGCACTCATTCGAGAGAGACACCATATTCCGGTCCTGAGGCGGCAACATCACGCCAAACGTCCATGACGCAAAGCAGGGATTAGTCCAATATGAGACACTATAGACGAAGCTTGGGCCGAGGCACCAAACACGCTTAATTTGCTTTGTGGCACGACCAGAAAAGACGGCGTTGATCACGGGCGTCACGGGGCAGGATGGCTCATACCTTTCCGAACTCCTGCTCGAGAAGGGTTATTCCGTCCACGGCTTAGTCCGCCGAACGAGCAATTTTCAGCGTTCGCGGATCGAGCATCTGCGGCAGGACGACCGGGTTTATAATCAAAGGCTGTTCCTGCACTATGGAGATCTGACCGACACGACTGCGTTGCGGAGAATTTTCGCTGAGGTCCAGCCGGGGGAGGTTTACCACCTTGCTGGACAGAGTCACGTAGGTTTGAGTTTCGAAATTCCCGAGACCACCTGCGACGAGGTCGGAATGGCTGCTTTGCGCCTTTTTGAGATTGCGCGTGAGCAACCGAATCCTCCCCGGTTTTACCATGCCTCGAGCTCTGAAATCTTCGGCGCGGCTGGCCAGGCGCCGCAAAACGAAGCGACTGCGCTGCGTCCCACCAGTCCCTACGGTTGCGCCAAGGCATTCGCTACGCAGATCGCCCGCGTTTATCGGGAATCCTACTCCCTGTTCGTTTGCAACGGCATTCTTTACAATCATGAGTCGCCGCGCCGCGGGGAAAATTTCGTTACGCAGAAAATTGCACGCTCCGCCGCGCGTATCGCCCGCGGCCGAGAGACGGAGCTGCGGCTTGGCAACTTGGACGCGAAGCGGGACTGGGGCCGAGCCCAGGATTATGTCGAGGCCATGTGGATGATCCTGCAACACGACGTAGCCGACGATTACATAGTCGCGACGGGTGAGACGCATACCGTTCGAGAGTTTGTCGAAGCCGCCTTCAAAGTGGTCGATCTCGATTGGCAGCAGTTTGTTAGGCGCGATCCTGCTTTCGATCGCCCGCTCGAGCCGACTCAACTTGTGGGGGACGCGAGCAAAATTCGAAAGGCCCTGGGCTGGCAACCTCGCGGGACTTTTGACCAGCTTGTCCGGGAGATGGTTGGTGCTGAACTGGACCGGCTGAAGGGTTAAGTAATTGTGCTCGCTGAAAAGAATTTGGCGGGTTCGGGTAATCCCCGCTACCTTCGGCGGCGCGCATGAATGACTGGTTTGCTCATCACGAATATTTGCTCTCGATTCTGCTCGGGATTGTCGAGGGATTGACAGAATTTTTGCCGGTTAGTTCGACGGCGCATTTGCGCATCACCGAAGCGCTGTTGCATCTCGATCTGCACGATTCCTTCTGGAAGATGTACACCGTCGTCATCCAACTCGGCGCCATCCTGGCGCTCCCGGTCTACTTCGGCAGGCGGATCTTGAAGTTTCTTTCCACCTTTCCGCGCGGCGAACGGGGTGACCGCAGCTTCCTCACCCACCCGTTGTCGCTCACTGTCATCGCGTTCGTGGTGACCGCGGTGCCCGCGTTTTTCTTGAAAAAGAAGATCGCGCTGAACCTGGAGAATCTCCAGGTGATGGCGTGGGCGCTGGTGATTGGCGGCGTGATCATGTGGATCGTTGACGTCGTCTGTCGCAATCCGCGAACCAACCACATGGAAGAAATGACACTGCCGCAGTCGATCTGGATCGGCGCCTGTCAGATTTTGGCAGCGGTGTTTCCGGGAACGTCACGGTCGATGTCGACGATCGCAGCCGGACAGATCGCGGGAATGTCCCGGCCGGCGGCGCTGGAATTCTCCTTTTTTCTTTCGATGCCGACGATGGTGGTCGCGACCGGATACGACCTGCTCAAGACTCTGACTCATCACGAGACCGGAGCGAATGGTGAACAATTGGCGCCGGTGCATATGGGATCGCACGAGTGGGTGGTGCTCGGCATTGGGATGGTGGTTTCTTTTATTGTCGCGCTCGCGGTGGTCGCCTGGTTCATGAACTGGGTGCGCGCGCGCGGATTCGTCCCGTTCGCTGTTTACCGGATATTGTTAGGCATTGCGCTATTCTACATGGTGGTGAAAGGGCTGGGTTGAAGATGGACGAAGAACGGATCCTTCCCGACCTGCAGAGCTGCGTTGTTTGTGAGGACGTGCGTTGCGAATTCAACGGCATGCAGACATTGGTCGGCGTCCTGAATGTGATTGCGGCGCCCGGCTTGCCGATCAATTTCATTCGCCTCTGCATCTGGACGAGATGGTGCAGCGGCGCGGGCAAGTTTAAACAGCGATCGCGAATTGTGGGCGCGGATGAGAGTCAGGTGATCGCGCAGGCGGAGGTCGAGTTTGCCCTGAAGGAAATGGAAGGGCAGCACGCGACCAACGTGCATTACTTTGGCGGGGTGCAATTCCAGGCTTACGGGCTGCATCATGTCGAGATCTACCTGGATGATGAAATGCGGCTTCGGTTTCCGTTGCCGGTGTTGCAACTGGTCAGGCAGCAGGGAAAAAGCTGAAAGGGCTGAAAGGGCTGAAAGGCTGAAAGGCGCTCCCCGGAACGGGGGAATTTGGCGATGGCGAGGGCGCCATCGTCGGCGCACGAGGCGTGCGCCCTCCCCGGAGGGGGTCCGTGGCCTCGTTGTCCCTTTTATGCCGTAAATTAGGGGCTTGCCATGGGGGGTGGGTTCCGCTAAGACGGGCGCCTGCCATGGTGAAGACCTTCGCCACCGCCTTGGTTTGCGGAGCCCTTTTTGTCGCGTACGCGTCTGCGCAAGAGGTGTTTGTCGGCGAGCAAAAGGCAAAACCCAAATATCCCAAAGCGGAAGCCGCGGTTGATCACGCGAAGAGCGCCGCCGCGACCGAGAAAGTCGCTTCCGCGCCGGTAAAGAAGGCAGAGGCAGCGGCAACGGCCGTCGCGAGTAAATCCGAGACGGCGACCGAGAAAAAAGCAACGATTGCCGCTGTCCCCAAAACAGCGAAACCGGAAACCAAAACGCCGGCGGCAACTGTCGCGAAAGCGGCCCCCGCGGTGGTGCCCGGTCAGCGCGCACCGGCGGCCACCCCGTCGCCGATCGTTAAACCGCAGCCGTCGCTGCTCGCGAAGACGCAGACAGCGGCAAAACTTCCGCCCGCGGTTCCACCGCCGAGCAAAGCGAGCGTCCAAGTTCCGTCGAAAACAACAACGGCCCCGGAAATAGCGGTTGCCTCAACGCCTAACAAGTCCTCGAAAGCGTCCGACCATACGAAGTTGCCCGTGGTGGCGCAGACAAAGGAACCGCCGCCTCCAGCGGAAGGTCCGACTCATGATGTGGTAACGAAGGTAAAGAAGCAGGTCGCGACCGCGACAGCTGCGAAAGTTGCTTCGAAGGTGTCCGCTTCCAGTCCAAAGCCGGCAGCGGCCGACCTAAAAGTCGAAAGCGCCGTGGAGGAAGAAGAAAGCGGCACGTCTGGATCGCCGACCAAGCCAGTGGTCGCCTCATCCGCAATTCTTAAGAAAACGGTGGCGTTCCCCAAGTCCACCTTCCCGCAAGCGGCCACGGAGGCGCACTCCATTGCCTCCGCGCCGGCGACCTTACAGAGTCGGCGCGAGCTTAACTCGCCGACCAAGGTTTCGTTAACGCAAAGCTCGGCGCTCGACTCGACCACCCCGGTCCTGAGCACCGATCATTTCGAGACCGCTTTCATCAAGCTGGCCGATGGGTTCGATTTCCCGGTTGGCCGCCCGGATGCACAACGCTATTACAAGGCGCGCGGTTTCCGTTCTCACGGCCACATGGGCGAAGATTGGGACGGCGTAGGTGGCGGGGACACTGATCTGGGCGACCCGATCTACGCGATTGGCGACGGTCTGGTTGTTTTCGCGCGTGATTGTCACATGGGCTGGGGAAATGTGGTGATCATTCGCCACAGCTATCGGGACGGGGGAGCCGTCCGCACGATCGATTCGCTTTACGGCCACCTTCAAAACATGCTCGTGCACAAAGGCCAGGCGGTGGCGCGAGGTCAAAAGATCGCGACCATGGGTACGGCGCACGGTCTTTATGACGCGCATCTCCATCTGGAAATCCGCAAGAACATCGAGATCGGGATGAGTCGGGCAGCCTTCGCGCAGGACTTCAGCAACTACTACGATCCGTCTCAGTTCATTCAGGCGCATCGCCATCTGCAAAGCGGTGGTGGCAGCTATCGCGTGGCGATGAACACCTTCACCCGCGACCAACGAATTCGTTGGGACAAGGTGCGCAATTATTCGCATCCCCACACGGGTGGCGGAACGACGGAATCGGCGGCTGCGCTGAAGCGCGCGCTGGCCTCGAAGAATAACGGGTAGGGAAGTTTCCCGTCTCGGAACGCCGTCTCGGGAATTTCTGTGGCGGTAGGCGTGTCGCCTGCAAATTGAAAAAATTCCGCAGCCGATACGGCTGCCTACACAGTCAGTCTCTGCTCCGACGACCAGATGCGGTGTTTCGCCGTCGGAGCCAGGAAGCAAGCCGCGAGTGCGCTGGATAGCCGCCCCGGGCGGCGCGCGCGCCGTCGAAGGCGCGCGAAACGCGCGCCCTCTTCGGCACACTGAAACGCTGTTTGGCTCAGCTGCGCCAGAGCAGCAGAATCAGAATGATCACTACAAGCAGACCACCGCCCGGATAATAACCCCAGCCGGAGGCATAGGGCCATGCGGGTAACGATCCGATGAGCAGAAGTATCAGAATAATAAGTAAGATAGTGCGCATCTTGCCTTTAGATACGGATGGGACGGCGTGGGTGGATGGGAGGATGGTAGAGGGTGGATGGAGAGGGATGAAAAAGGGGCGGCTCCCGCCGTCCTGTGATTCTGTGTCATCGCTGTCGGACGCGCGTCAGTGATCAGGGTGACTGGACCCGCGCGCGGGATCCCTCGGCCGCTCCCGCGGCTCGGGATGACAGCGGGGGATGAGGCCGCGTTCTGATTTATTGCAGCTTGGAGTTTGGAATTTGGAGCTTCCGCGGCGCAGCCGCGTCGCGTCGCGCTTTTCACTTTTGTAACGCCGGTAACGCTCTAACGTCACCACTGCGAATGGCGAATACGATTCTGATCGGCGCTCAATGGGGCGATGAAGGAAAGGGAAAGATCATTGATGTGCTCACCGCCAAGGCAGACATCGTCGTGCGCAGCCAGGGCGGGAACAACGCCGGCCATACCGTCATTCATCGTGGTCAGACTTACATTCTGCACCTGATTCCGTCGGGCATTCTTCGCCGCGGCAAAGTCTGTGTGATCGGGAACGGCGTGGTGGTCGATCCGATTGCGTTGGTCGGGGAAATCGAAGGGCTGCGCAAACTCGAGATCCAGATCGGCAGGAATTTGCTGCTGAGTGATTGTGCTCATCTTGTTCTGCCGTATCACCGTGCCCTGGACGAGCAGCGAGAACTGCGAAAGGGCGAAGGTCATGTAAAAATTGGCACGACTAAACGCGGGATCGGCCCGGCCTACGGAGACAAAGCCGCGCGCACCGGCCTGCGCGTCTCCGATCTAATGCAGCCGCCGCTTTTCTCGGCCAAGCTGCAGGCGAAGATTCAGGAGAACAACAGCATCCTCCGCGCTCTCGGCGCCAAAGCGATCGATTACGATGCGGTAAACGAGCAATATCTCGAGGCGGGCGAAAAGCTTCGGCCGTTTGTCACCAACACGGTCGTTTATCTTCATCGCGCGCTCCTGAAGGGTAAGGAGATACTGTTCGAAGGCGCCCAGGGAACGTTCCTCGACATCGACCACGGCACTTATCCGTTTGTCACGTCGTCGAATACCACGGCAGGTGGCGCCTGCACCGGAACTGGCGTGCCTCCGCATCGAATGGATCGAGTCGTGGGAGTGATGAAGGCGTACACCACTCGGGTGGGGGAAGGTGCGTTACCGACCGAGGACGCAGGTCTTTCGGACCTGCTGCACGAGATGGGACGCGAATTTGGCGCGACTACCGGACGGGCGCGACGGTGCGGGTGGTTTGACGCCGTGGCCAGTCGTTATGCCACGATGATCAATGGGATCGACGAACTGGCGATCACGAATCTCGATGGGCTCGACCAGGTCGAAACGATTCGAATCTGCGTGGCCTACGATCTCGCCAGCAAGCGCCTGGATGTTCCGCCATGCGATGCCGATCATCTTGCCGCCTGCAAACCCGTCTACGAAGAAATGCCGGGTTGGAAAAAATCGACGCAGGCGGCGCGGCGCTACTCCGCTCTTCCGCCAAACGCGAGAAGATATGTCCGTCGCCTTTCCGAACTGACCGGCGCAAAACTGTCGATGATCAGCGTCGGCCCAGCGCGGGGTCAGACCCTTTTTCTGTAAACGCATGGCCACAAAAACCCAGGCTGTCCCACGACATATTGCCATCATCATGGATGGAAATGGACGCTGGGCGAAGCAGCGTTCGCTTCCCCGGATCAAGGGACACGAGAAAGGCGCGCAGGCTGTGCGCGAGTGTGTCGAGGGCTGCGGTGAGCTGAAAGTGGAATACCTGACGCTCTACGCGTTCTCGGCGGAGAACTGGCAACGTCCGAAAAGCGAGGTCTTTGCGCTGATGCGTCTGCTGGAAAAGTTTTTGAAGGAGAAAACGCCGGAGTTGCTGGAGAAAAATGTGCGACTGCAGGCGATTGGGCGCCTAACGGATTTGCCGGAGCGCTGCCAGGAGCAACTGCATAAAAGCATCGAGCAAACGTCCGGGAATAATGGACTCACGCTTATCCTCGCGCTCAGTTACGGGGCGCGGCTGGAGATCATTGATGGGATCAAAAGCCTGCTACGCGCGATTGAACTCGGGCATATCGACAAATCGATGATCGACGTGGAGATGTTCAGCAAACATCTCTACACCCGTTATTATCCGGATCCGGATCTGCTCATCCGCACTTCGGGTGAGATGCGGCTCTCGAATTTTCTTCTCTGGCAGCTTTCTTATACGGAGATGTACGTGACGCCGAAGCTCTGGCCGGATTTCACTCGCGCCGATTTGTTTGCGGCGGTGCAGGAATACGGCAGGAGGCAGCGGAGATATGGCGGAGTGGGGGAGTAGCGGGCCAGCGGGGCACGGACCACGGACCACTGACTAAGAGGGCGGCTCCCGCCGTCCCGTTTCTCGCAGTCGTGGGTGCCGGTTACGATCTGTGCAGACTTTGCATGAGTCAGTAGGCGCTTGAGGGATCCCTCGGCGCTCCCGCGCTCGGGATGACACGTCTTTGGGGCGGCGGCCGCTTTCTGTGGCCCGTGGTCCCGTCGTCCCGTGGTCCGTCGCCGTTGGCGACTAGGCGAGTTCGGCGGCGACGGTGTCGGCGAGGGTGCGGCCGCGGCGGGTGAGGACAAAGCGGCCGTCTTTTGATTCGAGGAGGCCGAGCTCCATCAATTCGGCTGGTTTTGCCGATGTTGCGGGAACGAATTCGGGAGACAGGCCTTCGTGAGTGCGCAGGGAAAGGGCAATTCGTTCGAGGCGCTTTGCTTCCGGCGAAAGCATCTCGGATGATTGCACCGGAGATTGGCCGGAAAGAAGGAGGTCGGCGTAAGCGCGGTAATCCGCGATGTTTTGCCGCCGCTCGAACCCGAGGGTAGAGAAGGCGCTGGGGCCGATCCCGAGATAATCCGCTCCGGCCCAGTAGGCGCGGTTGTGGAGAGACTCAAAACCGGGATGCGCGTAATTCGATATCTCGTAGTGCGTGTAGCCCACGGCCTCCAGCATCTCCATCGCGATCTCGAAGTGAGATGCCTCGGTTTGATCGTCGGAGTTTAGCTCGCCGCGCGTGTGGCGTTCGAAGAAGGCAGTATCCTCTTCGTAGGTGAGGCAGTAGGCAGATATGTGATCGGGCCCTAACGAAAGCGTTTTCTCCAGCGTCCTGCGCCATTGCTCGACCGTCTGTCCGGGAAGGGCGAACATGAGATCGATGCTGATGTTGCTGAAACCAGCCTGGCGAAAGATCTGGTACGATTCTTCGGCGTGGGCTGCGTTGTGTTCGCGTCCGAGCAAGTGCAACAATGAGTCGTCCCACGATTGCACGCCAAGGCTGATCCGGCTGATCCCGAGCTCCCTCAACATTTTCGCTTTGCGCACGGAGACGCTGCCGGGATTAGCCTCGATCGTCCATTCGCGCAGCTCGGAAAGGTCCAGTCGCTCGCGGCATCCTTTCAGCAGGGCTTCGAGCTGAGGGGTGGAAAGGGCGGTGGGTGTGCCGCCGCCGAAGAAGATGGTGTGCGGCCTGACCGGCAGAGTGTTCCGGTGGAAGTCGACTTCCGCGAGGATGGCCTCGCAAAAACGCTCCGTTTGCGATCGGTCGAGCCGATCCTTATAAAAAGCGCAATATGGACAGATCCGGGCGCAAAACGGAATGTGAACATAGAGGTGGCGGACTGGTTCTAATCTCTCCACGTTATGTGCCGAGTCCTGCTTCATAGCTGCCGAGGCGAACCTCGATTTCTGTGGCCCGAAATCTAACTGTTCTTTCATTTTTTGCGATGACCGTCCTGGCGCATGGGCAGGTGGCAACGCCGTCCCCGGCTTCCGTCGCAACGCCGGCACCCAAGCCCGCGCGCTCGGTGGTCTACTACGATCATAATTCCGACGCCTTGGACGGTTTCACCCCGCAAGGGAAAGTCGTCCGAGGAATGGTCGATCGGGTGGTGATGGCAGCGACCGGTCAAAGCGACGTTGGGCGCGCCTGGGCGACACTGGTATCGCCTAACGAAAAGGTCGGAATCAAGATCTCCGCGGCCGGCGGGCAGCTGTTCACCACCCACCACGAAGTGGTTAACGCGATTGTTGACGGCCTGGTCGCCGCCGGCCATCCGCGCAGCGGCATTATCGTGTGGGATAAATCGCTCTCCAAGATCAAGGAGGCCGGTTATCGCCCCGGAGACGAAGGCTACCAACTTCGGGAGATCACTCCGAGGACTGGTTATGACGATAAAGTGACCTTTACGGCGCCGATCCTGGGGCAGCTGGTTTGGGGCGACCTCGATTATCATCACGAGCTCGGGAGTGTCGACGCGCTGGAAGACACCGAGAACAACAGCAACGTCAGCCATATCGCCCGCATTCTCTCCCAGGAAGTCACGAAGGTGATAAACGTTCCGGTGATGAGCAACACGGAGCGAAACGGTATCGCCGGATGTCTTTATAATATGACCATCCCGAACATCGATAACTGGCGTCGTTTCTCGCAAGGGAACCGCTTCGGCGCGACCGCGATCGCCGAAATGTATGCGCATCCGATGATTGGGCAGAAAGTCGTTCTGAACATCGTGGACGGCTTGATTGCGCAATACGCGGGCGGTCCGCAGTCGCAGCCGCTCTTTTCGGAGAAGCATGCGACGATCTACGCGAGCAAAGATCCGGTCGCGCTCGATTCGATCCTGCTGAAGAAGCTGGAAGAATGGCGGAAGCGCGGCGGGGTGCCGGCGATTGGCAATATGGCTGTCTACGTCCAAGCCGCCTCCTACGGGGGACTTGGCAACTCCGAACGGGGCAAGATTGATTTGCGCAGCGTTGGAAAAGATCGTTAGGCCAGGAAATGGCAGACCGAGGCGAGGCAACCAGTGTTTCGTTAACGGGCGATCTGCTGCGATCTGTTTCGCGCTCCTTTTACCTTTCCATCCGCCTTTTGCCTGCTGGGCTGCGCGACCCAGTCGGCCTGGCTTACCTGCTGGCGCGCGCGACGGATACGCTGGCTGACACGTCTGGAGTTTCTGTTTCTACCCGACGCGAAAAACTGAAGGCGCTGTCTCAAGCCATCGCCACAGCGGATCAAGTTGGACTACAAGATCTGGCGAATGATTTCGCCCCGCGCCAGACGAACGAATCGGAGCGACGACTCATCTTCTTGGTGCCGGAGTGCCTCTCCAGGCTGCGGCAGTGCGATTCGCCTGATCGAGCGGACATCCAAACTGTCCTGGCGAAAATCACGCGCGCGCAGGAGTTCGATCTCGAGCGGTTCGGAGACGGAGGTGCTGTCCGTGCCCTGCAGAATGCCGCCGAGTTGGACGAATACACTTACCTGATCGCCGGGTGCGTAGGCGAATTCTGGACGGACATGTGCAATCGCCATCTCCGCGCATTTACTTCAGCCGACGTCGAAGAGATGAGAAAATGGGGCCGGGCCTACGGAAAAGGGCTTCAACTGGTGAACATCCTTCGTGACCTGCCGAACGATCTCGCGGCCGGGCGATGTTACCTGCCGCAAGATGAGCTGATGCAGGCAGGTATCTTACCTGCCGAGGTGCTGGAACGACCTGACGTCGCCATTCAGGTGGTGTGGGCGTGGTTACAGAAGGCCGAGGACGGGATTCGTTCCGGGATGCGTTACGTCGAGGCGACCAATAATCGACGCGTTCGCGTCGCCACTGCCCTGCCGGCGCTGATTGGCATTCGCACAATTGAAGAACTCCGGACGGCGGGCGTCGGAATTTTCGAACGAAGAGTCAAGATCCCGCGGGCGCAGGTTCGCTCCATTCTTTTTCGGGCGGTGGCGGGGTTGGGATCTCGGAAGGTTCTGCAAGGGATCTTCGCGGCTCGTTAGGGGGAACAGTCGTTTTCGGGACGAGGTTTCCGGTCGAGATGTCTGGCCTTTAGCGTGATCTGCGAGCGCCTGTGAGATCCCTCGGCTGCGCTCGGGATGACAATGCTAACCGAGAGGTCGCCAAGGAGTCGGAGAGCTTTGCGTCTAATTTTCCCGCGGCAGAAAGTAATTGCGCTGCTTTTCGGAGATGGGGAGCTCGAGCCGTTCGAGCACCTGGAGCATGTCTTCCCAGACCTTCCTTTTCTCGGCTGGCGCTTGGTTTCGCAAGAGGTAAGAGGGGTGGTAGGTGATGACCAGCGGCGTGTCCTGATAGGAATGCCATGTGCCGCGCAATCCGCGCATCGGTGCGCGCAGGCCGAGCAACCCTTCCACGGCGGTAGCGCCCAGGGCGACCAGAACCTTCGGTTGAACGATCTCAATTTGTTCTACGAGATAGGGCAGGCAGGTCTGCATTTCCTCCGGCGTCGGCGGACGGTTGCCGCTGCTGGCGCCGGGAGTGTCCGGCCGGCATTTCAGGATGTTTGCAATATAAACATCCTCCCGGTTAAAGCCCATGGCGGAAATAATTCGCGCGAGCAGCTGGCCGGCGCGCCCGACGAATGGTTCGCCTTGTGCGTCTTCGTCTGCACCCGGCGCTTCGCCGATGAACATCACGTCGGCATCGGGGTTGCCGACGCCGAAGACGGTTTGCTTTCGCGAAGAAGCAAGATGAGGACATTGAGTGCAGCCGCTAACTCGTTTGTTGATTTCGTCGAGCTTGTCCTGCTTCGCGGGATCCGCGGGGACGCGCGGCCAGAGAATGGAATCGAGCGCCTCCCGCGAACAATGAGGAATGCGTTCCGAGTCCTGGCGCATCTTCTCCAGCGCGGCCACGACCAGATCGACTCCGCGATAGAATTGCATCGGTGCGATTCTGTTAATTTTTGCGCAACGGTGCAATCGCTTTCATGATCCTCCGATGAGTTCGCGCTTGAGCGACTACGACTTTGAGTTGCCGCCGGAATTAATTGCGAGCCGCCCCCTTTCCGAGCGGGATGCTTCGCGAATGATGGTGCTCGATCGTGCCGCTCAGACGATTGAGCATCGCGAGTTCCGTGGGCTGCCCGCTTTTGTGCAAACGGGTGACCTCTTCGTTCTGAACAACACGCGTGTCGTTCCGGCGCGGCAGTTTTCGGACGATGGCCGGATCGAGTTCCTCTTCGTAGAGAAACTGACGGAGCGGCGCTGGCAGTGCCTGGTCAAACCGGGGCGCAAAATGCGGGTCGGGGCGGTTGCGACGATTAAGGGAGTCATCGTCCGGGTTACGGCCGTCTTGGCGTCGGGTGAACGGATCGTGGAAAGCGAGCAGGAGATCGATCTGCAGGCGGGCGGGGCGCTGCCGATTCCGCCTTATCTCGGCCGCGCGGCCGACGCGGAGGACGACATTCGTTACCAGACGGTTTACGCAGCGCAATCGGGGGCGGTGGCGGCGCCGACGGCTGGCTTGCATTTTACCCCGGAAATCCTGGCGAAGATTCCGCATGCTTTCGTGACATTGCATGTGGGGCTCGGCACGTTTCAGCCGGTGCAGACGGAAGACCTGCAGGGGCACCAGATGCACGCGGAGCGTTACGAAGTCACGGCGGAGAACGCGGCCCGGATCAATGAAGCGCAGCGACGGATCGCGGTTGGAACTACCTCGGTGCGTGTGCTGGAGTCGGCCGCGACGGCGGCGGGGCGAATTGCCCCAAGCAGCGGGAGCACCGACATCTTCATTCGACCGCCCTATCAATTCAAAATGGTGGATGCTCTCCTAACGAACTTTCACCTGCCGCGCTCCACCCTGCTGATGCTGGTGAGCGCGTTCGCGGGCCGCGAATTCGTTCTGCGCGCTTACGCTGAAGCGGTCGCATCGCGCTACCGTTTTTTCAGTTATGGCGATTGCATGTTGATTCTGTAATGTCGGCGCCATGAATGAGGAGACCGAGCCGCACGGCGAATTGGTTATTCAGACGATTGCCATGCCCAAGGATACAAACCCGAGTGGTGACGTATTCGGCGGTTGGCTGATGTCGCAAATGGATTTGGGCAGCGCCATCCTTGCGACCAAAACGGCGAAATGCCGGGTGGTCACGGTGGCGATGGATGGAATGTCTTTCCTGCAGCCGGTGCGTGTCGGCGACACGGTCGCGTGTTATGCGCGAGTCGAGAAGATCGGAAAGTCCTCGATGACGATCCCAGTGGAAGCGTGGGTGCGGCGCTATCGCTCGGGCGAACTCGTGCGGGTGACGCACGCGGTCTTCACTTATGTGGCGATCGACGCCGACGGCAAACCTATTCCGGTGAACCGCTAGGCTCAGGGGCTTGCGATTCCGCGGCCGGTAGTGCCTGCATTTCTGCGTGGGGATGCGAGACCGACTGCGGTCCCTGCGTTCCGCCGTTGAGCATGGGCTCTGAAGTTTGGCCTTTGGGGACCTTCGTTTTCTTGAACTTCGTTTTCTGGTGGACCCGATTGTGGCTCATTTTCCGGACGTAATGAGCGTAGGCCATCTGCTGCCGGCTGCCTGAAGTCATGTAGCCGCAGGCGGGCAGGGCGAGGGTCAGAACGCCGAGAAGGAGGATGTGGGTTGATCGTTCCAGCATGAGACCTCGGGAGAGCAGAAGCTGTGCGCGAGCCGACCGGCCGCGGCGCAATCCGCCGGTTGATGGAATGCGTCTTTATCGCTCAGAGCAGCGCGCGGATACTGCGAAGGGCGCTTTGGTAGACCTTATGCGGGCCGCCGCGCATCAGTTCGTCGCCGACGAGGCGGACGAGGTCTTCACTCTCGGCCGGAAGAAGCTGTGGTGTTGCCGCCATTCCCGGCTGGCCGCGGGATACTTCCAGGAAGTCGCTCTTCTCGCGATGGACGATTCGAAACTCGACTTCTTTGGTCAGGAGTGAGATTTGCCCGATGGGCGCGCCCGGGCGCTCCCTCACGCTTGCACGAATCAAGCGCCGGTTGCGGTCGACAAAGCTGAGATCGTGATCCTTGCCGGCTTGGAAGGTCCAGCCAAGCTGGGCGGCGATCCAGCCAAGGAGGAGAAAAGCGGTTGAGCGAAACGTCGGAGCGCAGGCAATCTCCACGCTGCTGATCGAGTTGAAATGACGGTGCGAAACCGGATGATCGAAGAATTGCGCGAGCGCGAGGCGGATCCGATAAATGCGGGTCCAGTTCAAATCGCAAAGAATCACGCGTTGCCGCGCCTGCTCCTGCGCGCTTTCGAGCAGTGCCAGTTGTTCGGCAACGTCCTTCCACTCGCGGCTGTCGTAGATCAGGCGATCGACCCAGCTCCAGAGCTGGGAATCGATGGGATCGTGCAGCTCCCCCTGCCACCAGAGATAGAGCGGGAGGTCGGAGTCCAAATGGGCGAAGACGATATTGGCGAGGAGGCTGGTGCAGGGGCCCTGCAGACGGAAGGAAATTTGTTCCGAACAAATCTGCTTGGTGCCGGCGCGGCTGACGTGGCAATGCGCGCTGATCCAGGCTTCGACATGATTCTGTTGCGGGTGAGGATCGGCGGCGATCACGATCGCGCGGCAGGCGAGGTTTTCCGTGAGCTCGGAAACCAACCTGGTATTCCGTTCCAGCGAACTGAAATCTTCGCTGTAGACGGCCAGGTTAACGAGTGACGCTCGGGTGGCGCCTTCGTTTTGCTGCCAGAGTTTCTTGAGTTCGCGATCAATGTCACGCACCTCGACGGGCAGGCCGGGAGAATATGTTTCCGTTAGCGCAGCCATGCTCTTTTAGAAACGGCGCCAGCTTCGGTCATCGCGCGCCAGCAGGTCATCGGCTGCGTCCGGCCCCCACGATCCGGCAGGATAGGAAAAAAGCTCCGGTGGCTTGGCGCTGTGCCAGGCCTCTTCAATGGGATCGACGAAGGCCCACGCTTCCTCCACCTCGTCGCTGCGGGCGAAAAGCGTAGCATCCCCGCTCATGGCATCGAGCAAGAGACGCTCGTATGCCTCGGGGCTTGGCTTGCCGAAGGACGTCCCATAATGAAAATCCATTTTCACCGGCTCAATACGGAGGCTTGTGCCGGGAACCTTCGCCTGCATCCGCAAGGAAATGCCTTCGTCGGGTTGGATGCGGACAACGAGAACATTGTGAGCAAGGACGAACGACTCCTTATTGAACAAAACACCGGGCGCGCGTTTGAAATGGACCGAGATCTCGGTGCCGGACTTTGGCAGGCGTTTCCCGACGCGCAGGTAAACCGGCATGTTGGCAAAGCGCCAGTTGTCGATATGGAGACGCAGTGCGACGAAGGTTTCGGTGTCGGATTTAGGATCAACCTTTTCTTCCTTGCGATAAGGTTGCACCGTTTGGCCGTCGATTGAGCCTTCGGCGTATTGACCACGAATCACGTTGGCCGCAACCTCCTCACCGGCGAGGCGCCGGAGAGCCCTGACCACCTTCAGTTTTTCGTCGCGGATCGAGTTGGCCCGGAGATCGGTGGGCGGCTCCATTGCGATCAGGCAAAGCAATTGGAGAAGGTGATTTTGAACCATGTCGCGCAGTGCGCCCGCTGTTTCGTAATAGCCGCCCCGAGATTCGACCCCCAAGGTTTCCGCGGCGGTGATTTGGATATGGTCGATGTAACGACTGTTCCAAAGCGGCTCGAAGATGGCATTGGCGAAGCGCAGAACGAGAATGTTCTGGGCCGTCTCCTTTCCAAGAAAATGGTCAATCCGATACGTTTGATCTTCGGAGAACGATTTCCTAACGAGTTTGTTCAGCTTTCTGGCGGAGTCGAGATCACTGCCGAAAGGCTTCTCCACGATGACCCGGGCCCAACTACCTTCCTGCGCGTGGGTCAAACCAATCGCCTTGAGGTGATGCAGGATTGGTTCGAATTGTTCCGGCGCCACCGCCAGGTAAAAAAGCCTGTTTCCGCGAGTGCCGCGCTCGCGGTCGAGTTGATCGAGCCGCTCGGCCAGGGTTTTAAAGCCGTTTTCATCCGCAAAATCACTTTGGTGATAAAAGAGCGATTGCGCGAAGGTCTTCCAGATTTCGTCGCGCACCTGCTGACGGGAGAATTTTCGCGTCGCTTCCTCCATTTCGCCACGAAATTCGTCGTCTGTTTTGGGGCGCCGGGCGAAACCGATAACGGCCACAGCGGGAGGGAGTTCTCCGTCCGCGGCCAGGTTGTAGAGAGCCGGCAAAAGCTTGCGATGAGTCAGGTCGCCGGTGGCGCCGAAAATGACGATGGCGCAGGGCTGGGGCACGGCGCGCATGGCCAGCCCTTCTCGCAAAGGATTTGTCCCCGCTGCTTCCTTTCCCTCCGGCATTAGGCGGAGATTAAACGGAATCGCCCGATGCGTAAACGGCGAGTTCAAGGGCACTTCCAGTGGGGGCACGCTTTTCGCTCCCTGAGCGACCGCTCGCAGCAGGGATGAAATCTCGCTTTTGGAACGACCTTAAACTCGGTCAAAAGGGTTTGCTTACGGCGCTTTTTCCAAGCGTTGCGCTTCTGATTGGGTTCATCGCCTTATACGCACTTTCGACGGCAGAGCGACGCGCACAGCGGCGGGTCTCGCACACCCTCGATGTTCGGCAACAGATCGCGCACGCGCTGACCGCTCTGAACGCGGAGGAGGCCTCTGCGCGCGGGTTTGTTCTCACCGGTGACCAGGACTTGCGTGATGATGAAGCGCGCGCGCGCGATGAGGTGGTTCAAGCCCTGACTCGACTGGCCGGCAGCGTGATCGACAACGACTCCCAGGTCGGGCGCGTGGGTCAGGTGCGAACCTTGGTTAACGAATGCCATCGCCTGAACGAGGCGATCATGAATTCCGGGACGATTGGGGATCATTACCAGGCGGCAGATCTTGTCGCCGATGGTTTAAGGCAAACGGAAGCGGCGCGGAATCTTCTCCTGCAAATGGAAGCCGAGGAAATTCTGCTGCACACGCAGCGCGGCAACCGGCTGGAGCAACTGCGTGATCTGAATATTGTCGCCACCGCGATCACGGCCGCCATGGGCATCAGCGGCGGTTTCGTCGCCGTCTATTTGCTGAGTCGCTCGACGGTCCGGCGTATTCAATGGATCGGTGACGACGCCGAACGAGTGGCGGCGGGCCTGCCGCTCCAGGAAAAGGGTGAAGGTCGTGATGAAATTGGCCGGGTTAACGAACAACTGAAAGCGGCCAGTGCGCTGCTGACCGCGCGGACGACTGCGCTGCGCGAGAGCGAAGCACGGCTGCAGGCAATTTTGGATAACGCGTCATCGATCATCTTCATGAAAGATCTGAAGGGTCGATTCATGATGGCAAACGCGCAGCTGGAGCGAATCTTTGGATTGAACCAAGACGAAGTCATCGGGCGTGATGTTTATGCATTCTGGCCAAAGGAGGCCGCCGATAGTTACGCGGCCAACGACAGGGAAGCGCTGGCGAGGACGGAGCCCATGCAGTTCGAGGAGGTCGTGCCGCACGAGGAGGGCGATCGCACTTACCTTTCGGTGAAGTTCGCGCTCCGCGATGCGGACGGATCGCCCTATGCCGTTTGCGGTATTTCCACCGACATCACGGAAAGAAAGAAGGCCGAAGAAATTCTGCGGCATTCGCGAGACGAGCTGGAAGGCCATGTGGCGATCCGAACCAGCGAGTTGCAGGAAGCAAACAATCGATTGCGCAAAGAAGTGGTCCAGCACCAGGAAACCGCGGAAACACTGAAGCGAACGAACGCGCAGCTGCTCCAGGCGCAGAAGATGGAGGCGCTCGGCCAGATCGCCGGCGGGATTGCGCACGACTTCAATAATATTCTCACGACGATCATGGGCCACGGCGCGCTGTTGCTTCAGCAGATGCCGGAAGGAGAGCGCGACCGCAGTTCGGTGGCGGAGATTCTCCGGGCCTCGGAAAGGGCAGGGGCACTGAGCAAGCAGCTACTCAGTTTCAGCCGGCCGCAACCGACCATGCCGGTGGTCCTTAGTTTGAACTCAGCGATGGAAGGAGCGGAGAAAATGCTGGCTCAGGCAATCGGGAGCCGGATCGCCTTGCGCAAGTCGCTCGAGCCGAAGCTGGACTCGGTGCGCGCCGATCGCAGCCAGGTTGAACAATTGCTCCTCAATTTTGTGATCAACGCGCGCGACGCGATCAGGGGCCAGGGCGAAATCGAGATCACGACCGCGAACGTGCACCTCGCCCCGGAGGAGGTGAAATGTGAAGCCGAGACTAACGACTTCGTCTCAATAAGCATCCGTGACACCGGTGAAGGCATTCCGCCCGCAATGATGGGGCGCATCTTCGAGCCGTTCTTTACCACCAAGCGTCCGGGGCAGGGAACGGGGCTTGGTCTTGCCACCTGCAGCGCGATCGTGCAACAAAGTGGTGGCTGGATTGCCTGCCATAGCCAGGTGGGCAAGGGAACTCGATTCACGGTTTATCTCCCGTGCGTGAGGGAAGCGATCGCGCCGACCCTTGATCGTAGAAAATCGACCGCCCTGCAGAAAGGTCACGAGACAGTGCTGGTGGTGGAGGATGAACCCGCGGTCGGGAACCTTTTTGAGAACATGTTGAAGAAGCTGGGTTATAACGTCCTGCGCGCGGAGCACGGCGAGGAAGCGGAGCAGGCGCTGGCCTCACGCTCGAAAGAGGAAAGGCCTGTCGATCTGGTCCTCACCGATCTGGACATGCCGCGAATGGATGGAGCTGAACTGGTCCGGCGGCTGGCGCACAGTCATCAGGACGTCAAAATCATCCTGACCTCAGGCAACGGCGAGACCTTCCGCTATTCCGACGCCGGGGTTGAGTTCGAGTTTCTGCCGAAGCCTTTTAATATGCAGACCCTCGCAGCGAAACTGCGGGAAGTGCTGGATCGTTAGGCTTTTGCGCCTGCCTTAGAGCCGGCCCACGCCGTCCTCGTCAGTTCGGCAATGGGAATTTGCGCATCATTTCCCGAACTCTGCCACGCACCTGTTCCAGCGCGTCGGCGTCGTCTTTTTTGCCGACGGCCTCGGCCAGCAGATCGGCTACCTCGAGCATGTCTTCTTCTTTCATCCCCCGCGTGGTCACGGCCGGTGTGCCGACGCGGATCCCGCCGGGTTTGAAGGGAGACGCGGTGTCGAAGGGAATGGCATTCTTGTTCACCGTGATGCCGGCGCGGTCGAGCGCTTCCTGAACCTCTTTGCCGTTCAAGTTTTTCGGGCGCAGATCGACCAGCATCAGGTGGTTATCGGTGCCGCCACTGGTGATGCGGAATCCATGCTTCGTTAGGCCGGCTGCGAGCGCCTTGGCATTGATCACCACCTGGCGCTGGTAATCCTTGAATTGCGGTTGCAGAGCTTCATGGAAGCAGACGGCCTTGGCCGCGATCACGTGCATGAGCGGGCCGCCTTGGATTCCGGGAAAAACGGTGGCGTCGATCTGCTTCGCGAACTGCTCCTGGCACATGACGATCCCGCCGCGCGGTCCGCGCAGACTCTTGTGCGTGGTCGTAGTGACGAATTGCGCGTGCGGAATCGGACTGGGGTGTTGGCCTCCCGCCACCAGTCCTGCGATGTGGGCCATGTCGATGAACAGGATCGCGCCGACCGAATCCGCGATTTTCCGCATCCGCTCAAAATCGATGATCCGCGGATAGGCAGACGCGCCGGCCGTGATCATGGCGGGTTTGAACTCTTCGGCTTGTTTTTGAAGGGCGTCGTAATCGATCGTTTCGGTCTGGTCGTTGACGCCGTACTGCGACACTTCGTAGAACTTCCCGGAGAAATTGGCCGGATGTCCGTGGGTGAGGTGACCGCCGTGAGCCAAGTTCATCGCCAGGATCTTGTCGCCCGGCTTCAGCATCGAGAAATAGACGGCCATGTTGGCCTGGGCGCCGCTGTGCGGCTGAACGTTTACGTGCTCGCAGCCGAACAGCTTCTTGGCCCGTTCGATCGCGAGTTGTTCGGCGGTGTCGACGTTCTCGCAACCCCCATACCAGCGTTTCTTCGGATAGCCTTCCGCGTATTTGTTCGTTAGGCAGCTGCCTTGTGCTTCCATCACCGCGCGGCTGGTGAAATTTTCGGAAGCGATCAGCTCGATGTTATCGCGCTGGCGTTTTTCTTCGGCGCTGACGACGTCGAAAATCTCGGGATCGACCCGCCGCAAGGCGTCGCCGTAGATAAATTTCCCGGAATTCGGCTGTGCTGGATTGCTCCTCGGTGCGTCTGCCATTTGGACTTGAACGCCGCCGCCTCCGCGGCCGGGACCAGGCCGGGCGAGTTCGCTTTGTTCTACGAATGCCAGGACGCTGGGTAAAGCGTTTTTAATAGTGCGTGCACACACTTCGTAGACATCGCGGCCGAGGCCGATTGGATCCGGAACATCGCGCCAGACGGTGGTGCCGCTTTCTTCGAATTCCCGAAGCAGGTAGGCCTTTTCAGCGCCATGTGGGAAGAGGAGATGAATAGTTTCGAGGTGCGCACCGGTCATGGCAAAGATGTGGGTGGCGCGCTCGACCAGGGCGGCGGTCAGCGGTTGGCTGCGAAATTGACTGATGTCGACGCCTTCCGTGGCGCAGACTTGAACCGCATAAAGACTGGGTGGTTGTCCGCGAACCGCGTGGACGCCGGCCGAGGAGACTTCGATGTCATTACGACCACGAACGAAGTGTCTGAAGAGGCCTTCCGCGATGGGACTTCGGCAGATGTTTCCAGTGCAAACGAAGAGAACGCTTTTCACGGTGCGCGTCGCGATCGCGTCGCGTTTCAAGCCTAGAACTGAACGTATCTAAGTCAACGGGGTGGGCTTCCAATCGCCACCATTTTTCGGCTGGAGTCTGTGACGCGCAGGAACTCTGGAGACTTTCGCGCCCGTTTGTTTAAGATCGCCCATGCGCGCACTCTGGAAGCGATTTCGCCACCGACTCGAGTGGCTCGCGCTCGCTCTGGCGGCGCAGGTTGTCCCATTGTTGCCGCGGTCGCTTTGCACCGCTTTGGGTAACGGCCTCGGCTCGCTCGCTTACTTGATTGATTCCCGCTCGCGCGAGGTGGCGCTGAGCAATTTGAAGGCGGCTTTCGGCGACAAAATGTCCGACCGCGAACGGCAGGAAACCGCGCGGCAATCCTTTCGGCAGTTTGCCCGAACCATGCTCGAGCTTTTCTGGAGCATTAACCTCGATGCCGAAAATCTAGGGCGCTACGTGGAGATGGAAAATCTGGCGGAGATCAAAGCGATCGCCCAGCGCGGGCCGCTTATTGTTGCGGTGCCGCATTACGGAAACTGGGAATGGCTGAGCGCGGCTTGCGCTTACCAGGTCACACCGGGAACGATCATCATGCAGCAATTCAAAAACTCGTTGCTTGATTCCATCTTCCGAACCTTGCGGCAGCGATCAGGTCACGAATTGATTCCGCAGGAACGCGGCGTCCTCAAACTCTACAAGGCGCTGCGCCGGGGCGGCGCGACCGCGATCCTGCTCGACCTCACCCTGCCGCCGCGCGAAGGCGCGGTGGTGATCGAATGTTTCGGACTAAAAACGAGTGTGACCGCTGCCCACGCCTGGTTGAGTAAGCAGACTGGCGCTCCGATTGTGGTCGCGCATTCCCAGCCACTTTCCAAAAACCGTTACCGGGTTGTCTTTCATCCCGCGATTGTTCCTACTGCCGAAAACACCGAGCAGGAGATCGCGCAACGCTGTTGGGATTTGGTGGAGGCGGCGATCATTGAACAGCCCGCGCCGTGGCTGTGGATGTACAAGCATTGGCGTTACCAGCCAGCTGCGACCGACCGGTCTTATCCGTTCTATGCGCAGGGTTCACCACGCTTCGACAAACTGGCGGCGGCCGCTGCCCTGGACGTCGCACCGGGCAGCTGAGCGGGCAAAATATTGACAAACGCATCTGCTACTCTTCCAATAGCTTCATGCGCATCCTCTCCCGAATTTTACTCGTCTCCACTTTGGCCGTTTCGCCGTGGCTAACGAGCTGCTCGACCGGGCCGCTCGCCGGGACGTCCGGCGGAAATTATCGCGTCACCGCTCTGCGGCCGCACAATCCAGAGATGGTTCGGGTCCGAGTCTCGCTGGCGAAACAAAACGTTTACGTGATGGAAGGCGATCGTTGTCTCATGGCGGTGGCCTGCTCGGTCGGGCTTCCGGAAAAGCCAACGCCAAAGGGCAGCTTCAAGATCTATTCCAAGCAGGAACACAAGCGGTCGGGCTCGTATGGTTTCAGTGTCCAGGGTAACAAGGTTGTTCCGTCGACTGGCGGCGGTGCCGGGCACTACGTGGGGTATCCGATGGGTTACTGGTGCGAATTCGCGCCCGCTTACGGATTCCATCAGGGGTTTGTTCATCCCTATCCGCGCACGCACGGGTGTATTCGGTTACATGGGGAGGCGGCGGCGAAATTTTTCGCCCTGGTGCGAATTGGAACGCCGGTGAACATTGCCAGCACGCAGCCGGAAGACGCGACCATTGGACCAAAAGTGGTGCGAGTGGACGATTCTCGCGCCCCGGATCCTGACCCGCACATGATGGTCACGGACGCGGCTTTCCAAAAGCCCAGCGGCCCGTTGCTAGAATAGCGGGCTCAGGCTAACGTTGTCTGGTTCAGCACCCCGGTTGTTACCGGCCGCGGCCTGCCGCGCGCTGAATAGTCCCCCGTTTTTGTGAGCACAAACCTGATTTCCAGCGGCACCACTGCCCGCGAGAAGGTCAACCTTCGCCGGCCGGACGTGATGATTGCCGTCCAGGAGCAGGTGGAATCGCATTATCGCAGCGACATCGTGGATAAGATCCGCCGCCAGGGCGGAATCATCTCTGTCGGCGACACGACCGTCCGATTGGCGAAGCAATTTGGTTTTTGCTACGGGGTGGAACGCGCGATCGATCTCGCTTACGCGGCGCGGAAGGTCTTTGCCGATCGCCGGCTCTTCATTGTCGGCGAAATCATTCACAATCCCGAAGTCAACGAGCAGATCTCTTCGTTAGGCATCAAGAACCTGATGGGGAAGAGCAAGCAGGCCGATATCTCTGATCTTGGGCCGGACGACGTCGTCATTGTGCCCGCCTTCGGAACGGAACTAGCCATTCAACAGCAGATCAAGGATCGCGGCTGCCAGATCGTGGACACGACCTGCGGCGACGTGATGAGCGTTTGGAAGCGCGTGCGCAAATATGCGAGCGAATCGGCCACCTCAATTATTCATGGCAAGGCCGAGCACGAAGAGACCAAGGCGACCAGTTCGCGTGCGGTCGGAGACGGCAAGGGGCATTACCTGGTGGTGCTCACTCTCGCCGATACGGATTACGTCTGCGATTACATCCGGCAGGGGGGAGACAAGCACGTTTTCCTGGAGAAATTTAAAGGCGCTTACTCGAACGGTTTTGACCCGGATGTGCATCTGAAGACGGTTGGGGTGGCTAACCAGACGACCATGTTGCGCGGCGAAACTGAGGAAGTGCAGCGGCGGATTCGCCAGGCCATCATTGATCGCGATGGGCCGGAGGAAGGAGCGAGGAATTTCCGTTTCTTCGATACGATTTGTGGTGCGACGCAGGAACGCCAGGATGCGTTGCGCGAGTTGCTCAACGTTCCGATGAACATCCTGCTGGTGGTGGGTGGCTACAATAGCTCGAATACGTCGCATCTCGCGGAGATGGGTGAAGAACGATTGCCTACCTACTTCGTGCTCAATGCTTCGCGGCTGGTTTCGCCGCAGGAGATCAAGCATTACGATTTGCATCAAAAAGCGGAGGTCATCGCGCAGAACTGGTTGCCGGAAGGACCCGCCGTGATCGGGATCACCGCCGGCGCGTCGTGCCCTAACAATTTAATCGAGGAAACTCTGATTCGATTGTTCGAGCTCAGGGGCATCTCGCGGCAACAGCTCGAGCAGGCGGCCTAGCGAAGACGGGGCGGCTCTCAGCTTAGGCTGTCCACTCGAACTTGGTCTGGTCATTTCGATCAGGATCAGGAGCATGATCAGGAGCACGACGCTTCGTCAGCGTCTTCGGCGAGTCGCACCGGCGCGTTCCGCAACACTTCCCGACGGGCGGATCGGTGATCCGCCCCTACCTGCCGCCAAGTGTTGATCACGCGCAGCGCGAGGTAGTGGCCGTTCACCGGACGGCCCGCTTGCGATATGCACTCGCATTTGATTTAGGGTTTCCGATAAACGCGATCCCGGTCGGAAAACCGATATAACTAACGTTATGCGCGCTATTTGGAAGGGAACGATCAGTTTTGGTTTGGTGAACATCCCGATTGCTCTTTATCCCGCGACCCGGAAGGAAGACCTGAAGTTTCGGCTGCTCCGGGCCAAAGATTTAAGCCCGGTGAATTACAAACGGGTGGCGGAGAAGGACGGCAAGGAAGTGCCGTGGGACGACATCGTGAAGGGCTACGAATACGAGAAAGGGAAATTCGTTGTCTTGAAAGACGAAGATTTCCAGCGGGTTGACCTGGAGGCGACGCAGACGGTGGACATCCAGGATTTTGTGGACCTCGACGAGATTGACCCGATGTACTTTTACAAACCGTATTACCTGGAGCCGCAGAAGGGCGGCGACAAAGCCTACGTATTGTTGCGCGATGCCCTCACCAGCAATCGCAAGGTTGGTATTGCCAAGGTAGTGATCAAAACACGGCAATATCTCGCGGGGGTAAAACCAGAGGGCGATGTCCTCGTCCTCGAGTTAATGCACTTTGCCGACGAGCTGGCGGACCCGGAAAAGCTTCATGTGCCGCACAAGGCAGAGGCGGGGAAGAAGGAGATGGACATGGCGAAAGCGTTGATCCAGAGCATGAGCGGAAAATGGGATCCGGAGAAATATCACGACGACTATCGGGAAGCGCTGATGGAAGTGATCGAGGAGAAGGTTGAGCACGGCGGGGAAGAAATTGAGGAGAAGCCGAAGACGAAAAGAGCGCCGACGAAAGTGATCGATTTGGTGGAGGTGTTACAGAAGAGCCTGGAACAGTCGGGCGGCGGCCGGAAGTCGAGCAAAGGGCATAAAAAGGGAAAGCACGCGACGAAGCACGGCCATCATCATCGAAAAGCGGCCTGATCTGGGTGCGCGCGGGAGCGGCGGAGTCGTTCACTGGATCCCGCTTGATTCATACAAACGTTTGAATTATACTGGAAAATGGTTTCCCCCACCCAGAGCGACCTCCACGAGACCAAGCGCGCCATCCTCAACGCCGCCGAGCGCGTCTTTGCCGAACAAGGCTTCCACGCCGCCTCCCTCCGCACCCTTACCGCCCAAGCCAACGTCAATCTCGGGGCGGTCAATTACCACTTCTCGACCAAGGACGAACTCGTCCTCGCCGTCCTCCGCCGTCGCATCCAGCCGCTCAATGAACGGCGCCTCCTCCTGCTTAGCCGGTTTCAGAAAGAAGCAGGCGCGCACCCGGTTTCGCCCGAGAAAATCCTGGAAGCATTATTTCGCCCCCTGCTCGAAGCGATTGCCAGCCGCGGTCAGGGTGGCCGCCATTTCATTCGGCTGATCGCGCAATGCCTGGCCGAGCCGGCTCGTTACCTTCAGCCGCTCATTCGCGAAGAGTTTGCCGAGAAGAATCGGCGATTTCACACCGCCCTGGCCGAAGCGCTGCCGTTTTTATCCAGCGAAGAAGTGCATTGGCGCCTGCACTTCGCCCAGGGTGTGTTTCTTCACACCATCACCAACGCCGAGGTTCTTAGGATTTCATCAAATGGTCGCTGCCAGATCGCGGACGCGGAGTCGCTCCTGCAACGGGTGATTTCGTTCTGTTCGGCCGGCCTGCGCGCGGCTGTGCCACAGGGAGAGGGAAAAAAATGGAAGTAATGGAAGTACCAACCAAACGTCCGGAGCAGCCCGCTCGGTCTTCGAAAACTGCGCCGCCGGGTCCGATGGCGGCCGCGGCCGAGGGAAAAATGGGACTGCTGCAGAGGCCGTCCGTCACCATCGTGCTGACGCTTCTTGCGGTCGGCGCAATTTTCTACGGCGCCGTCACCCTGGTTCATTCGTTAACGCACGAATCCACGGACGACGCCTTTATCGACGCGCACATCCTTTCGGTGGCATCGAAGATCGCCGGGCGAGTGACAGCGGTGCGGGTAAGTGACAACCAGATGGTGAAGAAGGGGGACGTACTGGCGGAATTAGACCCGGCCGATGTACAGGCCGTGCTGGCGCAAAAGCGGGCGGGGGCCGACGTGGCAGAGGCCAAGGCGCGCAATGCGCAGATTGGAGCCGAACAGGCGGACGCGCACCTGAAGACTTTGCATGCAGGTTATGATGCGGCGGGGGCGAGCGCGAAAGCGGCCGCAGCCGACGCGGTCAAGCAGCGTTCCGATCTGCAACGGAACAAGCAACTGATCTCGACGGGAGCGATTTCGAAACAGGATTTCGAGCACTCGTCCACCGACACCGCGGCGGCGGAGGCGAATCTGGACTCAAAGAAGAAGCAGATGGACGCCGCCGGTGCCTACCTGGCCGAAGCGGAGAAGGCGGCGGAGGCGGCCCATGTTCAAATCGACGCGGCCAAGGCCGAAGCGCAACAGGCGCAGGCCGAATTGAAACAGGCTGAACTCCAGGCCTCCTACGCGCGCATCGTGGCGGCGCAGGACGGACGCGTGACGAACAAAGCGGTCGAGCCTGGGGATTACATCCAGGTCGGACAAGCCTTGCTCGCGCTCGTTCCGAACGATCTCTGGGTGACGGCCAACTTCAAGGAAACACAATTGCGACAGATGCACGCAGGCCAGCCCGCCTCCGTGGAAGTCGATGCTTATCCCGGACGAGCGCTGAGCGCACACGTCGACAGCATTCAGGCAGGAAGCGGGGCGCGCTTCAGTTTGGTTCCGCCGGAGAACGCGACCGGCAATTACGTGAAAGTCGTCCAGCGTGTCCCGGTAAAAATTGTTTTTGATGAGAAGCCTGACGTGCGACGCATCCTCGGGCCGGGCATGTCAGCGGTCCCTGACGTTCAGGTCTCGAGCACGCTGGGAGTTGCGATCAAGGTCGGCATCTTCGCAGCCATCGCAGTGTTCCTTGTTATCATTGGAGCCGCCCTCTGGATTGGTCGCATTCGTCCGGCGCGCATCTGAAATGGAGGCGGGGGGGCAAGAGGGCGCGGGAGCGGCGTGGAAGCCATCGCACAATCCATGGCTGATCGCACTCGCGGTTATGCTGGCCACCTTCATGGAGGTGCTCGACACCTCCGTGGCCAACGTTTCTCTGCCGCACATCGCCGGCAATTTGTCCGCCACCACGGACGAAGCGACCTGGGTTTTGACCAGTTATCTGGTGGCAAACGCCATCATTCTCCCGGCTACTAACTGGTTAGGCCGGCTTTTTGGACGGAAACGCTTTCTCATTGGCTGCATTATTCTTTTCACCCTGGCCTCGGCCTTGTGTGGGGCGGCGTCGAGCCTTGGCTTTCTCATCATCGCCCGTGTCTTACAGGGCGCCGGGGGCGGCGCGTTGCAGCCGATTTCTCAGGCGGTGCTTCTGGAAAGTTTTCCGCCGCAGAAACGCGGCTCGGCCATGGCTGTTTTCGCGATGGGGGTGGTGGTGGCTCCGATTCTCGGGCCCACTCTCGGCGGCTGGATCACGGATAATTACTCCTGGCGCTGGATTTTCTACATTAACCTGCCGATAGGGTTTCTGGCCGCGATGATGGCGAATCAGGTCGTGGAAGACCCGCCCTATCTGGAGCGGGTGCGCACCGCCAATCTCGATTTCGTAGGTTTTGGCCTGCTCGCGGTATGGCTAGCGACGCTGCAGTACTTCCTCGACAAGGGGCAGGAACTCGACTGGTTCCAGTCGCCGACGATTGTTTGGTGCTCGGTCATTTCGGCGGCGGCCTTTATTGCTTTCATCTGGCGGGAATTGCGCACCCGGGATCCGATTGTCGATTTGCGCGTCCTGGCTAATCGGAACTTCGCCGTCGGGGCCGGCATGATCCTGCTGCTGGGCGCGCTGCTTTACGGAACGATCGCGGTGCTGCCTTTGTTTATGCAGAGTCTGCTCGGTTACACCGCGCTCGATGCCGGAATCGCGATGAGCCCGCGCGGGATCGGCGCGCTGGGCGGGACGATCTTGATTAGCAGGCTGGTGGGGCGGATTAACAACCGCTTGCTGATCGGAACCGGTTTCATCCTGCTGGCGTGGTCCTCATTCATGCTCGGTCATATCAACCTGGAAGTGGGGATGCGGAGTATCGTTTTACCCAGCGTTCTGAATGGCCTCGCGATCAGCTTTATCTTCGTTCCCCTAACGACTTCCACGATGGGCACTCTGACCCAGCAGCAGATGGGAAATGCCACCGGGATCTTTAATCTCATGCGCAACGTCGGAGGCAGCGTGGGCATTGCGGCGATCACCACCTTCGTCGCCCGCACGGCGCAGGCGAGCCAGGCCCTCTTGGCCGGGAATTTCTCGAAGTTCAATCCGGTTTACCAACACCGACTGGCCCAGGTCCAGGCTGGGCTCGCCCACCAGAGCGGATCGTGGCTGGCGACGAAACAGGCGCCACACGCTCTCTACGGCATCCTGCAACAACAGGCCGCGCTGCTCAGCTACGTCACAAATTTTCGCTTCTTCGGTGTGGTCTGCCTCGTCTGTGCGCCCCTGGTCCTGCTTTTCCGCAAGGTGCGCAAGCCGGCTGGGCCGATTGCCGCGCATTAAACGCGGTTGAAGGCGACCAAGACAGCGGTCGTCCGCGATGGGATGATGGATTGTGTTGCGCCTCGTCGACGGAGAGACAAGTATCTGGCCCATGCTCGAGTACGAGCTTTACGTTCCATTGCATTATAACGATGGGCGGCCGATCGATCCGGGGCTGCTCAAAAACCTGAAGCGCCGACTGGTTGACCAGTTTGGAGGCCTGACTCATTTCCAGCAGGAGAACGAAGGCCTGTGGAAAATCGGGGATCACACCTTCCGCGACCGGATTGAGATCGTGCGAGTTCTCGCGAACGATGAAAAGGATGCGCAGCGTTATTTCGCGCGGTTAAAGGAAGATCTGGCCCGTGAGCTCGGGCAGCAGGACTTTTTAATTGTCAGCCGGCAGGTGGCCGCTGTTTAGCCCAGTTCTTCAAGCGCGGACTTCACGGCAATCTCGATGGCATGTGGCCCATCGCCGCCGGCTTGGGTGTCGATCGCTTCGAGCTGTCGAATGAGGTCAATGACTTCTCGCCTCGCGTAGGGCCCGCCGGCGAGCGCACAAAAGTGAGTCCGGCAACCGAAAGGCCGGTCTTCATAGATCATGCAGGCGCCCGTGTTCGGATCGAGCATCGGACAGGCGCCGTCACTTCGCGGCGTTAACCGGGTTCGACCGGTGCCGCGGTAAGCGGCGGCCGCGACGAGCGCCTCACCCTTGGTCAAAAAGGGCGTGCGCCCGGTTATTTTGAACTGACAACATTCGGTGAGACGGGTGCAGGCGCGTTCGATTGGCCTCTCTTCGAGCGCGCGATAAACTGCGCGGACATTCGCCCGCAGCGATTCAAGCGGAGGCTTGTTTCTCAGCGTTGTCTTCATTCAATCCGGCCATGCTCCTACCAGCGATCCAGCCCGTTGTCCAAGCGGCCTGGAAGTTGAAGCCTCCGGTTATGCCATCAATGTCGAGCACTTCGCCGGCAAAGAATAGTTTCGGATGTAATCGGCTCTGCATCGTTCGCAGATCGACCTCGCGGAGATCGACCCCGCCGCAGGTCACGAACTCGTCTTTGTTTAGAGATTTGCCGTTCACCTGGAACTCGGTTTTGAAAATGTGGGCCGCCAGCGAACGCGCCTGATCTTTGGTTAGGACAGTCCAGCGAGTGTCAGCGCCGATCCCCGCTTGCTGTGCCAATTCCGACCAGAGGCGAGCGGGAATGGGTTCAATCGGGGAGTTTGTCACGCGTCGATTGGGCGAAGTTTCGCGGAGCGATTTAAACTCTGAGAGCAATTCTTCTTCGCGACAACCCGGAAGCCAATTCACCGAAAGTCGGAATTCGTATTCCTTTTCGTGCAGGGTCCGCGCGCCCCAGGCGGAAAGCCGCAGAATGGCCGGGCCGCTCAATCCCTGGTGGGTGATCAACATCGGGCCGCGCTCGCGCAGGCGCGTTCCGGGGACGCTGACTTCCGCGCGCGCCGACACACCAGCGAGCGCGCGCAGCCAATCGCTGGAGATATGAAGGGCAAAAAGCGACGGAACCGGTGGCAAAACGCGGTGGCCAAGTGCGGTCAACATCTGCACCGAGCCCGGCGCGCGAGAACCGCCGGTTGCGATCAGCAGCTTATCGCAGCTGGCCAGCTCGTTCGGCAGGGTTAGCTCGAAGCTTCCGTCTGATCTCACGCGCACGCTGCGAACGTCCGCTTTGGTTCGCGTCACCATTCGCAGCTTCTCCGCTTCACGCAGGAAACAGTCGATGATCGTTTTGGAAGAATCGGTAGTTGGGAACATTCTTCCATCGGCTTCGGTCTTGAGTTCCACGCCACGCTGTCGAAACCACTCAATGGTGTCGGCGGTCGAAAACCGATGCAGCAACGGGATCATCATCTTTTGTCCACGCGGATAATTTTCCGCCATTTGCCGGTTCTCGAAACAAGCGTGGGTCACGTTGCAACGGCCGCCGCCGGAGATTCGGACCTTGCCGAGGAAAGTCGAGGCGCGTTCAAAGATCACGATGCGAGCTGCCGGGTTGGCTTCGGCACAGGCGACGGCCGCGAAAAAGGCGGCGGCCCCGCCGCCGACGATAGCGACGGTGAACGCTGCCGGTTGGACTTTGTTTTCCGGATCACTCACGCGAGCAAGGCGACAGGCTTGTGGATGTCAGCTTAGAAGTTCGCGCAGGATTTGCGCGTTTTTAATGGCGAACCCTTCGCGATCGTTATTGAAGTAGATCCAAGCCTCACGCGCTCCGCACCCCTTAATCCGGTCGGCCCATTCCGCCAACTCCGCGCGGCTATAATCGTAGCGATACCATCGTTCCCGGCCGTGGAAGCGGAGATAGATGACGTCACTCGTCCTAACGAGATCGTCCGGCAGGCGCGGACCACTGACGCTGCAAAAGATCAGCCCGTGGCTGGTGAATTGACGCCGTACCGATTCGCGCCACCAACTTTTGTGTCGAAATTCAACGACGCAGCGAAGTCGGTTATCGAGCTGAGTGACCAGGCTACGGAGGTGCGATGGGGTGTAGCGGTAGCTCGGCGGCAATTGAAAAAGGAAGCAGCCGAGCTTCGGCCCAAGAATCTCTTCGATTCGGCAGAACTCCTGCACCAGCATGCGCGTCCGGCGCATCCGCTTCTCGTGGGTGATCAGTTGATTCACTTTCACTGAATAGCGGAAATGTTCGGGGGCATTTCGTTTCCAGGATTTAACGGTGGCGTTCTTCGGCCACTTATAGAATGGCGCATTCAATTCCACGGTGTCGAAGTGCTCCGTGTAATGCCTGAACCAGGAATCGGTCCGTTGCGCGTCGGGATAAAAAAGGCCGCGCCAGTGCCAGTAGAACCACCCGGAACATCCAATGTGCACCTCCATCCTTGTCAGTTCGCGTCAAACCCCGTCGCTGGGTGCCGATCAACTTGACAGCCGAACCCCGGCTGGTCAGGCTCGCGGCCATGAACGCGCTTTCTCGCTACTCCGGTTTCGTCTTTTTCCTTCTCCGTTTGGTGGTGGGTCTTCTTTTCGCCTGTCACGGCGGCCAGAAGCTCCTCGGCTTTCCGCCGGGCGGGCACGGCGCCGGCGAAGGCATGATGCTGTTAGGAGCCTGGCTGGAACTGGCTTGCGGCTTTCTGGTGGCCTTTGGGCTGCTGACGCGCGTTGCGGCCTTTCTTGCCTCCGGCGAAATGGCGGTCGCTTATTTCATGATGCATGCGAAGGGCGGCTTTTTTCCGATCATCAATCACGGGGAAGCTGCGGTGCTTTATTGCTTCGTTTTCCTCTTCATCTTCATCCACGGGCCCGGACCTTACAGCCTTGATGCGCTGCTGTTTCGCGGCAAAGCGGCAACAGTGACTGCCTGATCGCGAGCTCTTTGAGATGATGAAGCCGATCCTGGCGGCACTGCTCGTTTTGTTCCTGGTGAATTTCGCCGGGGCGCAGGACATCAAGGATTTCGGCAAGGAGCGGTTGAATGGTTCGCCGCGACATGCCGACTGGATTGAACTGACGGCCGGCGGGCGCCCGATCAAGGCTTTCGTGGTTTATCCCGAGCGCAAGGAGAAGGCGCCGGTGGTAATTGTCATTCAGGAAATCTTCGGCCTGACCGATTGGTTACGCAGCCTGTGCGATGAACTGGCCGAGAATGGCGTCATCGCCATTGCGCCTGATCTTTTCAACGGGCACAAGTTTGAAGACATGGACGGAGCGAGGAAAGCGACGTCAGCTCTGAAAGACGATGAGGTGAAGCAGGACTTGGATGCGGTGGCCGATTACGCGCTCACTAAAATCCCATCCGCTAACGGCACGCTGGCGGTTTGTGGTTTTTGCTGGGGCGGCGGCTGGGCCTTCAACTACGCCAACCTGAATCCGAAACTCAAGGCCGCTTACTCGTTTTACGGAGCGACCCCGGATGATGCATCGAAGGTGCAGAATATTGCTTGTCCGGTTTACGGATTTTACGGCGAACTTGATCAGCGCATCACGGCCAGCGTTCCCAAGGCCGAGGAACTGATGAAAGCCGCCGGCAAAAAGTATGAGCCGGTGGTGTATAAAGGCGCCGGTCACGGCTTTATGCGCTCTGGTGATCCGGCTAATCCGGCGGTGCGAGAAGGCGACAAATCCGCGCACGACCAGGCTTGGGTGCGCTGGAAAGAAGTGTTGAAGCAGCTTTAGGGCACGGGAGCCTGGCTTTCCGTTAGGCCAGCGGCGTGCCTGGCGCGGGGCCAGCTCAACTCAAACGTGACGGCGACACTTAAGCGGGCCGTTCGGTGAACGGCCCCTACCTCACGCTGGATGAAATTAAATTGAGCGGTGCGTCGGGTCGGGCTAACGACGTTCCGATCGCAGCAGACCGGAGGCGGTTTGGAGACCGGTGGCGATTTCAGTTTGCGGGATGATTCCTTTGCGTTGGTAAATCGGAAGCACCATCGCTCTCAGCGCCGGAATGCGACGGGCGAAGTCGGCGGCACCAATTATACAGAGCGCGCCACCGCCGATGAACGCGGAGGGGACGCCGAAGCGGTGGCCGACGGCGCCGCCAAGAATACTCCCAAAGGGCGCCAATCCCATGAAGGCGGTTGTGTACAGACTCATGACGCGGCCGCGTTTGTCGTCTTCCACGATTGTTTGCAGCACGGTGTTGGAGGTGGCGAGCTGAACGATCATGCCGAGTCCCACCAAGGCGAGTCCCAGCAACGCGATCCATTGTTGATGGGCAAGCCCGGCGCAGAGCAGACCGACCCCGAAGGTGGTCGCACCAATCGCCACGCGCATGCCCGCTCCGTAGATACTTTTACGCGTGGCGAGATAGAGTGTGCCGATCAGCGCTCCGATTCCGGGCGCAGTCATCAGCACACCGAGCGTGTGCGCGCCCCCATGCAGAACTTCTGCCGCGAAAATCGGCATCAGTACGGCATAGGGCAAACCGACCAGACTGACGATGGCAACCATCACCAGCACCGCGCGGATCGGAGGAAAGCCGATGGCGTAACGAACCCCTTCCCACAAGTCGTGCATGGGACTGCCATGCGAAGCCTCGATGTGCTTTTCATGGACGCGCATGGCCATTAACGCGGCGACCACCGGGATGTAGCTGATTGCATTGAGATAAAAACAGACCGCGGGAGAAACAAGAGTGAGCAGCAGTCCCGCGATGGCCGGTCCGAGCATGCGACCGCCATTGATGACGAATGCGTTCAAGGCGACGGCGTTCGGTAGATCCTCGCCGCTCCCGACCATCTCCACCATGAAAGCCTGGCGCGCCGGTAAATCGACGGCGAGGATGATCCCAGCGAGGACGTTCAACGCGATCAGGTTCCAAACGTGCAGCAAATGAGTGGAGACGACGATGGCGAGGAGGAACGCCTGCACCATCGAGAGCGACTGTGTCACGATCAGGGTGCGATGCCGGCTCCAGCGATCGATCAGCACGCCCGCGAACGGGGTCAGGACAAAGGGCGGCAGCTGACCGGCGAAGCTAACGAGCCCGAGCAGCCAGCTGGAATGGGTCAGTTGATAAATGGTCCAGCCAAGCGCGATCTGCTGGATCCAAGTGCCGATCAGCGAAATGCTCTGTCCGCCAAAGTAGAGGCGGAAGTTGCGATACCGAAAGGCGCGGAGGATCGGGAAACGTCCTTGTCTTTCGCCCTCTCTCGCCATCTCGCGAGAACGAGACACGGGTTGATAGAGTGGCGCAACCGTCTCGGGTGCGAATCCAAATTCAACCGCAAGCCGGAGACTCGCGCTACCTTATCAGGAGTCCGCCGCTACAGCTTCTGCAGAGACAGGTCCAACACTTCGAGAAGGAAATCCGCATCCTGCTCGTTCAGACACATTGGCGGCGAGAAACGAATGGTCTGGCCCCAGAGTCCGCCCTTCCCGAGAAGCAGACCCATCTCGCGCGCGTTTTCCAGGACCTGCGCGCATTCCTCTTTGGCCGGCTCCTTGGTGCGACGATCTTTGACCAATTCGATTCCCAGCATCAGTCCTTTGCCACGCACATCGCCGATGATGTCGTGTTTCTGTTTGAGTTCGTTCAGACCGGTCAGGATGCGATTGCCGATCTTCAGCGAATTTTCCTGGAGCTTTTCTTCCTCGATCACCTCGAGAACAGCTTTGCCGATGGCGCAGACGACGGGATTGCCGCCGAAGGTGTTGAAGTGAATGCGCTGCGAGAGGGCGGTGGCGATCTTCGGCGTGGTCACGACGGCGCCTAACGGGCAGCCGTTCCCAATTCCTTTCGCCATGGTAACGATATCGGGGATAACGCCCTGCGTCTCGAAGCCCCAATAGTGCGTTCCGGTTCGACCAAAGCCGGCCTGCACCTCGTCGGCGATGCAAACCCCACCCGCGGCGCGAACATACTCGTAAGCATGCTTCAGATAGTTATCCGGGAAAACGACGCAGCCGCCAACGCCCTGGATGGACTCGGCGATGAAAGCCGCGACCTGACCGGGCGTAGCGAAGTCGATCAGCTGTTGGACATCGGCGGCGTACTTTTTACCGGCGTCGACATCATCGCGGCCCCAGGTGCCGCGGAATGGATCCGGGGCAATGGCATGATGAACCCCGAAGCTGTGCGGGACGTTAAATTTCCAGGTGCGATGGGCAGTTAATCCCATGGTGATGGCGCTCCCGCCGTGATAGGCATTGCGCAAGGCGAGCACATCGTAGTTCCCGGTGTAGGCGCGAGCCATCAGCAGCGCGAGGTCGTTAGCCTCAGAGCCGGAGTTAACAAAATAGCAGACCTTCAGATCACCCGGCATCTTCGCCGCCAGATCGCGCGCGTATTCGACGATGTTCGGCTGGAGATAAATCGTGGTGGAATGCTGCAGGCGCTCGGTCTGACGATTCGCCGCCTCCACCACCTTCGGGTGACAATGGCCGACGCTGACGGTGACGATGCCGCCGAGTGCATCGAGATAGCGGCGTCCGGTTTCGTCCCAGACGTACTGCATTTTCCCTTCGATCATGGTGAAGGGCTTTTTGTAGTAGAGAAAAATGCCCGGGTTTAGGTATTGCTTCCGCAGTTTGAGAATCTCGTCCGGGGATGGGCCGGTATATTTTTGCGGAGTATGGGCGAAGGGCGGCAGCTCAGGTGTCTTCATGAAGTGGTGACTGGTAATGGAAGTGACTCATTTCCCTTCGCGCCATGCGTGGCTGCGCGCAAGAGGAGGTAAACAACAAAGGCGATCGCGAACCCGACGAACCAGGCGTAATCGTAGAGCCGGACGAAGAATGGCGGCACCTCCGACGCGCTGAGCGCGTGAATGGTGACAAGGAAACCCGGGAGATTTGGGAGAACGGCGAGGGCTAAAGCGAAGATGGCCACCAGGCTGAAGCCGTTGGAGTAGGAATAGTCGCTGTCCTTTTGATAAAGTGCGGCGAGGTGAAGCTGACGCCGGCGCCAGATGTAGTAGTCGGCGATCATAATTCCTCCAATTGGGCCAAGCAGGGCGCTGTAGCCGACCAGCCAGCCGCTGATGTAGACATCGGCGTTAGCCACCAGATACCAGGGCATGATGACGATTCCGATGATGCCGGTGAGCAAGCCGCCGGTCCGAAACGAAATTTTCCTGGGCGCGAGATGGGAGAAATCGTTTGCTGGACTAACGACGTTAGCAGCGATGTTTGTGGCAAGGGTGGCAATGCAAAGGGCGAGCATTGCCACCACGAGGACGACCGGATTTTTGAAACGAGTCAAAACTTCGACCGGATCCCAAATTGTTTGTCCAAAGATGATGGTGGTGGCCGACGTTACCGCGACACCGATGAAGGCGTAGAGGGCCATGGTTAGGGGAAGCCCGATGACTTGGCCGATAACCTGATCTCGCTGTGAGCGCGCATAGCGCGAAAAATCGGGGATATTCAAGGATAAGGTGGCCCAGAAGCCGATCATGCCGGTGAGCGCGGGGACAAAAAACTTCAGAAAGCCACCGGCTTTGGGTTGTCCGGGATCGAAGGCGGAGGGCTGTGAGAGCATGGGACCGAACCCGCCGGCATTTCGATAGGCCCACCAAAGCAGAGCCAACCCGAGCGCAATGAGCAATGGCGCCTTGAGATTGAGCAGCCAGCGGATGGTGTCGATGCCTTTGTAAACGACGAACATGTTGATGCCCCAGAAAAAGAGGAAGCAGAGAAACTGCGCTCCGTTGATGCCCATGGAACCGGGAGTGCCATGCGCCAAGGCGGGGAAGAACACCGACAAGATCTTGTAGATGGCGTTGCCACCGATCCAGGTCTGAATGCCGAACCATCCGCAGGCCACAAACGCGCGCATCAAAGCCGGAATGTTGGCGCCGCGAGTTCCAAACGAAGCGCGGCAAAAGACAGGGAAGGGGATGCCATAACGCGTGCCCGCATGCGCGTTCAGGATCATGGGAATAACCACAATGAGGTTTCCAAGAAAGATGGTCAGGATTGCCTGCCACCAGTTCATGCCGCCGCCAATGAGCGAGGAAGCGAGCATGTAGGTCGGAATGCAGGCCGACATGGAAATCCAAAGCGCGGCGAAACTGCCGACGCGCCAGGTGCGGCGACTGGCCGGGACCGGAGCGAGATCAGCGTTGTAGAGATGACTATCGCTCAGGTCAGGTAAGACCGCGGGGTCAATGTCGGGAGCGAAGTGGGCCGGGTCGGGAGTCTCCATTTGGAGGGGTGCTGATCGTGCCGCAGGCTGAATTTTACGGCAAGTACTAAGCTGTGACCTGAGCAGTTAAGCCCCGGAAATGACGGGAGCGACCGCGACGGCGGTACTTCGAAAATCTGTGTCCATCGGTGTTGATCTGTGGCTGAATAGCGGCCCTATGGCGGCCAGACTGATCAGCGCGCTCGGTATCGTCGTGATCATCGCGCTGACCTGGGCGATCTCGTCCAACCGCCGTCTTTTTCCGTGGCGGACAGTGATCTGGGGGATGGCGCTGCAATTCGGATTCGCGCTTTTTATTCTCAAGACGCCGGTCGGACGCCACATCTTCAACGGCGCGAGGGTCGTCGTTGACCAGTTGAACGTGTATGCCTACGAGGGCGCGAAAATGGTGTTCGGTCCGCTCGGTGACCAAAACACGTTAGGCACATTTTTTGGCGAAGGCCAAAGCTACATCTTCGCCATTTCCGTCACCGCCACCATTATTCTCATCTCCTGCCTCTCTTCGCTGCTCTATCACTGGGGTCTGCTGCAGAAAGTGGTCGCGGGGATGGCGTGGGTGATGATGAAAACGATGCGGACGAGCGGCAGTGAAAGCCTCGCCGGCGCGGCCAATATTTTCCTCGGTCAAAACGAAGCGGCACTCGTGATCAAACCGTATCTCGAGAAGATGACGCAAAGCGAAATTGTCGCCTTGATGACGACCGGATTTTCCACCATCGCGACGGGCGTAATGGCGGTCTACGCGGGCATGAAAGGGATTGATGCGGGGCATATCCTGACCGCATCGGTGCTCGGCGCGCCCGCTGGTTTGCTGACGGCCAAGGTCGTTTTTCCGGAAATGGAGCCGAGCGAAACGGGTGAGCGCTGTCACTTCGAGGTGAAGCGGACGACGTTAAACAGCTTCGATGCGCTTTGCAGCGGTGCCAGCGAAGGCATGATGCTTTCGATCACGGTCATGGCGATGCTCATCGCTTTCGTCGCTCTGGTTGCGCTGGTGAACGGCCTGGTCGTCTGGCCACAACACCTGGCGGGTGTGGAGAAGGCGTTCACGATTCAGCAAATGCTCGGGTGGGCCAATGCGCCGATCGCGTGGCTGATTGGAGTGCCTTGGCAGGATTGCACCGTCATCGGTCAGGTGCTGGGGGAACGCATTGTGACTAACGAGTTTGTCGGTTATCTGAATTTGTCTAATTACGTGAACAGCAACCCGGGTGCGCTGAATCCGCGCTCGATCACGCTCGCGAGCTACGCGCTCTGCGGGTTCGCTAATTTCTCCAGCATTGCCATTCAGATTGGGGGCATCGGCGCGCTCGCGCCCTCGCGCCGCCAGGACTTGGCGCGCCTCGGCTTCAAGTCGATGATCGCGGGCTTGCTCGCGTGCTATCTGTTTGCTGCTGTCGTTGGGGTGCTGATGTAGCCAGCCCCAGCTCCAACCCTCACCCTCTGATCGAAGCCCTCGTCCTCCTCGGCCCGCTTGGCGGGGGAGGGGATTGAGGTGGAGGGGCCCTATATTCGTCCGATTCCTGCTAAAAACCGGGGGTGCCGCAGACCCCAGGGGCTCCCAATCTCGATCAGGCTTTTGATCCGCGACGAAACGCGGTCGCGTTCCTGCGGATGCTCCTGGCCTTCATGGTCGTCTTTTCCCATGCCTGGATGTTAGGCGGATTTGGCCCGGATCCGCTCGGCCGAATCACCCGCAACCAGGAGAACTTCGGTTTCCTCGGAGTGACCATGTTTTTTGTCCTGAGCGGATTTCTCATCACCCGGAGTGCGAGCCGAATCGAGTCGCTGGCCCGATTCTTCTGGCACCGCTTTCTCCGGATCTTTCCCGGTTATTGCGCGCTCCTGCTGATTTCGGCTTTTGTTTTTGCGCCGCTTTATTACCGCGTGGAATTCGGCTCCTATCTCGGTGTGTTCTCCGCGCCCGGAAGCCCGGCCGTTTCCTACTTCGCGGAAAACGTCGGGATGTTTCACGGCGATTTCAGATCCATCGCCAACGTGATGAATGTTCATCCGGCTTCGATCGCGACGCTGTTCCTGAACAATCCATACCCGCGGATCTTCAACGGCTCGCTTTGGAGTCTTCCTTATGAATGCCTGTGCTATTTCGGCGTCGGCCTCATCGCGCTCCTGGGGGTGCTGAAGGGTCGCCGGCATCTCGTTTTGGTCGGGGTTTTCCTGCTGGCCGCACTTTATGCCTTTGACTGCGTCGATCCCCAGAGCTTTGCGCAATGCTTTCCCAGCCGCGGCTTTGGTGTGCTGGTTATGCTGGCCTTTTACTTTGGCAGCGGAACCGTGGCTTACCTCTACCGCGAGAGAATCCAAATATCCTGGGTCCTTTTCGGAGCCTGCCTAACGATCGCTGCGCTTAGCGTTTTGTTTGGGACGGTGCGGCTGACCGCGCCGTTGATTTTTCCCTACCTCTTGCTCTGGCTGATGTGCCGACTCCCGATTTGCCGGTTCGATGCTTTGGGTGATTTCTCCTACGGAACCTACATTTATGCTTTCCCGCTGCAGCAGGGACTGGTGCTGCTTGGGGCGCACCGCGGCGGACTGCTTAGTTACTTCTTCGCCTCGTGCGCGCTTACGCTCCTCTTCGCCGTGCTCAGCTATCATCTGGTCGAGGCTCCTGCTTTGCGCTTGAAGAAGGTGGACCTCGCTCAGATTCTGCAGCGCATCGGCGCGCGATTGTTCCCTGCGCGGGCGCTAGCTGGCGCTAAGACGGCAGCGGACTAGACGCTTATTGTCGGTACTGACGCCGGCCAGCGTATTCTTCGCGTCATGAGAGCGGTTCGACTTGTCGCGCCGGGTCAGCCCCTGGAATTACACGACCTTCCCGACCCCGGGATCGGCGACGATGACGTCCTGGTGCGGGTCAAAGCCGCCGGCATCTGCCATTCCGACGTTCATTACCGCGCGGGAAAGTCGAAGGTTGAACCGCTGCCGCTGACTCTGGGCCATGAAGTAGCGGGTGTAATCGAGGCGGTAGGCGGAAATGTTACCCGCTTCCATCCGGGCGACCGGGTTTGTGTGCATTACATGGCGACCTGCGGTCACTGCGCCTGGTGCAACAAGGCCAACGAACAGTTTTGCGAGACCGGCGCCATGATCGGTAAGAAGCGGGACGGCGGTTATGCCGATTTTATCGCGGTCCCTGCGCGCAGCGTTTTCGGTTTGCCTGATGAGATCGCCTTCGAACATGGCGCCATCATGATGTGTTCGTCTGCCACCGCCCTCCACGCCTTAAACAAGGCGCGCCTGAAGCCGGGCGATTCGGTCGCGGTCTTCGGCGCCGGTGGCCTCGGTGTCTCCGCGATTCAAATCGCCCTGGCCATGGGTGCGCGGGAGGTCTTTGCCGTCGACATCCAGCCTAACAAGCTGGAGCTGGCCAAATCGCTCGGTGCGCAGCCGATCGACGGAGCAGTGGAGGACAGTGTTGATTTTATTCGCGAAAAAACGGGCGGGAAAGGAGTCGAAGTTGCGCTTGAGTTGATCGGGCTGCCTTTGACCATGCAGGAATGTGTTCGTTCGCTCGGAACGCAGGGCCGTGCTGCTTTGGTGGGAATCACCGACAAAAGCTTCCAGGTCGCGCCCTACCAGGAGCTGATCAATCGCGAGGCCGAAATCATCGGCGTGTCGGATCATCTCGCCGCGGAGATCCCGGTGCTCCTGGAATTTGCGCGCGCCGGAAAATTGAATCTGGCGAATGTGGTCACGAGCACCGTGCCGCTGGAAGCGAAAGCGATTAACGACACGCTCGACCGTCTCGATCACTTCAGCGGTGAAGACGTGCGCACGGTAATCATGCCCTGAGGCGGCGCTTGCTCCGCGTGGCGCTAGAAGTGATTTGGTTCGCGCTGGAGCAGCTTTCCGCGCCCGACCTCGCCGACAAACTTCCCATCACGAGCGGCGACTTTTCCGCGAACGGTGACGACGTGCGGACGCCCTTCGATCTCCAAACCTTCGAACGAATTATAATCAAGATTCATCAGGTGAGTCTTTGCTGAGATCTTGCCCCGATAATTGGGATCGTAGACGACAAGGTCAGCGTCGCTCCCGAGTTGGATGGCGCCTTTTCGGGGGAAGAGGCCGAAGAGTTTCGCTGCCTGGGTGCTGGCCGTTTCGGCAAAGCGATGCAGATCCATCCGGCCCTTTTTCACTCCGTGCGTGAAATAGAGATTGATCCGGTCTTCCAGCGAAGGAATCCCGTTCGGGATCTTGGTGAAGTCGCCTTTGCCCATATCCTTTTGCACGACATCAAAGGGCGCATGATCGGTCGCCAGCGTCGCGACCAAGCCTGCGCGGAGACCATTCCACAGCACTGGCTGGTTCTTTTTATCGCGCAGCGGCGGCGACATCACGTTCTTCGCCCCTTCAAAATCCTTTTCCGCGTCGGTGCGATCGAGCAACAGATACTGAATGAGCGTCTCGACCCAGACATGCACTCCGCGTTCCGCGCCGCGCGTGGCCTCGCGCAACGATTCTTCGCAACTGGTGTGGACGATGTAAACGTGTGCGCCGGTCATCTGCGCGAAGGTCATGAGATGATGCACACCTTCCGCTTCGACCACGGGTGGTCGGCTCCAGTAATGGAATTCCGGTCCCGTCTTTCCTTCGGCCAGGAGCTTTTTCTGGAGCTCGAGGACCAGATCCGGATTTTCGCAATGAGCGGTAACAATCACGCCCAGTTGCTTCGCCAACATCAGCGTCTTGTAGAGTTCTTCGTCGGTCACACCAAAAGCGCCTTTGTAGGCGAGGAATACCTTGAAGCTGCTGATCCCGCGTTTAACGATCTCGCGAAAATCCTTCTCCGCTTCTTCGTCGTAGCGGGTGACGCCCATATGGAAGGTGAAGTCGCAGGCGCTTTGGCCCTCGGCTTTGCCTAACCAAAGGTCGAATGCCTCCATCGGCTTGTCGCTTCGCGCCGGACAAACCATTTCGATGAAAGTGGTGGTACCGCCAACGAGCGCAGCTTTGCTGGCCGTTTCGTGCGTGTCCTTCGCATAGGTGCCCATGAAGGGCAGATAAATGTGCACGTGCGGATCGATGAAACCGGGGAAGACGTATTTCCCGGTCGCATCGATTACTTCGGCGCCCTTGGGCGCTTCGATGTGGCGATCGATACGAGTGATCGTTTCGTCCTCGCAGAAGATGTCCGCGACGTAGCGCTCACTTGGAGTGACGATCTCGCCGTTTTTAATTAAAAGTGACAAGTGATCAGTGACAAGTGACCAGTGGTCAGTTAGACGATTGCAGTTTGCGACGCAATGAGTTCAGCATTCGCTTGATCTCGTCGATCAGTTCGTAGGCTCCCATGGCATTCACCTTCGAGCAAAATCCTAACTCAACCGCCAGAATAGTCTGAGTATCAAGCTCCGCGGCCGATCCTTCAGCGTGAGAAATGAATTGGATGAACTCTCCGGTGGTGTGACGAGCTTGTCCCTCAGCTATGTTCGAAGCGATTGAAACGGACGCACGCCTCATCTGGGAGACGAGTCCAAATCTTTCCTCCGTCGGAAAGGAGGCGGTAAGCTCGTAAATGGATTTTGCCGCCATTATGGCCTTGTTCCAGACGATTAAGTCCTTGTAGCTCGCAGTTTCTTTGCTCATGCCTCCGTTGTAGGGGCGTCAGGTTCCTCGGTCACGAAAAACTGATCACTTGTCACTGCAGGCTGGTCACTTCTTCCAAACATCGCCGACGCCTTCCTTGAACCAGCGCGAGGTGGTCACCTTCTGCTGCGTGTAAAACTGCACCCCTTCCTTGCCCTGGATGTGAAGATCACCGTAGAAGGACTCGTCCCAGCCGGTAAACGGAAACATGGCCATGGTGGCGGGCACGCCGACGTTGATGCCGACCATGCCAGCTTTGACCCGGTGCTTGAACTCGCGCGCGGCTTTGCCGGAATTGGTGAAGATGGCGGCGCCATTGCCGTAGGACGATTTGTTTGCCATTTCGATGGCGTTATCGAGATCGTCCATGCGCATGACATTGAGGACCGGTCCGAAGACTTCTTCCCGCGCGATCGTCATGTTGTCCTGCACCTGGTCGACGATGGTTGCGCCCATGAAGAATCCGTTAGGCGCATCTTCTACCCTGGCCCTGCGACCGTCGGCCAGGATTTTCGCGCCTTCTTTTTCGCCGCTATCGACCAGGCTAAACACTCGATCGCGGTGTTGCCCGGTGATGACCGGGCCCATATCCGGTTGTGCTTCGGTGTCGGTGGTCCCGATCTTGATCGCCTTGGCTGCTTCGACCAGGGAAGGCAGAACAGTTTCCGCAGCTTTTCCCACCGCGATCGCAGTCGATCCGGCCATGCAACGCTCTCCAGCGCAGCCAAAGGCCGCGGTCGAGAGAGCCTCCACCGTGCGCGGCACATCCGCGTCCGGCATGACCACGATATAATTCTTCGCGCCGCCGTTCGCCTGGACGCGTTTCCCATGTTTCGTGCCGGTCTCGTAAATGTATTTACCGACTGGCGACGAGCCGACGAAGGAAATGGCTTTGACCTTCGGGTGCGTCAGCAAGGCATCAACGGATTCGCGTCCGCCGGGGACAACATTGAGCACGCCTTTGGGCAGTCCGGCCTTTTCAAGCAATTCAATAATCAATAGCGCGGTCAGCGGAACCTTCTCGCTCGGCTTGAGAATGAAAGTATTTCCGCAGGCCAGCGCCAGCGGAAACATCCACATCGGCACCATCGCCGGGAAATTAAAAGGGGTAATGCCGACGCACACGCCTAACGGCTGGTGCACCGTCTCGCAGTCGACTCCGCGGGCCAGGTTTTCAAGGGTGTCTCCCATGAGCAGGGTGGGCACGCTGCAGGCGTACTCGACGTTCTCGATGCCGCGATAGGCACTGCCGCGCGCTTCCGCGAGGGTTTTGCCGTGCTCGCGTGAGACGCTTCGGCAGATACGGTCGAAGTTTTCTTCCAGGAGCTGGCGATATCGGAAAAACAACCGAGCACGCTCGATCGCCGGCGTGTCGCGCCACGCGGGAAAGGCCGCGTGGGCCGACTCCACTGCTTCATCGACGTGCTCTTTAGTGCAGAGGGGCACCTCCGCGATCACGTCGCCACGCGAGGGGTTGTAAACCGGCGACTTCTCGACCCCGCTGATTTCCCGCCACTGACCATCGATGAAAGCCGGGCAGGGGGAAAGGCCGTTACGCGGACTGGAGGATGGAGTGACGGTGGTGCTCATGCGCTAAGCTAAATTCCAAACTCCAAATTCCAAATTCCAAATTCGCGGAGTTTCGCATCCCTCTTCCGGCGTGCGTCGATCATTTGCGAAAGATAGTGGCAAAAATGAGATGCAATTCCTTGGCCTCGCTAAAGAGGCGACGTGCATCTTCTGCGAGTGGTGGTTCCGCAGCGGCGATCATTCGTAGAAAATATTTCGTCTCCTTGGCTTCTTTCACGCAGCGTCCAATGATGTTGTGAAAGTCTTTCTTCGAGACTCTCTCGTTTGCCTCACAGTAATTCGCTCCCACGCTGGTGCCGCAACCAACGACTTGGTTAATAAGTCTATCGTTTGCCGGGTGGCGCGGAATTCGTTTGGCAAACCGGACTATGGCTTCGCCAAAGTCGGCAGTTCTCGCTTCCAGATCGTACGGTTTTTCCCCATCGCCTTTTGCGCGCCGGTTATTCACCAGAAGGGACTACAATCGCATCGCGTCTGCCGGTTTGGATTTTGGAGCTTGGAATTTGGAGTTTCTGTCACGCTTAGCGTGACAGGGCTTCCGACTGTTTCACAAAATCGTCCCCGCTCCATTCGCTGTCCGCTTTGACCATTTTCTTAGCTTCGGCGGCGGCTTTGTCCTTGTCCTTGCGCTCCTTCTGCATGCGCACGAGTTCAGCGTGAGTGGTGAAGTAATCGAGACTCTTGCCTTTGAAATCGTCGATCGTTTCGAACTTGTGCTTCTCCATGAAGCCAAGCAGCTCATCGCACATGCGCTTGACCATGTCGTAGCCGTATTTCATGACGCCGGTGCAAACCTGGACGGTATCGCCGCCGAGCAGGATGAATTGCGCGGCGTCGCCACCGGTCTCGACCCCGCCGATAGCGGAGAGGGTTTTGCCCGGGAATTCGCGGCGAATCATGGTGGCAATTTCCATGACCATGCGCAGGGCGATTGGCCTAACGGCTTTGCAGGAATAGCCACCGGGAGTGGTAAAGCCTTCCACGCTTGGCTCCGGCCGGAGGGTATCGAGATTAACCGCCATGACACTGCGAATGGTGTTGATCGCGCTGACGCCTTCGCAGCCACCGCGAAACGCGGCCCGGCTCGGATCAGTAATGCGGGTAACGTTCGGAGTCATCTTCGCCCAGACCGGCTTTTTCGCTGCGCTCATCACCCAGCCAACGACTTCTTCAACGATCTCCGGATTTTCGCCCATGGCCGCACCCATCTTGCGTTCGGGCAGGCCATGCGGGCAGGAGAAGTTGAGCTCGAACGAATCGACGCCGACTTCCTGGCAGCGTTCCACGATTTCGCACCAGGCATCCTTGTTATACTCCTCCATGATCGAGGCGATGAGGATACCGTCGGGATACTGGTCTTTGCACTTTTTGAACTCTTCCAGCCAGATCTTGAATGGACGGTCGCTGATCAGCTCGATGTTCTCCCAGCCAACGATGTCTTTACCGTCCGCGCCCATCAACTTGGCATAACGAGGGGTAACGTTGACGACCTTGGACGAGTCGAGACTAACGGTTTTGGCGATGACTGCGCCCCAACCTTCGCGGAAGGCGCGGGTGATGACATTGAGATTGGTTCCGGGAGGGCCGGAGCCGATCACGAAAGGATTGGGCAGCTTCAGTCCGTCAACGGTGGTAGCGAGTGTAGCCATAGTGGGATTCTCCGATTTGAGGAAACCCCGCTGTCTATCAGCTTTGAGCTGGGATTTCGATAAAAATGTGAGACGGGGCCTGACCGGCCTTCAGCCGGTCAGGCAAGCTCCAAATACCAACCTCCAAGCTCCAATGAATTATTAAGCTCCAAGCACCAAGGGGCGAACGCTTCTTTGGTGCTTGATGTTTGAAGCTTCTCTGGATGTTGGATGTTGGTGCTTGGAGGTTTCAGCTCTCGGTAATCCAGCTGATCGCCTTGCCGGCCAGTTTGTCGAAGGCCGCCACGCACATCTCCAGGTGCTCTTCCTTCGTGTCCTCGATCTTGTTGTGGCTGATTCCGTGCAGGCTCTGCACGAACATCATCACTGTGGGAATACCGGAGCGGGCGACCTCGGCGGCGTCGTGCAACGGGCCGGACGGCAAACGGTGCGGCTTTGCCCCTGTCTCGGAGATGGCTTCGTCGCAGAAACGGAGAAGGCGCTCGTTGAATAGGACCGGCTCGATGTTCCAAATCCGTTCCCAATTCACGGAGACGTTCCCTTCTTTGGCGAATTTTTCGCTGGCGGCTTTTGCTTCGGCGAACATTTGCGCCAATGCCTTGGCGTCGAGGTGGCGTTGATCGAGTGTGATCCGGCAATCTTCGACCACGCTGGTGACGATCCCCGGCTTGGTAGTGCAGGAACCAATGGTGCAGACGCCGTGGCCGCTGCGTTTTGCGATTTCGTAGATCTCGGGGCTCAAGCGGGCCGCGGCGAGGAAGGCGTCACGGCGCCGGTTCATCGGGGTGCTGCCGGAGTGAGCGGCCTGGCCGTGGAAATTGATCGCATGTCGCTCCACCCCGAATGTGCCCAGCACCGTCCCGAGCGGAAGATTCAGATCGAGCAGGACTGGACCCTGTTCGATGTGCAACTCGATGTAAGCGGCGGCGTTTTTTTGCTCCTCTTGGGCATCCTTCGCTTTTTCGAAGCTGATACCGTGTTCCTTAATCGCATCCGGTAACGAAATGCCATCCTTGTCTTTCAAGGCGCCGGCTTCGTTCATGTCGAGGTTTCCGGAGAAGGCCGATGATCCCCACAGGCTTTTGCCGAAGCGTGCCCCTTCTTCATCCGCCCAATCCACCAGCCGGACGGTGACGGGCGGCTTTCCTTTGTATTCAGCATGAATGCGCCGCAGGATCTCAACGCCGGCGAAAAGATTCAGACAGCCGTCGAGCCACCCCCCGTTAGGCACCGAATCGATGTGACCGCCGATGAGGAGCGCCTTCTCGGATTTTCCGGGGAGGGTGAACCAGGTGTTGCCGGCGGCGTCATTGTGAATCTCGACACCCGAGAGTTGCTCAACCTGCTCTCGCAGGAATTTGCGCGCTTTCGCCCAGGTAGGGGTGAAGGCGACGCGTTGGGCGCCGTTCTCGTCGGCGGTTAGGGCGCGAAGTTCTTTGAGGTCCGCGACTGCTCTCTTCGGATCGAGGGCCATGAGGATGCGCATTTTGCAAACTGCGTATGATCGGAGCGAGCATTTTTATGGGGAGCGCAGGCTGCCAGCCTGCAGGTCTGGGCAGCTTGCCCAGACCTCTGTGGGACGGTTCTTACCGAGAATTGCCTGTAATGACATGTTGCCGGGAGGCTTCCGGCAACCGCAGGCTAGCAGCCTGCGCTTCCCCGCAAAGCGAGACCGCGAGCGATCACAATTCCCGGGTAGCGCACTCGTCTCGAGTGCTGGTTGCGGCGTCTCGCCGCAACGAACTTCAATCCCTCTGCCTAGACCGACCGCTTGAGAAGGCATTTGCGGCGGCGTGATATTCCCCGAACGGGAAAAAGTTCGCGGAGACGAGACGTCTTCGCCAGCACTCGAGACGAGTGCGCTACCCGGCAAAAAGACTCGTCAGTTCGAGCTTGGTCGCATCGATCAGACCCTGATCGGTTAGCTTCAACGCCGGGATGGGGGACAAACTCAAAAAGGAAAGGGCCATGAAAGGGGCATCAAGATTGCATCCCATCTGGTGGGCTGCGGCGTTGAGCGCGGCAATCTTATCGATCACCGCCTCCAGCGGTTGATCCGAGACAAGGCCGGCGATAGGAAGCGGAAGCGCGGCTTCGACCTTTCCATTTAGAATGGCGACCTGGCCGCCTCCCATTTCTTTCAAGGCTTCCACGGCTCCGACGATTTCATGGTCGCTCGTGCCGACCACAACGACGTTATGCGCATCGTGCGCGACGGTTGAAGCGAGCGCACCGCGTTTGAGACCGAAGCCTCGCACAAATCCAACGCCGACGTTGCCGGTGGCGTGGTGCCGCTCGATCACCACCAATTTCAGAATGTCCCGCTCCAGGTCAGGCTGGACGCGGCCGTTTTCGATGCGCGCCTTTTCCATTGCCATTTTGGTCACGATTTGGCGCGGGATAATCTCAATGACTTTGATCTGCGGCGCGCCCTTCGCCGGCAACTCCAGTTTCGAGGGATCGAAGCGCAGGTTCATTGTGCTCCGCGGCTGCGGCGTCACCGCCGGCAGAGACCCGAGGTAGCGGCCATCCTCGGCGACGAGCTCTCCTTTCTTATAGACCTGGCGCACCTGGATCGTTTTCGGATCTTCGAAGACAATGACGTCGGCCCAGTAACGCGGCGCGATCGCGCCGTGATTCTTCAAGCGGTAGTGGCGGGCGGTGTTGATCGTGGCCATCTGGATGGCGGTGACAAGCCGGACGCCGGCGGCAATGGCTTTACGCACGGAATGATCAAGATGTCCTTCGCGAACGAGGTCGCCGGGGAGTTTGTCATCAGTGGCGAAGGAACAGTTGCAGGCATTCTGCGGCGTAACGAGTCCGATGATATCGTCCAGATTCCGCTCAGTGCTTCCTTCGCGCACCAGGAGTTGCATGCCGAGGCGCAGCTTTTCGCGCGCTTCCTCGAGCTCGGTGCTTTCATGGTCCGAACGGATGCCGGCGAGGGCGTAAGCATTGAGATTTTTCCCGCGTAGTCCGGGGGCGTGGCCATCGATCGCCTTGCCTTTGCCGGCGCGGATTTTCGCCAACTCACTGTCGTGCCCGAGAAAAACGCCGGGGTAATTCATCAATTCGGCGACGCCGGCGATGCGATCGTCTGCAATCAGCAGGGCGAGATCATCGGCGGTAAAACGCGCCCCGGACGTTTCCAGATGCGTCGCCGGAACACACGACGGAAGCATGACAAAAAAATCGATCGGGAGATTCTTGGTCGATTCGAGGACATAACGAATGCCGTCCATGCCCAGAACGTTGGCGTACTCGTGAGGATCGATGACCATTGCACCGGTGCCGTGTGGAACGACGGCGCGGACGAACTCACGCAGAGTGACCATGGTACTTTCGACATGGAAATGCGCGTCGATCAAACTGGGCGCGAGGAAGGCGCCGTCGAGGTCGATTCGCTTTTTGCCTTCATAATCGCCAAAGCCAACAATGCGGCCGTCCTCCACCGCCACGTTCGCGCGGTGAACTTCACCGCTCATCACGTTCACGACCTGCCCGTTTTCAAAGACGAGCTCGGCTGGTTCCTCGCCGCGCGCGACGCTCAGCTTGTGCTGGATATTTCTCATCTGCCCGCAGTTTCTGACAGCACCCCGGGGAGGGCGCACGCCTCGTGCGCCCAGTCCGGCGCCTCGCCGGACTGATTTGATAGGGGAACGTAGTTTCGCGGCGAGGGCGCCGCGATTGGCGCGCGAGGCGCGCGCCCTCCCCGGAGCAGAGGCGGGGGCGCGTCCGGCATCACGCGATCACTCCTTCGGCGGTGGCGTGCTCCGCTTCCTTAACTGTCGGTTTCTTGTCGGCACTGATTGCAGCGATTGCATTCGAAATGGCTTCACAAGTGGAGGGCGACGCCAGGGTGATTTCGCGCCCGGGCGGTCCGAACGCGGCAACCGCATCACGAATCGCCTCGCGCACCGAGAATGCCAGCATCAGCGGTGGTTCACCCACCGCTTTGCTCCCATGAATCACGTTCTTCTGCGTGGCGTCGCTCAAGAACGCCACGTTAAAAATTTCCGGCGCATCTCCCACCGCTGGAATCTTGTAAGTGTCCGGGGAATGGGTGAGTAGCCGCCCTTCCGGGTTCCAAACCAGTTCTTCCGCGGTGAGCCAACCCGCTCCTTGCACGAAGCCGCCTTCGATCTGACCGCGCGCGACGCTCCGATTCACCGCGTCGCCGGCGTCATGGAGAATATCAACGCGTTTGATCTGCATCATGCCGGTAAACCCATCGACTTCGACTTCGCTCACCGCCGCGCCAACGGCGAAGTAGTGGAAAGGTTTTCCCCTTCCCGTTTCGCGATCGAAATGAATGTCCGGTGTCTTATAAAACCCGGTCGCGCTCAGACTGGTGCGGGCGAAGTAGGCGCGCTGGTAGACCTCTGCCATCGGGATGCGCGTTTTTGGAAAATTGAGATCCGAAACATGATCCTGCGAAAAGACCACCATCTCCGGATCGGGACGGCGCCCGTTCTTGTCGCCTAACAATTCGAGAGCAAACGGCGCCAGCCGCGCGCGCAAAGTATCGCAGGCGTCTTTGACCGCCGCCCCGTTTAAATCGGTGCCGCAGGAGGCGGCGGTGGCGGAAGTATTCGGGACTTTGTCAGTGCGCGTGGCCATCACCCGCACGTTGTCGAGGCTCAATCCAAGTTCGCGTGCCGCGATATTGCGGATGTTGGTGTGCACGCCCTGTCCCATTTCGGTGCCGCCGTGATTGATTTGCGCCGTGCCATCCTGGTAAAGCAGAACCAGCGCGCCCGCCTGGTTGAGATGCGTGGTGGTGAAGGAAATACCAAACTTCACCGGCGTCATGGCGATGCCGCGCTTGCGATGGGGATTACGCTCGTTCCACTGACGAAGTTCCTGGCGGCGCTTCTCGAGTTCACTATTCGCTTTCAGTTCCGACCAGACGCGCTGAATGCGGTTGTCCTCGATTTCCTGCCCGTAATGCGTGGTGTTCGTTTCGCCTTGGCCGCGGTAAAGATTGCGTTCGCGCACCAGTTCCGGGGCAAGGCCGGTGCGCCGCGCGATCCGATCAAGAATCTCCTCGATCACGAACATTCCCTGAGGTCCGCCGAATCCGCGGAAGGCCGTGTTGGAGGCGAGATTAGTTTTCGTTACCGCCCCGCTGATTGCGGCATTGGGAATGTAGTAGGCGTTGTCGACGTGAAAGACCGCCCGATCCGTCACCGCGCGCGAAAGATCCAGCGACCAGCCGCCATCTGAATAGAAATCAACTTCCGCGGCCTGGATTAACCCGCTCTGATCGAACCCAACCCGATAACGCGCGTAGAACGGATGACGCTTGCCGGTGATCATCATGTCCTGATCGCGGTTCAGGCGCATTCGCACTTTGCGGCCGGTCCTGGTTGCGGCCAGCGCCGCTAAGGACGCGATGGTGGCGGCCTGGGTTTCTTTCCCGCCGAAGCCGCCGCCCATGCGCGGACATTCGACGACCACGCTGTGCATAGGCAGATCGAGAACGTGCGCGACGATGTGCTGGACCTCGGAGGGATGCTGCGTGGATGAACTCACGAAAATGGTCCCGTCCTCGCCCCGCTCGGCCTGCGCGGCATTCGTTTCCAGGTAAAAATGGTCCTGGCCTCCAAAGGAAATGTCGCCTTCGAACTTCAACGGTGCGCTGGCCAGAGCGCCTTCGACGTCGCCGCGGCGAATATAATTAGGCTCGGTGTGAAAACTTTTCGCGGCGATCGCTTCTTCCGCGGTGAAGATAGCGGGAAGCGGCTCGTACTCGACGACGACAGCGGCGGCGGCAGCGCGGCAGCACTCCGCGGAGTCGCCGACGACCACCGCGATGATCTGTCCGTGGTAGAACGCCTCGCTATCCGCGAGAAGAACCTCGTCGTGGCGAACGGCGCCGACGTCGTTCAGACCCGGAACATCTTCCGCCAGCAGAATCGCGTGAATCCCCGGCATGGTCCGCGCCTTGGTCGCATCCCGCTTGACGATTCGCGCGTGTGCGTGTGGCGAACAAACGGGCCACGCTTGCAACACATCGTTTTCGGCGGGCATGTCATCGACGTAGATGGCTTCCCCAGTGACGTGCTTATGGCCGCTCTCGTGGGCTGATCCTGGCTCTCTTTCCCCTAACAAACGGCTGATTGCCTGGTCCGCGAATCCTTTCTCCTTTTTGTCGGACCGGGCAAAGGTTTCAGCCCCGAACTTCAGGAAGAGGTTGCCGATCAAACGCTGACGAAAGGCGGCCGCGCCGCGCACATCCGAAATCGGGGTGAATTCCTGTTCGAGGAGTGGGAGGACTTCACGAACCGTCGATTCGTTCCACGGTTTTCCGACGAGTGCCTCTTCCGCCTTGCGCGCGCGTGCCGGCATGGCCGCAACTCCACCGAACGCCATGCGCACGCTCGCGACGGCCGCGGCGTCGTTCAGGGTCATCGCGAAACAACCGGCCACCGTGCTGATGTCCATCTCACGACGCTTGGAAACTTTGTAGAAATGCTGAAAGACCGTCGCTTTGCCTTTGTTTCGCGGGATGACGATCCCTTTCAAAATCTCACCAGGGGCGAGCGCCGTTTTGCGATAGGAGACGAAGAACTGATCGATCGGCAGTTTCCTCTCGCCCTCGGCCGACGCGAGCACGACCTGTGCGTCGAGCGCAAGCAACACTGGCGCGGAGTCGCCGATGGGCGACGCGGTCACGATATTTCCGCCCATCGTCGCGCGGTTGCGGATCTGTCGCGATCCGAACCATTGCAGCATTTCGTGAAGGACTGGCAAATCGGCGCCGACGGTTTCGTCGATTCGGGTCAAGGTGGCGGCGGCGCCAATCGTCCATTCGTTGGGTGTGGAGCTGATCCGGCCCAACTCCGGGATCGCTTCAACCGAGATGAGCGTCGGGAAACGATGGTACCGCTTGGTGATATCGAGGCCCAGTTCGGTGGCGCCGGCGATTAGCCGCGCCTCCGGATGTTTCCGCATCATGGTAAACAGCTGCGACAACGTAGACGGGCGGAGGAACGATTCGCCGGCCGCCGCATAACGAATGCTGCCGAGACGGCGGGGGGGCGCGGCCAGCCGCTCCGCGAAGGGATCGGCGCCGTTACGCGCGGCGAAGGCATCGGCCGCGGCGTCGCAAATTGCGCGATACCCAGTGCAACGGCAAAGATTACCGCAGAGCTGTTCGCTCAGCTGTCCGCGGGTTTTCAATCCCGGGCGGTAGTAGCCTTCGAAAAGCGACATGATGAATCCCGGGGTGCAATAGCCGCACTGCGATCCATGATTTTCGACCATCGCCTTTTGCACCGGGTGCAGTTCTTTGCCGGCGACGCCTTCCACTGTCACCACCTCGCGGCCGGCCAGGAGCGGAAGCGGAACGAGACAGCTGTTGATCGCGCGGTAGCACGCTTTGCCTTTGCGATCCTGGTCCACGATCGCCACCGAACAGGCGCCGCAATCACCTTCGGCGCAGCCTTCTTTCGAGCCGGTGAGTCCGCTCGAGCGCAGCCACTCGAGCAGAGTGACGTTAGGCGAAACGTTCTCCAGGCGAACGTCTCGGCCGTTGAGGCGAAACTCGAGAGGCTGTTTCATCTTGGGAAGACATCATTCGCGCAAGCCTGGGGAGCGCACGCGCCTCGCGTGCTGGTGGTCGCGCCCCCGCGACCGCGAACTTTAAGAAGCGGAGATATGAAGGTTTTCGGCGAGGCGCCAAAAACGGCACGCGAGGACGCGTGCGCTCCCCGAAATTCCGCCATATCGCCGGGCGTGCGATTCACGTCTTTTTCCTCCGGCTCTGCAGGATTTTCAAAAAGGATCGGGAACGGAAGTCTTCCATCGAAAGCCCGGTAGCGAGCGCCTCGTCCTGCGTGATCGCACCGCAGGCGAGGCCGCGCAGGAAAAAGTTCAGCAATCCCTGTCCCGTGGCGGCGTCGTCGAAGACATCGCCGAAGAGCGAGGCGAGGGCTGCCTTCTCCACAAAGGCCTTGAGCCGGTTGGCTGCGCTTTCCAGCCCCGAGAGAAAGAAAAGGTAAACTGCTGCATAACGAGTCACCAGTTGCGCCGGGTGAAGGTCCCACCCCTGGTAAAAGGCATTCCGCAGCGAATGCAGGTTATCGTTGAAGCCAAGCCGCCAGGCCTGGTGCACGGCCTCGCGGTTCGCTTTTTCCTCGGCCGTGCTCAACTTGCCACCGTCGGGAGCGCGATGCGGCCCGACTGGCAAAATGTTGGTGGCGCCATCGGAAAGGTGAATGCCCGTGCCGGCCATTGAAACCAGCATCATCTGGCGGGCGAAATCGCAGGCGGGATGACCCATCGCCTGGTAAGCGGCCGTGATCCCGGTTGATGCGGTGTAATCGTAAACACCGAAATGAATGCTGCGGCAGCGCCCCTCCGCCGCATCAACTAACGAATGCAGAGTCACTTCGCCGCGATGATTGATGATCGACTGTGGCGTTTCGATCATCGGTTCGATGCGGAGTGAGCCTGGCGGTAAGCCGACCTTTGGTTCGAGCAATGAAAATAAACGGGTGGCCGCGTGCATGTGGGCCGGGATCTGAACCTTCGGCACGGTGATGACAAAATTGTCGGGGAGTTTCCCGCCCGTTTCGGCGGCGAGCGCGCTGATAAAGATATCGAGAGTACGCGCGCTCCGCTGGCGCAGATCTTCGTTCAGGGGCTTGATCCGAATGCCAATGAAGGGCGGCAGCGTTCCCTGCCGGAAACCTTCCGCCACTTCGCGGGCAGCCGAAGCGGCATGTCCGTCCTCCTCGTCATCCGGGCGATTCCCATAACCGTCTTCAAAATCGAGGCGGAAATCTTCGACCGGCTCAGTCTTCAGTTTTTCGACCACGCGGTCGTAAATTTTCTGCAGCAGCGCGTTTTCGAGCGACAGGTCAAGCGCCTTCCCAAGTGTGGCCGCGTCCGGCGCGTACTGTTGCAGGCTGCGCAGGGCAACCTCGCCGATTCTGCGCGCCGACTCGGCTTTGAAAAGATGGGCGCCGCCGTAGACGACATGCACGGCCTGGCGCCGGTCGGATTCGCCGGGGTAACGGCGCATGAATTCCTTGTTGGCGGCACTGAGCTCGCCCGCCACCGAATTGAGTTCGGTGGAAGTCAGACTGGTCTTTTCCTTCATGAGAGTTCCGGCCTAACGAGATCGCCACCAGGCCGTTCCACTACCTTACCATCGTTGAAAACACTTTTTCCACGCAAAATGCTTCGGATCACCCTCCCGCGCAGGTTCCGGCCGAGATAGGGCGTCTGGCGATGGCGATATTCGAGGGAGCCCGCAGTGACGGTGGTGGTCTGGTTCGGATCAACCAGGGTAAGGTCTGCGTCTTTGCCGACGGCGATTTCGCCTTTGCGGCGGATTCCAAAGCGGCTCGCCACCTGGCTTCCGGTGAGCTCGGCGATCCGCTGATCGTTGAGACGCGCCGGTTTTTGTCGGGCAGCGTCGAAGAGCAGCGGAAGGAGGTGCTGGCAGCCGGAAATCCCGCCCCAAACTTGAAAGAAATTTGCGTGCTGCTTCATTTCCGGCGGAGAAGGCGAATGATCCGAACCGATCGTGCTGACCGCTTCCAGGTTCTGCCAGAGATCTTCGCGCTCGTGTCCGCTCCGCAGAGGGGGAGCGCATTTCGCGACCGCGCCGAGATGAATCAGATCCTCTTCGGTCAGGGTTAAATAATGAGGGCAGCTTTCGCAGCTGACATCGACCCCCTCGGACTTGGCTCGCTTGATGGCGGCGAGCGCCGTTCCGCTGCTCACATGAACAATGTGCAGCCGGCAACGCGTTTCTTTTGCCAGTTCGATTGCTTGCAGGATCGCTTCCACTTCCGCGCCGACCGGTCGACTCTCCAGGTAATCGCTGATCGCAGATTTACCTTCTTCCAATTTTCGCCTCGTTAGTCGGGCCGTGAGTTCTTCGGATTCAGCGTGCACACCCACCAGCAGGTTCAGGTCGGCGGCAATCTTCATCCCTTCCCGCAACGTCTTCAGGTCGACCGCGGAAAAGTCGCCGATCCCGCTGTTGCACATGAACGCCTTCAAACCAATGACACCGCGATCGCGCAACGTTTCCAGTTCCCTGAGATTGCCCGGGACCAATCCGCCCCATAGTCCGAAGTCGACGAACGAACTCCTCTTGGCCGCAGCCACCTTCAGATCGAAGCTCTCACCGTCGATGGTGGGCGGATGAGCGTTGAGCGGCATTTCAAAAACCGTGGTCGTCCCACCAACGGCGCAAGCGCGCGAGCCGGTTTCCCAACCTTCCCAATCCGCTCGGCCCGGCTCGTTGAAATGAACATGGGCGTCGATCACCCCGGGGAAGAGGACTAACGAGTTGGCATCGAGCTCTTCGTGAGCAGAACCACGGAGATTCTTCTCGATCGCAACAAAGTTCCCATCCGAGATTCCAATGTCCTTCTCGGCGCGAATAATGAGGTCGAAATCAGGCACGTTAGGAAATCTCCAAGCACCAACATCCAAGCTGCAGAGAAACTTCAAGCCTCAAACTTCAAAAGCTTTGCTCGTCGATCGCCTACGGATATTTGGAGTTTGGTTATTGAGGCTTCTTTGGATTTTGGAATTTGGGATTTGGAATTTCGTCGCTACGCGACGACGCCCCACACCCGCAGGCGGCTGACGCCGCCGTCTGGAAAAATATTGAGCCGGATGTGACTGCATTGCGGGAGCGGCTTCAGCTCTTTCTCGAAGAAGTGGCGGGTATCGGCCTGCAGCTTCGTTTGCGGCAAAATCTCCGTCCACGCCGCGTTCGTGCCGGTCAGATCATCGACCGTGGCCTCCGGTGCGAGACAACCTTCAATCGAGCAGGCGTCGGGATAATTTCCTTTAAAGTGGTTGGTATCCACTTCGATCTTCTGGATTCGGCCGGGATGCCCCAGCTTCAGGATGATCCAGTCATAGCCGGGTCCGCGCCGCCGCTTGGTTTCCCAGCCATCGCCCATGTTCTCGGAGCGTCCCGGCATGATCAGGTTGTTCATGTGACTGAAAAACATGTCGCTGCAATGAAGTGGGACGCCCCCATTCTCGATTGCAGCCAGATCCACCAACTGGTCTGGTTTCACCGCCGTCCAATCCGGAACGACGGTGCCGTATACGCGCAGGCGAGCGACCCCGCCGTCCGGGAAAATGTTGAGACGCACGTGCGTCCAGGTCCCGACGGCGGTAACCGGAAACAGGTTCTGCGATCCTGGATTCAACGGCGATTTTGTGAGCACGTTAGTCCAGGAAAGCTCCTCGATTTCGCCGGCCGCTTTTGGAAATGAGCCGGTGGCGGTAAATGCATCGAGCGAGGCAAAGGGAGGGTGGTTTCCGAGGAAATGGTTCGTGTCGATGTCGACGTGCTGAATGATCCCGCGCAAACCAAGTTTGATCACACACCAATCATGTCCAGGCGTCCGGCGCCGCCGTGATTCCCAGCCGTCCATCCACTTGCCGCGATCCGTGTATTTGTCGGCGATGAAAACGCCGCGCCCAGGCTTCAGCAGATTCTCTTTCTCCGCAAAAAATTCATCATTCGCAAAGAGCGCGACTCCACCAACACGTTCCGCCGCAAGGTCAACTAGACCTGGCGGTGGAGCGGTGCCGGCTTCTGGTTTGTTCATAACTGAAAGGAATTCATTTTTAACCGCGGATTACGCGGATTTTCGCGGATTTGAAGCAAGACCATTACAGAGACACATCTTCTGCTAGGTCTTCACCTGATTTTACGACTCGCTTCCACTGAAGGCTAGCGTGTTTGAAGTTCAACAGAAGGGCGAGATCGAGACCGCTAATCGCCAAATATCCCAACATTTGCGCGACGTAATCCTTGTTGAAGCACTCGACGACCTTGGGATCTACAACAACCAGGTCATTAACAACGAGATCGGGCGTCATTCGGCCGATGAATGCCCTTCGTAGTGAACAGAAAAAGACTTTTGTTGATCAGCGGAGAGACCGCGTTTGGCCAGTTCGATAATTAAGGCGTTTTCGTAGAGTTTCTCATCCAAACCGGGTCGGAGCGCGGAATGAACCTTCATGGCCGCGGCGATGAGTTTTCACTCAGCTCTTCGTGTAGGAGTTTCCCCATTCTGTAAATCCGCGTAAATCCGCGTAATCCGCGGTTAAAAAATTTCAGCTGCCGCGGTAGGTGCTATACGACCAGGGTGAGATGAGGAGGGGGACGTGATATTTTGCGTTGGCGTCGGAGATGGTGAAACGAATTGGGACGCGATCGAGGAAGCGCCGCTCGCCGAAATAATCGCCGACGTCGAAAATCAATTCGTAAGTGCCCGCTTTCATCTCGCCGCCGCTGAGCAGCGGAGCATCGACCCGGCCGTCACTGTTCGTGGTCACCTTCTTCAAGAGCTGGGCCGGCTCGGTCGACCAGAGTTCAATTTTCATTCCGGCGGCGGGCACTCCGCGCGAAGTATCGAGAACGTGTGTGGTGAGCATGTTATCTGGGGAGGGCGCGCGCCCTCGCGCGCCCAGTCCGGCGCCCTCGCCGGACTGATTCGAGTTGGCAAACAAAACTTTGCGGCGGGGGCGCCGCAAACGGCGCGCGAGGCGCGCGCTCTCCCCGGACTAGAAACGGCGCTATTCTCATCATTCCACCAGGTCCTTTAAACGCAGATCGGCGATCTTAAAAATCTCGTTCAGCGCAGTCTGAATCTCTTCCGGGCGGCTGTTCTCGAGCCGGCGGGGAAAAGCTTCAAGGATGGCAGCCTTCTTGTTCAGGCGAGCGCAAATGATAAAGGGAAAACCGAAACGCTCTTTATATAATGAGTTGTAGCGCTGGAACTGTTCCCGTTCCGCCGGGCTCACCTCTCCGAGCCCAGCACTTTTCTGCTCGGCAGTCGACTCACTGGTGAGCACGGCATTTCCGACGAGGTCCGGGTGCGCCCGAATCAGGCAGAGTTTCTCGTCATCGCTGGCTTTCATGACCGTGTCGCAAAGCGCCGCCAGAAATTCAGCGCGATCACGGAAGGGCCGCTTCTCCTCCGTGCGGGCGGCGACCCACGGCGAATGCTCGAAAAGAGCTGAGAAGGCGTTGGTAAACTCGTGGCGCTCAAGCCGGTTGACCTGCTCGACGTTTAACATCGCGTTATCGGACTAAATCAATTAAGCATCGGAGGCAATGCCTAAGCTAGTGGGTCATCGTTATGGGAAGGCGCGCGTCCGTGTTTTAAAGATCCTGCGTGAGGAGAAAACGCACCACCTAAAGGACCTCGAAGTCAAAGCGCTGCTCCAGGGAGATTTCGAAAGCTCCTACACCAGCGGCGACAACAGCAAGGTGGTCGCGACCGATTCAATTAAGAACACGGTAAACTTTCTGGCGCGGCAAAAACTCGGTCATGACGTGGACCGTTTCGCCATCGACCTGGCCGAGCATTTTCTCGAGCGCTACGCGCAAGTGGAGAACACGATCGTCGATATCGCCGAACGCCGCTGGCAACGGATGGCTGTCGATGGGGTGGAACAGCCTCATGCCTTCATGGGTAACGACAACTCGCGCATGGTCAGCCACGTCGAGATTGGTCGTAGCCGGCGCCTGCTGCAATCGGGCGTGCGCGACCTGATCATCTTGAAATCGACCGGGTCCGGGTTCGAAAACTACGTGACCGATGAGCTGACCACCTTGAAGCCAACCGACGATCGCATTCTGGCGACGTCGTTTACCGCCACCTGGACATTTTCATCGCTGCCGGAGGAGTCCGCGAAGAGAAACGATGCGGTTCTTCGGGAAATGCTGCGCGTCTTCGCCGAGAACTTCAGTCCGTCGGCGCAGGCCACGCTCTTCCAGATGGGCGAAGCAGCGCTACAAACGTGCCCCGAGATCACGCGAATCGAGATGGCGATGCCGAACAAGCACTGCATCCCGATCGATCTCTCCCCCTTCAAAGTTGATAATCGCAACGAAGTGTTCCTGCCGATTGACGAGCCGCACGGCCAGATCGAGGCAATCGTGGAGCGATGACGGATGATTTCTTTGCCGAGCTGACTGAGGCGCGCCAGGCCGGGCGAGCGTGTGCGGTGGTGACGGTCGCCGCGACGCGCGGATCGGTGCCGCGTGAAGCCGGGTCGAAGATGCTGGTTTATGCGGACGGAACCGTCAGCGGAACCATCGGCGGCGGAAAGTTTGAATCGCTGGTGGTGGGAGAAGCGTCGCAGGCAATTCGCGCGAAGCAGCCGATACTGAAAAATTATCCGCTACACGAAATGGCCGCTGATTCGTTCGGCGCGATCTGCGGCGGGGAGGTTACGGTGCTGATCGAACCGCAGCGGATCGGTGAATCACTTTTCCTGGTCGGCGGCGGCCACTGCGCGAAAGCGATTGCGCGCCTTGCCTCGGAGTGCGGGCTCATGGTCACGATTGTGGAAGATCGCTCGGAACTCGTTTCGGATGTGTCACGGGCCGTCACGGTGGTGCGTGACCTGGAGGCTCCGGCGTTTATTCGCGGGCGGGAGTGGAAGCGCGATGAAGCGCTCATCATGGTGAGCCGGAATTATGAATTGGATCGCGAAGCCCTGGCGGCGGCCTTGGACATTCCGGAGCTTGGCTATCTCGGCATGATCGGGAGCAAACGAAAAGTGCAGATGGTGTTCGATGAATTGCGCAAGCGCGGCGCCAGTGACGAAAAGCTGCAGCGGGTTTACGCTCCGTTAGGCCTCGATATCGGCGCAGATTCGCCCGCGGAAATCGCGGTCAGTGTGATGGCAGAAGTGCTGGCGGTGTTGCGCGGGAAGACAGCGCGGCATCTCAAGGTGTCACGCTGATGGCCGGGGAGGCGCGCGCCTCGCGCGCCGATTGCGGCGCCCTCGCCGCAATCACCTTAGTGAAAGGGAATATTTACACCCGCTGAAAAGGAGCGGCGCTTCCCAGCCGCCGAACAGTTGGCTAATTCGGCGACTGGGAAGTCGCCGCTCCATCAGTCGATTAAAGTGGCGCAGGCTTCCAGCCTGCGAACTAAGCAAGATCGTCAGTCGATTAAAGTGGCGCAGGCTTCCAGCCTGCGAACTAAGCAAGATCGCAAGCTGGAAGCTTGCGCCACTCTTTTCAGCGAAGCGCCGTCCTGCTTTTTGATTTCGGTCCCTCCTGAAAACCTGGAGACAGCGAAATCTACCTACGGCTGCGCTCGTGCGGACGTGCTCACGTCTTTCTTCAGCTCGACCAGGATCAGATGAATCGGATTGCCACCGATGTTCTCCGCGGCGTGGGTCAGCGGTTCGCGATAGATGACGTCGCCCGTCTTGAGCGCGCTCTCACTGACTTTCCCATCAGCGGCGTAGTTTTGAGTTTTCCCGCCCTCTAGAACGTAAATCACGTAGGCCGGATGGGCATGCACCTTCTCCTTCACCCCCGGTGGGATGGTCGCCTCCAGCACGCGCACGCGTTCGTTTTCGAACTTCACCTTGATCGTGCTGGCGTTAACGACCGCCGGATCCTGTGCGTGAGCAGAGCACAGGCCGGCCAGGACAAGTACAATCATGAAGAATGGGACGTCTCGTCCCAGCTTTAGTTTAGAGGGCCAAAACATAAATGCCGACGAGCGTGACCAAAAAATACGAAACCAGCACCGCGGCTCCGGGATAATCCTTGGCCATGCGCTGACCGAAAAAGAGTGCGAGGATCGCCGTGCACGAAAGGACGGCGCCGTAAAAAGCAAGGGTCGAGGAATGACTAACGACGATCATGACGGAGCCGACCGCGCTGAGCAGACCGGCACCGAGCTCGAGAAGAGTGATAGCGAGCAAGAGCAGGGGAACCAGCGAACGCAGCGGGCTTTTTGCGAAGTGTCCGTTCAGCCATTCCAGGTTGCCGCGGCGATCCAAAATCTTATCAACACCGGATTGCAAAAACAGGATCGCCAGGAAAATGGCAACCGCGACCTGGATAATAAACGTCGCGCTGACGGTGCTTTGCCAGCCGGGCATGGCTTCTATCTAGCGGGAGATATCACCAAGCGGAAGCGCAAAGCGCTACTCGAAACGCCAGGGGCCCGTCAGGCTGGGACGCGCCTGCTTCCCGATTTTGGCGAGGATTCCGGCTCGTAAACTGCTCTAAACGGCGCTTCCTACCGCCGATCCGGCCTTTTTCAGGCAGTTTGGCTTTCACGAAACGTTTATGAAACCGACACAGCACAATTCTCTTTCTACCACGAACCGTAACCTCCGCCCGCTGACCGATTTTCAATATCAGTCACGGCTGGAAAACTCCGGCGCCACCGCGACCGCGGCGACCGCTGGGACGGAGACGCCCGAGCGGATTGCGTTCTGGAAACTTGGCGCGACGGCAAATCTCGCATCAGTCCGCGATCACGTTTTGGAGTTAGCGCTGTTGGGATTGATCGGCGCGGTCGCGGCCTGGCCCATTCTGTTCATGGTGGTGTCCGTCACGCGAATGGTTCGGAACTACTGAGTTCGTCCTCAGGCCGATCAGGCGTTTCGAATCGGGCTGCGCCTAACCGCGGTCCACAACTTCACGGGTTCGGCGTAGCCGGGGACCGCTCGCGTCGGTCGGCGTCCGACATCGCTGCCCAAATATCTCTTGGCGGAAAGTGCAAACATCTGGCACTAGTTTCAAACTCATCCCTCGCCTATGAAACTCACTTATTCCAAGTTGTTTATCCTCCTCGCCGGAGTCGTCGCCACTGCTTCTGCCCAGAACGATCTGAGTCTGCCGGACCAGAGCCAGGCTGCCATGATCAAGCAGCGCATCGCTTTGACCGACATCACGATCTCTTATCACCGGCCCCTGGTGAAAGGTCGGAAGATCTGGGGCGGCCTCGTCCCGAACGGGCAGGTGTGGCGCGCGGGCGCGGACGAAAACACAACTTTCGAAACGAGCGACGCGATCACGGTGGAGGGACAGGCGTTGCCGAAAGGAAGCTACGGGCTGCACATGATTCCAAATGGTGGCGACAGTTGGACGGTGATCTTTTCCAAAACGAATACCGGTTGGGGAAGCTACAGTTACAAGCAAGAGGAGGACGCGCTGCGCGTGAACGTGAAGGCGCGCGCCCTTAACGAGCCTGAAGAAGCGCTCGAGTACGAATTCGAGGATCTCGCTCCCAATTCCGCCACGGTCACGATGAAATGGGAAAAAGTGGCGGTGCCGTTCAAGCTTGCGGTGAGCGACGAGACGACCTTCCAGAATATTAGCGCGCAGATGAAAGGGCGCGGCCAGTTCACCTGGCAATCGCCGGATGAAGCCGCCAACTTTTGTCTCCAGCACAACATGCACCTGGAAGAGGGATTGAAATGGGCCGACCTCTCGATTCAAAACGAAGAGCGCTTCGATAACCTGAGCACGAAGGTTGACCTGCTCCGCGCGCTGCATCGCGATGACGACGCGAACAAGGCTTGGGCAAAGGCGATGGAGAAAGCGACCGCCGTCCAGCTTTATGGCTACGGCCGACGCCAGATGAATAATAAAAAGATGGAGGAAGGCCTTAATATTCTGAAAGAAGTCGCCAAGAAATGGCCCAACGATCTTTACGGGCACCTCGCGCAGGCGCGTTTAAAATCGTCCACCGGCGATTTTGCGGGTGCGGCTGAGGAAATGAAAAAAGCGCAGTCGATGGCGCCGGAAAGCCAGAAGACATCGTTGCAGCCGTTCATCGAGCGGCTGAACAACAAGCAGGATATTAATAAGTAGGAGTGGTTTAGGGGAATTTGGGGATTGAAATGGGGACGAGACGAAGCTCGTCCCTCCATGCAACCGATGATTGTGTTCGCAGCCGCTGCGTAGCCTGGAGGGACGCGCTTCGTCGCGTCCCATTTTTTTATGAATTTGCTTCGAACATGCGGACTGGTTTGTTCGTTAGGGATATTCATGAGTTTGTCCATGAATGCAGCCACCCCGCCTCTCCTTTCCCCCGACTCAATCAATGCCAGTGAGATTCAGCTTCGTCTGCAGAAGCTGAATGTGCTCGGGCGCGCGCTCTACGTGGCGGCGCATCCAGATGATGAGAACACCGCGCTGATTTCTTACTTCGCCAACGGTGCTTTGTATGAAACGGCTTATCTCTCGGTCACGCGCGGTGACGGCGGGCAAAACCTGCTCGGGCCGGAGCTCCGCGAGAAGTTGGGCCTTATTCGCACCGAAGAGTTGCTGGCGGCGCGTCGCGTCGATCACGGCCAGCAATTTTTCACCCGCGCGGTTGACTTCGGTTTCTCAAAAAACCCGGAAGAAACGCTCAAGTTCTGGGATCACGACAAGATTCTATCCGACGTGGTTTGGGTGATGCGGCGCTTTCGTCCGGACGTGGTGGTCACGCGCTTTAGCCCGGACGATCGCATGACCCATGGGCATCACACCGCCTCCGCTATTCTCGCGACCGAAGCTTTTCCGATCGCAGGAGATGCGAAGAAGTTTCCCGAGCAGCTGAGCCTGTTAAAAGCCTGGCAGCCGAAACGGATCCTCTGGAACACCTCGCCGTTCTTTTTCTCAAATCGCAACATCCCTTTCGATCCCAAGGGCCTAACCACTTTGGATGGAGCGGGCGGATTTAACACCTTGCTCGGCAAGTCCTACACCGAGCTCGCCGCCTTGAGCGTAAGCATGCACAAGAGCCAGGGGGTCGGAAGTCCGGCGCGGCGTGGTGCGCGCACGGAATACTTCAAGTTTTTGGCCGGCGATCCGGTCAAGGAACGATTGTTCGACGGCGTGGACACGACCTGGCGACGCATTCCGCACGGCGAAGCTGTGAAGACAAAGCTGGAGAAAGCGATCGCGGACTTTAAACCGGGCGACCCGGCGGCATCGGTGCCCGCGCTGCTCGAGATTCGCGACGAGATGAATCGCATCGACGAAGGCGATTGGGTGCCGACGAAGCGCGCCGAGCTGGAGGAGATCATTGCCGCTTGCCTTGGTCTCCATGCCGAATCCTCAACCGAAACCGCCGTCGTTAGCCCGGGGAAGGCACTGCCGATCAAGGTCGAAGCGATCAACCGATCCGCTGTGCCGGTTGAATGGATTTCGTATCGCTTTCCCACTGGAGAGGCCGTTGCGGTCGGTGCACAGTTGGATGCCAATCAGTTGGTGACAAAAGAGGTCTAGCCCGACACTCTCGACCGACACGCCTTATTCTCAGCCATACTGGCTGCGTAAACCCCCAACGATCGGAACATTTGCGGTCGACAATCAGGATTTGATCGGGCGTCCGATTAATCCGCCGCTTTTTCCCGCGGAAATGGTGCTGAAGATCGACGGACAGGAGATTTCCTACACGCTCGACACTCGATATCGAAACGTCGATCCGATTGCGGGCGAGGTCAGGGAAGAGATCGTGATCGCCCCGCCGGTCTTCGCAAACTTCGCTGATCCCGTTCTGATTTTTCCGGACGAGGAAGCCAGGACGGTAAAGCTGCGCATCACCGCCTCAACTGGGCCGATTAAAGGTGATGTCCGTTTGTCCGCGCCGAAAGACTGGGCGGTTTCGCCTGCGTCTATTCCGGTGGACCTGAAGAACGCCAATGCGGAGGCAGGGGTCGAGTTTTCGGTCCGTCCTCCGGAGAAACCCGGCGAAGGTGTCTTGAAAGCGATCGTTTCCGTCGACGGTAAAGATTACTCGTTCGGCCGTGAACGGATCGCTTATCCGCACATTGGCGTGCAAATCTTGATGCCGCCGGCGGAATCGAAGCTGGTGCGGGTGGACGTGCAGAAGAAGGGACAAGTCATCGGATACGTTCCGGGCGCCGGTGACGAGGTGCCGGCCGCCTTGCAGCAAATGGGCTTTACGGTGAAGACGCTTTTAGATTTTTCGCCGGAAAACCTTCGCCAGTTTAGCGCCATCGTCCTCGGTATCCGCGCGTGGAACACGCAGGATCGGATTGCCACGTGGCTGCCGAGTCTCATTGACTACGCGAAAGGCGGCGGCGTGGTGGTCGTTCAATACAACACCACCGCGGATTTGAAGTCGAAGGAGTTCGGTCCGTATGGACTAGAGATTTCGCGGGAGCGCGTCACTGACGAAACGGCGGACGTCCGAATCCTGGCCGCCGACCATCCGGTGATGAATTCACCGAACAAAATTACCGCCCGCGACTTCGAAGGCTGGGTGCAGGAGAGGGGATTGTATTTCCCGAATAAATGGGACCCCGCCTGGACGCCGATTCTATCGTCCAACGATCCTAACGAGAAGCCCCTTGATGGCGGCCTCCTCGTCGCCAAGATCGACGAAGGCGCCTGGGTTTACACGAGCTACTCCTGGTTTCGGCAGCTACCGGCCGGAGTTCCGGGAGCCTACCGGATCTTTGCCAATATCGTCTCGTTAGGGGGGCAATGACGGAAGACCAGGACGAAAAGGGCTGGCGCCGTGCCTACGGCATGGTCCTCGCCTTCTTTGCCTTCGAGATCGTGCTTCTTTACCTTTTCACTATCCGGTTTTCGTGAGCCGGCTCGTATTTTGAGTCCACCCTCACCTCAATCCTTTCCCAGGCACGGAAAAGGAAGAAGAGCCTCGCCTTTTCGCAGCTGGATTTCTCTTTCCTCGCTCGAGGAGAGGAGTGTAGGTGAGGAGTCGGAGATTGTCCGCCGAACCGGAGCTTTAGGACGTCGTTTTTCGTGAACCGGTTCGACTACCTCGTTCTCTTCGCCACCGTCCTGGCCATTCCGCTCTATGGGCTATGGCGGACGCGCGGTCGCGAGTCGTTAGGCCATTTTCTCAAGGGGGACAAGGCGACCATCCATTGGGGAACGATTGGCTTGTCCGTCCTCGCCACCCAGGCGGGTCCGATCACCTTTCTTTCCATGCCGGGTCAGGCCTACGAGAGCGGGCTTGGGTTCATCCAGAACTATTTCGGACAGCCACTCGCCCTGCTGCTGGTCTGCGCCGTCTTCGTTCCGATTTATCAAAAGCTGCGCGTTTACACCGCCTACCAATATTTAGGACAGCGCTTCGACCGTAAAACCCAGCTGCTCGGCGCCTTTCTCTTCCTCATTCAACGAGGTTTGGCCGCGGGCATTACCATCTACGCTCCGGCAATTATTCTTTCCGCCATCCTGGGGTGGCAACTGAGCCTGACCATCTGGCTGGCGGGAGGCTTCGTCATCCTCTACGTCGTGCTGGGCGGGACGACGATCGTTAGTCTGACGCAGCGGTATCAAATGCTGGTGATTTTGGGAGGCATGGCGATTGCCTTCGGCGTCGTCATTTACCGTCTTTCGCCGGACATTACCTTCGGTCACGCTCTCGGCGTCGCCGGAAAACTGGGCAAGTTGCAGGCAGTCGACTTCTCGACCGATCCGCATAAGCGCTACACGTTTTGGTCGGGGATCATCGGCGGATTTTTCCTCGCGCTTTCCTATTTCGGAACGGATCAGTCGCAGGTGCAGCGCTATCTCGCGGGTGACTCGCTACGTGCCAGCCGGCTCGGGCTGCTCTTCAACGCGGTCTTCAAGGTTCCGATGCAGTTTTTCATCCTGCTGCTCGGCGCGATGGTTTTCATTTTCTATCAATTCGAAAAGCCGCCGCTGTTTTTCAATCGGCCGGCCTACGAACGCGCAGTAGCGAATGGCGCTGCCCCGGAATTGCAAAAGCTCCAGCAGGACGCCGATCTCATTTTCGAGCAGAAGAAGGAGGCTCTGCAAAGAGTCGCGACGGATTCGAGTCCGACCCAACTGGAGGTCGTGAAACAATTGGATGAACGAGCGCAGGAGCTACGGCGTCAAACGCGGGACGTTCTGAACCGCGCCGGTGCGGATCCCAAAAGCAAAGAGTCCGATTATGTGTTCATCACATTCATTCTTCGGGAATTGCCGCACGGCCTGGTCGGATTGCTCGTCGCTGTGATTCTCACCGCCACCATGTCGGCGACGGCGGCGGCGCTGAACGCGCTTGGGTCGAGTACCGCGGTGGACTTCTATCGCCCGATTTTGCGGCCGCAGGCGCCGGACTCACATTATGTTCGGGCGACGCAGCTTTTTACCGCCGTGTGGGGATTGGTTGCGATCGGTGTCGCCTCCTTCGCCAACCTGGTGGAGAACCTGATTGAAGCCGGCAACATTCTTGGCTCGGTTTTTTATGGGAGCATCCTGGGGCTTTTTCTGGTCGCGTTCTTCATTAAGAACGTAGGCGGCTCAGCCGTCTTCCTGGCCGCGCTGATCGCGCAGGCGCTGGTTTTCCTGCTTTTCTTCACCACCGGCCTTGGCTACCTTTGGTATAATGCCATCGGTTGTGGCGCGGTCCTTTTGCTCGCGCCCATTCTGCAGAAGTCCCTTTTCCGCGGCGAAGTTTCTACCGCGACCTGATTCATGCCCGAGCCTGTCATTTGTTTCGGACAGCAGCCTTGTGGAATTTTTCCGAAGCGCTTTCTCTTTGCCAAGATTCAAACGGCGCGGCGCCTCCAGCAGAAAATCGGCGGGCAAGTTGTGTTTTTCTACCATGACAGCGACCACGATCCGCGTGAAACGGTGACGGTGCTGACCGAGCGCGCGAGCGGTCGCAAAGTGAATCTGAATTTCGACTTTGCGAACCGATTGCAGAAACTTTACGTGCCGCTTTACCTCAAGCGCGTGCTCCCGGAATGGAAAACAAAAATGGAGCGACAGCTTCCGGCTTACCTTGACCCGACCCTGGTCCAGAGTTTCAAGGAGATCGAGAAGGAGAACGTCGCGGACTTTTGCCTGGCCATGTACGGCGCGATGGGATTGCTCGATGACATAAAGGTCGAACGGTCGAGCTCGCCTGATTTTCGCGCGCTCGCCTGCGCGATCGAGGACTATTTCGTAGACGTCCCGTTCGAAGGAGAGGTTGTGCGCGCGCGTGCCCGCGACGGCAAACTTTGGCTGCACAAAGGGGGCGATCGCTTTATTGAAGTGCCGGCGCCACCGGCGCACGGACGTGAGCAGGTTAGCCCGACGCGCGACAGCCGGTTTCGCTGGATGCAAAGCGTGATCGGCTGCACCCATTACGTCTCTGGCGCCAGCGAGCAGAATTACATCAACAAAGCCGATGGTCCGGACGTCACCTTCGTTAACCGGGAGGAGATTTCGGATTCTGGCGACGCCTACGTGGGGGAAGCATGAACAAACAACGAATCGGTATTGCCTGCTTCCCGCTGATTGGCGGCAGCGGAATTCTCGCCACCGCCCTTGGATCGGGGTTGGCCAATCGTGGTCACGAGGTTCATTTCTTCAGTTATGCGCGGCCGGTTCGCCTCGATCTGACAACTCCGAACCTTCACTTTCACCTGGTTGAGCTCGCTCACTACACCGTTTTTCCGTGTCCCGATTACACTCTGCCCCTGGCAGTGAAGATGGCGGACGTGGCCGATGAAGCTTCCCTGGACATCTTTCACGCGCACTACGCGGTTCCCAATGCTTTGGCCGCATCGTTGGCCGCACGACTAACCCGCCGGGCATCGCCGAAAATAGTTACGACCTTACACGGCACCGATACGACTCTTCTCGGACAGGATCCAGCCTATCGACCGGCCATTGAGTACGCATTGAATCGCTCGGATGCGGTAACGGCGGTATCGCAGAGTCTGCGCGAACAAACGCGCGAGATCCTGAAAGCGGAGAAACACATTGAGGTCATTCCGAACTTCTTTACTCCGCGTCTGCCAAGGCGCGACCGCCGGGAAGTTCGCGCAAACCTTGGCTTAACGGAGGACGAGTTCGTCCTCTTGCATATGTCGAACATGCGGCCCGGAAAACGAATCGATCTACTGCTGCAGACTATTGCGCGGCTAAAAACCAAGAAACGGGTGAAGCTCCTGATCCTCGCGGGCGAGCCGGCGCAGCCCTTTCGGCGGATGATGGAAGAGCTGGGAATTACCGATCGCGTTGTGATTCGCGAAAATGAAGCCGAGGTGGAGGAGTTTATCGTTGCCTCCGATGCCGGCCTCTACACTTCTGACTATGAAAGTTTCGGACTCAGCATCCTGGAAACGTTGTGGTTCGGAAAACCAATCGTCGCCTTTGAGGTGGGAGGCATCCAGGAAGTGGCCGGCGAATCCTATCCGCTCTATCCGTTTGCCGACGTGGATGCATTGGCGGCCGCAGTGGACGAGTTGGTGAACTCCCCAGGGCGCGCGGAGGAGTTAGGCAAGATGGGACAAGCCCATGTCCAGCGAAGTTTCTCCGCGGACCAGATAATGGACCGTTATCAGGAGGTCTACGCGCGGGTCATGCGGAACTGAAGCCGACGCGCCTTAGTCGTTAGGCGTGAAGCTCACCCTCGGCACGCCACCCATCGGCACTACACAGGTGTCGCCCGCCAGCAGGAGGACCGCCCCCTCCGCCAAATCGAGGACGCGCGCCCTACGTTCGATATGCGGTGCGCCTTTCCACATCGGAAGGCTTCCCTGGTAAAGCTTTACCCAGGAAGAGCCGTCGTTGTAGTAAGCGCAGACATCGGTGTTCGTTCCGCAATAGGAATTATTCCAAAGTACCATCACGTAGCGACGTCCGTCTTGCAGCAGCGCTTCCGAGTGGTTGAATCCAGCGCCGGCGTCGAAAGCGCTGGCCAGTTCGCGTGGCGACGCCGCTCTCTCCGGCATGTTCAGCCAACCGCTACGCGCCGAAGCAGACGAAGTCAGCGCAAAGATGATCAGATAAAGTAGGGGGAATATTTTCATACCGATAATCTGGCACCAGGTCGTCCGTTGGCGAAAGAAAAAATGTTTCACCAGGATTGCGACGGCCCCGACCGGGCGGATTCGGCAAGGGCTTGGACGACAAAGGTTAATGCAGCCGGAAACATGCTGCGGCGCGTTTTGAGTTGGTAATGGAAGATCCGGTCTCGCCATGACCCTGTGGGCTTGGATTCGTTGGCTCGCGATTTCGCTCCCGGTTGTTCTTTCATTCGCGAATCTTGCCAGGGCAGAGGAGACCGCGGAGGTAACCGCGGTTGTCGTCGGTGCCGATCGAGTCCCCGATCCGGAGGCAGGCGCGCCGTTTACTTTCTATGAGTTCGAGCAGCGGGAATTGCAAAGCGCTCCGGAGTCGCGACTCGATGATCTTCTTCGCGCTCAAGTCCCGGGCTTTAGCCTTTTCCGTCGCGACAGCAGCCGCACCGCCAATCCAACCACGCAGGGTGTAACCTTGCGCAATTTCGGTCCGAGCGGCGCCGGGCGAACGCTCGTTTTGCTTGACGGGATTCCGTTGAATGATCCGTTCGCCGGCTACGTTCTCTGGAGCCAGGTGCCGCCGGATTCGCTCCAATCCGTGGTGGTGCAACCTGGAGGGGGAGCCGGAGTCTTCGGCAACGCCGCCCTCGCCGGCACCATTTATCTTAGCTCGAAAGGACTCGACGCGAATAACGCCTACGCAATGTGGTCGGCCGGGACGTCTTCGACCTTCGAGGGCGCGGCGGGCGGAGCCCTGGCCAACGGCGCCTTTGCGCTGGCCGCCTCCGCCGATGGATTCTCGACCGGCGGGTATCCGGTCATCGCCGAATCGCAACGTGGCCGGGTTGATACGAATGCGAGCTCCCAGGCGCAGTTGGTTAACCTGGCCGGTCAATGGCGGCCTAACGACACCGTGACGCTGCGCCTGAACGGTCGCTGGTTCGAGGACGATCGCGCTAATGGCACGTTTTACACGCGCAACTCCACCGTCGGTGGAGATGGCAGCGCCATTTTCAACCTGAAACGGGGCAACGACTCCGAACTTCAGCTCTCCGTCTATGGGCAAGCTCGCAAATACGAAAGCAGGTTCAGCTCGGTGAACGCGACGCGAACTGTCGAGACGCCAGCGCAGGATCAGTATGAGGTCCCCGCTGATGCGATCGGCGGCAGCGCAGTCTGGAGTCAGTCATTGGGCTCACAGCAGTTCACGCTTGGAGCGGACGCTCGTTACGTCGACGGCGAAACCAACGAGAACTTCTTTTGGAACGGAAATCGGTTTACCCGCCGGCGGCAGGCCGGTGGTGAGCAGGTTTTCGCCGGAGTTTTCGTCGACGATACCTGGACGATTTCACCAGCCGTGCTTTTGCTCGGCGGCCTGCGTTTTGATCACTGGGATCTGATCGACGGGTTCCTGAAGGAAAGCGTGATTGGCAGCGGTGCGTTCCTGACGAATCAGCGGTTCCGCAATCGCTCCGGCAACGAAATAAACGGGCGTCTCGGCGGCAGATTCGATTTGTCGCGGCAACTGACGCTGCGCCTCTCCGGCTACACCGGCTTCCGCGTTCCAACCCTGAACGAGCTCTACCGGCCTTTCCGGGTAGGAAATGACGTCACCCAGGCGAATTCGGCTCTGCAGCCAGAGCATTCGTTAGGGTCAGAGCTGGCCCTGGACTGGCGCCCGCTGAATTCGCTAACGCTGACCGGAACATTCTTTATGAACTGGCTGGAGGACGCGGTCAGCAACGTGACCATCGGAACCGCCCCGAATGGTGGCAGTCTGCGTCAGCGACAAAACCTCGACCTGGTTTTTGCGCCGGGAGGCGAGGCCGAGGCCAAATGGAAGCTGGCGGATACGTTTTCGATCACCGCCGGGTATCTTTTTACGCATCCGGAGATTGCCCGCGCCCGTGATCACGCGTTGGTTGGTAACTTGCTGGCACAGACGCCGGAACACGTCGTGACTGCAGGAATCGAGTGGCAACCGGCAAAGCGTTGGAGTTTGCGCGGCCAGATGCGCTATGCCGACCGGCAGTTCGAAGACGACCAGAATTCGCGCGTGCTTCCGCCCTACACCTGTTTCGATGCCGCCCTCAGCTTCCAGGCTTCGCCAAACCTGACCGTCCGATTGCGCGCGGAAAACCTCTTCGATACGGAAATCGTAACCGGGGTTTCAGCGGCCGGGGTTCGTTCCACCGGCGAGCCGCGTCTCGTTAGTCTCGACATCCGCTGGCAGCTCTAGGCCTTGCCCTTTGCCGCGGACACATCCGACGACTGCTCCTGCTCGTCCCCGGCAACCTGGGCATGCGCCAGTGCCGCGACCAGGGTAACTCCTCCGATGGTATTTCCGATCAGGGTCGGTAGCACAAATCCCGCGACAATCTCCCACCAGCCTCGCTGGCCGATCATTCCCAGATAAAAGACCTCGGTCGCGCCTGCGATGACGTGTGGAAAGTGAAAGAGCGCGACGAGATAAGTGATGATGATTACAACCCAGATCCGCGCTGACTCGGCTGCCGGATTCAGCCAGACCATCAGGGCGATCAGCCAGCCGGCGAAGATTCCCTTCCAAAGGGTCAGACCAAACGAGTAATGCCCGGTCCGACCAGCAAGGGCGTCGAACGATCCATGATTGTCGGGATCAAAAAGACCGGTCTTGGCCAGGACCCACGCGAAAATCAGCACGCCGACAATGTTCGAGATAAAAACCACAGACCACAGGCGCCCGACCTTGAGGAGATTCTGCGAACTTCGCTCTTTCAGGAGCGGCAAAATGACCGTCAGGGTGTTCTCGGTGAAAAGCTGCTGACGGCCGAGGACGACAATAAGAAAGCCGATGGTGTATCCGAAACTCGCTAGCAGCGGGGTCCATCCCGTCTGCGGCAGATGGTGTTCCAGCATCGCCTGGGTAACGAACGAGAAACCCATTGAAAGGCCGGCGGCGAGACCAGACCAGGCGAGGGCGGAACTGGTCCGTTCCAATTCATGCTCGCCCTCTTTCCTGATTGCTTCGTAAACAACCTTGGCCGGTGGGGCACGGCGCTCCTTCGACTCTTCTTCGATCTCCTCGGGTTCGGCCATTGTCCAAGGTGAAGTCGCACGCCGAGGCTTATCCGGTTTGGTGACTGACGGCTAATGGCCGAGAACTTCATAAGGAAAATCCCGATGGGGTGGTCGGGAATGTTTCGGGCACGCGAGGACGCGTCCTAATCCGTTCCTTTGGAGAAATGCATCGCCCTATGCGCCTGCGCGCGCTCGCTTTTGCTGCGGTTTGTCTGGCTGCTCCGATCCCGCTGCCGGGGGCGTCGCCGAATGCGCCAGCGAGCGAACCGGAAGACGGCCAGTGGACGATGCCGGCCAAAAATTTTCAAGGCACGCGTTACAGCGGGTTAAACGAAATCACCGTCGACAACGCCAAGGAGCTCAAAGTCGCGTGGACCTTTTCGACAGGCGTTAACCGTGGTCAGGAAGCCGCGCCGCTGGTGGTCGGCGACACCATGTATGTGGTCACGCCCTATCCGAACATCCTGTATGCGCTCGATCTGACAAACTTTGGAGCCGCGCGCTGGACCTACAAGCCGCAGCCGGACGCGGCTGCGCAAGGCGTGGCTTGTTGCGACACGGTTAACCGCGGCTGCTTCTTCGATCGCGGGAAGATTTATTTCAACACGCTCGACGATCACACCGTTTGCGTGGACGCAACCACGGGAAAAGAAGTCTGGAAAACCAAGGTGGGCGACATCAATCACGGCGAGTCGATGACGATGGCGCCACTGGTGGTGCACGACAAAGTGTTGGTGGGAAACAGCGGCGGCGAATTTGGGGTACGCGGATGGTTGACCGCGCTCGACAGCAACAACGGTGCGGTTCTGTGGCGCGCCTGGAGTACGGGCTCGGATGCCGATTGTTTGATCGGGTCGAATTTCAAGCCGTTCTATGACAAGGAAAAGACCTTGGCATAACGACCTGGCCGCCGGACCGGTGGCAGATTGGTGGCGGCACCGTCTGGGGCTGGGTAACCTACGATCCCGAGCTCAATTTGATTTACTACGGCACCGGCAATCCCGGTGCGTGGAACCCGGAGCTGCGCCCGGGTGATAACAAGTGGAGCTGCGGCATTTTTGCGCGCGATCCCGACACCGGCGACGCGCGCTGGTATTACCAGCTTAACCCGCACGATCTTTTCGACCACGACGCGGTGAACGAAAACATCGTGCTCGACCTTCCGATTGATGGGCAGGAACGGCGTAAGGTGATCGTGGCCGCGCAGCGTAACGGTTACGTTTACGTGATGGATCGCGGAACGGGCGAGGTCTTATCGGATACGCCTTTCATTCGCATCACTTCGAGTTTCGGCGTCGATCTCAAGAGCGGGAAGCTGAAGGAGAACAAGGAGAAGGAGCCAAAGACGGGCAAAGTGATCCGGGATATCGCGCCGGCCGCGCCGGGTGCGAAAGATTGGCAACCTTGCGCCTGGTCGCCGCGAACGAATCTCCTCTACATCCCGCACCAGAACCTGGCGATGGACTATGAAGGGGTGGAGGCGAATTACATCGAAGGAACTCCCTATGTCGGCGTGAACGCCAAGATGTATGCGAACGGCGGTGAGCCGCGCGGTGAATTTTGCGCCTGGGACATCCAGCAGAAGAAAAAGGTCTGGTCGATCCCTGAGGACCTGCCGGTCTGGAGCGGCACACTCGTGACCGCGGGCGATGTCGCGTTCTACGGTACGATGGACGGTTGGTTCAAAGCGGTAAACGCGAAGACAGGCGACCTGCTGTGGAAGTTCAAATGCGGCTCCGGAATCATTGGACAGCCCGTCACCTATCGTGGTCCGGACGGGAAACAATACGTCGCCATTCTTTCCGGAGTCGGCGGCTGGTCGGGCGTGGTTGTTTCCAACAGCCTTGACCCACGAGACGGCACGGGGGCGCTGGGCTTCGTTAACGCGATGAAAGATTTGCCGCAGAAAACAACCAAGGGCGGAACGCTGTATGTTTTTGCGCTGCCGTAAGCTTTTTTTGATCTTTGGGCTGACGCCGATCGTGGCCGTGGCGGCGGAGCCGGATTGTTGCGCGCCCGCGAGCAAGAAGGCGGCCGAGGTAACCACGCCTCCCCGGGTTCTGCGGGTGGCGGCTGATCCTAACAACCTTCCTTTCTCGAATCAGAAAGGTGACGGCTTTGAAAACAAAATCGCCGAACTGATCGCCAGGGAGCTGGGAGCGAAAATCGAATATACCTGGCACGCGCAGCGGCGCGGTTTCTTCCGGGAAACGCTGAAGGAAAATAAAGCCGACATCGTCATCGGGATACCGGCGCGTTTCGAGCTGGCCTTGCCGACCGCCCCCTACTACCGCTCGAGCTACGTTTTTGTTTACCGGAAAGATCGTGGCCTAACGATCCATTCCTTCGACGATCCGCAGCTGCGCAAGCTCAAGGTGGGCGTTCAGATCACCGGTAACGACGAGACCAATCCGCCGCCCGCGCACGCCCTGGCTAACCGTGGGGTGGTGGACAACGTCGTGGGCTTCACCGTCTACGGCGATTACGCGCAGCCGAATCCGCCGGCGCGGATCATCGAGGCCGTCGCCAAGAAGGAAATCGACGTCGCCATTGCCTGGGGACCGATGGCGGGATACTTCGTGCGAAAGAGCCGAGTGCCCATGGAAGTTGTGCCGGTGCAACCGGCGGCCGATCCAAGCCTTCCCTTTACTTACAGCATCGCGATGGGAGTGCGACGCGGGGACGCGGGTCTTCGGGATGACGTGAACCGGGTCATTGCCGGCAAGCAGAACGAGATTAACCGAATCCTCGATGATTACGGTGTGCCGCGGCTGCCGGATTCATCGGAGAAACTCGCGAGCGCGAAATGAAGGCTGTAACTCGCCGCGCTCTTTTAGTCCTGGCCTTCGCGCTGGCGCTGGGGTGGGCGTGCAAACGAGAGGAGCGCGGCTTCCGCGTCCAGCCGCCGGCGGCCGAGAAGTTATCCACCGCCACCATGAGCGGATTGCATCCGGGAGGCGGGCCGACGCCTGCTTATGCGGTCAATCCCTACGAGCAAAGCGCTTACTCGGTCAGCGAAGGCGAGAAGCTCTATAACTCATTTAACTGCGTCGGCTGTCATTTTCATGGGGGAGGCGGCATTGGTCCGGCCTTCATTGATAATGAATGGCTCTACGGAAGCGATCCTCAGCAGGTGTTTGCTTCGATCGTGGAAGGGCGGCCTAACGGAATGCCATCTTTTCGCGGGAAGATTCCGGATTACCAGGTTTGGCAGCTGGTCGCCTACGTGCGCAGCCTCGGCGGACTGGCGCCGGGCGGAACGGCGCCCGGCCGAAGCGATGATATCAAGGCAGGGCAGCCGCCCAATTCTACCGGCCAACAGACGCCGAAGAATGCCAGCATTCCGAAATCAGCTGAGAAGCCATGAACGCGTTAGTCGTGCGCATGCTCGCACTTACTCGCGCGCAGTCCTCTCTCTTCCCGGCGGGCACGCAGGCGGATCAAATCAATCGCCTCTGGTGGTTGTTCTTTGCTGTCCTCCTTGCCGTCTACATTCTTGTCTCTGTTGTCCTTTTTGTGGCCATCTCGCGCCGCCGATCGAAACCGACGGAAACCAGCGCAGCGGATGAAGTTGAGAGCCCGCCGCCTGAAAGGGAACGCCGCGTAACTCGTGTGGTGGCGTCGAGTGTGGCGGTGACGATCCTTATTCTCTTTGTCCTGCTTATTCTCGACTTCTTCACCGGTCGCTCCATTTACGCGCTCGGGGAAAGCGCGGGAGACCCGCTGGTGATCAAAGTGACCGGGCACCAGTGGTGGTGGGCGGTCCAGTACGAAAACGAAGCCGATCCCACTAAAATTATCCAGACGGCTAACGAGATTCACGTGCCGGTAGGGCGACCGATCAAGCTTAGCCTGAACTCGAACGACGTCATTCACAGCTTCTGGGTGCCGAACATGCACGGAAAGAAAGATCTGGTGCCGGGTCATCCAACGGAAACCTGGCTGCGCGCAGACAAGCCTGGCGTCTTTCGCGGCCAGTGCGCCGAGTTCTGTGGCCAGGAGCATGCCCTGATGCGGCTGACCTTCGTGGCCGAATCGCCTGACGATTTCGCCAACTGGCAATCCGCCGCCTTGAAGGATGCACCCGCGCCAACGAACGCGTCTGTAGCGCGTGGCCAGCAGGTCTTCACCTCCACTCAATGCATGATGTGCCACGCCATCTCGGGAACGAACGCGCGCGCCACGGTGGGACCGAATCTGACTCACGTCGCCAGTCGCCTGACCTTGGCGTCGGGAGCCATCCCAAACACACGCGGTTATCTCGCCGGGTGGATCGCGAATCCGCAAACGATCAAGCCCGGAGTGCGCATGCCGCCGACGGCGCTCTCCTCCGAAGATCTGAACGCGCTCATCGATTATCTCGAGACATTGAAATGAAAGTCAGCGCCGCACCTATTCCGAACGTGATCGCTCCGAATCCGACTGCGGATCGCGAAATGGGCCTGCTCTGGTCGCGTGCGCGCGGAGTGATTGGCTGGCTCTGCAGCACCAATCACAAGGACATCGCGATGCGCTACATCGTGACCGCTTTTATCTTTTTCGGACTGGCCGGGATTCTGGCGCTCCTGATGCGAATTCAGCTCGCCTTTCCGAACAATAAATTTCTCGGGCCGGACGTCTACAACCAGATCTTCACCGTTCACGGCTCGACCATGATGTTCCTCTTTGCCGTGCCGATCATGGAAGGCATTGGCCTCTATTTCGTTCCCCTCATGGTTGGAACGCGCAACGTCGCTTTTCCGCGGATGAACGCGTTCGGCTATTACTGTTATCTCGGCGGGGGCTTGCTTTTGTGGGGCGGTCTCTTCACCAACACCGGTGCCGACGCCGGCTGGTTTGCTTATGTGCCGCTTTCGGGCCCAGCCTATTCCCCGGGGCACCGCGTCGACATCTGGGCGGACATGATTACGCTGACCGAGATCGCGGCGCTGGTCGGCGCGATCGAGATTATCGCCACCGTTCTCAAGCAGCGCGCACCTGGGATGTCATTGAACCGGCTGCCGCTGTTTGTTTGGGCGCAAGTGGTGACCTCATTCATGATCATCTTCGCCATGCCGGCGGTAATGGTGGCGAGCGGATTTCTAGCGATGGATCGCCTCGCTCACGTGAATACGCATTTTTTCAATCCCGCGGAAGGTGGCGATGCCATTCTCTATCAGCACCTCTTTTGGTTCTTCGGACACCCCGAGGTTTACATCATTTTCCTTCCTGCGACCGGGTTCGTCTCGATGATGGTCGAGACCTTCTCCCGGCGCCCAATGTTCGGCTACGCCGCCGCGGTTCTGGCGCTCATTGCGACCGGCTTCATCGGCTTCGGTCTTTGGGTGCATCACATGTTTGCCACGCCCTTGCCCCAGCTCGGCCGGAGTTTCTTTACCGGCTCGAGCATGATGATCGCGATTCCGACCGGGGTGCAGATCTTCTGCTGGATCGCGACGATCTGGACGGGGCGGCCGCAGTTGCGCCTGCCGTTTCTTTTCGTTATCGCCTTTTTCCTGAATTTTATCATCGGCGGGTTGAGCGGAATCATGCTGGCCTCGATCCCGATCGATCTGCAGGTGCACGACACCTTTTTCGTGGTCGCGCATTTTCACTACGTCCTGATCGGGGGCGCGGTCTTTCCGCTTTTTGGCGCGTTCTATTACTGGTTCCCGAAGTGGACCGGGCGAATGCTGAACAAGTCGTTAGGGATGTGGAACCTGGTGCTGCTCTTCATCGGCTTCAATCTCACCTTTTTTCCGATGCACATTCTCGGGCTGCGCGGGATGACGCGACGCGTTTACACCTACGTTCCGGAAACGGGGTGGGGACCGTTGAATGCGCTGGCTACGGTTGGCGCGGCGATCATGGGCATCGGGGTCTTGCTTTTTCTCATCAATGTCCTGGTTAGCCGTCGTTTCGGCGCAGTCGCCAATGCCAATCCCTGGTATGCGTCGACCCTGGAGTGGGCGGTGCCATCGCCCCCACCGTCCTACAATTTTTATTTCCCGCCGAGCACGCAAAGCCGGCAGCCGCTGTGGGAGCATCCCGAAGAAGAACCCGTGGTGGTTGGGCTCAGTCATGAGAAACGCGAGGTGCTCAACACTACGATTATGGACGCCGAGCCCGAACATCGCTATGAGCTGGCCACCGATTCAATCTGGCCGCTTGTTCTCGGGATTGTCGTTACCGCAACAATGCTCTGGTTTGTTTTCAGCCCCTGGGCCATTCCCGTAGGTGCCTTCGCTTCGCTGATCGTGCTTTACCTTTGGTTCTGGCGGGGCGACGAGCCAAAGACAATCGCGGATCCCGTTCATCGCGTGCCGGCAGCGCAGCCGGCCGAACCTTTATCCGTATGAGTGTGGCCGTTCGACAAATCGATGTCTCCGGTCTGCCGCCGCATGTGCTGGATCGGCGCTCGCCGATCTGGTGGGGGAACGCGCTCCTGCTTTGCATCGAGACGACCATGTTTGGTCTGCTGGTCGCGAGCTACTTCTACATCCACATGAATTTCGCGGCCTGGCCGCCGAACCGTTCCGATACCGGCTCGGTACAAAACAAACCCGCAGCTTGGTTTCGCTACGCTCAACCTGATCATTCTCCTCTTCAGCGTCATCCCCCAGGTCATGGTCGACCGCGCCTGCCTACGGAGAGATTCGCGAACGGTAAAAATCGGACTGGTCGTGATGGTAGCGCTCGGCCTGATCACGGTAGGCATCCGCTTTCTCGAGTTTAACGATCTGCAGTTCCGCTGGGACGATAATGCCTATGCCGGAATTGTTTGGACGACAGTGGGGATGCATTTGCTGCATCTTGTCACCGGGACGGCGGAAAACCTTCTCATGACGCTGTGGGTCTGGGCGAAGGGGCTCGACGATCAGCATGCGCGGGATATTCGGATAGGCGCTGTTTACTGGTACTGGATCGTGGCCATCTGGATCCCGCTTTATTTGATCATCTACTTCGTGCCGCGGTGGTTGTGAGATGAACGTTTCGCGCAAATCACCTGTTTTGGATCTGCTGGTCTGGATCAGCATGCTCGGCGGCCCAGTGGTGTGGGCAATTGTTTTCCAGTGGGCCTACGCGCGAGTTCTGCCGGCCTGTGCCGGAGGCTCGCGCGCTGTGCTTTTCGTGATCGTTCTGGTCGGCTTGGGTCTAACGATCGGCCTCGGAGTGCTTGGCTGGCGCTTGCTCGCGCAGGTCGCGGGCGACCGAACACGTGAATTCATGATCTATGTGGGGCTCGGTCTGAGCAGCCTCTCGTCGTTGCTCATCATTACCCATGCGATTGCCGTCGGCCTCATTTCACCCTGCTGGTTTCCGCCGTGAAGCGTCGTTCCATTTTCCTGTTTGCGTTTCTCTTCTTGCTGCAGGCGACCGCCTTCGCGCATGCAGTCGGGCCCGCCAGCTTTGACGAATTGAATCAATGGTGGGTATTCGAGCCGGGGGTGGTCCTGCCGCTGGCGCTCTCTGCTCTGGCCTACGGAATCGGATGGGTTCGCCTGCGGCGCCGGAACTCACGCGGGTTTGGTTCCACCGAACCTCTTTGTTTTCTGGCCGGCTGGATCACGCTGCTGCTGGCGCTCGTTTCTCCGCTGCACCCCTGGGGCGCGGTGCTTTTTTCCGCGCACATGACGCAGCACGAGCTGCTCATGCTGGTCACGGCTCCGCTTCTCGTGCTGGGCCGGCCGGTCGTGCCGTTTCTATGGTCATTGCCAAAGGACGGTGCCACTGCTCTGGCGCGCTGGAGCAAATCGGGTTGGTGGCAGCGCACGTGGAAAACCGTGACTATTCCTTTTGTTGCCTGGCTGGTGCACGCCGTCGTTCTATGGACCTGGCACTTGCCCGCCCTTTTTCAGGCCACGCGGGACAGTGAATGGGTTCACGCTCTTCAGCACGCCAGTTTCCTCGGCTCCGCCCTACTATTTTGGTGGTCGATTCTGCATGGCCGAGAGCGAGCTGCCGGATTTGGCCTGGCTGTTCTTTACATGTTCACCACTGCGCTGCACAGTGGCTTGTTAGGCGCTTTGCTGACTTTCGCCCAGCAAATTTGGTATCCGATTTATGATCAGACCACGGCCAGCTGGGGTTTGACCCCGCTGGAAGATCAGCAGTTAGGCGGCCTCATCATGTGGATACCGGCTGGCTTGGTTTACATCGTCGCCGGTCTCGCCTTCTTCGCGGGATGGCTGAAGGAATCAGACCGGAAGAGAGCGGGCTCTTCTCTTCCGAGGGCAGTGGAGGCCGGCGTATGATCACGCGGTTCTTGATCTTCCTGGCGGTGATGGTCTCGCTCGTCTCTTGTCGGCCGGATCAGACCACAGAAAAATGGGCGATCCAGGTCACCGGCGGTGATCCGCACCGCGCGCGGGCTGCCTTCCAGCGCTATGGCTGTGTGGCCTGTCATACGATCGAGGGAATGTCCGACACCGAGGCGATGGTTGGCCCGCCCCTGATCCACATGGCGAGTCGCAGTTATCTGGCCGGAATGTTGCAGAACAATTCGGAAAACATGATGCGTTGGATCCGCACCCCGCATGAGGTGAATCCGAAGACGGCCATGCCCAACATGGGCGTGACCGAACAGGATGCCCGCGACATGGCGAGTTATCTCTACAGTTATCGTTAGGCGACCCCTGGATCCGGGGAGGGCGCGCGCCTCGCGCGCCAGTTTCGGCGCCCTCGCCGGAACATATTAGATTAATTTGGACCGACGGCGGGGGCGCCATCGGTGGCGTGCGAGGCGCACGCCCTCCCCGAGCGTAGACGTCACCCGATTAGCAACCGCGCTCGGATCACCGCCCAGGGGCAACTGTAGCGGCGCTCTATAAGCGCCGTGGCTTTAGATCATGGCACCGGCGCAAATCTTTTCGTTATGGTTTAGGGCCGACCGCAATTCCCCACGGGCCATCTCCAACCTTTATCCGCGCGACTTCCTTCCGCTGTTTCACCTCAACGACCGAGACGTCGTTCGAAGCGCCGTTAGCCGTGTAGAGCGTGTTTCCGTCGGGAGACAGAGCAATCCCCCAGGCGCGTCCCCCTACCGGAATCATTTGCGCGATTTCATTCGTTTGGGTCTCGACCACTGCGACGGCGTTGCCGCGACCGGTGCTGACGTAAAGCTCACGCCCGTCCGGCGATACCACTGTTCCCATCGGCAGTGATCCTTCCGGCAGTCGCACCCGACTAACCACTTCGCGGTTACGCGTATCGATGACCGCGATCTCTCCCCCCGTCTCGCAGGCAACGAAGGCACGCGAGCCATCTGGCAGAAACGCAACTGACCGCGGGCGTCCGCCTACGCTGATTTTCTTCCCAACGCTCTGTTGATTTGGGTCGAAAACGAAAACCTCGCCCTTTTCCTCGCACGTGACGTAAACATCGCCGGTTAGGGGATCAACACCCACGCCCTCGGGTTCCTCCGAGACCTTGACTCGTCCGCGTGCGCTTCCGTTCTCCAGATCGATGATTGAAGCACTGGCGTCGTCTTCGTTCGCGATGAAGGCGAATTTTCCGTCCTTGCTCAGCGCGAACTGTTCGGGATCGGAACCGACATGCCAGCGTTCGGTCAATCTTCCGAGGCTCGGATCAAAGATAGCGAGGGCGTCGGCTTTCTTGTCGGCCGGCGCGCGTTCCGTTTCGACACCAGGAGCCATGCGCGGGGAACCCGATAGGACCAGGTAGACGCGCTTGCCATCCGGTGAAACGCGAATGCCGCGCGGGCGTTTTCCAACGGGAAGTGTCGCTGTGACCTGGTTGGTGCTTCCATCGATGATCGAAAGGTCGCCTGAACGCTCATTTGTCACATAGACATTGAAGGCCGGCATGGGTGAAGCCACTGCCAGCGCACCCGAGAGGATATGAGTGGCTGCCGCCCACCAAAAGCTGGCGCGAATCATTCTTATATAACCATCGCAGCGGATAGATCGCTCGTTGGGAAGAAAATACGACCATCGCCCGCGGCGAATGCGTTCCTGTCTAGAGCGGGAGAAAACGTCATCTCGCCGGGAAATTACAAGGAGGGGAATTTATGCGGGCATTACGTTGGTATGGCAAAGAGGATGTAAGGGTCGAAGACGTCCCCGACCCAATTATCGAACAGCCACGTGACGCAATCATCAAGGTCACCAGTTGCGCGATCTGCGGCAGCGATCTTCATCTCTACGATCACTTCATGGTCGGCCTGGAGAAGGGCGACATTCTCGGTCACGAATTCATGGGCGAAGTCGTTGAGGTCGGGAAGGGAGTAAACGGCGCCCTGAAAGTCGGTGAGCGTGTCGTTATTCCTTTCACCATCATTTGCGGGGAATGCGAGCAGTGCCAGCGCGGGAACTTCTCCGTCTGCGAACGGACCAACCGGGAAAAGGAGAAGGCCGATACGATGTTCGGCCACACCACCGCCGGTTTATTCGGGTACACCCATCTGACCGGTGGCTATTCCGGTGGCCAGGCGGAATATGTGCGCGTTCCTTTCGCCGACAAGACGCACATCAAGGTGCCGCAGAGCATGTCCGACGAACAGCTGCTCTTTCTCGGCGATATTTTCCCGACGGGCTGGCAGGCGGCTGCGCAGTGCGAGATCGAACCGACGGATACCGTGGCGGTCTGGGGCTGCGGCCCGGTTGGTCAGTTTACCATTCGCAGCGCCATGATCCTGGGCGCAAAGCAGGTGGTTGCGATTGATCGCGTGCCGGAACGCCTGCAAATGGCGGAAGCGGCTGGCGCGATCACCATCAATTTCGAAACGGAAAGCGTGCTGGAGCGCCTGAATGACCTAACCAAAGGCAAAGGTCCCGAAAAATGCATCGACGCGGTCGGGATGGAAGCTCATATCACCAGCACCCTCGACGGGATCTACGATCGCGCGAAGCAGGCGGTCATGCAGGAGACCGGTCGTCCCCACGTTCTGCGAGAGATGATGTACGTCTGCCGCCCCGCCGGAACGCTTTCCATTCCGGGCGTATATGGCGGCTTGATCGACAAAGTGCCGTTCGGTGCGGCCATGAACAAAGGTCTCACCTTCAAGATGGGACAAACGCATGTGAACCGATGGACGAAGGATTTGGTACGGCGAATCGAAGAGGGGGAGATCGATCCCTCCTTCGTGATCACGCACACAGTCGGGCTCGAGGACGGCCCGGAATGGTACAAGAAGTTCCGCGAGAAAGAGGACGGCTGCATCAAAGTAGTGATGAAGCCCTAACCAAGGAAGAACCAAAATATGCGTTACAAAACAAACGAATCACAAAGAGGCCAGCCGGACTCGGCGACGTTTCGACTGGCCCAGTTTCTCGGCGTCTTCAGCCTGCTGCTTGGCACGATCGAACTGATCTGGGGTGGAACGATCGCGCAACATCTCGGCCTGAGCGGATACGAGTGGCTCGTCCGCGTCTACGGTGCGCGCGAGTTCATTAACGGCGTCCTGATTTTGATGTCGAACGATCCGATCGCCTGGATCTGGCTGCGCGTCATCGGCGACGGCTTGGACGCGGCCACGTTAGTGTGGGGTTATACGCGCGATCCGAGCCACCTAACCGGTATCATTGTCGCATTTGTCCTGGTCACCCCAATTGTGATCGCGGACATCTACTGCGCGATCAAGATGAGCTCAGAATCGAAGACGCCGCTGGATCCGCCGCATGATTACAGCGACCGCAGCGGTCTCGGCGGACAGGCCGTTAGGTAAGTTCCGTACGCGGCCAAAGCTATCCAATCAGTGGCTACAGCGAAGTGGCTGTAGCCACGATTGGCTTCTGCTCACCGGTCTTGGCGTCGGCTGACCGGACCAAGTGACTGAGCGGCAGCAGAACCGCTACCAGGCTAACCATTAGGCAAGAGTAAAGTGCCATCTCCAGGACGTTCCGGCGCCGGTCATTCGCGCGCAGCACCATGGCGTAAGTGGATTGGCTGAAGTGGCTTGGAGAACCGTTGTGTTCAGCATTCGTTTTCATATTCAGTATTGGGATGCGGCGAAGCTCCTGTTTGGATTCAAATATCCTTTATTTCCGACTGATAGACGTCACTGCCCGGGTAATTTGTCTGTCAATCCGTTATGGCTCTCGCCCGCACTAGCGCTGGCTTATTGATGTTTCGTAGGGCAGGAACTGACGTGCAGGTTCTGCTCGTGCATCCGGGCGGCCCTTTTTTTCGGAATAAAGATGCGGGCGCCTGGACTGTTCCGAAGGGTGAAGCAGGGGCGGGCGAGGACCTGTTAACGAGAGCGCAAATTGAATTCGAAGAAGAACTCGGCTTCGCTCCGCCAGCTGCACAGCTGTTCGAGCTTGGCTCTATTAGACAGAAGGGGGGCAAAACCGTTTTCGCCTGGGCCTTCGAAAGCGATCTTCCCCCGAACTTCGAGCTCCGTTGCAACTCCTTTGAAATGGAATGGCCACCGCGTTCGGGGAAGCATCAATCCTTCCCGGAGGTCGATCAGGCCCAATTTTTCGGGCTCGAAGAAGCGCGCATCAAAATTAACCCAGCTCAGATTGACTTCCTCGACCGGCTGATGGCGCAGTTGGCCTAACTGCCTTGTTATACCTTTCGCTTGGCGCCGTCACCGACATCCAACTGATTCGTCAGTTCGGCTGCTCTCTCGGCGCCGCTCCTCGCTCGCCGCACCAGCAGGCGTAGGAAAATATAGGCCGCGATCGCTGCCGGGATCGCCAGCAAAAGCGACCCGATCAATGCCGGCCAGATTACCCGGTCGAAGATGTGCCAGTTAAAGAAGTGGGCGATGCGGAAGCGATCGAAAGGATCATGCACCGCGCGCGGTCGCCCAAGCATCCAGCAGCCGACCTTGTACTCCGCGAAATAAATCGCTGGCATGGCAAAGAAGAGGACGTCGTGCAACGTCACCGCGATGACCGCGGCAATCTTGTTGCAGCGAGAGATCCATGCGGTTGCGATGCTGAGGAGTGTTTTGAGACTGTAGAGCGGGGTGAAACCAAAAAAGATTCCGATGGCGGAGCCGAGGGCGATCGAGTGGGGCGTATCCTTGATCGCCAGCAACGTCATATGATGGTCGGTTAGCCATCGCTTCAGATGCGACATCGATCGCGGAAGCGGCGGTCCGTCCCGAAAAGTGCGGCGAATGCTCGAGAGCGTTTCCTGCATGGACGCAAGCAAGCTAAGCTATAAAAGGTTTGGCGTCTCCGGCGGCACATGGACCATTTGTCCCAGCGCCTTCCGCAATTTCACCGCCGCCCGCGGGGCGTAGTCGAGAGCGTTATTGTTGAAGACGACGTGCACCTCTTCGGCTTCTTTGGCGAGATTTTTGGAGCGCTCCGCAACTTCTTCGATCTCGCCTTGGTCGTAATCGTAATTAAAACGCGCGGCCACGGTTTTACCGGTCTTGAACGCTTCGGCGTCCCGCCCGTGCAAACGGAGATAAGCGAGCGACGAATTCGTTATTTCGTTCAAATCGGATGGCATTACCGTGAAATGTTCGTCGCGCGGTGCATCCACGCTGACCATCGTCAGCTTGTGCTGGCGCAGGAAATCCAGCGTTGCCTTCAGTTCATCGCCGCTCGCCCAATTGCGATTCCGCAGCTCCACCGCCAGCCGGTAAGGCTTTAGCCTAACGAAAATGGGATCGAGCTCGCTGAGTTGGTGTTTACGCGGCGAAAAAGCGGGCGATAGCTGAAGCAGGAGCGCCCCCAGCTTTCCTTCGCCCTGCAAGAGGTCGACTGGCTGGAGGAAATAATCGAGCAGACGGTCGCGGATTTCATCGGTCACCACGACGCGATCGTTTGCTTCGGTCTTCACCACCTTTTGCAAGGCAGGCGGCAGCATCTTCGCTTTGGCGGCGTGAAACGAAAACAACTGATGCAGCTTCACATCAAAGACGAAGTCGGCGGGCGTGGCCGCGCACCAGCGCTCGACCGTCCGCAAGTCCGGGACGGCATAGAAGGTCGAGTTCACCTCGACCATCTCAAATTGTTGCGCATACCAGCCAAGTCGCGCATGCGCCGGCATTCCCTTCGGATACCAGCGCTCGACAAATCCCGGATCACTCCAGCTCGCCGTCCCGACCAGTATTCGCGTCCCTTTCGGCTCCTTCATTGAGGAAGAACGTTAGCACGGCAGGCTTAGACCCTCCGGTGCAATTGTGCGCGGCCGATACGACACCCGGCCGGCATTCTGAGCGCGAGAGCCCGTGCTTTAGTTTCCTTAAGACTAACCAGCGCGGTGCTGGTGAGAAGTGGAGTGGCTGGCTCCAGAGGTAGGATTTGAACCTACGACCAATCGGTTAACAGCCGACCGCTCTACCACTGAGCTACTCTGGATCGTAAGCCGAAACTCGGAACCGAGGGGCGGCTATAGTTTGCCCACCATGCCTTTTCCGGCAAGTGGTCTTTTTTACTTAAGCCGCTGAGGAGGTTTTAGGCTGCTCGAACTCGAAGACGGGCTCTTGAACTAGAGAATTGAGCAGCTGTTGCAAATCCCAGGGATCGACCGGCTTGCTCAACACCGCGAGCGCTCCGGCTTTGCTCAAATCGGAAACGGGCGTCCATCCGGAGACCAGGATCACGCGCGCGGCCGGATTACGGGCAAGGATGTTTCGGCACGCGGTCGCGCCGTTGAGGTTCGACATCCAGTAGTCCATCAGGACAACGTCGGGGTGGTGTTCGTTATAAGCGCGGATGGCCTCGAATCCCGATCCCACGACCTCGACAACTTCGTGGTTATAATGCGAAACCAAGTCGGCCAGTGTCGCTCCAACGCCCTTTTCATCGTCTGCGATGAGAACCCTCATATCGGGCAAATTGCAGAAGCTTTCGTGCCGAAGGACGACAGATTTCGAAATGGATCTTTTCGCAGTTGCTTTCGGTGTCGCTCCAGACTAAATCAATCCCGCGGGGTGGAGCAGCCTGGTAGCTCGTCAGGCTCATAACCTGAAGGCCGCGGGTTCAAATCCCGCCCCCGCAACCAACTTTCCAGGCTCATAATCCCGCGGGCGCGGGACCGCGGTTCAAATCCGGCCCCGGCAACAAGTTTCCGCAGATGTACCGGATCTACATTCTGCAAAATTCCGCGGGTCGCCTTTACATTGGCCTGAGCGAAGACGTTGCAACGCGTCTCCGTCAGCACAACGAAGATGAGTCTCGCTGGACCTGTGGCAAAGGCCCGTGGCGGCTCGTTTGGACGAGTGAAGGGCTCCCCCTTGGCGAAGCCAGGAGCTTGAGAACAAACCAAAGAGGCAGAAAGGCGGAGCCGGTTTGTTCAAGCTCACGGGAATTGCCGGGCGCTCGTAATCCCGCGGCCGCGGGACCGCGGATTCAAATCCCGCCCCCGCAACAAATTTTCTGATGACGGGGATCCCCCGCGTCTACGTGCTGCCTTCACCCGCGTTGCAGCGACATTCGTCATTCCTTTTCAGTCTCCTACAGTCTGGAAGGCCCGATGGACCGCGTGCTCCTGATCCGGGGAGGGCGCACGCCTCGTGCGCCGGCAATGGCGCCCCGACATTGCGAACTTGAAGCCGTCTTTTCCTAGAATGCAGGCGAGGCGCCAGCATAGGCGCGCGAGGCGCGCGCCCTCCGCGGAGAAGATGTCGCTCGCCGTATCGTCGTTGGGGCTTCGTGATTTGTCCTTGATCGAAAGCCCGGCGCTCCGTTTCTTCGTCATTTAAACCCATGCTCAGTCCAACTGGGGACTCGCGGGAAAGGCCGCCATGGCCATCTGCCCTGCCAGGATCTTGCCTTCTCGGGCGCCTACCGCTTTTTTCGATTCATCCACGGCACGGGAGTTGCAGCAGAGGAGCGCCACTGATCCTGCCGCTAAAGGGCAGGTGATCGCGCTCTATATATTATATGAAACCTCTGATCGCTCTGCTCTCCGGCCTCCTTCTCTGCTCCTGCGCCGACATGTATGTCACCAAGGTCGATACCGCGACCCCCGGTGGCGCCGCTGCCGCCCCGATCGATGCGAAAGACTTCGCTTCGCTCGGAATCCGCATGTCGCATTGCGGCGTGGCGGTGACGGATCCCCAGGCCATTTACATTCGCCCGTTCTGCATCGATACCGCGGTCTTCGAAGGCGATCAGGCTAACAACGAAGGTGAAATGCCGCTGCGCAAGGCGCTTACGCCGGTCGAGTTCGCCCAGGATTTGAAACAGGAGCTGGAGCGCATCGCGCCGGCTCGCATCATTGCCGATAACCAGCGTCCCCGCGTAGGCTGGCTGGTCGAAGGCCGATTTGATCGCGTGGATGGAGGCAGCCCCCTCGGCCGCTTCTTCTTCGGAAACTTTGGCGCGGGCCGTTCCTTTCTCGCTCTCCATGTCCGCATCACTGACGTGACCCACGGCGATGTCGTTTATGAATTCGACATGGCCGGCGGGAGCGGCAACCAAGGCAAGTTCGGAACGCTCCGTGCCGCGGGCTTGGGCAAAGCGATTCATTTCGATCTGCGCAACGCCGCCGAAAGAATGTATATCGCGCTGTCGACCAACCCTTACCGTTTCGGTCAACGGTCGGATGTTGTCCTGCAGTAGGGCTCTTCTTTAAACTTTGAGGGCGGTCGCCATAGCGACCGCCCTTTTTTTTGCGGTCGGCTTGGCCTATCCTCGAATCGAAAGGATCCGGAGGGGCAGAAGCGAAGGCTCATCACGCGGCTGACGTACGAACCACCCTCACGTCAGTCCTTTACGCTCCCGCTAGCGCTGCAGTTAGAGCCCTGCATTCTCAATCTCCGGCTGCCGCCGGATGGCAGTCCCGGACAAGAGAGGAGGGAAACGATTGCAGCGGTTAATCAACCGGCCACAACGGCAATCTGCGCATTTCTCGATTGATTACCGAAGCCCGCCGCTTAAGGTGCTGCCGTTCCAAGCCGGTAGTGATTTCTTTACGTCGCATTTTGTTTCTCGGCGCGGTGCTCTGCGCACTTCTGCGGGTTAACCCGGCGGGAGCGGCGCAGGCATTTCTCGTTTTCGACTCCAAAACTGGTTACGTCCTGCAGGCGCAGAACTCGGAGGAAAAGCGCCAAGTTGGGAGTCTGACCAAGATCGCCACCGCCGCCGTCGTCCTCGATTGGGCGGAGCACAAGGGCGGAAGCGTCAGCCAGGTGGTCACCATTCCGCCGCAGGCTTTCCAAGGGGTTCGCCAAAACCCGATCGGGTTCCAGGCGGGCGACCGCATCGAAGTGCGCGACCTCCTTTACGCAGCGCTAGTGCAATCTGACAACATCGCTGCTAACACCCTCGCTGCCCATGTCGGCAGCCAGTTAGGCTCACTCGCTCCGGAAGGCGGGAGCAAGTTCGGACCGGTCGATACCTTCGTCGCGCAGATGAATGCGCTGGCCAGGCAGCTCAAAATGTTGAAAACCCGATTCGTTAACCCGAGCGGGATTGATGACAACGTCAAGCCCATGCCCTTTTCCACCGCAGCGGACATGGCGCGACTAGCTCGTTATGCCATGAATAAGGCGAGTTTCCGCTTTTACGTTTCGCAGAAAGAGCGGGCCATTTCCTTCGATGCCGGCGGACGCAAGCGGAACTACATGCTGCGGAATACCAACGAACTTTTGGGACAGGACGGCATCGACGGGGTCAAGACGGGCGAGACCGCCAAAGCCGGGCCTTGCCTAATCCTTTCCGCAAATCGCGAGCCGTTGCTCGTGAAACAGGGAGAAATGACAACCGTCTACCCACGCCATCTCATCGTTGTGGTTCTGGCCAGTCCTAACCGATTCGCCGAAGGGGATGGTTTGGTGCGCAGCGGGTGGAACCTCTACGATCAGTGGGTCGCGGGCGGACGCCTGGTTCAGCCCGAGAAGCTTCTCTAGCCTGCGCCAAGACCGTTGATGAAGCCGCGGGTAGCTATATTAACGAGTGGCGGCGATTGCCCCGGACTCAACGCTGTTTTGCGTGGAGTCGTCCTGGCCGCCGATAAATTGGGCTGGGAAGTGGTTGGTTTTCACGACGGTTTCGAGGGACTTCTTCCTCCGGGTGATTTCGCAATTCTCGATCGCCACGCAACCGACGGAATCATGCCGTTAGGCGGAACGATCCTCGGCACAACCAATCGCGGTCATTTTATCGCCAAGATCGGCGCGGGCGACCGCGCGGTGGTCGCGGAAGAAGTCATTGAACAGGCGCGCGGAGTTCTCGACGGCCTGGGTGTGAAATGTCTGATCATCGTCGGCGGCGATGGTTCAATGACCACGGCCCTGCAATTGCAGGAAGCTGGAATCAATTGCATTGGCGTGCCCAAGACGATCGACAACGACTTGGAGGCGACAGCCATGACCTTCGGGTTCGATTCGGCCGTGGCCATGGTGATGGACGCGCTTGACCGTCTGCATACGACTGCAACGAGCCACAAGCGCGTGATGGTCGTCGAAGTGATGGGTCGTCATGCGGGCTGGATCGCGTTGCATGGCGGAGTGGCCGGTGGCGCGGATGTCATTTTGATTCCGGAGATTCCGTTCGATTACGAAAAGATTGCGGAAGCGATCCGTTGGCGGGATGCGGCGGGTGATTTGAGTTCGCTGGTGGTCGTGGCCGAGGGAGCCAAGCCGATCGATGGGCAACAGGTGAAGCGCGACATGGAGGTCGGGGAATACAAACTCGGCGGAATCGGGGTGGTGGTTGGCAACGAAATCGCCAAGCGCACCGGCAAGGAGACGAGGACATGTATTCTTGGCCATTTGCAGAGAGGCGGCGCCCCGACCACGCTCGATAGAATTCTGGGAACACGTTTCGGAGTCAAAGCCGTGCAATTGGCTAACGAAGGCCACTTCGGCTCGATGGTCAGCTATCAAAATTATCAGATGAGCCACGTGCCGATCGCGGACGCAGTGAATCGGCTTCGTTTGGTGCCCCCGAATGGCGAGATGGTCCAAACTGCGCGCGACGTCGAAATTTGCTTCGGCGATTGAAAGCACCAAACTCCAGCATCCAAGCTTCATTGGAGCCAGGATGTTGGAATTTGGAATTTAGACCGCAAGAAGTGAACGCCGGCAATTCCGTGGCAATATTGCAAAAACGCGTCGTGTGAAAATCGTCCTCGCCTACTCTGGTGGTCTCGATACCTCGGTCATTCTTCTCTGGCTGAGGAAGAATTATGACGCGGAGATTATCGCCTTCTGCGCCGACATCGGCCAACAGGAAGAGCTCGATGGTCTTGAAGAGAAGGCGCGCAGCACCGGTGCAAGCAAGTGTTACATCGATGATCTGCGCGAGGAGTTCGCGCGAGATTTTATTTTCCCGATGTTCCAGGCCGGGGCAATTTACGAGAGCCAGTATTTTCTGGGAACGAGCATCGCGCGGCCGCTTATCGCCAAGCGGATGGTAGAGATTGCGCAACGCGAGGGCGCGACCGCGATTGCGCACGGCGCGACGGGGAAGGGGAACGACCAGGTGCGTTTTGAATTAACCGCCGCCGCTCTCGCCCCGGAGCTGGAAGTGATTGCTCCCTGGCGTGAAGAACGGTTTCGTAGCGAATTTCCCGGGCGCGCCGAGATGATCGAGTTTGCCCGCGCGAATTTTATCCCAGTGACCGCGACGGCCGCGAAATCGTATTCGATGGATCGAAACCTTTTGCACATCAGCTTTGAAAGCGGGGTCCTGGAGGATCCTTGGTTCGACGCCAGCGGCGAGGAAATGCGCGACATGTACATGTTAAGCGTTTCGCCGGAAAACGCTCCTAACGAACCCGAATACGTCGAGCTGGAGTTTGCCGGAGGCAATTGTGTCGGGGTAAACGGCGGGCGCCTCTCACCCCTGGACGTCATGCTCGAGCTGAATCGTCTTGGCGGAAAGCATGGCATCGGTCGGGTTGATATCGTGGAAGACCGTTACGTCGGAATGAAAAGCCGGGGCATCTACGAAACCCCAGGCGGCGCCATTCTCTATTCTGCCCATCGTCAGATGGAAACGTTGACCATGGATCGCGAAGTCATGCAGCTGCGCGACAGCCTCGTTCCGCGCTACGCCACCCTTGTCTATAACGGCTACTGGTTTTCGCCCGAACGCGAAGCGCTGCAGGCCCTCGTTACCGAAACACAAAAAGATGTGAGTGGAACCGTTCGGCTCAAGCTTTACAAGGGAAACATCATCGTCGCCGGACGCAAAAGTCCGAAATCGCTTTACGATCCGCACATTGCTTCGATGGAAGGTATCCAGTCGACCTATAACCAGACGGATGCGACCGGGTTCATCCGCCTGAATGCGCTGCGCCTGAAAGTGCGGGCGCTGCGAGACCGCCAGAAATAGGCGGGTGGTACATAAAAAAGGCACGGCTCACGGCCGTGCCTCTTTTAAATAGTCTGCCGGAGGATTTTAGTCCTCGTTTTCGACAATCACTTTGTCGACCACCATATCGCCGTTATCGCGAGTATAGTGAACGCGGACCTTGTCGCTCTTCTTGATCTTGGACGCCTCAATCACTTTGCCTGAAGGCGTCACGTAGGTGACGGTCTTGCTGAACTTGTAGCTAGTCGGCGAGCCGGACCCAGAGCTCAACACAATGGAGCTGCCCGGGGTAAATTCCGTAATCGTCCCCGAAGCGTCGGTTGTGGTGGTGGTGGATTCTGTCACTCCGCCAGCGCTGGTCGTAGTTGTGGTCGAGCTGCTTTGAGCCTGGACCGAGACTGCGAATGCGGTGGCACACAGTAATGCTAACAATGCTTTCATGTTTCTATTTCCCTTTCTGGTTTGTTGAACTTTCGGTTGCGCAAGGTGAGACGCGCACCCCTCCATCTTTATTCGGATAATTTCCTGAGCCCGGCTGCAACCCCCGCAAAGAAAGCGGATTATCTCGCAATTGGCCCGCCTTATGCCCTGCCGTCCGCGCCTTGCGACCCGACTTCCTCGCTTCTATATTAGCGGACGCGGCATTCGCTTAGCTGCACATGGCAGACAATTTGGAGGACCGAAAATGAGCACCACCATTGCTGAACCGAAAAAGAAGACGAGCATCGCCGAAAGGCTCAAAGCCGAGCACCAGCCGGAGCACGATTTTCTCCCGCTGAAGGGCACCGATTATGTCGAGTTTTACGTCGGTAACGCCAAGCAGGCGGCGCATTACTACAAGACCGCTTTTGGCTTCCAGAGCCTGGCCTATTCGGGACCGGAAACGGGAGTAAAAGACCGGGTTAGTTATGTCATCCGACAAAACAAGCTGACCTTCGTCCTAACGACTCCTTTGCACCCGGATAATCCGATCGCCGATCATATTTATAAGCACGGCGACGGCGTGAAGGTTCTCGCTCTCACCGTCGACGACGCCACCAAGGCTTGGAAGGAAACGACCGGTCGCGGCGGAAAGAGCTATCTCGAGCCGACCACGCTAACTGATCCGAACGGGCAGGTCGTTCTCAGTGGCATCCACACCTACGGCGAAACCGTCCACCTCTTCGTCGAACGCGGCGATTACAATGGCGTCTTTATGCCCGGCTTCGAAAAGTGGGAGTCGACTTACAACCCGCCCAGCACCGGCCTGCTCTACGTCGATCATTGCGTCGGCAACGTCGGCTGGAACCAGATGAATCCGTGGGTCAAATTTTACGAAGAGGTGATGGGTTTCCGCAACATCCTCACCTTCGACGACAAGGATATTTCAACGGAATACTCGGCGCTCATGAGCAAAGTGATGAGCAACGGCAACGGCTTCGTAAAATTCCCGATCAATGAGCCGGCCGAGGGGAAGAAGAAGTCGCAGGTCGAGGAGTACCTGGATTTTTATCACGGCGAAGGTGTTCAGCACGTCGCCATTGCCACGAATAACATTATCGAGTCGGTCACCGATTTGCAGAAGCGCGGGGTGGATTTCCTGAAAATTCCCGGCGCCTACTACGACACTGTGCTCGATCGGGTGGGGCAGATCGACGAAGACTTGGAGCCGTTGCGCGAGCTCGGGATTCTCATCGATCGCGATGATGAGGGTTATTTGCTCCAGATTTTCTCGAAACCGGTAGAAGACCGGCCGACCTTGTTTTTCGAAATCATTCAACGCAAGGGAGCGAAAAGTTTTGGGAAAGGAAACTTCAAGGCGCTTTTCGAAGCACTGGAGAAGGAACAGGAACGCCGCGGGAATCTATAGGGAGGATCAGCATGCCGTATTATCACAAGTTAGGGGCGATGCCGCCCAAGCATCACATCTGGTTCCGTCGCAACGGAGCCGGACCTGGATACAAGAACGAGGGGATCTACTACGAGCATGTCTTCACCACCGCGGGTTTTGATGAGGCATTCTCGATTTGTTATCATCTGCGCCCTCCGACACGCGTCCGCAGCGTTAAGCTGCTTAAGTGCGAGGAGCTGAAGAAGGCGGCCGAAAGTCCGCTCCGCCATCACCACCTCAAGACCTCCAGCCTGCCGCGGCGCGGAGACCTCTATAGCGGGCGCATTCCTATTCTATTTAACCAGGACATGACCGCCTGGCGTTGCCGGCCTGAAAAAGATTACGGGCAGTTCCAGTATTACCGAAACGGCGGCGCCGATGAGATCATCTTCATTTTCAAAGGCGGCGGGACCCTCGAGTCGGTCCTCGGGAAACAAAGGTATCGCGCTGAGGATTACATCGTCCTTCCGCGCGGGATCACCTATCGACTTGTGCCAGATAAAGTCGAAGAAGAAGACTATCTGATCCTTGAATCAACCGGCCCTGTCCGAATTCCGAACCGCTACCTGAATAACGAAGGACAGATCAAGATGGGATCGCCCTATTCGGAACGCGATTTTCATGGTCCGACCGAGATCCACGCCATCGACAAAGAGGAAGACACCGAGGTCCTGGTGAAAGACGGCCCGCGTTGGACCTGCGTGACCATGGCGCATCACCCGTTCGATGTGGTCGGTTGGGACGGTTACGTTTACCCGTTTACTTTTAACGCGGCCGATTTCGAACCGATCACCGGCACGGTTCATCAGCCACCGCCGGTTCATCAGACCTTTGAGATTCGGGGCTATGTCGTTTGTACTTTCGCGCCTCGGATGCTCGATACCCATCCCGAGGCGGTCAAGATTCCGTGGGTGCACGACAACGTCGAGGCGGATGAAGTCTTGTTCTACGTTCGCGGAAATTTCGGATCTCGGCGTGGAATCGAGCCGGCCTCGATCACGCTGCATCCCCGCGGCATTCCTCATGGTCCGCATCCCGGCACGATCATGGCCAGCAAAGATGCTGCGCGCACGGAAGAGCTGGCGGTCATGTTTGATACTCAGCACACACTCGAATTGACCGAAGCCGCGGTCGCGATGGATGACGATAAATATCCGCTGAGTTGGTTGGATTGAGCGAATGACGACAGAACTGAAAAGCGCATCTAGCAACGGCGAGACTGAATTGCAGGCGGCCGAGCGGCGGATCGCCAAGGTCACGCGCTGCGGCGCGGCCAAACTGAAGAGTCTGGAGGACTCCTTTCGCGACATTCTCGAAGCGGTCGGTGAAGATCCAACCCGCGAAGGGCTGGCTCGCACCCCTAGTCGTGCCGCGCGGGCCTTTGAGTTTCTCACCAACGGTTATCGCCAGAGCCTGGATGAAGTCGTTAACGACGCCATCTTCCATTCCGACGCGAGTGAGATAGTTCTGGTGAAAGACATTGAGCTCTACTCCATGTGCGAGCATCATCTTCTCCCCTTTATCGGCAAGGTGCACGTGGCCTACATTCCGAAAGGGAAGGTGATCGGTCTTTCCAAGATCGCGCGCATCGTCGACGTCTTCGCTCGTCGCCTCCAGATCCAAGAGCAGTTGACCATGCAAATCGCCGACGCCTTGATGAAAACGCTGCACCCGGACGGGGTCGGCGTGGTCGTGGAAGCAAAGCATCTCTGCATGATGATGCGCGGAGTGGAGAAGCAGAACTCGGTCATGAAGACGTCGTGTTTGCTCGGATCGTTCAAGACCGATGCGCGGACGCGTTCCGAATTCCTGTCTTTGCTCAGCGAATAACCTCTATTCTTCGCTGCATCGGCGTTGTCCCGATTAGTTCAGGATCTGAAAGCCGCGCGGAAGGGGAAGAGACGGTTTTGCCGTGCGGTCGAGCCGGCTTAAATTGGTGCCCATGCTTCTAACGGTCAGCAAGCGCCTCGAGTTCTCTGCGTCGCGCCGGCTCTTTATCCCAGGATGGAGCGAAACCGCGAATCTGGCTGCCTTCGGCCGCGAAACGGGAGCCCGCCATGGGACGGGACGAAACTACGTCGCTTATTTCATCTTTGCCGGCTCGGCCAATCCGCAGAACGGAATGTTGATCAATATTAGCGAGATCAAAGAGCGCGCCGGCGAAGTCATTCAGCGCGGTTTTGATCATAAATTTCTTAATCGAGACAACCCCGCTTTTGCGGCTACTCCTCCGGTGGCTGAGAACGTCGCGATGCAATTGCTTCGCGAGGTAGAAAAGAAATTCCAAGGCGAAAGTCCCCGGCTGGTCGCCTGTCACCTGGTTGAGTCCCCCGAGCGGAGTGCGACCGCCTATGCAGATGGCTCTGTCGACGCAAATTACTGGTTTCAATTCTCAGCTGCCCGCCGGACGCATTCGCCGAATTTGAGCGAGGCGGAAAACAAGGAATTGTTTGCTGAAGCCACTGCGCTGCACGGTCATAATTACTCCTGCCGCGTGAGCTTACGCGCCGACAAACATGATCCCGCCGAGCCGGTCGCAAAGGTCGCGGAAGTCTCCGCCTGCTTCACGGAGTTGCGCGACCTGTTCGATCACAAGGATCTGAATACGCAAGTAGCGGAGTTGAAAGGCCTGCCGATCACGACCGAGACCCTGGCGGTGCAAATCCGAAAGATTGCCGGCCAAACTCTGCCGGTGAGAGGCGTACGGCTCCACGAGCGTGAAGATTTCTTTGCCGAAGCCTGGGCGGACGGGGAGGTGTGCCTCGGCCTGCGTGATTCATTCAGTGCCGCCCACCGGTTGCATGTAACGTCTTTGTCGGGAGCGGAAAACATTTCTCTCTACGGCAAATGTAACAATCCGTTAGGGCACGGGCACCAATATCTGGTCGAAGCGACCGTCGGCGGTCAACTCGATTCGCGCAGTGGCACACTCGGAAACTTCGTGGAGTTGAAAGATGCCCTGTCCGCTTCGGTCGAACCGTGGCGTGACCGGCATCTCGATGCCGAAACGGAGGACTTTGCCGGGGAGCCATCAACTGGCGAAAATATTGTGGGTAAATTGTGGCCGCGTCTTGCTCCTCGCGTTGGTGATGGGCTGGTCCGGCTGCGCTTGTGGGAGACGCCGAATAACAAATTCACGCTGCGCCGAAGCAGCTCGTTTCCTCCGAAAATGTGAGCGATAGATCACCAGGATGAAACGCTACCTCATCACCGGAGCGAGCAGGGGAATTGGCCGGGCCATCGCGCAGAAGTTGGCCAGCCCGGACACCGAACTTTTGTTGCACGGCCGCGATACGGTTGCCCTGGCCGATGTCTGCCGATCGCTCGAGGGAAAATGCGCGGCGGTGACGACCCTGATCTTTGACCTGGCGAAATCGAGCGGTGTGCGCGCGCTGATGAGCAAAGTTGGCTCCGAGTCGATCGACCTCCTGATTAACAATGCGGGGATCGCGGTGGTTAAGCCTTACACCGAAGTGACCGAGATCGAGTGGGAACAGACCGTGGCGGTGAACGTGACCGCCCCCTTTATGCTGATCCAGCACTTCGCGCCGCGCATGAAGCCGGGATCGACCATCGTCAACGTTCTTTCCGTCGCCGCCAAAACCGGCTTCCCCGGTTGGAGCGCGTATTCGATGAGCAAGTTCGCCTTGGAAGGCTTCTCGCAATCGGTCCGGGAAGAATTACGCACCCACCGTGTGCGCGTTCTCAATGTCTATCCCGCCGCAACCAACACCGAGATCTGGGATGGTGTCCCTGGAGATTGGGCGCGCGAGAAAATGATGAGCCCTGACGATGTGGCCGCAGCCATAGTTTACGCGGTCAATCAGCCGGCCTCGGTTGCCGTGGAAAACATCACTCTCTCCAACACCAGCGGGAAGCTTTAGCGAACTGTAGCGGCCCTCCCTGAGCGCCAAGCTTTCCAGCACAAACAAACTCGAAAACTCAACCCTAACCTGCCATGGTCGAACTCGTGGGTGCCTTCGGTAACGACATCACCATAAACATTCTCGCGTCGGTCATCGCCTCGATCCTCCTGCTCGGCGCTGGCTTTCTTTGGGGCAAATACAAGGAACGCCGCCGGAAATTCGGGCGCAACCTCGACGAGTACGATTTTTACCCCTTCACCGTCAGCCGCGAAAATTTTGGAGAGTTTAACCTGAACAACTTCCGGCTGGGGATGCACTTTTTCCTCAAGAACGAGGATCACACCGCCGCGCGACAGCTTATTTTCATCGGTGAACAGAACAATGTGCGGACACAGCTCGAGCCGGCTGAGCAAAAGGAATACGCCCGGTTATTCGAAAAATACGACGGCAAGAAAATCGCCGATGACACGCAGGAATACCTGGAGAATTACGTCCGGATTGTCCGGCTAATCGGCAAATCCTTCCCGAATACCGGCATCGAAATTCTCCTGCACAATCTGGCCGATCCGGCACACTCGCTCATCGTGCTCGAGAACAATGTCACCGGGCGTCATCTCCGCGATGGCACGACCAATCTCCTGATTGATCTGAAAAAGCGCCAGCAACTGAACGAAGAAAAGCTGAACTACGAGCTCAACATTGGAGCGCGAAAGTTTAAATGCACCAGCATCCCGATTGTGCGCAAAGAATATGGCATCGTCGGAGGCATCTGCATCAACATCGACTCTAACTACATCACTGACGAAGTGGTCAGGGATCAGCAGAAGATCGAGAGCTGGTTCCGAAATTTTCTGCGCACGGACATGCAGTTGGACGAAAACATTCTAAGCAAAGACGAATTCGCCAAGGCGCAGAAAGGAAAGCGCCATTTCAAGGACGAGAGCGTCTAGGCTGCGCAAAGCGCCACGTTCGGACGTGGAACGGCGGCCGAGTCTAGCGGCGGTCTATGACCGCCGAAACCGAATAGGCTCGGCGCTCAGAGAGCGCCGCTACAGAAGATGGTGTTGCCCAAGCTGGTCATAGCAATCAAGACACTCTTCGTAGACACACTGCGACCCGTTGCAGCACGAGGAGCAAACTGTAGCGGCGGTCTATGACCGCCGAATTCGCCAAGATCGGCGCTGATCGAGCGCCACTGGAAGTCGAGGAGAGACCGAAGAAGCTTAACCACAGATTTTCAGCGCCCTAAATCCCCACCGAATGGGTACGAGCTAATGGTTCAGATCCATGTTTCATCGGTGTTCATCCGTGGCTGAAAAGTGTCGCGCTATTTCGCAGCCGGTTTCCATTGCCATTTGCGCGCGTAGTCCTGCAACCAGGTGGTGTAGAGCGGCTCTTCTTCCCATGCCGTCGGGTTGTTGGGGGTTCTATCATCGGACTTCTGCAGTACCACATGCGAACGCTTGCGATAGTCGGGATCCTTCTTGAGCGGACACCAAAATAAACGGGGGGCATAACGCCAGCCATCCATGAGAATGCCGTCCTCAAAAGGTTGATTGCGCGCGGTAACGACCAGAGCGTTGTCCTCGATGAAGGTGTCTGCATAAGCAGAACCCCAATGAAGCACCAGCGTCTTTAACCTGAGCGCTTTCAGACGTTCGCCGATATCACGCGCATAATGGGCGCAATAGCCGCGTTCTCGTTTGCCCATGTGGATCATTAAGTTCTGAACCCCCGGAAACGCGACCATTCGATATTCTTTGGCAAGACTGCGTTCGGCAGTGTGCGCCGTCACGGACAACTGCTCGGCCTCGCCCGGATCTACGTCCGGGGCGAGCGCCACCAGCGCCTCGCTCAAGCGCTTAATTGATTTTTCGTCCGCCGCGCAAACGGCATGAAGGCAAAGGCCAAAGACAAAGATGAAAACAACCGTCCGAATCACGTTAACAAAGCTTGGCCACGGTCGGTGCGAACTATGCCAGAATCACAGATGATTCAAAGCGCAAACGGCCTCCACGTTTCCTCCGTAGGGCAAATGCGTTCACTGTGGCAATACTCTGATTCTCTTAGGGTTGTCGACAATTTTTGACGCTCAAAAAAGTGAAGAAAAGCATTGCTTCTGCCTGCCTCCCCGCCTAAAACGACCGGAGCAACTTGCTAGGAAAGGAGGCGATTTAGATTGAAATCAATGATCATGATCGTGGCCGTTCTCATCACGGCCTTGGGACTCGGAGCCTGTGCGACGCAACATAAGGAAGCCGTCACCCAGACAACCACTTCGGCGAAATAGGTTAGGTAAGCCGTACTTCATTGGGCTGTTTTCGCGCGAAAGTTAGCGAGGAACGCCTGCTTTTCTGGACTCACGCCCCCCCAGGCGTGGATGTCCATGCAGTTGGAAGGACGGCTCGGGTCGATTCGACGCAACGCTCTAGCTATCGCTGGCGAGAGTCGCAATCGGCCTGCCTCCCCCTATCTCTTCGAAGGGTGCAGGACGGCCTGGTATTCGGGCTTCTTGTGATATTCTACCAGTCGAAAACCCCAGCCGATGAGCGTGGTCAGGTCTCTCGTGCTGGCTTTTTTCTCGTTCAGGAACTTCTCGATCCTCGCTCTTAATTCCGGCTGCTGGTTGGTCGTGTCGAGAATTTCGAAAATTTCCATCGAAAGCAGCCAATCATCGGAGTGTTCGGCCTGCTGCGTCTCCCAGATCTCGCCTAACCGATCGTAGCCGGTCTTGTTCTCGCGGATCTTCCGCACCTGAGCGTAGAGATTCTCCAATTTCTTCCGCCTCGCATCGGACGGAACCTTGATCGTTCGTTCTTTCGGCGCCACCGCCACGTCCAGGTAGGCGTCCTTATCGGCCGCGCCGTTAAAGACCGAGACGATGCGGTCACCGACCGCCATGTCATATGCACCCCAGGCTGGGTCGAAGAGGATTCGATCACCCAGCCGCGCCGTGCAATCCGAAAAGCTGATCAGAATCGGCTGGCCGTTTTTCTGCAAAATTCGGTCGATCTTCCCCTCCACGATCACGCCGGTTTGAAACTCAAGCCTGGCGCTCTTGCCTTCGCTTAAGTCCACCGGTTTCCATTCGCCGATGGGCGACCCGAATCCTTCGGCGTGGTAATCCTTGCCGTGTCCCTCCAGTTCTTTGCTCTCGAAAGCGAGCGCGTTAGGTCCCGTCGTGCGGAGATAAATCGCGTTTTTGTCGTCGTCGGTCAGGACCTCCGTGAATACCCCGGTGACCTGCAATCCGGACGAATACTGGCAGGTCGCGACCCGATTGCATTCAATCGCCTTGTTGATCCCTTCCAAGCCGCCGACTCGATAGGCCATGGTGTCGGCAAATTTCTCGAGCACGTCACTGAGATGCTGAAAATCGCGGCAAACGAAAAGCTGTGGCTGCTTCGTCGTGATATCAAACGGCTGATTCTGGGCGTCGACCGAATACCAGATCTTCTTCACATCCGCTTCCAGGCAGGAAACGGATTCGCCGATCGACGAGAGGAGACCGGCGCCGTAAATCTTGGGCTGTTCCAGTGTGCCGATCAGGCCGTATTCGACCGTCCACCAATGTAGTCGGGATAAAAGCGCCATCTCCGATGGTTCGCCGAGATTCTGTTGCCGCTGTTCGACCTCCCGCGTGGCCGCCACGACGTCCTCGGGATCCGAGTTAGGCAACTCCTTCAGGATGGAAAGATGCCGAATGGCTTCGTAGAGTTCGAAATCCTTGCGCGACTGCATCGCTTTCGCCCCGACTTCGCCGAAACGCTGGAGGTAATCGGAATACTCACGATCGACAATGATCGGCGCGTGTCCCGCCGCTTCGTGCACAATGTCCGGAGCGGGCGTGTATTCGATGTGGTGGATCTGGCGCATGTCGCAGGCGATCACCAGAACTTTGTAAGCTTGGAACTCCATGAACGCGGCTGGCGGAATGAATCCATCCACCGCTACCGCTCCCCAGCCGATACGGCCGAGAATGTCGTTCATCTCCTCGATTCGGGGAATGCGTTCGAAGGAAATTCCCGTTTCGAGCAGCCCTTGGAAGTAAACTTTATGCGCGTATTCCTTCAGGAAGAAAGTGTTCTGGCGCATGATGAATCGCCAGACCGCATGGTCGACCGGGGTATAATCGTCGAAGCGCTGATCAACCGCGAACTGCAGAAGATGCTTGGGCAGAGATCGGACGGCCGCGTTGGTCTGGCTGAACGACTGGATGCTCATTTGAAGCCGATTACCTCACTGAATTAGCATAAAGTATGGCCGATTCAGAGGCGATCAACACCCTTTCCGTCGCGAAGGCTGTCTTCTCCCCGGGCAAGCGGCCATTGCTCTGGCTTAGCCTCGTCTGCCTCGACGCACCGGTGGTGGCGCTGGTCTGGCAGCTTCTTTTTGGCCGGGCTTTCCAAGTGCCGGTTCGCCTCTGGGAAAATCTTGCGCTCTTTTTGACCGCGTGGGGCATCTACCTGCTCGATCGTTTGGCGGACGCGCGTCTGATCGAGGAAGGCGCGCCAGTTCCTGCGCGTATCGCCTTTTGTCGTGAACACCGTGGCCTGCTCGTCGCCGTCTTTCTTTTTGTCGGATTAAGCGATGGAATTGCGACAATGCACTTGTCGCCATGGTTAATCGTGCACGGCGCCACCCTGGGGGTGGTCGCTGCCATTTACCTGATGGTTAATCAACAGGCGCATCAGGTTTGGCGAGTGCTGCCGATCAAGGAACTCGTCGTTGGCGTGCTTTTCGCGCTCGGCACCACCCTCGTCCTTTTTTACGACACGTTGCCGGGAATCGCGGTGATGGTTTTCCTCTTCGCCCTTCTTTGTTCCGCCAACACCCTGAGTATCGCTGTCTGGGAGCGGGAAGCCGATCTGAAACAGGGCAAGCATTCGATTGCCACCGAAGTGTCGGGTGCAGGGACAATGGTTCGTCTCTTTTGCCTTATGCTCGGCGTCATTTCAGGTGGCTTGGCCTTCGCCGGTTTTCAGCCGCACCTGAATGGTGCGATCGCCGCTTCGAGCGTGCTCTTGTTAGTCCTGCACTGTAGTTCCATTCGCCGAGATGAGCGTACCGCCCTGGCCGATCTGGTTCTGCTCACGCCACTTGTTTTACTGTTGGGATTTTGAAGTGAGTTTCGATCGCGTCGCGCTGGTTTATCGATTTCTCGAGCGCATTGTTTTTGGAGGCGCGCTGGAGAGCGCGCGCCTCCACTGGCTTTCTGCCATCGGCCAGACCAAACATGTCCTGATCGTCGGCGAAGGTGATGGGCGGTTTTTATGCGCGCTGCTGCAGCGCGACCCTGAGGTGACGGTGGACTGCATCGACGCGAGTGCGCGCATGCTCGAGCTGGCGCGGCGCCGCCTCGAAAGGAATGCTCACCGCACGAGTTCAAGGGTCAGCTTTCGTCACGAAGACGTGCGGACGTGTAATCTGCCGAGCGGGGAGTATGACCTGATCGTGACGCATTTTGTCCTCGATTGTTTCGGGGAAGGGGAACTCGAAACGGTGGTGTCGAAACTTGGAGCGGCGGCCGCGCGAAAGGCCACCTGGCTGTTCTCGGACTTTTGCCTGCCGGCTGCGGGGTTCCGTCGTCTCAAGGCCAGGGCATGGATAAAGGCGATGTATCTCTTTTTCCGATGGGCCGCCGGTCTGCGCGTAAACGCGCTGATCGATCCGACTCCGCCCATGCGGCGCCAGGGTTTCGTTTTGCATGACGAAGCGGTCACACGTGACGGAATGATCATCTCACAACATTGGATTCGCAGCGATGATCCCGGGTAGCGCACTCGTCTCGAGTGCTGGTTTCGACGTCTCGTCGAAACAATCTTTACGGGAAAGTTCGTGATGGCGGGGACGCCATCACCAGCACTCGAGACGAGTGCGCTACCCGAGAACTGCGACGGCACGTCCTGCCTGTAGCGGCGGTCTATGACCGCCGTCCGAAAGCAGTTAAAAAATGACAACCGTATTATTAACGCTAAGCAAATCCTTCAATCGAATTGCATCCCAGTTAGCCAGGCGAATGCAGCCATGGCTCGCGGCCCGGCCGATCGTTTCCGGATTGTTCGTGCCATGCAAGCCGATCCCCGGCTTGTTTAAGCCCGCCCAAAGCACACCCACCAGGTTGTTAGGCCCCGGCGGCAGATTGAAGAACTGGTCGGTGCGCACGCCATAGTTCAGCATCCCTTCATCATAGCGAAACCACGGGTAGGTGGTGATCCCAACGATATGCCAGGTGCCGACTGGAGCTGGCAGCGTGGTCGAGCCCGGCGTAATCGGAAAGACCGCGACCAGCTGTTGATCGTTTTCGCTTTTCGGATCCGTCCCCGGTTTGACATCAAAAATCTCGAGGAGGTGTTCCTTGGTGTCGACGTAAACCCTGCGCGTTTTGAAGGCAGGGTTCTCCTTCATTTGCTGTTCTTTGACTTTCTCGATCTCGAACGGCAGGACGTTAGGCACTTTCACGCTCGTTCCCGGCTGCAACGTTTCCCACTTCAGGCCCGGGTTCAGCTTTTTGATGAAATCCTCGGACGAATGAAACCGCTCCGCGATGAACTCCAGCAGCGAGGTGTAGGGCTGAAACTTTAGCTTCGCTTGCTCCTCATGGGAGGTCGGCAGTTCCCCAACGTAGGCCATATCCTCCCAGCGAATGGCATAGTCGATGTAAACCACCGGGACTTGGTCGAGGAGCCACTTGTCGACCGCACCCGTCTTCGGCATGGCATGCGCATGTTTGTAAGAGATTAGCGCCTTGCGAAAGAATTCGCCCATGCGTCCGTCGATCTTCCCCGGGCCGAAATCGGCGTTATCGAGAAAGATCTGGAGTTGAACAGCGGTCTGCTCGTCGTAGTTAGGCAACGCAACCGGATAAACTTTCTGCGCCGGCGGAGCGTTCTCCGGGGTAGGGGCGAGGGAGTTCTTCGCCGTCGACGGCGTTTTTTTCTTTGGGAGGGGGGTAACTTTCTCCGCCGCGACCGCGGATGAACCCAAAACTGCGATAATGGCGCCAACGACTGGCACCGCCACGAAAACTTTCATTAACAGTTGCCCTTAAGCCGGTGCACACAACACACCGAATTGAGACGAGTTTCAACGGCTTTCTCCGGGTGGCCGCGCGCGCCGCGGAGAAGCCGATTCTGTCTGACGCGGGTCTCCCGTTCGCGGAGGACGTGCACTCCGGATATCACTTAACGCGCGTCGCCCTTCGGGAACATGACCTTCTCCGGTTGCGCGTTAAGCGCAGCGAGTAGCTTCGGAATAAGCCGGCTTTTGACACTGCCGGCCTCGCGTGGCGCCACCAGGTAGCGCACGATGGCGTCGACCCAGGTCACCTCATCCACGCGGAAAATGACCCGTGGATGCTGCCGCACCTCCAACTCGTCTACCGGCGTCTGCGCCAGCAGTTCCCGATAAACTGAAATGCGTTCCATCATCGCCTCGCCGATTTCTTCGGAGACTATGCGCTGCATGGTTTCGGCGACGAATTTCAGATCACTTTGGTAGGCGATTTGAAATTTGACCTCGTTCCAGATGTAGGGAAAAAGCGGCCACGAGTAATTCCAGACGGTGGAGTCGAGCACCTTCGAGTTTGGAAATTTGATGATGCGTCCACTCGGATGATCGCCGGAGATGTATTGCCCACCGAATTCCCACAAGGTGGTGTCGAGATAGCTCACGTCGATGACGTCACCGGTGGCGTCGCCGATCTTGATTCGATCCCCGACGCGATAGGGCTGCCGGACGAGCAGATAGATCCAGCCGATGAAACTGGTCATTGGGGTCTGCACGGCGAGGCCGAGAATGATGGAACCGACGCCGAGGGCGGTCAGCGCCGCGTACCAGTTAACGAACACGATCGAGATGGTGATGACCGCGATAACCAGCGCGGTGATGAGGTGGACGATTCGTTTCAGAGTGTAACGCGTGGAAGCGTCACTTAGCCGGCCGATGCTGTAGACGATGACCGCCTTGCCGATCGCAAGCGCGAGCACAATCAGGGCAAATCCCCGCAGCACCCGATAGCTCAGAGAAACCCAGCCGTCGCGCAGTGGAACGACATGTGCCTTGATCAGGAAGTAGGCGACGGCACATCCCAGCAGAATGATCACGTGCGTGAGAAACCAGACCTTGTCGCGCGTTTCAGCTTTGACCTTGGCCGGGTCGGCGCTGCCGGAGGTTCGAGCCAGCTCCTGTTTCACGTCCGGCTGTTGGCGGATCTCTTCTACGCTCTCTGGCATCAACTAAAGATCGTAATCATTCGCCTCAACGGCGGTATCTCCCTGGCAGGCTCTGCGCTCGGAGGATTCGATACCCGGCGCTGTTAGGCCGTTTTAACCCAGGATCGCAACACTTCGGCGACACTCCAGGCCTGCGCGATGCAGCCGCCGGCGGCGTGTGGCGCGCGAGCATCGAAGACTTCGCTGATCGTTCCCATCCCGGCGTCGTCCAGATGCGCAGGGAATTCCTGCAGAAAAGAGCGCGCGCCCGCGCGATCCTCTGGATAAGTCTTCAACCACGCGTCGACGAACGGCCCGATCAGCCACGCCCAAACCGTCCCTTGATGATAGGCCCCATCACGCGACTTCAGGTCGCCGGAATAAATCGGCTTATAGTCGGGACTGTCAGGGGAGAGGGAACGAAGACCCACCGGTGTAACTAGTTTTTCCTTTGCGACTTTCAGGACGCTCTCCCAGCGTTCTCTTTCGAGAACGGGATGATCGAGGGAAATGGCGAAGATCTGGTTAGGCCGGCATGAATTATCGGTGGCGCCGGCTTTGCCGTCGCAGTCCACCACATCGTAGAGATAACCGCCTTCGCCATACCAGAAGCGCTGGTTGAACGATTCACGCGCCCGCATGGCATGTTGCTCGTAAGCTTGCGCCCGCTCCGAGTCGCCTTCTTCTTGCAGCCAGGCACCGGTCAATTTGAGTGCGTTATACCAGAGCGCATTAATCTCGACCGCCTTGCCGCGGCGCGGAGTCACCACCCAGTCGCCCATTTTGGCGTCCATCCAGGTTAGTTGATAACCTTCTTTCCCCTGGCGGAGCAGGCCATCCTCGTGGTCCACTCCGATGTTGAACAAGGTGCCGGCCAAATGGTGTTCAATGATGCCGGTCAGGGCGGGCAACAGAAGTTTTAAGGTCGCCGCGTCTTTGGTGATTTCCACGTAACGATGCAGGGCATGGAAGAACCAGAGCGTCGCGTCCGCCGTATGGTAGAGACCCTGCGTTTTGCCGTCCGGAAACATGTTCGGGATGAGCCCGTCGCGGATGTAGTAAGCGAACGTCCGCAAAATGTAACCCGCCTCCAGCCAGCGCCCAGTCGTTAGGGTCAATCCTTCCAGGCTGATCATGGTGTCGCGGCCCCAGTCGGTGAACCAGTGATAACCCGCAATCACGGTGCGAACTTCATCGCCCGCGGCATGAGCGCGGGCCGCTTCCTCATAACGGCCCTCCGGCGTAATCACGAATTGATCGGCCGCAAAACAGAGTTCCGCCGGGAACCCAGTGCGCGCTTCCGGCACACATTCCTCACGCAGGCGGGCCCGGCGCTCTGTTTCCGCGGTTAGGACCTTCGCCGGCGCGAGCACGTCCACGATCTCCCAGGCTTCGGTCGATCCGACCAGGGTGGCGCCATTTTCCTGCGATAGTTCGACCTGGAAAGCCCCGGGGCTCCACAAGTTCCCTTCGTAAGCATAACCGCGGCTCTGCTCGCTGCGGTAAACGACCTGGTGAATCTCGTGCGGTCGATAGTTGAAGGTCGAATGCTGGCCGCACAGCTTCATCCGCAGGGCTGGTATCCGCGGATCGATGGATGAAATCTCATAACGATCCGCCGTGGCTGAAAAGCGGGCGGGTTCGTCCTTCTCGCTCACCGCCGTCTCGTGATGGCGGAAATGGAAGGCGGGGTGCAACTCGAGGCGCAGGTCATCGCTTCCTTCCAGCAAACGGTAACTCAGGTGAACGCTGTTTTGCAGATGGGGGAGCAGGACGCGACGCTCAATCACGTTCGCGCCGACCCGGAAAATCCAGATCGGCAATCCATTCTCGAGTCGAAATTCCTTCAGGTAATCGGCGACTCCCAAATCGAGCTTGCCTCCGGCGCGTTCTTCGCCCCCTAACGAAATGGGTTCACCCTTCCCGATGCAGAGGAATTCGGAAAGGTGGCTCCACATCACGATACGACCGAGCGGAGCCGGCAAAGCCGCGATCAGCAATCCATGGTAGCGGCGAGTGATCGCGCCCGAAATTGTCCCCGAGGCGTAGCCGCCGAGCCCGTTGGTGACGATCCACTCACGATTCAGCAGCAGATCGCGCGACATATGGGCAGGATCCCACGCCATTCGCCGCACCGTGAAAGGTTCGGTCTCCTGCGTCATGCCTGCTGCTTTTTCGGTTTGGGACGGGGGCTTTTTTCGGGAATGAGCTGAAGCGCGACCGCCGCCTCCGCCGGAAGTTTCCACCCTTCGTCGGTAACAACCGGAGAGATACCGAGTCCACCGTAGTCGGGCGAATCACTCGACCACAGGGTTTCCCATTCGAAGCCGAGCGGTGCCGCGAGCAGCGGTTCCGGAAGAGGCTCAAGCGCCGTCTGCGGCCCGAAATTGACGAGCAGGAGACGGTCACGCTGGTAGAGGTCGTTAGGGCTGAAGTAACGCAGGGCAAAGGCGGAGGGGCTCAAGACCGCGCCGTCCAGCTGGCCCTTCACCTGTTGCGAAAATCGCGGATCGGTCTGGCGCAACCGGATCAGATCGATGTGCATTTGATAGAGATGGTGATGTTTTTCGCGCTCGGACAGGTCAAGCTTGCAGGATTCAAATGTAGACGATTCGTGCGGAATCGCCGAACGCGCTGACATCTTCGCGTCGCGCATCGATGGGAATTGCTGAAGAAAGGTAAGCCGGCCCTTTCGCACCGTTTCCGTGAGCGCGTCATCGCCGACCTCGGCAAAGTAGGTGAACGGCTTGGACGAGCCAAATTCCTGTCCCTGGAACAACATCGGCGTCCACGGCCCCAGCAAGAGTAACGCGGTTAGGGCGCGAAACCGTCCCGGCGAGGTGACGAAGCGGACGCGAGTGCCGTTGTTACTGTTCGACACCTGGTCGTGGTTTTCGATGAAGCCGACAAAAGCCTCCGGCCCGATTTCGAACGCCGGCGTCCCCCGGCATGACTTTTGCCAGAGATAATATTGTCCCTGGTAAAGATAGCCGTACTTGGCTGCGGAAATGAACTCCTGCGGCTTGCCGCGATAGTCTGTGTAATACGCCTCACTCTTTCCGGTAACGGCTACGATCGCGCTGTGATGCAGATCGTCGTTCCATAACCCATCGAGCCCGTCTCCTCCTTCGTCTCGCGACCGCACCAACTTCGTGTGCTGCGGTTCGTTCTCCGCAATCAGGATGAGCGATCGCCCCTTTGCCGCCGATCGAATGGCGTCACTGATTTCCGCCAGGATATAAACGGGCGATTCGTCTTTGATGTCCTGCGTCGCGTCAAAGCGAAAGCCATCGAAGTGAAACTCCTCAATCCAGTAGAGCGCGTTTGTTAGGAAAAACTCGCGCACCGGATCCGAATTCGCGCCGTCGAAGTTGATCGAGTCGCCCCACTCATTCTCATATTTGTCGGTGAAGTAATCGTCCGAAAAAACGCGCAGATAATTTCCGTCCGGTCCAAAATGATTGTAGACGACGTCGTGGATGACGGCGATCCCGAGCGCATGAGCGCGGTCGATGAAGGCTTTGAGGTCGTCGGGTTCACCGTAGAGATGGCAGGGAGCGAAAAGGTCCACGCCATCGTAACCCCAGCCGAAGCGTCCCGGGAATTCCGCGACCGGCATCATCTCGATCACGGTTACACCGATGCGAGCTAGCTCGTCCAGTTGCTGCGCGGCGGCGCGCCAGGTTCCTTCCGGCGTGAACGTCCCGATGTGCATCTCATAAATGATTTGCCCTTTCAGTTCGCGGCCCCGCCAGTGCGAATCCGACCAGGCAAACTGCGTCGAATCGATGATGCAGGACGGACCGTGTGGGCCTTCCGGCTGATAACGGGAAGCGGGATCCGGATGAAAGTTCTCTGCGCCGTCGATCCGAAAGCGATAACGTTGATGCGCACGTGCCTCGATTTCCCCGGAAAAATATCCGCCCGGCTCCTCTTCCAGCGGATGGAAAATCCCCTCTGCCTCGTCCGAAGCCACTTCGACTCGCCTCGCTTTCGGCGCCCACACCCGAAAGCTGACCCGATCTTCCTCAATCAGTTCGGCTCCAATCGGATACCGCCGGCGACCTAACCTTTCCGTGGATGGGTTGTCCATCAGGACATGGGCCCTATTTCCCTCCGTGATTTCGCTTTTCATACCTTCGCGCAGAACTAAGAATGACGCTGAATAATCCCCAGATATTCAGATCAAGTGAGATCCCTAAACTCGCACGGAATTCTGTGACGGCCAAAATCGACAACGCGAACGTGACGGTGGTGAATCATCCGCTGGTCAATGCCAGTCTTTCGATTCTTCGTTCGAAAAATACGACCTCGGCCGATTTTCGGCGTGCGCTGCAGGAAGTTTCCGTCCTGCTGCTGGGCCAGGCTTCCGCAGCGTGGGAGACGGTCTCGCGCGAAGTGGAGACGCCGCTCAGCAAATGCATGGGCGAGGTGCTGGCGCGACCGCTCGTGCTTGTCCCCATCTTGCGCGCGGGTCTGGGCATGCTTGATGGCATGCTCGCGTTGCTGCCCTTGGCGACCATCGGGCACATCGGCGTTTATCGAAACGAAGAGACCCTCAACCCGGTCACCTATTTCTGCCGGTTACCCGCCACCATTCCCGAAGCGCAGGTGGTCCTGGTCGATCCGATGCTCGCCACCGGCAACAGCGCTTGTCAGGCGGTTGCGCTGCTCAAGGAGAGCGGAGCTCGCCGCATCCAATTTATCTGCCTGGTCGCCTGCCCTCCAGGGATCGAGCGCCTGCATACTGCGCATCCGGACATCGACATCATTACCGCAGCGGTTGATCCGGAATTGAGCGAAAACGGTTACATCGTGCCCGGTCTGGGTGACGCCGGTGATCGCTACTTCGGAACGCTCTGATTTTCGCCTTTATCTGAGACCGGTCATGAACGAAGCGCCCCCTAACGAAATCCGAATTTTCAGGCCATTCGACGAAGGCTTTAACCTGATGAAGCGGATGCTCTTTCAGCCGTTCGATCTCTCGAAGTGGCTGGCCCTCGGCTTCGCCGCTTTCCTGGCCGGCCATTTCAATGCCGGTGGAGGGATGGGTTTCGGTGGCGGCAACTGGGGCCAGCGTGCGCGCAACGACGGCGCGAATCCGGCATTCGGCTTTGGCGAACATCAGGCGCTCTTCATTGGCATCATCGTCGGGCTTGTTGCGTTCTTCGTCATCTTCGCCCTGGTTTACATGTGGGTTCGGGCGCGCGGCGTTTTCGTTTTCACCGATTGCCTGGTGCGCGAGCGGGCCGTGATAAAGGAACCGTGGCGCGATTATCGCAAGGAAGGGAACAGTTACTTTTTGTTCTCGCTCGCCGTCACCGGCATCGTTCTTCTCGTCCTCGCCATCGTCGGCGGGCTCATTTTTCTTTTTGCCACGCTGGTGACGCTTCCCCGCGAAGCAAAAATCGCGATCTGGATCGCCATCGGCGCGATCTGCGCGCTCGGTTATATCAGCGGCGTCGTCATCATCGGTCTGATCAATTATTTCATGCCCATGGTGATGTATCGACGTCGCTGCCGATCCTGGGAAGCGTTTCGCATCGTGGGTGCGTTGATCTGGCAGGACCCGGGTTCGTTCGTCCTTTTCGCACTCTTCGGCATCCTGCTCTTCCTGGGTTGGATGATGGCGGCTGGCGTGGTCACCTGCGCGACCTGCTGCATGGCGATCCTTCCGTATGTCGGGACGGTCCTGCTTTTGCCGGTGTTTGTCTGGTTTCGCGGCTACGCCATGTTCTACCTGCGTCAGTTCGGAAATGACTATGACGTTTGGGCTGGCGTGATCGAAGCGCCGCCAGAGCAAATCGAACCCGCGCCGCCCGCCCTTTGAACCTGTAGCGGCGGTCTATGACCGACCGCCGGTTAGGCGAACAACCTAACGAGTGCGGCGCCGCCCAACAAAACTGCGATCAACAGCGCGATCGGCCATAGCCGCCGCAACTGCCTGTCCGTAACCCAGAGCTTGAACAGCGAGAGATTCCGCAGGCGCTGCCAGTTTTCTTCGGTCATCCAGGGTAACGATACTGGAGCACTGCCGTGGAAGCCAGCACAGACGGTGCGAAGATCTTGCGTAGCTGTAGCGGCGATGTCTCAACGTCGCATGATTGCGGCGGTCAGAGACCGCCGCTACAAGGCTCGATCCGCGGCTTGTGGCCGGTCGCTTCGAGAAATTTCACCAGATCATCGCGCTTCACGCTTGTGGTCATGTGGTTGACCAACGGATGACAATTAATGATGTCGTGCTCCATCAAAGAAGTATCCAGCACAACCGTCACCCGCCCGCTTGGATCATTAATCACCCCGAAGGGGGTGACCGCGCCTGGAATCACGCCTAACAGCTCCATGAGCAGATCAGGCGCCCCGAAGGAGAAGCGCCCGTTCGCGCCCAGCTGATGATGAAGCGCTTTGAGATCAACGCGCGCGTCCTCCTCCGCCACCACCAGGAAGACGTTCTTCTTTTTGTCGCGCAGAAAAAGATTTTTGGTGTGTCCACCCGCGATTTGTCCGCGCAGCACCTGCGACTGCTCGACCGTGAAGAGCGGTTCATGCGTCACCGTCGGGTGAGCGATGCCGAGCGTATCCAAGTAAGCGAACAGTTGATCAGCTGTGAGCGGCATCGGGATTCTATAACGCCCTGAGGCTAAAATGTCGCGACAAGGCAGGTAGGGCCGTTCACCGAACGGCCCGCGGGGTGCAACGGAGCCCGCCGTTCATCCTACGACATGAAAAGCTCTCACTGATTTCGCTGCGAAATTCTTAACCGCACCAGCTCCGCCACGACGCGCTGCGGCAACGGCTTCTCCGGCGAAAATCGAATAGTGCCCTTTGCTGTTTCGAATCCCTTTAACTCACTGCGCAGCATTTGCACCACGGATCCGGGGTAGAATGCGCAATGTTTCGCCGCCGCGGCGTAACTGAGGAGGTATTTTCCATTCAACCGGAAGGAAGGAACTCCGTAGGCCATGCATTCCTTCAGGCCTGGCGCCGCCGCTTTGATCATCCGGCGCAGCTTTTGCAGAGCGGCGCGCTTCGTCGAAGGAAGTGTCGCGAGGTAATCCGCCGGAGTGGACGCGGGACGTCTCTTCGAACCCGACCTCGCGTTAACGCGTTTCATCAGTCATCTAATCAATCCCGCTTCTTTTTCGCGCCACCTGGTAGGCTTCCGCCAGAAGCGGCGCGATCCTGTCGTGAAAAGCTTCGTGACTGGGATTGATAATGCAGGCAAAGAACTGCGGCCCATAGACCGGATGCGGCATCAAGGTGTCGAGCGCGGTAAAGTCGTAGGTCGAGGTCGGCAGATCCGGGCTGAAAAGAGACCGGAAGGTCTCCCGCGAAAGCCCGAAGTTAAGCCGGAAAATGCCGGGCCGGTTCAGGTTTGAGACGGTATCGAAGTCGGCATAGTCCTTCGTCACAATAGTGGCGAAGGGAAAGGTATGAGGATTATCGCCGTCTTTATCGGCGAAGAAGAATGTGTCGCCCCAAGCCATTTCCGGCGCGCCGGATTCCGCTGACGCAATCGTCATTCGCGAATTGGGAAAAGTTTTTGCGATGTAAGAACGGATCCCGGCTTCATCCATCGCACAATCCTCCAAAGGACGTCCTCCGAAGGCAAGCGTCTAAAGGGCTCCCCACTGCGGCGAAGCCTTCCTCATATCAACAGCGACGCGTCTTCCACCATTTGCAAAGAATCACATAGCAACCAAACCTCTCAAAACCCAGCGTGGCGCGCTGACACCTTTGGTATTCTTCCATCGGATAATTTCAAATTCCACGTAAGCGTTGTCGTGCGCCTCGAATTCGCGTTCGGGATGATCCGCGTCGCGGACTGCGTCCCAGTCACGAACCGGGATACGAAAGACGGAACTGCGGTTGCGCTCAGAATGGATGAAATCCTCTGGATCTGGAAGTTCCTTCACGAGTTCGAGCAGGTGGGACAAACTAAAGATATTCATAAAAAAGTGCGAAAGGTCAGCGGACCGGCGGCGGATGAGAAGGTGCTTAAGCGGTATATCTTCGCACAATCGTCGTGTCTTTTACAGGAATGTTCGAGGCCTAACGAGAACCACACGGCTAAGCGAGACGCAGGCCACGCCGGAGGAACAGCGGAATTCGGATTCGCGTAATCTGCGTAATCCGCGGTTGAAAGATTCTTCTGGTTAAGCTGCTACCCGGTTGCCGCGCTGAGGCGCCTCCCACATTCGGGCTCAATCCCCGGTGATGGCCCAGAACTGCCTAACGGCGCTTGGCCAGGTCCGATCGATCACGCTTTCGCGGGCCTTCACCCCCATGGCGCGGCGCTTTTCCGCGTTCGTCACCAGTTCGCGAATGGCGCGTGTAAAATCTTCGACGTCGTGCGAACGAGTGACCAACCCGTTGCCGTGATCTTCCACCAGCTCCTTCGGGCCGCCGGAATCGGACACGATTACGGGAATGCCGGCGGCCTGCGCTTCGATGATCACGTTTCCGAACGTGTCGGTCGTGCTCGGGAAGACAAAGATGTCCGCCGACGCGTAGGCCGAGGCGAGATCTTTTCCGCGCAACACGCCGGTGAAAAGCGCGTCGGGCACCGCTCCTGCGAGCGCTTCCGCGTAGGGCCCGTGACCAACAACGAAAAGTTGGACCGGCACTTTCTCGTCGCGCAATTTCCGATAGGACTGGGCCAGGACATCCAGGTCTTTTTCTTTGGAGACCCGGCCGACGTAGAGCAGGCGTACTTGCCCATCGGTCGGTCCGAACTTTGACCAGAAATCGGGGTCACGCCGGCTCGGATGAAACAGTTCGGTATCGAGTCCGCGGGGAAGAATCTGGAGCTTGCCCGGATCGAAACCGCGTTTGATCCAACTCTGTCGATATTCCTCCGAGTTCACGAAGACGGTATCGAGCTGGCCGTAAAACCAATGCATGTAACGCCATGCGACGCTTTCGAGGAAGCTGTCTTCGGTCAGCATCCGGATGTATTGCGGAAAATCAGTGTGATAAATGCCGCTGGTGCGCAGGTTCAGCATCTTGGCCGCGAGCAGAGCGGTTAGGCCGATCGGCCCAGGTGTGCTGATGATGATCTCGGTGAAGCGCTCCTGCTGGATGTAGTCCAGCATCTGCATGATCGGCGGGAAGCTGAGCTTCTGCAGTTCGTACTCGGGGAGTTCAAACTCGCCGATCGGTTTGAAGTTCTTGATCGGGATGTCGTCGATGTGGAGCTCGCTCCGCGACGTGACCACGGTCAGATCGAGCCCGGCCGCGCGCGCGGCTGCGGTCATCTTGCGAATGGTGGTGGCGACGCCGTTCACGTCTTCCAGGGTATCGGTGAACCAGGCGCGCTTGGTGTTTTGCAACGCAGGCGGAATGCTGCCGGTCAGTTGTTTGAAAGTGTCACGCAGCCACGATCGCGATGGCGCATGACTGCTGAAGCCGTAAATGTAAGGCGCGAGGATCACCAGGATGGGCGCGATCGCGCTCAAGGCCTGAATGCTTTCCACCAGGTTGCCGGTGCTCAGTTGTTGCACGAATTTTTTAAAGAGCCGGTAGGTCAGCTGTTCGGCGACAAGGTTTGCCATCACGAAAGTTCGCCGCTCCGGATCGGGGATGGCGCTGATCTCGTTGTTCAGGCGCGCTTTTACGTCGGCCCGCCCGAAATAGCCCGAGAGCTCTTTCCAAAGCGACATGTTGGCCGGCTTGATCAGCTCGAAAACTTTCCGGACAGGACGCCCTGCGCGAAGACCGTGGCTTTTTCCTTGAGTGAAAGTTCGGTCGGATCTCGTCCTTCCATGAAGCGCGAGAACATCTGCTCCAAAAGTGGCGCCGTCGGCCGAGCTTTTCCTGCATTCGGTCCTGGATGAAGCAGTAGATCGTATTGTAGAAGCCGTGGGAAAGGGCGAGGGGAGTTCCGCCGGTGCCGTGCATTTGGCAGCGGCCTTCGCGCACAGCGCGTAGGAATTCGTCGAGGGACGGCGCGACCCCTTCTGTTTCAGTGTAGGCCGAGGCAAGGAACTGGCCGCCGTGGTCGTCCGAGCC
>CAVUZN010000002.1:0-643396 GCA_963746035.1 uncultured Verrucomicrobiae bacterium | reverse complement strand
TGTATTGAGCCCTTCGGAATCGCTCCCGAGCACGTCGTCGATTTCCGATTCGGTCCAAACGTAAAAGGCGCCTTCGACCTTCTTTCGCGGCGTTACCGCTGCGGGATCCAAGCTGTCCGCGTCTTCGGCAGAGAAGAATCCGCCTTCCTTGGATGTGAGATCGCGCGCGACATAATCAAGAATGTCGCGAACAACCGTTTCGTACTGCCGGTCGCCGGTGATTTGCCAGGCATCAAGGTAGGCCGCGGCAAGCTGTGCCTGGTCATAGAGCATCTTTTCGAAGTGCGGCACATGCCAAAAGCGATCAACCGCATAGCGATGGAATCCGCCCCCGATGTGGTCGTGCATCCCTCCCGCGGCCATTTTGTCCAGAGTGAACAGAAACATTTCCAACGCGCGCTGAGCGGGTTCGCTTTTCAACTCGAGCGCGTAATACCGACTCAGGAAATTGAGAGTCACGGGGTGGGGAAACTTGGGCGCGCCGCCAAAGCCGCCATTCGTGGCATCGAATGCTCCGGACAACTGTGCCAGCGCCTGCTCGAGCGCGGAACTGTCCACGCCTGAAGTCGCGCGCGCACGATTGCTTTGCGCTTCGCGCAACGCCTCCACCACTTCATTCCCCTGCGCGACCAGCTTCGCCTGGTCCTGCTTCCAAACCATCGCGATCTTGCGCAGGACCGTGGTGAACGCGGGATGCCCGTACCGATCTTCCGGCGGGAAATAGGTCCCGCCGATGAACGGTTCGCGGTCAGGGGTGAGCCAGACGCTCATCGGCCAGCCACCGCCACCGGTCGTCGCCTGCACGAAGGTCATATAAATCCGATCGACATCCGGGCGTTCTTCGCGGTCGACTTTTACGTTAACGAATTCCTCGTTCATCAAGGCGGCGGTTTCCGGATCTTCGAATGACTCGTGCGCCATGACGTGACACCAGTGACAGGTGGAATAGCCGACCGAGAGAAAGATCGGTTTGTTCTCGCGCTTTGCCTTGGCGAAGGCTTCCTCGCCCCATGGATACCAATCGACGGGGTTATCTGCGTGCTGCAGAAGGTAGGGCGATTTTTCCTGTGCGAGTCGATTCATGCCAATTCTTTCTTGATCTGTCGCGGCAAACTCGTTCGATGGCGAGCAATCCTTTGAAGCGTTCGCTCCCGCTCAAGCGATCGGTCGGGTAACTATTCGTCCGAGCCCGTCAGCACTGGCGCGCGAACATTTTTCGGAAGGAGAAAACCTTCGCTGCGGCATGCTCCCCCTCTCCTCTCAGGAGAGGGTTAGGGTGAGGACAAATCAAAGGCGTGACCAACATTGAAACGCTCCTCACCTCAGTCCTCTCCTGGGAGGAGAGGAAGGAGAGGTGCGCGCTTTACTGCCAGAGCAGCGGCGATTCGCTCGCACGCCTCAAGTAGATGTAAAGCTCCGCCTTGCCTGAAGACGCAGCGCTGCGCATGACTCAGTTTGCAGCCCGCGCAGTCCCCTCTCCTCTCAGGAGAGGGTTAGGGTGAGGACGAATCAAAGGTGTGACCAAGGCTTGAAACGCTCCTCACCTCGGTCCTCTCCTGGGAGGAGAGGAAGGAGACGCGCGACCGAGCACCGTTTCACTTCTACGCGCCGCAGGATGCTCGGCAGGGAAGAAGAAAGTCTGCGGCGGTCGGAGACCGCCGCTACAGAAAGAGAGGATCCGCGTAGATGCGTGTGATCGGCGGTTATTGCAGATCCAACTTCGGCGCCGTCTCCGGCGACCACGGATTCACTTTGTAATCAGCTTCCTCGATGCGAATGCGATGCCGACGCAACAGCTCCAGCAATTCGGTTACATCCAGCGCATGATGGATCCGTTGAAAAGGCGTTAGATTTTTCTCGGCCAACAGGAATAAACGCACGGCCGGCCGCAACCGCCCCGCATGTTTTGGATGCTGCGGTTCCAAAAAGTTTTTCTGCAAATGAACAAAGGCGCCGGCGGCCTGGATGAGCCCTTTGAAGAAATGGTCATCAGCGCTCTTCTTTTTTAGCCATACCTGCTCGAGAACGTCATGCGCTTCGTAATAGCGCTGCTCGTTCCAGCATCGGAAGAAGGCGCGGTAATACGGGTGCTGCGCGATGGGGAAATCCGTCGCCACCGAGGCGTTTTCCCCAGCCAGTCCGCTGACGAACTGCGAAATCCTCTCGCCTTTGTCCATGAAGGGTCTACTCTTCTCGCAGCTCAGCCAATGAGCAACATCGCGGTCCGCCAAGTATTTCGAACTCCTCACCCGCCCCATTGCCGGCATTGGCATTGGCGTCCTTCCGAATGACGGCGCTCGAGCTCGTCGCGCTGCTTTTCGGTCTCAGCCTTCTCATCGTTGCTTCGGCGCTTTTCTCCGGACTGGAGACGGCTCTGTTCGCGCTCAAGCCGCATCAGCTGCGCCGCCTCGGTAGCAATCATCCCGCCCTCGGCAAATTTATCGAGCTCTTTCGACAAAACCCGCGCCGTGTTCTCAACATGCTGCTGCTTGGGGATGGGCTGGTGAAGGTGCCGCTGATTCTGCTCTGCCTGGTTGTGCTTTGGCGGACCCCTGTCGCGATCGACCGGCCGCAATGGCTGATCGGGATCGTGATTTTCGCGATCGTCGTACTATTTTGCGATCTCATCCCGAAGCTGTTTGCGCTCTCCGCGCCTTACCGCCTCTCCGCCATGGCCGCATTCACCCTCCGGGTCTCCATGCCGCTGCTCGACCGCGTCGGACACGGCCTGGAGACGTTCAGCACCGCGCTGGTCGAATTCTTCGTGCGTAGCACGGTGCCTTCGCAGCCGCTGAGCGACGACGAATTCGAAACCATTGTCGAGATCGGAGAAGAAGAAGGCGCCCTGCACGAAGCTGAAGCGGAGATGATCCAGGAGATCATCAAGCTGGGTGACAAAACCGCGAAGGATTGCATGACGCCGCGCGTGGACGCGTTCATGCTGCCGGACGATTTGACTAACGAGGAGGCGATTCGCCAGATGCGGGAGCGACGACACCGCCGCGTGCCCGTCTACGTGGACACGCCGGACCAGGTCATCGGCATTCTCGACGTGAAAAACTTCATGGTTAGAGCGACCGACCATTACACGGAGGCGCTGATCGCGCCCTCGTTCGTGCCGGAAACAATGCGCGCGCTGGAATTGCTAAAGCTGTTTCTCAGCCATGCGCAGGAATTAGCGGTGGTGGTTGATGAATACGGCGGCACCGAGGGAATCATCAGCACCAGCGACATCGTGGAGGAAATCCTGAGCGACGCCGTCCCCACCGGTGAGAAGGAATTCTATATCGAATCGTTAGGTAAAGGCCGCTTCCTGGTCAGCGGTAACGCCCGCCTCGATGATGTTAGCGAACAGCTCGGTTTCGACCTGGAAGCGGAAGGCATCGACACCATCGGTGGCCTTGTCTTCAACCGGCTCGGCTACCTCCCACCGTCCGGAACGCAGTTGGAGATTCCGCGGCTGGCCATCACCGTCCGCCGCACCGGCCGGAAAAGAATTGAGGAAATCCTTTTGCAGAAAACGAGCGGCGGCAGCGAGACTGCGGACGACGGGGAACAACCGGGAGAAGACGCGGCATGATTTTCCTGATGATTTGCTGCTGGGTGGTTTCGTTCTTTTTTAATGGAATCGAAAGCGGCTTGCTTTCGATCAACCAGGTTCGTCTGCGCCAAAACGTGAAGCGTCGCGTGCGGGCGGCGATGCTGCTTAATCGGCTGCTGGAGCGGCCAGAACGGCTGCTCGTCACCGTCCTCCTCGTGACCAATGCCGCGGAGATTGCCGGCTTGCTCATCCTGACGCGCTTCCTCCTCCAGAGGTCCGGCTCCGTCGGTTTCCTGATTTCCCTGGGGATCGCGCTACCGGTTTATCTTTTTGTGCTCGGTGTTTTGCCCAAAGCCATCTTCCGGCGCTTTCCTTATCGTGCCCTCGCGCGACTGGCCCGGCCGCTCGACTTACTCACCTGGATCCTCTCTCCGCTTCTGAATCTGGCTGCGGGCATCAGTGGCTCGGTGATGCCACAGGCGAGCAAGGCGCGGATGTTCGCCGGACGGGAAGAGCTGAAGCTCATCACCAGCGAAAGCGAACGGAGCGGAGCACTCACCTCCACCGAGCGCGCCATGATCCACAACGTCGTCGACTTTCGTGGAGTGGTGGTGCGCGATGTGATGGTGCCGCTCAAACAAATTGTCTCGGTTTTGCCTAACGATCATGTCAATACCGTGATCGAAAAAAGCTTCCAGACCGGGATGGACCGACTCCCGATCGTGACCGGCAACGGTGAAGCCGTCGGGCTGGTAAACATCCTCGATCTGCTGCTCGATCGAAAAGACGACGAGCCGGTCACGCCGTTTTTTCGACGGATCGTCACCACCGTCGAGAACGAGCCTGCCTATCTGCTGGTGCAGAAACTGCGCGCCGCGCGCCTCGGACTCGCCGCAGTGCTAAACCGGCAGAAGCGCGTTTGCGGCATCGTCACCATTGAAGACCTGGTGGCCCGGCTGGTTTCGTCAACGTCGCGCGCGGCGTGACTTTGGCCGCTTCGAACGCTCTCCGCTCTTGGAGCGATCGGCCACGCGGCGGGCAGCCAAGATCAGCGAAACATGAGTGAAGGCCTGCGGAAAATTGCCTAACTGGCGGCGATCTACCGGGTCGTATTCCTCGGAGAGAAGACCGAGGTCGTTGCGCAGCTTCATCAAGCGATTGAATAGACGCTGCGCCTTTTTTTTCTGCCCGATGAGATGCAGGCAATTGACCATCCAAAACGAGCAGGGAAGAAAGACGCCTTCGTTTCCGGGCAGGGCGTCGGCGGTGCTTTTCGCCGGAAGGTAACGCAAAATCAAACCTTTGCAGGTAAGCTCGCGCTCGACCGCGCGAATCGTGTTCACCACTCGCGGATCTTTCGGGGGCAGAAAGCCGACCATCGGCATCAGCAACAAACTGGCGTCGAGTGCGTTCGAGCCGTAGGACTGGGTGAAGGCCTTACGCTTCGTATGATAGCCACGCCGGCAAACGTCTTCGTGGATTTTGTCGCGCAGCCCGCGCCACCGTTCCACATGATGCTTTCCCGGATAACCGCACTCTTCGACCAACTGGACGGCGCGATGAAAGGCGAGCCACGCCATCATCTTGGAGTGGGTGAAATGGCGGCGTCCTCCGCGCATCTCCCAGATTCCTTCGTCCGGTTTATCCCAGTTCAGCTCGAGAAAGTTGAGTAAGGCGACCTGCAGGGCCCAGGCCGTCTTGTCCATTTGGATCCCGGCCTGATGGGCGTGATAAACCGAGCTGACGATTTCGCCGAAGACATCGAGTTGAAATTGCGTCGAAGCGGCGTTGCCGACGCGAACGGGCTGCGAGTTTTCGTATCCTTTCAGCCACGGCAAGGTGTATTCGTCGAGCCGGCGCTCCCCGTTTACGCCATATAGAATTTGCATTTGTGCCGGGCTGCCGGCGATGGCCCGGAGCAGCCACGTCCGCCAGCGGCGCGCTTCTTCGATGTAATTCGCTCCGGTTAGGGCGAACAAGGTGAACGTCGCGTCACGCAGCCAGCAATATCGATAATCCCAGTTACGCACCCCGCCGATCTGTTCCGGGAGCGAAGTCGTGGCAGCTGCGACAATTCCGCCGCTCGGGGCGTAGGTGAGCCCCTTCAGGGTCAGAAGCGAACGCATGATCGCCGCACGATTCTCGCCTTTGAGCCGGAAAGGACGCGCCCATTTTGTCCAGAATCGCTCGGTCTGGCGCAGCGCCACCATCGGCTTGACCGGCTTCGGTGGTTGCTCGTGCGACAGATACCAGGTTAGGACAAACGGAATCCGGTCGCCTCGCTTCACTTCGAACTCGGCAGCCGTCGTGAGGTCGCGCCCGAAAGTTTTCACCGGGGTGCGAAGAAGAAGAGCATCGGGGCCGGCAACGGCTTCGAGTCCATGATCGCGCTTTCTTACCCATGGAACGATGTGCCCATAGTCGAAGCGGATGATCAGCTCCATCTCCACCGCGACCGTGCCGCGAATGCCTTCAACGATACGGACCAGGTCGGGATTGGTGCCGCGTGGCGGCATGAAATCGATGATCCGGATTGCGCCGCTCTTCGTCTCCAGCGTGGTCTCAAGAATCAACGTTTCACCGCGGTAGCGCCGGTGCGTCTTCTTCACCTTCTCACGGACGGTGAATTTCCAGCGACCGTTTTCACGGTCGCCGAGCAAAGCCGCGAAGCAGGCGCCGGAATCAAAACGGGGAAAGCAGAGCCAATCGACTGAGCCGTCGCGGCTAACCAACGCCGCCGTCTGCGTGTCACTCAGGAAACCGTAATCCTCGATCCGCGGCTGTTTTTCCCTCATGCCTCGCTAAGACTCGGCCAGTTGCGCGATCTCGGTCTGCGTCAGTCGAAAAACCGTCCATTCGTGCATCGGAACGGCGCCCAGCTTCTTGTAGAAACCAATTGCTGGCTCGTTCCAATCAAGCACCGCCCACTCCATCCGGCCGCAGCCGCGCTCTTTCGCGATCCGAGCCAGCTGCACCAGCAAAGCACGCCCGTAACCAAAGCCGCGCTTTTCTGGCCTAACAAACAAGTCCTCCAGATAGAGGCCGGCGCGACCCAGCCAGGTGGAAAAATTGAAAAAGTAAACGGCAAATCCCACGGCTTGATCGCCTTCCCGCGCAATCAATACTTCCGCCGCTGGCTTCGACCCGAAAAGAACTTCCTGGAGGCCGGCCTCGGTGGCGAGCACGTCGTTGGGCGCGCGTTCGTACTCCGCCAGATCACGAATCAGTTCAAGGATGACCGGGATATCTCCCGGAATCGCAGGGCGTATGCTGAAACTCGCCTCACTTTGCATTCCTCACGCTTCCGATTGCTAAAGCGTAAACGCAAGTTTTGCCGCATTCGAATCTCAAGGAGCGGCGACTTCCTAGTCGCCGTTTATCAAATCGGCGACCAGAGGTCGCCGCTCCTTGGCAACTGGGTCGTGCCTGGACGCTTCCGCGCGTTAGGCGACTCTGTGGCGGCAGGCGTGTCGCCTGCAGTTTAAGAGAGCAGCCGGCACGGCTGCCTCCACAGACCGAAAGACTCGGCGGTCGTAGACGGCCGCTACAGTGGCCCATTCCGGAAGCGGCACCACGTGTGAATCCCAGGGTGGCCGGCAGAGAAGAGGAACGGCGACGATCTGCCTTTCTCACCTGATATTTGCCACGGTCAGCCGTAACGCAGCACCGATTCTTCGGTGCGAGGCCGGACTTTCAAAGCGCCGCTACAGACGGAGCGCGCGGTCGATCCGTTCCAGACCTTCTACAAACATGGCGTGATCCACGCCCATTCCGATCCGGAAATGCTCCGGCGCCTCGAAGAACAAACCCGGCACGACGGTTGTTTCGTATCGATCGCGTAACCGGGTGACAAACTCCTCTGCCTTGCCGCGGCGCAACCGCGGGAATGTCGTCGTCCCGCCATTAGTCGGCACAAACTCCAACTCCGGCTGACTGCTGATGAATTCGAACAAGGCCTGGCGATCTTTCGCAAGCGCGCCGCGGGCAATCTCACGCAACTCCGGCAGCCGTGCAAAGGCGAGCAGGCTTAGAATTTCGCCCGGATGAACCGGGACCGAAGCAAAGAGATCGTTCAACCTCCTTATCTTTGAAGCCAGGTCCACATCGGCCAAAATCCAGCCACAGCGGAGACCGCTCAAACCATACGCTTTCGTTAGGCTGTTTGTAATCACAAAACGTGTGTCCTTTCGGAAGGAGGATCGCACTGGAGGATCGTAAATCGCATCCAGGTAAACCTCGTCGACCAGCACCCAAGCACCTACCGCCGCCGCCATGTCGTGGACTTCTTCCAGCACCGCCGCCGGGCTGAGCACGCTCGTGGGATTGTGCGGGTTGGTCAGCACAATCAGCTTTGTCCGCGGCGAAAGCGCTCGGCGGACGACCTCCGGATCGAGGGCCCAGCCGTTTTCCGCACGACGATGAAAGCGTTTCACATCCGCTCGCAAATAACGCGCAAGATCGAGCAGCAATCCGTAAGTCGGCTGTTCCATCAGCACTTCGTCGCCCGGCTCGAGCAGCGCGGCCATGACTAGATGGTTCGCCATCGAGGTTCCTTCCGCTTGCACCACGCACTCCGTCGGAGCGCCGGCGTGATCCGCGATCGCCTGCTGCAAAGGAGCATAGCCGTAGCTGTTCTGGCCGAAGAGCTCGAGCTCTGCCAAGGTCGGCTGGAGTTTACCTAACGAAAGAGAAGCAACGCCACTGCTGGCGAGGTTGAAGCGCGCCTGGCTGCACGTCTTCGCCCAATGCATGTAGGCCGATTCCTTCCGAGTCATGAGGGCAAACGACGACGCAGCCATTCCCAGATCGCGAAGACCGGCAGTGCAACGCCCATGATGATAAACGCAATCAGACTGACCCGCGGGGTCGCGATGATCGCGTTCACCACGATTGCCAGACAGGCCGCGACAAACAACGACGTGGTCAGCGGATGACCCGGCACCGCGAAGGCGATGTCGCGACCGACGCCGCGCCGGCGAAAAACGAAAAGAGCCAGGGCAGAGAGAGCAAAGAAGATGAAATCAATGGTCACGTCGAAGTTCAGTATCTCGCCGTATTTCCCCGAGCAGGCAATGATGGCAGCGGCCGCGCCTTGCAAGGCAATCGCCACCACCGGTGCCCGACTTTTACCAAAAACAGCGCCGACACTTTTGAAGAATGTTCCGTCACGGGCCATCGCGTAGTAGACGCGGGGTGCAGTGAGCATGCTCTGACTCAAAAAGCCGAGAGTGGATAGCGCGACGGCAGCAGCCACCGCGCGGCTCCCGGCACTTCCGAGCGCTTTCCGCATGATTTCGGACGCCGGGGTGTTTGTTTGATCGAGCCCGGTTGCTCCGAGCGCGGCAAGGCAGGCCAGGTTTACGGTCAGGTAAAGCAGGACGACGCCGAGAACGCCCACGATTAAACCGCGGGCGAGATCACGCCGTGGATCGCGCATTTCTCCAGACACGAAGGTCGCGGTTTGCCAGCCGCCGTAAGCGAAGGCCACCGGAACCAAAGCGGCCCCGAAACCTTGAAAGGAACTGGCGATAACGCGCGGCTGCGGAGTTGGTATTGGTTGATGGAAATAACCGAGGGCTAGTCCGACGATCACAATCGATGCGATCGCGATAATCTTCAGGATCATGAATGTGCTTTGCAGATTACTGCCGGCGCGCGCGCCGAAGCAGTTGATCACGCTCAAAATCACCAGGACGAGCGCAGCCAGAAGCTTCTCGTTCAGATCGAGCCCGGCGAGAGTGCGGAAGTAAGCGGCAAAAGTCACCGCGACGGCCGCCATGCCGCCGGTCTGCGTGATCAGCAGGAGCGCCCATCCGTAAACAAATGCTACCGGCCGGCCGTAAGCGGTCCGCAGGTAGAGGTATTGCCCACCCGTTCCCGGAACGCGCATGGCCAACTCCGCCCAGATGAACGCTCCGCACATCGCGATGATCCCGCCGAGGGCCCAGACGGCCAGGATAATTCCTGAACTGTGGAGGCGATGCGCCACTTCCGAAGGATTAACGAAAATTCCCGCGCCGACGATGCCGCCCATGACCAGCATGGCCGCATCGAAAAAGGTGAGCGGCCGCGGCGGAGCCTCCAGTGACGGATCCTCCGCTGAAAAGTCGTTAGTCATAATTGGTTGCAGGCCTCACAGAAGCGGTGAAATGGAAGCGGCTGGTCTGCGAGCGGGTGAAAGTCCTGGGCAAAAGCACCATTCGCGTCTTGACAAACGAGCAGGGGGAAGTCAATCGAGTACCGATGCGTTTTCGCTGCCACCGCGGCCTTTCCGGACCGAGAATCTCCTCTTTGCTAGCAGCTTTCCTCTGCGCCGCGCTGCCGCCGCTGGTTTTCGCGCAAGCGCCGCCGCCGCCGGATGCGCCCGACGTGGTCGATTACACCAAGTTGCTTCCGCTCCTCCCCGACGCCCCCGCCGAGTGGAAGGCCGACGAAGCGGAGGGATCAACCTCGGACGTCGGCGGGTTCAAGCTGACCAACGTGCATCGCGATTATAAAAAAGGCGATGGCGACAACGTGCCGACGGCGTCGATCAGTATTCTCGATTCGATATCCAATCCGGATTACGTCATCGCCACGACCGCGGCCTGGAAGATTAATTCCGAATCGAGCGACGGCTACAGCAAGTCGGTCACCATCCAGGACAATCCTGGCTTTGAGGCTTACGAAGCCGATCGCAAGCACTCCACCCTTTGGGTGATGGTGGCGCGGCGATATTTCGTGCAGATCGAGTTGCAGGATCGTGATCCCAAAGAATTGCAGGATTGGGTGAAACGGATCGACCTCAAAAAGCTAGCCGAGATCAAGTAAACCCCTTCCCCTTCATCGAAGCGTGAGGGCCAGGGTGAGGGTTTGTGTGATCCAGGCAGATCACGGAGGACTAACTAGACACGATTGACAGGATTAACAGGATTCGTCTGGGAAGCACTTCACTCCGATCGGGCTAATCCTGTAATCCTCGCGAAGAATCCGGGACTCTTCGTTCGCGAGCGAAGACTCCTTGTTTCATAGAGCTTCGCAGCTACGTTCAACCGCTTTTCGACCCCATGAGCGACGACCGCAAAACTCCCGAACAACGCGCGCAGATGACCGACTTGGAACGGCTGCGTCATTCAGCGGCGCATGTTCTTGCCACGGCCATTCTCAAGCTCTGGCCGGAAGCGCAGTTCGCCGCCGGTCCGCCGGTGGAGAACGGTTTCTATTACGATGTGGAGCTCCCGCATCGCATTTCCCCGGAAGACTTCGAGAAAATCGAAGCGGAGATGAAAAAGGAAATCAAAGAGAACCATCCTTTCGAGCGGCAAGAAGTCAGCCGCGCCGAAGCGCTCGCGCTGGCGGAAGCGGGTGAACTGGGCGCACTCGGACCGCGCCCGGAAGCGAGCAAGTTCAAGCTCGATATCATCCAGGGAATTCCTGAAGGCGAAACCATCTCGATCTATCGCAATGGCGAGTTCACCGATCTCTGCGCCGGGCCCCACGTCATGCGGACCGGTAACATCGGCGCGTTCAAACTAACGAACGTCGCCAGCGCTTACTACAAAGGCGACGAAAAAAATCCGCAGCTGCAGCGAATTTACGGAACCGCTTTCAAGAACAAGACCCAGCTCGATGAATACTTCGCCATGCTGGAGGAAGCGAAGAAGCGCGACCACCGCAAACTCGGCAAAGAGCTCGAGCTCTTCACCTTTGATGAAGACGTCGGGCCCGGACTTGCCCCTTTGGCTGCCGCGCGGCACCGCCATCATCGAGGAACTGGAGAAGCTGGCCAAGGAAACCGAATTCGCCGCGGGTTATCAGCGCGTGCGCACGGTGAATTTGGCGCGGGAGAGCCTCTACAAGAAGAGCGGACACGTCCCCTATTACGCCGAATCAATGTTCCCGCCGATGGACGCTGCACGGAAAACGGACGGACGATCCATGCCTCGGCGACGCGCTATTACCTGAAGGCGATGAACTGCCCGCATCATCACAAGTTGTATGCGGCCCTGCCGCGGAGTTATCGCGAACTGCCGTTGCGCCTGGCCGAGTACGGTTATTGCCACCGCTACGAGCAAAGCGGCGAACTCTTCGGCCTGATGCGAGTGCGTTCGATGCAGATGAACGACGCGCACATCTACTGCACGCCCGAGCAATTCGAGAGCGAGTTCAACGCCGTCAACCAGATGTACCTCAAGCTACTTCAAACTTTTCGGCATCGAAAAATATCTCATGCGCTTCTCTACCCACGATCCGGCGCGCCTCGGACAGAAATTCGTCAACGAACCCGAGCTTTGGCAGCAGACCGAGGACATGGTTCGCGGCGTTCTGCAACGTTCAGGCATCAATTATGTCGAAGTCCCTAACGAAGCGGCGTTTTATGGACCGAAGATTGACGTCCAGGTGTGGAGCGCGATCGGCCGCGAGTTTACCATTGCCACCAACCAGGTCGATTTCGCGCAGCCGAAACGGTTCGAATCTGACCTATAAGGACCGCGACAACACCGAGAAAACGCCGCTCTGCATTCATCGCGCCCCGCTCGGAACGCACGAGCGGTTCGTCGGGTTTCTGATCGAGCATTACGCGGGCAACTTCCCGCTCTGGCTCGCGCCGGAGCAGGTGCGCGTGCTTCCGATCGGCGATGAAGCGCCGCTGCTGGAATACGCGCGTGGCATTCTGAATGAGTTGCGCGCGCAGCAGGTCCGCGGCGAGATCGATGAATCGACTGATAAAATCAACGGCAAGATTCAGCGCGCCGAGCAAATGAAGGTGCATACCATGCTGGTGATCGGGAAACGCGATATGGAAGCGAATGCGATCAGTCTGCGTGTGCACGGTAAGGGAAACCTCGGCGCCAAGCCGCGCGACGAAGTCATCGCCGATATTTTCGCGAGCATCCGCGAACGCCGGGCACAGTAAATTGGCGCGGCGGTAGACGGTCGCTGCGTCCAAGACGCCCGAGCCATCGGTGGGGCGAGACTCCGTCGAGCCGCTGCACGCTGTTTTAAGGAACCCGGCTCGACAGAGTCTCGCCGCACCGATTTCGCGATCGCCGGCATCTGACGGACCGTTCGGTGAACGGTCCCTACCTCCCCCTCGCTGCAATCTTCGGCAATTGCTCCCAATTGTCTGGCGACGTGCCCGGGCGAAAACTATGGTGCATTGACCCCCATGGCGAAGCGAGCGGAAGCGGACCAACAAATCGATCTCGACGGCGCGCTGAAGAAATTCTTCGGCTACGAAGCCTTTCGGCCTCTGCAGCGGGAAATCATTCTCGACGCCCTGGCCGGCCGCGACGTTTTCGCGTTGATGCCGACCGGCGGCGGAAAATCGTTGTGCTTCCAGTTGCCCGCGCTCGTTCGCGATGGGCTCACTCTGGTCGTGTCCCCTCTCATCGCGCTGATGAAAGACCAGGTGGATGGACTGCAGGCGAGTGGAATCACGGCGACTTATTTAAACTCCACGCTCGGCGCGGACGAAGCCCGGGCGCGCCTGCGCGGAATTCATCGGGGTGAATATCGACTGCTCTACATCGCGCCGGAGCGTCTGATGCTGCCGGATTTCCTGGAGAAAGCGAAAGCTTGGAAGGTCGAACAAATCGCGATCGACGAAGCCCATTGCATCAGCGAGTGGGGCCACGATTTTCGGCCTGAATACCGGCAGTTGGCCGAGCTGCGCCAGCATTTCCCGAACGCGTCGTTGATTGCGATGACTGCGACGGCAACGGAACGGGTGCGGTCCGACATCGTAAAGCAACTCCAGTTGCGTGACCCGGGTTGCTACATTGCCAGCTTCAACCGGCCGAATCTGAGCTATCGAGTGCTCGCGAAAGACAAACCGCTCAATCAAGTCACTGCCTTTCTGCGCGAGCACGCCGATGAGAGCGGGATTATTTATTGTGCCAGCCGCAAGAGCGCCGATTCCCTGGCGGAGAAACTGACTACTGCCGGATTCACCGCCAAACCGTATCATGCGGGGCTGGAATCGGCCGAGCGCGCGCAAACGCAGGACGCGTTTCGCCGGGACGATGTTCGCATCGTCACCGCGACGATCGCCTTCGGCATGGGCGTAAACAAACCGAACGTGCGATTCGTTATCCATTACGATCTGCCGAAAAACCTGGAAGGTTATTACCAGGAGACGGGGCGCGCCGGACGCGATGGCTTACCGGCCGAATGCATCCTGCTTTACAGCGTGGGCGATGTGGTGAAGCAGAAACGCTTCATCGAAGATAAAAGTGAAGCCGAGCAGATCATCGCGCGGGAGCAACTGCGCACCATGATCGGATATGCCGAGACGAACGAATGCCGGCGCACTGCTCTCCTGCGTTACTTCAATGAAGCTTTCGCGGCGGAGAATTGCACCGGCTGCGATAACTGCCTGAACCCACGCGAGACGATCGACGGCACCGTGCTTGCGCAGAAATTTCTTTCCTGCGTGCATCGCGTTTCGGCGAAGGACGGATTCGATTATGGCTCAAAGCACATCGTCGATGTGCTTATGGGCGAAACTTCCGAAACCATCACCCGGCGCGGTCATGACAAATTGAGCACATTCGGGATCGGCAAGGATGAACCGCGTGAGACATGGCAATGGACCGGCCGCGAACTGCAGCGGCTTGGGCTGGTCAGCGTGGCGCCGGGAAAGTTCGCGACGCTCGCGGTCACTGAAGATGGCATGGCGGCACTTCGTCAGCGCACGCCGGTGAATCTCACCAAGCCATTTGTGGCGGCGCGCGCTGCGAAGGCGCGGCGCAAGGTGCGGGTGGAAGCGCCCTGCGACGAACGGCTGCTCGCTCGGCTGAAAACGCTGCGGCGCCGTTTGGCCGATGAGCGCGGCGTCCCCGCCTATATTATTTTCTCCGACGCCAGCCTGCGAGAGATGGCGAGCGCGTTGCCACAGACCCGATCGGACTTCGAGCAGATTGCCGGAGTCGGCGAACGAAAAGCGAACGACTTTGCCGAGAGCTTTACGGAGGCGATTCGCGAATACGTTCGCGGAACGACGCGAGAACCGGCTGCTGCCTAACGTATCAGGAGCGACGGAAACGCGCGCGCAGAGCCCGGGCTCCCAAAGCCAGGGCGCCTGAACCGAAAAGCAAGTCCATGCTCGAGGGCTCCGGGACCGCGATAACCGGGGCCACGATACTGCCAACGTTGGCGATGTTCGTGCCGGCCTGATCCACGCCGTCGATTCGCGTCCCCCAGCCTGCGAAATGCACGTGGCGGAACTGCGTGTTCTCCGCCCCTGGGATATCCACACTGAACTTGCCCACGGTTGTGCCAGTCGGAATCGTGGTCGCACCCTTGTAGGTCCAGGTCAGATTCATAATCGTGGGATCGTCGACCGCCGGCCCATTCACTCCCGGCGGCGTCACCCCGGCCAGGGCAGAACTAAAAACCCAATCGGTCGGCTGAACGTTCGAGCCCTGGATGAAATTACCGAAGTCGTAGATGGTGAAAAAATCCCCCGCGACCACGAACTGGTCGGAAGTGATGTTTGCCGTGTAGTTCCAAGTCGTGAGATTGGCGGCGAACCCGAAAGAATCGAAGTTCGGATTGATGTCGGCGCGCGCCGTGACTGAAAACGTGAAAGCCACTGCGATGGTGGCAAATAGACCAAACTTCATAGATACAATAATTCCCCTGCTGCCTATCTTCTATCGAATTAGCGGACAAATGTCAATCCGATAACTACTTACGGCGACCGCTTCGAACAAGCGCGCGGAGAGGTCATTTTCCACCTCCCGCCAGCAGTTCATCGACCTTCCTGAGGTAGCCGCGGATATCGCACTTACGTTCCAAGCCCGCAGCATTCATGTAACGGACCTTGCCGAAAATTGGCCGCTCCGGCCACGGGCGATCGTGCTGCCCGAAAATCCAGCCGACATTGGCAAACCCATTCGGATCGCGTCCATCGACGAAATATTTGTTGTTCAACTGCAAGGCGATTCGGAAAGCGCTCTCCGGCGTGCGCGACCATTCCAGGATCTTCTTACCCCAGTACATGCGCATGTAGTTATGCATGTAACCGGTCGCAGCCATTTCACGCATTGAAGCATTCCAGTAAGGATCATGCGTCTCCGCCTTTTCCAACTCCCGCGCTGAGTAAACGGTCGGACGCGCATCGGAGCGATGCTGTTCGAGAGTTTTTCGCGCCCACTCCGGCAGCGCCCGATACTGATCATAATCAGGCGTGAATTCGACCCAGTTTACGGCGAGCTCGCGCCTCACCAGCAACTCGTCGACGAAACAGTAAACGTTGGCGCGGCCGCCGCGCCGGTGCCGTCGCGCTTCGAGCAAAAGCCAGACTGGGGAGATCTGGCCAAAATGCAGATACTTGCTCATGTGCGAGACATCATTCGTCTGGGGTTGATTGCGATGTTCCTTGTAGTCCGGCAGCGCCACGCGCAGAAATCGTTTGAAAGTGCGTCGCGCGACTGACGTTCCACCGCGATGCAAGTCAGTGATCGGCCGCACGGAGCGGTCGAGCTTGAGCCGGCGACACAACCGATCCATGTCGCCTGACTTCTCTGAACGGAAGGACAAGTTCAGCGACGACTTTTTCAGCCGCACTTTTCGCGGCAGTTGGGCAAAATCATCAAGCAAGCGCAGCAGTTTGGGGCGAAGAGTGCGGGCGGCGAATTCGCGTTTTCCCGAAGCGGCTTCAACCGGCACGACTACGTCTGCTTCGACCTGGACGACCGGGCAGGTCGCTTTCGCTGCTAGTTTCCGCCGCCACTCCTTCTGGATGCGCAGGTAGCCACGATCACAAACGATGACGGCCGCGCTGCAACCGAGACGAAGGGCGACCTCAGCCGGATCACCCAATTGCAAGACGAAGCGAATGCGACGCTGCCGGAGCGCTCGCTCCACTTCCTGCAAGCCTTCGAGCATGAACCGATAATGGCGCAGGTTCGCATCGGGGAAACCGCTCGTTAGTCCAAAGCCAACCAGCAACGGCAATCCCACTTCGTTGGCGCGGGCCGCCGCATACTCGAGCGCGTCGTTGCAATCTTCCCGTTGCGACTGTTGCATCCAATACAAGACATAACGACCCTTCCGGGGCGGGCGATCATTGAGCAATTTGACTCGTCCTGGATGAATCGGTGAAAGGGAAGGCGGCATCTGCCGAGGAGGGTCGCGGCGTGAATCGGTTTGCGCAAGGTGGCACTGCCCAGTTAATTCCCACCCTTCGCGCATGCATCGATTGTCTCTTCCACTCGCGCTCCTGCTTCTCACCGCGGCCATCGCCGCCGCTGAGAATCCTTTCTTGAGCGCGCCCGATGACAAACCGGTGACGAGCAAGTTTCGCGGTGCAGAATGGGGCGATGAGATCGCTCAGGAAGAAATTCCGCTGAGCGCGAGGATCACCACCACGCGGGTGGCAAAAACAAACTGGGGCGAGATTTTCAAGGTAACGTTCAGCGACATCGCCTCGCGCGCGAGCAAGCGCCGCCAGATTCCGACAGATTATTTCGTCGCTACCGAGGATCACATCTACCTGCTCAACGAAGAGAATAATGAGGCCGCGGTAAAGCGGCTGTCGGTCAGCGACCAGGCGCCGGAATTTGAGAAGTCGGACATCTACGGGATCAACGAGGGTCGGATGGATTACACCGACGGACTTTGGGAAACCATCATTCAGGTCAAAGATGACCTCTGCACCATGGAGTCGAACCACAGCTCCGGCACATTTGAGAAAATTGTGTGGAAGAAAGGCGTCGGGCTGGTCGAGTACTCGATGGGCAATGGCGCCAGGGATGGGTTTCGCTTGAAGCGCGTGCTCGCGAAGTAGCGCCTAACGGTCAGGCGCAACTGCTGCGTTCTTCCGCCAAAGCAGGTAAGCGGGCAGTCCGCTCAGGACAATGAGAATACCAATGCCCGAGGTGGTCGGCGCCAGCCACGCCACATCCGCCATCAAAGCGAAACCGAGGATGCTCGAGCAGATCGGAATCCACGGATAGCCGAAGGTAGCGAACGGACGATCCGCTTCGGGCTGCGTCTTGCGCAGGATAATCACGGCCACAACCAGCAGCACGTAAAAGAGCAGATCCGCCGAGACGATATATTCCAGCAGCTGAGTATAGACATTCCCGTAGAGTGGTTTTGCGCTCGCGGGCGCGCTCGTCACCGTGCGTGGGAGCGTGAGCAACGCGGTCCAAACGCCTTGCGCGAGCAACGCGGCCGCCGGCACCCGTCGAGAATTCGTTTTCGCGAGCTGTTTGAAAAATAGTCCGTCTTTCGCCATCGCATAGGAGACGCGCGCGCCGGCCATGATCAGGCCGTTGTTGCAACCGAAGGTAGAAACGACAATTGCCGCCGCCATCAGCCTGGCGCCGGGCGCGCCAAAGATCTGCTGCATCATGGCCACCGCGACACGGTTTTGCGGCGCGTGCGCGATGTCCTGCGCCGGCAGGACCAGCACGTAGGCCAGATTCGCCAGCACGTAGAAGATGACAACCAATCCACAACCAAGGAGGAGCGCGCGGGCGAGGTTGCGTCCCGGATCGCGCACCTCGCTCCCGAGAAAGGTGATATTCGTCCAGGCCGTCTGGGCAAAGACGGGGCCAATCAACGCTTTCCCGAAGATCACCGCAAAAGCGAGACCGCCCGTTAGGCCAATCCCGGTTTGGACCGCGGCAGGATTCCAGCCGTTCGTCCAAGGGTTCCACCAGCTGACATTGTCATGGCTGCCGCCGTGGATGAGGGCGTAAGCAAGGCCAATCACGATGACTGCCGCCAGCGCACCGGTCTTGGCGAACGTGAAGACGTTTTGCACCATCTTCCCGACTGACAACCCGGCGCAGTTGGTGCCGGTCAGGACGGCAACCAGGAGCACCGCGGCCAATTGTTCGGTCGACAAGCTCAGGGCATAACCTCGGCCTAACAAAAGCGGTGAGATTAAATAGTGATCACCCGCGATCGCGGGAAAGAAGACGCCAAGAAAGCGCGCAAAGGCGATGGCCACTGCCGCAATCGTTCCGGTTTGAACGACCAGGAACAGGCTCCAGCCAAAGAGAAACCCCATCGGACGGCCGTAGGCTTCGCGTAGAAAAACGTAAACCCCGCCGGCGCGCGGCATCATTGTCGCCAGTTCGGCACAACAAAGTGCTCCGGTAATCGTGATCAGGCCCGCCACGCTCCAGGCGACCAGCAGCCAACCCGGACTCGCGAGGAGCCGCATCGATTCGGCCGAAACGATGAAAATTCCCGAGCCGATCATCGACCCGACCACCACCGCGGTCGCATCGACCAGTCCGAGTCCACGGACAAGGGTGGAACTTTCGCCCTGCGACGTTGTCACGATGGGGAGGCAGGAGCCGCGATCCGGACGCCGGCGGCGGCGAGCCGCTCGCGCAAAGCCTTTACAAACTGCACTGCCTCCGGAGTGTCGCCATGGACGCAGACGGTTTTACCGGACACGGTGATCTCTGTTCCGTCCACCGCCACGATTTGCCCGTGTGACAGCATCTGCACCACGCGCCGCGCGACCGTGTCACTGTCGTGGAGCAAGGCATCGGCCCGTGCGCGAGAGACTAACGAGCCATCGGGCATGTAATTCCGATCGGCAAAGAATTCTGGAATGACGCGCAGTCCGCTGGCATGACCCGCATTTTCCAATTCACTCCCCGGCAGGGCGAAGAGAAGGAGACTGGAGTCGGCCTGCGTAATCGCTCGGGCAATCGCCCCCGCCAAATCAGCGCGTCGCGCCGCCATATTATAAAGTGCTCCGTGCGGCTTCACATGAGCGAGTTTCGCTCCGGCATGTTCCGCGATCGCCTGCAGTACCCCGATCTGGTAGGCAACGGCTTCCTCGACCTCCTCCGGTGACACCACGCGTTCCTTGCGTCCGAAATTTTCGCGATCGAGCAGACTCGGGTGTGCCCCGATCGCTACCAGGTGAGTCATCGCAGAGTCGACAGCCTTCCGCATCGAATCCGCGTCCCCGGCATGAAAACCGGTGGCGATGTTGGCCGATGTCACCAGTCCTAAAAGCTCATCGTCAAATCCGCTTCCTTCTCCCAGGTCCGCGTTGAGATCGAGCGACAACATCAGGAGATCGTTAGGCCGATTCCAGTCCGAAAGAAGCTGAAATCGCGGATACGCTGGCCGAGCTCGTCGTGAGCTTCCGGCAAGGAACTTTGCCGAAAGCGCACCGTCGTTCCCGGAGCAAGCTGAACGGCGCGCGGCAGATCGACGGTGATCACATGCGCGAGCTTCGCGTAGCCGCCGATAGTCTGGCAATCTCCCAGCAGCAGGATCGGATCGCCGTTGGCGGGCACCTGAATCGTGCCGGGCGCCACTGGCTCGGAAACAAGATCCTGATGGTCGGGGCGAAGCAGCTTCGGTCCCGACAGCCGCACCCCCATTCGATCAGACTCAGCTGAGACGGTGAACTCTTCAGTCAGAAACCTCGCGATCGCCTGCCGCGGAAACAGACCCCAGTCGTGCCCGGGAATTACGCGTAAAAGCGAAGGAGCAGCCGCCGGATGCGTCCAATCAGATGAAGTCGCCCAGCGACTCACGCGATCGCTCTTCATTCGTTTGGTGGCCCCGGGCGGATTCTCCTTAAGCGGGATGATGTCGCCGTCGCGCAAACTCCGCCCCTGCCATCCGCCGAACGCGCCCCGCAGATCGGTGGAACGGCTGCCGAGGATCTCCGGCACATCGAAACCGCCGGAAATCGCCAGCCAGCCGCGCGCTCCTTGGCGCGGGCCGGTCAGTCGCAGTTCTTCGCCTGGTTGCACGGTCGCCACGTGCCCAGCCGGGATAACGAGGTCGCCGATCTTTACGTCATATTCTCCTCCGGCCCACGCCAGCAGACGCGTATCCGCAAAACTCATTCGAACCATTCCGGCGGTGATTTCGAGGCCAGCCGCCGCTGCCTCATTCCCAACCATCTGATTCAGCACTTCGAAGAGGAAAAGATCGAGCGCGCCTCCAGCCGAAAGCCCGACTCCCCGAAAGCCGGTCCGGGCCCGGCTCTGAACAGTGGTTAGGAATCCCGCCCGGGCAATCGTCGCTTTCATTCACGCGCCTCCGCTCGAACTTTCTGAAACTCGTCATCATTGATCCGCCGAAAGCGAACGCGATCGCCGGTGGAGAGGAGCGAGACGGGGTTGCGGCTCGCGGCAAACAGAACCAAGGGAGTTCGGCCGATGATGTTCCAGCCGCCGGGCGTCTCCATCGGGTAGATTCCCGCCTGATTATTGCCTATCGCGACCGACCCGGCGGGAACAGACAGCCGCGGTCTTTCGCGGCGCGGCGTCGTCAATTCTGGCGGAAGCCCAAGCAAGTATGGGAACCCGGCGGTGAAGCCAACCGCGGCGACCTGATATTCAGCTTCGCAAAATTTTGCGACGACTTGATCTACGCTCAGTTGGGTGCGCTGCGCGACCTCCGTGAGATCGAGAGCGAAGGCCGCTTCAAAGCAGACCGGAATATCGATCTGCCTTGCGGCTTCGTTACTTTTTTTCGGTCGCCGTTGTTCCAGCACCTCGTGAATTCGGCCCATCACGCCCACGAAGCCGTTCCCGGTATCGCGGTTTCCACCAAGCAGCGCGCCCATGTCGAGATAGACGCCGACCGTCGAATAACTGGTGGTCGTTTCCACCACCCCGGGGATCGCAGCCTCGTCGATGGCCTGCTTGGCCGCCAGGACCTTCGCCAGCAGATCGTTAGGCGACCTTGCCGCGCCTTGCGCGAATCGCACAGTTAATGCGGAATCGCCCAGCGGCGTGATCTCGATCACCCTTTACTCGTCTCCTCGGCGACGGCGGCGTGCACATCCTCTACCCGCTCCTTGATGTCGGCAACGGCTGGGTGCACTTCCTTGATCAATTCGTGCTCCGATTGCGAGAGATGCTCGATCCTTTGTGTCATTTCATGGACTTCCTGCAAGACCGCATCCTGCCGGACGGAAATGCGGCGCATCCACCAGAAACAGACCAGCCAGCAGGCCAGGTCAATCCACCCCATGAATAGCGCGCTCATCGTTTCACCGATTCGATCTCGAGTTTCACCGACACATCCTGGCTGATACCGGAGATTGTTTCCGAAGCTTTGCTGAAGTGAAGATCAAATTCGCGGCGCTTGAGCGGGCCGGTCGTAATTAACCAGCGCGTCCGCTCCGGTGTCTCCCCCGGCTTGATCGGGGTCAACAATTTCACGTGTAAAACCACCGGCCTGGTCACGCCATGCATGGTCAGATTCCCGATCACCTCCGCGGAAACCGGATCGGTCTGGGTGACGCGCTCGCTCTTGAAAGTAATGTCGGGAAACTGCGCGACGTTCAAAAACTCCGCGCTGCGCAGGTGATCGTCGCGCTTTCTAATACCGGTATCGATGCTCTTCACCTCGATGCGGGCGGTGACTGACGAGTTTTCTGGATGCTCGCGATCCAGCTCAATCGTGCCGCTCGATTGCCAGAAGCGCCCTTTGGTGGTGTTCAAAAACTGGTGAACGCTGAAGGAGACCACCGAATGACTCGGATCGAAAACATAGCTCTCTCCCGCCTGAGTATTTTGGGAGAGCAGCAGGAAAGCGGCGGCGAGAGAACCAGGGAAATGCTTCATCTTGCCGCGGCGGTTAGGGGTTCTTTCGCGGCGACACGCTTGAGCAGGCCGGCCCGTGATTTAGGAAGTTTGCCGAAGAGATTTGCCAGTGCGTGCGCCGGATTTTTCCCAAGTTCTTCCCGGTGAACTCCCGCGATCCGGGCCAGTTCCTTCTCGAAATGTGCGATCACGCGGGGCGACGAATCATTCTCGTTCAGATAAACCAGGGCGCGCCGGAGAAGCTGAAATAACTCCGGTTCATGATGATCGCTCTCGGTGCAAAGCTCGATCAGCTCAACGAAGTAAGACGCCGTCTCGGTGCGGGGATATTTCGTGCGAATGCCGGGAAAGGCTTCACGCACCACCACTTCGGTGAGCGTGTGCAGATTGGATTTGCGCGAACGCACCACCTGGATGTCCGCCTCATAAAAAAGATCAAGCCGGCCCGCGAAACTGCTTTTGGCGCGGCGCGCGCCTTTCGCCATGGTCTGAATTACCCCTAACGAATCACTGCACCAGCTGACAATCAGGCTGGTCTCGCTGAAGGGCCGCCGGCGCAGGACAATGGCTCTGCTCGCTTCCACGCCAGAAAGCTAACACGGACGCGGAAGTCTGCCCAACTGGCCGCGCCAACCGCCGCTGGGGGTGAGGACGGCCGGCCCGGCCTCAGCGATTCACGATGTGCAGCGCGCGCTTTTCCACCGCCAGCGCCGCTTCCTTTACCGCTTCGCTCAGGGTCGGGTGGGAATGGCAGGTGCGCCCGAGATCTTCGGAGCTGCCGCCGAATTCCATCACTGAAGCCGGTTCCGCGATCAGCTCCGATGCGGCGTGCTGCAGAATATGTGCGCCCAGATATCTGGTCGGTTTTGGCGTCGGCGACGAATTTCACCATGCCTTCGAAGTTTTCGTTGGCCAACGCCCGGCCATTGGCGCGGAAAGGGAATTTGCCGATGCGCACTTCGATCCCCTTCTCTTTCGCCTGATCTTCGGTTAGGCCGACGCCGGCTAGCTCCGGGTTCGTGTAAATGATCCCGGGAATTACCTCGTAGTTCACATGTCCCGATTTACCGGCGATGTTTTCGACGCAGGCGATTCCTTCTTCCTCCGCCTTGTGCGCCAGCATTGGACCGGCGATGACGTCACCGATCGCGTAAATCCCTTTGATGTTTGTTTGAAAATGTTTGTCGACCTTGATGCGACGCTTCTCGTCGTACTCCACCCCGGCCTTGTCCGCCCCCAATCCTTCGGAAAAAGGCCGGCGGCCTACCGATACCAAAACCTTGTCCGCTTCAAAGCTGAGCTCCTGATCGCCTTTTGTAGCGGTGGCGGTGACTTTTCCGTTCTCGACTTTGATCGCGCTGACCTTCGTTTCGAGATGGAAAGTCATTCCTTGTGCGGTCAGAGCGCGCTGCAGCAGGTTGGCCAGCTCGAGATCGAACCCCAGCGCAATTCGGGGCAGAAATTCGAGCACCGTCACCTCCGAGCCTAACCGGCTCCAAACGGAGCCCAACTCAAGCCCGATCGCCCCGGCGCCGATCACCAGCATTCGCTTCGGGACTTCGCTGAAGCTGAGCGCCTCCGTGCTGCTGACGATGCTCTGGCCGTCGAACTTCGCGAAGGGCAATTCCACCGGCACGCTTCCGGTGGCGATGACAATGTTCGCGGTCTCGATTTCCTGGGTCTCACCGCTTGAGCTCGTCACCGAAACCTTTCCTGTCCCGGTAATCTTGCCGGTGCCTTCGAAGGTGGCGACCTTGTTCGTCTTCATCAGCGCGCGAACACCGCCGGTCAGCGTCTTCACCACCTTGTCCTTCCGCTGGAGCATCTTGTTCAGGTCCACTCCGACCTCGCCCACGACGATGCCGTGTTTGCCTGCCTCCTTTTTAGTGAAAACGAAATGGTCGCTGGAAGTCAGCAGCGCCTTGCTCGGAATACATCCGATGTTGAGACAGGTGCCGCCGAGTTCCTTGTGCTTCTCAATGATGGCAGTCTTTAGTCCAAGCTGTCCGGCGCGAATGGCAGCGACGTATCCCCCTGGGCCCGAGCCGATAATAACCACGTCAAGTTTTTCCATACGTAAGCGGGGCGAGCTGCCGAACTGACTTACATGCTCCCCGGGAAGCACCCTATCCAAAAGTGTGTTCCTGCCAAACCGCGCGTAACAATCCGGTTACCTTTTGGCTATTTGCCGCGGCGTTAGCGCGCACTAGGATCAGCGATGGCCTGGGAGCCCGTGCGATCCGCCTGAGCCAGCCTACCCGTGAAATCTCTTCCCGAATCCCGTCGGTTCCTGGTTGCGTTGGTGGCGGTGCTGGCGACAAGCGGAATAGCTTATGGGCAGGCAAGTGTGGAAGGGCGGGTGACCTTGCCTTCAAGAAAGGCGGCACCGGTTGCGAGCAAACGCTACGAGGTCGTGACAAAGGGTGGGGTGCTTGCGACCGATCCTCCGGTCGGCGTCGTCTACCTGGAAGAGAACCAGGCGCGGACAGGGCCTGCCCTGGTCAAACAGGTGGCACAGAAAGATCTGGCCTTCGTCCCGGCTCTTCTCGCGATTCAGACGGGGACGAAAGTAGAATTTCCTAACGAAGACGACACCTACCACAATATTTTTTCCTATTCCCCCGCGAAACGTTTCGATCTGGGCCGATACCGCCGCGATGAACATCCGACGCCCTCGATCGTTTTCGACAAGCCCGGCCTGATTACAGTTCGTTGCGACATCCATGAGCACATGCGCGGCCTTATTCTCGTGCTGGACACTCCGCACTTCGTGATCACCGATAGCGACGGCCGTTATCGCCTGTCGAACCTGCCGGCCGGGAAATTTACCTTGAAGGCCTGGATCGATAGCCGGACTACCAGATCGCAGACCGTCGAGCTCAAGGCCGGTTTGCCAGCTCACATTGATTTTCCGTGAGCAACGACGCCACCAGCCGGGAGCGGATGCCACTCGGTAGTTACCGCGCTCGCCTTTTCATTACCATGACCCTGGTGGTGGGCGCGTTGACCGCCCTCGGCCTTTTTTTGGCCGAACGGAAGGCAACCATCGAGGCGCATCTCGACCTGTTGCAGGATTTTCGAAACGAGCTGGCCACCGTCGATGGCGTACGGGAGGCTCGCCAAACGGCATTGGCCGAACATTGCCAAAGCCTGGTTAAGCGGCCGCGCATTCACGCGGCGCTCGAAGACAACGCGGTTGACCTGCTTTACCCAAGCGCGCGCGATGAACTACGGGACATTATCGGTGGCCCCAATGGAAAAGCCGGCGCGCTCAAAGCGGCATTTTACCGGTTCCTCGATAGCAAAGGGAAGGTCATCGTTCCTCCCGCAGCAACTCCGGTGGGCGAACTCGCGAGCAGCGACGAGAACCGGCTGAACCTGCCTCACCTAACGAAGGATCTGCAGGTTGGCTACATCCTTGGAAGTGGCACCCGCGGGATGATTGAAATCCTGGCCATGCCGATCATTTCGACTGAAACGGGCGAACCGATCGGGGCGCTCTGCCTTGGATTCGAAGCGGCGGAGTTTGGCCGACGTCATGCCGGAGGAGACATCAGGAACGGGATCTGGGTCAGCGGCTCCCTGCTCCTGCCGGGCCTGGGCAAAAGCGACCAGGACACGCTGACGCGTGAAGTAAACAGGGAAATCAGGGAAGGCGCGTCCGACGTCAGTTTCCAAGTTCCGTTAGGCGGTACGTCTCACCTCGTGTTCTACAAGCAGCTCAATCCGGGTTCCCTTTACCCGCCCGCCTATGAAGTGGCACTTTACCCTCTCGGCGCTGCCCATGCCCGTCTTGGGCAAATCCGTCGCCATGTTATCGTTGCCGGCGGCGTTTTGCTCGCCCTCGGCCTGCTGGCGAGTCATCTCATCGCGCGCCGCTTGTCCAAACCAGTGGAGAAGCTAGCCGTCACGTCAGAGGAAGAGCGGGTGGCGCGCGAACGCGCCCAGGCGGACCTGGCGGCGACCGCGGCGGAATTGCAACGATCGGCGCGATTTTCAGCTGACGCCTCGCACCAGCTAAAAACACCGGTCACCGTCTTGCGTGCAGGGTTGGAGGCACTTCTTTCGCGCGATGATTTTACCCCCGACGTTTATGACGAGGTCTCACAGCTTCTTCACCAGACCTATCGAATCACCGGTGTCATCAACGATCTTCTTTTGCTCTCCCGTATGGACGCCGGTCGTTTACAAATCGAATTTCAACCGTTCAACCTTTCGCAGCTCCTCGCCGAATGGATGGACGATATCAGTGCCCTGCCCGATGACCTGCAAATCCGTCTCAAGACAAACATTGCCCCGCAGCTGATGATCCTTGGCGAGAAAGGATATATCGCTTTGATCGTGCAGAACCTGCTCGAGAATGCCCGCAAGTACAATGTGCCCGGCGGCGAAATCTGCGTGGCCGCGGAACAACGAGGCGGGTCCGTCTTCCTGACGGTGGAGAACACCGGGCGTCCTATTCCGACAGAGGCTCAAGCGCACATTTTCGAGCGGTTTCATCGCGGCGGCGTTGGCGAGAACGTGCCCGGACATGGTCTCGGCCTGAATCTCGCCCGCGAATTGGCGCGTTTGCATGGCGGGGACGTGCGACTGGTCAGGTCTGACGCCAACTGGACGGAGTTTGAAGTTCGTTTTCGCGCGGTAGAATCCACAACCGTCAGAAACTCCGATTTACCTGTGAGCCTGGATACTCGTTATTCCTCGGCTCATCACGCATGAGACTCCTTCGTTGCCTTGCCTTCCTTCTCCTCGGGCAGGCGGCGGCAACGAATGCGCAGGAAGTGCTCGATCGATTGGACGAGCATCTCTCCTGGTCGACCGCGGACAACAATGTGCGCGCGCGGTTGAGCGGCACCTTCGATTTGGAATTTTATCGTTTCGAGCAGCCGCCGCCCGGCTTGATCGATTCCGGTGGGCGCGCCTTGGTTGATCCGCGGCTGAGCTTGTTCCTCGATGTTCAGATCGGCCCGACTCTTTACTTTTTCGCGCAGGCGCGGATTGACCGACATTTCGATCCCATGGATGAAGCAGGCCAGGTGCGCCTGGACGAGTACGCGCTTCGTTATACCCCTTGGCGGGATGGCCGCCTGAATGTGGAAATCGGCAAGGCCGCCACCATTGTCGGGCGCTGGGTTGGCCGGCATCTCTCATGGGACAATCCATTCATAACCGCTCCGCTAGTCTACGAGAACGCCCTACCACTGGAGGACAAGAACCCGCCGGACCTGCCTTTCACGGGGCAGCGCCATGATCCGAAGAACGAATACATTTCGGAAATCTGGGGACCCGTTTACGCTACCGGAGTCACTGCGAGCGGGTCGATCGCGTCCCACTTCGATTACGCTTTTCGAGTGCAAAATTCATCCGTTTCGTCGCGTCCGGAAAGCTGGAGCGCGACCGAAATCGGCTTCGACCATCCTACCGTGACGGGGCGAATCGGCTACAGGCCGAACGAAGGGTGGAATATTGGGCTTTCGGCAGCGGAGGGCGCCTATTTTAGTCCGGAAGCAGAAAAGTTTTTTCCGGCCGGGAAAGATTCCGGCGATTATCACGAGTACATCATCGCGGAGGATGTGTCGTTCGAGCACGGTCACTTTCAGTTCTTCGCCGAATTTCACGAGGCAAAATTTGAGATTCCGCGTCTGGGCGATGGGCAAACCTTCGGTTATTTCCTGGAAGCCAAATACAAGTTCACTCCGCAGTTGTTCGGCGCAGTCCGCTGGAACCAGCAATACTTCAAAGACATTTCCGACGGCCGCGGCGGTGAAGTGGCGTTCGCGCCTGACATTTCACGGCTGGAGACTGCGCTAATCTATCGCTTCACAGAACACCTGCAGGGAAAGATAAAGTACTACCCAGAGTTCGAATCAGGTCGCGACGTGAGTCATAACTTCGCGCTGCAGGTTACGGTCCGCTTCTAAACAAAAAGAGCCGCCAACAGTGGCGGCTCTCTTCGTTTGCTTTTGGCGCTCTTAGCGGTGCCCTGGACCGTCATCGTGGCCGCTGCGACCCCCGCCCCCGCCGCCGCCACCGCCTCGACGCTGATTGATGTTGACAGTGTCATCCGCTCCGTGACCGCCTCGCAGTCCGCCACGATCGTCTCCCGTTGGATTATCCCCGCCATGGCGGCCGCGACCGCGATCGTCGCCCGGTTCCGGATGTGTCCCGTGTCGGCCCGGAAGTGACGGACCAAATTGGTCGAGCAATCCGGCGCGCGAGATTGGAGCGGTAGCAAATAAGGCGGCGAAGGCGCAAAGCGCGATCGCCCGTCTGCTGAAGTTTGATTTGTTCATGCGCCCTTGTTAAGCGCCCCTTGTTCTCTGCGCCAACCGCGGACGGTAACGCGATTGTTACTTCCGGCTAACGAACCTTCGCCGCCCGGGAAGAAAACAGCAGAAGTAACAATGGCGTTACCTTCTGCCCTGATGTTGGCGTGGCGTGGCCGCTTGTGACGCGAATAGAGGCGTGTCAACATGCCGCCGTGCGCGTTCTGGTCATCGATGACGAAGTTAAGCTGACACGACACGTCGTTTCGGCCCTGACCGAGGCCGGACACGACGCGCGAGCAATCCATGATGGTGAGACCGCGCTCGGGGTGATCGAAACGGAATCGTTCGACCTGATCGTGCTCGATGTCGGCTTGCCCGGCATGGACGGATTCGAGGTGCTGCGGCGGTTGCGCAAAAAGGGCAGTCCCTGTCGTGTCCTTATGCTGACTTCACGCGGTGAGCTCAACGACCGCCTTACGGGCTTGCAGCTCGGCGCGGATGATTACCTGCCGAAGCCTTTCGCCATGCAGGAGCTGGTCGCGCGCGTTCGCGCCTTAAGCCGAAGATACACCCAGGCCCCGGAAGCTGTGCTGCGCGTAGAGGATCTCACCCTGGATCTGGTCGAGCAGGTGGCGGAACGAGCGGGCCAGCAACTCGACCTCTCTACGCGCGAGCTGACTTTGCTTAAAGTCCTGATGCGCGAGCCTGGGCGCGTCTTTACCCGCACCGAACTTTGTGAACGCGTATGGGAACGGGAGCACGAATACGACACCAAGCTCGTGGAAGTTTTCATCGGGCGGCTGCGCAAGAAACTCGGCACGCCGGCGGTCATCGGAACCGTTCGGCACGTCGGCTATACCATTCCCGAGCAGCGCCCGGGAGCAGCGCAAAAAAAGCGGGCTGAAAGTTAAACTCGAAGCCGCAGGCGACGAACACGAACGATCGGCAGAACGCCGATGCCACTGCTCAAAAATCGAGCGGCAGCTTCTCCGGCTGCTCGATGCCTTCTTTCACTTTAATCAGGAAGGTAACGGCTTCTTTGCCGTCCACGGCCCGGTGATCGTAGCTCAGGGCCAGATACATCATCGGCCGCACTTCGACTTTGCCGTCGATCGCGATCGGACGCGGCATGATTTTGTGCATGCCGAGAATTCCGCTCTGCGGCGGATTGAGAATCGGCGTGCTCAAGAGCGAGCCGTAAACGCCGCCGTTTGAAATCGTAAAGGTCCCGCCCTGCAGATCTTCAATCTTCAGTTTGCCTTCCCGCGCTTTGACCGCGTATTCACCGATCTCGCGCTCGAGATCGGCAAAGCTTTTTTTATCGGCATTCCGCACAATCGGAACCACCAGGCCGCGCTCGGTGCCCACCGCCACGCCGATGTCATAGAAGTGGTTGTCGACGAAGTCGTCGTCCTCGATTCGGCCGTTCAGCGAAGGCACGGTTTTCAGCGCTTCCACCGTCGCTTTGATAAAGAACGACATGAATCCGAGCTTAAACCCATTCTTTTTGGTGAAGGCATCCTGCGTCCGCGCGCGCAACTGCTGAACCGCAGTCATGTCGCACTCATTAAATGTGCTCAGGATGGCGGCGGTCTGCTGAGCCATCACCAGCTGCGCGGCGATCTTCCGGCGCAGCGGCGACATCTTGCGGCGGGTGACACGATCGCTGCCCCTTTCCGGCTCCGCGGCTGGCGGCGCAGCTAAGTCCTCCGGTATTTTTGCCGCGGGGGCTGCCACTTTTTCCTGCCCGGACTTCTTTGCCTCCTTCTCTAACAAATCGCCCTTCGTTAGGCGTCCGCCTTTACCGGTTCCTCTGAGCGAAGCGGGATCGAGATGTTCTTCTTCTACAATCCGTCGCACCGCCGGTGACATCACCGCACTACTCTCGCCCGCGCTTTGCTTCGGCGTCGCCGCCGCCGGTTTCGCAGAAGAACTCGAGGAGCTGCCGCCAGCTTTGGAAGAGTCAATCGTGGCAACCGTTTCGCCGATCTTCACTTCCTTCCCTTCCGGCACCAGTGTCTCCAGCACACCGCCGGTTTCAGCGGCGATCTCGGTGGAAACTTTGTCAGTCTCGAGGGTGAAAAGGGCGTCCCCGGCATTCACGAAATCGCCGGATTTCTTATGCCAGACAGAAACGACCCCGCTGGAGATCGATTCACCCACTGCCGGCACTTTAACTTCCACGCTCATCCCGCGCTCAACTAAGCGCAAAAGGCGACGGCGTCATGAGGAAAAATGCGGATGGCGTGATCGCTGGCTGGAATGCTTTCGCCGCAAGGCTCCAGGACCGGCGACTTCGGACGTAGCCTTAAGTAGACGCAACGCTTCGTCCTCGCTGGAGAGGCAGCGCTGCGCATCACTCGGCGCAGCCGGTCCCCTCTCCTCTCAGGAGAGGGTTAGGGTGAGGACGAATCAAAAGATGTAAGCAACGTTGAGACGCTCCTCACCTCAGTCCTCTCCGGGGAGGAGAGGAGGAAGACGTGCGGCTTTTGGTGTCTCAAGGAGCGGCGACTTCCAAGTCGCCGTATTCGCTAACGGCGGCCAGCCGCCGCCGCTCCTTGATCATTCGCCACTGCCTCGCTTCTCGCGAGGTTTCAACGAGACCCCGTTACAGCGAAAACGCTTTCTTAATCAGTTGCGCCTGCTGTTGTTTGTGGCGGGCCAGCGAACCCACCGCCGGACTCGCGCTGGCCGGGCGGCCCGCATACGCGATCTCGCGTTTGAAAAGCTCGCGCAGGCGCGGTTCCATAAACGTCCATCCACCCATGTTTTGCGATTCTTCCTGGCACCAGACAAGTGAGGCCGTCTTCGGATGGGCTTTGACCAGGTCGCGCAACTTTGCCGTATCCAGCGGATAGAGTTGCTCGACCCGGATGATGGCGCTGTCGTCCGCCTTGTTAGCGGTTCGGTAATTGAGCAAATCGTAATAAACTTTCCCGGAACAAAAGATGACGCGTTTGGTCTTGTTGGCCGCGCCCGTCTTCGGCGCGGGCAGGATCTCTTCGAACCTGCCGGAGGTAAACTCGCTCGCAGACGAGGAAGCCCACTCCGCGCGCAGCAGGCTTTTCGGCGTCATGATGACTAGCGGCTTAACGAATTTCCGTTTCATCTGCCGCCGCAGCAGGTGAAAGTATTGCGCCGCGGTGGTGAGATTGCAGACCTGGATGTTCTCCTCGGCGCAGAGCTGCAAGAACCTTTCCAGTCGTCCGCTGGAATGCTCCGGTCCCTGCCCTTCGTAGCCGTGCGGCAGTAGAAGAACAATGCCGCTCGGACGCTGCCATTTCGATTCCGCCGGAACGATGAATTGATCGATGATGGTCTGCGCGCCGTTGGCGAAGTCGCCAAACTGCGCCTCCCAGAGGCAAAGCATTTTGGGATAATCCAGCGAGTAGCCGTAGTCGAAACCGAGCACGGCCGCTTCGGAGAGAAGACTGTTGTAAACGCAGAGGCGCTCGTGATCGCCTTCCAGGTGCATGAGCGGGACGTAGGGCTCGCCCGTTTTTCCGTCGTAAAGAACAGCGTGCCGCGGTACTAAAAGTCCCGCGCGCCGAATCCTGGCCGGAAAGTCGAATCGGAATGCCTTCCAGCATCAACGAACCAAAGGCGAGCGCCTCAGCGTAATGCCACTCGTAGGGCCCGCCGTTCTCGAAAACCTTGCGCCGATGCTCGAGCACGATCCGCTGGATCTTCGGCTGCACGTAAAAATCTTCCGGCACGCGGGTTAGCGCGTTAACGATCTTCTCCAGGGTCTTCGGTTTGATGGCGGTGGCGGCCGAAGACGAGCTGTACTCAGGCTGAAAAACTGCAGTCGATTCCCGGAAGCGATCCTGTTCCGCCGTTTTTTCCGTCTGGATCGCTTTCACTTCCTCGAGCGTCATCTCGAGGCGGAGTTGAAATTCCGTCTCCAGCGAAGCGGCATCGTCCTCGCTCAGCACACCGGATTGCAGCAGCTCACTTTTGTAGAGCCGGGCGACGGGCGGGCGCTGATCGATTTGCGCATACAAGTCGGGCTGGGTGAAGGCCGGTTCGTCGCCTTCGTTGTGGCCGTAACGACGATAGCAATACATGTCGATGACGACGTCGCGTCCGAACTCCTGTCGAAAATCGAGCGCGAGCTGACTAACGAATCGAACGGCCAGCGGATCGTCACCATTCACATGAAAGACGGGCACTTCGATCATCTTCGCGATGTCCGTCGCATACATCGACGAACGGGCGTCGCGCGGAAGCGTGGTGAAGCCGATCTGATTATTCACCACCACGTGGACGGTGCCGCCGGTGCCGTAGCCGGGGAGTTGTGACATGTTGAGCGTCTCGGCCACAATCCCCTGCCCGGCGAAAGCGGCGTCCCCGTGGATGAGCAAGGGCAACACTTTGCGCCGGTGCTCGACATCGCCACGAATCCGCTGGCGCGCGCGGGCCGTGCCTTCCACCACCGGATCGACTGCTTCGAGGTGACTCGGGTTGGGCGAGAGGCGGATTTCGACCTCGTGCCCGTTAGGCAGTTTCCGAACGGATTGATAACCAAGGTGATATTTCACATCTCCGTCGCCCGCGACCAGATCGGGAAGATAATTTTCGGTAAACTCGGTGAAGATCACCTTGAGCGACTTGCGCAAGAGATTGGCCAGCACGTTCAGCCGCCCGCGGTGAGCCATGCCCATGCATATTTCCTCCACGCCGACCTCAGGACATTTCAGAAGAATGGTGTCGAGAATCACCATCAACGACTCCGCCCCCTGCAGGGAAAAGCGCTTCTGGCCGACATAACGGGTATGCAGAAAAGTTTCGAAAGACTCCGCTTCGAGCAACGCGCGCAGCATCCCCAGCTGCACCGCTGCCGGAGTTTCTGATTTTGGCGGGCGTGATTCCAGGCGATGGCGCACCCAGTTGCGCATCCGCGTATTCTGGATGTGCATGAACTCGGCGCCGATGCTGCCCGCGTAGATCGTCTCGAGCAGCGCGATCATTTCGCGCAGTGTCATCCGGCGGTTATCGAGGAAGAATTTCGACGAGACCTGGAGATCGAGGTCCTTTTCGCTGAAACCAAGCTCACGCAGCGAAAGCAGCGGATTATCCGGACGTTTCTCCGCCAGCGGATTCACCCGCGCGATGGTATGGCCGAGCGTTCGATAGGCATAAACGAGCCCGTCGATCCGCGTCTGCAGTGGGCTTTCCTTGGCCGCGGCATGTTTAGCCTGGCCGTTCCGCGGCGAAATACTGCCCAGTTCAAATCCATCGAAGAAAGCGGCCCAGCCGGAGTCGACCGAAGCCGGATCCTTCTGCCAGCGGCGATAATTGTCCTCGATCAGGTCGAGGTTGGCCCGAGCGGCCATCGAGATACGCATTGCATCTGGAATCTGCTAGCAATACGGACGGCAGCAAGTTGACACTCCATGGCGCTCTTCGATACTTCGCGAATGAACGGTGCCGCTGCGCTTCGTCTGGCCGGCTCGAGTCTGGCCTGCGCCCTTTTGACCTGTGGGCAAACCGCCTGGGGTCAGGCTGATCCCGCCGCCGAGCCGAGCGTCATTGCCGTGGCCAAAGCGTTGCCCGCGGTGGTCAACATCAACACCGAGCGGATCGTTCGCCGCGCCGTGCGCGATCCAGTAGAGGATTTCTACGCGCAGTTCTTCGGCAACTATCGGTCGCGTCCACGGGAGATTCGCCAAACCCTGCAAAGCCTGGGCTCCGGTTTCATCGTCGATCCGGGCGGCTACATCGTGACCAACCAGCACGTGGTGGAACGCGCGGCGGACCTCAAGATCCAGGTCACGACTAACGATGGTAAAACTTATAACGCACATTACATTACCGGCGACGACAAGAAAGACCTCGCCTTCATCAAGATCGACGCGAAGACCTCTTTCCCCTACATCAACCTGAACGACATCTCGCCCAATTTGTTAGGCCAGACGGTCATTGTGGTCGGGAATGCAGTGGGTTACGGCAGCTCGATCAGTCGTGGCGTGCTCAGCGCAGTGAAACGCGACATCACCATCGACAACATTGACTATCGGGGCTTGCTCCAGACGGATGCGGCCATCAACCCCGGTAACAGTGGCGGCCCGGTGATCGATCTTTCCGGCCGGCTGGTCGGGGTGAGCTCGGCGAAAATGGCGTTCACTCCCCAAGGCGTCCCGACCCAGGGTCTCGGCTTCGCCATTCCCGCGGACGTGGTCCGGGAGACGGTCGAACAATTCAAGAAAGTGACGCAAAAGAATCCGCCGAAGACGACGCAACCGGCCACGGCGGAAGCGACCAGTTCTCACGCCGAACACCTCTTCGGCCTGCAATTACAGGATTTGACCGATGAGTTGACGACCGCCCTCGGTTACGCGCCCGGCCGCGGCGTCCTGGTTAGCGCGGTCGAGCCCGACAGCCCGGCGGACGACGCCGGCGTCCAGCGTGGCCTGGTTGTTTATCGCATCGGCAAGTACGATGTGAACTCGGTTAAGCAGGTCGAAACGCTGCTCGCGCGCGTCACCTCCGGCACCAGCGTCGATTTCGCGGTCGGAGTGGTTCGGGGTGACGGCACCGGGCAACGCGTTGAGGCGGTCACCCTGGCCGCGCGTTGACCTTTGCCATTTTTTCGCAACGTTCCGCTCCATCCGTTGTCTCAAAGAGTGGTTCGCTCATGATCAAGGTTGAAAATCTAACGAAGCGTTACGCCGGGCACACGGCGATCAAGGACCTCAGCTTCGAAGTCGAGAAAGGCGAAATCGTCGGCTTCCTCGGCCCGAACGGCGCCGGTAAAACGACGACGATGCGGATCCTCTCGAGCTTCATGCCGCCCACCGCCGGGCGCGCCTCCATTGCCGGCTTTGATGTCTTCGAGCAATCGCTGCAGGCACGATCGCATCTCGGTTACATGCCGGAGAATGTGCCTCTTTATAATGATATGCGCGTGACGGAATACCTCGATTACCGCGCAGCTCTCAAAGGCGTCCCCCATCGCCGGGTCAACGAGCGGGTCGGCGACGTCAAGGAACTTTGCGGATTGAAGGACGTCGAGCGCAAGCTCATCTCCAGTCTCTCGAAGGGTTATCGCCAGCGCGTTGGCCTGGCCGATTCGCTTCTGCACGAACCTGACCTCCTCATTCTCGACGAGCCGACCATCGGGCTCGATCCCAATCAGATCCGGCAGGTCCGCGAGCTGATCAAGAATCTCGGCAAACAACACACCATTCTGCTTTCCACTCACATCCTTCCGGAAGTTGAGATGACTTGCAGCCGCGTGATCATCATTCATCGCGGCCGGATTGAAGCCTCCGACACCCCGGAAAATCTGCTCAGCCAAATTCGGCAGGCCGGCGGCGTGACCGTCGAAGCCCAGGTCGGCAAGGACGACGGCGCGGTTGAGTTGCGAAAGATCCGCGGCGTCCGCGATGTGACCAGCGAGAGCGAAGGCGAGTGGAACACTTTCTCACTTCGCGTCGAGTCTGGTGTCGACGTCCGCACCGAAGTCTATCAGGTCGCGCGGCAACGGAACTGGACCCTGCGCGAACTAACCCAGCGCCGCGCCACCCTCGAAGACGTCTTCGTCGAAATCACCCATGCGGATGAAGTCTGAGCGAGCAGCAATGGAGTGTTGGAGTAAAGGAGTGATGGAGTAATGGGTCACGAAATCACACGCCGGAACAAGAATCGCGGCGATCTGACGCCTCGAACGGAGTCCGAGTCCCTTACATCACTCCATTACTCCTCCACTCCATCACTCCAGGAGGATTCAGCTCATGCGTAAGTTCATCGTTCTCCTGGGGCGCGAAGTGCGCAGTTACTTCTATTCCCCCATCGCCTACATCGTGCTCGTCTTTTTCATGCTAATCACGGGTGTGGATTTTTATTTCCAGGTTTCCTTCATGAACCAGCGGCCGGTGAATTATTCGGTTCAGGAAGCGTTCTTCAATTCGGTTTTCTTTTGGTTCGCTTTCGTTCTGATCTTCCCGCTGATCACCATGCGGCTTTTCTCCGAGGAATTTAAACTCGGCACCATCGAGCCGTTAATGACTGCGCCCGTCCGCGACTGGCAGGTCATCCTCTCCAAGTTTTTCGGCGCCCTTGTCTTTTATCTCGTCCTCTGGATTCCGACCCTGGCCTATTTCGCGATCTTCTCCGCGGTCACCCATCAACCGGCCGCCGGATCGATTGGGGCCTACGCCGGTTCCTACCTGATGCTGCTCCTGCTCGGCATGTTTTACATCTCGATCGGCTGCTTCGCGTCCGTCCTGACCAAAAACCAGATCATTGCCGCGGTCATCACTTTCTGTGTGATCACTCTCCACTTCTTCATGGGGCTCATTCAATACATCCTGCTCGATGTCAGCGCCGGCACCCGCGAGTTGTTAGGCTATTTTTCCGCGCTCGAGCAGATGGGAACGCTTTCCCGCGGTGTGATCGACACCCGCCCGGTCGTCCTCTATCTGAGCATGGCTGCACTCCTCCTCACCTTCACCTTCCAGGCTTTTCAATCGCGTAAATGGCGGATGTAACCGAACAGCAAAGTCCGGCGCCACCGCGCCGGAAGATTCACCGGGTCAAGATCGGGGCCAACGTTGCCGCCCAGATCGCGCTGGTCCTTTTCATCGTCCTGATGGTCAACTCCCTCGGGGTTAAACATTATCGCCGCTGGGATCTTTCCCGGGACAAGAAATACGAGCTTTCCGACAAGACCAGGCGTTTCCTCGATTCGGTAAAAGGAAAAATCCGCGTCACCGTGTTCTTTTCACCGAACACGCCCATCACCAACGACGTGCAGAATCTCCTGATGGAATACCAGTACGCGTCGCACGGAAAAGTTGACGTCGAGAACATCGATCCGGAACGCAGCCTCTCGCGCGCCAAGGAGATCTTCGAGAAATATAAAGTCGTTAGCGAAGAGAGCCTCCTCGTCATCGACTACAACGGCAAAAGCAAGACGGTGAAGGCCTCAGAGATGGCCGACATCGACCAGAGCGGAATGGCCATGGGCGAAGGTCCGCGGGTTGAAGCATTCAAGGGCGAACAGGCCATCACCGCGGCGATGATCGACCTGGTCGAAGGAAAGAAGAATGTCGTCGGCTACCTGACTGGACACAAAGAACCGCCGATCGCGGAAGCAGCGCCGGGCGCGCCGGCGAACAGCCCGCTGTCGGTGTTGAAGACGTTCATCGAGAACGAGAACATCAAGCTCCAGGAACTAAACCTTTTCGAGCTCGGCGAGATTCCCGCCGACATGAAGACGCTCATGCTGATCGGACCGCAGTACGATTTCTCCGATCGCGAGATGAAAATGGTGCGCGATTTCTGGAACCGGCAGGGACGGATTCTTTTTCTGCGCGATCCCGGATCGAAAACGCCGAAGCTGGACGGCTTCATCACCGAACAAGGCATTCGTCCAAACGACGACAGGTTGATGGTCTTCATCAAGACGGGTTTGCAGGAGATCGCGCTGACGCGGGATGTGCAGGCTAAATTTCTCGAGGGTAGCCCGATCACCCAGCGCCTCGCCGGAGCGCGCGCCTTGTTTTTTGGGGGAACTTCTTCGCTGACGGCGAATGTGGATTACCGCAGCCCGAACGCCGTGCGCGTGCAACCGCTGATCGAGGCGGAGAAAGGTTACTTCGCGGAGACGGACTATACTTCGACCGACCAGGCGAAACTTCAGGCTGACGCGGTCAAGCAGAGTCCGGTGCCGCTTTATCTGGCCGCTTCCGCAGAAAAAGGCGGGAGCGCCGACGCGCGCGTGCAGGTGCATCGGCCCGCATGGTGGTGGTGACCAATGCGAGCTTCGTGGAGGACAAAGCGGTGACCCAGGATCAGCAGGGTCTCGACTTCATGGCTGCATCACTCGACTGGCTCTTAAACCGCGAACAACTTATCGGGATCGCGCCGAAAGTTCCGAAGTCGCTTACCTTCACCATGAGCAGCACCGCGCTTTCGAATGTTCGCTGGGTCATCCTCCTCTTATTGCCGTTGTTCCCCGCGATCATCGGCACGGCGGTTTGGTGGAGACGGCGCGCCTGGGCGGGAGAGTGAAATGAAGCCGAAAACGACCATCATTCTGCTCGCCGTTACCGCTCTCCTTTTTGGCTATCTCTACTTCGTCGACAAGAAATCCGTCGGCACCCAGGAATCGGCGCGACAGGCGCAAAACCTGGTCAACATCGAGTCGGACAAGATCGACGGCATCGACATCCAGAATGGCGACGTCAAAATCGAGCTGCGCAAAAAGGACAAGAAGTGGCGGCTGGAAACGCCGATCAAAGACCAGGCCGACACCCGCGCCATCGAGACCATGCTTTCCGATATCGAAAGCTGGCCGAAAACAACCACCATCTCGGCCAGAGAGATCGACGCGGACAAGAATGCCTTGAGCGAGTATGGCCTAACCAAACCGAAACTTCGCCTGAAGCTGATCGGCAAGGATGCACCACCCGAAATCCTTCTCGGCAAGGACGCCGCCCTCGAAGGAAAAATGTACGTCGCGCTTTGACAATTCGAAGGACACCTTCGTCGTTTCACAGAGCGTGCGGAAAGCGATCGACAAAAAGCCTGACGATTTTCGCGACCGCAAGCTGACCGACCTCAATACCACCCAGGTGCTTCGCCTTTCGATCAAATCCAAGGCGGGCGAGCTCGAAGCGGAAAAAAAGAACGGGCATTGGGAACTGGTTCGTCCGATCCGCGCGCGCGGCGATGACCAAAAAATTGGCGACCTGATTGCGCAGATTACCACGGCGCAGATTCAGCAGTTCGTGGCCGACGATCGCGGCGATCTGAATATCTACGGCCTGACCGATCCGCGCGGCTCCATCACCATCTTCGGCGAAAACGACAAGACCGGGCAAACCCTGCAGCTCGGCGCGGACCTGCCCGGACAAGTCCAAGGACCTTGTTTATGCGCGATTCACCCCGCGCGGCTTTGTTTACGCGCTGCCGAAGAAGCTGCTGAACATCCTCGAGAACAAACCTAACGATCTTCGCGATCGACATCTTGCCCGCATCGACCGGAACAACCTGGATCGTTTGACCATTCAACCGACCGGCCGCCAGGCGATCGTGCTCGCGCGCAAGGACGAAAGCTTGGACCATCGCCAGCCAAAAGAACATTGCGGCAAACTCGGAAGGAGTGACGCGCCTGGTCGACGCTCTGGCCGATGAGCAGGTCACCGCCTTCGTCGAAGACGTCGCCTCCAATCTCGCCAGGTATGGCTTGGAGTTCCCTTCGCTGCAGATCGTCTTCAGCTCATTCGCCACCGAAAACACCGCGGAGTCCAAGGCGGGCGATCATCCGTTCCTGACCATTTCCTTCGGCAAAATCGAGGGCGAAACGGTTTACGCGCGCGTCGGGGATGAGCCTTTTGTTCTTGCTGTTCGTCGGTCGCTGATCGAGCGGATCTTCACCGATCCGGTGCAGTGGCAGAGTCTCGTCATTTACAATTTCAAGCCCGAACAGGTGCATCGGCTCACCATCAAATCCGACAAGGAACAAACCTTCGTGCGCGATGCGAACAAGGCGTGGAAGGCAGAGTCGGGAACCACGCCGGTCGACCCGGCCAAGATTCAATCGGTGCTCACTACCCTCGCCAATCTGCATGCGAGCCACTGGGTCGGCGCGACCACTGCGCAGCACGGGTTCGATAAACCGACACTGGTGGCAACCTTTACCACCTCGGAAGACGACAAGGTCTCGCAGAAACTAACCGTGGGCGCGGCCTCAGGCGATGGGACGTGGTTCGCGCGCGTTGATGGACGTGACGGCACTTTCGCGATGAGCGCGGGAGACGTGAATATGCTGAAGCAGTCGCTCACCCAGACGGCGACACCGGCTCCGGGCGGCGTTGCCTCTCCGGCTGCAGGCGCTTCCGCCGCTCACAGCACCCCAGGCACGCCGACCGCGACTCCGAAGCCGTGACTTCGCGATGTCCAAGAGCGACATGACGCGCGAGATTGCTCTGCGGCGATTTCGGGTCACCCTCACGTTTTTTATTATCGGTGTGGTCGTCGCGGGAATCACCGCGCTGCCTCTCTTGCAGGAGATGAGCATCCTTCAGTCAATCATTCCGGCAGGCGAAAACGGCTTCTCTGGCTGGATCGCGACGGTCAAAACGGGCTTGGAAGAGACCTACACCCGCTTTCCCTGGATTGCCTACGGTACCGACTGGTTAGCCTACGGTCACTTCGCCATTTCGTTTTTCTTTGTCGCCGCGGTCATCCGGCCGGCGCAAAGCCGCCTGATCTTGCTGGCTGGGATCGTTGCCTGCCTTTGCCTTATTCCGACCGCCATGATCTGCGGGCAGGCGCGCGGAATTCCGTTTGGCTGGCGTTTGATCGATTGCTCGTTTGGCGTGCTCGGCATCATCCCTTTGCTCTACTGCCGCCACCTGCTTCAATTCATCGAAGCTGATCCACAACGGCGGCTGACTTAATTCCCGTAGGTCGCAGGGCTAGCGCGTCGCTCGATAAATGGTGACGATCCCGCCGCTTAAAGGCTCTGCCTCTGCGGTGCGAAATCCCACCTCGCGCAAAAGCTGAAGCATGGTCTCGCCGTGTGGAAAACGTTCGATCGAATCGCCGAGATAAGAGTAAGCGTCGCCTTTTCCGGTCAAGATACCGCCAATCAATGGAACGATTCGGTGCAGATAAAGACGATAGGCCGCCCGCAGCGCCCCGAATTGAGGCAGGGAAAAATCGAGCACGAGGAGCATGCCGCCCCGGCGGATGACGCGCTGCATTTCGCGCAGGCCTTCCGACCAATCGGGCAGATTTCGAAGCCCGAAAGCGATCGTGACCACATCGAAGTTTTCGGCCGCAAAAGGCAACTGGCGTGCATCCGCCAAAGTCGTTAGGCGCACCCCCTTCTTTTTCGCCAGCGAAAGCATTTCGGCCGAAAAATCGGCGGCGGTGATCTGCGCCGACGGAATCCGTTTCTGCAGGAGCAGGGCGAGATCACCGGTGCCGGTAGCGAGATCCAGAATCGCGCGCGGGCAGGCCTCTTCGGCCAGGTCGGTAACACGATTCCGCCAGACGAAATCGAGTCCGCAACTCAGGACGTGGTTAGCCAGGTCGTAACGCGGCGCGATTGCGCCAAACATCTCCCGCACCTGCTCCGGCTCGACCGGATTCGTCATCGCATTTTGCAACGGCACATCGTCCGCTCGTTTCGCCCATTTGTCAGGGCTGATCCACTTCTTCGCACCGGGCTTAGATGAGTCTCCCAGAAGTATCGCGCCATTCGGTGGGGCGAGACTCTGTCGAGCCGCAAAGGTCGAGTTCGGAGCCCCCCCGGCGGCCCGGAAAGAGACGGTCGCGGGCGATTTGCTGGTTACCCAATGGCTGGGAGGATGGGACCGTTCGGCCGGGAAATACCCCTCTGATGTGGCAAAGGAACCTGAGCGAGAGGCGTTTGCACAGCGGCTACTCGCGCACCCCCGGTCCAACAGACTCCCTCTTAGGAGGGAAAGCTTGGTTTAAGCCCGTTAGGTCTTGTAAAAACTTTTCCGGAAGAATACAAAAGAAGAATGCATCGTAATCTCCTCATTTGTTTCTCCCTGTTCGTCACGACTGTGGCGTTCGCTGCCGGAAAGGGCGGCTCCATCGACGCTCAGATCAAAGACGTTGACGCCAATGGTTTGAAGACCACTCAGGTCCGGATCGAAGCTGTCGACAAAAAATCGAAAGCCGTCGTGGCAAAACCGGATGCCAAAGGACACGTCCTCGTTAGCGGACTCGAACCCGGCTCTTACCGCGTCATCGCAGTTCTCGATGGCAAGGCGCAGTCCGTGCAATCGGTAAAAGTCGGCGCGACCGGCTCGACCTCCGCGGTTTTGCGGGTGAACCGCACCGCGACGGCCAAGGCCGCTTCTTCAAGTTCGAACAAGAGTATGTACCGTTCCGGCCAGGTCGGCTCACGCTTTGGCGGCTACTGGCGCGAAGACGGAAAGAAGAAGCCAAAGGAGACGGGCGCGGATAACGTCCAAGACGGCAACGCCGGCATGGTCGAAGAGGCGCAGCGCTACTCGCGCTCGGCTGCTCCCCCATCGGGCGGTGGTCGTTAGAATAAATTTTCTTGTTGTCGGAAAGGATCGGGGCCGTTCGAAAGAACGGCCCTTCTTCTTTTTTTACCGGCGCGAACATCGGGCCGGGTCCACGCAAGTGAGGGGCGGCCATCCTGGCTGGAGACGAGAATCGTCACCCGGCATGAGGCTTCGCCACGGGAAGATCTGCTCACGAGAGGACTCGAACCTCCACGGGTTGCCCCATACGGTCCTGAGCCGTACGCGTCTGCCAGTTCCGCCACGTGAGCGTGAGGAGCGATAAAGTGCCTCGCTCCGCCCGACGCGCAAGATGAAATCGGCTGCTCGAGACGCCGGCCCCAATTTAACTGCCTTCCCACTGGTTCAGTTTAGCCGGAATACAATTGGTTCCGGTGTCCGGGCGATGATCGCCTCGCCCTAAGGTCGAAGCGTAATCAGATGCTCTTCCGCCGCTTCTTCGCCCGCACTTCAAGCGCATGGGCCTTGCGCGCTTTGCCTAACGATCGGAGAAGATCGGCGTAATTCGAAGCGACGATCTCGTAATCCTCCGGCGGCGTTTCGGTCGATTCCTCCCAGGTTTGCAAGGGAAGCACGATAAAGCTCAGCGGCGCGGGCGTAATCGCCGCGCGAATGATAAACCACCGCCAGATTGCATTTCGATTGCGCAATATCGGGGTGCGTCGGCGGATGCACTTTTTCCCGGATCGCCAGGGCGCGCAGATGTGTCTTCTCCGCTTCGGTAAACCGGCGCTCGTTCGTGTAAAAAACCCCGAGGTTATTGAGCACCGAAGCGACATCGGCGTGTTCCGGGCCGAGCTGCTTCTCGTAAATCTGCAGGGCGTGCAGGTAATAAGGCTCGGCGGCTTTTTGCCTGCCGCGACTTCCGGAAAATCAAGGCGACGTTGTTCAACATCGTGCCCAGATCGGAATGCGGCAGGTCTTCCAGCTGCGTTCCGGCCGCGATCGCTTTCTCGTAATAGCGGATCGCTTCATCCGATTCGCCGAGGTTATCGCACAAGAAAAGCCAGCCGCCGGGCAGAACGGTAAAGCGCGCGTTGATCGGGCGGTCGCGCTTCTCCAGGACTGCATGCGATTTCAGCAGGTACGGCTTCGCCGCCAGTGCGATCGCCGCTTTGATCGAGCAGCTGGCCGAGTTTCTCGTAACTCAACGCCAGCTGTGCCCTTGTCGTCTTCGAATGCGCGCTTGGCCAGGTCGAGCGCGGTTTCCGCCACCCGGATCGCCTCCGGCAGACGCTTGCCCGCCCGCAAGTGTATCGAGCTTATCGTTGAGAATGTCCCAAAGCTTCTCCTCGCCTTTCATCGAAGCTCACCACCCTCGCTCAGTTGGCTCGACCAGCCGAGTGGCCAGTTCTTCCGAGCCAGGGGCAGAGCCTGCCTCCTTCGCTCAACTGCCTGACAGATGAAGCGACTCTTCCGTGGCCAACGGCAGGCCTAGCGTCGTCCGTGCACATCCGTTCCACGAAAAAGCTGGTCGTGCCGACAGCCTCGGCCGAAGAGGTCAGCAGTTGGCCGTCGCGGCCGACCAGACGATAACGCACGTGCATGGAGAGATTGAATTCCGTCGTCGCGAGCACATTTCCAACGCACCGAGCGCGCCGGGCTGCGGCTGATACGCGTAATCTCTGCTTTTAAAACCGCGTCCGCGTTCGCTTCGCTAACGATTCGATAGGTTCCGTCCTGCTGGAACTGTTTGATCACCGTGTCGGTCACGAGCGAATCGATGTGCGGAATCAAGGTTTCGTTTTTAAAAGTCGGGACAGCGATGGTCTTGACGTCTTTGAGGTAGATACGGTTTGACCGGCGCCGATGTGATACCCGAGGCAGCCGTTCAGGCAGACGCACAACGCTGCCAGCGCCGAGATCTCTTCACGGAGCCGGCGACGCGGAACGGATCAGGCGTTGCGCCGCGGTTCGGGGGATGAACTCGCGGAGGAACTACCGCCGGTGTCAGTCGTGCCCGAGGGCGGAGGTCCGGACGGTACTGTCCGGCATAAGCGAAGCCGGGGGTGGCAGGGAACTGTCACTATCGGCTGGCGGCGGAAGCGGTGCGGCGTCGTTAGCCGGACCCTCCGGCGCGGCCTGCCCATGGGCAGCGGCGGCAGCGTTTTTCTCGTCTGCTTTCTTCTTGGCCGGATCCGTCTGCGCATTCGCGTAAGCCGGCTGCAGAGCTTTTTCGCCAAGCTTCTTGCTTCAGCTCATCCAGACGTTTGCGCGCCTTCTCGCTTTCACTCGAGCCGGGCTGCTGCCGGATCACCTCATTATAATAGATGACCGCGGCGCGGTAATACTTCTGCTTGTCGTAGTACTTGGCGATGTCGAGGGAGCTGTTCGTTTGCTTGTGCTCAAGCAAGGCGAGATTGGCGCGGGCCTGCGCCGCTTTCTCGCTGTTCGGATAACGAAACAGAAAATCCTGGAAAGCGGTGCGGGCGTTGCCGGCGGCAGCCGAGTCTTTCGTTCCGCCGCTGGGCGGCGACCAACCAGATATAACCGATCTGGTATTGCGCGTCGGGCGCCACCGGCGAATTCGGGAACTTCTCTACCACGGCCTGGTAGGCTTGGATCGGCGGCCAGCTGCGCTCCTTCTTTCTCACGGGCACGGCCGATATCGAACTGCGCGCGCGCAGTATATTTCCCATAGGGCGCAGTGCGAATGATGGCCGCGAAAATTCGACCGCGTGATCGAGCGAATTTGCGATCGAGATGCCCAGCAACTTGATCTTCTTGCCGTTCAAATACATCTCGCCGATGCGGAACTGTGCCTCGATCGCGTCATTGAAATGCGGGCTGTTCGGATATCTCTCAACCACAACCCGATAGGCATCGGCCGCACTGAGATAGCCGCCCATCTTTTCGAGGTTCTCCGCGTACTGAAAGGCCGCGCCCGGAGCGAGCGCATCTTTTGGATGATTATGGAACGAGCGCCTTGTAGGCGTTCGCCGCCTTATGATGATTGCCCCTCGCCTCTGCTTTTTGCGCAACTTCGAAAAGCTGCTGCGCGTTCCCACTAACCTGCTCTTCGCCAGGTGCAACGAACTGGCCTTTTTCGCCCGATCGGAAGACCACCGCGCCGCTCGACAAATTGCGTCAAGGCCGCGAAGGTGAAAGTCGTGAACAGAATTCTTCCGAATAGGCTTGCCATGGGGTCCGGGAGGGTAGTTGCGTAAAGAGTTACGTCAAGTTTAGCACGTCCTTCGGCGCGTGGTAACTCGGCTTTGCGCTGGCTCTTGTCGCGCCCCATTTTGTAATCCGCCACGCTCTTGAACCTCTCCGCGCAACAGAAGATCCGCATCGGCACCTCCGCGTGGACTTTTCACGACTGGGCCGGCCCATTTTACCCCGCCGATCTTCCCCCATCGCGCTGGCTCGAGTTCTACGCCAACCATTTCCCCTCCGTCGAAATCGATTCCACCTTTTACGCGCCCCCGCCGGAAGAAACCGTTCTGCGCTGGGCCGAAATGACGCCAGCCAGCTTTCGCTTCAGCTGCAAATTACCGCGCGAGATCACGCACGTCTGCAAGCTGCGCGACTGTTCCAAAGAGCTGGGCCATTTTCTACGCGCGATCGAGCCGCTGGCGGCCAAGCTTAGCGTCATCCTCGTGCAGCTGCCGCCTTCCTTCACGCCGCGGGAAGGACGCACCCCCCTGCGCAATTTTCTGAAGCAGCTGCCACGCGACTTCCGTTTTGCCGTCGAATTCCGCCACGCGGGATGGCATCGGCCGAACATCATCCGGTTGCTGGAAAGTTATCGGGTAGCGTGGGCCTGGACGGATACCAGCCCGCTGAACGAACGCAACCTGGCCCCGTTCGAGTTTCTTCCCCTAACGACCGACTTCGTTTACATTCGCCTGCTCGGCGATTACGCGACCAAATACAGCGCCGACGGCAAGCACCTGCATCAGTACGGCAAGCTTCTCTGGAAGCGAGAGGCGGCGATCGAAAGCTGGACGGTTAAAATCGAGCGACACCTGGCCGAAGTTCGCAGCTGCTGGATCTTTGTTGGCAATCACTACGAAGGATTCGCGCCCGAAACCGCGCAGCGCGTAGCCGAACGCCTCGGTTTTGAATTGCCTTTGCCCTCGCAGGTCGAGCGCGCGGCCGCGGCCGAAGAAAAGGGACAGCTCGACCTGTTTGCCGATGGTGGCGGGGCTGGTTAACCAGCCAACGGGCGCACAAAAAAACCCCGAGTTCGAAAGTTAGGCTCGGGGAGCGCAGGATCGGCAAGTTGCCTTTGCCTTCGCAGGTCGAACGCGCGGCCGCGGCCGAAGAAAAGGGACGGCTCGACCTGTTTTCGGAGGGCGAGCCGGGCTAAACCGCCTTCCTTATCCGGGGAGGGCGTGCGCCTCGCACGCCTGCGATGGCGCCCTCGCCATCGCTCCAAAAGGGAATTGATAATGATTGCGCCGAGGGCGCCGCCATCGGCGCGCGAGGGCGCGCGCTCTCCCCGGACCGGTAGACGATCTCGTAGCGCTCTCGACCTAACGAATCTCTTTGGCCCCGAAATAATCGTGCAACGGCTCAGGCAGGCTGATCGAGCCGTCCGGTTGCTGATACGTCTCGATTAAAGCGGCAAAGAGACGCGGTAGCGCCAGTCCCGAACCATTGATAGTGTGAGCAAATCGGTTCTTCCCCTCGCTGTCTTTGTAACGGAGGTGCATTCGCCGCGCCTGAAAATCTTCGAAATTGGAACAGCTCGACACTTCCAGATACGCCTGCTGCCCGGGCGACCAGACTTCGAGATCAAAGGTGCGCGCCGAACCGAATCCCAGGTCGCCGCTGCACAGATCGAGCACCCGATAATGCAGATTCAAAAGCTGCAGCACTTTCTCGGCGTCGGTGATGAGCGCTTCCCACTCCCGGTAGGACGTCTCCGCCGAAGTGACCTTCACCAGTTCCACCTTGTCGAACTGGTGCACCCGGATGATGCCGCGCGTTTCACGCCCGGCTGATCCGGCTTCGCGCCGAAAACAGGGCGTGTAGGCGACGAACTTCTTTGGAAGATCCTTCTCCGCCAAGATTTCTTCGCGATGAAAGTTCGTCACCGGAACTTCCGCCGTCGGCGCGAGGAAGATACTGCCCTCCTCCAGCCCGTACATGTCTTCCTCGAACTTCGGGAGTTGGGTCGTGCCGACCATGCAATCGCGCCTAACCAAAAACGGAGGACTCATCTCCAGATAACCGTGCTTCTCCGTGTGCAGATCGAGCATGAATTGGATCAAAGCCCTCTCGAGACGGGCGCCCGCTCCCGTAAAGACAATGAAGCCGCTCCCGCTCAGTTTGGCCGCCCGCTCCAGATCAAAAAGTCCCAGCCGCTCTCCAATGGTCACGTGATCCTGCACCTCACCGTTCAGCGCCGGCTTTTCCCCCCAACTCCGGACCTCCTTGTTTCCGCTGGCGTCGCTCCCTTCGGGCACCGCTTCATTCGGCAGGTTCGGAATCTGCAAAAGCAAAGCGCGCTGCTTTTCGTCCAACTCTGTCACCTGTTCGTTGAACGCGGTGATTTCGTCGCCCATCTTGCGCACCCGGGCTTCGATCTCGGCGGTCGGTTCATTGCGGCCGCGCATCGCCCCGATGTTTTTGCTCAAACTTTTGCGCTCGCCGTTGAGCTGTTGCACGGCCGTCTCCGCCTTGCGCCGCGCCACATCCACTTCGAGCACCTGGTCGACCTTCGCAGCATCGTCCCCTCCCCGCGTCGCCAAGCGGCTTTTCACCAGATCGGGTTGGTCGCGGATGAGGCGAATGTCGAGCATGGCCGGGATTGTAGAGGGCAGGTCAGGCGGCGGCAAATTCTTGAAGAGAGATCGCTCAGCGTCGCGGCAGAAATTCTTGCCGCTAAGCGCGTGACAAGCGCAGGGGCAGGTTGATAGTCCCGCTATGGCGCAAGTGAAGCTGCTGGCGGTGGCTCTGGGCCTTGCCTCCCTCGCCGGGATCAATCTTTACCTAACCGTTTTTGCTACCGGCCTTGCCATCCATTACCACTGGATCGCTCTCGATCCGGCCTACGCGTCGCTGGAGGCCCTCGGTCATCCCGCCGTTATCATCACCGCCGGAGTTCTCTATTTCCTGGAGTTTTTCGCCGATAAGATTCCGTGGCTCGACACCGCCTGGGATACCGTTCACACCGTCATCCGGCCAATCGGGGGCGCCCTCCTCGCCATCCAGGTGCTGGGGCATCCCAGTCCCCTTTTCTCTGTGCTCGTCGCGCTGCTCGCCGGTGGCACCAGCCTGATGACCCACACCGCCAAGGCTAGCTCGCGCCTCGTCAGCAATGCCTCCCCCGAACCGTTTTCCAATATCGCCTTGAGCCTGGGCGAGGACGTCGCCGTCGTGGGAGGCCTCGCCCTCGTTCACAAGAATCCTTATCTCGCCCTCGGCCTGATTTTGTTAGGCACAGCCGCCTTCCTCTACTTTGCCGGAACCATTTTGCGGGCAATGAAAGCGCGCATCTGGCTGATCTTGGCGAAACTGAACGGCCCCGCCGGTGACGAGCGCGCGCCCTCTCTGCCCGCGCGCATTCCGCCCACCTACGCCGGCGCATTTGATCGCCACAACACCTTGAAAGAAACCGTGGCCTGGGCCGTTCCCTGCCTGAGCGGACCGAGCAAGGGAATCGCCAAGAATGTTTTCGGCGCATTGGTGGCGACCAAGGAACAACCGCGGAACATTGTCTTTCTCGGGAAGAAAAGCGGGCGCCCCTTTGCCCGCGCCCTCGACATCGAGCACTGCGTGGTGGAACGGGACGGAAAGTTCCTTTCCGACGACATCCTGATTCAGTCGGAAGCGGATAAGCGCCCGCGTTACGCATTTGTTTTTTCCCGTCCCGAAAAAGAGCTGGTCGATCTAATTGTGCAGGATCTGCGACTTCGCATCAGCGCGCCGATTTGGCCGATCGCGGAAGCGGTGGCGGAAGACGAAGCTGTGCGCGCGGAAGCGAAGCAGCCCACGGCAGAGATCGCCAGCGTCAGCTGAGGTCAAGCGGTCGCCGCGGCCACCGTCTTGGTAAACCGCGACTGGGAAGTCGCCGTTCCTCGATAGGGCGATGACAAGGTCACGCACATCCAGCACATCTGCGCTTCCCATCGGTCAGCGCTCTCCGTTAGGCTTCTGCGATGTTGTTGTTGGAGGAGCGCTACGCGGAATTGCACAAACCGCCGCGTATCCGCGATCAGCTCCTCTTCCAGGTGCAGCGCTGCCCGAGCGAGCTGGAGATCCAGGCTCGCTGGTACGCGGGCGAGTTTGGCCGCCAGTTCATCTCCACTACCGGGCAGAAAATCGAGATCGCGCAGTTTGGCATCTGGAACCGGGAAGCCGGCCCGGATTTTCGTGATGCCGCCATCCGGATCGACGACGGGGCCGCTTTGACCGGCTGCATCGAGCTGGACCTGACCGATCGCAGCTGGGAAGGGCACGGGCATGCCACCAACCCAGCCTTCGAATCGACCGTGCTTCATCTGTTCGTTAACCAAAGCGAACAAACCTTTTTCAGCCGCACCCTGTCCCATCGCAACGTCCCGCAGGTGCGACTCGATTTGTCGATGCTGAACGACGCCTTTGACAGCAGCACGCCGCTGGCGCATGCCGGCCGCTGTCAGGCTCCTTTGCGCAACCTTCCTGATCAACAAGTAGATTCCATCCTGCACGGCGCGGCCCAATTTCGTTTACGTCGCAAGGCGCGGCGCCTGGCCACCTTGATGGACTCGCACGGTCGCGACGAGGCGCTCTTCCAGGAATTGGCGTGCGCGTTGGGTTACAAAGAAAACAAGCTTCCCTTCCATGTGCTGGCACAGCGGGTGGGATTGAAACCGCTGCGGGGCGACGCCCTCGGCGCGGAAGCGCTTCTTTTTGGTTTCGCCGGCTTCCTGCAGGCCCCGGATCTCTCGCAAATCCCGGCCGGCACTCGCGAATATGTGCGCGGCTTATGGGACAAATGGTGGCCTTATCGCGACGAGATGATTCGTTTAATCCTGCCGAAAGAAACGTGGCGCATCACCGGAACCCGTCCCTTGAACCATCCGCACCGCCGGCTGGGCTCGCTGGCCGTGATCGTCTCGCACTGGACAAAGTTGCGTCGCGCCATCGATTCGGCGCGGATGGAATCGGTGCGGGAGTTTCTGGCTGCGCTCGACCATCCTTTCTGGCGCTCGCATTACACGCTGAGTTCCGAAGCGGCCGCCAGGCCGATGGCTTTGTTAGGCGACAGCCGGATCATCGAAATTCTGGCCAATATCTGCTTCCCGCTTTGGTCGTTGGATGGCGCGGCCTTGTGGGACAGCTATCGCGAAATGCGCGCGGAACTCAGCAACCGCCGGGTGGAAACGGCGGCCACTCGTTTGTTAGGCGATGACGAACGCCGCCGGCCATTTATGAAGACCGTCGCGTACCAGCAGGGCCTGCTGCAGATCTACGAAGACTTCTGCCTGCGCGACCATTCCGATTGCACGCACTGCCCCTTTCCCGAGCAGATGGCAAAATGGCAGTGATGCGACCTCTTTAAGCCGGAAAGAAAGGAAGGACAGCGGGTGAAGGGAATCGAACCCTCGTGTCCAGCTTGGGAAGCTAGCGTTCTACCATTGAACTACACCCGCGTAGAGAGTGGGGAATAGTGATTGCCGAAGGGGCAGAAGTCAACTTGTCCGCGCGACACATCGGCCTACCTTCGCCAAATGATTTTGCGTCTCGTTTTTGTCCTGGCCTGTCTGGTTGCGGCCTCCGTTCGCGCCGACGAAGGCATGTGGCTCTTCAACAATCCCCCGCTCCAACAATTTAGAGATAACTACCAGTTCGAGCCGACCCCGCAGTGGCTCGAGCATCTGCAGAAATCCAGCGTCCGCTTTAATTCCGGCGGGTCCGGCTCATTTATTTCCGCTAACGGCCTCGCCATCACCAATCATCACGTCGGCCTCGATACCCTCCAAAAAGCGTCGAGCGAGCAAAACAATTACGTGCGCGACGGTTTCTACGCAAAATCGCAGAAGGACGAAATCAAAGCCACCGACCTGGAGCTGAATGTTCTCTACTCAATCGAGGATGTGACCGACCGCGTGAAAGCGGCGGTGCAGCCGGGAATGTCGCCGGATGACGCGAACAAGGCGCGCACCAACGCCATCGCCCAGATTGAAAAGGAGTCGCGCGACAAAACGGGACTGCGTTCCGATGTGGTCACGCTCTACCAGGGCGGTGTTTACAATCTTTATCGCTACAAGCGTTACGATGATGTTCGCCTGGTCTTCGCGCCGGAAGAGCAAATCGCCTTTTATGGCGGCGATCCGGATAACTTCGAATATCCGCGCTACGACCTCGACGTCTGTATTTTCCGCGCCTACGAGAATGGGCAGCCGGCCAAGATCGAACATTACCTGAAATGGAATTCGAAAGGACCGGCGGACGGCGAACTGACATTCGTGAGCGGACATCCGGGACGAACGGATCGCCAGCTTTCGGTGGACGACATGATGCAGCTGCGGGACCGCGAAATGCCGGATCTGCTCAGCATGTTTTACCGGCGCGAGACGCTCCTCCATTCCTGGGCCAACCGCAGCTTTGAAAACACGCGTCGCGCGCAGCACGAAATCCGAACGACGGAGAACAATCGGAAACGCTACGACGGCTACCTGGCGGAGCTGCTCGATCCGGAGACTTGGCGCGCGATCGAAGACCGCGAAAACAAACTGCGCGAGGGCATGAAAGGGAACGACTCCTGGCAGCCGGCTCGCGCTGCCTACGACCGAATTAAACAAGCTAACGAAGAGACGGCCAGGGTTTTGCCGACCTACACCTGGTTCGAGCAATTCCGTGATCGCCCCTCCGCCCGCTATCGCGCTCCGCAGGCTTTCAACAGCACCCTCTTTAAATATGCGCGTCGGCTGGTGCGCGCCGCGGCGGAGATGCCCAAGCCTAACGGGGAACGGTTCCCTGAGTTTCGCGAAAGCAACAAGGATTCGTTCGAGCTTGATCTGTTCTCCGGGGAACCCGTTTACGACGACCTGGAAATCCTGACCCTGACCGACTCGTTAACCGACATGATCAGTCACCTCGGCGCCAATGATGCCATGGTGCAAAAGGTGATGGCCGGAAAATCTCCGGTCGAGCGGGCGCGCCAGCTCGTGACGGGGTCGAAGCTGAAAGACATTGCCACCCGCAAACAACTCCTGGCCGGAGGAGCGGCTGCGATCGACGGTTCGAGCGACCCGATGATCCAGCTGGCCAGGCTGGTCGATGGTCCGGCCCGCGACGCCCGCAAGGTTTACGAGTCGCAGGATGAAATGAAGCAACAAGCCTACGCTGAAATCGCGAAGGCGCGTTTCGCTCTCCAGGGAACGAACGGTTATCCGGATGCGACCTTCACCCTTCGCCTCTCCTATGGGCCAGTGAAAGGATACGAGGAAGGCGGCAAACAGGTTCCGGCTTTAACCGAAACCGCCGGTCTCTATCAACGCGGCACCGAACATAATAACCAGGGCGCGTTTGCCATTCCGAAGCGCTGGCTGGATCGGAAGGCGAAGCTCGATCCGAAAACGCCGTTCAACTTCGTTTCCACCGCCGACATCATCGGCGGCAATAGCGGGAGCCCGGTGGTGAACAAGAATAACGAGTTCGTCGGCATTATTTTCGACGGCAACATTCAATCGCTGGTGCTCGATTGCATATACACCGAGAAACAGGCGCGCGCTGTTTCGGTCGACAGTGCCATCATCGGCGAAGCGATTCGGAAGGTTTACGACGCCGGTCCGCTGATGGATGAGATCGAAGGGAAGAGATAACAAAGGTTGAGGGCTGAGGGTTGATTGTTGAGAGACGACCGCCGCTCTTCTTCCGCCTTGTTTGCGGGCGTCGCCGCGTTTCTGACCTGGGGATTGATCCCCGGTTATTGGAAACTGGTTAAGGAGGTGCCGGCGCCGGAAATCCTGGCGCATCGCTATGTCTGGACCAGTCTGTTCCTGACCGGCCTCCTGACCTGGCAACAGCGCTGGCCGGAAATTCTGGCCAACCTTCGCTCGCGTCGCGCCCTTTTCTATTGTCTGGCCAGTGGCGCCACCATTTCCGTCAACTGGTTCACTTTCATCTGGGCGGTAAACGTCAATCGGGTGATCGAGACCAGCCTCGGCTATTTCATCACCCCACTCGTTAATGTTTTGTTCGGCGCGATATTTTTGCGCGAACGGCTAACGCGCTGGCAGTTCGTCTCGGTCGCGCTGGCGGCGCTGGGTGTTCTTTACATCACCCTCGGCTATGGCCGTTTCCCCTGGGTCGCGCTGGTGCTCTGTCTCTCCTTTGGGTCCTACGGACTTCTCCGAAAGAAATCCGGAACAGCGCCAATCGCGGGCCTTTTCTTCGAGACGCTCATGCTGGCGCCCTTTGCCCTCGGTTACCTGCTGCTTTTGCAATCGCGCAGCCACTTGATGTTCGCGCACGGCGCCTGGAGCGAAACTCTCCTGCTCATCAGTAGCGGGGTCGTGACCGCGCTTCCCCTCGCCTGGTTCGGCCACGCGGCGCGTTACCTCCGCCTAACGACTCTGGGATTCCTGCAATACCTTTCCCCTTCCGGCTCCCTTCTTCTCGGCGTCTTCGCCTACCACGAGCCTTTCACCCGTGCCCATGCCATCGCCTTTGGCCTGATCTGGGCCGGCCTCGCGGTTTTTAGCGCCGAAGCCGTCATGCGCTGGCAGTCGGCGCGTGTCCGGGAAGCCGTCGCCGAGTCGCTGGGAGAACCGGCCTAACGGCGGACGCCCGAAGTTCACATTTCCGCCGAGTACCTCGCGCGGGTCCTGACGAAAATAGTGCTGCAGTTGCTCGAACATCTGCGGATGCCGGTTGCGCATTGCCTTCGGCCGCTCAAAAAATGCCTCCACCGTCACGGCGAAAAATTCCGCCGGATTGGTCGCACCATAACAATCCAGTAGCGTCGGAATTCCGGTTTCATCGGCCGCCTGGAGCGAAGCGAACTCGACACGCATGACACTCGCCCAGGAATTTTCCTGGTCACGCGAGGCAAGCAAGGGCATGCCGTCGCCAGAGTAATCTTCGAAGTCCAATTGGTGGGCGAACTCGTGGAAGACGACGTTTCGTCCATCGGAAGCGTCCGCGGCCCCTGCCTTCACCGCGTCCCAGGCAAGCACCAGTGAACCCATCCGCGCACCGGTTTCACCCAGCCGTTCGGTGCGGCCTTCCCAAACAACATTTTGATCGATCGGCCGTTGCTCGTCCGCGGTGTAAGTCGTGGGATAAAGCAGAATGGTGAGCAGGCGCGGGAAGTAATCAGTCTTGCGATGCAACAAAAGCAGACACGCCTGCGCCGCGATCACGGCGCGCATTTCATCGGTCACCGTTAGCCCGCCGCAGCCCTCGAAACGCTTCTCCGCCAGGAAAACCTGGATGTGATCGAGCAGCTCTTCCCGGTCGCCGTCGGACAGCCGGGAGAAAAAAGCCACCCGTCGCTGGATGGCAGCCCGCCAGTCCGCCGGAAAAATTTCCGACCGGAAGCGAGAACGTCGGCGGCGTTTCAGAAAGCCCGGAAGCATCAGCTGCAATCTAACTATGAGCAGCCCCGTCCCAAGAAAAAGTAGCGCCTGCACGCGTGCGGCCCGCCTCCCCCTGGGGAGGCACCCGCGCGCGCTGCTCTTAAAATGGAGACACCCAATCCGGGTTCTCAGCCGATTTATTAATAATGGGGGAGAAACGGGGAGAGGACGCCGCAGCGCGCGCCCGCGGGCAGGATCTGGATCATATCCTGATCTTTGGTGACCCGGAGACTCGCCGGAAATTTCTCAAACGTATGGCAGGAACGGGGGCGGCTGTCGCAATCGGACCATCCTTGCTGTCTTCGGCGGCCGGACAAACTCTGCCGCCCTCGCCCGCGCCAAGCGTCGCTCCACCCGCAGCGGGGGCGGTCAAAGTTCAGCTGAAAATAAACGGAGCCGCCCACCAGCTGGAAATCGATCCGAGGGTCAGCCTGCTCGATGCGCTCCGGGAGCACCTTGACCTCACCGGTTCAAAGAAGGGCTGCGATCACGGTCAATGCGGCGCCTGCACCGTTTTGGTAAACGGCCGCCGCATCAATTCCTGCCTGAGCCTTGCCGTTATGCACGAAGGCGACGAGATCACCACGATCGAAGGACTGGCCAAAGGCGACCAGCTCCACCCGATGCAGGCCGCGTTCGTCGAGCATGACGGTTTCCAGTGCGGCTACTGCACACCGGGCCAGATCTGTTCGGCGGTGGCGCTTCTCCAGGAGAATCACGCCAACAGTGATGCCGAGATCCGTGAATGGATGAGCGGGAATCTGTGCCGCTGTGGCGCGTATCCGAACATCGTGGCCTCGATCAAGGCCGCGAAAAATCAAACCGGCTGATGAATCCGTTCTCCTACATGCGGGCAGCGGACGCGGAACAGGCGGTGGCGACCATTTCCGCCCAGCCGCAGGCTCGTTTCCTCGGCGGCGGAACCAACCTGATCGACTTGATGAAGATGGGGGTGGAGACGCCGGCGCAGCTGATTGATATCAATCATCTTCCCCTCGCCCAGATCGATTCTCTGCCAGACAACGGCGGACTGCGCCTGGGCGCGCTGGCGCGCAATTCCGACGTCGCCAATCACGAACTCGTTAGGAGAAATTATCCGGTTTTGAGCCAGGCGCTGGAGGCCGGCGCCAGCCCACAGCTGCGCAACATGGCGACGGTCGGCGGGAACCTGATGCAGCGCACGCGTTGCTACTATTTCTACGACCCGGCGTTTCCCAGCTGCAACAAGCGCAAGCCCGGCAGCGGTTGCGGCGCGCTCAAAGGATTCAATCGCATTCATGCCATTCTCGGCCAGAGCGAACAATGCATCGCGACGAACCCGAGCGACATGTCCGTGGCCCTGGCGGCGCTGGATGCGCTGGTTCGGGTGCGCGGCCCCAAGGGCGAACGAGAGATCCCGATCAACGAATTTCACCGGCTGCCGGGGATGACTCCCAACGTGGACACCAACCTGGCCGCCGATGAACTGATTGTCGCGGTGGACCTTCCCGCCCTACCTTTCGCCGCTCGCTCCTCTTACTTGAAGGTGCGAGACCGCGCCAGCTACGCCTTCGCCCTGGTCAGCGTGGCGGCGGCTTTGAACATCGATGGAAACGGCCGAATCAAACAAGCGAACATTGCTCTGGGCGGAGTTGCGCATAAACCGTGGCGCGCCACCAACGCAGAGCAGGCTTTGCTCGATCAGCAGCCTAACGAAAAGGCCTTTCGCGCGGCGGCCGATGCCGAACTGAAAAGCGCGAAAGCCTATCAGTACAACTCATTCAAAATCGAACTGGCGCGGCGCAGCATGGTCAGGGCGCTAACCACTACCGCCGCCATCCAGGTATGAAACGGACAGTCTTAAAAATTTCCGGCGAGGCGCCGAAAACGGCGCGCGAGGCGCGCGCCCTCCCCGGAGTTGTCGTGATCCATTGTTCCGATGACGAGCGCGTCATCGCGGGCGCACGAGGCGTCCGCCCTTCCCGAGCCATCACATGAGCCAAGGCACCACCCTCGTCGGCCCCGCCCGGAACCGGGTGGACGGCCCACTGAAAGTCACCGGGGCGGCCAAGTACGCCGTGGAGTTTGAGATTCCCAACTGCGCCTATGCCTGGCCGGTCGAGAGCACGATCGCCCGCGGAAAGATCGCGAGCATCGACACCAGCGCAGCGGAAAAAGCGACCGGTATTCTCCAGGTCCTGACCCATCTGAATGCGCCGAAGCCGAAAAACGCCGAAGCCAAGCAGGAACGAAACAGCGGCCATGGCATTCGCAACGAAGAACGTCTGCCTCTGAGTGACGACGGCGTTCACTACGCGGGACAATACATCGGCCTGGTCATCGGCCGGACACTCGAACAGGCCCGTTACGCCTCCACCCTCGTCCAAGTCACTTACCATGCGGAAGACCCGCTGCTCACCATGGAATCGGCCGAGCACAAGGCGACCCAGCCATCCAAAAATCATGACGAGCACGTTCAGCTCAAGAAGGGCGACGTGAACAAGGCGCTCAACGATTCCAGTCTAGTCCGGATCGAGCAGACCTATCAGACGCCGGTAGAAACGCATAACCCGATCGAGATGTCGGGCACGATCGCGGTCTGGGAGGACCCCGAAAAACTAACGGTTTTCGACGCCACCCAGTTCGTCAAAGGCGTGCAAAGCATCCTCTCGCGCGCCTGGGGCCTTCCGATCGAGAACGTGCGCGTGATCAGCCCCTTCGTGGGTGGGGCCTTCGGCTGCAAAGGCGCGGTCTGGCCGCACGTTTTCCTCGCAGTCACCGCGGCCAAGGCGACCGGCGTGCCGGTGAAATTTCATGTGCCACGGAAATTCATGTTCACGAGCACGGGCCATCGCACCGAGACGCGCCAACGCATTGCGCTCGCCGCAACCAGGGACGGAAAGCTTCAGGCCATGCGACACGTCAGCGACACGGCGACCTCGCCGGTGGGAGAGTACACCGAATCCTGCGGGGCGCGTTCGACCGGAGTGATGTACGACAGTCCGTCGATCTGGGTCGAAGAAACTGTTTTCCCGATTAACGTCGGCACGCCGACCTTCATGCGTGCACCGGGCGAATGTCCGGGAACTTATGCGCTCGAGTGCGCCCTGGATGAACTTGCGGTGGCGCTGCGCATGGATCCAGTCGCGCTCCGGCTGGCCAATCACGCCGACAAACATCCCACCAAAGATGTTCCCTTCAGCGCCAAGCACCTGAAAGAGGCCTATCAACTCGGCGCCGAACGTTTCGGCTGGTCCAAACGAAAACCCGATCCCGGCTCGATGCGCGATGGCGATCTCCTGGTGGGCTGGGGCATGGCGACGGCGACCTATCCCGCACACAAAATGGCGGCGGCCGCCAAGGCAATCCTGCGAGCGGACGGAAGCGCTCTGCTTCAATGCGCCAGCCATGACATCGGGACCGGTGCCTACACCGCGTTCACCCAGATCGCGTCGGAACAGTTGGGCGTTCCCTTCGAGAAAGTGAAATTCGAGCTGGGAAAATCGGATTTTCCGTTTGGCCCGGTGGCCGGCGGTTCGAACTCGACCGCCACCGTCGGCACCGCCATCCATGATGCAGCCGTCCTCCTCCACCGGGAACTCGGCAGGATTGCGGCAAACGACGCGAAGTCGCCGCTGCACGGCGTAAAGCCGGAAGATGTCGTGCTGCTCGAGCCGGGCCGCGTCGGATTGAAGGACAAGAGCAAAGCGGACGCCTTTGCTGACATCCTCCGCCGGGCGGGCCGCGACTCGATCGAGGTCCAAACCGAGCTGAAAGAACCGGAGATGAGCAAGCAGTTCGCTTTCCAATCATGGGGGGCGCACTTTTGCGAAGTGAAGATCGACCCGCTCCTGCCCCGGGTGCAGGTCACGCGATTTGTCAGCGTGATGAATTGCGGCCGGGTCGTGACAGCGAAGCCGGCGCACAACCAAATCATGGGAGGGATCGTTATGGGCATCGGCATGGCTTTGATGGAAGAGACGGCCTACGACCCCGTGACCGGGCTGCCGGCCACGCGAAATTTGGCCGACTACCACGTGCCGACTAACGCCGATATTCCGAACATTGAGGTTCATTTCGTGGGCGAACCGGACTTTGAATTCAACCCGATCGGCGCGCGCGGCATGGGCGAGATAGGAATCACCGGGACCGCCGCAGCGGTCGCGAACGCCGTTTACCACGCCACGGGCAAGCGTATCCGGGCCCTGCCGATCACGCCGGATCAGTTGATGGGATGAGGCAACGATGAAAGATCTCTACGATATCATTCAATTCGTTAGGGCAAACAGGGCGACCGATGAGCAGCTTGCTCTGGCCACTCTCATTCGCGCGCAAGGCTCCAGTTATCGCCGCCCGGGGGCGCGCATGCTCTTCAGCTCAAACGGTGAGGCGGTCGGGTCACTCAGCGGCGGTTGCTTGGAAGAAGAAGTCGCGGGCGCCGCGCACCAGGTGATGCAGACGGGCAGATCGAGAGTGCTGATGTTCGACACCCGGAAACGATTCGGCTGCAACGGCCAGATCGAAATTATGATCGAAAAAGTCCGAGAGAATCTTTTTCAGGAGGTAGGACGGGGTCTCGATGCGCGGCAGGACTGCATCTTGGTGACAACCGCCGCCCGAACAGTCGTTGCCGCGCCAAACGAAAATGTTCCGGCGGGTTGTCTGGTGCAACGGGTCCGCCCGCCCGTTCGATTCATGCTTGTAGGCGAGGGGCCCGATAGCAGCGCGCTCGTGCAACTCGCCGGCACCCTCGGCTGGCTTCCGGTGATCGCAGACGAACACGATATCTGCCAAATCGTCGCCGACGACCGGACGGCAGCCATCGTCAAGACGCATAACTACGGCCGCGATTTTGTCGCGCTCCGCGCCTTGTTACCGCTGGATCTGCCCTATGTCGGCCTGATCGGTCCACGCCGCCGGCGCGATCAGTTGCTCAACGATCTGCTCGACATCGGCGTTCCCATTAACGCGGGTTTCTACGCGCCGGCCGGTCTCGACCTGAATGCGGAGACACCGGCCGAAATTGCGCTCGCCATTGTTTCGGAGATCCAGCGCGCCTTCTGCGGCGGCGGCGGCGGATCGTTGCGGGACCGAAAAGTGCCGATTCACCAGACCACCGCGACTGCCCCCAGCCCGATATGGCCGGAGTTAGCGCGATAATCCTGGCCGCCGGCCCCTCCAGCCGGCTCGGCCGGGCCAAACAGCTTCTTTCGTTAGGCGGAAAGACCCTGATCCGCCGCGCCATGGAAGCGGCCCAGGCGGTCTGTCCGCGAGTCATCATCGTGCTCGGAGCCAGGGGCACGGAAGTCCGGCGAGGCATCGGGGAAACCGGCTCGACCATCGTGCTGAACGAAAATTGGCCAAAGGGAATGGGCAGCTCGGTCAGGAAAGGAATTGAACTGCTCGCTTCTGCCCCGGACGCGGACGCGGCGCTGCTGCTGACTTGCGACCAGCCGCACGTTGATGCGCCGCATCTTCGGAGCCTGATTCGCGCATGGAAGCAGACGGGAAAAAAGGTCGTCGCCTCCAGCTATGGAGAAACAATCGGCGTCCCGGCTCTCTTCGACCGCGCCTGTTTTGATGAATTGCTCACCCTCCCGGACGACGCCGGGGCGAAAGCGGTGATCCTGAGGGACCAGACGCGGGTAACGAGTGTTCCGTTCCCGGCCGGCGTGGTGGATATCGACACCCCGGCCGACTGTGCGGCCCTGAATGCGCCCCCCCCCGGCGCGGCCAACGTAAGTTAAAATCGTCGCATGCCGACACGGTCGCCGCAGCGACCCGCGATCTGCGCTCGGATCAGTAAGATCACGCTTCTCCGCCTAACGATTCAAACAAACAAGGTTAGGCGCGCACAGTTTTCGAATGGTGCGTAGCATTCGCGCTACGCCTCGACGAACCGCTCCAACTCGTGTGGATCACCGCTTGCTGACATCTAGTGCATCATGGCTCCGTCGCGGGATTCCTCGGCTTCGCTCGGAATGGCAGACAGGGAGCCACGCGCACACTTCTTTGTCATCCCGAGCGAAGTCGAGGGATCTCCCGACAACGCCTTCGTGTTTCGAAAGCCAGAGTGGTATTCGATCGAAGACATCGCGTCAGGCGCGGAATCGACAGTGATGCGCACCGCCTCGATGACTATGCATCTTCGCTTCGTCGCGGGATTCCTCGGCTTCGCTCGGAATGACAAGCAAGGAGAACGCGCCGACTTCACCGTGGCCGGGCAAAGAGAAGCAACCCGCCGATCGGACATCGGGACCGCATCCTCACGGGCGTGCAGGGTAAAATGTTTATCTTCCGCCGCCGAAAAACTTCTTAAAGGAATTGAAGAGGCGACCCGGCAAGGTGCCGGCTTTGCGCGCCGAGTTCTCCAGCCTCTGCGCATACTGCATCGGATTCCCGCCATGCACCTCACAAACCGCCGTCGGAACTTTGTCGGCCGGCAGATCGATTTGATAGGCGCTTCCGGCGGCTTCGCAGCCGGACGTGGCCAGATGATTCGATTGCGAGCAAACTAGCGACCGCTGAACCGGCATGGTCGGTACCAGATCGCCAGGCGGGTAACGGGTGGCGGCCTTATTCATCACCTGCACCCAGACCGGCAGCGCCAGCGCTGCGCCATAACCGTGCGGAATGATGGTGGTGGGCTGGTCGAATCCAACCCAGACCCCGCAGGTGACGGTGCTGGTATATCCAACAAACCAGGCGTCCTTGTAGTCATTGGTCGTCCCCGTCTTTCCGGCGGCGGGCAGGCGAAAGCCTAACGACTTGGCGGCCGCGGCGGTGCCGCGAGTCAGCACTTCCTCCATCAATTGCGAGGTCATCCAGACCGCGCTCGGATCGAGCGCCTGCACCGTGATATGAGCGGCGCGGTAAATGGGATGGTGATCCTGATCATCGATCCGCTCGATGACGTAGGACTGTTTCCGGAGCCCGGCGTTAGGATAGATGGTGTAGGCAGCGGTCAGCGCGCGCAGGTTGGTTTCGAAGGCGCCAATATAAATGGCGGGCCCGTGCGGCACGTTGTCGGAGAGATTCAGCGTGGTGGCGCATTTTTGCACGGCATCGAGCCCGGCAAACTGCCCGATGCGGATGCTCATGGTGTTGCGCGAATGAATCAGGCCGTATGAGACCGGCTGAATTCCGCCGTAAGTTCCGTCGGAATTTCCAGGCTGCCAGGTGCCCGCGCCTTCGATTTCGCCGGGCTGAATGGGCCCGTCGCTAATCGCCCCGCCCGGCAGTAATCCGTTAGTGAAGGCGAGTGTGTAAACGAACGGTTTGAAGGCCGATCCCACCTGTCGGTTAGCCGGCGAAAGCGCGCGATTGAATTTACTTTGTGAATAGTCGCGACCACCGACCAGGGCGCGGATTCCGCCACTGGCGTTGTCGATCGCGACCAGCGCGCCTTCCAGATAGGGCATCGATGAATCTTCGCCGGTATCCGGCGGCTGATAGGCCGATTTCAATGGATGATGGAAATTCGATTGGTGCTCGATCTTGCTGAGCTGCGATTCGAGCGCCTTCTGCGCCGAGTCCTGCACTACCGGATCTAATGTCGTATAAATAAAGAGCCCGCCGTTATCGATCTGATCCTGGGTAAGAATGTTGTTCAGGTCGCGCTGGACCGCGTCCATCGCGTAGTTCTCCTGGATTTGCAGCAGCCGTTTCGGGTGGGCGTTGATTTTGGTCGCCTTCGCCTGTTGCGCCTGCGCGGGCGTGATTTTTTTCAGTTCCACCATGCGATCGAGCACGGTATCGCGTTGCATCGCCGCTTTTTCCGGGTCGCGCAGCGGCGAGAATCGGTTCGGGCTGCGAATCAGCCCGGCCAGGACGGCTGCTTCCGAAAGGTTCAACTTCGACGCGTTCTTTCCGAAATACGCCTGCGACGCCGTCTCCACTCCGTAGCAGCCGGAGCCGAAGTAGATCCGGTTCATATAAAGCTCGAGGATCTGCTGCTTGGTAAAAGTGTGTTCGATGCGAATCGCCACCATCGCTTCGAGAATTTTCCGGTTCAGGTTCCGGCCGCCGAGCGGCAAACTGTTACGCGCCAGCTGTTGGGTAAGACTGCTGGCGCCTTCCTTGGCCGAGCCGCTGAGAACGTCGCGAACGAGTGCGCGCAGGATGCCGCGCCAGTCGATTCCCTTGTGCTGATAGAACCGAGTGTCCTCACGCGCGAGCAGCGCATCGACAAACGCCGGCGCGACCTCGTCGATCGAGACGCGTAATCGATTGGCGCCGGCCAGCCGACTGTAAATGCGGCCGTCAACATCGAAGACGGTGTTTCGCTCCGGCATCTCGCCGACCTTTTTCATGTCAAAGGTGGCCGCCCAGGCCGCGTAAAAGATAAAGACGCCGACTATTCCGCCGACGACGACGAGCAGAAGCGAAACTTTCCAGCCGTAGCTAAAGAGTTTGCGGAGCAACGAGCGGGACTTCATGCCAACAGCCACACGTTACGCAGCAATCGGATCAGCGAAACATTTGCCTGCGATAGGACAGATGAAACTGAGACACCAAAAGCGTCTGCGTGATCCGTGTCGATCCGTCTCAAGTCGGTGGCCGAACCGCAACCACTCTCGAAACGTCGCGCCGCCAAAAAGGAATCTACAGCTTGAGCTTCACTTCCGCCGGATGCTGCTCGTTTGCGCAGGGCGCATTGAGCGGAACTCCGGCGTCCGCGTTACTTGGCTGAACCACCTTGTTTTCGACGAGATACTCTTCCAGTTCCTCACCGCTGATGTCAGGGAGCATGTTTCCGTTCACCTCGACGCAAGGCGACAAAGGCTGGCCGCTCTTCGTTTCCATTTCCCAGCGGAAAGCCGGGTTCTGAATGATGTCTTTCTCGGTGAATTTGAGATTGTACTTGCTGAGAACGGCGCGAACGCCGGCACTCCAGCCACAATGGGTCTTCAGATAAGCGGTGATTTCGGGCGACTGCATGATGGGAAGATAAGCAGGAATCCGAAAATTCCAAACGTGGTAGCGGCGCGCTGTGAGCGGCCGATTCGGCGGTCATAGACTGCCGCTACAGAAATTTTCGGAAGTGGAAGGGTGCCTCAATCAGGAGCAGGATCACGACGCGGGGATCACTCGACGCTCACTCAGCATGTCATCCCGAGCCGCGGGGGAGACGGCCGAGGGATCTCCCGACCACCCTTCATTATATAGTTAGCACCGGTCTCCCTTTACGCCCAGGATCCGTGCGCCTTCAGGGACGGCGGGGACGCCGCCCCGGATTCCGCATTCAGATCTCACACAATGGCACAACGGGATCACGACGGACACAGAGGAGATTTGGGATCCGTCACCGCCGCTGCGGCGGCTCCCTGCCGGGGCTTCGGCTCCCTAACGCCGTGTTTACCGAAGCCCCGGCTCCCTTGAGCCTTTGCGATCCGCCCCTGCCCCACGGACCACCCCAAAACTTCTAAATCTTATGTCGTAAGGGCCTGATCGACTGCGTCAGCTTTTGCAAACCCAGCTCCAAGCGCGTCTTTACCGTTCCCAGCGGCGTGTCCGTGGCCGCTGCGATTTCGCGATGACTCAGACCGTTAAAAAACGCCAGCTCGATCGCCTCACGCTGATAGTCAGGCAAGCAGCGCATCTTCTTCTTTAGGAACTTGCGCAGGTCACCGAGCACGAAAGGATCGTCCGAATCGCGGCGCGGCCGGGTCTGCGGCTGCCGGTCCAGTTGCTCACTGTAACGATCGCGCGCGCGCGAATAGGCCTGCCGCCGGCGCAATCGATCGATCGCGCGCCGGCGCGCAATGGTGACGACCCAGCCGAGCGGTTTGCCGGCCTTCGGCGAGTAGTTGTTAGCCTCTTTCCAGATTTGGAGGAAGATTTCCTGGAGCACGTCGTCGGCTTCCGCTTCTTCGTGCACCACACTGTCGATCACGGCCTTGAGAGTGCGGCCGTAGCGCCCATACAGTTCATTTAGGGCAGGCTGTTGATGCTGCGAAATCTTCTCTAAAAGCGTCTCATCCGGGACGCCTGACAGTCCTGCTGGATCAATTGTGGGTTTAAACATCGCACGACCAACATGGAGGGCCGGCAGTTAGGGAACAATCGGGCCACGCTCTTGTCTGGGAATAGGTAAAAGCCTTACTTCGAAAGAGATGCCCGCGAAGGCATGTCAGGTTTTTGGGTGGGAATACCAGCGGCGGATGAGGAAGCGGGGGTCAGGGTGACCTGTGAAAGCGTCGGCGGGCGCTCTTGTTTTACGGGCGAAATTGGGCGGCGTCCCCGCCGTCTCTGAAGGGCGCATGGGTCCTGGGCGTAAACCGGCTGTTGCTAACTATATAATGAAGGGTGGTCGGGAGATCCCTCGGCCGTCGCCCCTCGGCTCGGGATGACATGCTGAGTGAGCGTCGGGTGATGAATCGCGCTCCTGCTCCTGCTCGTGCTGATCTATCGAGGCACTGCTTCACTTCCAGCGCCGCCGTGTCCGTCGTGATCCGTTGTGGCCGTTGTGCGAAATCTTATCCGTGTGCGAGTACCGATGAAGAAGCGCTTCTTACTCCTAATCGTAATCGTGCTCGTAATCGGCACCCGCTTGCACGACGACCATGGCCGCCTAACGAACTTGACCGAAACCGTTCAGGAAGTAGCCAGCGCGCGCCGAATCAGGTCGCCCAATTTTTTTGCGGCCGCCACCTGCGGAAATTCGCTGATCACCGGCTCGTGTTTTTCGGCAAGCGGCCGGCGGCGTGTGCGCCGGACTCGCAATACTTGCGGCTTTTTGGTGAAGGCCGGCGCGGAAGGCCCGGTCTGACCGTTCAACTGAGCGCGGGCACCGCCGGGAATGACCCACTCGTGTAATTGCGAGGCGCACTCTTCGGTCGGACAAATCGCCCGCAGCGGACCGAGACCGCGCGTTCCACCGATGATGTCCACCTGTCGGCCATTGAAGATGCGGTGACAGCGCGGGCACTCCCGTTTGTCGTCGAGCGAATTCCAGGGACGCGGATCCAATCGACGCAGGAGCAGAAGCTTGTCGCCATGGCTGAGCCGGACTGGAGTTCTCGAGTCGATAGCAAAGGATCATTCAACGCCCGTCCGCTGACAATCGGATGGGCCCCCTGCCGCCTTATCAGGAAAATCCGCAGCGAACCTGAGCGGAAGAGGCACTCAAATGCGCGTGAAAAGTTCTTCAGTTTCGCCGATGAAAACCTACGATGGTGCCGATGGCGAAATCCATCAGCTTTCGCGCACCGATTAAAGCGACCCGCGGCGGTGGCGGCGCGTTCGTCGAGGTTCCCTTCGACGTGGAGAGGACGTTTGGAAAGAAACGAGTTCCGATCTGCGCCACGATCGACGGCGAAGCTTACCGCGGCTCGCTCGTGCGCATGGGGGGCGATTGCCACATGCTGCTCATCCTCAAATCGATCCGTGAGAAAATCGGGAAAGGCACGGGCGACAGCGTCTCAATTAAACTCTCGGAGGACAAGGCGACGCGAACCGTGAGAATTCCGACTGACCTCCGGCGCGCGCTTGCTGCGGCGCCGAACGCGGGAAAATTTTTCGCTGAGCTGTCGTTCACCCATCAGCGCGAATACGTCGAATGGATTGGCGCGGCCAAGCAGGCCGAGACCCGGGAGCGGCGAGTCGATCGAATGATCGAACTACTAAAGCGCAAAAAGAAGGAGCGCTACGCCTGAGTGGCGCAATCGCCTCGCTTCCGCGCCGCGATTCTCACGTGAATGATCTCTGCCCCGGCTGCGGCGCCTCATTCCCCGTCGTCACCGGCCCGTCGCACCCGTACATGGAAAGCTCCGCCGCCTGCTGGGCGGCCTACGGCGAAGTGCTGGCACGGCAATACACCGATCCCGCTTACGCTTCGGTCCTTCAGCTGACCGTCGACGCTTACGCAGCGCAACATCCCGGCCGGCCCTCGCCGCAAAGCATTCAATCGGTCGCGCGGCATTTGATTAGTCTCTGCCTAACGATCGAGCACGGCGCCTCCCCTGCCGAGGTCGTTGCGGTGATGCAGCGCGCGGAGAAGTTGAAACCAAATTTGACCTGGCTCACACCGCCCTGGCCGCGTGGCGAAATTACGGTCGCGAACCTGCTCGTGATCAGCGATACCGCGCGCTACCTCCAGGTTGCGCGAGAATGGCCACGGCAGGTTTGGGAGTCCTGGTCTGTGCACCACCCGACGATTCACGACTGGGTAGGCAAATTGAACCGCTAAACGGCTCCAGTGCCTCCCTCTTTCGGGTGAGCAAAAACTAACCCTCGTAACTGGACGAAACCCTCGATCCGCGTAACAATTGGGATTCACCGGCTCGATTTCCCACCCGGAGGCGCGATGACACAAACAGGGCAGTCAGGTTCCACACAGTCTAACGAACAGTTTCGTCTCCTGGTCGAGAATATCTCCGATTACGGGATCTTTATGCTCGATCCGGCGGGCACGATCCTGAGTTGGAACGCGGGCGCCCAACGCTGTACCCACTACCGGTCGGACGAGATCGTCGGCCAGAACGTTGCGGTGCTTTATTCCCCGGAGGACGTTGCTTCCGGCAAGCCGGCGCGCCAGTTGAAAGAGGCGATGGAAAGTGGCCGCGTCGAGGAAGACGGGTGCCGGGCCGGCAAAGGGGGCGCTCCTTTCTGGGGCGTGGTGGTGATTACTCCGATTCTGGATGGCGAGCGTAACCTGACCGGGTTTGCTCATATCATGCGCGACCTAACCGAACGACGCACCAAAGAAGCGCAGATGCGTTCCAGCGAAGAACAATTTCGGCTGCTGGTCGAGCGAGTCGATGAATATGCCATCTACCTGCTCGATCCAACCGGACACGTGGTCACTTGGAACGCTGGCGCGCAACGGATCAAACAGTTTAGCGCCGACGAGATCATCGGAAAAAATTTCGCCTGCTTTTACACCGCCGAAGACGTCGCCGCCGGGCGGCCGCAGCGCAATCTCGCGGAAGCGTTGCGACTCGGACATATCCGCGACCAGGGTCTTCGCGTGCGCAAGGACGGCACCACCTTTTACGCTGACGTCGTCATCACCGCTTTGCGGGGTGACGATGGAGAGGTGCGTGGTTTTTCGAAAGTAACGCGCGACATGAGCGATCAAGTCCGCGCGCGCGAAGTTGAAGCGGAGAAAATTGCCGCGATCAAAGCGAACCAGGCGAAGGACGAATTTCTGGCCAGGCTTAGTCACGAACTGCGCACCCCGCTCACCCCGGCGCTGGCCGCGGCGAGTTTTATCGTCGAAAACATCGCCGAAGTTCCGAAAAAATTCACCGACGACATCCATATGATCCGGCGCAACGTGCAATTGGAAGCGCGCCTGATCGACGACCTGCTCGATCTCACCCGCATCAGTACCGGAAAAATAGAACTGCACGAGCAACACGTCGACGCGCATGCAGTCGTGCGCGACGCGCTCTTGATCGCGCGCTCAGACATTCACCGCAAAAGCCTGAAGGTGACCACCGATTGGAGCGCGGAGGAGCATCACGTCTGGGCGGATCCAATCCGGCTGGAGCAGATTTTTTGGAACCTCATTAATAATGCGGTGAAATTTACCGGAGTGGGCGGCGAAATCTCGCTCCAGACCTGGAACGACAAGGGACACTTCGTTTTTGCCATCACCGACACGGGAATCGGGATTGAGGCCGGCCGTCAGGACTCGCTGTTCAAGGCTTTCGAACAAGGCGAGCGCGGAATGTCGCGCCGGTTTGGCGGGCTTGGCCTCGGGCTGGCCATCTGCAAAAACCTGGTGGAACTGCACGGCGGCGCTATTTCCGTTAGTAGTCGCGGCCGCGGTCTAGGCACGACCGGAACAGTGACCTTGAAATACGTCTCCGGAGCGGAGCAGGAGTCCGAAGACGTGGAGGCTAAGCGGGTCGAGCCGGAACGCGGTTTGAAGCTTCTCCTGGTGGAGGATCACGACGACACCCGCAGAGTCCTGGCCCGACTCCTCACCCATTTCGGTTATGAAGTGACCTTGTCCGGATCGGTGGCAGAAGCGCTCGACGCCTTCCGTTCCCAGCGCTTCGACGCGATTCTCAGCGACATCGGTTTGCCTGACGGGACGGGTTACCAGATCATGGCCGAGGCACAGCGCGCCGTCGGAAAGATTCGGGGCGTGGCCCTAACCGGGTTCGGCATGTCAGAAGATGTGCGCCGCAGCAAAGAGGCCGGTTTCGAATTTCACCTGACCAAGCCGGTCGACGTCGCCGAACTGCGCACCGTCCTGCGAAAGCTCGGCGGCCCAGTTCGTTAGGCGAGAGCAGCAGCGCCTTCGTCCTCCATCGGATCGCGCCATTCCTTCGCGCGCGCGCTGATTCCCCCTCCTCTCCTGCCCGGAGAGGACTGAGGTGAGGATGCAGTTTTTGGTGAAAGACGTTCCGGTGTTGATCCCACATGAAGATTTTCCTCACCCTAACCCTCTCCTGAGAGGAGAGGGAAAAGCGGCGCAACCTCGATCCGCTCCTCTCGACGCGATGAAGCCCTGTGCGACTTCGTCCTCCACCCGATCGTGCCATTCCTTCGCACGCGCGGCTAATTTCTTCTGTAGCGGCGGTCTCTGACCGCCGGATACTTTTGCTCCCTCCCTTCGACCATCGCGCGGGATAGGACCGTCCAGCGAAACAATGATATGACGCGTCCCCTTCCTCTCCTGCCAGGAGAGGAAGGAGGTGAGGATGCAGTTTTGGGTAAAAAAGCGCCCGGGTATTGATCCCGCATGAAGCTCCTCCTCACCCTAACCCTCTCCTGAGAGGAGAGGGAAAAGCGCAAGCTCGGCGCGCTTCTCTCAACGCGATCAAGCGCTGTGCGACGGGCGGTTCGGTGAACCGCCCCTACCTGCCGCGGAATGTTAATACACACTAGGTAGGGGCCGTTCACCGAACGGCCCGCTTACGAGATGATCACTCCATCACTCCATCACTCCATCACTCCATCACTCCATCACTCCATCACTCCATCACTCCATCACTCCATCACTCCATCACTCCATCACTCCATCACTCCATCACTCCATCACTCCATCACTCCATCATTCGTCATTCGTCATTCGTATTTCTTTTATAGACATCCGTGTTCACGTATTTCAGCCCCGAATCGCACATCAACGTCACGATCGTCGCTCCCGGCCCGAGCCTTTTTCCCAACTGAATCGCCGCCAGCACATTGGCGCCGGAGGAAGTCCCCGCGAACAATCCTTCTTCACGGGCCAGGCGCCGCGCCATTTCCTTTGCTTCATCAGTCCCAATCGGAATCACTTCGCTCACCAGTTCCCTGGCATAGAGCGGCGGCACATATCCGACCCCGACTCCTTCGATCTTATGCGGGCCCGGCTGCCCGCCGGAAAGAACGGGCGACTCCGCCGGCTCCACCACCGCCAGTTGAATCGAGTCGTTGTGCCGCTTCAATGCCGTGGCCACCCCGCGCGAGGAGGCCGCCGTTCCGACGCAATGAACAAAGGCGTTCACCTTGCCGGTGGTCTGCTGCCAAATCTCTTCCCCGAGCGCTTCGTATCCTTGAATGGTATCTGCATTGCTGAGCTGATCGACCCAGAAAGTAGCGGGCTCCTGGCTGATTCGCCGCGCCGTCTCAATCATGGCCAGGATCAATTTCTTTGTCGTTAGGCCGCCTTCGCTCGGAACCAATTCCAACTCCGCGCCGAGCGCCCGCATTTGATCGCGCTTTTCCCGACTGAAAGCATCCGAAGTGACGATGCGAATCCGGTAACCCCTGGCGGCACAAACCAGGGCCAGCGAAGCGCCGGGTACTGCCGCCGGTATATTCCACCACCGTGCCTCCGGGTTGCAAACGGCCGTCCTTCTCCGCGCAGCGAATGACCGCCTCCGCCATCCGATCCTTCATACTCCCGGTCGGATTTTCCCATTCCAATTTAACCAGGATGCGGGCGCACTCGTCAGGCACCACCCTGCGCAAGGGCACCATCGAAGTGTTGCCGATCGCACTAAGAATGCTCACAGATTGAATCTAGACGCGATAAAAGGCATGCAAAGATGGAACCTCGGCCGGCTCCTCTCGACGCGATCAAGCGTTGGGCGACGGGCCTATGACGAATGACAAATGACTAACCCCCTTCCGCCATCTCGCGGGATAGCATCCTCCAGCGAAACAATGATGTGACGCGCTCCCCTCCTCTCCTGCCAGGAGAGGACTCAGGTGAGGATGCAGTTTCTCGGTAAAAAACTGCCCGGGTTTGTGATTCCACTTTAAGATTCTCCTCACCCTAACCCTCTCCTGAGAGGAGAGGGAAAAGCAGCGCCACCTCGGGCCGCTGCTCTTGACACGATGAAGCGTTGGGCGTCGGGCGGTTCGGTGAACCGCCCCTACCTGCCATGACATGTTAATCACACCCCAGGTAGGGGCCGTTCACCGAACGGCCCGCTCATGAAATGATCACCCCGCCACCCGGTCACTCTTCACTCTTCACTCTTCACTCTTCACTCGTCATTCGTCATTCGTCATTCGTCATCCATGACGAACCGTGTGAATCTGTGGCGGAATGATCTGCTCGAAATGAAGAAGGATCGCGTCCTGCTCATCACGATTCTTTTCGTCGCAAGAATTTTGAGCGCTGCCGGAGGAGAACAGGAACAACGGAGAGCCGACGTGGTGGTACAGGCTGATGCTGATGAACTACCCAGCGCCTACGGCGCCCCGCCCGATCTTTCGCACGGACGCATTTCCACCCTAACGAAATCCTACGTGCTCGCGCCCTTTAGCGTTGAGTTGGAAGCCGGTTACGAAGCCGCCGTCTTCGATCACGGCCCGCCCGGCCACGTCTTCCGGCAGGAAGTGGAACTTGGACTGCCGGCGCGCATCACCGTGGGCCTGCAAAATACCGTCGAACATTTCGAGCACGACACGCGCGACGCCAGCTTCGCGCTGGAGGCGAGATATGCCTTCGCCAACTGGGAAAAACTCCCGCTCAATCCTACCTTCTCGACCGAATACCGATTCGGCCTGGCCCACCATCTATCCGACTCATCGGAGTTCGCGCTGCTCTTGACGCACGATTTTCCCCATCAGATTGAATGGGCCCTGAACGCCTTCCTCGACCAGGAGTGGGGTGGCTCTTGCGAAACCAGCGGCGGCTTCGCCCAAAGCGTCGAAATCCCCGTCCTGCTTCCCGAAGAAAAGCTCGAAGCCGGGATCGAGATGGAATACCACAGCGCTTCGGAGCCGGGCGACTCGGACAGCGGCAAAGGCTTTGCGGTCGGACCTACCGTCGTCTGGCGGCCGACTCGCTCGGCGCGCTTTGATATCGCCTCACTCTTCGGCTGTAGCGATCACGCTCCGGCGGCGCGAATCTTCGCGGTGCTCTCCTTTTCTATTGGGAGCGGCGCCGATAATGACAGCGAAGCGCCAGCTTCCGTGCGTGCGCGTTAGAGATTGTCCGGGAACGGCGCACAAAACCCTTGCCCCAGCAGATTACAATAACGTAATCTAATGCCTCACTTTAACGCCTTAACCTATGAACATTTCGACCAAGGCCGGTCGCTACCCGGCCTTTTTTTGCATCTTCCTGGCCTGTCTTAGCACCGTGCGCGCTGCTGCCGTCACCCCGGACGGCATGCCAACCGCCGGCGTCACCGTCACCGGTGCGGCCCTACCCAGCGCCACGCCTAACGAGGATTGGAAAGCCAAACTCGACCACATCATGCGCGAAGTGGAAGGGACACAGATCACCGTCACCAAAAAAGCGACCGCCATTAAGCTCGATCAACAGCCACCGATCGAGAACAACAACCTGCAGGAGCAATTTGCCAAGGCGCCCGGTTTGATCGTCAGCGAGCAGCAAAATCCCGGTCAATACAACTTCACCTACCGCGGCCTCGGCAATCCGCAGGAATCCGAATACACTCTCTTCCTGCAGGACGGCATTCCGTTGATGTCCGACTGGATCGGTTTCCCTACGCTCTACTATTTACCGGTCCCGCAGAGCGTCAGCGAAATTCAATTAATCCGCGGCGGCAGCAGTCTTCTTTATGGACCTGAACCTGCACCGGCGGTGAACTTCGTAACCCGCCATCCGGCTCCGGGAACACCCTGGCACGCCTACGTCGAACAAGTCGGCGGACCCGATAGCACTTACTCGGCTTTTGGCTCGGTCGAAGAAGCATCCGGCCCTGTCGAATTGAGAATGGATGGTTTCTACCGGCACTCCGATACCCAGCGGGACTTTAGCTCCTACGATCTGTGGCAGGCGGATGGTTACCTCGGTTGGCACCCGACCGAGAACCAACTCATTGCGGTGGATGTTCACGCTTACCGTTTCAGCGGAGAGGATCCCGGTCGTCTGACTTACAATCAATGGCAGATAGATCCCGACCGGGCCGTCACACCCTACAACCACAACTGGGTTGATCGCTACACGGCTGCACTTCGTTACGAAGCCGAATTCGGTGATTGGCTGCTCCAGGCGAAAGCTTGGTACACGCATCAGGACATTGATTCGCGCACTGCCGGGAATTTGGGCGGAGTTTCGGTCGCGAACCCCTTCGGCATTACTTTCCCGACCAGCACAACGTTCGGTTACGAGGAATTTAATAACGGCGGTGTCGATATCCGCGCGCGACTGAAATGGGGAGACGAAACCATATTCAAAGGCAGCGCGCTCACCTTTGGCGGCCTGGTCTACCACGGCGAAGCTCCCTTCCATCGCTATACCCTGAACAACAATCCGGCGAGCCCTGGCTTCTATGGACCGGGCTTTCTTTACGCGCCGCGCGGCACCACGTCCGGTTTGGTTGCGCTCGATCAGGACCGCACGGCGGATTACCAGGCCTTCTTTATTGAGAACGTATTTCGCTTCGGCAAGTTCCACGTTGTTCCATCGTTCCGACTCGATCATGAAAGCGTAGACGTCGACGCCACGGTTGCTCCTTATTTCACGCCGGGCGCCCCGGGCGCGCGCGGGATGTCCGATCGCAACGCCGATAAAACGGTTCCGTTGTGGGGCATTGGTCTCGGCAACGACTTCGGTCATCTCAACGAGACCTACTTCAGCGCCTCCTCCGGGTGGCGCCCGGTCCGTTTCTTCGATATCGCCGGCACGCGCACCGCGATTCTGCCGGGAGAAACGCCGGACCCCTTCCGCTCGCTCGATTTCGAGCTGGGCGTGCACGGCACCCCGATCAAAGGCTTCTGGTATGATGTCGGTCTCTTCTGGATGGAATTCGAGAACCGGATCGAAACCCAGGGTATCCCTAACAATAACCTCGATACCATCGCGGTGAACACCGGCAGCACACGCCATCGCGGTTTCGAAGGCGAACTCGCTTACGATCTTCTCGCGCCGTTCCAACAAGCAGGCACGGTGGTGGAGCCTTCGCCAATCGAGGACAAGAATGTCGTGGATAGAAGCAAGAGCGGTCCGGTCGCGGGTGTCGGCAGCACGGTTGTGCATCCGTTTCAGCTGATCGTCTTCAGCAATTTGCAGGTACTCGATGCTCAGTTCACCGAGAGCGAGCAGATCGTGCCGGGCACCTCCCGGACCTTTGTCGGGAACGATCCGGCCTACGCGCCCAATGTCGTCGTCAAAGGCGGCGTCACCTTTAAGCGGGAAAGGAACTTCAACGTCACCTTCAGCGCCGTGCACGTTTCCGAACAATATTGGGCCGACAACAACCTCGGCAGCGCCAGCATTCCACCGGCGCAGATTCCGTCCTATACGGTGTTCAACCTTTCCGGCGAATTGTACATCACCCGCAACGTGCGCCTGATCGGCGGAGTATCCAATCTCGCCGACGAGAAATACTACTCGCGCGTGTTTCCATTTGGCGGCGGCAGCATCGATCCTGCTCCGGGTCGCGGCGGTTACGCGGGTTTGTCAGTCGACTTCTAAAGCATCACGGACGCAGCAACGCGCGCGGAGTTATCCTCCAGCGCGCTTGCGCGCTTTTCGAACACTTAGGGAAACCTGAGAACTTCTCGGGTTTTTTCCTAGGAATGGCTCAGGCCGTGCACGGATTGAAATCGCACGGGCATTCCTGAATTCTAACCACGTGAAGGTTTCGGCCGGATCGGGTCCAACCCGAAAAAGTCTCGAGCGCGCGGCCGCGAAGCAGCGGATGGAACTCTATTGCATGGTCCATCCGGGAAGTCCGAGCGCGGTCCGGCGGCCACGGCTTCTCTTCCGTGCCGGCTCTTGGACTGCCCTTCTCAGTGACCATCTTCGAAATCATATCAGCGGAATCGGGCAAACCGTGGAAGAAGCTTTAAGCGCCTTTGACTTCTCCTACCTGAGCGCGCTGCATGCTCCCGCTCCGGACGTTTCGGCCAACCGCTCCAAGTCGGCTCGGTCCTCCTCTCGATCAGCCGCGCCCCAGGCACGTCTCTAGGACGCCCCGGTCGGCCATTTGGCGAACGGAGTCAATTCCAAGGCGCAGATCGCACCACCTCGCTGCTTCCATTGCAACCGGAGCCCTTTGCGCGGACGTTCTGTCTGTGAATGCGCTGATAAAAGCGTAGTCTGACCCGGGAGCCAGAGCGCCTTTCCATGCCAGAAATGAACCAGACCGATCTTCCGGCGAACGATCTCGATCCTGCGGCCAGCGATCTGCCCGGCGAGAACTCGCGCAACGGCGCGCGGAAGCGGCGCGACCCTAACGAGCCGGACGCAGTCATCGGCATCGGCGCATCCGCCGGCGGGATAGCGCCCCTTCAGCAGTTCTTCACCGACATCAAGCCGGATAGCAACCTGGCCTTCGTGGTGGTGATGCATCTCTCGCCCGAGTACGAGTCTCAGCTCGCCAGCGTCCTTCAGCAGAAAACGACCATGCCGGTGACGCAGGTGAAGGAGCCGGTCAAGGTGAAGCCGAACAGTGTTTACGTGATTCCGCCGCAGTATCAGCTCACTTTCGCCGACGGCATGCTGACCTTGGTTGAGCCGCAACAGCAACTTGGAAAGCGCGTCACCATTGATCTGTTTTTCCGCACCCTCGCTGAAGCTTACGGCCAACGCGCGGTCTCCGTCATCATGTCAGGCACGGATTCGGACGGCGTCATCGGGCTGAAGCATGTCCGGGCCCAGGGCGGGTTGACCATCGTGCAGGATCCTAACGAAGCGGAGTTCGACAGCATGCCGGCCAGCGCCATCTCCACCGGGATGGTGGACTGGGTCCTGCCGGTGGCGGACATGCCGGCGAAGCTTTTCGAATTTGTCCGCAACGAAAACCGGATGCGCTTACCCCCGGAGGTCTTCGAAGCGGACGAGCCCGACGTGAAAGTGAGGGACGCGCCCGGCGGCGAAACCGTCTCTAATGAAACCCGCGAGCCGGCGGACGAAGAAGCAATCGGCAAGATCCTGGCCGATGTGCGTGCACAAACAGGCCACGATTTCAGCCATTACAAGCGCGCCACCGTGCTGCGCCGGATCGCGCGGCGTTTGCAGGTCAATTCGCTCGAAAGCCTGCCCGAGTATCTTGAATTTATCCGCACCCACCCGTCCGAAGGACGCGCCCTCCTTCAGGATCTGCTGATCGGGGTTACGCATTTCTTTCGCGATCGCGACGCGTTCGCCGCCCTCGAGTCGCACATCCCGCAGCTGTTCGCGGGCAAAACCGCGGAAGGCCAGGTGCGAGTCTGGGTGGCCGGCTGCGCCACCGGCGAGGAAGCCTACTCCATCGCCATGCTGCTCACCGAACAATGCAATCGCCTGGAAAATCCGCCTTCCGTGCAAATCTTCGCGACCGACGTCGACGAAGAATCTATCGCGATTGCCCGCGACGGACTTTATCCGGCCACGATCGAGGCGGACGTTTCGCCGGAACGCCTCCGCGAATTTTTCATGAAAGATCATGGGCGCTATCGCGTCCGCAAAGAGCTTCGAGAGAAAGTGCTCTTCGCCGCGCACGACGTCCTCAAAGACGCACCTTTCTCGCGCTGCGACCTGATCTCGTGCCGAAATCTTTTCATCTACCTAAAGCCGGACGCGCAGCAGCTCATCTTCGATATTTTTCATTTCGCGCTGCGCGCTGGCGGTCTCCTCTTTCTCGGCACCGCGGAAAATCAGAGGCATGCGCAAGTGCTCTTTTCGCCGCTCGATTCGAAGCATCGAATTTTCGTGCGCCGCTCCCTGCCTCGTCCGCTCTGGCGCGCCGCCAACATTCCTATTCGCCCGTCCGCATCGGCCCAGGGGGGCCCGGTCAAGTCAGGACCACGCGGCTGGCGAACGCCCCTCCCGCCCCTGACTCAAGCGGTGGCTGAAGACGCCGGTGGCGGTGATGGCAGCGCGAGACTGGCGGGACAGACGCGGCGGGACCTTCTTTTCGGGGAAATGCACCTCCGTTTGCTGGAGGAATACGGGCCGCCATCCGTAGTCGTAAACGAGGCGCACGAGATCGTGCACTTATCAGCCAACGCCGGGCGCTACCTGCAATTCGCTCCGGGCGAGCCGACCGCCAACATCACCAAAGTGGTGAATCTCGCGCTCGCGGTCGAGCTGCGCACCGCCCTCTTTCAATCCATGCGCGACAAACGCAGCGTGAAAGGATCGCCCACCGAGGTGGAAGTAGCCGGAGGCAGGGAAATCGTCACCATTGAAGTGCGGCCGATGCGCGCGCACGACCAGGCCGAAGGCTTCCTGCTCGTGCTTTTCGGAAAGGAATCGCCCGCCAGTACAGACGAAGCAACGGTGGTGACGCGGGACGCGATCGTCCGCGGAGCCGATGAAGAGATTGATTTTCTCAAGGAGCAGCTCGCCAACACCATCGAGCAATACGAAGCCACTAACGAAGAGCTGAAGGCCTCGAACGAAGAGCTCCAGGCCATGAACGAGGAGATGTGTTCCGCCACCGAGGAGCTGGAGACGAGCATGGAAGAATTGCAGTCGGTTAACGAAGAGCTGACCACGGTAAATTATGAACTGAAGGCGAACCTTGAGGAGCTCAGCCACAGTAATGCCGACCTGAACAATCTGATGGCCTCGACCGATATCGGGACCATCTTTCTCGACCGCCAGCTGCGCATCCATCGTTTCACGCCCAGCGCGCAGCGAGTTTTTAATCTGATCCCGAGCGATCTGGGCCGCGCCATCGGCGACATCACCAGCCGGCTGCATTATGAGGGCTTCGTGCAGGATCTCGAACGGGTCCTGCATGACCTGCATACGATCGAGCGGGAAGTGGTGGTCGGGAATGGCGACGCCGAAAAGGAATGGTATCTGACTCGCATCGCCCCCTATCGGACGGGCGACGACCGCATCGCCGGAGTGGTCGCCACCTTCATCAATATTACTCACCGCCGGAGGGCGGAAGAAGAGCTGCGCGAAAGCGAAACAAAGTTCCGCACCCTGAGCGATACCGCGCCGGCTCTGATCTGGTTCCATGACGCGGAGGGGAACAACCAGTACGTCAATCGCGGCTATCTCGAGTTCACCGGCAAGAAGGCGGAGGAGATCAGCGGAAAAGGCTGGCAACTGATTATGCATCCGGAGGATCGCGATGCCGTGGTAGCCGCTTTCGAAACGGCTCGCATTGAACAAACGCCCTATCACAGGATGCTGCGGGTGCGCCGGCATGATGGCGAGTGGCGCTGGCTCGAATCCTTCGCCCGGCCGCTTTTCGACTCCACCGGCAAATACCTCGGCCACGTCGGCATCTCCCCGGATGTAACGGATCGTCGCGAAGCCGAAGCGGCCTTGCGAGCGAGTGAGGAACGCTTTCGCACCGTGGCCGATCATGTGCCGCAGTTGATCTGGACTAACGATGCAGAAGGGCGCGCAAATTATTTCAACCAGCGTTGGTACGAATATACTGGACTGACTTACGAAGAATCGGAAGGCGGAGGCTGGCAGGAAACCGTGCACCCGGATGACGAACCGGCCTCGGTCGAGCGCTGGCAGCACGCGCTCGAAAAGGGCGAGACGTTTGACTCCGAATTTCGCCTCTGCTCCCGGAACAAGGAATACCGCTGGTTCATCGGGCGCAATGTTCCGCTGCGCAACGAAAAGGGCCGGGTGGTCAGCTGGTTCGGCACCGCCACCGACATTGACCAGCTCAAGCGCGCCGAAACCGAGCTGCGCGAAAGCGATGAACGTTTCCAGTTGCTCGTCGAAGGCACGCCCGACTACGCAATGTTCCTGCTCGACCCGGAGAACAGGATCACCTTTTGGAGCAGCGGCGCGGAAAGACTTTTCGGCTGGAGTTCGGAGGAAGCGGTGGGCCAGCATGGCGAACTCATCTTCACGCCGCAGGACCGAAGCAAAGGCGAGGCGAAGAAGGAGATTGCCACCGCCATGAAGGAGGGGCGCGCTCCCGACCAGCGCTGGCACCTGCGTAAAGATGGGACGCGGCTTTGGGTAGACGGGGTGGTGCGACGAATTGATGGGCCGGATGGCACTCTGCGTGGCTTTGCCAAGATCGCGCGTGATGCGACCGAGCAACACCGCACCGACGAGGAATTGCTCCACGCTCGCGACCAGCTCGAGCAGCGCGTGCTCGAGCGCACCGCCGAACTGATGGCCACCAATAACAGCTTACAACGCGAGATCGAGACGCGTCAGCAGCTGGAACGCGATCTCCTGGCCATCAGCGATCGCGAACGGCGCCGCATCGGTCAGGACTTGCACGATGTCGTTTGCCAGGAGCTCACCGCCACCGCGCTCTTCCTCAAGTCGAGCAGCAATCGCATGGAAGACAAAGAGAGCGCGGCCACCCTTAACGAGGCAGCGCAAATCGTAAACCGCAATGTGGCTCTAGCCCGCGACCTGGCTCGTGGCTACCAGCCGGCGGTGATGGGACCGGGCGGATTCACCTCCACCCTGCGTAGCATGTGTTCGCGCGCCAACTCCCACCCCGAAATCAGCTGCGAACTGAAGCTGCCGAAAGCGGTGCGGGTGGCGGACGAAACGATTGCCCTGAACCTCATTCGGATTGCCCAGGAGGCCGTCGCAAATGCGCTGAAACATTCCGGTGGAACCTCCATCACGGTCTGCGTGGAACGTGAAGGAAACAACGTCCGCCTGGTGGTGGAGGACAACGGCAAAGGCTTCCGACCTTCCAAACGTTCCAAGGGACTGGGCTTACATATTATCAACTATCGGGCCAGCGTCCTCGGCGGCTCACTCGAAGTTGGGTCGCGCCCGCACGGCGGAACCCGTATCGTCTGCACGGTGCCGGCCAAGAAGTGAGAAGCAAAGCGGACGAGACAAGCTCATCCCTACCGATCTCGTTCGGTCGAGAGCACTCGTGGGAGGGACGAGCTTGTCTCGTCCGTGCGCGCATGCCGACCTTCGCGCAGCACGCGCTTACAAAGCGCACATTTGCGACGGTCAGAGACCGCCGCTACAAATTCCGTCGGGAGGCGTTGCCGAATGCGCGCGTGCGCCCACGATGATAAATCGAGTTGCAAGCCGCGGTCAGTCCGCTAAAAAATCGGTAAATCCGATTCTAAACTGTGGGAGGTATTTACGTTTGATGACGAGCCGGTCGATTGGTTTTGTCCAAACTGCCAGAAGGAGTTTAGAGAACCCATCGCGTTCTTCTTAGATGATGATTGCCGATGCCCTCATTCTCAGGAGGCGCTGGATATGGCGCGTTTACGGCAAGTTATGGCCAACAAAGGCCTTTCGGTTAGCCAGTAACCCGATCACCACGGGCGGACATTGAATCCCAGCCGTTTTCGCGGGCAGCGGCGATAGTTAAAAAGTGATGTGGCCTTCTCCTCTCCTCGTCCCGGATGAAATCTTTACTTTCACCTCCGCCAAAATGGGGCATGTGGAAGAGGCACCCAACAAAGGAATGACCGCCCCGCCCACACGCTCCGCCCGCTCTCGAAAACAAGCGCGTCCGTCCACGGGCGAAAGCAAATCGGAGGTAGCCAGCGCGCCAGCGTCGGCTCCGGCTGGTTCCAGCAACTTCCTGTCGAAACCAGAAGAAGGGTTAATCAGACTGGTGGTGGTGGATGACCACCCGCTCTTCCGGCATGGCTTGGTCCAGCTTCTGAATTCCGAAGTGAGCTTTCAAGTGTGCGGCGAAGCCAGCTCCGCCGCGGAAGCGATGGAAGTGGTGCGCAAACAACGGCCTACCATGGTGATCGCGGATCTCGGCCTGAAAGGGACCAATGGTCTTGAATTAACCAAATCGCTGCGGGCCGAATTCCCCAAAATGCCGGTGCTGGTGCTCTCGATGCACGACGAGCCAACTTACGCAGTGCGTTCGTTGCGCGCGGGCGCGAACGGTTATGTTACCAAAGAAGAAGCGCTGAGCAGCGTTCTCGTTGCCGTGCGCGAAGTCGTCGGCGGCCGCACTTATCTGAGTCCGGGCATGGCCAGCGATGTGATTTCCAATGTTGTTCTCAGCAAATCCCAGCCGGGCGGTAATTTGACCGACCAGTTAACCGATCGCGAGCTCGAGATTCTCGAACGGATCGGCAAAGGGCAGGAGGTGAAGGCCATCGCCAAGGCGTTGCATCTGAGCCCGAAAACGGTGGAAACTCATCGCGCGCATATTAAAGAAAAGCTCAATTTGAGTAACGCACGCCAGGTCGCACGTTTTGCCGTGCAGTGGACGTCGGCGCGCGAAGGTTGAGGCCAGTTTCGTGCACCGCGCCACGCCAATTTCAGTCCCCATGAACACCATCTCAGCCCCGAATGCTATTTGCGTTCACCTGCATGGCGTCCCCCGCTCGTAAGGTTAAGAAAAAGAAGGCGACCAAGACTCCCTCCCCCTCAACTCACCAAAAAACATTTTCTGGTAAACGCGTCGTAATCGTCGACGATCACCCGCTCATCCGGCGGGGCTTGGAGCGGATGATTCACACCACCGACGGATTCACCGTCTGCGGCGAAGCGGGAAACGCCGCCGATGCTATCGTCGTTGTCCGCAAAGAACGCCCGGATCTCGCGATCGTGGATGTCGGTCTTCCGGACAAAGACGGCATCGAGCTGACCCGGATTCTGCGAAAGAAATTTCCCGCGGTCGCCATCCTTGTCCTTTCCATGCACGAGGAGCCTGACTATGCCGAGCGCGCCCTCGGCGCCGGCGCGCGCGGATACATGGTCAAACACGACGCCGTCGAAAAAATTCACGTCGCCTTGAGCGACGTTCTCGCCGGCCGCCGCTACCTCAGCCCGACCATGCAAGCGCGGATGAGAAAGGTGTGAGTGTTGGAGCGTTGGAGCGTTGGAGCGTTGGAGCGTTGGAGCGTTGGAGTGTTGAAGTAATAGAGCGGTAGGTAACTGGCGCTCGTCTCCCTCCTCTCCTGCCAGGAGAGGACTGAGGTGAGGAAGCAGTTTCTGGTGAAAAGCGCCCAGGTGTTGATCGCGCATGAAGATCTTCCTCACCCTAACCCTCTCCTGAGAGGAGAGGGAAAAGCGGCGCAACCTCGATCCGCTCCTCAGGACGCGATCAAGCCTCGTGCGACGGGCGGTTCGGTGAACCGCCCCTAACTGCCGTCGAATGTTAATCACAGGTAGCGGCCGTTCACCGAACCGCCCGCTCACGAGATGATCACTCCATCACTCCACTCCTCGCCCTCCCCCTACCCTTTCGGCCGCAACAACGGAAACAAAATCACATCGCGGATTGATTCCGCACCCGTCAACATCATCGTTAGCCGATCCATTCCCATTCCAAAACCGCCCGCGGGCGGCATGCCATGCTCCAGCGCGAGCAGGAATTCCTCGTCAATCTTCTGGGTCTCTTCACCCGCCTGCTCGAGCAAGCGCTGCCGCTGCACGTCCGGATCGTTCAACTCCGTGTAGCCTGGCGAGATCTCCACTCCATTAATAATCAGCTCGTAAACATCGACCAGGGAAGGATCGGCCACGTTTTGCTTCGCCAGCGGCACCAGCTCCTTCGGGCAATGGGTCACGAAAAGCGGATCAAACGTCTTTTCCTCCACCAGCTTTTCGAAGACGTGCTGCGTCACTTCGTGATCGACTAGATCCGGCCCGATCTCGACCTTCAATTCATTGATCGCGCGGGCGCGCCGTTGTTCGCTCGTTAGGTCGAACCAGTCGTCGCCCGCGACTTCCCGAATCAAATCGCGATAAGGCGCCCGCCGCCACGGTCTTTGCAGATTGATCGTGCGCGTGACCTGGCCGTCTGCATCTTTATGCTCAATTCGAAGCGCGGCGTCGCTCTCCTTTCCGTTTTCCGCTTTCGCATTTCCGCTTTCCGCGATGGCGCCCGCCAGGTGACAAATCAGTTCCTCCACCAGGTTGGCAATCTTCTCGAAATCCGCGTAAGCCCAATACGCCTCAAGCATGGTGAACTCCGGATTGTGTCGCCGCGAGATGCCTTCATTGCGAAAATTCCGGTTCAGCTCGAAAACCTTGTTGAATCCGCCGACTAACAAGCGTTTCAAGTAGAGCTCCGGCGCAATCCGCAGATACAAGTTCAAACCGAGCGCCTTGTGATGCGTCGCGAACGGCTGCGCCGCCGCACCCCCCGGCACCGCCTGCAACATCGGCGTCTCCACCTCGAGAAAGCCGCGCTCTTCCAGGAACCGGCGGGTCTCGCGCATGATCGTTATGCGCTTAACAAAAACGTCGCGTGACTCTTCGTTGGTGGCGAGATCGAGGTAACGCTGGCGGTATCGGCCTTCCACGTCCTGCAGGCCATGCCATTTCTCCGGCAATGGCCGCAGCGCTTTCGAAAGCACCTCCAGCTTCGCCACTTTGATGCTGTTTTCTCCGGTTTTCGTGACGAACCCGGTCCCCTCCACTCCGACGAAATCGCCCAGGTCGAGCAACCCGAAGATCTCCATCGCTTCCGGTCCGAGCTCCTTGCTTTGCACATAGATCTGGATGCGCCCACTCGCATCCCGCAAATCCAGGAAGTGGCTCTTGCCCATGTCGCGATGCGCCATGACCCGGCCCGCCACGCGATAGGATCCGCCTTCCTTGAATTGCGCCCGCACCTCGCCGATCGAGCCGGTCGTCCCAAAGGCCGCACCAAATGGCGCCACCCCTTTCGCCCGCAGCCCTTCCATCTTCGAGCGCCGTTGCGCCATCAAGTCATTCTCTTCTTCCATTATCGCGAAGCGCTTGCTTGTGTGGAGGCAGCCGTCTCGGTTGCTGCTCCTAAATCCTTCGGAGGGTAGCCGCCGAACCGTCCAGAGAAAGCGGAAACGGCAGCCGACACGGCTGCCGCCACAGTAGAGAGGCTCTCACTCACGTCCGGGCGCTCCTGTGGAGGCAGCCGTGTCGGCTGCGCTCTCCTCCCTTAACGCGTCGTCACCACGATCACCCTGGTATGGCCAATCCTCTGCTCGACTGACCAAACCCGCTCGAACCGGATTCTCTCTGATATAAAACCATTTCGCCTCGGTCTTTTCGTTAGACCGCACCACCCGATCGAAGAAACCTGGCTGCCACAGTTGACCACCTTGATCACTGGTTTTCGAAATGGCCCGTTTCAAGCCGCCCACCCACCTGGACAAAGAGAAATCAGCGGTCCCATTGACGAATAGGTGAACGTGATCCGGCATGATGACGTATTGCTCCAGACGAACACCAAATTTCTGGAGACCAATTCGCCGATAACTTTCAAGCCCGTCTTGGGCATTCTTCAGAGATGGAATCTGCCGGCGATCCCGTGTGCAAAACGTTACGTAATACGTCGGAAATGGAGGGAAAACCGCTTCCAGTCTTTTGGGGCGGGCTTTGATCATGAAGCGGAGCGTAGCCGCAGAACGGTTCAGAGGAAGCGGAAAGAGCAGCCGACACGGCTGCCGCCACAGAAGAGACTCTCGGAGTCGCGTCCGGCCGCGCACATCGCACGCGGCTTCCCTTCAAAAAAGTGCTGTAGAGGCAGCCGTCTCGGCTGCTCCCATCAACAAATCCTGTAAAATCCTGTTAATCCTGTCTAAACTGGACGTCCCCGTATGGCTCTCGAAATGCCCGAAACGACCTCCAAGCTCGAGGGACCCCTCGTTAAACAATTCTCCGTTTTCCTGGCCAACAAGGTCGGGGCCATGCTCGACGTGGTGAAGATGCTCAATGCCAACCACATTCACGTGGTCGCCCTGAGCGTCTCCGAATCTACCGATTCCGCCATCGCCCGGGTGGTGGTGAGCGATCCTGAAGGAGCGGAACGCCTCTTCCACGAACATAATATTGCCTTCGGGATTTGCGAAGTGGTGGTGGTGGAAATGCGCGAAGTCGCCACCCAGCTAGTGAAACTCCTGGCCACCCTCTTCATGGCGGAAGTGAACGTCCATTTCACCTATGCCCTCCTCACCCGGCCCCGCGGGATGGCCGCCCTCGCGGTGCACGTGGACGACACCGAATGCGCCTCCAACGTTCTCCTCGGTGCGGGCTTTAAGATTCTTAGCCAAAACGAGATTTCGCGCTAAAGTCGATTTCCCGTAAGCCATGGAGAATCGTTTCCTAACCGAAACCTCCGCCATGCGGACGATGAGCTTCTCGTCCTCCCCGCGTGGCGACTACAGTTTCAAGATCGGCGTCGCGCTCGTCAGCGCGCTCGCGCTGGCCGAGCTCGTTTTCGGCGCTTATTACTTTGTCGGTTACCGTCGAACTCATCGCACCGCCGCAACCGCGCCGGCCCAGGTTCCGACAACGGCGGCAACCGCCGCGACCGAATCAACTCCTGCCTTCGCCTTGGCACCAACCGCAAGTCTCCCACCCGTTACCGCCCCGACGGCCGCTCCGTCCGCGGTTAGTGCCGATCAACGTCTCGTTAACGAAGGCATGGCTTACGCCGGCCGCGGCGATACCGCCACCGCCATGACTCGTTTTCAACAGGCGGTGGAAGCGAATCCGCGCAACGCCCAGGCCTACGCCGAGATGGCTCGCATTTACGAAGCGACTAACAACTTGGATCGCTCCAACGAAATGTGGCGCAAGGTTCAGGAGATTGGGCCTTCCGCCGGCTCTGTTTACGAATTGGCTGACGCGCGTTTGAAACGCGGCGTCCCGGCAACACCCGCCCCCGCAGCCCAGGCGAGTCCCGAACAGGGCGTCCCAACGACCGCTGGCGCCGATGGCATTCCGGAAGGCTCGACCTTCGGTATCAGCGAAGTCACCGCGACCGAAACGCCGGATCCCGATGCCGAGACCAATCTTCTCCTCAAGATCGCGGTGAAGAAACGTCCGGGTAGCGTGATCGATCACACCCGCGTCAAGATTCAGGTCTTCTTTTATGACACGGTCAACGACAGCGAGATCAAACTGACCGACGCCGACGTGAACTACGAATGGCTGACCCCGGATCACGACTGGGCCGGGGCGAAGCCGGAGGTGCTGGCCGTGACCTACTTGCGCGCGAAAAACAAGGCGCGCTCTCAGGATGCTGCCCTCAGCGAAGCGGCCGCGTCCATGAATCCGAACAAGAGGAGCAAGACCGCCGCCAAACCGACGCCCGCAGCCGCGGCCGCGGACGATTCGCAGCGAAGAAAATATCTCGGCTATATCGTGAGAATTTATTACAATGACAAACTCCAAGCGGTGCGGGCCGACCCCACCAAGTTGCTGAACATCTTCCCTCCGCCGACTACTTCGACCCCGCCGTAATGGAATTGCTCGTTGTGCACCGCGAAGCCGAGGTCGGGGAGCAGCTGGTGCAGATGGTGAAAGACTACACCACGCATGAATGCGATTTGGTGGGAAGTGATGCCGCCGCTGTAGAGTGGGCTCGCCGTCACGCCCGCTGCACTTTGCTCCTCACCCAGCTGGACAGCGAGGGAGTGGATGGCCTGACCCTCGGCGCCACCCTCAGTGATTTCTTTCCCAATCTGCAGACCCTCTTCCTTCCGCCTTACCAAGCGTCTGACCAGCGTCTGGAAATCAATCACACCAAGGTTTTCCCTGAGCCGATCGACGGGGAAGGTTTGCTCGAGAGTCTCGAGCGCGCCGCCGCCGCAACCGAAGGTGCTCCCGACTTGTTCCATGTAGCGGATGTTTTACAAATGTGCTGCCTGAGCGGTAAGAGCGGGGCCATTCAGATGGTGAAGGGCGACCAGAGCGGGATTGCTTATCTCCGCTCCGGCCAGATCGCGCACGCCGAGACTACGCGTGGTCGCGGAGCCGACGCCCTCAACGAAATGATGGACTGGCATTATGTTGAGTTCGGCTACGACCGGACGGTGCGGCCGCCGGTCGAGACGATTACCGACCCCTGGGACCAGGTCCTGATCAAGGCGATCGAGCGGCGCAAGGAACAACCCGAGCCGGAAGAGCGGCAGAATGTCTGGAGGCGCATCAGCCGTGCCGTCATTCGTTAGGCGACTGATCGCCGTCGCCTTCGTTGCGGCTGTTCTTCTTCCCGCTGGACGTGTTTCCGCCCAGATCCAGCTGGAACTGAAAGTTCCGCGCCTGCAGTTCATCGCTCACGAACCGATCATCGCGACCATTTCGATCACCAACCTGGCTGGCCGGGATATCGAACTGCAGGACGCCGAGGGCATAGAATGGTTCGGTTTCGAAGTCACCGGCGCCGAAGGCCAGAATGTTGCTCCTATCCGTCCCGGCTCCCAACCACCTCTGAAAATCGCAGCCGGGAAAAAAGTGACGCAAAAGATTAACATCACTCCTCTTTTCGCCGTCCACGACTACGGTCTCTACCACGTCCGGGCCCACGTCTATTTCCCAGACCTCGGGAAATACTTCTATTCCCCTTCCCGCGTCATCGAGGTGACCGACGCCCGCCCCATCTGGCAGCAGACGGTAGGCGTCCCGGACGGGGCCGGGCCGGGCTCGGTTCGAACTTATTCGCTTCTGACCAACAGGTTTCCTGACCATACTTCCCTTTATGTGCGCGTGGCCGACAAGGACACGGGCATCGTTTACGCTACTTATTCGTTAGGAAGAATGATTCTCTACGACGAGCCCAAGCCACAGATCGACCCGCAGAACCGCCTGCACGTTCTGCATTGCTCCGGACCCCGGATGTGGTCCTATTCGCTTATCGGCGTGAACGGTGAGCTCCTTTCCCATACCTCGTTTTCCGAGACGAAGTCGCGGCCACACCTGGTTCGCGGTAACGACGGAACGGTAAATGTGCGCGGAGGCATGGTCGATCAGCCGGTCGCTCCCGCGGCCCAGCAAGCAGAACCGAAGCTCTCCGACCGGCCGGAATAAGATGAGCCGAAAACTTTTCCTGACCTTGCTGCTCTGGCTCGTCGCCTTTGCCGGCGTCAGCTTCGGAGCTTCACGCGTCGCCAGCTCGGCTCCATCCGGTGGCGGCAGCGTTGTCGTGATCGATGCCGGCCACGGCGGTTATGATCGCGGGGGTATTCCGGGACAACGTGTGCCTGAAAGCCATATGACCCTCGACGTTGCCATGCGTCTCCGCAGCATTCTTCAAGCGGCCGGCTACCGCGTCGTCATGACGCGCAGCTCGGATGTTTTTGTTCCACTCGGCACCCGCGTCGCCATCGCGAATTCTTATCGCGGCGCCATTTTCGTTTGCGTCCACTTCAACTCCGCAACCCGCCGCGGCGCTAACGGCATCGAAACATACTTTTACAGCTCGCAGAGCCTGCCGCTCGCCTCCGCCATTCACTATTATGTCGCCGGCGGCGCGCCTTCGCCCAATCGCGGTGTTCGCCGGCGCGGATACTTTGTCCTTCGCCGCACCTCCATTCCGGCCGTGCTCGTCGAATGCGGTTTCCTCACCAATCCACAGGAGGCTTCGTATATTCAATCCTCCTCCTACCGGCAGAAGCTGGCCGATGAGATTGCCCGCGGCATCCGCAATCGCGGCTCCGTCGCCAACAGCCGCGTCATCAACGCGCCCGCTTCCGAAAGCCTCGCCACTGCCGCTGAACCCCTGCCGCGCATCCCCTTGCAGCCGTTCCTCGACCAGACGCGCACGCGCGATCCGGATATCTCCCGCTCGAAACGCCATCACCAGAGCAGCAGCAAATCCAAAAAGAAAAAGAGCAGTTCCAGCAGCAGCTCCAGTAAGAAAAAGAAATCTTCCTCCACCAAAAAATCGGGGGACTAATTGGACTCGCCGATCCTGAGTTCGGCGCAGATGCGGGAGGTGGAGGAAGCTGCCTTCGCCCGCGGGATCAGCGCCGAGAGCCTGATGGAGGAAGCCGGCGCCGGCATTGCGCGGTTCGTTAGGCGAGTTTTTCCCCGGCCCGCGCGCTGCCTTGCTTTTGTCGGGAAGGGCCATAACGGCGGAGACGCGCTCGTCGCCGTTCGGCATCTCCAGCAGGCCGGCTGGAAAATCGAAACGCGCCTCGCTTCAGCGGAAGCAGACTGCGCCGACCTGACCCGGAAACAGCTCGCTCGATTCCGCGAAGTTCCCGAACCGGCGCACTCTCTCAGATCTGGTGAGACCGTTATCCTCGACGGCCTCGTCGGTCTCGGTTCTCAATCGCTCCTGCGCGAACCGGTTCGCACCCTCTGCAAGGAAATCAACCGCCTGCGCACCGAGGAGAACGCCTTCGTCTTTGCCGTTGATATTCCTTCAGGCTTTAACGGCGATACCGGCGAGACCGATCCGGAAGACTGTGTTCACGCCGACTTCACCGTCACCATTGGCTACGCCAAACACGGTTTGCTTGTCGATTCCAGCCTCGACCTCGTCGGCCGCCTGGAAGTGGTGCACTTGCGCGAGCTGACTGCGCCGGAAGCAGGCATTAACGAGACGCTCGCCTCGCCCCCTTCTCTTCACCCCCTCCTTCCTCGGCGGAAGTTCAGCGTCTACAAGAATCAATTCGGCCGGATTGGCATACTCGCTGGTGCCGAAGGAACGCTCGGTGCCGCCATCATGACTACGGAAGGTGTACTGCGCGCCGGCGGTGGTCTCGTCGAACTTTTTGTGCCGAAGGATCTCTACGGTCTGCTCGCGGCGATGGCTCCCCCCGAAGCGATGGTTCGCCCCTACAAATCGATGAAAGACCTGGTCAATGTTCCCGTCGATGTCTGGGCCGTCGGCCCCGGCCTCGGGCTTGATCGCGCGTCGGATCTTCTGCGCCTCATCGATCAATCGCCTCATCCGATGGTGATCGATGCCGACGGCCTCAACGCTCTCAGCCAGAAGATTGATTTGCTCAATCGCGCCGCCGGTCCGCGCTTGCTCACTCCGCATCCCGGCGAAATGGCGCGGCTCTTTGATACCGGCAAAATGTCGCGCGCAGGAACGGCCCGAAATTTTTGCGACCAATATCCTGTCACCCTGCTGCTCAAGGGCAGCCGCACCATCGTGGCCGAGCGCGGCAAACCCCTGAGCTACAACTCCACCGGAAATCCGGGCATGGCCACTGGCGGAATGGGTGACGTTCTCACCGGCGTTTGCGCCGGTCTCGCCGGGCGCGGCATTTCTTTCTACGACGCCGCGCGCATTGCCGCGTGGGCCTGCGGCCGCGCCGCTGAAATGTCCATCTTCAATCACGGCCAAAGCGAAGAATCTCTCCTCCCCCGCGACGTTCTCGCCCACTTGGGCGACGCCTTCAACGAACTTCGCGAACCGCTCCCCTAGATCGGCCGATAAGCCGAGGCAGCCGCGAAGTCCGGGGAGAGGGCGCGCGCCTCGCGCGCCTACGATGGCGCCTCGCCTTCGTTCGATTAGGTTTGTCTAACTGATTGCGGCGAGGGCGCCGCAATCGGCGCGCGAGGCGCGCGCCCTCCCCGGAACTTTCGCGTGCGCCCCACTGCGACCTCGCCGTGGGCGTTGCAGGAAGATCAAAATTAGCAAATCATCACCGCCAGTAAAACGAGCGAAGGCCGTCTTTTCGCCCAACGATTCACACACCGGCCGTTAGCGCGGTGCATATCGGGCGGCCATCCTGCTGGTTTCATTGGCCGCCAAACAGGCTCGCTCACAGCCGAGCGTCGAAGTCCGGGGAGGGCGCGCGCCTCGCGCGCCTACGATGGCGCCTCGCCTTCGTTCTATTAGCTTTGTATTGATTGCGGCGAGGGCGCCGCAATCGGCGCGCGAGGCGCGCGCCCTCCCCGGAACTTTCGCGTGCGCCCCACTGCGACCTCGCCGTGGGCGTTGCAGGAAGATCAAAATTAGCAAATCATCACCGCCAGTAAGCGGGCAGCACGTAGGTGGGAATCGAGGTGGCGTGTGGCAGAGCGCCGAAATAAGAAATCGAGGCGGCGTGCGCCACGCCCCAGTTTAATCCACCCCGCGGAAGTGCTACTTTGATCGATGCCGTTTCAGCTTGAGTCGAATTATCAGCCGCGGGGCGATCAGGGGCAGGCGATCGCCAAGCTGGTGAAGTCGATCGAGGCGGGGAATCGGCATCAGACCCTGCTGGGAGTGACCGGATCCGGGAAGACCTTCACGGTTGCGAATACAATTCGAGAAGTCGATCGGCCGACCCTGGTAATCTCCCACAACAAGACGCTGGCGGCGCAGCTTTACTCGGAGTTCAAACAGTTCTTCCCGCACAACGCGGTCGAGTATTTCGTTAGTTATTTCGATTACTACCAGCCGGAGGCTTACATCCCGCGCTCGGACACCTACATCGAAAAGGATTCCTCGATTAATGAAGAGATTGAGCGGCTGCGCCTCTCCACCGCGGGTGCGCTACTTTCGCGGCGCGACGTGATCGTGGTCGCGAGCGTTTCATGCATTTACGGCTTTTCATCGCCGGAAGATTACGGACGGATGCTCCTGACGGTGAAGAAGGGACAGCAGACAAGCCGCGAAGCTGTCCTCGGCCGGCTGATTGACATGCTCTACGAGCGTAATGACATGAACTTCAGCCGGGGACGCTTTCGCGTGCGCGGGGACGTTGTCGAAGTTTATCCCGCGACCGCGGACGAAGAAGCGATCCGGCTGGAGTTCTTCGGCGACGAAATCGACGCCATCACGCGGTTCGATCCGCTAACCGGGAATGCGATTGATTCGCTCAGCGTGATTACATTTTATCCGGCGAAGCAGTTCGTCACTCCCGCGGATAAGTTGAATCGCGCGCTCAGCTCCATTCGCAACGAACTGGAGCATCGGATTGTGCAGCTCGAATCGCAGTCAAAGCTGCTGGAAGCGCAGCGCCTGCGCATGCGCACCGAATACGATCTGGAAATGCTGCAGGAAATGGGTTTCTGCAACGGGATCGAAAATTATTCGCGACATCTGTCGGGGCGAGAACCCGGTTCACGGCCTTACACGCTGATCGACTTTTTTCCGAAAGATTTTCTGCTCGTGGTCGACGAGTCCCACGCAAGCATCCCGCAAATTGGCGGCATGTATGAAGGGGATCGCTCCCGCAAAACGGTGCTGGTGGAATATGGGTTTCGTCTGCCGAGCGCGCTCGATAACCGGCCGCTGAATTTTGACGAGTTCATGAAGCTGACCAACCAGACGATTTACGTCAGCGCGACGCCGGCGGAGTTTGAGATCTCGAACAGCATCGCTGGAAACCAGAAATATTTCGCTCATCGCCGGCAACGGATCGGCGAGGAAGAACAAGTTCCGTTCATTCTTCCGGGGGGCAACAGCTCCGCTTCCTCGATTGCATCAAAGTCCGATGAATCCCCGGAGAACTTCGATGTGCACACGCCGGGCGCACACCTGGTGGTCGAGCAAATCATTCGCCCGACCGGTCTGCTCGATCCGAGGATCACGATCAAACCGCTCAAGCATCAGATTGATGACACCATCGAGCTGTGCCGGGGACGCGTGGAGAAAAACGAACGCGTGCTGGTTACGACTCTGACGAAGAGGACGGCGGAGGATTTAGCCGACTACCTGCGGGACGTTGGTCTGAAGGTCCGTTATCTGCACAGCGATATCGACACGATCGAACGTGTCGAAATTCTGCGGGCTTTACGCGCGGCGGAGTTCGATATCCTGGTGGGAATCAACCTGCTGCGCGAGGGCCTGGATCTTCCCGAAGTTTCGTTAGTCTGCATTCTCGATGCGGACAAGGAGGGATTCCTGCGCAGCGAAACCTCGCTCATTCAAACGGCCGGGCGCGCGGCGCGTCATATCAACGGCGAGGTGGTGCTCTTCGCCGACCAGGTGACGCAAAGCATGCAGGCGCTCATCTCCATTTCGGAATATCGCCGCACCAAGCAGATGGAGTATAACGAGCAGCACGGGATCACGCCGCAAACGGTTCAACGCGCGGTCCAGGAAAGTCTGCACACCCTTCTGCGCGGACGGGAGATTGCCTCATCGGTCATCCAGGAAGGAGGCGGAAATTTCGACCTGACCGAGTTATTGCGGGAGCTCGAAGATGAAATGCAAACCGCCTCGGCCAATCTCGAGTTCGAGCGTGCCGCGCTGCTGCGCGATCAGATCATGGAGGTTAAGAGCGGGACCGGGATTGATAAAATCGAGCCAAAACGGAGACCCGTGAAGTACACGCGCGGCTCAGGACGAAGAAGGTCGCGAGTCTAGCGACTTCAAAGCTGCCGGCTCATCGGCCGAGCCGCCTGCGCATGGATTTAGCTCTCGCGAGAGCGGTGCGGCTCCTTTTCCGGCTTTTACTGGCAGCATTGCTCTTGGGAACGACCGCTTCGTTTGCTGACGACGCGAACACAGTTGGACTCAGCTCGCTCCAGGAAGAAGCACTCGAACAGGTCAGCCAAACTGATCCGAATCCGCTCGGCGAAAAGGCGTTAGCGATCCGGGCCGGTGACTGGAAGCACGCCGAGACCGAACACTTCGTTTATCACTTTTTCCACGGCTACGTCGCGACACCAGTCTCGGTTGAAGCGGAGTTTCATTATCGCGTCATCGTCAAGGAACTGGAAAGCGAACCACCGGGCGGCGAAACCAAATCCCACGTCTACGTTTTTGAGAAACCGGAGGACTGGCAGCAATTTCAAACCTACGGAAACCTGGAACGCTGGACCGGCGGGATTCACTCGGCCGGCAGCCTGTTCATTCAGCGCAACCCGGCCTATCGATTTTCCGGCAATGAGCTCGGCCACGAAATCGTGCACCTGATTTTGCACCGCTACTACACGGGCGGCATTCCGCGATGGCTCGATGAAGGGATGGCGCAATACATCAGCAAGGGTGCGCACGCCAGTTATCAGAGAGCGCGCGGATATCTGGCAAAACCTCGCTCCCAGCCGATCGCGCCCGAAGGTGTAATTCCGTTATCACGCCTGGTCACGTTTACGCAGGTGCCGAACGATCACGTCGAAACCTTCTATGACGAATCGGAACGGCTGGTGCGGTTTCTCGCCTCCACGGATAAGCCAGCTTTCCTACAATTGGCTGACGCCTTGGGCCGGCACCAGCCGTTTGAAGCGGCCTTCACGCGGATCTACGCCGGAAAATTCGCGAACATGACCGTGCTCGAGGAGAAATTTCGCGAATATGTTTCGCGGGATTTCGACAGCACCCTGCAGCAGGTCAGCGAGAACTAGTTTTCGGCGGCGCCGGAGCTTCCGCCCTTGCGGCGGGAGATGCGAAACATTTACCTGAAATCACTTTCGGTCCGGTGAACTCAGAATGTAGGCTAGTGGCGCGATGCCGAAGGCGAAAACGAAATCATCTACCGCGAAGATGCACGGCGTCGTCGGCTCTGACGAAGCCGAAATCAAACGCGTAGCCGCCGAGCTGGCGGTGCAGCTGCAGCCGGAAGCGGGCGGGGATTTCGGGCTCGAATCGATCGATGGGTGCGCCGACAATGTCGAGCAGGCGGCCAGCCGCATTCGCTCGACGATCGAAGCGCTGCAAACGATGCCGTTCTTCGGCGGGGCAAAGCTGGTCTGGCTGAAAAACGTCAACTTTCTGGCTGATAGTGTGATGGGGCGCTCGGCGACGGTGCAGGATGCGCTCGAAGAATTGGCGGAAACGCTGAACGGCAATCTGGCCGAGGGCATCACCTTTTTGCTGAGCGCTATCGACGTGGACAAACGGCGCTCATTCTACAAGGCGTTCGCGAAGAATGCGGAGGTGGAGGTCTTCGATCGCCTTGATTCGAGCCGATCCGGCTGGGAAGAGGAAGCGAGTCAGATCGTTCGCACTCAGGCGGCGAAACGAAAGCTCACCTTCGACGAAGAAGCGCTGATGCTTTTTGTTCTGCTGACCGGTGGAGACACGCGGCAGATCGAGAACGAACTCGAAAAGATTGATCTCTATCTCGGCAAGGACCGCGATGTTTCCACCCCGGTCGTGCATAATCTGGTGCCGTTATCCCGCGCCGGCGTGGTTTTCGAATTGGGGAATGCGCTGGTCGAGAAAAACCTCGAGCGCTGCCTCGAATTGATTCGGCGATTGCTGGAGCAAGGCGAAAAGGCGATGGGAATCCTGTATGCCGCCATTCTCCCAACCATTCGCAACCTCCTGCTGGCCGGCGATCTGATGCGGCGTTATCGCATTTCGCGGCCGCACGCGCCGTTTCAGTTCATCTCCGCGTTGAATCGGTTGCCGGACGAAGCGACCGCACATCTGCCGAGAAAGAAGGATGGCGCGATCAGCGGCTGGGCGCTCGGAATGGCGGCGAAAAACGCCGAAGATTTCGAGACCGGCCGATTAGTTGAAGGAATGGAAGCTTGCCTGGACGCAAATGTTCGGCTGGTGACCAGTCAGCTCGATCATGAGCTGATCCTGACCGAAATCATCGTCAAAGTGATCGGTTAGGCTGCGATCAAACCCCGGCGTGCGGGAATTGCTTTCGTGCCACCGGACCGATGTATGGGATCTCCCAGCGAACGTTGGTGAACGCTTTGATCGTGGCGATGATCCAAACCGCGACAAACGCGAGGTGAGCGAGCATGCCGACGATGTACCAAAGAATGGCGAGGAAAACGCCGATCAAGGGAAGGTGCGCGAAGATGAAATAAACCATCCCGAAGGCGACGGAAAACAGGATCCAGGCGATACCAAGGACGATCGACTGCATGGCATAGAAGCGGACGAAATCGTCCCGCTTTTCGAGGATGTAAAAAATGATTCCGCCAAATAACGGGATGCAGGCTAGAGCGGCTGCGACGTTGCTCGGGAGCCCGGTGCCGGACGGAGCCGTCCCCACATCGAAGGGTGGAGGCGCAGGCGGTGGCGAAGTGGGATCGACCGGATCGGGCATGCCTCAGTACACAGGAGTCAGACATTCCCGTCAAGTATGGCTGTGATGTTGCGAATTGGCTTCCGTCTGCCCCTGATAATCAATATTTTCTCCAAGCGCATGCAGAAATCTCTCCTGAAAGCTTTCACCCTGATGGAAATGCTGGTGGTCATTGCCATCATCGCCACGCTGGCGGCTCTTCTCTTTCCCGCAGTCAGCGGAATGCAGGAACGCGGCAAAAGCACGCAGGACCTCAATAACCTGCGGCAGCTCGGCTTGGCCACGCAGCTCTATTTAAACGATAACGACGCGACCTATTTCGTTTCGACCACGTCACCATCCTGGATGGTAACACTTCATCCAAAGTACGTTTCTTCCTGGAAAGTTTACAAATCACCGTTTGATAACCGGAACGCGATCGAAAGCGACACCAACGCTCCCGTCAGCTACGGATTCAATTCCAACACGCATGCGACCAACGGTGGCGGGTTGACCACCGACCAAATAGGCAATCCCTCGGTCTACATCCTCTTCGCGCCCGCCCAGGACTCGCAGCCCAGGGTCAACTTCACTGGGACCGCCAATGGCAATGTGACTGTCCGCGAAGGGGGCAACGGATCGCAAGGGACTGCGCAGGGGGGAACGCACAACAGTCGTCGCCGGATCAATGTCTGCCTGGCCGACATGCATGTGGAAACGATGTCCTGGAATCAAAGCGGATCGCCTTCCTACGTTAATTCCACGTCGACGCAGGGTGACCTGAGCGCAAATCAACGCTGGAACCCGACCGCCACACCGGCGCCGGGCCCGTAAGCGCGCTCTCTGCGCTTGAATTCTGAAGTCACAATCGGAAACACCCGCGCATCCTATCGGGTGATCATCGGGAACGGCGTTCTCGATTCAGTTGGCACAGTCATAAAGGAAACGGTTCCGGATCGGAGCCGCGTGATTGTCATTTCAGATACGAATGTTGGACCGCTTTTCAGCGAACAGGTGGAAGCCTCTTTGGCGGCGACGGGATTGAATGTTCTAACGTATCTCGTTCCGGCCGGCGAGAGCTCCAAATCGATCGAACAAGTGAACAACGTCACCGAGGCAATGACCGCCGACGGATGCGACCGCAAGTCGTTAGTCATTGGGCTGGGCGGCGGCGTGATCGGGGATTTATCCGGGTTCGTCGCAGCCGTTTTTCACCGTGGCATTCGGCATGTCCAGATTCCGACCACGCTCCTGGCGATGGTGGATAGCTCGATTGGCGGGAAAACGGGGCTTAACACCTCCTTCGGCAAGAACCTGCTCGGCGCGGTGCACCCACCATCGTTAGTGATCGATGATTTGTATCTTTTGCGAACACTTCCGGAGCGCGAGCTGAATCAGGGGTTCGCAGAAATCATCAAGCACGGCATCATCGGCGACGCCGCTATGTTCGAAAATCTGCGTAAGGGGAAGGTTACCGGCGGAGCCGAACTGCAGGAGTTAGTGAAGCGGAACATCGAGATCAAGGCGCGCACCATCGCCGATGACGAAGACGATCGATCGGGAAAACGGGCGGTCTTGAATTTCGGGCACACTATTGGTCACGGCATTGAACGCGCCGGCAATTATCATGAATTTTTTCACGGCGAAGCCATTGCCCTCGGCATGGTGGCGGCGGCCCGAATCTCGATGAAACGCGCCGGCCTAACCAGCACGGAGGCAAAGGCAATCGAGGAACTCTTCGCCGCCTATTCGCTTCCGACGAAACTGCCGGCAGCCATCGACCGCCAGAAAGTGCTGGATGCGGTCATGGCCGACAAGAAATTTGAAGCCGGCGCGGTCCGGTTTGTCGTTACGCCGAAGATTGGCTCTGCCTATCTTTCATCGGATGTGACGCTCGACGATATCAAGCACGCAATCGCGCACCTCTGATTCCGGGTAGCGCACTCGTCTCGAGTGCTGGCGAATTTGGAAGCCAGAAAACCAGAAGGCGAAGCCGGATTCAATTAGGAAGGCAGGAAGGCAGGAAAATGTGGGAGGGGCCTTAGCGCCGCGACCTTTTGAATTTCGACCGCGGATTTGAAAGCCTGGCCGTGCGGTGGGCCGCGGGATTGGCGAACGATGGGAATATCTCGCCGCAACAATGTTTCAAATCCAAGTTCGCGATGACGAGACGTCATCGCCAGCACTCGAGACGAGTGCGCTACCCGAGAAAGGACGATTCGGTTTCGCGCGGGGTTAGGCGCTCACTTGCTCGGGCGAGCTCCGGAGTAATAATCGACCAGCCCGTCCACCACGCTGTCGGCGTATTCGCGGAAGATATTCTTTCGCTCCACGCCGTTGAATTGACGGGTGCCTTCGTAATCACCGGCCTGGATGCGCTCGAACATCTCGCGGCTGTTCATGACATACGGTTCGCAGTAAACCACCGGGCAACGATAGAGCCGGGTCGCCAGCAGATTTCTCGCGTAAACGTATCCGCTGTTGCCGACATGTGTCGCATATTCGTGCGTCGGGTATTCGTAAGCTGGTAGGCCGGTCTCTCGCGCCATCACGGCAGCGACTGCGTCTGAAAGCGGCAATTCCTCATCGGCCGCGCGGCTTAACAGGCGGCGCACCATCTCGAAGCGTTCGTCATCCAGTTCGAGTTCCTGGGTCAGATAAGAGCCGTTCATCAGGAGATGAAGATGGTTGTGATCGATCAAATCCGGATTAGCCGGATCGCCCCAGCCTTCGGCGTTGAAGTGCAGACAGAGAACAAGATCGGGATGGAGCCGGGTGTTGACCCGGACCGCGCGTTTTCGAATCTCGCTGTAGCGATAAAAAAGGATCTCGCTCTGCCATTTGACCGTTTTGTCCTTGCCCGGATCATCGGCAGACAAGGGCGTGGCTCGGGGATGAGGCACGCCGTTCTTGATCAGGATGGTCCGGGCCAGCTCTTTGAAGTCGTCTGGACGCAGCGGGGTAACGGGCTCGGTTTCATTGCGCACAAACGAAACATGCGCGCCAAGCTCACGAAGCCGTTTCGCCACGAGCTGGGAGACGCGCAGGGTCATATCTCCCTCGGTCACTGGTTTGCTGTTTCCCACTTGAAACCAGCGCTCCTCCATCTTCGCCCACGCGCCGCCAAGATGGCCCGGATCCAGCGCGACCCGCACTCCCTTCAACGGATGATCGGTTCTCGAACCTAACGAGCTGGCAGGTCGCCATAGACGCGGCACCCTTCGCGCCTTCTCCTCGTCCGTGGCAAAGCGCAGAATAAAATAGCGATCCGGATTGCGCGAGGTCAGGATGCGCGCGTCGAAAGCGCCAACCGAGATCAGCCGCTCTGGTCGTCCGTGGGTGCAATAGATGCCGTCGAGCAGTCGCAAAAAATCAGCCCGAGTGATGGTCTCCTGATATTTCTCCAGGATTGACCACTTCGGCCGCGTCCCGAGCACGCCGATTTCCGGGGAAGTTGCGGCAGAGAGGGAAAGCAGAACCGCGCTAAGCAGAACAAGGGCAAGCCACCGCCGCCTCTGAATCAAGAAAAGCATCGCTGTGGTGTTTAGCCGATTTTCAGCGGCGTAGAAAATTCCACCAGCGGATGCAACGCGGCTTGGCTCGACAGAGTCTTGCCCCACCGATGCCTCGCGGCCTTTCGGGTTTTTTGCACGGTCGGAGGCGCGTCAACGGTCTCCGGCTGCGCGAGAGGGTGAGTGTGGCGCAGGCCCATTTATTTAGTAGGGTCGCAGAATGCTGTCGGTTTTATTCCTCGGCGACATTGTTGGCGAACCCGGTCGCAACGCCGTTATCGAGCGGCTAGCCGAGCTGAAGAAAAAATATACACTGGATTTCATCGTCGCGAATGGCGAGAACGCCGCGGCCGGCCGCGGCATCACCGGTAAGATCACGATCGACTTGTTGCGCGCGGGGGTTTCGGTCGTCACGACCGGCGATCATATCTGGGATCAGCGTGACATCCCTGCCTTTCTCGAACTAGAACCACGACTGCTGCGGCCGATGAATTATCCGCCCGGGGCGCCCGGCGCCGGCACGATCGTGCTGGACACTGCCAAAGGAAAAATCGGTGTAATGAACGTCCAGGCACGCACGTTTATGCAGCCGATCCTCGAGAATCCGTTCATCGCCATCGATGCGGCCGTGAAAGCGATGCGCGCGGAGACCTCCTGCATCATCGTGGATGTTCACGGCGAGACCACCAGCGAGAAGATCGCGCTCGGACGGTTCCTGGACGGACGCGTCTCTGCGGTCTTGGGGACCCATACGCACGTGCAGACGGCGGACGAACAAATCTTTCCCGGTGGAACAGCCTTCCTGTGTGACGCCGGTATGTGTGGCCCTTCAGAATCAATTCTCGGACGCGCGATCGAACCGATTATGAACCGGTTTGCCTCGAATCTCCCCGCAGCCTTTCCGGTCGCGTCCGGGCCGGTGGCCCTCTGCGGTGCCGTGATCGAGATCGATGAGAAAACGGGGCGAGCCCTGAAGATTACGCGGATTCGCGACGAGGTCCCCACAGTCCCTGCTCCGGCCCGCCCCGAAGAGGCGCCGCTACCGGAAGATTCAGCGGCTTAGATACTTGCGCTTTTCAGCCAGCCACGGTTGATACAGACTTCGAATTCATACTGGTATCAACACGTCGAACTCAAAAGTAATGAAAATCGTATTCTCCTTAGCTATCGCACTGTCCTTAATTTCAGCCCCACTTCTGCGCGCGCAGGGGAACGACCCCGCCACCAAGACCGCGCACGACGGCTCGGAGGCGGCCAAAGCCGGTGATTGGGACAAGGCCGTCGATTCCTTCCGCAAAGCCGCGGAAATGAACAAAAAGTGGAACAACGATCTCGCTGCGGCGCTGCAGCAGCGTGCTTCGGCTTCGATGAAACAAAACCAGTTTCAGGAAGCCGCCACCGATTTTACCGAAGCGTTGAAGATCAAGTCGAACGACGCCGGCATTCACGAGCGCCGCGCTTATGCGGAAATAAAGCTCGGGCAGATGGATGCGGCCCTCGCTGACTACAACGATGCGATCAAGATGAATCCGAAAGAGGCTCGCTACTACAACATCCGCGCCTACATCTACGAGACCAAGAAGGATTACAAAAATTCAGCGGCCGATACCGACCACGTCCTGAAGATGGACCCGAACAATGCCGAGGCGAAGGGGCGCAAGGATCGGCTGGCCAAGATCCAGGAGCTGCAAAACAATCAGGTAGGCGCGACCCCGATTCCTGCTCCCTCCGGCACGCCCACCCCGACTGCAACGCCGGCGGCGCATAAGAAAAAGAAACACTAGGTGGCGCTGTCTAGCGGCGGTCTCTGACCGCCGCAAATATAGCGACGGGCGCCTGTTCGGGAAGGTGGCGGCTGAGAATGCGACGGTCAGAGACCGCCGCTACAAAAGATCCCTTAGCGAAACAATGATGTAACGCGCCCGTCCCCTTCCTCTCCTATCAGGAGAGGACTGAGGTGAGGATGCAGTTTTCGGTGAAAAGCGCCCGGGTGCTGAGCCCGCGTTACGATCCTCCTCACCCTACCCTCTCCTGAGAGGAGAGGGAAAAGCGGCCTCGCATCACGCGCTGTGTAGCGGCGGTCTCTGACCGCCGCAAATATGGCTGCCGGCGCCTGTTCGGGAAGATGCGGTGGTAAGAATGCGGCGGTCGGAGACCGCCGCTACAAAAGAATCACGCGCTGAGCGGTTCCCTCGCCTTTTAAAAAGGGAAGGCCCCGGGGTGAGGTTTCCTCGCCTAACTAGCGGTGCCGTTCGGCGCCGCCTCGACGCTCTCTTCTTCGTCGCCCTCTTCTGTCTCCACGCTGAACCGGCGTTTGCGGCGATTGGCGGGCAGCGGCGACAACGTCATGGTGACGTTACGTCCGGCGATCTTCGGCTCCATCTCCACCTGGGACATGCCGGAGAGATCGTCTTTCACCTTGTGCATGAGCTGAAGGCCCATGTCCTGGTGCGCCATTTCGCGGCCGCGGAACTGCAGCTGCACTCGCACCTTGTTCCCCTTGTCGAGGAAGTCTTCGCCGTGGCGAATCTTGGTCAGGTAATCGTGATCGTCGATGTTCATCCGGAACTTGATTTCCTTGAGCTTGGCTCCGGAAGGCCGCTTGTCCTTTTCCTGCTTGGACATGTCATAGCGGAATTTGCCGAGAGCGACGATTTTGCAGACGGGCGGATTGGCCGTCGGCGCCACTTCCACTACGTCGAGGCCCATGCTTTGCGCGCTGCGCAGGGCGTCGGAAAGTTTCATGACGCCCAACTTTTCGCCAGTGGACCCAATAATGACCAGGACTTCGCGAGCGCGAATTCGGCCGTTTACACGAAATTGTTGTTGCAGATTAAGCTCAAGCTCCGGTCAGACAAGGCAGGAGTGCGCCGCCTCATCGTCTGTTTTCTTTTCGCAAACCCGGAAGCAACAAGGTGCATCCGAATGCACTCACACATATCCGCGTTTGCGTTGATCGCGGTTATGGGTCCGCCTACCGGCGAGCCGAACGGAAGTAGTAGATTAGATTTAGCCGCTGGCAAGTGAATATCGATCTCTCTCCGGAGTCTATCGCAACTCAAGCAGGAGGCGAGCCGAAATGGGCGGCGTAGGATGCATAAATTTCCGCGTCCGCCAGGGCCGAGTCGAGGGCGGCAGCGAGCGGCTCCACCTTGGCGAAGCCGGAGAAGACCGCGCGATCCCCAATCTTCGTATCGACCACAAAGGTCGGGCGCTGCGTCACTTGCAAGCCGTGAAATTCCGCCGTTGTCCCCCGCACCTCCTGTTCGATTTCGCCTGACCTGGCCTGGGCCTCCAGCCGTTTCCGATCCAGTGCGCCTGCTTTTGCGCCGATCTCTACGGCGAGGTCCCAGTCTCCGGTATCCTTTCCTTCCAGCAGAGTGGTCTCCGCGAGGGCCAACCGAACGCGGTCATCAACGACGCCGAACTGGCGCGCCGCCACCGCCACACAATTCGGCGCGAGGCATTCCTGAATATTCGGCCGGAACCAGCCGGGCTTAAGCATGACCTTGGACCGCATCATGGTGCCGCTTCGGCGGTAGTACCATTCCGCTTGCGCGCGAGTTTTCGGAAAACCGGACGCGTCCATCAGCGCTATCTTCCAGTCAAACGCAACGCGACCTTCATAGCGGCGCTTCAACTCGGCCCACGTCTGCTCTGACCAAAAGCACCAGGACGAAATCACATCCAAATAGTAAGTGACTGAAACTTGCATCTGTTACGCTTCGCTCTGAGGTATGATGTTCCCTAGTTTCACGTCGGCCTTGTAAATTCCAAGCTCCAAACCGCAGTCATTGATCGAGCTCAATCACATTCTTCTGTTCCTCGCCGTCGTCTCCCCCGTGGCAGTGCTGTTTCGCACGTGGAATCGCCCCGCCGTCCGTTCGTGGCGTTTAACAGCGATCACCGTTCTCGTCGTGACCGGGCTGACCTTTCTCCTCTTTCGTAATTATGCCGGATATGTCGGCGCGGGCGCCTGGTTCGCTCTGCTTTTTCTGCCCGCGATCGGGATGAAGCGAGTGGCCGATCTGGCCGCGGCGCATCGTTATACCGCAGCGCGAAAACTTTCCGCCGCGCTGCAGATTCTCCATCCCAGTCAGGATTTGCGCGGCCAGACCGGCTTCTTTCGCCAAATGGAGGAGCGGCAGGCCCAGGGACTGGTCCCGGCGCCGCGCGCGCCGAGCGCAACCTGGTTGGGCGGTAGCCGACTCTCCGGTTGCTGGGCCGTTACCGTGGTCCTGGTCGTTAACGCCATCTGCTTTGCCATCGAAGGACGCTCCTCCACCGACGGCGTGTTCCTGACGAAAATCGGCGCGCTCGACCCGATGCTGGTGATTTATGGCCATCAATACTGGAGGCTGGCGACCGCGCTTTTCCTTCACTACGGAATCGCGCATCTCCTTTTCAATTTGCTCGCGCTCTACGTGCTCGGACCCGCGTTGGAACGCGCGATCGGCGGATTAAAGTTCCTGTTCTGTTACCTCGTTTCCGGTCTCGGCTCGACCGCCGGCGTTATCCTCCTCACCGTTTTGCATGTCATTCGTCCGGCCCAGCTGGTTGGCGCATCGGGTTGTGTCATGGGTGTGGTCGGAGGATTGGCCGGTTTTCTTTTGCGGCATCGCGACCGGCCCGACACGCGGGCCCGTTTACAAAACATCCTGATGATTATCGCGGTTCAGGTCCTCTTCGACATCTCTACGCCCCAGGTGAGCATGTCCGCCCACCTCTGCGGGCTGGCGACGGGGTTCCTGATCGGCATATCGCTCCTTTGACGCCGGTAAACTGCGCGGCGGCATGTTCTTTGCAGCTTTAAACGGAACTGCCATACTTGCCGCCTCGCCTTTTCTGATTAAATCCCGACCTCTGCGCTAGCCGGCGAACGCCATGCCGACGTTTCAAACCTATAACGTTACCCCGACCCTTCCCGGCTGCGCTCGAGCCGCTGCGGGAGATGAGCTTCAACCTTTGGTGGACCTGGGAACCTTCGGCCCGCCGACTTTTTCGGCATCTCGATCCCGGCCTATGGGATCGGACCAATCACAACCCGACGCGCATGCTGCAGCTTTCGCGGCAGGCGCGCCTGGAAGAACTGGCGCAGGACAAATCTTTTCTGCGCGAAGTCAAGGAAGTCTACGACGCTTTTAAAAAATATCTGGCGCGGAAAGACACCTACGGCAAAACCGGCGCCGGCGCCGCCTTGAACAAACCGGTCGCTTATTTCTCCGCCGAGTTTGGTTTTCACGAAGCGATCCCTAACTACTCGGGCGGCCTCGGCATCCTCTCCGGCGACCACTGCAAATCGGCCAGCGATCTCGACCTCAATTTTGTCGCGGTAGGCCTGCTTTACCGGCACGGCTATTTCCGGCAGGAGATCGACAAGGACGGCGTGCAACACGCCGTCAGTCTGAACCAGAATTTTCATCACCTCCCGATTCGCGAAGTGCGCCAGGGCGATCACCCGCTGCTCATCTCGGTTCGGGTGCTGGATCATGAAGTGAAGGCGCAGGATCTGGCAGCTGCACGTCGGGCGGATCAATCTTTACCTGCTCGACACGGATATTCCGGAGAACAACGCGGACGATCGGCTTATCACCGCGGAGCTCTACGGCGGCGACCTGGAGATGCGCATGCGCCAGGAAATCGTGCTCGGCATCGGCGGCGTCCACGCGCTGAATGCGCTCGGCCTCGATCCGGAAGTATTTCACATGAACGAAGGCCATTCCGCTTTCCTCGCGCTGGAGCGTGTTCGCCGGATCGTGAGCGAACGGAAGCTCGACTTTTACTCCGCCCTGCAAGTGGTCGCGGCGGCCAACATCTTCACTACCCACACGCCAGTGCCGGCGGGCAACGACTCGTTTCCGCAGGAAATGATGCGGAAATATTTCGGCGACCTCGCCGCCGAGATCGGGCTGCCTTTCGACGAATTTCTCTCCTTCGGGCAGACCCGCACGAACACGAAGGATCCCTTCAGCATGACCATCCTGGCCCTGCGCATGAGCCGCCATTCCAATGGCGTGAGCAAACTCCACGGCGAAGTCAGCCGCGGCCTTTGGAAGGATGTTTGGAGCCGGTGTGCCACAGCACGAAGTGCCAATCACCAGCGTCACCAACGGCATCCACACCAAGACCTGGATGGCGCCGGAGTTTTCCGCCATTTACGACAAGTATCTGGGCGACTGGGAGGAAAACCTAACGAACGAGGATTTCTGGCGCCGGCGTCATCGACATTCCGGATGCCGTTCTTTGGGACACACACCAGAAGCTGAAGCTGCGGCTGGTGCACTTTGTTCGCGAGCGCGTGCGCAAACAGCGCGAGCGTCTCGGCGAATCGCCTGAGTCGATTCGCGCGGCCAATCGCCTGCTCGATCCCGAAATCCTGACCATCGGATTCGCCCGGCGCTTCGCCACTTACAAGCGCGGCCTTCTTCTCTTCTAGCGACAAGGATCGGCTGCAGCGGCTGCTCAACGACACCAGCGCGCCCGGTGCAGTTTGTTTTCGCCGGCAAATCGCATCCGAGCGACGAAGGCGGCAAGGCGCTCATCCAGGAAGTTTACAAGCTTTCGCGCGAAGCCGGATTTCCATAACCGCATCGTCTTCGTGGAGGATTACGACACCTACATCGCGCGCCGGCTCGTGCAGGGCGTCGATCTTTGGCTGAACAATCCGCTGCGCCCCCTGGAAGCGAGCGGCACCAGCGGGATGAAAGCTGCCGCCTAACGGCGGGCTTGAATCTGAGCGTGCTCGACGGCTGGTGGTGCGAGAGTTACAACGGCAACAACGGCTGGGCCATCGGCAGCGACATCACCGACGGCACGGTCGAGTTCCAAAGCGAGATCGATGCGGCCAGCCTCTATCAGCTGCTCGAGAACCAGATCATCCCGCTCTACTACGCCAAGCCCGATGGCAAACTGCCGCTGGCCTGGCTGCAGCTGATGCGCGAATCCATCCGCAGCGTCACCCCGGTCTTCAACACCCATCGGATGGTCAAGGAATACACCGAGCGCGTTTACGTTCCCGCAGCCAAGGCTTGCCGAAGTCTTGCCTCGCAGATAATTTCGGCGCCGCCGTCGATCTGAGTAAGTGGAAGGCGAAGATGCGCAAGGACTGGCCGCAGGTGCAGATCCACGACGTGCAGGTCGACAACGAAGACCGGCAGAACATTCCTGTCGGCGAATCGGTCAAACTGCAAGCGCGCGTCCAACTCGGCGGAGTCGATCCGCAACATGTGCGCGTCGAGGCCTACCACGGTGAAGCGGAGAATGGTGGCATCAAAAATCCGAACGTGACCGTGCTGGAGCAGGCCGGGCCTAACGGCGATGGCTCATACATTTATCAGGGACGGTTCCTGCCTCCGAAAGCGGTTCCTACGGCTTCAGTGTGCGGGTGGTGCCGACACATCCAAATCTGGTGCAGGGGCACGAGCTCCGCTTGATCAGCTGGTCGTCGTAAGGGACGCCTACTATTGGAACTTCGGCGAGGCGCCGAAGTTGGCGCGCGAGGCGCGCGCCCTCCCCGGATCTGCCGAGCCACTCTTCGCTTAGAGAGAGCTTATTCTCGCACCCATTCCAATCCGGGGAGAGCGTGCGCCTCGCACGCTTACGATGGCGCCCTCGCCTTCGTTCCACCGATAAAACCAATCTAACTTCGGCGAGGCGCCGAAGTTGGCCCGCGAGGGCGCGCGTCCTCCCCGGGTTTGCAGAGCCAGTCTTTGTTAATGAGAGCGTATTCTCACACGTCAACTCAGGGACAACGTGCGCCTCGCAGGCTCGATTGCTCTTTCGGGCGAAGAGTTGTTAGAAAAGGTTGTTGGAGCGTTCAATAATGAAGACGGGCCGTTCGGTGAACGGCCCCTACCTCACGCAGCGTGCAATTAACATCACCCGCAGGTAGGGACCGCTCACCGAGCGGTCCGCCTCAGTATGCCTCGCACGCTTACGATGGCGCCCTCGCCATCGTTCCACAGATGAAACCTATTGTAACCTCGGCGAGGCGCCAAAGTTGGCGCGCGAGGCGCGCGCCCTCCCCGATCAAAGAGAGGCCCGCAGCCGATCCGCAAGGTCCGAGAAGTTTTTTGCCTGCGCGATCGCCTCGTTCATCGCCCGTAAGCGCGGATCGGTCGCTGAAGGTTCCGGCAAGTTGATCCGAACTCGTCCGCTCTCATCCACGAAAACGATCTCGTCCCATTGGATCGATTCAATCTGGTCGTTAAACCGCGCCACCGCCCGGCCTCGGAAAAATGCGCGGGTAGTCGAAGGGGGTTCAAAGATGGCGTGCTTGATCCGTTCCTCAGTCACGAGTCGCCGCATCGAACCCTGCCTGACCAGTTCATAGTAAAGGCCCTTCTCCGGATCGACATTGTGATATTCCAGGTCCAGCGCCTGCAGCCACGGATCGGTCCACGCCAATTTTTCATCGGCCTGCATCGCATCCAGCAACATTTTCTTCGCCGCCCAGTCGACCCGATCCTGCGCTCGCGAAAAATCCGCCTCCAGATCGTCGAGGACCATTTTCCATTCGCGTAGCACCCATTGTTCTTCTTCTTCGAGATCGTCGAGCTTCCGCGCCGCCTCCAGATACTGGCGCTGCGCATCGATGGCGGAGATCTTCCGGCCATCGGCTAACTCCATGATCCAGCGCCGGCTTTGATCGCGACTGATCGCGCGGTTCGTTTCAATGGGCTGAGCAATTTCGAGCGCCGGTTGCTGGCCGCGTTCGATCAAAGTTAAGACCAGCGAGGTCGTCGCGATCTTCATCGCCACTGCCCATTCGCTCATGTTCGCGTCACCGATGATGACGTGGAAGCGACGGTAACGATCCGGAGCCGCGTGTGGTTCGTCACGCGTGTTTACCAGCGGACGGCGATTCATCGTATCGATGCTGGCGAGAACGCTGAAGAAGTCGGCGCGTTGCGAGATCTGGTAAATGCCGCCCTGCCCCATCGAAGCTTCCGCCTCCAGTCCGAGTTTGCCGGCGCCGGCAAAAATCTGTCGTGTAATCAGGAACGGAACAACGCCCGCCACCAAGCTCTCCCACGGAAGCGCGCGGGCGACCAGGTAATTGTCGTGGCAACCGTAGCTGTGCCCGACGAAATCGGTGTTGTTCTTATACAGACGCATCTCCTGTCCCGGCGGCAGCTTTTCGTTTCGCCGCCGGGCGCACTCTTCGAGGATGCGTTCGCCGGCCTTGTCGTGCGCCACGATCTCCTCAACCGTGCTGCACTCGGCCGTCGAGTATTCCGGATGGGCGTGGTCGTTGTAATAACGCGCGCCATTACTGAGCACCAAATCCGTTTTGATTTCCTCGAAACTGAGCGGCCGGGTCTTGTCGATTTCGTAATAAGCGGATTCGTCCGTGTCCTGCAGAAGCTCGCGCGCACGGAATCCGCGCGCGTCCTGGTGGGGATCCTCCAGATCGTAATCCCACTTCATATGCGCGCCGTGTTCGGTGTAACTGCGCACCAGTTCGATCGATTCGGCTACGACATCGATACCATCGCTTCCCGCAATGGTGATCCCGTACTCCGTCTCCAGCCCAAACGCCCGTTTCATGATTTGCCTTTAGAGGAAGCTTTCACCTCCAGTGATCCCAAATAATAAGGCCAATCCTCCACCCGATCTACTAGACCCGCCCGCACGGGATTTTGCTCAAGATAAGTCCGTTTATTTTGCGCGTCTTTCGCCAGCAAAGAATGGAACGAGACGGAACTCGTCCCTCCAGATCCACGATCGGCTTTTGCTGATGCGGCAGGGGTTCTCACGACCGAGGGTGTGATCTGAACGATCACAGAGCATTTGGAGGGACGAGTTCCGTCTCGTCTCACTTTCCCTGCGTCCTCGAGTTACTTCGCGGCGGGGACGCCGCGAGCGCTCCCGCGCATTCTTTGAAGTTCTGGGCGCGTTAACACTCCAATGCAAAGCAGCACGTTCCCTTCGTCGGGAGATCCTTCGACGCTCCCGCGCTCAGGATGACAGCGGTGTGACCGTCGCGTGACGCGATGGCTGGAGGAACGAGTTCCGTCTCGTCCCACTCTTGTTGCGCTTAAATAACTCCTGAGAAATGCGCGCGCTCATCGTTGCGCGGACGCACTGGCGCGACCTTGACCACGTTTTCCGGATCGTAATCGATCAACTTCAGCCAATCCTCGGTAATATCAGTGGTCGGGAAAATATCGTTCTCCGAATACTCCGCATTGAAGGCCGTGCGCAGGTCCGCTTCGCTGATTCCTTCCTCCGTCCCCAGCGAGATTGAGCGCTTGATCGCGCTGGCCTTGGCCCGCTCCACAATCGAGGCAATGATCGCGCCGCTGATCAGGTCGCTGCGATAAAGCGTTTCTTTGCGCCCGGAACGGAGCGTCACCTCCAGGAACCGGTTCTCGTCGCGCTTGGCAAACTGCCAGTCGACGAAACGATCGACGAGTTGATCGATGGCCGCGCCGAGGTTGGCCGACTCCTTCGCCAGCACTCCGTCATACGGCAGCTCGTTAGTCAGGTAAATGCGATAAATCTCGCGCGCACCCTCCCGAGTCGGACGGTTCACCTTGATTTTTCGGTCGATTCGGCCCGGGCGCAGAATCGCGGGATCAATCAGGTCGGCGCGATTGGAGGCCAGGATGATCACGACGTCGTTCAACGAGTCGATGCCATCCATCTCCGAGCAAAACATCGGGACCAGGGTTGAGAGAATGTTCGAATGACGCGAGGCGCGCCGCGTGCCGAGCACCGACTCCGCTTCGTCGATGAAGAGGAAGGGCATGAACCCTTCGCGCCTTTTCTCGCGGGCGGTCGCGAAAATCTCGCGCACCATTCGCTCCGATTCCCCCACCCACATGTTGAGAATCTCCGGGCCTTTCACGTGCATGAAGTATTCGCGCATTTCCGTCGCCCGCTCTTTTCCCGCAGTTGCGGGTCAGATTGTAAGCGGTCGCTTTGCCGATCAGCGTCTTGCCGCAACCGGGCGGTCCATAGAGCAGAAATCCTTTCGGGGTGGCATGCTGAAATTTGCTGCAAAGAGATCCGGGTGCAGCAAGCGGCAGTTCGATCGCATCCTTGATCGCGGTCAGCGCCTCCTCCTGGCCGCCAACTTTTTCCCAGGGCAATTCGGGCACTTCATCGAGATAATGTTCCTGCGTCTTGCCGCTGGAGAGCGTTTCCAGCGCCATGCGATAGTTGGATCGACGCGCACTTCGTCGCCCGTCTTCAGCGTCGACTTTGCCAGGTCGGCCGAGCGCTGCAGAACCATCGACTGCGTTCCGTGTTCGGAACCGACGCGTAAACGATCTGCGCCGAGCACTTCGGTTATCTTCGTGACCGGTCCGGCGGTTTCGATGCCGAGATCGCCGACAATTACGAACGCCTCGTTAACCAGCACGCGGGTGCCCTTCTTCAATTTCACGAGCGGAACTCGCGGGTCCACGTTGCAATAATAATCAGCGCCGCCAACGACGATGTGCGCCGTGTCCTTGGAAGTTGCGCCGAGAAACGTGCCAATCCGATTCGCCGGCGACGTGACTTTCTTTACCACTTCCTCGAGCTTCTCGATCATGTGGCTAGCCTCGACGATGGTATCCTCCTGATCGCTCAAGTCCGGGCGCAGATTAAGCAGGCGCGCCTTGATCGGGTCACCCGTGGGCAAAGAGGCGATGAGTTCGTCGAATTGTTCCAACAAGCTCAGCGGCCGGCTGCGTTCGTCCGGCGCGTATTCTTCAAATCCTTCCTCGCCCATTTAGAGAATTATACCGCCTCGCGCGTGGTTCTGCAATTTGCGCTCCTCTGGAAAGCTCGGCGGTCATAGACCCGCCGCTACAGTTCATCGAATGTGGAATTAATCCGGCGTGTGACTCCTGACCTGCGCGTACTGTAGCGGCGGTCTATGACCGCCGAACCCTTGCAGCGCTGAGATTCGGCGAAGTTTTCCGCTCGACTCAAGCCAGGCCATGATTCCACTTCTCTTCTTTCGCTCCGATGACGAGTCCAGTAACCTCCGTCCATGAAGAAAGAATTGGTGAATCTCCTCAAAATTTCCGCGCTCGGCCTGATCGCGTTCTTACCCGGGCTCTCCGCCTGCTCGCGGGGACCGGAAGTTTCGCCGAAGGCAATCACCGTCCAAGCGGACGATAAAATGAAGTACGACGTCACGGCCTTCGAGGTGCAGCGCGGTCAGAAAGTTTCCGTGACTTTCAAGAACGCTGGGACCGCACCAAAGGCTTCGATGGGACACAATTTCGTTCTGCTCGATCAAAGAATCACGCCGAGCAACATCAATAGCTTTCTGGACAAGGCATCGATGGCCGCGGACCAGAATTACGTGCCCTCCGGGGCGCGAGAAGTCCTGGCGCACAGCAAGCTTCTTGGGCCTAACGAGACTGAAGTGGTCGAATTTTCCGCCCCCCAGGTGCCTGGGGATTACCTCTACGTCTGCACCTTCCCCGGCCATTATTCGCAAGGGACCAAAGGGATTATGACGGTGAAATAAACGCCAGTTGCGAGGCTGACTTCCCCCCGCTAAAGTGCGTCTCCTTCTCTTCCAGCGGAAGGGAAGTTTCAGGAGTCTTAGCTCAATTGGTTAGAGCGCCGCCCTGTCACGGCGGAGGTTGCGGGTTCGAGCCCCGTAGACTCCGGTCCCTTTTTGACATGTCTTTAGAAGAGGGAAGGTAGCAGAGGTCGATTTCCACTTCCTTCTTGGAGATCACTATCTTGTTGGTGATGCAGTCAACAATCTTGCGTTTCTCTACCTGATCCAGACTAGGCCAAGCTTCTTGGAGATAAGTGGCATCATTCATCACTTGATCACGTGAAAATGAGTCGATTTTCAGTAGATCGACATCGGCTTGCAGTTTGACGATCTCCTCTTCGATCTGTTTTTGACGTTCCTCCACAGGTCTAAAGAAACGTCCGAAAGCATCGCTGCTGATCTCCTTATCAAGATACAAGCGGTAAGTGCGGTCGACCTCCAGTCGAACTCGGTCCGCTTCCTTTTTGCGGGTTGCGAGCAGAACTTCTTTCTCGGCTAAACCGTCCCGGGCGCGGTCGAGAAAAGCGTCGACCTGGTCGTTCGAGATCAGAAAATTTTTGAGCTGTTCGAAGAAGATTCCCTCCAGGTCTTCGGTTGGAATTTTCGTCCGACAGTTGCGGCAGGTATATTTTGGACTGTTACGCGGCACATACATTTTCTCTCCGCATGTGCAGAACGCCAGCCCTGCGAACAAATGAACGGTGCGCTTCGTCGGTCGGGCAATGTGATTGACGGAATTAACGAGCAGTTTATTGCATCTTTCCCAGAGCTCTTCAGAAACCAGCGGCTCAACTTCAAAATATATCCATTCGCTCTCCGGCTTTAATACCCAGGAGCCCTCGTCGGTTCGCTTCATGTAGTTCGTGCGATGCAATCCCTTCGCCGCCGGGTCTTGAAGGAGTCGTCCGACAGTTGAGGGTGAAAATTTGCCGCCGTTACGAGTGCGATACCCGGCTTTATTCAGCTCGTTTGCGACTGTCTTCTTGCGACCAATCTCAGCAAATCGTTCAAACATTAGTCGCCGGACTGGTCCTTCTTCTGGATGAACGATGAGCTTTCGATCTTTCCACTGGAAACCGAATTGGGCACTACCGCCGAGCGGCTTGCCAAGCTTTGCTCGAATCGGCACCGAGGCGACGATTCGCTCGGTGATTTCCTCGCGTTCCCACTGCGCCATTGCAGCGATCATCGTGTAAAAGAGCCGCCCGGCGGGGGTCGACGTATCGATAGATTCTTGAAGCGATACAAGATCGGCATCGCATCCACGAAAGATGTCGGCGAATTCGAGCAGCTCTTTGGTGTTTCGCGCAAGGCGCGCGAGTTTCGAGAAGATCAGCGCGCGAATGCTGCCACTCCGAATATCCTTCAACATCCGTTGCGCTTCCGGATGCTGCGACACAAATTTCCCGCTGACCCCCTCTAGGTGGTAAACCTCCTTTACGTCCCAGCCTTTCGCCTGCGCGTAATATCGCGCCCGTTGTTCGTGGTGCTCGGGGCTTTCACCCTTCGCCTGGTCCTCCGTTGAGACACGAATCCAGATCCCGATCTGTCGCGGTTCTTCTGTGGTGACGCTTTTCATTTGTAAAGTGGCCCCTCTTTTATGTATTACACGAAGGTTCGAAGGTCAATCGCTTTTCTGTAATACATAAATGGCAAAAACGAAATTAGGACGGCCGAAAAAGGAACGGCAGAACTATAAACATCCCGGATTCTCCGTTCGGCTTTTGACATCGGAAAGACGCGAAATCGAGAAGGCGATGAGGGATAGCGGGGAAGAGAAATCGGAATGGATTCGCGATGCGCTTTTGTCGAAAGCCCGAAGCCGACGATGACGCTGAAAGCAGTTTCATGTTGAAGGTGCTTTCTTGCTCGCGGACGCAATCACTTTAGAAATTGCGGCCGAGCGATCCGCCTTCGCCAAGTCGTCGACTGCCTGGTAATTGACCTTCACCTTGTAGCCCCTCACCGTTTGTTCTTTGCTGGCCTCTTTGGCATCCGACGCTTCGAGCGTTGCGAAGAGAGACTCGGGCGTAAAAAAACGTGTCTTACTCAACTCGTCGGGTGAGAGAGCGGCCTGCATTGCTTTCTCAACCTTCGCCAGGCGATGCTCATCGGGTGCCACAACGGCGATGTAACTAAACCCTGCTTGGATGCACTTTCGCACGTTGCCAATCTCTTTTTCGATTGGAGTCGTGATCGTGATTTCGCACGCGACGCTTCTACTACCTTTCTCCAAGGTTACGTCGATAAGCCCGTTGGAAACCGCCTTTTCGACTGTCGCTAAGTAACCCATTCCTTGACCCCACTGCCGAATCAGCTGCTGAAGATACTTATGTTCTCTTCCTCCTTTCCCGGGCGTCATGGGCGCTCGCGAAAGCGACTTGGTGTCGGGCTCGGCTTGAGGTTGCGCGATGGCAGGGGCGAAGGCAGGACGTTCTTCTTCGACCGGCGTGACTGGCTCTGCGGGTGAGTCTGAACAAGCGTCCGCGGCCCTCCGCTGCGGCGGTTCTACTACCGCCACTTGCCGCGAATCCTTGATCAATTGAATAATTGCTTCTCGCGGCAGTGCGTATTTCTCACGCGTCTGCGTGACAAGCCGGGTTCTCGCGGCAATCGCAGTTAGCTGGTCGACCTCGCTCGGCAGTTCGGTCTCCAAATTAAAATCGTAATCGGCTCGCTCTACCCGGCAGATTGCCTGACCAGTAGACAACTTTTGCAGATCGTCAGCTCGAAAGAACGAGAAGCCGCTCTCAAGTCGGCGAGCGTCTTGGTCGCCGACGCGAAAGCAAATCCGCGTGTAAGGGTTCGAGAGAATTGCTGATAAAAGGCTTCCATCTCCCTCGTCGAGTTGCCGTAACTCTTGATGCGCAAGCGTTAGACCGAGACCGTATTTTCGTGCGCCCGCAAGAATTGATACCATTGATGGCGTCGCAAAGTGATGAAACTCGTCGATGAAAAGGAAGTAAGGCCTACGATCGACCTGGGCGATGGCTTGGCGACTCATTGCCGCTTGGTGAAATCGCGAGACGAGTAGGCTGCCTAACAAATAGGAATTCTCTTCGCCGATCAGTCCCTGGGACAGCTTCGCAAGGAAAATTGTTCCCGAATCCATAATGTCCCCGAAATCGAGTCGATCCTTCTTTTGCGCGACCATGTGTCGGACTGTTTTCGTCCGGAGAAAGGTGTCGAGTCGTGTCAGCACCGAAACGACCGGTGCGCCCTTGAGCATTGGGAAATGGTGTCGCCAATAGTAGATGATCTCGGGATCGGCGACAGACGTTAGGAATTCGTTACGGAAGGCCGGCTCTAGTAGAAATTTTCGCAAATCGACCAAGGTGCCGCCGCGGTCGCTCTCCAAAAACGCGAGGATCGCGTTGCCAAGCACGGAAGACATTTGATCCCCCCAGGTGGTGGCCAGCCGCTTGAAAACAGCTACCAAATCTGAAGCGAGAAGATTTTTCTCTAACTCGTTGTGGGCTTGCAGAACGTTGAAGCCAATCGAGAAGTCTGGGTCAGACGGGTCGAACAGGATCACGTTGCGAGCGCTGTCGGCAGGCAGTCGCGCAATCACTGCATCGACAAGGTCACCATGCGGATCAAGTAACGCTAGGCCGTTGCCTGCCTCTATGTCCCGGACAATGAGATTCAGAAGCAGCGATGATTTTCCGGTTCCGGATGCACCGATTACATGTGCGTGCCGAAGTCGAGCGCCTGTCGGGATGCGAATTTCATGACGGTTGCCTTTATGAAGATTGAAACCGAACAGGACGCCATCGCCACGCGCTGCAGGTGGCGCTGGTTTCGTCTTCTGAGTGGTGCGCTGAAGTTTGGTGCTTGGAATGTTGCCGCCAGGTGGATGGGCTAGCGCAACCAGCTCATCGAGATTCAGAATCATCCCAGGCCGGCGCGTAGCCCGGTATAGCAGCTCGGCTTCCCTCTGTTCTTCGTTCAGCCCGTGGTTGTTCAACGGTATGAGTTCGTTGCCGATCGGGTTGGAGAAATTGCCAAGCGATCCGGCAACGCTCCGCCCAATTTCTACAACGCGGCTGCGATTAGCTGCCTTTATCGCAACGCGAACGACAACGGCGAATAGCGGGCGCGAAATCTTTAGTCGCGTCTGTGTTAAGAAATCCGGCTTATCGGCGAAAAGAGATGAACCGTCCGGAAGCGTGGCCGCCCGGAACATGTTCGACGCCCACGGATGGTGAACGCTCCGCAGCAAGACCTGATAAATCAGAACCTCGCTGCCGTTGAGGCCTTCCATAACCCCAAGCAGGGGAGTTAGTGGATCGATAGAGGCTCGCTGCGGAACTGAAAGCGGTAAGAAAAATTCGCGCGACAAGCCAAAGTCCATGATCAACCTGCTGGCGGCGGTGTCAGGTTGCCACGCGTCGACGAGATTCGTGGTAGTCGATTGGACAATCGCTTGAGGCAAATGAAACGAGAGTTGTTGCTCGACTTGGTCGGCAGCTGCGGCGGGCGCGCAGAATTCAACCCAAACGCAATTACCGGTGCCGACGACTTCGAAAGCGAGTGGGCCCGGGATCGCAGCAAGCGAGAGCAAAAAGCTTTCGATCGCTGATCTCGAGATCTCGGAGTCAGGTGAAAATGTCGTGCGAAGTTCCTTCCAAGCCGTAGTCACTGGGGCAGACAGTGCGCATTGAGCAGTCGCTTCATCCGCTGGTCGAAGAGAGTGAGGCAAACTCGGGCGAATCAATGCCGCCAAAGTCAGCCCAATTTTACTGAGGAGGTTAGGCCTTCGACCATCATCGATCACCGGTGCGGAAACACCGTTTCGGGTGAATGGACGATAAGGGGGCTCGATCTCAACGTAATCTGCACCAAGATCCCAGCCGCGGCCCCGTTTCTCCCATTCGTAAAACGTCCGTGCTATGTCATCAACGACCATGGCGAGTTACGGAAATAGTTCTGCCATGAGCGGCGCCGACGGCGTCGCACGCGGAGTGGTCATGGGACGGACGGTGGTTAGCTCATCCATCGCCTCCAAGACGGAATTGTGCACAGCACGCCGAAAGCTCTCCGCCATATCTTCCTCGTAACACGTGTCGTTCGCTCTCAATGCCGCGTAAATGGCTCCGATAATTGCTAACGTCATCAGAAGCTCGACGGCGGTCAGGCCAAACGCCTTGATTAGCCCCCCAACCACAAGCAAGTAGGCAAGAATCGCGATGATTTTTTGCGCAAGCGTCAGGCCGTTCTGTTTAATCAAACGCGAAGAGACAAAGAAGCCGGTGCCAAATGGCGCTCCGCAAATATAGAACTCCAGATTCTTGCGACGTATCGTGAGATATTCCCGTTTTGCGGAGAGCGGCCCGCTCTCGGGCAAACACTGCCGCGAGCAGCGGATTTTCGGAATTCTGCGCCGTGCCAGTTTTTCTTCGAGGACGGCGTAGAATTGCAGCGGGCGAACCTGCGCACCGTCTATGAATTTATTCCATTGGGATATCAACTCTCGGCTCTCGTCGTGTTGATCTTCTTTAGAGTTTGTTTTCATGGTGGCTTTCAACAGGCGATAGAGAGCTCGCAAGAATTTGGCAGCCATGCCCCGCTTAATTGCCCAGGCGAGCAGCGCAACGACGAGGATTGAACCGGTTGCAACAGGATCGTCACGGAACCAAGTAAGGACGCAGACACTCCCGAGATACCAGAGCGCGACGCGAAGAAAGGGATTCATGGCGACAGCGCTGCGCTGTTGCGCCCGGCTCCGGCCGGAAGGGTCATCGACTGCCAATGGAATGGTCCCGCGCCGGCGATCTGGATCGGCGCGGCCACGCCGCTTGCGGCTGCCTTGGCGAACATGTCGCCGAGTTGATCGTCGATCAGAAACTGAATTGGCCGCGCGCCGAATGCCTCCGATTTCCCGACCGACAAAATGGAAATTATCGTCTCGGGAGCGACATGTTCCACACGCAATCCGTATTCTTCGGCGATCCGGACGATCGAGAGGACGGCTATCTCAGCTCGGACCTCGTGACTCAATGGCTGAAACACGAGAAAGCTCGTTATGCGTCCGACCAGTTCGGGTCTTAAGCCGGCGGCGCGAAGCTTGCCGCGACATACATCTTGAACTACCTGCGGTTTGTCGAAGCTGTTCCGCGCGCCGAGCTCATCTAGAATTTGCTGTGATTCCAGGTTTGTCGTGAAAAAAAAGATCGCCCGCCGCGCATCGACGACGTGACCATTTCCGTGCCGTGCCGAACTCGACAAACGCCCGCAATCAATCGCGTTGAGCAAAACCTTGAGCACGTCCGGGTGGGCTTTTTCAATCTCATCGAGCAGGACCACGGTGCGTGGATTAGCCGTGAGCTGGTCAATGAGTGGAGCGCCGTCGGTGTGGCCAACATAACCGGGCGGCGCGCCGAGCAATTGGCTGACACGATGACTTTCGGTTAGTTCAGAGCAATCAATTCGGAGATAGGCATACCCGCCCCCGGCGTGGTCGACTTCATGAAGAACAGTTGGCAATGCCTCCGCTGTCTTTGTCTTGCCCGTCCCGGTTGGCCCGATGGCCATAAGCGTAAGCGGACGTCGCGGACTCCGCCTTCCGAGGTGGCGACTAACCTGCCTGCAAAGTTCATTAAGCGCGGCAGCCTGTCCGCACACGCTTAATGAAAGTGGCCGGAGAATATCTTCGGCAGGAATATATGAAGCAGCACGGCAGTGCGGCGCGGTCAGCTTCACCGCGTTGAGGTCAGTAAGACGGCTTGCCGGTAATGTCCCTTCGCGCGGCAAATCTCCATTCGACGCCGGAATCTCAGGGCAGACGCTCGTAATAATCCATTGCTGGAGAGCCTCGAAATTTGGACAGACTTTTTCACCAACGCGTATCCAGTCGGCGATTTCTTGGGAGCGCCCGGTGTAACGCACACCTTGTTGGACAAGAAGGGAAGCGCACCCGGTTGCGCTATCGACCTCAAACCCGATCATTGCTTTCGCGGGCGTGGCCCCCCGGGGGAGCTCAACGTCAAAAAAACGGATGCATGCTTCGGTGGCTCGACGACGAAGATCTTCGAAGTGAGCGGCTGATGCCTGCGCAAACCTTCTCATTGGGCGTCGGTGGATTCGTTGTTGGAGCCGGGAATCAGGCGCGTGTCTGCGAACCGCGCGATGGCAAACCGAAGATCTCCGGTTCCGCCACAGTCTGGGCAGGGAACGGCGTAGCCGGTGGCGGGACACTCTTGGGCTTGTGGCCGCCATATTGTTTCATCAAAGAATAGTTGGTCGCCGTTGGCGCCCGCCAAGGCTTGCCCAAAGTTTTGAATCCCGAGCACACTCTCAACGTCGGGATCAAGACGAACCTGGATCAAATTTCGATTGCCAATTCGCTGGAGCATTCCTCCCCAGCGGGGATGACCCCGTCCGTGGTGCAGGAGCGCCATCGCCACGAATCCCTTAATCGCATTCAGTCGAGTGGTAGCAAAAATTGGTGTCCCACTCGACGTGACGTTGTTTACAAAACCATTCTTCAGATATGCATCGTAACGGGCGCTCAGAATGCACCGATGACACGCCGGAGTGACACCCGGGAATGTGTGCGTGACTTCCGCGGCACGACCTTCTGCATAAACTTGGGCGCAGAGAGTCGGCAATCCGAAGTTGAGGCCCAACCTGTTGACTCGTGCTTGCGCTTCGAAGTTATCTGTTAGGCCACAGAGGACGATATCTGTGGGCGGCGGCTTGCCCGGCATTTGTGTGAAAGCAAGCTCGCGAAAGGCGTTGTCGGAGATCTCGTTGAGCGACACCTGCTGAGCGATGACAGCCGCGGTCGGATTGATGTCGATGACACGCTCAGCGATGCACGCCACCTTCGGTCGGCCAATGTCCTTTCGATATACCTGCTGAGTAGCGAGGTTCGTTTCGCTGACAACATCCGGGTCGATGATGACGTGCTCGCCCAACCCGGCGCGGGCCATATCCTCGATGAAGCCTGCGGCGCCACCAGCGCCTATATATATTAGCCGACAGGCAGCCAGGTGTTGGAGATCATATGCGTCGGTAACCCGATCGAAAGTTGCCCCCACCGCGTTGGTCGCGCGCGCGATATTCTGAGCGGCGCGTATCCTCGGCCGCGGAAGGGAGACGGCGAGCGGCGGCAGTTCGCGATTTCGAGAACGAACCTGCGTAGGCAGGCTTCGGCTCATTCTGCAGAAATCTTCGTATCCACACTGAGCGTCGCCCTCGGCGACGATGATGAACGGTATCCGGTCGATCTTGATGCCAGCTCCGTTCTGCCTGGCAGTAAACATTCGGATCTGGAATTGATTCACGTCCGGCACGGCCTGAACGATCGGCAGCGCAAGAAAGGGAATCTCATTATTGTAATTGAGAATTCTCTCGGCATAGATCTCGTCGCCATGACTCGGCTGGTAAATTCCAGATGGATGTGAATGAACGAATCCCATCAAGCGGACTCCAGCCGGATTCCACTCGTTGGTCAGTAAGTCGTTTATGGTTTCAGTGTCTGGCGAGTAGGCGGCCGCACTACTGCCCGCTCTTTTGTCGTAGAAGAAATGCGAGATCTCGTTCTTTTTGAAATCACCGCCGAGCATGCCGCCAACTTCAGCCGGTGCATGGCCGATTGAAGCTCTGATAGCCTCGTAAACCGCGAGGGTGATTGTTAAGGGGGGATGCGAATTCATTTTAAAAGCGTTCTCCAAATCGGATGTAACGCTGCGTTTTGTCCGCCCACGCCGATGCGACTGCGCGGGCGTCGGACTCTGTGTAGAGAGGTGTCGTCCAACAGACGTATTCACGCGATCCCTCCTCAAGCCGGTGGGTCTGGTGACATCCGTCTGCTCGGCCACGGTAATTTACGTCGGAGAGTATGTAGGCTCGCCATGTTCCGTCGCCTTCTTGCTCAAACGAGAAGTGATAATCGGCCAAGCCGTCCTGCGTTCGGTAGGTGTCCTGGCTCATGCTATGTTAGGTGCGGGGAACGAGGCGCACCGGCGTCGCCGATACGCCTCGTTGTTACTATCTAAGCGTGAAAAGTGCCTGGAGGCACCGCATCTCCAGCACACGTTGTTGATGATGTTTTCATCTCGACCTTTCTTTTGCCGTTGAGGCACCGACTCAACGAGTATGGGAGGAACAGCGCGCCCTGCCGGAGCACTGCGGTGCAAAGATTCAATTAACGACGTCGCGGTGGCCGTGCCGTCGCTCGAGAAAACACTCGACTCCGGCATACCTGCCCTGTTTACTTCGCCACCGACATTCGCTAGGAACATGTTCAAATGTCGGTCCGCAAACCGCGAAAAAAATCACCAATAGTGGAAACCGTGATGTTTCCATTTCCTGAACGATTTGGAGACATTCACCTCCGGGACATCGAAGTCTTCGTCGCTCTACTGGAATCAGATTGCTCCCCGACGAAGGCGGCAAAGAAATTACGCTGCGGAAAGGGGCGAATAACTAAGCGCCATGACTTCCTTGCAGAGAAGCTAGGTGGGCCTCTCATCGATGACGGAAATCTAACCCGTATCGGTCAGAAATTTCGCGAGTTTGCCGAGCAGATCTATACCACTGCTCGATCGGCCTGCGACGTGTTTGAGAAAGCTAAGATCACGGTGCCGCGCGATATCACGGTCGGCTATTTAGAGACTCCCGTTACACTCTTTTACACGGACACTTGCCAACGCTTTAACGAGAAGTATCCCACAGAGATAGTCCCAAAAAACGAATGGGGACATGAACTCATACGAAACGTGGATGCGGGCAATTTCGATCTCGCTCTGCTGGCCAACCCACATCCGATGAAGCTGCCGGACGCCGTTAAATACTGCGAGCTAGTGCAATACAGATGTTTCTGCGCCATAGGGACGAAGAAGGCACATGCTCTTGCGAATCGGACGTCAATATCGTTGCACGAAATGCGCGAGGAATGTCTTCTTCTGATGGATAAGAAAGCACGCCTTTACACCGAACATATCAATATGTTCTTTTCGAAAGTCGGTGGCGTTAAGCGTAAGCGTCATTGCCCCAATGCCGTGACTCAGATCAACAGGATCATTTCGGGCGAAGGAGTCGGCTTCGTAATGTATCCGTTTGGCGAATTCGTTGCTAATCGGCCAATCAGGCTTATTCCAATTGAACCGGCCGAATACCTTGGAGTCGGTGTGGTCTTTCGCCCACCGGTTCACCAGGTAATCCGGAATTTTGTTGAGATTGCACGCTCGGTGATTCGCCCTCAATTGAAAGGCCTGGGGAAGAATGCGCAACAGCCGCACAAGGATTTTGTCTGCCAGATCGAAACTGTCCAATGACGCTCCACAAAAATAAAAAGCCTCGCCGCAAATGACGCGGAAAGGCTCGGAGTGACTTGGTTCGGCTTACGACCCGAGTAGTTCGGCTAACTCCTCAGCCGATAGCTGATCCGGTTGGCCGGCATCCTCCGGCAACGGAACGATCTTGACGAAGCGGCCGACGGCGAGGCGCTGCACAATCTCGGCTCGCGCGGCGCGACCTGCTTCGTCTTCGTCGAGCATCAACACGATCCGAGTTTCGGAAGTGGTGTTTTGCCGCACCAACTCTTCCTGATTCGGCGAGAGCGTTGAGCCCATCAACGCAACCGTTCGGTTGTAACCGTGTTGGGCGAGCTTCATGCAATCGAAGAAGCCTTCGACGATCACTAGGGGCTGGTCGTCCGACTCTTCGATTGCGCGGTGAAGATTGAACAACTCGGCGGACTTTTTGAAGCCGGCCGGCAACTTGTATTTCGGCGAATCGCCTTCCGGTTCGCCCGGCGAGCGGCCGGCATAGGCGACGATCTTGCCTTCGACGTTGTGAATCGGAATCACGACGCGACCGGACATCGATCCGCTGGCGCAGAAGCCGACGCCGAAACGCGCGATTGTATCAGCCGTCAGACCTCGCTCCTCCAAGTATGGATGCTCGGAATCTAGTTTTGTTAGCTCGAAGCCCAGCGGCTTATTGACTCCGTCATCATCGGCTTCGCTCGATGTTGTGCGTTTACCAGGTCGTGAGATCTTAGTCTCGGATTCATCCCGGCGCTGCGAGGCACGATCATTGGACTCGCGTTGGCTCGGCTCATTGCTTGATAACCCAAACCATTCGCTGATAAGGATCGCCGCTTCGCGAATCGTGCAATCCTCGCGGCGGCTGACGAAGTCGAGGATGTTCCCACCGGACTTGCAGTCGCCGAAGCAATTCCAGCAATTCTTTGTTGTGCTAACCCGAAACTGCGTCGGATTCTGCCCGTTGTGAAGCGGACATGCGCCAGTCAGACTTTCACCGTTCTGGCTGCGTTTGAATCGAGATGTGAGGTTGTAATGATCAAGGATCTGAAGAATCGAGACGGTTTGTTTGACCGTTCGAAAATCAACATAGTTCGTTTTGGACATAGACTGCCTTTCTGGTTATGCGCTCGTTAGGCGCTATCTGTGGCGATTCTACCGCACCAGCAATAAATTAGGTAGGGAAGGCATGTGGATAACTCGACTAGCCATCGATTAGCCCAGCTGGGGAGCCATGAGCGGTTTGCCACGGGACAGATAGGAAATCACGGCCATGCAGCGTGGAGATGTCGCTGAAAAGGAAGAGTCCTTTGCCATGTTTCAGCTTAGAACACGTATCTACCAGATGATTCACGCGTTCGGCTGATGTGGTGACGGTCAACACGCGAAACCGATCATATCCAAAGCGAACCTGGTGAATCTTCTGGGCCCATGTTGCCTCATAAGCGAGAAGTTTGCGGAGGAATGATGTCTTGGTTAGATCGCGGCGTTCGACTGGCATCGTTGATCGGTCGGACTCGACGAAAAACAAGACGCGTTGTCTTTTGTTAGTCGCTCCGGCGTATTCAAGAGCGAAGACATCGTCCGGGATCACTCCCAATTCATCTTGATTGCCGATCTTGACCCTCCATTCAAAAGGGGAGCACTGACGGGGCAAACCCTGTTGTAATTCATTTGAAGGAATAAACTTAACGTCTGGACGAGAACGACACGCGATCTCGATTGCGACCATGACTTCACTTTTCTGGACGGCATGGCGCAGAAAGAGCGGGGAGATATTCTTCTTGGGTGAGCGCCTTGAATTTCCGTGGCGAAGTCGACCTTTTTCACGTAGGCAAGCGACTCCCCGCTGCGATAGCGCGTAAACTAACGGTCGCGATCCTCCTTGATGGAAGTATTCGATCTGACTGCGCGGTCGGTCGACGTAGCCATGATGGAAAAGCATCTGCAGCCTGCGAAGGACTTGCTGCCGGCTCCCGGCAACCAGATCCGAAACATCCCAGGATCGAAGCAAACGGTGTCGATCCAAATAGACGAGAATATCAATGTCTCGCTTAGTAACCTGTATATGGGGGATTAAATGACATCGCTCGAAGCGAGCGCGCCGGCTTGCAGCCATGGACTAATTGTAGCAACCGCACGGGCTGACACCAAACTCGGTTATCCACCAAGAGTAATTGTTCTCCGGGAGGAATTATCTAACATTGGGAATGGGCTGGCTCACCTCCGCGGTAATAACCGGGGCGGTTGCGTTTTCCGCAACGAATTTAGACGACATCCTCTTCCTAACTGTCTTTTTCTCCCAAGCACGTCAGCCTTGGCGGGTCGTAGTTGGTCAATACTTAGGTTTTAGTGCGCTCGTGTTGGTTAGTCTGATCGGCTTTTTCGGTGGACAGATGTTGCCACCGCCATGGCTTCGGTTCCTGGGATTGGCACCTATTGTAATCGGCATCAAAAAGGTCTTCGAGCTGAGGGGTGATCGGACACCGCGTGCACGAACCGGAATCGGGTCAGTAGCTACAGTTACATTCGTGAATGGATCGGATAATATTGGAATCTATGCACCACTGTTTGCGGTCAGCGACTCCCGCCGCTTGATTGTGCTCGTGTTGGTTCTCTATGTGCTTCTCGCGGTCTGGTGCGCTCTGGCCTACTCGATTTACCAGCATCACGCGGTCGCATATGGACTAAAGCGTTGGGGCCACTGGCTCGTGCCGGTCGTTCTTGTTGCTCTTGGCGTCTACATCCTGGCGGGCTAACGCATTAAGCTTCCGGCTACCGCTGACCTCACGCCCAGTGCTCAATCCATCGGTTCAGCTTTGCTTCGACAGACTGCCGCGTCGCGCCATACCTTTCTCGCGAGCGAGCGATCAGCTTTTCTTTTCGACCGACCGGATTCTCTATCGGTGGCAACGTGTTACCACGGAAAGGCACGTCAGCTTTCCCATTTTGGATTGAGCGCACGAATATCTCATATTGATTCAGATCAACAAATTGCTCCGCTATAAATTCCTGTCCGAATTCTTTCGCTAGAACCTCGGCATCGACGTGGCCAACCCGGAAGGCCACCAGCGTTCCGACATTTCCGAAAACCGCTTGCTGGATGGCGACCGGCACCTGTTCGATATACTGATGCGACAGAGTCAAACAGAGACGGTATTTTCTCGCCTCCGAAAGAATCGATGCAAATGCATCCGTCGTGAAATTCTGGAATTCATCAATGAACAAAAAGAAGTCACGGCGCGCTGCTTCGGGTCGATCTGATCGAGACATAGCGGCCAATTGAAATTGCGTCGCCAGCAGCGATCCAAGGAGGTTGGCTTTATCTGCGCTGAGTTTTCCCTTCGCCAGATTTGCAATGAACACGCGCCGGTTGTTCATGATGAACGGAATGCTAAATCTACAGCGCACTTGTCCGAGAATGTTTCGTATGACCGAGCTCGTCAGAAATTGTCCGAGTTTGTTTTGAATTGGTGCAATTGCTTCGCGCTGAAACCTTGGATCGTATTTTTCATATTCTTCTTTCCAAAACATTCTGACGAATGGGTCGACCGTGTGCGACAAGACCCATTCACGATAACGCGCATCGACGAACATCCGGTTCACTCCGAGGAGGGAAGTGTTAGGGCAGTCGAGAAGTGCTGCGACGGCGTTGTAGAGCAAATACTCGAGCCGCGGCCCCCAGGAATCGCGCCAGATGCCTTTCAAGGCCGCGACAATGCCTGACGCAACAAGATGGCGATCTTCAACCGGAACGTCAGCCAGGGGATTGAAGCCAATAGGGTGTTCAAAGTCGGCCGGATTGAAATAGACCAGGTCGTCGGCCCGCCAGGGAGGGAAGTGGTTAAGCAATTCCTCCGACAAATCTCCGTGCGGATCGATCAGCCCAACTCCATCGCCGGCCGCGAGATGTTGAACGATCAAGTTGCGCAACAACGTTGTTTTTCCCGAACCCGTTTTTCCGATCACGTAAATGTGCTGCCGTCGATCCGGTGCTGCGATTCCAAAAAGCACGGGGTCGGCACCCCAGCGCTCTCGATATCCAACGTAAGTTGATTGTTCATTCATGGTGCTGAGGTCAGTCGCCACTCCCATTCGAGATCCAAAAGGTCGCGTGTGATGCCTTCCGATCCGGAACTCATGCAAAAGGACGCCGACAAACGCGATTGGGAGCGAGCCAGCGGGGTAATGGCGACTGGCCTCTGGACCCGAATGAGGTCGTTTTGAAGTATACCAGTTCCGTTTCAAAAAAGCGCCGGGGAGCGCCAAAAGCGCGCGGCGATTTTTCCCATTAGTGCGCGGTGACCGATCGGTGACCGCGAAGTCGGCTGCGGGTAGCAGCGTTCGGTTTTTAAAACCAGTCCCCAACGTGTCGGGGCGAGGACGTTAGTCCGAAGACGCCCGACTTCGCGGTTTTTGGTCGATGTGGAACGGTTAGTTCGGCTCGACCCGCCAGCCGGAAGGAAAAATCGCGAAGTCGGGCGTATCGCCCGGACACGTTGGGGAGCCCGTTATGCGGCCGTTGAGCCGTATTTTCGCCGAATCGCGCGAACCAGAGTCTACATACTATATATGTAGGGGCGTTTGTAGGGCGACGAGCCACGTCGCACAATTTTGTTTTTACGACCTGTTTTCGAAGAAACGGCTCAACAAAGCCGTTTTTGAATTTCCCGTCACCATGAAGAATGCGTCGATTCAACACTCCAACACGGTGTGGTTCGTCCTGTTTGTGGATTCAACGTGCTGCGGTTGTCGGCTCGGAATGAATCAGGACCACATATTATTTTGCGACATGGCGGTGTTGCCTGCCCTTGAATTCGATCACCGGCAGCTCGTTCTCTTTCAGCTTTGTGCGGATGTAGGCACGCCAGCCGGAATCCTTCAGAAGCCAGTCTAACCAGCGCAAAAATAACCCGTGAAGAGTTTCGGACTGCATCTTCTTCTTAAAAGCGTTCCCCTTATTATTCATTGTATTATTAATGTATTACTATGTGGAAGTTTTCTTCCGGGGGTGCGACTGATCTTTTCCTACCCCCGTGGAAGTTTTCTTCCTACCCCCTAGGACTTTTGTGGATTGAGAATTTTGCGGCCAGATCCGTTCGCATTTTGCCGAACTCACGAAGATTACTGTCTGATACTCGTGCAAACTTCCCTGCGGTGCGTATCACGCGTTCGTAGCGATTCTTGATCGATACGGTAACAAAACCGTGCCGTTTCAGAGACCCAATGTGCGTGCGGATCTGGCGATCGCTTACGCCGAAGAAATCAGCAAAGTAACGATTAGATGCGTAGCATCCTCTTTCGTTGTCTAGGCTGTGGATCTCCACGAACAAAACTTTTTCTATCAACGAAAGTTTGTCGGAGAGCCAAATCTCTTTCGGAATCCAGATGCCCTTGAAATCGCGTTGTGTTTTCTCCATCCATTTAAGCTTACCGGAAATCGCACTCTTCCCCTACCCGACTTATCCACAGGCCGGGCTCGATGATTCGGCCAGCGTGATATGATGGAATTATCAATTATTCGCATAATTCAATCGCTCCATGTCCAATGATTTTTCTGAAGCCTTCCGCACACCTCCGAAAGATTCGGAAGAGTTCGGAAAGGTGCCGAACCGTTCGGAAACCTTCCGCGCGATGCGGAATACTTCCGAAGCCCGAGGCAATCACACATTAACAGTCCGTGAAGTGGCGCGGCTTTTCGAAGCTGCAGGCGTCAGCCGCACCGAACGCAGCATAACCAACTGGTGCCAGCCAAACAAAACAGGAATCGCGCGACTGGATGCATACCTCGACCCGAACGAACGCAAATATTTCATCACACCGGAAAGCGCGGAAACCGCGATCCAGGAGGAGTTAGCACGCGAAAGGAATACCACCCCTGATTCGACGGAACCCGAAGCTCGTCCAAGCAGTCGCGATAGCGTCAGCGGTAACGACGCCAACACATTTCAACAAGAGATCGTCGATCTGAAAATCGCGAATCGAGTGAAAGATAAATTTATCGAAGTATTACAAACCGAATCTGAAAAGTTTGGACACGAACGGCAGCGATACATCGATGAATTGATGCGGTCGAGCAGACAGCTCGGCGAATTGGAAACAAAGCTTCGACTAATCGAAGCGCCAGATACGCATCAAATCGGATGATTACGTTTCCAAGCCTCGAGCTCTTCGTCTGCTTTTTGTTTTCCGATTCTCAACTCGTTCACGTCACGTTGAATCCGGGCGGAGAGTTGCTCAGCACATTTTGGATGAAGCCAGATCTCCGTGGTGTCACCGGCATTTTCGCCATTGCATCCGTGCCAGGCAACCGCGGGCACAGTCAATTTTTCGGCACAATAAAAACAGAATGAACGAACGTCTGTGACAAATGGTTGATCTGAGCCCAACTCACGCGCTAGTTCTCTTTGCTCAGACGTTAGAATCTCATCCGCAGCGACAGCTTCGACTTCGAGACGTTTGTATCGATCAAAATCGAATTGGTCTGGTCGAACAATCATGGACGCACTGCGGTGGAAAACAGACTAAGGCCATAGGGGCTGGCCCGCACGTGCATCCGGCAAATGGATAAAATCCTCTGTTAGAAGCCGGCCAGGTGCATCTCGCAGTGTCTCTCGCAGATACGCAGCTTTCCGCGCGATGCTTGCCGTAGCGTCTTCTACGTCCCAATTAGAATGGTCCGCCATTTCCTCCAAGACGCGCGTCAATGTTACGGAGAAATAGTATTGCAGGCAGTCTAACATCGGTCCAACAAAAGGAACATTATCGCCGTGGTGAACGCTCAAATTCCTGGCCCGGTAGATTCTGTATAACTGCCATCGGACACGACGTTCCGAGGCAATCAGCTCTTTTCTCAATTCAGAGGGTGTGCTGAGAGCAGACCACGCGCGAAACAGCCGATATCGCAGCAGATGGTGATGGCTAGCGAAGTCCGCGAGCTTTTTCGGATGATCGTGGCCGTTGGGCTTCGCCAGCACGTGCAGCAAATCAGTCGCTCGAACAACATGCCGTTCGGAGTTCTCGAACCCATCAGCATATTTCAACACCTGATTGTATTTCGTCCGATAGCGATGCAAGGAAATAGAAAGGTAGGTGACAATCTTGTCGACGCGTCGGCTGGCAAGAAGGGGTGCCACTAATTCGACTAATAGTTCAACTCGAGACTTTTTTATCGTTTGAGGAAGCAAGCATTCCATCGCAGACCAGAGATTTACGAGCCTCACTCGACTAGCGAAACTCGCGTGTGCCAACGCATGGAGTTCCAAAGCGTTTAAAAGACGTCCTTCTAAACGGTTACCAAGTAACGCCTGAATGGTGTGTTGCGTCAGGGGCCTTGCATCGCGACGGGGCCGAAGGCGGCCAAGAGATTCGTCATGGACGTTGATCAAGTGCACTTCGTTCGCACCACCCTCAGGCAAAATGAGCAGGTCGTTCTGCGCTTGCAGGCTAATGCGGTTGCGAAAAAAATTGAACGTGTCGAGAACGACGCCTACCTCTCGCAGCGCGATTTTGGCAGCCGCGCTAACGTCGTCAGCCTCGACCGAACCGGAGACATGACTGTAATCGGAATACGTTGCAAAAAACCGATCAGCCAATTCACCGGTCGGCTTTGAATGCTCGGGTAGTAACTGTAGCGCGGGAGTGCCGCGCAGAATCGCTTGAACGTCCGACTGTTTGCCTAGGACAGCCGCGATGAAGCGAAAAGTTTCAACTCGGCTGCTCGTCCGTTCACAGAGCAGTTCGGCCAAATCAGCGGGAGAAAGGCGGAAGCTGTCCTCGGTAATTAATTGCGTAAAACTACTACGCCGCCGCTCAGAGCGAGCCGCGCAGCTCGCAAGATTTCCAATAGCAATTTGGAGGTTCTCTTTAGCCGCCGGCATTTCGCCGATTGCGCTGTGCAGATTCTCCACGTAAAAAGCATCGAACGATTGATACTCATCGGAGAGGATGCGCGCGTGGCGCTCGATGTCGCTAGCAGAGGTGAGGCTAACAAGATGTTCTATCGCCCACCGATATTTCGGAAAAGCGTTAAGCAGCGAGGACGAGTAGCTCAGAAGATCCTTTAGTTCATCACGGATCTCCTGAAGATGCTTTTCCCAAACGGATGCGAGACAAGCGAGCCGTGCCACCGAAGCCAATTCGTCAACAATCGAAGGAACGTTTAGCAGCCTCGGCTGGAACGTGTCCGGCGTTTCATCGTCAAAGAGCTCTTGCCACGTTAGAGCGATAAATGCGGTTGACTCATCAGCTTTCGCCAAGACATCAGGAGGCGGGAATAGCATACAAAAAGAGAGGCAGCGTAACCATTCGGTCTACGCTGCCTCAAGAGGAAAGGCCGGGGGTAACCTCGCACCCGTTGCCGGACACTAAGAAACCGAAGGCCTTATAGATCTTGGTTCGGACTTGGTAGTCCTACATCCTGCTCTCAATAAAGCACTTTGGGCTCGAAAGTCAATGCTGGAACGGCAGGCTATTTGGACGAATCCTTCAGGATCTGCCATAACTCGACGTCAAGCACACGGGCAATGCGCAGTAGCGTGTCCAACGTCGGACTGCGCATTCCACGCTCCACATAGCTGATCATTTGTTGGGAAAGTCCCGATTCATCAGCGAGCTTGGTCATCGAAATACCCTGGCGTATTCGCTCCGCTTTGAGTTGTCGGGCAACGTTTGCGACGATGCGGCGCGATGGACTTGGCTTGGACACGTCCGCAAGATAGCAAAAAGAGAATTGACACCACACCTAACTATAGTTAGTAGTCAATCATGTTCAAGCGTCGTCTTGGTCCAGATCCGCACGCGAACGGTGCCGTAACGTCATCGCTGAGCGGATGCCCGGATATCCTGGAACTGGATTCTGGTGATTTCGCCGTCATCGGGGTCGACATCACTTCGGTTACACTAAATCACCTGGCGTTCGGAGCGAGCTGCGGGTCGGACGAACGGATCGTTCAGATCCCACGATCGTTGTTGCTGCGGGCGAAAGGTGATATTCCGAACGGCTAGGGAGATTCACGCCGGCTCACCATTGCGGTATAATTCTCCGCAATGGGGTAGGGCAATTTATAGCCGAACATTGGATCGACATCCTTCAGAGCATCGGAATCGTTGCCGGCCTTTTTACCACTGCTTACACATTGCATGAAGAGGCGGAAGCTCGACGTGTAGCGAATCTTTTCACGATCACAAAACACCATCGCGAAATTTGGACTTTCGTTATTGAGAAGCCGGAACTGTCTCGCGTGCTAGATGCGCGCGTCGACCTGCTGCGGTATCCGGTAACGGAATCCGAGCGGCTGTTCGTTCGCTTTTTGATCCTGCATCTCGCCACCTCTTTTGAGGCAGGAAGGCGCAAAATGTTTTTCGCTGAGGAAGCGCTGAAAAAAGACATGCGAGAGTTCTTCAGCCTGCCGATACCGCTCGACGTTTGGTCCGGTGCCAGGGTGTATCAACAAATGGACTTCAGGGACTTTGTGGACGCCACCATCGGGGCCTGACGGGCGTCTGAGCATCCAAATGGGCTCCCGTGGCAGGCTCGTCGGACGCTGTCACACACATTATATTGTGGGCGAGCCCAAGCGCGTCCACTCCATGATGTATTTGGGACTTGCATATATTCGCGAACTCTGCGAACCTCGCGACATGTCCAAATCCTTCGGCGAATTTGTCCGCGACCAACGGCGTCAGTGCGGTCTCACTCAGCGAGAGGTCGCTGAGGCTCTCGGATTGAGATCAATCGCATTTTTGTCTGACATTGAAGCCGGGAATCGTAAGCCGGCTCCCGAATCGCTGCCCGCTCTTGCGCGGGTCTTGAAGACGGATGTCGAGCTTCTAAGGTCTCACGACATCCGCAGTCCTCTGGCGGAAGTCAGGACCCTTCTGGAAGCGCATCCAGAATATGCGGTCGCATTTCGCCGCGTAGTCGAACATTCGAAGGAGCTCGGCGCGGATGAAGTGCTCCGCCGAATTGAACATTCCACCGACGGAAGCGCAAGGCGCGATTTGCCAGCGAATTCCGATAACCAGCGAAAAGGAACGCCACACACTCCGCGGAGAAAGGAGCCGCCTCCCGGCGAGGGCACTTTGCCTTTGTAAATGAACTCGTCGCGAACATCTCTGAGCGGCGATCGCCGTCCACATTCGGAGCGTGCGCTCGAAGGCATGGCGAGCGACGCACTGCGAAAGCACTTCAGGGTTATCCCCGAGCAGCCGGGTCAGATTTCGATTGATCGACTGGTCGAGGAGATGTTCGGTTTTAACGAAACGTACGAGAACCTTGATCGCGGAGTTCTCGGGGAGATCCATTTTGGAATTGATGAGCGCCCTATCGCTATTCGCCTTGCTCGCCGATTGGGCGATCTGCGCTCGCCTACGCGTCGCTTAGAACAAGAACGGCGAGTAACACTCGCGCATGAGTGCGCCCATGGTATCGCTCATAGTAAGCTCTTCGCTGATCGGTTGAGGCGCGAAAAGGCACCCTTACTGCCCGGTGTGGCGGAGCACCAAACTCACATCGCCTGCCGTGGCCGCGATCTGGCCATCGGGAGCATCCGGCCTCGTGCTACGGCGACGGATGAGGTTTGGCTCGAATGGGAGGCGAATTATTTGATGGGTGCGCTGCTCATTCCGCAGCACCTTCTCCTGAAAGTAGTCAGCCCGTGGATTGCCGGCCCCCCAGACGGCATTGCGCCACGCTACCTACCTTCGTCACGACAGCACGTTGCGATAGAAGCTGTGGCGGAGACTTTCGATGTCACGTTGGATCTTGCTGCACAGCGGGTTGAAATCGTTGTGCCGTCCGCTCGACATCCAGACTTTTTTGACGTCGCCAGCACGCGAAAAGTTCGGCTGACCAGTCCAAAGGGACGCCCGCGGAAACTCCCACAGCACCCGAGTGAAAGGAAAAGAGAATGGTTCAAGTAGTCGGACCGCTTCTTGATGCGCCACGCATCTCTGCGAATCAGTTAGGCGAATTTGTTTTCGCTTCCGAAAAGAAGCGACTCGCCATAGTCCATGATCAAAAATTCGGAAACATTAACGCCGCTCCTTATTATTCCGGAGCTCTCAGAGGAGTCCGCCGCTCTTTCATTAACGGCCAATTTTGCGCCGTTACCCTTTTGAACGAAGCTCGCGCGCTCGACGGGCAAGAAGCGAATACGGCGCGGCGTGCGGTAAAACTCGCGAACAATTCGCTTGCCCTTCGTCGGCTAGCGGAAATCTGCGACCAAGCCAACCCTCCTGCGGGGGAGCACCGCCTGGTTACGCAGAACGCGCAACTTCTCTTGGATGGTGTCTCGATCAGCGTCCTCCCAGAGTTCGTCACCGAGAATCTGAGCCGTGGCTACATCGCCTTCACGAAGTTGCGTTTTTCGAAAAGCAAGATCGCCGCAGATGTTTCAGAGATCGTCCTCCTTGCGCTCCATTATTACGGCCAGCGCCAAAGTAGAGTCGGCCTCGGCTTTGATTTCCTACAAAGCAAAGTGGTCGACTGCTTTTCTAAAACGATCATTCCTGGGCATGCTGTCGGCCGGCATCGCGATCAACAACTTCATCAAGCACTAACGCTGATACGTTGGCTCTGGCCCCGAGTTGAACCGAAAGAGGCCGACTAAACTCATGATTGGCTTAAAAGGTGCCACTCGCTTGCCTAACAAGCAGGCCCGATCGCAGACACGCCGTGGCAAGCAAATACATGGTCATTCTATCTTGGCGCAGCAGGGCGTGAATCTGATCTCAACCGCCGTTGCAGATATGGGATTCATGTGGACGCCAACGACGGGATCTTCTGATGCCGGTATTGATGGTTTCATCGAGATTCGTCATCGCGACACTGGCGTGGCCACGAATCTGATTCTCCAAGTTCAAAGCAAGGCAACAGGACGAGAGTGGGAGAACGAAACTTCTGCCGGCTTGTGGTTTCGCTGCGATGAACGCGACCTCGATTATTGGCTACAAGGAAACGCGCCCGTCATTCTTGTAGTGTCACGGCCATCGAGCGACGAGGCCTATTGGGTATCGGTGAAGGATTATTTCGCGGATCTAGAACGGCGGAAAGCGAAGAAGGTCTATTTCGACAAAAATGTCGATCGCTTCACCGCCGACTGCGGAAACGCTTTGCTCCACCTCGCGCGACCCAAGGATTCTGGACTATACCTGGCAGCGCCGCCGGTTTCTGAATCGCTCCAACTCAATCTACTTCCAGTTGGGCGTTATTCTCCGAAGATATACTTTGCGGAGACTAACTATCGGGACCGTGAAGCAGTGCTGAGCGCTCTGCGCGCTTCTGATACGAAAGGGGCAAATGCCTTCCTTCTCAAAGCGGGAAGCATTTATAGCTTTCATGACCTAAGCGCTACGCCGTGGCTGGAGCTGTGCACGGGAAAGATCGACGAATTCGCATCTGATGATTGGGCATTCTCTCGCGATCCTGCCAAGCAGGCAGATTTCGTCCGGCTCCTAAATGGCGCGCTGCGAGCATTCTTGGGCGGCAAGGGTATTTGGTTTTACCAGCCAAAGAATGGCTACGGATACTTCTTTTACGCTCCGTCGCGCGATACAAACAAAGACACAAATACCGAAGCTAGCGCTGCCGAACCGGGGACAACGACGCGACCAGAGCTGCCCGCCAAAATCATTCGGTGGAAGTCTAGTAAAGAAAATGAACGTACAGTGTTTCGCGCATACTACGGCAAGAAAGATCCGAGTCGAATTGTTTACTATCGGCACTTAGCTTTCGAGCCACGATTCCGCCGCTTTGGCTTTTCGTGGTACCTGGAAGTGACGCCGACGTATCATTTCACTTCGGACGGCTCAAAGATTTCAAACTTCGCTGAGAGCTATTTGAGCGGGATCAAGCGGATTGAGAAACACGCGGCGGTTCACGCTGACGTGCGTTTTTGGGGATATATACTGACGGATAGAGGGTTGTTTACCAAAGCGGCGGAGTTCTTAACCCTTTGCGAGCCGCTGACTTTCCAGACCGACTTCGGCATCCCTGAAGCGGATTGGTTAGGCCGCGCGGACGAGGACGAAAAGGCACGTCTTACCTCAGATGACGAACCAGAATTGCTTCTTTTCGAATGAACATAGAATTACTTAGAGAACCGGAACTAGAGTTTGGAGCTGGGCGCCATGTGGATATCCGTTTTGGATTAAAAAACCATGGACCAGTCACGTTCGATGACCCAGTCGCTCCCACTGAGATAAACGTTGGATTAGTTGGCACCTCCGCAACCATCGAGGGGGTGAAGGATTGGCTTGAACATTGCCGACTTGGATTAGCGGCGAAGGAAAGCAAAAAGCCAAATCTGTTCCCCGATTTTCCAGGATTTGGGGAAGACAGCTGCTTCCGATCGAAATGGGTGAATTCTCCTAAGTTAGAAGGGGCTATCAGCGCGCACGAGATTCAGCAAATCCTAAGCAGTGAGCCACGAAGCGAAGGAGTGCCGAAGCTGGTGGATCTGTTTATTGGGGAATGTCGCCGGCTATGCGAAAAGGCTCCGATCGACGTGCTGATTTGCGCGCCGCCACAGGCACTTTTTGATTACGCCGATGGCGGCAACGCTGAAAGTACCGCTACCGAAGAGGCACGCGAAGAGACGGACGTTGAAGCGCCGCGGTTGAGTTTCGATTTCCATGACATGCTGAAGGCGCGCGGAATGGAATTGCCCAGGCCGCTCCAGTTGATTCGGCCAGGAACATATGATGAGAACGTAAAGGAAATCAGGCGCAGCGGTAAGACCCGGCAGATTCAAGACCCCGCAACTTGCGCCTGGAATTTCCACACAGCGCTTTACTATAAGGCCGGGGGCACACCTTGGCGTTTGGCGCGTTCAGAGTCCGATTTTCCAGCCTGCTACATTGGGATCGGGTTCTACCGCAGCCGTGACCAGAAGCGAGTTCACACAAGCGTCGCGCAGATTTTCAACGAGCGCGGACAAGGGATGATCCTTCGCGGGGGTGACGCCTACAAGTCGGAGGAGGATAAACAGCTCCATTTGACACGGACGGACACGGCCCGTTTGATCAAGAATGTGCTACAGAATTTCCACGCAGAGTGGAAGCATTGGCCGGCTCGCGCAGTCGTTCACAAAACGAGTCTTTTCAATGCGGACGAATTAGCGGGCTGCGAGGACGCTTTTCAGGAGTTAGGAATCGAATCGCACGACTTGTTGACGGTGAGAGACTGTTTCATCCGACTGTTTCGAAACGGTCAATACCCGCCGCTTCGCGGAACCTTTGTCAATCTGGACGAGTCTCACAGTATTCTTTACACGCGCGGAAGCATCGATTTTTACCAGATGTATCCCGGAATGTATGTCCCGCGATCACTTGAAATCGTAGCTGCAAAGGTCGAACGCTCGGCCAAAGTTCTGGCTCGGGAGATCCTCGCGCTAACCAAGATGAACTGGAACAATACACAGTTCGACGCCGCTTTTCCAATTACAGTCAAAGCCGCACGGCAAGTGGGTGCAATCTTGCGATATCTAGATGCGAATAGCTCGATTCAACCACGCTACGCTTTCTACATGTGAATGGGGCGCTTGGGGGTGAAAGCAACATGAACAGTAACGGTCTGTCTGTGGGCCGTTTCAACGCGGCAATCGCTCACGCAGTTGAGCTTTGTCAACTTGATGGGCGCGGCACGGCAATCGATCATGACAAGCAGACGAGATTGTGTGTGGCTGTCCCAATTCGATGCGTAACCGAAGACAAAGCGATCGACATAGGAATCTCCCTTTATGGAGAGGTAGATATCGGGCGAGTCGCGGTCGGTGACAGTAGACACCGGGTTGCAGCCGTAGCGTGCGCGACCGCAAAGCAGGCGATTCCGCGGCTTGCGAAATATGCGCCCTGGAATCTGTATGGTTTGCACAGAGTTGACCTATCTGATGCCGAGCTTGAGGCGTCTGCCGAGGAGTATGAACTACTTCAAGATCAGCCTCTCGCAGAGGCGGTCGTCAAACAGTTGAGCGAATCAACTGCATTTCATCGGGAGGTGGCCGACGCCTTTGAGAAAGCGAAGGAATTCCTCGGGGCGAACATCAGCTACCTACGGGATGAACCGAACAAAGCAAGGTCTGCCGGATGGTTTATAGCCGAGTGCATGCGAAGTGACGCCGCCCCGAATATGGGAATGTGGAATCGAGAGAAAGCATCCCGGCTTGTCGGTGCTGTTGATGACCTCATTCGCCGGAAGAATCCGAATCATCCGGGCTATCGCCACTCCGCGGATTCCATTCGGAGTGTCCTTTATATGGTGCATCCGCCGACGATTTGGGCAAAGCATCCGCCGTCACCCACTTTGTGGCATCTGTGAAACCCACATCTCCTCCCACGCACTAAAGGGCAATTTCGCTCAGCCGTGACCGCGCTAGAGCAGTTATTGAAACCGCGACGCGACCGCGCGATCTTCCCTCATTAACCGAAGATACTTTCACCAGTTAATCCCCTAGGTGATTGATGACTTTAATGGCGCGCCGGATCTATGAATTTGGGGGTCGGTCATTCACTTCGAGGGACAAGGTGCGCTGTTGGATGGCGGAAATTCGCGCCATCTACGGCGCGGGCGGAACCATTACCCGTCCGGCACACGTCCGCGCAGTTACCGACTTGCTTCAGTGCCACGTTGATCGTGAACAGAAGATTGGCGCCGGCATTAAGCGCTTGTTTGTTGATGAAGCGCCAGACCATCCGTCACTTTGCTTTTGGGTAGAGCGAACAGACGGCATCTCAACTGACTTTGGAGTGCCGTCGTGCTTGGAAGGAATTGCTGTGCTAAACCGCCAGTCATTCCGACAGGTCGTGCGACCAGTCATCGATAAGTTTAGGCAGCAGCGTCTTGGGAATAAAGGTTCACCCACGTTTGTTTCTGATTTTTCAGGAAAGACATTTCCCGTAAGCGAGGCGCACGTGGATCACGAGATTCCATTCGATGACATACTAAAGGCATTTGCTGACAAGGAAGGACTGTCGCTCGCGACGCAACTCCTGACAGTCAGCCAGGACGCATGCAGCGTGCCGGTATGGTTAGACGCCGATCTGCCCGATCGGTTTTTGCGTCATCACGACAAATACCCGCTTCGCCTCGTGCACAAGCGCGAAAATCTCAGCGAGATCAAAGTCGCAAATAGGGGCTGAGCGATTCTCAGTGCACGCAGCTGATGCGCTGTTAGAAAGCGACCCGCTTCAATCCGCCGTTTTTCCGAATAAATGCGAGAGGCGGCTGCAAACAATCCCCTTGGATTAGGTAAAGCTTACCGGCATAGCCCGGACTTCCTGTAATATAATCGAACTTAACGCCGTAAACGAGAGACTTGAACTCATCTGCGGATGCGTCTTCCTCGAGCCCCCAGCCTTCGCGGACTTCGGGTATGGCTACAATCTCCCGCCATTCACCATCTGAAAGCTGCATAGGTTCATGATTTGGCATAACGTTTAGCTTAATTGATAATCGATTCGTTAGGTTCATCATATCAGGTTTCCGAAAGGTTCGGAACGTAGGTTATCCACAGGGGCCAACTCTAAGCTTGGCAAAATAAAAGCCCGACAAAGCGAGGTCGGGCATGGTTGCGATTGGTTGACTCGTTTATTGATCCTGGTTGTTTGTCCGGTCGCGCGGATCTGCCACAACCGGCTCCTCGGCGATCGTTGAGTGATCAGGACGAAGGCGGTTGAGACCGTCTTCAATGAAGCGGCTCGCCAATTTCGTCATTGGAATCCGCTGTCGTTTTGCCTCGTGATAGAGGGAAGTGATCAGATCACGACGAAGCCGGGGAGAGTAGTATCTCTCCATAATAGTGCTCCGATGTTTGGCGGCGGAATCGCCGCCGGTGTGCTCCGCGTCTATTGTATCAGAAGACTAACAAATCCGGTAATCGCCCAATGGATTAGCATTCTTGAAAGCAAAACCCGCGACCTGCTTGGCAGGTCGCGCTATTATTATAAGCTAACACCAGTGACACTTCCTTCCGGTTATCCCAAGGGAACCCCTCCGCCTATTCTGTATAAATATTTGGGCTCAGCGGGCGCGGCAGCGTTCTTGTCACGCCCCCAGCTGCGATATACCAAATTCATTGATCTCGATGACGTTTTGGACACGATGCCTGGCTTCACGCCAATGACAGATGAAGAGGCGCGGGCGAATGCCGTCGAGCGGGTGCAGCGCAATCCAGTCGAGGGAATCTCATTGGAACACCAATTAATCATCTGGGAGGAGTATGGAAAAATTTCGACGTCATATTTTGAGAGATCAATGCGCGAAATTACCGCAGAACAAGGCGAATTTCCTTACGTCTGCTCGCTAACGGCAGAGGCAGGATCGCTGGCAATGTGGTCGCTTTACGCTGAAAGACACAAAGGAATAGTCTTCGGTATCGGTTCAAAACTGAACCGAGTTCTAGCCGATAAAGGGCGCCATGTGCAGCAGATGCAATATTCACCTCGTCGGCCTCACACTCCTGCAAACAATCCGAAGTTCGAAGACGTTGTTCCCGCCCTATGGACGAAAGGAATGGATTGGGCGCATCAACGGGAATGGCGAATCCTCTCGGAAAACGGTGATACGGACTACCTCGAATGCGGCGAGGTGTTAGAGGTAATTTTTGGCTACCGTTATGATGAGGCTATCTCTGGTGCGAAATCTGAACACATGCAGCGAGACCTGTTTCGCGACACTAAGTTTTTTAATTCTTTCCCGAGCCCGACTGAACACAAAATGATTCCTATCCGGTCATCGGAGCGATCGACCCAAGAAACCTGAGCGTTCGTTAGTTGATGACGCGATTCATTGTCGACGTTCACAGAGTGCATTACTCGCCGGCGGCAATCAATCGTTCCCAATCTGACAGAGTGCCTCTGAATCCGAGTTCACAAGCTCGCTGCCAGCTGATCCGCGCGGACATCGCGTGACGTTTTCCGCTTTTCGTATCGCGTAAACTGCGGTAGGACCGCCGCGCTGTATATATATAGGACGCGAGCGGGTCTCGATTACTCTGCATGTCCGCGACAAGTGTCTCGACCTCCGTGATCGCGTTGTTGAGGTTGGCCAGGGCGGCGAGAAGCTGTTCCGAACGCACATGTTCAGTTGAACACCATACCCGGAGCGCGTGCAAACCGAAACCTCGGATGTCTCCACAGATTCGACCTGAGGTGCCGTTTATGCTAGTAACTAGGCGATGGTTAGCAGGATCACGGTGTCTGTTGCGGTCGGCTTCGCGCTTTTCACCGCAGCCGTGCGGTTGCCAGCGGTGCCTTGTTTCGTCACGAACACGCCGGAACCGAAAACATGTCAGATGGATTGCTGCGGTAACAAGACTTGTTGCGTCACCTCGCACGAGCGAACCGGCTCAGCAACGCAGCCATTAGCAAAGGCCGCAGCTGATCAGCAAAATATTGCCGTCATTGCGACGCAGAACGGTGTCAGGTTACCTGTGCGAGCGCAACGGCCGGAATCATTCTCCAGCGCAGACCGCTATGCGCATTCGCCGCCAATTCTCGCGCGAACCTGTATTCGTCTCATCTGATCCAAAGAGCCTGAGGCCGGAGGTGTGCCCCTTTAGTGGCACGCCTGCACTTCAATTCAGCTTTTGGATCAATGAAAATATCTTATCTTTTATATCTTAGTTTACTTCTAGTTTTAAAGCTCCCGCCCGCGGCCGACGCGGGTGATGATCGAGTTGAGCGCGTCACGCTTTCCCTGGACGCCATAACGAGCGCAGTCTTGACGGCTAATCCGGCGCTTAAAGCCGCGGAGAAAAAGTGGGAGGCGATGAAGGCGCGCATCCCGCAGGCGGCCGCATGGGAAGACCTGCGTGCCCAAGGAATGTCGCGCGTGGAGCGTTACATCTCGATTCCTCCAAACGCTTTCACGGATCAGACCTTGATGCTGCAGCAGGAGGTCCCGATCACCGGCAAAAACCTGAGCCGTGCGCGAGCTGCCTCAGCAGAAGCAGGCGTGGCGTTTGAAGATTACCGCCGGATGCGGCTCAATGTGGTCTCACGTGCACGGGGTGCATTTTATCGGCTGGCCAACGAATACGCGCAACTCGATGTGAATCGCCGCAACGTCGAATTGCTCAATCAATTCGCGAAGATCAGCCGGGACCGCTACGAGGTTGGCAACGCCGCCGAGGCGGACGTGCTCACCGCCCAGACTGACGCAGCGAAGCTGAGCGAAATGGAATCCGACATCCTGCGCCGAATCTCCGAAGCGGAAACAGAGCTGAATGTGTTGATGGATCGACCACCGCAATCGCCGCTTGGCCAACCCGGGTCGCTGACGTTTCGGCCATTCGGATTCTCGTTACCGCAACTTCAAGCGATGGCGATCGCGGCGCGCCCCGAAGTGCAACGCGCACAAAGTCGCGTAGAAGCCGAACGCTTTCGAATCCAACTCGCCAATCGGCAATGGGTGCCGGACCCGACCGTCAACGTTCAGGCGCAGCGATACAACGAAGCGAAAGAAGCCGTTAGCCAACTCGATGTAGGCGTTTCGATTCCGCTGCCGTTTTTCAATCCGCGCAAGTATTCCGCCGCCCTAACGGAAGCGCAGCGTAATCGCGAGAGTGCCGAACATGAAGCGGAGAGCATCCGAAGCGAAACCCTCGGCTTGGTTCGCGATCAGCTGACGAAGATCCAGACTGCGGCGCATCATTACGAATTATATCGCGACAAGATCGTACCACTGGCGCGGCAAACCGTGCAGTCGAACCGCGCCGGATACGAAACGAGCAGCGGCAATTTTCTCGCGCTGATTACATCACAACGGGTGTTGGAGGACGCGGAATCGACTGCGCTAAACCATCTCGCGGATTACCAGGTCAGCGTTGCCGAACTGGATGCAATCGTCGGCGTCGAACAGTCGCTGCCCAAACGACGCGTCGATAGAAGGAGCCAAGGAAAATGAACCAATTACGAACTTCGACCGTGTTACGACTGATCCTCGCTGCGGTTTTGATCGCGGCGATGCCGGCTTGCTCAAAGAACGGCAGCGACGAAAACAACAACATCGATCACTGGACGTGCACGATGCACCCGTCGGTGCACGCGAAAGATCCAGGGAAGTGTCCGATCTGCGGGATGACCCTCGTGCCAGTGATGAAGACGGCAGCGAGCGCCGCTCCGGCCAGTCCGTCCGCCGACATGAAAGGCATGCAGGGAATGGAGAACATGCCGGGAATGCCAGGAATGAAAAGCGGGGGCGAAAGCAAAGGCGCCGAGAAGCCGCGGGAGTTCATCGTTCCTTTTGAGCGTCAGCAACAGATTGGCGTCACCTACGCGACCGTCGAAGCGAAACCGCTTACCCATACGATTCGAGCAGTCGGCCGAGTTATGCCGGAAACGCAGCGAGTCTGGCGGGTCGTGTCTCGAACCAATGCCTACGTTCAGGAATTGGGCGTCAGCGCCGCGGGCGATCTGGTGAAGAAAGATCAGGTGTTAATGAAACTCTACAGTCCCGAGTTGCTAACGACTCAGCGTGAGTTGGTGGACCTGCTCCGCAGCCGAGACCGCAGCAGTGCCGGCGCACATTCGGCGCGCGAAGATTTCCAACGCCTGATCGAGTCCGCGGAACGCCGGCTGAAGCTTTGGAACATCACGGACGAACAAATCGCTGAGCTTGAACGAACCCGGCAGCCGCAGGAGTCGCTGGCGATTCTTTCGCAAGTCGACGGCGTGGTTCAAAGCCTGCCTGTGACGCAAGGTGCGAGCGTCGCGGCCGGCACTCCGCTGGTCGAAGTGGCGGATCTCTCGGTCGTCTGGGTATGGGGCGAGTTCTATCAGGACGAGCTGCCCATGCTCAAAGTCACACAGGAGGTCACCGTGAGTTCATCGTCGTATCCCGGCGAAAAATTCCCAGGCCAGATCACAGTGGTCGATCCATTCCTCGATCAAGCGAAACGCACCGGTCGCGTGCGCGCGGACATTGAAAATCCGGAGCGGAAGCTGAAGCCGGATATGTATGTCGATCTTCTGCTGGAGATGGATATGGGCCGCTCGCTCGTTGTTCCGGTAAGCGCAGTGATGCCGACAGGCCAGCGCAACATCGCCTTTGTCGATAAGGGCGAGGGCAAACTTGAACCACGCTTCCTCGAACTCGGAGGAAAATACGGCGAGGTATACGCGGTCAATAGCGGGTTAACGGAAGGCGAGCGCGTCGTCGCGAGCGCGAATTTCCTCATCGACGCGGAGTCGAAAATTCAGGGAGCGTTGAAATCGTGGTGAACGACGATCAACAATCCTCGACCGCACCGCGCGAGACTTTCATCGAGCGCGTGATTGAAGTCAGCGCACGAAACAAATTCCTCGTCTTCGTCTTCGCTATCTTCGCGGTCGCTGGTGGGATTTGGGCGCTACAGCGGACGCCGCTCGATGCCATTCCGGACCTGAGCGATGTGCAGGTGATCGTCTATACGGACTGGGAAGGTCGCTCGCCCGATCTGATCGAAGACCAGATCACGTATCCGATTTCCAGCACGTTCATCGCCGCACCGAAAGTGAAATTTGTCCGTGGCGAATCGATGTTCGGAAAATCGTTCGTTTACGTCATTTTTCAGGACGGGACGGATATCTACTGGGCGCGCTCGCGCGTCATCGAATATCTGAACGCCGTCCGTGGCTCGCTGCCGGAAGGCGTTAATCCCGTGATCGGGCCAGACGCGACGGGTGTCGGTTGGGTTTACGAATACGCGCTGGTCGATGAGAGCGGGAAACATGATCTCGCGCAGCTCCGCAGCCTTCAGGATTGGACCCTGCGCTACGCCCTTTCATCCGTAAAGGGCGTGGCAGAAGTCGCGCCCGTCGGCGGCTTCGTTAAGCAATACCAGGTCGATCTCGATCCGAACAAACTGATCGGCTACGGCATTCCCCTCGCCGACGTGGTGAGCGCCATCAAGGCAAGCAATGCTGATGTAGGTGGACGGACGTTTGAAGTCGCGACCACGGAATATTTCGTGCGCGGGCGCGGCTACATCAAAAGCGTCGCAGACATCGAAAACATCCCGCTCAAAGTCGCGAATGGGACGCCGATTTACGTGAAGAATGTCGGAACGGTGCATCTCGGCGGCGACATTCGCCGTGGCGTCGCGGAGCTGGATGGCAAAGGAGAGACTGTCGGGGGGATCGTCGTAATGCGTTACGGCGAAAACGCGCTCACCGTTATCGACGGTATCAAAAAAAAGCTGGAGGAAATTAAAGGCTCCCTACCGCCCGGAGTGAAGATCGTTCCCACTTACGATCGTAGTCAGCTGATCAAGAACTCGATCGCGACCCTCCGTCGCAAGTTGATCGAGGAAAGCATTGTCGTCGCCCTCGTCTGCATCGTCTTTCTCTGGCATGTGCGTTCCGCGCTGGTTGCGATCATCACGCTGCCGATCGCGATCATTCTCTCGTTTCTGCCGATGTTCGGACTGGGCCTTACGAGCAACATAATGTCGTTAGGCGGAATCGCCATTGCCATCGGCGCGATGGTCGATTCGGCAATCATTATGGTAGAGAACGCCCACAAGTTTCTTGAGCATTTTCGGGAGGAACAGGGCCGCGAACCGGACGCGCGCGAGCGCATTGGAACGATCATAGCCGCCGCAAAGTCAGTTGGCCGGCCGCTCTTCTTCTCGCTGCTTGTTATCACCGTCAGCTTTATTCCCGTCTTTTCGCTCGAAGCGCAGGAAGGCCGCCTGTTCAGGCCGCTCGCCTTCACCAAGACCTTCTCAATGTTCTTCGCGGCGTTGCTGGGCATCACCCTTGTGCCAGTCCTAATGACGTTGCTGATTCGCGGCCGGATTACACCGGAAGAGAAGAATCCGGTAAATCGCTTTTTAATTTGGGGCTACCACCCGCTTGTGAACTTCGTACTGCGATTTCGAAAACTGACGTTGTTGGTCGCGGCATTACTTCTCGCGGTCACGATCATTCCTTTCGCACGCCTCGGCTCGGAATTCATGCCCCCCCTGAATGAAGGGACCATTCTCTATATGCCTACCGCGGTTCCCGGGATGGCCATCGATGAAGCGACAAAGATTCTTCAGATACAAGACCGACAACTAAAGAAAATTCCGGAAGTGCTGACCGTTTTCGGCAAGGCCGGTCAGGCGGAATCGCCCACTGATCCGGCGCCGTTATCGATGTTCGAAACCATACTGACACTGAAACCGCCCAACGAATGGCGGCCTGGCATGACCTGGGATGGAATCACCGCGGAGATGAACGCGAACATCAAAACGCCCGGAATGGCGAACATCTTCTGGATGCCGATCCAGACACGCACGGAAATGCTGACCACCGGATTCCGTAGCAAGGTAGGGATTAAAATTTTCGGACCTGATCTGGGCAAGATTCAGGAGGTTGGCGTTCAGATCGAGAAAGTGCTGAGCAATTTCCCTGACACGCGGAGCGCTTACGCCGAGCGAACGACGGGCGGCTATTTCCTCGACTTCGAAGTCAATCGCGAAGCCGCCGCGCGTTACGGGCTGAAGGTCGGCGATGTGAACGATGTGATCGAGAGCGCGATCGGTGGAAAGAACGTCACGACGACAGTGGAAGGCCGCGAGCGCTATCCGGTGAACGTTCGTTACGCGCGCGATTTTCGTGAGGACCTCGACGCGCTCAAACGCGTGCTCGTCGCTACCCCAACAGGCGCGCAAGTGCCGATCTCCATGCTGGCGGATATCAAATACAAAACAGGGCCGCCCTCGATCCGCGACGAGAACGGCCAGCTTGTCGGTTTCGTTTTTGTCGATATCACAACGAGCGACATCAATGGCTACGTGCGCCGCGCGTCGGAGAAGCTAGGACAGACGATTCAGTTTCCGCCGGGTTATTACATTCAATGGGCAGGCCAGTTCGAGTACCTCCAAGCCGCGCTGAAAAAGCTCAAGGTCGTCATTCCTTTCACGCTCCTGATCATTTTTGTATTGCTCTACATCAACACGAAGTCCCTAACGAAGACCGCCATCGTGCTCTTGGCCGTTCCGTTTTCGCTCATCGGCGCGTTCTGGCTGCTTTGGCTCCTCGGTTACAACATGAGCGTCGCCGTGTGGGTGGGCTTGATTGCGCTCGCTGGGCTCGATGCGGAGACCGGGGTCGTCATGCTGCTCTACCTCGATCACGCCTGGGAAAGATTCCGGGCGGAAGGACGCATGAACAACACGCGCGATCTCCATGATGCCGTGGTAGAGGGCGCGGTTCAGCGCATTCGACCAAAGATCATGACTGTTTGCGCCATCCTCTTTGGATTGCTTCCCATCATGTGGTCACCCGCAACCGAAGCTGGTGCCGACGTAATGAAACGAATCGCAACGCCCATGATTGGCGGCGTCGTCACTTCCGGGATTCTGGAGTTGCTGATCTATCCCGTGATCTACGTGCTCTGGCGAGCTCACAGTTTGAATCGGCTGCGAGGCGAGGCATCCGTTGACTTGGCGCGAACTTAGCTTATCCGTTCGGCACATGAACCGGCTTTACAGCAAAGGATCCCTGCGCGTTCTCGCGGTCCTTGCCATGCTGCTGTTCACCGGCGACCTCGTGGCCGATCTAGTTGTTGACATGACGCAAGGCCATTGTGCCTCGGAGACGTCGCAGTCGATTCCGAACCACGACAAGGCGCCGTGTTCGCACTGTTTGTGCGCAGCCCACGCGGGCGCCGTTGTCGTTTCGGATTTTGTAATCCACCTCGCCAGTGATCTCCAGCCTTCAGGGCTTCTTAAGGGCCCGAACGAAGCAACGCCGCCTCGACTGGCTACTTCGATCGATCACCCGCCTCAGCTCTCGTAATAACTGAGCACAGGCGCGGTGTGCCCGCGTCACGTCGTAGCTCAGGTCTCTCGATAATCCAGGATGGCGCGCGACCGCGCTAAGCCTGGGCTCTCCTTAATGTCTAGTTTTTGCCAATGGCTTCTTACCAACAAATTTCAAGATTCATATTTTCCGCGCTGCTTCTCAGTGCTGCGATCTGTCGTGCCGAAACGCTCGACCAGATCACCGCCGAAGCGACGCGCAATAATCCCGAACTCCGCGTGTTTGAGCAGAGCGTGGCTGCCGCGAAGGGCGGCGTAAGGACTGCGCAAACATTCGCTAATCCAGAACTAACGCTCGCGCCTGGAGTTAAGCGCACTCGCGACGTCGGCAATTCAAATTCGGAATTTCACGGTCTCATTGAAATCAGCCAGTTGTTTAAGTTCCCGGGCAAACGCGCGCTCGAAATCGCGATTGCGCAACGCAACGTGGAACTGACGGAAGTCGCCCGGGAAGCCTTTCAATTCCAGGTGGCCGCGAAGGTTCGCAGGGCGTTCTACGACTTCGTGACGGCGCGGAAAGTCTCGCAGGCGCGCCGCGATCAGGTTGGTTCGGCGGAAAACTTCGTCGAATCAGCGCGGAAACGCGCAGAGAGCGGTTACGCCTCGGACTTCGAGACGATTAAGAGCCAGGCCGAGTTGATCAACGCGAACAAAGCTGTTCGAAAAGCGGAAGGTGAAATGAACATCGCGCGTGTGACGCTCAACGTGTTAATGGGCCGTGGGCCATCAGCGCCCCTCGAAGTCATCGGAGACTTGAATAATGTCGCACCGCGCGGTTCCCGCACCGACTTCGTCGCATTAGCGCTCGCGCGAAATCCGGGAATCCGGACACAGCTGCGACAGGCAGAAATCTCTGGCCTAACACTGCGTTCGACTCGCTTCGGCCGCAGGCCGGACATCGCCGTAGGCCCTTCCGTGGAATACACGGACGCAGAACAGATTTATGGACTCCAAGCCACTCTAGCCCTGCCGCTTTGGGACCAGAAGAACGGTGAGATCGACACCGCGACAGCAAATCAGCGCAAAGCACTGGCCGAACTCGAAAAAACGCGAGCAGAAGTTGTCGCCGAAGTCACGAAGGCCGCCATCAAGCTTGACCTCGCGAAGCAACAACTCGCGCTTTATTCGCCCGTCTTTCTTGACCGGCTGAAAGCGTTCACGGCGCAAGCCGAGCAAGGCTATGCGCAGAACACCACGACGCTTCTCATCTATCTCGACGCGAAGCGGACCTACTTCGACACCCTCGCTGACTACTACGAGTCGCTGGGGAGCGTGGCTGAAAACCGCGCTGAGGTGGAATCGGCCATCGGCGTTCCGCTCGAACTCAATCCTTGAATTTCTTCATCATGATCAAACGCCAGCTTCCGCTCGTCATTTCACTCCTGTTTGTGACTCTAATTGGTTGCACTAAGAAACAAGCGGCTCCCGAAAAGACCGAGGCCGAAAAGAAGCACGAGGAGAACGTAGTGACGCTAACGAAGGAGAACCTGGAACACGTCGAGATTAAAACGGAACCGGTCGCCCTCGGCAGTATCGACACGACGCTGAAGGCAGCCGGCCGCGTCAGTGAGAATCAGAACAAAACGGCGAAGATTCTGAGCACGCTCGAAGGGCGCTTGATCAAGCTGAACGTCGACTTGAACGACAAGGTAAAGACGGGGGACATCCTCGCTTTGGTGCAAACTCCCGAGCTCTTGGGAAAATCGCTGGAGCTAAAGGCCCCCATCGACGGCGTGATCGTCGGCCGCAAAGCCGCGCCCGGCGAGCTCGTGAGCAAGGACAAGGAGATCTACACGATTAGCGATCCGACAGACCTGTGGGTGATCGCCGAAATTAAGGAACGCGATATCGGCGCCGTCTCGGTCGGACAGGACACCACCTTCAGCGTGCTCGCTTACCCCGGCGAAACTTTTCGCGGCAAGTTGGTCCGCCTCGGCAATGAAGTCGAAGCGGCCTCGCGGACTCTCGAAGTTCGTATCGAAGTCAGTAATCCCGATGGCCGACTGAAACCGGGAATGTTCGCCGACGTGGAGATCACGACCACGGTCGTGCACGATGTGCTCGCGATTCCGGACACTGCACTGCAAACCGATGAGGACAAGCAGATCGTATTTGTCGCTCTCGACGGCAACAAGTTTGAGAAGCGTGTCGTTAAGCTGGGCATGGAACAAAAAGGCCGCGTCCAAGTTCTGGAAGGATTGAAAGCCAAGGAAAAGGTAGTCACGGAAGGAAGCTTCATCCTCAAGTCCGAGATGCTGAAGGGCGAACTCGGCGAGGAATAATTATGATCAATGCGATTCTGAATTTCTCGGTTCGGCAGCGCATGCTGGTGATCCTGGGAGCCGCCATCCTGACGGGTTTCGGTTTGCTCGCATTGAAGCAAATCCCAATCGACGCTTTCCCCGATGTGACTAACGTGCAGGTGCAGGTGCTCGTTTCCGCGGGCGGAATGTCACCGCCAGAGGTGGAGAAACTGGTCACGCGGCCCATTGAAGTTCAAATGGGCGGGTTGCCTCGACTTACGGAAATTCGCTCGGTCTCAAAGATCGGCTTGTGCGCGATCACGATTGTCTTCGAGGACGGCGTGGACAACTATTTCGCCCGGCAGCTTGTCTCCGAACGTTTGCAAGGCGTGCGCGAGAGTTTGCCCGCGGGTGTAGATGTTTCGCTCGGTCCGATAACGACAGGCCTTGGCGAAGTCTTCCAATACACGCTCGTCAGTAAAGATCCGAAGTTTGACGCCACGGAACTGCGGACAATCCAAGATTACATTGTTCGGCCACTGCTGCGCACCGTTCCAGGGGTCACGGATGTGAATTCGTTCGGCGGATTAGTGAAGCAGTTTCAGGTCATCATCAAACCCGAACGGCTGACTTCATTTCACATCACGCTGCAACAAGTCTTCGAGGCGTTGGGAAAAAACAACGCCAACGCGAGCGGCAACTTTATTGAGCACCAATCGGAGCAGTATGTCGTGCGCGGGTTGGGTTTGGTGAAAAGCATCCCGGATATCGAGAACATCATCGTTGCGGTGCAGGAACACACGCCGGTTTACGTTCGTGACGTAGCCGATGTGAAGATTGGGGCGGAGCTTCGCCAGGGCGCGGTGACCGCGAACGGTAAAGGCGAAGTAGTCGCAGGGATCGTCCTTATGCTGAAAGGAGCGAGTGGGCGCGACGTGGTAAATGCCGTCAAAGAAAAGTTGCCGGCGATTCAAAAAGCGCTGCCGAAGGGTGTTGAGCTCGTGCCCTTCTATGATCGAACCGATCTCGTGAAGAAGGCTATCCACACGGTCACGAAAGCGCTCGAAGAAGGCGCTGTCTTCGTTCTGATCATTCTCATCGTCCTACTCGCCGACTTCCGCAGTGCCGTCATCGTCACCCTCGTTTTGCCACTCGCAGCTCTCTTCGCCTTCATCATGATGAACTGGTTTGGATTGAGTGCGAATTTAATGTCGTTAGGTGGTCTCGCCATCGGCATCGGCATGATGGTCGATGGCGCTGTGGTCATGGTGGAAAACATCCACCGGCACCTAACCGAGAAGGCCGATCCGGGAAAACTTCATCACCGACATATCGGAAAAGTGGAGACGGTACTTTACGCCGCGAAGGAAGTTGGCCGGCCGATCGTCTTCGGAATTTTCATCATCATCATCGTCTTCCTGCCGCTCTTCACCTTGCAGGGATTCGAGGGGAAAATGTTCAGTCCGCTCGCGTTTACGATTTCGTTCGGGTTGCTCGGCTCGCTGATTCTTTCCCTGACACTCGTGCCGATGCTTTGCACGTTCCTGTTAAGACAAGTGCCGCACGAGCATGATCCTTTTCATATCCGCTGGTTGAAACACGCTTACCTCGTCACGCTCAAGCCTTGCGTGCGCAATCCATGGAAAGTCGTCGGCACCGCTGTGCTCGCGCTCGTCGGATCATTCATGCTCGTGCCGCTAATCGGCACCGAGTTTCTGCCGTCCCTCGATGAGGGCTCAATTGCCGTTCAGACCTTCCGCATCCCGAGCATCTCACTGCCGCAGTCGCTCGATCTGCAAAAGCGCGCCGAGAAGATCCTGAAACAGTTCCCAGAGGTCATTGACGTTGTTTCGAAAACCGGCCGTGCCGACATCGCGTCCGATCCGATGGGCGTCGAATTAAGCGACGTGATCGTCACTTTGAAGCCGCACGAGGAATGGACCACAACCAAATCGAAAGAAGAGCTGGTCGCGAAAATGCGTGACGCATTAGCTGAGTTACCCGGCGTCGCTTCCAGCTTTTCCCAGCCCATCGCGCTTCGTGTTGATGAGCTTGTGAGCGGCGTGAAATCGGCCATTGGCATTAAGATTTTCGGCGATGATCTTGATGTCCTGAAGCAGAAAGGCGACGCGGTTGCACGCGTGCTAGGAAAAGTTCGGGGCGCGGCGGACGTGAATGTCGAAAAGGTGAGCGGGCTTGCCTATCTGCAGATCGAAATCGATCGAGAAAGAATCGCGCGCTACGGCATCAACGTCGCCGATATCTCGAACGTGATCGAAACGGCTATCGGCGGAAAAGAAGCCACCAAGGTCTACGACGGTCTCAAGGTATTCGGCCTGGCGGTGAGGTTTCCCGAAACCGCGCGCAACGACGTCGAGCCGATTCGCGCCATCCTGATTCCGGCGCCCAGTGGTGCGCAAATTCCGCTCGGACAACTGGCAACCGTGTCCGTGAGCGAAGGTCCGGCGCAGATCAGCCGTGAAATGGGACAACGGCGCATTGTCATCGAATGCAACGTAACCGACCGCGACATCGGAAGCTTTGTGCAGGAGGCGCAACGAAAGATCGACGCAGTCGTCAAACTGCCTCCGGGTTACATTATGACTTGGGGCGGCCAGTTTGAAAATCAACAGCGCGCGATGAAACGGTTCTCGATTGTCGTGCCGATCACCATCGCCGCCATCTTTCTGCTACTCTTCAGTTCCTTCAATTCGGTCAAACAAGCGTTGCTCATCATTCTCAACATTCCCTTCGCGTTGATCGGAGGAATTCTCGCGCTCGTTATCGGCCACTTCAACTTAAGCGTGAGTGCGAGTGTCGGCTTCATCGCGCTCTTCGGTGTCGCCGTGCTCAACGGCATCGTGATGGTGAGTTACTTCAACGAGCTTCGACGCGAAGGAATGAACGTCGAGCTGGCTGTGATCAAAGGCGCGGTGCTGAGGCTCCGGCCGGTGCTAATCACCGCGAGCGTTGCCGCCATGGGTTTGGTTCCGATGCTCTTTGCCACCGGCCCCGGCAGCGAAATTCAAAAGCCACTCGCGGCCGTCGTGATTGGCGGCCTTGTCAGCTCCACGCTGCTGACGCTCTACATTTTGCCGACGCTGTATAAGGTATTCGAAAGGAGCGCGGCGCGGTCGCCCCACCCGTTGCCCGATCCTCCTTCAACAAAAGAGCTCGTTCCTGCCTAACGATGCAAAGCGGTAATACGCACGATCATTCTTCGCATGGGCACGACCATGAGGAGGAAAACGGGCATATGGACGGTCCATTGAAGATTGTGCTGAATTCCGACACGGCTGCCGAGCGGGAGACCACTCTCGTGATCGCGGGAATGGATTGCGCGGAGGAAGTCGCTGCCATCCAACGCGCCCTAAAGCCGCTAGCCGGCGTTCGCGAGGTCCGGGCGAATTTACTCGCGGGCAAAGCGACGATCTCGCACGACGCGAGCATGACGCCGGAATTGCTGATCGAAGCAATTGGCCGCGAGGGTCTGAAGGCAACCGTCGCAACGGCGAATGCGGGTGAGGCGAGCGAAACTACGCAGCGACCGCGGCTCATTTCGGTTGCGATTTCCGGAATCTGCACCGGCCTCGGGTTGCTTATCCGCTGGCGTCTCCAGGATGACTCCGCAACGATTCTGATCTTCGCCATCGCAATCGTGAGCGGCGGCTGGTTCATTTTACCAAAAGCGGTTCGTGCCCTGCGCCGCTTCGCGCTGGACATGAACGTCCTCATGACCGTGGCGGTCGCGGGCGCGGCAGCGATCGGCGAATGGCAGGAAGGTGCAGCCGTCGCCTTTCTTTTTTCACTCTCGGAGTTGCTGGAAAGTTTCAGCGTTGCGCGAGCGCGCAAGGCTCTCTCGTCGCTCATGAAACTGTCGCCCCTCGTGGCCCTTCTAAAGCAAGGACAATTGCTCCGCGAAGTGCCGGTGGAGGAGGTGAAGGTGAATGACGTGGTAGCGATCAAGAGCGGGTCGCGCATTCCGCTGGATGGGGAAGTGATCGACGGAGAATCTGCCGTCGATCAGGCGCCGATCACTGGCGAATCGGTTCCGGTCGAAAAGAAAAAGGGCGACATCGTTTTTGCCGGCACTATCAATGGCCACGGATCGCTCGACGTGCGGGTGACGAAGCTTTCGACCGACACGACTCTCGCGAAAATCATCCATCTGGTCGAAGAAGCGCAATCACAGAAGGCCCCTTCGCAGCGCTTCGTCGACGTGTTTGCGAAATACTACACGCCGAGTGTGATGGCGTTGTCGCTCTTCGTGTTGCTCGCGCCGCCGCTTCTCTTTTACGGCGCGTGGTTTACCTGGATTTATCGCGCTCTAGTTCTGCTCGTTATCGCTTGTCCCTGCGCACTCGTAATTTCCACGCCCGTCTCGATTGTCTCCGGTCTCACCGCCATGGCGCGCCGCGGCGTGCTGATCAAAGGCGGTGTGTTTTTGGAAGCGATCGGCAAACTGCGCGCCCTTGCGTTAGACAAGACCGGAACCATCACGGAAGGCAAACCGCGGGTGACCAAAGTTCATGCGATTAACGCGACGACGGAGAGCGAAATTGTGGGCATTGCCGCGGCGATTGACGCGCACTCCGAGCATCCCCTCGCCCGGGCCGTGGTGGATTACGCTCAAAAGCAGAAGATCGATTTCGCCCGCAGCGAAAACTACAAAGCGCACAGCGGCCGCGGAGCTACCGGCAGAATAAACAATCACGATTATTTTCTCGGCAACCATCGCTTCACACATGAGCTGGCCGTTTGTTCGGAAGAAATCGAACTCCTTCTCTCTGAGATTGAAGGCGAGGCGCAGTCCGTTGTCGTAGTCGGTCACATGCCGCATCCCGGCTGCCAAGGCGAAGTGCTTGGCATTCTCGCTGTTGGCGATGCCGTTCGCGCAAACGCAAAGGATGCCATCATCGCGCTGCATAAGGCCGGTGTGCACAAGGTCGTCATGCTCAGCGGCGATAATCAACGCACGGTGGATGCGATCGCGAAGCAAGCCGGTATCGATGAAGCTTACGGCGATCTGTTGCCCGATCAGAAGGTCGATCGGATCAAGGAACTGATGAAACGCGAGCGTTACGTCGGCATGGTCGGCGACGGCGTGAATGACGCGCCCGCAATGGCCATTGCCACAGTCGGCATTGCGATGGGGGCCGCGGGCACTGACACTGCGATTGAAACCGCGGATCTCGCGCTGATGAAAGATGACCTTGGTAAGATCGCCGAGACCGTACTTCTCGGGCGGCGCACTGTTCGAATCATTCAGGCGAACATTATTTTCGCGCTGGTTGTAAAGGCCGTGTTCCTGGTTCTCGCTGTCTTAGGTTACACCAGTCTTTGGCTCGCGATTGCTGCTGATACGGGAGCCACACTTGTGGTCATAGCTAATGCGCTTCGTTTGCTCCGCGCAGAACCCGCCCCTGCCAACGCAGAAGCTTTCAAGGATAGAGGATAGCGCGATTCGGGGACATTCTTATATGAGTGAAAATCACGTACACGACGAGCACGAGGGACATGATCATTCACACAGCGGTCCCGGACACAGCCATGCGCCGAAGAATTTCGGGGCGGCGTTCGCAATCGGCACAGCGCTGAACTTTGGCTTCGTCATTCTGGAAGTTGTCTTCGGCATCTATGCTCATTCGCTCGCGCTAGTTGCCGACGCCGGCCATAACATGGGTGACGTGCTCGGACTTCTCCTCGCGTGGGGCGCGAGTATTCTCGCTCGAAGCGCTCCGACACAACGCCGCACCTACGGATTAAGAAGTTCGTCCATTCTCGCCGCGCTATTCAACGCAATCTTCCTCTTGGTCTCAGTGGGGGCCATCGCCTGGGAAGCGATCCGCCGGTTCGGTGATCCGACAGACGTAGCCGGCAAAACTGTGATCTGGGTTTCCGCAGTCGGCATCGCGATTAACACCGCAACTGCGTTGATGTTCATGTCGGGCCGCAAAGGCGATCTGAACATTAAAGGCGCGTTCATGCACATGGCTGCGGACGCAGGGATTTCTGCGGGAGTAGTGGTGGCCGGCTTCGCGATCCTTGCGACGGGTTACCATTGGATTGACCCAGTGGTCAGCCTCGCGATATCCGCAGTAATCATCTGGGGGACGTGGGGACTGCTTCGCGATTCGGTGAATCTCGCATTGCAGGCCGTTCCCGAAGCCATTGATTTGGCGAAGGTGAAGGACTACCTCGCTGGACTGCCGCACGTAACGACCGTGCATGATCTCCACGTGTGGCCCATGAGCACTACGGAAACGGCATTGACTGCTCACTTGGTCCGCTCCGTCGATCGCTGTGATTCGTCCCTGCTTGAGGAGTGCTGCAAAGAATTGCACGACAAATTTGAGATCCAGCACGCGACTATTCAGTTTGAGACTGAAGACCACGATTGCGATCTTGCTCCGGAGGGCAAGGTTTAGCTTGTGCCGGAAACAGGACAACTTACCGGGTAGCGATCAGGTTTTCGTCGGAGCCGAGCGCCGACGTGCGAGTCGCGCTCCGGCTCAAACAGTTCACTTGTCTTCGTCAAAGACCCGCGCATAATTATCCAGGGTAATGGAGTTTGCCTTCCCGCAAATCGGGAAAACCGCCTGACCATATTCAGAGCTGATGACTCCTGTTGGCGCAGCGATGCGCGGCAGGAGTTTTATTATGCTGAGTTATTTGTGGGTCAGTCTAGGTGGAGCAATTGGAAGCGCCGGACGTTTTTGGATCTCCGGCATCGTTGCGCAACGCTACGGGCAGACTTTCCCGTTCGGCACGCTCGCGGTGAATGTTACCGGGTCGTTCCTCATCGGGATTTTCGCCGCGCTGACTGATCCTGACGGACGATTTCTCGCCAGCCCGTCCTTTCGCGAGTTTTTCATGATCGGAATCTGCGGCGGTTACACCACGTTCTCTTCCTTCAGTCTGCAAACACTCTCACTCGCGCAGGATGGCGAGTGGTGGCGCGCCCTGGCGAACGCGATCGCTTCTTTCGCTCTCTGTCTGGTAGCCGTCTGGCTCGGCCATTTTTCCGTTTCCGTGCTGAACAAACCCTGAGGAGAATTATGCAAATCCCAAAAGACGCGGTCCTGCTTCGGATCTTCATCGGCGAAAGCGATCGATGGAAACATGGGACCCTTTACGAAGGCATTGTCATGAAAGCGCGCGAGCGTCATCTCGCGGGGGCGACCGTTCTTCGCGGCCCGATGGGGTTCGGCGCGGCGAGCCGGATTCACACCGCTAAGATCCTTCGGCTCTCCATGGACCTGCCGATCATCATCGAGATCGTCGACAGCGAAGAGAAGGTGAATGCGTTTCTTCCTGATCTCGAAGAAATGATCGGCGGCGGACTGGTCACGCTGGAGAAGATCAAGGTTATTCACTACCGGCACGAAAAGCCGAAAGCGGAGTAAGCGCGATGCTACAAAACATTTGGTTCGTCGCCGCGCTTTGGATGGGTCTCGCTTTGGCCGCGAGCTTGATCTCGATCTGGACCGGCATTTCCGTCGCGCTCATCGAAATACTGGTCGGCGTCTTCGCGGGTAACGTCTTCCACCTGCAAGCGACTAATGAGTGGATCGGTTTCCTAGCCATGCTCGGCAGCGGCGTGCTGACCTTTCTCGCGGGAGCTGAAATCGATCCGCGGTCGCTGCGTGAAAATCTCCGCGCCAGCGCGCTCATCGGCGTGACTTCATTCGCGGTGCCATTCGCGCTTGTCTGGCTTTTCGCGCAATTCGTTCTCGGCTGGCCTATCCACCAGGCACAAATCGCTGGCATCGCCCTTTCCACTACTTCGGTAGCAGTCGTTTACGCGGTCCTTATCGAAGGCGGCTACAGCGACACCGCGATGGGGAAGATGATTCTCGCGGCCTGTTTCATCACCGACTTCGGCACCGTGCTCGCCCTCGGCGGCTTGTTCGCGAACTTCAATGTCTGGCTCGTCGTCTTCGTCGCGGTCATGTGCGTGGTGCTTTGGTTCATGCCTGCCTGGACGAAGTCGATCATCGATCGTCTCGGCGCGTCGCGAGTCAGCGAACCGGAAGTGAAGTTCATTTTCTTCGTTCTCTTTTTTCTCGGCGGCCTTGCCACCGCTGCGAAAAGTGAAGCTGTCTTGCCCGCTTATCTGGTGGGGTTGGTGGTTGCGGGAGTCTTCCTGCGCGATAAAACGCTCGTTCATCGCATGCGCAGCATCGCCTTCGCGATGTTTACGCCCTTCTACTTCATCCGCGCAGGGTTGTTCGTCTCACTACCAGCCCTCTGGCCTGCTGTTACCATCGTCCTGGGTCTGCTCCTTCTGAAAATGCTGACCAAGGTTGTCGGCGTCTGGCCACTCGCGCGTATGCATTTCATGAACCGCCATCAAGCGGCCTACACCACACTGCTCATGGCCACTGGACTTACCTTCGGCACTATCTCAGCGCTCTTCGGACTCCAAAACCACATCATCGACCAACGGCAATACACCATCCTTGTCACCGTCGTGATCCTTAGCGCATTTGTGCCCACCCTCGTCGCGCAAAAAATGTTTCAGCCGACCAAGGACGCGATGCACGCGTGGGGAAAGCGCTACCGCCGCGCCCTTGCCATCCAGTCAGTTGAAGACAGCTGAAGAACGCTCCTCCACCGGCTGAAGGACGCGACAATGATCGCCAAAGTATATCCACCATCCTTCATATTCTCGATAAGCAGCTTTGTCAGTTGGAACAATGGTTAAGCGACAAATTCGTGCCCAAGTTGACTCCTTCTGGGAGGAGGATCGCGTGACAGAGGTGCGGTAAGAGAGCGATCCACGCGTGTCAAAAGGGTATCAAATGGGGGCTTGTCCCAGGTAAAATTACCGTCTGCGAGTGCCGTTCCAACGGCATTTTAGCCTCAAATGACAAAATGGTACCGGACCGTGTAGACTCCGGGATTTCTGTATTACAGAAAGTCATTCGTTAGGCCGGCGATGCCGTAACAAAGAACGCTACCGGAAATGGCGCGATTTTTCGGAGAATTCCATCTCGAGCTTTGAGCACATAAGATCGCAGAGCTTAAAAATCTGCCGGTCGGAAATGACATAAAAAGCCTTAAGACCTTCCTTGCGGCGGCTGATCATTCCGGCGTCCGACAGAATCCCGAGGTGTTTGGAAACGTTGGCTTGCGTCGACTCAGTGAGCTGCACGAGCCGGGTTACATTTTTTTCTCCGGTCTCCAGCGCAATCAACAGCTTGAGCCGCATCGGCTCGCCCAGGACACGAAAACGATCGGCCACGAACTGAAGGGCCTTGGGGGTAAAAAGGCGGGATTTCTTTGACTTGGATAGAGATCGAGGCATGTTGCTATATCGTTATATAGTTGTATAACTGAGTAGGCGCACAAAGCAACCCACCGACGATTAAACTATGAAACATCTCTCCTCTTTTGTCATTCACCCATACCTTCCCATTTTTATCGGAGCGCTCCTCGGCGCCGCCCTCGGCTACTTCGGGCACTGCACCTCCGGAACCTGCCCGCTCACCTCGACCTGGTGGCGCGGCGCGCTTTACGGCGGCACCATTGGATTGCTCTTTGTTCTCTCCTCCACAAGCAAGCGGCCATCCCAGCCGCCTGACGGAGGGGCCTCCGAAACCGGCGCAGTTCATCCGAAAGTTTCACCAACAGACAGTTCCGACAGCCGTAGTTGATGGCTCCAGCGCGATATGAGGACAGGGCCGGATGTTACGCCGGCCAACTCGAGGCAACCAAGCAGCAACCATTATGAATCCATTCAAGCAAAAATCGTGGTCCCCTTACGTTGTCGGAGCGGGGATTGGTGTCCTGAGCTGGATCGTTTTCATCACAGCGGATCACCCACTCGGCGTCTCTACCTCCTACGAATATACCGCCGCGCTGCTTGATCAGACGGTTCAGCCGGCCGCGGCGACAGCGAACCCTTACTTCCAGAAGAAACTGGCGGAAGGAAAGCCGCCAAAGATCGATTGGGAATGGATGCTGGTGGTCGGCATTTTCATCGGTGCGTTTGCGAGCGCGAAACTGAGCGGCGACCGAACGGAGCAAAGCGTCCCGCCGCTCTGGCGCTGGCGCTTCGGCTCGAGTGTGCCAAAACGTTTTGCGGGCGCTTTTTTTGGCGGCGCGCTCATGATGTTTGGCGCGCGACTGGCACAGGGTTGCACGAGCGGTCACGGCATTTCCGGCGCGCTGCAGCTGGCGCTTTCGAGCTGGATTTTTGTCACCCTTCTCTTTCTCGGCGGGGCGATCACGAGCTTCCTTGTCTACGGAACGGAGGGCCGCAGCCATGTTTGATTCTCCGCAAAAACTTTTGCTCGGTCTCCTTTCCGGCATTGTCTTCGGGTTCATCCTCCAAAAGGGACGCGTCGCGAAATTCCGCGTCATTGTCGGGCAGTTTCTGCTCAAGGATTGGACGGTTGTGAAGGTCATGCTGACGGCCGTCGCAGTCGGCGCGGTTGGCGTCTGGGCGCTGTTGGCGATGGGGCTGACGAAGCTGCACATTCAACCGGCCGCATTCGGCGCGATCATCGCCGGCGGTCTGCTCTTTGGCGCAGGGATGGCGATCTTCGGTTACTGCCCAGGCACCAGTGTGGCGGCGTGTGGTGAAGGCCGGCGCGATGCGATGGTCGGTGTGCTCGGCATGCTCACCGGCGCGCTGGTTTACGTGGTCGCTTTCCCCGGACTCCAGGGCCTTAGAAACAGCCTGGGCGATTGGGGCAAAGTCACGGTCGCAGACGTCACCGGATTTTCCCCTTGGCTTTTCATCGGCGCGATTGTCCTCGCCACCATCCTGACCCGCATTTTTTCCAAACACCCGCCGGAGACGGCACAACCCTGAAACCTCTATGGCACTTATCTTTGAACGACTTCAAACCGACGGCATCGCGGAACTTTCTTACCTCGTCGGCGACGACAGCCAAGGCGTGGCCGCGGTCTTCGATCCGACGCCGGATGTCGGCAAATACGTCGATCTGGCGCGCGAGAATAATCTGTCGATTACGCACATCTTCGAGACGCACATTCACGCCGATCTCATGAGCGGTTCGCGTGAACTTTGCGCGCGGGTCGACTCGGCGAAAATCTTCGCGAGCCATGAAGGCGACGCGCGTTATGGCTTCGATACGGAGAAGGTGAAAGACGGCGATACCTTTACGATTGGCAGCACGGTCATCACCGCGCGGCATACGCCCGGGCACACGCCGGAGCACATGAGCTACGAGCTCGCGGAGCAGGAGCGGAAGGATAAACCGTGGGGCGTGCTGACCGGTGATTCGTTATTCGTCAGCTCGGCCGGTCGCCCTGATCTGATGGGCTCGAGCCAAACGCAGAAGCTCGCGGAGCAGCAGTTTCACACCCTGCGCGATTATTTCCTGAAGCTGCCGGACAGCGTTATGATTCATCCCGCGCATGGCGCTGGTTCGCCTTGCGGCGCGGACATTGGCGACCGTCTCGTGAGCACGATTGGCTACGAACGCACGACCAATCCGTTCCTCCAGTTTGAGGACGTGAAGGAGTTCACCGACTACGCGCTCAACAGTGCGCCGCCGGTGCCGACTTATTATCCCCGGATGAAAAAGATGAACGCGAAGGGACCCGAGATTATCGGCAATCTTCCGCGCGTTCCCGGCCTTCCGCCGAAAGCATTCAAGGAAGCGATCGCGAAGAAGAACAACGTGCTCATCGACACCCGCACGATGCTCGGCTTCGGCGGCGGACACATTCCTGGCGCGCTCAATATCGGCGGCTCGCCCATGCTCTCGATCTGGGCCGGCTGGCTGCTCGACCCGGAGAAGCCGGTTCTGCTCGTGCTCGAGAAAGACAGCGGGCTCGAGAGCATCGTGCAGTATTTCATCCGCACGGGTTACACGAATTTTGCCGGCTATCTGGTCGGCGGGATGAAGTCGTGGGACAACGCCGGATTCGAGATCGCGCGCGTCCCGCAGATGAGCGTGCACGAGTTGCACGCCACCGACGGCGCGATGCAAATCTTCGATGTGCGTTCGCCGGACGAATGGAAGGAAGGCCACATCCCGGGTGCGCATCATTTGTTCCTGCCGGAGATCCGCGAGAAGGCGGCGAAGTTCGATAAATCGAAGCCGACTGCGGTCTATTGCGACAGCGGATATCGCGCGAGCATCGGGACAAGCATGCTGAAGCAGGAAGGCTTCAGCGACGTGCGGAACATCCCCGGAAGCTGGCAGGCGTGGAAGAAGGCGGGCTTCGAAGTGGAGGGCAAAATTTCGTGAAGCGTTCCCTTCCATTTCTGCTCCTCGCGCTCGCACCTGCGATCGCGTCGGCTGCGACTGAGCCGAAGGTAAACGCGCTCCAGTTTTCCGGCCCGGCCTGGTCGCCGTATCTCGCCGGTGCCGGTATCGGCGTGCTCAGCTGGCTCACGTTTTATTTCGCGAACAAGCCTATCGGCGCGTCGTCTTTTTACGCCACGATCGCGGGCGGCATCGGCCGGCTCTTCTCGAAGACGCACACCGATTCGCTCGATTATTACAAAGAGAATCCGCCGAAGCTCGGCTGGGAGACGGTGCTCGTGATCGGCACCGTCCTCGGCGCACTCATCGCGGCCTGGAGCGGCGGCGAGATGACGAACCGTTTTCTGCCGCCGTTTTGGGTCGCGCGCTTTGGCGAAAATTCCTTCGCGCTCCATGCCGCGCTTGGCCTGCTCGGCGGCGTCCTAATGGCGTTCGGTGCGCGCTTCGCGGGCGGCTGCACGAGTGGCCACGGCATTAGCGGCACGCTGCAACTTAACGTCGGTTCCTGGATCGCCGTCATCTGTTTCTTCGTCGGCGGCATCGCCGTCGCCTACCCGCTTTACCTCCTATGATCGACCCTGGCTCCGCAGTAAAAAAAGGCAGTGTCAAACCGGAACCGGTCACTGCGCCTCCGGCAAAACTGGGGCTCGCGCTCCTTGCCGGTCTCGCCTTCGGATTCCTTTTGCAAAAGGGCGGCGCGGCCAAATTTAACATCCTGATCGGACAGCTGCTGCTGCAGGATTGGACCGTCGCGAAGATCATGCTCAGCGCGATCATCGTTGGGATGCTCGGAATTTATCCGCTGCATCAGGCCGCGAAGGTGAACCTGCATCTCAAGCCGACCAAGCTCGGGCCGCAGATCATCGGCGGCCTCATCTTCGGCGCTGGTTTCGCGCTGATGGGCTACTGCCCCGGCACCGCTGCGGCCGCACTCGGGCAAGGGAACTGGGACGCGCTCTTCGGCATGGTCGGGCTCGTGATCGGTTCCTATTTCTACGCGGAAGTATCCGGCGCGTTGAAGGCGACCGCGCAGAAGTGGGGCGACTTCGGCAAGATCACCATCCCCGATGTCATCAAGGTTCCGCGACTGCCTTTCGCGCTTGGCTTTGCGGCTGTTCTAGCGGGCGCGCTTTTCCTTCTCGAGAAATTGACGATTCGTTAGGCCAATGGTGCTCGCGCTTATTTTGGCGGGGGCGATCGGCCTGGCGCTTGGCGTCCTTGGCGGCGGCGGCTCGATTATTACCGTGCCGGTGCTGGTCTATATCGCCGGGCAGACACCCCATGACGCGATCCCGATGTCGCTCGCGATTGTCGGCGCGGTCAGCGCGCTCGGCACGGTACACAAAGCGCGCAACGGCCTGGTTCACTGGCCCGCGGTCGCTGCATTTGGCGGTGCGGGAATGCTGGGTGCGGCCCTTGGCGCACAGGGCACGCGGCTCGTTCCACCGAAGGTTTTGCTTCTTCTCTTTGCGGTTCTGATGGTGGCGGTCGCGATCAAAATGTGGCGACGGCCGCAGCGCATCGTCGAGCAGGAAGCGGAATGTAAACCGGCGCGCTGTCTCACCGCCGGCTTCGGCGTCGGCGCGCTCACCGGTTTTCTCGGTGTGGGCGGCGGCTTCCTCCTCGTGCCCGCCCTCGCGCACTTCGCGCGGCTTTCCACGCCGCTGGCGGTCGGCACCTCGCTCGCCATCATCGCGCTGAATTCGTTAGGCGGGTTGCTCGGCCACTGGCAAACCGCGGGCGCGCACTGGCAATTGACCGTGCTTTTCCTGCTCGCAGCCATCATCGGAATGCTCGCCGGATTGCCGCTCGCGAAGCGCATCTCGGTCGGCGCCTTGAATCGCACGTTCGCAGTCTTCATCGCCGCGATCGGCCTTTTTGTCATGGGCCGCAACCTCTTCGCTGCTCACTAAAACCAACCACCAAGCCAGAAGAAGAAATGAAAGACCCGAAAAAGATAAACGACCAAATCACAGTCAGCGGACAACCGACCGCGGAGGATATCGCGCAACTCAAGAACGACGGCTTCCGCACGATCGTGAACCTGCGGACGGAGGGCGAGGAAGAACAACCGATGAGCCCGGACGAAGAGCGACAGGCGGTTGAGAAAGCCGGAATGCGATACGTTCATCTCCCGGTCTCGAGTGCCACGATGGGGCCGGAGACGGTCGATAAGTTCCGCGCGCAACTTCCCAATTTCGAAGGACCGGTTCTGGTGCATTGCCATGCCGGGATGCGCGCGGGCGCCTTCACCATGATGGCCACCGCAACGAAAGAAGGCTGGAGCGGCGAAGACACGCTCAAGAAAGCGGAGGAGATGGGCTTTCATTGCGAAGCGCCGCAGCTCCGGCAGTTCGTGCGCAGCTACGTCGATAACCATTGAGCGTGGCTATTTTATGCGCTGGTGTTTCGCTGCCCTCCTTTCGTTTCTCTGCGCGATGAATGCGCTGGGGGAAGGGAGTCGCATCGTGCTCCTGCACACGAATGACATTCATGGCCACGTAACCGCGTGGCGCGGATGGGAGGGCGATCTCGCGGGCAAATCCGTTGGCGGCTTTGATCGACTCGCCGCCGAAGTGCGGCAGGAACGTGAGCGCGCAGGCGCGGATCATGTGCTCTTGCTCGACGCCGGCGACGCGATTGGCGACACCATGCTGGCTGCTCTGACCAAGGGTCGCGCGGTGCTCGATTGCATGGCGGCGCTTCGTTACGATGCAATGGCGCTCGGAAACCACGAGCCCGATTTTACCGCCGCGACGCTGCGCGATTACATTGCCGATGGAAAAGTGCCGATGCTCGCGGCCAACGTGCGCGCGGAAGGCGAGCTGATCGCGGCGCCGTTCCTGATCAAAGAAGTCGGCGGCGTAAAGGTCGGAGTGCTGGCGCTGGCGTATCCGAACACGCCCTTCACCACTGCACAGAAAAATGTCGAATCGCTCGCGTGGGATGAGGACTCGGCGGCAGTGGCGCGACAATTCATTCCGATTATGCGCGCACAAGGCGCGCAGCTCATCGTTTTGCTCACGCACCTCGGCCTCGGCGCGGATATGAAACTCGCGGAAGCTGTGCCCGGGATCGATGTCATCGTCGGCGGCCACAGTCACAATCGCATGCAGCGCGCGAAGCAGGTCGGCTCGACCCTGATTGTGCAAGCCGGCGCGCACCTTTCCGATCTCGGCCTGCTCGAACTGCGCCTGCACGATGGCAAAATCATCAGCTATGAGCGGCGTCTGCTTCCGCTGACCGGCGCGCCGGATCCGGAGATGCGCGAGAAGATCGAGCAATTGCGCAAACCGTTTGCCACGCAGTTCGACGAGTCGTTAGGCGAAGCGGCGGCGCCAATCGTGCGTGCCCAGACCCTCGCCGGCGACGAAGCGCGAAAGCGCGACGAGCAATCGCCCGCCGACTCCCTCTTCGCCGATATCCTGCGCGAGAAAACCGGGAGCGACATTGCTTTGCTCCCCGGCGTCGGCTACGGCGTCGCGATTCCCGCCGGTCCGATCACGGCCGAGGCGCTGCGCAATCTCGTGCCGCACGAGAGCAAGGTCGTGACCATGACTCTGACTGGCGCGCAGCTGCGCGAGATTCTGCAGCAGGCAGTCGAGAACACCTACAGCGACGACCCGCAGCGGAAGGTCGGCGGAATGATCCAGGTGAGCGGCGTTCGTTTCAACCACGACGAGCAACGGCTGCTCGACGACTCGTTAGACCCGGACCGCACCTATCGCGTGGCGACCAACTCGATGCTGGCCGAAGGCGGCCATCATTACGCCACTTTCCGCGCTGGCCGTGAGCGGACCGAGCGCGAGGGACAATTTCAAATGATCGCCGACTGGATCAAAACCAACAAAAAAGTGAACGCGCCGACCGATCAGCGCATCTCAAAGAAGACCGGTGGAACCGCTGTTCCCAAATCCTAAAATATGAAATCGAAAAACATCGTCCTCGTTCTCTTCGCCGTCGGGCTGGGTCTGCTGACCTGGCGTTCCAGCAAGGCCTCAGCCGGTGGCATCTGCCTCGCATCCATCTTTCCGACCGCCTCGCAGCTGCAGCCCGTCGCGAACTCCCACGGAAAAGCCGCGCCCGCTTTCGAGTTAAAGGATCTCGACGGTAGAATCGTGAAGCTTTCCGACTTCAAGGGGAAGGTGGTGCTGCTGAACTTTTGGGCTACCTGGTGCCCGCCGTGTCGCGAAGAAATACCGGACCTCATCGCGCTCCAGAATAAATACAGAGATAAGGGGCTGGTGGTTCTTGGAGTCTCGTTAGACCAGAAAGGCCCCGCGCCGGTGAAGTCGTTTGTCGGCCGCATGAAGATCAATTATCCGGTCGTGATCGGCGACGAGAAGACGGCCATGAATTACGGCGGGATCCAGGCCATTCCGACCACCTTCTACGTCGATCGCAACGGCAAAATCGCCGGCGTGCAGGAAGGCGGCGCGGACGGGAAAACGTTTGAGCAAGCCTTGCAACCGCTCCTTGAAAAACCAGCCGCCTAACCATGAAACATCTTCTCGCTCTTACCCTCCTTGCCCTTATGACTACCTCCACTCTCCCGGCCGCCGAAACCTCGAAGCATCGAGTTCTATTCGAAGTAACGATGAGCGGCGAAGAGCAGTGGAATGGCGTGCTGAACAACGTCAAGCACGTGCGCGAAGCTCTCGGCGCGGAGTCGACTGAAGTCATGGTGATTGCGCACAGCAACGGCCTTGGGATGCTCCTGCAGAAGGAGAACAAGTTTGCCGATCGCATCAAGGAACTCGCAGAGGCCGGCGTCGTCTTTGCCGCCTGCGAGAACACGATGAAAAAGAAGAACGTGAGCAAAGCGGATCTGCTGCCCTCGGCGACCACGGTTGATTCCGGCGTGGCAGAAGTCGTGCGGAAACAGGAAGCCGGCTGGAGCTACATCAAATCCGGAAGCTAGCGGAACGACGTCTAGTTCATGGAGGAGAGCGATGGCGAAACTGGAGGAAACTTTTCCCGCGACGGATACGCGGGTGGAGCAAAACACCGCCGCGCAGGTAAACGCGGAAATCCGCGCGTCGACCGCGCAGGAACTAGAGCGCCTGGCCGGCGGCGCAGACCGGAATGCAATCGGCGCGCGCCTGCGTCAGCTCGAGCGCGAATGGGACATCGAGCGCGTGCTCGAAACCAACGCCTCCATCATCGCCTGCATCGGAGCGATCCTCGCGCTCACGGTGTATCGCGGCTTCGCGCTTGTCCCGATCGTCGTGACCGCGTTCCTCCTCCAGCACGCGCTGCAAGGCTGGTGCCCGCCGCTGCCGTTGTTTCGCAAGCGCGGCGTGCGCACGATGCGCGAGATCAATCGCGAACGCACCGCGCTGCGGATTTTGCGCGGCGATTTCCAACCGACCGCTGACCCCGACGAAGCCTACCGGCAGGCGGCGGACAATTAGGATGCAACTTCCGGCCAACGCTCTCGCCGCGATTGCGCCAGCTTGTCTGGTTTGCGACACCGACCTCGGTCGGCAGGTGCAAGGCGGCGTTTTCGACGGGCACTTTCTATCGATGGCCGCGGCGGTGCTGTTGCCGTTTCCGGTTCTGCTCCTTGCAATTGCCGCGATTCATATCGCGCTTCCGAAATTTCTCCTCCCGCCTCATCCAACCATCCCACCGAAGCAACCACCGCTATGAACCATTCCTCCAAAAACACGCCTGCACCGCTCGTCATCGCCGGGATTTTTCTCGGCATCGGGATGGGCGGATTTGTTGACGGCATTCTCTTTCACCAGATCCTGCAACTGCACGCGATGGTTTCCGCTGTCGTGCCGAAAACATCGATCCCGAACCTCGAGATCAACATGTTTTGGGACGGCATGTTTCACGCGCTCACCTGGGTGATGACGGCCATCGGAATCACGCTGCTCTGGAGGGCAGCGCGTCGCGTCGACGTCCCATGGCTCGGTAAAGTTTTTGTCGGCGCGCTTTTCCTCGGCTGGGGATTATTCAACCTGATCGAAGGCATCATCGATCATCACCTCCTGAACCTGCATCACGTTTACGAAGCGCAGGGACAATCGAAGTTCGATTACCTTTTCCTCCTTTCCGGCGTCGTCTTTATCATCAGCGGGCTGATGGCTACCCGCAGTCAGCGCAATGTTACGGTAGCCGAAACGCAACTCCGTTAGCGGCGACCAGACGGCGCGGCCCGCTGCTCAACCCCGATTATCGTGAGCAAACCAAAAACAATTGCGATCATTGGCGGTGGTTCCGCGGGCTTTACTGCTGCGCGCGCGGCATGTCGGCTCGGCGCGGAAGTGCTCTTCTTCATGGGGGACAACGCGGACCACGCGTCGCTTTGCATCAACGCCGGCTGCATGCCTTCGAAGGCGCTGTTCGAGCCGATCGATGCGATGCACCACGCGCAACAGCACGGCTGGCTCAAGGTGGAGCCGAAACATCCCGACGAATATCTGGCCGAGATCGTCCGATGGAAGGACAACGAGATCGGCCATTTTCGCGCATATCGGCAAAAGGAAATACGCGCGCTGGCGAGCGACACCTTTCAGATCATCCGTTCGAACGCGCGGTTTGTGAGCGAGCACGAGATCGCCAGCGAAGGGACGCTTTACCGGTTCGATGCGGCGATCATTGCCAGTGGTTCGGTGACGACGCTGCCGAAAATCGAAGGATTCGATCACGCGTGGGACGGAGTGTGGACGAGCGATGAAATTCTGCACAACACGCGAATCCCCAAATCGCTCGTGGTGATCGGCGCGGGCGCGATCGGCCTAGAATTCTCGCTGCGTTACGCGCGCCTCGGCTGCGAGGTCACGCTGATCGCGCATTCAGCGGTTCTGCCGCGTTATCCGGCGAAATTTAGCGAACGGATCGCGTCCATTTACGAGCGCGAAGGCATCCGAGTTCTCACGCATCGAAAAGTGGCGCATATCTCGCGCAACCGTTCCGGCCTGTTCGAGATCGAAACCGATGGCGCAGAAACACTGGTGCCGATCACGGCCGAGAAACTCCTGCTCGCAACTGGCCGCCGCCCGGCCGTGAACGGCCTCGGGCTCGAGGCGCTGGGAGTCACACTCGACGAGAAGAGGCGGCTCGAGGTTAGCGACGACATGCGGGTGAAAGGTGCTCAGCACCTCTTCGCCGCAGGCGACGTGGCGGGCATGCGGATGGTGGTGCATCACGCGCACATCGAAGCGGGGATCGCGGCCGAAAATGCATGCAGCGATGGCAACCGCAAATGGACGAAGCGCTCGAACATCCAGGTGGTGTTTTCCGATCCGGAGTTCGCCTTCGCCGGAATGAAATCGGTCGCTGCGATCGAGGCCGGCCTTGAACTCGTGACCGCCACGGGGGAGAGCCGAGATGTGGGGAAACTGCACCTCGCGGGAGACGACTTCGGGTTTGGCGAATTCGCGGCCGATGCCAAAACCGGCAAGCTGATCAGCGCCGGACTACTCTGCAGTGACGCGAGTAATCTGATCCACCTGCCGGCCTACGCGATCGACCACGAACATACCGCGGAGCAGTTGGCGGACGCGGAATTTTACCACCCGACGAAGATCGAGATCGTATCCGAAATCGGCGACGAGCTGTGTCGCAAATTGGGCGGCCGCCCATTCGCGCGCGCGCCGGAGTAGCAGAGCGAACGCCGGTGAGACGAGCTGCAAAAATGGTTTTAATCACAACGGGCGGCTTGTTCGTGCTTGTCGTGCTGACGGCGTTGCTCGCGCGCGTCGTCGCGCAACATCGGGTTGCGAAGCGCATCCGAATCGAGTCGGCGGGCGGGATTGATTCGCTCGAAAGAATCCGGCTCGGTGGAGTCGAGCAGTGGGTTCAAATTCGCGGGCGCGACAAGGGGAGCCCGGTGCTGCTTTTTCTGCATGGTGGTCCCGGATTTCCGCAAATGCCGTTTGCCCATTTTAACGCGGAGCTGGAACAACATTTTGTGGTCGTGCAGTGGGACCAGCGTGGAGCGGGAAAATCTTACTCGCGAGCAGTGCCCGATGATTCGATGCGCGTCGCGCAGTTTGTGTCGGATGCGCACGAGTTGGTGCAAATACTTCTCGCGCGATTCGACGCTCCGAAGTGTTACTTGGTCGCGCATTCATGGGGCTCCCTTTTCGGAGCGCAACTCGTCGCGCAGTATCCCGATTTATTTTTTGCCTACGTCGGAATCGGCCAGACGGTCGACCTGCCGCAGACCGAACAGGTCCTCTATCAATTCGCACTCGACTCCGCGCAGAAGGAGCGCAACGAAAATGCAATCGCCGACCTCCAGCGGATCGGCCGCCCGCCGCACAGCGACGCGGATCACAAGTTCATGGAGAAGTGGGTCAACCACTACGCCGAGCGCGAACATCCTTCGCTTTCGCGTTCGCGCATGATCCGTCTCGCCTTGGGGTCGTCTGCATATTCCTGGCTCGAACTGTTCAAGATCCCCTTAGGTGTCAGATATTCCTTCCAACGACTATGGAAGGAAATTTACTATGAGACGAGCTTGTTCAAACAAGCACCGCGGATCGACGTACCTGTCTATTTTTTCCTCGGGCGCCACGACAAGGTTGTGACTTCCGAGGTGGCGCAGCGATATTTCGGCACACTCAACGCACCGTGTGGTAAACAGATCGTCTGGTTCGAAGAATCAGGCCACTGGCCTCAATTCGAGGAGCCCGAGAAATATCGGGCAGCGCTTGGGCAAGTGCTCACAGAAACGCTGAGACGAGCAGCCCGCGAAGATAAACATGTAATAAAGCCGTGAATCGACTATCTCGCGTTCCATGATAAGGCCATCTCGATCACGGCGGGCGCCTCTGGCAATCTGTTGACCCCGAATTGCGGGCCGACGCTTCCGCGATCAAAGCAGGGATGCAACTTTACCTGAGTTACTTCTGGGAAACGGCGCTATGTCAAATGAATATCAAATGAAGGGTCCGGACCCCGCAAAATCGGGTTTTTTTGCGGAGGGAGAACAGCCTCATGTCAAAAAGGTTCGGACCCCCTCGCCTTAAGGGCTTGACGCAGGAGAAAGGGCATTCTTCGTTTTGCCATTTCGACTATGATTTAATTCCTAACGAGTCGTTTTGCGTAGACTCCGGGATTTTGTATTGCATTTTATGCATAACGAGTCGTTTGCGTCACTTCGTTAGGCCGCGCCCAGTCAAGACCATCGCCTCGACCGTGCTGGAAATGAAACCGCCCCTCCAGCTTTCACCGGAGGGGCGGTCCAAAAACAATCACGCCTGCAACGGCGTGATGAAATGTCTAATTGTGTTGATACACGTCAACCATCAGATGCTGTTCTTTGCCGGACAGGTCTTTGTACTTCAGTCCGTCTGTGTCCAGAGTACCAAGCTTGGTATAACCAGCTGGAGCCGGTGAGCCGGTGACCACATAGAGAATTGCTCCTTTGGTTAGGCCGCTGCCAGTTGCCCCAGTGATACCTTGAGGTCCTTGTGCGCCGGTATCGCCTTTAGCTCCTTGAGATCCTTGCGGTCCCGTCGCGCCGGTCATGCCGGTGTCTCCTTTGAGTCCTTGCGGGCCCTGAGCTCCTTGCGCTCCCACCGCTCCGGTGGCGCCTGTATCGCCCTTGGCTCCCTGGGATCCGGTCGCGCCCATGGCTCCTGTCTCGCCCTTAGCTCCCTGGGATCCAGTCGCGCCCATGGCTCCCGGATCGCCTTTCGCGCCTGTGGCCCCCTGAGGTCCCTGCGCCCCGTCGGCTCCGGTATCGCCCTTGAGCCCCTGCGGTCCTTGTGCTCCGGTTGCGCCGGGCGCTCCCGTATCGCCTTTAGGCCCTTGCGGTCCAGTAGCGCCAGCGGCACCGGTATCGCCCTTTAGTCCTTGAGGTCCACTTGCGCCGTTGGCTCCCACCGTGCCCTGAACGCCTTGTGCTCCGGTGTCGCCCTTTGGTCCTTGAGATCCGGTTGCGCCAGCGGCACCGGTATCGCCTTTAGGGCCTTGAGGTCCTTGCGGTCCCGCCAAACTGCTCGCGCTGCCTACACCGAGTTGACCATTGGCATCAATGAAAACCGGGCTGCCGCTGCTCTTATCCACCCCGTTGATCCCGGCAATGAAAGTAGCCGTGTGAGGGGGGTTCTGTTGGCTAGGCGCCGGGTAATCAGTAGTGCCGATGCGGATCGTATTAGCGTCTCCGTTTACCCCGTTGTTGCCAATATCGATGTTATTATCCCCCGTAGTCAGCTCAAAACCAGCATAATAACCCACAGCGATATTGTAGTTGCCACCCTGGAGGTTAGTGAGCGCAACGCTGCCGATAGCCACGTTGCCAATGCCACCGCCGGTGTTAAACATTGCAGCATACCCGTTAGCCACGTTATCACTGCCGTTGTCCATATAAAAGAGCGTGAATGCACCAGTGGCGGTGTCCTGTGAACCGCCACCGCCATTACAGAAAACGCATTCGCCCTCACCGGTATTGTGGCGTGTAAAGATTCCATCCGTACCTGCGCCGTGCGCAAGGGTAGGGCTGAGGATAAGAGCAAGGCTAAAGGCCAGGCCCGTGAATAAAGTTGCTAAGTGCGGTTTCATCATTTTTAGCTCTTTTCCCAATGGGCTTTTCATTTGGTGATTTGATTCTAACGACTGCATTTCTGTTTTTGCGGATGCCATCAGAGCGATTTTTCCGCTTTTTTCATAGTTCCCAAAAACATATAATTTCGCCTAAAGATATCTGTAGGGCGCGCGAAGCCGCCTAATTGTCTTGCCGGTCCTGCAATAAGTTCGTGACGGCGAGGTCGCCGTTACCGACACGCGGGTCGCGTGTGCTTCCCCAAAAAATTCGCGCTGCGCGCTACTGGATCAGGTTGGCCTGAAACGCGAGTGCCACCAGTCCGGCGACGTTTCTAACCCCGAGCTTCTTCATCAGGTTCGCGCGGTGCACATCCACCGTGCCAACGCTGATCCCGAGCGCGCGCGCGACCTCTTTGCTCGATCCGCCGCGGCTGACGAGGCGCAACACTTCATTCTCTCGCCCGCTCAGGCTGCCGAGTTGATCCGCCGACGTCCGCTTGTCTGGCGGCTGCGAAAAACGGGCGAGGGCGGTCATGCTGCGGGAGCAGAAGTAATGTTCCCCAGCCGCGACATGCTCGATCGCGGTGATGAAGTCCTGCCAGGTGTTTGTCTTCTCGACAAAACCGTGCGCGCCGGACTGCAGGGCTTTTACGATCCGTTCGTCCGTTACGTCACAAGTGCAAAGCAGGATGCGCATGTCCGGGCAGGTCTGCCGAAGTGCCGGCACCGCCGCGATGCCGCTTCCGTCCGGTAGATTGATGTCCAGCAGCATCAGGTGCACGTGATGCCTCGCGCACGCTTCCGTGGCTGCCTGCACACTTCCTACTTCCGCCACCACTACGTAGCGCGCCGGCTGTTGGCGCAGGAGGCGACCGATCACCTCACACATGAAGCGATCATCGTCCACCACCATAATGCGAAGCTGCTCCTTTTCTGGCGGCGCTTCGTGGTGTTTATCCACGGACGGTGCGGAGAAAGGAGCCCTTCATCTTACTTATCACGGCAAGATGTCGCCATCCTCCAGTCCGCCGGCGTCGTACACATGCAGGAGTTGACGATGGAACGAGTTCCTCACAATTGCGCTCCTCACGCAAGGCAATAACAGCGTAACAAAACTGTAGGGCGATCCCCTACAACGCAACAAGCGGCGAGCTTCGCGCTCGAGCAAATCTTCGCCCACGCCCCCATTCTTCGTCAGCGGCCGGGTTTTTATAACTCGCGACAGCTCTTCCATTTCGGGAAACCCGGTGTCAAAAGGGTTCGGACCCACTCGCCTTCAAGGGCTCCCACCTATGCTAAAGCTACGGCGCGGCAGGCGACCCAGGAGAAGTGCCCTCCGGAGATTTCCCATTTCGGCTGAAAAACAGCCGCAAATGACAAAAAGGTACCGGACCATGTAGACTCCGGGTGGAACGGGAATCGTACTCGTGCTCGTAATCGCAATCGAACAGTCCGGTCATTTTCCGCATTCCGAGTTCCCAAAACTATCCAGACGACGACTAAAGATTTCTCTAGTCCCGATCAGATCGTTAGCGCATCAGGCCCGCCTGGAAGGCGAATGCCACCAGCGCCGCCGCGTTTCTCAGCCTTAACTTCTTCATCACGTTCGCCCGATGCACGTCCGCCGTGCTCACGCTTAATCCCAGGCGGTCCGCGATTTGTGTGCTGGGCCTTATCTCAACCTTGAAGCACGCTTACCGCAGGGCAGGCAGCGAGTTCTGGGCGTTTAAGGACTTTTGCCGCTGACTGAAGTGGCGGGCGCGCACGAGCTGGCCGAGAAGCAGCACGGCGGCCAAAACTCCGATCACCCAAGTGCTCGCTTCTGGAACGGGCAGCGGTGACTCCGCGTCGACAAAAATCTGATAAAGGCCGCTATTCGTGAGATTGCCCGTCACCAGCGTAGCGGTGGTGGGGTTGGAGACGTCGTATACTTCGATGTTGCCATCGGCTGTGTATAAACGCCCGTTAGACACGCTCATGTTGTTGGGGCTAACACCCGTAATATAGTCGGCATTTATTGCTGTACCGGTCAGCGCGCTGTACTCGCCAATGACCTGCTGACCGAGGCTCATATCGTAGTGCGAGACATAGAGAGTGGTCCCGGATACCACGCCTGCGCCCGCGTTAGTGAGACCTGGGATCAGCGACGCGCTAAGCTGCATGCCGGTCAGGGCGTTATATGTGCTGACGCCTGCGCTAGTCGTGACATACAGCATGCCGTTCGCAACGCTAACGCCATTGGCGCCTGAAATAGAGAGCGTGTATCCAGCGGCGCCGGTCGTGGCGTTATACTCGTTCACGCTTTGGAAGGCGTTCGTGTCAAACACCTGATTTCCGGACACCGTGAGAAAAGTCAGCCCCCCATTGAGGCCTGACACTAAGGGGCCTCCTATCTGAGCCCCGGTGGAGGCATTGTACTCGTTAATGGTGCCATTACTCCCGTCGGCGACATAAACAATTCCGCCCGATTCAGAAACGCCGTCTGGGTAAAAGCCGGCACCACCCGTGATGAACTGCCCCTGCGGAGGAGTAGCAGTCCCGGAAGCTGAATATTGATCGACTTCGTGACTGTATGGGGCTGAAACTGTACACGTAGGTGGCCGCGTGAAGCGACGAGGTGATGGACACCGCGGTTAGAAACGCCAGTTTGGCAAGCAAAGAAGTTTTGCAGTTCATAGTTATAATTCTGGTTAGGGGTTGTATGTAACCCGGCGATTGGGCCATATTTTCCGCATTGCGTATAGTTCCCAAAACTAAGTAGGCCGCCTAAAGATTTCTTTAGTCCCGATCAGATCGTTAGCGCATTAGCCCCGCCTGAAAGGCGAATGCCACCAGTGCCGCGGCATTTCTCAGCCCTAACTTTTTCATCACGTTAGCCCGATGCACATCCACCGTGCTCACGCTTAAACCCAGGCTGTCCGCGATCTCTTTGCTGGCGCGACCGCGACTCACCAACGCCACGATCTCCCCCTCGCGCTTGGTTAGGCTCTTCAATTGCTGCTGCTGAAAGGTTATCGGCGCGTCCCCGCGAGAAAACCGCACCAATGCAGCCGTGCTGCGTGGACAGATGTAATGGTCTCCCGCGGCAACGCGGTCGATCGCGACCGTCAATTCGTCCCAGGACCCGGTTTTCTCGATAAACCCGTCGGCCCCGGAACGCAGCGCCTCAATGATCCGCTCGTCGGTCGGCTGGGCGGTGCAAAGAAGAACGCGGACCGCAGCGCAGACCGCTTTAAGCTTCGGTAGTCCGTCGATCCCGTTCTCCCCGGGGAGATTGATGTCCAGCAAGATGACGTCGGGGCAGTGTTCGCGGCAGGCCGACACACCGACCTCGACGTTTTCGACCGCCGCGAGGACTTGGTAACGCCCAGACTGATGATTGAGAAGACGGGTCACCATCTCCCGCACGAACTGATCGTCTTCCACCACGATCAGTCCCAACATTCCGGCTCTGCGCGTCCCTGGGTTCATACGGATCGGCTCGCCTTTACCCGGGGGGCGGCGTTGCGCACGGAACCGCGCCTAACGATATGACATCCATCAGCGGCAGTGGCGGCGGCTCGGATGGGGCGCAGGCAAATCGCAGGTTTTATGATTCGAATTTGTTCAGCCATCGCGATGCACGATCAAGCCGATCACGACCTAGGCCTACAGCTGATCATCGGAGAGACGAAGCAGAACCGCGGGAGTGGCGCGAGAGGATCCTTCTTGTTCATCAGATCGTGCGATGGATCGGGTTAGATTGGCCGTGCCCTCGAGCCATTCTCTGATCCGCACCGCATGCGCCTTCGAAAGCTTTCCCACGGCGCCCTTTTTACTAGTTAGAGGTAGTAAACCGCAAGCCTAAACGTCACCCTAACGACCGCAGATTCTTGTAGGATTCGGCCCTAGGGACGCAATCCCGCCGGGCACGCGCCGTGGCGCGACTAGTTCTCGGTCCGGACCATCGCGGCGCCCGCTACTTGATCGCATTGGGAAACGTTCAACGCCAGAAACCGCCGCCGCGTTGTCCGCGCTCCAAAGGAGATCTCTTTGATCCATTCCGAGGACGGCGATGAAGAATCTAGCCTCGACTCACTCTCCAGCTGCCGTTGTTAAAACGGGTATCAAACGAGGGTCCGTAACCCCTTTAAACAACCATTTCTTCCCCTCGCCTGACCAGCAATGTCAAAACGGTTCCAAACGGTCGGTTTCAAGGGTCCGTCAAAGGAGAAACCGACCTCGCAGATTTCCCATTTCGGCTATGGAAAAGCCTCAAATGATAAAAGGGGAACCGGACCCCGTAGACTCCGAGATTTCTTGTATCACAAAACGTCTCCCGCGATCGCGGTAACCTCCGGAAGTTTATTCCAAATCCGTTGCTTGCTTCCGCCCTGGACATTTTCCATCTCGGCTAAGAGAGAGCTTCAAATGACAAAAAGGGACCGCGCCGTGGAGGCTCCGAGATTTTCTGCATTACAGAAATCGTAGAGCCATGTCGCTTCTTCTTGCGGCTCTGGTTTGTACACGCGGAAAGCGAACCCGAGGGCAACCGAATGCGCTGGTTGCCCGGCTAGGTGCTCCACAAGATTGAGCGACCTCATGCGGGATGTCGCTCTCTTGGCGTAGTGCACGAAGAGCAGGATTGTGGATTACGACATGTGAATGAACAGATCGTGGTAACTGGCTATGGGGATTGACAGCGGGTCAACAGATGCAGCCAACACCCTTCCCACGCGAATTGCATAAATCGTTGCACCGACGAGAGTGCCTTGCATGAATGTCGGCAATCCTGTCAAAACCCGAAGCGTAGTCGTCGATACCAATATGGCGGACAGCCGCGAAGCCGGAGCGTCGTTAGGCGATCAAATTGCCGCGCAATTAGAAGGCCGGCCTCCGGACGCCGTCATTCTGTTCGTGTCGCCGAAGTACGACGCAGCCACTCTCGTAGGATCCGTGGTGGAACGCAGCGGCGCAAAAATCATCGTCGGCTGTTCGTCCGCGGGCGAATTTACGAATGACACCCAGGGTGATGGGAAAGCGTGCGCAGTCGCGATCTGTTCATCTGCTTTGCAATTCGCAGTCGGGATCGGACGCGGAATCAGCAGCGATCGGCGGAAAGCAGCTGAAGATATGGTGCGGAATTTTCGCTGCGGGCAGGAAGGGTCTAACGAGTATTGCTCCGCGCTCATTTTGACCGACGCGCTTGCCGGCCATGCCGATGAACTGATTGAGGAGCTGACGCTGAAGACGGGCGGCAGTCACCAATTCTTCGGCGGCGGTGCGGGCGACGACGCGAATTTTCGCCGCACCCAGGTTTTCGTGGGAAAAGAGCTGGCGAGCGATGCGGCCGTTGCGCTCGAAATTATTTCGGAAAAACCGATCGGCATCGGAGTTCGTCATGGCTGGAGCCCGGCGACGGCGCCTATGCGCGTGACCGAATCGCGCGGCGCCGTCCTCGTTAGCCTGAACGCGTCGCCGATTCTCGATGTTTTTCGCGAGCACGCCGAAAACACAGGTCAAAAGTTCGATCAAACCGATCCGATGCCGTTTTTCCTCCATAACATTGTCGGGATCGAGATGGGCGATGGCTACAAGTTGCGCGTCCCGTTGGCAGTGAATCCGGATGGTTCCGTTCTTTGCGCCGCGGAGATTCCACAGGGCGCCGCTGTTTGCTTGATGAGCACGGACGTCGCCTCCGCGAAAGAAGCGGCTGCAAATGCGACGCGCGCCGCCGTCGATCAACTCAATGGACACGAGCCGGGCGTGGCTCTCTTTTTCGATTGTGTGGCGACACGCCTACGTATGGGTCGCGAATTTGGCAACGAACTCGACGCACTGAAGGAAGTGCTCGGGGAGACACAGTTCGCAGGTTGCAACACGTATGGACAAGTCGCCAGAACGACAGGGCAATTCAACGGCTTCCACAATTGCACAGCCGTCGTTTGCGTCCTGCCGGCTTAACCGTAAATCTGCGCCGCGCGGGCAATTGCTGTCGCTTGTCGCTGCGCTGACGAAGCCAGCCAACCGCTGCGCCGCCGCGAAAGCTCTGGCCGCGTACGCGGGCGCCGACGACTTACTGATTTTCACTCCCGACCGGGAGTTAGGAATTCTGCTTCCCGCGTCCGGTTTTCAACAAACGCTGCCTGGTACCAGTGCCTGGAGGGCGTTCCTGAAAAGCTGCCTCGAGAATTCTTTTCACCAAGCGGAACTTCCGTTTCCAATTCTCGGCGCGAACACACGCGCCACTGGCTTCGCGGCAGAAGACGGCTCCGTGATCGTCCTCCTCGGCGGCGAGCACGAAATCGATTGCGGCATCGACATCAGTTTCCTGCTCCCGATCTTGGCCGCGGCTTTCGAAGGCGAACGCATCGCCACGTTCTCAGAAGGCAATACTGCCATCGCGAAACAGGCGGCGAAGCAGGCGAAATTACTCGCCGATTCACTTGATAAGGCCCGCAATGAATTGCGACACACACTCGGCGAAGCGCAACGGGCGAACGCAGCCAAGGATCGCTTCCTTGCGGTCCTCAGTCACGAGCTGCGCACGCCTTTGAATCCGGTGTTGATGGCCGCCAGCGCGATGGAAACCGATCTCAACATCCCGCCGGAAATCCGTGCAGATATTTCAATGATCCGCCGCAACGTCGAACTCGAGGCCAGGTTGATCGATGACCTTCTCGATCTAACCCGCATCGCAAACGGCAAGGTGCAATTGCAGCGGAAGATTGTGGATGCTCACGAGCTTCTTGAAGAAGCCGCTGCGGTCGTGCGCGGCGATTCCTCCTCGCTTCAACCCCAGATCGATCTAGAACTCGGCGCGGCCCAACACTACATCGACGGGGACGCGGCGCGGATTCAGCAGGTGTTCTGGAATCTTATCCGCAACGCGGTCAAGTTTACCTCGCTGGATGGTAGGGTTATCATCCGAACCGAAAATTCAGACGCCAACACCTTCCGCATCGAAGTCATCGATACCGGTATCGGAATTGCGCCGGAAACATTGCCGAAAATTTTCAACGCCTTCGAACAGGGCGACACCGACATCAATCGCGCCTTCGGTGGGCTTGGCCTGGGACTCGCAATCTCGCGCGCGCTGGCCGAGTTGCACGGCGGGACGCTCCGAGCCGAAAGCGCCGGCGTCGGTAAGGGTGCGACCTTTATCTTTGAGTTACCGGCAATCGAGAGTAGCTCCATCGCGCCTGAGCTTGCCCTGGCACTCCCCGCCGGGACCCATTGCCGCCGCATCCTGCTGGTGGAGGATCACGCGACCACGGCCGCGTTGATGGCGAGACTGCTTCGCAAGCGTGGGCACCACGTCGAGCTTGCTCATAACAAGAACGACGCGATTGCGATCGGACTGCGGGACCAATTCGACATTGTCATTAGCGATCTCGGTCTGCCCGACGGGACCGGCTTCGAAGTGATGGAAGCATTACGTTCGAAATCGCGCGCTGTCGGAATCGCTCTTACTGGCTACGGAATGGAAGCCGACGTCGCGCAAACCATGAAAGCCGGCTTTGATTTTCATTTAACCAAGCCCGTCGACGCCCAAAAACTCTATCAGGCGATTGAGCAGATCCCAACGGCTTCGCCTAAGGAGTCCCGCCGCGTCTAACGACGTGTCTGCGTAAAAGTTACGACACCGATGCGATTAACTGTCGGACGTGAGCCGTTCATCGAAGCGAGGCCGGAGTGTCGAAAGGTTCCAAATGCTCCAGGTCAAGGGCTCGACCTAGAAGAAAACGGCGGTAAAGAATTTCCGTTTCGGCTAAAGAAAAGCCTCAAATGACAAAAAGGTACCGGAGCGTGTAGACTCCGGGTGTAGCTCGTGATCAGCGGGTGAGTTTGAGAGGCCACGGGGCAATCGCTCGTGCATGGCAGTTCGACCCCTCCAGCGAAATGGAAACTGGCCAGAACAGAAGCCCGCCACACGATCGTGCGTTACGCTGAGTGCGATGGTTTTTATTCGTTAGCCGAAGTCGTCGCTATGGAGCTTGCAACGCTCGGAGATAAAACGCCCTCGCGGCAGATTTGATGCCCAAACAACATTTGACGCGCTTGTCTTCTTTCCCCGAGCGAACTTTACGAACTACCAGAGAACGGTTCGGCTCTACTCCAACATAACGATCCGCTGTGGTAAGGAGTTTCGGCTGAAGGAAGGCCACAGCTGCAGCGACATCGAAAAGCGCGCCGCCCTCCGCACCGCCGATGTTCCTCCAAAACCACATCCATGTCCCGCTGCCCGACGCGAGGTACCGCCCGGATTCGCTATCCGCGGCAAGCCGGTGGAGATCATTGGGAGTTATGGTTAGTGTTTGGGCGACGGTTACCGGAAGAAGAAGAATAGGAATATCCGAACGAAGAACTTCTTTGACCGCATCCGGATCCTTCAAAGTATTGGCGTCGTGAAAATGGAAGGCTTCATTGTGTCCGAGGACAAGGCGCTCCCCTGGAAAGGTTCCCCCGACAAAAATGACCCGCTTCACCCGCGACCCCAAGTCCGGATGCAGGCGCCGAAGAGTGGCCAGGTTTGTTAGTGGGCCGAGGGCAAGATAGGTCAGACGCCGGCGCCGGAGAGCCCCCGCCAGCGCCATGCTTGCCGGACTTTCGCGGCCCAGATCCTCAGCGCGGTCAGCGCCCGGATATATATCCGCTCTCGAGACCCGCCCGAGGCTGCCGAACCTCCCAATGAGCTCGCTTGCGGCGCGGTCCGCAGATCGTCGTGATGCATTTCCGTAGGAGGTCGAAATCCCGATGATACGACAGCCAGGAGAATGCAAGGCGACCAAAAGGGCAAACGCATCATCCACTTCTCGAAGAGGAGATCCGATCGAAATATCCGTATCGATCCAGACTGGTTCGGCCCCTTGGGCCGCCATCAAAGGCAGAGAAAACAATGCCGCCAAACCGGATCGCACCCAGCAGGCGCTCGGCCGAAAAAAAAGACGCGAGGTCAGACGAGTGCGCCGCCGCAACTGGATCCTGCTCCGGCCGTGCAACCGAAGCAATGCTCCCCGGTTTGAATTTCAAGGCCTTCGACGCGATCCGGCTCGATGTCCCAGAGACAAAGTCCGCGGCCTTCCTCACGCCACTGCAACCCAAGCATCTGGTTAAAGTCACAATCAAAAACCTCGCCGCGCCAGCTGACATTCACGGTGTTGCGGCACATCAATCCCGTAACCGTGCTGGGATTAAACGCGTCGTTTAGGAGAAGCATGTAATCGGCAAGTTTATTATTGTTCCGCAAATAGGAGGCGAAGCGAGCGATGGGCAGGTTGGTGATAGTGAAGAGTCGGTTAAAGACAATACCGAAATGCTCGCGGAGCTCGCGTTTGTAATCTGCTTCCAACTCCTGCTGCGGGCCCGGTAGAAATGCGCCGTTAGGATTGTAGACGAGGTGAAGAGGGAGACGAGGGTCGCGCCCATAGCCGAGCGAGTTCAGCAGTTGCAGGGCTTTGATGCTGCCGTCGAAAACGCCGTCGCCGCGCTGGGCATTCACATTGGAGGACGAGTAACACGGCATGGAAGCGATTACCTCCACGTCGTGATCCGCGAGGAATTGGGCGAAATCTTCGTAACCAGGTTCGAGCAGGATGGTCAGATTACAGCGATCAATGATGTGACGGGCTGGCGTGAGGGCCTTGAGCCTCTGCACAAAATATTTGAAGTCAGGAATCATTTCCGGCGCCCCTCCAGTCAAATCGACCGTTGCAATATCAGTCTTAGCCAGCCAATCGAGAATCCGGTCGACTGTTTCGCGGGTCATAATTTCCTTGCGCTTCGGTCCGGCGTTTACGTGGCAATGGACACACGTCAGGTTGCAAAGTTTGCCTACGTTGACCTGCAGGATCTCCGTCCGGGTATGACGAAGCGGCAGCGAGTGATCCGCCAGCTTCTGGGCAAACCTGTTCATCGCGCCAAGCGCAGCAGCAGCCAGTAAATCCCGCCGGCCAGGACGCCGGCGCACGGCAACGTAATGAGCCACGAAAGCGCAATCGCGGTCATGCTGCGAACATTGGCCCGCCCCGTGGTCAGACCAATGCCAAAAATAGAACCGACCGCCACGTGGGTAGTCGAAACGGGAAGGCCATAGACACTCGCAGCAACGACAAGGATGGCGGTGGAGAGATTGGAACTAAAGCCCTGGCCATGGTTCATGGTGGCGATCTTGGAACTCATCGTATCGGCAATGCGACGAGCGTTCAGCAAACCACCGACCGCAATCATGAACGCGACACCGGCGAACCCAAGGCGGATATCGAGAGCCTTCCAAATCAAAAGAAGAGCGACGATTTTCGGCGTGTCGTTAAGCCCGCGCGCGAAACTCACCACGCCCGCGCTCAGGAAGTGAGCCCCATCTACCGCCTGCTGTGAGGTCAGCCCGAGGAAGTTTCCCGCATATCGCTCCTGGCAATTTTGAACCTCATCGATCGAAAAAACGGCAGGAAGCGCAATCGGGCGTAGCGCCAGCGCAGAAGATGGCCGTGGCATGGCTAGAACACGCTCTTCGCAGCCGACGCAGATGCACCATTCCTTTCCGACTCCAAGCTTGTAACGCAGCGCGTGCAACACGACATAAAGCAAGCCGCTCAGACCGACTGCGAGAACCGGGCTAAGCAAGAGAGGGAGGACGAATCCTTTTCCCAAAGCCGCAAAATTGACCGCGGGCCCAACGGCCACCAGTCCGCAACCAACAATGGCGCCCGTTAGGCTATGGGTCGTCGAGATGGGAAAACCGGTCAGCGTCGCGATGACTACGGTCAGTCCCGTAGCCAGTGCCATCGCCAGCATGAAATTTTCCGATCCGACGAATTGGTCGGGCACAAGGCCTTTGCCGCTGAATTTTTTCAGTAGAATCTGCGCGAGAAAAAACGACGCAATGGAGCCTGCGAAAGTTGCGACGGTGGCCCAGGTAAGGGCTACGCCATAACTGCAAGTCTTACTGCCATAAAGTGAGGCGACGCCCTTAAAATTGTCGTTTGCGCCATTGGCGTAAGCGAGAAAACACGTGGCAAGAAAGAGCAGTAAAAGCATCAGCAGCAACTTCCACCATCACAGCAGTTGCTGGCTTCTGTTGTGGCTTTGTAATCCTGACCTTTGGTTTCCTTGGCATGGCGACGCGGTGTCCGCGAGCAATCGAAAGGCAATGCTTGTTCGACCGAGATCTCCTGAAGGGGCTCGATGAATTCGAAAAAGTCCCGGTAAGGAAGCTTGCGATAAAGATTGTAGGTCTTGTCGCAGACGGCGTAACGAACGCCGCGCTCCATCCGATGGCTATCGTCGTCGAGCACCTCCCGGAAGGGACCGCGATACACCACTGCCTGATTACGTTCGAAACACGGTCCTTGTTTGCCTTTGAAGGCTTCGACTGTAACCGATCGAAACTCGATGCCTTCGACCGTCTGCCACGGATTTTGATCGCGTTTCAGTATTTGAATTCCATAGAAACCGGCGTCGCCGAAGGCTTTCAAAAAGCCTTCTTCCGTGAGGGCGCCAGAAATGCAACCGCTCCATAATTCTGGATCGTCCTGCAGATTCTCCGGAACTTCCTCATCACTCACAATATCGGAAATAACGGCGCGTCCGCCTTTGCGAAGAACCCGGAAGATTTCCTGGAAGAGTTGCCCTTTCGATTTCGCCTCAACCAGGTTGAGAACACAATTCGATACGACGACGTCAACCGAATCGTTAGCGACGAGCGGGTGCTTTACCCGCAGCTCCTGTGCGAGCTCGTCTGCCCTCAGGAAAGAGGCTACATCCATGATTGGGCATGCTTTCAACTCGGCGTCCAGCTTTTCGAGATCGAGCGCCAGATCTTGAATGCGCCCTTTCCGAAACTCGACATTTCCAAAACCAATTCGCTCCGCCACCACCGGCGCATTGCGGCGAGCGACTTCCAACATCTCGTCGGTCATGTCCACCCCGATCACCTTGCCCTTCGCGCCCACAACTTGTGCGGCGATAAAACAAATCTTTCCGGTCCCGCTCCCGAGATCGAGGACCGTCTCCCCTTCCCGCAGGAATTTGCTGGGATCGCCGCAACCGTAATCACGCTCGATCACTTCCTGTGGAATCACTTCGAGGAGCTTTTTGTCATAGTCGACCGGGCAGCAGAGTTTTGCCTCCGGCGCACGCGCTCCGGCGGTATAGCGCTCACGCACCGCAGCTTCAGGGCTTACATTTTTCATACAGAGGTGTTCCCGGCTTCAGGCTTCAGGCTTCAGTTCTACAGAGGTCGACTTTATCTAGTGGCATCCGCCCGTGGGCGCATCGCGGATGCATTCCTTTTCTGCGAATTACACCGTGAGGAGAAGTCCCGAACGAATCCTTCCAAAAACGCCTTGGGGAAAGCGAGCCAATAAAGAAGCATGACGAACCCGTAGAAGAGGCACGTCCGCACAGGGCCGAGCGCTTCATAACGCCTCGAGCTGGTTTCAATCGCGACGTGCAGGCGCCGGGTTGTGCCGATCCGACGCAGGGCACGATAAAAGTCGGCGTCTTCGAAGAGCCCCCCTGCCGCAAACCCGCCCGTCGCGTTAAACGTCTTTTGCCGACAGAAAAAACCGCGATCGCCGAGAGCAATGCCGAAAATATCAACGCAGCGATCCCCGATGAAGTCGCGAACCTTGTATATCCACCGCGGGGGCGAGATACGAAGAGAGAAACAGCCTCCTTCGTTGCCAGGTTCGGCTATGAAAGAACGCATAGCGTGAACGGCCTTCGAGGAGATGTTCGAGTCGGCGTGAAGAAACCAGAGAACATCACCAGTAGCTATGGCTGCGCCCGCATTCATCTGGCGTCCTCGACCGCAGTCAGTGGCGATAACACGGTCGGCCTTGCCGGCAGCCAATTCCATGGTGCGGTCTCGACTTCCCCCGTCGACCACGATGATTTCTGCATCCGGAACGGCGCGGCGCACGGAAGACAAAAAACTATGGATCACCTCCTCCTCGTCCAGAACAGGAACAACAATAGACAGCCGCACGGAATGCACTTTACCGCGCCCGCCGTTCGGGGGCAGTCTCAAACTTCCGTTATGAAGAACTTAACGATCTGCGTTGCTCTTGGGGTACTGCTGCTTTTCGGCCAGACCATGTCTGCGGCAGTCGAAGTTCCGGCCGGAGTTAATAACAGTTCCTACGACCGCCTCCTTAAGAAATACGTTAACGACCGAGGTCTCGTTGCTTACGGCCGGTGGCGAGAAAGTGCCGAGGACATGAAAGCGCTGAACGATTACCTGGCGCAATTCGGCAAAAAGGGGAACGCCGCCGCGGGATCCGAGCGTTATGCCTCGCTCATCAACGCTTATAACGCCTTTGTCCTGCAATGGATCCTGCAGAATTACCCGACTGAGAGCATTTGGGCCCTGAAAAGTTCTTTCAAGGCAAGGCGCCATCAAATGGGGGGCGCCCAGGTTGCATTGAACGACATCGAAAATGAAGCGCTGCGGCCGGAGTTTGGCTACCGAACGCACGCCGTGCTCGTCTGCGCGGCCCGAAGTTGTCCGCCGTTACAGCAATCGCCCTACGAGGCCGGGACCCTGGATGAACAGGTAGATCACGCTTATCGCACGTGGCTGGGCCGAACTGATCTGAACGAATTCTCTTCCGACAGGAATGAAGCCGCTATCTCCAGCATCTTTAAATGGTTCAAAGGCGACTTCGACAAAGCGGGCGGAGTAAAAACGATTCTTAAGAAATACGCGCCGGCTAACGCCGGTCCCGTTTTGCAGAAAGCGGACTCCAAGATTTCCTATAAACCTTACAACTGGGGATTGAATGACCAGGGTCCTCACGGCAGGAATTGGAAACAATCGGTTTTCGATTTCTTGTAAATCGAAAACGCCGCCTCGGCTTATTTCGATGGGACGACACGCGAAAGGCGAAGGAGTTTACAACGTCGCCGTCATCGGTGGCGGAACAGCCGGGTTAGTCACAGCAGCCGGGACCGCTGGATTAGGCGGCCGGGTGGCATTGGTTGAGCGCCACAAGATGGGGGGCGACTGCCTCAACTTCGGCTGCGTCCCCAGCAAGGCTCTGATTTCATCCGCTCGCCTGGCCGAGCGAATGCGCCACGCCGACCAGTGGGGCCTGGGCGCATCCGACCCCCAGTTCAACTTCATGGATGTCCTCGGAAGGATGCGCTCCCGCAGGGCAGAAATCGCCCCTAACGATTCTCAAGAACGTTTCGAGTCCCTCGGGGTCGACGTCTTTCGAGGCCAAGCCCGGTTTCGTTCTAATAAGGAATTGGAGGTGGGGAATGTCACGCTGCGCGCCCGGCATTTTGTCATCGCCACCGGAACACGCGCGAGTATTCCAGCTATCCGCGGGATCGATGCCGTTCCTTACTTCACGAACGAAACGATTTTCGACAAGCTCCACTCGAGGCCGGAGAGCCTGATCGTGCTCGGAGGCGGCCCGATCGGTTGTGAACTGGGGCAGGCCTTCAGCCGGCTCGGCGTCAAAGTCACAATTGTCCAGCGAGCCGGTCGATTGCTTCCACGAGAAGATCCGGACGTCGGCGACTTCATATTCGCAACTCTGAAGCGGGAAGGCATTCAGGTCATCACGAACGCCGAAGCCGTCGACGTTCGCCAGGCGAATGACGCCATTGAAATGACGCTGACGGAGGGTCGCGCCGATGAGACCAAAGTTTCAGCTAGCGCCTTGCTCGTTTGCACCGGCCGCCGACCTAACGTGAACGATTTAGGACTCGAGAACGCGGGGATCAAATCCAGCGATCACGGGATTGAGGTGAACCGATATATGCAGACCTCGAATCGGCGCATTTACGCGGCCGGAGACGTCGCCGGCCCATTCCTCTTCACGCACATGGCTGATGCGCAGGCACGAATAGTCGTGCGCAACATCCTCATGCCGTTGCAGGCCTTGCGACAGAAAATCGACTACTCCGTCGTGCCATGGTGCACTTACGTCGATCCGGAAGTTGCGACGGTTGGACTAACAGAATCGGCGGCGCGGGAGCAGAATATTCGCTGCGATGTCCTCATGCAGAAGATGACGGAAATCGACCGCGCCGTGGTGGAAGATCAAACTGAAGGATTCGGCAAAGTCGTCCTGGCGAAGGGAAGCGACCGGATTCTGGGAGCAACCCTGGCCTGCGAAAGCGCCGGAGAATTGATTCACGAGTTTGTCCTGGCGATGAAATACGGAATCGGCCTGGGAAAGATCGCCGCCGCCATTCACGCCTACCCAACCTTGTCGGAGCTCGCCCGGAAGCTGGGCGACAAATACAACAAGACGCGGCTCACGCCGGGCGCGAAGAGAATCTTCAGCTGGCTCTATCGACGCGATCTCCCCAAGTCATGAAGCCGACGTTGAAATGGACGCTTGCCGTCCTCGTCCTTATCGCACTGGGGGTGCTGGCAGCTTTATTGCCTGTGAAGATGTGGCTCCGCACGTTCGTCGAGTGGGTTGAACATCTCGGACCCTGGGGTGTGGTGATCTTTATAGCGGCTTATGCGCTGGCCACCATCCTCTTTCTGCCTGGTTGGATCTTCACTGTCAGCGCCGGCCTGATTTACGGAATCGTCGGTGGCACATTGGTGGCACTGACCGGTGCGGTCATCGGAGCATCTTTATCCTTCCTGATCGCCCGCTACCTTCTGCGGCGCAATATCGAGGATTTTTCCCGCCGGAATCCTCGCTTCAGCGCGATTGACCAGGCCATCGGGCAACAGGGTTGGAAAATTGTCGGGCTGCTTCGATTGAGCCCGCTAATTCCATTTAACCTTAGCAACTATCTCTACGGGATTACGTCCGTCCGCTTCAGCGCCTACGTGGTCGTGTCGGCGATCTGCATGATTCCAGGAACACTGCTTTATGCTTATCTGGGGGCGATCGGCAAGGCGAGTATAACGGGCGGAGTCACGCAGCGCAGTCCTTGGCAATATGTCCTCCTGGCGATCGGTCTTGTCGCCACCGGGGTTGTGACAATCTTCGTCAGCCGCATCGCCCGCAACGCGCTGAAGAAGACGGGCGCGGTGAAGTAGAAGGAGTCCGCGCGGAGTCAGTCGTCAATACTGCCCACGGCTTCGCCCTTGGCATTTTCGAAAACCTGCCGTTCCTGCATGAGCGCAGGATTCTGCAGCCGCCGTTCGTAGATATCGCTCCACTTCTGCTGATTCATCTGGCACATCGGGACCGCCTGCCATTTGCCGTTCTCTTTCACCGCGCCTTTGAATACACAGGAATCGAGCCGCGCCTTGATGACCGGATCCGTGTCGGCGCGCGCGACCTCTTCGGCATCCATGAAATTGTGAGTGCCCACACCCAGGGTATGGGCGCGTCCGGCCAGCAGATCTATGAACATGTTAAAAGGCAGCCGTTTCGAAACGATCAGGCGCGTCAGATGGACAATCGAATGAGCAGCCAGCCATGGGTTTTGCCACAGAATTCCGGCCAAACGCCACGGAGTGGTTTGGGCGTCATCTGTCACCAGGGATAGTCCACCCACACGTTCCAAAATCTGGCCAAGCAGACGTTTCGTGGTTACGTCCGTCGGCAACAGCGGGATAAACTCTCCCGTCCGCCGTGAAATCAGAATCGATGCCCAACTGTTGCAGTCGGGGTGACCAAAATGCGTGCCGCTTCTTTCCACGGCGAACCCGGTGCCTTCCTGGATTTTCTCCCACACGCGCTCGGGCAATGCTCGCTCCTTCGAAAAAATCGTTCGTCCCGTATCGGCTTCCGGCTGAAAACTCAACATCCGCCAGATATGGGTCCGCTCCGGGTCGGCCAAATACCAGCGGATCACTTCCGGCACATCTTCGACGTTGTTCTGCGTCACCGTAAAACTGAGCGCGAATTCAAGCTGCGCGCCGGTTGTTCTTCGAATCTCCTTCGCGAGTTCGGTAAAGGCGGCGCGGATTGGATGGAGGTCGGCTTCGCTCTTGATCCTGCCGATGGGATAATTATGCCGCCCGGCCTGCGTCGAATCGATGTGCACGGAAACCTGTCTCAATCCCCCTTCCACCACGAGACGCTCAAGAAATTGCGGCTGCTCAATCAGCGTTTGCCCGTGCGTCATCAGCATCGGCACCAGTCCGACTTCATAAGCGTAGCGAATGATTTCGATCAATTCATCCGTGCGCCCGGATTTCCAATAAGCATCTGCAACATCGCCACCCGTAATCTGGAGTCCGCCTCCGGGCCCCTGGAAGCGACGGTTCGCGTCGATTTGTTCCTTCACTTCGGCGAGAGACGGGATCGGAATCCGGTTGGCATTCTTCGGGAGGTAGCAATGGGTGCAGTGGAAAGAGCAATAGCTTGCGCCGAGAATGAAGCCGCAGTGCGTCAAATGCCGCCCCGAGATCTGGTTTGATGTTTTTAACTCCGGCGGAAGCGCATTCCAGCGGTCGCGCAGAATCGAAGCCTTTTCACCGTCGATCGGACGGAGAAATGCCTGCCATCGCTTCTGCCATTTGTTTGCGGCACTCATGCTCTTTGATCTCCTTCTAACCGCGCAAGTCCATCGACGTCATGCTGCTTGTCATCCGCCGGCCGCCTCACTTCGGATTCAATTTTCTCGGCATGCCGGTAATACCATGCATGAAGGAAAGACGCTGGGACACCGAGCCGGAAGAAAAAGAGGAAGAGCATATTGCGTCCGGTCGTCCGCCACGCGCCGTGCGCGATCTGTCTGGCGGGCGAACTGGACATCGGCGGGTCGAGCAATGCCAGTTTTCCGGAGCGACGCAGGCGTAGGGTAAATTCGACATCTTCCATCAACGGAATCGAGGCGAAACCTCCGAGCCGGACGAAATGATCGCGCCGCACGAAAATGCTTTGATCGCCATAGAGCGCGCCGAAAGTGCGCGAATGCCAGCGTTCGATCCTCTCCGCCCATAGAAGCGAGGGATGGCGTTCATCGAACTTACGATAGAACGCACCGCCGACGACGCTCGGATCCCGAGCTGCTTCAACGAGCGAACGCAAGTGTTGTTCAGTCAGTTGCGAGTCGACGTGATGAAAAAGGAGCATGGCGCCCTTCGCCTCCGTCGCTCCGACATTCATCTGTAAACCGCGCCCGACCTGCTCGGACCGGCAAACCGTTATTTCGCAATCAACCGGTTCAGACGTGGTGCCGGGAGCGGCCGCTATGATCACCTCCTCGATCAGCGGATGACTCACCCATTTTCTCCCGAAAGCGACGGCCGGAGATATGTCTTTCCAGCAGGGTATAATAAGCGAGATGCCGGTGCCGGTCGATTTGCGCTCGCTGCCCCGTTCCATGGCGCCCTTTGGAAAAGTCTTCATCAGACTGATGTCAGGCTGATGTATGCCCACTGTCGTGTCGAGGTTACTGCCGGAAAATCTTAGCTCACCTTAGTGGGACGCTTCTTGCGGCGTTGGCGGAGCTTGGATTGTGGTAAGGCCGAGCTTCACATCGCTTGCGCAGCCGCAAAAAAGAAAGAGCAGAAGCAAAGCAGGAGTGACTTTCAGCACCCGCAATTCCGACATCCGAGCAACTGAACCGAAACAATGCGTTTGTGAAAGCAGAATCGAAAGTATTTCAAAGCCGCCGCTGCATGGCAGTGCATGGCAGTCTTTTTGCGCCTTGATGCACTTTCGTGCCTTGCGGCCAAAGTTGGCCATGCGCAGTCAAGCGTACGGAGGCAGCAGCTTACGCCTCGAAGAGCACCGGCGCGAACTCGTTAGACCGGCTTCGAGCCCCGTAGACTCCGCGGCTTAAAGCCGCGCGTCCTGCTCCTGCTCGTGATCGTAATCCTGTCGAACAAATCAGTTCGTTATGATTTCTCCCGTTAGTTTAAGCGTCGAAGTTGCCGGAACCGGCCAACTTCGCAAGAGCCGAAACGGTAGAGGCAGTTGTCTCGGCGCTTGGTAACGCCGACTGCATCCTTCCACTCGGCTACGCCGTTATCTCGTAGCGCACGAGAATGTCAGCGTCTCAGCTTGTCGGTTTTCAGCTTTTTGCGGCGAACGCCGCCGCATCCGATTGCCGCGAGTGTTAAAGCTGCCGCCATCCATGTGCCCGGCTCCGGGACTGCCGCCACGCCTGCCGTAAGCGAAAAATCAATGTTCAACCCGTCCCAATTAAATGTTCCAGACCATCCCGGGTTCATGATTGTCCAATTGCTGATTCCGGCTCCCGGATCGGCGACGCCAGTGATGATGTCTTGGTATGTCCCAGTTGTTGCTCCGACATCGAGAAAGCTGAATGCCTGGCTGGGGGCAAAGGTCCAGGCGCCGCTTCCGGTGCGGGCAAGGGTCGAGTGCGCCCCACTCGGGCCGATCGCCAATTGGATGAGCGATCCGGAATTCATCATGAGCGTGCCATTAACTGTCAGCTTTTCCGTTGCCCCGGTCGAACCAGTTCCGCCTTCAAGTAAAGCTCCACTGTTAACGGTAACGCCGCCGCCAATTGTGCCAGTTCCGCCCAAAGTAGTGCCGCTGCCACTCACTGTCACACTACCCGTTGCTGTTGATTGATCCCCGTTGATGAACAATTTTCCGCCGCTCACCTGTGTCGCCCCGGTGTAAGTATTCGCACCCGATAACGTCCACGTGCCGGTCCCGGCCTTCGTAACCGAAGTGAGGTTGGTAGCACTATTGTTCACGATCGCTCCGGAAATTTCGCCGGTGCCGCTGGTTGATCCTTGCAACGTCAGTGTCTTGCTGCCGGCGCCAGTCGCCGTAAAATCCGAGGTAAACTTCAAGTTGCCTGTGCCAGACTGATCAAGTGCAACTGGGCGAGTCGTGCCTGATAAATCGATGACCCGATTTGTTGTGCTGGCACTGCTGCCGGTATACTTCAGAGTCGCCGAACTGATCGTACCCCCAAGGCTGATTGTGCCGTTCGCCGTCGTTGTGGGCGCACCAGCAGCGCTGGCGCCTCCGTTTACATCCTTGATGCTGCTGATGCTGAGCGTACCGAAGGAAACACCTATTGGGCCTGTAAAGTTTTGATCTGCGGTGATGTTCAGCGTCCCTGTGGTGCTTTCTGTGAAACCGCCACTTCCTGTAAGTTGATTGGCATTGCTGAAAGTAAGGGTAACACCCACCCCGGTTTGGATTTGGTTCCCGGGTGTGTTGTTCAACGTAAACGTTCTCGTGGAGGGCGGTGAATAACTGCCGCTAGTGGCGGAAAAATTAAACGCTCCTCCATTTAAAGTGACATCATTGTTTGCATCGCCCAGCCCAGCGTCGTTCCCTGTAGAAAGTTGGCCACCGTCGATTCGCCAGTTACCGAGGTATGTCGTTGGGTTGCCGGTTAAGGTAATTGAGGAACCGCCTGTCTTGACGATTGTCAGCGTCGAAGATCCGCCAGTGATGCCGCGCGTTCCGGACGCCGGAAAGGCCAGGCTGCCGTCGACTTTCAAAGTCACCGTCGCATTGGCGGCGGCGGTCAGGTTGAACACGCGTGCGAAGTTCGTGATGATCGCCTGGTTATTGAACGTGCCGCCATCGTTCAGGAACACCTGATTGTTCGCATCACCGAGATTCTGGGAGTTGGTAATAGCAAGCGTTCCGCCATCGATCACTAGGTTACCGGTGAAAGTGTTCGTTCCGCTGAGCGTCAGGGTCCCCGCCCCGGTCTTGTCCAGGTTGGCCGTTCCGCCGATCGCGCCGCTCATTTGTAACGTGCCGCCGCCGGCCTGGTAGATCGTCGACGTCGTGCCAGACGCGGGAGCAAGCGTCAGCGGAGCGCTAATCGTGTTGGAGGCGGAGGTATTCTCCGCGCCGATCGCTACGGCCGAATTGTCACCGATCTCTGTGCCGATGCTCGTGGCATAACCGGTCAGTGTGAAAGCGGTGCTCGTATTCAAGCTGCTGATGGTGTACCCGGCGGACGCGGTGCCATTGAAATAGAGCCCCGCAATCGAGAGCGAGCTGTTCAGCTTAGGGAGCTTATTCGAAGGTGTGGAACTGAACCAGGCGACGTCGCCAGCCACCGGCGGTGCGCTGCCGGGATTAGCGCCGTTGGGAGTCCAGTTCCCCGCCGTATTGAAATCGGTGTTGACGGTGCCATTCCAATCCGTGCGTCCGTCCGGCGAAAGGCCGGCATTCGCGAGCGTCGTGCCACCAACTGCTATAACGATGGCGGCAAAAACCGACCACCGAGAGGAAAGCATGGTGGGAACCGGAGAGATGCCGCGCCGTCTCATCGCTTCGCGTTTAAGGAATAAGGCGCCGGCGCCGCGATGGTGGAGCCTGGCCTTTGCCAGGCCGGGAAAAAGCGTTTTCATAGGCAGGGTCGCAGTTAGTTAGACTTGGCGTCCCTAGACCCTCCGCCGAGGAGCGATGAGATCAAAGTGAGGCCAAAAGGTCAATCAAAATGTAAGTGGAAGCCCTACGTAGTCTCAGCCCGTAACCTTTTGACATTTTCCGTTTCGGCTGAAGAAAAGCCTTAAATGACAAAAAAGGTACCGGACGCCGCAAACTCCGGGATTTCCACTAACTGGTTAGGCTACAAGCGCGTTAGGCAATGCCGGCCCTGTCCTCCATGTAGGGGGGGCGATCCGAAAGGTTAATCACAGCCACAACGGGTCGTTATGCTTATAAGAAGATCTCTGATTTTCTATTGACGTTCCCTAGGCAAATATCGTGTCATTATTCGCCCTACCTACTGTCGGATCAAGCCTCATACCACTGCTCCTTGACCCGTCGGCCGCATCCGATGTTGAAGAATTTGTCACACTCAGCTGTTGCCCACCGAGCCCACCTCGCTGCCTGCCTTCTCGTTCTGTTAGGAGCGAGTTTCGCACATGCTGCGATAACGACTTGGAATAACACAGGGACCGATTTCAACGCTCCCGGCAGTTGGACTGGCGGCACACCTGGTAGTGCAGATAACGCGACGTTTTCGACGGCGGCCGTGACGCAGCCTAATTTAAGCGCGAGCGCTACCATCTTCAGCCTGTTCTTCTCTGCCTCGACCGCTTCGGGTTACGACATCACCAGCTCAAGTAGCGCGATCGCACTGACGCTCCTCTCAAACCAGGCTGGCACCACCCAGGGGGCTAACTCGGCTGCGCTTGTATCGTTGGCTACGGGTACTAACACAATCGACGCGCCCATCATACTTGGCGCTCCTGCAAACTTGACTCAGGTTTTCTACAATTCAGGCACTCTCATCTTTAACGGTGTCATTTCGAGTACCGAACAACATCACATTGGCGTTAGGATTAACGGGCACATTTCAGTTTAACGCGGCGAATACGATGACGGGGACGGTCAACCAAACCACCAACACTGTCGTCATAGGCAATAAATCGGCGTTCGGAACCGCGACTTTTTATTCTACCGGTGGCGCCAAGCTGCAAGCGGCGACCGACCTGACGGGTGCCAACAAGATCAATAACAACATCCTCTTCGGAGGAACTGGTTCACTAACCCTCAACAATAGCGGCAACAACGGAATCGAGTTCGGCGGAACCGTTGACCTGGGAGGAACCTCGCGGAGCCTAACAAGCGCCATCAGCGGCGGAGCAACTTATGACGGAGTTATCAGTAATGATGGCGGCTTAGGGTTCTCGATTCTCACCCAAAATAGCAGTGTCGTTACGCTTAAGGGGACTAACACCTATACCGGAAACACTACTATCTTTGGAACGGGCAAAGTAAGCGTATCAAGCATTGGCAACTCTGGGGCGAGTGGGAATCTCGGCGCAGGCACAACGATCAACCTTGGCCAAAATAGCGCCATGGTCGGATCGTTGGTCTATACCGGTACCGGCGAGACTACCTCGAAGAAAATCAACCTTGCCGGGACCACTGGCGGCGCGGTCATCGACCAGTCAGGCACAGGTCTGCTGAAATTCACTGGTGTTAATACAACCACGGGCAGCGGTAGTAAGACGCTGACGTTGCAGGGCTCGACCGCGGGTAACGGCGAAATCGCGGGAGCAATCGTCGACAATACCGCCATCAATAAGACGTCTCTTGTCAAAGCCGGCACCAACACGTGGACGCTTTCGGGGGCGAATACATACACCGGCAGCACAACTGTAAACGGCGGCACTCTGAGCCTGAATTTTGACAGCGCTACGGCCCCGGCCACCAATATTATCAGCAGTAGCTCATCGCTCGCCATTGGGGGCGCGGCATTCACAGTCACCGGAAAATCCAGTACCGCCACAACGCAAACGGTGAACGGGCTGACCTTAAATTCCGGCGCATCCAATATTTCGGTTTTCCAAGCTGCCACTCCGAATGCAGTTGTTCTCAATCTGGGATCAATAACACGTAACCCGGGTGCCACCGTCAATTTCACGTTACCCCCAGGTGGCCAGAACAGCGGCTACGGCATAACGACTTCTGCGACGGCCCCAAACGGAATGATCGGTGGCTACGCAACCGTTGGCCTGAATGATTGGGCTAGCCTGAGCGGGACCAATATCGTTCCTATCGCCAGCTATTTTGTGAAGGATCAGGTGAGTCAATGGATATCGTCGGGGGCCGGGTCGACCAGCAACATGACCGACAGCAACGGCTACGATGCTACCTTCACCACGAGCATTACCTTAAACTCTTTGCGCTTCAATTCGGGGACGAGCGATAGCAATCTCGGCGTGGTCAGTAATAATAACCTTACTCTCGGGTCGGGAGGCCTGCTCGTTAGTAATAATGTTGGGACATTCTACCAGCGCATCGGCTTCCTCAACACCAGCTTTACCACTGGTCAAGGCCAGGGCGGCCTCACCCTTCCCGGCGCGGGTGATTTGATCATCAACGAGAATAACAGTGGCAGCGGCCATTTGGAGATTTACTCAACGATCTTCGGAACCGGGGTGAACCTGGTGAAGAGTGGCGCCGGGTTTTTGGACCTGAAAGGGCTCGCCGCGAGCTACACTGGCAGTACGACGATCAATGCGGGCACCCTCCAATTGTCCGGAGGCACGGATATGCTGCCTACCGCTACTTCGGTGACGATGAACGGTGGGACTTTAACGCTCAACGGCGTTGACCAAAGTGTCGCAGGGTTGACTGGTTCAACCCTGAGTACGGTCGATCATGTCGGGGCCAACAGCACCTTGACCGTCAATCAGGCCAGCGGCACCAACACGTTCTCCGGCGTCATCAAAAACACTTCCGGGACACTGGGGTTAACAAAGTCCGGCGCCGGAACGATGGTGTTAGCAGGAACCGCCGCAAACACGGCCACCGGCCTAACCACCGTGGCCGCTGGCGAATTGGATCTCAGCAAAACCGCAGGAGTGAACGCCATCGCGGGCGACGCCAGCACTTCGTCCAATGATGTCTCCGTCACCGGCGGCACATTGAAATGGCTCGCCAACGACCAAGTCGGCGATACCGCCACCATCACCGTTAACGGCGGCACGGTTAACTTAAATGGCAAGACGGAAACGCTCGGTTCCCTGATTGTGAACTCGGGGACATTTCAGACCGGCGCCGGGCATCTCACGGGCACTACTGCCACGGTGCAGTTCGCCGGCGGCACAAGCACGATCAATTCCGGCGGCATCGTAGAAGATGGTCACATTGTCGTCACCGGCGGCACCAACACCGTTCAAGGCGGCGGCACTGAAGGGCTTCTCCATCTCTTGAGCGGTGGGCTCGGGCTTCAGATAACCGGGGCTAGCATCACGCTCAATTCCGATGCCACTAACCCGGGCCGGCTCCTCTTGGACGGAAACGTTTCCTCCGCGACTTCGTCCACTACTGCTTTCATCACGAGCGGCGGCAGCGCGGCCAATGCGGGCGCGGTCGATCTCGGAACGGGGACGCGCACCTTCACGGCCGCAACTGGGACGACACCGAGCGGGATCGATCTGAGTATCTCCGCGAAGATCATCGCCCCTGGTGGCGGCCTAACGAAAGCTGGAACCGGCACGCTCGAACTCACGGGCGCTAACACCTACGCCGGCGGCACCGTCGTGAATTCGGGGACATTGCTGGCTGACAACAGTAGCGGCTCCGCCACTGGTTCTGGTGGCGTGATGGTTAACGCAAACGGCACTCTCGGCGGTATTGGTTCGATTAACGCCGGCTCAAACAACATCAATATCAATGCCAACGGCATTATTACGGGCGCGAAAAACGGCAGCGTGGGCGCTCTAACCTTAACCGCCGCGAACGTGATCTTCGCGGGCACCGATGCGAGCAATGTCGCTACTTATGCGGTCGATATTTTGAGTAACACGAGCGACCGCTTGAACATTACCGGCGTCCTCGATCTCAGCAGCGGTTTCGATCGCATCGCTTTTAACGGCACGCCAGACGGGACCAGCAGCTATGTCCTTGCCACCTACACTTCGGCGACAGGTACCTTCGACAGCTTTCCAACGTTGCCCACGGGCTACCAGTTGATCTACGGCAGCACCGAACTTGATTTGACCCCGATTCCCGAGCCTGGGACGTGGGCGATGGGTGCGCTGGTTTCGGTCGGCTTGCTAGCAACGTATCGGGCGAGGCGTAACGTTTCCAGAACGGGGCAGTAGGTTCACAACGCTTGTCTACAAGAACATGAGCGCTGATCGTCGAAGTCCTGCCGGAGGCGAAGCTGGACCTGTTTCTCATCAATGCCGTCATCGTCGCCAGCGCTTTGCTTTGGGCCGAAGTCGTTAGTCCCGGCTCGGGAGTCTCTGCGCTTTTGCTAAGCGGGAAACTCCGCTAGCCCTCATTCCCCGCATATTCTTGGTCAGTGACCGTTTCCATCCAATCGGCATCCTTGCCATCGAGCTTCTCGAGGATGGCGATGTGCGTCATCGCGGTCGTGGGCGAGGCGCCGTGCCAATGTCTTTCGTTAGGGGCAAAGCAGACCACATCGCCAGCGCGGATCTTTTCCACCGGCCCACCGTCGCCCTGCACTCGACCGCATCCTGCGGTCACGATCAAGGTTTGACCGAGCGGATGCGTGTGCCAGTTGGTGCGAGCACCCGGTTCGAAGGTCACAATAGCGCCGCTCATCCGGCCGGGCTCCTCCGCTTTGAAAGGGGTGTCGATCCGGACGCTGCCGGTAAACCACTCGGCTGGTCCTTTGTTGGACGGTTGCGATCCGCTTCTTTGTATCTTCATTGCTGTCCTTCCTTCTTTCGCGCTGATGCCGTTGCCTGCGTCTGAAAGACTTCTCTGGCCACGGCCATACAGCTCATCGCGTTCGGCCAGCGGGAACAGAATGCCACGTGACTGATCGGTTCGATCAGTGCCTGTTCTTTGTTCCTTTTGTAGCGGCGGTCTCCGATCGTCGCATTATTAGCACCGCCATCTTGCCGAATGGGTCCGCATCGCGAGATTTGCGGCGGTCAGAGACCGCCGCTACAAAACCTCCTTACCACGCGCGCAAGGCAGCACGTTGGCCCGCCTGGCTCTTGTCAGAAAACTATCAGGACGAAGAAGTCCTGGACCAGGTCGTCGGCTCCACGCTGGTCTCCGCCATCCGGGAACGAATGGTCTCTTTCGGCACTCGTCGCAGGTCGCTCGTTAGTCCGAGCTTCGAGAGACCCCAGATCAGCCACTTGGTTGGATCCCATTGCCACGGCTGGACCCCGTTTCGATAGTCGTGCTGAAATTCGTGATGATAGTTATGGTAGCCTTCACCGAAGGTAAACAGCGCCAGCATCGTAGAATCGCGCGCGCTGCAACGAGTGGAATACGGTTGCCGACCGATGGTGTGACAGGCCGAGTTGATGAAGAAAGTGCAATGTTGCAGCACCACAATTCTAGCCACCCCGGCGATGAGAAAACCCCCGAGAGCGCCGGCCCATCCGTCCCACCAGGCGCCGATTAATGTAGGCAAAACAAAGCTGACCAGGACCGCCAGCACATGAACATAACGATGCTGCCACAGGACCATCGGATCTCTCTTTAAATCGGCCACATTGTCAAAGGGCGGTTGCGGCCAGAGTTTGAACATGAGCCACCCGATATGCGCGTGGAAGAAACCCTTGCTGATATCGTAGGGATCTTCCTCGTGATCGACATGCTTGTGATGGCGGCGATGTTCGCTCGCCCACATCAGGACTGAATTTTCAAAAGCGGCTGCGCCGAAAATCAAAACAAAGATTCGCAGTGGCGCCTTCGCGCGAAAAGTCATGTGCGAAAACAACCGGTGATAACCGAGGGTGATGCTGAAACCGCTTGCGGCCAGCAGGACGGCGCCGACCGCGAAATAAAACCAATCAAAGCCGAAGTACCACAAATAAAGTGGGACCGCGGTTAGCGTCAGAAATAGGGTGCCGATCAGGAACGAACTGGTCGTCCAATTGATCCGGTGGAAGGGAATGCGAAAGCCCGACACGGTGGGTGGAGTCGTCTTAGGAAAGTGGCCGGGCCAGGATCACGTCTTTTTTGCTCCAGCTGTGCACCTTGCCGCAATGGGCGCAGGTGAACTCCTGCTTTTTCGGTGTGGCCTCGGGCCAAAGCTTTTCGTCGATGGTTTGGCCGGTATCAGTCAGTTTGGAGGTAGCGGGACAGCGCACGAGCAGGCTTTTGATGCCGGCATTGGGGTTAACCTTTTTGGGGCGGGGTCGCGCGAATAAAAATCGTGTTTCCATATTAGTTCAATCGATAGACGATCCGGGGCTTTAGTTAGGCGAAGGTTTTGATTTAAGTCTGGGGAGATCGGAGAAATCGAGCCGGCCTTTACCTTGCAAACAGCGCGGCCCCGAACTCGGGGCCGGCTGTGCAAAGGTTGCCGCTTTACCGGCGGTTGCCGGCAAAAGAGCGATTTCCGCCGCCGCCGCCGTAAGGACGGGGGCGCTCTTCGCGCGGGCGAGCTTCGTTCACGGTCAAGGCGCGGCCATGTAAGTCCTGGCCATTGAGCGCGTTCATCGCTGCGTTGCCTTGGGTCGAGTCACCCATGGTGACGAAAGCAAAGCCGCGCGATTTGGCGGTCATCTTGTCCATCATGAGATGAACTTCGTTGACGGTTCCGTGTTGTGTGAACAGATCTTGGAGATCGTTCTCGGTGGTCTCAAAAGAGAGATTACCTACGTACAGTTTCATTGTGTTTGAATATGGAAAGACTGAGGAGCTACAGAGCTGTTCCCGTGATTCGGGTTTCAAACCACCAATGAGCGACGCTCATCTGACGATCTACCATGCAGTGAAGTTAAACTGAGTAATCCAATAAGACTCGTATTATCGCCCGGATCGGCCCAAAACACAAACGGTCATTCAGGCCGTTGTGTTTAACGATCAATTCGCGAAGTCGTTAGCCGCCGCTCTCTCCGCTGTCATCCTGAGCGCGGGAGCGTCGAAGGATCTCCCGACGAAGGGAAGGTGATGCTTTGTATCGAGCGAAAGCGCGCCCACAACAACTTCGAAGAATGCGCGGGAGCGCTCGCGGCGTCCCCGCCGCGAAGTAACTCGAGCACGCAGAGAGGTAGTTCACGCTCTGTAATTGGTGTAACCATTCGCATATGTGAGATTCCTCGAGCGCGCTGCCCACGCCGCCTCGGAATGACAGAAGCGCGGGAAGGGCGCTGAGTATTTCGGTCTGCTGGCGAAGTGCGCAGCGTTTGCTGGGGAGAACGAAAGTCGGACGAGACGGAACTGGTCCCTCCCGCCATCGCCTTCGGGCATCTGCTCGCCCGGCGGTTCGTTACCCATCGTGAAACAACCGCGAATCACTTCATTGGGAGGGACGAGCTTCGTCTCGTCCGCCGCAAGCCGCCGGCTTGCGATCTGATTGCAACCGCGCGGGGCGGCGCCACTTTTCTGCGCGAATCGTTAGAGCGTTAGTGAAATTTCATGTCGGGATTCACCATCGTCGTGCGATAGTGCCGTCATCAGCTCGACGCACTCACGCGGTAAAAATCCTTGCTTAAACCCATGGCTCGCTGACGCGAACAGAGCGCGCCGGACGCAATTCAACGGGGCATCATCCTTTAGCACACGGGAACAATCGGGGACTGACGGTGGCGCTACCCGGTGACGACCCCCAAAATCAATCGCATCGCTTTTCTGGGCGATTATCTACCCCGTCAATGTGGTATTGCCACATTTACGACCGACATCTGCGAGGCGGTTGCAGCCGAGTATCCCGATTGCGAATGCATCGTCGGCGCGGTTAACGACCGCCCGGAGGGCTACGAATACTCCACGCGCATTCGTTTTGAGATCGATGAAAAGGAGATCGACTCCTACCGGCGCGCGGCCGATTTCCTGAACATCAATAACGTCGAGGTCGTCTCGGTCCAACACGAATTTGGGATATACGGAGGGCCGGCCGGAAGTCATTTGCTCGCATTTTTGCGCGATGTGCGCATGCCGGTGGTGACCACCCTGCATACGGTATTGAGTGAGCCTAACGACGCGCAACGCTCGGTCATGGCACAGCTCGATACCCTCTCCAATCGTTTTATTGTCATGGCCGAACGCGGGCGCGTCCTCTTGGAGGAGGTCTACGGAGTGTCCGCGGAAAAAATCGACCTCATCCCGCACGGAGTACCGGATGTGCAGTTCATCGACCCGACTTTTTACAAGGATCAGTTCGGAGTTGAAGGCAAGACGGTCATCCTCACCTTTGGACTTCTTTCGCCAAACAAAGGCATCGAATATGTCATCGAGGCGTTGCCGGCCATTCTCGAGTCGCATCCGAATCTCGTTTACATCGTCCTCGGGGCGACTCATCCAAATCTTCTTACCCGGGAAGGCGAATCCTATCGGCTAAAACTCGAGCGACTGGCGGAGGACCGAGGTGTCTCCGCCGATGTGATCTTCTACAACCGCTTCGTGACTCTGCAAGAGCTCACGGAATTCATCGGTGCCGCCGATATATATATCACGCCTTATCTGAACCAGGCACAGATCACCTCCGGCACATTAGCTTACGCTTTCGGCGCCGGTAAGGCGGTGATTTCCACTCCTTATCTTTATGCGCAGGAGTTACTGGCGCAGAACCGCGGTATCCTGGTGCCGTTCCGCGATAGCGCAGCAATCGCCGGGGCGGTATCGCAATTCCTATCCGACCCGGCGGTGATGGCCGGAATGCGAAAGCGCGCCTGGAGAGAGGGGCGCGAAATGATCTGGCCGGTGGTCGCTCGCCGTTATGTGGAAAGCTTTGAGCAGGCGCGGAGTCACTCCACGGCCGTCCCGCGCAAGGCCTTTGCGGTTTTAACTCTGGAAAATCGACCTTACGAACTGCCCCCGCTCAAACTCGATCATCTTTTTCGGATGACCGACGACACCGGCATTTTCCAGCACGCCATCTTTAATGTGCCTAACTATCGCGAAGGCTACTGCACGGATGACAACGCCCGCGCCTTCATCCTGACCTTACTCCTTCCGGACATGACCAATCGGGTTGCGCAGGACGTGAACTGCCTGGCCAGCACCTATCTTTCGTTCCTCTGGGATGCTTTCGATCAGTCATCCTGCCGCTTTCGCAATTTCATGAGTCACGGCCGGGAATGGCTGGAAAGCGTGGGCTCGGAAGATAGCCACGCGCGCGCGCTCTGGGCGGTCGGGATGGCGCTCGGTCGATCGAAAAACGATGGCCATCGCAATCTCTGTGCGCTCTTGTTTCAACGCGGGTTGGCGGCGGCAGAGGAATTCACATCTCCTCGCGCCTGGGCCTTCGCCATCCTGGCCATGCAGGAATATCTGCGCAGCTTCTCCGGCGACCGGACGGTTAACCAACTACGGGATACCCTGACAACACGATTGCTCGATTTGTTTGACGCTAACAGTTCCAAGGAATGGCAATGGTTCGAACCGGTTGCCACCTACGACAATGCCAAGCTCTCGCATGCGATGATCCTGAGCGGTCATTGGACTTCGCGCGGCGACGTCTTTCAGGCCGGGTTGCAATCACTTCGCTGGTTGATCGAGACCCAACAAGGCGATGCCCGCCAATTTTCGCCGATCGGCTGCAATGGTTTCTGGAAGCGCGGCGAAGACCGAGCCCGATTCGATCAACAGCCGCTGGAAGCCTATGCCACCTTGTCGGCCTCTCTGGAAGCTTTTGCTCTGACCGATGATGATTATTGGAGACGCGCTTCGCGACGTTGTTTCGAATGGTTCCTCGGCCGCAATGATCTGGGGGAGTCGCTCTATGATTCGAGCACGGGGGGATGTCGTGATGCCTTGCACCAGGATCGCGTCAGCCAGAACCAGGGAGCGGAATCGAGTCTCGCCTTCTACTTGTCGCTCGCGGAGATGACGCAGGCAGAAACGGCGCGGACTTCGAAGAGCCATAAAACTGAATGAGAATCCATGAGACCGGCGTCCTTTTACGGCCGAATAACAAGCGCGTTGTCGTCCGGCCTTTCATCTCCACCGACTCGAGCCGGGTAGAGCACATCATCGCCCGCGCATTGACGCTGAGCGAAGCGGAGACGGAGGAACAGCTCGCCTTAGTTACGGTCGATTTTTGCGACAGGCATATCGAGCTGGATAAGAGCTGGCTGCGGCACTTTGAAAAGGTGCGGGCGCAGGTTCCAAACAGTGAAAAGCTTTCGCAGGCGCGGCAGCTCTACATCGGCGCGCTTTTCTCCGGCGAATATGCCCTCGAATCGGCCGCCTTGTTTAATCCCTCGATCGTTCCCCACCCCGATCAGACTGGTTTAGGCGAAGGGGAACTTCGTTTCATCATGAGTCTGCGTTCGACCGGCGAAGGACATATCTCGTCCATCCAGTTTCGAGCGGGTGTGATCGCTCGCGATCACTCCGTCCAAATCGAGAAGACGACTCCCTTCGTTACCCTGCCGGAGTTGAAGTCTAATCCCACCTACCACAAGCGCACCTTCGTGCACAAACTCAGCGAGATGGGGCTCGAGAACGATTGGGCTGGCTCGGTGCTGGCGCGCCTGGACAAGACTTTCCCTTTGGATGAACTGAATCGCTCGATCCAGGAGACCGCGCCCAATGAAGCTTCCTCGCAAACGCGCGACGTTCAGCGAACTCTCGAGTGCATGCATTGGCTGGCCGAATCCAATTACGAGATTCATTTCAGTCCGTCGTCGAACTTATCGGAACGCATCATTTTTCCGGTCTCGTCTAACGAGAGCAACGGCATCGAGGACGCGCGCTTTGTTCGATTCGTGGAAGACGATGGCAGCGTCATCTACTACGCCACCTACACCGCCTACAACGGCCGCGTCATTCTCCCCCAGCTGATCGAGACCGCGGACTTCCTGAACTTCCGCGTCCTAACCTTGAACGGGCCAGTCGTGCAAAACAAAGGCATGGCTCTCTTTCCGCGACGCATCCAGGGCCGCTACGCCATGCTTGCCCGCCAGGACGACGAGAATCTTTACCTCGCTTTCTCGGACAACCCGCATTTCTGGAGCGACCCGAAACTGCTCCAGGAACCGCGGGAACCCTGGGAATTCGTGAAGATCGGGAACTGCGGTTCGCCGCTCGAAACCGAAGCCGGCTGGCTGGTTCTCACTCACGGCGTGGGCCCAATGAGGGAATATTGCATCGGAGCGACCCTGCTCGACTTGGACGATCCTTCCAAAATCATTGGGCGCCTCAAAGAGCCGCTGCTAAAGCCGGAAGGCAGCCAGCGTGAAGGCTACGTGCCGAACGTAGTTTATTCCTGCGGCTCGCTCATCCACGACGGCCAACTGATCCTCCCTTACGGCATGAGCGATGTCGAAACGAGCATGGTCAGGATCGAGCTCGAAGAGCTTTTGGCCGCGCTGACCGGCTGATTTCCGGGCGCGTAGAATCTTTTTAGTGCGCGCCGGTTGTCCATACTTTCCCAGCCTAACCGATCACCATTTGTTAGTCGGATGGGACGAGACGTAACTCGTCCCTCCAGCCATCGCGTTATGCGAGGCTCCCGCCCGCTGTCATCCTGAGCGCGGGAGCGCTCGCGGCGTCCCCGCCGCGAAGTAACGCGAGGACGCAGAGAGGTGGTTCACGCTGTGAGATTGGTGTAACGACGCGCGCTTTGTGGGATTCCTCGAGCGCGCTGCCCACGCCGCCTCGGAATGACAGAAGGGCGGGAAGGGCGCGCAGGGTTATTAGGTGTCGCTGACCGAGCGCGCGCACCGTTTGCTAGGAAGAATAAAAAGTGGGACGAGACGGAACTCGTCCCTCCAGTATGGCGTCACGCGACGCCCTCCCCGCTGTCATTCTGAGCGCGGGAGCGTCGAAGGATCTCCCGACGAAGCGAACGTGCCGCCTTCGCATCGAAGCGAAAATGCGTCCACGACTTGGTGAAATTGCGCGGGAGCGCCCTTCCTATCGCGGTACTTGATCGCCCGGCTATCCCTTACCCATCGCGAAACAACCGCGAATCATTTCAATGGGAGGGACGAGCTTCGTCTCGTCCGCCGCAAGCCGCTGGCTTACGCCCTTATTGGTTCGCAACCGAGCCGCCGCTTTTCCGCCTACTGAGCCACGTCATTCCAGGATCCTTCGCCGATTGAGATAGAAATCGGCGGCGCGACACCCGCTTCGATCACTTGGCGACCTAAGTCGCTTATCTTGGCAGATCCGGACAACAGGCCCCTGCCGCTTGCATCTTCGACGGGAGTGAACTCGATAAGATTGTACTCAGAAAGTTGAGCCACGGCGCGCAGCCAGTCGCGTTCGTCAATGCCGGATGGTGGCGGGACTGCTTGCTCGATGTGCCCGAAGGAAATAGGGCCTTCGCTCCGACGTTCGTAAAGAAGCTTGAGCAGACATCCTCGGACTACGGAATCTTTCATACGATTTTGCCAATATGCGCTGCATCCCGCGTTGCCCCAACTCATTTCCGCGCCTGAAGCTGTGCCTGCTCAAAGAGCTAGGCAGAGGACGCGAGGTGTTGTTCTTTGTACTGCAAAGTCGCCATCCCGATGTCGGCCTCGCGTGTCGTTAGGCTGTCGGAAATTCGCCGGGGCTGCGCGAAAGGCCGAATGCGATCGATCTCGTAAGGCGCAGCGTTCAGCACTTCCGACTCAGCGCAGGTGAAGTGCCGCGCCTTCTAAGAGAATCAATTTTCCGCGAGCGCGACCGTCGGACTTAGCCGGGTGGCACGCCGGGCCGGCAGATAACAGGCAACTAGAGAAACAAGGACAAGCAGCGCGGAGATCACGATGAACGTCGGAGGATCGCTGGCGCCAACACCGAAGAGAAGGTTGGAGATGACGCGGGTAAGCCCAAAAGCGCCAGCCAGGCCCGCCACCACTCCGAGCAAGGCGAGGGTCATTCCTTGCCTCACCACCAGGCGGAGAATATCGGATTTTTGCGCGCCGAGGGCCAGGCGGATCCCGATCTCCTGGGTGCGCTGCGTCACCGAGTAAGCCATCACGCCGTAGATGCCGATGGCGGCGAGCAAAAGCGCGGCGCAGCCAAAGACGGTAAAGAGCTGCATGGAAACACGGCGCGTTCCTAACGAGTTGGCCACGACGTCGTCCATGGTGCGAAGATTGTAAATGGGCTGGTCCGGATCGAGCGCCTGTACTTCACGTCGCAAGACCGGAGCGAACGCGGCCGGGTCGCCGGTCGTTCGAATAACCAGCCCCATGAGATTGAATTGAGCCTGCGCGTTGGGCACATAGAGTTGCGCGCCGTCTTCTCCAGTCAGGGAGCCGGTCTTGGTGTCGCCGACGACGCCAACGATCTCGCGCATGAATTTTTCGTCGCGCCAAATGGTGAGACGTTTGCCGATCGCTTCACGAGGCGACCCGAAATGACGTTTCGCTGCGGTCTCATTGATGATGACCACTTTCGGTCCCGCCTTATTGTCGCGAGCTTCAAAGGTGCGTCCGGCCAGCAGCGGGATCTGTAGCGCGCGAAAATAATCACCGGTGATGGCGGAGAACATGGCGTCGCGGTTTTCATCGACCGTTAGGGGCCGGCCTTCCGGGATAAAACTGCGTCCAATGGAATAGGCACCGGCGTTAAGCGGAAGACTCAGGCCGCCGCCGGCCGCCTCCACGCCCGGCGTCGCTTCCAGCCGGTCGCGAAGCTGCCGGAAGAAGTCTTCAAACTGGTCGTCCCGATATTTCGGATAGGGCAACGACAAGTTGGCGATGAGAACATTATGGGCATTGAAGCCTGGCCGTATCTGCTGGAGGCGCAGGAAACTTTTGATGAGCAATCCCGCGCCCACCAGCAGCATGAGGGAAAGGGCAACCTCGCCAATCAAGAGCAGGCTGCGCGCGCTCGTCCGGCGATGACCTTCACCGCTGCGCCCGCCCTCTTTCAAGGCGCTGGTGACATCGAGCTTGGAGGCCTGCAAGGCCGGGACAATCCCGAAGAGAACTCCGGTTAACCCGGAAATGGCAACAGCGAACGCCAGAACCCGATAATCAATTCCGACATGAGCAATGCGGGCAGCTCCCTCGGGCAACATTGAGACCAGGTAATTGGTTAGGCCAAGGCCGAGGATGAGCCCGGCGATCCCGCCGAGGGCGGAGAGCAAAACGCTCTCGGTCAGCATCTGGCGAAGAACGCGCCCGCGACTAGCCCCGAGCGCGGCGCGGATGGCAATTTCTTTTTGCCGCGCCGCGCCGCGGGCGAGAAGAAGATTGGCGACATTCGCGCAGGCGATGAGGAGGACAAAGCCAACCGCACCCAGGAGCACAAGCAGCGATGGTTTTACTTCCCGAACGAGGCGTTCGTGGAGTTTCCAAAGAAGCACGTCCCAGCCTTTGTTTGTCTCGTGAAACTGCTTGTCGAGCTGCGCGTTGATCGCGCTAACGCGGGCCTGTGCTTCCTTCAGCTTAACCGCGGGATTCAACCGCCCAATCGCCGACCAGGCGCGATTGTCGCGCGGTTCCTCGGAGAGATTGACAGCGCTGTTTACCCAGATCTGGGTTTGCTCCGGGTATTCGAAACCGGGCGGCATCACGCCAATAACGGTGAGCGGAATCGACTTCATCCGAACCTGTTTCCCGATGATGGCCGGATCCGCGCCGAAGCGGCGCTTCCACAAACCATGACTAATGATCGCGACCGTGCCGCGCCCGCCATTAAATGAAGCCGGTTTGTCGTCCTCCGGCACAATTGGTCGGCCGAGAAGAGGCTGGACGCCGAGGACCGAGAAAAATCCGGGGGTTACGCCGGCGCGCGGCACCGCTTCCGGTTCCACTCCGTCGCCACTGAGATCGGCTGTGCCGATCCAGTAAGCAGCGGTGCTGGCGAAGATGTCGGTCTGTTTCGACCATTCGATAAAATCGAGAAACGAGATGTTGCTCTCAGTGATGCCGGCCGCGGGATTCTTTCCTTCGAAATAGATGATCCGTTCCGCATCGGGAAACGGAAGCGGATGGAGGAGAACGCCGCTAACGAGGCTAAAGATGGAAGTGTTGGCGCCGATGCCAAGGGCCAGCGTCGCCACCGCGATTGCGGTAAAGCCCGGAGTTTTGAAGAGCATGCGCAATCCGAAACGGACGTCGCGAAGCAGCACGTCCAGGTTATGGCCGGCGCGGGAGCCGCGAATCTCCTCCTTCAGTTGCTCCATCCCGCCCAATTCAATCGCGGCCCGGCGCCGCGCTTCCGCCGGGGCGGCGCCCTCGCGAATTTTGTTTTCGACCAGCTCTTCAAAGGCCTGCGCCACTTCCTCCGAAAGTTCCCGCTCAACCCTCCCCCGCCGAAACAGGTTGCGGCCCAGAGCCAGAACCCGATTGACGAAGGTTATCATTGGTTAGGCCGTTTTTAGCGCGGCCGCGATTGCGCCGGAGACGCGGCGCCAGTCGTTCGTTTCTTTTTCCAGTTGTCGAAGCCCAGCCTTGGTCAGCCGGTAAAACTTGGCTTTGCGGCCGTTGCGCGACTCGCCCCAGGCAGCGGCCAGCCAACCCGCTTCTTCCATCCGATGCAGAGCGGGGAAGAGTGAGCCCGGCTTTACTTCAAAGGCGCCGTTGGAAATCTGCTCGATCCGATGGGCGATGGCCAGGCCGTGCATCTCGCCATGCGCGAGGGCCTTGAGGATGAGTAAATGGAGGGTGCCCTGGAGCAGCTCGGTCGCCCGCCTCTTTCGTATAGACATTCTGTAGCAGAGATTATCACTGACACCTATAGACTGTCAATAGGAGCGCGTTGCGCGCTACCCAGAGAAGGGATGCACGCGCCGCCGAAAAAATGAGATCCGCGTCAGAGCATACTATCGACACTCCGGGCCACTACATAATGATCTCCGGAAGTCCCACTTCTTGAGATAGGTGAAGGTCGAATCGTAGAACTCCTCCTCTTTTTCGTTGGAGAAGTAGTGCACTAGGTCAACGGAAACTCGGAAGTCTGTCGCGTGAGGCTTGAGACGCATGGCTTATGGATTCGCTCTGCTCATCTGACACTCCAGCTTCAAGCGGTCTTGCTGCCGCGTTCTGTAGGAGCGTTCCTGCCGCCTTAATCGATTCACAAGGTGTGACCAATCGTGTTCTGGTTTGGGCAATGTTCATCACTGCGGTGTGTGCGCTCTCGGTGTTCGGCGACGATAATGTTCGGGTTCAGACGAAGCTGAAGGAGGGCGGCTTTTATTCCGGGGAAGTAGATGGTGCTTACAGCAGCCAGCTCGCTGCCGCGCTCACCCCGTCCCAGATACGCAATGGGATTGCCGATCACCGGGCAACTGGATGCCGAGACGAGCAAGGCGTTGGGCGCGCAGCCAGTCGTCGTTAGCACTGGCGCAACGCGAACCGGGCGGCCGCGAGCGATGGCGCGCGCACCTCGGAAACATGATCCACAGGTCGGTGCCAAGACGGACTTGCCGGATCCCTCATGGTGATCTGAGGTGGCCTAACAACGTTCAGCACATCTCGCTCAGAGCTTGCCAAAGGAAAAAGCGGAAAGCGGAAACGCTGACATCCGATGTCAGAAAGGCGCGCGGAGTGATCACCGGCGCGATTTCTTTTTTCATGGACCGCGTTTTACATCGGCTTGCTTTGGATCTTTTATACTGAACGAGATTCTTATGAACGTTTCCATTCGGCCAATCACGGACGAGGACGCAGAGGCTTGCGGTAAGATCGGGTTTGAGGCGCACCAGGCTATCTCGTCAGTTCATGGGTATCCACCGGAGCAGCCTTCGGCCGAATTCGGCGTCGGACTGATTCGGATGCTACTGGGCAATCCCCATTCGTGGGGCGCCCTAGCCACGCGTAACGATGAGATAGTCGGCAGTATTTTCCTCAATACTTTTCCACCCTCGCCGGTCGCGGTGATCGGCCCGCTCACGGTCGATCCATCGGCCGAGGGTGGCGTGGGCAAAGCGCTGATGGAAGCCGCTTTCGCCCATGCCAGGGAGAACAACTACGAACAAGTTCGCCTCGTCCAGTCCCCCAGTCATACGCGCTCTTTTGTTTTGTACACCAAGATGGGTTTCGTTTTGCGGGAACCGCTCTTTCTCATGCAGGGGACGCCGATGGCTGGCCGAGCGTTGCCTAGCGGATACACCGTCCGCTCGGCGTCATCGGATGATGTCGAACGCTGTAGCGAGTTATGCCGAGCGGCTCACGGTTTCAGTCGGGAAGGAGAATTGCGTTACGCCATCCAGCAAGGAGCAGCCACCGTGACAGAACGTGGAGGTGAAATCACCGGTTATTCCGCGGGGATAGGGCTTCTCTGTCATTCCGTGGGGCAGAAGAACGAGGACCTGATTGCGCTGATCAGCTATGCGACAACTTTTCTTGGGCCCGGCTTCTTTGTGCCGGGAAAAAACCATCACCTTCTAACCTGGCTTTTTCGCTCCGGATTTAAAATCGGTTGGCCGGCAAACCTGATGAGCCTCGGGAAATATCAGGAGCCCACGACACCTTTCCTTCCTTCCCTCGCGTACTAAAGAAAGAAAGCAGCTGGCATTCTGGGGACACGTCGACAGAGCGACGTGGCTACAGGAAGAGCGCGTCGAGTGATCACCGGCGCGTTTTCTGTTTGTGCGCCACCAAGCAGGCCGAATAGCGGAGACGCGCGAGCGCCCGCGGAAAATCACGGCCTCGTTAGACTCAATCCGCCGGTTTAGGCGTGTGCCGGCTCAATCTGCGTCAGACACTCCTCGATTGGCCATCCGAGTTGCTCCCACATTCCAAGCTTGTTCCAGTCTTTGATGAACTCGGCGATTTTGCCGTTCTGAATCCGGAACAAGCCAGTCGCGGTCCAGCGCGCGGTGCGGGCGGTCGGCGGCCGATCGTGGTGCGGTTCGCCTTTGCGCGTTCCCTCAGCAGTGTAACGGAACGCGACGCGATGACCCTTGGCAAAGATTACGTCTTTGCTGACGCGGAGCGTCCAAATCGATGAGCAAAAAGGAGCTCAAAAAGATGGCGGGAACGAAACGCAAAAAACTGCCCAAACGCGCTAACAAGTCGAAGAAGAAATAGGGCGAAGGTGCGCGAGGCTGGCCTCGTCACTTCTTCACCTTCTCGTTGACGGATTTCGCCAGCCGCAAATGCGTCTCAAGCGTTTTTAACCCGGTGGCGGCGAATTTCCGCACCTCGGGGTCATCCCCGTTTTCTGACTGGGCCCGGAAATCTTTCACATCGGTTTCGTGATCGCTCACGTTGTGCGACATGAATTCGCGGTCGAAGACGCCGCCCCAGGTGGCGGAAAGGGTGGCGTAGATGGCGCGTTGCGCCACGCTCGGCTTGTCCGGCATTTTCACACCCTTGCCTTGGGCGAGATGTTGAATCTCGCGGTTCATCCGGCTGTGATCAGTGATCATGCGTTGCGCAAAGTTGCGCACGGCGGAGTTTTTCGATTTCTCCAGCGCGAGCTTGCAGACTTTGATCTCCGCAATGCTGTCCTGTTCCGCTTCTTGAAGAAAAGCTTTGCTGTCATGCGCGGCATCGGCTGCGAATGCGCGAGCGGCGAAAAGGACAACGAGCGTGCCGGCGAGGAACAGATTTCGTTTCATACCTAAAGAACGTTCAAAAGATCATCCGCGAGCGCCTTTTTGTTCTGCGGCAGCGCCGGACGATCGGGTTCCCGGTCAAACATCCGCTCCGGATGGAACGCGTGCACAGCCGTTACCAACATTTTCTTCGATTACGGTGACGCCGAAAGATACCGGCGCGATCGAACAGGTTCAGCGCGCGCTTAAGATTGGAAGGTCCCACGAGAGGCACTCTTTGACCCTGCACTTTCGTTTTCACCTGCACCCCGTTTTTGAACGGGAGAATGAGTGCAAGAGAAAGTCACGAAGTTCGTTGAGGCGAGGGCGCCTCAACCCGCCCGCGAGGCGCGCGCGCTCCCCCGACTGCTGAATTCGCTCGCTTTAGTCGCTCTGCCTAGCGCTTCGATGCTGACCTCTGACCTCTGACCTCCCGCTCGGCGCCCGCCCTCGCGATGTTTCAATTATCCTTGTGCGGATGCTCTGCGAGCAGGGCCTGACAAGCCGATTCGCAACGGCGGCAGGCTCCGGCGCAGACGCGGCAGTGCTCCATCCCTTTTTCGCCGTGCTTTTCGCATTCCGCGCCGCAGCTTTGGCAGGCCTGTATGCAGGCGCGGAGTTGCGCTCCCGCGAGTTTGAAATCGGTCCGGGTAAATCGTGAAACGATACGCGCGGTGGTTAGGCAAACGTCCGCGCAATCTTGGCAATCGCGAATGCATTGCCGCATGGCGGCGACATCCTTCTCTCCAAGACAGGCGTCAGCGCAGGCGTTGCAAGCTTCGGCACAGGCGTAACAGGCAGTGATGCATTCGATGTTGGTGGCGTGGTCCGATGACGGATTCACCGGATGCGTTTCGAACATGTCCCGGATATAGCTCATATAATAGTGGCCCCTGTCCGCCTCCGACTGGTCAGGCGTGCGCCATTTCTCGTTTGTGTTTCTGACCCGCCTTACCCCCAGCCGGATGAAGAATCACCTTGGTCCAGCCCTCCTCGCGACAATCAAAATGCTCGTAAGCGTCGGGTGCTTCGTCGAGACCGAGCTCATGCGAGATAATCCAGGACGGACTGGCCAGATCGCGATGAATCAGATCGCAGAGATACCGGTTATACATCTTCACGTTGCACTGGCCGCTGCCCATGTGCAGGCCTTTTTCAAAAAACGTTCCAAAATCGAAAGCAATCTCGCCCTTCTTCATCAATTCGGTCGCGGGTTTTGGATCATCCGGCACGTAGACTCCGACGAGGCCGAGCCCGGCGGTTGGCCTAACGGATTGGACGAGTGCGTTCAGCACCATGTTCGGATGCTCCTCGCCCTCAGGGTCGTGGCATTGCCAGCCGACGCAATCACAGCCGCGATCAGCGCCGCCGCGGGTCAGCTCCTTGACCCGCTCAACTGGATCGCCTTCTGAATCGTCTATCGCGGTAGCACCGATCTCTTCGGCCAAACGCAGACGGTCCTGGTGCCGGTCGACCACCAGGATCTGGCTGGCTCCCTTCACCTTCGCGGCCAGCGCCGCCATTAAACCGACCGGTCCGGATCCGAAAATCACGATGGACTCGCCCGGCTTCAGCCCGGCCAGCTCGGTGGCATGCCAGCCGGTCGGCCAGATGTCCGAAAGCATCACGTAGTCGTTTTCTTTTTCTCGCGCGTCTTCCGGGAGCTTGAGGCAGTTGAAATCGGCGTGCGGCACACGCAGGTATTCGGCCTGACCGCCTTGGTACGGTCCCATGTTGGCGTAGCCATAGGCGGCGCCGGCGCCGTCCGGGTTCATCGTTAGACAAAATCCGGTCAAGCCACTTTCGCAATTCTTACAATAACCGCAGGCGATGTTGAACGGAAGACAGACCATCTCGCCTTTCTTGATGCTTTGCACGGCACCCCCGACTTCCACGACTTCGCCGAGATTCTCGTGCCCCAGCACCTTGCCTTCTTCGACACTGGTGCGGCCCTCGTACATGTGCAGGTCCGAACCGCAGATGTTTGTCGTCGTCATTCGCACCACCACATCGGTGGGCTTTTCAATTTTCGGATCATCTACGTTTTCGATCCTGACCTGACGCGCGCCGCGATAAACCAAAGCTTTCATATCTCCCTTCCCGCCCTCTCAATTTGAAACAGTACTTTCCGCTATTTGATCGCCGCTCCGAGACCAAGCGGGCGGATTTTTTAGCTGCTGACGCGGAACGCCTGCGGCCTTGGAGCAATTCCGTCGCGCATTATTCGGTCGAGGTCTTCTACAAAGGACGGGTACAGGAGCCTGTACTTTGAACAAAGTTTGTCCAGGCGAGACGCCTTCACCGGCGGGCAGGATGCCCACCCTACCCGAGAAGTCCGGATCCTCACAGGCGAGCGGCTAGTTCTTATGCCCGTTCTGCAGCAGAGATTCTTTGCGCGGAGGGTGATCAATGCGCTTTGATCAGCGCGAGAAGTCCTGCAACGTGCGCGTGGGATGCCCGATGGTGCAAAGGCTGATCTATTCCTGATCCGGACACTTCTTCACCAACCAAACGGCCTGTGACCAAAGCGATTCGGAAATTTCATTCTCGCTTCGGTGTGATTCGGCTGCGTTATGACAAGCGAGAACGAACGCTGACCTACCTGCAAAAAGGCGGCTACCAGAGCTCGGCCGACGGCAATGGAACCAGCGTCGAAACGTACGTGCACGCGCTTTACGGCCTGGCTCTGCAACATCCAGGCCGGCGAGTTCTGATCATCGGCTGCGGCGGTGGCACTCTTGCAACCATGCTTGCTCGCGCCGGGCGTCGCGTCTCGGTCGTCGACATCGATCCACTCTCCTTTCGGCTGGCGAAACGTTACTTCCAATTGCCCGCCAGCGTGGTCTGTCATCTCCTCGACGGTCTGACGTTCCTGCAGAAGACCCGCCGTCGTTATGACGTCCTGATCCTCGACGCTTTCGTGGGCGAAAATATTCCGGCGCACATGAGGGGCCCGGCCTTTTTCGCGGCGGCGCTTCGCCGCCTGCGCCCGAGAGGGATGATCCTGGTGAACGTCTGCGTCGATAATAAAGCCGATCGGACTGCCGACCGCATCGCCGCGGAATTTAAGGGAGCCAGACGAACCACACGCATCCTCGATATGGCGGGCCAGGAACGAAACACGATTGTGATGGCCGGTAACGTTGGGCGCCTGCGACGGCCCCGACTGATGTTGCGAGTGGACGCGGTCGCCAGGCACCTGAAGCGGCAATTGAACGGCCTGCGCTTTCGCCGGCTGCGCGGCGGGACGGGTTGAACTGGTGTCTGTGACTGGCGTCACCAAATCCTGGCCGCCCATAACGCGCTCGGCGTGAGCGCTTAAACCATCGGCCGGCTGTAATTATGGCCCTCCTAAAGCATGACTCCTGCTCCTTAAACGCCGCCCATGCCCACCGACGATTTTCTCTCGTACTGCCTCGAGCTAAAGCACGTCGAACTCAAGGCCATCGGCCAGCTCTCGCATGTTCGCCATTTCGGCGAAGGCGAAACCATCTATTCCATCGGTGATCCCGGCGGCACTCTTTACATCATTAACCGGGGTGTGGTCGAGGTGATCCAGCCGGGCCAGCTCTCTGCGCCGGAATGCCTTTCACGCGGACAGATTCTCGGCGACATCGAGGTCCTTTCCGGTCGGCCCGCTCGACATACGGCCCGCACCCGCGACTCCGTTAGCCTGCAATGTTTCGAACACAAGGATTTCCCGGAACTAATTCGGCGGGTCCCGTCGTTTTTTCATTTCCTGAGCGCGCAACTAGCCGAACAGCGAAGACAGGTCGGCGACCAGATACCGGCGGGCAGCGACCTGGAGTTAGGCGGAAACCTTTCCAACTTTGATCTCGTCACCGTTTATCAAACCATCGCCAACTCATCACAGACCGGTGCGCTCCGGATTTGCGGCGCCACGGGTGAACCCGTCGCAGAGTTTTTTTTCGAGGAAGGACAACCGCGTTGCGGACATTTCGCCCACCTCACCGGCGAGGAAGCGTTCTGGCAATTGTTCGGCAGCGACCAGCTAAGCGGGACGTTTAGCTTTGTCACCACACCCGTTCGCGAAAAGGAGCGAACAAACTCAAAGTGGATGACAAAGAATGCCAATGAACTGCTGATCCACGCTCTGCAGGGCCGTGACGAGTTCGCTTATCTGCGGCAAACGTTTGCCGACGGAGGAAAAGCGTTGCAGCGAAATAAGACGGATTTTGCGTGGCCGGCCACGGCCAAGTCCAGACTGCTGCCGATCGCGGTGCAAATATGGCAATTAGCGTCCGCCGGGCCGGTGACGATCGACGACCTGTTCGCCAGTTGCGCGGTGTGCGAATTGAAAATTTACCAGGTGGTCGATGAACTTCTGCGCTCACGCTATTTCGTGTGGGTGCAGGAAGGTCTGGACGCGCGCGTCGCTTAAGCGTCCCGATCAATTCTGATCGAGAACGATAACGGTCAGACCGGCTCCCGCCTAACCACCTACCTTGGTCTCACCATACCCGGAACGTGGCAGCTGAAGACCACGGAGCAACGGTCTCTAACCGCCGTTTTTGTAAACGGCAACTGCAAGTCGTCGCTCCTTGATTCAAAAGCATTCCTTCTCCTAGTCGTCGCACTTGTCTACCGGCGAAACTCCACGATCGGAAGCGGCGAAAGGAAGGCCTAATTATCGCCACTAACGAACGGGACGGCGGGGACGCCGTCCCTGATTCGGCATTCCGACCTCACACAACGGTCACACGATCACACGGCCACAACCGATCACGACGGACACGGCGGCGCTGGAATTGAAAGGGTGCCTCAATCAGAGCATGATCATGATCACGCGACCTCGCGGCAATCTGCGTTACCTTCCTCCTAACCCGTGAAAGCAGGGCCTTCGCCTGATCCAACCGAAACCGCGATGGAACACAGTCATCATTGTCACGATGCATCCGCGTCGCCGCAGCGGTACGGCAGGAAGTATTTCTGTCCGATGTGCGAGGGAGTAGAGAGCGATACCCCCGGCAACTGCCCGCACTGCGGTATGGCGCTGGAACGCAATCCCGCTTTTCGAGAGGCGCCGCGAGTAATCTACACCTGCCCGATGCACCCGGAGATCGAGGAGGATCAGCCGGGCAGTTGCCCGATCTGCGGTATGGCCCTGGAACCGAAAAACGCGATCGGCGCTCCCGAAGACGAAAACTCGGAGCTTGGCGACATGACGCGTCGCCTTTTCATCGGCGCCGCTTTCAGCGCGCCTGTGTTCGTATTGGCCATGATGCACCTGGTCCCATCGGCTCCACCTTGGGTGGAGAGCGACCTCTCCCGGTGGATCCAATTTATTCTCAGCACGCCGGTGGTCCTGTGGTGCGGCTGGCCATTCTTCCAGCGCGGCTGGCTTTCAGTCGTCAATCGCTCGCTCAATATGTTCACCCTCATCGCGATGGGTGTCGGTGCCGCGTATCTATATAGCGCGGTCGCCATGCTGCTGCCGCAGCTGTTCCCGCCGTCATTCGGCTCTCACGGAAAGATCGGTATCTACTTTGAAGCAGCCGCCGTCATCACCGTCCTCGTTTTGCTCGGACAAGTGCTGGAATTGCGCGCCCGCAGCCGCACCGGCAGTGCGATTCGCGCCCTGCTCGATCTGGCACCCAAAATCGCGCGGTTGGTTAGGCCCGGCGAAGCGGAGACCGAAATCCCGCTCGAAGAAGTGGTGCGCGGTGATCACCTGCGGGTTCGGCCCGGTGAGAAAGTCCCCGTTGACGGGAGGGTAACCGAGGGGCGGACCAGCATCGATGAGTCGATGATTACGGGCGAGTCGATGCCGGTAACGAAAACAGAGGGTGAAAAGGTCACTGGCGGAACGCTGAACCAAACGGGAAGCATCGTCATCGAAGCGGAGCGCGTCGGTCGGGAGACAATGCTCGCGCAAATTGTCGAGATGGTCGCGCAAGCACAGCGCAGTCGCGCCCCCATTCAAGCTTTGGCCGACAAAGTTGCGGGCTGGTTCGTGCCCGCGGTGATCACGATTGCCAGCCTCACCTTTATTGCGTGGGCGGTGTTCGGACCGGAGCCGCGTTTCGCTCATGCGATCGTAAATGCCGTTGGCGTGTTGATCATCGCCTGCCCATGCGCGCTCGGTTTGGCCACGCCCATGGCAATCATGGTCGGGGTCGGCCGCGGCGCGCAAGCTGGTCTGCTGATCAGGAAGGCCGATGCAATCGAGTTGCTGGAAAAAGTGCGAACCCTGGTGGTCGACAAGACCGGCACACTCACCCGCGGCAAACCGAGCGTTACGGAGATCATCACGAGCGATTTGGTTAACGAAAACGAGCTGCTCAGCCTGGCCGCGGCGGTGGAAGCCCATAGTGAACACCCGCTCGCGCATGCCGTCATCGCTGCGGCCAAAGAGCGCGGTATCCCGATTCCGGCGGTGGCTGAATTTGAATCAGTCACCGGGGGCGGCGTCGCCGGGCGAGTTGGCGATCGGCGCGTTCGGGTCGGCAAGCCCAAGTTTCTCAGCAAGGATCAGGTCGAGGGAATAGATGCATTTATGGAGCGCGCCAGCGATCGGCAGGCGCAGGGCGACGGGGTGATTTTCGTGGCAGTTGCTGGCCGCGCCGCCGGCATCATCACTGTGGCCGACCCAATCAAGGAGAGCACGCCTGCGACCATCGAGCATCTGCATTCGTTAGGTATCAAGATTGTCATGCTGACCGGTGATCACGAGCACACCGCCCGCGCCGTCGCTCAAAAATTGGGCATTGATGACGTGGAAGCGGGCGTCGAGCCGCGCGACAAAAGCGAACGGATCCAAGCGCTGCGCGCTCGGGGCGAGATCGTGGCCATGGCCGGCGACGGGATCAATGACGCCCCGGCCCTGGCGGCCGCGGATGTGGGAATTGCCATGGGGTCCGGGACCGACGTTGCCATGGAAAGCGCCGGCATCACGCTATTGAGCGGCGACCTCAGCGGAATCGAGAAGGCGATTCGGTTGAGCCGCGCGATGATGAGGAATATCCGGGAGAACCTCGTGTTTGCCTTCCTTTACAATGCGCTCGGCGTGCCGATCGCCGCCGGCGTGCTCTATCCATTCTTTGGGCTCCTGCTCAGCCCGATCATCGCCGGAGCCGCGATGAGCCTGAGTTCCATTTCGGTAATAACGAACGCGCTGCGACTGCGCTCGCTCAAGCTTTAAACCGTATGAAATTTCCTCTCCAAGCCGTCGCTATCCTCTTGGCCGCTTTTACGGTCGAATCGTGTTCCGAAAAATCGAGCGCCGATCGGCGGACGACAACTTCCAAGGAGGAGCGCGAGCACGGCGAAGAGCAGCAGCAACCCGACCAGGATCAAATCGTGGAAGACTGCATCGGTTTCGTTCACTCGACCAAGCTCGCTCCCGCGCCAGGAGCGAACGCCAATTGTCCAACCTGTCCACCGGATGGGACAGACGTCTTCACCTTTCGCGGAATGAAAACAGAAAACGTTTCCTGCACAAACGATCGGTGCACAGTCGTCGCTTCCATCCGAGCCGTTTTTAATCCGGGAGCCGGTGAAAAAATTGTCGGAGGACTGACCGCCTGGATTCCGCCGGAACAGCGAAGCGCTTATCTCGGCGGACAGGCGCCGGCGGGGGAACAGACCTTTCGCGTCCAACTCACTTATAAAAAGAGCGGTGAACGTTGGCGGGCCATTGAATTCGACCGCGCCGCGAAATGAGGTCGGCCCGAACTCGCACATTCCGGATTTTGTATTTCTCTGCGGGAGGAGCGATGGTGCCGCGATGTCTCGCCTTTATCCTGTGCTGGCCGGAGCCGTAGCATTCGCATTGTCGATGAACCTGGCCGCTGAAACCCCGGCGCCCCTAACAAGTGGAATCGAGGGCACCATCATGGTCTCGCCAAACCGCCCTGGCCCCGTCCGGGCCGATCGCCCGAGTGTCTCCGCTGTGCCAAACACGCAGTTCGCCGTCAAATCCGGCGACGCAACAGTCGCGACGTTTACTACGGATGGCGAGGGTCGCTTCAAGGTGAGCGTTCCGGCCGGGCATTACCTGGTGATGCGAGAGGGAGCCGGCAGCCGAATTGGCCGCTGGCAATTTGAGGTGGACGTCGTGGCCGGGCAGGTGGCCAAGGTGAATTGGAAAGCTGACAGCGGGATGCGCTGACGGCGAATACCGCCCTTAGTCAGCAACAAGGGCATCGTCGCGTCGGCTCCATCAGTTGCGAGCTCTCGTTAAGCCGGCGACCCGATGCGAGATTGCACTTTTGTAATCTCCACAAAATCTTTAGACGCGAAATAGGCAAAAAGGTATAATCGGCCCCGTCGAGATCCGGGGAACGATTTTGCCAAGGGCACAACCGCGAAGAACCCCGCTTCCGACTCTTTGGAAAGGCTCGCCCATGAAAACAAAAAACCTCCGCTGCTCAGCCCTCAACACCGTGCGAGTAGTGCTCTCGTTTTGTCTGTGCCTGGCCGCCGCTCTCCTGGCCGTCTTCGCGCTCGCACAGACACAAACGAAAGATTCATCGCACTGGCTCACTAAAGTTGCATCGACCGTTGGGATCCATCCGGCCAGTAGTCAGCTCGCACACGGCGGCGCGATCAAAATCGACAAATACCCGGCCGAGCCGCCGCCAGCCACGTCACAGCGCCCGGCGATAGTCACTTATGGCGGCGCACCTCAACGGCTCACCCCGGTTGCGCCCGTTCGCAGCGGAAAATTGCGCGACATGACCCCGATTAACCCCGACCAGGTTGTGAAACACTATCATCCAGAGCCATTGCCTCCCGTCCTGAACAAGAAAAGCGGCGCGAAAGCTGGAGCGAAACGCGCTCTCCAAACCAAAGTGGACGCTGCGCAAGTGTCGGCTCCGACCGCCGGGGCGAATTTCGAAGGCGTCGGTGTGGGACTGGCTGGTTTTGCTCCGTCCAGCAATCCGCCTGACGTCAACGGGCGCGTCGGACCAACGCAATACGTGCAGTGGAACAACACCAGCTTCGCCGTCTTCAATAAATTCACCGGCGCGCTGGAATACGGACCCGCTGCCGGGAATACGCTCTTCCAATCGTTAGGCGGCGTTTGCGCCTCGCACAACGACGGTGACCCGGTCGTCTCCTACGATATTCTGGCCGGCCGTTGGGTCATCTCGCAATTTGCCGTGGCCGGTGGGACGGGGACCTATTCTCACCAGTGCATCGCGGTTTCCACGACCCAGGACGCGACGGGGGAGTATTACCTCTACGACTTCGAGACGGACAAAACCAATTTCGTTGATTACCCGCACACCGGGGTCTGGCCGGACGGTTACTACATGAGCGCGCATGTCTATACCGCGGTTCCTACGGACCTCAGCCCAGTCGGGCTGCCGGTTGCACCGCCAAATGCCTTCTTCCAAGGGCGCGTTTATGTCTTCGAGCGGCTGAAGATGATCGATGGCCTTCCCGCGCGGATGCAAAGCCGGGATCTCGGCCTGGAATACGGCTTCCTGCCTGCGGACCTCGATAGCCTTACCCCGCCGCCGAATGGCGCCCCAGAGTTTCTTCTCGGGCCTAACTTTGGGCTCACTGAGCTCACCGATTCATTTCGCGTCATCACGACTTGGAGCCCAGTCGCAAGCATCAACGTGGTCCCGGGCAGCATCCAGGGAGGGCTCGGCGATCCGCCCTGTGTCGGCGATGCCAACACCTCGCGCGCCTGCGTTCCCCAGCCGGCACCCGCCGCCCTAACCGATTACCTCGACAACATCTCGGGGCATTTCATGTATCGCCTGGCTTATCGGAACCAGGGCACACAGATCGCCGCGGACGAATCGCTGGTGGTCAGCGGTCCGAGTGATTCCAGCGACTCCAACCATGGGGCGGTAGAATGGTTTGAATTCCGCAATAACGGAAGCGCCACGGCGACGCCGACGCTTTTTCAATCCGGCATCTACGATCCGGATACGGCGTATCGTTGGCTGCCATCCATCGCGATGGATCGGAATCGCAACATCGCGCTCGGCTATAGCAAATCGAGCACGAGCATCAAGCCCGGCATCTACGTCACGGGGCGACTCTCGAGCGATCCGGTCGGGACCATGGGCGCAGAAACGGAGATGCAGGCAGGCCTCGGCGTGCAGGTCGCACCAGCCGGAAATCGCTGGGGCGATTATAGCGCGATGACGCTGGATCCGATCGACCAGTGCACCTTTTATTACACTAACGAATACCTCAAGACGGACGGAGCCTTCAACTGGTCGACGCGCATCGCCAGCTTCAAGTTTCCCACCTGCCAATCCGCGGCAAACCTTTACGGCACCGTCACCGGCACCATCACGTCCGCGGAAACCGGCGCTCCGATTTCCGGCGTGCGCGTTCTTTTGAGCAATGGTTACGCCGGCGCGAGCGACGAAAACGGTGTTTACAGTATTATCGTTCCGGCCGGCAACTACATTGCCTCGGCTGCGGATCCAAACCGTAACTGCACCTCGTCTTCACCCTCCTCCGCCAATGTCAGTCCGGCCGGTGGTGGGACCGTCGTCCGGAACTTTACCATGACCGGCATCGCCAAACTGGAGGGGGACGACTTCACCATTAACGATGACCTTGGCAACAACAATGGAGTCGTGAACCGCGCGGAATGCGTAAAGGTGAATCTCGGGATCAAGAACAATGGCTGCGCCAAGGAGACCTCCATCTCAGCACAGCTCTCGACCACCACACCGGGTGTGACCGTGACCGACCCGAACTCAAACTATTCCGATAAACTGATCGATCAGAGCGGCGTAAACCTGACCCCATTCCGGATCTCCGTTTCCAGTTCGTTCGTCTGCGGCACGGAGATTTCGTTATCGCTAAAACTGACCACCGCGCACGGAATCACGACCATCCCATTCAAGATCCCGTCCTGCGCGGGTGGGCCGGACCAGTCGATTCCGACGAGCCAGCTCACCACCAGCGATTCCACGCAAACCGATCGGCTTGGCCGCGACGGCCGTCCGAGCACCTGCGCGGGCAAGACGAGTCCCGGCGGGGGTTTCACCGGCACTCACTATTATAAGACGTACACCTTCACCAATACCGCGGGCGCGGCTCGTTGCTACACGGTCACGATCAATGCCGGGCTGAATGGTCCGGGCGACATCGAAAGCGCGGCCTACGATCAGACCTACGACCCAGCCAACCTGAGCACGAACTATCTGGGCGACTCGGGCATCAGCGGCCTCGGCACGACCGTAAGCCAGGCGAGCTATTCCTTCACAGTTCCAGCCGGGCACAATTTCGTGATCGTCGTCAACACGACCGGATCCACCACCTCCGGCAACATCGCTTCATCGCCATTCAGCGGGACCGTCTCCGGGTTCGTGAACAACAATGCGGGCCCCGGGGATTGCGCCTCGGTACCGGCGGTACCGCTGCGTGTCACGAACATCGCGCACATCTCGAATACCCAGGTGCGCGTGCAAGGCACCGGCGCGCCGAACACCGCTTACCATATCGAAGCTTCGCCGGACCTGAGTCCGAACAGCTGGCAATCGCTCGCTCCTGTGCTCAGCAACGGCAGCGGCGCCTTGCAATATGACGACAATCCCGGTCCCCTGACCAAGCGTTTCTACCGGTTTGTCTATCCATAGTTGGAGTCATCAGGTCTGCAGCGGAGCTGCTTCCGCCTCGCTGCAGACGCCGCCGCTCATGGCCTTCGCCTGATTCTTTCACACGCGGACCGCGGCAGCTGAGCGATTCCAAAGTGGGAATCACCGCGCATGCCCGGGAGAGAAAATACTCCGAACCGCTGGACCATTGCCATCGCCGGCGTGTTCCTTCAGATCGCGCTCGGCGCCGTTTACGCCTGGAGCGTCTTCCGCACACCGCTCTCGAAACAGTTCGGCTGGAGTATCTCGCAGGTCACCCTGACCTTTACCATCAGCATCTTCGTCCTCGGGTTTGCCGCATTCTTTGGCGGACTCTGGATGAATCGTAGCGGACCGCGGGTCGTCGCCGTAACCGGTGCGATCCTCTACGGAGTTGGCGTATTTTTGGCCAGCTTTTCGGCTAACAAACTATGGTGGCTCTACCTGAGCTACGGCTTTATCGGCGGGCTTGGACTCGGGTTCGGCTACATCGTTCCCGTCGCGGTGCTGGTGAAGTGGTTCCCTGACCGGCGTGGATTAATTACCGGCATTGCGGTCGGTGGTTTCGGCGCCGGGGCTCTAATCACCGCGCCCGTCGCCACCCGTCTCATCCAGAGCGTCGGAGTGCTCACAACCTTCGCCTATCTGGGGATCGCCTACCTTATCATCGCGGTGATCGCGGCGCTCTTTATGCAGAACCCGCCCGAAGGGTGGCAACCGGTCGGCTGGAACCCAAGCTCTAGCCAAAGCGCCCAGCGCGCCACGCACGACTACTTGTTAGGGGAGTCGCTGCGGCAATGGCAGTGGTGGGTGCTTTGGTTGATCCTGTTCCTGAACACTTCGGCCGGGATCTCGCTCATTTCCCAGGAAGGTCCCATCTTCCAGGAACTCACCGCCGTGACCGCGCTCGTCGCCGGCGGAATGGTCGGCATTGCCAGCCTCGGCAACGGCGTCGGCCGCGTCTTTTGGGCCTGGGTCTCCGATCTAATTACCCGACGCGCCACCTTCGTGGTGATGTTCGTCCTGCAAGTCGCGCTCTTCCTGATTCTTCCGCGTATCCACGATTCCACCACCATGACCATCGTCGCCTTCATCATCCTGATGTGTTACGGGGGCGGGTTCGGCACCATGCCGGCGTTCACCGCCGACTATTTCGGGCCGAAGAATGTGGGGCCGATCTATGGTCTCATGCTGACCGCGTGGAGTTTCGCCAGCATCTTCGGCCCGCTTTACATCGCGCACAGCCGCGAGGTGACCGGAAAGTATGTTGGCGCCTTAGTCGTGATTGCCGGTGTCATGGCGATTTCAATCTTGTTGCCGATCCTGGTCCGGCCACCAAGGCAACAGTCGGTCGCCGCGAACAAATGACTTCAATCTTCGCAATAAAGGCCGTAAACAATTGAGCAGGATTCGGTAGATGGTTCCGCTCACCCACCTCCTCTCGAAATGGCCGCTGCTGCGGCAGATCCGCGAAGGCAAGGACGGCACCGGTCTCGAGTCCATGTCCGAAAGGACGCGCGCTCTGCGCGCGCGAACCGATGGTGCGCAGGTTGCGCGCTCGGTCTGTCCCTATTGCGGGGTCGGATGCGGCCAGCTCATCTATCACAGGGACGGGAAACTTGTTTCGATCGAAGGCGATCCGGAATCCCCGATCAACCAGGGAAATCTTTGTCCAAAAGGCGCAGCTTCGTATCAGCTGCTCACTCATTCGCACCGCGAGACGAAGGTGAAATATCGCGCGCCGCGGGCGAAAGAGTGGCAGGAAATTCCGCTTGAGCGCGCCATGGACATGGTAGCCGACCGGGTTTGGGAATCGCGCAGACGCACCTTCGTGCAGAAGGATGAGAAAGGAAACACGCTCAATCGGACGACGTCGATTTGTCATCTCGGCGGCGCCACTCTCGATAACGAGGAGAATTACTTAATTCGAAAACTATTCACTCTCGGCCTGGGCATGGTGTGTATCTCCAACCAGGCACGGATATGACATAGCAGCACGGTGCCCGGTCTGGGCACCTCCTTCGGCCGGGGCGGAGCTACGACCGCGCAACAAGATCTCGCCAACGCCGACTGCATTCTCATCCAGGGGTCATCCATGGCCGAGGCACACCCGGTCGGCTTTCGCTGGGTGATGAAGGCAAAAGAACGCGGTGCCACCATCATTCATGTGGACCCGAGGTTCTCGCGCACCAGTGCGCTGGCCAATATCTGGGCTCCCATCCGGGCCGGAACCGACATCGTCTTCCTCGGTGCTCTAATTCGGCACGTCTTGGAAAATAACCTCTTCTTTCGCGAGTACGTCGTTAACTACACCAACGCTTCCTGCATTGTACGGGAGGATTTCCGGGACACCGAAGAAGGCTTAAGCGGCCTCTTTTCCGGTTACGATCCGGAGCAGCGAACCTACGATCCGAAGTCGTGGCTTTATGAAAATGCCGATAAGCTGAGCTTCCCGGAGCGCGACCTCAGTCTGGAACATCCGCGTTGCGTTTTCCAGGTGCTGAAGGGCCATTTTTCGCGGTACACCACGAAAATGGTGCAGGAAGTCTGCGGGATTTCTCCCGCCATTTTCGAAAAAGTGGCGCAGGCGCTGACCACCGCTTCCGGCCCGAAGAAAACCGCTGCCATTTGTTACGCGGTCGGCTGGACCCAGCATTCCAAAGGCGTCCAGATTATCCGCGCCGCCGCCGTCCTTCAGCTTTTGTTAGGCAATATTGGCAGGCCCGGCGGCGGGATTCTTGCCCTGCGCGGACATGCCTCCATCCAGGGCTCGACCGATATTCCCACCCTTTACGACGTTCTCCCCGGTTACCTCGTTATGCCGAACGGCAATGGCAGTGAGGAAACCTTAGAGCAGCACCTGAAGGCGAACACAAAGCCGACCGGGCTTTGGCATAATTATCCCGCCTACTACGTCAGCTTGCTCAAAGCGTTCTACGGCAGGAACGCGACACCGGAGAATGATTTCGGCTACAGCTGGATACCGAAGCTGACCGGAAACCATTCCTTCTTCGAGTTCCTCTACGAGATGCTCGATGGAAAGGTGGAGGGCTTTTTTGTGATGGGTCAAAATCCCGCGGTCGCCGCGCCCAACTCGCGTCTGCAACGCAAAGCACTAGCGAAGCTGAAATGGATGGTGGTACGGGAGATGGTCGAGATCGAAGCCGCCACTTTCTGGCGTAACTCGCCCGAGATCGAACGCGGCGAAATGCGGCCCGAAGATGTTGAGACGGAGGTTTTCCAATTCCCGGCCGCCGGCCACGCCGAGAAGGAAGGCGCATTCACCCAGACCCAGCGGATGGTCCAGTGGCGGGAAAAGGCGGTCGATCCTCCCGGAGACGCGCGTTCTGAGGCGTGGTTCATTCATCAGCTCGCGTTGCGACTGATTAAGAAAGCAAACGAATCGAACGACCCGCGCGATGAAGCGCTCCGCGCCCTCGACTGGTGGTATCCGCAGGACGAGCTGGGGGATCCGAAAATGGAAGCGGTCCTCGCTGAAATCAACGGGTGGTACACTGATCCGGAAGCATCAAATACCAGCTCGGGTGCCGGAAACGGAGTCGTCTTCGGAACAGATCGAGACGGACAGCCTCACCACGGTCCGCAAGTGGATGGCTACACCCGGTTGAAGGCGGACGGATCGACCGCGAGCGGTTGTTGGATCTATTCCGGCGTCTATGGACCGGATGGAGTTAACAAAGCTCATTCGCGCAACCCGACGAATTACCTCGGCCATGGCTGGGGCTTCGTCTGGCCGGGGGACCGCCGCATCATATATAATAGAGCGAGCGCTAATCCGGAGGGCGCGCCTTGGAGCGAGGAAAAGAAGCTGGTCTGGTGGGATCAACAGCAGCGGAAATGGACCGGCGTCGATCAGCCTGATTTTCCCGTCGAAAAAGAACCCGGTTACCGGCCGCAAGGAAATGAGAGCGGACTCGACGGCATCGCGGGCAACGCACCCTTCATCCTGCACGAAGATGGCCTCGGTTGGATCTACGTTCCGAAGGGTCTGAAGGACGGGCCAATGCCGACGCATTATGAACCGCTGGAGTCTCCCGTCTCAAACAAGCTGTACCAGCGCGATACCAATCCATCGGCAAAATGGTTCACCCGCGGCGACAACCGCTTCGCGCCGCCAGGCGATCCGCGATTCCCCTATGTGATCACGACCTACCGGCTGACTGAGCATCACACCGCCGGAGGCATGTCGCGCTATCTGCCGCATCTGGCCGAGCTCCAACCGGAGATGTTCGCGGAGATCTCGCCCGAACTGGCGAGTTCGTTAGGGATAACAAACGGCGATTTCGTTTCCATCGTGAGTCTGCGCGGAGGGATCGAAGCGCGCGCGCTCGTTAGCCGGCGAATTCGACCAATCCAGCTCAACGGTCAGACCGTTCATCAAGTCGCGCTCCCCTTCCATTTCGGAAACGACGGGCCGGTCCGAGGAGACGCCGCCAACGACCTTCTCGCCGTCTCGGGCGAGCCCAATGTCACCATCATGGAGAGCAAGGCGGTGGCTTGCAACCTCATCCCGGGAAGAATTCCGCGCGGACCCGCCTTCCAAGAGTGGCTGAAGAAGTATGTGCCGGAGGGCGGCCCGGCCAATCTCCATCCCGAACAACCACCGCCCGGAGCGCCGGACGGCGATGGCACCGGGGGCCATGGTCAACACGGAAAGATTCATTAGTGATGAAGGGAGAACCGCTAAATCGCTCAACCGTTCAAACGTTAGACCGTTTCAACGCTTCGTCGCTTCAACACTTCAACGTCACACTATGATCGGAGAAGGCGTCCTCAGTACCAATCAGCGCAAGCACAGCTACGTGCAGGATCACGTCGAGGTTGGCTTCTTCACCGACCCAACGCTGTGCATCGGCTGCAAAGCCTGCGAAGTCGCCTGCAAAGAATGGAACGAGGTCCCCGATGACGGCTACACCTGGACCGGGAATTCCTACGACAATACCGGTCACCTCGGCGCCTCGACCTGGCGTCACGTTTTGTTTTTGGAGCAGGATGTCCGCAAAGGCGATCAAATCACCGGGCCGGCGGACCTAACCAATGGCCGATCCGCTATCGCCGATCCGCATTTGGAAGATCCTTTCCGCTGGGTCTTCCTCTCTGACGTCTGCAAACATTGCGAGGAAGCAGGCTGTCTCGAGGCCTGCCCCACGGGCTCGATCGTCCGCACTGAAACGGGCACGGTTTACACCCAGGACGATGTTTGCAATGGCTGCGGCTATTGCGTGGTCTCCTGCCCTTTCGGCGTGATCGACCGCCGCCCGGATCCGTTACCAAATGCCGGCGGCGCGTTCAAGTGCACCTTCTGCTACGATCGCCAAAAGAGCGGCCTGGTTCCCGCCTGCGCCAAGGTTTGCCCGACCGAATCAATCCTCTTCGGTCGGCTCGATGACTTACGCGCGCGCGGCAAAGAGCGCGTGCAGCAATTGCAAGCGAGCGGGTTCAACGACGCGCAACTTTACGATCCAACCGAAACATCCGTCCGCGGCATCCACGCCTTTTTTCTTTTGTTAGGCGACGCCAAGGACTACGGGCTTCCTCCGCGGCCTGAAGTCCCCACCATTTACCTGAAATCATCTTGGACGGCGGCGTTCGTGACCGCGGCCCTCTCCCTCATCGCAACCCTCGCCGCCTTCGCCTTTTTCCGCTGATGAAGCTTTGCCCTGCGCATTGCGGCAGATACTCCGGAGAGCGCACGCGATTCGGCCAGCGTTCTCTCCGGGTTGTCCCGGGTAGGGTGGGCGTCCCGCCCGCCGGCGAAGGCGTCTCGCCGTCGCGAACTTTATTTCGCGGCCAAAAATTGTTCCGGCGAGACGCCGCGGCAACGCGGGTGAAGGAGCGGCCAGGCTTTCAAACCGGCGGGCGAGACGCCCACCCTCCCCGAGAGCTTCGATTGAACATTTTCGGCGAGGCGACGAAAAGAACACGCGGGACGCGTGTGCTCCGCGGACCACGGAAATGACCACTCCGCCTAACGAAGAGCGCCTCGAACAACTGCGCGACAAAGCTTGGCAGGAAGGGGTTGTTCCCGGTCGCGGGGTCGATGTCGTTGGTGGTCCCATTCCGAAAAAACCCGGCTACTATGGACAACCGGTGGTGAAGCCGCCGGTCTGGACCTGGGAAGTGCCGCTTTACTTTTTCTTCGGCGGACTCGGCGGCATGGCTGCGGTTATCGCGCTCGGCTGCCTCTTGTTTGATCAAACCGAGATCGCGCGCGCCGCCATGTGGATCGCGGTCATCGCAGGCGCTGTCCTCTCCCCCATTCTGCTGATCATGGACCTCGGCCGACCGCATCTCTTTCTCAACATGTTGCGCGTCTTCAAGCACCGCTCCGCCATGTCGATGGGCGCGTGGATTCTTACGCTTTTCGGTGGCACCGCCGTTTCCGGTTTGATCGTTCTCGAACTGCAGGCGCGCGGGGTTTTCGCCGAATCACTCGATCCGCTTCTACGCGTTGCCTCCATCCTTTTCGTCGCCGGCGCGGCGCTGATCGGAAGTTTACTTGCGACTTACACCGGTGTCCTGATCGGGGCCACCGCCATTCCCGCGTGGTTTTTGCACCGCAAACTTTTACCGGTCCATTTCGGTACCGCCGGGCTTGGCTCGGCCGCCGGGACATTGGAATTGCTTGGCTACCACGCTCCGGCCCTCAACCTGATCGGATTCTACGCGGCCGCGGTCGAGGTCGCGCTCATGATCTGGTTCATTATCGATCGGCATGGGCCGGCCGATCGCGCCGCGCGCGCCGGCTCCGTCGGATGGCTGATGAAGAGTGCCGAGAGTTTGACCGGACCTGTCTCGCTTGTTCTCCGTTTTCTCGGGCTGATCCCTTTGGCAGCCCTTTCGTTCGTCCTCGGGGCGTTACTCAGCCGCTTCGGCTGGATCATGGTCGGTCGAATTTCAGGAGTCGATCCGCAAGCCGTCTTCGCCGCGCAAGGCTCTGAAGTTCGTTAAGCGTCCTTGACGAGCGTAAAAGCGAGAGAGTGGAAAAAGCCGGCGTCGAAAAAGCCAAGACGCGAGGCGCGGCGGCGGGATGCGACTCAAGCCTGCCATCCCGGAATGCGCGATCGCTAAACAAAAACCGGCGTCGGTATCGTCCATTTGTCAGAACCTATCCTTTGCGATATATGTCACTGCCATATATGCCGGTCTCGATCCTCGAACGTGAACTGAAAAAGGGCAGCGCCGAATTATTGGTTCTCTCCCTGGTCGAAGACCGCCCCCGCCACGGCTACGAAATCGGCCAACTCATCGACCTCCGCTCCGGCGGCGCCCTTCATTTCAACGTCGCTTCGCTTTATCCCCTCCTCTACCGACTCGAGAAACGCGGCTGGATCCGCGGGCGCTGGGTCGAAAAAGCGGGCCAACGCCGTCGCCGCTATTACCGGCTGACTGCGGCCGGCAGAAAGATGCTGGCTCACCAACGGGAAGGCTGGCAGGAGTTCGTCGGCGCCATCAGCCGCATCACCGGGATTCAACATGCCTGATTTTCGCGCCGAAATTCGTCGCCGCCTGGCCGCCGCAAAATTGTCGCCGACTAGGGAAAACGAGGTCGTCGAGGAGCTCTCTCAGCATCTGGAGCAGGAATTCGAGGACGCGGTCGCGAGCGGCGCGAGCGAGGACGAAGCCACCCAGATGGTCCTGAAGGATCTGAAGCTGCCGAATTCGTTAGGGAGGAACGATAAATATATGGAGCAAATCGCCATCGGCGGTGAAGGAAAAGGAAGTCTCTTCGCGGATTTTCTGCAGGACGCACGCTACGCCTTGCGCATGTTCGCGCGCAATCCCGCTTTCACCGCGATCGCCATCATCGCGCTCGCCCTCGGGATCGGAGCGAACACCGCTATCTTTAGCGTGGTCAACGCCATTCTCCTAAAGCCGCTGCCCTACAAAAACCCGGAACAACTGATGATCATCTGGGAAGAGGCGACGAACCTCGGTTTTCCCAAAGACACTCCCTCCCCGGCGAACTTTCTCGATTGGCAACGACAAGCCGGCAGCTTCGAAGGAATGTCCGCGTTTGCCCCGGGCTACTTCAACCTCACAGGAGTGGGCGAGCCGGAGCGACTGGACGGGCGGAGAATTTCCGGGAATCTTTTCAATGTCCTGGGAATCAAACCAATCCTCGGCCGCACCCTTGTTCCGGAAGATGACAAACCCGGCAACCAGGTTGTCGTGCTGAACGAGAGCCTTTGGAAGCGGCGGTTCGGCGCGGACCCTTCCGTCATCGGCCGCGCTTTGGATCTCAACGGTAAACCATACACCATCGTCGGAGTCATCCCGGCAAGCGTGCAGTTACCCATGTGGTCAAAATGGCGCGACCAGGTCTGGGTCCCCCTCGCTCTTTCCGCGGACGAAGTTGGCCAGCGCAGTAATCATTACCTCGAGGTCATCGGTCGCCTCAAACCCGGCGTGACCTTGTCCCAGGCACAGGCTGAGATGAATACGATCGCCGCGCGGCTGGCCAAGGAATACCCGAAAGACGACGCCGGCCGCGGCGCGGTGGTGATGCCTTTGCATGAAGAGATCGTCGGCAGCATGAAATCCGCCCTTGTCATTTTGTTAGGCGCGGTTGCCTTTGTTCTTCTCATTGCTTGCGCCAATGTCGCCAACCTCCTGCTCGCGCGGGCGGCCGCCCGACAAAAAGAAATCGCGCTGCGGCTTGCCATCGGCGCCAGTCGCACTCGCCTGACGCGTCAGTTGCTGGTGGAAAGTGTCATCCTTTCCCTTCTCGGCGCGGCGGTGGGTCTCGGCTTTGCCTACTTCGGACTGAACGTGCTGACCCGCTTTATCCCGCCTGGCCTGACGCATGCCGAGAGTATTGGCATCGATGGCCTTGTCCTCGTTTTCACCATTATTCTTGCCGTCTCCACCGGTTTGATCTTCGGCCTGGCGCCGGCGAGCCAGGCATCACATTTCAACCTGAACGAAACTTTGAAAGAAGGCGGCCGCGACTCAGGCGGCGCGCGCGGCAAACGGCTACGCAGCGCGTTAGTCATTGCTGAAGTCGCGACCTCATTCATTCTGCTAATCGGCGCCGGCTTACTGATCAACAGTTTCGCGCATCTGCGCAATCTCAATCCGGGGTTCCGGGTCGACCACTTGCTCGCGCTCAGCGTGGATTTATCGGAGGTGAAATATCCGGACACGCCGCATCGCGCTGCATTTTTCGACGAGGTGAAACGCCGCGTGGAAGCGTTGCCGGGAGTTCAGTCGGTGGCGATCGCCGGCAACCTCCCCTTCACATATAACGGCGATTCCACCATCACCGCGGTGGAAGGGATTCCGGATCCGCCGATAGAGCAGTGGCCGGATATCGTGTTCCGCACCATTGGCCCGGGCTATTTCAGCACCATGGGGATCCCGCTGGTGCGAGGACGCGACTTCACCGAGCAGGATACCCTGGAAAACGCGCCGGCTATCATCGTGAGCGAGAAAACGGCGAAGCATTACTGGCCTAACGAAGATCCAATCGGGAAGCACATGAAGCCCGGCAGCACCGCTGGTCCCGGCGCCTGGCGCACCGTCATCGGCGTGGCCAAGGATGTACGACAAAACGATTTCGTGGCGGAGCCGAAGATGCAAATGTATCTCAGTTATCGGCAGGTTAAAGACCTGGCGGCCAATGCGTTGATCGTGCGCACGACGGTGGATCCGCTGAGCCTCGCCACTTCCGTGCGTAACGCGATCTGGTCGGTGGATAAGGATCAACCAGTCGCGAACATCGATTCCATGGATCACATCGTCGCCGATGCCGTGGCGCGGCAGCGTTTCAGCATGCTTTTGCTGGCGATCTTCGCTGGTCTCGCCGTCGTTCTCGCGGCGGTCGGAATTTATGGCGTGATGAGTTACTCCGTCGCTCAGCAGACCCGCGAGATCGGAATTCGTATCGCGCTCGGGGCCAGGCGCGGTGATGTCCTCCGTATGACCGCCCTGCAGAGTCTAAAGCTGGTCGGTGCGGGATTGGCCTGCGGACTCGTCATCGCTTTTATGCTCACCCGCGTAATGACTAGCCTGCTTTTCGGCGTCAGCGCCACCGACCCAATCACCTTCTCCTGCATCATTCTCGTTCAGTTGGCTGTCGCACTGCTGGCAAGCTACATCCCGGCGCTGCGAGCTACGCGAGTTGATCCGGTAACGGCGCTGCGCGCGCAATAAGAAAAGTCCGACGTCTTTTGACGACGCTTCGGGCGCCCTTGTCCCCTTCAGACGCGGGTACGGCGGCGTAAAAAATACCTAGTTACCTGCTCTAGTTTAACCTACAACGGACCATGCCGTTGTGGGGCCCTTATCGGCCAGCGCCGTGCCGTGCGGGGAACGATCATTGTCGCCGGAAGGAACAAGACGCGGCTAATCGGTAACCGGCGTCCCGGAAAGCAATGAGAACTAAAACAATCGTCGCCATCTTCATGGCCGCAATTCTGACGAGCGCAACCGCGCGCGCAGATGAGGTCACAGTCGTTAGCGATGTCCTGGGACCCGAAGGTCCCTTGTTCGTCGACGGTGTCCTTTACTACGTCGCCTGGACCTCCAACACGCTTTCCAAATGGGATGGGAAAACGACGACAGTGCTCAATCATACGGACGGCTGCGGTCACAACGGCCTCGCCCTGACAAAACAGAAAACCTTCCTGCTTGCCTGCACGAATGACCCCGGGGGAATCCTCGAGTTGGACCTGACGGGCAAGCAGCTTCGCCGTTGGGATGTCGATAGCGCCGGTCGAAAGTTCGAAGGCGGAATCAACGACATTGTTGTCACTGCCAACGGCGGCGCTTATGCCACAATCTGGGGTCCTTACCCCGACCCACCAATACCAACCGCGGTAATGGGGAAGATTTACTACCTGGCGCCCGGCAGCGACAAATGGGGCGAGGTCGCGAACGATCTGAACTACGCCAATGGCATTGGCGTTTCGCCCGACCAGAAAATTCTTTACGTCAGCCAGACGGTCAGCAACTGCATGCTGAAGTTTACCATTAATGCCGACGGCACGCTCAGCAATCGATCAAATTTCGCGCTGCTGAACCTTCTCGTCCCAAACAAGAACCAATCTCCCTGGTTAGGGCCGGACAGCATGAAGATCGACAGCAAAGGGAACATTTATGTCGCGCAATGGTTTGGCGGAAAAATCCTGAAGATATCTCCCGAGGGAAAATGTCTTCACGTCTTCGAAATTGCGGCCGGCGACGGCACCACCAACGTCGCCCTCGGTCCGAACGAAGAGGAACTCTACGTCACCGTGGTCAAGAACCCGAAGGATCAACAGGCGAAGGGCTGTATCGTGAAGATTTCGAACGTGAAGTAATCCACTTCGCCGCTCGAAATGCCATGAACGACTTTTTTCAGCGCCTGAAGGAGCGCAAGCTAGTGCAGTGGGCGATCGCTTATGTGGCGGCGGCGTTCGCCCTTCTGCAAGGGCTCGACATCGTCGGCCAACAATTCGGCTGGCCGGAAAGCGTGCGTCGCGGAATTACTCTCGCCTTCGTGGTGGGGTTCTTCGTTTGTTTAATCCTGGCTTGGTATCATGGCGAACGCGGCGCGCAGCGCGTCACTGGGACGGAGTTGCTGATCATCGGCCTCGTTCTCGCGGTCGGCGGCGGCTTTCTTTGGCGTTTCAGTGCTGTTTCGCGAAAGTCCGACGATAGGTCGGTAAGCAGACCTAACGAAATCAACGTCGCGGAACCGAGTGAGGTTATCCCCGAGAAGTCCATTGCTGTGCTCCCTTTCGAAAATCTGAGCAGCGACGCCCAGAACGCCTACTTCGCGGAGGGAATCCAGGATGAAATCCTGACCAAGCTCGCAGCGCTGGCCGATCTAAAGGTGATCTCACGAACGTCCACCGCCAAATACAAAAGTAAGCCCGAAGACCTGAAGACAGTTTCCCGTCAGTTAGGCGTGGCCAAGGTCCTGGAAGGAACCGTGCAAAGGGCTGGCAACAAAGTGCGAGTGAACGTGCAGTTGATCGACGCGCGGGCGGATTCGCATTTGTGGGCCAAGAGTTACGACGGTGCGATCGATGACGTCTTTGAAGTAGAGAGCAAAGTTTCCCAGGAAGTGGCGGAGGCACTGCAAGCGCGGATTTCGTCCAAGGAGGCCAGCCAGTTAGGCGCAGCACCCACGAACAACACCGAGGCCTACGATATTTTTCTGAAAGGCGAATTCGCGGAACGGGAAGCGGAGAGTTCGCTTAAGCCGCAGGTTTATGACGAAGCGGCCGAGCTGTATCGGAAAGCGCTCGAGCTTGATCCGAAGTTCGCGCTCGCCATGGCGCGGCTGGTCTTTAATCAAATGCAACGTCACTGGTTTGTGGAGCCGATGACGGAAGCCAGGTTGCAACAGGTAAAACAGGTGGTGGAGCAGGCGCTCCAACTGGCCCCAAACCTTCCACAAGCACACGTGGCCAAGGGCGTTTATCACTACTTCGGCTACCGGCAATATGATCAAGCCCTCACCGAATTTCAGCGTGCGATCAAGCTTCAACCTAACAACGAGCAAGCGTTCGAATACTGCAGTTACATCCATCGCCGCCGCGGCGAATGGGCCGAGGGCCTGGCCGGACTCAGCCAGAGCCTGAAACAAAGTCCGCGCGACGCAAGCCTGGCCGCCAATTTAAGCAATACCCATACGATGCTGCGGATGTGGGCCGAAGCTGAACGTTACGGCCGAATGTCTCTCGACCTGAATCCCCGCACCCGGGACGCGATGCGAACAATGTTAATCACATCGATCAACGGCCACGGCGATATCAAAGAAGCCCGCCAACGCCTGCAAGCCTTTCCACCCGATGCCGTTCTCGTGGCCGACGCCGGCCACGCTACCGTCGAAGGACTGATCGGCTGGCCCGCTTATCTGGATGTCCTGGAAGGAAATTATGCAGCGGCCCTGCGGATCTTCGAAGGCCAGAGCAGCGAGGTTAACGAACGCGTCCGCCTCGCCGCCAGAACTGTTATCCATGTTTTCGCCGGAGATAGTGCGAAGACTCGGCAGGAAACTGAAGAAGCGCGTCGCCTGATTGAGACCCATCTAAAAGAGCGGCCCAACGATCTTGATGCCACGACGCAGCTGAGCTGGATTTATCTTGCTCTCGATGACAAGGCCGAGGCGGTGCAGTTCGCGCAAAAAGCGACGGATCTGATGCCGCCCGAAAAAGATGCGCTCTCCGGGGTCTACACCTTGTACAACCTCGCCGTGATCAAGGCCAGGACGGGCGATGCGCCGGCAGCGATCGCCATTCTAAAACGGCTACTTGCGATGCCGGCCGGTAATGTCGTCACCGTTGGGAATCTCAAATTAAATCCATACCTGACGCCAATTCGCAAGGACCCTGGCTTTCAGGATTTAGTAGCGTCACGAGAGCAGATCGGGCCTAACAAGTAGGCTACTTGAACGCGGGCCGTCTTCGTCGGGCTAAAGTGTGCCACCGTCATAAGATGCGGGTCGCCTACCGGGGCAGTAAACTGTAGCGGCGGTCTATGACCGCCGTTCGTTTAATTTCGGCGGTCATAGACCGCCGCTACAGTGCTCCGAGTGCCTACAATGTCCGACGCTTGCAGAACTGTTTCCCCGAGGGGAGAATAAAACGTCATGACCGAAAGCATGAAGGGTGATGCGGATGAGCCAGCACGTCCCCCGTTACCGCCGTTTACGCGGGAATCTGCCACTGAGAAAGTGCGCAAGGCCGAAGACGCTTGGAACACACGTGATCCGCAAAAGGTCGCGCTTGCCTATACAATCGATTCAAGCTGGAGAAATCGCGCGGAATTTCCTAACGGACGCGAGCAGATCATTCAGTTTCTCACCCGGAAGTGGGCCAAAGAACTTGATTACCGCCTGATCAAGGAACTCTGGACCTTCGCCGACAACCGGATCGCCGTCCGTTTCGCCTACGAATGGCATGACGACGCCGGTAAATGGTTCCGTTCTTACGGTAACGAAAACTGGGAGTTCACGGAACAAGGACTGATGCAACGGCGCTTTGCTTCGATTAACGACCTCCCGATCAAAGAATCAGAACGCAAATATCACTGGCCACTCGGACGCCGGCCGGATGGGCACCCCGGGTTGAGCGAGCTCGGTCTCTGAAGCGGGCGACATTCGCCGTCTCTCGATTTTCAGCGATGTTTGAGGATGTCCTCGAACAGTTACGACTTCGTGCAACTGGACGTCTTCACCCGCGCCCGGTTCGCCGGGAATCCGCTCGCCGTCTTTCCCGACGCGCGCGGTCTAACCGACGAGCAGATGCAGGCGATCGCCCGGGAAATGAACCTCTCCGAGACAACCTTCATCCTGCCTCGAGACCCGGAGGACGAAGCTCGCGCTGGGAAGCGGGTGCGAATCTTCACCGTCGTCGAAGAACTCCCCTTTGCGGGGCATCCCACGCTCGGGACGGCGCTCTATCTATATAGTAACGTAACCGGCGCGGAACCGCCGGGCGAGATCGTGCTCGATCTTAACGTGGGGAAGGTGCCAGTCCGTTTTCGACCCGATATGGCAGGCGCCGGCCGGACCGCCGTAGATGGCGCGGTCTTTGGAGAGATGCGCCAGCGCGATCCCGAGTTTGGCCAGGTTTATGAACCGGAAGAAGTCGCGGCAGCGCTTCGCATCGACCGGAATGACATCGCCAGCGGCCTTCCGGTTCAGGTCGTCTCGACCGGACTTCCCTTCGCCATTCTTCCACTGCGCGATGCGAAAACGCTGCGCGAGATCAAGTTCAACACGGCTGATGCGGAACAGGTCCTCGCGGGAACCGGAGCGAAGTTCTTTTACCTGCTTCATGCCGAGCGCGGCAGCGAAGAGGTGGGCGCGCGGATGTTTTTCTATGGAGGCGAAGACCCGGCCACAGGTTCGGCGGCAGGTTGCGCTGCGAGTTGGCTGGTTCGCCATGATCTCGTTGCCTCGGGCAAGGACGTCCTGATTCGTCAGGGTGTCCAAGCCGGGCGGCCGAGCGAGATCACGGTCCGCGCATCCAAGCAGGGCGATCGAATCACCGATGTCTGTGTTGGTGGTTACGCGGTCGAGATTTTGCGCGGAACATTAACGATCTGATTCACCTCGAGGCCGGCCCACGACAAGGATCGGCTGACTAATCGTCAACCACCGCCGCGCGCCTCTGTCATCCCGAGCCGCGGGGCGACGGCCGAGGGACCCCACCGAATGTCGAGAGTCAGACAAGGACGAACCGCCCCTTCATCGCACCCTGGATCCTCGCACTCTTCAGGGACGGCGGCTACGGCGCCCGGACCGATCACGATTAGGATTACGAGCAGGAAGCCCCGACGTAATCCAGCGCCCTCGCAGCATGTCATCCCGAGCCGCGGGGAGACGGCCGAGGGACCTCGCCGACTGTCAAGAGTCACACAAAGAAGAACCGCGCCTTCATCACATCCTGGATTCTCGGACGGCGGAAACGCCGCCCCGATCATGATCAGGAGCACGAAGTCGGGATGTAATGCCTTCACCAGCCGCAGATCCATGCTTCGAAAGCTTGCAAGCCGGCTTGATTAGGGTCTGTTTGCTGGCCGGCGCAGGGCGCTACGCGCCTGGCAGTCGGAGATTTCAAAGGACAAAGGCGGCATGGAAATTTTCAATACTCTCGCAGAAATGGGCCACGAACAGGTGGCCTTGTGTTCAGACCCGGCGGCCGGATATCGCGGGATAATCGCCATTCATAGCACGGTTCTCGGCCCGGCCCTCGGGGGCACGCGCTTCTGGACTTACGCCAATGACGATGAAGCCGTGGTCGACGCGCTCCGGCTCGCCCGCGGCATGACTTACAAAAACGCGGTGGCCGGCCTGAACCTCGGCGGCGGAAAGTCGGTCATCATCGGCGACAACAAGACGAAGAACCGCGAGATGATCTTTCGAGCGCATGGCCGTTTTGTCGATTCGCTCGGCGGCCGTTATGTCACCGCGGAGGACGTGGGAACAAGCACCGGTGACATGGACTACGTCCACATGGAAACGAATTATGTCGCCGGCTTAACCGATCGCTCCGGCGATCCTTCGCCGGTGACGGCACGCGGGGTATTTCGCGCGATCCAAGCTTCGGCAAAATGGCGATGGGGTTCAGACGACCTGGCCGGGCGAACCGTTCTTGTTCAAGGTTGCGGTCACGTTGGCTACAACCTGGCCAAGGAGCTGCATGCGGTCGGCGCAAAAACCATCGTCGCCGATATGGATGCCGATCGCGTCAAACGGGTGGTCGATAATTTTGGCGCGAAAGGGGTCAAACCGGATGAGATCGTCGGGCAGAAGGCTGACATTTTTGCTCCCTGCGCGCTCGGCGGTGTGATCAACGACAAAACAATTCCGCAGCTGAAAGTGGAAATCGTGGCTGGCGCCGCTAACAACCAGCTGCTGGAGGAGCGACACGGTGACGAACTGGAGAAGCGGAACATCCTTTACGCGCCCGATTACGTGGTCAACGCCGGCGGCGTGATCAATGTTTATCGCGAACTAGCCGGGTGGGATTCGGAACGTTCGCTGCGAAAGGCGGACGAGATCTATGACACGCTTTTGAGCGTCTTTGACATCGCCAAGGCGGACAAGGTTCCGACTTACCTGGCAGCTGATACGCTGGCGGAGCGGCGGGTGAAAGCAGTCGGATCGTTGATGAAAACGTGGCCGCAATGGCCTAACAAGTAACGATGTCTGTGCCGGCCTGTGCTCACTTGGATGCCATCCGCAAGGACGTCACTCCCAGTGCGGAGGGCTGCGAGGATTGTCTCAAAATCGGCGGCCACTGGGTTCACCTGCGGCTCTGTTTGACCTGCGGACACGTCGGCTGCTGTGATTCTTCTCCGCATCGCCACGCCACCAGGCATTTTCAGGCAGCGGCACATCCGATCGTGCGTTCCTTTCAACCGGGCGAGGACTGGGCCTGGTGTTATATCGATGAGGTTTTTCTGACCTAGCGCATTCGAGGAAATTCATGAACACCGAAAAACTGCAATCAATCGCTCGCGACCTAAGAAAAACTCCACCGCGCAGTCCGCGTCAGGCCCTGGGCGGCTTCGTCATTGCCGCACGCATGCTCGATAAAGCGCGCGCCGACCTGCTGGCGATTAATGGCGAATACAACTTCTACCCCTGCGGACTGGGCGCATATTTCTGGAAATTTACGGGGCTCGATGCGATGAAATTCAAGGACTTTGTCGCTAGCGGGGCGAGCGACGACGAAGTGGATCAATGGCTCCGTGACAACGCCGCTGCGAAAGACAAGAAGGCGATCATCAAATGGAACAACGAGATGATCGGGCTGCGGATTTGTGATCTTTCCGAGCAGGTGCAGGAATATTTTGAAACCTACATCCCGCAATTCTGTCATCCGCCGAGCAAGGTGAAGTTCTTCTTCGACGTTTATGACGTCGAGGAAGGAGTGCTCTAAGCAGAGCTCTCCTGGTCACGACCCGCCCTGTCTAGCGAAGGATTTGCTCCTGCAGGATATAAGCTCCTGCGCCGCCCAAGAATCCGAGCGCTGCGAGCCAGCCGATCTTTTTCAGGTACCAGAAGAAATCCATCTTTTCGATTCCCATCACGGCCACGCCTGCCGCTGTTCCAATAATCAACATGCTGCCACCGGTCCCCGCGGAGTAAGCGATAAACTCCCAGAGGTAACTGTCGGGCGGATAGAGTGCGAGATCGTACATAGCCATGCTGGCGGCGACCAGCGGAACATTATCCACGATGGCGGAAAGGATCCCGATAAAGAGCACGATGATGCTCTGATTGCCGACGTGTGCATCCATGCTGCGGGCGAAGCGTTCGAGCAGGTGCGTGCTCTCGAGCGCAGAAATCGAGATCAGGATTCCGAGAAAGAATAGAATACTGGGCACGTCGATCCGGCGGAGAGCTCGCGCCACCGAAAGCTCGGTTCTACTCTCTTCGTCCTTCTGATGGTGAACCAGTTCCACCACGATCCAGAGGACACCGAGGCCGAGGAGGATTCCCATGTAGGGCGGCAGATGCGTCACCGCCTTGAAAACCGGGACGAACACCAGCACGGCTACTCCGCAGAAAAAAACCAGGTTTCGTTCGGCCAGGCTCGTCTTGAGCGATTGCCGGGTCGTTGGACGTGGCGCCGTTCCCTTGGTGACGACCGAAACGATGAGCAATGGGATGAGCAGGCAAACCAGGCTCGGGCCAATTAATTTAGTGACGATGTTCTGGCTGGTGATCTGTCCGCCAATCCAAAGCATGGTCGTAGTCACATCTCCGATCGGCGACCAGGCACCGCCGGCGTTGGCTGCGATCACCACCATTCCGACAAACATCAATCGATCCTGCTTTTCATCGAGGAGCTTGCGGATCATCGAGGCCATCACGATCGCGGTGGTGAGGTTGTCGAGAATGGCCGAGAGAAAAAAGGTCAGGAGACAAACGATCCAGAGCAACTTCCGCTTGCTGGTTGTGCTGATGCGGCTGGTGATGACGGCAAAGCCATCGTGCGCGTCGATCAGCTCGACAATGGTCATCGCGCCTAACAAAAAGAAAAGTATCCCGGAGATCGCGCCCAGGTGCGCGGTCAATTCCGCCGCAACCGGATCCTTGTCCGGAGAGAAGAGGATAAAAATTGTCCAGCAAAGTACGCCCGTGACCAGGGCGGTGGCGGCCTTGTTGATTTTGAGCGGATGCTCGAAAGCGATGGCCGCGTAGCCGAGGACGAAAACGAGGAGGATTAGAGCGGACATTGGAGATTCGGCCTCAGCTGACGCGTAACTTCGCCGCCGTCTTATCAGTTAACTCTTCAGTGTGATCCAGCGCCGGCTCTTCGCGTTGGCGTTCTCTAGAGCGCGCCGCGTCGAGCGGCAAGTGAATTCGCGACCGACAGCTCCCGCGCGATCGGCACGCGTAGACTAACGCGAAAGCGAAAGGGTTTTCCTGCGCAAACGAGTGCGCGCAGCCGAGGCCAGAAGAAGAGTGGCCAAACCGGCGGTCGCCCACGTGCCCGGCTCAGGAACCGCCGTCACGGGCGCTATCTCCCACAGGCCCCCTCCGAGTGCAATGTCCATCGCGCTCACAGTGCCGGCGCCGTTTTGAAACGCGAAGTCACCAAGTGAACCGTCTGCCGCCGCCTGGCTGGCAAAGCCAAAGATCAAGCGATCCGTGCCTGAGCTCCCCCCTTGCCCGATATAGTTGTTAATCGTTAGCAGGAAATTGCCCGCGTCACTGAATCCACTGAAAGCCAAGAGTCCTTTCGTGGCACTGAAATCAAGCGATGAGGCGGCAGTGAGCGTTAAGGCGCCCAGGCCAGCGGTCGGTGCCGCGAAGGTACCTCCGGCCTCGCTCGCACCGGCAGTTTTGATTGTCCCTCCTGCGAGGCTGATCCCGGCTGAATTGTTGACGCGGCTGGTCGCTGCTCCGTCGCCAGCGCCATTGATCAGTAATGTCCCTGTGTTGCTCACGCTGATGCTGGCAGTGCTATTAATTGATCCAGCTGTATTGGTTCCCGCTGCGCCAAGCGCCAACGTACCTTGGCCGATTGTCGTCGTTCCGGTGTAGGTGTTACTTCCGGTTAAAGTCCATGTCCCATTGCCGCTCTTAGCGAGGGTGCCGCTGGTCGTGCCGACGATGCTGGACAATGCTCCATTTCCAGAACCGGTCAGCGTCAGGCCGAATGTGGCGCCCGTGATCGTTCCCGTATTCGTCAGATTGAGCAGACCGCTTTCCGAAGAAATCGTGGTGGCCGCTGCAAGGGTGAGTAATCCACCAAAACTGTTCGTATCGGTCAAATTCACCAGCGCTCCATTTTGCCCGGTGGCACCGGCCCCCCTAATGTTCAGTCCTTCTGCACCGACGGTGATTCCGCCCTGCAACTGCAAGGTGGCGCCATTCGAAACCGTCGTGCCCTTGTTAGTTGTGCCAAGCGCCGTGTCATTTTGAATATTCAAAACTCCCGCGCTTACTGTCGTCGCGCCGTTATAAGTATTTGCGCCTGTCAATTGCAATGTGCCGGTGCCGGTCTTGATGAGGTCGTCGGCACCACCCGAAGTCGCGCCCGAAATCAGTCCCGAAATTCTCGCATCGGCATCGCTTGAACCAGCAACGCTGCTTCTGTCCACCTGCACGATACGCGACGTGTTGCTGGGGTTGTCGGTTTGGACGTTTAAATTCAGATTGTTCTGAAAATCAACCGTACCATTCGCGCTCCCGTTGCCCAAAATCAGATTTTCACCGCTGCCGAGGAAGTTTGTCGTTCCATTGCTAGTCCCGCCCCAGATGAGAGCCGTTCCATTGCCGATGTTCACCGCGAGGTTATTTGCGCCGCCAAATCCCGCCGCCGTGCCAAATCCGGCGAAGCCGCTGTCGGTGCCGGCGCCGTCATTGAAATCGACCGTGCTCGCGGATGAAGCGCCCAAGCCTCGGCTGAATGTGCCGCTGGCTCCGAGCACGCCACCACCAAGAGTGAGATGACTCGTTCCGCCGGTGTTCCCAATTCCCCCCGGCAGACTATTACCACTTCCAAGCGCGAGCATCCCGCCAGAAACGGTGGTCGCGCCAGTGTAGGTGTTGGTGCCGGAAAGTTCGATTACACCGGTGCCAGTCTTCGTCAACGCAACTGTGCCGTTTCCAGTATTATTATTAATGATCGCTCCTTGAAAATTGCCGCCGCCGGTATTGCCATTGCCAATCGTGATCACGCTCTGGCTGCTGCTGAAATTGTTGAGGATAGTCCCGCCTGTCCCGGTCAGATTGCCGATTGCTGAATTCACTCCATGCGGATCAAATACTCCACCGGTCATGGTCAGGGTGCCGGTGTTGGAGCCGATCGTGCCGGTAGGGCTGCCCCCAGACAGCTGGATGTTGCCCCCACTGATCACTGTACCGCCCGAGTAGGTATTCGCATTGGTCAGGAGCAATATGCCGGGGCCGGTTTTCGTTAGGGCCCCTGTCCCGCTAATGATACCGCTCAACGTGGAGGTGCCCGTATCAACCTGAACCGTCCCACCGCCGGCATTCAAGGTGACTGTGCGGCCGGAAGAGAAGCCCGCCGCGGTGAGATCAAGTGTGCCGCCGCCAAATGTGATTGTGACACCAGCCGTTCCGAGCTCCGCGTTGTTGTCGACGGCCAGAGTGCCGCCGTTGATAGTCGTGCCGAGACTGTAAAGGTTCCCAGTGTTGGTTAGCTGAAGTGTGCCAGCTCCTTCCTTGTCGAGGACGAAATTCGAGTTGCCCGACACTCCGAGGACTCCGCCGAAGACGTCGGTCCCGCTGGTGACATTCAACGTGAGCGTGCCGTTAGTGCCGCTGCTGTTGATCACGCTCTGATTGGCCGCCGTTCCTGCGGTGAGCAACCCCGCGACTTGCTGGCTCTTGCCGTTGAGGTCGAATAGCGCGCTGTTCCCAGCGCTGCCGATGGTCAATGTGGTGCCCGTTGGCAGTGCGTTATTGGCGCCGTCTTTGAGGGTACCGGCGTTGATAGCGGTATTTCCGCCGTACGAGTTGCTGGAGCTACTTAGTGTTAAAAGCCCGCTGCCGATTTTCGTGATCCCGCCAGAGCCCGAGATCGCGCCCGTCAGGTTTAATCCATTGCTGGTGCTCGCCTGAGCGCTCGTAATGGCAAGATTGTCATTGAGGGTGAGGGTTCCTGACCAGGTGCTTGTGCTGCCAGAGTTCGAGGTGGTGCCAAAAGTAAGTGTGCCTCCGCTACCGGAGGCAACGATGATGTTGTTTGAAAAGCTCGTTTGGGTGCTCGATGTCAGCGTGGCGTCGCCTCCTCCCGACGTCCCCAGAGTGACATTGCCAGCCCCAAGGGAGTTGACGGTGTTGAACGTAAGGGCACCGCTATTCACAAAAGTGCCACCGGAATACGTGTTCGTCGCGGTGTTGAGCGTGAGAGTGCCACCGCCTGTCTTGGTTAAAGTGACACCGGATCCAGAAATGGCGCCCGTTATCGTTAGGGTTCCACCAGTGGCTTGATAAAATGTCGAATTCGTCCCTGATGCGGGTGCGAGAATGATCGGCGCGGTGACGGTGTTATTCCCCCCCGTGTTTTCAGCGCCAATTGCGACAGCGTCGCTGTTGCCAGTTTCTCCTCCAATCGTCGTGCCGAAAGCGGTGAGCGTTAATGTCGGCGTCCCCGAAGTGGAGGAGATTGTATAGCCACTGCTGCCGGTACCGTTAAAATAGAGACCGGCAATTGAAACGCTTGCGCTAATGTTCGCATTCGCGGACTTGACCGTTTTAAACCACGCCACGTCGCCGGGTGCCGGCGGCGCGCTGCCGCTAACAGCGGTCCAGTTCGCTGCCGTGTTCCAATCAAGAGTCCCGGTCCCGGTGTTCTTCCAATCGGTTTCGCCATCGACTCCTGGTGCCGGCTGCGGCGTTGGAGTCGGCTTCGGTTTCGGCTTCCCGCTGCTGACACTAGCGCTGCCGGTAGCGGATGGCGCAGTGCTTGCCCCGCTTTGCGAGCTGATGCTTGGCATGGCAGCGCTCGCGGCGGCGCCGCCGGAAGAACCGACGCTCGTCGCGCCAACGTCGCTGCCCGTAACCACAGATAAAGAAGACGCGATGTCGTTAGAAGGCGCAGAGAGCAGGCTTGCGGCGGAGGACAAATCGCTGTGACTGGTCGACCCTCGCGGAGCGATCGCGTCGCTCATGAGCAGACTCCCAGCGGACGATTGAGCGATTGTTTGCGCAGCCGCGGCTGAGGATTCGGCCGCAACGGATGAAGGCCGCTTGTTAGGCAGACCGGTGCCAGCCGCTGACATCGGCATACCCAAACTGTCGCCGCTATCGCCGCCTCCCGAGCCGCTCCCAACCGGAACCGATCGCGAATTAAGGGTTCCCACCGAAATTGCTTTCGAAATCCCGGCGATCGCGCGCTGCGCCTTGATGTCCGAAGTGAACGTCTGCAAGCCTCCGTCCTCTTGGGCGGCGTCGCTGCCCTCAACCCGGGAAACGCCGAAACTTCTCAGATGCGCGTCCTGGTTGATCCTTGCGGCGGCCGACTTCGATTTCGCACCGGAAGAGGCGCGCACCGTCGTTGCTTGCGTGGTATCACGGGCCGCGTCCAGCGTCTGGCTGTGGGCCGACGCACGACAAACAATCGTCACGATTGCGACGATAAAAACGAGCAAGAGCCAATTGATGCCGCGCTGCGCGGCGGTGTCGTAGGGATCGCGTTTCGGCGCCATCTCCGGTCTTCTCCGGGCGGCGAACGTCATCGTGGGCGGGAAGGACATGTTAGGCAACCCGCTTGACACGGGTATGCCGGCGTAATGCCAGGAACGCGACGACTACTGCGGTTAGCACTGGGGCGACAAAAGTTGCAGGCTCGGGGACGGCGACCAGGATACGCACCTCGTCGATCGCGTTGGTCGTGCTCCAGGCGTCGATATTGAAGGTGAGCTTGTTGTTGGTAACGGAAAATTCATCGTCGCCCAGGCCCTGATTCTGGGTGTTGTTGTCTATTCCGCGAAACTGCCCGGTAAAGTAGGTCACGCCCGCCACGCCCAACACTGCGTCCGACTGGTTTAGAGAAGCATCAAAGAGAATGAGGCCGAGGATCTGGCCGCTGAAAGTAATCGTGCCGGAGACGTTCGATGGGTCGCCGCTTCGTCGATCGTAATGGAGTAGGTAATCGACCAGCTGCGTTCCCGCGGGAAGAGCTCCACTTCCGGAGCCGGGAGTTGCAAAGGTGCCGAAATCCGGGCCGATACGGTCCACCGACAGCGGAGCGGCAAGCGTGATCGCCGCTTGCTCCAAATAGATCTTAACGTTCGGGCCCTGGGTGCTGTTCGCGCTCAAGTTAATCCCCGAAGTGAGCGGCCCGATGTAATTCGTGTTGCCCGTGGTGATGGGGTTAGCGGCATCGAGCGACACCGCGAAGGCAAGCGACACAAAAAGGGTACGAAAGAGGGCGTTGGGGAACATCTTCAGGGGGGGCGGCGGTTAGGCGCGGTATGAGAATTATCAGCCTAACGGGCGGAACACCGCGTTGGGAAGGAAAATCGGCGCTCTACCGTAGAAAAGCTGCTGGCTCAGCACCAATCGGCCTAACCAAGGTAAAGCGTCCCACAACAGCTCTTTAACACCCTGACGCACGCTTCGAGCGTAACAACACGTGAGACAAAAGAGCCCTACCCTCCCCGGATGGGGGCCTTGCTTCGTCCTTAATCGAGGAGATCAGTCCCCAATCCTGCCATCACCGCTCGCGCGGCCGGCTTTTCCTTTTTGGGAAAAACCTGCCAAAAGAGGGACGAGATGCCGCCTTCAGCTGGCAAGGAGGGGTCGAGTTTATCGCATCGGTCTATTCGTCGACGCGCGGGAGAAACTCTTCGCGCACGATCTTGCCGTCTTTGACCGTATAAACACCGACCTCCGACACTCTGAACCGGTTTTTCGAAGTTTTGTCAGTTAGGTCGACATCATACTGCACGACGAATCGGTCGTGCGCGACGAATGGCTCGCTGGCGGTGCAACTGTGGACCTCCATATTATTGATCCACCAGTCAACTTTGCCGCGAATGCCATCGATTCCGCGCGTTTCCGGCGAGCCGCCGTCATTCGATTGCGCCTCCACACTCACGATGTTTTTGTCGTAGAGCGTATCCACTGCTTCGCTCCACGCTTGTTTCCGAACCAGCTCCACCACCTTTTTCGCCACTTCTGTTGTCGTCATTCTTTCTTTCTGCTTGCTGAAGTTATTTCAGGAATGCTTCCAGGCCATCCAGGACCGCGTTCCAACCGTAGGTGTGGCGGTCACGCGAAGCTTCGCTCGGCAATTGCACGTGCGTCAATCGCAGTTCGGTGCCGCCGTCGCGATCGGAAAACTCGACCGAAACGACACTAGTGAATTCCTCCCAGTCTTCGTCATCATCCCATTTCCAGGTGAAGACCACCTTCGTGCCTGGAATCAGCTCCTGGTACTCGCCGAAGACGCTCATCTCCTCTCCTTCCTGGTTCACCAGATCCCACCGATATTTTCCGCCCACGCGCGTGTCGGCGATGATCTTCAAGGTGCGGACCTCCTTTGGTCCCCACCATTCCTTGAGCTGCACCGGATCGGTCCAGGCTGCATAAACTCGATCTCGCGGTGCGTTGATGAAGCGCTTGATTTCAAGCGATGTGTTTTCAGCGGTTTTAGATGTCATGTCGTGTTGTGTTGTTCGTTAGGTCTCGATGTTGTGTAAAATTTTGTGATAGGTCCGATTCGGCAAAGGCAGGCGCCGTCATCGTTTCTTCTTTCCTGTTTTTTGCGGAGGGGGCGGCGCGTTCTGTTCCAGATATTCGGCGAGACGATCGAGCGATCCTTCCCAAAACCCCCGGTATTTCTCGACCCAGGCCGCCGCCTGCTGCAGCGGCTTCGCTTCCAGTTCGATCTCGTGAACGCGACCGTAACGGCGACGGCGCAGCAGCCCGGCCTTCTCAAGAACGCGCAGATGCTTGGAAACGGCAGGCAAAGACATTTGGTGTGGGCGCGCCAGATCGGTGACGCGGTGCCGACCGCGCGCGAGATGAGCCAGAATTTGGCGCCGGGTCGGATCGGCCAGGGCGGCGAAAGTTTGATCGAGCGTCGGACTATATTTAACCATCTGGTTAAGTATTAAACGTGTCCTGCTTCACTGTCAAAAATAAATTTTCGGCGCACCGCCGTCGCCCTGCGGCACGTCTCGCCCCTCCTAGAAGGAGCTAAACCCGCGCAGCCGAAGACTTCAGCCCAGCAGCTCGCCGCGGTAGTTGTCCGCAAACAAGGCCGGCTGTCCTCCCGTGTGCCAGAAAAGCACTCGATCTTTTTTGGTGAGATCGCCTTTGCCAATCAAATCGATCAAACCCGCCGCCGCCCGCGCGGTGTAAACCGGATCAAGCAGCAGGCCTTCCCAATTGGCGAAAAGCCGGATCGCTTCCCGCTCCGCTTCAGTCATGACGCCATAGCCCGGTTGGCAATAATCGGCATTGGTCAAGACATCGTCACCGGCAAACTCAATGCGCTCCCCTGTTCTCTCGCTCGCTGCCGAGGCCAGCTCGGAGACTCGCTTCTTGAGCCAGTCCTCGGATTCATCAATGCTGATTCCAAGCAGCCGCGGCGCAATATCGAAGAGGCGCTGTCCGAGGAGCATCCCTGCGTGCGTGCCTCCGGACGAGCTGGCAAAGACGATCCTATCAACCTCCACTTTTTGCTGTGCGAACTCTTCCATGGCAAAGGCGTAGCCCAGCACGCCAGTGGGGCTCGATCCGCCATACGGCACCAGGTATGGCTTCCGACCTTCCACCAGGCATTGATCGTAGGTTTGTTGCAGCACGGCGTCTCGATCCTTCCGCTCAGCGATCATGACAATCTCTGCGCCTAACAAATGATCGAGCAAGAGGTTGGCCGAGGGTTGCGCACTGCTTTCCCCATTCAACACCAGGAGGCAGTCGAAACCGTATCGCGCCGCGGCCGCGGCGGTTTGCCGGCAGTGATTCGACTGCAAGGCGCCCGCCGAAATCAAAGTCTTCGCGCCCTGATCGCGCGCTTCCCCAAGCAGAAATTCCAGCTTGCGCGTTTTGTTGCCGCCGAAGGCAAGGCCGGTCTGGTCGTCGCGCTTCACGAAAATCGCCGGCCCCCCGAGTGCCTTGGACAAACGCGGAAGCGGTTCGATTGGTGTCGGCAGGTGCGCTAGCTGAACTCTTGGAATCGCCGGCTTCATCGTGGCGAATTTCCTCTCCGGCTCAGGCGAAAGCAATCGGGTTCGCTCCAGACCGCCTCTAAGATGGCGAGAGATCCCGCGGCCGCGGGGCTAAACGTTGAAAATGTATCGGACGAAAGTCCTATTGCTGAAACTGCGTTAAAAATCCGAGATATGTGAGATGAGGACAACAATCGTGATTTTCGCAGCAGTTGGCATCTTGTGCGCCGGGGCCGCTCACGCTTCCAGTGCGGGGAGCATTCCTGCAGGCACGGCCATTACGGTTAAGACAACCGATACCATTTCTTCCAACGCCGCTCCGGGGACTCGCTTCGGCGCAGTCCTCGCCCGAGACTTCAAAGGCGCTCCACCGCGGGGCATCTTTACTGGAAAAGTAGTCAGCTCCAAACGGATGCAGTCGAGTAAGGAAAGGCTGATGGTCGATTTGGTCGAGGTCGCGATTGACGGCAAAAAACATCACCTGAAAACGACCGGACCGGTTTCGCTTGAATCGTACACGAGCAGCCGCGGCGTCTCGCTTTCCGGTGAGCATTACCAGGTAGCGCGCGGCCGGAAACTGACCTTCAAACTCGCGCAGCCGTTAAATCTGTAGACGTCGTCGGCGACAGTTTGGGCGGCCTCCATTCAAAGCACGCCAACGGCGCGTGAGATCAGTAGGATCACGATATTAAGTGAGATCGCGATCTGAACCATCGCGAGTCCCTTCGCCCAGCGCGCCAGCAATGGCGCATCCGTTGGTCCGAAGGTGGAACTCTGGGTAAACGCGACAAAGAGATAATCGATAAAGCGGGGACGCCAGGGCTCACAGTGAAAACGATGGCGCTCCTCCTTCTCGATCTGCATTTGCGGAAAGAGGAAGCTTTTGCTGCCGAATTCGTTCATTTCACGCCGCGCCGTCGGTCCGCCTCCATCCAATCGCCAATACCAGAGCGCGAAGACCAGCACGTTCGTTAGCCAAAGTTCGCTGCCGGAAACAAGCAGGGACAAGGCATCTTCCCGGTGGGAAGGCAGCGCGCGCACCAGAAGCACGACGGAGGCGATCAAGGCTGCGGTGATGAAAGAGTTGATCACCAAACCGAGCACCCAATTGAGCGAGCGCTTCCCCGTCCGGTGACTAACCACGGTCGGAAGAAGCAAAATCAGGACGATGCTGGGAACCACCCAGATCGGACCGACGACGAGATTGCGTGGCAAGGCCAGGTAGATCCCGCTGACGGCGAGCAGCGCGAGGACGGCCTGCCAGCGTGGCTCGGGCTTGTCAATTCGGCCGTGATGAGAATCGGGCGACATATGGCGTATATCCAGAATGGGAATGATCACGTTCGTCAAGTTTGGACCGCAGCGCCTCCGCCTGGCTGTTTTGGCCGGGTGCTTGATTCCTCTTGCGGCGGTGGAGGGAAACCCGTCCGAGGCGAATTCCCCTGCCGCTCTTCCGCAGAGGCGCGCGTTGGCGTCGCGGTGCTCGCTCGGGAACGTTCTATCGCGGCAGTCACGTGAGAAACTCGAGTCCTGGATGATTCAAAACGTCACCGGTGACTCAATGATCCGCGCCGGCACTCTCAAAGGCTGGCGCATTGGCGATAAAACAGGCAGCAACCGAGGGTCGATCTCTAACGACATCGCCATTCTCCGCCCGCCTGCCGCTGATCCCATCTTGCTCGTCGTTTATGTAGAGGCTCCCGGAAGGTCAGCGGACGACCGCGCCAAATTCATTGCCGCCACTGCTGCCGAGTGGTTGAAAGCTCACTGGCGGCGTTAGGCCGGTGTCACCGGAAGCCGCTTGTCGCCATCAATCAGCAAGCGAGCGAAAAATCGCAAGCCGCTTGTGCGGCGACGTCGGACACGGAATCCAATTGACTGGGCCCTGCGACGTTACGAGACTAACGCCAGTTCTTTGTTTCGCTTAATGGCGCGCCCGGAGCGCGTCAGCGGGGGACCCAACTTTCGGCCTGCCAAAATGGGCCGGATCGGGGCGAACGATGTGCGACATCGAGAGCATTTAATGGCTCTAGCCCGACAGCTAACCTCGTCAGCTTCATTAAAGGGCAAAGGAAGTCGCTGGGAAAATCGACTCCCGCAGAACGAAGCGCCTCGTCGCGCGAGCCACGCTTCTTTGATCCCATCGAGATTGAAGTGTTTTTACAGAAAAATTGACGTTCACGCGGTGCGCCTCGTTTGCGCCGCATCATTGCTCCTGACCACGCCAGCTGCATTCGCGCAGGAAGATTCTTTCCCGGCGCGGTTCGGTCGCGCTTTGCTGGACGATCTGAAAGCGCCGGCGGTGGACACGGCCGCGCCGGCCGTCAGTTCGGGACCGCGCAGAATTCCTCCGGCGCCATTCGCCAACGGAAGATGATCGCTACCAATGTGAAGCGCCCCCGCAACGTCGATGTCTCGCGGGCGGCCGCCATCCTTTATGGCGACTGGGGCACCAGCAAAGCCTACGTCATCGGTCTCGCCTTCGCCGTGGCTGGTTACAGTTCGTTTTGGCTGATGGCGGCAATGTGCGTTCTGACGGCGCTCGTCGGCCTGAATTATATTGTGATCTGTCGCCTTTATCCGGATGGCGGCGGCGTTTACGCGAGCGTGCGTCATCGCAGCGAGGTGATCTCTATCGTCGGCGCCTTTCTGTTGATCGCTGACTACCTCGTGACCGCGGCGATCAGCGCACTGTCAGCCTTCCAGTATCTCGGCGTACCCCACCCTGAGAAATTCGCCGCCGCCGCGATCCTCGCGATCGGTCTGCTCAATCTCCTGGGGCCGAAGCACACCGGCGGGCTCGCCTTCCTCGTATCCATTCCGACCGCCATCGTTGTCGTGGTCCTCGGCTTGTTCTGCCTTCCGCACCTGGGCGATGCAATTGGGCACCTGCAGCCTTTGCGGGGCGGTTTCTGGCAAAACTGGACCGGGTTCGTCGGTATCGTGCTCGCCCTTTCCGGCGTGGAAGCAATCGCCAATGCCACCGGCGTGATGAAACTCGATCCGGGCAGTGACGAACGACGTCCCTCCGTCACCCGCACCTCCACGCGCGCGATCCTCTGGGTCATGATTGAGGTCTGCGTCTTTACCGCCTTGTTAGGCTTGGCCATGCACGCGCTGGGTGGACTGCAGGCCTCGAACGGGGACGTGAACGCGCCGGGCGCCAGCGGCGTCCGCGACTACATGCTCCGCTATATGGGCGAAGTGTTTGTCGGGAATTCGTTAGGGCCGGGCGTTGGCCACATTTTCGGTTTTATCGTCAGCGTTGTCTTTGGCCTTCTGCTCCTCTCGGCGGTGAACACCGCGATCGTTGACCTGATCACGATTCAATTCCTGATGGCGCGCGATCGCGAAATGCCGTCGCTTTTTCAGCGCCTCAACCGCTGGGGTGTTCCCGGTTATGGCATGGCCCTCGCCACCATCGTGCCGCTGTTGCTGGTCCTATTAGTCAAGGACATGGCCGGATTAGCCGACCTTTACGCAGTCGGAGTGGTCGGCGCCATCGCCACCAACCTCGGGGCGAGCGCGACGGACCGAAAACTTTCGATCAAGCCGTGGGAACGCACGCTGATGTTCTTCACTTTCGTCATCATGCTGGGGATCGAGATCTCGCTGCTGATCGACAAACCGAACGCGCGCTACTTTGCCGTCACCATCCTCGCAGCCGGGCTGATCCTGCGCGGACTTGTCCAGGAACGCCGGCAGAAGAAGGAAGCTGCTGCGCCGGACCTTCTGCCGGTGCAGGCATCCGCGACGAACGCAAACGCAACTGCCTTTAGTAATGGCGATGAAGCCATTCTTTGCGCGATCCGGGGAACTGGCCGCACGTTGGACTTTGCCCTGCGGGAAGCGCGCGAGACCGGTCGTCGTCTGTATCTCCTCTTTGTGCGCGAGCAACGATTCATGACCGATCAGGATGCCAAACGAAAATGGCAGGAAGATCCGGAAGCCCGCGATATTTTCGCAGCGGCGCAAAAGCAGGCGGGCGAAACGCAACCGCTTTTTTGTTATGCCGTCAGTGAATCCGCCGCCGAAACGATCGTCGACATCGCTGCTACGCTCGGAGTCACCCGCCTCATCGTGGGTGCTCCGCGCCGCCACGCTCTCGAAAATATCCTGCGCGGAAACCTTGTCCGCGAAGTGTCCAAGGTGCTTCCGGAAGAGATCGATATGCTGGTCTACGCATAACCAGCGCGATCAGGTTAGGATTGGCATCCCGCGGCGGAGCGTGCAGCATCCAGCCATGAAACCTCCGAGGCCGACCTACGCCTTGGCGCACGGGGGGCATCGCTACGCTCGAGGCAATGGCCGGCGAATTCTAACTCGCCATCCTGATCGCGCGTTTGGTTGGGTTGCATATCGTGCCCAAACCAGCGCGGACAAGGATTGAAGGAACCGATCATATTAACAGACAATGAACGGCGCCTCATCGCCACCTGGGCGGCGGATTGTGCTGAGCGGGTCCTGCCACTCTTCCAAGCGGAGGCTCCAGCCGATAAACGGCCCCGCGATGCAATCGAGGGCACGCGGGAATACGCCAGCGGCGGAAACCGAACCGCCCGACTACGGACGCTAGCTCTTTCTGCACACGCGGGCGCGCGCGAAGTTAGAAATCTGGCGGCAGCGGCGGCAGCCCGCTCCGCCGGTGTCGCCGCTGCCGTTGCCTACATGCATGCCTTAGCCGACCCGGAACAAACCAAGCACCTTCTCGGGGCGGCAGTCTATGCGGCGCGCGCGCGTGAGCTCGCCTCCGGCAAGGCGTCAGACGCGGACAAAGAGCTGCAATGGACGCTGAGGCGGGCACCGGCCGCGATCGGCGAGATCTTGCGGCGTTACCCGGCCCGGCCGGCAAGTCGCAGCCGACTCGATGCGCTCTATTCCACGCTGGACGCGGCCTTGCGCAGCAAATCAGCCTAACCAGTCAATCCACGGTGATGACGACCTTGCCGTGAGCGTGCCCTTCTTCGAGATAACGCAAAGCGGAAGCGGCATCAGCCAGCTTGTAGCGGCGATCGATGATCGACTTCATTTTGCCGGACTGCTCCAACCCAGCAAGTGTCGTCAAATCTTTCTGATTAAAGTCCGCCAGCAGGACCCTGAACTTTTGCTGAATAAAGGGGTTGATGAATGGCGGCTTGATCCAGTTGACCATCGCTCCGACCCATTTCCCATCTTTCGTCCCTCCTCCACCGATCAGGACACAGATTCCGTTCGGCTTGAGCGCCTTTCGAAAAGCGAGCAGCGGCTGCGTCCCGACGTTATCCAGAATCAGGTCATATTTTTCCGGCCGTGCGGTGAAATCTTCTTTGGTGTAATCAACGATCTGATCGGCCCCTAACGAACGCACGAGTTCGGCACTTCTTTCACTGCAAACGCCGGTCACATGCGCGCCCATGCTTTTGGCTATCTGAACGGCAAAGGTTCCGACGCCGCCGGAAGCGCCGTTGATCAATACATCCTGCCCTTGCTTGAGCTCTCCCTTATCGCGCAACGCCTGCAGCGCAGTCAGTCCGGCGATGGGAAGGGCCGCCGCTTGCTCGAAGTTGATCGCCGCGGGCTTCAAGACAACCGCCCGATCGTCGCGCACAACAACATACTCGGCGAAGGCGCCTGTTTTCCCGCCGAAGACCTCATCGCCCGCTTTGAATTGAGTCACTTTAGAGCCGACTGCTTCGACCGTGCCGGCAAAATCGACACCAAGGCGGGTGGATTTGGGCTTACGCAAACCCATCCCTAGGAAGCGGACCACCCTGGGCGTTCCTTCCAGGTAATGCCAGTCCAGCGGATTAAGCGACGCCGCTCGAACGCGGACGAGCACCTGGTTATCCTCAGGCAGCGGCTTTTCGATCTCCTCGAGATTGAGTACATCAGGCGATCCATAATCGCAGTAAACAATCGCCTTCATCGGATTATCCGGAGGCGTTTTGCGCGCGCTGCAGTCATTAGTCGAGGCCCAGTAGGCGACGAGCAGGCAAAGGCCGGCGCCAACCAGGATCAACAGCAAAGTCCACTTCAGGAAACGTAACATAAGGCTGAGAAACTCGCGGTCCGGCAGCCCCCCGAGGCGACCCATCGCCTCTCCCTTTCTGCAGCCCACCTGGCTAAGGTGATGTTAAGCCGGAGCGGCAATTCTCACGCAAGCCATATCTTTGCCCGCAATCTTCGGTCAGGATTTTCGGGCCGCGGCGAGTTCCTTGTCGCCGCGCTTCACTTTTTGATCTTCGGCGGGGATTTCTTCGTACATCTTTTCGTTCATCTTCGCCTGGGCCCCCGCCGGCATGAGGTGGCGTGAGAAGACCATGGCCTTGTTCACGGCACCTGCGACCACCACCCGGGTACCGGCCATCAACGCTTCATACCCGGTTTCGGCCACTTCCTGGGGAGCGGCGGTGTATTGCATTGCGCGCGTGTCCTCCATGTCCGCTTTAACGAAGAAATCCGTGTCGGTCGGGCCGGGACAGAGCGCCGTCACGCTAACGCCTGTGTCCTCCAGTTCGGTAGCGAGCGCTTCACTCCAGGAAAGAACGAAGGCCTTGGTCGCGTGGTAAACAGCGAGCATCGGCCCTGGAACGAATCCGGCAATGGAAGCCGTGTTCAGGATGCGGCCGCGGCGTTCGAAAAGCATCGGCAGAAACATTTTCGTTAGGCTGAGATAGGCAAAAATGTTCAGCTCAATCATTGACCGATCCGTTTCGATCGGAATTTCCCAGAATTTCCCGCGCTGTCCGTGGCCGGCGTTGTTGACCAGGATGGCGATCGGGTCGCCGTTCTGCACCTCGCGGAAAACACGTTCAGTGGAACCTTCTTCACGCAGGTCGGCCGCGATCACGCGCACGCGAACGCCGTGGTCGCGCTCGAATTCCGCTGCGATCCGTTGCAACTCCGACTCCACCGGCGCGACCAGGACGAGTGGATGACCGTGTTTGGCGAATTCATGTGCGAGATGAAGTCCGATACCGCTCGAAGCCCCCGTGATCAGTGCCGTCTGATTGCTCATAAAACTTGATCGCGCGCGCGAGGCTATCTGGTTTTGCGAGATAAAAATGACGCGGCGCGATCGTTTAGGCCGGTCTCTGCCCAACCTCACCCGTGACAGACGCTTAAGGGAGATTGCCAGCCGACGGCAACGGCTTAGATCTCGCGGACAAAAGCCTCTCCACAGCCAGACCGGTGTGTGAGAAGATAGGTCCCTCCCCTCTCTGACTCCTATGACCAGTCGTGCTCCCAGCCCGCAAAGCGATGCATCCGTGCTTCGACAGCTCAAGTTGCTCGTCGCCCTGCTCCTGCTTTCCAACCTGGCGCTTGGGCTTTTTGCTTTCTATTTCCTGCGCGGTATCGATCAAAAATATTCCAGTCTGATCAACGAAACCGTCCCGACCTTGCAGCAGTTGCAGGAGCTCACCGTGGTCATCGGGCAAACGATGCATGGAACCAATCCGGCCTTCGTCACCGGAAGCGACGAACTTCGCTCAGCCATGGTGCAACGCGGGCGTGACGCGCTTGAACGCGAACAGGGTATGCGCGGCACCATTGTTACGCGCGGCTGGTTTTCGGCTAACGAGCGAGATCGTAGCGATATCGAGCGCGCCGGGATCGCGTTCGATCGCTCGGCTGCATCCGTTCTGGACTTGCTCGTTGCCGGCAAACCCGAGGAAGCGACGCGTGAACGGGAAAAAAATTTACGCCCTGATTACGAACGTTATCTCGCTGCCACCCGCCAGGTCACCGAGCACGCTCATAACGAGAGCCTGCGCACGAGCGGCCGATTAACGGCGAGAACAGGGAATCTATCCCGGGTTTTGCTCGGGCTTGGCAGCTGGCCGGTCATCATGGTCGGGCTTTTCCTTTCTGTCTTCGCCCTCGTCGTGGTGGGCATGCTCCTCAATGTGCTGCTGCGCCGAGAGCCCAGCTTGTGACGAGCGGCGCGCTCAACCAAGACCCGTAGACTGCGACGCCATCTAGCACGCCGGCTCCGCCACTGAGAAGCTCGCGCGGACGTCTTCAGCGACGCGCGTCGGCTTGCCGGTTTCGCTATTAATTGGCACCCAGAGCGTGCGCGCCGTCGCCAGAACCCGGTCATCCGCTTTTCGGCGGATCTCGGTGAGACGCTCGAACTTCAAACGCGTTGCCTGCCCGACCCAAGTCCGCAGGACAATCTCATCACCGAGACAGCCGGGCGCTTTGTAATCAATTTCGTGGCGCACGACGACCCAGCTGACCGCTTGCTGCGCCTCCGGCGAAGCAAGCGCCCGCCAGTGCGCCACCGCCACTTCCTGCACCCAGCGTAGATAGACGGTGTTGTTGACGTGATTTTGCCGATCGATGTCGTCGGAGAGCACTGCGGTCGACATTTCAAAGATTCTTGCGCCCGGAATCACCCGGCACGCTAACTCGAACTCGGAACGATCCAAGTCGCGCAAAGAGGATGGACCCGCCACGGCCTTTTCTTCACAAACCGCTCCCCAGTTGCTAACTAAGGGCGGTGCGAAATTCACAAGACCGTCACGAACACGTCATCCGATCGTAACGTGACCCATCGTATTCTCCCAAGGGTTGGGCGGACCTGACGCCCAACAGCCTTCCAACCTTCAACCCGACAAGGATTCACGATATGAAATATCCCCTAACTATTGCCGTCGTTGCCATGGCCGCGCTGGCCTGGATCGAACAGCCACTGCACGCCGAAAGCGCGACCGACTCCGCGCGTCTCGAAAAGCTGGAAAAGGCGGTCGAGGCGTTGCAGCAGCGTAACGCAGAGCTCGAAGCCGAAGTGAAACAATTGAAAAACAAATCCGCGTCCACCGCGTCGGCCAAGTCTTCCGCCAGGGTGGCGACGGAACCGCCCGCCGAAGGACCGACCAAAACGGTTTCGAGTTACGACGGCAAGACCTACAGGGAGAAGACCGTGCCGGTTGAAGAAGCGACCGGCAGCAAATGGAAACTCTCGACTCCCCTGACCGAGCTCGAGCTTTTTGGTGACGTGCGCCTGCGCTACGAATACCGCGCCGGCCAGACCGCGGACAACGCGCTGCGCACCGGCGCGAACGATTGGATCGAACGCGAGCGCGAACGGTATCGTCTGCGCTTCGGCCTGCGTGGGACCCTGGCCGATGATTGGTTCTTCGGGATTCGCCTCGAAACCAGCCAGAACCCGCGTTCAACCAACGTCACCTTCGGTGACGACACGAGCGGAAGCGCGAGTGCGACGAACAACGGACCGTTCTCGAAAACGAGCGACGGCATCAGCGTTGGCCAAGCCTATCTCGGTTACAAAGGCTTCCCCGACATTACCCTCGAGGCCGGACGCATGCCGCTTAGCTCCGTGCTCGTGACCACGCGCATGGTTTGGGATGACGACTTCAACCCGGAAGGCGCTTCCGAACAGTGGAAGCACACCTTCCAGTTCGGCATGACCAGCGACGGAACGCCCACCGGCTACAGCAAGGACGGCAAAGATGCGGTGGCGGCCAAATCGGAGCCGGCATTGAAACTCGATCTCTTCGCTAACTTCGGGCAATTCGTCTATGACGATACCGCAATCGAGAATCCGCTTGGACCGCGCCCGACGACGACGGTCAACGGCACGACGCAAAGGATCCCGAACACGGATGCGTTTCTGCTCGCCTGGCAGGTTGGCGCGAAAGCTACTTTTCCTAACAAGTTCTATATCCAGGTCGCACCGACGCTCTATAACTACACCGGCAACGGCGACACCTTCAACACGCACTTCCAAGGCGGCAGCCCGGACGTGACCAATGCCGCTTCCCTGGCGCAGAACCAGACTGGCATCAATAGCCTGCTCATATACGACATGCCTTGGGAGATCGGCTGGAAACTCGGGAGTCTGCCCATGCGCGTCTTCGGCGACTTCGCGACCAACTTTGAAGCGGATGAACGCGCGCGCGCGGCCGGACATCCCGGCTACGGGGACGAGCGTTACGCGTATACGGCCGGCCTTGGCATTGGTCAGCTCAAGAAGAAATATGACTGGCAGATCGAGGCCTTTTACCAGCATACCGAGCAGTACGCCGTCGATCCGAACCTGGTCGACTCGGATTTGTTGAACCAGACGCTCAACCTCCATGGACCGGCCGTGCGCGTGGGATTCATGCTAACCGACGCCGTCTGGGTGAACGCCACCTGGGCCTACGCCTGGCGCATTAACGATCACCTCGGCACGGGCGGAGTTGGCGACATCGCCATTAATCCGATCGATCAGTACCAGATCTTTCAGCTCGATCTGAATCTAAAATTCTAAACACAATAATCCACGGGTGAAGGATGAGCGCTCGCTTCGCGAGCGCTCTTTTTTTGGAACTTGCTAACCGGATGACGTCTGCGCCCGGGGAGGGCGTGCGCCTCGCACGCCACCGATGGCGCCCCCGCCGTCGGTCCATAAGAAATCTAGAATCTTCCGGCGTGGGCGCCGGAAGCGGCGCGCGAGGCGCGCGCCCTCCCCGGATTCTCTGCGCAGCGAAGCACGGGGCCGCGCACCGCCGATTGCCGCCTCGCCGCGGCGCTGCAGTTGCCCGGGTGGTGTCCGCGTGAGGTTCGGTGGCCACCAGCCGGAGCAAAGCAGAAAGAAGATTCGAATTTTACTCTGATACTAGTAAGACGGAACCCGGCTATCCGAACTCGCATGCACTTGGACGCGACCCTTCTCCTGCTTGGACTGGCGATTTTCGTCGTCGCGTTCCTCTACTCCAGCGTCGGCCACGCCGGCGCTTCCGGCTACATCGCGGTCATGACCCTCTTCGGACTCGCTCCCGATGTGATCAAGCCAACGGCACTCGTCCTGAATATTCTGGTCGCGGCGATCGGGACCTGGCAGTTCTGGCGCGCCGGCCACTTTTCCTGGCGCCTGTTTTGGCCGTTTGCCGCTCTTGCCATCCCGATGGCTTACCTCGGCGGCTATCTCAATCTGCCCGCGCACATTTTCAAGATCCTGGTCGGGATCGTCCTGCTTTGTTCGGCCGGGTTTTTCATGTTTCGCCTAACGAACGACGAGGTCCGCACCCATCCGGGACGTATTCTCTCCTTGCTCGTGGGTGGCGCGCTGGGGCTGCTGGCCGGTCTGACCGGAACGGGTGGCGGTATTTTCCTGACCCCGCTCCTGCTCATCTTCCGCTGGGCCCGCACCAAGCAGACCGCGGCGGTCTCGGTCTTGTTTATCCTGGTTAACTCAATCGCCGGGCTTCTCGGTAACTTCAGCGCCACCCGGCACCTGCCCACGCTTGGTTTGGTTCTGGCGGCGGCGGCGCTGGCCGGTGGAACGCTCGGTTCCTACCTCGGCAGCAACCGCTTCAGCTATGTCATGATCCGGCGAATACTTGCGATCGTGCTGGTCATCGCCGGGATAAAATTAATCTCTACCTAACGACAACGAGAAGGTCAGCTCGGAATTCCCAGGCAATATCCAGTGGAAAAGATGCTCTCCATCATCGAAATCGCCGCCGTCCTGGTTTTTGCCTATACCGGAATGACGCAGGCGCGCCGGAGCGGTTTCGATTATGTCGGTGTCCTGACCATTGCCTTGGTCTCGGCTTTCGGCGGTGGCACCCTGCGCGATCTCCTCCTCGGCAATCACCCGCTCTACTGGATCGCGCACTGGGAATTCATCATCTACATCGTCCTCCTCTCGCCCGTCGCTCTTCTGCTTTTGCATTTCCAGAAGGACTTTTCCAGCCAGCGAGCCTTGCTCTTCATTGACGCGCTTGGCCTCGGTTTGTTCACCGCCTCCGGCGTCGCCATCGCCTTGAAGATGCAGACGCCATTGCTGCCCGCTGCCTTTATCGGCGTCATTACCGGGACTTTCGGCGGCGTTCTGCGCGACGTCTTATCGAACGAAAAGCCTCAGCTCTTTCAGCCGACCGAGCCGCTCTACGCCACCTGCGCTTTTGTCGGAGCGTGGGTTTATATCGGAATGGTGCGGCTTGAGCTGTTCCCCACCGCTGCGCTGCTCGTCTGCGTCGGGGTAACATTTCTGCTCCGGGTCCTCGCCATTCTCTTCAAAGTGCGGCTTCCCTTCTAACAACGAACGGGAAACACTAGAAGCGAATGGCAAAGCCGGCCTTGAGCCGGTAATCGGGCATCACCTGAAATGAACTGTTATCCAGATAGACTGGTACCTCGGCCCTGAATTCGGCGCTCCAGCGTCCGTAAGAAGCGACCACGCGCGGCCCGACATACTCTTCCGTCATCGCCGTGTCTTCGGCGTCGTGCCCCTGAAACTCATCTTTGCCTTTGGTCTCACCACTGGTGAAGAACTCGAGCCCGATTACCGTTTCCTTGCTGCGAACGAGGTAGTAGCCGGGACCGGCATCCCAGGAGAGATCGTTGGCATAATTGTAATCATGCGCGCCGTCGCCGCGGGCCATGAACTGCAGATTGGAATCGAAGAAAAAGTTCTTCCAGCGCAGGGACGCTTGCACCCCAAAGATTCCGTCGTAAGACCCGGTGCCCAGGCTGAGATCGTGCCCGTGGATTCCGCTCTCGGGCGCGCCGGGCACTTCAATTTCGTGAAACTCTTCCGTTAGGCGGCTGGTTCCGCCCGTCGGAAATTTGATCCCGGCCAGGCCCACCACCGAAATGGTCAGGTCCGGTTCCTTGTCCACCGCTACCGGATTTTTGTCCGAAACCTTGAACTCGCGCCGACCGCCGGCTTCGTAACGCCAGATCACTCCTCGCATCAGCAGGCTGATGTCGCCGAGCCCGGACTCATTCCCTTCGTCGATCCGGAAACCCTCCGGCCGCTTAAACTCGCGATAGATCAGCGGAATGTTCAGCTGGACCGAGAAACGAGTATTGATGCTGTAGCCGGCCACCACTTGCGTGATGGAACTGTCCATGTACTGGCCGACCTCGTTAGGCACTTCATGGCCTTCGAACTGGGTCGTTCCAAAATGGGTGAATTGTTCCGCCACCGCCGCGTAGAAACCTTCCGAACCCGGCAGCAAAGGAGTCAGCGCAAAACCCAGTGACGTTTCCATCTGTGGTGTGAAACAGCCGCACAAGTCGCAGCCGCGCGCGAGCACCGGCAAGAAAGCGACGGCCATGTAAAAGCAGCAGATCTTCTTGATTCCCAACATCAGTTCTCCCTTGCCGCGGCTTCCTGACCGGAGCCGGGCGCAGCAACGCTAGGAAAGAGGCAATCGGCTGTCAATCAGGCGGGCGTAAGTGATCGCCAACGGAGAGAGCGAAGCTTGGTCCAAGGAAAGGCGCAGCTTTGTGGATATTACCCGGCCGGTTTAGACCCGTGGTTTCCTGCTTCCAGATAAATCGTCTGACCAAACTGCACGCGCTGAAGCCATTGCTGCCAATCACCTTCGCCGACCTTAAGCATTTCGTTTTGAATGGCCGAGGCTGGCGGCAAGTCACCGTCGACCAACGCTTCATTCAAAACGCGGCCATCCATTTTCTGCGGCGGTTTGATTTTCAGGATGTGCAGAATGGTTGGCGCAAGATCGATGTTGCCGCTTGGGAACTCGTCCATGAAAGCGCGCTTAAAGTCTGGGCCGCTTGCGACCAGGGTATTGTGCAGGTCGCTCGGACTGAGCGTCGCGTGCGTTCCTTTTCCAGCTTTTCGATTCCAGTCCGTCTCGATCATTCCTGGCGCGCCGAATTCGTTTTTGTCGGTCGTCCAGCGAAACGCCATCACTACGTCCGGGGCAGTTGGCGTATCGATCAAAGCCTGCGCATAGGTGAAGTACCGGCACCACCTGCTTTGGTGAAAATCACACCGGCGAAATCGGAATGCTGCAGCGCCCTAACCAGTTTCTCGCGAACCATCTCGTCGTGCCCTCCAATATAAAACAAGACCGAGCCGCCGTTGCCGACCAGGATTACGTCGCCCCGTTTCAGAACAATTGAGTCCTCAGCTCCGGCGGTCGCATTGAGCCCCGCCTGGCGCAGGTATTTCTGGACATCGTTAGGCTTGCTGATGGTGGAAAAGCCGTGATCCGAGACGACAAAGATATCGGTGTTGGCCCGGGCGCCTTTTTCTTCGAGAGCCGCCAGCACCACGCCCAGGTTGTCGTCAGACGATTTGATCGCGTTCAATACCGGCGGCGATCCCGGAGCAGTTTCATGTTCGGTCAGATCCGGCTCACCCAGCCAAAGCAGCGAAAAAGGCGGCACGCCATCTTTCCAGAGATCTTTGGTTAACGCTTCGGTTGTCCATTTGTCTCGCTCAGCACTGGTGTAAATCGGAAAAGCCGGGAAATCGCCCTCGTCCCGGTTGACGCCCTGGATCAATTCGCGCGGACGGGAGTGGCCGGCGGAAAGTGTTTCGGCCAGGGACGCCTTCGGCCGATCCGGCTGCCGATCGAGCAAAATTCCAACCGTCTTCGCCGCGGCCACCGCGGTTCGACCACCGGAGCGCCGCACGATCTCGGCTAACGTCGGCACTTTCAAATAATGACCGGCACTCAGCGCGTCGCCTTTGTCGATCACGTCAGGCTGTTCGGTGGAAACGAAACTTTTTGACGAGATCTCCGGCCGATAATCGTAGTTCGCAATCAGTCCACTGTGTTCCGGATACATTCCGGTCTCGATCGCCGCCGCATTGACATGCGTTGCGGTCAGGTAAACTGCGTGATTGTTCCTAAAGAGGACGCCTTCCTGCGCGAGCTTCCAAAGCACCGGGGTCGTTCTCTCGGTCACAAAATCCGGCCGCATCCCGTCCCAGACAACGATCACAATTTTGCGCTCGTTCTTGTCGGGGCCGGCCGCGCACCAAGCGGCGGACAGAAAGCAGATTGCCAAAAGAAAAAAGACTCCGCGGCGCATCGCCTGACGATAAGCAACGCGCGAAGTCACGCGACCTGAATCAGCCCGCCGCATTGCCGAAGCCGCAGTTTAGTCCGCGCTACCCGGTAAATATTGCGGCGGGATCGGATATTTCTCCGCTTCCTGTTGCCAGTAAATATTTAACACCCACCACCGGGTTCCATCGTGGAAAAGCTGAATGCTGTTGATCCCGCGCATGAACGGCTCCGGATCCGCGGGATCATGACGCGACTCATACGTGCTCCAAACCTGCGCAATCTGGCCAAATTGCCGGGTCTCGCGTTTCACTTCCATTTCATAGAAGCCGCTAGTCTCGAAAAACGGTTCCACCCGCGCAATGAAGCCTTCGATGTCGAGAATGTTCGGGACAAGATCCGGTGCGCTCGACCCTGGCTTCATCGACAGCGGGATGAGGCGGGCGCCGGGGAAGTAAAGGGAACGTTCGCGCTCCCAGTCCCGTTTTTGCCCGGCGGGCCCTGAGATGCCATCGTAAAGAGCGCGAATGATTGCGTCGATAGACTCGACGTCAGCAACGTTGGCAGACGACATGGCTTGCACTTCGGCGACAAATCCCGGCAAGGCAAGTCGCCTGGGCTTCTTGAACGAAAGAAGCCCGCACCTGTCCAAACGCTCCGTGAACTTCTCCGGAATAACGGTGGCGCTGTGCGCTCTGCTCCTCGTCGCCGCCAGGCATTCGGCGCGCGCCGAAAATTTTCTGCCGACGGAACCCGGCACGAACTGGGTCTACGAAATGACCCAGGAATTGGCGAGCGGGGTCAACGTCCCCGGGCTGGCGCCGGACGCGGAAGGAAAAGTAAAAACCGAAGTGGTTTATCGTCTGGATGGATCGCAGGTGATCGACGGTTCAACCTTCCTGAAATTCGAAATGCACCGCGGCCACCAGGTAACGACTACGGAACTCATGACGATCGACGATGGCGGCATTCATTGCGCCTATCGAATCCTTGGCGACGGCGAACGCGTTCGCCTGACCCCGCCACAAACCATAGTGGCCGCGCCGCTCAAACGAGACAGCTCCTGGGACTTCGATGGGATCGCGGGCGGATCAACCGTTCGCCAGCATTACATTATGATGGGGGAACAGGAGATCACGGTGCCGGCCGGGAAGTTTCGCGCCATGCGCATCCTCGGCGAGCAAAAAGCTCCCGACGATACGACCATCGAGCGCTGGTTCGCACCGGGCATCGGCATCGTCAAAGACGTAACCACCATGCGAAGCCCTGCCGGTGACCAGCTGCAACGGATCGAGTTGGTCCTGAAGCAGCCGCCAAAAGTGGGGCCTCGTCCCGACGTTGCGCAGCCGAAGCCGGCGAAGACGCTGGAGGTTGGGCTTTCGTCTGAGCCGGTCGGCGACTTCAGCAACAGTTTCAACGTCAATACAGCGAAAATTTATGCCCGTTGGAAAGGGCACAACCTGCCAAAAGACGCGGTCGTTCGAGCCGTCTGGATCGCCCAGGACATCGGCAAAGACGCGCCAATGAATTATACCATCGACGAAGCGACCGCTAACCCGGCCGGGCCCAATTCGCACGGCAACTTTGTCCTGAACCGCCCGGACGGTGGATGGGCCCCCGGAACCTACCGGGTCGAATTCTATCTGGGAGACGACCTGCAGGAGTCGGTTACGGCCGAGATCACGCCGGCCAAGTGACCCCGTACGGGGACCAGGGCCCGAAATCCATGAATCCAATCCTGGCTCCAGGCGCATCCAATCTTCAGAACGTTCCAAATATGAAGAGATATGCCTTCCTTTGCTTCGGCTTGTTTCTGCTCCTGCCGGCCTGCCGCTGGCTCGGCGTCCGGGGCAATGGCCACATCGTTACCGATCAACGGTCCATCGAGGAATTCTCCGAACTCCACGCCGGCGGATCCTTCGACGTCGAGTGGCGTGCGGGCAGCCCCAGGCTCAGCATCACCACAGATGAAAATCTGCTGCCTTTAATTAAGAGCCAAATCGAGGGGGATACCCTGCGCCTGCGCACCCGCGAACACATTCTGCCGACGCACGGAGTGAAGGTCGTTGTCAGTAGTTCCCGGCGAAACGGAGCCAAGCTGACCGGAGCTTCGGAGTTGATCGCGCACGATCTGAGCGGCGATAAATTTGCCGTTCAAACCACCGGTGCTGCGGATGTGAAATTGGACGGGAACATCAATGAGCTTTGGGCCGATATGACCGGGGCCAGCGAACTGACCGCGAAAAACCTGCAGACGCGCACCGCGGGGATCTCGACGACGGGCGCAGCCAGTGCCGATATCTCAGTCAGTGAGACGCTTAAAGTGGATATTACCGGGGCGGGCGAGGTAATTTTTCACGGTAACCCCGTCGTAAGCAAGCGCGTGACTGGCGCGGGCGAAGTTCGTCGCAAGGACTAGCCGCCCCCGCACGAAAAAAGCTCACCTAACGGGCGGAACAGGATTGATTCGGGGGCGGACTTCCGTCAGCCTCGGCTTCCGCCTTTCCCGTCATGCTCCGTCCATTTGCTCTCCTCTTTGCCCTTTCCCTCTCCGTCCCGGTTTTCGCCCAGCAGACCGATCAAAGTCTGCCTAACTATTTAGGGCCGCAGTTTGGTCCAAGCCAGCGCTCGGCCCAACCGCCGGCGCCGCGAGCGGTTCCTTCCGTGGTGCTGCCGGCGGAGCTGGTGCGGCATTGGAATCTGATGGCCCTGGACGCGACCGGCCTCGATCACACTCCGGTCGCGCCTAACGAAACACGCATTTTCGGAGAACAGCTGGGGCCGACCCGCGCCAGCCGCGCCATGGCCATCATTCACATCGCCATCTTCGACGCGGTCAGCTCGATTGACGGGCGCTACGAAAGTTACAGTCACATCGCACCGGCTAAGAAAGGCGCGCTGATGACTGCCGCCATCATGCAGGCGGCGCACGACACAATGGTGGCCTTGTATCCGTCCCAACGCGCCACCTTCGATGACGAGTACAAGAGCGAGCTTCAGCAAATTCCGCCGAGCAGCGCACGCAGCAACGGCCTCGCCACCGGCGCCCGCGCCGCCGCCGCTATCCTGAACCTGCGCAAGAACGACGGTTCGGATAAACCGGAGCCCCGGCTCGGCGTCGAGTTTTTTACCAGCAATGACCCGGGAAAATGGCGCCAGGATCCGATCAGCCACAGTCCGATCGCGCTCGGCGCATTTTGGGGCAGCGTCCGCCCCTTCGTGCTGAAGAGCGGAAAGCAATTCCGGACTCCGCCGCCGCCGTCCCTAACAAGTCCTGAATACGCCAATGCTTTCAACGAAGCGAAGCTGCTTGGTGGAACGTCGCCCACCCCCACCGTGCGGAGTCTGGAGCAAACGGATCTTGCCACTTACTGGGCTTATGACGGCACACCCTCTTTGTGCGCGCCCCCACGTCTCTATAACCAGCTAGCCATGCACCTGGCCGACCAGTTACAGACCAGTGGCGATCCCGCGGCGCTGGCCCGCCTTCTCGCACTCACCAACACCGCCATGGCCGACGCGGCGATCGCTGCCTGGGAATCAAAGTTCTATTATCAATTCTGGCGCCCGGTCAGCGGGATTCGTGAATCCGACGCCGGTAGCGGCCCAACCCGACTGGGCGATGGCAATCCCGCGACGATTGGCGACACCACCTTCAGCCCGCTCGGTGCACCGGCCAGCAATCTGATGGGACCGAACTTCACTCCGCCGTTCCCGTCTTACCCGTCCGGTCATGCCACGATCGGCGGCGCACTTTTCCAGACCTTGCGCAATTTTTACGGCACGGATTCCGTCCCTTTCACGTTCACTTCCGACGAACTGAATGGCGTGACCCACGATAACGCCGGAAATATTCGCCCGCTCCAACCGCGCAGCTTCAGTTCCTTCTCCCAAGCGGAAGAAGAAAACGGCCAGAGCCGGATCTACCTCGGCATCCACTGGTCCTTCGATAAAACGCAGGGAATTGCGCAAGGCGAGACGGTGGCTAACTGGGTCTTCACCCACGCCTTCCAGCCGAAGAGATAGCTGGCGCTTCGGCCGACGATCCGATCTCCGGATCCGGTGGCATCACCGGCACTCAAGGCTTGGCCTAACGAGACGCGGGGACGCGCGATAGTCCGCAATCCGCAATCCCAAATCCGCAATTCAATATCACTCCCACCCAATCGGCCGCCCCGTGTTCTGCTCTTCCAGCCACGACTGCAAGGGCTTGAAGTATTCGGCCATGGCGCGCGTTGAAATATCCTCGCCGGTCGCGTCCTTCAACACCTTGCGCCAATCCTCCGTGCTCCCCTTCTCCAGAATTTTGTTCAGCCACGCGCCCACTTCCTTGTTATCCGCGTAATTACACGACTGCGGCGGCTGGTGCAGAATCTTGCGCGCAATGTAGTCGTGCAGCTGGAATTTGAAGACGGTGGCGAAGGCGTAGTTGTAATAATAGGCCGGCGTGTCGTTGATGTGCGTCTTGGTGGCGGCGTCGCAGAATTCTTCGCCACGCGGGGATGGCGGCTCAACCCCCTGCATCTCGCTGACGTATTTCCACCAGCGCGCATTCCATTGATCGGGCGGCAGCTGATGCGCGTAAATGTCCGCTTCCCAATGCGGCATCACGCCCGCAGAAAAATAGATGAACGGCACGGAGCGAGCGAGCGCATCGTCGAGCAGGAAGGCCGTCTTATCCGCTTTAAAATCCCCCGGCAAGATCCCGCGCGACTGCAGATATGGGACCTGGCTCGAGGCCAGCGAAATTAACTCTCCCACTCCTTCGTGAAACCCGGGCGCCGCGCCGGTGCGGAGCAGGTAGGGAACTTCCGGACGAGAGTAAGCCTTGAAATAATACCCGTGTCCCAGCTCATGGTGCGCGGTGAAAAACCAGCCCGGATTCGGCTCGATGCTTTGCAATGAGCGAATGTCGTTCTCCAGATCGATGTGCCAGCACGAGGCGTGCGTGTTCTTCTTGCGCTTCGAATCGGGCGGCACCGGATACAAATCAGACTTGGTCCAAAAGCTCGGCGGCAGCGGCGAAAAACCGAGCCCGGTATAAAATTGTTCGGCAGTCTTGATCACCCACTCGGCGGTTCGCCCTTTGAAATAAGGATCGAGATTCGCCGCCTCGACCAAGCCCGACCACTCCTGGCTCCAGCGGTTATTCAGCCAGTGTGCGGGGATTTTTTTCGGGACGGGCTGATGATATTTCTCGGCCAGCTTGTATTTCGTCCAGGTATGCAGCTGCAGGTAAAGCGGCCGCAGCGTGGTCATCCAGCTGTCCAACATCTTCAGCATCTCGTCCGTGGTCATTCCGTAGGCCGAGACCTCGAGCGCGAAGTAATCCGGATGTTGCATCTCCCTGGCCACGCCGTTGCGCAGGTCGCGCAGGATGACCAGGTTCTCCTTCAGCGCTTTGCCCGATTCCTTGGACGCTTCCCAAACCGCCTTTCGTTCCGCCAAGTCGGAGCTGTGCTGGAGCTTGTTATCGATTTGGTTCGCGGTGAACGGCTGGCCGTTCAGCTTGAACTCGAAGCTATTCAGGATCGCTGCCTGTTTCGTTTCTGCGCTCACTCGCTTTCCGACCAGGTCCGGGTTCGTCATCGGTCCTTCGGCGGCGTTGAGCAGCAACTGTTTCAGTTGTCGGACTGTGATCTCGCTCAGTTCAGCAGAATGCCCTAACAAATCGCGCGTTTCGTTGATTAAGGCCGGATTTCCGTTAAAGGCGGCATAGGCTTTGCCGGCCGCCTCGGAGGCGGCGTTGTGCGCTTCGGTCACATCGGTCACCGCCGTCCATTGCGCTTCCTGGTTCACCGTGGCCATCGCCTTGTAGCCGGCGTTAGCGAGGTTGAGAAAGCGATCCGCCCGCTCCTGGATCGGTGACGCTCCGCGCGCCAATGACGCGCCGAGGCAAAGCGCGATCAGGATCGTCATGATCCTGATCGGAAGATGGTGGAGGAACCCAATGGCACACCGAAGCGATTTCATGCGCGAGAGCTTAGCGAATTTCCGTCCCTGCTCGCAAGTGGCCAACATTGACCCGCGAAATGCCCGCTTTAACCTTCTCTCATGCGCAGAGTTGTGAAATCGGATAAGCAGCCTCTCGAGATTAAACCGCAGACGAAATCAGTATTCATCTGTATGTGCGGTCTTTCCAAGAACCAGCCCTACTGTGACGGATCGCACAAACGGATCACTGACGAGGAAGACGGCAAGACTTACGAATACGATTCGGAAGGCCATCGCGCGGAAGTTTAGGCGCAGCCGCTTCCCCTTCGATCACGGTCGGGAGCACGAGCCTGATCAGGATTTGAAGAATTGCACGGCCACACCTAACAATCCGCTCGCCACGATAACGATCACGACGCTGACATCGAAAGCGATCAGCGCGACGAAAGCGGCCACACCCAAGGCGACCGCAATCCAATCGAGATGCCCCGGCACGGGAACAAACACGTGACCGGCAAACCAGACGGCGAGGTTTAGAACCACGCCCACCACCGCGGCAGTCACGGCCGAGAGGACTCGCTGCACCCGTTCCATGCCGTGCAATTTCTCAATATAAGCCGCGCCGCTCAGCACCCAGAGGAAGCACGGCGTAAACGTCACCCAGCTGGTCAGGAGCGCTCCGATGGTGGCGGCGAGCAGCGGTGGCAATCCTTCCGGATGCTGCCATGCACCGATGAATCCCACGAATTGCACCACCATGATCAGTGGGCCCGGCGTTGTCTCGGCCAGACCAAGTCCGTCCATCATCTGTCCGGGCTTGAGCCAGCCGTAGTGGGAGAGCGCCTGCTGCGCGACATAAGGCAGGACCGCGTAGGCTCCGCCAAAAGTCACCACCGCTGCCTTGCTAAAGAAGAGACCTTCGCGAAAGAGCGTGCTTTCCCAGCCGCGCCAACAGCCGATTGCGATCAGGGGCAGAAACCACAAGAGGAGGCAGACGCCGGCCGTCCGCAAAATTCGGCCTAACGAGATCGGCTCCGCCGGCAGCTGCTCTTCCGTCGCCTTCGCTTCAGTTGGAGGATCGCAGCGCAAGATGAGCATTCCGAGCAGCGCCGCGCCCACAATCACCAGCGGAAACGGCACGGCGAAGAAATAGAGCGCCGCGAAAGCACCCGCCGCGATCGCCCACATCGGCCAGCCGCGTAGAGCGCGACGACCGATCCGAAGAACGGCCGCGGCCACAATGGCCGCGACGGCCGGCTTGAGACCGTAAAAAATCGCCGCCACCCATGGCACTTGTCCGTAGGCGGCGTAAACAAAACTGAGCAGCCAAAGAATGCCGACCGACGGCAGCACGAAAAGAACACCGGCGACCACCCCCCCCCGGATCCGATGCAGCAGCCATCCGATGTAGATGGCTAGCTGCGTCGCTTCCGGCCCCGGCAAAAGCATGCAGAAATTCAGCGCATGCAGAAAACGGGTCTGTCCGATCCAGCGCTTCCGGTCCACCAACTCGCTCTGCATAATGGCAATCTGGCCGGTGGGGCCGCCGAAGGAGATAAATCCCAGCTTGAGCCAGAAGCGGAAGGCTTCGTTGAAACTCGGCCGCACCAGCGCGCCACCCACCTGTCCGGCAACGTCCGACGTTTTCACTCTTTCAGCTTGGAATTGGCCCATACTAACACTCTCCCGCTTTTTCTCCTCGAATACGCTACGGTGATCTGCGTCAAGTTATAAGCCATGAAGATGACCACCCTCTTTGCCGTCGTCGCGCTCTGCACCAGCCTCGCCTTCGCCGGGCTTGTGCAGGCGAAGGAAAAAGAACAATCCGCCGAGACCATCAGTAAGGCGGATGTGCCGGTGGCGGTGCAGCAGGCGGCCAACACCGCCGCCAAAGGTAGCCGGATCGTGCGCTGGGAGAAGGAAGGAAAACGCTACGACGCGGTGGTGAAGAACGACGAAAACGGCAAAAGAACGCGCCTCATTTTCGACGAGAAGGGCAAGTTGCTCACGCGCCGGGACGAGACCAAGCCCAAACACGATTAGTTAGGCGATTTGCCTGCCGCCGCCCCGGAGCTAGAGCGGCCCTGATTTCGAGAAGTGAGGGCGAGTCTTCCGCCATCCAAACATTTGAGGTTCACGGTCTAAGCCAATATGCTTGGCCGATCAGGTCATGAGCGGACACTCACACCATCACGATCACGGCGCTCCCGTTGACTACGGTCGCATCTTCGCCATCGGAATCGGGCTCAACCTCGCCTACGTGATCGCGCAGGCGGTCTTCGGCTTTCTTTCCCACTCGCTCGCTCTCGTTGCCGATGCCGGCCATAACCTTGGCGACGTCCTCGGCCTCGGCGTCGCCTGGGGAGCTGCTTATCTCTCCTCCCGGCCGGCTACGCCTAACCGAACCTACGGCTGGCGGCGCACCTCGATCATGGCGGCGATGGCCAATTCAATCTTTCTGCTCGTTGCCGTGGGCGCGATCAGCTGGGAAGCCGTTCGACGCCTCCATCGTGGCGACGCCATCAATTCCGAGATTGTCATCTGGGTCGCCGCCGGCGGCGCGGTCGTCAATGGTTTCACCGCCGTCCTCTTCATGTCTGGGCGGAAAGGCGATCTCAACATTCGCGCCGCCTTCATGCACATGGCCGCTGATGCAGCCGTTTCGGTCGGTGTCGTGGTCGCAGCGCTCGCCATTCGCGCGACGGGCTGGTTCTGGATAGACCCTGTGACCAGCATTCTGATCAACCTCGTCATCGTCGCAGGCACGTGGAGCATTTTGCGCGAGTCATTCAATCTGGCGACCGACGCGGTACCGGACCGGGTCGATTTGATGGCGGTGAAGAATTACCTGGTGCAGTTGCCACAGGTGGAGGCCGTCCACGATCTGCACATCTGGGCCATGAGCACCACCGAGATTGCGCTGACCGCGCATCTCGTTATGCCGGCGGAAGCAGGGGGCGACAATTTCCTGCGCGACGTTTGCGATCAGCTCCACCACCAGTTCGGGATCGAGCATTCGACCATTCAGATCGAGCAGAACGCCGCCACCTGCGCGCTGGCCTAGTTGCGACAAGCAACGCCGCCCTTTGAAAAGGGAGCCAGGATACGAAGCTCCGCTTATTACACGTGACTTCGGCCCTAGCCTCCCATGAGACTACTTGGGCAATGGACGAGCCGCTGCTTCCCCCTGTGCCTGCGGAATCAACGGCGTCGACCGCATCACTGCCGGCGGAAGGGCTACCGAAAGGCAGGCGCCTAACGGAATTCTTCGGGCTGCGACGCAATCTTGTCATCCTCCTCATCGCCATTCTTTGCATCGGCGCCGGCGAAGAGCTCTGGATGCGCTTCCTTCCCAAGTATCTCAAGGAGATGGGCGCAGCCGTTCTCGTCATTGGGCTCTTCGACGGAATCCGCACGTTGTTAGGCGCTATTTACGCCTATCCCGGTGGCGTGGCGGTCGATCGCTGGGGGCATCGCCGCGCCTTCCTCGTTTTCAGTATTATTTCCATCATCGGCTACGCCATTGTTCTCTTCGTTCATCATTGGGGAGCGGTCATAGGTGGCATGTTCTTGTTCCTGGGCTGGAGCTGCTTCTCCCTGCCGGCCACTTTTTCGCTCGTGGCCGAATCGCTCTCTGCCGATCGCTACGCCATGGGCATCGGTGTGCAGTCGGTGATCAAACGCCTGCCCATCATGGTTGCGCCCATCGTCGGAGGAATTCTGATCGATCGCTTTGGCGTTATCGTGGGCGTCCGGCTCGGGTTGATTGCCTCCCTGATTATGTCCGGGGCGGCCATCCTCGTGCAGCGACGGATGACCGGCGAGCCCGCTGCAGCCGCCGCGCCAGAGCGAATGGAGCGCTGGAATTTCTGGCGCACTCTGCGGGAGTTTAACCAGCCGATGCGTCGTCTCCTTTTGAGCGATATCCTGGTTCGTTTCTGCGAACGGATCCCTTACGCGTGGGTGGTCATTCTGCTGATGGATTTCCGCGGCATCAGCGCGGAGCAGGTCGGTTTGCTGATCATGATCGAAGTATTGACCGCCAGCCTTTGCATTATTCCGGCGTCTCATTTCGCCGACCGTTTCGGCCGGGAGCGCTTCGTCATCGTCACCTTCATCATGTTTACCCTCTTTCCGATCAGCCTGCTCGCGGCCAAAAGTTTCGCCGCTCTGGCCGTTGCCTTTTTCATTCGCGGCTTGAAGGAGTTCGGCGACAGCTCACGCAAGGCACTGATCATCCAGAACGCGGGGGCGCATCAGCGGGGCCAGCACGTCGGCGTTTACTACCTGGTCCGCGATTTGATCGTTAGTCTCGGTGCCATCCTCGGGGTCTGGCTGTGGAGCCTCGGCCCGCAGCTAAACCTTCTCGGCGCGGCTGCCTTCGGCATCGGCGGCACCATTTATTACATCCGGGCCGTGCGCGACTGGCGGCGAACGTCCACGCCAATCGTCCTCTTTGCCGGCCGAAAATATTAAGCCGCAACGGTCGCCGCTCCTTGTCGGAACCGCGACTAGCCTCGATGGTAGACGCTGTCTTCCATGCAAACCGCACTTATTCGCATAGCCGCCGCGCTTCTGTTCCTCGCCGTGGCGCTGGGGGCCTTCGGTGCGCATGCCCTTAAGGACACGCTGGCCGCGCGCGGGTTCACCGACGCCTGGAACAAAGCCGTGCTCTATCAGTTCGTTCACGCCATCGCGCTTTTGATTATTGCTGTTTCCGGCATCGGTCCACGCATCGCTCCCTGGCTCTTTGGCGCAGGCATTTTTTTCTTCAGCGGCAGTCTTTACGGGCTCTGCCTAACTAATATTCGCGCTTTGGGCGCGATCACACCTCTCGGCGGCCTGCTTTTCCTCGCCGGCTGGGCCTGTCTCATCTTTAAGCCTCACCGTTAGCGCCTTGCCGCCACGGCAATGTGCTTGCTACCCTGCCGGGCAGGAATGTTCACCTTCCTCCAGACACAGAACGCGGCGGAAATCGTCCTGATTTTCATCGGCACCTTTCTGGTCACGCTTTGGGTAGGGCGATTGCTCAAGCGCCGCTCCGGGGTTCGTCTCGGCGCGGCCTTCCAGTTCTTCTGCCTCGTTCTCGCCTTCTACGCCGCGATCGTTTTCGCCGGTGTGACCGCCCCGTGGCGCAATCACGTTGGCGCCCTCCTTTTCCTGCTCTCGGTCGGCGTCCTCGTGGCCCTGATCAATCGCTACGTCTGGGATCTCTACTTCGAACAGCGCCGGCAGATTCCCATTCCCCATTTCGTTCGCGAAGTCGTCGCGCTTTTCCTCTTCCTCTTCGCTGCCCTCGTGGTCTTAAGCATCGGTTATCACGCGCAAGGGCAACTCAAAACCCTCCTCGCCGGATCCGGCATCATCGCGATCATTCTCGGATTCGCGGGACAAAACCTCTTCGGCGGAATCATCGCCGGCACTTCCCTGCAAATAAACCGGCCGTTTCGCGTCGGCGACTGGCTGAAGATCGGTGATCAAGCGGCCGAGTTGATGGAAATCAACTGGCGTTCAATCCGTCTGCGCACCAACGACGGGATCTACCTCGACATTCCCAACTACGAGCTGGTCCGGCAGACGATTACGAATTTGCACTACCCCACGGAGGTCCACGCCATGCGCATCCGCGTCGGCATCGATTACTCCGTGCCACCAAACCGGGTCAAAGATGCACTCAGCCGCGCCGCCAGCGCCGGCTACAAAGTTCTGAGCGAACCGCCGGTCAAAGTCTTCCTCGCCGACTTCGCGGACCACGCCGTCATCTACGAGATCAAGTTCTACATGGGCAATCACGGGACGATCAACGAGACGCAGGACTCCATCCGCACCAACATCTGGTACGAGCTCAAACGCCAGAACATGACCATCCCCTTCCCGATTCGGACGCTGCGAATCGAACGAAAATCTGCCCGCAAGGCGGACCAGGATCAGGAGCAGGCCCTCGCGATCCTCCGCAACGAAGCTCTATTCCAGTGCCTCAGCGATTCGCAGCTGGAGAATATTGTGCGACACGCGCACCTCGATCAGTTCGGACGCGGCGAACGGATTATCGAGGAGGGTGCGGCCGGCGCCTCCATGTTCGTCATGCTCCAAGGAACGGCGCAGGTTTCGGTCAGCAAAAACGGCAGCACCATCCCGGTAGCTACCCTCCGCAGCGGCGATTGTTTCGGCGAGATGTCGCTCCTGACCGGGGAACGCCGCAGCGCCACCATCCACGCGCAGAACGACTGTTTTGTCATGGAAATCGACAACACCACCATGGGCGATGTCATTCGGGAAACGCCCGAATGCCTTCGGCAGCTCAGTGAGATTTTGGCCGCGCGCCGGATGGAGACGGAGGGGATCGTCCGGGAGGCGGCCGCTCCGTCGCAGACCGCTCAGAAAGAGCAGGAATACCGCGCAACTTTCCTGGCCCGCCTGCAGAAAATGTTCAGTCTCTGAACTTTCCGAGGGGGGCAGTTTCCCGGCGGCCCCAGCAAATAGCCGGTTGCCAGTTAGGCATTTCTCCATACAGTCCAGCGCTTCATCGCGCGACTCATGACTTTTTTTGCCATCGACCTAATTCAATCCGGTGTTCCCATTGCAATGGTTTGCGCCGTTATCGGCCTCATCTTCGCCTTCTTCCTGATCGGGCGAATTTTGAAGGCCTCACCCGGGAATGAACGGATGCGCCAGATTTCCGGCGCAGTGCAGGAAGGGGCGAAGGCTTATCTCGGCCGCCAGGTGAAGAGCGTCGGCATCATCGCGATCGTTCTTTTCATCCTGCTCTTCATTTTTAAAGACAAGGCCACCGCCTGGGGCTTCCTCCTCGGTGCCATTTGCTCCCTCGCCGCCGGCTACATCGGTATGCGTATCGCCGTTCTTGCCAATACTCGCACTACCCAGGCGGCCAGCGTTTCGCGCGTCGGTGCCTTGCGCATGGCCTTCAACGGCGGTGCCGTCACCGGCCTTCTCGTCGTCGGTCTAGCGCTGCTCGCCGTCGGTGCCTTCTATTATTTCGCTATCAATATGATTGGGCAGACGGATGCAATCCGCAGCCTGGTCGGTCTCGCTCTCGGCGCCAGTTTGATTAGCGTTTTCGCCAGGCTTGGCGGCGGTATTTACACCAAGGCGGCTGACGTCGGCGCCGATCTGGTCGGTAAAATCGAGAAGAACCTCGAGGAAGATGATCCCCGTAATCCGGCCACGATTGCGGACAATGTCGGCGACAACGTCGGAGACTGCGCTGGCATGGCCGCGGACGTCTTTGAAACTTACGCGGTCACCTTAATCGGCGCGATTCTCATCGGCGCTCTCAGCATGGGCGGCGACAAGGCGGCGATCATCTATCCCTTCCTGCTCGGCGGTATCTCGGTTCTCGGCGCCATCATCGGCATTCTTTATGTCGGCTTCGCCAAGGGCAAACCGGCGAACGTCCTGATGGGTTCGGTGGCAGCGAGCGGAATCGTCTCAGCCATCCTGTTCTGGCCGGTAACGCACAAGCTTTTCCCGGAGGGATTCGTGGTGAACGGCGCACGGCACAGCGCGAACGACCTTTACTTCAGCGCCCTGGTCGGATTGCTCATGACCGCGATCGTGGTCGTCATCACCAACTATTACACTTCGACGCATTACCGGCCGGTGCAGAAAATCGCGAAGGCGTCGGAAACCGGTCACGCCACCAATATCATCGCAGGTCTGGCCACCGGTTCGCACGCAACCGCCTTGCCCGTGTTGTTCATCAGCGCCGCGATCCTGGTCAGCTATCACTTTGGCGGGCTCTACGGAATCGCCACCGCCGTCATGGCCATGCTCTCAATGGCCGGCATTATTATTTCACTCGACGCTTTTGGACCGATTACCGACAACGCCGGCGGCATTGCCGTGATGAGCAATTTGCCAAAGGAAGTGCGGATGGTCACAGACGAACTCGACGCCGTCGGCAACACCATGAAAGCGGTGACCAAGGGTTACGCGATCGCTTCGGCCGGGTTGGCAGCGCTGGTTCTCTTTGGCTCCTACGTCCAGGAACTGAAGGATCATCTTGGAGCAGGCTTCCATCTCGATTTCGCTTTAACTGATCCCAAACTGATCGTCGGCCTGTTTATCGGGGGCCTGCTCCCGTTCGTCTTTACCGCTTTCAGCATGGACGCGGTAGGTAAGGCGGCGGGCGCCGTTGTTCTTGAAGTGCGACGCCAACTGCAAAAGCACCCGGGAATTCTGACCGGTCAGGATGTGCCGGAATATGGCGCCTGCGTCGACATCGTGACCAAGGCGGCTCTCCGCGAAATGATCGTGCCGGCGCTTTTGCCGGTGGTGGTCGTGATTCTGGTCGCGTACTTCAAGAATCTCCTCGGCCCCGTTGTGCTAGGCGGCGTGCTCGTCGGCACGATTGTCACCGGCTTATTCGTCGCGATCTCGATGACCTCAGCGGGCGGTGCCTGGGATAACGCCAAGAAATTTATCGAAGAAGGAAACTTTGGCGGAAAGGGATCGTTCGCGCACGCCGCCGCCGTTACCGGCGACACGGTTGGCGATCCTTACAAGGATACCGCGGGTCCGGCGATCAATCCGATGATCAAAGTGGTGAATATCGTCGCCATCCTGATCATTCCGATTTTCTTCTAAGCATCGCTTTCGTCGCAAGACCCGCGCCAACAGTTGAGGTTGGCCGGCGGCCCCCCCCGCTAGCCGTTGGGCGCCGCGCCGTTTTCTCCTTCGAGCAACGCGCGCTCTTCCGCGCCGAGCTGGTCTAACGAAATCGTCTTCAAGACCTCCGCGGCTTCCTGTGTTTTCTCGTTGGCCCGGAGAGTAGCTGCGTAAATCACCCGCCACGAAGCCGGGGTGACGCTCCAGTCGATCGGCGGCGCGCCCGCTGGCGGTTGAAATTGGGCCAGCGCCGGACCCGGATCCTTTTTCCGCAGATAACCCAGCGCCGCGGTAACCCGATAGGAAAGGCGCGAAGGGTTTTTCTCAGCCAGTTCCCGCGCCCGGGCAAAGCTGGCGTCTACGTCCTGTCCGAGGAGCAGATTAAGGTAAGCGAGTTGATCCGCCGCGTTGCTGTCGTTAGGGGCCAGCCGCGCCACCTTTTCGGCGGCGTCGCGCTGCACCCTGGTGTCGGCACTCAATGCGCTCATCTGCTCGGTGGCGAGATAGGCCGCGACCGCTTGCTGCGGAATTTTTGCCATCTGTTCGTAGGCTTTCAGGGCAATCCCGGAAGCCTTGCTCTGCGAGGCGAAATTCGCGACAAAGCGCAGCTTGTCGGGATCGTTGGCCGCCAGGGAGATCGCATGATTCCAGTGAACATCCGCGTCCATCACCTGGCCTTTTTCCTGAGCCGTCCGCGCTCGAAAACTTTCCAAAACGGTCGCGTTCAAATCCAAGTCCGGTTGCAGCAAATATTTCTCGATATCATCCCATCGCTGCAGCGCAGCCAGTGCGTCCAGGCGACCCAGTATCAGCTGATTGTCTTTTGCCGTTCGATCAATCGGCAGCAGCGCCAGCACGCGCTCCGATTGCCCGTGCAAATTCAACCAGCGCGCCAGCAGATTCAGGTCAGTGGCATCGCCTTCGCCCCAGCGCCCCACGACCTGATCATAAATCTTGGCCGATTCTTCGGGATGCAATTGCATCTGCAAATCAGCCGCCAGCAGCGCGTCCGTGATCGAACTGCCGCCGAGGCCTTCCAGCATTTTAAGAATTCGCTCGCGCTCGTCCGTCGTCAGTTCCCGCGCCGCTGCCAGCGCTTCGATCGCCTTCGCCTGGTATTCACCCGGCTTCCCCGCCAGGTCCCACAAAAGCTGGCGCGCTTCCGTGTGCTGCGCGTCGCTGGCCGATGCCGCAAGGAATTCCGCCAGGGTAAAGTTGGCCGGCCCCTGCGGGTCACGTTTCACCGCGAGGCGCGCAAACTCGATTGCCTTGGCCAGATCGCCAGTGGCACGAGCGTAGCGCGCAGCCAGCAACAGAGTCGTCGCATCCGGATCCTTTTGCAGCAGCTGCGTCAGGGTCGGCTCGCTTGCTTTGATTTTCCCGAGCTTCATCAGCGCACGCACGTACTCCTGCTTGTCGCTCACGGTCGCCTGTGGCAGCCGCATCACCTGCCCCCACAGATCAACCGCCTGGGAAGGACTGATCCTCGTTCCGAGCATGGCTGCGCTGCGCAACGCGTGGTAATCCATTGGCGCCAGCTGTAAGGCGGCGCGATAACGCCCCGCCGCTTCAGTGTATTTGCCCGCCACCGTGAGCTCGTCGCCCTGCTTCGCGAATTGGTGTGCCCGCGCGACCTTGGCCCACTTATAGGCGAAGCGTCCCGCCACGATCAGCAAAATGAGTCCGACTACTACGGCGACGCAGCCGAGCTTGCTGCGGCGGCGCTCCACCATTCTTGCCGCCTCTTCTTCCGCCATACGGCGCGCTAACGACTTCCCATCGCCCGATTCGCTCATTGTTTTTTATACTCCATGACTGATTGCAAAAGCGCTACCGCTATCTCCGATGCCGGCGCGCTCCCTTCAAAAAAGCGCGTGCACGCGACAATTTCCGTAGCGGATCGACGTTTGCCTTCGAGGTTTAAAGCCGCGGGAGGCGGCGCCACGCCAAAGACTTGGTTAGGCGTGTATTCCAGCGGTACGGGATCGCCATTGCGCCACGCCCCCCACAGTTCCACCGCATGCATGTCACCGCGCTGAAATCGGAAAAGGTAGAAGCGCACCGGCTGATCGTTCAGGGTCACGTCAATCGGCTCCGGCGCGCCACTCGATTCCCAGCCGACGCCGGGCATGCAAATGTCGGGACGGTGCACAAGAACGAACCGATTCCAGACCGAAGGCTTCCAGAAGAAGTGATAACAATATCCGACCGAGGCCTGGTCGCCGCCATCGTGCCGCACCAACTCGCCGCTGGTTGGGTGCAATTCGTTCCAAATTTCCTTCGCCACCGGCAGCACTTGATTACCCGGCGCATGGACGCGCGTGTAAAAGAAAGGCGCCGTCTGCGTGTGCGCCTGCGCCTCCGCTTTCGCATACAGAAAACGGGCGGAGAAAATACCAGCGAGCAGCGCCACCGCCATTCCCACCCAGAGCCAGCCCGACCGCGTCGTTAGGCCAATACCGCCTTCGGTTTCGCCTCTTTCCTGGCCAGTCTCGATCGGACTGCGCCGGGCCCCGGCCAGCAATTTTGCGCATGCCGCGATCGCCATCACCAGCGCTGTGACCGCGATGTTGCCGGCGAAATCGTGGATACGCTCGACCGATTGCGTTCCATGCCATTCCGCTTGCAGTGCGAGAGCGAGAGTGCGGCCGAGGTTCGAAAGCAGCGCCAGCACGAGCGCGAGAATCAGGAGCAGCACGCGCCGCCCGGGCCGCAGCAGGAACCACTCCCCCATGGCCAGCCCAAACATGATCCCCGCTTGCAGCGAACGAATGCCACTGCACGCTTCGGTGATCCCGACCAACCCCGTCTGCATCGCAATGGCCCCGCCAGCCACCGTCGCTTCAATTCCAATCCAGTGCAGGATTTCGGTCGTGGCCGACGCCACGCCGCGCATCAGCGCGGCAGTGAGCGGTTGTTCGATCCGCGGCGGCCATGGAACGGCGGTGAGGAAAAACAGCACCGGAAAAAGCTGCTCGCGAAAAAGTGCGGCTGACCAGATTCGAAAAATCAAAAGCGTTAGGCCAACGCTGAGAAGGCAGATGCTGCAAAGCACGATTTCGGGGTGCCACATGTCTTCGCGGGCGTACTCCAGGCCGAGGCCGAGCAATCCCATGACGATGACCAGTCCGGCGGCGGCTGGTGGGAGCGCAGCCGGAGCGAGCACCTTGTTGTTCATCCGCCAGTAGCGGCGCAGCCCGAATCCGAGGGCGAGAAGGGGGACGGCCCAGCCGTAGGAGTAGTTGGGATTACCGCGCCAGTGCTCGGCGCAGCTCCAGATCGCCCAAAGCCAAAGCGAAAACAGGAGCAACCACTGCCCGAAAACCGCCCCGGACCTGGCCGTGGAGCTTTCCCCGGTTACCGTCGCCACGGAGCCTCCCGTCATTTTCCGAGGTAGACCGGAAAAATTCGATCTGATGGCATGAGAATTCTATTGACGGTGAGACTCAATTATTGCCAAGATCGGCATAACTCCACAACACATTATGAGGAAAGCACTACTAGGGTTACTTACAATCGGGGCAACAATTTTAGCAGCGAACGGAGATATTATCCCGACGCTGAATCCAACACCGCCGTCGGCCACCGCCGGTGGATTCCTCTGGAACTACCAGGTGAACGTCACCGTCGATCAGATGGTTAAACCCGGCGACTTCTTCACCATCTACGATTTCGGTTCTTTCACCGCAGGTTCGAATCTGCAGCCAGCTGGCTGGGCTTTCTCCTCGGCGAACAGCGGCGTCAACCCGTCGCTGGTTAACATGACCGACAACCCGAGCCTGGCGAACCTGACCTGGCAGTACGAAGGTGCGACGCCAATTAACGGCGCGCAGCTCATCGGCCAGTTTTCCGTGGTGGCGGCGACCGATCAGATCCGCACTTCTCAGTTTGCGGCTCAGGCAACCCGCAATGGCGGCCCTGACGCTGGCACGACGATCGACAACATCGGCAGCATCTCGGTTCCGATTCCGGAGATGTCGGCCCTGATGCCGATCCTCAGCGTCTGCGGAGCCGGCTTGGTCGCAGGAATCCCGACCTTGCTGCGCCGTCGCAAGAACAGCTAGTAGTTACTTTCCCTCTCAAGAGGCCACCGTGGAAACGCGGTGGCCTTTTTGTTTTCTTTCCAACGTTCAGCACTTGTCCCGCGCCGACTCAGGGGCGCGGGGGGGTGAGTGATGGCGCAGAGCTTCTCCCTTCCCAACGTTCAGCACTTGTCCTGCGCCGGGTGAGAGGGCGCGGGAGGGTGAGTGGTGGCGCAGAGCTTGTCCGTTCAACGGTCACCATTTGTCCGCGCCCGACTTAGAGGGCGCGGAGGGTGAGTGTTGGCGCAGAACCCAACAGCACCCGAGGCAATCGAAAATTCCTTGGTTTCAACCGGCTTGCGTGACAGACTCCCGCCACTCTCCACGCAATGCCTGATGCTTCATCATCTCCCGCTCGCGTGAAGCTCTGGGGAGTCCGCGGATCGATTCCGGTTCCAGGACAGACCACCCTGCAATACGGCGGCAACACCACCTGCGTCGAAATTCGCGCCGATGGCGAAATCGTTATTCTCGATGCCGGTACCGGTATTCGTGCGTTAGGCACAGCCCTCGAAGGTGAGTTTGGTGAGAAGCCAATCGATGTTTCGCTGCTCATCACCCACATGCATTGGGATCACATCCAGGGCTTTCCCTTTTTCGCTCCCTGCTATCACGCCAAGAACCGCATCCTGATCATGGGCTACGACGGGACCAACGCCAGTTTGCGGAACACTTTTGCCGGGCAAATGGCCGCGCCGTTCTTCCCCGTCCAGATGGAGGCTCTGCCCGGACGCGTTGAAGTCAGGGAAATCGAGGAAGCCGATTTCCACATCGGCCGGCTTGGAGTGAAAGCGCATCTCGTTAACCATCCCGGCATCTGCGTGGGCTATCGCGTGCAATCCTCCGGTGGTTCGATTGCCTTCCTGCCGGATAACGAACCCTACGACGGCAGGGTCATTCATGCTCCGGACGGCGCCAAGATCTCCGGGGAAGCGCTTCGCGATCAAAGCAAAGCCAAACGGATTCGCCTGCTCGAATTCCTTCACGGTGTTGATCTTTTGATCGTGGATGCGCAATACACCGATCAGGAATACGAGGGCCATGTCGGCTGGGGTCACAGCTCCCTGAGCGCGACCCTGACCCTCGCGCTCGACGCCGAGGTAAAAAAGGTAGTGCTTTTTCATCACGATCCGACGCACGACGACCGCGCCATGGATCAAATGGCAAAAACGGCGCAGGATTTCGTGAAACGAAGTGGCCGGGGTTTGGACGTCGTTCTTGCCCGGGAAGGCGACGAATTTCAGCTCGGAAAATGACCTTCGGAGCCGCCTCTCACGCTTGCGCGGGGAGTCTTCGGAGGTAGGTTCTGCCCCCCAGGATCGCGGTTGGCGAACCTGGGCTTCGATTGCCTCGTAGTGTAACGGTAGCACCAGAGATTCTGGATCTCTTTGTCAAGGTTCGAATCCTTGCGAGGCAGCGCCGCCCCGCGGGGGCGGAAAATCCCAAGTTCCAACATCCAAACTCCAAACAGAAGCGAACGCGTTTACGAACGCGTCCGCATACTCTGTCATCCCGAGGTCGCGAGGGGCGATCGAGGGACCTCACAAGCGGTCGCTGATCACGCCTGAAAAGGCCGAAACAAAATCGGGCACGAAAGTTCAGCGGTACGCGGCGGGGACGCCGCCCTCATCAATCCGCCGCTTCGCGGCGGCACTTGGCCCACAGGGCCCATTTCTCGTCATTCAAAATTCGTCATTCGTCATTTCAAATGGCCTGGCCTTCTCACGGCTCAGCATGTACCCCTAACAAGAACAAACGAAAGATCCCCCATGAGTACCACCTACGTCCCCATGATCAGTTCCGGCACCGCCGGACCCCTCGGCATCCTCCACCTCCCGCGCTTGTGGCTCAAAGTGTCACTGGAAGAAGCCGGCAAAATCGCTCCCGGCTATCCCGGGATGGGGCGCGGTTACGACGCCATGACCTGTGCGGCGCTCGGGCTGGATGAGCAGGCGGTCAAAGATTACATCCGGCAAAATAAACCGACCTATCCACAGTTCGAAGAATGGGTGAAGAAGAACGCGAAGTCGCTGAACCGCGACTCGATCGAAAAACACAACGCGGCTGTCCGCGGCTACATCCATGAAGACGAAACGCGCAAAAAAATTCTCGGGAATTGCGGCATGGCCGACGACGACTCTGCCTTCAAAGACGCCGTCAATTTGAACAATCTGGACGACTGGTACGAGTTCCACCAAGCCGTCTTAAAATAACCACGCCGACGGCACGCCCCCTCTTGTCATCCCGAGCCGAGGGTAGGCCAGGGATCTCCCGATGCAATGCGGACGAATCGGTACGGCTGCGGGTGAACCCGACTGAAGTGTCTTAAATTGCGCGGGAGCGCCCCGAAACTAGTGGGACGAGACGGAACTCGTTCCTCCATTCAATGGCGCGGCTGGTAGCTACCCGGAACGATTCGTTAGGAATCGGTGCGCACCCCTCACTCAATCTTCTCCCCGCAAGGGCAGCGAGGAAGAAGATCTCGCGCGCTCATTCAGGTTCCGCGCCTTTGCGCTTGGTCCGAAAAAACTCTTTGATCAACGCGGCGCAGTCATCCTGCAAAACACCGGCGGTAATATCACAGTGATGATTCAAGGCCGGATTCTGCAGCAGATTAATGAATCCCCCGGCTGCGCCGCTCCGTGGATCCGTACAGCCGAAAACGACGCGCCGGATTCTGGTATGAACGAGCGCGCCCGCGCACATCACGCACGGCTCCTTGGTGACGTAAAGATCGCAGTCGGTTAGGCGCCAATCTCCCACCGCTGCTTCCGCCTGGGTTAGCGCGAGCATCTCCGCATGGGCGGTGGCGTCTTTCAACAGCTCCACTTGATTGTAGGCGCGAGCAATCATTTTTCCTGCCCGGACCACGACGGCCCCGACCGGCACTTCCTCAGCCGCGAAGGCCTTCTGCGCCTGGCGCAGGGCGTCGCGCATGAACTGGTCATCGAGGAGCGGTTCGCTGCCGATGTTCAGATCATTTTCCATCTTCAAACAAGGACGGTGAGTGGCGGCGGCAAAGCCAATATCCCAGAAAACTCACGTCCATAACGTAGGCGGCAGACGCATTGGAAGGAAGGGTTGACTGGAAAATGGCTGGAAAAATGGACTGTTCATGGCTCTCGCTTCTGAAACAGACCTACACTGCGTGGTCGGACGATCGCGGTCTTCGATTCGGCGCCGCTCTCGCCTATTACGCCCTCTTTTCCGTCGCCCCGCTCCTTATCATCGCCATCTCCCTCGCCGGATTCGTCTTTGGCGAAGCCGCTGCGCGCAGCGAGATCATTAATCAGCTCAGTGCATTCATCGGCCCGAAAGCGGCCAGCGAGCTCCAGTCGCTTATCCTGGCGTCCGCGGACCGCCCAAAAAGTGTTGCCGCAACGGCGCTCGGCATCGTGACCCTCATCATCGGTGCGTCGGGCGTTTTTGGGCAGCTGAAAGATGCCCTCAACACCATCTGGGGTGTCCGGCTAAAGCCGGGCGCGGCCTGGCGGGATTTCATCCGCGATTACCTCATCTCCTTTGCCATGGTTGTGGCCATCGGGTTTCTCCTGACCATTTCGCTCATCCTAACGACTTCATTGCAGGCGATTATTTATTACATGTCCTGGCTCCTGCCCCGCCCCACCCTGACCACGGCGTTCACCGAGCTCTGCTCCTTTCTGGTCTTCTCCATCCTCTTCGGCTTGATTTACAAGGTCCTTCCCGACGTGCGCCTGACCTGGCGCGATGTCTGGATCGGGGCGCTCTTTACTGGCCTCCTTTTCACTCTCGGCAAATATTTGATCGCGCTTTATCTCGCTACCAGCAGCATCGCTTCTAGCTTCGGCGCCGCCGGCGCCCTCATCATTCTTCTCGTTTGGATTTATTATTCGGCCGTCATTTTTTTCTTCGGCGCCGAATTCACGAAGACATACAGCAAGGTCTGCGGCGGCGGCATTGTTCCCGGTAAACACGCCGTTTTCGTCACGCATGAAATGAAGGTCGAACAGGGCGTGGAAAAACGTGAGCCGCAGAGTTGAATTGTAAATCGTCAAACATCCGTTACTCGTTAAACCATGAACAAAACCGCCTTCGTCGCGCTGGCCTGCCTGACTTTGACCAGCCTTCCCGCCTTCGCCACCGAACAGGAAACGGTCAATCATTGCGCGAAGATCATTCGCGATTTTCGCGAAATGCCCGAATCGAGTATTCCCCAAAGCGTGCTTCGCCATTCCAAGGGCCTCGCCATTATCACCGTGATTAAGGCGGGATTCGTCTTCAGCGGCAAAGCGGGACACGGCGTCGTGGTTGCGCGCACCCGGCACGGCTGGTCGGGCCCGTCGTTCATCAGCCAGGGCGGTGCCGGCTGGGGATTGCAAATTGGGGCTGAAGCCACCGATTTCATTTTTGTGCTCAACACGGATGCCGCGGTGCGCGCTTTCTCTAAAAAAAACAATGTCACGCTCGGCGCCGACGCCAGTGTCGCCGCCGGACCAGTCGGCCGCGACGCGCACGCTGCGGTCACGCCGACGGCGGCCATTTACACCTACAGTCGCACCAAGGGCCTCTTTGCTGGCGCGGCGGTCGAAGGGGCTGTCCTTGGCACCAACAAGAAGGAGAACGACCGCTATTACGGGCATCCGGTTTATGCCGCCCAAATCTTACGGGGAGACACGCCCGCCCCAGGCGGAGCCCACGTCCTGCAGCGAGCGCTGCGAGGCGACTAACCATGCGTATTTCCTTTACGCCGCGGGCCCGTTTAGGCAGGCTTTTCGCGTGAAGTTTCTCGCAGTCGCCATTCTGATCTGCTGTTCTGGCTCGCTCTGGGCCCAGCAGCAGGAGGGGAAGCTCATGGACCGCCTCTTGCGGCCTAATGCGAGTATTGGCAATGACTCCCAGTCGAAGAAATTTATCGCGGACAAGACTTCGGCCGATCCCCGCGCCGCCCGGGTAAGCACCTTCTACCTGCAGAAGAAGAGCGGGCCGGCCACCTACACGAACACACGCGAGTTCGGAACTCGCGACTTTTCCCAACACGCTTACAACGACGTAAAACCGGCTTCTCCGTTAATGGCGGCGCGCTCTGCTTCGCTGGATCGAACCTACCAGACGCCAGCAGCGCGAGCCTCTGTGAGTTTGCGCGATGGCCACCGAACCGCGGCCGGTTCTGAGTCCAGCTACGCCGGCAATCGTCCCTTCCTTGTCCGGGGGAAGAGTCAAAAATCGCTCGATAGTAAAAAGAAGCCGATGACGATCGACGATATCCGCGAGCTGCTGAACAAGAGCAAGTAGCTCGCCCGGAATTGTTATTCCAAACTCGTTAGGTCGAATGCAAGCTGAAGAAGCGCTCGCTCTCCTCCGGCGCGGCGCTACCCAGATCATCAGCGAGCATGAACTCCGCGAGAAACTTGCCCAGGGGCGGCCTTTGCGGGTCAAACTCGGCGTCGATCCCACCGCGCCGGACATCCATCTCGGACATACCGTCGCCCTGCAGAAACTGAAGCAATTCCAGGAGCTGGGGCACCAGGCTATCCTGATCATCGGCGACTTTACCGCGATGGTTGGCGATCCGAGCGGACGTTCCACCACCCGTCCGCATTTATCCGCCGATGCAGTTCGCGCCAACGCCGAAACCTATCGCGCGCAGGCCTTCAAGATTCTGGATGAGAGCCGCACTGAAATTCTCTTCAACGGCGAATGGTTCCGCAAAATGAACTACGAGGAAGTCATCCGCCTGAACAGCCGGGTCACTCTGCAGCAAATGTTGCAGCGGGAAGATTTCAGCGATCGCATCGAACATCAGCACCCCATCCACGCCCACGAGATCCAATACCCGATTATGCAGGGCTGGGACTCGGTCGTCGTTAACGCCGACGTGGAGCTTGGCGGAACCGATCAACTTTTCAACGTTCTGGTCGGTCGAGATTTTCAACGCGAAGAAGGCATGCCCCAACAAGTGGTGATGCTCCTCCCCATGCTCGAGGGGCTCGACGGGGTGAAGAAGATGAGCAAGAGCCTCGGGAACTACATCGGGGTGGCCGAATCGGCCGAGAGCATGTTTGGAAAAGTCATGAGCATTTCCGATGAGCTCATGGCCCGCTACTACGACGTTCTCTTGCATCGCTCGCTTCCTTCCGCCACTCATCCGCTGGAAGCGAAGAAACAACTGGCCTTCGACATCGTGGAACGTTTCCACGACGCCGCCGCCGCGCAGCGCGTCCGGGATGACTGGAACCTGCGCTTTAGTGAAAAGCGCCTGAGCGACTCGGATCTGCCGTCGTTCCCGGCTGGCCAGGATGAGCTCGCCAGTCTGATCGTCGCCGCTTACCAGCAGGCTTTCAAGATGACGAAGTCACGCAGCGAAGCCAGCCGGTTGATCAAACAAGGCAGCGTTCAACTGAACGGCGCCAAGCAGCTCGACCCGAAAGCTGCGATCGCACTGGAACCCGGTCAGATCCTTCGCCTCGATAAGACGCACGCCGTTCGCATCGGATAAAAAAAACGCACACCGCGAACGGTGTGCGTTTTCTCAGTCCCCTGCTCCCCTTAGGCGACGGCCGTTTCGAACATCGGCAGGATTGGCGCCGGCTCCGCGTAGGGAGCGGCGATGCCTTCGAAGTGCGAGCGGATGCTGCGCAGCTCCGAGGTCACGAACACGTCGACGAAGTGAAGTCGACGATCCAGCCATGCGAAAAATCGATTTTTGATATCGTAGTGAACAGCCAGCGTGATCTCCGTGCAGTTGGGCCGGATTTCGGTGAAATCGACGAGACCCATCACATCGATGTTTCCACCCACTGACTCGAATGCAAACTCATCGGGCGACTCGCTGTCGACCGCCAACAGAACAGTGCGTCCTTGGAACCCAAACGGTCCCCGGAACGAAAAGTCGACCGTCTTCGACGAAGTCACGGTCGCTTTCGTCACCATTAGGAAACGGCGACGGTAGGATTGGATACTGGCGAGCCGAGCTTTGCACTCGGGCACCGAGTGACTCATGTGAAGTGTTTTCTGTAAGAGCATATGTGAGGTCGTGTTGTTGACTCTGTTTTAGCAACGGAGGTGCCAGTGCCTCTCTACGAGGGAAGCCCATGGAAGTGAGCCATTTTTCTGTAATTTTTATTTACACTTCTGTTCAATCAGCGAACAAAATCGTGACACGGCCGGTGAGCGCGAAAACGACCGGAAAAGCCGCGGAATCAGCCACTTATTACGCGCATATGGTAAGATAATTTCCGACACCACGCCGGATTAATCGGGGCAGCGCAAGCGCCTCGCGTGCTGTTGATCGCGCCTCCGCCATCGCGAACCTTGGCTTAGCCGCCCTAGTGCGTGGCGAAGGTCATTGCCTGCATCATCGACCGGAAAATCTTGATCCCATCCATGCTGCCCAACCGCGCTTCCGCCGCGCGATCCGGGTGCGGCATCAGTCCAAAGACGTTTCGTTCGCGATTACAGATGCCGGCGATATTCTCGAGCGATCCGTTCGGATTCGACGCGGGCGTGATCGCTCCCGCCTCATCGGCGTAGCGGAGCAGAATCTGATCGTTCGCTTTTAACTCCGACAGCGTCCGCTCGTCGGCAAAAAAACACCCCTCCCCGTGCGCAATCGGCAGGCGCAGTAGCTCGCCTTTCGTGCAGCAACCGGTGAAAGGCGAGTCCACGCTTTCCACCCGGGTAATCGCCATATCGCATACGAAGCGAAGCGATCGGTTGCGCACCAACGCGCCGGGCAGCAGTCCCGCTTCACACAAAATCTGGAAGCCGTTGCAGGTGCCGAGAACGAGCGTCCCGTCGGCCGCTTCCTGAATTACGGCGCGCATGATCGGCGAAAACCGCGCGATCGCGCCGCAGCGCAGATAGTCGCCGTAAGAAAATCCGCCCGGGACGATCACCGCATCATAACCGGAAAGGGAGTTCTCCTGATGCCAGACGTATTCGGCCTGGCAGTCTTCCAGTCCGTTGATCGCACCGAAGCAATCCTGATCGCAGTTGGAACCTGGAAATTGAATGACGGCGAATTTCATCGCCTAACGAGTTACGCCATAACGCAGGGCGCGTTGTTCCTGATGATAATCGTTCACAACGAAAAATGCATGAAAGACTCCCGGAAAATATCCCAGCAAGGTAAGGAGCAGGCTGAGGAAAAAGCTTCCGATTCTTCCGGTAAGCAAAACGGCAACAGGAGGCAGCAAGACACAGAAGAAATAGCGAAGCGCTTTCATTTGCGGCCTCCTGACTTTTGATCGCCGATCTCTGACTGCTGAAGGCTGTAGTCCTCGATCACGGGGTTTGAGAGGAGGTTGCGGCAAAGCTCGTGCAGCTTCTCCTGCATCTGCGGTGTGTCGCCTTCCACGTCTATCTCCATAAACTTGCCGATGCGCACACTGCGAACTTCGGGCATCCCCAAATGCCGCATGGCGTCGCGCACTGCAGCACCCTGTGGATCGAGCACCGCTTCCTTCGGCTTTACCACCACGTTCACCTTCATGGCACTAATATTGATGCCTTTCGGAACATCACAAGGAGCTGAGAGCCTGCATCTGCGTCTCGCGCTCCTGGGAGGTAGCCGCGCAATCATACCGCCGAGTTCCTCGATGAAGGATCTCCTCGTCCGGTGAGAGAACGTGGTCTGCGTCGCGGGATCCCTCGGCTTCGCTCGGGATGACACGGAGAGGGAAGGCGAACGTCTTTTTGATGGGCGGCTAAAGGAGGAACGAGGGTGCGGTGCCACGGTCCATTCCCCGACGCTCGTTCTTACCCGAGCTTCCTGATCGATTCCGGCACGAATCATCACAACGTTTGTCATCCCGAGCGAAGCCGAGGGATCCCGCGACGAAGCGATCGCGTTCTCTCCTTCGGAAAAACAACTTCCCACCGAAAACCAGCAAGTTAGCGCCGGCGCTTTACGACACTCCCCGCGCCACCGATGGTGCGCGATGAACCGGGCCGCCGCCACGCACTTAATCAACCGCTGGCGGCCACCCTATGGCTGGAAAGTCGTCATCGCCTGGCTCACGCTTTGTGTAATCTGGAGCTCGACCTGGCTGGCCATCAAGTTCGGCCTGCGCGATCTCCCGCCGATTTCTTACGCGGCCATTCGTTTCGTCATCGCCATCATCGCGTTGGTCGCCGTGTCCATCGGACGCGCGCGCCTCTTCGCCAGCAACGCGGGTGACTACTTCGTCATTGCGTTTACGGGGATTCTGATGTTCACGCTGAATTACGGCACGCTCTTTTGGGGCGAACTCTACGTTTCCTCCGGAATGGCCGCCGTTCTCCAGGCAACCATCCCTATTTCCGGCATGATCTTCGCGCATTGGTTGTTGCCGGAGGAGCCGCTGCAATGGCGCAAACTCTCCGGCGCGCTGCTGGCGCTTGGCGGCGTGGCGATCATCTGTGCACGCCTGCTCGGATTCAACGGCATACCCGCCTTCCTCAGTGGAATCGGAATCGTCATCGGCGCCGCCAGCGCCGCTTTTTCGAACGTGGTCCTGAAGAAACGCGCGATTCGCATTTCGCCGGCAATGCTGGCGGCTTGGCAAATGTTCTTCGGCATTCTGCCGCTGCTCATCTTCGGGCTGATCGTGGAAGGTAATCCGTTGTACTTCCATTGGACGACGCTTTCCGTCGTCTGCCTGCTTTACCTCGCGCTGATCGGCTCGGCCCTGGCTTTTCTGCTTCTTTATTGGCTGATGCCGCGCATGAGCGTGACCAATTTGCAGACTATCTCCCTGGTAACTCCACCGGGAGCGATTGCCCTGGGCTGGCTTTTTGCCGGCGAACGCCTCTCCTTATGGTTCGGCGTCGGCTCCGCGTTCGTTCTCGTCGGCATCTGGATCATCTTTCGACGATCGCCGCGGAAGCTGGACGCAGCGGGCGAGCCGCAAGCCGCTCTGGCAATTCCTCGCGCCTAATCGTTTATGCTAATGGCGCCGCCGCTCTCTGCGCGGCGGTCAGAGACCGCCGCTACACTACAAAGCTACGCGGCGACGCGACGCTTCTGCTTAACGAGGGAAGACCCGCGCGCCCGTGAGCCGTTCGAAGAACGTTTCACTTTGACCGACTGACTGCGGTTCAGGCTCTCCTGCAACACCTTGACCAGGTCGACCACATTGGTCGCCGGATGCGGCGCCGGCGCTTTCACTTCGATCTTCTTGTTCTTCGCCTTCTGCTCGATCATCTCCATGACTGCACTGCGATACTCGTCCTTGTACTTCTCTGGCTCCCACGCCACCGTCATGCTGTCGACCAGCGCCTGCGCCATTTTCAATTCTTTCTCGCTCAACTCGGTGGTCGGCCGGTTTAGTTCCGCCGGCGTCAGCACCTCGCTGGCGAAATGCATGAGCTCGAGGACGAGGAAGAATCCGTCGGATTTAACCGCCGCCAGATACTCGCGGTTGCTGATCACTACTTTGGCGATGCCAATCTTGTCCGTTCCACTCAGGGCCTTGTGCAAAAGTGCGTAGGCCTTTTCGCCGCCTTTTTGCGGCTCAAGGAAGTAAGGCTTGTAGAAAAATTTCGGGTCGACCTGCTCCAGCTCCACGAAATCCGTGATGTCGATGGAATGGGTGGATTCGATCTTCACCTTCTCGAAATCCTCGTCGTTCATCACGATGTAACGGCCGCGTTCGTACTCGAAGCCCTTCACGATTTGACCGGCGCTGACTTCTTTCATGTCAGCTTCCGCGACTTTCTTGTATTTGATCGGGCTCAAATCGTGTTTCCGCAGCTGACGGAAACTGATCTTCTCTTCACGCGTGGCCGGGTAAACCGCGATCGGAATGTAAACGAGCCCGAAGCTGATGCTGCCTTTCCAAATGGGACGCATAGATTGTTTTTTGGCCGGGAAGTGGATTTCTCCTAACTGTGAACAGATGTCAATAACTTCTCGGACACCGGCCGTTCGAGCACGAAGTATTCCCGATTTTGCCAGTTAGCCTTCACGCACCACATCTTGTGCCTGCTTGTCCTCGCGCAGCCCGAGATATACTGGTCGTAACTTGCCGTCCCGGGTCCACTCCGAAAATTTTATCTGCGCGACCAGCTCCGGTTTTACCCAGGTGCAGCGTCGAACCTCGCCCGCGCTTAGTCCCCCGCCACGCGTCGGCAGATCGACAAATGGACAATGATCCAGCTCGATGTCTTTAAACTGAGCGCGCAGCGCCGCCAGGCTGCGGCTGTTGAATCCAGTTCCTACTTTCCCGGCGAAGCGAAGAACGCGCCCGCTTTTGCCCGCGCTGGTCTTATCGAAGTAGCCGACCAGGATGGCGCCGAAGTATTTCCTCGCGCCAGCCGGTGGCGTGAATCCGCCGATGACAAATTCCTGTTCGTTAAGCGACTTCAACTTCACCCACGCGCCGCTTCGCCGTCCTGGCTCGTAAACAGACTGCCGCAACTTCCCGACAATTCCTTCCAGCCCGAGTCGCTTCACCTCTTTCAAAAGAGGGTCTGCATCTTCGCCAACATCGCTTGACTGCCGAATCGGATCCTCCGCGCCACCGAGGAGTGCGGAGAGCAATTTCTTTCGTTGCTCGAGCGGAAGACTAACGAGACTCCGTCCGTCTGCCTGCAGCAAATCGAACGCATAATAATAAAGCGGAGCCTTGCGGCCTTCCATCTCCAGCGCCTGCAGTAGCTGAAACGAGGAGCGGCCGTTCTCGTCTAAGGCCACGACTTCACCGTCGATCACGAACTCAGGCGCCTTCAAGGCCAACAAGGCTGAGACAACCTCTGGAAACCGTCCCGCTAACTCGTTCTGATTTCGGGAGAGAAGCGCCAGCTTTCCGCCGCGCCTGATCGCTTCGGCACGAATGCCGTCGAACTTGATCTCATACATCCACTCCCCTGGCGGCGGCGCTTCCATCAGCCGCGGCTTCATCGGCTCAATAAATCGCGCGGACGCTTTCGGCAGATTATCCGGCAGCTTGAGACTTCGCTCTTTTCCGGCGCCTATTTTGGCCGCCGCTTTGCTTTTGCGACCGGCTCTCTTTTGTTTGGCCGCGCGCGACCCTTTTTTTTTAAGCGCCTCGCGAATCCGTGTCTTTAACCGCGACGTTGCCGTCGGCTTCTCATCCGCGCGATTTGATTGCCATTCGGCATCCTGGTCCTCGGCGATCTGCTTCATGCTACGGCCTGTCTTCACCGATTCGTCGTCCCGCTTCTTCGAAAGCGGCTTCATCGCCTCCCCGCTTTTGAGAAGCAGCCACTGCGGCTTTGCTTCATCGCGCCGCATCCGAATAAGTGTCCACTCCCCCTGCGCCTTGTCGCCATTCATGTGGAGGTGGAGTCGCCCTGCTTTCAAGGCCTTGAGCGGGTCGTCGCCTTCCGCCTCATACGTTCCACGGTCCCAAACCATGACCGTCCCTCCACCGTATTGCCCTTTCGGAATAATTCCTTCGAAGTCCGCGTAGTCCATCGGGTGATCTTCCACTTCGACGGCCAGATGCTTTTCACCTTTTGTCCACGGCAGGCCTTTCGGAACCGCCCAAGACTTGAGGACGCCGTCCATTTCCAGGCGGAAGTCGTAATGAAGACGAGTGGCGTCGTGCTTCTGAATTACGAACCTGGCGCCGCCACGTTTCGACTTCTTCGCGGCAGTCTTCGCTTTACCGGCCGGCTCGGCCGATTTCTTGAAATCGCGTTTCCGGTTGTATTCCGCCAATCCCATCGATACCCGAACTAATCTCGGCCAGTTTGCCGAAAAGCAAATCCCAGGTTGAACAAAAGCCTAACCGGTTTCTCGCGACCGAGTAGGCTCTATCGCCAGCGCGCGCTGACCGCGTGTCGTTCGTGATCTTCCGCCAGAGCGCTCGAGGTCACGATCTCTTCGGCCAACTCCGTCAGGTGTTTGTCCGTCTCCCCTTCCTCTTCCAGCGTCTGTCCGAGAAGGTCTGCGGCTTCTTCCTCGCCCAGGAGCCGCGCAAAAGTGCGCACCGTGCCATAAGCCGCGATTTCGTAATGCTCGATCCGCTGCGCGGCGGCGACGAGGCCGGCATCGATGACGGCTTGCGGCCCTTTCTCCTTGAGCATGGCCTCACCTTCTTCGATAAGCCCCTCCATCCCTTTGCAGGTCTTCCCGACCGGCTTTTCGCTCAGTCGATGAAAGATCTCCTCGATCCGTTCCACGTGTTCGCGCGTTTGTTCGAGGTGGTCCTCGAAAGATTGCTTCAATTCGTCCGAGGAGGCCCCCTCCGCCATCTTCGGCAAAGTCGCTAGCACCTGGTGTTCAGCGCTATAAAGATCGCGCAGTTGCGCGAGATAGAGTTTCTTAATCGAATCCAATTTCATTTCCTTCCGGGGTGGGTTGACGTTCAGAGCACAACGACCGATGCAGAGCAGGTCGTCCTGATAAGGAACGAATTTGAATGCGCTGGTGCGCGTATGACTAGAAAAACGAAGCAGCGAATCAGGCAGCCGCGTCCGGCTTCGCATCGCTCGCCAAAACTTCGCCCACCTGGTAGCGGGTGAATCGGCGAATGACGATATTCTCGCCGAGCTCGGCGATTTTCGTCTTCACCAGCTCATTGATCGTCTGATCGGGATTCTTGATAAAGCCCTGCTCGAGCAGGCAAACTGTGCTGTAGAACTTGTCCAGCTTGCCGTCGACAATCTTGGCGACCACGTTGGCCGGCTTGTCCTTCACCTGCGCCTGGAAGATTCCGCGCTCCACCTCGACCACGTTCGCCGGGACATCATCGCGACTAACGAACTGAGGCTGGGCGGCGGCGATATGCAGGGTTATGTCCTTCACGAACGCGCGAAAATTCTCGTTCTTGGCCACGAAATCTGTTTCGCAGTTCACTTCCACCAGCACGCCCACCTTGCCCTGCAAATGAATGTAAGAGGCAACAATGCCTTCCTTGGCGGTGCGCGAAGCTTTCTTGCCGGCGCTGGCGATGCCTTTGGTACGGAGGATGGTCTCAGCCTTTTCCAAACTGCCGCCCGCTTCTTCAAGCGCGCGTTTGCAGTCCATCATGCCCGCATTCGTTTTCTCGCGAAGCTGCTTAACGGTTTTCGGATCGATTTCTGCCTTCGTGCTCATGGTTCTGAAAGGGTTGATACTTATCTCTTACTCGTTAACTGAAAAAGGATAGAGCGCGCTGAAAGCGCTGCCCGATATCCATTACCTGGCGGAATCTTTCGGCTAAGCCGAAACGCCCGCCATCTCGATCTGCTCGCGAATGCGTGCTTCGCCGCTCGACGAAACAATCGCGTCCACCAGCTTCTGCAAGACCACGCGAATAGCGCGGATCGCATCGTCGTTCCCCGCAATCGGGTAATCGATCAGATCAGGGTCGGCATTGGTATCGACAACCGCGACCACCGGAATACCGAGGCGACGCGCTTCGAGGACGGCGTTCTGCTCACGCTGCGTGTCGATAATGACAAGCGCGTCCGGCAGTTTTTCCATCTCGAGAATGCCGTCCAGGTTCCGGCGAAGCTTGGCCGCTTCGCGATTCAACGCAGCCAGCTCCTGCTTGCCCATCTTCTTGTATTCGGGCGAAGCTTCGATCTGCTCGATATACTTCAAACGACCGATACTTTTGCGAATGGTGGCGAGGTTCGTCAGCGTTCCGCCGAGCCAGCGCTGGTTCACATAAAATTGTCCACAGGCCGTAGCGGCTTCTTTGACCGCTTCCTGCGCCTGCTTCTTGCACCCTACGAACAGAATTTTGCCGCCGCGGCGGGTCACTTCCTGCAGGAACTCAGTCGCCCGATGCAACTGCTGCACCGTCTCATCCAGGTTGATGATATAGATCTGGTTCCGCTGCTCGAAAATGTACGGCTTCATCTTCGGATTCCACCGCTTGGTCTGGTGTCCGAAATGCACGCCCGCTTCAAGAAGCTCAGGCACTAGTTCTGTGGTATTAGCCATAAGACAAACAAGCCGTCCGGGACCCCGAACGGCGGGACGTGGAAGATGGTCTAAAACGCCTGCCCTCGCAACAGTAAATTCAGGTGAGTTTTAGAGGGCTAAGCCCCTCGGTTTCAGTGCCCGATGACCGGGCCGTGTCCGCCTCCCCAGCAGGATATGCGCGGCCAGGAGGATCGGTAAGGCCAGTCCGAGGCCGAGGTGAATCCAGCTCGTCCATGCCCTCAGGCGCTCGTCTCCTGCATAATAAAGTCCATACCCGGTTACAACCAGAACCCCTACGGACGTCAGGAGAAACACGCCATTGAACCGATTCCGACGGGCTCGCCAGGCGAAGCGAACATGGCCGTGGAGCAGAATTCCAATCACGACTAGAGTCGCCATGGCGGCTGCGCCATGGATCTTCAAAGACCACGCTTTGGGCGTGGAGACATCCGCTTCCCCCGGGAAGTAATTCAGCCAGGCCCAGAACACGCCGGTGAAAAAGAGAAGCGCCAGCACCGCATAAACGAACCTCCGAAAAGGAAGTTTTAGTCGGATTGAATCTGGCCGGGGATGACGCATGGCGATCGAAACATCCAGGAAGGTGTTCCGTCAGACTGGACAATAACCGCGTCCGCCCCGAAGCGGGCAAGAATCGGCGCGGAATCTTCCCTGAGCGCAAAGGCGACTTTGGTCAGCGCATCGGCGGTGAGGCAGTCTTCCGCAGCTACGCTGACACTGATTGAATGACCGATTGCCTGGCGCGACTGACCGTTAATCAGTGCGTCCGGCGCGAAGTAAGTAGCAGAAGTTGCCAGCGCGCGCTCACGCAGGCGGAGCTTCCCCGAGGAGCGTGACGGCGAATCAGGACGACGCAAATGCACTTCGCGCGGTGATCCGAAGACGCGGAGGTCACCGCCCGCGTTCACTAATCCACTAACGACTCCGGCGCGGCGCAAAGCCGCCACCGCGCAATCCACCGCGAAACCTTTGGCAATTCCACCGAGGTCGATCCGGAGCGGGCGACGCAAGCGAACGACGCAGTCATCCTCGAGCACGATGTCGCGCCACGACGCGTCCGTCTCTCCCGAGGCGACGGTGACATCGAATACACCGTTGCTTTCGGAGGCGAATCGTTCGGCCGCTTTTAAGACTTCCCACGTCCACGGATGCACGCGCACACCATTGGAAAATGCATAACGATTGATCCACGAGAGATCGCTCTCCGGATCGTGGTAGCTCATCATGCGATGTACCTGCGCCACTGCCTGGAACGCCGAGTCGATCGCGCCCGGCACAACTTCTTCCGGCGACTCTGCCAGGATCTCGACAAAGGTCCCGAGCAAAGGCCGGCACCGCCGGACTTCAATGTTTGAGCGCGACCTCATAGAAAGCGAGCAGCCGCTTGACTCCGTCGGTGACGTGACGACAACTCAGGGTCGCGCCACTGATGTTTTTGATATCAGCGTCCAGCTTCAAGGTGGCTTTGGCGCTTTTACCGACGAATTGATTGCGCCAGTTTTCCTCGCGAATCTGACCGCCGTAGGTCTCGCGATAATCCATCACTTCAATCTGCTTGACCGCTCCGTCCGCAGTCAGGCCGAGCGCGTAGGTGATGAACTCATGCTTGCCGACGACTTCATCGACGATAAACCAACCGCCGCCGCTGACCCGCCAGACTTGCTGTTCATTTTTCAAGACGCGGACCCCACTCGCCTGCTCGACCGCCTTCTTATCCGCGATCGTTAGTTTCACGGGCGCGGGGGTGAAAGATTTTCCCGGAAAAATCGCTTTTTGCGCCTGCTCCACGTTCAAGTATTGAACGGCGAAGGCAGATGGCGCGACCAGCGCGGAGATGGGCAAGGCAATGAAAGCAAACTCGGATCTCATGCGGACTTAGAAGTTGTAGCCAACTTTGAAGCGGACGTACCACTTCTCGTGTTCGTCGCCCAAGATGTAGCCATCACGCTGGGCGAACTGTTCGTTATCGCGACTGTAGGCCGCCCCGATCGGCAACTGGTGCATGAATCCGAGCGTGGCCCACCAGCGTTCTCCGCCGTAATGAAGAGTCGGTCCCATGAAATAGGCGGAGTGTTCGTGCACGCTGGCGTCGGCGAACTCGTGATGATTCCAGAATTCCACCCCGCCCGACCAGTTCGGTATGAAGCGATAGGATAAACCGGTGAAGCACTCGAACATGGCGTCGCGCTCGTATTCGCCCTCCTCCTCTTTCTCGAATTCCAGCTCGTAGTTGAGGTTGAGCGCCCAGACCAGCCGGTCTTCCAGCCAATTCTTTTGCAGGAGGATCTTCCACTCCAGCTCGGTTTCCTCGCTCCCGATTGCCGGTTCAAAATAAACCGCGAGCCCGATCGGGTCTTTGTAGGGGCTGAGGATTCGATAAATCGCCTCGAACGAGATCGATTCGAAATGATAGCTGTCGAAGGGCTTGGAAGGATCGTGATCGGCGTGCACGTCTTCACCGCCCGTCTCATAAACGCCCTTCAAACGATGTCCGGGTCGGGCTGGATCCTCCGCCGGCACATCGCGGTCGGCGTAGACGTAATGATGGTTGAGATAGAATGCGATTTGCAGATCGTTGGTTAGGCCGTACTCGATTTCCTCGCGAAAATCGAAGACGCTGTAGTCGCCGTGTTCCTTTTCCCAGCGAGCAGTGGTCCAATGTTCGTATTCCCATTTTCCCTGCGGCAGCAGGTCCGTCGTGTAGGTCCAGGCTAAGATCGCCTCGTCGGCGCGCGCGACCGAGCAGCCGAGCAAAAGGGTGAAAGCGAGGGCGATTCTGAAATTCATGCGCGACTCTTCTTAGCACGCGCGCACGGCCCCCGCTGCCGGAGGCTTGCTAAATTTTAGCGATGAATTGCGGGGCCGTGATGCCTTGTCACGGACTGCGGACTGCTTTTTCAGCTCGGCGCGCCAGGATCCAGCAAAAGTCGGAGAGGCGATTCAGATAACGCAGAATTTCCGGGTCCTCCAGCTGTCCTTGTGAGGCAACCACCGCGCGCTCAGCGCGTCGCGCCGCGGTGCGAGCGAGGTCCAAGGCCGCTGCCAGCTTGGTTTCACCCGGGATCACCCAATCTTTCGGGTAGAGTGACTTGTCTTTCTCCAGTTCAGCAATTGCCGCGGTTAGGCGCTCAGACGCATGCGGTTTCAGACGTTGATAGCCGGCTTGGACGTAGCGATCCATGTCCTCGGGCAGCGTGGCCAATTCGCCCATCGCTCCGATGAGGTCCTTCTGCACGGCCAGGATCTGCTCGCGCAACCACGGATCGTCACTCAAAGCGCGCGCCAAACCGAGTGCTGAGGTCAGTTCGTCAACACAACCATATGCTTCCACGCGCGGGTCACTCTTCGAAACCCGACGATTGAACATCAGGGACGTTTCGCCGCTGTCGCCGGTTTTCGTCACAATGGACATCGGATCACATCCTATTCGGTTTGACTCTCACACGCCAGCCCCTCGGCGGTCATAGACCGCCGCTACAGTTCACCGGGGATGGGATTTGGCCGGCGTGTGGCTGTTGAATGGCGCGTACTGCAGCGGCGATCTATGACCGCCGAAGCAAAGAAAAGGCCGAACCGGGTTACGCCGATTCGGCCTCTCAGATTATTTTCTATTTTCCGTTGGCTTAGCCAATCGCAGGCTGCGGCTCGGGATTTCGTCGGCCAGGGCCGCACCAATCGGCTCGCCCTTCTCCACCAGGCGAATCTCGCGATGCGCCGGGAAGCCCGTTCCCGCCGGAATGAGGTGACCCATGATCACGTTCTCCTTGAACCCGCGCAGGCGATCGACCTTGCCGAGGGTAGCCGCTTCGGTCAGAACGCGCGTCGTGTCCTGGAAGGATGCCGCCGAGATGAAGCTGTCGGTTTCGAGCGAAGCCTTGGTGATGCCGAGCAAGACCGGCATCGCCTCAGCGGGCTTGCCACCTTGCTCGACCACCGTCTTGTTCTCCGCTTCGAAGTCGAGCTTGTCGACCTGGTCGCCCCACAGCAACGAGGTGTCGCCCGGATCGGTGATCTTCACCTTGCGCAGCATCTGCCGCACGATGATCTCGATGTGCTTGTCGTTAATTTCGACGCCTTGCAGTCGATAAACTTCCTGCACTTCGTTGACCAGGTGTTCCTGCAGATCCTGCGGTCCGCAGACCTCGAGAATTTCGTGCGGAACCACCGGGCCTTCGGTCAACTGCTGAGCCCTTCTTCACGAAGTCGCCCTTGAAGACAATGATGTGCTTGGTCAACGGGATGAGATGCTCTTCTTCGGCTCCGTCTGCGGATCCTTCAGAATCAGCTTCCGCTTGCCGCGAACGGTGCCGCCCATTTCGACGATACCGTCGATCTTGGCGATCTCGGCCGCGTCTTTCGGACGGCGCGCTTCGAAGAGTTCAGCCACGCGCGGCAGACCACCGGTGATGTCCTTGGTCTTGGCGACTTTTCGCGGCGTCTTGGCCAGCAAGCGCGCCCGCGCGCACTTTCTGTCCTTCTTCCACGATGACGTGAGCGCCGGCCGGAATCGAGTAACTGGCGACGACTTCCTTCTTCTCGCCCACGATGACGATCTGCGGATGCAGGTCTTCCTTGTGCTCGATGATGACCGTGCCCATCAGGCCAGTCGCTTCGTCGACGTCGCGCTTGATCGTGACGCCCGCGATCATGTCGCGGAACTCAACCTTGACCGGTCTTGTCGGTCAGAATCGGAACGTTGTACGGATCCCACTGCACGAAGGTTTCGCCCTTCTTCACCGTCGCTCCATCCGGCTTCGAGATAACCGAACCGATGACGATGTTGTAACGCTCGAGCTCGCGGCCTTCCGCGTTGTGAACGCCGATCGACCCGTTCTTGTTCAGAACAATCCAGCTGCCGTCGAGCGCCTGCACCGTGCGCAGGTCGTTGAACTGAATGGCGCCGTCGTTCTTCGCCTTGATAATCGGCTGCTTGAAGGTCTGGCTGGCCGTTCCACCGATGTGGAAGGTACGCATGGTCAGCTGCGTGCCGGGCTCACCGATCGACTGCGCGGCGATGATGCCGACGGCTTCGCCGAGCTTAACGAATTGGCCGGTGGCCAGGTTGCGTCCATAACAAAGGGCGCAAACGCCGCGACCACATTCGCAGGTCAGCACCGAGCGAATCTTGAGTTGTTCGACACCGATCTGCTGCAGGTCGTTGGCAATCTTCTCGTCGATCAGCTGGTTCGCCTTGACGATTTTTTTCTTCTTCTCGACCGGATCCGCGATCGTCTCGCAACTGACACGCCCAATGATGCGCGTAGCGAGGTCGACCACTTCTTCGTCGCCTTCGTAAATTGACTGAACGACGATGCCGTTGACCGTGCCGCAATCCATCTCGTTGATGATCACGTCCTGCGACGCGTCCACGAGTTTGCGGGTCAGGTAACCGGAGTCAGCCGTCTTCAACGCGGTATCGGCCAGACCCTTGCGGGCGCCGTGCGTGGAAATGAAGTATTCCAGCACGCTCAGACCTTCGCGGAAGTTCGAGGTAATCGGGCGTTCGATAATTTCGCCGGACGGCTTGGCCATCAAACCGCGCATACCGGCGAGCTGACGAACCTGCTGACGATTGCCTCGCGCGCCCGAGTCCACCATCAGGTAGACCGGGTTCAGTTCCTTGCGACCCTCGTTATGCTCGAGGGTGCGGAACATGACGTTCGAGATCTCGTCGCCCGCATGGGTCCAGATGTCGATGATCTTGTTGTAGCGCTCGCCATCCGTGATGATGCCTTTGCGATACTGCTGCTCGACCTGCTTGATCTGTCGGTAGGCATTCTCCAGTTCGGTCGCTTTTTCTTTCGGAATAATCATGTCCGAAATTCCGATGGAGATACCGGCCTTGGTCGCGTGGGTGAATCCGAGTTCCTTGAGCAGGTCGAGAGTCTCGACCGTGCGCTGCGGACCGGCCACCTGGTAACAACGCCAGATAATGTCGCTCAACTGTTTCTTGCCCGCGGCGCTGGTTGAAGAAACCGAGGTCCTTTGGCCAGATCTGGTTGAAAACAACGCGGCCGGCGGTGGTCTCGATAACCTTGGCTTCCGCGATTGCCGTAGATGGTCTGCTTGCCGAAATCCGGGTTGCGCAAACGAATCCGGTCATGCGTCTTCATGGCGCCGTCGTCGATGGCGAATTCGACTTCAATCGGATCGGCGAAGAGCGGAAGATCCTGTGCTTCCTTCTTCACTCCGCGCGGATTCTGCGTCAGGTAATAACACCCGAGGGTGATGTCCTGCGAAGGCGTGGTGATCGGCTTGCCGCTGGAAGGCGAGAAGATGTTGTTAGGCGCAAGCATGAGCATGCGCGCTTCCATCTGCGCTTCCACTGAGAGCGGGCACGTGCACGGCCATCTGGTCACCGTCGAAGTCCGCGTTGTAAGCGGTACAAACGAGCGGGTGAATACGGATGGCTTCACCTTCGATTAGCAGCGGCTCGAAAGCCTGGATGGACAAGCGGTGCAGGGTCGGCGCGCGGTTCAGCAGAACCGGGTGCCCCTTGGTCACTTCTTCGAGAATGTCCCAGACTTCAGGCGTCTGGCGTTCGATCATCTTCTTCGCGCTCCGAACGGTGTGGACGTAGCCGAGATCTTTCAGGCGGCGAATGATGAACGGCTCGAACAGAACCAGCGCCATCTTCTTGGGCAAACCGCACTGGTGCAGCTTCAGCTCCGGACCGATCACGATGACGGAACGGCCCGAGTAATCGACGCGCTTGCCTAGCAAGTTCTGACGGAAACGCCCGCCCTTGCCCTTGAGCATGTCGCTCAACGACTTCAGCGGACGATTGCCCGCCCCAGTGACGGCGCGGCCGTGACGGCCGTTGTCGAACAAGGGCGTCCACCGCTTCCTGCAACATGCGTTTTTCGTTTCGGATGATGACATCCGGCGTCTTCAGCTGGAGCAGGTTCTTCAACCGGTTGTTCCGGTTGATGACGCGGCGATAAAGATCGTTCAGGTCGGAGGTCGCGAAACGGCCGCCTTCCAGCGGAACGAGCGGACGCAGATCCGGCGGAATGACCGGCAGAACATCGAGCACCATCCAATCGGGACGGGCATGCGAGCTTTGGAAGCCCTGCACGAGTTTCAGACGCTTCGCCAATTTCTTGCGAATCTGTTTGCTCTTGGTGTTACCCATCGCCGCTTCGAGCTCTTTCTGGAGCTTGTTCAGGTCGATCTCGGAGAGAAGTCGTTTAACCGCTTCCGCGCCCATGCCGGCGACGAAATCTTCGCCGTACTGTTCCTGCGCTTCGCGATATTCCACTTCGTTGAGCAGCTGCGTCTTTTGCAGCGGAGTCTTACCCGGATCGATGACGATGTAGTCCTCGTAATAAATGACGCGTTCGAGCTGACGGGCGCTCATGTCGAGCATGAGGCCAAGGCGGGAAGGCATGCACTTATAGAACCAGATGTGCGAGACCGGCACGGCCAGCTCGATGTGGCCCATGCGCTCGCGACGGACGCGGGCCAGGGTCACTTCCACACCGCAACGATCGCAGATGACACCCTTGTGTTTGATCCGCTTGTACTTCCCGCAGGAGCATTCCCAATCGCGCGTCGGACCGAAAATCCGCTCGCAGAAAAGGCCGCCCTTCTCCGGTTTGAAAGTACGATAATTGATCGTCTCGGGGTTTTTAACTTCGCCTTTGCTCCAGGAGCGCATGGTGTCGCTGGAAGCGACGCCAATAGCCACCTGATCAAAACCTACGGGGCGCTCTTCGCCCACCAACTCACGCCAGGAATGTTCGTTCATGTAATTTCTCTCGACTGCCGACTGCGAAAATTAAGCTGCGTATCAAAGACACTCTGCGGGGCCTGGCCGCCGACTTTGACGTCGAGACCGAGGCTCTGCATTTCCTTGATTAAAACGTTGAAAGATTCAGGAGTGCCCGCTTCCAGTGAGTTATCGCCTTTGACGATCGACTCGTAGATGCGGGTGCGTCCCTGCACGTCGTCCGACTTCACGGTCAGGAGTTCCTGCAAGGTGTAAGCGGCGCCGTAGGCTTCGAGCGCCCAGACCTCCATCTCACCGAAACGCTGGCCGCCATATTGGGCCTTGCCGCCTAACGGCTGCTGCGTCACCAGCGAGTACGGTCCAACCGCGCGCGCGTGAATCTTGTCTGCCACCAGGTGACCCAGCTTCATCATGTAGATGTAGCCAACCACGACCTCCTGGTCGAAGGCGTCGCCGGTGCGACCGTCGAACAAGCGGGCCTTGCCGTTTTCCTGCACCCAGGAGAAGCCGTCTGTCTTCTTGGCGTCTACCAGGTACTCACGAATCTTCTTTTCCGCGATTCCGTCGAAGACGGGGGTGGCCACTTTGAAGCCAAGCGCCTTGGCCGCGACACCGAGGTGAGTCTCCAGGACCTGGCCGACGTTCATACGGCTGGGCACGCCTAACGGATTCAAACAGATCTCAACCGGAGTTCCATCCGGCAGGTAGGGCATGTCCTCTTCCGGAACGATCCGCGCGACCACGCCTTTGTTGCCGTGGCGGCCTGCCATCTTGTCGCCGACCGAAAGCTTGCGCTTGCTGGCGATGTAAACTTTGACCTGCTTGATGATGCCGGGATCGATGTCGTCGCCGCTCTCTACGCGATCCATCGCGCGTTCACGCTCCAGCTCCAGCTCCGCGAACTTGTGTTCGTAGGAAGCTGATAATCTCGCGGATCTTGTTGCGGATCGGGCTCGGGTCGATCTCGATGTGATCGTGCACCATGGCCAGCTTGCGCAGCAGGGTCTTGGTAATCTTGCGATTAGCCGGGATGATGATCTCACCGGTCTCGGCGTTCACCACGTCGAGCGGGATCTTCTCGCCCAGAAGAATATTAGAGAGCGAATCGGTCAGCTGCTCCGTCAGTTCGTCCCTCTTCTTGCGATGATCTTCCGTGATCGTCTTCAGCTGGCGCTTGGTTTCCGTCGGCGTCAGTTTCTCGCGCGAAATTTCGCGGCGGGAAGAAACCTTCACGTCCATGACGATACCGTAAGTGCCGGAAGGAACGGTCAATGACGTGTCTTTCACGTCCGCCGCCTTCTCACCGAAAATCGCGCGCAGCAGGCGCTCTTCCGGCGCCAGTTCGGTCTCGCTCTTCGGCGTAATTTTGCCGACCAGAATGTCGCCAGGCTTCACTTCCGCGCCGACGCGCACTACGCCGTCAGAGCCGAGGTTGCGCAGCGCTTCTTCGCTGACGTTCGGAATATCACGGGTGATTTCTTCCGGGCCGAGCTTGGTGTCGCGAGCGCCGATCTCGAATTCGTCGATGTGAATGGAGGTGTAGATGTCCTCCTTCACCACCTTCTCCGAGATCATGATGGCGTCTTCGAAGTTGTAACCGTTCCACGGCATGAACGCGACGAGCACGTTGCGGCCGAGCGCGAGCTCGCCGTGATCGGTGTTCGGACCGTCCGCGATGACCTGGCCCTTCTTCACATGCTGCGCCTTTCTTGACGATCGGCTTCTGGTTAACGCAGGTGCCGGCGTTTGAACGCATGAACTTGCGCAATTCGTAAACGTGGATGCCCGCCTCGTGATCGGTCTTCAGCTTCCTTGCGGCTTCCGGCATGTGCCCGTCCTTGGTGATTACGATCTGTTCGGCCGTAACTGATGCGACCTTGCCCGCTTCGGCTGCGACCAACACCGCGTGAGAGTCGCGCGCGACTTTGCCTTCCAGTCCGGTGCCGACCAACGGCGACTCCGAGACGATCAGCGGCACGCCCTGGCGTTGCATGTTCGAACCCATCAACGCGCGGTTCGCGTCGTCATGTTCGAGGAACGGAATCAAACCGGCCGCCACCGAAACGAGCTGTTTCGGCGAAACGTCCATGTAATGGACCTTGGCCGGCTCAACTTCCAAGAAGTCGCCACGGTAACGAACGGAAACTTTTTCCTGAGTGAAGTGCCCCTTGGCGTCGGTCGTCGCATTCGCCTGCGCGACCAGATAATTTTCTTCACGATCGCCGGTGAGGTAATCGATGTCCTCAGTGACACGGCCGTTATGCACCTTGCGATACGGCGTCTCGATAAAGCCGAACTCGTTGATGCGCGCAAAAGTCGACATCGAGCTGATCAGACCGATGTTCGGACCTTCTGGCGTTTCGATCGGACAAATACGGCCGTAGTGCGACGGATGAACGTCGCGCACTTCGAAACCGGCGCGATCGCGCGCAGAGACCTCCCGGCCCGAGGGCAGAGAGACGGCGTTTGTGCGTCAGTTCGGCCAGCGGATTCGTCTGGTCCATGAACTGCGAGAGCTGAGAGCGGCCGAAGAAATCGCGAATGACCGCGCTGAGCGCTTTCGGATTGATCAATTTTTGCGGCGTCATGCCGTCGACGTTGATGTCGAACAAGGTCATGCGCTCTTTCACCAAGCGCTCGGTGCGGGCCAGACCGACGCGGCACTGATTGGCGAGCAATTCGCCAACGGTGCGGACGCGACGGCTGCCGAGATGATCGATGTCATCGAGGGTGCCTTCGCCGCGACGGAGGTTGATCAGGTATTTGATCGCAGCAATGAAATCCTTGTCGGTCAGGATGCGTTCGTTCAGATCGACATCGATGCCGAGCTTCTGGTTGAGTTTGTAACGACCGACGCGGCCGAGATCGTATTTCTTCGGATCGAAGAAGAGACGCTTCAGCAAAGCGCGCGCGTTCGCCACCGTGGGCGGATCCCCAGGGCGCAGACGGCGATAGATGTCCTTGAGCGCTTCTTCCTGGTCGTGCGCCGGATCTTTGCGCAGCGCTTTAACGACCGTGTCGTCATTGGAAATGTCGATGACTTTTACTTCCTTGATCCCGAGCGCCATGACCTGGCGAATCGTGGCGAGGGTGAGCGGCTCGAAAGCGCGCGCCACCGTGATTTCACCGTCGCGCACTTCGGCAGTGAGCACCTTGGTCGCAAGCTTCTCCTCGTCGAGCTTCTCGCTCAGCTTCAGGGTTTCGATGTTGTAGAAAAGTTTGATGACTTCCTCGTCCGAGCCGTAGCCGAGGGCGCGCAGGAAAGTGGTGGCGAGGAATTTCCGCCGGCGTTTGCGGCGATCGAGATAGATGTAAAGGAGGTCGGCGGTGTCGAACTGGACTTCGATCCAGGAACCGCGATCCGGAATAATCCGGAAGCTGTAGAGAACCTTGCCGTTGAGGTGAATGCTCGACTCGAAAGCGATGCCGGGCGAGCGATGGAGCTGCGAAACGACCACGCGTTCCGCGCCGTTGATGACAAAAGTGCCCTGCGGCGTCATCAGCGGGATTTCGCCCATGTAAACTTTTTCTTCCTTGGTGCCGCGCTCTTCGCGGAGCTGGAAGGTGACGTGGAGCGGGGCGCTGAAAGTCTGGCCTTCGCGCTGCGCTTCGAGCGCGCTCAGTTTGGGCTCGCCGATTTCGTAGTGAGCTGAAATCGAGGACCGCCTTTTCGTCGTAGCTCTCGATCGGGAAAACTTCTTTGAACACAGCCTGCAGACCGGACTGTTTGCGCTTGGCAAAAGGAACATCCTTTTGCAGGAAATCGACATACGAATTGAGCTGAACCTCAATCAGGTTTGGGGGCTCGATGCCCTCCTTAATCGTTCCGAAATGAATGCGCTCAGGCCGATGTTCTGCTGCTGACATAGTATTCCTCTCCAAACGCTGCTGCTTGCTAAGAACCGCACGCGGTGCCGAGGGACCGGACGACACCGATACTGTTCTGGGGTTGCTAACTAACTCTTCCGCCGCCTGCGAAGACGACAAAAATAGCAGCGACGGCGGTAGCCCGTCAAATCGACTGCTCCCGTTCCGTTGCCTGTCTAGTTTGTTTCCGTCTGCGATGTTAAAAATAATCCAGCCTTATCTTTAACGAAGAGGATTATTGCCATACCCAGCCCAACCGGGCAAGCAGAAATTTAAGGAGGGACGCTCCCTCGAGTGCGGTGGAGTCTGGTTTGTCTTGGGGAGCGCAGGCTGCCAGCCTGCAGCCTGCCGGCAACACTCCTTGCACACGCCATTTCGAATCGAAACGGTGCAGCGACGGTCGTGGCAAGCTGCCAAGACCTGCAGGCTGGCAGCCTGCGCTCCCCAGATCAAAACAAAAAGGGCGCGGTTTGCACCGCGCCCTTTGTAAAACTGCTGCAAAAAAAGCTCTGCGCCAACACTCACCTCCCTCGCCACCAAAGCGGCTCGGGACAAATGCTGAACGTTGAAAAGACTGCCTACTTGATCTCGACCTTGGCGCCGGCCGCTTCGATCTTCTTCTTGATCTCTTCGGCTTCCGCCTTGGTCACGCCTTCCTTGATGGTCTTGGGCGCGCCTTCGACCAGTCGCCTTGGCTTCGGCCAGGCCGAGTCCAGGAACTGCGCCGCGCACTTCCTTGATCACGCCGATCTTGTTGGAGCCCATTTCCTTCAGGATGACGTCGAAGGTGGTCTTCTCTTCCGCCGCCGGAGCTGCTGCTCCGCCGCCGGCCGCAGGCGCTGCCGCCATCGCCACCGGGGCCGCTGCGCTGACGCCCCACTTGTCTTCGAGTTGCTTCACCAATCCAGCAATCTCGAGAACGGTTAGACCGCTGAGCTGCTCCACGATCTTAGCTGTATCTGCCATTTTATTTTCCTCCAATTGCCGCCTTCGGAAGCTTCCGAAGAATTAAACCCGACAGCCGTCGGACTCGGACATGTTGTTTTGTTTGGTTAACTGCAGAGCAACTCGCCCCGCAAAGTTGTTGTTAGGCCGCGCCGCCCTCCGGTTTGGGTTCTTCCGCGGCCGGGGCTGACGCGGCTTCCGCGGCGAGGCTGCTTCGGCTGGCGCTGCTGCTTCTTCGGCCGGAGCCGCTTCTGCCTTCGGCGCTTCCGCCGCAGGTTCGGCAGCCTGTCGCTTCCGCTGCGAGCTGCTTCGGCCGCTTTCGCTTCCGGCGCCGGCGCTGCTTCGGCGCCGGCAGCTTGTCTTTGCGCGCCTTGATCACACGCGCCAGCGATGCCGCCGGTTCGTTCAGCAAACGCACCAGTTTCGTGCGGTGCCGCCAGGAGCAGGCCGAGCAGTTGCGACAACAAGAACTTCACGCGACGGGAGTTCGGCCAGTGCTTCCACTTCTTGCGTGGACAAGACGGCCTTGTCGATCACGCCGATCTTGAGCGCGGCGATTTTGAATTCCGCCGCAAATATCTTTAAAATCTTTGCGATCGGCGCCGCATCCTTCTCGCCGGTCACCACCGCCGTTTGGCCCATCGAGTTTATCGGCCACATCCGGCAACCCGGAATCGGTCATGGCCCGTCGCAGGAAACTGTTCTTCACCACGTGCACTTCCGCGCCGCTGCCGCGAGACGATTCCGCAGATCGGCAAAATGATTCACGTTCATCCGCTGGTAATCGGTCACCAGGACAAAGGGGATCCCTTCAGCTTCTCGGAGAGATCGGAAACGATGCTGGCTTTTTCGGGTCGCATAAAATTAGACGGTCAGATAAGGTGACGGATCGACGCGGACGCCGGGCGACATGGTCGCGCTCAGCGTCATGCCTTCCAGGAAACGGCCTTTGGCCGTCGCCGGACGCGCTTTCACCACCGCTTCGATGACGGCGTTGCCGTTTTCCACCAGCGCTTTCTCTTCAAACGAAAATTTTCCGACCGGCACCGCACACGTTGCCGTTCTTATCGAGCTTGAACTCGACCCGGCCGGCTTTGACTTCCTGCACCGCCTTGGCGGTGTCGTCGGTCACGGTGCCGGTTTTCGGATTCGGCATCAGGCCGCGCGGACCGAGCACCTTGCCGAGCTTGCGCACTTCGGCCATCGCCGCAGGCGTCGCCACCGCCACATCGAAATCCTGGAAACCTTCCTGAACCTTTTGGCCATCAGATCCTTGAAACCGACATATTCGGCGCCGGCTTCCTTGGCCGCTTTGGCCGACTTCGCCTTCGGCGAAAACCAAGCACGCGAACCTTTTTGCCGCTGCCGTGGGGCAAGCGGACAGGTGCCGCGGACCATCTGGTCCGATTGTTTCGGATCGACCCCGAGCCGGATCGAGACCGTGACGGTCTGGTCGAACTTGGTCGGCGGGAATTTCTTCAGCGTCGCGACGGCGTCGTTCAGACTGTACGACTTGGAGCGGTCGAGCTGCTCGGCAGCTGCGCGATAACGTTTACTACGATTGATTGCCATATTTGAAGCAGTTCAAACGAACCCGACCCATTGCCGGACTCTCCTGCGGTTGTTTGGGGGACGGGGAGGATATGCGGGGGCTCCTGCCTGTCAAACGCTAAGTCGTCCGCAACCCAAACATCTCAACTCGTCAATGCGGCAGATAATTCAGCAGTTTCAGAATATCGGAAAAAACACCCATCGCAGTCACATCTGCCCCTGCCCCGGGTCCTTGCACGACCAGCGGCGTCTGCGAGTAGCGCGCCGTGGTAAAGGCGATCACGTTGTCGCTTCCTTTGGTGGCCGCAAGCGGATGGCTGGACGGTAACGCTTTTAAACCAGCCCGAGCCCGGCCCCTCTCCAGCACACCGACATAACGAAGCACCGCTCCGCGCGCCTTCGCCTTCTTAAACCGGGCCCCGATTTCCGAATCGTATATGGCGAACTTGGCGAAAAACCGCGGCGAAAAGCGGCCCCTACTGAGGGAGCGTGGCACCAGGCTCTCCACCTCGATCTCGCTCATTTCCATCTTCGACCCGGTTTGCCGCGCCAGGATCAAAAGCTTTCTCGCCACGTCTTCGCCCGAAAGATCTTCGCGCGGGTCGGGTTCGGTCAGGCCTTTGGCCAGGGCATCCCGCACCAGCGAACTGAACGGCAGCGTGCCGTCGAAGGCGTTAAAGAGAAAGCTGAGCGTGCCCGAGAATACGCCTTCGATCTTCTCGATCGTGTCCCCGCTCGCGATCAGGTCGCGGATGGTGGACATGATCGGCAGGCCCGCGCCGACGTTGGCTTCGTCGAAAAAACTCTTCTGCCGCTCGCGCATCAGCTGCATGAGCGAATCGTAGCGACGGAAAGGAAGCACATTCGCGCGTTTGTTAGGCGTGATGATGTGCAGGTTCGCGCGCACAAAGTCGGGATAGGCATCCACGATCTCGTCCGAGGCCGTGCAATCGACCAGGGCCGCGTCGGCTAACTCAAGTTTCGCAATTTCGGAGGCGAGGTGGGCCGGATTCATTTTCCGCCGCGACCGGGAGAGCACTTCGCGCCAGCGCGACAAATCGACTCCGGCGGAATCGAGCACAAAGCGGCGACTGTTGGTTAGGCCGACAACCGCAATCTCAAAACCGCGCTCGCGCAGGAAGGAGCGCTGCTGTTGCACCTGCCGCAGCAGCGTTTCCCCGATATTTCCCACTCCCACAATCACCAAGGCCAGGCGTTTGCGACGCTCGAAAAAAGTCTGGTGGATAACGTTGAGAGCCCGCACCTGCTGCGTTCCCTGGACCACGCAGGAAATGTTTCGCTCGGAAGCGCCCTGCGCGATTGCGCTAATATTAATAAGATGCCGTCCGAGCGTGCCGAAGACTCGCCCTGAGACGCCGGGATGGCCTTTCATCTCGTCCCCGACGACGGCGACGATCGCCTGGTCACTCTTTTGGTCGAGCGAGGTCAGCCCATGCTGCAGTTCGAGGCGAAATTCGCGTCGCACCGCCCCCTTTGCCCTCGCCGCATCCGCGCTTCGAATCGCAAAACAGATCGTGTGCTCGGAAGAAGCCTGCGAAATCAGGATCACATTGACGCCGTTGGAAGCGAGAGCACGAAACAGGCGTTCCGCCGTCCCGGGAACACCAACCATGCTGAGTCCGCGCAGGGTCAGCAGAGTCACGTCACTAATCGAAGTGATCCCCTTGGCCAGGCGTTCGGGCGAAACACTGGCCTCCGCGATGGTGGTGCCAGGTTCGTTAGGCCGAAAAGTATTTCGCACCACCAGTGGAATCTTCTTCGCCACCGCCGGTGCGATCGCCGCAGAGTGAACGACCTTGGCGCCGAAATAGGAGAGCTCCATGGCTTCTTCGAAGGAGACCTGCGGCAGGACGAAGGCAGATGGCACGACCCGGGGGTCCGCGCTCAACACCCCGTCCACGTCCGTCCAAATCTCAATTGCGTCGGCTTTGAGCGCGGCGCCGATGATCGCCGCGGTGTAGTCAGAGCCGTCACGGCCGATTGTCGTGGTGCGCTGGTCCGGCGTGGCGCCGATAAATCCGGTCATCACCGGTATGGGCGCGCTTTTGCTACGGCGCGCCAGGGCGCGCCGGATTCGCCGGTTACTGAGCGCAAAGTCAACATTGGCCGCGCCGAAATGGTCGTCCGTAACGATCAAGGTCCGCGCATCAACGAACTCGGCGCGGTGAAGCGTGTTCAGATAACCGGCTACGATACCGCTGGAAAGGCGCTCGCCGAAACTGCCGACCAGGTCGAGCACTTGAGGCGAGCAGTGCCGCAGCAGCTGCACTCCCTGCAGCGCGTCACTCAGTTCGGAAAGGAGATTTTCAACCTCGCGGCGCACTTTGCCGCCCCGCCCTTTGCCTAACAATTCAGTGACCGCGCGACGATGGCGCGTGGCGAGTTGCTCAAATTCCGCGCGGTAGCGAAGATCTGCGCGCTCGGCCAGTCGTGCGGCGTGGAGCAGCTGGTTGGTCACGCCGCCAAAAGCGGAAGCAACCATGATCACGGACTCCCGCCTCGCCGCTGCGACGACAATTTTCGCTACGGCACGGATCCGGGCCGGTGTGGCCAGGGAGGTTCCGCCAAATTTAACGACGCGCATAAAGGGGTGGGGACGGTAGCAAGGTTTGGACGGGAAGCGATCCTTTCCCGGAGGCTGTTCTGGGGGGATGAGGCGCACCTTTCGAGCAACGCGTAAGCCTTCGCTCACTCCTGGACTTAGGCGCGCTGAGTCTCGCGCTCCGCTACCGCGAACCTGCCGTTGTTGGCGAACGGGCGCTCTTCTGTAGCGGCGGTCTCTGACCGCCGCAAACCAAGGGCACGCCCCCCGGAGCGCTAGTAGATGGGGGAAAATCGGGTTTTTTCACATTTCCTGGGCCTGCGTTCACTTTTTGGATTGCAATTTTCCAGAGATTCTTGGTAAGAATGGTCATTATGAAGCGCCCCACTCGTTATAGCTCGGCCGCGCTGATCGCTTCTCTCCTCGTCGCCGGCCAGTTGCAGGCGCGCCCGGTGAACTTCAACGAAGTTTCTCTGCTCGTGCGCTGCCGTGAAAGCGAGGCGTCGATTCGCGACGAAGTGGTTCATCGCAAGCTCCAGCATCCCCTGACCCAGCAGCAGGAAGCCACCCTGCGCACCCAGGGCGCCACTGATTCGCTCCTCCAGCTTCTTCGGAATTCCAACCTCGTTGCCTCCAGGGAAGACGCCGACGCCGCCGACGCCCTCGATCGCCGCAAGGCCGCCGCCGTCACGCACCAAGAAGCCGCTCCCCGCGGTCCGCGCGTCCACGTTTTCAACATTGCCTACGGACATCCGATCAATCTCAGCCAATGGGGCGGGCTCGACTACGAAATCGCGATCAATTCCTATCGCGTCGCCGGCGAAGATTACGTCGAGCCGGTGATGGTCGATCAATACCGCACCAATACGAATGTGTCCCGCTACGTGCATATGACCAGCGAGTCGGAAGCATTCAACACCGACTGGTTTCCGACTAACGAGGTCCGCAATTTCCGCTTTACCCCATACAACCGTCGCGAGGATGTCCGCGACAACCGCTTCAACTGGAGCGACACGGTTGAGCTGTCTTCTCATGCAGTCGGCCGCGCCCTGCGCATCGATTGGGACAGTCCCGTCTTTTTCAACGGCCAGCCTTACACCTTTTACCGCATCTACGGAGCGGGCGGCGTTGGCCTGTATTACATCGGCAAAGCGACCGACCACGCAGCCATGGTGGCGGTGGTGGCGGCAGATTGATTTCGTTGGAAGGCTCCTTGGGTAGTCCGCATGCGGGCGCCCGGTCGAAAGGCCGGCGCCCGTAGCGGACTGAGCCGGCGAGTCACTGCATTCCGAGACGGAGCAACATTCTTCGTTACTCGCATCGTTTTTGGTCCATCAGTGCGTCATTTTTAGGCCAGTCCAAAATACATCGACCACGAAGCCCTCCGAAATGTTGGACCGCAAACCATTGAATGTGCAGAAGTTATAAACAACTGGATGGGCTAAATCCGATTATGCGAAATCTGGCATCGAAGGTGATATAATAAGGCCGTAAACAAAATCGAGGAACCCAAACATGTATCTCATCTTCTTCTGGATCTACCTGCGACTGGCCGACCGCCGGACGCAGCTCGGCGACGCGCAGTAATGCCCTCAGTCGAAAACAACCCGCCCCTTTGCGCAGAGCTCGTCACTCGCGCCCCTTCCGCTTTCGAGAAGTTGATTAGCGGGCCCGGTGGCCCTCGTGTCGTCGTTCGCCGGCGACAAGCCGCTCCGAGGCAGCCCGAAGTCGCCAGGCAAGCCGCGCCGCCACCGGTCGCTCCCTAACAGGTCGAGCCAACGCTTGAGCCGGGGAATCAATCCGCCGGTAAAAAGACTTCATCCTGAAGAGCGGATCGTTCCGAGACCTGGAAGGCGGGCGTCCCATTCCGGATCACCTTCCCCTCCTTCATCACGAAGGAGACCCGCTCGGTCGCCGAGATGTCGCGCGTCGGATCTCCCGGCACTGCGATAATGTCCGCCGCCTTTCCCTTCTCCAGCGTGCCAACGAGGTTGGAAATCCCTAACAAATCGGCAGCGGTCGAGGTAGCGGAGCGCAAGGCTTCAAGCGGCGGCATGCCCAATCCAGTCATGAGTTTAAACTCAACCGCGTTCTGGCCGTGCGGGTAAACGCCGGCGTCCGTGCCGAAGGCGATCTTTACCCCGGCCTTGATCGCATTGCGGAACATGTCCGAGCGCGCGTCGTAGGCGGATTTCGCCTTGGCTTGGAGCGCCGCCGGGTAGGCCTCGATCTTGCCCATGATATATTCCGACGCGATCAGCGTCGGAACCAGGTAGGTCCCTTTCGTCTTCATTAGTTGCAGTGTCTCCGGTTTCAGAAACGAACCGTGCTCGATCGAATCGACCCCCGCATTGATCGCATCGCGTCCCGCAGTATCGCCATGACAATGCACCGCGACTTTTTTCCGAAGCCGATGCGACTCATCCACCAGTGCGGCAATCTCTGGCGGAGTTAGTTGCGGCGTATCAACATCGTCGGCTAACGACAAGACACCGCCCGACACCGCCGCCTTGATGACGTCGGCCCCGTTTTTTACTTCCTGCCGAACGGCCTTCCGGATTTCTTCGGGCCCGTCGGCAATTCCGTCGGTCCAATCCGGCTCACGGCCGAAGAGAAAATCGCGGAACCCACTCATGGGATCGAAATGACCGCCGGTCGCGCCGATCCCATGCGTCGCCACCAGCATGCGCGGACCCGGGATGATGCCTCTGTTAATCGCGTTTCGCAGCGCCACGTCCATATTTTCATGGCTGTTTGTGGTGCGACTGCCAACGTCCCGCACCGTGGTAAACCCGGCTTCCAGGGTCGCACGCGCGCGCGGCACGGACTCCAGCGTTTGCTGAGACGCGCTTGTGTCCAGATCATGCAGTCTGCGCTCGTTGTACTTCGTATAATCAGATGTGAGATGCGTGTGCGAATCGATAAAGCCCGGGCACAAAGTTGCATCACCCAAATCGATCACCTCCGCGTTCGGCGGGGCGTTCACGTTCGCTCCCGCATCGACAATTTTGCCCCCTTGCACGACGACCGTGGCGTTCGTGACCAGCGTGTTTGATTTCCCGTCAAACATCCGCGCCGCCTTCAGCACCGTGACATTGTCCGCCGCCCTCGCAGAAACGGAGATGAAAAAAAGCAGCGTGAACAACCCAGCAGCCCAGGAGAACTTTCTCATGAGAAGAAGTAAAGACCTCCCATCAACCGGAGCAAGTTCGAAGGCATCCCCTCTTCAGCCCCTCGCAGGCAGCCTGCTCTTCGGAAAACGTCTATGATGAAACGAGCGCCAATTCGAGGGGCCGATTCGTCGCGCTGAAGAAGCGCTTCTAGTCGGAGCCGCTACAGGAGCGACGACAGTCGCCCCTCAAATTCAAGTTAGTTTCGTCTTCCGCCGCGAAGCGGCATTCACGACAATAAGCTCGTGAATCTCCGCGCAATTCTTGCCGCTCTCTTCCTCGTCGCATCCAGATCCGCGGTCTTCGCGCAGCCCGACCCGCTTCAGAAACTGGCCGACGATTTTTGGAAATGGCGCGCCGCCAACGCGCCCTTCAGCGGCGATGACGTCAATCGCATGGACCGTCCCGGCGGCGCTCGCGACTGGTCCCGCGCCAGCATCGAAAAACGTGGCGCTGATCTGAAAGAATTCGACGAGCGCTGGCGCGGTATAAACCTGAAAGATTGGACGATTCCGCAGCAGGTTGATTATCGGCTGATGGGTTCGGCCCTGGCGCGAGTGCATTGGGAGTTGGAACGAAACCCGCGCTGGAAGCGCGACCCGAACTTCTATCTCGATCAAACGCTGACCGCCGTGGCCGAAGCGCTAACCGTTCCGGCGCCTTACAATGAATCGCAAAGCCGCGAGATCCTGACTCGGATCGAAAACATTCCCGCCATCCTGAAGGCTGCTCAGGCCAATCTTGAAAGGCCTCCGGCGCCCTTCGCCAACGTCGCCATCCAAGCCCTGGCCGATGTCCGCACTCATCTCAATCAAACCGCGGGCGCGCTCCAGTCGCAGACCAGTTTAAAGCAAGGCGAACTCAAGGCTGCCGCCGACCGCGCGGGACAAGCCTTGGAAGATTTTAAGGCCTACCTGCAAAAGCTTCTTCCTTCGCTTCCTCAAGAGACGGCGTTAGGCCGCGAGGCCTACCTTTTCTTTCTAAAGAACGTCGGCCTCTATCCTTATTCGCCCGAAGAAATGCTGGCCATGGGACGACAGGAATGGGCTCGCGCGGTCACTTTTGAAAGCTATGAGCGACACCGCAACAAAACGGTTCCTCAAGGGAGAATGTTTGCCACCACGGACGAGGAGATCCAGAGCGGCACTCGCGAGGAAACGAACATCCGCAACTTTCTCAAAAATCATTCCATCCTGACGGTTCCCGATTGGATGCAACACTGGACGCTGCGGCCCACTCCGGAACACTTGCGCGTTTTCGGATTCACCGAGACGGACGATTTCACGTCGCCCTCCCGGCTCAAGGAAAACGGCATTCGTTACATTCCCGCGCCGTCGGAAGAGCTCGGGTATTTCCTGCTCGCGACCGCCTACGATACGCGCCCGCTCTGTGTCCACGAAGGCATTCCGGGCCATTACTTCCAACTGTGCCTTTCCTGGAAACACGAAGATTCGATTCGCCGGCACTACTACGATTCAGGAGCTAACGAAGGAATCGGTTTCTACGCCGAGGAGATGATGCTTCAGGCCGGACTCTTCGACGAGAGTCCGCATACGCGTGAGATCATTTACAATTTCATGCGCCTGCGCGCGCTGCGCGTGGAAGTGGATGTAAAGCTGGCGCTCGGCGAGTTCACCCTCGATCAAGCCGCCAAATATTTGCAGGAGAAAGTGCCGATGGACCCGACCACCGCTCGCGGCGAAGCGATCGCCTTCGCCACCGGCCCTGGCCAGGCGCTCACCTACCAAATCGGCAAGTTGCAGATCACCAAATTGCTCGCCGAATTGCGAATGAAGGAAGGCGCCGCCTTCGATCTCCTCGCCTTTCACAACTTCCTCTGGAAAAACGGCAACGTCCCGATTTCGTTGCAGCGTTGGGAATTGTTAGGCGACAAAAATGAAGTTCCCTAGCAGGCTGCTCACTCTGGTCCCATAGGTTCTTTTGCTTAGCGTCGTCGGCAAAGCTTTTGCTGATCGGGTTCGAAATGGTTAGGCGATGCGAGCGACGTGCGCTCAATCGATCGAAAGAAGTCATCGACAAGGGGCTCCTCTCCGCAGTACAAGTTTGCGCGGTCCGCGGCGAAGCCGCCCTAACCATAAATGCTGTTGTCGATCAAACCACGAAGCGAGAAAGCCCGGCGGCTTTTGCTCGGGACAGCGATAGTCGCTGGCAGCGCTCTGACTGTTTACCTTGCCACCGGCGCAGGACGGCATGCCGTCCTCGGCCAAAGCGCTTCTGCTGCTCCGGGTTCCGTCAGCACACCGCCGGTGTTGGCGCTCGCCCCGCCGAATGTTGCGCCCCCGCTGGAAACGCCGCTCCGACCGTCCACCGAAATTTCGCCGGCAACGGCTCCTGCTCCGAATGCGACTGTCGTCGCATCAGCACCCGCGGCGAAGAACCGGCCTCGTCTCGCCCACCGCCGCCACGCGGTTCATAAAGATGTGACCTTTACCAGGATCCGCGCGTTCTTCCGTCACTTGTTTTAAGCGAAGGAGGACGGACCAAAGTCACTCGGATTGTTCGGATGCCTCCGAATCGAGAATGAGCCTCGCCTCATCGGCTCGATCTTCCGGCACCATCAAACGCACCGGCACAGCCAATTGTGCGGCGATGTTTGAGTGCGAATTTTCGTCAGCCAATTCCGCGGGAATGCCGGCCGCATCGAGATGAGCTTTGGCCAGGCCGGCTTCGGCCGAGCCCGCATAAGTTCGAAGCGTAATCACAACATCGATCGCCGACGGGGCAAAACTAAAGGCACGCAGCGCGAACCTCCCAGATCTTTCGGATAGCGGACCCTGCGAATGATACGTCCGACCAGCTTGCCGGCGAGCGCGCCAACCACCGCCGGAATGATCGAGACAAGCAAGAAAATCAGGAGGACAAAGAACGCGACCGCGGCAATGGCATTTAAGGTTTCCCGAAAAATGAAGGCGAACAGGATAACTGCGCTGATAATCACCCAGACGCGCGGCGCAGCTTGCCACCACAAGCGAAACTCTTCCCGGAGGGTTGGTTTCTCAACCGGCACGAATACTTTCTCTCAAACTGCGCCGACCGACGCCAGTGAAAAATGTAGCGATCAATTCGGAGCTTTGGATCCCAAGAAATCGAAGAACGTATTTGTCCCGTCCTTCTTCTTCCATTGCAGACGGCCGCTCATCTTCCCATTACGCACTTCGCCGATCCAGATGGCGATGCCTTCAGACTCGCTCCGCTGCTCCAGATCGAACTCGGCTTCGTGCTCTTCGAAATCACCTCGATAGGCAGCGGGCTTGAATCCTTTCGCGGCCAGTGCGGAGGAGCTGAACTTTCCGGCCACAAAGGAGATTATGTCGGTGAACTCCTTCTCGCCTTTTTCTGCCGCCGCCTTATCCGGCATCACCGTGATTTTCCAGCTGCCGGTTAGGATATCGGCATGCGCACCCGCCCGGGACAGAAAAAGACCAAGGGCGAATACTATCAAACAAAACGTCCTCACATGTAGATTGTCACTGTGCCGTGTCGATCGGTACTCACGCGAGTTCTTCCTGCGGAGACAGCCGCGTCAGGCTTCCCGATGAGCGCCCTACCCGAAAAAAGCTCGCGCGTGATGCTCGTTTGGGGAGCGCAGGCTGCCAGCTGAGACGACGTTGCACCGGTGGTAACGAGAATTCGTGTGCAGAGATTGTTGCCGGCAAGGTGCCGGCAACTGCAGGCTGGCAGCCTGCGCTCCCCCGAAGTTCGTGATCGCGAGACGCGATCACCAGCACTCGGCGCATAGTTCGCCAATCCGGCGGTCCCTGACGAGTGCGCTACCCGAGATCTGGCGGCGCGCCCAGCTCGACCGATCGACTTGTCCTGTAGCGGCGGTCTATGACCGCCGATCAGCACTCATAGCGGGCCACACAAAGAAAAAGGCGCCGAGAAATCGGCGCCTTTAAAATCCGCGGTTAAAACTCTTAGCCTTCGATCTCGAGGCCCATCTGACGGGCGGTGCCGGCGATGATGCGAAACGCGGCTTCATCGTTGCGGGCGTTCAAATCGTTCCTCTTCGTCTTCACGATGTCCATGACCTGTTTGCGGGTAACCTTGCCGACCTTGGTCTTGTTAGGCTCCTTGGAGCCGGCGGCGATGTTGGCCGCTTTTTTCAGGAGGATGGCCGCGGGCGGGCTCTTGGTGATGAAGGTGAATGACTTGTCCTTGAAGACGGTGATCACGACCGGAAGAATGTCGCCGGCCTGCTTCTGGGTGGCGGCGTTAAATTCTTTGCAGAACGCCATGATGTTCACGCCGCGCGGTCCGAGCGCGGTGCCGACGGGCGGCGCCGGGTTGGCCTGTCCAGCCGGAATCTGCAATTTGATGTGTGCTACTATTTCTTTTGCCATGGGGATTTAGACAGAATGAACAGATTCTACAAAATCGGAGTTCCTGAAATCATTCTGATCGTTTTGCTTATCTGTCAGAAAATTGCTTAACCGCGTTCCACCTGCCAGTATTCCAGCTCAACCGGCGTGGCCCGGCCGAAAATGGTAACGGAAACGCGCAATTTGCCGCGCTCCGGATCGATCTCTTCGACGATGCCGTTCTGATTTTGGAATGGACCGTCCGCGACCTTGACCGTTTCGCCGACTTCGAAGCTGACTTTCGGCTTCACCTTCTCTTCGCGCTCCTTCATCTGCGCGAGCATGCTCTCGACTTCCGATGGCGCGCATCGGGATCGGCTTGTCCTTGGTCCCGGCGAACCCAATCACCCCGGGGGTGTCGCGAATGAAATACCAGGTGCGACCGACGAGCTGATTGTTCTCGTCGAGCAAATGCATGTTGGCGATCAGGTAGCCGGGGAAAAACTTGCGCGTGGTTTCGCTCTTCTTGCCCTTCTTGATTTCGGAAACGCGTTCGGTCGGAACCAGCACCTCGTAAACGAGGTCGCCCATTTCTTCGGTCTTCACCCGCTTCATGATGTTATCGCGCACCTTGTTCTCCTGTCCGGAAAGGACGTGAACGACGAACCATTGATCTTTAGCTGCTAATGCCTGCGGCCATTATTAATGAATCTTGGTGTAAACAAGTGAACGACGTTCATGAGGATGAAGTCGAAAAGCGAAACGTAGCCGCCGAGCAGCAGCATCGCGATAATCACGACCAGGGTCGAATCAGTCAGCTCCTTGTATCTGCGAAAGCCTTTTTCTTTCGGGTCCCAGGGCCAGGAAGCTTTCTGGAGCTCGACCTTGACTTCGCTGAAGAAGTTGCATTTTCGATGCCATTGTTTTCGTTAACCGTTGGAGCGTTGAAATTTTTCCGCTTCAACGATTCGTTGCGATCCACGCCAGGAGGGACTCGAACCCCCAACCGACGGTTTTGGAGACCGCTACTCTACCAATTGAGCTACTGGCGTAAGATTCGTCCTCCTGATCCTGATCTTGCTCGCGATCATGATCAACCCTGCTCCCGCTCGATCAAGAGCAGGAGCAGGCGCATGATGCAGGATAAATTAGTCGAGAATATCAGCCACGCGACCCGCGCCGACGGTCTTGCCGCCTTCACGAATAGCGAAGCGAATGGTCTTCTCCATCGCGATCGGGGTGATCAATTCCACCTCGACCGAAACGTTGTCGCCGGGCATGACCATTTCCACGCCGTCCGGCAGCTTGACCTGGCCGGTTACGTCGGTGGTGCGGAAATAAAACTGCGGCCGGTAGTTGGTGAAGAACGGCGTGTGACGGCCGCCTTCCTCCTTGCTCAGCACGTAGACTTCTGCCTTGAATTTCTTGTGCGGCGTGATCGAACCCGGCTTGGCAATAACCTGGCCGCGCTCGACGTCCTCTTTCTTCACGCCGCGAAGCAAGCACACCGACGTTGTCGCCGGCGCGCGCTTCGTCGAGAAGCTTGCGGAACATTTCGATGTCGGTCGCGGTCGTCTTGGCCGTCGGCTTGATGCCGACGATTTCGACTTCCTCCATCTTCTTGAGGATACCGCGCTCGACACGACCGGTCGCAACCGTGCCACGACCTTCAATGTTGAACACGTCTTCCACCGGCATGAGGAACGGCTGATCGATCGGCCGCTCCGGCACGGGGATGTAATCGTCCACCGCGGAGACGAGCGCGAGAATCTGCTTCTCCTGCTCGGCGTCGCCGTTCGAGCGCCTTGAGCGCGCTGCCTTTGACGATCGGGATTTTGTCTCCCGGAAATTCGTACTGCGTGAGCAGATCGCGCACTTCCATCTCGACGAGATCGAGAAGTTCAGGATCGTCCACCATGTCGACCTTGTTCAGGAAGACGACGATGGCCGGCACGCCGACCTGGCGGGCGAGCAGAATGTGCTCACGCGTCTGCGGCATCGGGCCGTCCGCCGCGCTAACGACGAGAATGGCTCCGTCCATCTGCGCCGCGCCGGTGATCATGTTTTTCACATAGTCGGCGTGGCCAGGGCAATCGACGTGCGCGTAGTGACGCTTGTCGCTCTGGTATTCGACGTGCGCGGTGTTGATCGTAATACCGCGCTCTTTTTCTTCCGGCGCGTTATCGATCGAATCGTAGGCACGCGCTTCCGCGAAACCTTTCTTCGCCAGCACGCTGGTGATAGCGGCGGTGAGAGTGGTTTTACCGTGGTCGACGTGACCGATTGTGCCGACGTTCAAGTGCGGCTTGTCGCGTTTGAATGCTTCCTTGGCCATTTGAATTCTCCTGTCGTGTTTTAAATAAACTGCGTCTGTTAAACTGTCGTCCCGTCCGCGGGCTCAAACTGGAGCCCATGACCGGGATTGAACCGGTGACCTCGTCCTTACCAAGGACGTGCTCTACCAACTGAGCTACATGGGCCGGTTTGCCTCCCGCGCGTCAGAACTAAAAGTCCCAAAGTCGCATCAATTTGAACGACCATGGGACCGACTCGTTCCGCGCAAAAAGCGAGCGAAAAACTAGCAGGGCGCCGGGGGGTGTCAAGCGCGTTCATCGCAAGGTCAGACCTCGGCGGAAGGGACTCAAGCGCGCCCCGGCGGAAGCATCAAAACCCAACATCCAAGCTCCAAAGAATATCCAATATTCAACCTCCAAGACGCGCTCCCTACGCGCGTAGCCTTTGGTTATTGGAGCTTGGTTATTGTTTGGATGTTGGTGCTTGGAATTTGGAATTTTCCAGTCCCGCGGGAATCCTACCGGATTCGCGTGGAACTGGTCGGCGTCTCGTCCTTGCCACGCGTCACCATTTTTATCACGACCGCCAGGACCAGGATAACCGCGAGCGCGATCCCGATGTTCAAGGGCGTGACCAGGCCGGCTGATTCCGGTGTCGGAGTAGGCGTCGCTGTCGGCGGTGGCGCGTTCTTGACCGCAAGCATTCCGCGAGCGTACTGCAAACGCTGCACCGTTTCGTAGTCGTCCGGTTTGATCTTCAGCGCCGCCTCATAATCAGCGATCGCTTTTTCGTATTCTTCCTTGGCCGCGTAGGTGTAGCCGCGCTTCACCATGGCATCGGCACTGTTCGGATCCTTGCTCAGGATCGTCGTGTAATCGGCAATCGCCTGATCGTACTGCTTCAGCGAACGGTAACACTGCGCGCGCTTATCCAGGTTCTGCACGTCGTCCGGCTTCTTTTCAATGGCGGTGGTGAAATCAGCGATCGCCTTGTCCCATTGGCTCAAGCCGATGTAGGCAAACCCGCGGAACTTATAGCCATTTGCTTCGTCCGGCTTCAGTTCGATGACCTTATTCGCGTCTTCCAGCGCGGCCTCATATTGAAACTGGCTCAGCTCAGTCTGGCTGCGCTCCATGTAACCAAAGAAATGTTTCGGATCGAGCTCGATGGCCTTGCTACAATCCGCCAACGCCTCGGGCAGGCGATTCATTGCGCGCAAAGCCACCGCCCGGTTGCCATACATTCGGGCATCCTTCGGGTCCGCCTTGATCGCTTCGGTGAACTCGTTCACGGCCACGTCGAATTGTTTTGCCTGCAGGGCCTGAACAGCTTTTTGCGCATGTTCGGTAACCGCCTCGGCATTGCCCCCGCCGCCTTTTTTCTTCGCGATGGCAGGAGCTGTCAGCAGGCTGATCATCGCTCCGATCGCAAAGAGGTTCTTCATCTGTTGGGTCATTCTGTTTTGTTCCTCCGGTTCTCTGTTTTGCGCGATTGTTTATCCGCAGGCCAGCAAATTAAGCTCTTCTCCTAAATCGATTCCATGGCTTCGGCAATCCAACCCGTTAACCCCCTTTGCCAGGCACCGGGCACGCGCGGCTTTTCCAAGGGATACGCCGCGGTTCTCGCCACCGTTGCCATCTGGTCGCTGCCCTCCCTCTTCCAGTTCTACCTCAATCGCTTCTACGATCCGTGGGCTCAGAATTTCTATCGCTATTTCGTCGCCTGGCTCACCATTGTGCCGTTTCTTCTGCTCACGGTTCGATCGCAGAAGGAGCCTATCGACCGCGCTGCGATCATCGCCTGCTTTTGGCCCTGCCTGCCCAATGTCGTGCATCAGGTCACCCAGGTGATCGCTCTCTATTATATGGGACCGGGCGTCTACGCTGTCTTCACCCGCTCATCCGTAATTTATACGGCGTTGCTCGCGCTCATATTCTTTCCGGAAGAACGCCACGTCATTCGGCAGTGGCAATTCATTGTCGGAACTGTCTTCGGCCTGGTCGGCGCTTTCGGCGTGATTTGGTTTCAGCCCGGGATGAAAGCGGAGCACATTCCGCTGCGCGGATTTGTCATCGTTTTCGTGGCGACATTTTGTTGGGCGCTTTACGGGATCCTGGTGAAGCGACCATCGGCCCGGCTCGGCCCGATCCGCAGCTTCAGCATTGTCAGTCTGATTACCTCCGGGCTGTTGCTTCCCCTCACCTTTTGCTTCGGCCGAATCAGCACTCCCCTTCATGTGACCGCGCACGTTAACTTCATCCTGATCATCTCCGCCGTGACCTGCATCACCATGGCGCACGTCCTCTATTACATCGCGATTCGCGAAATCGGCGTCGCCCTTGCCCAAACCTTGCAACTCCTCTGTCCGGTCGGCGCGCTCATTCTCTCCGCCTGGTATTTTCATGAACACCTGACTGCGGCGCAGATTTGGAGCGCGGCCATCCTGCTCGTCGGCGCCTTCCTAGCCATGCGTGTCGAACCGCGCGAAGTCACCGAGACTGCTGAAAATATTTGAGACCGTTTAGCCGGCGCCGGGACAGCTCCCAATCGTTTCCTTCCACTCAGGGAACGGAATGGCGTAGCCCGCGTAATCAAATTGCGACTGCCAGCGACCGGGGAGGGCAGAATTGTTTGCCCGCGGCAGTAACCGCAGGATTGGTTCCGTTCCATCGGGGCAGCTGAAAGCAGCGCACGCCACCACGCGCTCTGTCGGATCCAGGAACATGAGCCGGTAAGCTTCGGAGGAATTTCCTTCGCGCGTGGAGATGTGGCGCAGCTCCGAACTCGTTAGGCTCTTCTTCAACCTTGCCACGCGCGCCGGGTCCTGGATCTGCTCCACTACCCGCACCCTCTCTTCGCCCTCCCCGCCGGCCCTGACCTCAGCCACGACTACGTGGTCGACACGATTGATCAATCCAATTTCCAGCGGATTGGAGATCGAATCCGGCGACAATTTTTCCCGCGTATTGCCGTCGACGAGTTCAATCTCAGCGGTCTGCCCCGGTGGCGCAGCGACTTCCAGGTAGCGGCCGCCGAAAATAATCGTCGCCAGGAGACCTAGCACCGCCAATCCCGCCGCGATCCCCAGCGGCCGTGCCCGGGTCCAAAACCAACGGTCATCATGGATGTCACTTAACGACTTCGAGTCGTGAACCGCCTGCCGCTCCGCTGCGCTGGCGGGCCCGCCGCTTTTCAAGTCAGCGGCGAATTCCTGGCGCAGTGCTTCGGCCAACCCGCGGATTTCCACGACTTCCCGCTCCGCCTCGGGCGAGCCCGCAATCGCCTGCGCCACCTTGGCTTTCTCGGGTTCATCCAGTTCGTCGAGGACGAAGGCGGTTACTTTCGGATCGTCAAGGTTCATTCGTTAGGTAGATCTCGGTTCGAAGGAAAGAAAATCGCGCGAGGCCACGATATATTTCTGACGCAGCGTTTTCAGGGCGGTATGAATGAGCACTCCCACATTGTTTGCGTTCGTCTGCACGATCTCGGCAATCTGCTGATAGCTGAGGCCGTTTTGAAATTTCAACTGCAGCACCTCCTGCTGGCGCGCCGGCAATGTGGCAACAATGCGCATGAGAAACCCGGCTGCTTCATCCCGTTCCAGACGGTCAAATGGCATCGGAGTTTCCGTCGCTTTGCTTTCCAGCACAGGCTCATCGAGAAAAACAAGACGACGCTCTTTACGGCAAACATTCAACGCCCCGTTGCGACAGACCGTGAACAGCCACGTCGCCGGATCGGGCAGCTCGCGTGCGCCATTACTCTGAAATTTGATGAAGGTTTCCTGCACAACATCGCGGGCACGATCCCGGTCTCCGATAACTCGGCTGGCAAATTGGAGCAACGGGCGCTCGTAGCGGCGGAGCAGTTCCGACACCCGATCCGATTCCGTGCTGGCGCCCACACCGGACATATCAATCAAGAGAATAACCCCCGACTCCTGCAAAACTTAGGATAATCTGCGCAAAGACCGCCGCTCCACGGACCCCTCGGGTTGTGCAACGCGCGAATTAGGATTGATCCGGTATCGCAAATCCCGCATCAGCATCACGTAATGCAAAACCTTCGGCGTGGACTCGGCACCCTTGCCCTGGTCTCCATCCTCTTTTTCTGCACCTCGGGCGGGCCCTACACGACAGAAACGCTGATTCACGAGGTCGGTCCCGGTCTCGGGCTCCTTATCCTGCTGCTGGTGCCGCTGATCTGGTCGTTACCCGAGGTCCTCATCGTGGGCGAACTCGCCAGCATGCTCCCGGAGGAAGGTGGATACTATCGCTGGGTCGACCGCGCCTTTGGCCGATTCTGGGCTTTTCAGAACGGGTGGCTCACCTGGATGTATTCGCTCGTGGACATGGCCATCTACCCGGTCCTGTTCAATCAATACCTGCGCTTCTTCGTTCCCGGTTTAAGTCCGAATTGGGAATGGGCCATCTCGCTGGCGGTAATTTGGGGCGCCACCTTCATCAACCTGCGCGGCTCCGTGCGGGTTGGCGCCGTCTCGGTCGCTGCCGGAATTTTTGTGATGCTTGGTTTCCTGGTGATGGCCATCGCGTGTTTACCCCACCTTAGCCGCATTCCCTGGCAGCCGTTTGCTTCTGAGAAAGGTTACGGCTGGGGCGGTCTGGCCGTCGGTATCTCGATCGCGCTTTGGAATTATATCGGATGGGACAACGCCTCCACCGTTCAGGGCGAAGTGAAAGACGCTTCACGAAACTATCCGCGCGCTCTTGCTATCGCGCTGCCACTGGTGGTGCTGGGCTATTTCATTCCATTGTTAGCCGCGCTCGGCGCCAGCAATTGGGCGACGTGGGGAGAAGGGGGCTGGCCACAAATCGCGCTCAGCGCCGCCGGCCGGGCCGGCCCCTGGATCGCCGCCTGGATCGCGGTCGGCGGAATGGTCAGCGCGCTCGCCTTGTTCAACGCGCTCCTGCTCGCTTACTCGCGGATTCCCTTCGTCCTCGCCAGTGACGGACTGCTGCCCCGATCGTTAGGCCGGCTCGATCGCCACGGAACTCCGCGAAATGCCGTGCTCGTCTCCGCTCTCTTCTACTCGGTCTTCGCGGTGATTTCGTTCGGCAAACTGGTCATCGCGGACGTTCTGCTTTACTCACTCGCGCTTTTCCTCGAGTTCGGCGCCTTGATCCAGCTGCGCAAGACAGAGCCATCCTTGCGTGGCCCTTTCCGCATCCCAGTCGGCCGGGGCGGCGTCATTTTTCTGGCCGTTCTCCCCCTGATCGTTCTGCTCGGCGTCATCGCGATGTCCTTGCGCGATCGCGAGTACGGCCTGCCCGCCATCATCGGGGCAATCGTCGCGATTGGTCTGGGGCCAGTTATCTACCGGCTGGCTAGCCGCCGCACAGCTTAAGCGGACGAATCAGAGAGAAGCTCCGGTCAAAGTGAAGACGATCGGGATGTTGATCACCCGTTCCGCGCCTGGCCGGAAGCGCCAGCGCGAAAATGCCCGGACCGTCGAAGCATCGAGGATGCTCCGGCCGGTACCTGCGGACCATTCGAACACTCGTGACCAGGCCGGACTGATTGATCGTTAGGGAGGCAACCCCGGAGCCGGTCGCGCTCTGATGACGAGCTGCATACGGATACTCGGGACGAGGCGCATAGATGGCGATATTTGCACCCGCCGACTTCAAACCTGTCCCGGCGTTCGGCCGCGGAGCCTGCCGCGCCATCGGCTGCGACCGTTTGCTGCCAACTTTCGGGGTGTCCCTTTGCTCCTCCGGAAAGGGAGCGTCAGGCGTCAGCATCGGAATGGTCGACTCTTCTTCCGCAACAGCTGCCGGTCGGTCGATTGAAATCACTTCAACAGGAACAGAGTCATCTGGATTGCCATCTCCAGTATGGGCGATTGAGGTCGCCATCATTCGCGTTTTGCCGGAGGCGAGTGCCAGGACGAAGATGGCCGCGGCACAAAACAATCCCGCCCACAGCGTCGATTGCGGCGCCGGCTCATAGAACAAAGCGTGCGTGTTCATCACTAGAATAACGCGCACCCCGGTCAAATCTTAGGAGCGAAATCGCGTCACTGGAAAAAATGAATGTCACGGGATAATCATCCCATTAGAGTTGTCGGAATGCCTGCGCCGAAAGCAGACCTGAAATCGTATTTGGCCGATCGCCTGAAGCGGATCGATCGCGCGCTCGACCGTTTTCTGCCGAAGGAAAAGACGCGCCCAGCTACCATCCATCGGGCGATGCGTTACAGCCTCTTTGCCGGCGGCAAACGTTTGCGTCCGATTCTAACCCTGGCTGCTGCCGAAGCCTGCGGCGGCAAGATCGAGCAGGCCATGCCCCTGGCCTGCGCCATGGAATGCATTCACACCTATTCGTTAGTTCACGACGATCTGCCGAGCATGGATAACGATGACTTCCGTCGTGGACGGCCCACTTGTCACAAAGTTTTCGGCGATGGAATCGCGGTGCTGGCCGGGGACGCACTGCTCACCATTGCTTTCGAGATCGTTTCTCATGCCAGGCCGACGCGCCGTTACGACATGTCGACGCTTCTGCGCGAAGTCGCCGTCGCTGCCGGCAGCCGCAAACTCATCGCCGGGCAGGTGGCGGATCTCGAGGCGGAAGGCAAGGCCACCAACCGCGATGGTCTTCTCTTTATTCACGAAAACAAAACGGCCGCGATTCTTACCGCTTCCGTTTGCCTGGGCGCGATGAGCGCGAACGCGACCAGCAAAGAGTTAAGCGCCATGACCAAATTCGGCCGCAGCCTCGGTCTCGCCTTTCAGGTGATCGACGACATTCTCGACGTCACCCAAACGACCGAGAAGCTGGGTAAGAGCGCGGGAAAAGATTTAGCCGCGAAGAAGGCTACCTACCCCTCCGTCATTGGTCTGGAAGAATCGCGGGTGGAGGCCCGCCGGCTGACCCGTCGCGCGCACCAGGCGCTGGATATTTTCGGAGCTAAAGCCGCGCGCTTGCGACAGCTCGCTGATTACCTGCTCGAACGCGAGTATTAATTTCCCGCCAAATCAGCCGCCCTTGTGAGTATGGCTACATCGGTGGGGCGAGACTCTGTCGAGCCGAGAACTACGGAAAATTAAGCAGACGGCTCGACAGAGTCTCGCCCCACCGACGCGATCCCACGCTGGAGTACCTGCGCTGGCTACTCTCGTTAGGCGCCAATTACCGGCGCCGTCGGCGCTACCTCGCGCTCGTCGAATTTGACTGCGGTTGAGGAGGTGAACCGATAGATGGTGCGTCCGCCGCCCGGACCGCCGCGCAATTGCTTCACCGTAAACTGCGGAAAACGATCGTGGATCTTGGACTGCAGGGTCAGGCCCACCTTGCGAAAACTGGTGTCCATCGTCTTCGTCCAGGCCCGATAACGTTCCGGCGTGAAAGAGCTCATATCCCGAACAAGAACAGAATGAACCAGCTGGCGAATAACCTCGCGCTCGCCTTTCGTCGCCGTGTGAAGACCTACCATAGACGCTCTCTTCGAGCAGTTCCCGTGCGCAGGAAAGGCGCTGCCTCAGACCACCAGGGCCAAATTCGGATCTATCTCCTGGTGCAGCGGAGTGGTTTGTCCGCGGACGAATCGGTGAAGGGCCGCGAACGCGATCATCGCCGCGTTATCGGTGCAGAGCAGCGGGCGCGCGAGCTTGAGCTCCAGACCCGCCCGCTGCGACGCGGAAGTCATCGATTTCCGGAGAACCTTGTTGCATGAAACTCCTCCGCTCATCGTCACCAGGCGAACGCCACAAGTACGCGCTGCGGCGATCGTTTTTTCCACGAGGACGTCGACCACTGCCTGTTGAAACGAGGCGCACAGGTCGGCTTTGAAATCTCCACTTAATGTCGGCAGCAGATAGCGCACAGCCGTCTTCACCCCGCTGAAGCTGAAGTCCGCCGACTGCGGCATGCTTCTCGGCAACTCGTAACGGCCCGGCGAGCCGCCGGCCGCGACACGCTCGATTTCCGGCCCTCCCGGATAAGCCAGCCCGAGCATCTTGGCGACTTTGTCGAAAGCCTCGCCTGCCGCGTCATCAACCGTTCGGCCAACCATGCGGTAGTCCCCTACGTCACGGACGTGCACGGTCATGGTATGTCCGCCACTAACGATAAGAGCAGCGTGCGGGGGAATGTTCGGCTCGTCGAAGAAGGGCGAAAGCAGATGGCCCTCCAGATGATTCACGGCGAGGTAGGGCTTGTTTCCGGCTAGAGCCAGCGCCTTGGCCAGCGATGCACCAACCATCAGCGAACTGGCCAGGCCAGGCCCGCTGGTTGCGGCGAAGACATCAATCTGATTGATGGTTAGGCCAGAGGTGGCGAGCGCACGTTGCAAAAGTGCCGGCGCATGTCGCAGATGATTACGCGAGGCCACTTCCGGAACCACCCCGCCGAATTTGTTGTGCTCGGCGATCTGCGAAGAAACTTCGTTGGCCAGCAACTTTCCATCGCGCAAAATCGCGATCGCCGTCTCATCGCAGGAGGTTTCGACTGCGAAGACGGTTGGTTTTGGAGTGATGGAATCTTGGACTGCGGGAGTGATGGCAAACAATACTCCACTACTCCATCACTCCAATACTCCAGAACTCAGCGCGATCACTCCGCCGCCTTAGCCTCCAAGCCGGCTCGGAACGAAGCTAAACTCCGGGAGCTACCTCACTTCTTGACGGGCTCGAACTTTCCCGGATTCAGCTGCGCATAAATCATCACCCCTTTAAGGGCGTCGATGGCGCGCATCATCTGCGGATCCCGCTTTTTAATCAGGTCCTTGTCTTCGCTGGCCGGGTCCGGCGCATTGCTGCGGCTGGTGAAGAGTTGACGTTCCTGATCGGCCGTCATCGGAACACGAATATTGGGTGTGACCCCGTTGCCGTTAATCACTTGTCGGCTCGGCGTATAATATTTGGCGGTGGTGAAACGAAGCGCCGAACCATCCGGCAGCTGCAGAACATTCTGGACGGAACCTTTTCCGAAGGTTGTCTCGCCCACGATGATCGCGCGATGAAGATCCTTTAACGCGCCGCAAACAATCTCGGCGCCGCTGGCGCTGCCTTCGTTAACCAGCACGGCCAAAGGGAATGGCGGGCGTGGGTGCGAAACCGATGAGGTCGCGTAGTCGCGCTGCTGCGAAGCGGCTCGCCCCTGGGTTGAAACAACCTTCGTGTTCGGCGGCAGAAACTGCGCACAGACATCAACCGCACTGTTCAGCAGGCCGCCGGGATTGTTGCGGAGATCAAGCACGAGCGCCTGCATCCCTTTCTTCTGCAAATCGTCCAGCGCTTTGGCCAGTTCGTCCGCGGTCGGTTCGTTGAACTGGACCAGGCGGAGGTAACCGACCTTGAATGGTCCGGTCAGCTCCGGATCAAGCAGCCGCGTTCCTTTGACGCTCTGGACTTTAATCTCCGCACGTTCCAGCACGTAATCTTTGATCTCTTTGTTTGAGGGGCGCAGCAGCGTCAGCGTCACTTTCTGCCCGGGCGTGCCTCGGAGCAGATTGATCGCGTCCTGCAGCTCCATCTTATCGGTGGCGGTGCCGTTGATTTTCAAAATTTGGTCGCCGGAAAGAATTCCCGCTTTCCCCGCCGGCGTGTCTTCCATCGGCGAAATCACCGTGGGCAAACCGTTCTTCATTGAAACTTCGATACCCAGGCCATTGAAGCGGCTGCGGGTATCATCCTGCATGTCGCGGAAGTCGTTAGGATCCATGTACTGGCTGTGCGGATCGAGGGAGGACAGCATCCCCTTCAACGCAGCCGTGATCAGGTCGTGGTAGCTCGTCTTGCCCTCGTCCACATAGTCCTGCCGCAATAATTCGATCGCTTTCGCCATGATCGCGATGTCCGTATAGCCGTCCTCGTCCCCCTCTTTCTTCGCGTCGGCGGCGAAGGCCGCGCCGGCCGCGAGCAGGAAGATAAACAACCCGGAGTAGATGGATACCCTAACGAATCGCGAGCTCATTTTTGGCCGTTCCCTGTAGAGCTGGCAAGATCGCGCATTCTAAAAATTTTGGCAACGGCCAAACCTTCGCTAGAATGCGCATCTGCAAAACTCGGTGTTGATGAATTCCTTACGCCTCCTGGTCCTCGGATGCTCGTTGCTGCTTCTGGCCTCCATCCAAGCAGTTCAGACGCCAGATGCCGAGTATGAGGCGGTCGCGGAGGAGTATATCAAAGGCTACCTCGCAACCCGGCCAATCCAGGCGGTCCAACTCGGTTTTCACGAGTACCGATGGAAAAATCGCCGATTACACTCGGCTTGCCCTCGATGCCGAACTGAGCCGCCTCCATCGGTTCGACGACCGCTTAAAGATTTTCGATGCCGACAAATTGGGCCAGCGCCAGTCGATCGATTTGCGCGTCCTGCAGGCGGCGATCCGACGCGAAATTTTTGAGCGACAGGACATGGGAATGTATGAGCGCAACCCCATGGTTTATGCGCGCGCCGGTGACGTCAGCGTTTACCTGAATCGAAACTTTGCCGCCCTCGAAGATCGAGTGCACAGCATCGCCGCCATCGAAGCGCAGATTCCGAACGTCCTGATTGCCGCAAAGACGAATCTCGACCCGGTTTTACCGAAACCATGGGTGGAACTGGCCATCCAGGCCGCGAAAGGCTCCGCCGATTTCCTGCGCAATACTTTGACTATCGGCCTGAAAGATCTTCGCGACGACCGAATCAAAGGCGATTTCCTTGAAATCAATCGGAAAGCAGCGGCCGCCCTCTCGGAATACGCCGGCTGGCTGCAACGTGAGCGGTTGCCGAGGGCGACTCCTGATTTCGCGTTAGGCGAGGAAAAGTATCATCGAATGCTGGCCGAGACCGAGCTGGTCGACCTGACTCCGGCGCAGTTGCTCGACCTCGGCATGGCAAAGTTGAAAGACGAACAGGGTGCTTTTGCCGAGGCCGCGAAAGCGATCGATCCGGATAAGTCGGCGCTCGATGTCTTCAAAGAGATCCAGAAGGAACATCCAACCGCAGAAAACCTGATCCCCGAGGTCAGCAAGGATCTCGACGGGATCCGAAAGTACGTGGTCGCGCACAAGCTGGTGACGATTCCGTCGGAAGTGAAAGCGCAGGTGAAACCCACGCCGGAATTTCGGCGAGCGACCAGCTTTGCTTCCATGGACACTCCCGGTCCGTTCGAGAAACGCGCAACCGAGGCATACTTCTACGTCACTCCGCCGGAGCCGGAGTGGTCGTCGGAGCAGAAGGAGCAATGGCTGACGTCGTTTAATCATTACTCGTCAGACATGGTGGCGATCCATGAAGCCTATCCCGGCCACTACGTGCAATTCCTTCGGCTCAACGCTTCCTCAGTCAGCAAGGTGGAGAAGATCTTCCACTCCTACTCGTTCGTCGAAGGCTGGGCTCATTACTGCGAGAAAATGATGATCGATGAAGGCTTCGGCGCGGCTCCGGCGAAAAATCCGACCGCGGAGGAGACGAAACGCGCCGCGAAATACCGCATGGCCCAATCAGCCGCCGCCCTGGTTCGTCTTTGCCGCTTATGCGTCTCGATCAGGATGCACACACAAAACATGTCCGTTGATGACGCGGCCCAGTTCTTCCAGGACAATGCCTATTACGAACCGAAGCCCGCGCGGGCCGAGGCGATGCGCGGCACGGTCGATCCCGGTTATCTCAGCTATACGCTGGGGAAACTTCAGATCCTGAAACTGCGCGAAGACTACAAGGCGCAGCAGGGTGACGAGTTTTCGCTGCAAAAGTTCCACAATGAACTTCTGAACCACGGCACCCCGCCGGTCCGCCTTCTCCGCGAGCTCATGCTCAAGGACAAGGCGAAGTGGAACGAAGCGCTTTGAAACTGGAGCAGTGGAGTGATGGAGTGGTGGAGTAATGGGAGGAACCAGTCGGTCACTCTATCACTCCATGCTGGACAACCCCGCGATGTCATCCTGAGGTCGCGGGGGCGACCGAACCGGATCTCTCAGGCCCTCGAGTGGCCACACTAAAAAGCGTAGACATACGTCATCCCGATCCCGCGTTAGGCGGCGGGAGCCGCTCCCCTCAAACCTTCACTCCAGAATTGTTTCCCTCACTTAACTGCCACTAGAAGGGCATGTTAGGCGGGGATTGGGGGAGACAATGCCCTTCCAGCAAATTTTTAAAAAAGAGATGCAACGGCGTGGGGAAGGCATCGCGCGCGCACCAACGTATCTCCGCGATTTCTGCGGCATCACTTATCAGAGCAGCTCCCTCGGCGGGTTCTCCCCGCATCCAGATCGTCACGTAGTGCTTGCCCGTATCAGCCAAAACATCATTGGTTACGGCCACGAATTGCACGTTTGTGACTGTTATCCCGGTTTCCTCCAAAGTTTCGCGCGCAGCGCACGCCTCCAGCGACTCCCCAAAATCGAGGTGGCCGCCCGGGGTTGACCAAAAACCTCGTTGGTTACGCACGAGCAGCAGCTCGCCATCCCGAACGACGATGCAGCCGACACCGACGAAAGGAATCTTTGCGGGTATGAGGTTTTCCGACACAATTGAATTCAAGATGTCGGAACACCGATGTGCAAATACTCCCGAAGGCGCGCCGCATATTCGTCTCTAATGCCCTTCTCGGGAGTGTTGGGGGAGTGCGGGTAAACCCGAAGGAAGTCATCGTTCTGTTTCCGCGCATGGACATGGAAATGAAGGTGAGGCACTTCCTGGAAAGCTGCTTCGCCGATTGAATGCCACAGACTCAGCCCTTCGTTTGGGAAAACATCCCCGACCGCTCTCGCTATGCGGGAAATTGCGACCATCAGGGCCGCGCCTGTCCTCGGGTCGAGTTCGCGAACATCGGATATGTGCTGGCGCGGAACAACCAGGGTATGGCCAGGATGGAACTGGCGTAGATCGATGAAAGCGATGGTTAGTTCATCTTCAAAAACGATGCTGGCAGGCAATTCGCCGGCAATGACTCGGCAAAAAGCGCATCCCGCCGGATCGTTAGTCGTGCTCATCATCTTCTCCTAACAAGTTCCTCAACATCGGTTGAGGATTTGATGGCAACTCTTCCACGTCGCGTAGCTTCTTCGTGATCGCGCGCGATCGGACCGCCACGTTATCGACGTGTCGCGCTGCCTGATCGAGTTTGTCCTTCACCGAGGTCAGCGCTTCGCCAAACTTCCCGAACTCCGTTTTTACCGCGGCCAGGAGATTCCAGACTTCGCTGGATCGCTTCTGAATTGCGAGTGTCCGAAATCCCATCTGCAAACTGTTGAGCAGGGCCGCCAGCGTGGTCGGTCCGGCGAAGATGACGCGGCAGTCACGCTGCACCTGCTCGCTTAATCCGACCCGTCGGATCGCTTCGGCATAAAGTCCTTCCGTCGGGAGAAACATGAGGGCGAAATCGGTCGTGCGCGGTGGATTGATGTATTTCTGGCAAATATCCTTCGCGTTCTTCTTCAGCTGCGTCTCCAAGCCCTTCATCGCGTCTTCGACCGCGGACGGATTCGCCCCGTCCTGTGCCGCGAGCAGCCGCTGATAATCTTCCGTCGGAAATTTCGCGTCGATCGGAAGCCACACTGGCGAGCCGTTCTCATCGCCCGGCAGCCTAACCGCAAAGTCGACCATCTCCCCGGTCTCCTGGCGTGTCTTGACGTTGCGCGCGAACTGATCCGGAGTGAGCACCTGTTCCAGCAACGCGCCCAGTTGCACTTCGCCCCAGCCTCCGCGCGTTTTCACATTCGCTAGGACTTTCTGCAATCCCCCGACGTCGCTGGCCAGCTGACGCATCGCTCCCAGACCCTGGTGGACCTGTTCCAGGCGGTCGCTCACCAGCTTGAAGGACTCACCCAGCCGCTTCTCCAGGGTGCCTTGAAGTTTCTCGTCCACCGTCGAGCGCATCCGGTCAATCTGCTGGGCGTTATCCTCCTGGAGCTGCTTCAGGCGCGCGTCGACCACCGCCCGCACTGTCTCAAGCGACTGCGTCAGTTCTTCACGTTGATTCTTGGCGGCGACGCCGGCTTCTTCGCGATTTCGGGAAAACTCGTCGCGCAGCCCCCGGTCGATCGTTTCCAGGCGCTTAACCAGTTCAACTTGAACGTTGTCGTCACCGCGCCGGCGCCAGAGCAGAAGAACGACACCAATGAGTCCGCCCCCGATCAGACCGATGACGAGATAGAGAAAAGGACTCACTTATCGTGAGTAACAGAATGCAAAGGCGCATTCAAGCTGAGGGCGCTGGCGACTTGGAAATACGCAGCGTTCGCATGAGACCGCATGAGACCTCTAATCAACGTCGGAATTGTTAAACCGCGGATTACGCAGATTATCGCGGATTATTAAGGAGGAGATCTCCGCGTAACCGATAGCTAAGCGCAGGCCCAACTTCTCTAGGCATCAAGCTCTAAAAATTCGTGTAATCCGTGAAATCCGCGGTTAAATTCTGGAGTATTCTACGAATCGGCAAGCGCGCGCGCCGATCCGTTGTAACCAGATCGATGGCAAAGAGCCCAAGCGAAACAGTTGTCGTCATCGGCGCGTCTCCCAAACCGCAACGCTACTCGAATAAAGCGATCGCGATGCTGCAGCGCTTCGGACATAAAGCGGTCCCGGTGAATCCAGCCTTCGCGGACATCCTGGGAGAAAAATGTTATCCGACGATTCGCGACGTGTCGGGGAGCGTCGACACCGTGACCATGTACGTGGGCAAGCAGCGGTCAGACGCGATGATCCAAGATATTGTCGCGGCCAGACCCCGCCGGATCATCATGAACCCCGGCGCAGAGAATGACGACCTCGCCGAAGAAGCGCGGCGCGCTGGGATTTTGGTTAACTACGACTGCACTCTGGTTCTTTTGCAGACCGGCAAATTCTAACGGAGGGCACCGACGAATACCCAGCGATGCCGTCTGGCGCGTGCGATATAGTTGGAATGATCGCTGCCGCCCCCCAGCATTCCGTACCCTTAAAGGCCTTTTTCTCCGTTGCCTTCCTCCTGCTTATTTTCGCCGCGATCTATCTGATTCGGAATCGCAAAAAATTCTTCGGCTACCACGGCGATCCCGGCGACACCTACGCTTCCGCCAATCTGCGCATGTGGATGGTCATCCTGATCCTGATTCACGCCATCGTGATCACCGGGATCATGATCTTTGAGGTCTGACCGATCTGTTGTAGCGGCGGTCTATCAACGCCCTCTTTGAATGGACGGCACTAGAATCTGACCTTCATGCCCGCGTACAGAGCGCGGCCCAGAGCCGGAAAGCCGGAATCGGTTTGCACAAAGTTCGGCCCCAGGAAATCGAGTTGATGCACTTCGGAATAGTGCTCGTTCGTCAGATTGTCGATCCGCCCGAAAATCAGAAAATGCGGATTAATTTCATATTCGGCTGCGAAGTTTACGAAATTGTAGTCCTCGATGTCGTAGTTAGGCCCACCAAAGTTGATTTCCTCACGCGCGTTCACCCATTTGGCGGAAAGGGTCGTGCGCAGTTTCTCAAACCAAAGATAAGAGGCCGAGAAATAGACGTCGTTGCGCGGGCGGCGCGGCAGACGCGCTCCCTCCAGCTGCGAGATGCCCGCGCGCGATGTCTTTTCGGCGTCCAGGTAGGTATAGGTCGCGGTCAGGACAAGATCTTTAAATGGCCGGGCATGAAGCTCTGCTTCCAGACCCTGTGTCTCCGCGGCGCCCAGATTCAGAGTTTCAAAGAGCCCGTTCAATCCAATCAGGTTGGAGAGGTCATTGTGAAAATAAGTCAGCCCGACCGTAACCCGCTTGTCCCAGAGTCGCTGTTCGACGCCAATGTCCCAACCGAAAACCTTTTCCGGCTCGAGCCCGAAGTTGTTCCCAAAAATCTTATCCTGGCTGCTCGGCGGCGTGAAACCGGTGGCGACGCTCGAGTGCAGAGTCGTGTCTGTCCGGTCGAATTTGTAGCTGCCGGCAAAACGATATGTCCAAACGCTGCCGAACTGATCGAACCAGTCATACCGTCCACCGCCGACGACGATCAAATCGTGCAGGGTGAACGTCGCCTGGGCGAAACCGGCGTCGTTTTCCGTGTGATCGCTGATGAATTTTGGGCCGAATAAGACCAATGGCCGCTCCTGGCCGGCGTTGACCTTGTTATAAAAAAATCCGGAGGTGATCGTCAGCCATGACGTCGGCCGCAGATCATTCTGATAATCAATCTGGGTGCGCTCGAAGAGCGCGCGCGTCGCGAAGGTAAAACCATCGTCATTTGGATCGTTGACCTGACGCTCGTGGTCGAAGCTGAAAATGAACCGATGCTGCCACCAATCCGTTAGCTTCAAATCGATGTGTGGCGCGATCAGCCAGCGCTCGACCAGGAGGTTATCGTAGAGGCGCGGCTGGCGAATATCGCCGGGATTTCCGGTGTCGCTCAGTGAATAGGTGAGCAGAACGTCGAGGCGCAGTTGCGGATCGGGCGTCCAACCCAGGTCGGCGATGGCCGCGGTATTCCGATATTGATTGTTCGGCCTGGCATTGTCGGTATCGAGCCGGCTTACCCCTAACGAATAATCGAATTGGCCGACCTTCCCGTCGCTGGCCAGCCACTCCCGAAAGGTGCTGTAACTGCCACCCTCCGCCGCCACGGTCGCACCCGGCTCGCCCTGACCCTGGCGAGTGAAGAGCTGGATGACACCGGCCATGGCGCTGGGCCCGTAGATTGTGCTTTGCGGACCGCGGGCGACTTCGATCCGATCGATGTTGTCGGTGGTTAGATCGGAGAAAACAAATGCTCCGGAAAGCCCCTGGTTGATCGGGATTCCGTTGAGCATCACCTGCGTCTGATTGCTGTTTAGGCCGCGCGTGAAGACCGATGTGAGCTGGCCGGGCGCGCCCGTCTGCACAATGGACAATCCGGGGACCTCGCGCAGCGCATCGCCGACCCGTTGGATCTGTTTTGCTTCCAGTTCCGACGCGTTGATGACACTGATGGCGGCGGGAGAGCGATCGAGCGGGAGATCCAGCCTATTCGCAGAGACAACAATTTCGTCCGCTGCGGTCTCGCTAGGCGCGGGACTGGGTGACGCAGTGGCTTCGGACAACGCCGAACCATCCGGGGTCAGCTCGGTCGCAAGGACAGAGCCGCTAACGAAGAGAACAATGACACCAACACTGAACAGGCATTTACGCATTTCTAATTCCTCCAACTCTCGAGAGTTGGGAGGAGAGCCGCTCTGGCCATGCGCTTCGCCCATCTCTCATTCTTCTTTTTTGCGAAGAAGTTTTTTCGCGCCGATTCCGGACTGACAATTCCGCAATCGGTTGTCAGGATGCGTAGACAACTGCAGTTGCCTAACAACTGCGGAGTCGTTCATCCTGGCGAATGAGTGGGATCGGGCAAATATTCTGGCTCCTGGCATGTGAAGAAGTTGAGTGTTCGTGGTTGAGTGTTGCGAGAAATAGGAGAACGCATCTGCGGCCCCTCAACTCTCAACACTCATCCCTCAACCTTTCGATCCTCCTTCCCGCCTTCACCCCCGAATGCTTTCGAGGATTGGCCTTTGGGAAGTCGTATCCAGTTACAGCAGCGCAACTGCTCCCGATTCTCACGGGATTTCTTGCGCCGATCCGACTGATCACCCCGAATTAGTCGGGGTAAAGCTCGCAAAGAACTGGAGCCACGTTAACGGAACAGCAAACTGGCCAACAAGACTAAAAGTCACTAAGGAGGACGAAAGCTCGGGCGCAGTCACTCGACAGACGGGAAAGCGCCGCTTTAGTATCGGTCGCCCATGGACAGCCCGAAAAATTTCATCATCACCGGTGGCGCCGGCTTTATTGGCTCAAACCTCGCGCTCGGGCTTCAGGACGCTCACCCGTCCGCGCGCCTGACCGTGGTTGATGATTTCCGCTCCGGGGATTTCAACAATCTCCAGGGCTACAAGGGCGATTTCGTAGCGCAGGACCTTGCGAAACTCGATTGGGACGAACAATTCGGCGCCCAGCGCTTCGACGCCATCTTCCATCTCGCTTCCATCACGGACACCACGAACCATAACCAGTTCGAACAGGTCCATGACAACGTCGAGAGTTTTCGGCGCCTTTTGAAGTTCGCCCGGCCTAACAAAGCCCGGGTTATCTACGCCTCGTCCGCCGCGACCTATGGGTCGACCGCAGCGGCCAGCAGTGAGGGTCACGAGGCCGCCCCCGCCAACGTTTATGCTTTTTCCAAGGCGATCATGGATAACCTGGCCGCGCGCGCCGCGGGCGAGTCACCGGACTGGATCATTGTCGGACTGCGCTATTTCAATGTTTATGGCCCCCGCGAAGCGCACAAAGGCATGCCTGCGAGCATGATTTATCATCTCTCGCGCCAGATGAAGGCGGGGCAACGTCCGCGCATCTTCAAACACGGCGAGCAAAAGCGAGATTTCGTTTACGTGAAAGATATTGTGGCGGGGACGATGGCAGGACTCCAGGCGTCATCCAGCGGTGTCTATAACCTGGGATCGGGCCGGGCGCGCACTTTTAACGAGCTCGTCGCCGCCCTCAACGAAGTCCTCGGAATGAATTTCGAGGCAGATTACATCGAGAATCCTCACGCTCATTACCAGAATTTCACGGAAGCCGACTTAAGCAATGCGCGCCGCGGCCTTGGCTACGAACCGCGCTATCCCTTGGAAGACGGCGTTCGCGATTACATGCAATGGCTCTATCCGTCCTAACAAAATCTCCCAATCCAATGAAAGCCCGACGGCCCTCGAAAAGTCCGGAACAAATCAACGCCGCCCTCGCGGCCAAGAAAGGTTCCGTTTCCCAGTTCATCGCCAAAAATTATCGTCACTTCAACGCCGCGGCCTTGCTCGACGCTGCCAAAGGTTATGAAGATCACCTCGCCGCCGGCGGAAAGATGCTGCTGACGCTGGCGGGTGCGATGTCGACCGCGGAGCTCGGCATCTCGCTCGCTGAAATGATTCGGCGCGACAAAGTCCACCTCATTGTCTGCACCGGGGCCAACCTCGAAGAGGATGTGTTCAACCTGGTGGCGCACGACCATTACGAGCGCGTGCCGCACTACCGCCAACTCACGCCTGATGACGAGGATCGACTGCTTGGCCGCCACATGAATCGGGTAACCGATACCTGCATTCCTGAGATGGAAGCCATGCGGCGTATCGAGAAAGTTGTGCTCGACGAATGGATGGCGGCCGATCGCGCGGGCGAACGCTATTTCCCGCACGAGTTCATGTACAAGATTCTTCGGAGCGGCAAATTGAAGAAGAGCTTTCAGATCGATCCCAAAGACTCCTGGATGATGGCGGCGTCGGAGAAGAACCTGCCCATCGTGGTGCCCGGTTGGGAAGATGCCACCCTCGGGAATATGTACGCCGCGGCGGTCATCCGCGGTGACGTCAAGAACGTCCACACCGTCCGCACCGGCATCGAGTACATGACCTGGCTCGCCGATTACTACACGAAGGGCGCGAAAAAGCTGCGCAACGGCGAAGGATCAATTGGCTTTTTCCAAATTGGCGGGGGCATCGCGGGCGACTTCCCCATCTGCGTCGTGCCGATGCTGCATCAGGACCTCGAACGTACCGGTGTCCCCCTCTGGGGGTATTTTTGTCAGATCAGCGATTCGACCACCAGCTATGGCAGTTATTCCGGGGCTGTTCCTAACGAAAAAATTACCTGGGGTAAACTCGCTGCTTCGACTCCGAAATTCGTGGTCGAGAGCGATGCGACGATTTGCGCGCCGCTGATCTTTGCCTGGGTACTGGGGCAATAGTCCGAAGCGAGGAGCGCATGCTGAATGGAGGGCGGAGCTCTGCGACGCCTCACCCGGCGGCCTCGCAGGAGCTCGACCCTCCACTTTCCCCTAACTCTTGACCGTAAAAGCCGCGGTATACTCGGCCTTTTCCCACTGGAAATGAATCACTCCACCACCGCCGGAGCCCTGCTCGATTTTGATCGTGAATTGATCGACCGGTGCAGACAAATCCTTCTTCGTTAAGTCAGCCTGTCCCAAATCCTGGGCGGCGTCGTACTTCGTCCCCCATTGGCCCGTCTGCTTGTTGACGATCAGCTTCCCACCCGATTCCTCCGGCTTGGTGAAAAGCGTATAAGTGCCAGCCGGAACAGTCAGGCTGCCGAACTGGAGTTCCTTCGAGGTCGTTAAGGTAGTCGCTTCATTGGCTCCGGTGCGCCACACTTGGCCGTAGGGAACGAGACCGCCCCAGATCTTGCGCGGTTGCCCCGTTTTTGGGTCCTTCGTGTAGGGCGCACCGTAGGTGATGCTGACGTCGGCGCCGCCGATCGACGCTTTTGCTGTTTCGGTAGGACTCACGCGAGGCTTTTGCTGAGCAACGGCAATCGAAAGAGCCGCAGCGGTGAGAGCGATCAGAGATAAGGATGATTTCAATTTCATTTCTTGAGTTTAATTATCCCTCCCAAAAAAATTTGGTCGGGCGGTTGATTTCAACTGGAAGACTTTTGTGCACCGGACAGTTGAGCGCTGTGTGCTCGAGCACTTCGCGGTGAGGCGAAGTCGGCGGCAGCGGAATGTGGACCTCGGAAGGAAGACTGACAATGCGGCGTGGCGGATCTTTCGACATCTCTTTTTCGACTGAGATCTTCATCCCGCGGAGATCGACCCCGAGTTCTTCCGCTTTGATTCCCATGGTCGTGCTAATGCAGGTGGCAAGGGCCGTGGCCACCAGGTCGGTTGGGGAAAAAGCCGCTCCCTTCCCTTTGTTATCCGCGGGCGCGTCGGTGGAAAGTTTCGAGTGCGACGGGCCATGCATAGCGTCGCAGTGAAGACCGCCAGTGTATTCGACGTCAACGCGGACCATGAGGGATTATGTGCAGGAAATGACGAATGTCGAAGGAATGACAAAAATGAAAAGCCGGTGAGGGGCGTCTCTCCCCATTCGGCATTAATTCGGTACCGATCATTCGCGTTTCGTCATTTTCGTCACCGCAGCCTCCTGGAGCTGCGCTTGATGAGCTGCCAGCTCCTCGCGAAACACCACGGTCAATGCAACATCGTGGGTAACGATCAAATCGCTGTCATGCTTCTTCACGTCGTCATTCTGCCAGCCTTCGTTCCACCAGCAGAAACCGATGATTCGCGGCCAGCGATTGCCGAACAAATCCTCCAAAGCCGCTTTCGCCCAGGCCGCGGCCTTGACCCGGGGGTTATGGATCTCGCAGCCAAATTCCGAAACGATGACCGGCTTCGACGGGGCCAGCTTCGTTAGGCGCGGATAGACGTCGTCGATCTTGGATCGGAAACTTTCCGTCCCATCCCTCGTCCGCGGCGTAATCGGTCCGTAGGCGCTCACCCCGATCCAGTCGCAGTAATCATCCCCCGGATAATAATTTTCCAATCGGTTCCACTGCGCTTCCGGATCATCGAACCAGTTCACATGCCAGACCCAGGTGATATTGTCCGCCCCGGCTTCCCGGATCAGATCCACGATGTGGCGATAGGCCTGAACGAATAAGCGCGGGCCTGCCGCCCCGCCGCCGTACCACTTTCCACTCCAGGCGAACCATTCGCCGTTAGGCTCGGTACCCCATTCCACCATCAGCGGCCCGCCAAAGGCCTTCGCCTCCGCGCCCCACCGTTTTAATTCCGGATCGAAGTCTCCGCGGACGATGCGCGGCAAGGTAAAGCGCTTCTCCGCATGCTTCTGATCCACATCCGAGCGCGGCATTAGGCGGATGTAAGGCACCTTGCCTGATTGCGCGATCCAATCGCAGGTCGCGCGCGGAAAGTCCGCCGACTCAAACCAATTGTGGGCGAAATAAACCCACGCCGTTCGCGCGCCTACCGCCGCCTCGTAGCGTGCAACATCCGCCGCGGTGACATCGTGCTCCGTCGGATCGTGCGTGTCTGTTCCAACACCGCCCCAGTAGCAGCCGTGATAAAGCTTGGGCGAAGGAGGAGGCTCGATTGATCCGCCAAGGGCGACGGACATGCACGCGCTTAGAAGAAGGAGGGCGAAGAACTTCGCGATCAAAGGTTCTTCTGTAGCGGCGGTCTCTGACGGCCGCAAATCTGCAAAAAAAGCGCCGCTTCGGGCCTCGTTGACCCTTGGCGGCGCTTTTCGAATCCTAAGTCGCCCGGATTACTTCCGCGCGTCGCGCAGCTGCTTGATCCGATCGTGCGCGCTTTTCACTTCCTGATACTGCCGTGAAACGATTTCGCGCACCGGTGAGCTCAAGGCTTCATCTTCCATGGCTTCTTTGTATTCAGCCACCGCTGAATCTTCGCCCCGCTCGCACTCGGCCAGGATGGAATGATCGTCGCCGCTGGTTAGGGCGGATTTCAGGTCGATCCACGCGCGATGCAATGCCCCACTCGTGCTGCTGCTGTCTTCCGGATTGCTTTCACCCATCTGCACGGCTTGCGCCTGCAATTCTCCGGCAAAGCGTGACCGCTGCATCGCGTATTCGTTAAACAGAGATTTGAGATTGGAATCCTTAACCGCTCCGGCGGCCTGTTTGAATCCCTCCTGCCCATCTTTCAAGGTTTCGATGAGCCCGTTGAGCGTAGAAATGATTTCTTTTTGTTGTGCCATATAAACCATTCGTATCTCGACACCTCTACGGACCCATCACCGCCGCGCCGAGCAACGGTTGCCACCGCTCGCTTTGGGGGTACGCTTCTCTATGAACAAAAACGTGACGGGCAAAGATTTGACGACAGAGGCACCCCGGAGCCCGCGGGTTCGCATTGGGGGCTACGCCATTCTCGGGCGCACCATCGACAAATGCCGCGCCCTCATCGCCGGTGACATTGGCGATTATCACTTTGATTGCCCGCTGGATAATATGCTTTTTGGTTTCAAAGGGGTTACTGGCGACGATTTCAAAGCGCAGATCGAAAGCGGCGCCAGTGATCAGCAGATGGCGGAATGGATGGACGCCAACGGTCAGCCGAAATCGCAGGACGAAGTCAAACGTTGGTCCGATGAGGTGGAAGCGAGAAATCCTTATAATGATCCGGAGCGGCGCGATTGGTTCGTCGAGCAAACGAAACCGCTCGGACTCGATCCCGCAACAACGACGTTATTCGATTGGCTCGAGGCCGATGACAAGGCCAGCCATTCAGGCGGAGCTTAGCTCGCCGCGGTTGCTGCCTAGCCGAGCCTGATTCAGACGAGGGAAGAAGTTGGCGCCGAAGGGCGACACACTTAGGTCTGCTCCCATGGGTCCAGCGCGCGGCTGAATTACGTTTAAGAAGTTGATGCGCTGACGTTTCGATGCGTGCGCGCGGACTCACTCATGGGAATCTCACTTAAGCCACAACATCTCAAGCGTTACCAGCAAATCGGCCGATTGCTGGTCAAGTATGGACGCTCCGACCTGGTCAAAAGCAGCGGGCTCGAAGCAACGCTGCAAGCCGAAGAGCGCGTCACGCCGAAAGAAGCTGCGCAGGCCAACGAACTTGCCGACGACCTCGAGAAGATGGGGCCCACCTTCGTCAAGCTCGGGCAGCTCCTCTCCACCCGGGTGGAGTTGATGCCCCAGGCTTACCTCGATGCGCTGGCGCGCCTGCAGGATAAGGTCGAGCCATTCGGATTTGATGAAGTAGAAAAGATCGTGTCGAGCGAACTCGGCGTCCGGCTCTCCAAGGCCTTTTCGGATTTTGAGATTGTGCCGACCGCTTCAGCCTCTCTCGGGCAGGTTCACCTCGCGCATTTGCGCGATGGCCGCGCGGTCGCCGTCAAAGTGCAGCGACCGAATGTGCGCGAAGCGATGGTGGAAGATCTGGAAGCGCTCGAAGACATTGCGGGTTTCCTGGACGATCACACCGACGCCGGAAAGCGTTACGAATTCAAAAACCTGGTTGAGCAGTTCCGCAAAAGCCTGCTGCGCGAGCTCGATTATCGGCAGGAAGCGCACAACCTCTCCGCCTTCCGCGAGCAACTAAGAAATTTCCCCCGCCTCGTCATCCCGGCGCCGGTTTCCGATTATTGCACCGAGCGTGTCCTCACCATGGATTACATCCACGGCATCAAGATCACGGAGATGAGTCCGTTAGCGCGGATGGAATTCGACTCAGCCGCGCTGGCTGACGAATTGTTCCGGGCCTACCTCGAACAAATTCTCGTCCACGGATTCTTTCACGCGGATCCGCATCCCGGGAATGTTTTCCTGACCGATGATTATCGCATCGCGTTGCTCGACCTCGGCATGGTCGGACGCCTCAGCCCACGCCTGCAGGAGGAGCTAATGCAGCTCTTGCTCGCGATTTCAGAAGGCCGTGGCGACGATGCCGCCCAGATCGCGATCAAAATCGGCGAAAAGAAGGACGATTTCCGGGAGCCGGAGTTCATCCAGCGAATCGGCGAGATCGTCGCGATCCAAAAGGACGCTACCGTTTCCGAAATGCAGATCGGCCGCGTGGTGCTCGCGGTCACGCAGGCCGCGGCCGAAAATGGCATCCGCGTTCCGTCCGAACTGGCGATGCTGGGCAAGACGCTGCTCAACCTCGATCAAGTCGGACGCGCGCTGGAGCCGGAATTCGATCCCAACGCAGCAATTCAGCGTAATGCGGCTGACATCCTGCGCGGCAGACTGCTGAAGTCAGTCTCCACCGGCAACATTTTCAGCGGCATCCTGGAATTAAAAGACCTGGTGCAACGTCTGCCCGCACGAATGAACAAGTTCCTCGACGCCCTGGCTAACAACGAGTTGAGGGTCTCGGTCGACGCGATCGACGAAAAGAAGCTGATGATCGGCTTCCAAAAAGTGGCTAACCGAATCACCGTCGGATTGATCGTGGCCTCACTGATCGTGGGCGCCGCCTTGTTGATGCGGGTTGAAACGACTTTCCGCATCTGGGGTTATCCCGGGCTCGCAATCATTTTCTTCCTCGGTGCGGCCGGCGCCGGCGTGATTCTGCTGATCAATATTCTGTTTTACGATAAAGGAGAGGACTAACGAATAGTTAGCCTCGAATAATCGGCGGCGCTCCGTCCTCGCTGTCGCCGGTATCCTCGCCGGCGGCGAGTTTGCTGTGGCGAGCGCCGTAGGAGAAATAGATCACCAGGCCGACGGCGAGCCAGACGAAAAACCGGATCCAAGTTTCCACCGGCAGGCTGAGCATCAGCACGAAACAGAGGGCGACGCCCAAAAGCGGAAACCAGGGCACCAGCGGCACCCGGAATGGCCGCACTCTCGTCCCTTGCGTCCGGCGCAGAATAATCACGCCGATACAAACAAGGACGAAGGCAAAGAGTGTTCCGATGTTGGTGAGATCAGCCAGGGACCCGATATCCACAACCGCGGCCACAACTCCGACGACGAGTCCGGTCCAAATGGTGGTCACGTGCGGTGTGCGATAACGCGGATGAATCCGCGAAAAATATTGAGGCAACAGTCCGTCGCGCGCCATGGCCATGAAGATGCGGGGCTGGCCTAACTGAAAGACGAGCAGGACGGAGGTTGTTCCGGCGAGGGCGCCGGCACTGACGAGAGCCTGCGCCCACGGTTTGCTGGCAAAGGCCGTGGCGACGGCAGCGGCATCGCCGCTATAGGTTGTATACTTCTTGATCCCGGTCAGGACGATCGACATCAGAACGTAGAGGACCGTGCAGATGATCAGGCTGGCGATGATGCCGATCGGCATATCCCGCTGCGGATTCCGTGTTTCCTCCGCACAGGTGGAGACGGCATCGAAACCAATGAAGGCGAAGAAGACGATGGCGGCCCCGCTCATCACGCCCGAGAATCCGTTAGGCACAAAAGGATGCCAGTTTGGCGGGTCGATCATGAACGCGCCGAAGGCAATGACAAAGATGACCACGGCCGTCTTCAGGATCACGATCAAGGTGTTGGCCCCGGCGCTCTCGCGGATTCCGTAAATGAGCAGCGCCGTGACCGCGGCTACGATCAGAATCGCGGGCAGGTTGAAAGCGATGGAGTGCCCGAAAAGTACGGGCAAAACGGACGAGGAATAATTGGCAAGATCCGGGCTGTGGCTCGCGATTTTCGCCATGGCCGTTTCGTGATCGAGCATCAGCCAGACCGGAAACTTGAGATGAAAAAGGCTGTTACAGAACTGGCCGAAGTATCCCGACCAACTCACCGCCACCGCCATGTTTCCGACCGCGTACTCCAAAATGAGATCCCACCCGATGATCCACGCCACCAGTTCGCCCAGGGTGGCGTAGGAATAGGTATAGGCGGAACCCGACACCGGTATCATGGATGCCAGCTCGGCGTAACAAAGCGCGGCGAAGGCACAGGCCAAACCGGCGACGACAAAGGAAATGGCAATGGCGGGACCGGCTCCGACCCGGCCAAAGACAATGTCTCCGCCGGAGATCCAGGCCTGGAGAAAATTCATCACCGGCGTCTGTAGCTTGGAGGAAAAACTCTGACCGGCCGCCGCCGTCCCGGTCAGTGAAAAAATGCCGGCACCGATGATGGCGCCGATGCCGAGAGCGGTCAGCGCGAGCGGGCCGAGCGTGCGCTTCATCTGGCGCTCCGGCGCCGCCGCCTCGCGGATCAGATGATCGGGACTTTTGGTTCGAAAAAGCGGACCCACGGGACTATTCGTTAGCCGATCAACAGAGCGGCACGCGCTTCGGGATGCTGCCCTCCGGTCGCGCGCGGGTCAATATCGTTTTTCGGGACCGCCTTGGCGCAAATCTGGCTCCGAAAACAGGCATGCCGGATTTCGGCCAACTCGGTCTCGCCAATATCATCGGCAATCTGCTCTTTGGTTCAATCGGCTTTGTCGCCTTCGTTTATGGAAAGAAGCAAAGCATCTGGAGCACGATGTTCATCGGTCTGGGCTTGATGATCTTCCCGTATTTCACCGGGAATACTGCCGGCCTCTTCGCCACCGGCATCGTCGGCACCGGGCTGCTCTTCTTCTGTCGGGGCTAAGGAAAATCGCAAAATCCCGACGGCGAATCCGGACTGTAGACGCCGAGCAACGGTTTTCGTAGTCTCGCCCGGTGTCGGACGAACCCAGCAAAATCCTGCTCGGCGATACTGCGATTGGCGCGATGGAGCGAGGGCGCGGCTTCTTTCGCCGGAGGAAGACGGAGCGACCACCGCTGACGCATTGCGAGAACTGCGGGACGCTTCTGACCGGTCATTACTGCGGCAATTGTGGACAACCGGCGATCGATTACCGGCGCTCCTTTCGGCACGTCATCACTGACGTCCTTGATTCGTTTCTCAACTGGGATTCGAAGTTTCTGGCAACCTTCGGACATCTTTTGACCAGGCCTTGGAAATTGACCAACGAATTCCTCGCCGGCCACCGCGTTCGCTATCTAAACCCTCTTCGCCTTTATCTCCTGGTCAGCATTCTCTTCTTTTTCATCGTTAACTACGCGGAAAGGCGCGCCGAAGCCGGCGGCCACTTTAAACCGGTGGTGATGGACGAAGGAAATGAAACACCGATCGAGGAACTGCGTGACCCAAAGCCCGGCGCCACGCCTCCGATCGATCGGATACAGGATGATTCCGACGGAACGCCGCGCATTCAGATCGGTAGCGCTTCCGGTCGTCCCAAGACCACGTTCGAGCTTTGGATAAATCAGAGGTTGGAAGAGCGAATCGGCAAACACGGCGACAAGGCGACGTTCTTCCTCCGGTCGCTCATGCAAAACCTTCCTTACATGATGCTGACCTGCATCCCCATCTTCGCCTTCCTGCTCAAGATTCTCTATTTCTTTCGACGGATCTTTTACATCGATCATCTTATCTACGCGCTGCACATCCATAGCTTTGCCTACAGCGCGACCCTTACCATCTGGGGTATTGGATATGTCCTCAGTCGCTGCTTACCCGGACTGCAGTCGCTCGCAATCGCGGTACTTATTTGCACCGCGGCGGTGCAAATATTCCTCTCCATTCGGCGCGTCTATCGACAGAACTGGTTTCTCAGCCTCTTCAAATTCTGCCTGGGCGGCTTGGTTTATGTCTTTGTTTTATCTCTCGGCTTGGGCGCGACCGCCTTCATCACGCTCGCTCTGCCGGACTGATTCGTTAGCCCATTTCCAATGAAAACGTTCACCCTCTTTCGCGCTTCGGTCGTCTTCACGGTCATGGCGGTCTCCAGTGCCGCGGCGGATCCCGCCACTTCCAAATCGCCCGTAGTTTTCGATCGGGATAATGCGATTTACGTGTTCAATCCTACCACGCAGAAGGGGCAAAAGCTTGCCGACGGAATCTTCCCAGCCGTTTCGCCGGACGGCACCCGCGTGGCTTTCACCAGCGTGCAGAAAAGCGGCACCACCTACATCCGGCGGATCGCGGTCGTGACGCTGGCGGACGATAAAGTCACAACATTCAACGATGTCCCAAGTGACAACGTTTATTATCCGACGTGGTCACCAGACGGCCAATGGATTGCGTTCACTCTCCGCCGTAACGAAGTCTGGGATCTGGTCCGGATCAAGCCGGACGGAACCGGCTTCGCCACTATTAAACAAGGCGCTGAAAAGGAAGTGACACTTTACGCGCCGACCTGGGCCCATGATGGGCAGTCTCTTTTTTGCCAGGACATGACCAATCTCTATCGAATCGGCCTCGACGGAAGCGTCGCTGAGAAATGGACAATCAGCGAGATCGTCCCACACGGCGACATGAGCGGTGATGGTCGCATCGCCGTATCACCGGATGGCGATCGCCTGCTGCTATCGATCGAGATGGACGAGAAGCAGACGCGAAAAGACTGGGATGGACCGCCGCCGGCGTTGTGGATTTTTCATCTCAAGTCGAAGCAAGCGACGCGTCTCACTTCGGAGCAGCTCTTTGCCTGGGACGGATGCTGGTTAGGCGAGGAGAACGTGTTGTTCAGCAGTCGCGCGGTCGGCGAAGAACAGCCAGCGGTCTATCAGATGTCGTTGAAAGACAAGAAACCGGCGCGCATCGTCCGGAACGCGCAGTTTCCCGCCGCGCCATAACGTTTAGCGGCGGCGAGATCCGCTCACCCGATTGACCTGACTACTCCCCCGTCCGCTCTTACCGCAGCGCCGTTGATAGCCGAGGCGAGCGGACTGCAGACAAAAGCGACGACGTTAGCAATTTCGTCCGGCTCCTCGAAGCGCTGCAGAATCGAACTGGGCCGCGCGCTCTTGAAAAATTCCTTCTCGAAGTCTGCTTTGCTCATGTTCTGCTGACTCGCGAGATCGGAAACGAATGTGGTCACGCCTTCGGAGGCGGTTGGACCAGGTAAAACGGAGTTCACCGTGATCGCGGTGCCACTGCAGGTCTCGGCCAAGCCGCGCGCGATCGCGAGCTGCGCCGTCTTGGTAGTGCCGTAGTGAATCATTTCCGCGGGAATCTGCAGGCCCGACTCGCTCGAGATAAAGACGATGCGGCCCCACTTCTTCTGACGCATGCCCTTGAGATAAGCGCGGCTGAGCCGAACGCCGGACATCACGTTCACGGCAAAGAAGCGTTCCCAGTCCTGATCACTGATTTCCTCGAAAGGCTTCGGCTCAAAGATCCCGACGTTGTTCACGAGGACGTCGACCTCTGGGACGGAACGAGTAAGACTCTCGCAACCGTCGGCAGTGCCAAGATCGGCGGCGACACCGCGCAATTGCGCATCCGGTGCCGCAGCCCTGATTTTGGCGAGCGCCTCATCGACCCGCTCCTGCGTCCGCCCATTGATAATCACGCTCGCCTCTTCGCGCGCGAACCGGGTCGCGATAGCCAAGCCGATCCCCGCCGTCGAACCGGTGACGAGCGCAGTTTTGCCTTTTAGTTCAAGATCCATGACTGGCCAGAATCTTTCGCGCCTCATCCAGCGCCTGGTTGAGTTTTGATGGATCCTTGCCGCCGCCGCGGGCGCTCTCCGGCCGTCCCCCGCCTTTGCCGCCGACGATCGGAGCGATCTGTTGAATCAACTTCCCAGCCTGGAACGTTTTCGTGAGGGCTTTCGGAACCGCGGCGACCAGGGTGACGGCGCCGTTGCTCGTCCCGCCAAGCACCACTGGCTTTTGCAGGCGCGATTGCAGGGCGTCGGCCAAAGCCTGGAGCAGATTCCCATCAGCGTCTTCGACTTGAGTGACGCAGAAGGCGTCGTTCTCATGCTTGGCCGCGAGCTCTGATGCTAGTTGTGCGGCTTTTCGCTGCAAGTCCCCTTCCGCTTCCTTGCTCTTCTTCTTTTCGAATTCCAGAACTTCTGCTTCGGCGCGGTGCAGCGCGTCCGCCCGCGCATCCACGTGCGCGAGCATCTCGTTGGTCGCCCCGCCGGGATCGAATGGCGGCAACGGCGGCAGATCAGTCTTCTTCTTCAGAAGCGCGCCGAATTTCTCCTCCTGACGGGCGGCTTCGTGCTCGGCCCATTCGCGCGCCGCCGCGCCGGACACCGCTTCGATCCGGCGAACCCCGGCAGCGATGGCGCCTTCGCTGACGATTCGGAACGATTCGATGTCGCCCGTCGCGCGCACATGGGTGCCGCCGCAAAGTTCCATGGAATAACCGTTGAGCTCCCTCGGAGCCCCACCAATCTGGACCACCCGTACAGCGTCGCCGTACTTGTCGCCGAAGAATTGCTGGATATCCGAACGCTGCTTCGCTTCGGCATAAGGAATTTCGGTCCACGAGACTGGGGCATTCTCCCGAATCTTCTCGTTAACCAGCTGCTCGACACTCTTCTTTTGCTCGGGAGTTAGCGCCGCACTGCTGAAATCGAAAGTGAGCTTGTCCGGACCGACGTAACTCCCCTTCTGCGTCGCTTCTTTGGTAACCTTCTCGTGGAGCGCCCAGTGCAGAAGATGAGTAACGGTATGATGACGCTCGATGGCATGACGCCGATCGGTCGCGACGGAAACCCGCACGGCTCCACCCGGTTCCGGCGCCCGGCCCTCTTTCAGGATCGCGCGGTGAAGGAACACATCGCCGCGCTTTTGAGTATCAGTGATCTCCAATTGTCCGATCTCGGTGCGGTCAGGTCCCGGCACATGGAGCAGGCCATGATCGCCCACCTGCCCGCCCATTTCCGCATAACAAGCGGTGCGGTCGAGCGCGATCTGGAATTCGTTACTTTTTTTCCCGGGCAAAACCGCTTCGACCACCGCTTCAGTCTCGACGAAATCGTAGCCGAGGAATCGGGTCGGCGCCGCCTGCAGATTTCCTTCTTCGACAGTGATCGCCTCTTTTTTCTGGGCGGAGCGGCCACGAGCGCGCTGTTCTTCCATCAGCTTTTCGAAACCGGCCACGTCAACGGCCAACCCGCGCTCGCGAGCCATGAGTTCGGTCAGATCGAGCGGAAATCCCTGTTCGTCATAGAGCCGGAACGCGAATGCCCCAGGGATAACCCTTGCGGCTTCTGTCTCGGGGGGGGTGGGCGTCTCGCCCACCCCCCCCGAAATCCGCGAGACCTCGCGCTCGAAAAGTTCGATGCCTTTGTCGAGCGTCCGATTGAACGATTCTTCTTCCCGCCGGATCGTGTCCACCACCTTCTCTTTTTGGTTTCGGAGCTCGGAAAAGACATCGCCCATGGTCTGAGCCAGCACGTCGACGAGCTTGAAGAAAAACGGCTCGTGAAATCCTAACGAGCGTCCATAGCGCACCGCCCGGCGCAGGATTCGGCGCAAAACATAACCTCGTCCCTCGTTACTGGGCTGGATTCCATCAGCGATGGCGAAGGTGAGTGTGCGAATGTGGTCGGCGATGACGCGAAAGGCGATATCGATGACGTGTTGAGGATTACGCTCCCTGGCGCTGGCCGGACTAGTTTGTGGACCCTGCTGGTCTGTCGCTTCGCGACGGTCCGCGAGAGGTGAGGGCTGAGAGATGTCAGGCAGCGTGCTCCTGTAACTTTTGCCGCTGAGTTTCTCGATCTCATCGAAAATCGGCCGAAAGATATCAGTCTCGTAGTTCGAGATCGTGCCGGAAAAATCAGTGAAGTTTTTTGTGCCCTGCAGAATGGATGTGACTCGCTCGAAACCCATGCCGGTATCGACGTGGCGCTGCGGCAACGGCTTGAAGCTGCCGTCGGGATTGGCGTTGAACTGAATGAAAACGAGATTCCAGATCTCGATGCAGCGGGGGTCACCTATGTTAACTAAGGAGCCACGCGTGTCGCCATCGGGCGTCAGATCGACATGCAATTCGGAACACGGACCGCACGGACCGGTGTCGCCCATCATCCAGAAGTTGTCCTTCTTGTTCCCGTTCACGATGTGGATTGCCGGATCGAGGTCGGCATCACGGAAAAGTTGCGCCCACTGATCGTACGCTTCCTGGTCGAATTCAGCCGGATCACAAGGGCCCGGTGAGTAAACGGTCGCGTAGAGACGTTGCGCCGGAAACTTCCAGCGCTCGATCACCAACTCCCAAGCCCAGGCGATCGCTTCCTTTTTGAAGTAATCGCCAAAACTCCAGTTCCCCAGCATCTCGAAGAAGGTGTGGTGATAGGTGTCCAGGCCAACGTCATCGAGATCGTTATGCTTGCCGCCGGCGCGAATGCATTTCTGGGTGTCGGCCGTGCGCGGGGGATTCCATGCCGCGGTCTGCTGGCCGAGGAAGATGGGCACGAACTGGTTCATGCCGGCATTGGTGAAAAGAAGATTCGGCGAGTCCGGCAGCAGCGACGCCGAAGGCACGATGGTGTGCTTCTTCTCGCGGAAAAAATCGAGGAAGGATTGGCGAATTTCTGAACCGGTCATGACAAAAACAATGACGAATGACCAATTACCAATGACGAAGGAATGACGAAGCCCCAATGCCTAAAACGACGCGCCAGGGCGACTATTTCGTCATTCGGGTTTCGGACTTCCTTCGTCATTCGGCATTCGAGCTTCGTCATTACCTGATCCCCTTGTAGCGGAGAGGCACATAACCCGAGGCAGTCAGAGTGGCAACGTCGCGTTCGCTGGCGACGCATTTGGAAAAGGGCGCTGACTCGTAGAAGAGGGCGCGTTTCTTGTCAGGATCGAGAAACTTCACGAAAAGCAGCACGTGCCCGCTGGCTTTGTTCATAATATCCGCCGATTGCAGTTCGGAGGGCGAGGCCAGGGTCCGGCACACTTCACCTAACGAATAGGTGGAATATCGCTGTTGCAGCCTCCAACAGCGGCAAATAAAGCCGGAACAATCGATGCCGACGGCGGTTTCGCTCACGCCCCGGCCGTCCAGGCGCCGCTTTTCGGGAGTGTAAACATCGCCGGCGGCCTTGCCCGCGCGAATCCCGGCGTCAAAGCTCTGCGGCGTATCGAGCCCACCCCACTTGTAAGCCACGCCGCTGTTCTCGGCATCGACCCGCCAACAATCAGAAAAAGGGTATCCACGTCGTCCGTTTTGGTCGGGCGTATGCACCTCGACCCCACGCGCATCCGGACCATGCTGCACATTTCGTGACGTGGCGTGCCACGCGTGTTGAACGTAGCTCTCCGCGATCCTGATCGCTTCGCCGCGCGTGATTTGATCGGCTCTGATGCCATGCGCCGCCGGCAAGAGGGCGGCAGTGCTGAAAAGGAAAATCTTGAGGAGGCGGTTTTGAGACATGCAACGGGCCGCGGGTGCCGGAGAGATTACGCAAATCCAGCGTAAAATCTTTCGCTGTTTGCGCGGCAGGCTGGGACCGACGCCAGGCGAAAAAACAGGCGTGGTTGGGATTGGCTGGAAAAGCCAGTTCTGGTAAATTCCGGACCATGAAAATCTTACGCGTGATTTGCGGTCTGGTTCTGGCGGTCGCACTCGCCAGCAACGTCCTCGCCGACAAGGAGCCTATCTATGATGGGCTGGGCAGCTACGAACGGAAAATCACTACAAAATCTGCTGAAGCGCAGCGCTATTTCACCCAAGGCCTCGCCTTCCTGCACGGTTTCAATCACGCCGCCGCCATCCGCTCCTTCCAACAGGCTGCCGAACTCGATCCAGAGTGTGCGATGGCACATTGGGCGGTAGCGCTCGCGGCCGGTCCGCACATCAATTACCCGATGGTCCCTCCGCCGATGGCCGAGCTCGCCTGGAAAGAGTTATCCCTCGCACAAAAGTACGAAAAGAGTGCGTCGCCGGTCGAACAAGCGCTGATCACGGCTCTCGGTAAACGATACGCCAATCCGCAACCCGAAGATCGCAGCGGGCTCGACAAGGCCTACGCGGATGGCATGCGCGAAGTGTGGAAGAAATATCCTAACGACGCTGATGTCGGCGTCCTCTTCGCCGAATCGATGATGGACTTGAGCCCATGGAACCAGTGGACGCACGAGGGGCAGGCCAATCCGGGCACGGAAGAAATCGTCGCCACCCTCGACGCAGTTCTGAAGATGAATCCGAAGCATCCCTTTGCGAACCACCTTTATATTCACGCGGTCGAAGCTTCGCCACATCCGGAGAAGGCGATGGCGGCGGCCGATCGCCTGCGCGACCTCCAGCCGGGACTTGCCCACAACGTGCATATGCCCTCGCACATTGATATTCGGACCGGCAATTGGCAGAAAGCGATCGAGACCAATGCGAAAGCGGTCGAAGACGATCGCAGATATGCCGGTTCGTTAGGCTCTAAAGATCCAGGTCTTTTCCCGTTCTATGCCGCCCACGATTACCACATGCTCGCCTACGCCGCGCTCATGACCGGGCAAAGCAAGCTGGCCATGGAACATCTCAGAAAGATGGTCGCCAATCTGCCGCCGGAGACGGTGAAAGCGGTTGCCTTTAAGGTCGAGGCATATGCGGCTCTGCCGCTGGAAGCGATGGTTCGCTTCGGGCAATGGGACGAGATTTTAGCGGAACCGGATAACTATCCGGACTACATGCCGTTCACCCGCTCCTTCCACAACGCTGCTCGGGCGATTGCCTATGCGGCAAAGGGGGATGCGGCGAACGCGCGCAAAGAGAAAGCAATATTCGAAGAAAAGGCGAAGGCCATTCCGAAGATCGAAGAGGTCGGCAACAACCCGGCGGAAGGTATCCTGGCGCTGCTCAAAGTGATGCTGGAAGGTGAAATCCAAATCGCCGAAGGCAAAACGGACGAAGGCATCGCCCAGTTACAGGCGGCAGTGCCGATGCAAGACGCGCTGAAGTATGACGAACCGCCGGGGTGGATGATTCCGATCCGCCATTCGTTAGGGGCGAACCTGATGAAAGCAGGTCGTTACACTGAGGCCGAAGCGATCTACCGCCAGGACCTGAAGAAATTACCGGGTAACGGATGGTCACTCTATGGCCTGGCGCAAAGCTTAAAGGCGCAAAAGAAGGAGGAAGCTGCGGCGGTGCAGGCAGATTTCGAGAAGGCCTGGGCGAAAGCTGATCTCAAGATCAACAGCTCATGTCTCTGCCAACCCGGCGGGGCCTAGTTCGCGCTTCCGACGCGCGGGCTTCCGCGCGTCAGAGGCCGAATGGCTGTGGAGCGATCCAGCTTTAGTCTTTTTCCTCGTCCAGCTTCGCTTTGACCGCGGTCTCGATCTCCTCGTAGAGCTTCGGATCGTTCTTGAGCGCCTCCTTGGCGGCGTCGCGGCCCTGGGCCAGCTGCGTTCCTTTATAGTTCAGCCAGGAACCGCGCTTCTCGATGATCTGTTTCTCGAGAGCGAGATCAAGCAGCGCACCGGTGGAGGAAATTCCTTCGTTATACATGATGTCGAACTCGGCCTCGGTGAAGGGCGGCGCCACCTTGTTCTTGACCACTTTGACGCGGGTCCGATTGCCGGTGACAACGCCATCCGTCTGCTTGATCGCGCCGATGCGGCGAATATCACAGCGGACGCTGGCGTAGAACTTGAGCGCCTTGCCCCCGGGCGTGGTTTCGGGGTTGCCGAACATGACACCGATCTTCTCGCGGATCTGGTTGGTGAAAATGCAACAGGTGCGCGCCTTCGAGATCAGCGCAGTGAGTTTGCGCAGTGCGGCGCTCATCAGGCGGGCCTGTGTGCCCACGGTCGAATCGCCGATCTCCCCTTCCAATTCCTGTTTCGTGACCAGCGCAGCGACGGAATCGAGGACGATCACGTCCAAGGCGTTCGAGCGCACCAGTGTTTCGACGATCCTAAGCGCTTCTTCACCGGAACTCGGCTGCGAAACCAGCAAATCGTCCAGGTTCACGCCAAGTTTTTTGGCATACTGCGGATCGAGCGCATGCTCGACGTCGATGAACGCGGCCAACCCTCCCCTCTTCTGCGCCTGCGCGATCACGGTCAGGGTGAGTGTCGTCTTGCCCGACGATTCGGGTCCATAAATCTCGACGACCCGCCCACGCGGGAAACCGCCCACGCCCAAGGCGCGATCGATCAGAATGTTGCCGGTCGGGATCACCTCGATGTCGACGATCTTTTCGTCCCCGAGCCGCATGATGGCGCCGTCGCCGTAATCTTTAGCGATCTGCTGAATGGCGAGATCGAGATTTTTATTTCGCGCAGCGATGACCTTGCTGTCAGCGGGTTTCTCTTCGGTCTTGGCAGGCATAATGGGTTTCTCTAGGTAAGTCGGCGAATCCGTTTTGGCCAAGGGAAAAGCGTTTTTTGCCTTTTTGGTGGTGCCGTTCCGGTCGGCGGTGTCGGTTCGTTTTGCGGGCACGGCGGTGTCACCATTGAGTTGCGGCGGCCTAACAAGAAGAGCTTCGGTCATTTTTCGTAGTCCTTTCAGTTTCGGGGGTTTGGGTGCAAGCCCAATGGATATGTTCTGATGAACGTATGTGTCAAGGGTTTATTTGGCTAGCAGCCAAATTCCGGCGCCGCCGACTTCTTTGACCGGTCTTCCCGCAAGACTTTCTGGCGCCCGCGAGATCACCCGCGGCGCTGAAGCGGAAAGCCTTCTAAAACAAAAGGCCGCGCTTGCGCGCGGCCTCTTCGAACCAGAAGCAAAAGCTTCGCTTAAGAAACGGTGATCTTGCGGGGTTTCACGTGCTCCGCTTTCGGCAGAGTCAAAGTGACCACGCCCTGCTCTATCCTGGCCCCGATCCGATCGGTGTCGATCGACGGATCGAGCTCGAAGCTGCGCCGGAAATCTTCGCGACGCGACTCGCGATGCAGGACCGTCCCATCAACGGCCGGCAAGGACCGCCGCCCGATCACGGTGAGCTCGTTGTTCTCCACCGAGATCTCAAGACCTTCCTTGTTCACCCCCGGCATCTCCAGTTGCAGGACGTAACCGTCGCCGCTCTCGAAGACGCTGGAAGATGGCGCGACGAATTCTCGGGTCATCGCCGTCTCGGACTGTCCGTTTCGATTTTCACGAACTGTAGTGTTCATGGATTGATATCCTTTCTGTTAAAGTTAATTAACTGACCTGGATCTGCCGCGGCTTCGCTTCCTCTGCCTTCGGCAGCGTGACGGTGAGGATGCCATCGCGATAGGAAGCGCTCACTGTGCCGGCATCCACTCGCACCGGCAGGGTGATGCTGCGGCGGAACTTGCCGACGTAACGCTCAGTGCGCTCGGCTTCGCCACCCTCCGGGGTTTCCATCTTGCGCTCTCCGCTGACGGTCAATGTTCCGTCATGCAGCGAAATCTCGATGTCCTCCTTGCGCATGCCGGGCAGCTCGATCTGCGCGACAAGGTTGTCGTTGTTTTGGTAGAGATCCAAAGCCGGCGACCAACCGTTCAGAAGCTGACCGTTTCGATCGGAAGCGCTCAAAAACGGAAGCTCAAACAAGGCGTTCAGATCATCCCGGAGAGAGCTCCAGCGGTCGACTGCAGGCCAGGAAGCCATGCGAGGTTGATAACGAATAATACTCATATTTAAATTCCTTTCGTTTTGGTTTTCGCCTCATTCATAAGCTGTCTGAATGCCAGTAATCCTCATCGATCTAAACGCCTGACGTTAGCTTGTTTACGATGATGTGCTCATTGTTGGTTTGTGAATTTTTGTCACACTAATGTCTCCTCAATTAGGAGGAGGACCGTGCCAAGTTTGCACAGTCCGCCCGCGCCAAATCAGCTTGCCCAAACGGCGCGCCCCGCCTAATTCGTTGCTGTGCGACAGACAGCGACGAACGACGAATTCTTCATGCGGCAGGCCCTGCGGGAGGCGCGCAAAGCACTCGGTCGCACCAGCCCGAATCCCGCGGTGGGCGCTCTCCTCGTTCAGAACGGGCGCATCCTGGCGCGCGGTCATCACCGCCGTGCCGGCGAAGCCCACGCCGAAATCGTTTGCCTAACGAAATGGCGGAAGCAGGTCCCGGCGAACGCGACCTTGTACGTTACGCTCGAGCCCTGCTCAACCGTTGGCCGCACCGGTCCCTGCACCACCGTCCTGATCGGAAGAAATATTCGGCGGGTGGTCGTTGGTACATTGGATCCGAACCCGGTTCATAACGGGAAAGGCTTGAAACAGCTGAGCGAAGCAGGAATCGAAGTGCAGCACGGCGTGCTCGAGGCCGAATGCGCCGCCCTCAACGAAGCATTCAACAAGTGGGTAACCACAGGTCTGCCCTTCGTCATCGCCAAGTGCGGCATGACCCTGGATGGACGCCTGACCTTGCCGAAACGGGAGGGCCGCTGGATTACCAGCGCTGGCTCGCGGCGCGATGCACAAAAGCTCCGCCAAAGTGTCGATGCCATCCTCATCGGAGCGGAAACGCTCCGCCGCGACAATCCGCGCCTGACTCTGCGACCCGCCCAAGGTCGGCCGCAGCCGTGGCGAGTTGTGGTCACCAAATCAGGACGAGTGCCGCGGCAGAGTCATCTTTTCACCGACCGGTTTCGGAAGCGAACGCTGGTCTATCAAAAGAAATCGTTAGGCACCGTTCTGCGCGACCTGGGAAAGCGCGGAATTTTGTCGGTGTTGATTGAGGGCGGCGGCGAAATCCTTGGCCAGGCGCTGGACGATCGGTTGATCGACAAATTCCATGTCTACGTGGCGCCCGTTTTCGGCGCCGGCCCGGTGCTCGCGTTTGGCGGAAGAGGAGCTGGGGAAACAGCAGAAGCGGTCCGCCTGGCGAATGTGGAATACCGAAAAATTGGCATGGACCTGCTGGTCAGCGGATACGCCGCGCGCGCGCCGGACGAATAAAGGCCGCAACTCTTCGTCTTACCTTTGGTTAAATGATAAAGGAGGGAAATATGAAAAAACTTTTAGCAGTAGCACTGATTGCGGCCGGATTGGTCTTTGCCTCGGCCAATGAGTCGAAGGCGGGAGTTCACGTGGGCATCGGGATTGGGTTGCCGGTACCGGTGGCCTATCCATACGGCGGATATTATTACTACGGGGGATACCCGTATCCGTACGCCTATTCGGTTTGGCGCGGTCCCGGTTGGTACTGGTATGGCGGCCATCGCGTCTACTATGCGCACCGATGGCATGGTCATTACCGCCACCGGCGTTAATCGAAGTAAGTCTCAAGAAGAGCTGACGGGAAACCGTCAGCTCTTTTTCTTTAACGCGCTGCCCGACGAGGCGAACTCGACGCAGAAAGGTGTCGCCGAGGAGTTGATTCCTCGCCTTGAACGGGTCGGTTAATCCCGGTCCGGCTTTCCCGAATTACCGGGCGACGCCGATTGGCCGCCGCCGCCGTTAGCTCCGTTCGGTCTGCCTTGAAACTCGTTTTTCAATCGCTCATTCAACTGCGGGAGTTGCTGCTGGCGCCGCGCTTCCGCTTCCATTCGCAACTGACGCTCCATGCGACGCCGTTCTTGGATATACCGCGATTCAAACTGCCCCTGGGCGTTGGGATCGAGGCGCAGACCCAACTGGCGCATCGCCGCCTCGGCCTCCGAACGCATTTGCGCGCGCCGAGCCTGCTCGCGTTCGCGCAGCGTCTTTTGCTGCTCCGGACTCATCCGCAGCCATCGCTCGGCATTGCGCTGGAAAACCTGCCGCTCTTCCGGGGTCAGCTGATTAAACCGCTGGCGCGTCGGATTCATCATCGGCGAGCCCGGATGGCCGCCGAACGGGTGAGTTCGGAAATGCGGACGCGGTCGGGAATGTCCCTGGGCGGCAGCAGAATCGGCCAGGAGAAGCCCTCCGCCGAGAATCGCAATTACAATGAGGAATTGTCGTCCCACAGATTGTTGTCCTCGGAGGCTAACAAGTTGTCCAGATCGGCGACAACTTCGTAATCTTGGGCATCAATTTGTGCGACCACGTCGTTATCGCCGGTCGGCGGTCGTTCCGTGGTGAAAGTATAACCGATCAGGATGGCAGCGGTAGCGGCAACGATGGCGGAAATCGGCAGGATTCGCCGCCAGCTGAACCATGGACGGCGCGCCGAAGTCTCGAACGAATCTTCACGCAACCGGCGCAGAACGTTCCGGGAAAAAAACGGCGAAGCTTCCGGCGCCCGGGAAGACCCCAGCAGATCCCACAGCTCTTTATCGTCGTTTCTTTCCATAGCCCAGCGGTGATTTAACTCAGTCCCGGCGCCGAAGTTGCGCCCGAAACCTAAGCCTCCGCGGCTTCGAGGAAGCCTTCGAGCTGCCGGATCCGGGTCGGGTGACGCATCTTCCGCAACGCTTTCGCCTCAATTTGTCGGATCCGCTCTCGCGTGACACGGAACTGACGTCCTACTTCTTCGAGGGTGCGGCTGTAGCCATCGACCAACCCAAAGCGTTGCTCGAGCACCTGTCGCTCACGGTCGGTCAGCGTTTCCAAAACGTCCTTAATCTTTTCTTTGAGCAACACAATCGCGGTCATGTCGCTCGGATTTTCCGCGCCCTTATCCTCGATGAAATCACCGAAATTGGTTTCTTCGCTTTCGCCTACCGGCGACTGCAGGGAGATCGGCTGCTGTGCCATTTTCAGCACGGCGCGGACGCGATCGACCGGCAAAAGAATTTCCTCCGCCACTTCCTCAGGGGTGGGCTCGCGGCCGTACTCCTGGACGAGCTGCTTTTGCACGCGCATCAGCTTGTTGATCGTTTCGATCATGTGCACGGGAATACGGATGGTGCGGGCCTGATCGGCGATGGAGCGCGTGATGGCCTGGCGAATCCACCAGGTTGCGTAAGTGGAGAATTTGTAACCGCGGCGATACTCGAACTTTTCCACCGCTTTCATCAGGCCCATGTTCCCTTCCTGAATCAAATCAAGGAAGGAGAGGCCACGGTTGGTATATTTCTTGGCAATCGAGATAACGAGACGCAGGTTGGCCTCGACCATCTCGGTCTTGGCGCGAAGAGCTTTGCGCACCCAGTTTTTCAGATCCTGGTATTGCTCGATGAAATCGTCGCTGGACAGCCAGAAGGCTATCTCGAGCTCCGCGATCTTCGCGGTGATCGGTGCCTGGGCGGAACGAGGGCCTTTCTTCTTTGCGATCTCGGCCTTGAGCAGCATCAGGCTCTTGTAGTGCTCGTCCGCAAGGTGGACGAACTCTTCGGTCACCTTCTGTTTGAAATAGAATTTCGGATAGAAGCGCTGCAACGAAGCGACCTGACGCTGGAAGCCCTTGCTCTTTTTCGATTCCCGCTTGCTCGGCTGCTTGGCAATCTGGGTGTACTCGTGCGTCAGCGAAGCGCTCAGCTTTTCAACCTGCTTGCACAGGCGCGGCAACATCTTCATGTAGCGCTCGCGGCTTTCAATTTTCTTATCGAGAATGACGCGGTCGAAACGTTCGCGGCCTTCCGTGAGCTTGCTCGCCAGATCGAGATGGGCTTGCGCGATAAAACCGAAACCATTGATGCCGCGCTGCACCATCTCTTCGGCTTCTTCGATTCGTTTGGAAATTTCGACTTCCTGCTCTCGAGTCAACAGCGGGACCTGTCCCATCTGTTTGAGATACATCCGCACCGGGTCATCCAAGATGTCGAGCTTCGCTTCCGGCTTCTCTTCTTCCTCTTCTTCCGCGTCCTTTTTGCCGTCCTTGAAACGATCGACCTCCGACGCCTCGATGATGTCGATCTCCATCTTGCGGAGGCGAATGAGAATGGCATCGAGATCGTCCGCGTCGGTCATCCCTTCCGGGAGCGCCTCGTTTAAGTCGTCGAAAGTAAGATAGCCCTGCTCTTTGGCGAGCTTGATCAGCTCGCGGATGCGAGCCTGGAGATCTGCTTCACTTTGCACAGGTGCGACGGTGGCAACACTGGCGGAAGCAGCGCGCAGGCCACGCGATTTGGCCGAGGTCGCTTTCTCAGCTCGGGCTTTGGCTGCGGGCGCCGATTTTTTGGCGGCTTTGCGCTGTCCCCGCTTCGCCTTTGGCGCTGCTTTCCGCGGACGCGGAACGCTTCTCTTCTTTTTCGGATGCCTGACCAAGATGCGCGAGTGGGATGACTAAAGCTGGGAACGGGCTGGGAATCACCTTCCCGTGGAAGGACCCGGCGAAAACTGCGAAAGGTCGTGGAGTTGATCCGTGAGGTCAAGAATAACTTTCTGTAAATTCAAGACTTCACCGGCGCTCAATTGGGCCGCTTTTAAGCGGCTCTGAGCGGCCGAAAGCTGACGCCGTACAATCCCCTGGCGGAGACCTCGCCACCACTGTTCCGCGAGGGCCGCCGGATTCTCGGGCAGCTTCTGCATCAGCCATCCGGAAATCAGGCCTTCTTCTTCAGCTGACAGCGTCGCCATAAACGCGTTCACCGCCGCCGGTTCGGAAAGCGGCAGGTCGCTCTCGAGGATTCGGCGCAAGAGACCTGCGTTAGGCAACTCGGCCAACACTTCATTCCAGTTTTGCGAACGGAGAAATGACGCCGCGTCTTCATCCCGTAAGGCCAGCAGGCAAAGCATGGCCAGATCGTGACTGGGCGCGGGCAATGACTGCTTCGGCCGCTCCATCCGCCCAGGACCGGCGGCGGGAGCGCGCTCACGTGTAAGCAGGCCCTCAAACTCAGCCGTGGCCACGCCGAGCCGGGCGGCGGCCTTGCGCACCACCTCCCCTTTCAACATTGAGTCGCGAATGTAGGAAACCGTTTCGGCCAGATCCCGGGCCACCTGAATTTTCTTGCCTAACGAACTAAGATCGGTGATCGATGCTTCGCGCTCAATCCAATACTCAAAAAAGTCGGGCGCCGCTTTGAGCCGGGCCTCGAAGGCTGTGGGGCCCTCGCTGCGCACGAGTGAATCGGGATCTTCGCCCGCCGGCAACTCGACCACCCGCACGATCAAGTCGTGCCGGAGTAACGCCTCCATGGAACGGCGAGCGGCTTTGCGCCCGGCCGGATCGGCATCGAAACAAAGAATCACTTCCGCGACGAACCGCTTCAGGATTGCGGCCTGTTCGTCGGTGAAAGCCGTCCCTTGCGGCGCAACCACATTCGTTATGCCAGCTTCAAACAAGCTGATGGTATCGAGTTGGCCTTCGCAAAGAATCGCGCAATTGGCGTCAATCAGGTTGCGCTTCGTTTTGTGCAATCCATAAAGCACCCGGCTTTTGCGAAAAAGCGGCGTCTCCGGTGAATTCAGATACTTGGCTGCTTCCGCATCGCTTTGCAGAACGCGGCCGCTGAAGGCGATGATTTCGCCGCTGCGATCATCATGGATGGGAAACATGATCCGATCGCGAAATCGATCGTAAACATCGCCGCCGGGATTGTTTTCATCGCGGGGCTTAACCAGTCCGCTCATGACGAGGTGCCGGTGGGAATAACCCTGTTCGGTTGCCCACTTCAGGAAAATGTCCCAGCCGGCCGGCGCGTAGCCAATTCCCCAGCGTCCGGCAATCTCGCGCTGGATCCCGCGCTTTTTCAGATAGGTGCGGGCCGCTTCCGCGCCCTTCGACTTAAGCAGGTTTTGTTGAAACCATTCCGCGGCTTCGGTGTGCAACTGAAGCAGCGTCCGCCGCGCTTCATGCTGCCGGTTCTCATCCGCGCTGTAGCGTGATTCTTCCACCACCGTGATCCCCGCACGCGATCCAAGCTTTCGCACCGCCTCCGGAAATTCGATGTGCTCGTAATCCATCACGAAGCGGAAGACGCCTCCTCCGACCCCACAGCCGAAGCAGTGAAACGTCTGGCGCTGGGGATTGACGTGAAAAGAGGGCGTCTTTTCCGGATGAAACGGGCAGAGGGCCTTGAAGCTCGAGCCCGCCCGCTTCAGCGGGAAATATCCGCCAATCACATCGACGATGTCATTAGCGGCGGCGATTTGCTCGATCGTCTCGGGAGGGATGGCCACGGGTTAGATTTCTCGCTCGTTTGGAGGGGGTTGGAATGTTAAAGTTGACCTGGAAAAGGATGCCACAAGTATGAAGCCAATACTGTCCGTTCTTCTCATGCTAGCCGCAATCGCGATCCCATCGGCGGGAGCGCGCGAGGTTATTCAAAAAGGGGATATCGCGCTCATCCCGATCAAGGGTGAGATCACCGCCTCGCAGGCTGCTTTTGTCAGGCGCGCGGAAAAACAGGCTGAAGCCGGCGGCGCCTCCGCGATCATCTTTGAAATGGACACTTACGGTGGACGTCTCGACGCCTCCGAAGAAATCACCGACGTCTTGAATCACGCTACCCTCCCCACCTTCACCTACATCAACAGCAACGCCGGTTCGGCCGGTTCGCTGATCGCGCTGGCTACGCGCAACATTTACATGGCTCCGGTCAGCGCCATCGGCGCGGCTGCGCCGGTGCTGGCCGGCGGCCAGGATCTTCCCCAAACCGAGCGCGAAAAAACAGTCTCCTATTGGTCAGCATTGGTCCGTGGGACTGCCGTCCGCAACGGCCATAATCCCGACATCGGCGAAGCCTTCATGAGCAAGGACAAAGAAGTGAAGGTGGGCGACAAAGTCGTTCACCCGAAAGGAACCCTGCTCACGCTCAACGCGCAGGAAGCGACGGAGCAGTTTAACGGTAAACCGCTCCTGGCCGCGGGCATCGCCGATTCGCTCCAGGATTTAGTCAAAATGGCAAAGCTGAAGGGAAAGATTGTGGAGATTTCGCCGACAGGTTTTGAGCGCCTGGCAATTTGGATCACGCTCCTCGCGCCGTTGCTTTTGTTAGGCGGAATCGTCGGCGCTTATCTCGAGTTCAAGATTCCCGGCGCGACACTTCCTGGCGTCGTCGCCGCGATTTGCTTTGCTCTGTTTTTTCTTGGGCATCATCTCGCCGGGCTGGCCGGCTGGGAAACCGTTGCCGTTTTCGCCCTCGGCTTCGCGCTGGTGCTGATCGAGATTCTTTTCTTCGCTCATTCGACCATCATCGTAGGAGTCGTCGGCGTCTTCCTGATGCTCGCGGCCATGCTTTGGGCGATGGTCGATCGCTATCCCGGCGAAGACTTTTTCCCTTCGATCGCGATGCTGACCTTACCCCTCCGCAACCTGCTCATTGCGCTGGTTGCATCTGGAATTGTGATTTGGATCCTTGCGCGCTATCTCCCGCGTACCAGCATCTATCGTCGCTTTGCCCTGATGACCACGAACCCGCCCGGTCCTTCGATGGCTGGAGTGACGACCAGTTTGGTGCCGCCTCCGGTGCTCGCGCCCGGAATGAAGGGGATGGCTCTATCGGTTCTACGCCCGAGTGGGAAAGCGAAATTCGAAGAGCAGATCGTGGATGTCGTGACGGAGGGCGAGTTTATTTCGTCCGGGAGTCCGATCGCGATCGTGCAGGCGGATCCAATGCGAGTGGTGGTGCGAAGCGTCTGAGCGTTGCCTCAACCGCCGGCCACGACGCGAATCAGCTCAACCTGGTCCCCGTCGGCGAGAATTTTCTCGCTCCATTCACGGCGATGCAGGGCGACGCCATTGTGTTCGATCAGCAGAGTTGAAGCCGGCAATCGATAGGCATCGATTAACTCCGCAACGGTGCGCGCGCCGCGAACATCGCTCTTTTCGCCGTTCAGCGAGATGGTCATACCTGACTCGGCGCAGGTAATCTTGCCGCCAGCGCCTGGTCCCAATCTTTCCACACGGGATCGAAACCGCGTGCGCGCAGCGTTGCCGCTACTTCGGCGGCGCTTCGGTCATCACTGATCTGGAATTGTTCGGAGGCGCCGTGGTCCTGAATCTCGCTGCTTTCACAAGCAATCGCGCGACCGCGCACGGTTCGATGCAAGGCTTCCCGGCCCTGCCCCGTGTACCCGCCAGGCTCGGTGTGACTGCCCGCACTCATGGTGGTGATGCCGAGCGGAATCAGCGCATCGCGCAGGGCGCGGATCTTCGCGAGTGCTCAGGACCAGATTGATTTGCGGGAAGACGATGCGGAACGCGCACACGAGTTGCGCCAGCTCGCGGTCGCTCATCAGGAACGGCGGTGAAAATTCGCCGGCGGCCGGCCGCAAGCGCGGGAAGCTCACGCTGATCTGCGCTTTCCAACAGCGCTTCAGCAGATATTCGACATGCGCCGCCAGGGCGATGGCGTCTTGCCGCCACGGCGCCAAGCCGAAGAGTGCACCAATGCCGAGGCGATGAAAACCCGCGGCATAACCGCGTTCCGCGCAATCGAGGCGCGAATCGAAATCCCGTTTCGGACCGGCGGTATGCAGGTCCTGATAGATGCCGCGATCATACGTCTCCTGGTAAACGACCAGACCGTCCGCGCCGGCCGAGACAATGGGGCGATATTCCTCCTCGCTCATGGGAGCCACCTCGATCGCAATCGAAGAAAAGTGAGGCGCCAGTTTCGCAACACAGCGCGCCAGGTAATCGGGCCCGACGAATTTGGGATGTTCGCCGGCGACGAGCAGCACATGACGAAAACCGGCGGCGGCGAGATGGCGCGCTTCCGCTTCCACTTGTTCGACTTCAAGGGTGACGCGCAGGATGGGATTATCGCGCGAGAAGCCGCAATATTTGCAGCTGTTGATGCACTCGTTAGACAGATAAAGCGGCGCAAAGAGATGCATGGTTCGGCCGAAATTTTTCAAGGTGAGCGCGCGCGCTTCCTGCGCCACCTGCTCGAACTCGTTCGCAGATTTTACGTCGAGCAACGCGGCCATGCTCCGCACCTTCGCCGAACGCGAAAGCGGAAGCGCATCAAGCACGTGCCGAAAAGACATGCGATTAACTTCACGCGCGGCGGACTCGAAGCAAGTTCATTGAATCGCGCTTACAGCGCTCTGGCGCTTGCCCGTTAACCGGAACCCGGGGCTTTGCCCCGGGCTACACTGGGCCGCGCCGTTGGCGGCTCAAGGCAAGGCGACCTCAAGTAGTTCACCCTCGAGGTCGAGACACGTCCACGACGGATCCAATGGCCAGATCGTTGTGTCCTTCGCCCACGCGGCGTCTCGAGCACCAAGGGTGCGCTTCATTTTAGCCTGGGCAGCGCTCCAGGTTCCAAGTCGAACACACGAACAGCGCTGAAAGCGCGATTCATGAAAGTCGCGCCGCGCGCAAACGAAACTCAACACCGGCGACGCGGTGGCGGAAAAAGAAGAAGCCGGAGAGGCGCGCGGCCTCTCCGGCTTCAAGACTTGTTCGTTTCGCTTCTTTAGAACGCGAAGTTCAGACCGGTGCGAACCATGCCGAAGTTGTTCCTCGGACCGTCAACCACGTTCCAGCTGAAATCATTGATCCAGCCGATGTGGCGCGTAACGCGCACTTCGAAACCGCCGCCGAACTGGCCCATGCCGCGGCTTTCGGAATCGCTGTGATGGGTAGTGAAGGTGACACCGCCGTTGGTCGACGGAAGACGAGTGTCTTTTTCGCCGCCGCCGAAAATTCCGCCGCCGCCAGCATAGGCGTAAGGCGCGAAGCGGGAGCAGCCAATCGGGAAGCGAATGGTGAAGGTGCCGAGCACCGCACCGACGGCGCGATCATCATCGTCCTTGGTGAAGGTATAACCGCGGAGGGGATTTCCTTCGAAGTTGAAACGGGTGCGAGTGGCATCAAGAACAAATCCTTCGACACCGAAGCCGAAGTATTTGTGCCAGAAATATTTGGCATCAACGCCGCCGCCCCAAGCGTGATCATCACGCAGGTAACGATCGCCTTTATTCTCTCCGAAAAAGAAATCGGGCGCGCCGACGCCGTTGGAATCGGTCCCGGTGAAGGCATACGTGCCCCAGAGACTAACGTTCCACTCGCTATCGGCGTACCAGCAATCCTGCGGCTGCGCCATTGTCTGCGTTTGTTTGAAGTCCTTGCCGGAATAGCTCTCCGTGCCGGCTACGGCCGCGGAAGTAAGCGCGGCGAATGCAATTAAACCAACCCTAAGTTTCATAATGTTTCTCCCTTTGTTTGAATTGAAATGCCCGGCTCCAAGCCGGGCCATCTTATTTACGAAACGCATTTGAATAGCGTTTCGGATGTCCCGGCCAAATGCAGCACGCCACGTGCCGAATTGCAACCGACTAGGGCTTAAGTTCCTCGCCGGTAGTAGCATTCGTCACCACGAATTTCTCGTGATGGATAGCCGGGTCGCCCCGGAAACAGCAGTCGACCGGCATAACGCCGCTCCAGCTCGATCAGAGCTCTCCTCGTCCTCTTCCTTCAAACGCTTGAGCACATCGGGATTGAGGATGACGCGAATCTCGTGGACCGTGTCCTGGTATTTCCGCATCACCGTGTTGAGGGTGCGATGCAGTTCCACGCTGGTCGTCATCGAAGTCTTGACCACGCCGCGACCACCGCAATACGGACAGTTCTCGTAAATGGTATCGCTCAGACTTTCCTGGGCGCGCTGCCGAGTCATCTCCATCAGGCCTAAGCGGCGAAATCGGCAGCACGTGCGTCTTCGCCTTGTCGCGCTTCAGCCGGTCCTTCATCAGCGTGTAAACCATCTGCTGGTCTTTGCGGCTCTTCATGTCGATGAAGTCGCCGATGATCAAACCGCCAACGTTGCGCAGCCGGAGCTGGCGCGCGATTTCGTCAGCCGCTTCCAAGTTGGTTTGCAGAATCGTTTTCTCGACGTCGCGCCCGCCTTTGTTGCGGCCGGTGTTTACGTCGATGGCGACCAGCGCCTCGGTTTCGTCGATGACGATGTAACCGCCGCAGCGCAACCAGACCTGCCGGTGAAACGCATCGTCGATTTGCTTTTGCACGCCTAACGCCTCGAAGACCGGCGTGGCGCCGTCATAGAGTGCGGATCCGATTGCGACCGCGCCGCGAAATCTTCTCCGACCATCTCGAACCATCCGCTCGATCAGTTGCTTCGCGGTTGTCGCAAATCACTTCATCGATTTCTTCGGTCAGGAAATCACGCACGGTGCGCTCGACCAGATCGGGCTCTTCGAAAACGCGCGACGGCGCTTTGGTCGTTCGTTGATCCGCTCTCTCGACCTTGGCCCATTGATCGAGCAGGAAGTCGCAGGTCGCGCACGAAGTAACGGGCGCGCTGGCCTTCGCCAACCGTGCGGATGATGACGCCGATGCCGTCCGGAATCTCCAGCCCCTGCAGAATCTTGCGCAGGCGCTGGCGTTCCTTGGGATCTTCGATCTTGCGAGAGATACCGCTTCGGTCGCTGAACGGCATCAGCACGAGGTAGCGACCGGCAAAGCTCAGATTGGTGGTGACGCGCGGCCCCTTCGTCCCGATCGGGCCCTTTCGTAACCTGCACGATGACCTCCGAGCCGACCGGGTAAATGTTCGGAATGTCCCGAGCCGTGATCTTCTTCTTCTGTTTGCGACCGCCGCGCGGCCGATCGATTTCCTCGATGCCGCTGTCGAGTGCCGCCGGAATCGCATCCCAGAAATGAAGAAAGGCGTTCTTCTCGAAGCCGATGTCGACGAACATCGCCTTCAGGCCTTGCTCGATGTTTTTGACGCGCCCTTTATAGACGCTACCAACAATGTTGCGGGAGCTGTTACGCTCGACGCTGTATTCTTCCAGCCGCCCGTTCTCGAGCAACGCCACACGTCGCTCCAGCTTCTCGGCGCTGATCACAATCTTGTTTCCCGTCTTGCGCGGCGAGAAACCTAAAATCTTTCGGACCTTTTCTAACATACAATGTCTGAAATGGTTTGATCGTCCGTCGGATGAATGCAGCCAGATGCAGTTCATCCCGTTGGATAAAATATTCATCATTACCGGCGCCGGTTAGGCGGCGGTGGTGGGGCTGGCCTTCGCGATGCGAGCCGAAGAGCCGTTCAAAGAATCCCTGTTTTTTGGGCGGCGGCGTTGGCGCCACTGGCACCGCTTTCGGCGGCCGCCGCTGCTTGCTAACCTGTCCCTGCCGATCCGCCTCCGGCTCCACGTCCGGCGCAACGCCAGCCGCCGCCATCTGGGCGGTGCCGCTTTGGCTTTCGTCGGCCCCTTCTTCATCTTCGCCCCCGACATTGCTGCCGGAGTAGCTGACGGATTTAACCAAGTTAAATGGATTGGGATGGTGCGCCGGCTCCAGCCAGGCGACCTGCATGTCGAATTTCCCTGCTCCTGCGCGATGATCCGTTCCAGGATGCGGACGGCGATCGGGCCGGCTACTTCGCCACCATGGCCGGAAGCGCCCTGCACCATCACCGCGATGACATATTTCGGATGGTCATACGGTGCGAAGCAGGTAAACCAGGCGACGTTCTCTTCATGGCCGCGATCCGTCGCCTGCGCCGTGCCGGTCTTACCGGCCACGACCACGTCCTTCATCCGGGCTCGTCCCCCGGTTCCGCCATCTTCGTTAACCACCTTCCACAAACCCTTGCGCACCACTTCCATGTTCGACGCTGAGACTTCGCGGCGAAGATCGGAGCGCATGCGCGGAGCGAAAGCTGACGGCCTTGCCGTGCTCATCGGTGACCGGCGAACCATCCTGATTCAGCACCTTGTCAACCATGCGCGGGTAGTAGCAGGTGCCGCCATTGGCCACGCCGACGTAGGACATCGCCAGCTGCAAGGGCGAAACCAGGGTGTAGCCCTGTCCGATAGAAACGTTGGCCGTCTGGGCTGAGGACCAGCGTTCCTGCGGATGATGGATCTGCATCCATTCTGGGCCGGGCATGTTGCCGGTCTGCTCGCCGGACAATTGCAAACCGGACGGTTCGCCGATGCCCATCAATTTGCCGACCACGTCAACGGACTGAATGCCGGCGGCGTTAGCGTACTGGTAGAAATAGGAGTCACACGAAACCTTGAGCGCGTCGGCCAAGCCGATGGTGCCGTGGCCCCCGCCCTTTCGACGAAATCCAGCATTTGAAGTAGTGATCGCCGTAGCTCACGCCACCGCTGCAATTGTACTTGGCGTTCACCATGTTTTTGCCGCCGCGCAACCCGGCGAGCGCCGTGATGATTTTGAATGTGGAGCCAGGTGGCAACGCACTGATCGCGCGGTTAACGAGGGGATCGCCTTCGTCTTCCTGCAACGCTTTCCAATCCTTGGCCTTGATGCTGGGAATGAACGTGTTCGGATCGAATGAAGGCACGGATGCCATGGCCAAAATATCGCCGTTGTTCGGATCAACCACGACGGCGCCGGCACGCGCGACGACACGGAGCGCTTCGTCCACGATCGACTGGATGCGCGCGTCCAAGGTGAGGAAGACGTTCGCTCCCTGCTGAGGTGGATCTTCCCGGAGGACACCGTCAATGGCGCCTTTGGCGTTGCGCCGCAGGTAGCGAATGCCGGGCTTGCCGCGCAGGAATTCATTCATCGATCTCTCGATGTTCGATTTTCCCTCTACGTCGTCCTGGTAAAAGGTGTAACGCTTCGCATCTTCCTTGTTCGTGTCGTCGGGCGCTCCGACGTAGCCGAGAATGTGCGAAGCCAGCGCGCCGTAAACATAGGAACGCACCGGCTTGATCGCGATGTCGACTCCCGGCAGACCCACATCGTGCTCGGAGAATTTCGCCATCGTCGGGAAATCGATATCCTTGATGTAGGAGAATGGAACTTCCGTGTCGTTACGGAAGTGACGCTTGAGCTGTTCGCCGTTGTAATCGCGCGCCAGATCCAGGTCGTCGAGCCGCGGGACCACGCCATTGTTCACGATCTTGATGATGTCTGGCTCCTTTTGGTCCTTCGGCATTCCGCCGATCGTCGCGCGATAGGTTGCCATCGGCGGATTTCCGAACCGTTCACGGTAGCCCTTAACCATTTCCGGCAGGTAAAAATCGACTTCGTAGCTGGCGCGATTGCCGACCAGGGTCAGGCCGTTGCGATCCTTGATCTCGCCGCGCACTGACGGGATGCGCACGGTTGCTTCCGAACTTCCCCGGATCCGGGAAGTCCATTCCGCTCCTCGCGCCACCTGGACCCACCAAAGCCGCAAACCCAACGCGCTGCACCCGGCCACCATGCAAAGGCCGAGGAATTGAATGCGTAGACGCGGATTAAGACGTCGCCGGTTCATTCGTAGTCACCTCGCCGACTGTTCGGAAGATAGGGGTAGCCGGTGATCTGGGCAATCCAGTGCAGAAGCCAGAAGACCACCGGTGAAATCAGCACCGCGATCAGCCCAGGCCCGCCGATCTGCCACCAGACCTCGGGGGAAAAGAAAACGAATCCACGCCGAAAAGTAATCATCAGGTATTGCGCGAGGACGATGGCGGAAGTGCAAATGCCGCAGACAAGGCAGTGAATCTCCCAACGCCCGCGAATAAAGAGCGGCCGCAGGCCATGCATGATGCCTGCCAAAACCGCATACATCACTATGGAGGAGCCTATCGAAATTTCAACTCGCGAGCCGATCACCTGGACGGTCAAGGCATCGAGCAGAAAACCGGCGACGAAGGAAAGCGCGAGCATCAGGGGAAAGGGCAGAACCGCGGCGCCGAAAAAGACGATCACCGGCACCAGATAAACGTGTGCGTTGTACATCCACGGAATCGTTGGAATAAAAAACTCGGCGACCTGCGCCACCACCACCAGAACCAGCAGAATAACGAACAGGATCATCTCCGGCCAATGACGACAAAGACGTCCTCGAGTTGTGAAAGGTCGACCGCGGGAACGAGCTGCGCCTGTCCATCCAGCTCTCGCACCTTGAAGCTCTTCACCCGGCCGATGACCAGGCCGCGCGGGAAAACGCCACCCACGCCGGTTGTTAACACTTTCTGCTCCGGTTGAAGATTCGCCTGCTTCGTTAGGAAATTCAGGTTCAGCAGCGGGGTGAGTCCGCCAATGACACGTTCACCCGAGACGATGCCCTGTTCGCGTGTGCCTTCGACCGATGCAGCGACCTTGCAATTTTCGTCCGAGACCAGAAGCACGACCGAGATGTTCTTGCTGACGGTTGTCGTTTTGCCGACGAGGCCTTCATCGGTGACCACCGGCATGTCACTTTCGACGCCATCATCCTTGCCACGGTTGATGGTCACCGTGCGCCACCAGGTGGAGGCGTCACGCGCCATGATTTCCGCGGGCACCAGTTTGAACTCGGAACGTTCGCGATAATTCAAAGCATGGCGAAGCCGATTGACCTCGTGCTCGACGTCGGTGAGTGCCTTGTTGGTTGCCTTCAACTCACGATTCTCTACGCGCAGATTGGCATTATCTTTCTCCAGTTCCTGCAAAGACTTGAGGCCGGTCTGGACGGAGGAGATCTGTTTCTGCAGGCCTGAGCCCGTGCTCAGGAAGGGGGCGAAGAGATGATAGACCCCCGCCTGCACCTTGCGGGTCGTATCCGGGCCGAAGCTGAGGAAGTATCCGAGGAGCGCGCCAAAAACGAGCAACGCGATGATGCTGCCGCGGCTCATGGAGTCATCGCAGATTTCAGGTCGAAAATCGCAAATGCAAGAAGCACAGCGGCCGTTCGGCGCTGGTCAGAACCGGCAACTTGAAATCTACAATTTGAAATAGACTTAGCGCCACTGGCGGTCTGCTGACGCCACCTGACGAAGGAATTTGAGTTCATTGAGGCATTTACCCGTTCCCTCGGCTACGGCGCTGAGCGGATCTTCCGCTACATGGACAGGCAATCCTGTTTCTTCGCTCAAAAGTTTATCGAAGCCGCGCAAGAGAGCGCCACCGCCGGCCAAAACCAAGCCACGATCGACTAGATCCGCGGAGAGTTCAGGCGGACAGCGCTCGAGGGTGATGCGAACGGAATCCACGATTGTCGAAATGGGTTCGAGAAGGGCCTCGCGGACTTCCTGCGAGGTGATCATGAGCGTCTTCGGCAAACCGGCCACGAGATCGCGACCCTTCACTTCCACGCTGGTCTCTTTTTCGCTCGGGTAAGCCGACCCGATTTTGATTTTGATCTCTTCGGCGGTCCGCTCGCCCACCATCAGGTTGTAAGCGCGCTTCATGTATTGCACGATCGCTTCGTCCAATTCGTCGCCAGCGACCCGAACGCTGCGGCTGAAAACAATTCCCGATAGCGAGATCAACGCGACCTCGGTCGTGCCACCGCCGATGTCGATGATCATGTTGCCAGCAGGATCCTGCACCGGCAGACCAACGCCGATGGCCGCGGCCATTGGCTCTTCAATCAAATAAACTTCCCGCGCACCCGCGTGCGTTGCCGATTCGCGCACCGCGCGCTTTTCGACTTCGGTAATTCCGGAAGGCACCGCGATGACCACGCGCGGACGCGCCTTGATCCGACCGCTGTGCACTTTGGTGATGAAGTGACGCAGCATCGCTTCGGTCACTTCGAAGTCGGCGATGACGCCGTCCTTTAGTGGGCGCACCGCGACGATGTTGGAGGGCGTCCGGCCGAGCATGCGCTTGGCTTCGTCGCCGACCGCGAGAACCTTGTTCGTCCCAGCTTGGACGGCTACGACCGATGGTTCACGCAGGACGATGCCCTGGTCCTTGACGTAAACCAGAGTGTTGGCCGTGCCGAGGTCGATCCCGATGTCGCTGGATAGCCAGCCGAAGAGTCCGTTGAACATGAATCAGTTAAAAAAAGTTGCCGGTTGCCTTCCAGTCTGTCGCAAACGCATCCCTGTGTCGACCTTCGCAAGCATGTTCCCTGCGAGAGCGGTTTGACCGGCTGAAAACGCGGGTAACATGAAACAGCGGCCAGCCGCGTCAAGCCTATTTATATAGAGCAGGTCCCACGCAGGCGGCCGGAGGCATGCAGTAATGGGGTTGCCAACACTCCACCCCTCCATTACTCCATCACTTCATGGGCCCGGTTCTCGTCGCTCCCTCCATCCTCGCGGCGGATTTTTCCGACCTGGCCGGCGAAATTCGCCGGGTTGAAGAAGCCGGGGCGGATTGGATCCATTGCGACATCATGGACGGCCACTTCGTGAACAACATCTCGTTCGGTCCGGCCCTGGTCGCGACGGTTCGCCGGCTGACCAAACTGCCGCTCGATGTCCACCTGATGATCGAGCGACCTGATCATTATGTGCCTCGCTTTATCGAAGCCGGTGCCGATTCGATCACGGTGCACGTGGAATCGGAGTCGCAGCATGAGGTCGGCAAAACTTTGCAGCAGATTCGGAACGGCGGTTGCCGGGCCGGCCTAACATTGAACCCGGCGACGCCATGGTCCGCCATCGAACCGTTCCTTGGTGCGATCGATCTCGTATTGATCATGACCGTTCATCCGGGATTCGGCGGACAGGCTTTCCGTCCGGAGATGATGGAAAAGGTGAAAGCCGCCCGCAGGTGGCAGCAGACTAACGAAAGCAGATTGGACATCGAAGTGGATGGCGGGATTAAACCAGAGACTGCCGCGCTCTCCATCGCCAGTGGGGCAAACGTGCTGGTGGCAGGGACATCGATCTTCAAGAGCGGCGATTACGCCGCGGAGATCCGGGCGCTGCGGGGTGGTTAGGGATTTCCTGGCCGTCATCCACTACTGTCGCCGCGGCAGATCCCTCGCAACCGCATCACCCCCTTCTGTCATCCCGAGCGAAGCCGAGGGATCTCGCGACGGAGCCAGGGGCTGCGAGGAAAACCTGAGGGAGCTGCCTAACGGCAGACGACCGACAGCGCTTGCCTGATCCTCCCACGCTTTCTTAGCATGTCATCCCGAGCGCAGCCGAGGGATCCCGCGACGCAGCCACGATGTATTACGTTTACGTGATGACCAACAAGCGCGGCACCGCGTTATACACCGGCGTGACCAACGGGCTGACGCGCCGCCTTTTCGAACACTCTGCCGGCCGCAACGCCGCCTTCACTAAACGCTATTCTTTGAACCGGTTAATCTATTTCGAACCGTTCGAAGACATCGACAATGCGGTCGCGCGCGAGAAGCAGATCAAGAGGTGGCGACGAGAGAAGAAGATTGAGCTGATCAAACGCACCAATCCTCTTTGCGCGAACCTGGCGAAAGAGCTGTTTCCCTGACGGTGGCGCGGGGTCTTCGATGCGAAACAAACAGGCTTACTTCGAGGCCGTTGGCTTCGTCGCGAGATCCCTCGGCTTCGCTCGGGATGACAGAAGGGAGCTGGACCGCGATGGTTCGCCGCGCGGGACCTTGCGAGGGTCTAAGAGACCGCCCGTCCCTACCCAACCGCCCCATCCCCCGCCACGGCGGGCGCGGCTTCGACGGCTGTTTCGGCCATCACTTCGTCGCTCTGGGTGACCCGGACCACTTCTTCAATCGTCGTCTTGCCTTGAGAAACGCGGCGCCAGCCATCCTGGCGGAGCGTCTCCATGCCTTCGGCAACGGCGCACTGCTTCAATTCACCGCCGTCCCGCTTTTGCATGATCATCTTGCGCAACGGCTCGGTGATGACGCAGATCTCGTAAATCGCGGTGCGGCCCTGGTAGCCAGTCTGGCGACACTGATCGCAGCCGGCGCCGCGCTTGTGGCGCGTTCCTAACTGCTCGACCGGAAACGCAATCTCGGCCAGATACTCCGCCGGATATTCGACATCGCGGGCACAGTCCGGACAAATCGTGCGCACCAGTCGTTGCGCCAGAAACGCCTTCACGACCGACGCGAGCAGGAACGGCTCCACTTCCATGTCGAGCAAGCGGGTGATTCCTCCGACCGCATCGTTCGTATGCAGCGTGCTAAAAACCAGGTGACCCGTCATAGCTGCGCGGATGGCAATGTCCGCCGTCTCCACGTCCCGAATCTCACCGACCATGACCACGTTCGGGTCCTGGCGCAGGATATGTCGCAAACCCTTGGCAAAGGTCAGGTCGATCTCCGGTTTCACATCGATCTGGGACACGCCCGGCAAACGGTACTCCACCGGCTCCTCAATGGTGATGATGCGGCGCTGGACCGAGTTGATGCTGGAAAGAAAGCAGTAAAGCGAAGTCGATTTACCGGACCCGGTCGGGCCGGTTACCAATACAATTCCGTTAGGCTGCGCCAGCAAAGCCCGAATCGCCTGCGCTTGCCGTTCGCTCAAATCCAGCCGCTCAAAACCAAAGCCGCTCTCTTGGTCGCGACTCAGAAGACGCAAGCTGATCGATTCGCCGTTAACCGTGGGAATGGTCGAAACACGAACGTCGATGTCGTGATTACTGGCGCGAAGTTGAATGCGCCCGTCCTGCGGCAGGCGCCGCTCCGCGATGTCCATGTGCGCCATGACTTTCAGGCGTGAAATGATCGCCGATTGCAGAACCCGCAACTGCGGCGGGACGGCAACCTCGTGGAGGATGCCGTCGATGCGATAGCGGATGCGAAGATCGTTCTCCAGCGGCTCGACGTGAATATCGGTCGCGCGCTCGACGATCGCCTCGCGGATAATCTGGTTAACGAATTTAACGACCGAGGCTTCAGGATCATCCGCATTCAGGTCGGTACTCGTCTCCGTATCCTGCAGGGCTTCGAAGGCCCGATTCGTCTTGATGATCTCGTCGAAGGTTTCCGCGCCAACGCCATAAAGCGCCTTCATCGCGCGCAAGACCTGCACTCGAGGTGCCAGCACCCATTCCGGCGTTTTCTTGAGCAACTGCCGCGCGGCTTCGCGCCCGACGGAGTTGAAAAGATCGTAGGTCGCGAGGACTACCGACTTTTCCTTCTCTTCCAGCGGCAGGATGTGGTGCTGGAAAACAAAACGGCTCGGCAATATGGAAAGGGTCGAGCGATCGATCTCCTTCGGATCGATGTTCCGGACCGGCACCCGGAAGAAGTTTCCGAGCGCGGTCAGAAAGCGTGTTTCGTCGACCTTGCCGGAATCAAGAACCTGCGTGGTCCAGGATCCGCCATTCAGATTTTGCGCCAGCTCGGTCGCTTCTTCGCGCGACCCTACGCCGCTTTCGAGAAGCAGTTTAACGAGCGACTCACTCGCGGTCGATGCCATTCCTAACCGCTAGGGCAAATGCAGCGCCCGACGGACCGGTATCGTCAAAGTTCCGGTCACGCGCATTGAATAGTTTTTTTGCATCCGCGCGATCGCGTCGGAAACCTCCGCGGAGTAAATGCCATCGATTTCGCCGCAGTAGTAGCCGTAACGCCGCAACTCACGCTGCAAGGCCCCGATGTAAGCGGGTTGCTTCACCAGGTCGTGCTCACCTTCCAAATAATAAAGCCAGCGCCAATGATAACGGCCGGCGCTGTCGGTCACATTCAGAGTCGGGCTCTGGTGTAGTTTCCCGTATTCGTCGCGCGAAGCGAGCGCGTCGGCATGGTGGAACATGTAATCCTCGAAAGGAACGTCCGCGGAAGCGAGGCGAACAGAACCGAGAACGAAGATCAGCAGCAGGGCAGTCTTCATGGCGGAATATATCATGAATCGCACGACTTAGTAGCCTCGCGTGGCTGGAAGATCGGGCGCCGGGAGGTCCTTGCCACTGGTCGACATCGCCTTGCCTTCGCCTCCCTCTTCCGTCGGCGGGCAGTCTGGACAATCCGTCTGGTCGATTTCGGGACCGAAATGGGTGTGCTCTTCGTGCTTCTGGCGCAGCCGGTAAAGATCCAACTGGGTCAGCGTGACTTCCGGACGCATCAGGATAATCAGCTCGGTCCGCATCTTCGAGCCGTTGGTGCTGCGGAATAATCCGCCAATCAAGGGGATGCGATCAAGCAAAGGAACGCCGGTCGTGTTCTTCGTTTTCTGGTCCTGGATCAGGCCGCCGAGCACAATGGTGCATCCGTTAGGCGCGGCCACGTTCGTGCGGATATAACGGGTGTTGACCGTCGGAATGGAATTACCGTCCACGATCGTGGGGTACCCAGGCTGTCGATCTTTTGCAGAATATCGAGTGAAACTTCCTTCTCCGAGTTGATCAACGGCACCACCTCGAGTTGGAGCGCGACTTTCTTGAATTCAATGTTCGACGCCACCGACGCGACGCCGGTCGTATTAATGGTATTGCTCGCATTGGTCAGGGTGCTGACCGGAACCGGAATTTCCTGACCGGAGGCGATGATCGCTTTCTTGTTGTTGCTGGTGAAAACGGTCGGACGGGAAACGGTCTTAAAGCGCCCGGTTGATTCCAACAGGTGAACGATGGTCGCAAGGTAGTTACCCGCCGCGATGTAAACGTTGGTGCCGCCGGCGACCTGCTGGAGCGCGTTGCCGAAATTAATCAGCCCTGACGGATCGAGAATTCCGCCCGCTGGCACAACCGGCGTGGCCGAAGAGATGGGCGACGCCGACGAAAATGGATTCGGAATCGGTGCCCCGGTGTTTCGGGAGATCCCGACCACCTTGTTCTTGTACTTGGCGAAGTAATCGACGCCGAACTCCTCGTTGTTATCGAGGCTGAGCTCTCCAATGACGGTGCTCAACGCCACCTGTGGCGCTTTCACGTCCATCTCATCGAGAATCTTCGACACTTTCACCACCACCTCGCGATTGCCGAGCACGATGATAGTATTGGCGCGCTGGTCGGCGATAATCTTGGCGTTGCCGACGGTGACCGCTTTCGGAGTGGTATCGACCGGCGTGGTGGAAAGTTCTTCAGAGACGTTCAAGCTGCCGGTGTCCCCGGAGGTGCTACTGCTGCTCGAGCCATAGGGATTGGTTCCTCGCCCCGCGTTTGTCTGATTGCGGTTCGCCGGCTGGTTGGGATTCGCGCCACCGGCGGGCCCGCCGAGCTCGCCGCCGCCCTGTTGCTGCGTGCCTGGTTCGGTTAACGACTGCACCAACACCGGCAAAACCTCACTCGCTGAAATGTAGCGCAAGGCGCGCGTCACCGGCTTGGCAAATTCAACATTGGCGTCGAACTCGGCGATGAGCTTGCGCACGAACGGCATGTTGATCGGACGGGTGATGACGTGGATGCGATTGGTGCGAACGTCGGCCGAAATCTTGATCTTGCCGACAACGACCGAGTCCTCGCTCAAGGCGGTTAACGAACCGATGTCGGTATCGCCCGCCGGCGCCTGTGGAACGGGCTGACGAACGGCGCGCACTCCGGGCTGGCCCGGCACCCCGGTGCTGCCTGGTGTGCTCCCCTTTTCGAAAATCTCCTTCAACATGTCCACCACCTTGGTCGCGTCGGCGCGGAGCAGCGGAACAAATTCGCTCACCACTTCGGCGGGCGGAATGTCGACCTGGTCGATGATTTTCGAGATCGTGCGAATGACGCTCGAGTTCTCGGTGATCAACAAGCTGGCGGACTTCGGAAGAGCGAGGAAGGAAGTATAGGTTTGCGGCGGCGACAGATATTGCCCGAGGACCTGCTGCAGTTCCGTCGGATCCGCGTAGCGCAGCTTGAAAAGAAAGCTGATGACATGATCGCCTTCGGGGATCTGCGCCGCATCGGAAATGATCGGCACACCGGTCGTGCGCGGGTTCTTGCCCGTGCCGATGACCTTGACGATGTCGTCGTCTGCCGGAACGAGCGAGAACCCATTCATGAGCAGATTCATCTCGATGATCTTGATCGCCTCTTCTTGCGGCACCTCTTTGCTGATGAAGATGTTGACCTTTCCCTGAACGAAATTGTCGCGAACGAGCTTCTTGCCGGTCAGGTTTTCGTAGAGCCGAAGGACGTCATCGACGTCGCTGTTCGGGAACTGAAGTCGAATCATTTCCGGACCGGTCGCGCCGGGGTTCGGCACGTTAGCCCGTCCCGCTCCCACCGGCCGGGGCATCCCTGGCGTCATCATCGGGGTAGAGACGGCGATCGGCGGCTGAGTCGGCTGCGGACGTTCCGCCGGCGCTTCGGCCGAGTCCTGAGGGGGCGCCTGTTGCGCAACTGGAGCAATCTGGGCCAAAGCCAGAGGCGCCAGGAAAATGATGAGGTGACCGACCCGGAGGAATCTGCGCACGAGCGTTTTTACTGGGGCCACAGTAGCATGCTCCATCCCCTTTCGCCTATGGAAATCCGGGCTGCGGCCCTATTAGATGAACAATCATGAAGATGCGTCATTTCCTCGCCGCGGCGTTGCTCCTCCTTTGCGTCCTTCGAGATGGCCGGGGTCAGGTTACACCGCCCAGTCACAACCGAAGCCAAGATGAGATTCGCGCGGTTCTGCAGAACCAGGCGGAATGTTGGAATCGCGGCGAGCTCGAAGCTTTCATGAACGGTTATGCGCGCGCGGAGACGACAACCTTTGTTTCCGGCGATCAGGTGACGCAGGGCTGGCAGACCGTGCTCGATCGTTATCAGAAGCGTTATCCGGACAAAGCGACGATGGGAAAACTGACATTCTCCAATATCGAGGTGCAAACATTTTCCTCCGACGCAGCGGTCGCCACAGGCCGTTGGGAGCTGGAACGTGCGGGCGATCATCCGCACGGGCGGTTCACGCTGATCTTCTCCCGCCTGCCGGAGGGCTGGCGGATCGTTTACGATCACACCAGCGCCGCCGAGAAGTGATCTATGAATCGGCGGTCATAGACCGCCGCTACAATTTCATCCGCGCGAAATTCTCGCGAAGTGCGACTACTGAACTGCGCGTACTGTAGCGGCGGTCTATGACCGCCGAGTTCTCCGAACTACCGCACGTCTAATGCGAAGATTTCGCCGGCATAAGGCCAATCATTTGCGTCCCTAACAAGACCCGATCGCACCGGATTGGAACGCACATACTCCCATTTGGCCGAATATGACTCTGAGCTGCGCAAGACGTGATCAAAGAAGCCCTTTTGCCAGTGGGGGCTCTGGACGCCATCGGATCTGAGTACCTTCGAGATCGCGTTCTTGAAGGACTTCATCCAGATCTCCAGTAACCGACGCTCTTCATCCAGGGCTACGAAGAAATGAATGTGATCGGGCATCAGAACATACCTTCCGATCCAAGCTCCGACGTCTTCGCCGCGTTCGCCAAAACTCAAGAAAGCGCCATGAACCTTTTCGTTGGCGACGATCTGTCGCCGCTTCTCCGTGCATGCCGTCACAAAATAAACAGGCCACGGGTGGTAAATGTTCTCCAGTCGATGAAGGCGCGGCCGACGTTTTGAAGGTTCGGCGGTCATAGACCGCCGCTACACTAGCGCGCGAACCGCCATCATTACCACCGCCAATAGCAACCTCGCAATGAAGTCTGTGAATGAGGAGGGAATCTCAAAAGCTCCCGACGCACTGACCTCGGCGGTCATAGACCGCCGCTACAGTACGCAGGCGCTGCGATTCACCCATTATATGGCGTTAGGTTGTGGGTACTGTAGCGGCGGTCTATGACCGCCGATCCGTTCTAAACTTCCCGCAAGGCCCCTAACAACTTCTCGTGAATCCCGTCAAACCCGCCGTTGCTGAATACCACCACCACGTCGCTGGGCTTGAGCATCGGGACAATCTTCTTTACGATGGCGTCGGCGTTCTTCTCGTAGAAGGCAGGCCGCCCATCCGTCGCGATCGATTTCACCAGCAAATCGGGCTTCAGCCGTTCGCCCTCCGGGATTTGCTCCAATCGCGCGATCTGTGAAATAAAGACGCCATCGGCATAACGCAGCGCCTCCGGAAGTCGTTCCTGAAAAACCGCGCGACGGGTGGTATTCGAACGCGGCTCGAAAATAGCCCAGAGCCGGCTCTCGCCATAACGATGACGCAAACCTTGCAAGGTTTGAGCGATGGCGGTGGGATGATGTCCAAAGTCGTCGATGACTTTCACGCCGTTTACTTCCCCTCGCTCCTGCTGCCGTCGCGCGATTCCCTCGAAACTCTTGAGCGCGGCGCGAATTTTCCCCGGCGTTACGCCGTAAAAAAGCGCAGCGGACGCGGCCATGGCCGCATTGCGGACATTGAACTCCCCGACCATCGGAACTTCGTAGGTCTCGTCACGCAGAGCAAAGCGCGAAGCGCCGGCGGAATAGGAAACGTCGCGGATGCGATGACCGCAATTTTCCGAAAAACCCACTTCGACAATGGGCGCCTGCAGGTCTTTGGCGACGTCCACGCAGTTCGGATCGTCGCCGTTAAGCAAAACCATTCCGTTCTGCGGCACAATATTAAGCAGGCGACGGAAGCTGAGCTTGATTTCGTCTAACGAATTGAAGATATCGGCATGATCGAACTCGATATTGTTCACAATCACCAGTTCCGGCAGGTAATGGACAAACTTTGAGCGCTTGTCGAAGAAAGCGGTGTCGTATTCATCGCCTTCAATAATGAAAAACTTGGAATCATTCAGGCGGGCGCCCTGGCCCAGATTCTTGGGCAGGCCGCCGATCAGGTAGGCCGGCTTCTTCCCCGCCTTTTCCATGATCCAGGTCAGTAAGGCGGTGGTGGTCGTCTTCCCATGCGTGCCGGTCACGACGAGGTTGTGCCGGCCGCGGAGGAAATGATTTTTCAAGACCTCCGGGAGGGAGAGATAGAATAGCTTGCGATTGAGCACCGCCTCCACTTCGGGGTTGCCGCGCTTCATCGCGTTGCCGATCACGACCACGTCAGCGTCCTTCGGAATGTTCTCCGCGTTGAAACCGGCTTTGATCTTGATCCCGCGCTCTTCCAGGAAAGTGGACATCGGCGGATAAACATTTTCGTCGGAGCCGGTGACGCGAAACCCGCGCTCCGCCAGCGCCGCCGCGGCCGAGCCCATGGCGGTGCCACAGATGCCGAGGAAGTGGAATTTTTTGAGACCTGACGTCACCCGAAAGTCTTAGCGCTGTTCCATGCTGTTGGCCAGCATCGGCGTGCGAGGAACCCGGTGCGCAATTTCAAGGCGCAAAGCCGGTCGCGGCGGGGACGCCGCGAGCGCTCCCGCGCGTTCTTCGAAGTCGTGGGCGGGTTTTCGCTCCAACGCAAAGCAGGACTTTCACTTCGTCGGGAGATCCTTCGACGCTCCCGCGCTCAGGATGACAGAGGAGAGAGCGTCACGTGACGCGATGAGTGGAGGGACGAGTTCCGTCTCGTCCCACTTTCGTTCTTCCTAGCAAGCGCTCTGCACTTGGCCAGCAACACCGAACCGAACTACCCTGCGCGCCCTTCCCGCCCTTCTGTCATTCCGAGGCGGCGTGGGCAGTGCGCTCGAGGAATCCCGCATAGACACGAGTGATCACACCAATTTCACAGGAAGCACTACCTCTTGCGTCCTCGAGTTACTTCGCGGCGGGGACGCCGCGAGCGCTCCCGCGCATTCTTAGAAGTCGTGGGCGCGCTTTCGCTGCAATGCAAAGCAGGACGTTCGCTTCATCGGGAGATCCTTCGACGCTCCCGCGCTCAGGATGACAGCGGGCGAGAGCCTCGCCTAACACGACGGCTGGAGCGACGAGTTCCGTCTCGTCCCATGTAAAAATCCTTCCTGCTTATTTCTTCGTAAACACTTCAACCCCGTCCCAATCCTCCGCCGGCGGGGCCTTCTCGTATTCGCCGGAGCGTTCCAGATACATCTTGGCCAGGAAATCCTTCGGTCCGGTCTCGAGAAAGCGACTGAACAATCGTTTGGCCTCGCCAAACTTGCGCGTGCGGAAGGCAATCATCCCGTCTTCGTACCACTTCAGTTGTTCGATGAGCTCGGACGAAACCCCGTCACCGCGCGCGCCAAGCAAGGTGAAAACGTTCACCGGCACCGTTTTTCCTTTCACCTGGACGCGGGCGACGGAACGCAAATGAAAGTCGTCTTTCACCAAATCCACCACCGTCTCGCCTAACAAAATATCCACCGCATACATTCGGGTCAGACCTTCCAGGCGTGAGGCGAGATTGACCGCGTCGCCGATAACGGTCGGGTCGAGGCGTTCGTGCGGCTCGTAGGAACCGATATTTCCGACTACCGCTTCGCCGTGATTGATGCCGACGCCGAAAGCCAGCGGCGGCAATCCCTCTGCCGCCCACGTTTCATTCAGCTGCGGCATGGCCAACCGCATACCGAGCGCAGCGCGCACCGCGGATTTCGCATCTTCGGTCTGCCCGCGCGTACTAACGTTGCCCCACACCGCCATGATGGCGTCACCGATAAATTTATCGAGCGTCCCGCCATTATCGAAGACCATCGGAACCATCGCGCTCAGGTACTTGTTCAGCCGCGTGACCAGGACAGACGGATCCGATTTCTCCACCAGGGTGGTGAAGCCGACGAGGTCGGAGAACAAAACGGTGACCGGTTTACGCGATCCGAGCATCGAATTGTAGTAAGCGTCGGGGTTATCGAGAATTTCTTTAACCAGATTTCGCGAAACGTAACGCTCGAGCGTTCGCCGCGTGCGCATCCGTTCCAGCACTTCCAGGGCGTAGCCGAAGGCAAGACCGCAAAGGCCGCTGGCTAGAAACGCGGTCAGCGTGGGGACGATTAAAATGAAGAGGCCGATGCGATCGTAAAGAACCCGCGCGGTCACGAGATAAATCGCACTAACGACCAGCAGCGTAACCAGCGCCACCACTGGCCGGCGAATCCACGCCACCACGACAAACGCAAGAATACCCGCCAACGCGATGAACACGTAATCGACCCTGACCGAAGTATCGGAGAGAAATTCATGCGCTAGCGCCGCAGCAATGGAATTGAGATGCACCGACGGCCCCGCCGCCTGGGGGTTCATGGGGGTCGCCACGAAATCGTGCTGAATCTGCGCAGACGCGCCGACCAGAAGCACCTTCCCCTTCAGATCAGCGCCGTCGTGGTAAACCGCTTTCCACTGCTGATCGGAAAAAAACTCCCACAGCGGATGCGGCCGGTAAGCCTCGCCCGGACCAAACCGGATGTAATGCTGCCGCAGATCACGCGGGATGGCATCAGCGCGCCCCATTTTTCGCAAGGCCCGCGCGGCCATCGATTCCATCGGGACTTCGTCGGGCGCGGGCGGCAAACCGGCGAGCTGATTTATGGTGACACTGTAGAGCGCACTGCGGATAACGCTGTCGAGCGGGTCGGGAAAGAAATTGACGAACCCGACGCGGTCATCTTGTTCCTGCGGACTCGGAATCAGGACGGTGTTCGGCACGATTTCATTGGCCAGGCCGTTCTCACCCGCGGCCGATTTGTCGATGTTCGCGCCGAGCACCACGCCATCGCGATACTTCGCCAGCGCATCCCGAAACGCCGGATCGCCGTCGTTAGGATTGTTGAAAACAAGATCGAAGATGACCACTTTGGCGCCGGCTTGGAAAACGCGGTCCAGGAAGAGCGCCCAAACTTCGCGCGACCAGGGGAACGGCCGCTCCGTCATCAATTGAAAAGCACGGCTGCGCTCGATTTCCCCCGGCATGGCGGTGGAGGCGAACTGCAGCGAAGCCTGATCGATCCCGACGAAAACGAGGTCGCCGTTTTCCGCTGTCTTGCGGCCTTCGCGCCTCAGGATGTCCTGCACCGTTCGTTCGCTCCGCCAGACGTTGGATAAGAACGGGACGCCCGGCAGAAAATGCGCCGCCACCACCAGTCCAATCCAGAAGAGGCAAATACCGGCGATGAGCCAGACGCGATGCCGATGCATCCAATGCATCCGGTCACTATATATAAGTGACAGCCCGATTTGAATATGCCTTTCCGCCCTACCCCGTTAAGGTGACGCCGGGATGGACGATGAATCACCCGCTTATCGTTGCCCAAAGTGCGACCTGCCCCTGACCACGGTGCGCACCGGCCAGGGTGGCGTCTCCTGGATTTGCGCAGGTTGCAACGGACGCGCCATTACCCTCGAACTCCTGCGCCGTACTTTCGAGACGGAAGCGATCAACACCCTCTGGCGTCACACCATCGAGGCGAATAATGCGACCGGGCAGCGCGCTTGCCCGTCGTGTCGGCGCAGCATGTTGGTCGTCCCTCTGGCCGACGCCAACTCAGCGCTGATCGACATCTGCAAAGGCTGTCATTTTGTTTGGTTCGACGATCAGGAAATGGAAAAGCTGTCGCCCAAAACGCCGGCCGAGCGGAGACGACTGGAAGGCTACGACCCGGGGGCTCTACGCGGGCCAAACTGGACCACGGTGGCCGCCGAGCTTCTGAACCTGCAGTATTAGCAAAACCGGTTGTCACCGGGCCGGTTCTGCCTACCTTTCCCGCCCACCGGGGCAGACGCACCGGGGAAATCCACGCACCTGGTCCGATTTTCCGGACCAACTCAACCGGTGAGGTCGCGCGGATTTAATTAACCAAAACAACCGGTTGAACGAGGAGTCCGGAACCGCCGAGGCGGACCGGAATAACACAAATGCCAAGAGCAACCAACGCCCCGGCCAGCCGGGAGCGACGCAAACGAGTTCTCGAGAAAGCCAAAGGCTATCGCGGTCGCCGCTCGAAACTTTTCCGTTACGCCAAAGACGCGACGATGAAGGGCCAATATTGGGCCTATCGCGATCGCAAGACGCGCAAGCGCAACTTCCGTTATCTCTGGATCCAGCGCCTCAACGCCGCGGCTCGCGCCAACGGCCTGACCTACAGCCGCTTTGCGGAAGGTCTGAAGGCTGCCGGCATCGGATTGGATCGAAAGATCCTTGCCGACATCGCGGTGCGCGATGAAGTCGCTTTCAAGTCTCTCGTCGAGCAGGCCAAGAACGCCCTCGACGAAAAGGCCAAGAGCGGCTCGAAGAAAAAGAAAGCGGCCTAGACGGCGGCTTTCGCGGAAGGTTAAGGCGTTGCAGCGTTGAAGCGGCGGCGTGAGGCCGCGTATGCTGTCGCGACACGTCTCACCCTTTTTAGAGCTTCACTGTAACCATGGCCCATCCGCTCGAACAATTGCGCGACGACGCGTTGCGCGAGATCAGCGCAGCGGCGGACGAGAAATCACTCGACGCCGCGCGCGTTCGTTATCTTGGCAAGAGCGGCTCCATCTCCGTCTGGGGCGAACAGATGAAGTCGCTGCCGAAGGAAGAGAAGCCGATCGTCGGGAAGCTGCTGAACGAAGTTCGCACCGCAGTCACCGCTGCGCTCGACCGCGGGGCGGGCAAGCTCGCGCAGGACAAGGAAGCCTCCGCCCTGGCCGGCTTCGATATTTCCCTGCCAGGTGAAATCATCGAGCGCGGCGCGCTGCATCCCCTCCACCAGATGCTGGAGCGCGGTATTCAGATATTTCGGCGCATGGGGTTTGCCCTCGCCGACGGCCCGGACGTCGAGGACGAATGGCATTGTTTCGACGCCTTGAATACGCCTGCTGATCATCCCGCGCGTAACGAACAGGACACTTTTTATCTACGGGACGGCCGGCTTCTGCGCACCCACACCTCCACCGTGCAAATTCGCACCATGGAAGCAGCTCCGCCCCCCATCCGCGTGATTGCGCCGGGCGCTGCCTATCGACGCGACGAAGTGGATGCCACCCACAGTGCGCAGTTCCATCAGATCGAAGGCCTCTATGTCGATAAGGACGTCAGCGTCGCCGACCTCAAGGGCACGCTCGAGTTTTTCATGCGCGAGCTTTTCGGTGCCGACACCGAGGTTCGCTTTCGTCCACACCATTTTCCTTTCACCGAGCCGAGTTTCGAAATCGATGTGAAATCGAAAGCGCTCAAAGGCGGCGAGCGCTGGATCGAAGTCTGCGGTTGCGGCATGGTTCATCCAGCCGTTTTCGAACAAGTTAACCAGAAGCGCGGCGACGCCGCCTACGATCCGGAAAAGTGGACCGGGTTCGCTTTCGGCCTCGGGATGGACCGCCTGGCCATGATCCTCTTCGAAATCCCGGACATTCGACTTTTCGCGCAAAACGATTTGCGTTTCATCCGGCAATTCGCATGAAGAACAGTTTGCCACTCGCACCTCTGGGGAGCGCACGCGCCTCGCGTGCTGGTGATGGCGCCCCTGCCATCACGAACGTTTTCCCGGCCGTTCGGCAAGGCGCCGAACGGCGCACGCGAGGCGCTTGCGCTCCCCGGAGCCGCGCGCCCAAGCCCGGTGTAACCGACGTCGCTGAATCTTCGGACATGGTCATCGTAGCGGACGAGACAAGCTCGTCCCTCCCGGCACCCTTCTGGCGCGGCGCATATGCGGGGAGGGACGAGCTCGTCTCGTCCGCCATGCAAAACTCCCTCCTGCAATGAAATTTTCGGTTAACTGGCTGCGCGAACTTGTCGATCTCCCGGCGAAACTGGATGAGCTGACCGACCTGCTCACCATGGCCGGAGTCGAAATCGAGGGCGTTGAGCAGCGCGGCGCAAATTTCGACCACGTGGTGGTGGCGCAAATCACGGCTTCGGCCCAGCATCCGAACGCCGACCGCCTGAGCGTTTGCGAAGTCGATGACGGTTCCGGCGGTAAACGCCAGATCGTTTGCGGCGCCAAGAATTACCAGGTGGGCGACAAGGTTCCACTCGCTCTGCCGGGCGCGGTTTTGCCTAACGGAACGAAAATCAAGGAAAGCAAGCTTCGCGGAGTCGAATCGCGCGGGATGCTTTGCAGCGCGATCGAGCTGGGGCTTGGAGAGGACGCATCCGGTCTTCTCATCCTTGCCCCCGAGAGCAAGGTCGGCCAGCCGCTCTCGGAACTGATTCCCTCCGACCAGATTCTCGACGTGGAAATAACTCCAAACCGCGGCGACCTGCTCAGTTATTACGGACTCGCCCGCGAAATCGCGGCTCTGACCGGAAAACAGGTGCAGGGCAAGCTGCCATCATCGACGCCGGCCGCTGCAAGCTCGGCGGTGAAAATCAGCGCGCCGGAAAAATGCCCGTTCTTCTCCGCGCGCCGCATTGAAAATGTCAAAGTCGGCCCCAGCCCGGAGTGGTTGCGACTCAAGCTCGACTCGGCCGGCATTCGATCAATCAACAACATCGTGGATATCTCCAACTTCGTCATGCTCGAGCTGGGCCAGCCAACCCACGCCTTCGATGCCGATAAGCTGGAGGGAGCCATCGAGGTGCGGATGGCACGCGACGGAGAACAGATCCTCGCCCTCGACGGACGCACCTACAAGCTTTCGCCTAACGACCTGGTAATAGCCGATCAAAAGCGCGCCGTCGGTCTCGGCGGGGTCATGGGGGGCGAAGAGACCGGCGTCAGCAACGAAACGAGGACGATCCTGCTCGAAGCCGCCTGGTTCACTCCTTCTACAATCCGGAGAACCGCGCGCACCCTCAATCTGCCGAGCGACGCCAGCTATCGCTTCGAACGCGGCGTGGATCCGCAGATGGTGCTGAAAGCGTCCGAGCGCGCGAGCAACCTGATCGAGGAGTTAGCCGGAGGCAAAGCCGGCGCCGATGTTGCGGCGGCCGGACAATTGCCGCCCGACCCGCCGGATGTCACCATTCGCTACGACAAGTGCGATCGTCTGCTCGGCGTTCACATTGAGCCTCAAACCATCGATGAGATGCTGGCCGCTTTCGGACTGAAAAAAGGGGAATCGTCGGAGGCGGAATCGACCTGGAAAATTCCGAGCCACCGGCGCGATCTGCAGCGCGAGGCCGATCTGATTGAAGAAATTGTCCGCGCCTACGGCGTCTCCAAGATTGAAGGAAGCGATCGGAGTCGTTTCAGCGCCACCAGCCGCGCGGATCGCTCGCATGATTTCGAGTCTAACCTGCGCGACCGCCTCGCCGGCCGCGGCTTGAGCGAAGCGCGCACGTCAAAATTGATTTCACGGCAGGCCTTTAACGCTGCGGAAAGCGCGGTCGAATTGAAGAATCCCCTGAGCGAAGATCATGTCGCGCTACGCCCCAGCCTGCTGACCGGGTTGCTCCAGGTCCTCGGTCATAACATCCGCGCGGGTGAATCGCGCATCGCGCTCTTCGAGGTCGGCCGCGTCTTCCTTGCTCCCGATGCGAAGGAGACTCGACGGCTGGCGGTGCTCTTCTACGGCCCGGCGCGAGGCCGGAGCAGTTGGCGCACAAAAGAGAAACGCGCCCTGGATTTCATCGACTTGAAGGGAGTGCTCGAATCTATTTCCCCGCGTCCGTTGCGCTTCCGGCGCACGGATCGGAAGGGAATGGCCTTGGCCGCGGAAGTTCTCCTGGACGAGAAATCGATTGGGGTAGCGGGGCGAATCAGTTCGGCCAGCGCCAAAGAGTTCGACGCCGCCCACGGGGTGTTCGTGGCCGAAATCGAACTGGATCCGCTCCAAGCCGGCGCTGGTGCCACTTCCAAGTTCATTGAACTGGATCGCTTTCCGGCGATCGAGCGCGATATCGCAATGATCGTTTCGAACGAACGCACGCACGAAGAAGTCTTGCACGCCTTGGAGACACCGCGCGAACCGCTCCTGGAGAGGATTGAGTTGTTCGATCTCTTCAGCGGGAGTCAAGCGTCGAGTCTCGATGCGACACAAAAGTCGCTGGCTTATCGGTTGACATACCGTTCACCGGATCGGACACTGACGAACGACGAAGTTGCTGTGATTCACACCCGAATCCGCGAGCGCTTGCGCAAGGAAATGGGGGCCGAGTTGCGGGAATAGTTCTTTGATAGCAGAGAGTCGTTCATCGAGGGTTTGTTAGGGCAATTCGTTTGATCCGGTGGTTCGCCAATCCGGCGGTGCCCCCTAGAACCTTCCATAAGCGGCTCTCAACGAATTTGCTCTGCGATGTTCGCGATCCAGGTGAGATTCCCGGACCGATGTTTCATAACCAGGAGGCTTGGTCGTCGTAGTCCATGACATGCCTTAATTGGAAGTCAGAAACTGCGATGGCGGTCATCCGCCCGTTACCGAAAGGGAACGGGATATCCACCTAAACGGCACCTGCGGGGCAATGCTTTCCGAAAACCCGGACAGAATTTCTGTCCGGGTTTTTTCGCTTCACCCCTTTTGTAGCGGCCGTCTCTGACCGCCGCAAACTGTAGGGACGAAAAGAATGCGACGGTCAGAGAGCGCCGCTACAAAGAAGAAATTCACCACCGTCGCGCAATGGTCCTCAGTGTATGGAGGGTCCAGCTCCCGCGAGACCTTCCGCCGGCGTCGCAGGAGCTCCGCCCTCCATTTCAGAACCCGCTCCTGATCCGCGTTAAAAAAGAATTCTCGCCAGTTGAAAATTCAACGACAGCCGCGAAACTGCCCGCCAGTGCGCGCAATCCTCGCTCTCGAAGACGGTCGATCGTTCGAAGGCGAATCATTTGGCGCCACCGGCACCCGCGTCGGGGAGATGTGCTTCAACACCTCCATGACCGGTTATCAGGAGGTGCTGACTGATCCCTCTTACCGTGGCCAGATCGTGGCTATGACTTATCCGCTGATCGGAAATTATGGTGTCAATGCCGCCGACGCCGAGAGCGATCAACCGCATGTCAGCGGTTTCGTGGTGGAAGAGCTCACCGAGATCCCAAGCAACTGGCGATCGGAGGAGTCGCTCGATGTTTACCTGAAGAAGGCCAACATCCCCGGCATCCAGGGAATCGATACCCGCGCCCTGACCCGTCACCTCCGCCAGCTCGGGGCAATGAAAGCTTGCCTAACGACGGAAAACATGACTCTCGAGAAAGCAGCCACGCTCGCGCGCGAGGGCAAAGGGGTCATCGGCATGGACTACGTGCGTGAAGTCACCACGCCAAAATCATATCAGTGGGATCCAGAGGACGAACTGAGCCGGCCCTGGACCACGCGCGGAACCGAGGACGAGCAGAGCGGGCCGTCCCTGCCACCGGTTCGGCATCGGATTGTGGCGATGGATTACGGAATCAAGCGCAACATCCTGCGTTGCCTGAGACAGCGGGGATTCGGCGTGACTGTTTTGCCCGCGACCGCTTCAGCGAAGGAGATTCTCGCCTCCGATCCCGACGGCATTTTTCTTTCGAACGGACCGGGCGATCCGTCTGCCCTCCCCTACGCGCACGAAAGCATTCGCGAATTGCTCGGCAAGAAACCGATCTTCGGCATCTGTCTCGGTCATCAGGTGCTCGGCTGCGCCTTTGGCGGTTCCACTTTCAAACTGAAGTTCGGCCATCGCGGCGGCAATCAACCGGTCAAAGATCTGCGCAGCGGCAAAGTGGCCATCACTTCCCAAAATCACGGCTTCGCCGTCGACCCCGACTCCCTGCCGAAGGAAATCGAGATCACCCACCTCAATTTGAATGACGGGACGGTCGAAGGAATGCGGCACCGCGAGTTGCCCGTCTTCAGCGTGCAATACCATCCGGAAGCGGCGCCTGGCCCGCATGACGCCTCTTATTTCTTCAACCAGTTCGCGGAGCTGATCGAGGAGCGGCAAAAGCGGCGTTGACCGGTTGGCACGACGGACGAAAGTCCGCGATGCGTAGTTCATTCCTCTCGAAGTCCCTCGTTCTGCTTATCGCGGGTGCCGTTCTGCCGTTATCAGTCGTTCGCGCGCACGACCACGATGCCGACAAAACTGCCGGCGCTGGGACCGAGAAAACCGTCACCGGCGAAGTCGTTGACCTGATGTGTTACCTCGATCACGAGGCGATGGGAGACAAACATTCCGGCTGCGCGGGAAAATGCATCAAGGGCGGCGGCCCGGCCGGGATCGTGAGCGAGGGCAAAGCTTACCTGGTGGTGGGCGAACACAAGGCAATCAACGAAGAGCTGGCGCCGTTCGCCGGGAAGACGATCACGGTTAAAGGCAAGCTGGCTGAGCGCGGCGGCCTGGCGATGATTGAGAACGCCGAGATCGTTAAGAAATAGATATCGGAGGGACGAGCTTCGTCTCCTCCCTGACGTTTCGGAGCCGGACGAAATTATTTCGCGTAGCCCGCGTTCTCGTTAGGCGTCGCCGTGTTCGTCCGCTCGCAACGAAATCGCATCCCGGCCACCTCGCGCATCATGCGCAGGCTATCGCGCAGAAAATCGACCTTGCTGCCTTCGCTGTGATTCCAGCGCACCGGAATTTCGCGCAGGCGTAGTTTCGCTTTTTTTGCGAGGTAGAGCAGTTCCACGTCGAAGGCAAAACCATCGCTCTGGCCTTGGGCGATGATGGGGCGGGATACATCCATGCGAAAGGCTTTGAATCCACACTGCGTGTCCCAAAAAGGCAGGCCAGTCGAGAGGCGAACGAGTAGATTGAAGACGCGCCCCGCCTGCTCTCTACGCCAGGGCTGGCGATCCCCGATGAGTTTGCGATCGAGCGCGCGCGAACCAAACGCCAGATCCACTTCATTGGCCGCAATCGGTCCAATCAGTTTCGGAATTTCCTCTAGCGGAGTAGAAAGATCCGCGTCAAAAAACAAGCCGATCGGCTGACGCGCCGCGAGCAAGCCACTTCGTACCGCTCCGCCCTTGCCCCGGTTAGGTGAGTTTTCCAGAAGTCTGGCGGCAACGCCTGCTTGCGCGAGAACCTCGTTCGCCACTTGCGCGGTGTCGTCACGTGATCCGTCGTTAACGACGATGAGTTCGCTCTCCGGACTGTTCGTTTTTAAGTAGGCGATCGTCTCGCGCAGGGTATGCCCGATCCTGCGGCCTTCATTGAAGGCAGGAATGACCACGGAAAAAGCCGGCAGCATCGGCGCATCCTAAACAGGCAGATTCCTCCCGCCTAGCGGATAAGTCTGCCCATCCGACCTCACCGATAGATTTCAACCGAAACGGTTCCGTCTGCTTGCAGGACGGCCCGATACATTCCGCTGGTATTGAAGGGCATCGCCACTGCGCCTTGCCTATCCATCGCGATCAGACCGCCGGTTCCGCCAAGCGCGGCAGCCCGGCCGAGCGCGGCCGCGGCTGCCTCTTTCACCGGCATTTTTCTGTATTCAATCAAAGCGGAGACTTCGTGCGCGACCGCCGCCCGAATGAAATATTCTCCGTCTCCAGTACAGGAAACGGCGCAGGTTGAATTGTTGGCGTAAGTACCGGCGCCGATTATCGGCGAATCGCCTACGCGTCCCAGACGTTTGTTCGTGGTCCCGCCGGTGGAGGTGGCCGCGGCGAGGTTCCCCTGCTGGTCCAGCGCGACGGCGCCGACGGTGCCGTGTCGATCACCACCGGGAGAAGCGTTCCCTTCGCTCGCTTTCGCTTTCTCTTTTTGAAGTTCGTCCCAGCGTCGCTCTGTGAAGAAATACTTGGGCTCGACCAGCTCGATCGCTTGTTCTTTCGCGAAAGCTTCGGCCCCATCGCCTTCGAGCGTGACGTGCTTCGATCGTTCCATGACCGCGCGCGCGAGCGTGATCGGATTCTTCACACGCGTGACACTTGCCACCGCCCCAGCTTTGAGGTTCTCGCCGTCCATGATCGAGGCATCCAATTCATTGGTGCCGGCACTGCTAAAGACCGCGCCCCGGCCGGCGTTAAAATTCGGATCATCTTCCAGAAGGCGCACCGCTGCTTCCACCGCGTCCAGACTCGAGCCGCCGGCCTGGAGAATTGCGGCGCCCGCGCGGACTGCTTTTTCCAACGCGCTTCGGTATTCTTTCTCGCGCTCCGCCGTCATTGTTTTGCGCTCGATGGTGCCGGCGCCACCGTGAACGGCGATCGCGAAGCGAGTATGGCTCATGGGTTTGGTGGCAGTTTCATCGGCAGCGGCAAAAAGAATGAATCCATACCAAAGGAAACTGCCGAGCAAAGATTTCTTGATCATGGCCCAAACTGCTGCACCTCCCTCGCCTTGCAAGGTTTGCCAACACCCAGCCGCCGGGGGGTCTCGCCGCCGTTCCATCCAATTTCCGCTTTCGCGCCCCCCGAACTGAGGCACGTTCCCCCTCGGCATGCCTAGCCCGCAAAAGAACGTGAGTGAAGAAGACGCCGTTATCCAGGCCAATCCGGTCGTGGTTGTCCAAGGCATTGGCCACGAAACCCAGAGCTTCTTCGTCGAGGTGGGCGGTATGTTTTGGTTCGTCGCCCAGACTTTTGATGAAGCCATCGATCGTTTGCGGCAGGGCCGGGCGCCTTTTCGTGCCTCCAGTTTTTTTCGGCACACCGAACGCGCCGGCGTTGACTCGGTTCCACTGGTCGGCCTCGTTTCTTTCTTCCTCGGCCTGACCATGGCCCTGCTCACTGGCTACCAGCTCCAGCGTTTCGGCACCGAGCGCCTGGTGCCCGGCCTGGTCGCGATCGCTTTCACCCGTGAGCTCGGCCCTCTGCTTACCGGGATCATGCTGGCGGCGCGAGTCGGCGCATCCTTCACCGCCGAGCTTGGGACCATGCGCGTCTCGGAGGAAGTGGAAGCGATCGAAGCGATGGGCATTGGTCCGCTTCGCTTTCTGGTTGCTCCGCGCACGCTCGCCTTGTCCCTGCTCATGCCCTGTCTCTCCACTATTTCGAATATTGCGGCCATTTTGGCGACGAGCCTGATCTGCCACGCCTACTTCAGCATCGCTTTCCCCTATTACTTGGAGCTGGTGCAGGAAGCGCTGCTCATCCGCGACATCATTACCGGCATTCTGAAGAGCCTGATGTTCGGTCTGCTCATTGCCGCGATTGCCTGCTACCGCGGACTGAATGTCCGCGGTGGCGCGGCCGGCGTCGGCACCGCCACCACGTCGAGTGTGGTCACCGCCATCACCACCGTGATCGGGGTCGATACGCTCTACAACGTGGTTTACGTGATCTTTTTCCCATGAGCGCCCCCGAACCCAACGTCGCCGAGCTGCGCAACGTGCGCATGCAGTTCGAGAATAAGATTATTCTCGATGACGTCTCCCTGGAGGTGAACGCACTGGAACGCCTCGTCATCATGGGTCAGAGCGGTGTCGGCAAAAGCACCATTCTTCGGCTCATTCTCGGTATTCTTCAGCCTAACGAAGGCTCTGTTTTCTTCAAACAGTTCGAGATTACCCGCTTGAAGCGCCGAAAACTGCAACAGGTCCGTCAGCATATCGGGATGGTGTATCAATATTCCGCCCTGCTCAGTTCGCGCACTGTCCACGACAATGTCGCCTTGCCGCTGGAGGAGCTGACTGACAAAAGTAAAAAAGAAATCGACGAGATCGTGGAGGAGAAGCTGCAGCTCGTCGGCATGCGCGACTCCGCCAACCTGATGCCCTCCGAACTCAGCGGCGGCATGCGTAAACGGGTGAGCCTGGCTCGCGCTCTCGTGCTTGATCCCGAGCTTATTCTTTTCGACGAACCCACGGCTGGTCTCGACCCCGTGATCAGCTCCGTGATCGACGAATTGATCATTGGCCTGACTGAAAAACACAAGGTCACCTCCATCATCGTGACCCACGAAATGGATAGTGCCTTTCGCATCGGCACGCGTATGGCTATGTTATACCAGGGTAAAATCATTGAAGATGCCGATCCATACCGTTTTCGTCAGTCTAACAACCCGGTGGTCCGCCAATTTCTAAGCGGCAGCACGGAAGGCCCGATCCTGGAAGGAACCCAAGATGCAATTACGACGTAATGAATTCATGACTGGGCTCTTCGTGGTCGTAACCGTTGCGATCATTGTCGGCGTGCTCATTCTGCTCGGCGCGCCCGGTCTTTTCCGTCCCCTGGTCAGCTACAAGATCTACTTTGATAACGCCGCCGGCATCAAGCTGGGTGCGCCCGTTCTGCTTGCCGGGCGCAAGATCGGCCAGGTGCAGAGGCTCTATTCGCCGGTCTCGCAGGAAGAAGACCGCCGCGCCCAGGAATCCGCTGCGCAAATCCGGCCACCCGACCCTGGCTCCACTCCCGGCCCGGAAGGCAAGCCGAAGTTCGAGGTCCGCATCGATGTGCAGGTCGATAAAACCGCGCAGGTTTACCGCGATGCGCACGCGCATTTGTTTGCCTTGGGCCTGCTCGGCGAAATGGCAATCGACTTCACGCAGGGGACCGAAGCATCGGGCCGAGCGCGCGATGGCGACATGTTTGCCGGCGAACGGAACCCAGACTTCAGCTCGGCCGCGGCCAAGTTGGTCGAAGCGGTGGATCCGGTGGCCAAGGAGGCAACGCAGGCCCTTAAGGAACTGCAATCGACTGTCGCCAACCTGAGTCACATTACCGACAAGGGTTCAGCGCTGAACCAGGCGTTGGATAAATTTAACGTCTTCGGCCAGCACCTGGTCGACATCACCGCGCCGGAAGGCTCCCTCAATGTCTCGCTGGCGAATATTCAGAAGATCAGTGAGCAGCTCGAGGCTAACAACAATCTTGAAGTAACCCTGCAAAACTTTCGCTCGACATCCGAGAAGCTCAAATCCCTGATGGGTGAGCTCGGTCCGCAGTTTGCCGAGAGCGGCAAAAATCTGAGCGAGTTCACCAACACGATCAAAACGCAGCCGTGGCGGCTGGTTTATCCGACGACAAAGAAATATCCGTCACCATCGCCCTCCCCGGACGAAACGATTACGGTTCGCAAAGGGAAGCGCTCCAAATCGAACGAGCGTTGATGGCGCGACGAGCGTTCTCGTAAGGAACGATGCCTTCGTGGGATACTGCTCAGACTTTCGAGAGGCGAAGGCGTTCAAATTGTGAAGTCTGCGCCTCGTGAAATCGCCAGCGACGGAACCGTCTCAGGCCGCTTTTTTGGCCAGACGGTCCTGCAGGAAACTGAGGATCGCTTTCTCCCCTTCTTCCAGATCAATCGAATCCGACTCGAGCACGTCTTCGGTTTTCTTTTTCAAACCCTCGATCGCCGTTCCGCTCAGGTAACTTTCGAACACCGCCGGGTGAACATAACACTTCCGGCAGATGGCCGGCGTGTTGCCTAACAACTTGCTGACCGCGGTCACGGCATTCTTAATGTTCGCCTTCTGTTCCTTCTTCGTCTGGCCGGGCCCGAGATGATTCAGCGCCATCGCGGCAAGCACCGTCCCCGCCCAAGTCCGGAAATCCTTGGCCGTGAAATCCTGGCCGGTGATCTCGCGCAGGTAATCATTCACATCCTGTGAAGTGAGATCGCAACGTTTTCCGTCGTCATCGACATACTGAAAAAGTTCCTGGCCGGGAAGGTCCTGCAACTTCGAAACAATCCGGGCGATTTTCTTATCGCGCACATCCACCTCGTGCATGACCCCGCTCTTGCCGCGAAAATGGAATGTCATCTTCGAACCTTTCACGTCTACGTGATGGTCGCGCATGGTGGTCAGTCCGAAGGATTTGTTCTCGCGCGCGTATTCTTCGTTTCCGACCCGGATGAACGTCCGTTCTAAAAGCTGCACCACCGTGGCCAAAACCTTGTTCTTGGGAAGTCCCGGCAAATTAATGTCCGCCTCCACCCGCTTGCGGATGCGGGGTAGCGCTTCGCCGAAGAGCGCCATCTTTTCGTATTTATTTTCGTCGCGCACCTCGCGCCACCGTTCGTGATAGCGGTATTGCTTGCGGCGGCGCGCATCGCGCCCGGTGGCCTGAAGATGGCCGTTTGGGACCGGACAAATCCAGACCTCAGTGTATGCGGGCGGAATGGCGAGACGTTTTATCCGCAGCAGTCGCTGCTCGTCTTTGATCGGTTTCCCTTCCAGATCCAGATATTCGAAATCGTCACCCTTGCGTTTCCGCGTGTATCCCGGCCGATCGTCACTGACGTAACGAAGACCGGCTTCTTCCGCCGCTTCGACCGGATCGGTGATGATCTGGAGGTCGGCAATGCCGTTTTTCTTCTTCGGCTTCGAAACGGCAGGCACAGGACGGAATCTCGCCCGGCTCAGGAACCGTAGCTCTTGGTGAACTTCTTCTTCGATTCCGGCTCTTCCGCGGCGGGCGCGGGCTGCTCCGTGGTCGCCGCGGACGCTGGCGGAGTCTCTTGCGGTTCCGCCGGTGCGGGAGCGGGCGAGGACGGAGCCCCACCAGCTTGAGCAACTTCAACGAATACCATCTGCAAATTGGAAAGCGCATTGCGCAGCACGGTCGCTTCCTCGTTACTCAGGTTGCCGCGGGTCTTCTCCTGAATCATGGCCAGCTGATCGATGAACATCCGCGCCAGCTCGAGGTTCACTTCGCCTTTGCCGGTCTGCGGATTCGGAATCTGCCCGAGAAACAGAGCGGCGTTTTGCGCCTGCATCATGACAAATTCGATAAAGCGCTGTGAAAGTTCACCGCTTTGGGTGGTGGTCTGAACCTCAGCCATAGCTCACTTCTCCTTCGTAGCGGGGTTGCCATTTGGCGGTCTAACCGCCGCCAAAATATAAGGTTGATTGCGAAAGTATTTCGCGGCCACCCGTTTGATGTCGTCGAGCGTAACCTTCTCGATCTCCGGCTCCAGCGTCTTGTAGTGTTCGAAGCCGAGACCGTAAAGCTCATCCAAGGCGCACTGGAAACCGAAGGCATCGTTGCTTTGATTCGCGATCTGCTGTTGTCCAACGAGTTTCTTTTTCGCGCGGGTCAATTCTTCCGCAGTCAGCCCCTCGCTGGCCAGTTTCCCGATTTCATCGAGCAGCGCGGTCTTGACCGGCTCGAGCTTGGCTGGATCGGTGCCGAGATAAAATGAGAAGAAACCCGGCACCAAACCTTGCAGCTGAGCGGCGCCGACGTAATAGGCCAGCCCCATTTGCTCGCGAATCCGAACGAAGAAGCGCGAACCCAAATCACTGCTCGCTTCATCGATCAATTCCAACGCGTGCCGGTCCGGACTGTAAATGTCCGCGCCCGGATACCCGACCATCAGCACCGCCTGAGCTTTGTCGCGGCGCGCTTCCACCGGTTTGGTTTCGATCAAACGGGCCGGCGCAGCCGGATGGGTCAGAGCGAGTTCGCCCGGCTTCATCTTGCCCAGCAACTGGTCGAAGAGGCTTTTGACCTCGGCGGCCTTGACGTCCCCGAAGACAGAAATGACACCGTTCTTGCCGACGAGATAGTGGTCGCGGAATTCGAGCAGATCCTTCGGGGTCAGCTGATGAACTGATTGCTCCGACCCGCGTGAGCGCAAGGCATACGGATGATTCGGGAACAGTGCTTCGCGCATGATATTGCGCGCGACCGTGGTGAGCTGTTCTTCTTCCTGCTTGATCGCGGCGATCTGCACTTCCTTTTCCCGCGCCACCGCTTTCTCGGGCATGGTCGCGTTAAGCAGAACGTCGGAGAGAATGTCCACGCCGAGCTTCAGATCGGGCCGCGTGACATCAACCGTAACGCTGAAGCTGTTATTCCCTGCGTCACTGCTGATCGCTCCGCCAACAGCTTCTATTTGCTGCGAAATTTGTTCAGCCGTGCGCGTCTTCGTGCCCTTGAGCAGGCAACGCGACATCAATTTGGTCAGGCCGTTATCGGCTGCGTCTTCCGCCAGCAGTCCTCCCCGGAATACTGCCGTCATCGCCACCAAGGGAAGACGCGGATCCTCACGCACGAGCAGCCGGAGGCCATTGGCCAGCTCGAATTTTTGAATCGCCGCGACCGGTGCTTCTTTCGTGGCGGCTTTGGCGGCGGCCAGGCTCCCCTTAGGGTTCAAGGAAACCACGGTCAGATTGTCGTTAATCAAATATTTGGCGGCGACGCGCTTGATATCAGCAACCGTCACGCGCTGGACGGCATCGAGATAATCGCGACTGAAGTCCAGGTTCCGCGTCAGCAACCAGTTGGAACCGATGTCCGAGGCCTGTCCGCGCATGGTGGTGAGGGAACCGAGGTGATGGCTGAGTGAAAGCTTCTTCGCCTTGCTCAATTCATCCGGCGTAACCCCGCCCTGCCGGATTTCGTCGACAATCTTCAACATCAGATCCTGAACGGCCTCGCGTTTGTCCGGATCAACCGTCGCATCGAGTCCGAGCACGCCGGGATCGCCAGGCGTGTAAGAATAAGACGCCACTGAGTAGGCCAGACCGGACTCGTCACGGACTCGCCGATAGAGACGCGAGCTACGGCCTTCCCCCAGGATCGAGGAGAGCAGGTCGAGCGCGGGAACGTCGGGATGAGTGACCTCCGGAACATGCCAGGCCAGGGCCAGACGAGTGAGCTCGGTTTGAAATTCCTGGTGCGCGTCGCGGCGACCTAACTGAGGCGGCTCGCCCGGAACGAAGACGGGCTTGAGCGAGCGCTCGGGGTAAGCCTTGAAGAAATCAGCCAATTGCTGCCGCACCTTGGCCGCGTCCACGTCGCCTACCACGATGAAGGTCAAATTGTTAGGCACGTAGCGGGACTTGTAATAATCCATCACCTGTTGCTGGGTCAGCTGGTTATAAACTTCCAGCTGTCCGATCACGGGCAGGCGATAGGGATGGCGCTGATAGGCGGTGGAAAACATCAACTGCGTCACCATCCGGTCGGGGTCGTCGAAACCCATGGCGAATTCGCGCCGAATCACCTCTTGCTCCTTCAGGTATTCCTCCGGCGGAAGGGTTGAATTCATCATCGCGTCGGCCAGCACGTCGAGAGCCGTGGTGACGCCGGCTTTCGGCACATCAATCCAGAAAACGGTCCGATCAAAAGAGGTGTAGGCGTTGATGTAACCGCCCACGTCCTGGACCTTTTGCGCAATAGCGCTGTTCGACTGCGTCTTCGTGCCTTTGAAGAGCATGTGCTCGAGAATGTGCGACATGCCGGCGCCGAGGCGCTCATCCTCGTCAATGCTCCCCGTCGCGCACCAGGCCTGAACACTGGCCACGGGAGCACTGTGATCTTCCTTGACGATGATCGTTAGGCCATCCGGCAGCACCCATTTGTGAGCGTCGCTCGGCGGAAGATTGATGGCTGCATCCGCCGGAGCAGCTTTGGAGATCGATAGGCTAGCCATAATTGCGCCAATGAAAAGAAGTCGCGGCCACCGGCCAGTCATAACGATTTGGGGGCGGGCAGCCCGGGCGGCAGCGGCTTTGGCGCCGGCTCCCTCGCCGGAGCAAATGGCTTAACGAACGCCTCCTCAAAATCGTAAACACTTTTGAAATCTTCCAGCGAATCTTCCTCGGTCTTCCCGAAGATTCCCGCACCAATCAGATTGAACACCATGTGCCCAATGTCTTCACAGCACGTGATTCCCCAGCAGGAAAAAACTGTGATCACCATCGGACCGAACTCCTTGAGCGCGTATTGGCGCACGCCTTCCAGCAACTCGGGACCAGCCACGTGGCGAACATTCGTCCCCTTCAGCTTCTTCTGTTGCTTGGTCGTAAAATCCAGCGCGTCGCGCAGGAAAACATAAGCTTCGCGCGTGTAACGCGGGTCAGCCGCCACGATTGAGTCGAGGGCTTCAGCGAATCCGATTTTTTGCATGAGTGAGTCCGCGCGAGAGATCGCGCGAGCGGCTATGATACGCGGCGTGCCGTCGCAGAGCAACTGGCAGGGGTTGGGCTCTCACCGCAACCGTCCCTCCCCCGCTCGCTTGCAACCGAATTAAAGTCGGCCGCCGCCACTGACTTAAAATTGCTTTTCCACCGTATCGAGATAAACCGAAAGCGGATCACGGCGCCGCGGCGCCGTGTTGCTCCCCGCCGCGGTCTGCAAATAGCCGCGAAATGCATGACTGCGTTCCCCGAGCTGGGTTGCTTCATACCAATTCATGTAATCGGTCATTTCCCCAACGCGGCGTTCGAGCTCCGCGCGAGTTGCCTTCAGTGCGGCAAAACGCTCACGCGCGTGCCCGGTTTTTTTGATGGCCAGGCGTTGCACGATCTCCTGGTATTCGCTCACTACCGGGTGCAGCAGGGGATGCGATGTCGTCGCCAGCAGCACCAGGTTCTCCCCGGCCACGCGTAAGGCGGCCAGCTGCAAAGCGGTCGGTTTTTTGTCACCGACACTCCCAAGCTTAATCGGCTTCGAGTTCTTCGTCGGGCCCGGAATGTCCCCCTCCAGCAATTCGCTCAGGCGACGCTCGGTCTCTTCGAAACTCAGTAGGAAATCTTGCCGCTTCGCCGATGCCGCCGTCGCCACCGCGGACCTCCAGAGTTCCACCGCTTTCGCCTGATTCGCGAGATCCGGGAACCGCCGCTGCAATTCCGTTAACTGATCCGCGCCGGTTTCGGGCAAACCAGCAATGAACGCGTTCAATTTGGTCACGCCGTCCGCTTGATCGAGCACGAGCTCGAGCAAGGCATCGGCGTAGACCCGGTAGACCTTGCGCATCGGTGGATCGAGCAACTCCCATCGCTGTTGCAGAAAATTGGACAGCGGCATGACCTTGTTCGCCGCCACCGCATCGCGCAATAAGTCGTTAGCCGCCGGGTCGAAGCCGGCAGCGCACCGACTCAGTGCGCCTTCAATCAACCAGGTCGGCGCGGCCGTGTATTCCGTTCCGGCCGGCGTCTGCGGGCGATCGCGATAAATCATTTCAACGAAAAGCGCGCGCAACAATTCTCGCTGCATTGCGGGAACATCGATCGGCTTCGTCACAGTCAGGTCCAGTTGGATCTTCAAGCCCGCGCCGGTTTGGCTGAAGTGCAGTTCGGCCGCGGGCTGCTCGGGAACGTTCGCCTGCGGAAATTGCACGTTCAAAATGATTGGCACGCGCCAGTTGTCCCGTCGTTGCAAAAGGCGGAGCAGGTCGACCTTGCTTCGTTCGGCGAGATCGCTGACGGCACCGCGCAGGCGGACATCCGTGCCATAAACGATAAATTGCCGCGACGGACTAATGCTGCGGGGGAGCGGCGCTGCCGGAAGAGTGGCCGCGCCAAAGAGCGTCAAGAGAGCAGGAAGAAAAAGAAAGCGCCGGGGAAGCTTCATGGGAGCGAACGCTCCCAACCTATCCGCACCGGAAAAAAAAGGAACGCCCAAAGGCCGGCTAATTCTGTTTCACGCCCCGTGGAACGGGCGCGGACCTTGCCCGACAGCTCTAGGAGCCGGTCGAGAGCACGACCGCCTTGTCGTGAAACTCTACGCCGCTCAACTTCGCGCCAAGCTTCCGCTCGCGCTCCAGCGCGCCCCAGAGATCGGCGAAGAGGTAGGTCATATACTTTGCGACCTGCGGATGAACCGGCAACCGCCCGATGCTTGCGCCCTTGGCGGTTAGGCCAGCTTTGCCCGCCGCGTTTTGCGCGCCGAATTGCAGAGTGGTGAAAAGCGAATAACCGAAAAGCGCGCGTTCCATCGTCACTGCGCCCGAGCCTTCATCGAATGCGATCAGTGCGCGCTTGAATTCGAGCAGCGGTTCGTCGAGCTGCTTCCTCTTCGATTTCAGGCTGGAACCCAGGTAAGCATTTACGTCCTGTTCCGAGTAGCGCAGTTGTTCGGGTTGATGGTGCGATGCCGCACGCTCGATGTCGAAATTGATCGAAGGTGCCATCGCCAGGACACCTTTTGGGGCCGGCGGGATTTCCGGCGGGGTGGCCATCAGGATCAAGGCGGCCGCAGCGGCCGACCCGAGTGCAATCTTGCTGATGCGGAAGAAGAGCAGGCGTAGCTTGGCCCGGTTCGGGTCGAACAGCCTTTTCACCCGCTTCTGGGTATCTTCCTCCTTGGGGGCAGCGTTGGACAGCTTGCGCCGCTCCAGTCGCGCACCGCAATGGTGGCAATAAATGCGTTCGACTTCGTTCTCGCGACGGCACTCCTGGCACGTCACGCTCTCGACGGCTGCTGTACTGGTCATTAAAAGACTACTCTTTAGCGGGCTTCTTTTCCGCCGGCTTAGCCGGTGGACTCCCACTAACAGCGTCTTTTGTGCCTGAAGATTTCTTCTCCGCGCCTCCCGAGCCCGCTGGGGCATCTTTTTTGGCGCCCTCTTTATAAGATGAGCTGCGGTAATCGGTAATGTAGAAGCCTGAGCCTTTAAAAATCAGGCCTGCTCCAGTGCCGAGAAGCCGCTTCACCTTGCCATGTCCCCACTTTTTCTGGCGGCAGAGATCCTTCGGACAGCTCTTCAACGGCGCATCCTTCATCGACTGAAAGAGCTCGAAGTTCTTTCCGCATTTCTCGCAGTGATATTCGTAGGTCGGCATGGCTGACGGATTAGATAGGAACCATGGGACGCACAGGATTCAAGAGGTAAAACGACGGAGTTCGATTCGCTTACCGCGGCGTGCGTCCCTTGACTTTACCTGCATGCCTGCGGAAAGGTTTGTTCCGGAAATTATCTATGTCGCAATTTTGTCGTTCCCTCTCCCTTTTGATCGCGCTGGCCAGTTTGGCGCTGTTCCTTGGCGCCTGCGAAGAAACCGACCCGCGTTACTCCGGCCAGACGCAGTATCTCGGCGGCGTTTACGGAAATCAGCCGACCAGCAACGCGCCGCAGGACACGGTCTCTTACTGGGATGGCGACAACATCGGCGGAAAACCTTCCATTAAGATCAGCATCTCAGAGCAGCGCGCCTACTTCTATAAAAACAAGATGCTGGTCGGGATTTCGCAGCTCTCGACGGGCCGCGAGGGAAAGAACACACCGGCCGGTCATTACTCCGTAATCAACAAGGATCAGAATCACGCCTCTTCGTTATACGGCGACTTCGTCGATAGTCAGGGAAACGTGGTCCAGCCAAACGTGTCGGTGCATGATCCCAAACCGCAGGGAACGCACTTCAAAGGCGCGTCCATGCCGTATTACATGCAGATCGCTCCAGGTTTTGGGCTGCACGCAGGTTATCTTCCTGGCTACCCGGCTTCGCATGGTTGCATTCGTATGCCGGAGTTCATGGCTGAGAATTTCTTCAAATCGGTCAGCACCGGCACGTCAGTCACGATCGTTAACTGATTGAGTGTCCGGGGAGGGCGTGCGCCTCGCAAGCCATCGATGGCGCCTCGCCATCGAGCTTTAGGAGTGGGACGAGGCGGAACTCGTCCCTCCACTAGCGACTGCACGCAGCTTTTCACCTTCGGGTAACCTGGAGGGACGAGTTCCGCCTCGTCCCACTTCAATTCCGGCGACAAACGGAAACGTTGCGCGAGGCAAGCCCTCGGCCAAGGAGCGGTCGCCGCGGCGACCGATTTATGTAAACGGCGACTGGGAAGTCGCCGCTCCTTGAAAGGCACGGTCAGACCTTGGAGCGGTTCGACTTCTCGAGCGCTCCTTTGAACTTGGCGCCGTTTCATCGCATCCTCTGCGGTGGAAAATGTCAGCAGCAGGCTACTCGAGAAGGCAGCCAAGGCCCCCGCGCTCGCCGCCCAGCTCGCTGCTGTTCGCGCGGGTGACTGGCCACTTCGTTTCTCGCATGTCGTTGAGCCGGCCCGGCCCTTCCTTGCCGCGATTCTCGCCCGTGCCGCCAGGAAGCGTTTGTGGATCCTTTGCCCCACTGTTCGCACGCAGGAATCTTTCTTCGAAAACCTGACTAACTGGCTGGGCGACGCCGAGTTCCTCCCGGAGGCAGAGTTCGCCGCGGTCGAGAACGTTCTGCCCGACCCCGAACTCACTGCCGAACGCCTCGCGCTCCTGGCCAGGCTCGACCAGGAGAAAGGGGCCAGCGTCATTGTCGCGACCAAAGCGAGCCTCGATCAACCGGCGCCGAAGAAAGGCGCAATTTCCAAGCAGATGCTTTCCTTACGGCGAGGAACGGAAACGGGCATGGACAACCTCCTGGAGAAACTGGTCGCGGCCGGTTACCAGCGGTCGTCCCAGGTCCACACCCGCGGTCAGTTCGCGGTTCGGGGAGGAATCGTCGATCTTTTTTCCTGGCAGGATCAACTGCCTCTGCGGATCGAGTTCTTCGGCGATGAAATCGAATCGCTGCGCGAGTTCGATGTCGATACCCAGACCTCCGTCGGCGAACTCCCACACGCTGCCATCCTGTTGGGCGCCCCCGACGAACATGCGGGTCGCGTCCGCGATTATCTTAGGCCTAACGATCTTGTGATGGAGATCGAGCCTGACCAGGAAAGCTCGGCGCAAATCCTGGTTAGCGAAGCCTGGTTAGAAGATGGTCCGGAGAATTTCGACAGCGCCTTCCAAGGCTGCGAACTCGGCGAATTTCCTGTCGGCGATTTCATGCTCGCAGAAGCCCGCCGCGGTCAGTTCCTCGATCGTCTTAACAAGTGGAAGGAAGAGAACGCCCAGATCGTCATTTACTTCCAGACGGAAGGGGAAATCGAACGCTTCCGGGACATCTTCGGCGAGGCCGAGGCGCTCCGCGACGTCACCCTGCTGGAGGGGACCCTGTCCCATGGCTTTTGTTTTCCGGCCGCCAATCTCGTCGTCCTCGCCGCTTCCGAACTATTCGGCCGCTTCGCCACTCACGCTGCGCGCCGCCTGCAGCGACGCGACCGTTTCTCGCGCCACCGTGCCCAAATCGATTTCAGCGAGCTCGCCGAAGGCGATTACGTCGTGCATGTCGAGCACGGCGTCGGCCGTTTCGTCGGACTAATCAGGATCCCGACGGCCGAACGCACTTCACCGGCGCAGAAAGTGGAAACAATTTCGCCGACCGGCGAGAGAGTGGAGACCCCGGAGGCAAGAGCAGCCGCGGAGAAAGAAGTCCTGGCCCTGGATTTTGCCGAAGGCGCCCGTCTCTACGTTCCACTCGAGCAGGCTTATCTCGTCTCGCGGTATGTCGGGGTTGGGAAAAAAGCGCCATCGCTCAGCTCGTTAGCCGACGCCCGGTGGGCGCGCGCCAAACGCAGCGCGGCCGCGTCCGTTTTCGATTATGCCGGCCGCATGCTTGCCCTCCAGGCCGAGCGCGAGACGCAAATCGGTCACGCCTTCGCGCCCGACACCAAGTGGCAGATCGAATTCGAGCGTTCCTTCCCGTTTCGCGAAACGCCCGATCAACTCAAGGCCATCCGCGAAACCAAGGCGGACATGGAGCAGGCGCGCTCGATGGATCGGTTGATCTGCGGCGACGTCGGGTTCGGCAAAACCGAAGTAGCGATCCGGGCCGCATTCAAAGCGGTCATGGAAGGGAAGCAGGTCGCGGTGCTGACGCCGACCACCGTTCTTGCGCAACAGCACTTCGACACCTTCTCGCAGCGGATGCGCGAGTACCCCGTGCGGTTGGAAATGCTGAGCCGGTTCCGCTCACAAGGCGAGCAACGCAAGGTGCTCAAGCTTCTGCGCGAGGGCGGAATCGACATCGTCGTTGGCACGCATCGTCTCATTTCCGGCGACGTTATCTTCAAGGATCTCGGCCTTGTCGTCATCGACGAAGAGCAGCGCTTCGGAGTGGTGCACAAGGAGAAGTTCAAAGAGCTGTTCAAGCTGGTGGACGTGCTCACCCTCTCCGCCACACCGATCCCGCGGACACTCTACTTGTCGCTCGTAGGGGTGAAAGACATGTCCACGATCGAAACACCGCCATTGAATCGGCTGCCGGTGGAAACAGTCATCTGCGGTTACGACGAACGTATCATCCGCGACGCGATTAATCGGGAACTTGAGCGCCAGGGGCAGGTCTTCTTCCTGCACAACCGCGTTCAAAGCATTCAGAAAATGCGCGACAAGATCGCCGAGCTCTGCCCGGGCGCACGAGTCGATATCGGCCATGGGCAGATGGAAGCCGACGAGCTGGAAGGGGTCATGCAGCGCTTCGTCTCCGGCCAGATCGACGTTCTTGTTTGCACCACCATCATCGAGAGTGGACTGGATATCCCCAATGCGAACACGATCATCATCGATCGCGCCGATCGCTTCGGGCTGGCCGATCTCTACCAGCTGCGTGGACGGGTCGGCCGGGCTGAGCACAAGGCTTATGCGTATCTCCTGCTGCCGCGCGAGATGATGACCGTCGGGGCCGCGCGCAAACGGATTAATGCGATCAAGCAGTACAGCTCGTTAGGGGCAGGTTTCCGCATCGCCATGCGCGATCTCGAGATTCGCGGCGCGGGCAGCATCCTCGGCACCGCCCAAAGCGGCCACATTGCCGCGGTGGGGTTCGATCTTTATTGTCAGCTCCTGCGTCAGGCGGTGGGACAGCTAAAAGGTGAGAAATCACGCCTTCGCCTTGAGGTCGACGTGCGCTTCGACTTTGTGGCGACCAACGAAGCGGAGTTTGTCCAAGCCGCGTTAACCGAACTCATCCCGGCCTTCATTCCGGTCGCCTTCATCAGCGATACCATGCTGCGGATCCAGGCTTACCGGCACCTGGCTGAAGTGACCTCACAGGAGCAGCTGCACCGTCTCAAGAAGGAGTGGCGCGACCGCTTCGGACAGTTGCCCCCGGCCGTTGACAACGTGCTGCTTATGACCGAAATCAAGCTCGCCGCGGCCAAGGCTAACCTTTCCCGGGTCGAGGTGCGCGACGGCAAACTGATGCTGACCCGTCGCGGAGATTTTATACTTGTAGGGGGCAAATTCCCCCGTTTAGTTGCCTCGAAAATCGAACAGCTGGCCGAGGTACTCCGTCTGATAAGGACATTGTAACCATGATAGTTCGTCGAATCGTTCCCCTCCTCCTCACGGGCGCCATCCTGCTCCCGTTATCTCCGCTTTGTTTTGCCGCCTACGGCGAAAATGCCCAGGTCATCGATGGCATCGCCGCCGTGGTGAATGGCGACATCATTACCTACTCCCAAGTGCGCGCGCTGGTGCAGCCGCGCGAAAAGGTGCTGCGCTCGCAGTTCCAGGGTGAAGACCTGGTCAAGAAGGTGAAAGAAGCTCGCGAAGCCGCCTTGAAGGATTTGATCGATCGCCAGCTGATCATCCAGGCCTTCAAAAAGGAGAACTTCCAGATCCCGGATCACTACATCGACACGCGCGTGCACGAGATCATCAACGAAAATTTCGGCGGTGATCGAAACACCTTCATCAAGACGCTCGAGGCGCAGAATTACTCGCTCGGCGAGTTTAAGAGGATGGAGATGGAGCGGATCATGGTGCAGGCGATGCGCAGCCGGAACGTGAAGAAGCAGGACATCGCTTCGCCGGCCAAGATCGAGCAATATTACAAGGATCACCGCGAAGAGTTCACCGCCAAGGAGCAGGTGAAACTGCGTCTGATCATGATTCCGTCCAAGGCCGCTGACGGCAACGCCAGCACCCAGAAAGCAATGGCCCAGGAGATTTTGAGCAAGCTCGCTGGCGGCGCGGAATTCGACCGCATGGCGCAGATTTATTCGGAAGACAGTTCGCGCGATCTCGGTGGCGATTGGGGGTGGATCGAGCGCAAGACGCTGGCGCCGCCTCTGGAGAAGGTCGCCTTCAACCTGCCGCGCGGAAAAGTTAGCAACATCATCGAGTTCAACGGCAATTATTACTTGCTCAAGGTTGAGGACAAACACGGCGGCGCTACCCGCTCGCTCGCGGAATGCCACGATGAGATCGAGAAGAAGCTGCTCCAGGAGCAGGCTCAAACGCTGCAGGAAAAGTGGTTGGCCAGCCTTCGCTCGAAGGCGTTCATCCGCACCTTTTAGTTCTTCTGTAGCGGCGGTCTCTGACCGTCGCATTCCTAGACACGGCTTGCCGCGAGGGCATCGCGTGAGGAAGATGCCGCATGCCCTTGCGCGTCGGAATCACCCTCGGCGACTCTGCCGGAATCGGACCGGAAGTCGTTCAGGCGGCGCTCGACTGCGGGAATTTGCCGCGCACGGCTGATTACCGCGTCATCGGAAAGCGACTCGACGGCGTGGCTGGCAAACCTTCGGAGGAAACCGCTCGTAGCGCTGCGGCGGCGTTAGAAGAAGCAGCCACGCTTGCTCGTGGCGGTGACATCGATGCCATCGTCACCGGCCCGGTTTACAAAGCCGGCCTCGCTGCCATCGGCTGGAAATTTCCCGGCCAGACCGAATTCTTCGCGGATCGATTTGGGGTCGACAATTTTGCGATGCTTCTGACCGGCGGGAATCTGACCGTCGCCCTCGCGACCATTCATATCCCACTGCGCGAGGTCGCGCCTTCTTTGTCAAAAGACGAGATCGTTCGCGTCGGCCGGTTGCTTCTCGATTTTGTGAAGCTGCGGAATACCGGCTCAGTCAAAATCGGCGTGGCCGGCCTGAATCCCCACGCGGGCGAATGCGGACAGATTGGGCGCGAAGAGATCGACATTATCCAGCCCGCAGTTGCGGAGCTGAATTTAAATGGCGACGATATTTTCCACGGACCAATCTCGCCGGACACGGTTTTCCATCGTGCGAACAAGGGAGAATTCGCCGCGGTATTGTGCATGTATCATGACCAGGGATTGATCCCGCTAAAGCTGAATGCATTTCATGACGGCGTGAATGTCACACTCGGTCTGCCTCTTCCGCGAACCAGTCCCGATCACGGGACTGCCTTCGACATTGCCGGTCGTGGTGATGCGCGGCCCGACAGCATGATCGCCGCAATACGCCTCGCGGTGGACCTGGCAACGGCAAGACAAACAGACCATTCTTCTTCCTCTCCCCTGGCCAAAGGGAACTCCGGCTTGGCGAATCAGGGCCCGAGACGATTGAGGTGAGGGTGCTTTCGGCGTCAGCGAAGCAATGAGCCTAACCAAATACATCAGCGTCTTTAACATCGGGCTGCAAAACACCTTTGTTTATCGCTGGAATTATTTTCTGCGCGCGCTTTTCGGGCTGATCCCGCTGGCCGGAACGGTTTTTCTCTGGCGCGCCGTCTTTCAGGAACGCGGCCAGGGCCTGCACGGCTACGACTACGGCTCGATGATCTATTATTACCTGCTGACGATTCTGGTCAGCAACCTGGTCACGCCGACCGAGGACGAATGGCAGATCGCCTCAGACATTCGCGAGGGTCAGATCAATTCCTTCCTAACGAAACCCCTGAGCTATCTTGGTTACCGCTTCAGCATTTTCCTGAGCGGCCGCCTCGTTTACACGTTCGTCACGCTGCCGCCGATTGCCCTCATCTTCGTTTACTACCGGCATTACATTGTCCTGCCGCAAAGTCCGGTCACCTATATCCTCGCCGTCATCTCCATGATGATGGCGGCGTGCATGCAGTTCTTTATCACCTACAGCCTGGCTATGATGGCGTTCTGGATCCTCGAGATCTCCACCATTGTCTTCATTGTTTACTCCTTCGAATATTTCCTCGGCGGCCAGATGTTCCCGATCGATATCATGCCGGCCGGCGTGCAGGAGGTGATGAGATGGCTGCCCTTTTATTACGAGCTCTTCTGTCCGGTCGCGATTTTCCTGGAGCGACTCCAGGGGCGCGCACTCGTCGAAGGCCTACTCATTCAGGCAGGCTGGCTCCTTGTCACCTGGGCCGCGGCCCACTTCATGTATCGGCGCGGGTTAGGGCATTACCAAGCCGTTGGCGGGTAGCATCGCTTTGGGTTTGGGTTAGCGCCGGGACACGAATGGAATTCCGTGCGCGATGGAAGTGCCGCGGGTACTCTTACTAGCACTCGAGCGCGAACCGCCCCCTTCCGGGTAGCGCACTCGTCCCGAGTGCTGATGATCGCGTCTCGCGATCATGAACTTTGATTTAAGATTGTTGCGGCGAGACGTCGCAACCAGCACTCGGGACGAGTGCGCTACCCGGAACGAGATCATGCCACATCGTTTGAGGTCCATCGATGTGGCGTCGCAATTCACACCGAGAATCGAAATTAAAATATTAGGCCGTCGGCAACCCCAGCGTCTTCCACGCCTTGTAACCGCCGGCCATGGATCGCACATTCTTGTAACCCATTTTCTGCAGGCTTTCGGCCGCCAACGCGGAACGCCCGCCGCTGCCGCAGTGCACGATGACCATCGTCCCCAGGTCAGGAACTCTCTCCTCGATGTTCCCTTCGAGCCTTCCCCGGCTCAGGTTGATCGCGTCCGCGATGTGGCCTTCCCTCCACTCGTCCGGGTCGCGCACGTCGATTAGAACCGCGCCCCCGCTTTTCATCTTGGCCGCCGCATCGTTAGGCGAGATTTCCGTGATCTTCTTCTTGGCCGAGGCGACCAGTTTATCATAGCGATCTTCTTCGCTCATCCTGAAATGTATCCCCAGATTTCGCCAATTCCCGCAGATTTTTTTTACAAGAGCTTCCCCTAATCCGCGACATCCGCGTAATCCGCGGTTAAAATCGGCTCTTGCAACGCTATCTCCAGATCTACTCCATCATCCTGCGCAACTCGCTCATCCGGGAGCTGAGTTTCAAGGCCAACTTCCTTCTTTGGATGGTGGTGGAGATTCTCTGGTTCTGCGGCCAGATCGTTTTTTTCAGCATCATCTTCGGAAACGTCGACCGCATCGGCGACTGGTCGAAGTGGGAGGTGGTGCTCCTCGTCGGCACACACCAGATCATTGCCCAGCTCTTTCAGGCCTTCTTCTTCGTCAACGTGGCAAACATTCCGGAGCTCGTCCGCACCGGTAAGCTCGATTCGCTTTTGGTTCTGCCCATCGACAGCCAGTTCGCGGTTTCCACCAAACAGTTTGGTCTCGACAGTGTTGTGAACGCAATTGTCGGCGCAATCGTGGTCATCATCTCGCTGTCCAAGCTCGGCATCGTGCCGTCGTTCGGGGCGGTCGTGCTTTACCTGGTCGCGCTCCTCTTCGGCATCGCCGTGCATTATTCGATCATGTTGATTCTGGCGGCCTTCAGCTTCTGGATCGTCCGCGCGCAGGGGCTGGTTTACGGGTATTTCAATTTTCTCAACATCGCTCGTTATCCCGATGTAATTTTTCCGTGGCTCTTCCGATTCATCTTCGGCTGGATCATTCCAGTGGTGATCGTGGCCAACATTCCGACCCGCCTCCTGATTAAATCGTTCGGGCAGCCCGGTTGGCTCATGCTCCAACTGGTGGTCGCCTCGACCGTTATCTCGTTGCTTTCCAGAGGCTTCTGGCGCTTTGCACTGCGCCATTACTCGAGCGCCAGCTCCTAAACGGCGAGCCTGCCTCCGCCAAATTAGGACCCTTTTATAGGGGTAAATCTCCGCTTGCGGCTTCGGCGAAATGTTCTTAATTATGCCTCCCCTTGGCGCCGGAAGCACCTCCGGCGCCCTTTCACTTATGGCGAAATCAATCAAGAAGAAGGCGCCTGCCAAAAAGCTGGCGGCGAAGAAGCCGAAGAGCACGAAGGCTTCAGCTTCCAAGACCGCTGCTGCCAAGACTCCGAGCCGCCCTTCGGGAGCGGCCAAGAAGGCGAAGCCAGGTTCGACCGCGCAGGCCGACCCCATGAAGCTTCTCGGGACCAACCATCACCCCAAGAAGAAACTTGATCCTTTCACCAAGCAGCAGCGCGACAAACTGCTTCAGTTGCGCGATGCCATGGTCGATTCCATGGCCGGGGTCGCCCAGGATACTTTGCGTTCACGCGCGGAAGGCAGCGAGGCTTCGGCCTTCGGCATGCACCAGGCGGACGCCGGTTCGGATGCATACGACCGTGATTTCGCGCTCAGTCTGCTCTCGCAGGAGCAGGATGCTCTTTACGAAATTGATCAGGCTTTGAAGCGAATCGAGCTCGGCACCTACGGCGTTTGCGAAATGTCCGGCAAAAACATTCCCAAAGCTCGCCTCGAAGCGATCCCGTTTGCCCGCTTCACCGTGGAATGCCAATCACAGCTTGAAAAACAGAACAAGGCTTCGCGTGTTCGTCAGTCGGTGACGTCGCTTTTCGGTCTAACCGAAGAAGAAGGCGCAGAGACTGAGGAAGAAGAAGCGCCGGCGCAGAAGTCGGAGGACTAAATCATGGCCCAGGAAATCATCACTCTCGAATGCACGGAAGCGAAAGCCGAAGGAAAGCCGGCCTCGCGTTACATGTCGAAGCGTAACAAGAAAAGCCCGCGCACCCCTAACCGCCTCGAAAAGAAGAAATACAATCCGTTTCTGCGACGCCACACTCTGCATCGCGAAACCAAGTAAGGACCCATGCAACCGAAGACCGCCAAACGCCGTTCCGCTTTCCGCCGCGCTAATCGCACGATGCCGCGCCGGCGCATCGATATCTCGCTCGAAGCGATTGATTATAAAAACCCCGACCTTTTGAAGAAATTTGTCACGGAGAGTGGCAAGATTCTTCCCCGCCGTGTCACCGGCATGCCGGCGCATCTGCATCGGAAGATCACTCGCGAGATCAAGAGGAGCCGATCGGTGCTCCTGATGAAGTAGGCGCAGGGCGCTTCTTCGTTTTCTTCCGAGGCTGGGCGCTTCGGAACATCGGACTTGGGGCGGAGCACCTAAAGCTCCAAGCACCAAGCTCCAACATCCAAAGAAGCTCCAAGCTTCAACCTACAAACCGAGCCTCCTCGCGTGTGGCCGCCTTGGTTCTTGGAGTTTGGAATTTCTCTGGATGTTGGTGCTTGGAATTTGGTGCTTACCCGAAAAGCTAAGCTTTTCGGGTCTGTTCCCCTTCTTCGATCAGTTTCCAGAACTCGCGCGTCTGCCCCAGCTGCGCGTCCTCGCTCTTCCCCAGTTTGCTGCGGAAGAGAAAATCCTTCAGCGTGTTCTTATGCAGGACACGATGAATGGTGATGCCTTCGACGCTCTTCTCGAAATAGATCCGGTAATCTTTGGCGCGATAACGGAAGAGCTTTTTACCTTCACGCTCAATCACTCCGAACTTTTTCGTGTCCAGGCGGTCGAGATCTTCCGGCAGCACCTGGAATTCCGAAAGCAGATCGAGTTGCAACGATTTCGGCAGCGCTGAAATCTCCGCCGCACTCAGTTGATTGAAAATGATTTGGAACATTCCGAAGTGCAGAGCTTAAACCGTTACATCGTTACGCGCGAAAAACGTTAAACAGAGACTCGAGGCACGCGCGGACCGACTCGCGTGGTAATTTCCCAGGTAATCGTTGCGGCTTTGTCCGCCAATTCCGCGCATCCTATCTCCTCGTCTCCCTGACGACCCATTAGCACCACCTCGTCGCCCGCTCTTACCTCTCCGGCGGTGCTGACATCAGCCATCATCAGATCCATGGTGATGCGTCCAAGCAGAGGGCATCGCTGCCCGCCAATCAAGACCGCTGCGTCTCGATTAGAAAGATGGCGCGGATAACCATCCGCATAGCCACAGGTTAAGGTCGCTACCTTCATCGTTCGCCGCGCAATAAAGGTGCGGCCGTAACTGATCGAGCTTCCCTTGGGCAACTCGCGCACAAGACCGACGCGCGTTTTCCACGTCATGACTGGCTTCAGCAGCGATTGCATCTCCGGCAATGGGGAAATGCCATAAAGCATCAGGCCAGCCCTAACGATATCGAAGGGGTGGCCGGAATACCCGAGAATCCCGGCACTGAGCAGCGCATGGCCTTTCCAGTTGCCTGGAATTTCTTTCCGAAGCTGATCTAACAAGTCGCTGAAACGGCTCAACTGCGCGCGAGTAAACTTCTCATCGGCATCCGCCGACGGAAGGTGGGTGGAAATACTGTGCAACCGGAGATTCGGCAGCGCCGAAACCTCCTTCATCGCCGCGAGCGCGTCTGTTTCCAGCGTCCCCAACCGGCCCATGCCGGTGTCGATGACAAAGGAAATGACCGCGGACCGTCCCTCCGCCATCCGATTGAACTCCCTCGCTTCTTCCGTTGTAGAAACCGAAGGAATAAAGCCGCGCTCGATGATCAGCTTTCTTTCGTCGGGCAACGCAGGCCCGAGGATGATGATCGGCTGATCGAGCTTTTCGCGCAGCGCGACAGCCTCTTCCACGTTGGTCACGCCAAACAAGGCGGCTTCGCCCGCTAGCACCTGCGCCACTTCGATCATGCCGTGCCCGTAGGCGTTTGCTTTCACCACCGCGAGCAGCTCCGCGGCGCCGGCTCTTTCGCGCGCGACCCGTGCGTTGTGCAAGAGCGCTTCCCGACTGATTTCGGCCCAACAACGGGAAGCTAGCATTCTCATGAACTGGAGGCGGACGCCGCTTTTGGCAAGGTAATCGACGGTTCCCGCATATAAAGCGGCTGCAACGGCGCGGAGACAAGCGCGGAACTGCCGCTCAAAGCCAGGCGCGCCAGTTCGCGAGCGGATGGAAACGCCAGGACAGCCTCCGGAAATTGCGCAAGCGTGTCCGACGAATAAATGGGCACGTCTTTCTTTGCGTTCAGTTGTTTACGCAGCTCCTCGAAAGCAAGCAACTGCACGCCGCCAACCAGATTTCGCCCCTGAATCTCAGCGTAAAAACATTCGCCGCGGCGAGCATCGCCGACCACAAGGTAGTTGGAGTGCCGGCCAGGGAATGCGCAGAGCGACGGCACGCCGAACAATTGCGCGTGCCAGCCCAGCGCCAGCCCGGTCGCCGTCGCCACGCTGATGCGCGAGCCGGCATAAGATCCCGGACCCAATCCGGTGACAACGAGATCGGCTCTTCCATGCGCCTTCCCGATCTGCTGGAGATGATCAAAGAATGGACCGGAGTTCCTTTGTTCGTTAGGCCAGTTCCATTCTTGCAGATCCTCCTCGCTCGAACCGAAGGCGACGCTACCCTGCCGGGTGGAAAGATCGAGGGCGATGATCTTCACGGGAGATGGATCGATCGCTGGTCCGGACCGGTCGAGACGATGCGCACCCACTTCGCGTTCGCGGGGATGAGTTCCCGGAAGCGGTCGGCCCATTCCACAATCGAGATGCCATCCGCATAGAAATAGTCGTCCAGTGCGAGCGCGCGGGCTTCGGCAGCTTCGTTGAGTCGATAGAAATCAAAATGGAAAATGGGATGCGAGGCCCCGCTGTACTCGTGGACCAGGGTAAACGTCGGGCTGCTCACTGCCGCAGGACTTCCCGTCCCTGCCACAACCCCCTTGGTGAAACTGGTCTTGCCCGCGCCAAGGTCTCCTTCCAGCGCGACGATATCGCCTTCGTGCAGTGCGGTAGCAAACTCCCGCCCCAAAGCTTCCGTTTCTGCCGGGCTATTTGAAATGAACGTAGCCACGGAAAGATTTCGGATTTTTGCTTTTGGATTTTCGAGTGAGGCGACCGATCCGGGTCAGTTTCACTTTGGGAAAACGCTTCCTCCACGCGCGCTGCAGACGCGCGCCCTCTTGCGGAGCGACCGCGAAGAGCAGTTCGTAATCTTCGCCGTCATTGATTGCATGTTGAACCGTGCATCCCGCGTGGCGCGGAAGCGAACTCTCATCCACTTCAAAGCCAAGGCCGCTCGCTTTGGCCAGGCGCGGCAGATCGGCGCCCAAGCCGTCACTCAGGTCCATCATCGCGTGCACCCGGAAATTGGCAGTCAGCCAGCGCGATTCCGCAATCCGCGGCAGAAAAGTCAGATGCCGCCCGCCTAACGATCCGCCAAGATGCCCAGTGACAAAGAGATCGTCGCCTGCTTTGCCGCCGTCGCGCCCGGTCCAGCGCGAGCGCTCGACAAATCCGATGACTGACACCGACAGCGAAGGAGGACCAGGCGTCCGGCTGGTTTCGCCACCGACAATGCCAACGCCGAAACGACCACCGGCGCGCTTCAACCCCGCATAAACCTCATCCACCCAGCGACACGAGGTCGAGCGCGTGACCATAAGCGTGACGAGGGCGTAACGCGGCAGGGCCGAGACGGCCGCGAAGTCGCTAAGCGGCCGCATCATCGCCTTCCAACCAACCGCAGCCGGTCGCGCGTTGCGGGTGAAGTGCACGCCTTCAACCACGCAGTCGCATTTTAGAACGAGGTAGCGAGCAGCCTTCGATCGCACCACCGCGCAATCGTGACCCGCGGCGAGGATCACATCGGAAGAAACCTCACTTCTCGAAAGCAGATCAAGCAGCAGCTTGTCCTCTCCGAGCCGGGCCAGGTTCATTGATCGGACAGCGACGGGAACGCGAGAAAAATCAGACTCAACGAATTAAAAAGCGAATGCATCGTCATCGATACGAGGATGGACCCACTCCATTCGTAGGCAACGGTGAAGCACGCCGCCAGCACGAAGAGCGGGACGAAGGAAGGCAGGTGTGCGTGCACGGCGGCGAAAAGGAGCGAGGTGAAGATCAGCCCCGCGAAGCGCCCGATATAGCGGCGTAAGACACCGTAGAGAAAGAAACGAAAGACGAATTCTTCGACGATGGGCGCAATGACAACCGCCAGGATAATGATCATCACCCGTTGATTGAGCGTGTGTGAGCCGTTGAACAGCTCGACAATGTTCTGTTTGCTCGAACCTTCATTTGAGAAGAGCCGCGTGATCCCATCCGCGGCGGTAATCAGGGGGTAGGCCGCCAGGAGCAACAAGGCTCCGGTGAAAAGCGTTCGCACAATCCCGTGCCGCGAAAACCCGCCCATCTTCTCCACGTTCAGGCGACGAAGCTCCAAAAATCCTGCCAATACCACCACCACCAGGACCTCAACTACGATGTTCGCCGCCAAGTCGCTCGAGTTCAGGGTGGACGACGCCTTCGCCTTGAAACCAGCGACCGCCGTCAGGAGCAGAAAAGTTATCAGACCCAGCGCGCCGATCGCTTCGGGCAAACCGAATGTTTTCTCTTCGGGAAGCGCGGCCGGCTCGGTCAGGGCCGCGCGCGCGCTCAGTTGCCTAACCAGCGCGACGTAAACGTAAAGGCCGGCAAAGAAAAAGAGCCAAAAAAAAAGGTTAAAGAAGACGTTCACCAGCGCTGCCCTGAGAATCGCCGGTCAGGGCGCATAAAAGCTGGGGAGAAAGTAGGCATGTCCGCCTTCGAGCTGGGACACCAGCTGTTTCGGGAGCTCGAGCTTGATCTTGGTCTCACCGGTTTCTCCGAAGGCGCGCAAAAACCGTCCGAAACTAAAAGGCGGGCCGTATTTCACAATCGCGGCGCCGGGCGCGTTGCCCAACTCGCGCGCTTTAGCAAAGGCATCCTCCAGTTGCCCGAGACCATCAATTAACTTGTTCTCCACCGCCTCTTTCCCGGAAAGGATGCGGCCGTCGGCAATGCCGTTGCGCAGCCCTTCGGCGGGCAATTTTCTCTCCTTCGACACGACAGAGAGAAATTTGTCATACGTTTTCATGACGAAGTTTTGCATGTACTCCCGTTCTTCCGGGGTCATCGGCCGTGCGCCGTTGAGGATGTCTTTGAACTTGCCGCTTTTGAAAACGACCGAGGCGAGACCGATTTTGTCGAAGAGCTTCTCGTAATTCAGCGTCTGGATGATGACCCCGATGCTTCCCGTGATCGTGGTCTCGTTAGCCATCAGATAACGCCCGCCACAGGAAACATAGTAGCCGCCGGACGCCGCCAGCGTGTCCATGTAGATCACCACCGGCTTCTTGGCGCGAAGTTTTACCACAGCATTGTAAATTTCGTCTGAAGCGGTCACCTCTCCGCCCGGCGAATCGATCTCAAGCACCACCGCTTTCACCCGGTCGTCGTCGCGCGCCTGTTGCAGAGCCGCACGCATGTCGTCGACCATGGTTTCGCCAACACTGCCGGGCAGACTCGAGCTGATCAGCCCGCGCATCACAATCAGGGCAACTTTGCCGCCACTGCCGCGTTCAATGGTGACCTCTCGGAATTTCGGAAGCATCTCGCGATCGGCGATCCCACCGCCGCCGGTGGCTCGCTGAAAGGCGACGATCAGCAGAATGAAGTTCAGGAAGAGGCTCGCGCAGAGGGCCAGGAACAGAAAAATGCTGAGACACCCCAGTTTGCGGTCGGCGGCCATAGGCTGGGAAGCTGCCGGAGAACCTGTGCTGGCACAAGTTGGTTTTCCAAGGTTCAGCCAAGAAAGGGCGGCGATCCGCGAGGTGATCGAATCTCTCCCGCTGGGGGACCGCAGAACGACGCGAACGGGAGTATCGGCGCCGGATCAGAGGGGGGCAAATGGGGGCTTTGCAGAGGGCAGGAACCCGCCATTTTACGGCCGAAACGTCGTTACTGGCTCTTGGCAAGGCCTATGCTAATTATGGTGAATATGAATAATGGACACATGCCCCTCAGCACCTCGGCCACCCGCCGAAAAACCAAAGGCCGTCGCCCCCGCGCCAAGGCCAAATCCTCGGTCGCCACCCCCGAAGTCACCCTCGCCGCCGCCGGCAGCCTCACCCGGACCAAGGCCCTTCTCCTCGCCGCTCTCCGCGTCTGGGAATTGAAACACCGCGTGCACGAATAGCCGAATTCGCCTAACCAACCGGAAAAATTTTGACTGCCATGCGCCGACCACTCCGACTCAAAAAACTCGAACGAGCCCCCGCCGGGCAGCTTCACTGGTGGCCATCCCTTGTTCTTCGGCGCAACCGCGACCCTCTCGGCAAAGCTGATAGCAAGCCGGTAACGCTGGCTTTCTTACGCGCCGAAACTCGCTAAACGAACGGGCCTGACTCTGCGGGCATTCATGTCCGCTAGCGTTGCAACGGCTCGACCTTCACATAAATCTCGCGCGGGGCGCTCTGGAAATATTTGAACAGCGCCGGGCAAAGCCAGCCTTCCTGCTTGAAATCGGGGCTGTAGTACCAGTTGCCGCTGCCTTCCTGCCGGCGCCATTCCAGTTTGAAATCCGCGCCCGGAAAGAAGGCAGCGCTGAAGGTCGCCCGGAATCCTTTCCCCGCCTCTGGAATCTTCGCGATCGCCTTATCGATCAGGGTGTCAATGCCTGCGACGAAAGGCTCCCGGCTCAGGCCAACGGCAGGATCGTCGAAGACCCAGGAGCCATGATATTTGTACGGCGCAATCACGAAGAGTGAGTTCATAGAGTTGGCTTTCTCTCGTTCTGATGCGCTCGCCTGACCCGCGAGAAGCTCGACTGCGAAGCAGATTGCGATCAAAACAGGCACGGCTACCTTGCATTCGTTTGGCGCCCGTAGCTCAGCCGGATAGAGCATCGGATTTCTAATCCGAGGGTCGGGTGTTCGAGTCACCCCGGGCGCGCGCCACCTCGGCGCCTCCCCTCCTCCTACTCTTTCACCTGCTCTTGCTCTCGACTCTGGACGCGAATTTCTGCTCGTGATCGAGCAGCCATTTCTTTCGCCAGAGACCGCCACCGTATCCGCACAGAGTCCCATCGGCGCGAATGACGCGGTGACAGGGGATAACGATGCAGAGCATGTTGTCACCATTGGCGCGTCCAACCGCTCGCCGCATTTCCTTATCCCCCAATTGTTCCGCCATCCACGAATAGGAACGAGTTTCTCCTGGCGGAATCGAACAAAGGACTTTCCAGTCCCGCAGCTGGAAGGGCGAACCCACCGGCGCCAGCGGGACGGTGAATTCAAGCTTTCGGCCCGCGAAAAAGTCGCCTAACTGAGTGCGAATCGCATCGAGATGGCGATGCTCGCCCGGAACCACGTTAGTTTTGAGATGGTTGCGCAAATTGGAAAGCTCCCGTTCGAGCGCGCGGCGATCGACAAACTCAAGGAGGCGGAGACCTTCGTCGTCGGCGATCGCAAGCATGGCTCCGAGCGGCGTCTCGATCCGCTCGGCGAGTAGCGCTCCTTTTGTTTTCACTGTCGTCGGGGCATCGCCAAAGATCCGCGCAAAGGCGTCGCGAAAACCGCTTTCGGATTCGAAACCGCTCTGCTTGCGCGCATCCTGAACACGATTTCCCCGGCTCACTTCATGCAAGGCTCGCCCCATCCGGCGAGCGCGGTGATAAGCCTGGAAGGTCATGCCGTAATGGCGTTTGAACACACGCCGGGCTGTCGAAGGATCGATCGAGAGCGAGGCCAGTTCCTTATCGGTGATTTTGCCGTCCGGCGCCTGTTCCACCACATCCCGCAATCGTTTAACCAATTCGGGCACACCGTTGGTCGGATCCATCGGATGACAGCGCAAACACGGACGATATCCACCGTGCAACGCCTCGCTCGATGTCGAAAAAAACTCGACGTTCTCGCGCGCGGGTTTTCTGGCCGAACAAGTCGGACGGCAGAAGATTCCGGTGGTGCGCACACCGGCAACGAAGATGCCTTCGAAGGTCGAGTCGCGGTCGACCAGCGCGCGATACATGGTGTCCGGCGGTGGAAGCAGTTCCATCAATTTCATGATGCAAAGTAAGCGCCCTGTTGGCGAGAGTGCATCAGCGGAATTCGGGCAGTGAATTCTGTGTGATAAATGGACGAGACAAGCTCGTCCCTCCCGATGAGATCCAGAGCGATGGTTACGCCGGGAGGGACGAGCTCGTCTCGTCCGTCTGCTAGCACCTCTCTGTCGAATGCGACAGTCACAGATCGCCGCTCCTTTACCAGCGATGAAAGGCTGGATGACCTTCCTTCACAGCCACAAAAACACCGCGGCACGTTGCGCAAACTTTTCCGCCAGCGCTCAATGTTCCTTCGATGGTGGCCCTGTCGGCGGAAGATTCGACCACCTTCGCGGCAAGGTGAATTTCGCCATCGGTCGGCGTCGGGCGCTGCAGCTTGATCGAATACTCCGCCGTAACTGTGCACGGCACTGCGTCGGCGCCGGCTTTCTTCATCAGGTGATAGGCCGCCGCCCAGTTACAATGACAATCCAGGAGCGACCCGATGATGCCGCCATTCAAGACACCGGGAAATGCCTCGTACTTTTTCGCCGGGCGCCAGTCGGCCACAATCTCATCGCCGCTGACGAAGCTGCGAATGTGCAGGCCGTCGGGATTTGCTGGTCCGCAGCCGAAGCAGACATTGCCGGGCGCGTATGTTTCCTGAAGCGAGCTTGGTTCGGTCATGAACGCAACTGTGGAGGCAGCCGTGTCGGCTGCAACAATCTGAACGCAGGCGAGACGCCTGCCACCACAAATATCCCGGCGACCGCGACGTCGGGGCACGCCGGCCCCTCCCCTATCAATTATTTCTTCGGCGAACCAGGATACGGACGCAGCTCCGGACCGGTGTAGAGCGAGCGCGGCCGAATCAGGCGATTGTGATCGTGCTGCTCCACCACGTGGGCACACCACCCGGCGATGCGGGATGCGGCGAAGATCGGTGTGTTCAGCGCCGCCGGCAGGTTCATCATCGCGAAAACCGGCGCCGCATAAAGGTCGACATTGGCGCAGAGCTGCTTTTCCCTCTCCATCGTCTTTTCGAGATTCTCGCAAATCGGCACCCACTGTTCTTTGCCGGTGCGTTTTCCGAGATCGCGCGCGATTTCACGCATCACCGGCACGCGCGAGTCACCGCTCTTATAAACGCGGTGGCCGAAACCCATGATTTTTTTCTTCTCCGCGAGTGCGCTCTTCAACCAGGCATCGGCGCGATCGGCCGTGCCAATATCATTCAGCATGTAGATCGACTCTTCGTTCGCTCCGCCGTGCAATGGTCCTTTTAGCGTGCCACAGGCGGACGTGACCGCCGCGTACATGTCAGCGAGGGTCGACGCCGTGACCCGTGCCGCGAAGGTCGAGGCGTTGAACTCATGATCTGCGTAAAGGATGAAGATCGTGTCGAGCATGCGGATTTCCCATGTCTCCGGGACCTCTCCGCGCAGCTTGTAGAGAAGGTTGCCTGCCAAAGTGAGGTCGGGCTTTTCCGGCAGCGGCTCTTCTCCTTGCGAAATGCGCCAGCCGTCCGTGATCAAAGTCGAAACCTTCGCGATCAGGCGGATTGCTTTGCGCACGTTCGCATCATGCGAGTGGTCGTTCAGTTCGGGATCAAAGGGTGCGAGCATCGACACTCCGGTCCGCAGCATGTCCATCGGATGCGTCCCCTTCGGCAGCAGCCGCAGCATTTTCACCACCGGCGCCGGTAAATCGCGCTGCGATCCGATCTCCTGTTGAAAACGACCGAGCTGCTCAAAATTCGGCAGCTCGCCGTTCAACAGCAGATAAGCCACTTCTTCGAAGCTCGCCTGCTCCGCCATCCCATGGATGTCGTAGCCTCGGTACATCAGCCCGGCGTTCGGATCGACCCAACAAATCTCGGTTTCGCCAGCGACCACGCCAGCCAGGCCGGGGCTGTAGGCGGGTTTCGTTTCAGTAGTCATCGGTGACCTTTTCCTTACTCGCGATTAGCCAAGGTTCAACCGTGTTGCTGTCGAGTGCCGATCGTGGGGATGCGCCGTTTAACGTTTTTCCGATGCAGTGCTGCCATTGAATCGCGCCTACAGCGCTCATCCCAATGTTGAACCAAATCCCGTGGGGCCCTGCCCCAGGCTGGAGATGAGGCGCGCCGTTGGCGCTTCTCCAGACAACGCATCGCCGAACCATTCAGTAGCGCTGCAGGCGCGGTTCAGTGACCGGGCCAACGGACCAGGACAATCCGGCAGCAAATCTGTCAGCGCTGAAAGCGCGATCCAGAATCAATCCGCATTGCCCCCAGCCGCCAGCGGGGCCGTTCATCGAATACTTCCAACAAAGCGAGACCGCGTCGGTGGGGCGAGACTCCGTCGAGCCGCAATCCGCGCGAGTGGAATCAATCCTCGGGCGTATGCGACCTGACCGGCCTTCCGGGCTCCCCATCTCCTAACGCGGCGACAATCTCAGCGCGGCCAGCGTTCCGCCGACGGATCGTAGTCGAGCAGGTCGTACAACTCCTGCCGCGTTTGCATATCGCCCACCAAATCCTTCTGCGTCCCCGCCTTCTTCAACCCTTGCAAAAAACTCGCGGTCGCTTTCAAGCCGACGCGCAACATGCTCTGCGGAAAAATGACTATTCGATAACCGAGCTGGCTCAATTCGGACATCGAGAGGAGCGGGCTCTTGCCAAATTCCGTCATGTTCGCCAGCAGCGGCACCTTCACCTCCTGGGCGAAATCGCGAAATTCCTCCGGCGTTTGCAACGCTTCCGGAAAGATGGCGTCGGCGCCCGCTTCGACGTAGGCGAGCGCGCGTTTCAACGCGCCGTCGAAACCCTCCACCGAACGCGCGTCGGTTCGGGCGATAATCAAAAAGTCCTGATCTGTTCGCCCTGCCGCTGCGGCGCGAAGCTTTCCCTCCATCTCCTCCATTTCGACCAATGTTTTTCCCGCGAGGTGACCGCAGCGTTTAGGAAATTCCTGATCTTCGATGTGACACCCAGCCAAACCAGCGGCCTCCAGTTCTTGAATGGTGCGCGCCACACTCTCGGCTCCGCCGAAACCGGTATCCGCATCGACAATTGCCGGAATCGAAACCGCCCTGGCAGCGTAGCCGGCGAGGCGAGCGACTTCGGTCAGAGTGAGAAGACCAATGTCGGGCAGACCGGCCGTCATATTGGCCATCCCGGCGCCACTTATATAGAGAGCATCAAATCCGGCGCGCTCGACCTGCCGCGCCATCGCACCGTTCGGCACTCCGGGCATGGCAACGCACTTTTGCGCGATCAATTCGCGCAGCCTCCTGCTCTTGGTCATGCTCGTGCTCGTGCTCGTGCTCATAAAGCGGAGTAAACGGCCCGGTTGCCCGTCCAGCAATCAGTCGCCGCGGCGACCGCGACTTCAGGGTCATTCATCATTCCATCACGCACGCCTGTATCAGTTCACCGACGCCGTTCGCCTGGTCAATCTTCCACCCCAGATCAACAATCTTCCTGGCCTTGGCGTCACCAAGGAACGGCACCACCAGCGCATTGAACTTTCCTTCCAACTGCTCATCGGTCACCGGATTCAGCGCGTTGCCGAGCGGATAATCCACTCGCTTGGTCAGCGTTCGCCCGTCGTTCAGCGTGACGTGAACAATGTTCGCAACCGCCCGCGCATAAAGCGAGCTGAGTTCATCGTTCCGGTCGACCGTGACGTTCTCGAGGAATTTCCAGATCTTTGGATCGGTGTAACGGGCTGGCTCGAACTGTTTGTCGGTCACCTCACCATCAATCAAGGCGATGGCGGTGATGTAAGGCAAACTGTGGTCGGCCGTCTCACGCGTCTCCGGTTTCCATTTCTCCGGTTCGCTGCCGATGATATCGACCGAGGCGTCGTGGCTTTCGATACGGACGGATTTGATCTTCGCCGGGTCGCCAATCTCTTCGCGCAGGAAGAGGGCTGCTTCAATCGCGCTCTGGCTGTGATATTCCGCCGGCCAGTATTTAATGCTGGTCTTGAGAATCATCGAGGCCGGCCCCTTCCCTAGCATCGCCTCCTGCGTCGTATCGAAAACCTCGCCGACGTTTCCTAACGATACGCCGAGCTCCTTCTCGAAACCCATCGCTCCTTCAAAGATCGGTGCCGGACCGGTCATTCCGGCGCGCGCGAGCAGCGCGGCGTAAACACCGAGGCGGGAGGCGTTGGCGAAGGCCACGCCTTTCCAATGTGAAAGTTCACCGACGCGGGCCTGGCGGAAAGCCGCACAGTGAACCCCGGCGATGTTGATAGCGTGACGCGTCTTCTCCGGATCGAGCTTCATCAGCTTGGCGGCGGCCAGCGCCGTGGAAAACGAACCGTAGGTCGGGTGATCCCAACCGCGGGCGCGAATGCTGGCGGCGTCGCAGAGCCGACACTGCACTTCGTAGGCAATGGCTGCGGCCGTGATCGCTTCACGTCCGGTGGCGCCGATACTTTCGGCGACGGCAAAGACAGCCGCTAAATTGTCGCTCGGATGCGCCGGCTCTTTTGAGAGATAGGTGTCGTTATAATCGAAGTAACGAATGCAGCAGCCGGTCGCGAAAGCAGCCCAGTCCGGTGGCGCCTTGTGCGATGTCCCGATAATGGTGGCGCCATTTTTGGCCGAAAAGTCGGAGGCCACCGTTCGGGCGATCGTGCAGGGCTCTTCTTTCCAGGCACCGAGAGCGCAGCCGATCGAATCGATGACGCGGCGTTTCACCTCGTGCACCACGTCTTTGGAAAGATCTTCGAAGCTTAACGAACAGGCGAATTCAGCGAGGCGATGAGCGAGTGATTTGGACATGGGAAATTGAGCCTCCAATCTGGCGATGAATCGGAGGTCGGCAAGGATTGAGAATTAACCGCGGATTACGCGGATTTTCGCGGATTAGCAGATAAAGAAGAGCCCTTCGGCCGTAAAGCTTCCCAGATTCTCAAGACGATTCCTTCCGCTTCCGTGCCCTTTCTGAATCCGCGGTTTGAAGAATGACTTTGCTGGTTAAGTTTCCCCCGCATGAGCAAAGTTTATCCCGACGCCAAGGCTGCTCTCGACGGTCTGCTGCACGACAACATGACCATCGCCGCCGGAGGCTTTGGGTTATGCGGCATCCCGGAGAACCTGATCGCGGCCTTGCACGAGTCGGGCGTGAAAGGCCTCACCATCGTCGGAAACAATGCAGGCGTAGACGGCTTCGGCATGGGCGTGTTGCTGCCGGCCCGCCAGGTGAAAAAGGTGATGGCCTCGTACGTGGGCGAGAACAAGGAATTCGAACGCCAGGTTTTAAGCGGCGAACTGGAGCTTGAGCTGATTCCACAGGGCACCCTGGCGGAACGGCTCCGCGCCGGGGGCGCTGGCATTCCGGGGTTCTACACCCGCACCGGTTTCGGCACCAAGCTCACCGAAGGAAAAGAGACAAAGAAGTTCGGCGACAAGGAATACGTGCTCGAACCGGGCATCAACGCCGAGCTCTCCATCGTTAAGGCATGGAAAGGCGATAAATCAGGCAATCTCGTTTACCGAAAGACGTCGCGAAATTTTAATCCGATGATCGCGACCTGCGGAAAAGTCTGCGTGGCCGAAGTGGAACAACTGGTCGAGGTCGGCGAGCTCGAGCCGGATGAAGTTCACACCCCGGGCATTTACGTCGACCGAATCATCCAGGGCGCGAAATACGAGAAGCGGATCGAGTTCCGCACGGTGCAAGGCGCGACCGTGGGCAAGGCCGGGTCGGGTGTGCGCGATCTGCTCGCCCAACGCGCCGCGCAAGAGCTGCGCGAAGGCTACTACGTTAATCTTGGCATCGGCATTCCCACCCTGGTCGCCAATTACATTCCACAAGGGATGCAAGTGACACTGCAATCGGAAAACGGCTTGTTAGGCATCGGACCGTTCCCGGAACCGGGCAAAGAAGATCCGGATCTGATCAACGCCGGAAAACAAACGATCACCACCATGCCCGGCTCGGCCTTTTTCTCGAGCGCGGATTCGTTTGCGCAAATCCGCGGCGGTCACATCGACCTCGCCATCCTCGGCGCCTTCGAGGTGGCGGACAACGGCGACATCGCCAACTGGATGATCCCGGGAAAAATGGTCAAAGGACCGGGCGGCGCGATGGATTTGGTGGCGGGCGTCAAGCGGGTGGTCGTGGTGATGGAACACACTTCGAAAGACGGCGCTCCGAAAATTCTCAAGCAGTGCACTCTGCCGATCACCGGCAAAGGCGTGGTCAATCTGATCATCACAGAGCTGGCGGTGTTCGAGGTGAAGCCGGGCGGCGGCTTGCGCTTAATCGAGCTTCAGCCGGGCGTTTCCCTAGATGAGGTGACGGCGAAAACCGGCGCGCCGTTCGAAGTCGCGCTGAAGACGAACTGATTCCGGGAATCAAAGGATTCCGAAATCCGGTTTAATCCTCTCAATCCCGCTAATCCTGTTCAGTTCGCCGTCTCTGTCGCGCTGAGGGAGCGCGGCCTGACGCGATGTCTTCGATGGAATACTGCTCAGACTTTCGAAAACACGAAGGCGTTGTCGCGAGATCCCTCGACTACGCTCGACATGACAGCGCGTGAAGGTCTGTGCGTTCCCCCTGCCTGTCATTCCGAGCGAAGCCGAGGAATCCCGCGTGGCGGCCGCGGCCTGTGGTGATCGCGCAGAAGCCAATCGGCTGGCCGCAGCGATCGATGCCCGTCCCGGTGGCGGACTGATTCTCGCCGTCATCACCTGCGATTGCCTCTGCGGGGCGCCGTTCGATCTCGAGTCGACGCCTGAGTTCAAAGCAAAACTCGCCGAGTCCGGACTGCCTTGGCCGCCGGCCCCGGCGATGAAGTTCCCGGCGCGAGTGACCTCCGCGACGCCATGAACGCCAAACCTTCGTTTTTTCGCCGCATTGAAACGGCGCAATGTTTACAACGTGATCTCGACTTTCAGCATCTGCTCACCACGCCCGAGCACGCCGGCCGATGAAGAGCGACTCGAGCCTTCCCGCTGATCACGATTGGATCGTTAGGTTATTGCAGCGACTTCAAGTAGAGGACTAAAGCGTCAACATCGCTAGCCGAGAGGTGCGATGTTTTCCCATGAGTGTCTTTGATAACCTGGATATTATTGGCCGCGAGAGCGGGATTGATCTGATTCCCACTGAGCAGCGGCGCGAGATTATTTGTTCCCAGTCGATCGATTTGCACTGTCCCATCGGGCTGCGTGACAAATGGACTATCGAGGCTAACCAGCACCCCGCCCTTCCCATCGCCGGCCAATGAACCGTCGCGGTCCGCAAAAGTGATTGGGACCTGGGTCGGCAACACGGGCGCCTGCGCCGTCTCATAGCCGAAGCCGGTGGCGCGCGCCTGGTCGGTGCGGACGGTGCGAAAGTTTAATCCCCGCTCGCCCGGTTGCAGCAACGGAGAATCGGGATCGAGCAGAATCTCGCGAGAGCTGTGCGCCATTCCGTAATGGAGATAGCGCGGGACGGCGTCCCAGAACGCGCGAAGATGTTTGGTATTTCGGCTCGAGAAATTTTGCGAAGTGCCAACATCCTGGGGTGGGGCGAAGGCCGTGAAAAAGTAGTCGTTAGTCGGTCGGTAAAAGGGACCTTTGCCATCGACGGTCGATTCGCTGATCACGCCTGGCTCGTGGATATTGAAATCCTGGAAAGAATCATCCAGCACACCATTGGTAGTCTTGTTGCCGTTATGGTGGCAATCTGCACAACCGGCACCGCCTTGCGCGACTTTCCCGGTGAAGATCTGTTTGCCACGGGCGATCTGCGTCGCCTGCGCCGCGTCAGGAAATTGCGTCAACGGATTCGGCAAACGGCGGTTTTCGTTCTGCGACCATAAAATTTGCAGGTAGGCCATGTCGTTGTAGCCAATCTGCTTCGTCTTGCCGTTCAGCTCCGGGCGGCCGATCGCGTTCGAGTTTTCCAGCGTCTTTTGCCGGACGTAATCTTCACGGGCGTGCATGCGATCGACCTGACTCGCCTGAGGAAAAAGAACGATGGGTGCACGCTCACCTCCCAGGACCTCGCCGTTGCAGGCCGAAGCGTAGGCCATGAAATCGTTGTTCAACCCTTCATACCACTCCGGCCAGTTATCGGAGATGTCTTTGTTCTGCGGACAGACTTTTACCCCGCCGAGCGCATTCGCGGCCACGTTCCACTGACAGCCATCCTGCCGACCATCCCAATGGCAGAAGCCGCACGATTTCTGGGCATCGAAGCCGCCGGGCGTTTTTCCAGCCAATGGTGGATCGTCGGCATACGCGGAGGTAAAGAACCAGCGCAGCCCGGCTTCTTCGTCGGTCGCAAACAAGCCGGAGCCATTACTGTTTTTTGTGGGATCCGGAGTGTTGGGGGTGACGCCGACGGCAACGTAGGTGCGTCTGGAAAGACGGCCGCTCGCATCGACCGATAATATGGAGACGTCTTCTGTCTGCATGTTGGCGACGTAAACGGTATGACCGTCGGGCGAAACCTGGATCCCTTGCGGCGTGATTCCGCCGGTGAATTCAAAACCGAGCGGGCTCAGGATCCCGGAAACGTCCGAAGGATTCTGATTGATCCGAAAAACCTCCACTTTGTCAGAGTGCAACATGCTCACGAAAAGCATGCCGTTGTTAACGGTCATCTGCTCGGGGCCGCTACCGCGAATTAATCGCTGCGCCTCGGCGTGATCGCGCAAATCCACCACCTCACCGGAGGTAACGAGTTGCGAAAAATCCCGACCCTTATCGACATAACGATAAACAAACGAGTTCGTTGCGGTATCAAACACGTTTAGTTCGCTGCCGATGTCGTCGAACGTCGTCGCCTTGGTTGCGTCGGTCATAACGGGGGTATAGCCCAGCGGCTGCCCGTCGTTCTTGATCACCACCCCGTTGGCATCTCGGGCCGGCAGACCGTGTCCCGTCTCCTTCCCATTGAGCACGGTATTGGTTTCCTGGCCGCAAACGATGCCCCATCGGCCGCTGATCTTCACATCCGTAGAAAGTCCGCCAACCGGCAACACCTTACTCAAGCTGTTCGCATCATTGGCGACGTTGATCGCGGCAATGGTATGTCCGAGGGTGTTCGCCACATAGAGGGTCCGGCCATCTGCGCTTAGATCCAAGTCACGCGGATTTGTGCGCTCCAGTTCGTTCGTCCCTGTGCCAATTTCCGCGATCTGGGTGAAGACCGGGCCGGGATCGATACGAAATGCCCGGACTTCGTCTTTGAATCGATCCGTAATGTAAAGCCGTGTCCCGTTCGCATTGAACAAAACCTTCTCGCCGTAGAAGCCCGTTTCGAATTCGCCGACCACGGTGTCGTTGCCGGTATCGATGACACTGGCGAAGTTCCCGTATTGGTTCAGAACAACCACGTAGGGCCGCGGAAAGATTGCTGCGTTAGTCGGCGAAACTTTTACGCCGATTGGCCGCAGCCCGCGCGTTTGTCCACTGGGCCGCAGGTCGATCCATTTCAAAACCTTTGGCGTAGTCGTGTCCATGACCGCAACGCGCCAGTCCGGATAACCTTCGCGCCCGGGAAGAGTGACGTAGAGCTTCTTGCCATCCGCGGTCAGCGCGAGCGCCCGCGGCTGACTACGAAACGGTTGCGGACGGTTCGGCCATAATTCATTCCCGCTTTTCACGATTGGATTATTCGGATCGATCCGGGTCCCCGGGTCGGGGCGCCCGTCGATATATCCGGCGCCGAACATGATCTTGGTGAAGCGCGCCAATCCGCCGCGTTCTCCCGCTGGCTCGGGACCAACAATATTCTTTACCGGGTCAGTCGTCGGCCCGGTGATGATTCGCCCTCGCGAATCGGTTTTGACTGCGGTCGAAAAAAATCGCAGCGCGAGCGGAGCTTCCGGCATGGTCGAGAGAACCCGGTAGGTGAAAGCCGCCGAGAGTTGATGACCTGACGTGGTTTTGGTCGTCCCTTTGCTTGCGTAGGCGTTATTCGCGCCTCCGAAAATCGCCTGCCCAAGCAGCGGAACGACAAAAACTCCGGCAAGGAGAATTTTGGACAATTTCATAGGAGGTACCGACTATTCGCAATCCCAGCCGGTGGCGGACAGCAGGCAATAGTAACGGCGTTGTTACCTACGGAGGGGTCGTTACTCGATTGGGAAGATGCGTTTCCGCCGTTCACTCAGCCGCTGTTAGACTTAAGGATCGTCGCCGATAACGAACGACCACTGACCGGCACGAATGCGCTAGCCGATTTTTTCTTAAAGCGGAAACGAGCAAACGCTGAACGGCACTGAGACACGCCGTCGTCAGTGGGCGACTAGCTCAAGCTACTCTGAGAAAAAACAGCGTGACGGCGTTGAGCGGACAACCCGCTCAACGCGTGCAAAAGCTGTGAATGTGGGAGGGACCTCCGCGTCCCGATTCTTCGGCCCCTAAGCCTTATTGTAAACGACTTTGGCTTTGAACTTTTTCCCCTGGGCGTCCGTCCCGCTCATGTTAAGCGTCCGCATCTTGCCGTCCTTCGAAACAGTGCTGCGACCGCTCCAAGCCATCTTCCCGGCTTTCATGGCCGTGATGTCATAAGTGTGGTCGTTGACCATCTTGTAGGCCATCGTGTCCCACGAAAGATTGCCCTTTACCTTGTAACTCTTGCCATCGGCCGCGCCCGTCCAGACACCGTGAGTTGCCTTTCCATCCATTCCGCTGCCGTCGACGGTTAGTTGGATCTTATCCTTCTTCTCCGTGTAGGTGACCGTCTGAGTCTTACCCATACCTGGAGCCTGCTTGGATTTCGCCGCATTGACCTTCCACGTCCCCACATGCGCGTTGGCCGCGAAAGAAACTGTCGCTGCGGCAAACGACAAAAGCACTGCGATTAACGTAACTTTGGTTTTCATGGACGTGATTGCGGCAGAACTTTCGTTAGACGTCAATTCCCATTCGACAGTGAAAAACGCCGGCTTGGCAGAGCCCTGCCATAATTCATTTCCGACGGGGGAAAAGATTGTAAGGGGAATCCCGTCCACGGATACTCGGACGCCCCTGGAATGAGCGATCGCAATTTTTTTTCCGAACTGAAGCGGCGTAACGTTTACAAGGTCGCAGTCGCCTATGCCGTCGCGGGCTGGGTTCTGGTCCAAGTGGCGACGCAAGTGTTCCCCTTCCTGGAGATACCTAACTGGGTGGTGCGGATGGTCATTGCGTTGGTCGTGATTGGATTTCCCATCGCGCTCATCATCGCCTGGGCTTTTGAGCTGACGCCGGAAGGACTCAAACGAACCGACGACGTCGACGAAGCGGCCGCAGCGCGCCAGCCACGCAGACACGCCTGGGTCTTTATCGTGCTCGTCGGAGCCGCGCTTTCCATCGGCTTGTTTTACATCGGCCGTTACACAGCACGCAATGCTGCGACGGCTGTCACTGCATCTGAACTGCCGGCAAAATCGATCGCGGTTTTGCCTTTCGACAACCTGAGTCGCGATCCGGATAACGCCTACTTCTGCGAAGGCGTGCAGGACGAGATTCTGACGCGGCTGGCGAAAGTGGCAGACCTCAAAGTGATTGCCCGCACTTCCACCCAGAAATTCAAAAGCGCGCCGGAGAATCTGCCGGAGATCGCGAAGCAACTCGGCGCCGCCAATATCCTGGAAGGAAGCGTGCAGAAGGTGAACGACCAGGTGCGGGTCAACGTGCAGCTGATCAATGCCATCACCAATGCGCATCTCTGGGCCGAAATTTACGATCGCAAGCTGAGCGACATCTTCGCCGTCCAAAGCGACATTGCTAAAACCGTGGCCGATCAACTCCGGGCGAAGCTCACCGGCGCGGAAAAGCAGATGATGGCAGCGGTTCCGACGAGCGACACCGAGGCCTACGAGCTTTATCACAAAGGCCGGTCGCTTTTTGGGAAGCGAACGGGTGACAACATTCCCAAGGCCATTGCTTTTTACGAACAAGCGATTGTCCGCGATCCAAATTACGCGCTGGCTTACGCGGGTCTTTCGAGCGCTTACATTCTGGCCCCGTTTTATGCCGGAGCCGACCGGGGCGAGTCGGGTGTGAAGGCGAAGCAAACTGCGCTCAAGGCGCTCGCACTTGATCCCAATTTGGCGGAAGGGCACAGCGCGCTCGGCAAAGTCTTCTTCTTTAGTGAAATCGATCTGGCCGCGGCCAATCGCGAATATCAGCGAGCGATCGAGCTCAAGCCAAACGACGCCGGCGCCCACCACTGGTTTGGCAACGATACCCTCGCCGCGCTCGGACGATTCGAGGAAGCCATTGCCGAAAGCAAGCGCGCGGTGGAGCTCGACCCCCTATCGACTGTGATTAATGCGGACTTGGGCGGGACCTATTACTACGCCGGCCGTCACGAAGAAGCCGCCGCGCAATTGCGCAAGACCCTGCAGATTGATCCAAGCGACTTCTACGCGCGGTATAATCTCGGGATCGCGCTTCAAGCGAAGGGGGACTTGAAGGGCGCGAGTGCCGAATACGAAAAGGCAAAGCAACTGGGCGATAACACGCTTGTCTCCGTCCTCTGCGCGCAAGCTAAAGCTTACGCCGGAGATAAGCAGGCCGCGGTCGGAATGCTGAGCGAGCTCGATCAGATCGCTCAGAAGCACGAAGTGGTTGGCTACTTGCGGGCGGTGCTTTGTCTCAGCCTGGACGATAAGAACGAAGCGCTTCGCTGGCTGGAAAAAGATTTTGAGGAACAGGACGGCTCCAACATCAGCTGGATCAACGTAGACCCATTGCTTGCTCCCCTGCACGGAAACCCGCGCTTCCAGGCGCTGGTGCAAAAGGTCGTCGCTCCGAAATCGAAGCGAAGCAATGACGGGGTTTTTTAACAGGAGGTCACGGAGATCCCTGAGAAGGACGCAATCACAGAACCTCTGTTTCCTCCTGTAACAATCCTAACAAGTCTCCCATGACGCCCGATAATCCGTCAGATCTGAAGTTCGAGATTGGGCATGTCCTGTTCATCGACATCGTCGGTTACTCTAAACTTTTGATCGAGGAGCAGAAGGAACGGCTTGGCCAATTGACCAAAATCGTCCTTGCCACGGCACAGGTCCGCGACTCGACCAACGAACAACTGGTTAGGCTACCGACCGGCGACGGGATGGCCCTGGTCTTTCGGCACAGCGCGGAAGAGCCGGCGCGCTGCGCTCTCGAGATCGCCGAAGCGCTGCGCAAGCATCCGGAAATTCCAGTGCGGATGGGAATTCACAGCGGGCCGGTCAGCGAAGTGACCGACGTCAGCGGCCGCTCCAACCTGGCCGGGGCCGGGATCAACATGGCACAACGAGTGATGGATTGCGGCGACGCCGGCCACATTTTGGTCTCTCAGCACGTGGCGGACGATCTGATGCAGTACCGGCAGTGGGCTCCTCGCCTGCGCGACCTCGGTGAGTGCGAGGTGAAGCACGGTGTCCGGCTCCGTTTGGTTAACCTGTACGCGGAGCCATTAGGGAACGCCGAACTGCCAACGAGGCTAAAATCGGCAGTCGGGAGGAAAGATCGAAAAAGCCGCCTCAGCGGAACGATGATATCGCTGGTGCTGGCGATTGCCTTGCTTGCCGGCGCCGCGTTCTACTGGTTAGGCAAAAAGCATGAGCTATCGTCCGCCCCGCCCGTCGACGCCGCGACCAAGTCGATCGCCGTCCTGCCCTTCGTTAATATGAGCTCGGATAAGGAGCAGGAGTATTTCTCCGACGGATTGTCGGAAGAGCTCTTAAACCAGCTCGCGCAGATTCCGCAGTTGCGCGTGATCGCACGCACCTCGTCCTTTTCATTCAAGGGCAAGGAAGTCGACGTCTCAACCATCGCCAAGGCACTCAACGTCGCGAATGTCCTCGAGGGCAGCGTGCGCAGGTCCGCCAACACGCTGCGGGTCACGGCTCAATTGATCCGTGCTTCCGACAGTTCGCATCTCTGGTCGCAAACTTACGATCGCGACCTAACGGACGTATTCAAAGTCCAGGACGAAATCGCGAAAGATGTCGTCGCCGCGCTCAAGGTGAAGCTGTTGCCCAGCCAGGAACTGCCGAAGGCGCTGCGGACGAACAATCCGGAAGCCTACCAGCAATATCTCCAGGGCCGTTATTATCTGAGCCGATTCTCTATCGCGGACTTGGAGAAGGCGCGGGGGTTCTTCGAACGGGCCTGCGAACTCGATCCCCAGTTTCCGTTAGCCTGGGCGGGTTTAGCGCAAGTGTGGGCTTTTCAGAGTGGCTGGTCGGATAAGTTAACGCGTGCGGAATTTAGCGCTGACCTTGAACGCGCTCGGAAGGCCGCTCATCGCGCGCTCGAGTTGAACCCGGATTTGCCTGAAGCGCTGGCGGCCCAGTTCTCAATTCAATTCTTGTACGAATTCGATTGGAAAGGCGGGGCGGAGACGATTAGACGCGCGCAGGCGCTCGCCCCATCGGATCCGATTATCCTGATCTCGGCCGCTCAAGTGGCGGCTGTTTGGGGCGATTACGCCGGCGCGGTTAATCTGGCGCGCCAGGCCGTCGCCCTCGATCCAATCAACACACAAGCCCGAACCTATCTGGCCAACGCTTATCTCCAAGCGCGCGAGCCGGCGGAATCCCGGGCTGAGTACGAAAGAGTGGCGGAACTGAATCCCACCGCCGCATGGGCGTTTGGCGGACGCGGAATGGCTTACCTGGTCGAGGGAAAATACGCGGAGGCGCTGGCCGCGGTCCAACAGGAAAAAAGCGACTTCGCTCGCCTAGTGGTCGAGGCAGCCGCGCTTTGGAACCTCGGCCGGAAGGAAGAGTCGGATGGCGCGCTAGCCGCCTTGATCAAGGACGATGCGGACGTGGGCGCGTTTCAGATCGCGGAGGTTTACAGTAACCGCGGCGATAAGGACAAGGCATTTGCCTGGCTGGAACGGGCGCACCGGCAGCAGGATGCGGGGCTCGCTTATTTTCCTAACGACCCGCTGCTCGATCCTCTCCGGTCCGACCCGCGTTGGGCCGCTTTCCAGCGCTCCATGGGCTTCGCTCAGCACCAGCTCAAGTGACTGCAAAGCGCACCCGCAACTCAACAGGCGGACCCAAGAATAGTTATATCTCCATATGAACTTCCTGAAACACATCGCGACAATCGGCCTAATCACGGTCTGTCTCTGCGCCACGGTGGCGGCGGGCGCGGGAGCTGACGCCACCCTGCGCGACGTCTATAACGCGGAATGGAAGTGGCGGCTGGAACAGTTTCCCGGTCTGGAAGGCCCGGCCAAACCAGTGCCGGATCATTTGCCGAAAGTGGATCCGGCTACGCAGGAAGCGCGGCTGAAATATTGGGAAGACGTCCTGCACAAGCTCGATGGGATTCCACGCGCCGAGCTCTCGCCCGAAGAACAGATCAACTACGACATCTACCGGCCGGAAATTGAAGATGCCATCGCCAACCAGAAGTTTCGCGACTATGAGATGCCGGCCAATTCGGATTCGGCTTTCTGGAGCGATTTTGGATTTACCGCCCGCCGCCCGTTCAAGTCGCTGACCGACTACAGAAATTGGATTGCGCAGATGCGCGATGTCCCGCGTTACTTCGACGAACAGGTCGCGAACATGCGGGCAGGGCTGGGCCGCGGGTTCACCCCGCCGCGTTTGACCCTGCAAGGCCGCGACAAGTCGATCGCCACGATCGCGGAGGGAAAGCCCGAAGATAATCTGCTCTACACACCATTCCGCGAAGCCATGATCGGAGTTGAAGCCGCCGACCAGGCGAAGCTGAAGAGCGAAGCCGCGCAGGTGATCGGCGGCGTCGTGCAACTAGCCTACGGGAAGCTGCTCAAGTTTTTCCGGGACGAATATGTGCCGAAAACGCGGACCACACTGGCGGGCGAAGCCTTGCCGGATGGTAAAGCCTATTACCGCCAAAAGATTCGCGAATTCACCACGCTCAATCTTTCAGCGGAAGAAATTCACCAGACTGGCCTAACGGAAGTCGCCGCGTTGCGCGCGCAGATGGCGGAAGTGATGAAGGAAACCGGCTTCAAAGGCGACTTCGCCGCCTTTCAGAAATTTCTGCGCGAGGATCCGCAATTTTATGCCAAGAGCCCGCAGGAACTGCTCAGCCGCGCCGCTTGGATCGCCAAAGTGTTCGATGGAAAATCTTCGCAATATTTCGGCTACCTGCCCCGGATGCGTTTCACGATCAAGCCGGTGCCGGACGACCTCGCGCCGTTTTATACTTCGGGCCGGGGCGGACCCGGCGTTTATCTGCTGAATACCTACGATCTGCCCCATCGACCGCTCTACAATCTGCCGGCGCTGACCTTGCACGAATCGGCTCCGGGACACGCCTTTCAAATCCCGATCGCGCTGGAGCACAAAAATCAGCCGGAATTTCGGCAGCACGATTACATCTCTGCTTACGGCGAAGGCTGGGCGCTTTATTGCGAGAAGTTAGGCGTAGAGATGGGCATGTATGAGACGCCTTACGACCGGTTTGGCATGCTCGGATACCAGATCTGGCGCGCGGCCCGGCTGGTGGTGGACACCGGGATTCACTCGCAAGGTTGGACGCGTCAGCGCGCGATCGATTACATGCACGAGAATACGGCGCTTCCCGAACACGAGATTGAAACCGAGATCGATCGCTATATCGGCTGGCCGGGACAGGCCCTCTCCTATTATTTGGGTGAGCTAGCCATCGTGCGGGCCCGGGAAAAAGCGGGAAAAGAACTTGGCGCCAGGTTTAATGTCCGCGCTTTCCACGACGCCATCCTCGAGCTCGGCTCCGTTCCCCTCCCGGTGCTCAGTGCGCGCATCGATCGCCTCATCGCCGAAGGCGGAAAAGGCCCGTACCCGGATCTGGAATGACCGCAGCAGCGGACGCTTCGTTAGCCCTCCATCACTCCCCCATCCATCACTCCAGAAAAACGTGCCTTCAGCTCCGGCGTTCCCGCGGACAGAGCACGACCAGGGCCGATGCGATCACCCAGCAGGCAATCATGAAGATAAACCCGCTGTTAAACGAACCCGTCCGTTGACTCCAGCTCCCAATCAACTTCGGTCCAAAAAAACCGCCGATGCTCGCCATGCAATTGATAAATCCGACGGCGGCGGCGGCGGCGGCACGGGTTAAGAAAGCGGAAGGCAGCGCCCAGAAGGACGGAAGGTAAGCAACCGTTCCAAAACCGATGACGGAAAAGAGCAGAACGAGGATAGCGTTTGAATGCGGCAAAACAAACCAAAGACTGAGGGCGGCGGCTGCCGTTAGCTGAGGAATGGCAAAATGCCAGCGCCGCTCCCGCATCCGATCCGAACTCCAGCCTAACAACAACATGCCGATGAGACCGGTTCCGAAAATAACCGCGCCGAACCAGGCCACTCGCTCAATCGTCCACCCGCTCAACCGTTGCAACATGGTCGGCTCGAAGAACCAGAAGGCGTAACCACCGGTATAGGTGAAGAACAGCGCCACCGTCAGGATCAGCACCGGCGGATGCGCCAGCGCCTGCCAGATATTCATTTTTTCGACGTGCGCCTTGGCTTCATGCTCCGCCGCCAGCCGTGATTTCAGCCAATCCCGCTCTTCCGGTCCAAGCCACTTCGCCTCGCCTGGTTTGTCGGGAAGATAGAAGACGGTGGCGATCCCCAGCAGCACCGCGGGGACGCCTTCGAACAGGAACAACCAGCGCCATCCCGGAATGCCTAACCAATTCACGCGCAGGATCGCGCTGGCGATGGGGCCGCCGGCGATAAAGCCGATCGGGATGGCCGACATAAATCTCGCCACCGCCTTGGCTCGATCCTCGGTGATGAACCAATGCGACAGATAAACGATCACGCCCGGAAAAAAGCCCGCCTCTGCTGCGCCTAACAAAAAACGGGCTCCGTAAAGCTGCATCGACGTGTGCACGATGGCGGTCAGCGCGGTCAGCAATCCCCAAGTAACCAGGGTCAGGGCGAGGAGTTTCCGCGCACTCCAGCGTTCGACCAGAAGCGCTCCCGGAATCTGCAAAGCGAAGTAGCCGATGAAGAAAATGCCGCTGGCGGTGCCGAAGATCGAGTCGCTCAGGCCGAGGTCCCCTTTCATCCCGAAAGTGGCGTAAGCGATATTGGTGCGGTCGAGATAGTTCGCGACGTAAAGGAGGAAGAGGAATGGCAACAGCCGCCAGGCGACACGCCGGCGCGCATTTTCTCCGGCTTGTTGCAACGTCATCTCAGAAGAACTAGACAGGATTTGGAGGATTAACAGGATTGATTTTCCCGCGCTTGTTCGCACCGCGGCGGCTTCCTAAGCTGGGGCAATGAAGATCATCTCGCGTTCTCTGTTCTTCGGCCTGCTTTCTATCATCGCGGGCACGGCGGCAGGGGCGGAGACTTTTTCCGGGGAATGGGCGGACAAGAATTTCCGCAGCAACAGCGTGTTTCAGCTGAGCGTGGAACAGACCGCCGATCGCGTCTCGGTTTTCTTCAGTGCGAACCGGAAAGACGGCGGCGGCGCGGCGCCGGAAGCAGATGGAAAAGGGAAGGTGTCCGGCGGCAAAGCAGAGTTCACTTGGAGCGACAGCTTCAATAATTCCGGGACTGGCACCATTCGGAAGGCTGGCGCCGATGTGATTGTCTCAATCAAACCAACGCAGGTGGCAGATTCGCGATGTCTGATTTTTTATGGGGAGAATGTGCGGTTGAAGGCGGCGGGCGCGGCGAAGAAGTGATCGGCAATCACTGAATCAGGAACGGCTCGACGGAGTCTCGCCCACCGATCAGATCACGTTTAAAGGCGGGGCGATAAATCCCTGACAGCTGCGACCCGTCGGTGGGGCGAGACTCTGTCGAGCCGCCTTAATTCACCCAAGGCAGATCGTTCAATTGCCCACGGAATGCCCACTCCTCTGGACATTTCACCAGGCCAGCCCTAACCGGATTGTTCAAGACATAGATGATCTTGGCTTCGTAATCATCGCCCCGGCGGAGACGATGATGGAAGCCACGGGACTGAAGCTTCGGCAATGTCGGAAGCAGCCGACGAACCTGGCGTTTCCAGAATGATATCCACTGCTCAATCGTAACCTCATCGGTCCGCGGTGCACAGAAGAGGTGAAGGTGATCCGGCATCAAGACAAAGTGACCGACGAGCCAGGAGCTGGTTGCGTCCCACGCGCCCCTTAATGCCTCCATGGCTTGATAATCCGCCAACTCAGGCTTCCGATGAGCTGTGCAGATCGTTAGAAAACGATTGTTGGATTTTGCGGAAACCGGTAAACACCCGTGGCCGGATTTCGACGGACGGGGAAATTGGGGGACGGCTCGACAGAGTCTCGCCCCACCGATGGCTTCACGTCGGCCGTTCTAGGCCGCCGCTGTTGTTTTGCGTCGCCGCAGCCAGTGTCCGGCCAGCAGGACTGCGCACGCACCCGCAATCCAAGCGCCGTTCATTTCGGGAACTGCCGCAAAGCTCGGCGTGACCGTCAGGTTATCGATCACGACATGGCTGTTGCCCCCGCCCAAATTGTCGCTGCGCGACCACATTGTGGTCCAGAGCGATTCGAAGGCAGCCGGATTCCCGATATTTAGTCCCGAGGCGATCGTGACTATCCCCCCGCCAGCGGTCAAATCGCGATAGGTGATTGTGCCCCCGGTTCCAGGTGTGAGGAAATTCATGTTCAGGGAAAGCTGGATCCAGTCACCCGTTGGTGTACCAGGCAAATTAAACGTTCCTCCCCCACCACCTGACCCTGCATATGCAACCTGGGCCGGCCCAGCTCCTTGCTGGGAGAAGGCAAGGGTCGGGCTACTGATCGCTCCATTGTCGTTCGCATCAGACAGCGCGAAATTGATAAAATTGGTGATGTCGCCAAAAGCGTTGTTGTACACCTGCGTGTCGAACGCGAGAGTAAGGCCGGTGGCTCCAGCGAGGCTTCCGAAACTGAAGTTCCCGTCGTTGGTCCGGCCCATGCGATGGACGCCCGTTGGACCGGGGGAGATGGGATTCGCCATCACGTTGGTGTTGTTACTGGTGTTTATAAAGGCCGCGCCGGACTGAACAACATCGCTGGAGTCGCCGCTCGCAGGCAAGACGAACCAGCCGTCCTGACCGGCGATATTGCCGGGAACTGTGTTGATGCGACCAGGATAGTCAAAAGTGTAGGTCGCGGCGCCAGCCGAGGTGAGAGTAACTGCAGTAAGGCAAAGGGCGAGACTAAGGGAAGCAAGTTTCATGGGGATTCTCCTAACTATGAGTTGTTAGGAACCGTTGTGATCCCTCGACCGCGAAAGGTCAATAGAAAAACTCGGCTCGCATAACGAGTTTTTACGCGGTGAAAGGTCTAACTCTTCCGCCCGTGCCGTTTACGCTGACCTCACAGAATTCCGCCTCCCCTTGGCAGGCCTTTTCGCCCGTAATTCATCGGGAGGATGCCGATGCCACAAGTCGCGTGGTCCGTAGTCCGCAGTCCGTGCTCCGTCGTCGGTAGCCTATCGCCCTGGCGGTCAGACCATCGGCCGGAACCGGCCGACCAGCTCCTGCAGCCGCCCCGTGATCTGGCCTAACGAGCAGACTTCCACCGCTTCGAGCAGGGCCGGGAATGTATTGGCGCCGGTTTCCACCGCCGCCTCCAGTTTGTCAAGCGCCTGGCCGGCCTTGCCCGCGTTCTTTTTCTTAAATTGCTTGAGACGATTGATCTGCAGCTGCTGCTTCGACCGCGGCGTCCGCACCAGCTCGATTTCCGGCGGTTCTTCGTTTGGGTCACGATAACGCGTCAGCCCGACGATCGGGCGGGTTCCATTATAGATCTGCTGCTCGTAACGATGGGCGGCGTTTTGGATCTGGCTGCGCTGATAGCGATTTTCCACCGCCCCCATCACGCCCCCGAGCGCTTCGATCTCGCGGAATTCGTCCAGGATTGCCTTCTCCACCGCCCGCTCCACCGCTTTCATCCCTGGCGAGCCGCTCAGCATGTTCATGGTGTGCTTAAAGATGCCGGATTCCTCCAGCAGAATGGCCTGCCCATGCGCGGCGAGGCGGATCCATTCTTCACTCGGGGTGGTGAAGGGTTCGTCGGCACTGTTGGAATGACAGGAGTTGGTGCCGTTCATGTAAGCGAGCATCAACTCCGCAGCCGTACGGGTGAGGTTATTCTTAAACTCCGCGGCGATGAGCGAGCGCCCACTGGTCTGGGTGTGCAACTTGAACATCTGGCCACGCGGAGTTGCTCCGAAAACATCGCGCATCCCAATGGCCCAGATCTTTCGTGAAACACGCGCGAGCGCGATGTATTCCACGTCGAGGCCGCAATCGAGGAAGAAGGAAAGGCGCGGCGCGTACTGATCGACCGGGACGCCGCGCGCGCTCAACATTTCCGCGTAAGCGAACCCATTGGAAAGGGTGTAGGCCGCCTGTTGCACGGGGGTGGAGCCCGCTTCGCCAATATGGTAACCGCTGATCGAAACCGGATACCAGCGCGGCATGTTCTCCGTGGTCCATTCGATCATATCGAGCAGGAAACGGAGCGATGCTTCGGTGGGGAAAATGGTTTCGTTCTGCGCCTGCACTTCCTTGAAAATGTCGGCTTGAATCGTCCCGCGAAGATTCGGCACCACTTTCGAGCCGAAGCGTCGTTTGGCCGCAGCGATGTACATCGCCATAATGATCGGCGCCGGTCCGCTGATGGTCATCGAAGCGGAGAAGTTGGGCGCGCCGATCTCAAAGCCGTCGTACAGGCGCACCATGTCCTCCACCGTGTCGACGGCGACTCCGCCTTCGCCAATCTTCCCAAAAACGCCGTCAGCATCAGAGTCGATGCCGTAAAGGGTCGGACCGTCAAAAGCGGTGCTCAGCCGTTTGGAACGCTGGTGGGCGCTGAGAAAGTGAAAGCGTTTGTTGGTGTCTTCCGCCAGCATCAAACCGGAAAAAAGGCGGGTCGGTTCTTCTTGGGCGGCCGGCGCGGCGCCATTTTTCTTGGCGGCTTTGCCGTTTGATCCGTTAGGCGATTTGCCGTTGCCGTAACTGCCGGTCTCGATTTGCGTGAGCGGCTCGAGGTACATCTCGCGGTAGGCGCCGTTCAGATAGGGAAACTCACCCGGCAAACCGTCGCCAAACAGATAACGGGCGATCTCCCCCGGCTCGTCGATCTCGGGCAAAGCGAGGCGCGGCAAAGGCAAACCGGTTGGAGCGCGGCTAACCGGAATCCCGGCTTTAAGCTTGTTCCAGCGCTCCGTCATCTCGCGTCCGAACGCTTCGTCCGAGCGCGCGCGCTTTACCTGTTCGCCAACAAAGCGCTCGTGCTTCTCTACCGATTCAAGGACTGCCCCAAGTTTGCTCATCTTTTTGCCTTTCCTGTCGCGGTGGTCCGCACCCTTCGTGTGCTTTTTGGGCGGGCCGCGGACCGCGCTTCATCAATTGGCTGGTTGCTCGACCCATCCGAAGCATTCCGCGAAATCATTTGATAGAGCCGGTCCACCCCAAGGTCGCGGTGACGCTTTGCCACCGTTGCCACAATTTTCTGGTCACGCTTATTCTGCGTCAAACGATGCTCGATTTCGGAAAGGGCCGCGCGCGCGCGGTCCAGATCGGTCTTGTTCACCACCACGATGTCGGCGACATCGAGCATGACAATCTTTTGCAACTGCAAGCGAGCCCCGTAATCCGGATTCATCACCAGCACTGTCTGGTCGACCAGTTTGTTGCCGAAGGGCAGCGCTTCCTGTCCGGTGCCGACAGTTTCGATGATGACATAATCGAAATCCTGGTTCGTTAGGTGAGCAAGGCACGATTCGGTCGCGGGGGAAAGTCCGCCGGCCTGGCCGCGCGTGGCCATGCTCCGCATAAAAACGCGATCATCCTGCGAATTGATCATGGTCGCGCGATCGCCGAGGAGCGCGCCTTCTCCAACTACGCTCGGGTCGTGCGAAAGAATGGCGATGCGCGCCTCCGGCTCGTTCTGCAAAAAGCGGAGAACCAGCTCGTCGATCAGGGTGGTCTTGCCGGCGCCCCCGGGTCCGGTGAACCCGATGACGCGGGCACGCTTCGCAGCCGGCTTTTTCCGCTTTTCAATTTTCAGTTGTCGCTTTGCGGTCAGGCGATCTTCGATCGCGGTCAGTTCCCGGGCCAGAACCAGATCACCTTTCCCGGAGGAGGGCTTCTTGCGTCGCGTGCCGTAGTTCTTTTTAACGAAGTCAGCCATCCCGGCCAGGGAGGTGCCGGCGAAGAAGATCTGGTCGACCCCTTTGCGCTTCATCAGGACGGCATCGTCCGGAGTGATCGTGCCGCCGCCGCCACCGAAAACGGCGATGTCTCCGGCACCGTGCCGCTGCAATTGCCTAACGACCTCGGCGAAGAAATCAATGTGTCCGCCGTTGTAACTGGAGATACCGACGGCCGCGACATCCTCCTGGATGGCGGCGCGGACGATATCGCTCACGTAGCGATGGAAGCCGAGGTAAACCACCTCGATTCCGTGCCGGATGAACTCGAGGTTGATGGTGTTGATGGCGCTATCGTGCCCGTCACAAATGGGAACGGCGGTGAGGACACGAACCGGAGAAGGCATAAGAACTAGACAGGATTAACGGGATTGGCGGGAATTCAAGAAGAGGAGTGAAAGCAGGAAAGGGAGTGATGGAGAAATCTCGTCCGACCTGCTAATCCTGCGGGATGGCAAACGCGTCGACTTCGAGCTTGCGCGCGATCTTCTGGGCCTGGCTGGTGGCCGGGGTCCTCGATATCTCCTCCTTCTTCATCATCTGCCTCACTAAGGGAATTGGGATTAGTCGCGGATTGCAGGGCATTTCCGCTGGACTGCTCGGGCGCGAAGCGGCTGTGCATGGGGGCGTGGGCACTGCCCTGCTCGGGCTAGGCCTGCATTTTTCCTTCATGCTTGGTTGGGTGCTGGTGTTTTACGCTTTCAGTCGCTTCCTGCCGGCGCTGACGCGCCGTCCCCTGGTCAGCGGCGTCATCTACGGTCCCATCGTCTACCTCATTATGTATTGGGTTGTCGTCCCTCTGTCGCGGATTGGGCCGCGGCCGCATAGCCTTTCAAATGATGGCCTGGCCATTGCCATTCACATTTGCCTGATTGGATTGCCCATCGGGCTGATCATGGCGCGTTGTCGTCCAAGAATTTTGTAGCGGCGGTCTCTGACCGTCGCACATTTTCCGCCGGCCAAAAAGAATGCGGCGGTCAGAGACCGCCGCTACAGTTACCCCATGGCCACGCCTGACCTTCTCGATTTCAACGGCAAAGTCGTCCTCGTCACCGGCAGCTCCCGCGGAATTGGCGCGGAAATGATCAGGGCTTTTGGGGAACGCGGCGCCGAATGCGTGGTCAATTACATCGCTGATCCACAAGGTCAGAACAAAAAAGAGGCGGAGGGCGTGGCCGCAACCTTGAAGAATCCGCTAATGATCGAGTGCGACGTCACCGATCCCGCAGCGGTGGAAGCGATGATGAAGCAGATCCATGGAAAACACGGCGGCCTGGACGTGCTGGTGAACAACTCCGGCATCATTCGCGACCGCACGATGAAGAAAATGACGGTCGAAGAATTTGAAAGCATCATCCGGGTCAATCTCACCGGCACCTTTAACGTCACCCAGAAAGCCGCAGCCGTCCTGCGGCCAGGCGGACGCATCATTAATATGTCGTCGGTCAGCGGTCAGATGGGGTTGTTCGGCCAGGCCAACTATTCGTCGAGCAAAGCCGCCATCATCGCCCTGACCAAAGTAAGCGCCCGTGAGCTGGCGCGCCAGAACATCACCGTCAACGCCATTGCCCCCGGCTTCATTGACGTCGGGATGAGCAAAGGGATGCCCGACGAAGTGACCGAAAATTTCAAGAAACAGATTCCGTTAGACCGGCTGGGCGACGTGATGGAAATCGTGAACGCGGCGCTCTTCCTGGCCTCGCCCATGTCATCCTACATTACCGGTCACGTCCTGAACGTGAACGGCGGATACTACATGGGTTGAGCGGTGGGGCCGCTCAGAATGACGTAGGCCGAATGGCGAATGTCGAAGGAATGACGAAATCGAAAATGCGATCCGGACGTTCATCGGCTCAGTTCTGATCCGCATTCGCCAGCATCGTCGGCCGGCATCACTGCCCTGTCCTAGCGCAAAGGCCATCCCTCACGAGCGGAAAGAGATAAGAAAGGGCGACCGATTTGGTCCGGGGTAAGCTCAAGCTTATTTGTAAGATCCGGCCTAACCGGACGTAAATCGTTCTATGAACCTCCGCCGTCGCTCTTCACCGGGGCCCTGGAAAAACATTGCGCCTAACTTGGTTTCTGCCAGACTCAGCTCCATGAAACGGCTCGGCCTCCTCTTCGGCCTCCTCTCGGCCGCTCTTCTTTCTTCCGCTCACGCCGCCAGCATCTGGACGGATTCCGAAGCGGAAATCGATGAGCGGGTAGCAGACACCCAAACCCTCGCCCCGGTCGATTTCCTCAAAGCGCAGACGGCGCAAATTCCGTTCACCAATTTCCGATATCCGCACGTCGATCGCGACATGGATGTCACCTTCATTGCCGACGACCATCTCTTTGACGGCAGCAAAGGCAAACACCACGGCGTTTACCGATCGTTAGGCAAAACTGGCGAGCTGACCCCGTTGATTCGGGACGGCGAACCGATCCCCGGGCTAGGATCGGCGCGTTTCCGTTACCTGCGCGGCCTGCAGGTGGATGGCGCCGATTTCGTGATCAACAATTACGACAGCGAGGGACACAGCGGCCTTTACCACTATCATAACGGGACGATCACCTTGATCGTGCGCTCGAGGGAAACGGTCGTGCCTGGAATGGACAAGCCGTTCAACGACGTGCGCTGGGGCGCACTTTCCAACGGACGCGTCGTCTACATGGCCATGGCCGGCGAAACCGAAGCGCTGGTGCTGCATGACCTTCGAACGAAACAGGATCATTTGCTGATCAAAAGCGGAATGCCGATTCCTGGTCAGCCCGGGAAATACTTTGGGCACATCGGCCACCAAAACTGGCTGGATGCGAACAATATCATCTTCCGCGCCGCCCCCATGGTGGAAGGCAAGCCTAACGAAAGCCTGGATGACACCCTGCTTTACGCCTGGTTCGGGATCGACTGGGCACACCCGGAGAAAAGCTTGTCGCCTTCGCGGCTGACCGCGCTGGTTAACGACAACACGTCGATCCCTCTGCTCCTCGGGCATGAACACTTCACGGACATCAGGAGTGCTCCGGTCCGCGACGGCCTGATTGGATTTCAGGCCAGCGGCAACGCAGCTTCCGGCATCTATTATACCGAAGTCGGAGCCAAGGCCGGGGTAATCAAACCGATCGTGGACACGGAAACGCGCCTGAAAGGCTTGTTCGACGGGAGCTTCGACCACTTCAGCATCTGGTCGACCACCTTCAAAAACAGCGTCGTCTTTGTCGGTTACGCCAACGGTTACGCCGGAGTGTTTTTGTATCGCACCGACAAAGACGAACTCTATCTCCTGACTGACAACCGGCAGCCGGTGGAAGGGAAGAAAGTCCGAAGCTTCGAGATTGCGGGAGATTTTCTGGTCGGAAATCGTTTTGCGGTCAGTGCGCATTTCACCGATGGCACCTACGGCGTTTATCTCGCTTCCATCCCGGCGCATTCGTTTAAACGGATCTCGTCGCCGGACGTCGCCGCCAAATAAATCCGACCTGGTTCGTTAGGCGACGGGCGCGATTGGCCTGTTCATTCGAGTGACCTGCCTCAGGCCATTTCCCTCCTAACGGAACTGACCTGGAAGAAGAGAGCAACATCACGCTTCTTTTATTGCTCGCCGCATTAGCTCTCGGGTAGGCTGCGGTTATGCCAACCGAACCAGACCAGAACCAGGACGACACGACCACAGGTCAGAAGCGGGAAGGTGCTCTCGATTCCGGGCAAAAACGCGAAGGCGCTCTCGACTCGGGACAGAAGCGCGAGGGCGCGCTGGATTCCGGGCAGAAAAGAGAAGGCACGCTGGACTCCGGACAGAAACGGGAAGGCGCCGCTGAGTAGGGCCTAACCTGACGCCGATCCCGCCGAAATAGCCTCGACAGCCCGATCAAAACGGCCAAAATCCGGCCTTACCAAGGAGAACCCATGAAGTCTTTAACCACAGGCGTACCTATGCCTCGCCCTTTCCCTCTTCGCGATCAATTCGTCGCACGCGCAGCTCGAGCAATGGACCGGCACCGTCAACGGCAACTGGTTCAACGCCAACAACTGGAATCCAACCAGTGTTCCCACAGCGGCGAATAACGTTCAAATTGACGTGATCGCTCCCAACGCCGCCAGCGTAAATTCCGGGGCCGCATCGGCCCGCTCGATCAGCGTCGGGACCAATGCCGGCGATACCGGCCAGCTTCGCGTGCAGAACGCGGCCACCCTGACCGTCGCCACTACCAACTTTACCATTGGCAACGCCGGGGCCGGGACAGTCCTCCTACGCGACACCTCCGTCACGAGCGTGGCGCAGAACGTCATCGTCGGCGCTCAAACCGGCTCCAACGGCCAGCTGACGGTGCGCGACAGCGCTCAACTCAATATCACCGGCCAGCTGCGCGTCGGCGATTCGGGGATGGGATCATTAACCGCGTTTGGAAACGGCACCACCACGAACCCGACGATTACCGCTGCGCACATGGACATCGGCACCTTTAACGGCGGCGTCGGCGTGGTGGATATTGGCGCCGATCCCCTCCCAGTGGCCACAGTAGTCATTTCCGGAGTCACGAACGTCGGTACTTCCGGAACGGGGACTTTAACTCTCCACGACGGCGGCTTCATGACCAGCGCGGGCATGAGTATCGGGACGAATTCCGATGGCAACGGAACGGTCATTATTAAAGGTGAAACCACCCTCGGCCTTCGTTCTGCTCTTTCCATTACCGGGGGGAACAATCTCGATGTCGGCCAAGGCGGGACCGGCGATCTGCAACTGCGCAATGGAGGTGCTGCGACAGCGCAAAATATTCACGTTGGTCGCGACGCCGGTTCGATTGGGACCGTCGAAATCCAAGGCCAGGGACCAGTGTCCACTTTTTCCTCAAGATTGACTGCCAATAACGACCTTTCGATTGGCGGAACGCAAGTCGGACCGGGCGGTCAGGGTACGGTCACGATCAAGAACAACGGCGTAGCCACGGTCGCAAATAATATGTGGGTCTGGGGCGGCGGCACCGGCACCGGCGGCACCTTGGAAATGGATAACACCGCCAGCCTCACCGTCGGCGGCACCCTCACCTTCGACGGCGGTCTGCTCCACTTCCTCGGCAGCGGCGTGACCTTTTCCAACAACGTGACCTTCGGCAACTCGCAGAGTCCTGATGGCATGATTGCCCTGGTTGATTCCGGCAACAACGCCGCCTTGAGCGGTCTTCTCAGCGGTGCCGGCGGCCTAACCAAAACAGGCGACGGCCGGCTGGTGCTGGAGGGCGCGCTCGCCAACACCTACACCGGCACGACCACGGTTGAGCTCGGGCTTCTCTCGCTCAACTCCGTCACGGGCGACAACGTCACCATGGTTTCAGGCGACCTCGTCATCGGACTGGGCACCAACGCTGCCAACAGCGCCACGGTTATCCTGGAAAAGAACAGCCAGATCGCGAACAGCTCGAACGTGACCATCAACTCGGACGGGCGCTTCAACATGAACGGGTTCGGGGAGAGCATCAACGACCTCGTCATCAACCAGGGCAACGTGATCAATGTCCCAACCGACGGCAGCCATAGCCTCGCGCTTTTCGGGACGCTGAACATGACCGGCGGCTCAATTAGCGGCGGAACCGGCGCAACCGACGGCCTGTTTCTGATCGGCGCCAATTCCGACGTGACCGCGACATCGGACGCGTCCGGGAACGCAGCCTTGATCGCTTCGAATGTCACGCTCAACTTTACGACCACCGTCACCCGCACCTTCACCGTGAACGACGGGCCCGGCGCAGTGGATCTGCAGATCACCGGAACCATCCAGGGTTCGACCGCGGGCCTGATCAAGGAAGGCACGGGCACGCTCGAGTTCGCCAGCGCAACCGGCAACACTTACTCTGGGACGACTCACGTAAACGACGGCGTTCTGTCGCTTAACGGGCCTGGCGGCACCGATGAGATTCCGGACAATGTGGTCATCGGCGACGGCACCGGCGGTAATCAAAGCGCGGTCGTCATTCTTCAGGCAACCAGTCAGATCGCTAACGCCGCGAACATGACCATCCGCCCCGATGGATTGTTCGACATGAACGGTTTCGGTGAAACGATCAACGACCTGAGCATTAATCGCGGCGCCGTGACCAACGTTCCGACCAATGGCGTGAACAGTCTCGCGCTTACCGGTTCCCTCCACATGACCGGAGGTTCAATCACCGGCGGAACCGGGGTAACGCCCGGATTGTTTCTCATTGGCCCGAACTCGAACGTGACGGCGACCTCGGACGGTGCCGGCAACGCCGCCTTGATCGCGTCGAATATCGAGCTGGGTGGCGTCACCCGAACCTTCACCGTCAACGACGGCTCGGGCGCAGTTGATCTCGAAGTGACCGGCGTCATCCAGGATGGTAGCCTAACCAAAGAAGGCGACGGCTTGTTGCACTTGACGGCCGACAACACTTACCTCGGCGACACCACGATCAATGCCGGCGAATTGGTGCTCGACGGCTCCATCGCCAGCGGCGAGACCACCGTGAATCTGAACGGGATCCTCTCCGGCATCGGCACAGTCGGCGGCAACCTGACTAACAACGGCACCGTCAGTCCTGGTGATTCACCCGGCACCTTGACGGTGAACGGGAATTATACCCAGACCTCGACCGGTAATCTCATCGTCGAGATCCAGAGCCTGGCCACCCACGATCTCCTGGCCGGGGGCGGCGCCGCGAATCTCGACGGCACCTTGAAAATCGTGAAGCTGGCGAACTTCTCAGTCGTGGCCGGCGACAAGATCATCTTCCTGACCGCGGCCGGCGGCGTGAACGGCGAATTCGCCACAGTCATCACCGATTTCGGCCCGACCGGGACCCTGGTCACCCCGGAAGTGGTCTACGAAGCGAACGATGTCGCCCTGCTCTTCGCTCAGGGAGACTTCCTCCTCGGCGGCGGACTGACGCCTAACCAGACGGCGGTCGCGGTTAACCTGAACAATTCGGTGGGCGATGCGCGCGCCGACGAACTGATCAACTTCCTCGATACCGAGCTACTGGCCAACCTCCCGCATGATTATGACCTGATCGCGCCGGAAGAACTGGCGGCGCTCTCCGAGATCAGCTTCGCCAAGGCTATCGTGCGCAACCAGGCGCTCCAGCATCGCATGGATGACATTCGCGCAGGCGCTAACGGATTTTCCTCTGGCAACTTGAACCTGCACTCGATGGGCGGCCCGGCGATCGATTCCGATCTTTCCTACGGATTCACCGATGGGAAAGTCGTGCTGCCGGTCGCTTACACGGACGGCAAGGTCATGTTGCCCGCCAACAAGGATAAGAACATCCTCGTGCCCACTCCCGAAAATAAATGGGGCGTGTTCGTGAGCGGTTATGGCGACTTCGTGAACGTCGATGGCAACGACAACGCGCACGGCTACGACATTTCGACCGGCAGCGTCCTGGTCGGCGTGGATTACAAGGTCTGCGATCATTTCGCCATCGGTTTGAACGGCAGCTACTCCGGCGGCCAGGCCGATCTGGTCGATCACGGCCGGATTGATTACGACGGCGGCGAGGCCGGCGCTTACGCCAGCATCTTCGGAATCCCGAGCTGGTTCCACGGCATTTTCCACCTCGACCTCGGGGTGAGCGGCGGCTGGAACAATTACGACACCGTTCGCACCGGGTTACAAAACCTGCCGGTGCGCGGCAGCACCGATGGCAGCGAGTTCAACGCCTTCCTCGCCTACGGCAGCGACTGGACTTTTGGTCACTGGCTGATTGGGACGTGGTCAACCTTGCAATACACGGACGTGAATGTGAACAGCTTCACCGAGACCGGCTCGCTCGCGCCACTCTCCTTTCCCGACCAGGATGAGGATTCTTTCCGCAGCAGCACGGGGTTGCGCATCGCCTACAATGCCCAATGGGGTCGCACCATTTTCCGTCCTGAAATTCGGGCCGCGTGGGAACATGAATATGGCGACCGGGCCTACCCGATCGATGCGCGCCTGGCCTCGGGTGCGGGAGGAATCTTTACCGTCCACGGTCCTGACATTGGCCGGGATAGTGCCCTGGTTGACGCAGGGTTCTCCTTGCTCTGGAGCGACCGCGTTTCCACTTACATATTCTATGATGGCAACATCGGCCGCTCGAACTACACCAACAACGCGGTCAGCGGCGGTCTGCGCGTAACGTTCTAGGTAGGGACCGTTCTTCTTTGAGAAGGGCTGCGGGTTCAATCCGCAGCCCTGCCCCTGGTCTGATCCTCCGATTCCGGGGAGGGCGTGCGCCCTCGCACGCCATTCGAGACGCCCTCACCTCGAAACTAAAGTTAACCATGGGTTGCAAAGACTTTTGTTGTCTGCAGAAACATTACCCAACGGTGTTCCAAAGTGGCGCGACCGCCCCGGTTGCGAACCGGCCTGATCGCAAGCGAGTGCTCGCGCCGCTTTCGTTACCGCAAAAAAAGGAGCCGCACAGTGTTCAAACCGTGCGGCCCCTACCCTGACCGCGCGTCGCCGCGCGGCTATCCCTGAATTGTTAGGCCAGCCCCAGTGTCGCTAGCGTCGGCTCGTCGACTGCCGAGGTCACCGCCAGACCGTGATCGGCCTGGTAGGCGGCGATGGCATAGCGGGTTTGTGATCCGAGGATGCCGTCGATCGGTCCGTTGTAGTAACCTTCAGCAGCGAGCTGCTGCTGCACGTCGACCACGATCTGACCGGGGGTCACACTGGCCGCGCCGTAGATCGGGCCGTCATACGGATACGAGTAGCCAGGATCGTAGCCCCATGCCGGATACCAGTAACCGGAATTCCAGAAGTACCAGCCACCGCTGACGAAGATGATGCGGCTGTAGTGGTTCCTCCACCATCCGCGATCATGCCACGAGCGATGATAATTGCGGAAGGCTGAGTAGCGCCGACCGGCAAAGTGATCGCCGTTCCAGCGATTCACCACCTTGACGTTACGGTTCACGTTTCTCATGCGATTAACGGTTACGTTGCGGTTCGTCATATTCACAACGTTGCGCTCTCGCGAAACGTTCTGACTTCGATTCAGCCGCTCCCGCGCGACCGCATTCCGGGTCGCGCCATTGTTATTAACGTTGGCCTGATTACGACGGACACCGTCGGTGCGCGCCGTGACGCGATTGGTTTTCGCGGTTGTCGTCCCTTTCAGGTTCGATCGACTGACCGTCTTGTTAGTCGTGACGCGGTGGTTCGTGTTCGCCGCGGCGCGGTTTGCGTTAAACGTGTGTGCGGAAGTGTTCTGGTGAACACCGACTCGCGGTGAACGTTGAACATTTGCGTTGGTGCGGCCACGGACTGGGGCGGTTGCTGCCACCTTCCCTTTGCCGCTGCTTCGTGCCGCTCGTTTTTCATTTTGATTCGCCGCGGAAGCCGACGCGACAGCGAGCGCGACCGTGGCAATGCAGACTGTGAATAGTGTTCGTTTCATATTTTTACCCAATTTTTCCTCCACTAAGTTGGACCGAGGTCGGGCGAGGATTATTCACGTCATTAAGTATTTCATAAGCAGCACGCAACGCGACATTTATGACTTTAGATCGTCTACTCATCCAAAAGAGGGATGCCGCTCGAAAGCTCTTGGCGTCAGTGAAGTGATACTCGACCGAGCCCGCATGTGACGCTGGCTCCAGCCGCGTTTAACGTTTAGCTCATGCGCCTTTCGATTCTCGATCTTGCACCCGTCATCGAAGGCAGCGCAGCGGCGGAGGCTTTTCGCAATTCACTCGACCTCGCGCAACACGCAGAGCGCTGGGGCTACCATCGGTTCTGGCTGGCGGAGCATCACAACATGCCCGGCATCGCCAGCGCCGCGACCTCCGTCGTGATCAGCTACGTTGCCAACGGGACCAACCGGATCCGCGTCGGCGCCGGCGGCATCATGTTGCCTAACCACGCTCCGCTAGTCGTCGCCGAACAGTTCGGAACCCTGGAATCGCTCTTCCCCGGACGCGTCGACCTCGCGCTCGGCCGCGCTCCCGGCAGCGATCAGGCGACTGCGCGCGCGCTTCGGCGCAATCTCGGCAGCAGTGGCGACACCTTTCCGCAGGACCTGATTGAACTCATGAATTACTTCCATCCAGTCGATCCCAGTCCGCGGGTCCGCGCCGTCCCCGGTAACGGTTTATCGGTTCCATTGTATCTCCTCGGCTCGAGCGATTTCAGCGCGCGCCTGGCCGCTGAATTAGGGCTTCCGTTTGCTTTTGCCTCCCATTTCGCGCCTGAATATTTGCGGGTCGCCCTTGAACTTTACCGAACGGGCTTCCGATCTTCAGCCCAACTGGATCGACCCTACGTCATCGTGGGCGCGGGCGTTTACTGCGCCGAAACGGACGCGGAAGCGCGGCGTCTCTTCACTTCCGCACAACAGCAGATCCTCAGCCTCATCCGGGGACATCCCGGCAAGCTCCCGCCACCGGTCGAAAGCATGGATGAACTCTGGAGTGAGGCTGAACGTGCCGCGCTCGCGCAGCGCGCGCGTTACACAGTGGTCGGGTCCTCTGCAACGGTGCAGCGGCGCTTGCAGGAGATTGCGGCTGAAACGGGCTGCGACGAGATCATCATCACCAGCCAGATTTACGATCACCAGGCACGGCTGCGTTCGTTCGAAATGGTGAGCGGGGTGGCAGAGCTTCAGCGGACGTAGAGTGTAGCGGGGGTCTATGACCGCCGACCCTTTCGCTCTGTGGAGGCAGCCGTCCCGGCTGCTCTCTTAAACTGCAGGCGAGACGCCTGCCGCCACAGAAGAGACGCTTAACTCCACCCCTATTCCGCGCGAAGGGCAACGATTGGATTAACCCGCGTGGCGCGTCGCGCCGGAACAAAACAGGCAGCAGCGGCCACCGCGGTGAGCAATGCCGCCACGCTTGTGTAAATCAACGGATCGAGCGCGTTCACCTTGAAGAGAAGGTTCTGCAGCGCAGCCGCGGCCAGCACACCGAGGAGCAAAGCGGCTCCGCCCGCGCCCAGCAACAAACCAATCGCCAGCTGCCATGCGCCCTGGGTCATGACCAGCCGGATAATCCGGACGGCGTCAGCTCCAAGCGCAATCCGAATTCCAAATTCCTGCGTCCGCTGGTTAACCGAAAAGCTCATCACTCCATACAACCCCACCGCCGAGAGAAGGAATGCGACTACGCCGAAGATCATGAAAAGCGTGGCCGTAATCCGCGGGATCGCCAGGATTTCGCTGTGCAGTGTGGCGGGCGTGCCGGTGAAATAAGTAGGCAAATTCGAATCCAGCTTCGCCACTGCCCTGCTTAACGCGGGCCCGAGCGTATCCGCCCGCTGCCCGGCATGGGGACGCACAACGATTGTGCAAAACTGTGGAATCGGCGGCGTCGCCAGCAGCGGAACGTAAAATCCGCTTTGATCGGTTTGTGCGTTGAACGGGCCCTGCATCAACATATCCGGCACTACCCCAACGATGGTGCGCCAGGGCAACGGAGTGGCTGCGTTGAAGACACGAACGCGGCGGCCTAACGGGCTTTCGTTGCCGAAATATTTGCGCGCGAAAGAAGTGTTCACGATCGCGACAGGTTGTTTTGCGTCGGAATCGTCGAGGGTGAAATCGCGCCCTTCCAGGATCTTCAGCCCAAGGGTGCTGAAATAGCCATCCGAGATCGCCTCCCAGTTTCCCTGGGGCCGATCGCGCTCCGTCATGTAAGTCTGGCCGTCCACTTCATATTGACTGAAGTTGCCGAAGGTCATGCGAAAACGACTGCTCATGGCCGCACCTGCAAAGGCGGGATCCGCGCGGAGCGAACGCAAAGCCTTGGCAAAAAACTGAGCACGGGCGTCGCCCGTTGGATAATCGCCTTCGAACAATCCCATGCGCGCGCTGAAGACGCCGTTCTCGTCGTAACCGTAATTCTGGGTGGTCTGGTTCCTGATCGATTTGATCTGGAGCGTGGCGGCAATCAGGAGCGCGGCGGTCAAAGCGATCTGACCGACCACCAGGATTCGGGTGATCACGTTCGTTAGGCGGCTGCTGTTCCCTCGCCCGCCTTCCTTCATCATCTCCGCAGCATTGGCGCGCGCGCTCAACCACGCCGGAATCAAACCCGAGCAAACCGTGGCCAGCAGGGTGAAACCGACAATCACGGCCAGAACCCGGCCATCGATAGTCAGCGAGACCCAATAAGGGAACGGAAAGGGCAAGGAAGTAAAGGCAGAGGAGAGCGCGGAAATCGACCAGTGCGCCAGGACCACGCCGACACCCGTTCCGAGCACTGCCACGAGCAGGCTTTCGGTCAGCATCTGCTGAATGAGCCGGCCTTTGGTCGCCCCCAGCGCTCCACGAATGGCCAGTTCCTTGGCGCGCAGCGCGGCGCGACCAAATTGCATGTTCATCACGTTCACGCAGGCAATGAGGAGAACGAAAATAACTGCGCCAAGCATGGCATAAACGGTCTGACGCAACTGCGGACCGGTAAAAGTGTTCAGCAGCGGCTGGACGCTGGCGCTGGTGAATTGCTTATTCGTCTTCGGGTTCTCCGCCGCCAATCGTTTGGCCAGTCCGCTATATTCTGCATTGGCCTGATCAAGCGAAACGTCGTCCCGCAAACGGCCAATGATCTGCGGCCCGACTTGCCCGCCTTCGAGGTCTCCCCGGGGTTTTAACGGAAACTCGTTGTAATACGGAACCCAGAGCTGCTCCGAGATGGGAAACTTAAAGTTGGGCGGCATCACCCCGATAATGGTGGCGGCCTTGCCATTGATGCGCACGGCCTGCCCGACGATGTTTCGATCGGCATTGAAGTCGCGTTGCCAGATCTCGTGGCCGAGCATGGCCACCTTCTCGGCCCCGGGCTTGTTATCCTCAGCGGTGAAGTCGCGCCCCATGATCGGCGACACTCCGACGATGCGGAAGAAATCCTCCGTCACGTAACCGCCGGTGTAACGCTGCGGATTGTTCCGATAACTCACGTTGACGGTGGAACCGTTGAGATACGCCGCCATCAGGGAAAAGGATTTCTGCGCGGCCTTGAGATCTTCGTAATCCTGCGCGGCCGGAATTTGGCCGTTGCCGAAGTTGTTATTCTGATCGGAAGCGCCGGGATCGATCAGGCCCACGCTGACCAGCTGTTCCGGATGGGGAAAGGAAAAGCCGCGGAGGATAAACGCGTTCACGATGGTGAACTGCGTAGTTACGCCACAAATACCGAGGGCGAGGACAACGACAGCAAGGAAGCAGAACATCTTTTCCTTGAAGAGAACGCGCAGGCCGATTCGGACGTCTTGTCGGAAATTGTCGAGGATCATGGGATAGCGGGATGAGCAGTGGGTTGAGCGAAGCTTTCAGTGTTTTGATGCAGCGAGAGCGTCATTTGGATGCAGAATGCGTTTTGCAGGCGCCGTGCCACTGGCCGGTTTAACCGTAAGCGATTCATTATGAAATGTTTACGCCACAAGATAGTTTAGCTCGTTAACCTTTTTCGCGCGTTACCGGGAGAATCCTGTTCCGGATTCGGGACCTTTTCGCTGGTCAGCGGCGGGACCAGACACTTCATTCACATCGTCGCGCGTTTGATCGCGGCTGGTGGAAGATTCCGGCGGCGGGGGGGCATCTGAAATATGAGAAAGCTCGACCAGTTCGCGGAGAATCGAGGCAAGTCCCTCCGGCGGCACGGGCGATACGCTCATCACAAAGGCAGACGCCGCCCCGAACCCGATTTGTCTAAGGAATTTCTCCAGCCGGAGAAAAACCCTATTTTTTCGATTTCCGGGTCGCGACAGGATCAGCCTTCGCGTCGCCTTTCTTCCCGCCCGGACGAGTCGCCTTCTTCACCAGTTTCACCGCCTGGTTCACGCCGGCGCGACGCAACGGCCGGAATTTCTTGCCTTTGATTTCGTTATACGAAACGAAGAAATGCTCGATCTCCTTCAGTAGGTTTTGATCGAGATCGTCGAGCTTCTGCAAGCCCGCGTGCGCGCGCGATTTTGCCGCGACGGCGATGAGACGATCGTTGCGGATCATCTCTCCCTCTGCTTCTTCCTGTTCCGCCTCGATGACACCGAGCAGCCGCGCCCGCACCAGGCAGCCGCAAAAGGCGGCCTCGTCCATCAGGACGAGGGCGTCGAGGGGGTCGCCGTCCTCCGCTTTCGTTCCAGGGATGGAACCGAAATCGAAGGGAAAAACAGCGCCGTTAGGGAGAACGGATTTCAGTTCATAGACTTTCTGCTTCGAGTCGAAAGCAAACTTGTTTCGCGAACCCCGCGGGGTGTCGATGATCACATTGAGATCGCCCGAGTCCAAATCAAAGGGCGGCAGACGATGAAGAGGGTTCACTTCTTTTCATTCGCCTTTCCGCTGCGCGGTGGATGACCCGCAGTTGGCGGGGTCTACTTCGGAACGCCAGCCGAAACCGGCTGATAGCGAACCTGCACCCGGGGAACGAGCTTCCCCTCCACCTGCTGCAGAATGTCGTTGTTCCATGATCCATCCGAGTTCCGCGTCACGCGCCCGACGTAAGCGTCCACTTTCCCTGACGAGTTGGTCACGTCGAAATCGTGCACCAGTTTTCCCTCGCTCGCCCTGACGCTGCCGCGCGAAAGATTTCCTTCCGCATCAGACCAGACGAACTCGATCTTTCCCGAACCAGGATTCCAGTAGTAGATCCCTTCGATGTAGGGCGTGGGCTTGCCATCGACAATGAACTGATTGCTCACCCGGATGACGCGCTGGTTCTCAGCCCAGGCGAAACGGGCGCGGATGGCAATGGTTTTTCCATCCGGCCGGTCCGGAAGTTTCGCCAGCCACTCCGACTGGGTGAGGAAGGCAACTGGCTCCAACTTTGGCTCGGTTCCGGCCAGGGCCGACGGTGAAAGGGACAGCGCCAGCAGCACCCAGCCTAACCACAGATCCAACGGCAAACAGATTTTTCGCATGCCGCGCATACTACGAAAGCAAAGTGTCGTGGGATTGTAGAAAATTGACAAATCGTCGCGGACGCCGGCCTAGCTCAGCTGCAGATAATTGAGAAAAGGCCCGCGCCGTTCCAAATAACGCGAGGGGCTCATCCCGCAAAAGTTTTCGAATTCGTGGATGAGATGCGCTTGGTCATGATAGCCGCAGGCCGAGGCAATCGCGCTCCAATCCGGCTTCACCTCATGACCAACGAGACCGATGGCATGCTGAAAGCCGCGCAGGCGAGCGTAGACCTTGGGCTTCAATCCGACACATTTCTCGAATTCCCGCACGAAATGGCGATGACTGATACCGATCCTGGAGACGAGCTCCCCGATCGCCGGCCTTTCTTCCTTCGAGAGGCGATGCAAGGCATAACGAACGGCCGCCGTGACGGCAGGCCCTTTCTGCAATCTCCGCAGGAGCCAGAGGCCAAGTCGCCGCACCCGCGCAGCATCGGTGCTCAGCGCCAGGAGTTGTTCCCGCAAACTTTCCAACCCATAGTCCGGCAGCGAATCCAGTTCGAGCACGTGCCCGGTAAACTCCTGAAGCGGCAAATGGAGCACTGGCCATGCTCCGGCCGGGCGAAAGCGAACGCCAATCAGATCGACGCTTCCGCACTCCTGGATAACGATCGGTTGCAAGCGCTCACCCGAAAGCCAGCTGTGCCGAAAGGCAGAGGGCTGCCCCGTGCCCTGACAGAGATATTGCAGATCACCGAGGTTCACGATCAAGTCCACCGTTCCCTCCGGCAAAATCGCGTTGCGCCAGGGTTGGGCGAGATATCCGCGGGCAACCCAGACGTGCTCGACCAGGTACTCCCAGCGGCGACGGCAAACTCCACTGCCGGTGATAAAGCACGGTGAAACGTGTCTGCTCCAGCAGGAACAATCAAGCCCCGCTCAAATTGCTCCGCGCCGCCGGAGCCTGACGGTTATTCTTCGCCGTCGAAATAATCCAGGTTTTCCGAGCGCATCAGGCGTCGTTCCGGAGATCGCACCAGCCACTTCTGACTGTCAGGATAATAACCGGATTCGCCGATCGGATTATCGGCCACCACGCAAAGAATCAGGTCGCCGCTCGCATCACTGCTGATCTGATGCGGCTCGTCCGGGCCGAAGATGAAGGCGTCGCCCGATTCGATCGGTGTGCTTCCCTCCTGATGCCGCACCACGCCTCGCCCGGAAAGCACATGGTAAAGCTCCCATTGCGCACTGTGAGAATGATAGGGATAATTCGTTTTGCCGGCCGGGATGCGACAAATCTCGACGTCAAAAGGATGGCGTTCATCGAGGTGCTGCGACTGCGGCTTGCGGCCGAGGGCTTCCGAAACGGCTTTGAAGGAGGCGGCAAATTTGCCTTTAGGAGAAGACCAATCCTCCTTTCGAATTTCGTTAAGGTTCGCTTTTTTCATTTGATTGCACCTAACGATCTAGCCAGCTGGTGCAACGAAGGACAAGCGTGACCTGGAGGGACGAGTTCCGTCTCGTCCCACTTCGGCGCCGCTCCGCAGCAGGGCTGACCCTAAAGAACTAGACAGGATTAACAGGGTTTACGGAATTCCCAATCTCCGGAACCTTCTCTTTTCTTGATCCTGCTGTAATTAACATTCGACGACAGGTAGGGGCGGTTCACCGAACCGCCCGTCGTACAACGCTTCATCGCGTCGAGAGGAGCGGGTCGAGGTTGGGCCGCTTTCCCTCTCCTCTCAGGAGAGGGTTAGGGTGAGGAGGATTCTATGCGAGCCCGGCACCTGGGCGCCTTTCACCAAAAACTGCGTCCTCACCTCAATCCTCTCCTGGCAGGGGAGGAGGGAGACGATGCGGGAGTTCGGCATTGTTTCGCAGCGTACTTCTCGCGGGAGCGATGCTTAGACTGACGGCGTGATTATTTTGTGAGCGGGCCGTTCGGTGAACGACCCCTACCTGTAATTAACATTCAGCGGCAGGTAGGGGTAACCCGTAAATCCTGCGACCGCGCCCTAACGAATCAAAGAAAAAAGGGACGCGGCCGCTGGAAGGCCGCGCCCCTTTCAAAATCGAACAGGTTTAAGGTCCTAGCCTTCGGAAGGCGAAGGAGACGGCGAAGCGGCTGATTCGCTCTCGGTCGACGCCGCCGGCGTGCTGGTGGCACTTGGCGACGCTGACGGTGAGGCTTCGGTGCTGGCCTTCTTCTTCGACGAACTCGAGGAAGATCCGGAAGAGCTCGAGGTCGAGCTGCCGGAAGCCGATTTCTTCTTCGCGGTGGAGGTCGAGCTCGAGGCGGCGGTAGTGCCGGTCTTCTTCGTCGTCGAATTCGTTCCGGTCGTCGTGGTCTTTTTAGTTGTGCTGGCAGCGGTGGTACTGGTCTGTGTTTCCTTATGGGAGCAGGAAGCGATTAACGCAGCCGCAACGGTCAGAGCAAGGCATGGAAGTAAGAATTTTTTCATAGGCGTGTTTCAGGAGACTGTTCAGACGGCGCTGAATCCGCAAGCTTATTCAGCCTTCGGCTAACACAGACACTCGGGTTCGGCTTGAGTTACGAACGTTTTTAGTCGACCCCTTCCATCCCCGCCTCGATTCAAGATTACAAAACTGACTTTTGCATGAGACAAAACGGCAGCCGCAACGGCCAATCCTCTAACGAAAAGACCGCTGGCTCTAAATTCCTCGAAGTGAGGAAGTCGCGGGTGCACGGAAAAGGTGGGTATGCGCGCACCGTCATTCCCAAAGGGCAGCGCATCATCGAATACATCGGAAAGATAGTCCCCTGGGACGAGGCGACCGAGCAGGAGGAAGGGGCTCACACCTTCTTGTTCGGGTTAGCGAATGGCCGGGATGTAATCGATCCGGCGGTCGGTGGCAACGACGCTCGCTGGATCAATCATTCGTGCTCGCCCAACTGTGAGGCGATCGAAAAAGGTAACCGCGTCTTTATTCACGCGTTAAGGACGTTGCAGCCGGGAGAGGAACTCTTCTACGACTACGGCCTGGAAGTAGACGAACCGCGCACGCCCGCCTTGGAAAAAGAATATGCCTGCCATTGCGGCACCTCGAAATGTCGCGGAACCCTCCTCGGCCCGGCAAAGAAGAAGAAGAAGAAGAAGAAGGCTAGTCGAGCTTCTGCACGAGCAACCAAACGCAAGCCGAGAGCGCGCCGGCAAAAGCCGACAACACGAAAGTCGCGCGGCGGGCGCGGCGCTCCTTAAATTCGGGGCGCGGGATGTCGTCGTGGATGTGGGTTCCCTCGTAAATCTTCATCAAGAAAAACGCCACCACGAAGCCGACAATGCCCCACTTCGCGCCGCCGAGAATCAGATGCCACATGCCTCGCAATTATAGACCTTGAATGGCGCGGCGTCTCGACACCGTTCGCCCGTTCCGGATCGATTTATCCTCGCCTGGTTTGCGAAGTGGAGAGGGCCAGGCCGACTGCGAGTTCCGCCGCGTAAACGCAGCGCGCAATCTTCGGGTTAGCTGCGAGTTCCTCGGTGATGGCGCGGGTGAGCTGCGGACCGAAATGCCAGAGCCACGAATGCCGGCGCGGGCGCACCAATCCGATGAGTCCATCCCCAATCAAAAATAATCCCGCTGCTTCGAGCAGCCGCCGGCTGACAGTGTTGCTTCGCATAACTCTGTTTCGTGCGCCTGCACCGATTTTTCAAATGAGGAGTGTCTTTCCGATTTCGCGCAGCCGTTGCAGGGATTGGCTGATGGTGAACTATCTTCCCAGCATTCAGTCCCGCGGAGGTGGGGGCGCGAGCCAACTTTCAATGTTCAACACATTTGCGAGCGGCTTAGGGCGAGCAGGGTGAAGATGGGGCAGAGCTTACCAAGGCGAAGGAGGTGAGTGATGGTAACAGACCTCTTCCCAACGTTCAGCATTTGTCCCGAGCCGATTGAGTGGCGAGGGAGGTGAGTGATGGCAACAGAGTTTAAGAAAACCCATGAAGCGGTGGAAGCCCCTGCCACCGGGCCATGTCTGCCCACCGGGGAAACTGCACCGCCGGCGCGGCGACCCGTTCTGCCCGTCCTCGTCGCGCTCAGTCTTTCCCATCTGATCAACGACACATTGCAGTCGCTGGTGCCGGCGATTTATCCCCTGCTCAAGGACGCGCTGCAGTTGGATTTTCGGCACATTGGACTGATCACCCTAACGAATCAGATGACGGCATCGATTCTACAGCCCATCGTCGGATTCTTTACCGATCGTCATCCCAAACCCTTTTCCCTGGCCATCGGGATGACTTCAACTCTACTTGGCCTGCTTTTGCTTTCAGCCGCGCCCGCTTTCGGCGTGGTTTTGATTTCGGTCGCGCTGATCGGCTTCGGCTCCGCGGTCTTCCATCCCGAGGCATCGCGGGTGGCGCACTTAAGCTCGGGGGGCCAGCACGGCTTCGCGCAATCCCTCTTCCAGGTGGGAGGAAACGCCGGGAGTTCACTGGGACCTTTGCTCGCCGCCGCGCTCATCGTCAGTCGCGGGCAGCGCTCGATCTCCTGGTTCTCGTTTCTGGCCCTAGTCGGAATTGCCGTCCTCATCGGCGTGGGGCGCTGGTATCGCGATAGCCTCGCCCGCCATCCGCGGCACGCCGCGCACACCGCTGCGGCGAAAGAGATGCGCGCCGGCTTGTCGCGGCGGCGTGTTCTTATTTCGTTAGGAATCCTGATGGCGCTGATCTTTTCGAAATACTTCTACCTCGCGAGCATGGTTAGCTATTACACCTTCTTCGTGATGGCGAAGTTCGGCCTCTCGGTGCAGAGCGCGCAGCTTCAGCTGTTCATTTTTCTTTTCGCCATCGCCGCCGGGACATTCCTGGGCGGGCCGATCGGCGACCGCATTGGCCGCAAGGCGGTGATCTGGGTTTCCATTCTCGGCGTCGCCCCGTTCGCACTCGCCCTGCCCTACGCCAACCTCTTCTGGACCGCGGTTCTGGCCGGCATCATCGGCCTGATTCTCTCCTCTGCCTTCTCCGCCATTCTCGTTTACGCGCAGGAATTGGTGCCGGGAAAGGTGGGCCTGATGGCGGGACTCTTCTTCGGGCTCGCCTTTGGAATGGGGGGAATCGGCTCCGCGATTCTGGGAGTAGTGGCTGATCACTACGGCATTCATTTTGTCTTCCATCTCTGCTCCTACCTGCCCTTGATCGGTCTGCTTACCGCTTTTCTTCCGGACGTGCGCGCGCCGCGGGCCGCCCACTGATCAGCTCCCGTATTTAGAAGTTCCCAAGCGCGGGGCGGTTCGCCATCCTAACCAGCCATGAAACGTGTCATTCTCGCTGCGATTGTCGGTGGAATCGGAATGTTTGTCTGGAACTTCGTCGCCCACGACGTCCTGCCCCTCGGCGAGTCGGGCATCAGGGAATTACCTAACGAGCCGGCGGCCATCGCCAACTTCAAAGAAGGCACCGCCGATAAAGGTGGCCTCTATTATTTCCCTGGCCCTGGTCTCGGACCAAACCCGACGCGGGAAGAGAAGGCGGCGGTGATGAAGCACATGAATGAGAAGCTCGCGGCCAGCCCGTCCGGGATGCTCCTCTATCACCCGGCCGGACGAGAGATGAACATGGGGCCGTTGCTCGGGATCGAGTTCGCTACCGAATGCGCCGAGGTCTTGCTCGCCGCATTCCTTCTCAGGCAGACCACGCTGCGCGGATTCGCCGCCAAGTTTGGGTTCTTTCTGGTGGCGGGTGTGCTCACGGCCATCGCCACCAATATCCCCTATTGGAACTGGTATGGCTTCCCCAAGCATTTCATCGGAGCCGCTATTTTGATGCAGATCGTTGGCTTCGCCGTGGCTGGGCTGGTTGGTGCGCCCCTCGTCCGGACAAAATCATCCGCCGCCTGACACAAAGATTCGTGTTTTGCTCTTTTCTCTGTTTTTACGACTCGTTAACGTGAGAGACATGAAAACAAAAAACATTGCCCTTGTTATTTCCCTTGCCTTAGCCGGGGCGATGATGGCGCTCGCTCAATCCGAGTCGCCATCGCCGGCTGCATCTCCTGCTCCTTCGCCGGCTAAGCGACATTCTCACAAAAAATCGGAGGCAACGACGTCTCCGTCACCCCAGGCCAGCGCCGCGGAAGCGACCGCATCCGCTTCGCCCACAAAACGTCACAAGAAAAAAGAGGCTTCGCCGGCGCCCAGCGCGAATGGCGCTGCTTCGCCCGCGGCCAATGCCGAAGCTTCGCCCGCGAAGAAACGGAAGAAAAAAGAATCCGCCACCGCAGCTGCGTCGCCATCCCCTTCCGCTTCACCGCGCAAAGGACTGGCTGCCTTGTTCGCGCCCCGTCCTTCACCCACTCCCGGGGCGGCTAACGCCGGCCCCACCGCCACTCCCGCCTCCGGCGGAGGACATGGTTTGGTCTGGGTAAACACCGACAGCCACATCTATCACAAGGAAGGTTCGCGCTATTACGGTAAGACCAAGAAAGGCAAATACGTTAGCGAATCCGACGCGCTGAAAGAGGGCGATAAACCTTCCAAATTCGGCGAATAAGACGGCCCGCAAAGCTTCTTCACCGAGTTCGAATTAGCCGGGCTTCTCGCGCGAGCGGGAAGCCCGGTTTGCTTTTCTGCCGCGATGAATTCGAGGTTCATAGCGGAGCTTCGTTAGGCAACAATATGCCAACCCGGCGCTCGAATACCTCCCAGAAAACGAGTTGCGCCCGCAGCAGTCGGCGGCAGCTTGTCAGCTCATCCTATATGCGCATATCCCTTCGCTGGTTTTCCCTGCTCGTCTCCTTCCTCTTCGCCGCTGCCGCCTTCAGCCAAAGCCTCCCGCAGACGACACGACTGTTGCGTTTCCCGACGGTCAGTCCCGAAGGCAGCATCGTTTTCTGCTACGCCGGGCAACTCTACACCGTGCCCCAGGCCGGCGGGGTGGCGCGGCGTCTCACCAGTGCGCCGGGTTACATTTCGTTTTCCCGCTTTTCGCCCGACGGAAAACAGATCGCTTTTACTTCGCAATATGACGGCAACACCGAAGTTTACCTGATGCCGGCGGAAGGTGGGTCACCCAAGCGCCTCACCACCACCGCCACTCTCGGCCGCGACGATGTCTCCGACCGGATGGGACCGAACAACATTGTCATGGCCTGGGAAAACACGAAGCCGTCGGTCGCCTTCCGCTCCCGCATGAAATCGTTTAACGACTTCATCGGACAGCTCTTCACCGTCGGCCTGGACGGTGAGCTGCCGCAGCAATTGCCCCTGCCGCGCGGCGGATTCCTCTCCTTTTCCCCGGACGATACGAAGATCGCCTACAACCGTGTCTTCCGTGAGTTCCGCACTTGGAAGCATTATCGCGGGGGCATGGCCGACGATGTTTGGATCCACGATTTCAAAAGCGGCACCACCGAAAATCTGACCAACAATCCGGCTCAGGACATTTGTCCGATGTGGGGCCCGGACAACCGCATCTATTACACGTCGGACCGGGACGGGCGGCTCAACCTTTTCTACACTGACCTCGCTTCCAAGGAGACCAAGCAACTCACGACCTTCAAGGATTACGACGTCAAATTCCCTTCGTTAGGCGGAAACTCGATCGTCTTCGAGCAGGCCGGCTACATTTGGCGTTATGATTTGAAGTCGGGACAGGCCGCACCGGTCCCGATTGAGATCAAAGAGGACCTCGCCTCCGGACGCAGCGGAATGGTCGACGCCTCCAAGCATGTCGAATCCGTCAATCTCGCGCCCGACGGCGAACGCGTCATCGCCGTCGCACGCGGCGACCTTTATTCCATTCCGGCGAAGGACGGAACTCCCCGCAACCTGTCGCGCACGTCGAACGCGCACGAGCGCGACGCCGTCTGGTCGCCGGACGGAAAGTGGATCGCCTATAATTCAGACGAATCCGGCGAGAACGAGCTCTACGTTCGAGCGCAGGACGGAAAAGGCGCCCCCGTCCAGGTCACCAGTGGCGCCGACACCTACTATTACCGTTCCATCTGGTCACCCGACAGTAAGAAACTCCTTTGGACCGACCGGCTGCAGCGTCTTCGCTTCGTCGACGTCGCCACCAGGCAGGTGACGCAGGTCGATCAAAACAAGGTCGGAGAAATCGAATCCGCTGATTGGTCGCCGGACAGCCAGTGGATCGCCTGGGCACGCCCCGAACAAAACGATGTCCTAAAGGTTTACCTTTATTCGCTGGCGGATAAAAAGCAGACCGCGGTCACGGATGATTGGTACAGTTCCGGGACGGTCAGTTTCAGCGACGACGGAAAATATCTGCTCTTCAGCTCGGCGCGCGACTTCAAGCCGACCTTTGGCGAACAGGAATTCGCGGAGGTTTATCGCGACATGGATCGCGTTTACCTGGTGACCCTCTCCAAGGACACGCCGTCGCCGCTCGCGCCGAGAAGCGACGAAGTGGGCAACGCCGACAAGAAAAAGAAGGAAAAAGAAAAGGAGAAGGGCAAGAACGGCGACGACGCGAAAAAGCCGGAGTCGTCAAAGGCACCCAGCCCGGCCAAGGCCGCGGAGAAGGATGAAAAAGACAAAAAGCCGCCGGTGGTAAAGGTCGACCTCGATGGTCTAACCTCCCGCATTGTCGGCCTGCCCATTGCTTCGGGGACCTACAGCGACATTCGCGCGATCGACGACCGCATCTTTTACATTCGCCGAACTGCCGCCGACGAAGGGGATGACGGTGACGAGGATGGCGGCCAGCCGGGCAAAGGCCATCTTTGCTCCTTCAGCCTGGAAGACCGTAAAGAAACGGTGATCGGCGAGGTGCAAGGCTTTCAAATCACCCAGGACGGCAAAAAGATGCTCGTCCAGGTCAAAAAAGATTACGCCATCATCGATCTGCCGAAGGACAAGATCGAAACCAAGGATCACGAGCTAAAGCTCAAGGATCTCGACATGCAGCTCGATCGGCACGCCGAGTGGGATCAGATCTACAGCGAGTGCTGGCGGCAGATGCGCGATTTCTTTTACGCCCCGAACATGAACGGCGTTGATTGGAAGGCGATGCGTGAAAAATACGCAGTGCTCCTGCCGTTCGTGAATCATCGCAACGATCTCACCTATTTGTTAGGCGAAATGATTGCCGAGCTCAACAACGGCCATGCCTACGTCGGCGGGGGTGAACGGCCGCCGGCGCCCCGGATCAAGCTCGGTCTGCTCGGCGCGGAAGTTTCGCGCGACCCAGCCAGTCACGCCTACCGCATCGATCGCATCCTTCCCGGCGAAAACTGGGATAAGCAGACGCGCTCGCCGTTGACCGAAATCGGTCTGAACGTGAAAGTCGGCGATTACATTCTGGCCGTCAATGGGACGCCCGTTTTAAAACTGGCCAACCTCTACGACGGCCTCGTCGGCACCGCGGATAAGCAGGTCATCCTGCGGGTCAACTCAAAACCGTCCGATGAGGGCGCGCGCGACATCACCGTCGTCCCGGTCGCGGACGAAAGCCCGTTGTATTATCTCGCGTGGGTCCAGAAGAACGTCGATTACGTCGGCAAAAAGACGAATGGCGAGGTGGGCTACATCCACATTCCCGACATGGGCCGTGCGGGATTGAGCCAGTTCACCAAGCAGTACTTTCCGCAGATCCGAAAGAAAGCGCTGATCGTGGACGTGCGCGGAAATGGCGGGGGCTTTGTTTCGCCGCTGGTGATCGAGCGCCTGCGTCGCGCGCTAATCATGATCGAGATTGGCCGGAACGGCACGCCGCAGACTAATCCGCCCCAAACATTTGTCGGACCGATGGTGGCCCTGTGCGACGAATTTTCGGCTTCGGACGGGGATATTTTCCCATACCGGTTCAAGTCGTTAGGTCTGGGCAAGCTCATCGGCAAGCGCACCTGGGGCGGCGTGGTCGGCATCCGGAATTCGCTGCCCTTGGCCGACGGCGGCAATTTCTCCAAGCCGGAGTTCGCGCCCTATTCCCGGGAAGGCAAAGATTGGGTGATTGAAGGACACGGGGTAGATCCCGATATCGTGGTCGACAACGATCCAAGCAGGGAATTTAACGGCGAGGATCAGCAATTGGATCGCGCCATCCAGGAAGTGACCACGGATCTGAAGTCCAAGCGTTACGATCTTCCGCCCGTCCCGCCCTACCCGAATCGAAACCCGCAGCCGGGGAGTTGAGCAGGGTCGCCTAACGATAAGCGTAGAGAATCAAACACGGAATTAACACGCCCGCGCCAAGCAGAAGCGCGGGCGTGACGGCGGTGGAAGAAAAGCGAAAGGCCATCACAACCCCGAGCACGGTCGACAGGATCAGTCCGGCCGCGGCCAGGAGCGAAAAGGTTTTGAGCGGGGTGTAGACGGAAGCGCGTTTGCCCGGAAGATGCGAATTCATATGCACGGCCGAGAGAGCTTTCAGCACCGGCGGAGCGCGGTAGGAGCCGTTTTTCTCATCATCATGCGCGCGAAACAGCTGCCATGAACCGCTGACGGCGAAGAAAATGAGCGCCGGCGCGAAAAGGCACCCGAGATAAAGATGAAGTCGGCGCAACCCTTGCATAACGAATCTCCGAAGGACGAGTCTTTAGCAGCGGCTGCGGCCAATAGCCGCCCCGATTTTGCCGGCTGTAAACAGCCGGCATCCTCGACCAGCGTTCCGCTTCTTAACGCCGATCAACCGAAGCGTCAGTCCGGCGCAAGGCGGCTCCCGCTTGTGCCTGGCCAGTGTTTTCCAACTGCTGACCGGTGTACGTGCGGTTTCCCGGGTCCGAATTTGACGCGTTTTGGGGGTTCGTAGCCGTGTTGGTGCAACTGAAACACATCAACGCCCCCGCCATGACTGCTCCCATGCATGACCGTGTTTTCATGTCCTCACGCTACGCCTCGAACCGGCTTCCGCGCAAACGCCGCCAGCACTGAAATAATTCAAGAGGTTGCGGAGGCGAAATGGCGGGGGAAGGAAGGCGAATTTTACCGGGGATAAAGCGCCGAATTCTACTCGACATCCTCCGGGAAATCTCGAAAATCGGCCCTACTCAAGGAGAACACACATGAAATTCGTACTACGGAAGAGCGCTTTCGCACTGGCCATCTCGCTCATTGGAATGAGCTCACTGCACGCCGCCCAGGATTTTTGGACCGGCGCTAACAACGACAATTGGTTTAACAACGGCAACTGGAGCCTCGGCAATCCGCCCACCGCTGCTGACAACGCCCACATCGGCACGTTAGCGGTTCCAAATGCAACCGTTCGAATCGGCGCACCCGGCGCAACCGCCCGCAACGTCGAAGTCGGCGACGCCACTGGCAGTGTTGCCACCCTCCGGATGAACAATTTGAGCAGCCTGAACACGGTGCTGGATTTGAACGTCGGTAACGACGGCAACGGCACCTTCGTCATGAGCGATTTTGCCCAGGCGACAATCGGCAGCCACATCAATATCGGTGAGAGCCTCGGCGCGATCGGCGATGCGACCGTCCGCGATTTGGCGGTGCTGACCGCAGCCGGCAACCTGCGCGTAGGCAATAACGGCACCGGCACTCTCACCGTCCAAAATTTCGGCTCCGTCAGCGCAACCGTCGTTAACATCGGCGTCGCGGCGGGTTCCAATGGCACCGTCAACGTCTCCGGCGATCCGGGCGTGTTTACCTTCAACCTCGCGTCGACCGGTAACATGGTGGTCGGCAACGACGGCACCGGCGAGCTGCGGATTCACGACGGCGGCATTGTCATCGCCGGCAACAACGGAACCATCGGCAGCACGGTGAACGGCATCGGCACCGCCATTGTTCGCGGCGAAAACAGCGGCCAGGCTTCACGCTGGTCGATCAACAATAATTTGACCGTGGCCGACGCGGGCATCGGTTCGCTCGAAATTCACGACGGCGGCGAAGTCGATGTCGGCAATAATCTGCGCGTGGCCCTGACCGGCGGTTCCACCGGCACCGCCCTGGTCGAAGGAAGCGGCGGGCTTTCCGGCACCTCAAGCGTTCTCAACGTCGGCAACAATGCCTACATCGGCGGGGATAACGTCGGCCCTGGCGGAGATGGAATGCTCACCATCCGCAACAACGGCGTGGTCAACGTTACTAACGATATGACTGTTTGGGGCGTCGCCGGACTGCGCTCCACCCTCGCGGTTGATTCGACTTACGTGCTGAACGTCGGTGGAATACTCACTTTCGACGGCGGCCGCCTTCATCTCGGTGACGGCACCAACTTCATCAACAGTGCTGTCCTCAATAACACCAACGGCGCGACCGGCATGGTGGCAGATGTGGATGACGGGAATACCGCAACCATTAGCAGCATCCTGAGCGGCCCGGGTAACCTGGTGAAAACCGGTACCGGTACTCTCATTCTCGACGACATCGGCCTTTTTAACGAAACCCACATTAACAACGGCACCCTCGTCGTGGCCAATTCAGTTGCTCTCGGGCTCGGCGACGTCGATTTGAACGACGGCACGCTGCGCACTCCTGAAGGCACGCCGCTGGCCTACTTCAATTCCGCTAACTTCAACGCCAACGGCGGCACCTTTTACGTGCAGGTCGGCAGCAATACCACCGGCGTCGGCAGTGACGAGATGCTGGTCGCAGGCGCAGCCAATCTCGATCCGGCGAACAGCGGAATTTTCGTCCACCGCGTGAATGGCTACAATCCAGCCAACGGCGACACCATCACCATTATCGACACCAACACCGGGACATTCGGAGAATTCGCGAATGCGCCGCAGGGCACGGTGGCGCCTAACGATTTCGTCGGCCTCATTCGTCCGTTCATCGATTACGGCAACATTGACCCGGGTGACGTCGATCTGACCTTCGGTTTTGCCGCGCCTTTCGTCTCAGCGGCCCGCACGCCTAACCAAATCGCGACTGCCGCCGCCCTCGACCGCGCGGTGGCCGCCGGTTGCATTGTCAATGCCACCAATATTCTGGGCAATATCCCGGTCTTAAGCCTCAAACAAGCTTACGATCTGATTGCTCCCGAAGAACTCGCTTCCATCTACGAAGCTTCTTTCGCCCAGCAGATGGTCAACTCCCTCAACCTGCAGCACCGGATGGACGACATCCGCTGGGGTTCGACCGGGTTCTGCGCCGATGGCTTTGTTATCCAGGACAACCACGGTTACACCAAGAACGACGGCAAGAGTGTGCAGGACAAGAACCCGGTTGAGCAGGTGGCTCCGCCCAACTATCGCTGGGGCACCTTCATTACCGGCCACGGGGAACTGACCAAAGTGGGCAACGAAAGCCTGAACGATCCTGGTGCCGACGGCTACCAGTTGAACAACGCCGGCTTCACCATGGGTGTGGATTACCGCGTGACTGATCACTGGGCCATTGGTTTGAGTGGCGCTTACAGCCATACCACGGGCGACCTGGTCAACAACGGGCGCTTGAACACCGACGGGGGCAAGATTGGTCTCTACTCCACCTACTACACGGGCGGCTTCTACGTGGACGCTTCGGCTACCGGTGGTTGGAACCAGTATGACACCCGCCGCAACGCTTACTTAGGCGTTGAGACCGGTTCCACGGATGGAGCCGAGTTTGATGGGATGATTGCAGTTGGTTACGACTGGACGCGTGGTTGCTGGAAGGTTGGGCCTTATGCCGACTTTGAATACAACTACGTGGAGTTTAACTCCTTTAGTGAAGACGACCGGCCAAACTCGAACACTTCCTCACTGATCCCGCTGCATTTCCCTGATCAGAACCAGAGTGCTTACCGCACCAACCTTGGCTTCCGCGTTGCGCATGAGCAGGTGATGAAGCCCGGTGAGGGGCTCACGGTGGTGCCTGAAGTGCGCGCGGCCTGGCGGCATGACTTTGGCGATAACTCCTACGGGATTACCTCCAACTTCATTGGCTGCGACGACCAGTTCACGGTGCACGGTCCCTGGATCGGGAGTGACAGCGCGGTGGTGGACATTGGGCTAACCGCCTACTGCACCCAGCAGCTGAGCGCTTACATCTTCTATCAGGGCCAGTTCGGTCGCGATAACTACAACAACAACGCGATCAGCGGTGGCATGCGTTTCGCGTTCTAAAACCTCTTAGACTAAGACAAGTCCCTTGAGAAGGGCTGCGGAGAAATCCGCAGCCCTTTTTGTTTTCCTGAAGAATTCCTCACACAACGGCCACAACGGAGACGACGGCGTTCGACTGAAAGGGGTGCCTCGATCAGGAGCAGGATCACGATCACGACTTCGCATCACCCCACGTCCTCTTAGCATGTCATCCCGAACCGCGGGGGCGACGGCCGAGGGATCTCCCGACCACCCTTCATTATATAGTCAGCAACAGTCCCCCTTCACACCCAAGGGCCATGCGCCCTGCAGGGACGGCGGGGACGCCGCCTCTGCTTCCGCATTCAGACCTCAGATCGCCCCGGCGACCGCTCCCCCCGGACAAAAACCCCCTCCTCCGTGCCCGTTGCCATCCGTTGTGGCCGTTGTGAGATCTCCATTCTTTTTGCGCCGGTCAGAGACCGCCGCTACAAAACAAAGGATCAAACATGACCATCGAAACCGCCCGCCTCTACGTCGTGCCGCACTTGCCGCGTCATCTGCGCGCGCTCGTTCGAGGTGCCGGTGAATTCGAGAATACCGCCGGCCTTCGTGTCGCTGAAGGCTTGCGCGATCAACTGCTGAGCGCTACGCCGCAATTCTTGCAGCAGCTCGAATCCGCCAAACAAACAGATCCATGGCGATTCGGCTTCGGCGCCATCGAGAAGGCCGGAAACATCCTGATTGGAATGGGCGGCTTTCCAACTCCGCCAGGACCCGGCATTGCCGAAATTGCCTACGGAATTGCGCCGTCTTACCAGGGACGGGGTTTCGCGACCGAGTTAGCCAGGGCCCTGATCCAGTTCGCCTGCGAGGACAAATCCGTCACCCTGCTCCGCGCCCACACTCTGCCCGAAGCCAACGCATCTACACGCGTGCTGGAGAAGTGCGGCTTCCAGAAAGTCGGCGATGCCGCGGATCCGGACAGCGGAATCGCAACGTGGCGTTGGGAACGGCCCGTTGGATGACGACGAACTCAAACGCTAATCCGAAAGGTTTGATCCGCGGTCATAGACCGCCGCTACAAGCTTCGGGGAGCGCGCGCACCTCGCGTGCAGTTCTCGGTGCCTCGCCGAAAACATCGGGGAAACAAAAGTTCGCGATGGCGCGACGCCATCGCCCGGTCGCCGCGGCGACCGCTCCCCCAGTAAATTTCCTCCTCCGTGCCCTCCGTGATCCGTTGTGGCCGCCGTGTGAAACCGGCATTTTTTTGCGGCGGTCAGAGACCGCCGCTACAGAAGAACTCATTCGAGAATTCGGAATTCCTTCGTCCTTCGTCACTCGAATTTCGGCATTCCAAATCCGCGATCGCGGATTTGGTCACATTTTAAAGCGTTCGCCCAGATAAAGCTGTCGGCTGATGGGGTCGTTGATCAGGAAATCCTTGCTCCCCTCGCTCTCCACCCGGCCTTCAAAGATTAAGTAGGCCCGATCCACGATCGACAAGGTTTCGCGCACATTATGGTCGGTGATCATGATGGCCAAACCAGACTTGCGCAGGTTGACGATGATTTGCTGCACATCGTAGACGGCGATCGGATCGACTCCGCTGAAGGGCTCATCGAGCATGAGCAGCTTCGGTTTGGTGACCAGCGATCTGGCAATGGTGAGACGACGCTTTTCACCGCCACTCAAAGTGAGCGCGAGGTTTTTCGCGATCCGCTCGATCCCGAACTGATGCAGCAGCTGTTCGCAGCGGTTCTTTCGTTCCGCTTTGGACAAGGGCAGCGTCTCCAAAATGGCGAGGATGTTTTGTTCGACGGTCATCTTGCGAAAAATGGATTCTTCCTGCGGCAAATAGCCCATCCCCAGGCGCGCCCGCCGATACATCGGAAAGTCAGTCACATCCGTGCCGGAAAAGATGACACGTCCGCTGTGCGGCCGAACCAACCCGACAATCATATAAAAACTGGTCGTCTTTCCAGCGCCGTTAGGCCCGAGCAGGCCGACGATCTCACCTTCGTTCACTTTGAGATCAACGCCGTTCACCACCGAGCGCCCGCCGTAAATTTTAACCAGCTGCTGGGTGGCGAGCACCTGCGCCGGAGTGCCCGTTTGCGTAGCGGGTGAATTATCCGAGCTGGCTTCGGTGATCATTCTCCTGAGACCTTCGCTTTTTCCGGCTTGGAGGAATCTTTACGACCTCCATTCTTCGCGCCGCCATCGCCTCCTTTTTTCTCGCCATCCTTTTTGTCGAAATCATCCTTCGGTTGCTGGCGAATATCGGTTCGGCTGGCGCCGTGCGTAGCGAGCTGCCCCTTCTGATTCAAAACCATCACCGTTTCGGGACTCGTGGCCACATGCGTGTTCTCGCCCTGCTGAACGCGCGGCATTCCACGCAGCTCCACATCGCCGGTCGCGGCAGTATAGGTCGCGCGCTCGGAACGTCCGACCGCGCGAGTCGGGGTGCCGCCACCGGGATCGGGACGATCGCGCACCACCCCGACGTTTCCTTCGGCGACAGCCTTCTCCAGGCCCTGGTTTTCACCCTTGGAAATGTAAACGGTCAACTTGTCCGATTGCAGATTGAAGCGCGGATCGGTCACTTTCACATGACCGGTGAAGACGCCCATGTTTTTGCTCGAATCGAAAAAGGCTTCGTCGGCAAAGATCTCGGTAGTAGTGGGTTCGTTTGAATTCCCCTTCAAGTTTCCGAGCAGCGAGGCAGCCGAGTTCGTCTTCTCCTCGCCTTTTTTTTCGTCTGTAGCAGCGCCCGGCTCGGCCACGAGCGACTTAACCAGCAGGAGGATCGCGGTAAAGAAAACGGCCTTCTTCACTGGTTTGCTTTCTCCATCAGGTTTGAGCTGCTCTTAATCACCATTTTCACGTTGCCAATCATGTGGCCAGTGCGTTTCTCGGTATCGAAGTCTAACGAATCGCCCTCAATATTAAAATCTGCCCGCTGCACCCGCCCGCGCTCGTGGGAAGTCAGGATCTTTGTTTTCAGATCAAAACTCGCGGTGCGCAAGCTCACCTCCAGATCGGTCTGATTCTCATCGTCGAACGTGGTGATCCTTAAATCGTTGAAAACGATGTGCTCCTGGTCGTTCCGGCGCGCGCTTTCCGCCACGAACTTTCCTCGCAGATGGCCTTCCAGGTCGAAATCAGGCAGCACCAGGCCGCGTGCTTCATGGCCGATCGGCAGCGGGATGTTGGTTAAGTCACCGGGCGTGGCAGATGCGCTGGCCGACCCCGCCCCGGCCGATCGCTTGTGCGGCTTCGCCTTGTTCTTTTGGGCATAAGCAACATTGCCGGTGTTGCAGAGGAAGAGGAGAAACAGAAAGAAACTGATCGCTCCGCATCCGCCGGCAGCCCAGCTACGAGACGGCAGCATGGATTGCATTTAACATGCGCAAATGCTTCGGCAAATCCTTTAGGGGAATCTGATTCGGACCATCGGAAAGAGCGCGCGCGGGATTTTCGTGAACTTCCATGAAGATCCCGTCGCACCCCGCCGCCATCGCCGCGCGCGCCAGCACTGGGGCGATCTTGCCGTCACCGCCGGTCGCGTCCCCGGCTCCGCCGGGGCGTTGCACCGCGTGGGTCGCATCGAAGATGACGCGATAGCCTTCCCTTCTCATCCAAAACAGTGAGCGCATGTCCGCGACCAGATTGTTGTAACCAAACGAGCTGCCGCGCTCGGTGAAGCAATAATTTTTACCGCCAAATGCAGTGAGCTTCTCGGCGATATTTCTCACATCCCAAGGCGCGAGGAATTGTCCTTTCTTCACGTTGAGCGCCCGACCCGTCTCAGCCGCCGCTCGCAGCAGGTCGGTCTGGCGGCAAAGGAAAGCAGGGATCTGCAAAAGATCGATACAAGCGCCGGCGATTTCCGCTTCCGCCGGCGAATGCACATCCGTCGTCACCGGAATTTCCAGTTCGGCGCCGATGTCTCCCAGAATCGCACAACCTTCTTCCACCGAAATTCCGCGGAAGGAGCGGACCGACGTCCGGTTCGCTTTGTCGTAGGAAGCCTTGAAGATGAACTGAGTCTTTTCCGCCTTCGCAATCGCGGTGATCTTCTCCGCCATTCGCCAGGCGAACTTCTCGGATTCGATCACGCACGGACCGAGAATGAAAACAGGCTGCTTCCCGCCGATCGTCACTTTGCCGACACGCAACGGTTTCATGCTTCTCAGGGACGACGACGCGCGGGCGATGTGGTCGCCGTTGGCGATACTGTCGGCAGTACCGTCGATGCCGCGGCTGGCACCATCAATCCGCTCGGCGTGCTCAGTGGATACGGCGATGGCCCGGGCCCGAACCGTCCCGGCCCAAATACCCCGTTTTCCCACCGCGGCTCATTGAATTGTTTCATCCCTTCTGCGTATTCAGTTGGATGCTGAGCTTTCAAGGCGGCCAGTCGCTCTCCGATAAACTTCGCCGGGACCCCGTCACTGCCTGATTTCAAAGCCTGTTGGTAAGAGAAGACGGCGAGCGCGAATTCACCGGCCGCTTCCTGATTTTGCCCGGCGCCGAAATTGTTCACCGCATTGTAATCGGGCGGGAAACTGGCATTCCCGGAAATCAATCGTAGCGCTTCCCGCGCGCGATTCAGCAGACCAGCGTCGCCGCGGGCTTTTGCCTGCGCGCTCATGCGCAGCAAATACGCGTCCACACTTTCGGAAGTTTGCGGAAGGAGATCACCACTAACGCCCAAGAAGCGCGGCAACATCAGCAGTAACAACTGCGCGCGCAGCGGAATCACCGCCGGCGACGCCACATCCGGGCTGTAGTTGTTCGCATTATCGATCTTCGTCGGCATCCCGGCTTGAAACTCGCGGTAAGCCTTCTGCATCGCGTAAAGCTGATCCAGCGTCCGGCCAAGCACGTTGGATGGCCCAAACGAGGATGGACGAACCTTGGCTTGGATGCCCTGTAGCTCCTGAATGACATCGGCAATTCCGTCGAGCGTTTTTGCCCTGCCGACAATCGCCGCGACCTGTTCCGGTGAAGGCGGGTCAGCGGTCGCTTCCGGTCCCCTGCTATACTCCGGTCTGGGGGTCGGGGGCGGCATGTATTTGTCCATTTCGGCCAGAAGCTGCGAGCGCGGCATGATCTCAGCGCCCTCGTCACTATTCGTTAGGCCTTGCAAGATATCGCGGCAACGGTCGCGGTTGTCGCTTTTGCGCGCCGCCAGATAGTCCTGCCAGCGACGGATAAACTGGGTAAGCGAGTGCAGCTTGTTCAGAACCATTCGGCCGTCTTCGGAAAGGCGCTCGAATCCACCCATATTCCGGTAGCGCGACAGATTCTTCAGCGTCTCATCGAGCTCTTCCGGATTTTTAGCATTGCGGACGGCGTCGCTCGCCTGTTTGAGGACCCCGTTCATCTCAGCGATTTGCGCGCTTTGTTTGGCCTCGCGATCCTTTTTAATTGCCGCACGCAAAGCGTCCAGTTGCTGCCGCACTTCGTCCGAAGGGAAATAAACCGCCACACGGCTCAGGAGTTCGTCGATTCGATACGCTTCTCCGCTGTTAATCGCATTCTCTAACTGGTTCGACGCGGTTTCGGCGAACCGCTCTGCCTCGGCTCGTCGGTCCGGCCCAGGGCCTTTACCCGGTCTGCTCAAATCGTTGCGCATGGCCGCCTCCAGATTTTTCACAACATCCGGGACCGATTGACCGGCGACGGTCAAAACCGAACTGACGACAAACAGAAGGATAACAATTCCCTGTTTTGGGCTCATGCTGATCTTTCGAATCTAAAGGGAGTTGGATTCAACAAGGCCATTGTAGCGGCGGTCGCTGACCACCGCACTAATTTAGCGACGGCTGAAGTCTGCCCCTCCCGCAGGAACCTCAGCCCTGCGAAAGTGGTCATAAATGAAGAAGGGCAGATACAAGACGGAAAAAAAGATCCAGGCCAGGCCGTGGAATTGGACAAGGTAGAGTGGCCGCCAGTCGGAAAGGAAGCTCAACAAGGAAAACGCCTCAGGCTTGTGCAGCAAAAATCCGTAGTTCAGGCCGGTCAGATTATCGGCCACGAACCCGACCAAAAAATAAAGTTCCGTCCACAGAATCGTGCGCAGGATCGAGATGGGATACGGGCGATAGCGCTGGACCAGCATCATGAAAATAATCCCGACGACAATGGCCGAGTGCGCGACAAAGAAACTAATAAAGCGCAGGTCAGGCCAGCCAAACGGCAGGTTAGGCGTCAGTAAGGCCTGCAGGGTTCCGCCGATCCCCCAAAAGTAAGCGACCTCGAACCAGCGCCGCCGGCCGGTGACCAAGGCAATGATGATGACAATCATCGCCCAGTCGCAGAGCTGAAGCGGCAACAACTCATACCAGCGCGCCTCATGAAACTTCCGCACAAAGATTACGTAGGCGATGTAGTTACCGACTAACAACAGAGACAGACTAACGGCGATGACCCGCTCAAAAAGACGGACTTGCGATCGCCTAACCACTGCCGCAAGCAGGAACGGCAGGATAAAAGTCAGCGCAAGGATGGTCAGATGCGCCGGGCCAAGCGCGTGAAAAGGCGGAGGCGGCGAGTCCATGGGTGAGGGCTTAGCGCAAGGCGACTCACCGTGTCAATCGGGTCGCCGCTCAGATCAGCGCATGACCCAGAGATTGCACGGAATCACATCCGTTAACCACGACAGGTTCGGCGGCAAGGTTTGGCTGCCGTCGGCCGAGCTCGGCACCGCAACGGCCAGCAGATCGGCTTCCACGGACTGGACAAAGTCGGCGGCGGCGAAACCGGTGTTCCCACGGATGCATCGAATTTCCACCGGAACGTCGGTCGCTCCCGCGCCAAGAACGAACTGCTCCAGTCTTCCCTCCTCGTCCGAATCCGCGGAACTCTCCGGAGCCTGCTCCGCCACCCGCCTGGCCTCGTCGAAGGTGGTGATAAGTCGCACCACAAACAGCTTCTCTACGCCTTCCGCGCCGGCGAGATGATAAACCTGTTGCAAGGCTTTTTGCGCTTGCTCGGAAAAGGAATCGTCGACGACAAAGACAATCCGGCGGAGCGGTTTTGGTGGGGTTTCTGGTTGAACGAAAAGCATGACCGAGCAACTCGCCTCTCGCACCAGCTTGCGAGCGACGTTGCCGAGGAAAGGATGAAGAACGACTTCTTTCTCCAGGGCGCCCGCGACAATCAGGTCGATCTGGTTTTTGCGAAGCGCGGAGAGGATGCCCGCCGCCGGATCGCCTTGCTCATAATAGATAGGCGACTTCGGCGGCAATCCGAGTTTGGTCAGGACCTCTTCGAAACGAGCCGAGGTTTCCGACGTTTCCTCCCCCACATAAATCAGGCTCAACTCAGACTGAAAACGATCGCGGATCCGCCCGGCCTCGGACAAGACCTGGAGGAAGCGAGGCGAAAAAGTGCTCGCGACCGCGATGGTTTGATAACGAGGAGCTTCGGACATAAAAGTGCGACCCGTCACCCGATCGGTGGCGATGGCCCATACCTTCCCCGCATCGTTGGAGGGCGGCAACCCGGATGCGACGGAATTCGGGCAAGGGTATCTATTATGAGGCCCGGTCTGAGGCAGAGCGGGGGCTTGAGCGTGGAAATGCTTGATGTTCACGGGTCCCGGCGCACCTTGGGCCAAAACCGCGCGTATGAGGCGAGCAATCTATCCAGGCAGTTTTGATCCCGTCACCAATGGGCACCTCGATATCATCGAGCGCGCCTCGAAGCTTTTCGACGAGGTGATCGTGGCGATCGCACAGAATGTGGAGAAAGATCCACTTTTCTCGCTGGACGAGCGGATGGATTTTTTGCGCACCAGTCTCCCAGGAGCGGGGCCGGTCCGGGTTACCCAGTTCGACGGCCTGCTGGTCAATTTTGCCGAGAAAGAAGGCGCCACGGCGGTGATTCGCGGGCTCCGCGCCATCTCCGATTTCGAATTCGAATTTCAGCTCGCGCTCATGAATCGAAAACTAAAGAGCACCGTGGAAACGATCTTCTTAATGCCGAAAGAAGAATACACCTACCTCAGCTCGCGCTTGGTCCGGGAGATCGCGCGCCTGCGGGGAGATGTTTCCCAATTCGTGCCGGAAAAAGTGGCCCAGGCTCTACGGGTCAAGTTTAAGGAATGAAACCGGAAGGAAAAAATTCGGACAGAAGGGAGAACAGGGCTCGCTCATGAAAATTCATCTTCGACAAATCGCCGCGGATGGCACTCACCTGGAGGGAGAAGAAAACTGCATCCTCCCCGAATTCGAGGGCGACGAGGTAAGATGCGCCGGGCCTTTGCACTACAATTTGGACCTTGGCATTTCTGAAGGCGCGCTTTGGGCGAACGGCAGCCTCACTCAGCCGGCCGAGTTGCGCTGCGTTCGATGCCTGGAGCGCTTCCCGTACGACATCCAGGTTCCCGATTTCGCCCTGCACATGCCGTTGGCCGGGCCGGAAACAATCGACCTCGGGCCGGCTCTGCGTGAGGATATCCTGCTAAACCTTCCGGCACATCCGCATTGCGACCGCGACGGCGGACGCACTTGCGAAGGCGAGCGGGAGCACCACGCCGTCGAGATGTCACCGGAGGCGAAACGGGAGCACGACTGGGGCGTACTGGATAAGTTGAAGCTGAAAAAAGGCTAAAGGGCTGAGGGCGTTTTCATCTTCGTCCGTTTCCACCATGGGGCTGCAAGGCTTCGCTGAATAGCACCGTTCGAAGTGCGGTTGTTTTGCCCAAAATGTGTGCTTAAATAGGCGGCTCACCATGGGAGTCCCAAAGCGAAAAACATCCAAGATGCGCCTGCGCACGCGCAAGGCCGCCAACCGCTGGCAAGCTGGCGGATTGAGCAAATGCTCGCAGTGCGGCAGCACCATCCGCGGCCATACGGCCTGCCCCTCGTGCGGATACTATAAGGGACGCCAGGTTCTCACCATTAGCGGCAGCTAATCTCGGGCGACGACTCTCCCCAGCTCAACGGGCCGATTACGCCCGCAGTCTTCTGTCGCTCGCTCGCTCTAAGCACCACGCTCAGGCGGCTTTCACCCTCGCCCTCCGCATTTCCGATTTGCAATCAGGGGACTAAGTTCGCAAACTTTCCCCCTGTGAAGATCGCCTTGGACGCGATGGGTGGCGATTTCGGGCCACCCAATCTGGTTGCCGGTGCTGTAATGGCGTTGCGCGCTTACCCGCACATCACCAAGCTTTTCCTTGTCGGCGATACGACCAAGATCCAGAACGAGCTAAACAAGCACGGCTATACCGATAGCCGCATTGCCATCGAGCATTCCACCCAGGTGGTGGATATGAGCGACGGCGCGATGGAGGCTATCCGGCGCAAGAAGGATTCCTCGATCAGTCGCGCGGTTGACCTGGTTAAGCGGGGGCAAGCCGAAGCGGTCGTTAGCGCGGGCCACACCGGCGCCGCTGTTGCCGCCAGCGTGGTCAAGCTGCGGATGCTGCCCGGGGTCGAGCGTCCCGGAATTGCCTCCCTCGTTCCGACGGAGTCGAACGTTTTCGTTCTGTGCGATGCCGGCGCTAACATCGAAGCGAAGGCCAGCCAGATCGTGCAATACGGCATCATGGGAATGGTTTATTCGCGGCACGTGCTGCATTACCCAAACCCCACGGTCGGCCTGCTCTCGATCGGCGGCGAAGACGCCAAAGGCACCGGCGTCACGAAAGAAGTATTCAAGATGTTGAAGGAAAGTTCGCTCAAATTTCGCGGCAACATTGAAGGACGCGATCTTTTCGAGAATCCCTGCGAGGTCGTGGTCTGCGATGGCTTCGTCGGTAACGTCGTGCTCAAGACCTGCGAATCGATCGCGCACGCCATTTTCACCTGGTTGAAACATGAAATTACCAAGACCCCGGTGCGGAAGATCGGCGCGGCCATGGTAAAACCGGCTTTCAAAGCAATTCACAAAAAGACGAACTGGGAGGATTACGGGGGCAGCCCGCTCCTGGGCGTGAACGGGATTTGTATCATCGCCCACGGCGCCAGCACCCCGCTCGCCATCAAAAACGCGCTCCGCGTCGCCGCCGAGTCGATCGAGGAGCAGGTCAACCCGCACATCATCGAAGAAATTCGCCGCTATAATGAAACGACAGCCCCGCTCGAGCCCGCGCTCCGCTAGGACGCAGCGCACGGTCTCGATCGTCGGCACGGGCAGTTACCTTCCCGACCGTGTCCTGACTAACGAAGACCTATCGAAAATAGTCGACACCTCGGACGAGTGGATCACCACGCGGACCGGGATCAAAGAGCGCCGCATCGCGGCCAAGGATGAACTGACCAGCGACATGGGCGCGCGCGCTGCGCTCGCGGCGCTCGAACAGGCAAAAGTCGATCCGAAAGACATCGACCTCATCCTGGTGGCGACCGCGACCCCCGACATGCTTTTCCCTGCCACCGCCTGTTTCGTTCAGAAAAAAATTGGAGCGAGCAAGGCCGCCTGCCTCGACATCGCCGCCGCCTGCGCCGGCTTTCTCTTTGGCATCGAGATCGCGCAACAATTCATCACCTCAGGAACGTATGACACCGTCCTGGTGATCGGCGCGGAAAAGCTGACCTCCATCACCAACTGGACGGACCGCAATACCTGCGTGCTCTTTGGCGATGGCGCCGGCGCGGCCGTCCTGCAACACCGCGGACGCGCCCACGGCGTGATCAGCACGCATATCGGCAGCAATGGAGACTACACCGATATTCTTTTCATGCCCGGGGGTGGCTCGAAAACTCCCATCACGGCGGAGAATGCGCATCTCCATCTCGCCACCATTCACATGACCGGCAAAGATGTTTATAAGCAGGCAGTCATTGCCATGCTGGAGGCCTCCAAGACAGCCTTGGAAAAGGCCGGCCTAACGACCGACGACATCGCCTGCATCATCCCGCACCAGGCCAACCTCCGCATCATCGATGCCATCGCCGATCGGCTGAAGATTCCGCGGGAGAAGGTGTTCGTAAACCTGGAAAAGTACGGCAACACTTCGGCGGCAGCGGTGGCGATCGCGCTCGACGAAGCCAACCGCAGCGGAAGGATCAAACAGGGCGATTATGTGCTCATGGTAGTTTTCGGCGGCGGCCTGACCTGGGCCAGCACCGTGATCGAGTGGTGACGAAGTGGCGCGGGCGTGCCGCTTGCGTATAGATTAAAAAGCAGCCGCGACGCTGCGCCGCTAATGGAACGCCGCCTTGCCGCCATTCTTGCCGCCGATGTTGTTGGCTACAGCCGCTTGATGGGGCAGGACGAAGCCGGCACCGTCACCGCTTTGAAAAGTGCTCGCACCGAAGTGATCGAGCCGCTGATTGCCCGACACCAGGGCCGAGTCGTCAAACTGATGGGCGACGGAATGCTCGTTGAGTTTTCGAGTGTGGTCAGCGCGGTCTCGTGCGGGGTGGAAATTCAAAACGCGATGCGCGAACGAGCAGCCAACGAGATCATTTTCCGGATCGGCATTCATCTTGGCGACGTGATTGTCGATGGCGACGACATTTACGGTGATGGCGTGAACGTCGCCACGCGCATCGAAAGCATCGCCGATCCCGGTGGCATTGCCGTTTCGCGGTCAGTTCGAAACCATGTCGGCAATCGCCTGGACGTTGAATTTGTAGATCGAGGCGAGCAGAATCTGAAGAACATCGAGAAGCCCACCCGGGTCTACAGTGTTTTGACAGGGAGCGCGGAGACTGACGACGTGCCTGCTGCCATGATGAATGAAAAACGACCATCCATCGCGGTGTTGCCGTTTTCGAACATGAGCGGCGATCCGGAGCAGGAGTACTTCAGTGATGGCATCACCGAAGACATCATCACCGATCTTTCGAAGGTTTCGGGGCTTTACGTGGCCGCGAGAAACAGCGCGTTTATCTACAAGGGCAAGGCGGCTAACGTGCAACAGGTCGGGCGGGACCTGAAGGTTCGTTATCTCGTCGAAGGAAGTGTGCGCAAGGCGGGCGCGCGGGTGCGCGTGACCGGACAATTAATCGACGCCGCCACCGGCGGCCACATCTGGGGAGAGCGCTACGATCGTGAACTCACGGACATCTTTGCCATCCAGGACCAGATCACCCACGCCATCGTGGCACAACTCAAGGTCAACCTTCTTCCCCAGGAGCGACAATCGATCGAGCGCGCGCCGACCGAGAGTGTTGAAGCATACACTTACTATCTTAGAGGCCGCGAGCTGCTTTATCGCGGCTCGACCTCCGCCTACAAGGCCGCGCGGGAAATGTTCACCAAGGCGGTTGAGCTTGATCCGTCCTACGCGCGCGCCTACGCCGGCATCGCGGATTGCGACACTTTTCTTTATTTGCGTATGAGCGAAGACATTTCACCGAGGGACATCATCGCCATGAGCGAAAAGGCGCTGGCGCTGGATGGGAGCCTTCCGGAAGCGCACGCCTCCCGCGGCTCGGCCCTAATGGCGGTGAAGCGATACGATGAAGCGGCGGCCGAGTTCGAAAAAGCGATTGCTTTGAATCCAGACTGTTTCGAAGCCCATTTCTTTTATGCGCGGTCTTGCGTTTTTCAGGGAAAGATCGAGGAAGCGATCGGCCATTTCGAGCGCGCTGCGGAAGTAAAACCAGACGATTACCAATGCGTCTGCTTGTTAGTCCAATTTTATAAGAGCCATCGGAGGGAAGCGGAAATGAAAGCGGCCGCCCAGAAGGGGGTCAAGCTGGCCGCGCAACAATTGATCGCTCATCCGGACGACGCCAGGGCGGCCGAGCTTGGGGCACAAGCGGCCTTCGAATTGGGAGATCGCGATCGCGCCCTCGAGTGGACTTCCCGCGCGCTGGCCATTCAGCCGGATAATCCGCCGACACAATACAATGCGGCCTGTAATTATGCGCAGATGGGCGAGTTTGACCGCGCCTTCGCCCTTCTCGAGCGCGGCCTGCTGAAGGCCGGCCCGGAATGGGCCCGCTGGATCGAACATGATCCCAGCCTCGATCCCCTCCGAACCGATCCGCGCTACGCGGCGCTGCGCGAGAAAAGTCGCGGAACTGAGAGAAGCTGAGGCTATTTTGCTTCCATGCTGATCGAAACCCACGCTCACCTTGACTACCCGGATTTCGCGAAAGATTTCGATGAGGTCCTGCGTAGGGCCAATGACGCGGGCGTCACTCGTATCATTTCCATCGGCACATCCATCGAAAGCAGCCGGCGCGCAATCGCCCTGGCCGAGAAACACGCGAACGTTTTCGCAGTGGTCGGCGTTCATCCCACTGCGGTGCTCGAGTCTGGGGATGACGTGATCGATCCCCTGCGCGAGTTGGTGAAGAATCCACGCGTAGTCGCGATCGGCGAGACCGGCTTGGATTATCACCGGCTGCCAAGCAAGGAGCCGGAAAAGGAAAAAGCCACCCGGGTCATGCGCGCCTTGGGAGGTGAAACTGAAGAACAGATCGACGCCGGTCTCGCTGACGGCGCTTACAAGGACAAGCAGGCTGCTCTTTTCGAACAGCAGCTCGATCTGGCGGTCGAATCAGGACTCAATGTGGTGGTCCATCAACGCGACGCCTGGGACGACACGCTCAAACTGATGGAGCCTTACACCGGAAAAATACGCGGCGTATTTCATTGTTTCGGCGGAACCCTCGAACAGGCTCAGGATGTCATTGCCCTGGGACACCTGCTTTCCTTCACCGGCATCGTGACCTTTAAAAATGGCAAGGATGTCCGGGCGGTGGCGGCAGCGGTGCATCCCGACAAGTTTATGGTCGAAACCGATTGCCCCTTCCTGGCCCCGGAACCGTTCCGCGGCAAGAGATCCGAACCGGCCCACACCCGGCTGGTGGCCGAAGAAATTGCTCGTGCCCGCAACACAAATGTGGAAGAGATCGCGCGCAGAACGACCGCAACCGCCGACGAATTCTTCCGGTTTACACGATGATGCAAACAAGACCTTTTTCTTCTGTGGAGGCCGCCGTGTCGGCTGCTCGTCTGGGAGATGCAGGCGACACGCCTGCCGCCACAGTTGTCGTCGCCGTTCGGCAACGTTGTGGATTTCTTATCCTTCTCTTTTTGGCCTGCCTTTTCTCTTCCTGCGAAACCAAGGACACGGCCCACCACATCTTCATCAGCGCACGCGATCAAAAGCTTGCGCTGGTCGAGAACAACAAGGTGGTCGCTACTTATCCGGTTTCTACTTCCAAATACGGACTCGGCGATTCTCACGGCAGTTATCGCACGCCGTTAGGCGAAATGGAGGTTGCCAGTAAGATCGGTGACGGGGCCGCCGCCGGCGCGGTTTTCAAAAGCCGCCGTCGCACCGGCGAAGTCGTGAGAGTAAACGCGCCAGGACGCGATCCCATTGTCACGCGGATCATCTGGCTGCGCGGGTTGGAGGGACAAAACAGGAATGCTTTCGGCCGCGATATTTACATTCACGGCACGCCGGAAGAACGGAATATCGGCCGGCCGGCCAGTTACGGTTGTATCCGCATGCGCTCGAACGACGTGATCCGTCTCTACGCGCTGGTCGGCAATGGAGCCAGAGTCACGATCGCGGATCGGCCGCTGGAAGAACTTATCCCAGCACAGCCACACGCCAGTTCGGCCCTGGTTCAGTTGAACCGCGCCGCGACAAATCTCCACTAGGGAGTCGGAAGTCAGGCAAGTTTAAGCCTGACCTTCGCTGACCAGCAGGCGGGCGAGCACGGCGCGTTGCGCCGAAATCAGATCGGCGATCGCCTTGCGCGATAATCCAAGCATTTGGTCCATTTCGACCTGGCTGAAGGTTGCTTCTTCGCCGGCCCCCTGAACTTCGACGAAATCGCCATCTTCCGTAGCAACGAGATTGAAGTCGACGGTCACGGCCTTGTCTTCTTCGTAATTGAGATCTACCACCGCTTGTCCGCGGAGCACGCCGGCGCTGACGGCCGCGACCAGCTTTCGTAACGGCGCCTCCACGATTTTCTTTTCAGTCGCGAGCTTTCGGCAGGCGATCGCCACAGCCAGGCTTGCGCCGGTGATGGCAGCGGTGCGAGTCCCGCCATCAGCCTGCAAAACGTCGCAGTCGACCCACATGGTGCGTGGCCCAAGCTTCTCCAAATCAACAACTGCGCGTAAGGAGCGTCCGATTAATCGCTGAATCTCGGAGCTGCGACCATCCAATCGTCCTTTCGCGATGTCCCGCTGTTTGCGCGTGTTGGTTGAGTACGGAAGCATCGAGGACTCGGCCGTGAGCCAACCGCCGCTCACTCCTTGTTCCTTCATCCAGCGCGGCACCCCATCTTCGACCATCACACCGCAGATCACTCGCGTCTTACCCATCGCGACCAGAACGGAACCGGTCGCGTGCGGCGCGATGTTCAGTTCGAAATGAACGGGGCGAATCTGATCGGGCGTACGGCCGTCGGTGCGTTGCTGCATGGTCAGCAACGTAAGCACCAAATCCCAACATCCAAGCTCCAATGAATATTCAAGCACCAATACCCAATCGCCGTCGCGCTGCGCGGTTGGTGCTTGGTTATTGGAGCTTCTCTGGCACTTCGTTGTTGGAATTTGGTGCTTTCGTTAACGGCATCAACCGTTAACCACCGAACCTCCGTTCGGGTGCAACACCTGCCCGGTCATGTAGGACGCGTCGTTCGATGCGAGGAAAACAAAACAAGAAGCCACCTCTTCCGGTTGCCCCGCCCGGCCTAACGGAACGTCGGTTCCAAACGTCGCCACCTCTTCCTCCGGAAAAGTGGACGGAATCAGAGGCGTCCAGATCGGGCCCGGGGCGACCCCATTGACCCGGATCTTTTTCTCCGCGAGCGCCTGCGAAAGCGAACGCGTGAAAGCGACAATCGCGCCCTTGGTTGAGGAATAATCAAGCAGCTGCGGACTGCCCTTGTAGGCGGTCACGGAAGTGGTGTTGATGATGGCGGCGCCTTCCTTCAGGTGCTTCATCGCCGCTTTCGTTAGGAAAAACATGCTGAAAATATTTGTCCGAAAAGTGCGCTCGAGCTGTTTGGCGCTGATTTTCTCAATCGAATCCTGGGGATGCTGCTCGGCCGCGTTATTGACCAGGACATCGATCCGCTTCAGTTCGCGGACCGTTTGCCTGAACGATTTCCTGGCAGAATTTTTCGTCTCCGATATCGCCGGCGATGAGGAGGCAGCGCCGCCCGGTCTCTTCCACCAGGCGCTTCGTCTCACTCGCGTCCTTGTGCTCATTCAGATAAGCAACGGCGACGTCCGCCCCTTCCTTCGCAAAAGCGATGGCCACAGCCCGGCCGATGCCGCTATCGCCCCCCGTGATGAGCGCGACTTTTCCTTCGAGCTTGCCGCTGCCCCGGTGGGCAGGATCATCCGACTGCGGGCGCGGGCTCATCTCGTATTCCCGACCTGGCTGCTGGTCCTGGTGCTGCGGTGGTTGCTTCTGCTTTTCCTTTTTTCCCTTGGGCATGGTGAAAAAAATCGCAAAAGACGGCGGGGCAGACGCCCTTATTATCAGCGGGTCCGATAAGGGCTTGTTTCCAGGGATCTGCGGAGGGAAAAAAAAGTTGAAAAAAGTTCGCCGAAAGCGTTGACGTGAGAAAGACTCCGGCTACTTTATTCGTCCCGCTAGTCGCGGGCCCTGACGTAGTCGGATGTGTTCTTGTACAGTTTGGGACTGCAAATTGACTCAATTTTGTCCCGGCTTGTCTGCCGAAGCTTAGGCGAGGCGGACATCTGAAAGCGGGCACGAGGTTGAGTTTTTTGTGTCCTGAATGTGCGGAAACGCTGGTTCTTTGACATCTACATACAGGGTAGTAAGAAAATACAACTTTTAAGAGCTGAGTCTGAAATAGAAGTGGCTGGAGCGCAAGACTAGTCAAGAGAGTTTCAGTTATCAAAAGAATCTCTGGTCCCGCAAGCGAGCGGGACCGGAACAGATTGATCAAGCTACAAAGAGCGCATCATGGATGCCTTGGTGCCAATAGGCGATGAAGGACGTGGTAAGCTGCGATAAGCTACGGAGAGCGGCAAACACGCTTTGACCCGTAGATTTCCGAATGGGATAACCTGAGTGGGGTAATACCTGCTCGAGTTTCTGTGAATACATAGCAGGAACATCGCGACACCCGGTGAAGTGAAACATCTCAGTAACCGGAGGAAAAGAAAGCGAAAGCGATTCCGTCAGTAGTGGCGAGCGAAAGCGGAACAGACCAAACCGGTCAATTTATTGAGCGGGGTTGTAGGAGCCCGATGTGGTAGTGCAAAGGTTAGGTGAAGCGAATGGAAAATCGCTCCATAGAGGGTGACAGGCCCGTAACCGAAAACTGGAGCACGCCTAGGGAATTCCTGAGTAATACGATGCACGTGAAACTTCGTATGAATCCACGCCGACCACGGCGTAAGTCTAAATACTAATTGGCGACCGATAGTGAACAAGTACCGCGAGGGAAAGGTGAAAAGAACCGCTGTGAGCGGAGTGAAATAGTACCTGAAATGATGTGCTTACAAGGTGTGGAAGCCGCGCAAGTCCGGTGATCGCGTGCCTTTTGCTTAATGAGTCTGCGAGTTACTGTCAGTGGCGAGCCTAAGTCGTTCTGCGATGGAGGCGAAGCGAAAGCGAGTCCGAAATGGGCGTCATAGTCGCTGGTAGTAGACCCGAAGCCGAGGTGATCTACCCATGAGCAGGATGAAGGTTGCTTAACCGCAACTGGAGGACCGAACCCGTGAAGGTTGAAAACTTCTGGGATGACTTGTGGGTAGGAGCGAAAGACTAATCAAACCCGGTGATAGCTGGTTCTCCCCGAAATAGCTTGAGGGCTAGCCTCGTGTGCTGACCTGCGGAGGTAGAGCACTGGATGAACTAGGGCCCATACCAGGGTACCGAACTCAATCAAACTCCGAATGCCGCAGGGTGTAACACGGGAGTCAGTGCGTGAGGGATAAGCTTCACGCGCGAGAGGCAAACATGCCAGACCAGCAGCTAAGGTGCCCAAATACCGTTCAGTGGAAAGGATGTGAGGTTGCTTAGACAGTGAGGATGTTGGCTTAGAGGCAGCCATCATTTAAACAGTGCGTAATAGCTGACTCATCGAGCGATCTCGCGCCGATAATGATTGGCGATAAGCGGTATACCGAAGCTCTGGAAGACGTTTGGTTTCGACGAGACGGATTGGTAGGGGAGCGTTCTGAACGCATCGAAGCAGAAGGGGAACCGACTGTGGAGTGTTCAGAAGTGAGAATGCAGACATGAGTAGCGATAAGACAGGTTAAATTCCTGTCCGCCGTAAACCCAAGGTTTCCTGGGGAAGGTTCGTCCTCCCAGGGTTAGTCGGGACCTAAGCTGAGGCCGAAGGGCGTAGAGCGATGGACAGCAGGTTTAATATTCCTGCACCGGCTGTGGTTAAGTCTAGTTGTGACGCATGAGTGGAGACAGTTCGCCGATTGAAAGTGGCGGTCTGCCCGCAAGGGCAAGGACGGGGAGGCTTCGGCTGAAGCGGATCTGTTAAAACTTGTGCCAAGAAAAGCGATCTAGATGTTCCCACGGTTGCCCGTACCGTAAACCGACACAGGTGGGTGAGTAGAGTATACCCAGGCGCGTGAGTGAAACCTCGTTAAGGAACTCGGCAATCTAGCCCCGTAACTTCGGAAGAAGGGGTGCCCGTCGCAAGACGGTCGCAGTGAAATGGGTCAACCGACTGTTTAACAAAAACACAGCACTCTGCTAAGTCGTTAAGACGACGTATAGGGTGTGACACGTGACCAATGCGGAAAGATTACGGTAAGTGGTTAGGCGCAAGCCGAAGCTACGAGCCCAAGTCCCCGTGAATGTCGGCCGTAACTATAACGGTCCTAAGGTAGCGAAATTCCTTGTCGGGTAAGTTCCGACCTGCACGAATCGTGTAACGAGTTGACCGCTGTCTCAACGAGGAGCTCAGCGAAGTTGTAGTGGCGGTGAAGATGCCGCCTACCCGCAGTAGGACGGAAAGACCCTATGCACCTTTACTACACGCTGTTACTGTTGTTTCGGTTTCATTGCTTAGCGTAAGTGGGAGGCTTTGATAGCTACCTTTCGGGGTAGCGTTGAGCCGCCAATGAAACACCACCCTATGGTACTGGAATAACTAACCCCGACCGTTATCCGGTCGAGGGACACTGGCAGCCGGCTAGTTTTACTGGGGCGGTATCCTCCCAAAGAGTAACGGAGGAGTACGAAGGTTGGCTCAACCTGGTTGGCAATCAGGTGACGAGTATATGGATATAAGCCAGCTTAACTGTGAGACACACATGTCGAGCAGATACGAAAGTAGGTCCAAGTGATCCGGTGGTTGAATGTGGAATTGCCATCGCTCAACGGACAAAAGGTACGCTAGGGATAACAGGCTGATCCTGCCCAAGAGCTCATATCGACGGCAGGGTTTGGCACCTCGATGTCGGCTCATCACATCCTGGGGCTGGAGAAGGTCCCAAGGGTCCGGCTGTTCGCCGGTTAAAGTGGTACGCGAGCTGGGTTCAGAACGTCGCGAGACAGTTCGGTCCTTATCCACTGTGGGCGCAGGAGAATTGAGGGGTTCATACCTTAGTACGAGAGGACCGGGTATGACGAACCGCTGGTGTTCCAGTTGTCGTGTCAACGGCAGTGCTGGGTAGCTATGTTCGGAAAGGATAAGCGCTGAAAGCATCTAAGCGCCAAGCCTATCCCAAGATGAGTTCTCCCTGAAGGGTCGTGGTAGACCACCACGTTGATAGGTCACTGGTGTAAGTGCAGTAATGTATTCAGCTAAGTGATACTAATAACCCGTTCGGCTTGATCATTTCCTTTTCTGTTAACCCGTTGCCTTCGCAAGAAGGCGACGGCACACAGAGGAGATGAATGATCCAAATAATAAAACGAAGCCCTGAAAATAAGCGTGTTTTCGATACGCTCTGTATGTAGATTTCAGAGAACCAAGCGGTTCATTGCAGATTTCAAATTTCAGATCGAAAATTGAAGTCCTGGTTCTTTAGAAAATTAGGCGAAACGGATCACCAGAGATTCTGACGCAGCTAGGCGAAGCAATCTGAAAATCTTCAATCCTGCTCCAGCCCTCTGGTGATCATAGCGCGGTGGCCCCACCCGTTCCCATTCCGAACACGGAAGTGAAACGCTGCAGCCCCGATGGTAGTGCGACGAAAGGTCGTGCGAGAGTAGGACGTCGCCAGAACAAAAAGCCCGGCAAACGAAAAGTTTCGCCGGGCTTTTTGCTGTACGAAACACTGCGCACGTCCTGCTCTCGCACGACAGCCCCGCGCAGTCGTAAGAGAACCGAGCCGCGGGAGCGAGCGAGATAGACGGTAGCCCGCGCCGGGACGCGGGTGAGTTCGCGGGAGCGAACGAATCAATAGGACGTCATCAACGCGCTACCCAAGGATTGGTTCAGGCTCTCTCCCATCGGGCTTTTTGCTTTCTGGACGTCGCCTACTCGAGCACGACAGCCCGGCGCAGCGGCGCGCAGTCGTAAGAGAACCGAGTCGCGGGAGCGAGCGAGATAGGCGGTGCCCCGCGCCGGGACGCGGGTGAGTTCGCGGGAGCGAACGAATCAATAGGACGTCATCAACGCGCTTCCCAAGGATTATTCGGCGAAGCTGGACGTCGAGGCACGCCCCCCTCGCCATAAGCCGGGTTTGCAGCGGCGGTCTCTGACCGTCGCACTATTTAGCTTTCCAAGGCGGTGATGTGCTCTTCGGAATTAACAGCGGCTTGTTCTATGATCACTCTTTAAAGCAATGATCGTCCATCTCATCGACGGAACTTACGAGCTGTTCCGCCACTTCTACGGGCTCCGTCGCTTTCACAAAAAAGATCCGCCGTTCGGTGCCGTTACCGGCGTCCTGCACACCGTTGCCAAAATGCTGGAGGATGGCGCCACTCACATCGGGGTCGCCACCGATCACGTCATCGAATCGTTTCGCAACCAGCTCTGGCCCGGCTACAAGACCGGCACCGGCATCGAGCGCGCTTTGCGCGCCCAATTCCATCCTCTGGAAGACGCCCTCGCAGCCATGGGCATCGTTGTTTGGCCGATGGTTGAGTTCGAGGCGGACGACGCCCTCGCCGCGGCTGCGAATCTCGCCGATAAAAGCTCCAGGGTTGCAAAGGTCTGCATCTGGACGCCGGACAAGGATCTCGCGCAATGCGTAAGGGGCAGTCGAGTGGTCCAGATCGATCGCCGACGAAACGAAATCCGCGATGCCAAGGCAGTGCGGATCAAATTTGGCGTCCGACCAGAGTTGATCCCCGATTACCTCGCGCTGGTGGGCGATTCATCGGACGGTTATCCCGGTATCGAAAGCCTTGGACCCAAGACCGCCGCCACTCTGCTCACCCGTTACGGCTCGGTGGAAGACATCCCCGCCGATGTGCTAAACCCTTCGAAGCGCAAGCTGGCAATTCTCTTCAAACGTCTCGCCACTCTTCGCGTCGACGCGCCGCTTGATTCCCCGACCGTCGGACGCCGCACTCGAATCACGGATTTGCAATGGAAATGCGTGACTCCATCGCTCGAACGTTTGGCCAGGAAGTTCGGCGACAGCCGTCTCGTAGCCCGCCTTGAAAAGCTGACCCTCTGAATTACCGACGACGCGCCCGTCGCCACAGATCGTAGAGCGCATGGGTCGGTGTCAGGAGCAAACGCCCCCGCTTCGTGGGATCCAGGGTCTGCAGCGGCCGCCAGATTTGGAAGGGACGATGACGCGTTTCTTTTCGTTCCTCTTCCGGCACCGATTCATCAAGGCGGCTCGGCTCCATCTAATAATATGGTGCCGGCGGAGCGCGGAGCAAAGCAAGCGCGGCCGCGGAGTTTATTCTAAGTCGGCTACAATCTCGCGCAGCTCATGCATGACCACGGGTTTGCTGACCACCTCGTCGATCTTGAGCTCCGCGTAGACGCCCATGTTCTCGGGCGATAGCCAGCCGGACAACACCACAATTTTACCTTCAAACTTGCGCTCGCGAAGCTTTCGGACCAGGTCCAGTCCGCTCGACCCGGGCATTTGGTGGTCCGTGATCACCAGGTCAAAGTCTTGCTTTTCCGCCAGGCTTAGGGCCTCAGAACCGTTTGCCGCCACCGCGATATCCCGATGGGGCGCCTGCAAATTGTAGGCGACCGATTCATTGATGATCGGCTCGTCATCGACGGCTAGAATCCGAATCTTTTTGCTCATGGACGGCAAGGGTGCCACGGATAGTGATAGCAGGCCTCAGACCTTGCACTCCCTGACTTCAGAGGTTCCAGGGTCGCATCTCCTTTTGCATCCGGCTCATCCGGAGTAATTTGGCTCCCTCCTGCCCGTTGGTCATCCCACGGAAATGGGTGGCTCGGGCGGGACGCCCAAGCAGATTTTAATCGAGATTTATGCTTACCAGCCAAAAAGTCATCGACGCCGTCAACGAACAAATCGGTTACGAGTTCACTGCTTCGCTGCAGTATTTCGCCATCAGCGCGTATTTCGCGGCTGAAGCCCTCCCCCAATTGTCGCAACATTTCCTGAAGCAGGCGGAGGAGGAAAAAGACCATGCCCTTCGCTTCATGAAATACGTCGTCGACGCGGGCGGCTTCGTCGAAATTCCGGCAATCGACGCGCCCAAATCCAAATTTGGGAATCCCGAGCAGGCGGTGAAGCTCTCTTTCGACCAGGAAGTGCACGTCACGAAACAGATCAACGCGCTGGTCGACCTTTCCCGGAAAGAGAACGACCACATCACGGTAAACTTTTTGCAGTGGTTCCTGAGCGAACAACTCGAGGAGGTTTCTTCCATGGATAACCTGCTCAAGATTGTGCAACGCGCGGGCAACAACCTCCTGCAAGCCGACGAGTATCTTGCCCGTGTCGGTGTCCGGACGATGCCGGAACCTCCCTCCGAATAGACCGGCCGGTCAGGATGGCAACGGCGGGGGGCTCTGCGGGGATGCGGCCTGTTGACGCTTGTATAGATCGCCTTCTTCGCAATCTAATCGGACATGAACATGAAAGTAGTTCTCGCCTTGGCCTCCGCCGTTGTGACCTGGGGCATCAGCACCGCCGTCGCAGAACCGAAAACCTATCAAATCACCGGTCCCGTGTTGGCGATTGACGACGCCTCCATCACCATCCGGGCGAAGAAAGAAAAATGGCAGTTTGCGCGCGATGCCAGCAGCGCTCCCGCCCAACCGTTTAAAGTTGGTGACACTGTGACCCTGACCTATTCGATGACGACGACCAAGATCGAGCGCAAGGAGAAGCCGGCCAAGCCGGAGGCAACGGCTACTGATTCGAAAGGGAAAGAGGCGTCGCACGAATAGCGCGCGCCCCGCCGCAAAACGCTTGAATAGAACCGCTTGTCGGCAGTCTAATCGGTCATGACAAAAACCACAGCAGCATTCAGTTTGTTAGCCGCAGCGAGCATGGCGCTCAGCAGTGTTGCCGTCGCCGCGGGACCGAAAGATGATTACCAAGTCACCGGGCCGGTGGCGGAAGTGAACGACTCGGTGATCGTCATTGAGAAGGGCGCGAAGAAGGAACGGTTCGAGATCGCCCGTGATTCCAGCACAAAGGTGACCGGCGACCTAAAGGTCGGCGACAAAGCGACCGTCATGTATTCGATGAAGGCAACTTCAGTCGAAGTAAAGCCCGCTAAAGCGGACAAGGCCGCCAAGAAATCGGCAAGCCCGGCCGCGGAAAAGAAAAAATAGCATCCGCGTTTCGCAAGCGAATTCCGATCGCCGGGTGCCGTCGCGCCCGGCGATTGTCTTTTCGGGACGTAACAGTCCGGAAGAGGCATTCTCGGCCAGCGTTTCCGCGAATCGCGTCAAGGAGCGGCGACTTCCCAGTCGCCGTATTTCAAATCGGTCGCCGCGGCGACCGCTCCTTGATTCAGCAGCCGCGTCACACGCTCGCTAACAGCTAAGACCGCAAGCGAGCGGGCTCTGGCTACCGTTTTCCGCCCAAGATTCCGCCTAACACCCCGCGGATCACCTGCCGTCCGAGCTGGCTGCTGGCCGCCCGCATTGTGCTCTTCACCATGCTTGTTGCCACCGAATCATGAATTGCGCCGCGCGGCCCGATCGTTGGCTTGAAAATGTTTGCCGCCTCGCCCAGCACCGTTCCAAAAAATCCCGGCTTCGCCCCTTCCGGAACCGAAGCACCCGGGGCGGCAGCGGGTGCGCCCGCCGCTTCCGTTTTCTGCCCGGCCCGCGCCTGAAGTTTTTCGAAAGCGGACTCCCGATCGACCGCCTTTTCGTAATGCCCAGCCAAAACAGATGAGCTGATGATTTGTTTCCGCTGGTCCGCCGTGATCGCGCCGACCTGCCTGCGCGGAGGAACGATCTTCGCGCGTTGCACAATTTCCGGTGACCCGTTTTCATCCAGCATGGAAACGAGCGCTTCGCCGACCGCCAGCTCCGTCAATACCGACTCCACTTTCAATTTTGGATTTTGTCGAAATGTCTGCGCCGCCGCCGTGACCGCTTTCTGATCGCGCGGGGTGAAAGCGCGCAACGCGTGCTGCACCCGGTTTCCCAGCTGCCCCAAAACCACATCGGGGATATCGAGCGGATTCTGACTAACGAAATAAACACCAACGCCTTTGGAGCGAATCAGCCGCACCATCTGCTCGATCTTTTGTTCTACGGACGGCGCGATGTCGGTGAAGAGCAAATGCGCTTCGTCGAAGAAGAAAACCAGCTTCGGCTTCTCCGGATCGCCGATTTCGGGCAGGCGCTCGAATAGTTCGGATAACAACCAGAGCAGGAAAGTCGCGTAAACCTTTGGCGATTGCTGCATCAATTTATCCGCCGCCAGGATGTTGATCACACCCTTGCCGCTGTTTGTCTGAATGACGTCGTCCAGGTTGAGCGCGGGCTCGCCGAAAAACTTGTCTGCTCCCTGCGTTTCGAGAGCAAGCAGGTTTCGCTGAATGGCGCCGGCGCTGGCCGCCGAAACGTTGCCATACTGCGTTTTAAATTCGTCGGCATTGTCGGCAACGAATTGCAGCATGGCGCGCAGATCTTTGAGATCGAGCAGAAGCATTCCGCTCTCATCTGCGATCTTGAAAACCATGTTGAGCACGCCTTCCTGCGTCTCGTTCAACTCCAGCAAGCGCCCCAGCAGGAGTGGGCCCATTTCAGAAACCGTCGCGCGCACGGGATGGCCTTGTGCTCCAAACACATCCCAGAAAACAACCGGGCAGCTTTCGCCTTTGAAATCCTTAATCCCAAGCTCCTTGGCCCGCGCCGCCACTTTCGGGTTATTGCCACCGGGCTGGCTCAGGCCCGCCAAATCGCCTTTGACGTCGGCCATGAACACGGGCACGCCCAAGGCACTGAAATTCTCCGCCAATGTCTGCAACGTGACCGTCTTGCCCGTCCCGGTAGCGCCTGCAATCAGACCATGTCGATTAGCCATTTTCGGCAGCAGATAAATCGGCTGATCGCCTTGCGCGACGAGGATCGGATCGTTCATGGATTGAAGTTAATGAAGAAGCCATGGGGCGTCCGTACAAAATCTTTGGCCGCGGCGCTGTTCCGTTTCGTCCGGACTCGTTAAGGCTTGCCGTTTCGGAGGCCGTTTGCTCGATTGGACGGGGGCGCATGAATCCTTTCTTCCTCTACATCCTGGCCGCCGCGGGCCTTCTCTTCGGCGCGTGCCTTTTCGCCGCTAAGCGCGCCTTCCCGCAACTGGAGGCGCGGCAGATCGCGATTATTGGAGTGATCGCACTCGCGACGACGGGATGCATTTGGGGCCTGCTCAGCCTAACGATCGGCCGCCACGGCGCGCCGGTCGCGCCAACTAATCAGCCGGCGCCGCTTCGACCAGATTCTGATCAGCCGTAGGCGCCTCATCCACCGGCGCGGCCTCGATCGAAAGGATCTTAACCGTGTCCTCACCCGTGTCGCCGCTTACGGTCACGACATCTCCGACTTTCTTCCCGAGTAGCGCCTGGCCAATTGCTGTCTGATAGGAAATGATGGCGCGTTCGGGATCTCCATCCCACGCTCCGAGAATGGTGAACGTTTCTTCGAGTCCGCTGCCTTCGTTCTTCCAGCGCACGACCGTCCCGATCGAGACACGACTCGTATCCGGATTCTCAAAAGCCGTTCCGCGCGCCCGATGCAGCGCGCCCTCCAGTTCCGTTTTCTGTCGCATCAGCACGGCTTGCATTTGTTTGGCCGCTTTGAATTCAAAATTTTCGCGCAGGTCCCCGTAGGATCGAGCGACACTAATCTCCTTGGTGTTCTCCGGAATTTTTTTGGTCACCAGCTCTTCATATTCCGCGCGCCGGCGTTCCAGACTACTCCACGAGACGATCAAAGGCGCCTGCGTTTCTTCCGGTTGCGCGCCACTGATCATCGCCTCCAGCTCAGGATAAGTTTTCACGAAGCGCGCCTGGAGCGAGCGTTTGGTGAGTTCGTCGATCACCGGGCTCAGTTTCAGACGGCGCATGGCATCGCGCGCGGCGCTGATGTCTGCCTTCGAAAAAATGTCGGCGATCAAATCCCGATCCTCCACCAAGGCATCCCGCAACCGGCTCCCGCGGGTGGTCTCGCGATGTTGATCCCGTTCGATTCCGGAAAGAATCGCGGCAAACATCTCCGGCCCGATCAAGTGGGGCGGTTGCGTTTCGCGCGTCTTGATCAGCCAGATCAACAGCTCACTCGAGGTGGAATGTTCCCGGATACTGCGGTCGATCGCTTCTTCCAGTTCCTGACTTTGTCCGGCTTCGTGATAAGTCTTGGCAATCTGGCCAATCAAACGCGCCTGATTGCTTTGCAGCAGCCGAAAGGCGGCCTGCGTCCAGCGCGGACCGAGCGCCGCGGGGAGAGCCTGCAGCACGCGCTTTTCCTTGGCCGACGGAAGCTTTGGCAAAATAGCCGCCAGTCGCGGTTCCTCTTCGTTGAGGAGCTTGGAAATTGTTAGGCCGACCACCGTGCTGTGCAAGGCGGGAACGCTTTGCAGCAGATCGTCGCGGCCGAGCAGGAGTTCGAATGACAGCGCGGGATGCAGCTTTTGATTGCGCATCGCCGTTTGCTCAATCGTGATGATGATCGGTTGCAGCTGCTTCTCTGGCTCTTTGAATTCGTCGTGAAATTTCACGATCTGATCCAGCGCCGCCGCCTGGTCTTTCGGCTGCCTGGCTTGAGCAAAAAAGGCCAGCAACTCATCCGCGCGCGAGACCGGAGCGTTCCGCAGCTGCACCGGCTCCGTCTTCTTTGTCGGAATGGAAAAGAGTCCGTCCTTTTTCAGCGCCTTCTTGGTCGAATCCCACCAGCGCTTCCAACCTGCTTCGTCAAAAACATCGCCAATCATCCATTCGCTGATTTGCTGGACGGTGGCCTGCCCTCCCAGGCTCTGCAGGATGGAACGCATCACCGCGGCGGCGTCCTGCTTGACCATGTTTTTGACCTTCTCGAGGTCGGCCGCCTTGAGCGCGAGAAAATGTTCCGGCGGAATGGAGGTCAGGTTGTCCGCTGCATATTGCAGCTGCATCGAGTGCCCTTTCTTTCCCTGAAAATCGATCACGATTTGATTCAGGAGAAGATTCCAGCTCGCCACCTTGCCGAAGCCCCAGCTTTTGTGCAGGCAATAGGAACCCGGTTTTAACTCATCCAGCTTGGCCGCTCCTTGTGAGGTTAGCTTCCCCGACTCGACCAGCTTCTCCAGTTCGACATCCATGCGAACGGACAAATTACGTCGAAGCGTCGCAGGCGCGAGAGAAAAGTCTACACGGGGGGCATTTACGATTGCGGTCAGCGCTGCTCCGTGAAAAGGTGGCGGCTCGTGCGCACCAGCATCTGGTTCTGGGTCTTATTCCATGTTGGAGTATTTATTGCGCTCTTCGTCGATCTCGCGCAGTTCAAGCATCGCAACCGCGAACTTTCCATGCGGGCGGCGGCCCAGCGCAGCCTGATCTGGATCCTGCTCTCACTCAGCTTTAACCTGCTCGTCTGGAAGCTGCGAGGTGCAGAAGCGGGACTCGATTTCCTGACCGGTTACCTGATCGAGTACTCGCTGAGCGTCGACAACATCTTCGTCTTCGTTCTTATTTTTCAGTATTTCAGGGTGCCGCCGCGCGCCCAGCACCGCGTCCTGGTCTGGGGCATCCTCGGAGCCTTGGTCATGCGCGGCGTGATGATTTTCCTCGGGGTTGCGTTGGTGGAGCGATTCGAGTTCGTCCTCTACATCTTTGGCGGGTTTCTCCTGATCAGCGCGTGGCGAATGTTTTTCGGCAAGCAGGACACCTCGGAGTTCGGCGACACCCTGGTCATGCGTCTGTGCCGCAGGACGGTGCGGGTAACGGATTCGTTTTACGGCGAGGACTTCACCGCCAACGTCGCCGGCAAGTGGATGCTCACTCCGCTCGCACTCGTCCTCATCGTCATCGATGTGATGGACCTCGTCTTCGCGGTCGATTCCATTCCCGCGGTCTTCGCCATCACGCGCGACACCTTCGTCATTTATACCTCGAACATCTGCGCGATCCTCGGACTGCGTTCGTTATACTTTCTCCTCGCCAAGCTGATGGATCGCTTCATTTATCTGCGCTACGGCCTCGCCGTCATCCTCGCTTTCGTCGGCGTAAAAATGATTGCCGGCGATTACATGGGCATGTCTAACTGGGTCTCGCTCCTCTTTATCCTGGTGGTCCTGCTGGCCACCATTCTCCTTTCGCTGGTCGTGACCAAGCGACGTGCTCGAATCGTAAACGACACGCCGGACGGAACTTAGGGAAGTTTTACCCGAGGGCATTATGCGCTCGACACGGATATTCCTTTTTGGAAAATATCCGGCAAGGAAACAACCTATACCCATGAAGTCTGCCTTTAACCGAATTACCCTGATCGCAGCTGCTTTCACGGCCTGCGCAACTCTCACCGCTTCTGCCACCAACTTCTTCTGGCAGGGGACCAACAGCACCGATTGGTTCGACGCTGGTAACTGGACGCCCGGCGGCGGACCACCAACTGGCTCGGACAACGCCTTTCTCAACACCACCACCCCGCGCATCACTGTGATCGATAATGGTTCGGCCAACGCCCGCCGCATCGATATCGGCCAGAACAGCGGCGACACCGGTGAACTCCACATCATCAACGGCGGCAGTCTGAACACCGGTTTCGTCGCGCCTTTTCAGATCGGCAACGGCGGCGACGGTACTCTCATTGTGCGCGATGCCTCCGCCGCTTTCGCGAATCAAAACATGGTCATGGGCGTGGCTTCGACCGGGACGGCCACGGTTACGGCGCGCGATAGTGCACTCGTTGCCGCGCTCGGCATTATGATTGTCGGTGATAACGGAACCGCCTCAGTTACAAGCCGCGACGGCGCTAGCGTCGGTTCGTTTGGCGCTTTGATTGTCGGGAACGGTTCAACTGGAGCCGGCACGGTCGAGGTCAGCTCAAGAGGGTTTTTCGGTATCGGCGGCTTCGGCACCTTCAGTAATGCTACCTTCGGTAACGACGGCACCGCGAACATCACCGTTCGCGACGGCGGATTTGTCGACATTGGCGGCTCCGCTTTCCTCGGACAAAACTCGGGTGGCGTTGGGACGGTTATTTTGCGTGGTGAAGACGGCACCGGCGTGAATCCATCGCAACTCACGGTCGGGGTACTCGGCGGAGGGAGCAATTTAGACGTGGGCGGCGCCGGCACCGGCACACTTGAGATTCACAACGGTGCTCTCGCCGAAGCCGTGAATGGCGGAAATGTCCGGATCGGTCGTGACGCCGGGTCAGTCGGTTCCATCCTAGTCGAAGGCGTAGGTGATGTCTCGGGCAACTCGTCGCTCCTGCATGCGACTAACGACCTGTCTGTCGGCGGCATCCAGGGCGGACCTGGCGGTGAAGGCACCTTGACCATCAAGAATAACGGCGTCGTTCAGGTCGATAACAACATGTTCGTTTGGAACGGCACCGGCGGCGGCGGAACACTTGAAGTGGATTCCACCTACACCTTGACCGTCGCGAGCACTTTGAGCTTCGACGGCGGCCGTCTCCGCTTCCTCGGTGACGGCGTCGATTTCATCAATGACGTCAACCTCGATAACTTCCCCGGGCCCGACCAAAACGGAATGCGCGCGATTGTGACCGATGGCAACACGGCCACGATGAGCGGTCGGCTCTTCGGGGGCGGTCAATTGGTCAAGCAGGGTACCGGCACGCTGGTCATGAACAATATGTTCAACAGCTACTTCGGCGGCACCGATATCCAAAACGGAACGCTTGCCGTGGCCGTCACGGGATCCCCGCTTGGATTCGGCGAGGTCAACGTCAACGGTGACATCAACACCACCCTGCGCACGGTCGAAGGAACACCGCTTACCTACAACATCGTTACCGATTTGAACGTGAACACCGGCAGGCTTCTCGCGCAGGTCGGCGGAACCAACAGCGGCGTTGACAGCGATCTGATCAACATCGGCAACGTCGCCAACCTTGATCCGAACAACAGCCATCTCTTTGTCCACCGGATCAACGGTTACAATCCAAACAACGGCGACGTGGTCCAGATCATCGCCACCGCTAACGGTGTGAACGGCCAGTTCTCCGACGCTCCTCAGCTTGGAACGGATGGACCTGCTCCGAACGACTTCCTCGGATTGATTCAACCGTTTGCAGACTACGGTAACATCGATCCGAACGCCGTGGACCTGGTCTTTGGCTTCGCCGCGACCTTCCAGTCAGTCGCCCGCACGCCTAACCAAATCGCCACCGCCGCCGCCCTCGACCGCGCAGTGGCCGCCGGTTGCATCGTCAATGCCACCAATATTCTGGGCAACATCCCGGTCTTAAGCCTCAAACAGGCTTACGATCTGATTGCTCCCGAAGAACTCGCTTCCATCTACGAAGCTTCTTTCGCCCAGCAGATGGTTAACTCCCTCAACCTGCAGCACCGGATGGACGACATCCGCTGGGGTTCAACCGGCTTCTGTGCCGATGGCTTTGTTATCCAGGATAACCACGGTTACACCAAGAACGACGGCAAGAGTGTGCAGGACAAGAACCCGGTTGAGCAGGTGGCTCCGCCCAACTATCGCTGGGGCACCTTCATTACCGGCCACGGGGAACTGACCAAAGTGGGCAACGAAAGCCTGAATGATCCCGGTGCCGACGGCTACCAGTTGAACAATGCGGGCTTCACCATGGGTGTGGATTACCGCGTGACCGACCACTGGGCCATTGGTTTGAGTGGCGGTTACAGCCATACCACCGGCGACCTGGTCAACAACGGGCGCTTGAACACCGACGGGGGCAAGATTGGTCTCTACTCCACCTACTACACGGGCGGCTTCTACGTGGACGCTTCGGCTACCGGTGGTTGGAACCAGTATGATACTCGCCGCAACGCTTACTTAGGCGTTGAGACCGGTTCCACCGATGGAGCTGAGTTTGATGGGATGATTGCAGTTGGCTACGACTGGACGCGTGGTTGCTGGAAGGTTGGGCCTTATGCCGACTTTGAATACAACTACGTGGAGTTTAACTCCTTTAGTGAAGACGACCGGCCAAACTCGAACACTTCCTCACTGATCCCGCTGCATTTCCCCGATCAGAATGAGAGTGCTTACCGCACCAACCTGGGCTTCCGCATTGCGCATGAGCAGGTGATGAAGCCCGGTGAGGGGCTCACGGTGGTGCCTGAAGTGCGCGCGGCCTGGCGGCATGACTTTGGCGATAACTCCTACGGGATTACCTCCAACTTCATTGGCTGCGACGACCAGTTCACGGTGCACGGTCCCTGGATCGGCAGTGACAGCGCGGTGGTGGACATTGGGCTAACCGCCTACTGCACCCAGCAACTGAGCGCTTACATCTTCTATCAGGGCCAGTTCGGTCGCGATAACTACAACAACAACGCGATCAGCGGCGGCATGCGTTTCGCGTTCTAATTTTTTCAACGTTCGTTCTTCCTTGAGAAGCGGCTGCGGAGCAATCCGCAGCCCTTTTTGTTTACCAGAGAAGAATTCCTCACACAACGGGCACAAAGGTTCACAACGGACACGGCGGCATTCACCGGAATGTAATTACCCTCGCCGTTGCCACCAAACCCGGGGAGCGCACGCGCCTCGCGCGCTGGCGATGGCGCCCCCGCCATCGCGAACTTTTGTTTTATTGGAGAGGTGTTCGGCGAGGCGCCGAACACAGCACGCGCGGCGACCGCTCCCCGGACAATCCCCCTCCTCCGTGCCCTTTGTGATCCGTTGTGGCCGTTGTGTGAACCTCTTTATGACCCCCCCCGAATTCAGGTTTGCCTCAGGCCCGGCTTTTGCCTATGAAAGAGGACGGGTATGAAAAAGCTCCTCGCTCTCGCCTTGGTCTTTGGTGCCGCTGCTCAGTTCGCCTTTGGCGATATCCAGGATCCTCCCGGGAACGATTACGGCCCCACCCGTAAGCTCGGACGCGGACTGGCTAATATGTTCATCCCCACCGAAATCCCGGACTCGATCGCGCGGGTTAACAAATATGAGGGCAACAATGCCGCCGCCACTTACGGTGTCTTGCGCGGCGTCGGCCGAACAGTCGAGCGAAATTGGGTAGGCCTGTTCGAGGTGCTCACCTTTCCCTTCCCGGTTTGGCGTCAAGGCTATCAGCCAATTCTTCCCAGCAATATCCATTGGAAACACACCGGCTTCGCCGAGTTTCCGCCTGAGCTGGGTAACGAGACCAAGTATATTTACGTTCGGGATTACTGATCGCTGGTCTTTCCCGGCACTTGTTGTGCTGCCCTGGGACACGGCCTCCCAATTGACGGCACTCCAGCCTTAGGTAGAAGTAGCGCCGGGCAGTTTTTGGCCGGTCGATGAATTTTCGCCGCTTCTCGACTTTACCGACCTTGGTCGGTCTCGCTCTCCTTTACGTCGCGGTAGCGAAGCTCAGCCTCAAGCTCGCCTTCGTTCACGCCAGCGCTTCCTCGGTCTGGCCGGTGACCGGCATCGCTCTGGCCGCACTGCTCCTCTTCGGCTACCGGGTCTGGCCAGCCATTTTCGTCGGCGCATTTTTCGTTAACGACCTGACCGCCGGCAACTTTTTGACATCGATCGCCCTCGGCGCCGGCAACACCGCCGAAGCGCTCTGCGGCGCGTGGATCATCAATCGTTGGGCTAACGGAGTGCACGCTTTCGAGCGCGCGCCGGACGTTTTCAAATTCGCGTTCGCCGTCATTTTCTCCACCCTGATCAGCGCGAGTATCGGCGTTACCACTCTGGCCGCTGCCGGTTACGCTTCCTGGACCAACTACATGAGTATTTGGGGGACGTGGTGGCTGGCCAACGCCATCGGCGCCCTGGTCATTACACCTTTGATCGTCCTGTGGTGCACCAAGCCCTGGCCGCGCTTCGATTGGCGTCAGGATTACGAGGTTGTTCTTTTGTTCCTCGCACTCATTCTCCTCGGCGAAATCGTTTTCGGCGGGTGGTTCCCAATCAGCGCACGCAATTATCCCATTTCATTCATTTGCGGACCGATCGTCATTTGGACCGCCTTTCGTCTTTCCCAACGGGAAGCGGCTACCGGGCTATTCGTCCTGGCCGCGATCGCCACGATTGGCACGCTTCATCGTCATGGTCCCTTCGTGATGGAGACCGACGATCATTCGTTGCTGATCATGAACAGCTCAACCGCGGTTCTCGCCATCACGGCGCTGGCGCTTTCCGCGGCCATGGCGGAACGGCGACGCGCCGAGATCACCCTCGAACAGCAGAAAACCGAAATCGAAGCCGCCAACCGAACGAAGGACGACTTCCTCGCCATGCTCTCGCATGAACTGCGCACCCCACTCACCCCGGTCCTGGCCGCGCTCGATGTTTTGGAAGGAGGGAAGAATTCCGCCGAGGATTCCCGCAGCGCCGTGGCCATGATCCGACGCAACGTCGAACTCGAAAGCCAGTTGATCGACGACCTGCTCGACCTCACCCGTATCGCTCGCGACAAAATGCAGCTGCGTTTCGTCGAGATGGACGCGCATCAGGCCATTCAAAATGTCTGCGACATCTGCAAAACGGAGTCGCTCGCGCGCAACATAAAGGTGCACCTGAATCTGGGTGCGGCGGAGCACTTTGTCACCGCCGACAACGCCAAGCTTCAGCAGATCATTTGGAACCTGCTCAAAAACGGGATCAAATTTACCCACGATGGCGGCGAGATTTCTGTCACTACGGCGAATCCCGTGCCCGGCACCCTAACCATCGTTGTGGCGGATAACGGCATCGGGATGGAACCGGAGATCATCGAACGCATTTTTGATCCGTTCGAACAAGGCGAACAATCGCGTCAGCGGCGGTTCGGCGGCCTCGGTCTCGGCCTGGCTATTTCAAAATCGCTTGCCCTCGCGCACAACGGAACGCTCATCGCGGAAAGCAAGGGGCGCGGCTACGGCTCAACTTTCACCTTCAGCCTCAACACCGTGAAGCCGACATCTTACCCGGCAGCCTCTCCTCCCTTGCACGTCGCGCCCAGTCGTTCCTTGCGCATTCTTCTGGTCGATGATCACCAGGACACCTGCAAGGCTTTGGAACGACTTCTCGTCCGACGGGGCCATCTCGTCGCCGCCACGCACAACATGCGTTCCGCCATGGAGGCGGCCGGCCGGAATTCCTTCGACCTCTTGATCAGCGACATCGCATTGCCGGATGGATCGGGCGTAGAATTAATGGGATGCCTCCGCGCTATTTGCGGCCTGCGCGGCATCGCCATTAGCGGCTTCGGGATGAACGGCGATATTGAAAAGAGCCTGCGCGCCGGGTTCTCTGAGCATCTCGTCAAACCGGTCAAACTCGACAAGCTCGAAGCCGCCATCGATCGCGTCATGAGCGACGCCGTCTAAAAGTCCAAGCCGCAACATCCAAAGAACAACCAATCGCCTAGCAGCAATTTTCTGTTCGAAGCCCCGTAATTTGAGCTTGGTTATTGATGCTTCTCTGGTGCTGGATGTTGGAGCTTGGTGCTTCTGTAGAACGGCGGCATGGTTCCTTGTGCTCGAAGAATCTCATGCGCGTTGTTGAACTCACCGTCCAGGACATCGCTTTTGGCGGCAAAGGCGTCGGTCGCGAGCCCGGCGGCAAGGCCGTCTTTGTTCCGTACGTGATCGACGGCGAGACGGTTTCGGCCGAGATCGTTAACGAAAAGAAGAACTTTGCCGAAGCCGAGCTGATAGAAGTTTCTGCACCGTCGTCGCATCGAGTAGAACCGCGCTGCCCTTACTTCGGCCGCTGCGGCGGCTGCGCTTATCAACACATCGACTACGCGCACCAACTCGAGATCAAGGCGGGGCAGGTTCAGTCAATTCTTCAGCGCATCGGAAAACTCGGCGACGTCGTCATCAACCCGATCGTCTCTTCGCCGAAATCCTACAACTATCGCAACCGCGTCACCGTCCACGCGACCGCAGGCGTGATCGGCTTCTACCAGCGCGACTCACACCAACTGATTGATGTCGAGTGTTGCCCCATTTCGTTAGACCAGGTCAATGCCGAGCTGGCGCAGTTGCGTCGAAGCAATCCGCGCGAAGGCCATTACACCTTGCGTGCGCACGGCGGACCGAGAGTCTTCTCGCAGACGAACGACGAGGTTGCGGACAAGCTTCTGGGCACGGTTGGCCGGATGATCGAAGGCGACCAGGACCTTCTCGTCGACGCTTATTGCGGCGCCGGCTTTTTCGCCAAAGGCTTGCGCGCCCGCTTCCAGCGCGTCATCGGGATCGATTGGGATCGTTTCGCCATCCAAGAAGCGGAAAAAACCGCCACCGCAAACGAAACCTACATTTCCGGGGACGTGGCTACCGAGTTGCAAAAAGTCGCGCAAGCCGCCCGCTCCTCAAAGGTGTCCAAATCCAGCGCGCCGGGTTGCAGCGCTTTGATTGTCGACCCACCCGCCGCCGGTTTGCCTGACAACGTGCGCAAGCAGATCATCGCTCTCCAGCCGGATACGTTCATCTATATTTCGTGTAATCCGGCGACGCTCGCCCGCGACCTGGCCAGTTTAAAAGGAGAGTTCGTTGTGCGTTCAGTCACCCCGTTCGACATGTTTCCGCAGACGGCCGAGATTGAAGTTGCCGTGCACATGTCAAGAAAATCGTCCCCTCAGCACGAGGCTCTTTCCTGAGAAAGAGCTTGCGACCAGCGGACCGCGCCGACGAAGTTCATCCGGACGAATGGCTGACCTGATCGTGAGCGAAAGCGGCGCTGTGCATCGCCCACGGAACGTTGATTGGAAGCGCGCCGCCGCGCTCCTCTACGGCGATTGGGGAACGAGCAAAGCGTACGTCATCGGCCTTGCTTTTGTCGCCGCCGGCTTCGCCTCCCTCCCGATCATCATCGCGGTTTGCATCCTAACCGCCATCGTCGCCTTCAATTACATTATTGTGTGCGCCCACTTTCCGGACGGGGGCGGAGTCTATTCGGCGGCCCGCAGCCAAAGTCGTTTTCTAGCCTCGGTCGGTGCGCTCCTTCTGATTGCAAACTTCATCGTGACCGCTGCGCTCAGCGGTTGGGCGGCCGCCAGTTATTTGGGCGTGCCGACCAATTACGCGCCCGTCGCCGCTGTCGGCATCATTCTCGTCGTTGGCGTCATCAACCATTTCGGCCCCAAACACAGCGGCAGCGTGTCCATCTGGCTGGCACTGCCCGCGGTGCTCGTCGTTCTTCTCATCATTGCGTTTAGCCTCCCTCACCTGAACACCACGCACCTGGAACCGCGGCACGAAAATATTCGGCACACCTGGGTCGCGTTCGTCGGCGTGATTCTCGCGCTTAGCGGAGTAGAGGCGATCGCCAATATCACCGGGGTGATGAAACTGGATCCCGATTCCACACCGGAAAGGCCGAAGGTCACCAAAACCGCCATCAAAGCAATTTTGCCGGTTGCAGTCGAAGTGGTGGCCGGCACTGCCTTGGTCGGTTGGGCCATGCTTTCGCTCTCAAAATCTTTCAGCGGCGACCTCGCCGCACACAAGGAAGACATGCTGCGTTTCGTCGGTGAACATTACGCCACCCTGGCTGCCGGCCCGTGGTTCGGCCACGCTTTTGCCTGGATCGTCGGCATCGTTTTTGGGTTCCTCCTCATCAGCGCGGTCAACACTGCCGTCGTCGCTCTGATCGGCGTCATGTACATGATGGCCCGTGACGGCGAACTGCCGCAGCCATTCGCGCGGCTGAATAAATACGGCGTCCCCCAGATTCCGCAGGCCATCGCCATCGGAATTCCGATCATCGTCTTGTTCACGACGTCGGATTTCGAAAGCCTCGCCGGTCTCTATGCCATCGGTGTAGTCGGCGCCATCGCGGTCAACTTGGGCTCGTGCACCTTTAATAAACGGCTCGGCCTCGGCCCGCTCGAGCGCTTGCTCATGGGCGGAACTTTTCTGGTGCTCGCCGCGGTCGAACTCACCCTTGCCAAAACCAAACCGGACGCGCTCTTCTTTGCCCTCTGTGTTCTCGGAGCCGGTCTCGGCGTTCGCGCCTACTCACACAAGCTCTCCGGACTGAAAACGCTCACCGTCGACCGCACCGTCGCCGACATGGTCTCGCCGGAAAAGATCGCGCTGATCAAGCCGCGCTTCGAGGAAGGACAAAAAATCATGGTCGCGGCGCGCGGGCTCACGCCGGTGCTCGCCTTCGCGCTCGAAGAAGCAGAGCTGCGCAAGGCAACACTTTGCGTTCTCTTCGTTAAAGAAGTCTCAGTTTACTTTCCCGACGCCGCTCCGGGACGTGCGAAAGCGCGGTGGCAGGATGACCCGGAAGCACAGGCGATCATGTCCCTCATGTTCAAGCTTGGCCAGGAACGGGGGATTCCTGTTTTGCCGGTTTACGCACTCAGCCAAAATCCGTCCGCCACGATTCTCGATCTTTCCGCGACCTTGGGCGTCGATTGCCTGGTACTTGGAGCTTCTCACCGGAACTCTCTGGCCAAACTCTTACGCGGCAGTGTCGCCACTGACGTCGCATCTCAGCTGCCCGATTCTATCCGCCTGATTATTTTCGGGTAACGTCTCCGCCCTACGGTGTGCACTACCACAAAAAGCGGCTAGCTTTGCCCGCCTCTCTATGGCGTCTTTAACCGGAGGCGCGGTGCACCGCCCGCGCAACGTCGACTGGAAACGCGCCGCCGCGCTCCTCTACGGCGATTGGGGGACGAGCAAAGCCTACGTCCTCGGCCTCGCTTTTCTGGCCGCCGGGTTCAGTTCCCTGCCGATCGTTCTCGCGGTCTGCCTTCTCACTGGCTTGGTCGGAATTAACTACGCCGTCATCTGCGCCTATTTTCCGGACGGCGGTGGCGTCTACTCTGCCGCGCGCTCACAAGGCCGGCTCCTCGCCGTCGTCGGCGCGCTCCTCCTTATTGCCGACCTGACCGTCACCGCCGCCCTGAGCGGATGGGCTGGGCTGACCTATGTGATTTCCGGCGCGGAGAACGTCGTTTGGCTGAAATTCCTCAAGGATCACATCGCGCTCACCACCATCGTCGTTCTGCTCGTCATCGGTGGCGTCAATTGGTTCGGCCCGAAGCACTCGGGAAGCGTCGCGGTCGCGCTCTCTGCGCCGACCATCATTGTCGTATTCATCTTGATCGCACTGAGCGTTCCTTTCCTGACGACCAAATTCCTTGAGCCGCGACATGAAAGTCTGGGCCAGCTCTGGGTCCAGTTTGTCGGGGTGATTCTCGCTCTCTCCGGCGTAGAGGCGATTGCCAATCTCACCGGCGTGATGAAGCCGGATCCTGATTCGGACCCTGCCCACCCCAAGGTCACCTGGCAGGCGCTCAAGGCGATCAGTTCGGTTGGGGTCGAGGTTGTTGTCGGCACCGCCTTGCTCGGCTGGGCGATGCTATCGCTTCCGTCCGTGATTTCGAAAACCACTGGCCTAACGGATAAAGCGGCGATTGGAAAGATCGTCGGCAGTCGGCACGAAGACATGCTCCGCCTGATGGCAGAGCAGTTCGGCACCGCCTCAATCGGTCCGTGGTTTGGTCATCTTTTCGGTTGGATCGTTGGCATTATTTTCCTGCTGCTGCTCATCAGTGCCGCCAACACCGCCATCGTAGCCATGGTCGGTCTGCTTTACATGACCGCGCGGGACGGTGAAATGCCGCGCCAGTTCAAGCGCCTGAACTCGCACGGCGTCCCGTTATATCCCCTCCTTATTGCCGTCGGACTCCCCGTCGCTGTCCTGATAACCGCGCCGAGCTTCGAATCACTCGCCGGCCTCTACGCCATCGGGGTCGTCGGGGCGATCACTGTCAGCGTCGGCTCTTGCACATTCAATCGGAACATCGGCTTCACCTGGTACGATCGCCTCCTCTTCGGCATCACCTTTGTCATCCTCGCTTTGGTTGAGCTCACTCTCGCGCACACCAAGCTCGATGCCCTGCAGTTCGTTCTCGCGATCCTGATCGGAGGCCTCGCCCTTCGCGCTTACACTCTGAAACGTCAGGGCCTAACGACTCTCACTGTGACTCATGAGGTCGCCAAGATGGTCACGCCCGATCTCGCGACCACCATGCGATCGCGGCTGGGCGAAGGTCAAAAGATCATGGTCGCCGCGCGAGGCATCACCCCTGTCCTCAATTTCGCCATGGATGAGGCGAAATTGCGCAACGCCACCCTTTGCGTTCTCTACGTAAAGGAAGTCGCGATTTATTACACCGCCGCCGCGACCCAGTTGGGCAAGGCACGCTGGCAGGACGATCCCGAAGCCAGTGCGATCATGTGCAGCGTGATGAAAGTTGGAGAAGAGCGTGGCGTATCGGTCATCCCGCTCTACGCCGTCAGCCAGGACGCCGCCGCGACGATCGTCGATCTCGCTGCCACCATGGGCACCGACTTCCTCGTCATTGGCGCGACTCAACGTTCCGCCATGACGAATCTCCTCCGCGGCAGCGTGGCCACCAGCGTGGCGCAACATCTTCCGGAGGAGATTCACCTCGTCATCTTCGGCTAATTGTCTTTCTCCGGCGGCGCAGCGCACTGGTCGGCTCGACAGAGTCTCGCCCCACCAACGCGGCCGCACTATCGGTTGGGCGAGACTCTGTCGAGCCGGTTGTGCGTCTTCCTCGGCCTCGCAACCTGCCTGGTGTAACAGAAGGTTTTAAGTTTCGGGTTTATGTTTTAAGATCGGAGTTTCCTCGGGCCAAACCGCGGCTTCTTCGCTTAAAACCAACTCCTTGGACACAAAAACCGTGGTCACAACTCGCCCTAAAGTTCTCGTCGCCGATCGGATTTCCCCGCGCGGTATCGAAGAGCTCGCCCGCGGCGACGCGCTGGAAGTTTTGACCGAGACCGGCCTGAAGGAAGCTGACCTGATCGCCCGGATCGGCGGCGTGTCCGCCATCATCGTTCGAAGCGAAACCAAGGTCACAAAAGCGATCCTGGAGGCGGGCAAAGATCTGCGCGCCATCGGTCGCGCCGGCGTCGGAGTGGACAACGTTGATATCGAAACAGCGACACGGCGCGGCATCGTCGTGCTCAACGCTCCGGGCGGAAACACCGTTTCTACCGCCGAACATGCTTTTTCGCTTTTGCTGTCGGTTGCCCGCTACATCCCACAGGCAGATGCCAGCGTTCGCGGCGGCTCGTGGCAACGAAAGAACTTTCAAGGCGTGGAACTGAATGGAAAGACACTTGGTGTCATTGGCATGGGACGCATCGGCGGCGAACTCTCTCGCCGTGCCATCGCGTTCGGCATGCGCGTTCTCGCCTTCGATCCATATCTCTCCGCCGCGCGTGCACGCAGTCTCCAGGTCGATCTTGCAGAGGAACTCGATGACCTCTTGAAGACGGCCGACTTCATCTCGCTCCACACGCCGCTGACGGCCGAAACAAAACACATCCTGAACCAGGATCGACTGGGCAAGACCCGCCGCGGCGTCCGCGTGATTAACTGCGCGCGCGGCGGATTAATCGATGAATCAGCCTTGATCGATGCGCTCGAGGCGGGACACGTTGCCGCTGCCGCGCTCGATGTTTTCGAGCAGGAACCTTTGCCTGCGGACTCTCCGCTGCGCGCGACTCCGAACCTCGTCCTCACCCCACACCTCGGCGCGTCGACCGCCGAAGCGCAGGAGAGCGTCGGCATCGAAATCGCCCAATCGATTCGCGCCTTGCTCCTCGAAGGCACCATTCGCAACGCGATTAACATGCCGAATCTGGATGCGAAAACCCTGGCGGTCGTCGGGCCACACTTGCGTTTCGGCGAGAAACTCGGCCAGTTCCTTTCGCAGGTGGCGCCGAAACGGGTCGAGACGCTCAACATCAATTACAGCGGAAAAGTGAACGAGGTCGATACCACCGCCATCACCCGCGCCGTTTTAAAAGGTTTCCTTCGCATTGCGGGTGGACAGGAAATTAATGAGGTCAACGCGCCCGCCTTTGCCGAAAGCCTTGGCCTTACTGTAACCGAAAGCCGCTTGAGCGCTGCTGGCGATTACACGGACATGCTCGAGCTCTCCGCCGTGGCTGATGGCAAGACGGTTTCCGTCGGGGGCGCTTTTTTCGGGGCCACGCCGCGCATTGTCAGCGTGAATAGCCGGCCGGTCGAAGCCCGACCCCACGGCCCCGTTCTCGTGCTTGAGAACGCGGACCGGCCCGGCATGGTCGGACGTATTGGCACTTTGTTAGGTGAACACGGTGTCAACATCGCCACCATGTCGCTGAGCCGGAACAAGGAAGGCGGGACCGCCCTCACCGTGCTGAACCTGGATACTCCGCCGGACGAACATGTGCTGAAAGCGCTGCTCGCCAGTGGCGATATTCATTCCGCGCAGGTTGTCCAGCTCTGAGCGAAAGGGGCCTAACGGCTCGACCCCGGGGATGTTGGTCGTGTAACATGGCCGCGTTCCGAATCGTCGAGGTCCATGTCAGACTCCGCTAAATACCAGGAGTTGAAGGCCGCCATAGCCGGGCTGGAGGCGCAGCGGAGTACTCTCGGCGATCAGGTCCTGGAACCCGCGCTCGCCGCTTTGCGCGCGCAGCTTGCCGCTCTCGATCAAGCGAAGGCCGGGGCCGCCTCGGAAGAGCGGAAGGTGGTTACGATCGTCTTTGCCGACATCGCCGGATTCACCGCTCTTTCCGAAACGATGGATGCTGAAGATGTCCGCGCGCTGATGAATGCGTGCTTCGATCAGCTCGTTCCGGTTGTTCGTCGCTACGATGGAACCATCGACAAATTTATCGGCGATCAAATCATGGCTCTGTTCGGTGCTCCGATCGCCCACGAAGACGATGCCGAACGCGCCCTGCGTTGCGCGCTGGAAATGCGCGAAGCGCTGGATGCATTCAATCAATCGCATCAGACCGCATTGGCTTTGCACATCGGGATAAATACCGGCCCGGTGGTGGCCGGACATGTTGGCTCCAAAGAACGCCAGGATTACTCCGTCATGGGGGACGCCGTAAACCTTGCCGCGCGGCTGGAGGACGCATCGGCCATTGGCGAAATTCTGGCCGGACCTGCCACTCACAAACAAACCGCAAAGCTGTTTGAGTTTTCTGCTCTTCCACCAATCGAGCTGAAAGGAAAAGCGCAGCCGGTTCCGGTTTATCGTCTCCTCGGACTCAACGCCGCACCGCGGCCGGTGCGAGGAATCGAAGGGTTGCGCGCCCCGCTCACCGGACGCGCCGCAGAACTGAAACAATTGCAAGCCGCGATCGCACATTGCCAGACCGGCTCCGGAAAAATCATTGCCCTTGTCGGACAGGCCGGCCTCGGAAAAAGCCGCCTCCTTCAGGAACTAAGAAGATCAACCACCGGTAACATCCTTTGGGCGGAAGGAAGCGGTCTGCCATTTACTTCCGGAACTGCTTACTGGCTATGCCGGCAGCTGCTCTGCAGTCTGATCTCCGCCGACAGTGCCGCCGGACCGGAACAAATTCGGGCAGCTCTTATAGATTCGATCGCGCGCTATGCCGTCGAGTCGCCGCAGGAAACGCAACGTTACCTGGAACGGCTGCTGGACGTGTCGCCGGATTCTTCCGGATCGGAAAATGATCTGCAGTTCGTTAGTCCGGAAAACCTTCAGAGGCGCATGATCGAAAGCCTGGTGGGCCTGGTGCGGGCCTGTTGCGCGAAAGTGCCGCTGGTTGCGGTTTGGGAAGATCTGCACTGGAGCGATCCCTCCTCCCTTGAAGTGCTGGAGGCGCTGTGCGCTTTACCCGCCAACCATCAGCTAATCATTCTGTTAACCTCACGACCGGACGAAGGACTTGCCCCCGCGAAGATTGCTGAACTCGAGCAGGAACATCCCCTCACCTTTCAACGGCTTGACCTGGCACCCCTCAATCGCTCGGAGAGTGCGTCTCTCATCCATCAACTGCTAAAGTTAGACGACCTTCCTGAATCGCTGACCGAACACGTCCTCCCTCGCGCCGAAGGAAATCCATTCTTTCTCGAAGAACTGATACGATCCTTCATCGATACCGGCCGGATCAAGATTGAGCACGGCCGCGCCGTCGCTCTGAAAGAGATCCAGGCAGTCGACATCCCCGACACCATCCAGGCGGTGCTGTCGGCTCGCATTGATCGCCTCAACCTAACCGAGAAGCAGACACTGCAGATGGCTTCGGTGGTGGGACGGGATTTCTCCAAGGACCTGTTAAGCGAGCTCGTCCAAAAAGACGATGTATCAATGGCTGACCTCGAGGCACCGCTGCAGGTGCTGCTTGCGCGCGAGTTTATCCTGCAAAATGAAGCGGCCTCCGATTACCGCTTCACTCACGCGATTACTCACAGCGTCGCCTATAAATCGCTTTTGCTGTCGCGGCGCGCGCGCCTGCACCGGCTCCTCGCTGAAACCATGGAGGTAACTTTCGCGGATAGAATTCCGGAGAACGCGGGAACTCTCGGCTTTCATTATGACCGGGGTGGCATCGCCGAGAAGGCACTTCACTTTTACGTGCTGGCGGCGGAGCGGGCGAAGGCCAGCTTCGCCAACGCGGAGGCCGCCACTTTCTACCGTTCCGCTTTGGCTCAGATCACTCCATCCCAAGCCGATCGCGCGGAACTTGTGAGCCGGCTGAATGAGCAACTTGGAGAGGTGCTCGAACGACAGGGTTTTCATGAGGACGCTCGGGCCGCCTTTGCCCGTGCGATCGAAGCCGCCTCAGTGAACGACGTTGTGACTCATGCGCGTTTGATTCGAAAGAGCGGAGCAACTTTCACCGGAGAACGGCGCTTCGCGGAGATGGGTAGTCATTTTGATGCTGCAGAAGCGAAACTCGGTTCCAAGCCGACCTCACCCGAGGACGCATGGTGGACCGAAAAACTACAAAACCAACTCGACCAGATGTTCCTGCTCTATTGGCATGGCGAAGCGGCCAGGATGCAGGAGCTGGCCACTCGTTACCGGGATGCCTTTGAGCAGTACGCCACTCCGACGCAGCATGGTAAATTCTTTCAATTGCTCGCCCTGGCACTCCTCACCGGCTCGCATTACCAACCTTCCCAGGAATGTCTTGAGTTAGCTGCGAAGGCAGCCGCGCAGGAACGGGGCCCGGTTGATTTCCCGGATTTGACCCATTTCCGCTTCGTCGTTGGGCTGGTGAATTTCAACGCACGAAATTACTCCGAGGCGATCAAGCATTGTGGCGAAGCACTGCAGATGGCGGAACGATGCGGCGACGTTCTCCTGCAAGCTCGGGCCGGCACCTATCTGACCGCGGCGCACCGCTGCGCGGGTCATGTGGCGGATACGATGCGGCGCGGCGCACAGGCACTGGCGCTCGCCCGGAAATTGAAAATGGTCGAGTACATCGCCATGACCGAAGCAAACCTGGCCTGGGCAAGCTGGGCTGAAGGCGACGAAAGCAAAGCGCAACAGTTGGCCGCGGACGCACTGGAGCAGTGGCATGTGATGGAAGACCCTTACGGGTTTGACTGGATGGCTCTTTGGCCGGTCATCGCCATTTCTGTGCGCGCGCAGAAATGGGCGGATGCGCTCGGTTACGTGGAGGCCCTTTTCGGGCCCAACCAACATCCGCTTCCGGAGAAACTGGCGAGCACCGCCCGCGATGTCCTCGCAGCAGCCGACAACAAAGATCTACTCCCCGATCGCCTAACGAAAGCTCTGGACGCAGCCTCCGAGCTCGGCCAGTTGACCGCTCCAGTGCAGGCGCAAGACGTGTAGCTGTTCTATTCCGTGCGCAGCGCCGTTACCGGATTGAGCAGACTGGCGCGCCGTGCCGGGAACAAGCAAGCCAGCAACGCGGCGCCCCCCAGAATCACCATTGTTCCAAAGAGAAGCAGCGGACTCGTCGGTGAAACCTGGTAGAGCTGCGTCGCGATCAGTCGCCCGAGGGCGATCGCCGCCCCCAGCCCGACCAATAGGCCGATCACGACCGGCTTCATTCCCTGGCTAACAATAAGTTTCAAGACGTCTGTAGTCTGCGCGCCTAAAGCCATGCGCACGCCGATCTCACCGGTGCGTTGCTCAACCGTGTAGGCCACCGCTCCGTAAATTCCAACGGTGGCAAGTAACAAGGCCACGCCGGCAAAGACGCCTAACAACGCCATCATCAGCTTCGCTTGTCCAAGCGCTTGCACCATTAACGCACTGACCGGTTGCGGCTGAATCAAGGCCAGGCCGGGGTCAATTCCGTGCAACATCGCCTGCACCGTTTTCGTGACCGTGTCGGGCGGCAAGGAACTGCGCACGGTGATGCTGAGGAATGGGAAATTCTCCTGCGCGAAGGGACGGTAAAATTCCATATCGTTGCGTTGATCCAGCCGAATGGAGCGGACATCGCCGACTACACCCACGATCTCTACCGGGACGCTGCCGCTCGTAACCAGGAGCGTCTTCCCGATGGGATTTTCGTTGCCGAAAACAGTTTTCGCTCCCGCAGCACTGATCAGGACCACGTTGGGATGGTCCGCGATGTCCTGTTCATTGAAATCGCGGCCGCCGATGAGCGGAATGCCAACGGTCCGCAACCAGCCGGGCATGATGTCGTTTGAAGGCGCACCTTTGCGTTCCGCCACCGGAGGAACGTTGCCCTCAGGCCGAGTGTAGAGAGTGGCGCCGGCCCCACCGGTCAGCGGCAATGTGGTGGAGAGGGTTGCTTCTTGCAGGCCGGGTGTCGCGCGCAAGGTCTTCGTGAGTTGATCGGCAAAACGGGCACGACTGGCCACGTCCGGATACTGCGCCGCCGGCATAACGGATACAGCCGTCCAGAGATTCTCCACCTTGAATCCCGGATCCTGGTGGCTGAGCCGCACGAAACTGGCGATGAGCAGCGAAGCACCGGCGAGCAGGGTTACGGAGAGCGCCACCTGCGCGCCTACCAGCAGTTTGCGGAACCGTTGCTGCCGAACACTGCCAGCCGTGCCGCGCCCGCCTTCCTTCAGCGCATCGACAATATCGCCGCGCGAACTTTGCAGCGCCGGATAAACTCCCATCAGCAGACCCGTCAACAGGGAGAGCGCGACAGTGAAGGCGAGAACCGGAACCGAAATCGCGGTGGCGCTGCCTTCTTCAATCGGAAGAAAGTTCGCGGCCAGCTTCGGAACCAGCGGAACCATTTGCCAGGCTAGAACCGCGCCCAGGATTCCGGCGAGGAAGCTGAGGAGCACGCTCTCGAAAACGAAGAGGCGGATCACGCTGCTTCGGGATGCACCCAGCGCCATGCGCAGAGAAATCTCACGGCGCCGGCCGGTAAACCGAACCAGCAACAAATTGGCCACGTTACTGCAGGCAATGAGCAGAACGAACGTGACCGCCGCGAGCAGAGTGATAAAACCGGGTCGCAAATTTTCGGTCACGTCTTCCGGTAACGTCTTCACGACGTTTCCGGATTTTGCGTCGATTTTCTCCGGATACTGCGACCGATAGCTGTCGGTCAATACTTGGAAAGCCGCTGTTGCCTGTTCTTTGCTCACCCCTGCTTTCAGTCGGCCGACCGCGCGCAGAAACGCGGTTCCACGCATCATCCGCTCGTGAGAAAAACCGGGGATGACAAATGGCTTGGTCGTCCAGATGTCTGCGTTCGGGCCCGTCCATGAAACCGGCAGCGTTGGAATCAACCCCACGATCGTGTGGGTCACACCGTCGAGAGTTAGCCCGCGACCAATCACGTTAGGATCGCTTCCGAGCCGTGATTTCCAAAACCGTTCCGTGATGACGGCGACGTCAGCTCCCTCCTCTTCTTGCGGCGTAAAGGTTCGGCCGCGAGTCGCACGCAAGCCCAGGACATCGAAATAGTTCGAGGTTGTTTTGAAGACCGGCACCTGGAACGCGTCACCGAGCCCGGTCACCGTCGCGGCCGCTCCATTTTCGCCGGCAAATCCGCTAAAGACCGTTTGTCCGTCGCGGAAATGGATGAATCGGGGGGCGGAAAGCGGGAAGTCCACTGTCTGCTCCTTGAAATGGGAGAAGACATGAACCACCCGCGAGGGTTCCTGGAAGGGTAACCCGCGCAGGAAAAGGTCGTTAATCAGGCTGAAAATCGCCGTGTTAAGTCCGATTCCGAGGGCGAGGGTAATGAGAGCCAGGGCGGTAAAGCCCGGAGAACGGAGCAGCTGTCGCCACGCAAAACGCAGATCTATCATAGAATTCCTCCCAAGTTGGATGCGGCGAAGCTCCAAGTGGATTCAAGCAGAGACGCCGGCCGAAGGCAATTCTGTTTAACCCGGCTCCTCAATGGGCATTTTTGCCGCCAAAAACGTTCACGTGAACTTGAACACCAGGCCTCGGGAAGAGACGCACCGGGGGTTGTAGCGGCGGTCTCTGACCGCAGCATTATTTAGCTCCTGGCCATTATTCTTCATTGCCAGGTTTGCGACGGGCAGAGACGGCGAACCGTGTTTCCCGGCCGAGGTGACAGGCCCGCTCCCGGTGTTACGGTCTTCTCCCGATGGAAGCGTCCGACTGGGTTTCGTTAAGCGACGAGCAGCTGCTCGAGCTCCGCATTTCGAAGCTCGGCCTGAAGCTTGACGGGACCCCTCTCGAGCCGCTCATCCGCCAGGTAAACGACGAGCTCTCGGCGAAGGGACTCATCTTTCATCCGCCCTGCCACATCGGCGACGAGTGGTTCGTGCCGATCGGGGTTCCGGCCATCTTCATCCCTTTCTTCCTGGTCAACGATCGCCTCCGCGCCCTCGAGCGCACGATGATGCTGGAAGTCGAGGGCGAGACCAAAGACTGGTTCCTGAAGCTGATGCGCCACGAGGCCGCCCACGCCTACAGCTATGCCTACGAAATGCAAAAACGGCGTGGCTGGCAGAAATGCTTCGGCCAAACGACCGACGAAGAGACACCTAACTTTTATCGCCCACGTCCTTTCAGCCGCAGTTACGTCATGCACCTGGACGACTGGTACGCGCAGAGCCATCCCGACGAAGACTTCGCGGAAACGTTTGCGATTTGGTTAACGCCCGAGAGCGATTGGCGAACTCGTTATGCCGGATGGAAGGCCTTGCACAAACTTGAATACATCGACGACTTGATGAAGTCGCTGGCCGCGCAATCGCCGACGCATCTGCCAAAATATCGGGCGGCCGATTACAATTGTCTTAACGTCAAACTTAAGACTTACTATGCGCGGAAAAGGAAACTCTACGCCGATACCTATCCCGATTTTTACGACGCCGACCTGCGCCAGCTCTTCAATGCCTCCAGCGGCATCAGCGCCGGGTCCTACCTGCGCCAGCGCAAGCGGCGGATCATGAATTCCGTCTGCCATTGGACTAACGAAAAGAAATTCCGCGTCAATAAACTGCTGACGCGCCTGATCGAACGCTGCGATCAGCTCGACCTGAAGGTGCAAAACGACGACCCGCAGATCAATTTCCGCGTCACCGCCTTTTTCACCACCCTGGTCATGAATTATCTCTTCACCGGAAAATTCAAGCGCACCAAGTAATGAGTCGCGCACTGGCCAGGACACCGCATCCGTGGTTGGCCGCTTTCTTTGCCTTTGGCGCGGCTATGTGTGGCTTGACCATCTTTTTGCTCGCCCTGCCCGGTACTGCCCTCGATTCCTTGTGGCGATTGAACCCGTCCGCGGGGGTTGCCTTCCGGGACATGGGCGCGTGCGCGATGATATTAATGCTGGTCGTGGGTGTGGCCTGCGCTTCTGCCGCAATCGGCCTAGCCATCGGCGCGCGCTGGGCGGTCTGGCTCGCCATTTTTATCCTCTCGATCAACGCGGTGGGCGATTTGTTAAACGGCTTGTTCCGGCATGATTATCGCACCCTCATCGGCCTGCCCATTGCCGGGCTGATGATCTGGTGGCTAGGCCGCTCGCGCTTGCTCCCAGCGCGCATCCAGAGTTCTCAATCATGAAGAAGAAACTCAAAGTCCTCGTCCTCTTCGACGGCGCCAGCCCGACCACCATCGACCAGGACTTCAGCAAGGAGATGAAAACGGAAGACTGGAAGACCGAGGCCAACGTGATGGCGGCGCTGAAAGAACTCGGTCACACCGCCGAACATCTCGCCATCTACGATGACCTCGATCTCGTTCGCCAAAAACTGGAGAGCTTCGCGCCTGATGTCCTCTTCAACCTGGTCGAACAATTCAAAAACAATTCGGGGTTCGACCAAAACATTGTTTCTCTGCTCGAGATGCAGGGGATTCCATTTACCGGCTGCGCCGCGACCGGGATGCTTCTTTCCAAACACAAGGGTTTGTCCAAGAACATCGTCGGCTATCACCATGTCAACGTGCCGGCTTTCGTGGTCATCCCCCGCGGTCAACGCATCGCCAAGCTCAAGCGGCCCAAGTTTCCGATGGTGATCAAGCCCACCAAAGACGAGGCTTCCTACGGCATTTCGCGCGCCTCCTTCGTCGAGAACGATGAGCAGTTTCGCGAACGCGTCGCGTTCATCCACGAGAAGCACAATTCCGACGTTATCGCCGAGGAATACATCCCGGGGCGTGAACTTTATGGCAGCGTCATCGGCAATCGCCGCCTGCACGTTTTCCCGCCGCGCGAGCTCCTTTTCAAGGACGTCCCCCCTAACGAGCCTCGGATCGCCACCTTCAAGGCGAAGTGGGATGAGGAGTATCGCAAACGCTGGGGCTTGGAGAACCAGTTCGCCAGCGATCTCTCGCCCGAAGTGGTGCAGCAGCTGGAGGAATGCTGCAAACGCATTTACCGGATGTTGACCATCGACGGCTATGCCCGCATCGACCTGCGCCTCTCACCCGAGAACAAGCTCTATTTCATCGAAGCAAACCCAAACCCGATCCTGGCCGCCGACGAAGACTTCGCCCAATCGGCCGCCAAGGCCGGCCTGCCCTACCCGCAGTTGATCGATCGCATCATCCGCCTGGCCTTCAATCGGCAGTGGGAGTGAAGTCGACGGGATTAACGGGATTTACAGGAGCTAAGTAAGGGCACCTCCCCCTCTTCAAAATCCAGTTAATCCCGTAAATCCTGTCTAGTTTTCTCCCCTCCCCAGTTCCTCATTGGCCATTCGGAATTCGTCATTCGGCGTCCCGCATTTATGATTGCGGCGTGTCGAAACCGAGCCGCACCCGGATCATTCTCGCTTTCGCGGCCGTTTACATCATTTGGGGATCGACCTTTCTTGGCATCTTTTACGCGATCCAAACAATTCCGCCCTTTCTCATGGCGGGCACGCGGTTCCTTTGCGCGGGTGCGATCATGTACGTTATCGGGCTGCTCCGCGGAGATTCCCTCCCCGCTCCCAACACCTGGCCGGGCGCCATCATTGTCGGCGCCTGTCTTCTCCTTTTCGGCAATGGCGGGGTAACCATCTCCGAACAATGGGTTCCCACCGGGTTGGCCGCTCTGTTAGTCGCCACGGAACCGATCGACGTAGCGATCCTGAGCTGGCTGAGCGGCATTGGCCCACGGCCGCGCCCAGTGGTCTGGCTCGGCCTGATCGTGGGCTTCTGCGGTGTTGGGGTTCTCGTTAGTCCCGCTTTGAGCGGCTCTGCCGGGGGAAAGTCAGCGCACATGCTGGCCGGCATCGTCATCCTCCTTCTTGGTTCACTTCTCTGGGCAGCGGGCTCGTTGTACGCCTTGAAGGTGAAACATCCCTCGTCCTTCATCATGTCCGCCGGGCAACAAATGCTCTGTGGCGGCGCCCTGCTCCTCCTCGCGGGATTCGCTTTCGGACAACACCGTCAGTTCGACTGGCATCGCGTTACCTGGCTTTCCATCGGGGGATGGATTTACCTCGTTTTAATCGGCGCCCTGGTGGGCTACACCGCCTACTTTTATCTTCTGCGCCACTGTGCGCCCGCTAACGTGGCCACCTACGCTTACGTCAACCCAGTCGTGGCGATCATTCTCGGCATCTTCTTCGCCGGCGAACGCTTTTCTATTCCAACTATGATCGGCGCCAGTTTAATTATCGCGTCCGTGATCATCGTCATCAGCACCCAGCAACGAGCCGCCAAGACGTCTGCCGAAGAAGTGGCAGGAATGCCGGAACCGGCGGAGCATACCTGATTCAGCCATGAGCGAGGATCGCAACACGCCGGGAACACCGCGCAAGGAAGCTATCGATGTCGTACAGCGAAACTGGCGCGCCGAAGTTGAAACAGCACAGGTATATCGCGACCTGGCCGAGCGCGAGCAGGACGAGAAACGCAAAGCCATCCTGATCCGCATGGCCGAAGCGGAAGAACGCCACGCTGCGCGCTGGGAACAAAAGCTTCGCGACATGGGACAGCCGATTCCGCAGCTGCCGGACAACGCCTGGACGCGATTCAAGCGTCGCTTCACCCGCTCCCTCGGCACTGACATCGCCATTCGTCGAATGGAAGCAGCCGAAGAAAAACATGAGCGCGAGTTCAGCGCGCAACGCGAGAACGCGCTCGCCGCCGAACAGGACGTGCAGGAATTTCTTCGGACCAGCGCGCTGGAGGAAAAGGCGCATGCCCGCGCGCTCAACGCGATGACCGCTCCCATGAACCCGCAGAGCGTTCTCGACACTATCTTAAAGAGAGAACGCTGGCATGGCCGCGGCGGTAGCTGGGTAGCCGACGCGATCTACGGGGTAAACGATGGCCTCGGGGCCGTCTTTGGAATTGTTTCCGGCGTAGCCGGCGCGACCAACAATGCGCAGCACGTCGTATTGATCTCCGGACTGGCCGGGATGCTCGCCTCTTCGCTCTCGATGGGCGCGGGCGCATATCTGGCGGTGAAAAGTGAACGCGAAGTTTATGAAGCGGAGATCGCCCGCGAAAAAGCAGAGGTCGAAGAAAACCCGGAGGAAGAGATTGAAGAGATGTCGCTCTTCTATCAGCTGCAGGGCTTCAGCGCGGAGGAATCACAAAGAATGGCGGAACGACTCGCGCAGGACCCGGAGCAGCTCGTCCATGCTATGGCGCAGAGCGAGCTCGGTCTCTCCGTTCAACATTTCGGCAGTCCCTGGACTTCCTGCTTCTCCGCCGCGCTTTCCACTGCCATCGGCGCTTTCATTCCGATCATCCCGTTCTTCTTCATGACCGGCCTCTCGGCGGTGATTGCAGCCTTCGTCGTCAGCATCGTCGCGCACTTTGCCGTCGGCGCGGTGAAATCGATTATCACCATCCGCTCGTGGTGGGCTTCCGGATTCGAGATGACCGTTGTCGGGATTATCGAGGCCGCTGTGACCTACGGTCTCGGCCTCGCCTTTGGAGCGATGGGTTAGCGTATCAGACGATCCGTCGCTCACCCTAACTTCTCCCCTTCCTGAGACCCCGACTGGACGAGACAACCTCGTCTCTCGCGCGCTCGTAACCCCGGCGCACACTGGGAGGGACGAGCTCGTCTCGTCCACTTCTTCGGAAACATGCCTTCAAAAAATTCACGCCTATTCCGTTCTCAATGCCGTCATTGGACTGACGCGGGTGGCGCGCCGTGCCGGCAACCAGGTGGCAAGCAGAGTCGCCATGGCAATGAAAAACGGCGCGGTCGTTAGGGCAATGGCGTCGAATGAGCCGACCTGGTAAAGCAGCCCGCTCACCGCCTTGCCGATGGCTAAGGCGAGCAAAAGCCCAATGCCCAGTCCGGCGAGCAGCATCAGAGCGGCTTCGCGCAGGATCATCCATTGCACGCTCGAAGGACGCGCGCCCAACGCCATGCGAATCCCTATCTCGCGGGTCCGCCGCGCCACCGAATAGGCTTTCGCCCCGTAAATGCCGACCACGGCCAGAGCCAGGGCGACGCCCCCGAAGACCGAAAACATCGTCGCGGCCGCCCGCACCAACCACAACTGCATATTCGTGTCGAGGTGCTGGGGAAATGTCTTGAGGGAAAGGATCGGCACGGTCCCATCAATTTCGCGCACGGTGCGCCGCAAGAGATCGGCCTGCGCCGGCAAAGATCCGTTCCCTAACGAAGACATCTTAACGTAGTAGAAAATGTTGCTTTGAAATCCGCGCGCGAACGGCAGATAAACCGCTCCGGGAGGTTCCTTGTCGAAAAGCGCGTTGGCTGTCGCCGGAACAATTCCCACGACTTCAATCGGCTCCTCCGGTTTAATATCGCCGCCGCCTCGCTCCTGCACGCCGACACCGCGCCCGCCGCCGTCAGCCACCGCTGAGTTCGGGCGCGCATATTGAATTCGCTGACCAAGCGCATCGCCGTCTGGCCAGAGCTTCTTCGCCAGAGCGCTATCAATAATGGCGACAGCCGGTCCGCCCGGCTCTGTCGTTTCCGCGGCAGTGAACGCTCGTCCGCGGATGACAGGCAGACCGACCGCCTTGAAGTAGTCAGAACCAATGCTGTTCCAGTTGGAATCGTAGGCGAGCCCTTCCGCTGCCGTTGCCGGTTTCGCATCAGGCGCCGAATGCAGACCGGCGCGCTGGATGGGCCGGCTTAGCGAAATCATGCCGAAGGGGATGGTCGAAGAAATGGAGGCGCTTTCGACGCCGGGCAGCTCGGAGAAGCGGCTCGCTATGCGCCGATAAATATCACGCGCCTGTTCCTCCGAGCGTCCACCGAGGGTGGCATCGACTTCCACCACAAAGTCGTGATCGGCTTTCAGCCCCGTGTCGGCGGAAGCGGCCTTTTGCGCGGCGCGCAGGAAGAGCGCGGCGGCCGTGACCAACGCGAGAGACAGCGCAATTTGCATCACCAGCAGCGGGTGCCGGGGGAGGAAACGCCAGCGACGCCGGACGGAATCTTCACCGGCATGTTCCTTGAGATCTCCCACCACCGAAGCGCGGGAAAGCTTGAAGGCCGGTCCAAGTGCAAAACAGATCGTGGCAAAGAGACAGAAACCAAAGGTGGCGAGCAAAACTGCGGCGCTCGGGCTTGAAGACCAGATCAGATCAAGCGGAACCAGTCGCTTCAACGAAGCCAGGAAAAAAGATGACGACCAGTTGGCCAGCAAGAGCCCGACCATTCCGCCTAACAAAGCCAAGACGAGGCCTTCGGTCAGAAGCTGGCGCACAATCCGAGAGCGCGAGCCGCCCAAGGCGAGCCGGATCGCGATTTCTTTTTTGCGCGCGGTGCCTCGCGCCAGCAGCATGTTGGCGAGATTGAGGCAGGCGACTAACAAAACGACCAGGGCAGTACCGAGCAGCAACGGGCCAATCGCCATCACCCCGCTATCGTCCTGCGGTGCATTGCTGGTGGAAAAGCGCGAGAGCGGCGCGGCGATCAGGGTCTGATCTTTTTGCTCCGTTGGAAAAGCTGATTCCAGATTGGCCGCCAGAGTCTTCAACGCCGGATCCGCCGCTTTCAAAGAAAGGTTATCCTTCAAGCGCCCGATTACCAGAAGCTGGCGTCCGGTCCGGTCGGAAAGGGATTCCTTCCCTTCCCCGGCGAAATTGTTGGCCACCTCATCGTAGACGCTTAGGGGCAGCCACACTTCGGGTGAGAAAAGAGTCATCGTACCGCTGAATCCTGGCGGCATGATTCCAACAATCGTAAAGGTCCGGCCGTTAATGATCACGCTGGAACCAAGAACCGGGCCGTTGATCTTTTGTTTACTGGCGAAATTGTGACCGACAATGACGACCGCGGCTGGCTTACCGGGGACTTCTTCTTCCGGCAAAAAGGCCCGGCCTTGCGCCGGCATCACGCCCAAGACCGAAAAGTAATTCGAGCTCACCACTGCCGCGAAGGCGCGCCGCGCATCGCTCTTTTCGCCGATGCCGACCATGGCGAGGTTATGCGCCATGACGTCCTGGAAGACACCGTTGCGTTCGCGAACATCACGAAACAGCGGATAAGAAAACGCGCGGTAACTCTTCGGGTTTTTTTTGTCCTGCTGGAAGACTTGGACGATCTGCTTCGGCTGCGCGTAGGCCGGCGGAGCGAAGAGCATCCCGTTGAGGAGGCTGAAGACGCTGGTATTCACGCCGATGCCAAGGCCGAGAACGAGGACGGCCGCCAAAGTAAATCCGGGTGTCTTCAGCAGCTGTCGAAAAGCAAAGCGCCAATCTGCAATCATATGAGTGAGATGCGGGTGCAAGGCGGTTCGGATTCAACGATTTGTCTTTCCGCCGCGGATCCGGCCGGGCCTACCGGGGAAGGCGCGTGCGGCTCCGCGGAGAAGGCGGTGGCCGCTTGCATCTGCTCTCGATCCGGAGGAAGCGAGGACGATATGCTAGGAGCGCGCGGAGGGAAAAGCGCAATGCAGACCGGCTCGAAATGAAACGCGCCCATATTTTCGTCGTTACGCTTCTCGCTCTGATTGCTTTCGCCGGAAATTCAATTCTTTGTCGCCTGGCCCTGACACGAAGCTCGATTGACTTTGCGAGCTTCACCGCAATTCGGCTGACCAGCGGCGCGATCATGCTTGGGCTGGTTATTCTTTTGCGTCCGCGAGGGAGCATTGGCCGGCCTAACTGGCTCTCTGCCCTTTCGCTCTTCGCCTATGCGGCCGCGTTTTCATTCGCCTACACCGGCTTACCCGCCGGAACGGGTGCCCTTCTGCTCTTCGGCGCGGTGCAGGCAACAATGATCATCGGCGGATTAGTTAGTGGGGAACGACCGCACCCCGGCGGCTGGGCCGGATTTGTCCTGGCCGTGGCGGGGTTGCTTGTCTTGTCGTGGCCCGGCCTCGCCACGCCACCCCTCATCGCTTCCATCTCCATGATCGCGGCCGGCATCGCCTGGGGGTTCTACTCAATCCGTGGACGATCCTCGAGCGACCCACTGCGCGCGACCTTTGCTAATTTCCTGGCCGCGATTCCATTTACCCTAGTGCTCGGCCTGCTTTGCAAGAATCAGCTGCGCCTTGATTCGTTGGGCGCAACACTGGCCATCTTATCGGGAGCCATCACCTCCGGCCTTGGATATGTCGCTTGGTACGCCGTTCTGCCGCACCTGCCTGCGATCAAGGCATCGATTATCCAACTGCTTGTTCCCGTTCTCGCCGCTGTCCTCGGTATCGCAGTTCTTCACGAAAGGATCACCTGGCGCCTGGCCGTCGCTGCCATGGCGATCCTCGGCGGCATCGTGCTGGTTATCGTCGATCGAAGACCCTCCTTGGAGTTGGAGACGAAGATTTAATTAGCGTGGGCCTGAAGGCCGCCGCTAATTCCTTAAACAACCTGACTAGACGGCGTGCTGCGGCCAATCGACGGCGTGAACGTGCACCGGCCCGTCGAAGCCTTTCAATGTCACCGAGCCGAGCGGTTTGAAAGGCAGTTGTTTCCCAAGGCAAAGCTCGGCCACCACATTCGAAACCAGAATTTGTTCCGGCTCGGCCGCGGCGCAGAGCCGCGCCGCCAACTGGACCGTACTTCCGAAGATGTCGTTTCCCTGCTCAACCGGTTCACCTGCCGCCGCCCCAATCCGCGCCTTCAATCGCTCGCCCTTGTGCGTGAATTCGCCGTTGGCGAATTCCTTTTGGATCTGCGCGGCACAACGGACGGCCGACGCCGCCGAGAAAAACGAGGCCATGATTCCGTCGCCGGTATGTTTGATTTCGCGGCCGTTGCAGCTCGAGAGCGCATTTCGCACGGTCGAATCGTGATAGCGCAGAAATTCCATCGCCGCTTCGTCACCGAAGCGCTGGGTGATATTGGTGGAACCGACGATGTCGGTAAAAAAAACCGTGCGGATCCCGGGATCCATTCCTTCGCTGGAATTTCCCGGAACGAGCGCGGCGCCGCCGGCATTGATTTCGCCTCCACCGAGGAAGCCTTCAGCCAGGTCGGGATCAACTTCGATGATTTTTTGAGCAAGACAGCCGTGCGCCTCGCGATGCACCTGACAGGCGGCTTCGGCGTTAGGCGCTTGGACCAAACAGAACACCTTCCCGCGGTCCTTGTTCATCCAATACTTGCGATACTCCACCTGGTGTTGTCCCTGGACCTTCACGTCCTCCATATGAATCTTGGCGATATCGTCCGCGGTGCTGTCGCCAATGTCGTGAATATCCAGATAGAGAGGCATGGGGTTCGCTAGGCTAAATTAACACGGATCGGCGGCGGCTGCGCCAGGGTTTGATAAACCACGCAATAGCGCTCGGTCAGCTTGCGCAAGGTGGCGCGCTGTTCTTCGCTCGCATCGCTGTCGAGATCGAAAGTGAGGCGGATCTCTTTGAATCCCACCGGAACTTCTTTCGAGACCCCGAGAGTTCCGCGAAAATCGAGGTCGCCTTCGGCGCGAATGACCGCGTCACGCAACGGAATCTCCAGCGCGGTCGCCACCGCGTTGAGAGTGACGCCCGCGCACCCGACTAACGCTTCCAGCAGCATATCTCCGGAGCAGGCCATCGTTCCGTCGCCGCCACTTGCCGGATGCAGCCCGGCTTCAATCAACGCCTTGCCGGTATCGACCTTGCAACTCACGCCATCGGCCAGCCGCCCCTCGGCGCGTAACGTCACCAGGGCGGTGTCGGGCTTCTCCCGGTATTTGTCCTTGATCGGCGCCTGGAGTGATTTGATTTCGGCTGAATTCATTTGTTTCCCGGTAAATGCCAAACTTAAAGTCCATTCGGTCTTGAGGGCTGGCAAGAATCATCTCCAACGGCCCGGGAGCCTTAGAGCCTACTTGAGAAAGCGTATTTAAGGGGTGATAATCCACCTCCTCATCGGGGGTATAGCTCAGTTGGTAGAGCGCTTCGTTCGCAATGAAGAGGCCAGGGGTTCGAATCCCCTTACCTCCAGAAAATTCTGAACTCCTGACAAGCTGAAAAGCTGAAAGGGAATCCGGCAAAAACGCCAGATAAGAACCCCGGGGTTCGCTGCCAAACGCGCTTTTAATCCCGGATTAAGCGGTCATAGACCGCCGCTACAAGCAGAATACTTGTCGGCCAAAGCACGCTCCTTGTATCTTCGCGTGCCCATGGCTTCCGATCCCGCCATCCGCGTTCAAGGCCTTCATAAATCCTACGGCTCCGTCGAAGCCGTGCGCGGCATCGACTTTGAAGTTCAATCCGGAGAAGTTTTCGGCCTGCTCGGGCCTAACGGGGCGGGAAAGACAACAACGGTCGAGATTCTCGAAGGTCTTCGTCCTCGCACCCGGGGCGAGGTCACCGTCCTCGGATTCGATCCTGAGCGGCAGACCAAGGCACTGAAGGATCGCGTCGGCGTCTGCCTGCAGGCCACCAACCTGCCTGACAAGATCCGGGTGATCGAGGCGCTTCACTTTTTCGCCGCCTTCTACACCCGCACCGTCGACGGCGAAGCGATTCTCAAGCGGCTGCAACTCTGGGAAAAGAAAGATGCCTATTACGCCACCCTCTCGGGCGGGCAAAAACAGCGGCTGGCACTCGCGCTCGCGCTCATCAACGATCCGCAGATGCTTTTTCTGGACGAGCCGACGACCGGGCTTGATCCACAGGTGCGCTTGGAGATGCGCGATCTGATCGAGCAGCTGCGCGCGGAGAAACGCACCATTCTCCTGACCACGCATTACATCGAGGAAGCCGAGCGCTTGTGCGACCGCGTAGCCGTGATCGACAGCGGCAAAATCATTGCCCTGGGCACACCACGCGAGCTGCAGGAGAAAAGCGGCAGCCAGTCTACGATAGAGATCCGGGTGAACCGCGCTCTGCCAGAGACACCGCTGCCGGCATGGGCGAATTCGAGCAATAGCCTAACGACTGACGACCGGCATGGCCTGACCGTGCACTCGAGCCATCCTGCGCGCACCCTGGTGGAGCTGGTCAAATGGATCGAGCAGAACGGCTATGACCTGGAGGATGTGCGTCTTTCCCGTCCGACCCTCGAAGACGTATTTATCGAACTGACCGGGAAGAAACTGCGCGACTGATGAAGGCGTTCCTCTCCTTTCTCAAGATCGACTTGAAACTGGCACTGCGAAACCGCGCAGTCCTTTTCTTCAATTATCTCTTCCCGCTGATTTTCTTTTTCATGTTTTGCTTTTTCTTCGCGCGAAAAGGCGGAAATGAAATTGTTCTCGTGGTCACCATGGTCACGGTGATCGGAATCCTCGGGACCGGGTTTTTTGGGGCGGGCATGCGCGCCATCCAGGAACGCGAAGAAAACATTCTGCGCCGTTACAAAGTAACCCCGATCACGCCCGTCCCCCTGCTTCTCGCTTCCGTGGTGCTCGGCGTCATCCTTTACCTTCCGACACTCACCCTGATGCTATTCCTCGGGCATCGCCTCTACGGCATGCCGATTCCCTCGAATCTTCTCTCCTTTTACCTTTTCGCCTGCCTGGGGGTAGCCGCGTTTCGTTCGTTAGGCTTGATCATTGCCGCGGTCGTCAATTCTTCCCAGGAAGGGAACGTCCTGATCCAGACGATTTACATGCCCATGCTTTTCCTGAGCGGCGCCACCTTTCCGCTCTCGGTCATGCCGTCCTGGCTGGCGATCGTGACCCAGTTTATCCCGGCGGCGTATTTGGTGACTGGAATCTCGGGTATCCTGCAACGCGGCGAAACCGTGGCGCAGAACGCCAAGTCTGCCATCGCCCTGATCGTGACCATGGCGGTGGCTCTCTTCATCGCTACTCGCCTTTTCCGTTGGGAAAAGGAAGAGAAGCTGAGGCCCTCCGCGAAACTCTGGGTGCTCGTGGTGCTGCTGCCCTTCTTCTTGCTCGGCATCTTTCAGGCCTGGAGCCGGCAGGAGATCGTGAAGTCGCGAATTCTCGAGCGCGACCGCGCGCGTAATCATTCCTGGCTCATCCAGAATGCCCGGATCTTCACCGGCACGGGGAAAATGATCGAGAGCGGTTCGATCCTGATGCGAAAAGGTAAAATCGATCAAATCTACGAAGGCACTGCGCCTAACGCCGACTCGCTTAACGCGGAGACCATCGATGGAGCCGGCAAGACAGTTCTGCCCGGGCTGATCGATATGCATGTTCACCTTGGCACGAGCGGCGGATTTCCGGAGGACTGGAGTAAGGCTGATCCGAACCAGACAGCTGAGCACGCGCTGCAGGCTTACCTCTATTGCGGCACAACCGCCGTGCGCAGCGTCGGCGACCAACTCGACATGATGCAGCGACTGCGCGGCAAGTTCGGGTCCGGCGAAAAGCTGGGTAGCGAACTCTTCTTTGCCGGCCCACTCTTCACCGCCGAAGGCGGCCACGGCACTGAGTACGCCAAGTACATGCCCGCGGCCATGCAGGCATCATTCAATGCTCAGTTCGTGCGCACCCCGAAAACCCCGGATGAAGCGCGCCAGCAGGTGGATGAACTCGCCGCCGCACATGTCGATGCCATCAAAGGTGTGCTCGAGGCCGGGATTCCTGCTTATCCGTTCAAACGCATGGACCTCACCGTTCTGCGCGCCGTAGTCGAAGAAGCACATCTTAAAAATCTTCCCGTGGCCATCCACTGCGGAAACGCCGCCGATGTGATCGATGCGGTCGCGCTTGGCGCTGATTCGATCGAACACGGTTCTCAGCGCGACGAAATTCCGGACGCGACCTTTGCCGAAATGAAGAACAAAGGTATCGCTTACGATCCGACCCTGAGCGTCCTGGAAGGTTTCACTAGTTTTGCCAAAGGAGATGCCGCCCTGCTCCAACGCTCGTTAGTCCAGCAGGTCACCCCGAAGGACCTCATTTCCGGCACGGAGAAGGCCACGAAATCAGATGAGCTCAAAGGAATGCGCGAAGGCATCGCTCGTTACGGGATTTCGCTCCAGGCCGGCGCGTCTAATCTGCTCAAGGCCTGGCGCGCCGGCGTCACGCTGATTACCGGCTCGGACGCCGGAAACTTCCTCGTCCTGCACGGGCCGACCGTGCAGCACGAAATTGAGCTATGGATAGCGGCCGGGATTCCGACCGAGGTGGCTCTGACCGCGGCCACGCATAACGCGGCTGCTCTCTTGAAAGCGGACCAGCGGATAGGGACGATCGAACAAGGCAAGGAAGCGACTCTCGTATTGGTGGACGGGAATCCACTGCAGGACGTGCACGCACTTTCCTCCGTTTCGGTGGTGCTGATGAAAGGCGAGTACGTGCCGCGCCGGCAGATCTTCGAGCAAAAGTAGACCAGACTCGATCGGGTTTGGTTCCCCGCTCATCGAAAGAGAAGTTGCCACGGTCGAAGCCAGGTTGTTAGATCGGGTGGGCTGGGGCGGGGCGACTGGGCCAAGACACATCCTCAATCCTTAGAATCCATCCATGAAAAAAAATCTACCGGTAATCACCCTCGCCCTTCTTGTTGTTAGTCTCGCACCCGCGTTCGGCAAACGTGCCCCGACCTCCCCAAGTCCTTCCGCATCGGCGCAGCCAAATTCAGGCGCTGCCTCAGGCGCGGCGGCAAAAAACAAACCGATTCCTTTTCATGGAATGATCGCTTCAGTCGACGGCAAGGCTAAGACCTTCGCGATCAGTGCGAAAAAGGAGAATGGCCGCGTCTTCAAGATTTCCGATCAAAGCGTGATCACCAAGGCCGGTGCGCCGGCAACGATCAAGGACCTGGTCGCCAACGAAGAGATTCGCGGCCGCTACTGGACCCAGGCCGATGGAACGCTGGTGATCGACCATATCCGGATCGGGCCGCCTACCGCGGAAGAAAAGGCCGCCGATCAGGCGAGGAAGAAGCGCCGCGCCGAGCGGAAAGCTGCCAAAGCCGCCGCTGCGGCTGCTGCAGCCAGCGCCAGCCCTGCCCCTTCTACATCGCCGACGCCCTAACAAATCAGCAACGTTCGGCTAGGCGGCTGCCTTCAGTGCTTTGCGCAGGTCCGCGACGAAAAGCTTGTATTCCCGCTCGCGCGATTCTTCGTCGGGCTGGCGCAGCAGGGACGACGGATGAACCGTGGCGATCACCCGAGGGGCGAGCGGTGAAGAAAGCACTTTGCCCCGTTCTTTGGTGACGCGGAAGGACGATCCGAAGAAGGCCTGAGCGGCGGTCGCCCCCATGCAGACAACCAGACCCGGATTGACCAGGCGCAGTTCCGTTTCCAGCCACGGCTTGCAGGCCGCGATATCGCGCGAGTTCGGTTTTTGGTGGATGCGTCGTTTGCCGCGCGGCTCCCACTTGAAGTGTTTGACCGTGTTGGTGACGTAAACTTCGCGACGATTAATGCCCGCTTCTTCCAAGGCGCGGTCCATGATTTTCCCGGCCGGCCCGACAAATGGTTTGCCACTCAGATCTTCGGAGTCGCCCGGTTGTTCTCCGACCAGCATCATTGGCGGATTACGCGGACCTTCGCCAAACACAGTTTGGGTGGCATTTTTGTAAAGCGGGCAGGCCGTGCAACCAAGCGCCGCTTCGCGCACGGTTTTTAAGCTGCTCGTCTCCGGCACGGACGCCGGACGCCATTCGTCGCCGCCGTCCTGGGCAATCTTTCTGGCGCTGCGTTTCATCATTTCATCGACGCGCTCCGGAGCTTCGCGGACCAGAGCAGGAATCAGCTCCGCTTCCGGGAGATTCTTCCAATATTTCTTCGGCATCTCCGCCTGCATCGCGTGCACTTTTAAACGCCCGGGGTTAAAAATATTTTGGTAATAGGTAAGCCAAAGCGATTCGACTGCGTCTTCCTGCGGAAGCTGGGACCGGTCTGCGCCCGGGGTGAAGGCGAGCTCCTTCCCGTCCCAATGCGCACAGCGCTCGGGCGTGAGGATCGACCATCTCATTGAGGCAAAACGGTCGACGAAGAACGACGCATTATCCTCGACGATGTGATGGGACGGCTCGAACCACGCCACATACCACGGTGCTTCCGCGGTTTTGATTTCACGAAAGCGCACAAACGCGCGCATCTTGTGAACATCGTGGCGAATGGCCTTATGCATTTCGCGAAAAAGCGCCACGTCGGGATCGACAAAAACTTCGAGCAGCTTCGGCTCGCCGTGGGTCAGGCGCCAGAGAAGCCGGTAAAGCAAGCCCCAGCGCGCCTCGGAGGAGTGGAGCGCGACCATTTTCGCGACCGAGACAAACTCCTTGGGAACGAGAAGACTTCGTCCACTTCCATTCTGCGGCGGCCGATTGGACTGCAAACGGGATGTGGTTGCGCCCGGTCCATCCCGACTATTCCAAATAAACTCATGATCATCAAGCAGCGCGAGCGGCGGTTGATTCGTTAGGGTCTCGATCCAGAGAATATTTTCCGGGGCGACGCCATGATGCAAAACGGAGCGCGCGGCCTTTTGCCATCCGGCAAAGGTTGGAACAAACGTGACCTGCTCCATCAGAACTGGCCGGTATGAACCGATTGGCTCGCGTCGAACAGATCGAGCTGCGCCTGCCGCGGCGCATTGAGCATGGCCAGGGCACTTTCGCGCTGCTGAAATGTCGGACTGCCATCCACGCGCACAAACGGCGAAACTTTGGCAACCGAAAGACGGAACCGGGAAAGGTCTTCAAAGCGCAGCCGGTGCCAGCGACGCAAACGCAGAATGCGCTCGACGGTTTTGGTACCCAAACCGGGGACGCGCCAAAGCATCTCTCGCGACGCCTTGTTCAGATCAACGGGAAAAATCTGCGGATGGCGCAGGGCCCAGGCAAGTTTCGGATCCACGTTCAAATCCAGCTCCCCGTGTTCGGGCGGGGTTAACTCGTTAACCGAAAATCCGTAAAAGCGCAGAAGCCAGTCCGCCTGATAAAGGCGGTGTTCTCGAACGAGCGGCGGTGCAACCAGCGGCAGCTTGCTCGATGCGTCGGGGATTGGACTGAAAGCGGAATAGTAAACCCGCCGCAGCCGATGCTGCCGGTAAAGGGTCGAAGCCTGCTGCAAAATCTCCGCGTCGTTGGTGTCGGTCGCCCCCACGATCATCTGGGTGCTTTGTCCTGCCGGTGCGAACGCCGGCGCTTTGCGAGATTCTCTTCGTTCAGCTTTCGCCTGGTCGATCCGCTTTCGAATTCCCGCCATGGCGACATGTGTTTCCTCAAACTTTTTCTCGGGCGCGAGTTCCTCGAGCGCGATGCGGGTCGGCAATTCGATGTTAATGCTGATTCGATCGGCCCAGCGACCCGCTTCTTCGATTAAAGCCGGCGCCGCCTGCGGAATCGTTTTGAGATGAATGTATCCGCGGAACTGGTGCTCGGTCCGTAGCTTCCTCGCCACCGCCACGACTTGTTCCATGGTGTAATCCGGATTTCGGATGATGCCGGAGCTGAGAAAGAGACCCTCGATGTAATTGCGCCGATAAAAATCGAGGGTGAGCTGGACCACTTCATCGACGGTAAAACGCGCGCGGGGCACGTTGCTGGAGCTGCGATTGATGCAGTAAAGACAGTCGAAAATGCAGTAATTGGTGAAAAGAATTTTGAGCAGCGAAATGCAGCGACCGTCCGGCGTGTAGCTGTGACAAATCCCGGAGCCGGTGGTGGATCCAAGCCCTTTCGAGCCACGGGAATTTCGGCGCGTAGTTCCACTGCTCGCGCAGGAGGCGTCATACTTGGCCGCGTCCGCCAGGATTCCCAATTTCCGTTCCAGCTCCATCCCCGAGCACTTTCACTCGATCAGGTGGCATGTTCAAGTGAACAGTCAGACTGAATTTCGCTCGCCGACCACCGCTTAAGCAATACCTGAACAGAAAAGTTCGCGATGGCGGGGGCGCCCTCGCCCGCACGCGAGGCGCGTACGCTCCCCCTGGATAAGATCCCCGTGGAAGATCTGCCCTGGAATTACGCCGGATTATACTCGGCGCGCTGATGCGCGACCCAGCTGCTGATCGCCAGCTGACTATGAGGAGACTCGCTGGTGGCGCTTCAGAAACTCCGTAGCCAATTGACGGTAGGCCCGAGCGCCGCCGCCGGATGAATCGTATTCGAGAATAGTTTGGCCGAAACTTGGGGCCTCGCTCAAGCGGACCGTTCGTGGGATGACAGTGGTATAAACACGATCGCCAAAATGCTGGCGGACTTCGTTAACGACCTGCGAACTCAAATTGGTGCGGCCGTCGAACATGGTCATGACGATCCCGGCAATCTCCACCGCGGGATTGGCGCCCGAGTTGCGGATCTGTTCAACCACCCGCACGATCTTGACCAGGCCTTCGAGCGCGAAATACTCGCACTGAATCGGGGTCAAAATTTCGTCGGCTGCCGCCAGCGCATTGGTCATCAGGATTCCGAGGGACGGCGGGCAATCGAGCAAAATGAAATCGAACGTTTTGTCTTCGCGGAAAACCTGGAGGGCGCGGCCAAGCCGCGTCAGATGATCCGTCATGCGCGCGACCTCGATTTCCGCGCCGGCCAGATCCAGATCTGCCGGAATTAAAAAAAGATTCTCCAGCCGCGTCGGAAGAACTTTCTCCGCCAGATCGGCTTCCGAGACTAACGAATCGTAAACGCTCTCGCCTTCGATTTCCTGCATACCAAAAGCGCTGGTGGCATTCCCTTGCGGATCAAGATCGAGCAACAAGACGCGTTCTCCTTCGCCGGCGAGAGCGGCGCCGAGATTGACCGAGGTGGTGGTTTTCCCCACCCCGCCCTTCTGATTGGCGACGGCGACGATCTTCATGGGCGCGGCAGCAGAAGCGTCCGGAGCTCAAAGCTGCGACGGCCATCCGCTTCCTGCCAAAAAAGATGCTCGGGATCGGGTAACATTTCCGTGACCTCCAGTTCACCCGCTTTTGTCAGCCAGCGATAGAATATTTCGATCGAAATGTAACTTTCCAGATCGATAAAGACGGGCTTGGTATCCTTATCACGTCCTTCCGCGCCGGAACGGCGAAGCGCCTGTTCGCTCGGTCGAATAAAAAGGTAGCGGGGAAGGCCGAGCCTGGCGCGCGCTTCCTCCACGGCCACAACCAGCGAATGTGAAACGCCGGAGTAGTCTAGAGCCGGGAGCTCATCCTGCGCGAAGGTCCAGGTTCGTCTCTGCACGATGACCCGGCCGCAGCGCAGCCGGGGGACGTGTCCCGGTCGGTTGAATTGAAAAGGATGGAAACCGAGCTGGATGATCCAGTTTCGCGAAAATGAACCGAGATACTCCCGGGTGCCGCACCGACGCAGGCAGACGTCGTTACTTTCGGGATCGACGTAAACCTCGGTTTCGGCTGGCGGAAGAACGCGCCAATCGGGCGCGACCCGTTGCGGCGCGACAAAAGTGACGAGGTCCCCCATCGAATCGGCCAGATGCACGGTGGTTGGCGAAGTAAAATCCACCGCGAAGAAACCAAAGTGAAAGGTGGGGCGGCCGCCGGTGGCCTGGCGGACCTCTCGGCCTAACAAATCCTTATCCGGACAGCCCCAATAGAATCCATGCTGGAGCAGGGCAGTCGGCGGATGCAATTCCGCGACGATCCATTGATACTCCCCGTCCCGGATGGCCTCGACCGATCGAGCAGAGAGCTGCAGATCCGCCGATGGATAGGTGTACTCGTCGAAACGTTCGAATTCGAAATTGCGACGGACGAAGTGACAGTCATCGGCACTCAGGTCCCATTCATCGGATTCCAGCCGGTTCTTGAACTGTTCGCGAAAGGCTGCCTTCACTTCCTGGAAAGCAAGGTGAGCCAGAGCCGGGAGCCCGGGCCCCTGCAAAGGCAGCCGGGCCGCAGCAGAGGCGGAAAGGAAAGCGGGCAAGGGCACAGCGCCATCACGTTGCGGTGCCTTGGCGAAAATAGCGCGCAACCCGGCGGCAACGCGGCTGGCAATGAAACAATACGAATCATGCCAGAGATCGAACCAGGGCGCGGCGTCGCGAGCCACCTCATCGAGCAAATCATGGCCTAACGAAAATCCACATTCGCGAACACATTCTTCACCGATCGGATTGATCGCGGCGTAAAGGATGCGGTTGGTTGACGTCCGACTCGACCCGAGTTGCTCCAGGGCGTGGCGAGCCTCATCCATAATCCGGGCACGCTCGGGAGTCGCAGCCGCGGCGAACTTGCGCGGTAAGGCCGCGAGCGCTTCCAGAGTCGGCAGCCATTTTGCCTTGGGTGCCCCCTCGCGCCACTCGCGCACGTCATCCAGCAATGCATCGAAGGCGTGGGGATCCATGGCCGGAACTTCCAGCTGCCAGAGCAGAACACCGCGCTTGGCCAGATCTTCGAGGAGTTCGGTCTGGCCCAGCGACCAGGCCGGCGTCGCGCCGTCACAGCGCGCGAGCAAATCGGCTTCGGCCGCTGTAATCGAGAGGCTCTCACCGTTATCGAAGCAGACGAAGGAGCTTCCATGTAACAGTCCCACCGGGTTCAGGCGCGGCGCGACTTCGAGTCGAACATCGGGATCAGCATTGAGCGCGGCCGCGACTCCATGCGCGGTCCAGCGCTCAAGGAAAGTCTCGCGCCCCGAAATCCCAGGAATCGGGTTGAGTTGCAGCGACGGCGCATCGCTTTGCTTATCCTCGACAGTTCCCCACCCTTCCGGCCCGAATTCGCTTAACGAATCGTTCTTAGCACAGACGCGTTGCAGATAGAGCGCGAGATGGCGTTCGTGCGCACGCTGTTTCTTATTGCGGGGCGGAACAACAGACGAGTCGGTTTGCTCCTCCAGGCGTTGCCGCAAAGCGGAATCAAGAAAAACGAGGTAACGCGGCAGAACTGTCCGGGCCGATTCATACAAGGCCGAGCGGCTTGTTTTGAGTTCGGCCGCAAGTTTCTGCTCGAGATCCTCCTCCGCGGCCCGGAGTTGCGCGGACGCTTCCCGAAAGCGCGTGAAAACCGGTTCGACCGAATCGTGTTTCGCCGGGGGGACGCCGGCGCGCGCGGCTTTACGCCACGCGTCAACAAAGTGCGCGGAGAATTCCGTGCGATGCGTTCGCAAAAAATCGCGCAGATCGACCACGATTTGCGCGTAATGCTTCCGAAGCGTCAGGACGTTCCCGGCCGCGACCGCCGTCTTCGGCGTGGCCAATTTTTCCAGCACGTCGAACGGCGGCCCCGCCATTCGAATGAGGAAAATGGAGGCAAACCGGTACCCCGCCACAGGCCAAGAAGAACCGAAGGCCCTGCCTGTAGCAAGGGAAACCGCGGCGACGCGCGATCAGTTCGCAGTCATCAACGGCAGCCGAATCGTGAAAGTGGTGCCGGCGCCGGGGGTGCTATCGACCTTAATGGAACCGCTATGATCTTCGACTACCTTCTTGGTGATGTAGAGGCCAAGGCCGGTCCCGCTCTTCCCTTGTTTGGTGGTGAAGTAGGGATCGAAAATTTTTCCCATCTGCGCTTCGTTGATGCCGGGCCCGGTATCTTCGATCCGGATATCGACGTAGAAATCTTTCGGCGTACAATCGAGGGTCACGCTGCCCTGAGTTTCAGCCGCCGCCTGGAGCGCGTTAATCAGAACGTTCTGGATGGCGCGATTAATTTGGATGCTGTCGCCGACCAGGGTGCAGGCGTCTGCGCAAATGTTGGACTGCAAAGCGACACCGTTCTGGGAGGCGCTGGAGCCGACGGCCTTTACCACTTCGCGCACCACCGACGAGACCGAGACCGGTTTGCGCGGCGACGCCTCGACGCTGCCGTAACTCTGCCACATGGTGAGCAGGTCGCGGCACATGCGCACGTTTTGTTCGATGATGTTCAGCTCCTTGACCGTGGCCGAGTTCTCGCCTTCGCCGTTCTCAGCCTTGTCCAGTTTGCGGGCGAGCAGCTGGACATAACCCCAGACGATGGTCAGCGGATTGCCGAGATCGTGCACGAATTCGGCAGAGGCCTGACCTAACGAGGCTAATCTTTCTTTTTGGGCGAGCTCTTTAAGGAGGCGCCCATTAAGTTCCTTGATCTCTTCGGCCGCATTTTCAGAGGCCCGCTGCAGGCGCGTGCGTTCGACATTGCGGCCGATCACTTCCCTCATTTCGGATGCGTCGAAGGGTTTGCTGATGTAATCGTTCGCGCCCAGGCGCAAGGCTTCCTTGGCTGTTTCGAGCGCGCCGAACCCGGTCAGCATGATTACGGAAAGATTCTGATCGATCTCGCGGATCTTGCGCAGACCTTCAATGCCGGTCATCCCCGGCATGCGTATATCCATGACGATGGTATCAGGATGCTTCTCTTTGAGCAGCCTGATTCCCGCTTCCACCGAATCGGCGGTGGTGACGTTGTAATTCGGTTTCAGGAGCATGCGCAAGCTCTCGCGCGGACCCATTTCGTCGTCGATAACGAGAATTTGGGGCAGATCGGCGGCGGTGGGTGTCATGGGCAATCCGAGGCGTTAACAGCTAAGAACGTGCCGCGAAGACCTAACACCGATTGATCGGATAAAGGCGACCCCATGCCGGGCAAAGGTGAGACGAAAATGGACAGGCGTGCAAGCGGCAACTTGTGAATAAGCTCGCCTTTTAGTGAATAACTCGGCAAGAAGCCACCGAAAAATATAATGACTCGACTTAATGTAGTGCTTAGAATCCGGGGCGATCGGTTAGTGCCTGTCTCGACCCGCTTCTCACATTTACTTCCGGTTCTGCTTGTCTCTCCTTCTACAACCGAGGATTTGGAGGCGCGCGCTTGAACGAGTCGAACGAAGTCGTCGTCACCGGCATCGGTGTCATCGCTCCTAACGGAATCGGACTGGAACCGTTCTGGGATTCGATTCTGGCCGGCCGTAGCGGCATCGGTCCAATTACTCTTTTTGAGGCAGACGACCTGAGGAGTCGGATCGCCGGTGAAGTGAAGGGATTCGACCCCGACGAATTTATCGAGCGCGAGCTAAAATCCCGGCGAATGGCACGCCACACGCAGTTCGCCTACGCCTCAGCGATGATGGCCCTGGAAGACGCGGGGCTGCAGCTGGACAACGGTGACCTGCCCAGCCCCACTCCGGTGGTGGTTGGCGTGAGCACAAGCGCGATGGACATAATCGAGAACTCGATCAGCAGCTTTGAGGAACGCGGGATGAACGGTATGTCACCGGCGGCCGTAGGAGCACTCACCCCGCAGGCGGTCGCGAACGTGATTGCCGACCGTCTGGGCGCACGCGCGCATGCCGCGACCGTCTCATCTGCGTGCGCTTCCGGGCTCGACGCCATCGCTTTGGCCGCCACCATGATCCGCAGTGGCGAAGCCGATGTCGCCATTGCCGGGGGAACGGACGCGCCCCTAACGAGGCATACTTTCGCCGCCTTTATCGCCACCGGCCTGAGTTCGTTTCGCAACGACGACCCGGAAAGGGCGAGCCGGCCTTTTGACGCCCTGAGAGACTCCGGGGTTATTTCAGAAGGCGCCGGAATGTTCGTCCTGGAAAATCGCGAAAGGGCGGAAGCGCGGGGCGCGCAGCCTTACCTCTCCCTTACTGGTTACTCGCGCCAGCGCGACCGCGCCAACGGCGAGCCCGGATCCGGCTTTGTCTCTTCCATGCGTTTGGCTCTGGCCAACGCGGCCTGCCGCGAAGACGACGTCGACTACATTTCCGCCTACGGACCGGGACACCCGGTTCTCGACGCCGCGGAAGTGCAATTCATTAAAGAAGTGTTCGGCGAGCGAGCCTATGAAGTGCCGGTCACCTCGATCAAAGGTGTGACCGGCAATCCGCTGGCCGCGGCCGGGCCGATGCAGATTGCTTCCTGCGCATTGAGTTTTCGTGACCAGGTCATTCCGCCCACCGCGAACCTGGAGAATCCCGACCCGAAATGCGACCTGAACTTCGTCGTTGGGCGGCCGCGCAAAGCGAAGCTGCAGCGAATCCTCTTGAACGTGCGCGGGCTCGGGGGTAGCGCGAGCTCGCTCGTGGTGGAAAACTGCCGCTCGTGACCGCCGCGACGACACCGATCCTGATCGCGATTGCCCTGCAGGTGGGGCTGAGCCTGGTCGTTTTCCAGGCCAACCGGCAGCGGCGGTCTAACCAGGCCTTCGTGGTTCTTTCCGTGGCCGCGATCAGCTGGTTGGGCAGTCTATATTTCGCCTTCACTGCCCATAGCGAAGGTCAAGCGACCTGGGCGATCCGCGAGTCGTTCGTCGGCGGGATGCTCATTTTGGCGGCTCTGAACGTTCTGCGCCTGGCCATGACCCGGCCAGACGAGAACTGGCGCTCACTATTGATCGCGTCTCGGTATTGGTTTGCCTGGACGCTGGCGGTCATCGTTCTAAGCCAGACCCACTGGTTTGTCGCGGGTGCGCGACTGGGTGATCCGACTCCGAACAGCATTCCGAAGGAGGTTTTCGATCCGCCAGGGGTCATCATTTACACGATCATTGCACTGTCCGCTTTGGTCATGCTGGTAATAAACGCGGTCCGCGATTTGCGTCGTGCACGTGGAGAGCGGCACGCAGAACTGGCTTTCGTCATGATCGGCGGACTGCTCGTCATCGCTGTTCCAACCCTCGCCTCCGTCGCCGCCGGTTTCGTTGTCGACCCCCGGTTGCTTCTGCCCTTCGCGCCTTTTCGCGTTGTTCTTTTCACCGGGGTAGTGGCTTACGGAGTTGCGACTCGAAAACTGATGGACGTTGGGCTTCTGCTCCGACGGGTCATCTCCTATTCACTGCTCACTCTTTATTTGCTCGCGCTTTATGCGCTGGTCTGGTGGCTGGTCGGGACCGCTCTGTATTCGGTCCAGGACGCGCACACCATCGCGCATGTCACTGCCGGGATCGCCGTCGCATTTGCGATGGCTCCAGCTCGTGGGGTTTCACGGCAGCTGGCCGAGCGCCTTTTCATCAGTTCGCAAAACCTGGACTTCCGCGCCACGATCAGCAAGGCCACCGAAATCCTGGCTTCGATCACCACCCTGCAGGATCTGCTGCAGCGCTTTGGCGGCACTATCGGCGAGGCCGTGGGCGCGGAACGCGTTCTTATCCTGCTCGAGGGCCGAGGCGAGTTCACCACCCGCTATAGTTTCGACAAGATTCCGGATCGGGAGCCGACCATGTATCACTTGCCGGCCGAGGGTCCGATCGCCAGCCACCTAAAGACGCATCGGGAACCGGTCGTCCTCCAGGAGCTGCGACGTATTCGTCGCACGCCCGAAACCCTGAAGCTGAGCGACCGCATGCAGGAACTCAACCTCGAGGTAGCGATGGGAATTTTCTCCCGTGAGCACCTGGCCGGCGTCATGCTGCTCGGGCCGCGCGCTTCCGGCCGCATCTACGGCAATGCCGAGCAAACCGCGCTGACCGTGCTCTGCGGGCAACTCGCAGTCGCGATCGATAACGCCCAACTCTTCACCGAGGTGCAGAATGCCCGTATCTATAATGAGACCCTCCTGCAGAACCTGACCACTGGCGTAATCGCAGCCGGAGTCGACGAGCGAATCACCGTCTTCAATAACGAAGCTGGAAAGATCATCCAGACAGACCCCGCCGAGGTACTCGACAAACCCGTTCATGCCCTGCCCGATCCGCTCCGCCTTGCCTTGTGCGCCACCATTCGCTCGGGCCAATCCCAAAACGCGGAAATCAACCTGCAGACCCGCGATGAAGAAGTGACTGCGCGCATCAGCACCTCGATCTTCCGCGGCCAGGAAGATCGCGTGCTCGGTGCCCTGATGGTGCTGACCGACGTGACCGAGCTGAAACGCCTGGAACAACAAATCCGCCGCAGCGATCGCCTGGCCAGCCTCGGAACGCTATCGGCCGGCATGGCGCACGAAATCAAAAATCCCCTGGTCTCGATCAAGACCTTCGCCCAGCTGCTGCCGGAGCGGTACAACGATTCCGATTTCCGCGATACTTTCTCCACCCTGATCGGGCATGAGATTGACCGCATCGATTCGCTGGTGAACCAGCTTCTGCGCTTTGCCCGGCCGGCCAAGCCGCACCTGCGCCCTTCCCACGTCCACGCCATTCTGGAGAAGTCGCTCCTCCTCGTCGGCCATCGTCTTTATCAAAAAGACATCAAATTAACTCGTTCTTGGGAGGCAAATGTTGATACAATCCGGGCCGACGCCGATCAGCTGGAACAAGTGTTCCTAAACTTTTTTATCAATGCCATGGATGCCATGAGGAATGGAGGGGAGTTATATGTCTCGACCGAGGTCTTGAGCGATCAGCAGTGGGTCTCTCACCTCGCCAACGGTGGCAGCAGCCCGGGCAGCGAAGGCGAAGTTTTGCGCGTCAGCATCCGTGACAACGGTGAAGGCATTCCGAGCGAGAACCTGAAGCACGTTTTCGATCCGTTCTTCACCACCAAGGATTACGGCACAGGCCTCGGGCTTTCCGTCGTCCACGGCATCATCCAGGAACATGGCGGACAAATTGAGGTTGAAAGCGAACTGAACAAAGGGACAACTTTCCATATTCTGCTCCCCTTGGTCCGCTTCGACAGCGAAGTCGTCGCGGCATGATTCTCCCGGCGGTTTGCATTGTTTACAGCCAGGATGCCGACCTCGTTAGGCGGGTAAAGGCTTTTTCCCGCAGCATGGCGGAGGTGCGCCATGTCAAGGCGCCGGAGCGCCTGGACATTGTTCTGCAGCAATCCGGACCGGCCGTCCTCATTCTCGATCTGCGCGCCGCGGAAGCGCGTGATCTGCTGGAGGACCTTCCCGGGGCCTGGCCGGAAGTCCTGATCGTTGCCTTTGGAACGCCGCGTTCCGACCCACTGCGTGAGGCGGAGCGGGCCGGCATTTACGCGGCGGAAGATTTGGACTTGGATCGCCGCACTTTCCAGGCGCTGATCGGCCGCGCCTTTGAACATTTGCGGGTGCGCCAGGAAGTGCGCGATATGCGCGAGGAATCGGCCTTAGCCTCTGCGCCCGCGACCCCGCGAGGCAGTGAAGTCGGCGCCGGGTTGAAAGGCGCAGCCACGTCTTCTTTCATTCGTTTCCCACGGCTTTTCCGCCGTCCCCAAAATCTCGAAGCGGTTTTGGAGAAGATGGTCGAAGGGGTGGCGGACGTGACCGGCGTTGCGCGTCTTGGGATTTTCTGCCGAACTGGCGAGAGCGGACCGTATCGCCTCCATGCTGGCCTGCGCTGCCTCCCCGAAACGGAGGAAATCGAATTTCCGCAAAGGGACCCGCTCTGCCGCTGGCTCGAATTGAATGCGCGACTCGTTAACCGGACGCAGGTTGCCGGTATCACGGATCGTGGCGAGCGCGCGGTGCTGCGGCGGGCTCTCGACACTTTTGGCGCGGAAGCGATCGTGCCGCTTTATTCCGGCGGGCGCCTGCTTGGCTGGATTTTCCTCGGGCAACGAGAGACGGGCGTGCCTTTCGACGGACCGGACCTGCAGACGCTTGTGCTGGTCGCGGAAAATGTGTCGACCGTGCTGGAGAACGCGATTCTCGGCGAACAGGTCACATTGCAAAAAACCTTTGCCGAAACCCTGCTGAAATCGATTCCCCCGGGAGTTGTCGCCACCGACGAAACCGGGACCATCCGCTGGTTCAATCCGACGGCGGAGGAGATGCTCGGCGCTCGAGCAAGTGACGTGATGGGCAAAGCGATCGAAGTCGCCAGTCCGAAACTGGGGTCGATCCTGCGCGAAGCGCTCGATAGCCATAGCGCAGTCGAAGTGCATCGGTGGACCGATTCCAGAACGGGGCGCTCCCTCTCGGTCGAGACACGCCGCCTCGGAACGGAAGACCATCCGATCGGCGCGGTCGCCGTCATCCAGGATCTGACCGAGGAGGAGACGACCCGTGAAAAGCGCGACCTCTCCGATCGCGCGGCATTCTGGAGCGATCTCGCCGCCAGCATGTCGCACGAGATTCGCAACCCGCTGGTCGCTATCAAAACCTTCGCCCAGCTGCTGCCCGAACGCTTCGACGATGCCGATTTTCGGCGCGAATTCAGCGAGATCGTGGTGAAAGAAATCGATCGTCTCGACGCCATCGTTTCTCAGATCAACGATTTCGCTCACCCGGCGGAGCTGGCGATGAAGCCGATCGATGTTCGTGTGCCGGTCCGGAACGCAATCGAGAAAGCCCGCTCCTCTTTCCGGCGCAACGGCGAAGTGAAAGTGGAAACGTTGCTCTCCGGCGATCTGCCCGCCGTTCTCGGCGACGAACGGGCGCTGACCGAAGCGTTCAGCCACCTGATCTCCAATGCGGCCGAGGCGGTCGCGGAGCAGGACAAGCCAGTCGTCACCCTCAGCGCCAGGGTAGAGGACGAAGACGCGCACGAGCGCGTCGTGATCACGGTGAAAGACAACGGTTCCGGGATTGACCCGGAGATGAAAGAGAAGGTCTTCTCCCCCTTTTGCACGACGAAAGCGCGCGGCATCGGCCTGGGTCTGCCGATTGTGAAGCGGACAGTCTTCGACCACCATGGCCGGGTCAAAATCGATTCGACCTCCGACGGCACACTCGTTAGCGTGATCCTGCCCGCCAGCTCGAACGGGCATTAGCAGCCCATCCGGCTTGGTCGGGCCGGCCGGCGTCGAACAGGTTTGAATGACGTCTTGCTCTGGCCTATAAGGACTTGAATTGCCGACGTCCCCTGCTCAATGGGGGTTGGCTAGAGGCAACAATCCGCAACCGGCAATCCGAAATCTGCAATTCCTATGATCGTTACCACCGCTCAACTCTACAAAGTTGCTTACAAAAAATTCGCCGTCGGCGCCTATAACATCAACAACCTCGAACAGACGATGGGGCTGTTTCGGGGAAACATGCAGAGCAAGTCGCCATTTATCATTCAGCTTTCCAAGGGCGCTCGTAATTACACGGACAAACGGATGCTCGAAGCCATCATCCGCACCGCCGAGGAGATCTTTCCGGAAGCAATCTTCGCCGTGCATCTCGATCACGGTGACGAGCAAACCTGCTACGACTGCATCGACTCCGGCTTCTACAGCTCGGTGATGATTGATGCCAGCCATGAGCCGTTCGAGGAAAACGTCGCCATCACGAAAAGGGTGGTCGAGCGCGCTCACGCCAAGGGCATCAGCGTCGAAGCCGAACTCGGCATGCTCGGCGGCGTGGAAGAAGACATCAAGGTTGACGAAGGACACGCCTGCCTAACAAACCCGGACGAGGCGGTCGACTTCGTTAAGCAAACCGGTTGCGATTCCCTCGCCGCTGCTATCGGCACCAGCCACGGCGCTTACAAATTCAAAGGCAAACAGGGTCTACACTTCGACATCATCAAGGCGATCACCGAAAAGATTCCGGGGCTTCCCTTGGTCATGCACGGCAGCTCGAGCGTTCCCAAAGAGGAAGTGGAGAAGATCAATGCCGCTGGCGGCAAGCTCGATCCCAGCGCGCGCGGAGTGGATGAGAACGAGTATCTCCCGGCGGCCAAGCTCGGGGTGACCAAGGTCAACATCGACACCGATGGGCGCCTCGTCTGGACCCGCGTGCATCGGGAATTTTTCCGCGACAAACCCGGCGAGTTCGATTTCCGTCCGCCGGGCAAGGTTTTCATGCAGGCCTATGCCGACTTTATCGCGCATAAGAACGAGATGCTCGGCTCCGCCAACAAGCTGGAAGAAGTTCGCGCCAGCGTGAGCAAGTGATTCGACGGCGGTTCGCAATTTTGTGAGCTTTACCCTTCGCGAACTCGCCTCGCTCTGCGAGGGGGAAGTGATCGGTGACCCCAACCTTTCGATCAAGGGCGCAGCCTCCCTGATGGAGGCGGGCGAAGGCGACATCAGCTTTTTTGGCGATGCGCGTTATGCGGTGCTCCTGCGCAAAACGCAGGCCTCGGCCGTCTTTGTCCCTAACGAATTTGCGGAAGAGATTCCGCAGAACCGGATCAAGGTGGCAAACCCGGCCAAGGCCTTCGAGCAGGTCGTGCTAAGACTTGCCCCGGACCCGGTGAAGTTTGAGCCCGGCGTGCACCCCACTGCGGTGGTCGATCCCTCCGCCACTGTCGCGGCGGACGTGTGCATCCAAGCCAATGCGGTGATTGAGGCCGGCGTGAAGATCGACGCCGGCAGCGTCATCGGCGCAGGGGCGTTCATCGGTCGCGAGTGTGTCCTGGGCGCCAGGGCGCTCATTTATCCAAACGTGACCGTTCGTGAACGCACCCTCATCGGTAACGGCGTCATCATCCATAGCGGCGCGGTCGTCGGCGCCGACGGCTTTGGATTCGAAATGGTCGAGGGTCGCTACGTCAAAATTCCGCAAATGGGCTTCGTTCAGATCGACGACGACGTGGAGATTGGCGCGAACAGCACGATTGACCGCGGCCGCTTCGGCCGAACCTGGATCCAGCGCGGGGTGAAAATCGACAACCTCGTGCAAATCGCGCACAACGTGGTCATCGGCGAAGACACCGCGATTGCAGCGCAGGTGGGGATCGCCGGCAGCACCCGGGTTGGCAAACATGTGGTAATGGCCGGGCAGGCCGGAGTGGTTGGGCACGTCGAGGTGGCAGACAGCGCCATCATCGGCGCACAAACCGGGGTAACCAAAAACATCGGCAGCGGCATGTGGCTCCTTTCCCCGGCGGTGCCGATCAAGGAAGCCCGCGAGCAGATCGCGTGGGTTCATCGGCTCGGCAAATTGTTCGAGCGGGTGAAAGCGCTGGAGAAGAAGCTGAGCGGATCGTAACGGGCTGCGGCGGGCCGGGCGAAGTTCGCGCGGCTGATCTGCCTGTTCCCCACCGCTGGCAAGGGAGCTGCTATGGTTAATATGGAAATTCTAAAAGCCAATGACCTCCCTCGGCCGACCTTCTTCGCACTTCCTGATCATCGACGATGACCCCGGCGTAAGCCGCTTTCTCATTTCCTACCTCCGCCAAAAAGGGCACACCTGCGAATCCCTCACCGACGGCTTCCAGACCGCCACCTGGCTCGCTCACAACGACTGCGATGTCGTCGTGGTCGACCTGAAGATGCCGAAGATCGATGGCATGTCGCTCATCAGCTTCATCCGCGAAATCAATTCGACTCTGCCCATCATCGTATTTACCGGGCTGGGCTACGACGAAGAACAAATGCACAACGCGCTGCGGGCCGGGGCCAACGGTTACGTCAGCAAGAATCTCCCGATCGAGCAACTCTACTCCGTGCTCGCGCGCGTCCTCGCAACTTCGCAAAAGAACGCGCGCCGACGCCTCGCCACCCGACCGCTTGAGCCGATGTTGTTAGGCGCTGCCTAACCGTTCCGCGCTTCGCGCAGGAGTTCCCGCAAAGTCTCGGGCGAAATGCAGTCCGCTCCAAAGGCGGCCGCCGTCTGTTGCTCCAGAATATCCGCCGTGGCCACAGTCAGTCGGTAGCGGCTTGCATATTTTCCCGCCAGGCGTTCCACGATCGAGTCGGCCGTCTGGCCTTCTCGCGAATAGAAGATTTGGACCTCGTGCGGATGAGCTTCAGCCGTCGCCTCCGGCCCCTTTCCGTCAAAAACCACCACCACCCGCGTCCCCGTCCAATCCTGGTAATCCCGCAGACGCTTAATCAATTCGTCCCGCGCCAGGGAAGTGCGGCGATCATGCAAACGACGGAGGTCGGGCCAGCCAAAGATAATGCTGTGTCCATCGACGATCAGATAATCATGTGACGCAGCGCACATGAACCAGCCTCTCCCAAGGTTCAGCGTTTGTCGCGGACCAGCCGAGGCGTGCCGGACCGGCCTTATCCCTCCTCGGCCAAACTACTCCGCGGACGCCGCCGCGGCAGTCTTCTTGGACTTGGTGCTCGGACGCTTCGCCTTTGAAGCCGTTTTCTTTCTTTCGAGATAAGCGCGGCGCCGTTTGCGCTTTGTCGTGACGCGATGTTGCTGACCCATGGGCCGTTTCTATAGGTTGGAACAGGGCGCCGCGCAAACGTTTCCGGCTCCCCGGATCGATTCGACGGTTTCAGGTGACACATCCGCCGGCTCAACTCCTCCGTTTTCGCCTGGGATCGCCCTCAGCGACGTAAATTCACCTGTTCTAGCAAATCAGATTGCAATTACAGGGGTTACAATCTACAACCCTCACCGCAATGGAAATCCCCGCCTCCGCGTCCGGCCTGGCCACCCCCAAAAACCTGGTTGGACTTTCTCTCGTTTTCCTTTTGGCGGCGGGCGTCTTGGGGGTGTTGAACCAGCAAAAGACGCGTCATTTGAATCTCGCGCTGCAGACCGCGGAAGATCAACGAAACGCGATCGAACAGAAACGCCTCAGCGAACAGAAAGACATTAAGGCGCGCGAAGCGGCCGCAGCGCAGGCCCAGACTAAAGCCCAGGAAGCCGAGACGGTGGCTAACAAGATGCAATCCGATCTGGCGCAGTTGCAGGCAGAGAAGGCGGATCTGCAAACGAAGCTGCAGGCGGCGCAGGCCGAGGTTGCGGGAATTCAGCATCAAATGGGGCAGCCGGGAGCACCCGGCGCGGTGCCCGGAACGGAATCGCCTAACCCCGGGGCGGCTAGTTCCACCGAACTGCAAGCCCAGCTGGATGAAGCCCGCAAACAACTGGAGAGCGCCGAGCGCGAAAATGCGCTCCTCTCCGATAAGATTCGCGGCACCCAGGAGAAAGCGGACCAGGTTACCCAGGAACGGCAGCGCCGTCAGACCGCGATTGGCCGCGCCGGAATTCGGGGAACGGTCCTGGCCGTGAACATGGCCTACAACTTTGTCGTCCTAAATCTCGGTGGCCGCCAGGGGGTGGTGCCCAACGCCGAGATGCTCGTTTTGCGAGACGGGACCTTAATCGGAAAAATCAGGATTTCATCCGTTGAACCTTCCACGGCAATCGGCGATGTATTGAGCGGCACCCTGCAACGGGGTGTTCAGGTTCAACCAGGGGATATCGTCGTTTATGCAGGCACCACTTCGTAAGGTCGCGCGCGCCTTGCTTCTTTCCGGCGTGATTTTGCTCGGCGCTTGCGCCAAGGAACAGCCCTCCCTCGTTTCCGATCCGGACGCGAAAAAAGATGGTGCGTTGCCCTGGAATCAGCAGGAGCAATGGGAAACGGCCGGGCAGTTCAAAGAAGGACAGGGCACGGACCATCGTTAGGCCGCGCTCCGGAACTCACCAGAAATAGCGCCTCGGCCGCGCCGCGGTTAAATCCAGAAACCGGCCGGGATGACCGTATCTTTCGGCACGACCACGATGCCGTCGCGGATGAAGTAATTTTCGCCATCGTAATTTGATGGCTTCCCTTCCGGGGTGACGACCACGCCGTCGGCGATCCGCGCATTCTTGTCGATGATCGCCCGATCGATCACGCAGTTCCGTCCGATCCCCAGCGGGGGCAGGTTAGGGTCAACCGGGCGATCGCCTTCAAAATAATCTGCACCCATCACGATGCTGTTTCGGATGGTCGCGCCGCTGCGAATGATGCTGCGGATGCCGATGACGCTGCGTTCCAGGTGCGCATCCGAAATGATGCAGCCATCCGAGATGATCGCCTGTCGCAAAGTCGCGCCGTTCACTTTGCTTCCGGGAAGAAAGCGCGGATGCGTATAGATCGGACTCTTCGCGTCGAAGAAACTGTAGGCGGGGAGGAGATCCGTTAGGTCGAGGTTCGCCTCATAAAAGGCGCGAATCGTTCCGATGTCCTCCCAATACCCCTGGAAGATGTAAGCACTCACCGGCCGCTCCTTGATCGCCTGCGGGATGATGTGCTTCCCGAAATCGACCAGGTCGTTATCGAGGCAGTCCACCAGCACCTTGCGATTAAAAAGATAAATGCCCATCGACGCCTGGTAGAGTTCTTCGCCGGCCTTGGTCCCGACGGAGCCGAGCAGCTCCTCGCTCATCTGCATCTCGTTGAGCAGGCTCTCGTCTTTCGGTTTCTCGACGAAGCGAGTGACTCTTCGGTCCGCCGTTGCTTTGCATGATGCCGAACTCGGAAACCTGGTCGCGGCCGACCGGTTTAGTGGCGAGCGTAATGTCGGAGCCCGAGCGGATGTGCTGATGCAGGAGGGAGCGCAGATCCATCCGGTAAAGCTGGTCACCGCTCAGGATGAGAAAATAATCGTACGGGCGCTCCAGGAAGTAACGCATGTTTTGGCGGACCGCGTCCGCCGTCCCCTGGTACCAGCCGGAACTCTCCGGCGTTTGTTGCGCCGCCAGAATATCGACGAAGCTGCGCGAAAAATTGTCGAACTTGTAGCTCGCCTGGATGTGGCGATGCAGCGACATGCTGTTGAACTGCGTGAGGATGTAAATCGAGCGCAGCCCGGAGTTGAGGCAGTTGCTGATCGGGATATCGACCAGCCGATACTTGCCGCCAAGCGGGACGGCCGGCTTGGCGCGATCTTTGGTCAGCGGAAACAAACGGGTGCCGGCGCCGCCACCCATAATAATGGCAAGCGTTCGCTGGGTTGTTCCTGGTGGCAGCGCGGGATCGCTCATTTTTTTATCGGCAGCTCTCATCCTAATCGCTTTTCAGCGGAGAATGCGCCGGTCTTTCACGAATCAAGCTATCCGCATCGGCAAAAGGCGACAGCGAATTGTCGGAAGCCTCCGTTGGCCGGCTGCGTTTCAGCAGCGAATCTCGAAGACGCCACGGATTGGGAAGGGGGTTAGGATGCACGCCTCCCACAGTTGCCCCCCTCCCCCGCACGGATTAAGCTCTCGCCTCCCTGAACCATGTGCGGAATTGTCGGTTACGTAGGCCGTTCTGAAGCGGCTCCCATCCTCCTCGATGGTTTGCGTCGCCTCGAATACCGCGGCTACGATTCCGCCGGGCATCGCCATTATCAACGGCGAACAGATGGCAGACGCGGAAATGCGCCGGTCGTATCGGCGACCTCGCCCAGCTTCTGACGGCAAGCCCGCCCGCCGGGTCAGTTCGGAATCAGCCACACTCGTTGGGCCACGCACGGCAAGGTCAACGATGAGAATGCGCATCCGCATTTCGACGCCAGCGGCAAGATCGCGCTCGTGCACAATGGCGTGATCGAAAATTACCAGGCGCTGAAAGATCAACTCATCCAGGACGGCGACAACAATTTCGAAACGGAAACGGACACGGAAGTTCTCGCCCATCTCATTGGCATCATTTATCGGCAGCTCGAACGGCACCGATTCGAAGGCGCGCCTTGTCCAGGCCACCCGCGACGCGCTCAAGCAGGTCATCGGCACTTACGGTATCGCGCTGGTGCATGCCGATATTCCGCATTTTATCGTCGGCGCTCGCCGCGGCAGTCCGCTCGTGCTCGGTGTTGGAAAAGACGAAAATTTTCTCGCCAGCGATGTCAGCGCGATTGTGGCGCACACGCGCGACGCCATTTACCTGAACGATTTCGACATCGTTTCCCTCGAGCCGCGACAAGTTCGACATCAGCTCCCTCGCGGGCGCCGGAGTAAACCACGAGGTCAGCAAGGTCGAATTCAGCGCGGAGGACATCAAGAAGGGTGATTACCCGCACTACATGCTCAAGGAAATCTTTGAGCAGCCGAACTCCGTCCGCGACGCAATGCGCGGGCGCCTCAGCACCTTGGAATGCACGGCTAAACTTGGCGGCTTGAACATGACGCCGGCCGAACTGCGCGAGGTGGAGCGCATCGTCCTGACCGGTTGCGGCACCGCCCTGCACGCGGCCATGGTCGGCGAATACCTGATTGAGTACCTGGCCAGCATCCCGACCGAGGTCGAGTTCGCGAGCGAATTTCGGCATCGCAACACGCCGATGACGGACGACACGCTCGTCTTCGCCATCAGCCAGAGCGGCGAAACTGCCGACACGCTCGGAGCGCTGCGAGAGAGCCGGCGCAAAGGTTTTCGCACACTTGGCATCTGCAACAACGTGGCCAGCACCATCGCGCGTGAAAGCGAGGGTGGAGTTTACATGCACGCCGGCCCGGAGATCGGCGTGGCCGCGACCAAATCCTTCACTTCACAACTCGTGATCCTCGCGACTGATCGGGCTCCTCCTCGGACGGATGCGCCATCTCTCCACGGCGGAAGGAAGCGCGGATGATCGAAGCATTCGAAGCTTTACCCGAACAAATCGAAGCGATCCTCAAACTGAGCGATCACATCAAGAGCATCGCTAAAAAATATGCCGAGGTAAACGGGATGCTCTTTTTTGGACGACAGTTCAACTTCCCGATCGCGCTGGAAGGCGGCGCTGAAGCTAAAGGAAATCACTTATCTTTTCGCTGAAGGCCATCCCAGTGCGGAGTTGAAGCACGGCATCATTGCGCTGGTTCGGCCTGATCTTCCCTCCGTTTTCATCGCCCCGGACGACGCCGTTTTCTCGAAGAACGTCAACAACATGGAGCAGGTCAAAGCCCGCAAAGGTCCCGATCATCGCCGTGACCAGCGGGAATGGCGCGAAGGCGCTCAAAGGAATCGCTGATCGGACATCATCGAGCTGCCGACCTCCCACGATTGCGTCATGCCGATCCTTTCCGTGATTCCGCTCCAACTGCTCGCCTATCACCTGGCGGTGGAACTTGGGCGGGACGTAGACAAGCCGCGCAACCTCGCCAAGAGCGTTACGGTGGAATAGGACGCGCGCGACCTGAGTCGATTCGGCGCTTTATCGACGGCCGCGCTACAGAAGATCGCCGCCAGACCAGGTCGCGGTAATTCTTCGCCTTCTCTCCGCGCCTTTCGTTGACACTTTCCCGCGCGGATTCGTACGTTGATTACCCCGTTGGGTGAGGGCCCCGGCGGGCGAACTCATCCGTGCAACAAAACGAAGATTACGTGCTCCGCGTCCTGCAGGACGTCGGCCTGGTCACCCGTCCGCAAATCGATAACGCGCGGGCGCGCCTCAACGGCAGCAACAGCGTCGTCGATGTCCTGATCAAGGACGCGTGTCATCTCCGACTCCGACGTCTCCCGCACCCTGGCCGCGCAGGCGCACATGGATTGGGTCGACCTTTCGTCCATCGTCGATTCGCGCCCGACGTGATCAAGCAGATCCGCGCGGAAGATGCGCGCCGTTTCAAAGTGATCCCCGTCGGCTATCGGCGAAACCGGCCTGATCGTGGCGGTGAGCGATCCGCTCGATATCGATACGATCGATAGCCTCAGTTTTCTTCTGCAACGCGAAATCGAGCTGGTTTGCTCGAGCCCGGAGAAAATTCGCGAGGCGCTGATCAAATATTACGGCACCGCCGACGAAGCCGCCGATATTCTGCAGGAGAAAATCGGCGAAGACGTCGATCTCGGCTTGGAGATTGCGCGAACGGACGGGGAAGCCGGAGGCGGACGAAGCGGACGCGCCGATTATCCGGATGGTTTCGATGCTGCTGGTGGAAGCGCACCGCTCCGGCGCGAGCGACATTCACCTCGAACCGCTCGACAAGAAATTTCCGCGTTCGCTTTCGCATCGATGGCGTGCTCCAGGAAATGCAGGCGCCGCCGAAGCGCCTTCAATCCGCCATCATCAGCCGCATCAAGATCATGACCGGCTCAATGAGCATCGCGGAAAAGCGCCTGCCGCAGGACGGCCGCATCCAGGTCAAGATCAAAAAGAAGCCGGTCGATCTCCGCGTTTCCACCATCCCGACGAACCACGGCGAGAGCGTGGTCATGCGTGTGCTCGATAAGTCGAGCCTGATGCTCGGTCTGCCCGAGCTCGGATTCCTCAGCGACGACCAGGAAACCTTCGAGCGTCTGATCAAACTGCCCGACGGCATTCTGCTCGTGACCGGCCCGACCGGCTCGGGCAAGACGAGCACGCTCTACGCCTGCCTGAATTACATCAACAAACCGGACCGCAAGATCATCACGGTCGAGGAGCCGGTCGAGTATCAGATGACCGGCATCAACCAGGTGCAGGTGAATGCGGACATCGGCATGACCTTTCCCGGCCGCGCTGCGCTCGATCCTGCGGCAGGCGCCTAACATCATCATGATCGGTGAAATTCGCGATCTCGAGACGGCCAGCATCGCCACCAACGCCAGCCTGACCGGTCACCTCGTTTTCAGCACGCTGCACACGAACGACGCTCCCTCGGCCGTGGCCCGTCTCGTGGATATCGGCGTCCAGCCGTTCCTGGTCGCCTCCTCCGTGCGCGCGATCATGGCCCAGCGTCTCGTTAGGCGGCTCTGCCAGCATTGCAAGCAGCCCGGTGACCTGAGCGAAACGGAAATGCGCGCGCTGCGCATCGAGGCCGGGCAGCTTGGCGAAGCGCACGTCATGCAGCCGGTCGGCTGCGATCATTGCCGCAGCACCGGCTACAAAGGCCGCATGGGCATCTTCGAGATCTTCATCATCGACGACGAAGTCCGCCACATGATCAACAAGCGCACCTCGACTCTTACCCTCCGCCAACGCGCGCGCGAGCTCGGCATGCGCACCCTGCGCGAAGACGGCGTGCGCAAAGTCCTCGCCGGCCTGACCTCCGCCGACGAAGTCATCTCCATCACCATTGGCGACGCCAGTTAGAACCATGAACGATAAACAAGTCGCCGAACTTTTCATCGAGCAGCACGTCCTGCAGCCTTCGCAGGCCGACGATGTCCTCAACGAAGCGAGCCTGAACGGAAAGACGATCGCCCAGGCGATGGTCGACAGCGGCTTCGTCGACGAACACAGCTTCTACCAGACGATCGCGGACGCGCTCGGCGCCGAATACGTCGACCTCAGCCAGATCGAAATTCCGCCGGCCATTCTGAAACTGATCCCCAGCGGGCTGGCCCGCCTGCATCGCGCGCTGCCGATCGTCGCTGTCCGGCAACACCCTCCGGGTCGCGCTGGCCGATCCGCTCGATCCGCAGCGCGGCCGGAAGATCTCCGCTTCGCCCTCGGCAAGGACATCGAGGTCGTCGTCGCGCCGACCGACCAGATCGAGGAACGGATCAAGCAATATTACGGCACCGACACCGCGAGCATGGAGGACGTGCTCAAGCAGCTCGGCGAAGCCGGCGAGCTGATGCAGCTGCGCGGCGACGAGACGGCGGCCGCGGTCGAAGCGGAGGCGAACGCCACGCCGATCATCCGCTTCGTTGATCTGATTCTCTACCAGGCGATCCAGGACCGGGCCAGCGACATTCATTTCGAGCCGTTCGAGAACGAATTCAAGATTCGTTACCGCGTGGACGGCGCGCTTTACGAAATGGCGCCGCCGCCGCGGCATCTCGCCCTGCCGGTCATTTCGCGCGTCAAGGTCATGGCCAACATGAACATCGCCGAGCGCCGCCTGCCGCAGGACGGACGCATCCAGAAAAACATCGCCGGACGCAGCGTCGATCTTGCGTGTTTCGACCCTGCCGACGCAGTTCGGCGAAAGCGTCGTGCTTCGCGTGCTCGATCGCACCACGGTCAATCTCGATCTCGAGACGCTCGGCATGCCCGATTACATCCTTGACTACATCCTCGAGATCATCGAGCGGCCTAACGGGATCTTCATCGTCACCGGCCCGACCGGTTCCGGTAAAACGACCACGCTTTATTCCTGCCTGCGCAAGATCAACACGATCGATTCCAAGCTCCTGACCGCGGAGGAGCCGGTCGAATACGACCTCGAAGGCGTCATCCAGGTGCCGGTCAACGAAGCCATCGGCCTGACCTTCGCCCGGGTCCTGCGCGCCTTTCTTCGGCAGGACCCCGACCGCATCATGGTTGGTGAAACGCGCGACCTGGAGACGGCGCAGATCGCCATCCAAGCCTCGCTCACCGGCCACCTCGTTTTCACCACCCTGCACACGAACGACGCCCCCGGCGCGGTCACGCGACTGATCGACATGGGGGTGGAGCCGTTCCTGATTTCCTCCACGCTGGAGGCCGTGCTCGGCCAGCGACTTTTCCGCAGCATCTGCCCGAATTGCCGCACGACCTACAAGCCGAGCGATGCCCTTCTCGCCCAGCTCGAAATTTCCAAGCGCGACATCGGCGACAAGAAATTCTATCTACGGCAAAGGCTGCGACGCCTGCAACCAGACCGGTTACAAAGGCCGCAAAGGCATTTACGAACTGATGCGAGATCACCGACCCGATTCGCGAACTGATCAACGAGCGCGCGCCCACCGTGGTCCTGAAGCAAAAGGCGGTCGAGCTCGGCATGGTCACTCTGCGCCAGGATGGCATTCGCAGCATTTTTGCCGGGCGACACCACCATCGAAGAAGTCCTGAAATACACGTAACCGCGGCGGACGCCGCGGAAGCTCCAAACTCCAAATTCCAAGCTCCAAAGGGTCTTCGAGCCAATGCCGCGCGCCCGCGGGAGCGACCGAATAGGCCGGCCGTCGGCATGGACCGCATCACGTGAAGTTTACAGCTTGGGATCTTTGGAATTTGGAGCTTGGAATTTGGAATTTCGGCGAAAGTCTTGAGCAAAGACACGCTCGGCCCGCGAAACCCTCGACATTTCCCTGCCCTAATTATCGTAACAAGTAAGACTTTCGCCGACATGCCCCGCTTTAATTACGTCGCGCTCGACGCGCGCGGCCAGGAATCCACCGGGTCTGATGGAAGCCGGTTCGCCTAACGAAGTCATCGGCCAGCTGCGCCAGGCCGGTTATTTTCCCGACCAGCGTTTTCGAAGAAGGCAAGGCCGCCGGGCGGCGACGGCAGGCCGGCGCCAAAAAGCGGCCAGGTAGCCAAGGCGAAAGCGAAAACGAGCGCGCAGCCGCGCGCCAAGAAAGAGTTCACGCTTTTCCAGCGCAAGAGCGATCAAGCCCAAGGCTGCTCATGATCTTCACCCGGCAGCTCGCCACCCTGATCGATTCCGGTCTGCCGCTGCTGCGCAGCCTCACCGTCCTCGCAAAACAGGAGCGCGACAAGGTCCTGAAGGCGACGATCAACAAGCTGGCCGACGGCGTGCAGAGCGGCAGCACCTTCTCGGAATGCGCTCGCGCAACATCCCGCCATCTTCAACGACCTCTACGTCAACATGGTCAAGGCCGGCGAGCTCGGCGGCGTGCTCGAGGTCGTGCTCACCCGCCTGGCCGAGTTCCAGGAAAAGGCGGCCAAGATCAGAAACAAGGTCAAAGCGGCGATGGTCTATCCGATCATCGTCATGTTCATGGCCGTCGCGATCATGGTCTTCCTGCTCGTTTTCATCGTGCCGAAGTTCGAGCAGATCTTCCACGACATGCTAGGCGATAAACCGCTGCCCGGCGTCACTCTCTTCGTCATCGGCGCCAGCCGATTCGTGCAGGACCATTGGCTTGATCCTCATCGGCGCTATCGTCGCTATCCGTCGCAGGTTACAAGTTTGCCAACGGCACGCGCGGCGGCCGCGCCGACCTCGACCGGGTGCAAGCTGCGCATGCCGCTCTTTGGCGATCTTCTTCGCAAGACCGCGATCTCCCGCTTCTCGCGCACGCTCGGCACCCTCGTCACCAGCGGCGTGCCGATTCTGCAGGCGCTCAACATCACCCGCGAAACTGCCGGCAACCTGGTCATCGCCAACGCCATCTCGCAGGTGCACGACAGCGTCAAAGAAGGCGAATCGATCGTGCAACCGCTCGAGGCCAGCGGCGCCTTCCCGCCCATGGTCATCAGCATGATCGATGTCGGCGAAGAAACCGGTCAATTGCCGGAGATGCTTTTGAAAGTGGCGGACGTTTACGACGACGAAGTCGATAACTCGGTCGCCGGCTCTGACTTCGATGCTGGAGCCGATCATGATCGTTTTCCTCGCGCTCGTCGTCGGCACCATCGTGATCGCGCTTTTCATGCCGCTCATCAGCATCATCAGCGGCCTGCAGCAGCAAACGTGAGAGAAGAGACTTCGAATTTCGAATTTCGAATTTCGAATTTTCGTGAATGCGGCGCGTTCACGATCATGGAGCTGCTCCTTGTCATCACGATCATCATCGTGCTGGCGGGGCTCATCCTCGGAACCGTTGGGTATGCGCAGAGCAAAGCCGCACGTTCCCGTGCTTCCGCCGAAATCGCCGCGCTCTCTGCAGCGATCGAGAATTACAAAGCGGACAACGGCGCTTATCCGACGGCAACTCCCACCAACAATCTGGATGCGCGAACGATGGGAAATCCGACTGACGTCAAGTACACCGACGCGAGCCTTGTCCTTTACCGGGCGCTCAGCGGAGACCGCGACATTAACGGCAGAGTGGATGTGAGCGACGAAAGTTTCGACATCGACGGCACCAGCCTGCCGACGAGCCTGACGGAACTGCCGAAAGCCTACTTCACTTTCAAGCCGCAGATGCTCTCAACCCAGAAGGACGGAAGCGGCAATGTGTCGAAGATTTTCTTCATCAAAGACCCGTTTGGAAACAGCTACGGCTACTCCACCGCCTATCAGGGAGATCTTGCCGCGGGAACGAATCCGCCGCAAAAAGGTTATAATCCGACCTTCGATCTGTGGAGCACCGGCGGCGTCACCAGCAGCACCACCACCTCGACGAACCAGAGCAAGTGGCTGAAGACCTGGTGACGTCGAAGCAAGGTTCGACTCACGCGCGACCCGCTCGTTGTCAACGCCGCTGTAAGCGATTTCGCGCGCGCTCATCAAGTCGAGCGGCGGCTTCCCAGGGTAATAATATACTTGACTCAAACTGGCCAGGGGCTAGATTGAGGGCGTGAAAGAGAAAAAAGCAGTCAAGTTTCCTCAGACGCTCCAACAGTGTGTCCGCTACTTTGCGGACGAGGATAGAGCCTTAGAGTTTATGAAGGCTGTCCGCTGGCCTGACGGGGCTGTGACGTGTCCTCGTTGCGGCTCGGACGATGTCGCGTTCATGCCCGCGCGAAGGCTCTGGCGCTGCCGCGAGGACCAGAAGCAGTTTTCAGTGAAGGTCGGCACTATTATGGAAGATTCGCCTATCAGCTTAGATAGTTGGCTTTGCGCTTTCTGGCTGATTGTGAACGCGAAGAATGGAATCAGCTCTTACGAGCTGCACCGCTCGCTTGGCGTGACGCAAAAGACGGCGTGGTTCCTTCTCCATCGCATTCGCTTAGCAATGCAAGAGAAAGGCGGGTTCCTCTTTGGCGGCGAGGTTGAGGTTGATGAGACCTACATCGGCGGACGTGCGCGAGGGATGAACAACAAGCAGAGGCAAAAGCGCAAGAATCAGGGAAGCGGTCAATGGAATCTGGAGCCCGTGCAGGGTCTCTTGGAGCGGACCAAAGACGATCAATCGTCGCGTGTTCGTTTGTTTCACGTCAAGCGAAACAACCGAAAACAGCTTGAGCCTAACGTACGCAAGCACGTCACCAAAGGCGCGGAGGTTTTCACGGATGCGCTCAAATCTTATGATGAACTTGGCGACGAATACTTGCACAAGGTCATAGATCACGCGGAGTGCTACGCGAAAGGCCGCATTCATACGAACGGGCTGGAGAATTTCTGGAGCCTGCTGAAACGCGGCCTTAAGGGAACGTATGTCAGCGTCGAGCCCTTTCATCTCTTCCGGTATCTGGACGAGCAGGCGTTTCGGTTTAACGAGCGCAAAGACAATGATCAAGGCCGGTTCGTCAAGGCCGTCGCCGGATACATCGGAAAGGGCCTGAGTTACTCAAAATTGATCGGGAAGGACGAAGAAGGCGCGGCGACAACACCGGGGCCGTCGCCCATAGGCGGCTTCGGACTCTCGCCTGAGGCTTGCTAGTCTTGGAATGTTTCAAATGAAACTCTCAAAAATGCGAAAAACTGAGACTTGGAATCCCGGCTACGGTCTTGAAAAATAAATGAAAATAGTTCCTTGAGGCATCGCCAAGTCGGGCTATTGTGCCCCGTTCCCTTTTATGACCACGGTGACCTTAGACCTAGACAAAGACCTTTTGGACATCCTTGTCCCGGCGGTTACAGCCCAGCTTCAACAGGCTGAGCACGAGCGCGATCTTGCCCAGGAAACCGTCGATACGCTCAGTGCCAAGTTAGAGAAGGTGAAGGCAATGGTGGCTGCTGCTTCTTCGGGAAATCTAGCTCGCACGCCTCACGGTAGAATGAAGAAGGGCGAGTCAGAGAAGCTCATTCATAAATTCATGGCCCAGCGCAACGGGACCGGGGCGACCGTTCGGGATGTTATGGAGGGAACGGGAACAACCTATGGAACCGCTCGCCGAATTCTCCGCGAGTTTGTCGCGCAGGGCGAACTGACCGAGCAGGATAACACTTTTAAGTGGGCTACGAAGAGGCCCAGCAACGAGGAGCCAGACGACGACGAGATTCCATTTTGATGAATTTCTTGAGGAAAAATAAGCGATGGGAAACGGCACATTGTGGGTGCCCTGTAGTGAAACGGCCCGCGTTGGAGCGCGGGCCGGTCGCCTAATAAAACATTCCTGTAGGAACGCTGGGGGGCGCCTGAGGCCCCTCAGCGATACTTTTTGACGATATTCACCAATGGTTAGATGTCAATAGCGTTCACTGTGCCAGAACCGAAATCGACTAAAGAAGAAACGCCTTTCGAACGCTTCAAGAAGTTCACCGCCGAGATCATTTCCGTCCCGCGTTCCGAGATTCAGAAGCGGGAAGCGGAATGGAAAAAGGGCGCTAAAGCTCGAAAGCATCGTTAGTATTTTTGGTAGTGAAGCCAGACATCGACGATACGTGGTGGAAAAGACTATTCACCGTCACCGGAGGGATCTTTGCGGCAACTGCCGGAATCCTGTATTGGTGCAACTCAACACTCCGCGATAGAACGTGGGTGGCGATACTCGTCGCCGCGGTCGGATTTGGAGTGGTCTTCCTAGTCAAAGTAGCGGTCTGCTACATTGTCGAGGGGACGAAGAATCAAAGGCCGCCGTCAAATTAGGACGGGGCTTCATCCGTGAGTGGAACATTCTTTTTTTGGTGGGTGCTGCTCGGGATTCCAGGCGGCCTAATCGCAGCCGCAAAATCTTCTCCAGCTCAAAGAACGGGTTATAAAGTAGCGATGGGCCTAGTCGCCATTTTCATGCTTGGGCCAATCGCCACTATCTTGGCTATCGTTTACAGGAACGAGCCGCCGTCAAATTAGGACAACTACCGTTTATTGAGCCAAGTATATTAATACCCTTCCCAGCCGCCGAGTTCCCGGTAGATTCGGCGACTGGGAAGTCGCCGCTCCATCTCCTTTGTGATACGCAGGATGGCTTGAGATTCTTCAACCCGTTTGGGGAAATCAGTCAGTCCGCGAATCGCTTGCCGCACTGGCAGCAGGAGGGGGCAACCTACTTCGTCACCTTCCGCCTGGCTGATTCACTGCCAGCAAGTGTGCTCGATCATTGGCGCGAAGAACGACGGATCTGGATGAACTTGCACCCCGCCCCGTGGACAAAAGATGTTGAAGAAGAATACGGGAAGCGGATCAGCAGCCGAATCGATCGATGCCTGGATTTGGGCCATGGCTCGTGCGTTTTGGCGCAGAGCGAATGCGCCCAGGTTGTCGAGCGCAGTCTTCTTCGTTTTGACGGCCAACGTTATTTCATCATTTCCTCGGTGGTCATGCCTAACCACGTGCATGTGTTGTTTGTCATAGCTCCAGGTCATCAACTCGAACAATTGATGTCCACCTGGAAGACATTCTCGGCTCGCCAGGTCAATCGTCTCGTTGCTCGCAGCGGCGCCCTCTGGCAAAAAGACTATTTCGATAGACTTGTCCGGGACGAACAGCACTTGAGTCGCTGTATCGGGTACATCAGCAAAAACCCGGTCAGAGCGAGATTGAGGTCTGGCACCTTTGCACTTTACGAGAGCGATTTCGCGCGCTCGCTAAATGGAGAGGCGGCTTCCCAGCGGCCGTAGATTCGGCGACTCGGAATTCGCCGCTCCATTTCTACCGCGGCCCTGGTCCTACCGGCTTCGCTTTCGGTGGCACCTGTGACTGCGACGGGGATTGTATCTGCACCTTCGGCGGCTGCCCCCCCTGCTCGCCTTCCGTGTGCACCACAATCACCACGCGACGGTTAGGCTGTTGCCGCGCGATTTCCGCGTCGAGTTCCACCTGCGTCGCGTCGGCCGGAACCATCCGTGGTGGCACGATGAATTTCGCTTGGCCGTAGCCGTGGGTCTGGATCTGGTCAGGGTTAATTCCCATCACCTCAACCAGGTAACGTTTCACATTGGCGGCACGTTCTTCGCTCAACTGCAGGTTGTAATCGGGCGGGCCGAACGAGTCGGTATAACCCTCCACCGTGAACGTCGATTTAGGGTTACGCTTGATCAGCACCCCCAGCTTTTGCAGCTGGTTGATCGCGCCCGGTTGCAATTCCGAGCTATTGTAAGAAAAGATCTGATCGTCGGGCATGCGCAACTTTGTGCCAGAGCCAAGCGGGCCCTGTTGCTTCAAAAGCTGATCGAGATCGCTGAAACCGAGATTCCGGTTCTTGTTTGCGCCTGCGCTGTCCCCTTGCAGCTTGTTAAAGACGTTAGGCTTCTTGATCGTTGTGCTCGTGGCCAGCTCCGTGCCACTCAACGCCGGCTGCGGACGGCCCGAGACCGCGCTCTCGTTTAGCAGGGTTTGCTCGTGGGTCGCATTGGGCGAGTTCGTCAGCGTTTGAGAGGTTGTTCTTTCGATCTCGTTCATGATCGAGTCCGCATTCGGTTCCACCTTGGGACGCTCCGGTAACGCGTTCCGAACATCATCAGGAATGGCCATGCTCGCCTGCTCCTGCGGTGAAATACGGTCGAACGATTTTTGCTGATCCGGCCGCTGATCGTCACCCTGGTCCGGCTCCGGTTTCGCCGCCGCATTGCTCTGGTCAAAACTATTTTTGTCCAGCTGCGACAAGTCCACGTTACGAACCTTGAACGTCGGCGCCTGCTCAGTCGCGACCACCGTGGTATCTGACCGACTGGAAACGCGTTTGATAAAAATAAGCGCATAGCGCCAGGTGGAGCAGGAGGGAAACGATCAGGCCAAACCAAATCCAGTTCCGCTGCTTGCTCGCCAGGAGCAAGCCTTGCGTATCAAAATCGGCAAATTCAGAAACCCTCATTCGTCAGAACGCCCAGAGGCTCAGAACCTACCCCGGCGTCAGCGATTAGACAACGGACTCCCCTTCCGCGTTCGGTCGATAAAAATAGCCGCCGCCTGCCGAATCTCCGCGGCCACACTCGCCGCCGGAGAAACGAACTTCGGAGTGAACCAGGGGAAAAGACCGATCAGGTCGTGCGTGACCAGAATTTGTCCATCACAGTGATCCCCCGAACCGATCCCAATCGTCGGAATTCCGACAGCTTCGGTGATCTGGCGCGCCGCCTCCGGCGTAACAATCTCGAGGACGACGGCAAAGGCGCCCGCATTTTCGACGGCGCGCGCGTCGTAAATCAGCTGTTCGACTTCGGACTGGGTCCGGCCTTTCAGTCGATAACCGCCTTCTTCGCGAACGCTCTGCGGCAGCATCCCGACATGCCCCATGAAGGGAACTCCGGCCTGCACGATCGCTTCGATGCGTTTCGCGTGAGTTGCTCCCCCTTCCAGTTTCACGGCCGCCGCCCCCGCAGCGACTAGTTGCCTGGCCGTCCCAACCGCCTGCTCGGGCGTGTCATAGGAATGGATCGGAAGGTCTGCCACTACCGTGGCGCGTTTCACTCCGCGCGCGACCGCCCGGGTGTGGTGCAACATTTCCGGCAGCGTTACCTCGGTCGTGTCCTCGTAGCCGAGCACCACCATTCCAACCGAATCGCCGACCAGGATGATATCAATGCCGCTTTCGTCGAGCAGGCGGCCCGTCGGATAATCGTAGGCGGTCAGGGCGGTGATTTTCTCACCGCGCTTTTTCATCTCGCGGAAGTCTTTCACAGGGGTCACCAGTCGCTGGTTAACAGCCGTACGTGACTCGATTTATCGACCCGGGTCAACAACTCAGAGACCGGCACCGTTTGCCCCGGTAGAACCAGATCCGGGCGGATCTCGGCCAACGGCTGGAGGACAAAACGCCGGCCGGCCAGACGCGGATGAGGAATCTCCACGCCGGGCTCCGAGACGGTTAACCCGTCCGCATATAAAAGATCGATATCGATCGTGCGCGAAACATTGCGTTGATGATCGGCGGATCGGCCTAACGATCGTTCGATCACGCGGAAAAACCGGAGAATTTCGCGTGGATCGCCCGCGAATTCGAACTCAACGGCCGCGTTTAAAAATTCACCCGCCTCGTCCCGGCAATCGACTGGCGCGGTCGCGAATACGCTCGAACTCAGCACCGGCTCGCTGACACCGGCTAATTGCAGAACTGCCTCGCGCGCCTGACTGAGCAACTGCAAGCGGTCACCAAGGTTTGAACCAAGCGCGATGCCGACTCTCATTTGGTGCTCGAGAGACCGAGCACATCTTCCATCGAATACAGACCCGGTGCACGCCCGCTCAACCAGCGTGCCGCGCGCAAGGCTCCCTGGGCAAAGGTGGCGCGACTGGTCGCACGATGGGTCAGCTCCAGCCGTTCCCCCGGACCGGCGAAGAGCACCGTGTGATCGCCTACCACGTCGCCCCCGCGCAACGAATGGATCCCGATTTCTGTTTCCGTTCGCTTTCCGGTGACCCCCTCGCGACCGTGCCGCAAGCTGGGCAGGTTACGCTGCTCCTGCAGGACTTTGGCGAGACTGAGAGCGGTTCCGCTCGGCGCGTCCTGTTTTAACCGGTGATGCATCTCAACAATCTCGACATCGAAATCGTCGCCTAACAAATCGGCCGCTTTGCGGGTAAGCCAAAAGAGCATGTTTACCCCGACACTGAAATTGGACGAGAACACAATCGGCACGGTTTGCGCGCATTGGCCAATTTCACCGCGCTGCTTATCGGAGTGACCGGTCGTTCCGATCACCAGCGACTTCTTGTGGCGCGTGACGATCGGGCAAATCTCGCTGACTGCGTCGGCATGACTGAAATCGATGACCACGTCGGAATGCGAGATCGCCGGTTCAATCGGATCGTCCTTGTCGCAGAGCCCGACGATGTCAGTTTCATTGTTTCCTTTCGCCACCTCGATGATGGCCTGGCCCATTCTGCCGCTGGCGCCGACCAGAAGCACGCGCACTGGTTTCATTTTGCAGAATCAAACGCAGCCAGCGTCCGGCGCAGCCGTTCCGAATTTGCCTGAGTCATTTCGCAGAGCGGCAGACGGCATTCCGGTGAGAGCATTCCCCGCCAGGCCATGGCGGTCTTCACCGGCACCGGATTCGGTTCGATAAACAGGTCTTTCAAAAGCGGAAATAAACGGCGGTGCATCCGCTCCGCTGAGACAATATCGCCGCTCGCCGCCGCTTTGACTAACGAACAGACCTCGGCCGGCAAAAGATTGGAAGCCACGCTCACCACTCCAACCGCGCCGACCGCCATAAACGGCAGGGTTAATGAATCATCGCCACTGAGGATAGTAAAATTCTCCGGCAGCCGCCCGCACAACTCGCTGACCCGTTCCACGCTGCCGCTGGCTTCCTTGATCGAGACGATGTTCCGACATGATTCGGCCAGCCGCATTACCGTGTCCGGCTGAATATCAACGCCGCAGCGGCCGGGAATGTTGTACAGCATGATCGGAATCGAACAGGATTCCGCAATGGCCTTGAAGTGACGATAAAGGCCTTCCTGGCTCGGCTTATTATAATAGGGAGAGACGACCAGCGCGCCGTTCGACCCCCATTTTTTCGGCGGCTTGCGTGGCGGCGATCGCATCGCGCGTCGAATACGAACCTGTTCCGGCCAGCACCGCACTGCGGCCGCCAATTCGTTCAACGCAGCGCCGGATGACGCTGGCGCGTTCTTCGTGCGTGAGAGTGGGTGATTCGCCGGTCGTGCCAATAGCGACGACGCCGTCGATCCCGGCTGCGACTTGCCCCTCGAGGATTTGATCGAGCGCGCCGAAATCAACCGCATCACCGCGAAAAGGTGTGACGAGTGCCGTGAAGGTGCCGCGAAACATAAGGGGAGGTGAGTTATGGAGTGCTGGAGCCTGAAGGAATGAAACTACGGGCGAAAAGCTATGTCACCACTCCAATACTCCCTTTCTCCAGCACTCCATTTGTTAGACTTGGATCGATCCTTCAAAAACGAATTCGGCTGGACCGGTCAAGGTCACATCGGTAAAGGCGTCGCCTTTTTTCTTGAAGCCGACTTGAAGGTCGCTGCCACCGCGGACGCGCACGGTGATCGGCCCGTCCACGTTTTCGGTCGCGCCGAAAATAAGCGCCGAAGCAGTCACGCCCGTCCCGCACGCCAGCGTCTCATTTTCCACCCCGCGCTCGTAGGTTCGAATCGCGATCGAATTCGTACCCCGTTTCTCGAGGAAATTCACGTTCGCTCCCGCCGGCGCGAACTCCGCATGCCGCCGAACGAGCGCACCATCTCGCACCACCTCGACTTCTTCGACCTGCGCGACCGGGATGACGACGTGCGGCACGCCACTGTTGATGAAATGCATCGTTTTGAAATGCGGTGCTTCCGTCAGTGAGATATTCAGCCGCAGATCGCGCGGGTCGCTCATCCGCAGCGTGACCATCTCACCGTGTAGCCGCGCTCCAATCATGCCCGCCGGCGTCTCGAACGTGACATCTTCTCGTGCCCCAGCCACCTTCTGCGCGAAGCGCGCAAAACAACGGGCGCCGTTGCCGCACATCTCCGCTTCACCGCCGTCCGCATTATAATACCGCATCCGGTAATCGGCCCCGTTCACCGGTTTTTCGATCAGGAGAACTCCGTCCGCACCCACTCCGCGATGGCGGTCGCAGATTCGGGCAATTTGCTCCCGGCTCAATCGGATGTCCCCAGCGCGATTATCGAGCATGACGAAGTCGTTGCCCGCGCCGTTCATCTTGGTGAATCGCAGCATACTCTTCGTCTAACATATTCCCGGCCGGTTTCCAGTGACCGAGAGTTTTCACACGACAGGCGCGACGGATCAGCACGGACACAACGTTCATTTCAAAGTGGAAGTGAAGGCGGCGAGCCACCGTGTAAGACGCGGCCACGCGCTTCAAAAGGACACCGCCGTTGCCACGAAACCCGGGGAGCGCACGCGCCGAACACTCTTCAATCAGACCCTAAAAAATAAAAGTTCGCGATGGCGGGGCGCCATCGCCAGCACGCGAGGCGCGTGCGCTCCCCCGATAAAAATCCTGTCCGCCGAGGGATCCGGGCGCGCTCAATACTTAAGCGAAGAACCCGGGACGAGGTCGGCGACCGCACTCGCCGCAGCACGCGGCAGGGAACGCCGCTGCCGGTGAAAGCTTATCTGCCCTTCACCGCCTGGACAAACGGCGTAACGAATTCCTCAATGCGGCCGGCCAGGTCGGCGCTCTTCCCGTGCTGCGCGATTTGTTCCACGATCGCGCTCCCCACCACCACCCCATCCGCCAGCCCCGCCACCTGCGCCGCCTGCTCCGGCTTGGAGATTCCGAAACCGACCGCCACCGGCAAATCTGTAAACCGACGGATGTTCGCCACTTCGTCGCCTAACGATCCAGCGATCTCTTTTTGACCGCCGGTTACGCCTGTCCGCGAAACATAATAAATAAAACCGCGCGCCGCCGCTGCGATTTTCGCCTTTCGCTCGTCGGAAGTGGTTGGCGCGATCAGCCGGATATGAACGATCCGGTCATCCGGCGGCGCTAACGAGTCTTCTTCCGGCGGAAGATCAAGAATCAGCAAACCGTCTACTCCCACTTCGGCTGCCGCCTGATGAAATTCTCTCCAGCCGAACTGCAGAATTGGGTTCAGATAAGTGTAGAGAACGACCGGCGCCGGTGATTGCGCGCGAATCTTCCCGACCGCCTCCAGCACTCCTTTGGTCGTCGCCCCGGCCTCGAGTGCGCGTTGCGCCGCCATTTGGTTAACGATTCCATCCGCAAGCGGATCGGAAAACGGCAGGCCGAGTTCCAGCACATCCGCGCCCGCGCGAACAAGGGCAACGCTAAGATCGACCGTGGCCGCCAGGTTCGGGTCCCCCGCGGAAATGTAAGGGATGAACGCCTTTGCGCCGTCCGCGCGAAGTCGTGCAAAAATTTCTTCGATCCGATTTCTCATCTCGCCTCCGCACAGGTACTTCGCTACCTGTCTGGCAGGCAAGCGGCGATGCTCCGCTTCCCCCTTTTGGCGCGACTTCTCCTGTGCATCCAATCATATTAAATGGGCTTCTCCTCGGCTGGTCAGTGGCCTGGCCGCCCGGCCCGATCAACACCGAAATGATTCGACGCGGGATCATGCCGGCCGCGAATGGCGGCGGGTTCTGGGCCGCGTGGAAAATCGGATTGGGCGGATGCACCGGTGACTTCATTTGGGCGTTGGCGGTCAGCGCCGGAGCCGGCGTATTCCTCAATCGAGAAGGCGTTCGCCTCGCCCTTGGCGTCCTTAGCTTCGTCTTCCTATCCTTCTCGCCGTCACCTTTGCCCGCGCCGCTATCCGCGAAGCGCAGACTGCATCAGGCCGCGCCGGAAGAGACGCTTCCGGCAACGGCCACGGCGCAATCGCACTTACCTGCTCGGCCTGCTCTTCGCCCTAACAAGCCCATGGAACATTGGCTTCTGGCTGGCGGTGGTAGGCGGCCAGCGCACCTTCGTCACACATCCTTCCCTGCCGAATTCGGTTGCCCTGGCCGGCTGCGTCGTCCTCGGTGCGATGGCTTGGGGGATTGTGATATGCACCGCCTTGCGCTTCGGTGCTCGCTTCTTTGCCGAACCTGCCTGGCAGATCGGAACCCAGGCCCTTTCCGCTTTGGTCATGATCTGGTTCGCGGTCAACCTCGCCGTCCACCTCGGTCATGGGCGTGGAACGGACCCCGGCTAGCGCACCTTTCCAGCGTTTCATCCGCCCATTGAAGCCGGAACGCCCCTCCCTAAATTAGAAGCCGATATGCCCACCGAGCAGGCGGCACCTCCAAGAAAAGACCCTCGTGATTAACGAGATCTATCACTCCATCCAGGGTGAGAGCACCTGGGCGGGGCTGCCGTGCGTCTTTGTCCGCACTGACCTTCTGCGACCTGCGCTGCACCTATTGCGACACCGAGTATGCCTTCTACGAAGGAAACAAGCGAATCGTTAGGCGATGTGCTCGCCGAGGTCCTCAAATTTGATTGCCCGCTCGTCGAAATCACCGGCGGCGAACCTTTGCTCCAGAAAAATGTTCTCCCGCTGATGTCCACGCTGGCCGACGCCGGCCAAACGGTGCTCCTCGAAACCAGCGGCGCGCACGATATCTCGCGGGTCGACCCGCGCGTGCATCGCATCGTCGACCTGAAAACCCCGGGCAGCGGCGAAGTCGAACGCAATCTCTGGTCGAACATGGAGCACCTGACCAGGCGCGACGAAGTGAAATGCGTCATCGGTTCGCGCGAAGATTACGAATGGTCGCGCGAAAAGGTTCAGCGCCTCGATCTGCCAAGCCGCTGCCGCGCGGTCCTGTTCTCTCCCATCTTCGGCCGGATCGATCCGCGCGAGATCGTCGAATGGATCCTGGCGGATAATCTGCGCGTGCGTTTCCAGCTCCAGATGCACAAGTTCATCTGGAAACCAGCGCAAGCGCGGAGTTTGATCATCCGCGTCCCGAGACATGCGCGCCCGCCTGACCAAAGATTTCACTCTTCGAAGCCGCCCAGACTCTGCCGCGTGCGCCCGACGGCCACAAATGCCGCGGGATGCACGGGCACAGCTTCAAAGTCGAAATTTCCGTCGAAGGCGAGGTCGATCCGGCGGTCGGCTGGATCTACGATCACGCCCAGATCAGCAAGGCCATGAAACCTCTGCTGCGAACACTTGATCACGGCTACCTCAACGAAATCGATGGCCTACGAATCCGACGATCGAAAACATGGCCGCGTGGTTCTGGGAAAAGCTGGCTCCGCAATGCCCGGGCCTCTGCGAAATCGTTATCCACGAGACGCCGACGGCGCGGTGCAGTTACCGGGGTAATCGAATCCGGCAGCGTCCTGGCCTTCTAATCTGGCCTAACAAACGCCCGTTGTGGAAGGCTGTTTTCCCGCGGCAAACATCTCGCGCCTGCCCTGCCGATCTTTACCTGCGCCGACTCTCGCGACGGCGAGCCCATGAAAAGTTTTCGATAGGCGCGCATTGCTAGGTACGTAGTGGCCGTTCACCGAACGGCCCGCGGGCGGCTCGGTGAGCCGGGCTATCTGGGAGCAGTTGCCCTTCCTTTAAACCCAGCGGCTCGGTCGCAGACCATCTACCCCTCGCTCCGCCCAACGACATGAAGGAGGCAGGCTCGCAGTGAGCCTAAAGCTGGCTTGTTACGTTTCGTCCGTAGAAAACCCGCTCTTCGCCGTTTCCCGCCCGACATCGCCCACTAAGAAATGTTCAAACTTCCGCAAATTCTCCTCGACAACGCTGCGCAATTTTTGAAAATCCCTTCCAACTCAAGGAGAACACATATGAAACCTATTTTAAAATTCGGCGCGTCCGTTCTTGCCCTGCTGGCTTTCACGGCATCGCCTTCGAAGGCGGTAAACCACGTTTGGGTCGACAACGACTCCTCCTGGTTTACTGCAGGCAATTGGTCACCGGCTACGGTTCCGACTCTGGCCGACAACGTCTTCATCAACAACGGTGGCACTGCACGGGTGAACGGGAACGGTAACACCGCCCAAGCCCGAAACATCACGCTCGGCAGCGTTGCCGGCGATGACGGGACCATCCGGGTGGTCAACGACAACATCCTTTCCACCCTCATGTCCGGCGGAAACGGCGATTTGCGCGTCGGCGATGGCGGAACGGGAACCTTGATTGTCCGCGATACGGGTGAAGTCGATATCCAGGGACGAATGGTGGTCGGTCGCCAAACGAACAGCTCCGGCGTGGTTGATGTCAGCTCCTCCGGCGGTCTCGCTGGTCTGGCCACCCTCGACAACGCCATCATCGGCGGCGACGGCATGGGTACGATGGACGTTCACGATGGCGGCAGCGTTTACACGGGATTCCTCACCACCGCGAACGCCTTTGTCGGCGATACCGCCAATGGCAATGGCTCCGTGACCGTTCGCGGTGAAGACGGCGGCGGCGTTTCGTCTCAATGGCATGTCTCTAACAACCTCGCAGTCGGGAATGCCGGAACCGGTAATCTCGAAGTCCACAATGGCGGTTATGTAACCGCCGGCAACAACATGATTATCGGTCGCGGCACCGGCTCGGTCGGCACCGTTCTGGTCGAGGGTCTTGGCGCGGTTTCGGGCAACTCGTCTCAGCTCGACGTCGGTTTTATTTCCGGCAACGGTAACCTCGGCGTCGGCGGCGACGGCAACGTTGGCGGCCAGGGCACGCTGACCATCAGGAACAGCGGCATTGTTAACGTGGCCAACAACATGGTCGTTTGGGGCCCGAATGGGATGGGCGGCGGCCGCTCCGAGCTCGGCGTTGATTCGACCTATACCTTGAACGTTGGCGGCGCGCTCACGTTCGACGGCGGCCGGCTCAACATCATTGGTGACGGTGTCGATTTCGTTAACAACGTCATTGTCGATAACTTTCCCGGACCTGACCTGAACGGCATGCACGTCAACGTCAGCGACGGCAACAGCGCCACATTCAGCGGTGATATCAACGGCAACGGCCAGGTGGTTAAAAACGGCACCGGCACGTTGACGATCACCAGCGGTATCGGCAACTTCTACACTGGTGGGACGACGGTGAACAACGGCACTCTCGTTATCGCTGAATTCTTCTCTCTCGGCGACTTCGGCCCTAACAACGACCTGACCCTCAACAACGGCACATTCAGAACTGTGACGGATAGCCCGCTGGTTTATGAAGTCTGGCACGACTTCAACGCGAATGGCGGCACGCTCGTGGTCCAGACCGGCAGCGGAGCGACCGCGGTGAACAACGATGAAATGCTCGTGGCAAACGCTGCAAATCTCACCACAAACAGCAACCTGTTCGCGCATGAGGTTCCGGGTGGGTTCTTCAACAACGGCGATCGGATCACGGTGATCCAGACCAATGCCGGGGTTAACGGCACCTTCGCCCAAGGCGAGGGTGATTTGGTTCCGAACGACTTTGTCGGTCTGATTCAGCCCTTCGTCACCTACTCCGATCCGGCCACGGTCGACTTCGTCTTCGGCTTCGCCGCGACCTTCCAGTCAGTGGCCCGCACGCCTAACCAGATCGCGACTGCCGCAGCCCTCGACCGCGCAGTTGCCGCCGGTTGCATCGTCAATGCCACCAACATTCTGGGCAACATCCCGGTCTTAAGCCTCAAACAGGCTTACGATCTGATTGCTCCCGAAGAACTCGCTTCCATCTACGAAGCTTCTTTCGCCCAGCAGATGGTTAACTCCCTCAACCTGCAGCACCGGATGGACGACATCCGCTGGGGTTCAACCGGCTTCTGTGCCGATGGTTTTGTTATCCAGGATAACCACGGTTACACCAAGAACGACGGCAAGAGTGTGCAGGACAAGAACCCGGTTGAGCAGGTGGCTCCGCCCAACTATCGCTGGGGCACCTTCATTACCGGCCACGGGGAACTGACCAAAGTGGGCAACGAAAGCCTGAATGATCCCGGTGCCGACGGCTACCAGTTGAACAATGCGGGCTTCACCATGGGTGTGGATTACCGCGTGACCGATCACTGGGCCATTGGTTTGAGTGGCGGTTACAGCCATACCACCGGCGACCTGGTCAACAACGGGCGCTTGAACACCGACGGGGGCAAGATTGGTCTCTACTCCACCTACTACACGGGCGGCTTCTACGTGGACGCTTCGGCTACCGGTGGTTGGAACCAGTATGACACTCGCCGCAACGCTTACTTAGGCGTTGAGACCGGTTCCACGGATGGAGCCGAGTTTGATGGGATGATTGCAGTTGGCTACGACTGGACGCGTGGTTGCTGGAAGGTTGGGCCGTATGCCGACTTTGAATACAACTACGTGGAGTTTAACTCCTTCAGTGAAGACGACCGGCCAAACTCGAACACGTCCTCTCTGATCCCGCTGCATTTCCCCGATCAGAACGAGAGTGCTTACCGCACCAACCTGGGCTTCCGCATTGCGCATGAGCAGGTGATGAAGCCCGGTGAGGGGCTCACAGTGGTGCCTGAAGTGCGCGCGGCCTGGCGGCATGACTTTGGCGATAACTCCTACGGGATTACCTCCAACTTCATTGGCTGCGACGACCAGTTCACGGTGCACGGTCCCTGGATCGGCAGTGACAGCGCGGTGGTGGACATTGGGCTAACCGCCTACTGCACCCAGCAGCTGAGCGCTTACGTCTTCTATCAGGGCCAGTTCGGTCGCGATAACTACAACAACAACGCGATCAGCGGCGGCATGCGCTTCGCGTTCTAAAACCTCTTAGACTAAGACAAGTCCCTTGAGAAGGGCTGCGGAGAAATCCGCAGCCCTTTTTGTTTTCCTGAAGTATTCCTCACACAACGGGCACACAAGGATCACAACGGACAAGTATTGATTACGCACCGCGCGAGGTAGGGGCCGTTCACCGAAGGGCCCGCTTAAAAGTGTCCACTCGCACTTGCTCTGGCGATTTCCTCAAGGATTTCCGCGGAACAAAATAATGGGACGAGACGAAGCTCGTCCCTCCAGCTTAGCGATTGATATGCGGGGCAGCCGACTGCTTCCGTAAAACTCAGAGCAGCCACCCACACCATAGGGGCCGCATTTGGAGGGACGAGCTTCGTCTCGTCCCACTTTTCCCTTCCTCGTTAAAAGGTCACGCGCAATTCCGCGCCATTCACCTTGCCGAAGATCGTCTGCAGGCAAAGATCGCCGTACTTCGGATCGAGTCGGAAAAGGGTTTTGCCGAGAAGAATTCCGTGCGATTCGCGCGGATCGACCTTGTTTTGGCCGCTCTCGTCCGAGCTCGAAATTTCATCGCCGGCGTTCCCATTTTCATCCAAAACGAAGTCCGGTGACGCCGCCAGTAGGCCTGTGAATGACATCGCTGCGGTGACCAGCCCAGTCACAACCCACGTCTTCATACCCACAATAGATTCGTATTTTTCCGCAGGTTTGACTGTATCCCGCGCGGCAGCTGGACCCTACCCTCTTGCCCTGGAACTTCCCGCGGCTAACATGGAACCCTCACCGAATGAATCCTCGTTTTCCTGAGTTCAAAACTTTGGCCGCTGCCGCGCTCGTCTTGAGCGTGGTTTGCTTCGCGCAAGTCGCTCGCGCCGAAGGGATGTATCAACAGACGAAAGATGGGAAAACCATGGTTTGGAACAGCGAACCTCGCCCGGGCGATACAGCCACGTGGGTCGGCGACCGCAGCCGGGAAGGTTATGCCGCGGGCTTCGGGACCCTGACCTGGTACACGGCCAAGGGCGAAATCTACGCCCGTTATTACGGTCATATGGTCCAAGGCAAATTTGACGGACCGGTAAACGCCCACTCCAAAGGCAAAACCGCGCACGCTACTTTCGACAACGGCAAACGGATCGGACCATGGCGCAAAGGCAACGCAACTCTTCGCGGTGGCTTTGCTGACGACGACAATTCGAGCAAGCCCGCATCAAATGAGAAGACGCGCAAAACCGCCGCGGCTAAACCGGCTAAGATCCAGGAAGCCACTCCGGATGTGGAGCCGACTCCCGTTAAGGAGAAGCCAAATAAATTTGGCGGACAGCCCGTGACGGCAGTGCCGACAAAGGAGACCGCCGTCAAGCTGCCGAAGAAAGAAACCCCGAAAAAAACAGTCGCGAGCGCGCAGCCGACGCCCATTCCAGCCGCAACCGAACGACCAGCTCCTTCGATCTTCCCGGTTCCTACTCCGGCAGCGGCGGAGAAAAAGTCAGCGCCCGGAAAGAAGGACATGGATCCTTCGTTAAAGTCACTGGTCGGGCCGCCCGCCTCACTGGAAAGCTTACATCGCCAGGAAAGCGAACGCGCCGAGAGCAACGCTCCCCTGACCGAGAAGGAAGTTGTCGACCTTGCTAATACCGTCGCTAAGTCTCGCGGCTACAATCCTTCGAATTACCGCGAGCCGGATATCAAACACAACGAGCAGGACAACACCTGGTCCCTTTCCTATCAAGCAAAGGAGGGTGAAGGCACTTCTGACGCAAAACATCTGGATGTTTCGATCGATGGGAACACCAAACGGGCGTCAGTCACTCCATCGCCGTAGCCCATTGGTCTACCTCGCCGGATCCAACTCGGGATCCAGCTGAACGGCCGTCTTCCCTCTGGCCGTTACACAACCAATGAGTTAGAATTCCCGTCTCTGAAAAGACATCCCTTCAGTCGAATCATCATCAGCCTTTGCTTCGCCAGCCTGCTTTCGACCGCCGCCTACGCAGCACCTGGTTATCGCTATGCCAAAGGGCATAAGGTCCGTTTCTGGAGCGATCTTCCATCCCAGGACAGCATCGTTACCTGGTCGGGTACTCGCGATAATGAAGGTTATGCCAGCGGTCATGGAACGCTGACCTTCTATCGCGAGAACTGGCAGAAATACACGGTGGGTTCCAACATCCCACATGGAAAACCGATCGCGGTTAACAGCTATACCGGCACAATGGTGAAAGGAAAGTTCGACGGGATGGTATCGTTATCGACTCCGGAGGGAAAATACTCACACGTAAAGTATGTCGACGGGAGTCCAGGCGGTAAATGGGTGGAGGGGCCCGCCCCCGAAGGAAAATCGAAGAAGGCCGTAGCCGAAAAATCCGCCACGCCGGCTGACCCTGTGGCCGAGGCGTCACCCGAAGCTCCCGCGGAAGGACCTTCACCGAATCCCACCCAGAAAGCGGGCGCGCCCGAAACGAACAGTGTCGAGATCGTTCCAGAGAAAACTACCTCCGGGAGTGATTCCCTACGTTCGCTCATCGCTCCGCCCTCGTCGTTACCGAAAACAAATTCGAAGCTCTCGCGGGCCGAAGCCATTCGGAGTGCGGATGAACAGGCCATCGCTGCCGGATACAGCGTGGGTGATTACCGCGACCGAAAAGTCAGCTACGATCCGCAGAACACGCGATGGACCATCACTTACGCGCAAGCCGGGACTAGCGGCTCCGCCAGTTTGAACCGTCCAAAGCAGTTCACCGTGACGGTGGACGATGGAACCGGGCAGGCCTCGGTGGCGCCAGCAAACTGACCGTCCGTGTTTGATTCCTGATTCGGGCCGATTTTAGTGCAGCATTAGCTTCCCAGCCCTGAAAACCTCGGTCCAAACCATTCGTGCGGTGCTCGTGTGCGGCGTGCTCTTTTTCTGCGCGGGGAGCGCTCTTGCCGGGAAGTATCAGCGAACCCTCGACAAGAAGTCACACATCTGGAACGACGACCCTCGGCCCTGGGAAGAAGCGGCTTGGTCAGGCGGACACGACCGGCAGGACCTGGCTAGCGGTCCCGGCACCCTGACCTGGTATCACGACGAGAAAGGTCCCAAATCCCGCACCACTTTCTACGCTGAGAAATTACACGTCGTTAGTCATCTGACCGGCACGATGCTCCGCGGCCGATGGGAAGGGATGGTTGAAGCGATCGACGTGGATGGACGAATTTCACATGCTCGCTTCGACAACGGAAAGTTGATGGAGCCGTGGGCGGAAGGACACGCGCCGGAAGAAAATGCCAAGCCGGCAATAGCCGTGAACCCACCGAAAGCCGAGGCTTCGCCCGCGAAATCAACTCCAGACGCCGAAGCCGAACGGTGGAATGAACCTGCCGCGTTGCCTGCCGCCACGCCGGCGACGGCATCACGATCGGCTCTGGCCAAGCCAGCGTTGAAGAATGAAGCCAAACCCACGGTGGAGACACCTCGCTCCGCGCAGGTAGACGCCACCCTTTCCGCTCCAGCCGCGACGCCTCGCTCCGTTGCAGTGCAAACTCCACGCCCGGCGCAATCACAGCCCACGCGACCGCCGCGTGCAGAAAGCCCTCGCCTTCCTCAACGCGACTCCGAGTCCGCCGTTTCCGCCAAGTCCGCCTTCGACGCACCGGTTTTCGACACCCCGAGCGCTTTAGCACCTTCCGCCCCTCATACCTCGATCGCTTCGGCGCCGCCGCCTCCCTCATCGCGCATCAGCACGACCACGACGACGGACTCCAGTCCCAGCGGGAGCCTGCTGAGCGCCCCGGTGACGGGGAACGCCGGCGGAGGCGATCTTTTCCAGTCGCTCGCTGCGCCACCGTCGATGCTGAAGCATCGCGCTTCGCTCAGTCCGCGTGAAGCCGCCAAGATTGCGGAAGGCGAGCTTGCGAAGGAAGGCTATATGCTGGCTGATTACCCGCGTCGGCAGATCTCCTACGACGCCGACAGCGACTCCTGGGTTTTTGGCTACGCGCACGACTCAGCGAACACGAACGCGACCGGTCCAGCCCAGTTCGGCGTGATCGTCGAAGACAAGACGGGTAAGGCCTCAATTCGGCCTATTCCTTAGCCAACTCCTAGTCGTTAGGCTCCGAGGCGCGGCTGCTTAGCGGCGAGCCGTTGCGCTCGGTGCTGCGGAAGGTGCGGGTGAAACAGATGCACCCGTTCCGGGAGTGGGACTGCCAACCACAATGGGAGTTCCGCCCGGCTGCGTGAAGTTCGCCCCGCGCGGATCGTTGTTAGGCAATACCGTCGCGGATGGACTCACCCCGGGCGCCGGAGAGGTCGCCGTGCCGGCCCCTGTGTTTGCGCCTGGGGCGGTGGAACCGGGAACTCCGCCCATCTGCGGATGGCTACCTCCGCGATCTGTTCCCGTTCCCCGGCCCGCCTGCGTTAGACCGGTATGTGTGGAACCCTGCGCGCCGGCATTTCCGGTGCCCCCCGTTGTCCCCGTGGTCGTGCCGGACGTTCCTTGTGATCCGGTGGTTCCTCCGCTTTGCGCTGAAACAATCGCAGAAGATCCGATCAGAATCGCAACCACGCTCGCCCTGAATAATCCAAAATCCATAATTCCTTGTCTCCCTTTTCCTCCGAGTTCGGGCACGAATTGCTGCATGTGCCTCAAAATGAATTCGTCCGCGAAAAGCGCTTTGCGTGTCCCAAACCGCCGCAGGCCGTCAGCGGCGCTTCCTCCCCTGCACGTTCAGTTCCCATCGATACCCGTCCCGATCGTAAAACCAGATTCCGAAATTACGTGAGCCAGGCGCTTCCGGGCCGATCTCATCACCAGGATCTTCGACTTCCACCTTATGGCGCTTGAGGTGCGCGAGCGCTTTCTCGAGCGTTTTCCGGTTCGAAAGATGAAAAGACATGTGCCCGAGCGTTGACGGGGAGGGCCGTCCCTTATGCAAAGCGATGGTAATATTCTGGTTCCCGATCGCGACACCGTCGTCGAACTCGAACTGCTTCTTGAGCCCCAGCACCCGATCGAACCATTTCGCACTGAGTGCCGGGCTTTTCACCGCGAGGCCGAAGTGGCCCACTACCCCGATTGTGAACGGAACTCGCATACGATAAGTTCGCGAGCCGACGAAGTGACGAGTGTCTCCGGTTCCGGGCCAGCGATCGCATGATAAGAACAAAATCGACCCAGACTCGCATCGATCGCCAAAGCGATGGCCTCCGTATTTTGGTTGCCCGAGGTCGCGGGCGGGGGCTACCGAGCGATCGCTACGACGTTTGGATGCCAAACCTCGGGCCCAGCGAAAAACTCCGCGATGCCTATCTTTCCGGAAAGTTGCCGTGGCCTGCCTACGTTCGGCGTTACCTGGCCGAGCTGCGGCAAAGTGATTCATTCGATGAAGGAAACGGCCGCATAAAAAACCACGGTCAAAAGTTTACCCTTCGTTTGCTCCAGCATCTGGGGAAAGACCAGAACCTCACTCTCCTTTGTCACTGTCGGGAAGACGAAGAGCATTGCCACCGGCACCTGCTGAAAGAAGTTCTCGAAAAGCCAATCAAATGAGTTTGCCCACGGCGATGGACGGCTGCGCAATCAAGGAGCGGCGACTTCCCAGTCGCCGTTGCTTATTCGGTTTGCTGGATTAATGCGGCGTGGGCGACAGCTTCGCCCGGATTCGCTTTTCAATCTCCGCGATCTCCGCCGCGCTCTGAAATTGGACGCTGACCGCCCGCTGCCCGTCCCGCGGCGACCCAAATGAAAGAGTGATCAGGTCCTTGGCGGGGCTACGGAAAATCATGGTCGGCTTGTCATCCACATCGACCGTCTTTTCCAAGGTTGAAGCCCATTGCCTCGTCCCCAGCGCGTTCTTGTAAAAGGCAACCACGACGTCCTTCTCGGTCTGGGTCGCGAAACTCAGTTCGGTCGTCGTATCGGCATAACGAACGTCGTTTGCCTGATCTGGAAGCGGGAGATCGGCTGAGAGCAGTTCACTGCTGTAGGAAACCGCGGTTTTGTTTCCCTGCGCCGGCGCGGCCGCGACACTTGCGCTGACGCGGACGGCGTTCTGTTTGTACCATGCGGTATCGCCGGCTTCGCCATACGGTTGCCAGCCGGCTTCGGTTAGGAGTTTGCGCACCGCCTGTTTGGTGTCCGGAACCGCTGCGTCGGTGACGTAAATTGCACTGACCGCTCCGACATAAATCGGTTTCATTCCCGCTGGTCGCGGCAGCCGATCGTAGTTCACATTGCCGTGATTGACGATTGAGACAGTAATTTTGGGAGGCGACGCGGAGAGAACCGACAGCGAAAGAACGAAACCTTGTTTGCGAAAGGTGCCCGTTGCGGCTTGGTCTGTGGCGGACGTGTCCGTAATCACTTCTTTCCACCCATTCGCTTTCAACTTACCCTTCTCGGTTTCCCAAACGGTTTTGACATCTCCCTGGGAAACCTCATAGGTCAAGGTGGCCAGGCTTCGCGCGGGCCGGTCGTTCGCTCCCGCGGCCAGCGGAAACCTGGTCAGATCGATGATCTCGGCAGCGCGTCCATCAGTCGCAGGCGGACCGGCATTTTCCTCGCTTTTCTGACAGGCAGCGCCAGCCACAATAGAGCAGATGATCAACCCGCCACGCCAGAGGCCGCCTGAGCAAAGGTGCTTCATATCAGAACATCTTCATCGAAGCCCGATGCGCTTGCCCAGCCTTCGTTTTTTCTGCAAGTGATACGACGCCGGCGAAACAGGCTGCGGAGTTCCCTCACGCCGGCCTCGCACCATCACAACGTTTATGTGGTGCTCCTTTCTAATGCCGTTCTGCGCGAACGCGGCGTGGCGCGGCGAAATCCAAACCGGGATCGCACCAAACCATGTGTCTACGTCGGCATGACCGGGCTCCCTGTGGATCATCGCTTCGAAAATCACAAAAACGGATACAAGGCCGCTCGCGTCGTTCGAAAGTTCGGCATCCGCCTCTTACCTGAGCTTTTTGCCTACTTGAATCCGATGCCGTACGACGCCGCCGTCGAAATGGAAAAGGATCTCGCGGAAGATCTCCGCGCGCAGGGCTACACCGTTACCGGAGGAACCTGAGATTCGGCGGAGACCACCGCCTCGGTATGATCCAGCCGGCCGTAATCGACCATCAGCTTGCCATCCGGCAACTCCTCATAGATTTCGACGAAGCGTTGATCGAAGAGCACTTGTTCCCAGGTGTAGTCCTGTTGTGACTGAACGGCAGTCGACAGAACCGTCTCTACTCCAACGACGGAGGCCAGGAGGAAGGCATCCCCAGCCTGCAAAGTTTCCAAGGTTTCGCCGAACAGTGGACTTTGCTCATCAATCACATGGCGCAGGGTCAACGCAGCTGGAAAAACGATTGCGCGATCGAGCTCAAGTTTCAGCGGATAAAAACGCCGCACGGTCGAGCCACCTTCCAAGGTCGATTCTTCGCGGGTAAAGAGCACGCGAAACTCCGCTTCGACCATGCTCTGGTTGCGCAGATTCGCTACCCGCAGCATCAGCGTCGGCCGGCCGTTAAAGGGCGCCACCACCATCCATTTGCTGAAAAGCACGCGCGCCTTCGGCCGGGAGAAACGGACAAAAATGAGACCGGTAGTCAGGGCGAGGCCGAACATGCCCGCCAGAATCTCGATGGTAGTTACGATATGGCCGTAGATCGTTTGCGGATACAAATGTCCGTAACCAACCGTGGCCAGCGTCTGCACACTGAAGAAAAAGCTTTCCACCACGGAGCCCGGCGTCAGGCCGAAGATCGAGTTCCCGCCCAGAGCGTAAAGTCCGGCGAAAAGAAGATTGATCGCGAGGAACATGCCCAGGATCAGAAAGACGAATCCGGTCCAACTGAGCGACAAAACCCAGTGATAAGCATCCCGCCATTCCCGCCGTTCGAGGTTAATCTTCAGGAACTCGATCTGGCCCGCGCGAACGTTGACCTGTTTAGGCACCCCACAATTGTAGACCAGAACCAGCTCGCAGCCATAGGATTGCAGGGTCGAAAGAGGCCCGACATAGTCTACCGATGACGTCCGCTTTCCGAGACCCGGCGCTCCCTTTGATTGATCTGCACCGGCACCTTGACGGAGCGGTTCGGCTCTCCACCATCCTGGAACTCGGCGCGCAGCACGGGATTCGTCTGCCTGGAGCCACGGTTGAGGAACTGAGGCCCCACGTTCAAGTGATGGAGCGGCAGCCCGGCGTTATGGCCTTCATTCAGAAGATGCTCTGGATGACAGCAGTTCTAGCCGACGATGAGGCCTGTCGAAGAATCGCGCGCGAAAACGTGGAGGACGCCCGGCGTGAAGGAATCGATTACATCGAGCTTCGCTTCAGCCCGTGGTTCATGGCTGAACCGCATCGGCTCGACCCGGTGCGCGTGACCGCTGCCGTTATCGAAGGGGCGCAGGAAGCAGCAGAGGCGACGGGGGTGAAGGTGAACTTGATCGGAATTCTCAGCCGGACGTATGGCCCTGAAATCGCATTGAAAGAATTAAGCGCTTTGCTGACGGCTAAGGATCAACTGGTGGGGCTCGATCTCGCCGGAGATGAAGCCGGATATCCGCCGCGATTATTTCAGGAGCACTTTCGCAAAGGCCGTGACGCGGGTTGGCACATCACCGTGCATGCGGGTGAAAGCGCCGGACCGGAAAGCGTCTGGGACGCAATCAATCTCCTCGGGGCTGAACGAATCGGACATGGGGTTCGCGCGATGGAAGACGAAAAATTGGTCAATTACCTGCGCGAAAAAGAGATCGGCGTGGAAGCGAATCTAACCAGCAATGTGCAAACAAGCACCGTCTCCGATTTAGCGGCCCATCCACTCAAACTGATGCTCGAGAAGGGCCTGCTCGCCTCGATCAACACGGATGATCCGGGGGTAAGTGCGATCGATCTCCCATTTGAATTCGACGTCGCCGCACCGGCCGCCGGTCTTACCCCGGCCCTGACCAAGGTTGCTCAACTCCACGCGCTGGAGACCGCGTTCTTGTCCGAAGACGAAAAGAAGGCGCTGCGTCGCCGCAAAACAACGTGAAAGTAAACGGGCAAGACTTTCGCACGATCTGGCTAAGCGAATCCGATCCCGGCGTCGTTCAAATTATTGATCAACGACGCCTACCGCACGAGTTCGTCATCGAAGAGGTGCGAACCGTTGCGGAAATGGCAACGGCGATTCGCGACATGCATGTGCGCGGCGCTGGACTAATCGGCGCAGCTGCCGGATTTGGAATGTATCTGGCCGCTTTGAAAGCCGCCGAGACGGACCATTCCAACAGCATCATTGCCGATGCCGCGGAAACGCTGCTGGCCACGCGTCCGACTGCGGTAAATCTCGCATGGGCCATCGATTGTCAGCGCAGAGCGCTCGAAGCCCCCTCTTCCCCTGAAACCCGCGTCCGGATCGCGCGCGAAACGGCTCAGGCAATTGCCGATGATGATGCGGCTTGCTGTCATGATATCGGCAGACACGGAATAAAGTTAATCCAGCAGATAGCCGAACAAAAACCTGGAAAGCCCGTGCAGATCCTCACCCATTGCAATGCCGGCTGGCTCGCCTTCGTTGATCACGGTTCAGCAACTGCCCCCATTTACGCGGCTCACACGAGCGGCATTCCACTCCACGTTTGGGTGGACGAGACGCGCCCGCGCAGCCAGGGCTCGAAGCTGACTGCCTGGGAGTTAGGCCAGGAAGGTGTTCCGCACACGATCGTCGCCGACAACGCGGGAGGTCATTTGATGCAGCGCGGCCTGGTCGACCTTGTCCTCGTCGGAACGGATCGAACAACCTTCACCGGCGACGTCGCGAACAAGGTCGGCACCTACCTGAAAGCGCTCGCTGCGCGCGACAACGAGGTTCCATTCTATGTCGCCCTTCCCTCGTCATCGTTCGACTGGGTTTTGCGCGACGGGCGCGAGATTCCGATCGAGGAACGCGGCGGCGAAGAAGTGAAATACGCCGAAGCATGGTCGAATGGTGAACCAGCGCGAATCTCCCTCGCCCCGGAAAGTTCGGCCGCGGCCAATTACGCCTTTGATCTGACGCCGCGGCACCTGGTCAGCGGTCTCATCACCGAACGCGGCATTTGCGGGGCTAACGAATCCGACATTCTCGCCCTTTTCCCGGAACACGCCTGCCGCTAATGGAAACCGGCGTTATCAAGTTTAAAGCAATTCGCCGCGGTTCATCCCCAACAGATTTTTTTTATCTCGACGAACTGAACCGCTGTCGTGAGAGGCTGATCAGCGCCGGGCTTCTTGGCCGTGACGAAAATGGCATCGGCTTCGGCAACATGAGCGTCCGTGAATCAGGTGGCGGCAGTTTTCATGTCACCGCTTCGGGAGCAGGCGATCGCGTCTGCCTCAGCGCCGCAGACATTGTCCAAGTGAGCGCGTGGGATTTTGCGAATAACCAGGTTGATTTCACGGGCTCGTCCGAGCCGTCTTCCGAGAGCCTGACTCACGCCGCGGTTTACGAAGCGGATCACAACGTCCAGGCGGTCATCCACGCGCACGATCGTCGTCTCTGGCAACATCTGCTCGACGCGGGCGACGCGACCCTGGGTTCGGCGGAGTATGGAACTCCGGCCATGGCCGACGAGGTGAAGAAATTCGTCAGCGATCACGAGGGCAGGCCACTGTTATTTTCAATGACAGGGCACGAGGGTGGGCTGCTCAGCTGCGGCGCGAATCTCGAGGAGGCCTGCGCACAGTTGTTGGTGGCGAGGAGGTGAACGTGAAAAACGCAGAGGAATTTTTCATCTGTTGCACCTGCGGAACGCAGTTTGCCGGCAGCGCCGAACCACCGCTCGCCTGCGCGATTTGTCAGGACAGCCGCCAGTATGTGCCGCGCTCCGGACAAAAATGGACAACTCTGCCTGAGCTGAGCCAGTCGCGCGCGAACACATTCAAAGAGGAAGAAAAAGACCTCTTCGGGATTGGAACAAGCCCGACGTTCGCCATCGGTCAGCGCGCCCTGCTCCTCCGAACAGCTGGCGGCAATATTCTCTGGGATTGTGTGAGCCTGATCGATGAGGCGACCATCCAAACAATCAATGATTTGGGCGGACTGATGGCAATCGCCATCTCTCATCCCCACTACTACACCACGATGGTGGAGTGGAGCCGCGCTTTCGGGGCCGTGCCGATCTATCTCCACGCCAGCGATCGGCGATGGGTAATGCGGCCAGATCCTTCAATTAGATTTTGGGAAGGCGCGACAGAGGAGATTGCGCCCGGCGTGGTCCTGATCAATTGCGGCGGCCACTTCCCCGGTGGCGTGGCTCTCCACTGGCACGGAATTCAGGGCGGAGGCGATTCTCTCCTTCTCAGCGGCGATATTCTTCAAGTAACGCCGGATGGCTGGGTCAGCTTCATGTTCAGTTATCCCAACTACATTCCCCTTTCCGCCGCCGCGGTCCGCGAAATTGGCCGCCGGCTGGAAGGGTTCCAATACGACCGGGTTTACGGAGCATTTTGGGATCGCTCCGTGCAAAAAGAGGCCGCCCAAGTCGTGGAAAATTCGGTGCGGAGATATCTCGCTGCTCTGGAAGCTCCGGCACGTTAAAAGCGTCCCGAAAGCCTGGTCGTCAGCACACAAACTGCTCCCTACGGGGCATGCATCTCGCGATTGGCGAACTCGCTTCCTCCCAGAAGCAAAACCCTCTTCAGAACGCTCCCGAACCGGACTCCGCCGTTGAAGAAATCGGCGCTTACGTTGCGGCGCGCGACACTTTGGTTCAAGAGGCCGTCCAAAACCCAACCGAGGCGACAATCAAACGCGCCCGCCTGGCGAATGATTTCGTGGCGAACTGTCTCAAGCCGGCGCGTGCTCCCTACCAGGCACAATTTCTACCGGAAGCAGACTCCACCCGCGAGTTGCAGCGTTGCCGCGACCTCGCCACCAGGATCGGCGCGCTTTCTCCGCGCTAACCTCACCCGCCCCGTTAGTCGCGGCCCCAAATCATGGCGACGGCCGTAGTCAGGCTTCCGCCCATGTTGAAGGTGAGAAATTTCTTCGCGCCTTCGATCTGTCGGGCGCCGGCTTGCGAAGTCAGGTGCTGGTAAGCTTCCACCACCTGGCGGACACCGGTCGCGCCTACCGGATGACCGTCGCCGATCAATCCGCCGCCGGCGTTCACCGGGATCTGGAAATCGAACTTGCCGCTCACCTTTTCGTTGCGCACCTGCGGCAGGGCCGTCGCGCCACTCATCGCCAGCTCGGCACCCTTGCCATTCTCGGCCAGGCCGAGAATTTCGTAAGCGCAGATTTCCGTGACTGAAAAACAATCGTGAACTTCTACGCCGCTCATATCGCGCGGCGTGAGGTTCGCCATGCCGAAGGCTTTCTCCGCCGCCTTGCGCGCAGTTGAAAAGGTCGGCGAGTCCTTCTTCTCGAGCGCGAGATAATCGGTCGCCATTCCGTAGCCGAGCAACCGCGGGACCTTCGCCTTGTCGATCCCGTGTTTCTGTAAATATTTTTCTGAGACGAGGACGACGGCAGCGGCGCCATCGGTGATCTGCGAGCAGTCGGTCACTTTCAGCGGGGGAGCCACGCTCGGATTCTTCTCGGAAACCTGCGAGGCGTAATCGTAGGTCAGATTCGCGTCCCGCATCTGCGCGAGCGGGTTCAGCCGCGCGTGCGCGTAATTTTTGTAAGCGACCCAGGTGAACGCGTCCGGAGAGGTGCGGTACTTCTCCATGTAAATCTGGGCGATGCGCCCGAATAGTTTCGGGAACATAAAATCGCCATATTCCGGTTTCTCCAGATGGTAATCGGCCGCGGCGCCCAGAACATCGCCGCCCTCGAGCGACGACATGGTCTTCTGTTGTTCAGCACCGACGACGAGCACGGCATCATGAAATCCGCCGGCGATCCACTGCGCGCCCAGCACTGCCGAGAGTGAACCGCTCGCGCAGGCTGCCTCGGTGTGCATGGTCGGGATCCCGTGCAAGGCAGGATCGATTTCCGGCACGAAGGCGCCGAGATGCAGTTGTTTGGTGAACTGCCCGGCGTTGAAATTCCCCACCGCAGCGGCTTCGATCTCCTTTGGATCGATCTTGGCATCGGCAATCGCCTGGCGGCCTGCTTCGGTGATCAGATCGCGAATGGTTTTGCCTTCCTTTTTCAGGTTGCGCTTAAAGTCCGTGCGCCCAGCGCCGATGATATAGACGTCGTTCATAGGTGGTAACGAGGGGCCAGCTTGGCCGCTCGATTATAAGTTACCAGCGAAGTCGCTCCAGGCAATCAGCCACTACTTGTGTGGCGAAACCGGGGGCTCCAGGCCGATGCGCAGAAGCAATTGCGAAAAGCGCGGGTCTTCTCGCAAGGTATCGAACTGGTGATCGATCGCGATCAGTTGAATTCCGCCGGAGTGCTCTTCCACTGCTCGGCTCAACCATCGCAGGGCCGCTTCCTCATCTCCCAAAGCGGCGAACGCAGCCGAGATTTGATCGCCCGCGTAGTAGTTTGCTTCCGCGAGCGCGATCAATTTATCAGTTACGCGGCGGGCTTCCTCTTTTTTTCCCAAACGCGCGTAAGTGATAGCCAAACCCGCCGAAGGCTTTCCGCTCGTCTGCGCCACGCGCAGGTAAATATCGAGCGCTTCAGGAAGTTTTCCCTGTTCCCGATAGACGAAAGCCAGGGACGGTTCGAAATACGCGTAGTTCGGATCGATTTCCATTGTCCGTTTTGCGGCCGCCAGCGCCTCATCGAGCCGGCCGTTCGCCACAAAAATGTATACCTGCCAGCTGCCGATAATGGGTGAGAGAGGATCAAGCCTCGCCGCTTCAGCCAACTGGCGAATTCCCTCGCTCCGGTTGCCCAAACACGACTGGAGGAGTCCCATGAAGAGATGCGCTTCCGGAGAGTTTGGATTGATTTGCAAAGCGCGCTTCAATTCCGCTTCTTCGCCTTTGGGATCTCTCATCAGGGTTCGCTCCGCCTCCCCCAGGTAGGCATGCGCTTCGGCGTCGGATTCATCGAGAGCGATGGCTTTGCGCGCCGCCTTCTCGACCTGCGGAAAGGCCTCGCGCGGCGCTACGTAGGCATCCGCCAGCCATAACCAATCTTTGGCGATGCCCGTATACGCGCGCGACATCTGCGGATCTTTCTCGAGGGCCTGCTCAAAAAATTTCAGGCTCTTCCGCATCTCTGCCTCACTGCTCTTGTTCGAGAAGAAAGCTCCCAGCAAGTAATCCTCGTAAGCGTCAGCAGTTCCGGGAGCCCGCGCTGGCATTACGGCCATCTTGATCTTCAGGGCATCAACAATTTTTTGAGTGATCTCGTCCTGAACCTGAAAAACGCCCTGCATTTCCCGCTCATACCGCTCGGACCACAGTTCATAGCCGTCGCGGGTATTGATCAGTTGAGCGAAAATGCGAATCCGATTTCCCTCTCTCCGCAGCGTCCCCTCGAGGATGGTGGCAACATGAAGGGTGCGGCCGATCTCGCTGGCGTCGATATTTCGGCCCTTAAATGCGAATGACGAAGTTCGCGCGACCACGCGAAGTCCGGCCGTTTTGGCGAGGGCGCCCAGGATCTCTTGGCTGATCCCGTCACAAAAATATTCCTGATCCTTATTTTGGCTCAAGTCGGTGAAGGGCAGAACTGCGATGCTTTTATCAGGTGCGCTGACCGGCGCGACCGCAGGCCCAATGGCGATGAATCGGCGTCGGATCCCCAGGAAAATGCCAAGACCGAAAAGAAGGATTACTAGCAACGCCGCTGCAGCCGTTAGGCGTTTCCGCCAGGCAGCACGCCGCTGCCTGACGCGCATTTCCTGTCTCGCTTGTTCGAGTTTGCGCGGCGTCTCCGGGTTGCCGGCGTGTTGGTTATGAAAATTGACCAGCGAAATAGTTGCGCCATGGTTCACTTCGCAATCGCCCAGCTCGTAGAGATCCTTGCTCCAACGCGGAAGCGGCGCGAGATCGTAGGCCACTCGGCGTGAAAGCAGAATGTGACCTTCATCCCCGCAGTCCATCACGCGCTGAGCCATATCAATTCCCGCCCCTGCCGCATTCCCTGCCTGATTGATATCGGCTACGCGATTCACCGGTCCGCTATGGATCCCCATCCGAACATGGATCTTCGGATGTTCTTTCAGTGCCCTCGTGATCTCCAGGGCACATTCCAAAGCGGCGTCTGAATCACCGAAAAAAATCAAGATCATCCCGTCACCCGTCGGAAGAGAGATCAGTTTGCCTGCCGCCTGCGCCACTCGGAAACGTATGCTTTCTCGCACCACCCCAGTCAGCTCGGAGGTGATGCGCTTTTGCTCGTCAATCAGGAGTCGCGAATAGCCGACGACATCGAGCGCGAGGACATGGCCGATCTCGACTTTATCTTCAGAATTTTCCTCGGGAACGACAGCCATTAGCCGCCTACTCTAACATGATCGGCCAAAGCCTCGCCGCGCCAGGCTACTCGCGGGGCGTGATCTGAATCTCGACCACGTCGGGTGTCTGCGCATTGACTACACTGGCGTCGGGAATCTCGATGCCCATCGCTTCAAAGCCGCTGCGCACCGTACTGAAATGCTTTGGCGGATGAGCCATGTTCTCACAGCCGATCCGCATTCCGCTGGAGGGGCGGCTGGTGGTGAAAAAATTCACGGGTGCCTGCTCGATCACTTCGAAGCCTGCGGCCTTGAGCAAGGCAATCACGCTATTGCCGAAATCGTGCGTCTCCTTGTTCTCGAAGAAAGCAGAGACGAGCACCTTGCCGGTGGCGCGACCCTGCACCGCGTGTAGAAATTGTTCTCGCTGCGCGCCAGTAATCGCGCGACTCGTTCCCGTCACCGGTAGCTGAGCCGCCGCCGCGAAAGCCGGCGACGTTTTTTCCGCGCTCGCCTGACGCGCTGTTTCCAGATCCTTTTCCAGCTGCGCAAGCCGTGCCGCGCGCTCCGCGTCCGTCTTTTGCGCCCGGCCGAGTTGTTCTTCCAATTGTGCGAGGCGCGACGTCCCTTCCGTATCGGTCTTTTGCACCCGGCCTAATTGCTCTTCAAGCTGCGCGAGCTTTGAGTTCCTCTCCGCCTCCGTTTTTTGCACGCGTCCAAGCTGTTCTTCCAATTGAGCAACCCGCGAACTCTTTTCCTGTTCCGATCGCTTCACCGTCTCGAAATCATTCTCGAGCCGGGCCACTCGCTCTGTTTTGGTCTTATCCGACTTTTGCGCTTCGGCCAACTCACGTTGCAATCGAGCCATGTCCGCGCGGCGCGCCTCGACCGCGAGTCGCGCTTCCGTTAGTTCCTTGGTCAGGCGTTCAACTTTCCGCTGGTCTTCGACGCTGGCTTTCTCGCCATTGCTGCCGTTTCGTGGCGGGGCCGCTGTTTCGACCGGCCGCGGTGCCTTGCTGCCGGCGCTTTCGGGCGAGGTGGCAAGCCTTGAGCTGAGCGCGCTCCCGCTGACATAGAGGAAGCCGAGAGAAAGCAGCAGAACGACCCCGGCGACAAATGCGACTACGCCCGCAATTGAGTTCATCTGGCTGAGCGCCTGGTCCGACCACGTCTGCACGTTCATAATCGAAAACGCGGTGACAGCGGTATTCACGGGCGTTGCTTCGGCCTGGACATCACCGTTTTTGCCTTTCGGAGGTGCATCGGGCATCGCCATCGCAATGGTATAACTAACTGCCCTCCCGGATGCAAAACTTGCCGTGCGCGACAATGAGCTGCGATTGGCCATGGGCGATGGCCATCTGCGCGAGCCGAGGTTTAGAATTCGGCGCTGCCGGGGGTGCGTGCAAAAGGTATGACGTCCCGAATATTCGAGACACCGGTAACGAACATCAACATCCGCTCAAAGCCAAGTCCGAATCCTGCGTGCGGCACCGTCCCATAACGACGGAGATCCAGGTACCATTTGTAATCGGCCGCGTCCATTTTATGCCGCTTCATGTTTTCTTCGAGCACGTCGAGCCGTTCTTCACGCTGGCTCCCTCCCACGATCTCGCCAATCCCCGGAACCAGCAGGTCCATCGCCGTCACCGTTTTGTCGTCTTCGTTCAAGCGCATGTAAAACGGCTTAATTTCCTTCGGATAATTAAAAACTGTCACCGGACACTTGAAATGTTTTTCCGTTAACCAGCGCTCATGCTCGGACTGAAGGTTCAGTCCGTACTCGACCGGGAATTCGAACTTCTGCCCGCTTCGCTTCAGCAAATCGATCGCTTTGGTGTAGGCAATGCGCTGGAACGGCCGTTCCACCACGAAATCCAGGCGCTCGAGCAGTTCCTTGTCGACGAATTTACTGAACAGCCCCAACTCTTCCTCACAGCTCGACCGAATATCGTAGACCAGGTACTTGATCATCTGCTCGGCCAAATCCATGTCGCCCTCGAGATCGCAGAACGCCATCTCCGGCTCGACCATCCAAAACTCGTTAGCGTGGCGCGAAGTGTTCGAGTTCTCCGCGCGAAAGGTCGGCCCGAAGGTGTAAACCTTGGAGAGGGCGCAAGCGAAGGCTTCGGCCTCGAGCTGGCCGCTGACGGTCAGATAAGTGGCGCGCCCGAAGAAATCTTTGCTGTAATCAATGTCGCCTTCTTTCGTGCGCGGCGGATTCTTCACGTCGATCGAAGAAACGCGGAAGAGCTCCCCGGCTCCTTCGCAGTCACTCCCGGTGATAATCGGCGTGTTCAGGTAAACAAAACCGCGATCCTGAAAAAAAGTGTGAATGGCAAATGCCAACCGGCTACGGACGCGAAAGACCGATCCGAAGAGATTCGAGCGCGGACGAAGATGCGCAATCTCGCGGAGAAACTCCGGGGTGTGCCCCTTCTTCTGCAGCGGGTAGCTCTCTTCCGAGACACCCACAATCTCGATCTCGTCCGCCAGTACTTCCCAAGCCTGGCCCTTTCCCTGGGATGCGACCAGCGAACCTTTCACGCGGAGAGATGCGCCGGTGGTGAGCTTTTGGATCTCCCCATAGTTAGAGAGCGAGTCCTTCGCGATAACCTGCAGACTCTTCAACGAAGACCCATCGTTTAGCTCGATAAACGAAAAATCCTTGGAATCGCGGCGCGTTCGCACCCAGCCCTGCACCAGAATCGGAGCCAGCGGAGCGGTGCGCTTGAGCGCGTCTTTAACAGGAGTCGCTTTGATCGGGTCGGTCACAGGCGGCTTGAGATTCAGCTGTGAGCGTTCAGGGTTCAACCAGAAAACCAGCCAAGCGCTTTCGAGAAATGGCTCTCGTCCGGAGATCCGGACTCTGACGCTGGATGCGCCGCTTAGCTTAAGGGCAGCCAAGGCCCTGATTGGACGGGCGGCCGCTTACTTCCGTTCAGGCTGAGGTAGGTGTATTCCTGTAACAGCCTTTCGTAGTCGCCCAACAACTTCATGGCGTCGCTCGGCTTCAGGAAATCGGTCTTGATCGCGGTGTCGACCTGCGTCTTAAGCAACCGCATCAGCTCCACCTTGTCCCATTGGGTCATGCTCAGCACCTCGCCAATGGTGCTGCCCTCGATCACCTCTTCGATGTACCAGCCGGATTCTTCGTCTGGATCGAGAAAAACATGAACTTCGGTGACCCGGCCAAATAAATTATGCAGGTCACCCATGATGTCCTGGTAGGCCCCGACCATGAAGACACCGAGGTAATAAAGTTCACCCGGCGGAATCCGATGCAGCGGCAGCGTTTCCTTAACGTCCTGCAGATCGATGAACTTCGAAACTTTTCCGTCCGAGTCGCAGGTAATATCCACGATCATCCCGTTCCGATCGGGCGGCGTCATCAGCCGATGAATCGGCATGATCGGAAATAGCTGACCGAGCGCCCAGTGATCGAGCAGCGACTGGAACACCGAAAAATTGCAGATGTACTGGTCGGCCAGTGAAACCTCGAGCTCCTTCACTTCTTCCTGCACGAAGCGAAGGCCGCGATGCATGTTCACGATCTGCTGCGCCATCTGCCAATAAATGGTGTCGATCTTCGCTTTTGATTCGAGCTCGAGCAGCCCGAGGTCGAAGGCCTGTTGGGACTCTTCCTTGATTTCCTGGATATCGTGCAGGCTCTCAATGCGATTGCCGCGCTTTAGCCGCTGCTTCACCTCCAGGATCTGCCGAACGAGTTTGTGATCGCTCTCGCTTTCTTCCACGCGTATTTTCGGGCTCGTCTTCTCGATCGCGCTAAATGCCTCCATCACCAGCACCGAATGGTGCGCGACGATGGCGCGGCCGCCTTCGTTCACGATCGCGGGATGAACCACGTTCTCGGAATCGCAGACTTCAGCGATGTTGAAGACGACATCGTTGGCGTATTCCTGCAGTGAATAATTCGTGGAGCTATCGAACGTGCTGTTCGAACCATCGTAGTCGACGCCGAGGCCGCCACCGACATCAATGTATTCGATCGCGTGTCCGAGCTTGGAAAGCTTCGCGTAATAACGCGCCGCTTCGCGCACCGCTTTCTTGATCGTCGAAATGTCTGGAATCTGTGAGCCGACGTGGAAGTGCACCAGCTTCAGCGCGTGCGCGAGTCCGGCTTTCTTCAGCATCTCGCTCGCTTGCACCAGGCCGGTGGTGTCCAGGCCGAACTTCGCGTTCTCACCGCCGCTGGGTGCCCACTTGCCCGCACCTTTATTATAGAGACGGACGCGGATGCCGATGTAAGGCTCGATGTCGACTTCCTTGGCCGCGCGGATCGATTGCTCCAGTTCCTCGAGCTTCTCCACCACGATCACGACCTTCTTGCCTAGCTTGCGGCCAAGCAGCGCGATCCGGATGTAAGCCGGATCCTTGTAGCCATTGCAGATGATCAGGCTCTCTGGATCCTTGTGCATGGCCAGAGCGGCCACCAACTCCGGCTTGCTGCCCGCCTCCAGCCCGAAGTGAAATTTTTGCCCGGCGTCGACGATTTCCTCAATCACTTCGCGAAGCTGATTGACCTTGATCGGAAAAACACCGCGATAAGCGCCCCGGTAATTGAATTCTGTGATCGCGGCCTGGAAGGCGCGGTTAACGGATTCGACCCGGTGCCGAAGCAAATCCTGAAAACGAATGACCAGGGGAAAACCGAGGCCACGATTTCGCGCTTCCTCAACGACCGCGAGAATGTCGATCGAGCCGCCGCCTTCCTGGAGCGGGCGCGCGACGACGTTGCCTTTCTCGTTCACCGAAAAATAACCACCGCCCCATCCCTCCACGTTGTAAGTGGAGATGGCGGACTCAACGTCCCAGTCGTTCTTCATCGGGTGGGGGCCAAATTAGCGCGCAGAGCGCATTTTCAATGACCACGCCGAACATGCAAGCCGTCCTTCGTAAATTTTGCGCCCTGAAGGAGAATTTAATCGGCCAACGCCGTTGCTGACCGGCTGAGAAGTGTTTCAACAGCGTGCGCAGCTTGTTTTTCCATGGGCTGTGCGTAGCGTTTCGCAGATGAATAAGACGGTGATCGAGGTTCAGGTCAGGGCCGTTTTGCCGACAAGCGGTGGCTGCGCCGTGTTTCTCGGGAACAATGACAAGGTTTTCATCATCTACGTCGACCAGACGGTGGGCAGCGCCATTACCATGTTCATGCGGGACGTCAGTAAAGAGCGACCACTGACGCACGACTTAATCGCACATCTCCTGACCGCCGTGGGCGCAAAAGTGGAACGCGTCATCATCAACGACTTGAAGAATGCCACCTACTACGCGCGTATGATCATCCGCGCGGAGAACGAGCTGCAGCAAAAGAAAATCATCGAGCTGGACGGACGTCCGAGCGACTGCATTGCCATGGCCATGCAGCAAAAGGCACCGATCTACGTGAGCCAGGAGGTTTGGGACGAGGTCGATGACATGAGCGACGTCCTGCGCAAAATGGAAGAGGACGGCCTCAAGCCCGATCCGGAAGCGGAATCGGCGGAAGACTAGCCGAGTAGCTAGGGATCGTTTCTCGATTGAACGAATGGTTCTACCCTAACAAGTCAGGGTAGCATCGATTCGCCACTTCCAGGCTGAGCTTAAGCACCCCGGCCGGTCGCGTCATCTGCAAAGCGCCTTTGACCAGGTCGCGGCATTCGCCGACATCCAGGCTTTGCACGGCTCGCTTCACCCGCGGCACCAGCGAAGCGCTCACGCTCAACTCATCCATGCCCAAGCCAAGGAGCAACGGAAGAAGTGCTATGTCGCCCGCCATTTCGCCGCAGACTCCCACCCAAATCTTTCGGGCATGCGCCGCGTCCGCCACCAGTTGCAGGAGCCGCAGCACCGCCGGGTGCGCCGGCTCGTAAAGATGCGCGATTTTTTCGTTCACCCGGTCAACCGCGAGAGTGTATTGAATCAGGTCGTTCGTTCCGATGCTGAAGAAGTCGACTTCACCGGCCAGTGCGTCGGCGGAGATGGCAGCGCTCGGAATCTCTATCATCGCGCCAACCTCGACCTTTTCGCCGACCTGATGTCCTTCCTTGGTCAGGGCCGCCGCGCATTCGCGCAGCAATTCGGTAGAGCGCTCTAATTCGTCCAGTCCTGAAATCATCGGGAACATCACCTTGATATTGCCCTGCGCGCTCGCGCGCAGAATGGCCCGGAGCTGGGTGCGGAATATTTCAAGGTTATCGAGGCAGAAGCGGATCGCGCGGTAGCCGAGGAACGGGTTCATCTCATCCGACACATCCACCGTGCCCGGCGCCAGCTTATCGCCGCCCAGATCGAAAGTTCGGATGATCAATGGCTCGGGAGCAACTCGCTCGGCCACGCGCCGGTAAGTTTGATACTGCTCTTCCTCGTTAGGCAGAGTATCGCGATTCAGGAACAAAAATTCAGTCCGATACAATCCGATCCCTTCGGCGCCATTTGCCTTCACCACCTCGACGTCGCCCGGCAGTTCGATGTTCGCCGATAGGACGATGTGTCGGCCATCGCGCGTGGTCGACTTGGTCTCGCGCAACTCCTTGAGCTGCGTGGCCAGGCGCATCCGCCGCGATTCGATCTGCTTGTAGTACTCGAGGGTCGCGGCCGTGGGATTGATGATGAGCAGACCGTTGGTGCCGTCGAGCAGCACGGTCTGCCCCGTCTCGAGTTGGCTGGTGATGTTATGCAGGCCCACCACCGACGGAATGCCCAGTGATCGCGCCATGATTGCGGTGTGAGACGTCCGGCTGCCCAGGTCGGTGGCGATGCCGAGTACCTTCTCCTTGTCCATCATCGCCGTGTCCGAAGGCGTCAGGTTGTGCGCAATCAGGACGTGCGGCTCACCCATCCCCAAGAGCGGCTTGGGTACTTTCCCCTGCAGATTATGAATGACGCGGCGCGTCACATCGTCGATGTCCAGCGCGCGTTCGCGCAGGTAGGGATCGTCGATCTTGCTCAGCGTTTCGGAGTAGCCGGACGCGACCTGCTGGAAGACCCACTCGACGTTGTGCAGGTCCTTCTGCAGTTTGCGCAGCACTTCATCGATGAGGGTGCGGTCCTCTACGACCAGGAGGTGCGCATCGAAGATGGCCGCGTCTTTCGCGCCGATCGACTCGGCAATGCGCTGCTGCATCTCCAGGATTTGCATCCGGGTTTGGATGAGAGCGGATTCGAACCGGCCGATCTCGGCCGGGACATCTCCCGGCTTGATGGCATAACGAGGCACGTCCTCGAGGTCATCGCGGACAACGTGAATGACTCCGCGGGCAACGCCGGGAGAGACCCCGGCGCCGTGAAAGCGCACCTCTGGTTGCACCGCGTCACCGCCCATTGAAGGGCGACAGTAGCGGCAGCTCAGTCCTCGTTAAAGCGCGATTTGATGAGCTGCTCCAGTTCCTGAGCGGCGACCTCGGCGTCCGGCCCCTCGCAGCGAAGCTGCAGCTTCGAACCCTGGCCGGCGGCTAGCATCATCAGCCCCATGATGCTTTTTCCGTTCACTTCCTCGCCCTCCTTCGCCACCCAGACTTCCGAGCGGAACTTGCTGGCGACGCGGACGAACATGGCGGCCGGCCGCGCATGCAGCCCCAGCCGGTTTTCGATTACCAGCTCACGCACGATCTTGGCCGCAGCCGTATCGGAATTCTTCCGCTTCAACAATCCCATCTACCCTCCTTTGGGCTCCATTAATTGCAGCAACTTCGTGTTAAATTCCACTGCCCCGTTTTGGCCGAGGCCTTTCAACTTCTGATCCATCGCCGCCACTTCGATCAGTCGGGCAATATCGCGGCCGGGTCGCACCGGGATAGTGACATGAGGAACCTGCAGATTCAGGATTTCGTAAAATTCCTGATCCAAACCGATCCGGTCAACCTCCTCCAGCTCCTCCCAATCCTGCAAGGTGACCACGAGGTCGAGTCGCTTCTCCACCCGGATGCTGCCAATGCCGAAGATATTGGCGACATTGATGATGCCAATCCCGCGCACCTCCATGTGATTCCGGGTCAGTTCCGGCGCGGTCGCCATTAATTCTCGCCCTTCCGAAGAAGTGATCCGGGTAACGTCGTCCGCTACCAGACTGTAGCCGCGCTCGATCAGGCCGAGAACGCATTCGCTCTTCCCGATGCCGCTCGCCCCACGGATCAGCACACCCACCCCGAGGATGTCCACCATGCTGCCAAACTCCGTCACGCTCGGAGAGAAGGCGGCCTCCAGCGCGATCGTGGCCGCGTTGATAAACTTCATCGTGATCATCGGCGTACGGAACACCGCAATCTTTTCCTCGGCCGCGACCTTGAGCAATTCCGGATCAAGATGAGCGCCGCGTGAAACGACCAGGCAGGGAATTTTCTGCGCGCAAAGATCGCGAAAGCGCTCGACGCGCAACTTCGGGCTGAGGCTTTTCAAATAGGTAATTTCCGCCGCGCCCAGAACCTGCACTCGTTTTTCGGCGAAATAGCTGAAGAAGCCAGCCAGGGCGAGGCCGGGCCGATTGATGGTGGGCTCCCGGATTTTCCGGCTAAACCCTGCTCGCGGACCCTGCAGCTTCATCTGCAAGAGATCACCGTGCGTCCGGTAGAAAGTTTCTACGGTCACGACCGGTACGCTTTTACGCTGCGCGCTGGCCGAGGTAATGGTCTGGGTGGCCGGTTTAGCTGCCATGAGACAGAAACCTTCTAATGCCGATACGCCGAAATTGCCAGCAGCAGAACCTCGAGGGGTGAGGTTTGCGCGGGCAGGAAACGTCCCGGCTTCGTTCTGGCCTAACTAAAGTATCCCCTTATTCGCGGCGGCGACGGAATCGCTGCGCGCCCACCAGCAGCCCGCTGCCAGCCAGGACCAATCCAAATACGGACGGTTCCGGGACGGCCGCACCCACCGTGATGATGCCGTTGCCGTTAAAATAAGTGTCGTCGACAAACATCGCACCGCTGGTCGAGCTGCCATAGGTTCCGTTACCCTGCGTGACTCCCCCGAGCTTCAGCGCGCCCACTACTTCGTTGACGCTGTTTCCAAGCTTCACCACTGCAGGCCCGCTGCTGGTCAGATCGAGCGTGGCCGTGTCGGCGATGGTGCCATCCATATTGCTGGCCCCAGCACCCGCGGTGATGTTCAGAAGGCCGTTACTGAGCACGAAGACGTCGCCGATTCCGAGCTTAACGTTGGGTCCGGACAGTCTAAGCGTCCCGGCGGTGACGGTCGTGCCTCCGCTGTAGCTGTTCGCGCCGGAAAGGCTCCAGGTGCCGTTGTTGATCTTGCTCAAAGAGGTCGCGCCGCCGCCGCTGTCCACGATTGCCCCTTGAATCTCATCGTTGTTACCGCCTTTTAGCGTCAACGTTTTCGCCCCTGCGCCGGTGGCGGTGAAATTGGAGGTGAAGATCAACGCGCCGGTCGAGTTACTGGTATCGATCGTCGCGCCACCCGCCGCTCCACTGAGGTTCACTACGCGATCTGTCGTCTCGCCCGCGCCCGTGTAAGCCAGCGCGCCCGATTGCCCCCCGTTGCCGATATTGATCGTGCCGTTCGTGCCGAGATTTCCCGCACTTCCCGCCAGACCGATGGACGACACGGCCAGGGTGCCGTTCCGAATCAACGTTCCACCGCTGTAGGTATTCGCGCCGGAAAGGATCCAGCTACCATTGCCGGTTTTGACTAACGAGGTGGTGTTGGCAACGGAGTTATTGGAAATGGTCCCCTGGATGGCGTTTAAGTTGTTGCTACCAGCAAGCGTCAGAACTTTGCTGCCTGCGCCGCTGGCCGTGATGTTACCAGTGATCGTTAACGCGCCGGTCGCCCCACTGGTGTCGATCGTTACACTTCCAGTGCTTCCCGCGAGATCGAAGGTGTGATCCGTCGTTTCACCGGCTCCGACATAGTTCAGGACAACGGTGTTGTTGCCGCTGCCGAGCGCCACGGTGGCTGCTTCACCAACGCTGCTCGCAGTCCCGGTTAAACCCAGGGTGTTCACCACCAGGGTCCCTTCGTTGACCGTGGTCGTCCCAGTGTAAGTATTCAGTCCACCCAGCGACCACGTCCCGGTGTCACGCTTCGTCACCAAGGTTGCGCCGCTGCTGCTGTCCGCAATCACGCCATTGATCGCATTCACCAGAGCCGGCGCACTGTTTCCTCTCAGCGTGAGCGTCTTCGCACCAGCGCCACTCGCAGTCACTCCACCGGAAACAACCAGCGCGCCGGTTGCGCCGGTGGTGCTGATCGTCGCGCCTCCCGTGGTGCCGCCGAGATCGATCGAACGGTCGGTAGTCTCACCGGCGCCGATGTAATTCAGCGCACCCGCGTTGGTGGCACTGCCCAAGCGGATGACTGAATTCATCCCAAGATTTCCGGCGAAACCAGTGTTGTTAATGTTGGACACCGTGACGGCGCCGTTGCCGCTGGTGGTGGTAATACCGGTATAAGTGTTCAGGCCTTTCAGCGTAACGTTACTGCTGTTGCTCGTGGTGATCGTTAGGCCGCCAGCCGCATCGTTGCTGATCACATTGTCAAAGGTGACCCCGGAGTTGGTTTTGGCTGCGATGGTGCGCGCCGCGCCGCCCAGATCGAGTGTCCCGCCGAACTCGAAAGCATTTCCGAGGATGTTATTCAGGTTGAGCGTGCTCGGGCTGGCATTACTGAAGACCAACGCGTTGTTGATCGCGTTCGCGCCGGTCAGGTTGCTACCCGGGGCAAGGGCGCCGCTGCTGGCCGCAAAAACGACCGTGCTCGTGCCGAAGGCGGCGCTGTTGAAAATACTGATCGTGCTGTTGTTAGTCTGGACGCTGTTGCCGGTATTGCTGTTGCTACCGTGGATTTCGAAATTGCCGCCGCCGGAATAATTGAGGGTGATGCTATTCGTGCTGGTGATTGGGCCATTCAAAATCAGGATGCCATTCCCCGAATTGGAAATTTGCTGGGTCGCGGCCGCCGCCGCCCCGAAATTGAGCGGAGCGTCAATGATGGTGTTACTGCCGGCGACCTGCACGGCGAGCGCACTATTTCCGGCGGTCGTGCCGGTGGACATCAGCGTCAATATGTTCGAAGTGCTGCTTGCGGTCAGATCATAACCGGTCCCCGTGGAGGTAAAGTTGATTGAGCCGACGGTAATGGGCGCGGTCAGCTGAGGACCGTTTACCGATGCTGCGTTGAACGATCCGGTATCGGAAGCACCCGGTGCAGTTCCGCCCCAGTTAGTTGGGTCATTAAAGTTACCGTTGCCGCTCGGGTTCCAGGTGCGGGTCGCGGCGGCCGCGGACGAAAGGCCGATCGCCGATGCGATGGCGGTGAAAAGCAGACCTCGGGTGATGCGATTTTTTACCGTAAACATAAAATTTCCTTTTTTTGCCTGGCTTGGCCGTTCAGGCGTCTGAGCAGCGCAACATTCTGTTCCCCCTAAAGAGGGAGGGCAATGGTCCGGGACAGCAAGATCAATGTCAATCCGATAAGCGCGGTTTTTTCGCCTTTTTTATAACCTTTCCTGCCGGTTAGGCCCCCCGCAAAATACTGCCCTTTTTAACTAGACAGGTCTCCTCGAATTGCGAAAGATCAGCTCCCTCAAGGAGAAACACATGAAAGCTACACCTAAATTTTTGACCATCGTCGCAATCGCGACGGCCGCATTGGCCAGCCATGCCCTCGCGGTTACCTATGAATTCGACAACGACATTGGAAACAACCAGTGGGTCCGCGGGGCCAACTGGAATCCGGACGCGCCGGCGGGTGGCCCGACAGCCGGCGACAGCGCCGCCGTTGGGACCACTGCTTTCCCGACCGAGACGGCCGTCCTGAACAACACGGATACCGGCTTCGCACTCGACGCCAGGATCGGCCGCGATTCCGGATCGACTGGCGTGCTCCGTATTGTGGATGACGCCAACCTCACCCTCTCCAACGTCATGCACATCGGCGACAACGCCGGTTCTACCGGAACCGTGATCCTGCGGGACAACGGGACGCTCGACTTCGTTAATGGCAGCTCGCTCTCCGTTGGCTACAATGGCGATGGCAGCCTTGAGGTTCATGATTCCGCCGTTGTCGGAAACGCGGCTAACCCGGGGCGCTTATACGTCGGTCGTTTCGGCGGCTCGACTGGATTTGTCCTGATTGACGGTGGAACAATCAACGTCAACAGCAACGTTAACATCGGTGGCAGCTCCTCGACCGTCGGCGGCGAGGGCACCCTTCGCATTCGAGATGGCGGCACTCTCAGTGCCGGTGGCGACCTGACCGTTTGGGGCCCTGGCAGCGGTGCCCGTTCATTTCTCCGGGTTGATTCCACCTACACTCTAAACGTCGGCGGCAATATCAATTTCAATGGCGGCGGCCTTCAGCTGGACGACGGCACCGACTTCATCAATGACGTCGTTATGAATAATGTGCCCGGTCCTGACCTGAACGGAATGCACGTCTTCGTGGCTGATGGCGACACGGCAACTCTCAGCGGTGATATCAACGGCGGCGGACACCTGGTTAAGAACGGCAATGGCACGCTGACCATCACCAGCGGTTTCTTCAATTTCTATACCGGCGGGACCATCGTGAACAACGGCACTCTCGTTATCGCTGATTTCTTCTCTCTCGGCGACTTCGGCCCTAACAACGACCTGACCCTCAACAACGGCACATTCCGAACTGTGACGGATGCGCCAATGGATTATCAGGTCTGGCACGACTTCAATGCCAATGGCGGCACGCTCGTCATCCAGAACGGCAGCGGTACCACCGACGTGAACAACGATCTAATGCGTGTGGCAAACGCTGCGAATCTCACCACCAACAGCAACCTGTTCGCGCATGAGGTTCCGGGTGGGTTCTTCAACAACGGCGATCGGATCACGGTGATCGAGACCACTGCCGGGGTTAACGGCACCTTCGCCCAAGGCGAGGGTGATTTGGTTCCGAACGACTTTGTCGGTCTGATTCAGCCCTTCGTCACCTACTCCGATCCGGCCACGGTCGACTTCGTCTTCGGCTTCGCCGCGACCTTCCAGTCAGTGGCCCGCACGCCTAACCAGATCGCGACTGCCGCAGCCCTCGACCGCGCAGTTGCCGCCGGTTGCATCGTCAATGCCACCAACATTCTGGGCAACATCCCGGTCTTAAGCCTCAAACAGGCTTACGATCTGATTGCTCCCGAAGAACTCGCTTCCATCTACGAAGCTTCTTTCGCCCAGCAGATGGTCAACTCCCTCAACCTGCAGCACCGGATGGACGACATCCGCTGGGGTTCGACCGGGTTCTGTGCCGATGGTTTTGTTATCCAGGATAACCACGGTTACACCAAGAACGACGGCAAGAGTGTGCAGGACAAGAACCCGGTTGAGCAGGTGGCTCCGCCCAACTATCGCTGGGGCACCTTCATTACCGGCCACGGGGAACTGACCAAAGTGGGCAACGAAAGCCTGAACGATCCCGGTGCCGACGGCTACCAGTTGAACAACGCCGGCTTCACCATGGGTGTGGATTACCGCGTGACCGACCACTGGGCCATTGGTTTGAGTGGCGGTTACAGCCATACCACGGGCGACCTGGTCAACAACGGGCGCCTGAACACCGACGGGGGCAAGATTGGTCTCTACTCCACCTACTACACGGGCGGCTTCTACGTGGACGCTTCGGCTACCGGTGGTTGGAACCAGTATGACACTCGCCGCAACGCTTACTTAGGGGTTGAGACCGGGTCCACGGATGGAGCCGAGTTTGATGGGATGATTGCGGTTGGGTATGACTGGACGCGTGGTTGCTGGAAGGTTGGGCCTTATGCCGACTTTGAATACAACTACGTGGAGTTTAACTCCTTTAGTGAAGACGACCGGCCAAACTCGAACACGTCCTCTCTGATCCCGCTGCATTTCCCCGATCAGAATGAGAGTGCTTACCGCACCAACCTGGGCTTCCGCATTGCGCATGAGCAGGTGATGAAGCCCGGTGAGGGGCTCACAGTGGTGCCTGAAGTGCGCGCGGCCTGGCGGCATGACTTTGGCGATAACTCCTACGGGATTACCTCCAACTTCATTGGCTGCGACGACCAGTTCACGGTGCACGGTCCCTGGATCGGCAGTGACAGCGCGGTGGTGGACATTGGGCTAACCGCCTACTGCACCCAGCAGCTGAGCGCTTACATCTTCTATCAGGGCCAGTTCGGTCGCGATAACTACAACAACAACGCGATCAGCGGTGGCATGCGCTTCGCCTTCTAAGTTTTTCCAACGTTCAGCACTTGTCCCGCTGCGGCTTAGAGCAGCGGGCGGGTGAGTGACGGCGACAGAACTAAGTTTAGACTAAGACAAGTCCCTTGAGAAGGGCTGCGGAGAAATCCGCAGCCCTTTTTGTTTACCAAAGAAGAGATCTCACACAACGGGCACAAAGGATCACAACGGACACAACGTCGAGATCGTGCGCAACCGTCACTTGCGTTACGACCCCAATCGTTCGAGTGGAGGGACGAGTTCCGTCTCGTCCCACTATCTTCTTCCCGGCGCAAACAACCGCCGGTTTTTACTGCTCGCTCGCGACTTCTTCAGGCATTCGAAAACCCTCCGTGCCCGTTGTGGCCGTTGTGTGAAGATCCGCCCTAATGCTTCGGCGCCTTCACCGTACCAAACTCCACCGCGCTGCGCCTTTGCTCCACAATCCGATTTGCCGTTTCCTCCACCATCTGCTCCAGCAACATGCGCAGATGCGTGTTCGGCCGATAATCCGCGGGAGCAATGTGTTTCACCCGATCGGCATGCGCCGAAAGCTGGTAGCACTTCTTAAAGCCAGCCCGCTCCGGATCATCCGGATTATAAACCGCGATCGCCTGGCCCCCGTTCTTTTTCATGACCGTGAAGCAAGGGACATCAGTCGGCCCGTCGCCGATGTAAATCATGTTTGCGAACGGAATCGGTCGAACTTCCGCGTCCATGTGGTCATTCACATCCTGCGACATATCGAGCAGGCCTTTGTTGATCCGGAAAAGGAACTGCGTCTTCTGGGTGTGGCTGATTACGCGTTTCGGAAACGTGATTCGCCCCTGTTCGTCTTCGTCAAACTCGCAGCCGAAAATCGCGCGCACATACTTCTGCAAGCGGCTTCCCTCGATCAGCACCTTCATCCCCGATGAAATAATGTAGTGCTCGACGGCAATGCCGCTGGCCACGTGCTCCGCCTTGAGCAGGCCATTCGCGAATTGATCGAACATTTCCGGAAGGCCTTTGTAAAAGTTCAGCTTCCCGCCGAGCTCGCGCAGATATTCGTTAGTCGGCCGATCCATTCCCAGCTGGTCGAGCAGCACCTTCATATAGGCCAGCTCGTTGTCATAGCCGTTCTCCCGAACCAACTCGGTACAGCGACGCCAGAACTTCGCGCCATCAATCCCAAAAGTCGGAAAAACGACCTCGTCCTGCATGTAGCTTGGACTCAGCGTCTGGTCGTAATCGTAGACGATGGCGATGGTGTTCTGCGGCGTAGACATGCGTGACTAAACGATTTAACGATTCAACCCGTTAACCTTTCAACGAATTTCTGACGTGAGCGAAGAAATCGTCGAACAACTCATCGTAAATCTCTCCCCGCTCCGGATGATACTGCACACAGACGCCGAACGGCAGATCTCGCACCCGCATCTGCTCGATCACTCCGTCGGTGACGCACCAGGCTTCCGCTTCGCAACCATCTGCCAACCTCTCGATCGCCTGGTGGTGGGAGCTATTCACCGAGGCAAACCGATGCGACGCTTCCGTAGCCGTTTTCACCGGCTGAACATTATGGTCTTTCTGCTCCGGCAGGTTGTGACCGGGCAGATCCAGAATCAGGGTGCCGCCCATGGCGACATTCACCGTCTGCATCCCCTTACAGATGGCGAGCAGGGGCAAACGCCGGTCTAACGCGGTGGCGATCGCTTTGAACTCCCACGCGTCACGCTTGGAGTCGCAGCCTTTCTCGAGCACGCTGGGATCAGGCACTTCCTGCTTCAAAAATTCCGGAGCGATGTCAGCCCCACCGGTCAGGAGAAGGCCGTCCATATCGGAAAGGTCCACCTCGCTGGAGAGAGCGTTGCAAACCTCCACCTCCGGGTAGCGCGCAAAGATCGGCAAGAAATACTTCTCGTCTTTCGGCCGCAGCCAGGTGGCAACCTTCTTGCGCATTGGCCTAAAGCCTAAAGGCAACTGGCCGCAAACGCGAAACCTCTCACGCCGGTCTAAGACCGCCGGATTCCCTACAGCCCCATCAACTCGCGCACGTATTTCACCGGCGGACTGCCGTAGGAAATGACCTGGTCGTTATACTTTTTCAGGTCGAAAGAACTTCCCGCTTTCGCTTTCGCCCGTTCGCGCAAATCAAGATGTTCGGTCACGCCGACAAAGTAAGTTGAAAGTTGCGTCGAGCTCAGGCGTGCGCGCTTCCATTTACCGACCGCTTCGCCCTCCTGCTGAAAACCTTCCTTCATCATCAGGTCGAGCGCCTCCTGCTCGCTCATATTTCCTGCATGAATCGACTGGTCGATGATGGCGTTGCAGATGACCCGAAGACGCATCTTCAGTTGCTGCATCTTTACCTCGGGTCCTCCGTAACCCGCTTCGGCCATCAGTTGCTCGGTGTAAACCGCCCAGCCTTCGATAAAAGAGCCACTCTGGAAAATGGCGCGCACCAGCGTGGGCGCGCGAAATTGGTTGGCATGCGCAATCTGGAGATAATGTCCGGGCATCGCTTCATGGACGGTCAGATCGCGCAGCATGAAGTTGTTATACTCGCGAAAGAACGATTCCTTGCGCTGTGCCGACCAATCTTTCGGTGTCGGCGAGACCGCAAAGAAGGTCTTGCCGTTTTTCTCGAGCGCGCCCGCGGAATCACAGTAGGCCACCGCGGGGCCGCGTTTGAATTCAGGCATCACGACGATGTCGACCGGGACGTCCGGAATTGTCACCAGGTCCTTCTCCCTGACGAAATCCGTCGCTTCCTTCAGCACCTTCTTCGACTCGGGTACGATCGTGTCGTCGGTTGGATGCTGCTCGGCCAGCTTGTCCAGGACGGCTGCCGTTACTTTGTGCGCGTCGCTTGTCGTCGCCTCATCTGCATCCGGGAAATACCTTCGATGCAACGGGAGCGCCGTCTCATAGATCGCCTTCTGCGTGCTCGCGAGATCGGCCCGCGCCGCCTTCATGAGGTCTTCCATCGACATGTCGCTAGCCAGTGCGAAGCGGAGCTTTTTGCGAAACTTGTCGGGGCCAATTCGAAAGTCCCCCTTGGATCGCGGCAGGAGGTCTTTCTCAAGCCATGTCTTGTAATCGGTTAAGGCCGCAATCGCCTTCTCCTGCGCGGGTTGAATCGACTTTTTCGCATTCGGGGCTTTATCAAGGACTTCCCCCAGGCCGTCCTTGATCAAAGAGATCGCGCCCTGGACCTGCTCGATCGCGGTCTCCGTATTCACCTGCGGCGGGTTCTTCAAGTTCGCTTTGGCCTGCGCGATCACGTTCGGAATGCCTTGCAGACGCTGCTCCAGGCTGGTCGCGCGCTTTTCCGCCGACGCAAAATCTCTGGCCACAATCAAATACAGCCCATTGGCGAGGCTCTGCATGTAGGAAAGCGGGTTCCACTCCCGTTCTTTCAATTCTTCCAGCTCGAAAATCTCATTCTCAACATTGTCCCGGAGCAGGCGGACATCGACTTTGTTAGGCCCGGTCAGATCCTTCTCGTCAATTTTCTGGAGTTGCTCCAGCGCCCGCTTCGCTCGTTGCAGCTCCTTCGCCGTCGCCACGTCTGAATAATCACTGAGGCGGCCATCAAAACGATGGTCCCCGAGCTCAGTCGCGTATTCCGGTGAAGCTTGCAAAAGGCCTTCGACGTATTCTTTGGCCAATTTCTCGAACCGTTCGTCCTGCGCAGTCGCAAATAAATTGGTGGTCGCGAGCGAGACCGCTCCGGCGATTAGGCAAATAGCGAGTTTCATAATTCGTTAGGTTGGTGCTCCCGCTGCCAAGATGGGTTCTTCGGGATGCGACTCCTGGGACTGCAAGTAGGTCCGTTCCTTGTAAATGCGCGCGACAAAAATATAGAGGATGCTCGCGCCAAACATCAGAAACGTGAAGAAGCGGAAGTAGTTGGCGCCTTCCAGGTTCATCCCCATCGACTTCAGCTTCGGAATCAGGAAACTGATAATGGAAGGGATTTGATTCCCGAGCGCGATTGAAAGCAGCCACATGGCCATGAGCAGGCTCTTCATTCGATTCGGCGCCTGTGTATAAGCGAATTCCAATCCGGTAATGGAGACCATCACTTCCCCGGCTGAGAGGATGATGTAGGCGAGAAATTGCCAGCCTACCGCCGGCCGCCCACCGTGATCGATGCTCACCTGGATCATCCAGATCACCACGAACGACACCGCGGTCAGGAACAACCCAATCCCAATCTTGCGCACCGGGGTTAGCGGGAACAAGCGATCGATCGCGGGGTAAAGCCAGTAATTGAACAAGGGGATCATGGCTAGGATAAAGAGCCCGTTCACCACGTTGACCTGCTCGGGCAGAAAATTGATGCCCATGAAATGAAGGTCCATTTTCTGGCATTGAATCGTCCATTCGCCGCCGCTGCTCTGGTCCCAGAGCGCCCAGAAAATCATGGTGAAAGCAAAAATGATCCAGACCCGCGCCAGCACGCTCAGGCCTTCGCGGCTTTTCAAGTCGCGCAAAAATCCCAGGCCAGCCGGCGGGATGTGCACCATCTTCTTGCGGCCGGACCAGAAAATCACCGTGGCCACAAGCATCAGCACGCCAGGCAGCCCGAAGGCGTACTTCGGCCCCCAATGCGGGTCGCGCATGAGGACCGGACACAGCCAGATGGAAAAGGACGACCCAAGGTTGATTGAAAAATAGAACCAGCCGAACACACGTTCGAGGAGATGCTTGTTCGATTCACCGAACTGGTCGCCGACATTGGCGGAGACACACGGCTTGATACCGCCCGCGCCGGCAGCGATCAGGATCAGGCCTATCGCGAGTACCCATTTCTGGCCAAAGTGGATGCCAATCGACGTGTCCATAAAGGCGAGCGTGAAGTGGCCGAGACAGTAGACGATTGAGAGGTAAAGGATCGTCCGGTATTTCCCGAGCCAGCCGTCAGCAATGATGGCGCCGAAGAACGGCATCCAGTAGACAGATGATACGAACTGGTGGAACCAGCCCTGGGCTTCGTTTTCCGGCATCCCTTCAAGAATGCCGGAACGGTTCACCAGAAACTGCGTCATGAAGCCGATCAGGATGGTCCGCATCCCGTAAAAACTGAACCGCTCTGCCCCTTCGTTCCCGACGATGTAGGGAACCGCCGGCGGCATTCCCGTGATATTGGGCGGGCTCGTCAGGGTACTGGGTCTTAGCCATGCAGTTGCGACCGCTCAGGGCTGGCTCGGCGAGGGCGAGGGCGAAAAGAACTGAGCCGGCGTTGGCTTAACCGTCGCGCTTTGCTCTGCTTTAGCCTCCGATGCGTCCTCTTTCGAGCCGACCGGAAGAACGTGCTCCTTCTGCACCTCTACATCCTCACCGACCCGATGCTGATCGCAGGCGCTAAAGAGCAACAGCGAACAAGCGGCCGGAAGTCCCAACCACTTCCAAACGCGAATTCCCATAAGCGTTGCAGCGTAGCACCGCGGCCGAAGCCGCGGAAGCTCCAAAATCCAAATTCCAAATGCCAAATCTTGAAGCCGCAGTCCCCTCTCCTCCCAGGAGAGAGTTAGGGTGAGGACGAATCAGAAGATCGGACCCAGCAATCAGCCATCCTCACCTCAGTCCTCTCCTGGGAGGAGAGGAAGTAGAGGTGCGCGCTTTACCGCCTGGAGCAGCGGCGATTCGGCTCACAGGCCTCAAGTAGATGCAAAGCTCCCTCCTCGCTGAAGAGGCAGCAATGCGCATCACTGATTTCGCAGCGCAGTCCCCTCTCCTCCCAGGCGAGGGTTAGGGCGAGGACGAATCAGAAGATCGATTCAACAATCAGACTATCCTCACCTCAGTCCTCTCCTGGGAGGAGAGGAAGTAGAAACACGCAACCGCGATCTCCTCCCACCCGCGGAGAAGGGTCTGCCGAGGAATCCGCGGCAGCCTCACGAGGAACGCCGACGCACATCACTTCGGTCGCGCCCGGCGCGAGCCGCTCTTTTCCCATTTGGCTTTTGGAATTTGGAGTTTGGAATTTCCGCCGCGAAAGCGGCGGCGGCGGTTCTCCATTGAATCCCACAGGCGCAAGACTAGTATTGGCCCCAACGGTGGCGCGGTCGGTCAAAAACACTGCTTGGAATGAAGTTTTCGCCCTTATTCTCCTCGGAGTCGGGACTCTTTTATTCCTCGCCTTAATTTCCTACGCCCCCAAGGACCTGCCTTCGTGGGTGCCTTGGAGTTACCTCTCGCCGCCTAACCGGCCTGCGCAGAACTTCATCGGTCCGTTCGGCGCCATCTTTGCCGGATTCTGCTATCTCATCCTCGGTGCTGCCTCCTATCTGCTCGCGGCCGTCCTTCTCGGATTTGGAGGGGCCAAGCTCTTCTATCCGTCGCTGCGGGTCAATCGCCGGATCGCCTGGATCATTCTCTTTTTGATCTCCGGAGCATGCCTCCTGCAAATTCAGACCCGCTATCTTCCGGCACTGGCACTCCTCGTTCAACATCCAGGGACCAGGCGGATCGGTCGGCTACTTCCTCGGAAAAACCTTCCTCCTCGCCGCCATGGGCAAGGTCGGCTCCATCGTTCTGCTCATCGGCGTTTATCTGTCGAGTCTGATCCTCATGACCGGACTGCGGCCGATCCACGTCGTCCGCCAAAGTGTAGCCGCGACTCAGCGAGGCTTCGCCAACCTGCGTGCCTGGCGCCTGCGTCGTCAGCTCGAACGGACCGATCTCAAAGGCCAGCTCGAGATCAGCCACAAAGAACTGGATAAGAAACGTCGCGTTATTGAGAAGCAGCTGAAGAAAAAGGGTGCGCCCGTCCCTGAGACACCGATGGCCATCATTCCGCCGGAGGAACTGGTTGCGCGTCCGAAACCAAAAGTAGTCGATACCACTGCGCTTCCGGAAGAGCCGGTGCGTGCGCGACGAAAACCGTCGTTAGCCGAAGTGCGCGGTCGCGATGACAAAGGCAAATCGTCCGCCGCCATCCCCGCACATCAATGGAGTGGTGAAAATTATGTGCTGCCAGGTCTCGATCTTCTCGATCCCTACGATCCGGAAGGCCGCACCGCTGCTGATCCGGCCGAACTGGAACGCGTCCAACAAGCGCTGATCGACACCCTCGCCCAATTCGGCGTGGCGGTCGCGCCAGGCGATATCACTAAAGGCCCGACCATCACGCGTTACGAGGTTTACCCCGCCAAGGGAGTCCGCGTCGACAAGATCGTTAGCCTCGAGCGCGACCTCGCCCGCGCGACCCGGGCTGAGCGCATCAACATTTTGGCCCCGATCCCGGGCAAGGATACAGTCGGAATCGAGCTGGCCAACAGCCGCAAGGTGACCGTAACCCTTCGTGAACTTCTGCAATCGACAGACTGGGAGGAAAGCCGCAGCAAAGTTCGGCTCCCGCTGGCGTTAGGCAAAGACGTCTACGGAAAATCGATCATCGCCGATCTCGCCCAAATGCCACACCTGTTAGTCGCCGGGACGACCGGTAGCGGCAAAAGCGTCTGCATCAACTCGCTGATTGCCAGCATGCTTTTCCGTTTCAGCCCGGACGAGCTTCAACTGATCATGATCGATCCGAAGATGGTCGAACTGCAGATGTATGCACGTCTGCCTCACCTTCGTTATCCCGTCATCACCGACCCGAAAAAAGTTCTGCTTGGTCTGCGCGGCGTCATCATGGAAATGGAAAACCGTTACAAGGTTTTCGCGCGCGTGGGCGTGCGCAACATCGTCAGCTTCAATGCGCGACCGCCCAAGAAAACACAAAAAGAACTCGATGAAATGGAAGGCGCCGCCTCCTCGACGTCGGAAGTCAAAGCACGTAACGAGGCACGTCCCTCCGCTGCGAGCGATCCCATCACGGTTCCGCGCCAGGATGAGCTCATCATCCCTGACAAGATGCCCTACCTCGTCGTGATCATCGATGAGCTCGCCGACCTGATGCAGACTGCGCCGGCAGATGTCGAAGGCGCCATCGCTCGAATCACCCAAATGGCGCGCGCCGCCGGCATTCACCTCATTGTCGCCACCCAGACGCCGCGCGCAGATGTCATTACCGGCGTGATCAAGGCGAACATTCCCAGCCGTATCGCTTTCCAGGTCGCCTCCAAGATCGATAGCCGCGTCATTCTTGATGAGAACGGCGCCGACCGGCTGCTTGGACAAGGCGACATGCTTTATCTTCCCCCCAGCACTTCGCGCCTCATCCGCGCACAAGGCGTGCTGGTTACGGATGACGAGATCCGCCGCGTCGTCGATTTCGTTTCAGGCCAAAGCGAACCGATCTTCGACGCCGCCATGCATGAGAAGCTCGAATCGGCCGGCGGAGCGACGGAGGAAGTTACCGAAGAAGACGAAGAGTTGGTGGAGAAGTGCTTGGAAATCATCAGACAAGAGAAACGCGCTTCCACTTCGTTGCTGCAGCGCCGCCTCCGCCTCGGCTACACGCGCGCGGCCCGGATCGTTGATATTCTCGAACAGCGAGGTATTCTTGGTCCCGGCGAAGGCGCCAAACCTCGCGAGATTCTGGTCGATCTCGACGCCGCCGTTTAGCCGGGCTCTCCCCCATGACAATTGAAGGCTTAGGCAAGAAATTTCAGGAAGCGCGTGTCGCCCGCAAGCTGACACTCGACGAAGCCGCGCGCATGACCAAGATCCGTCCGTCACGCCTGGCCGAGATCGAAGCGGACGATTTCTCTCAGTTTCCCAGCCTGACCTACGCCAAAGGCTTCCTCCAAATTTACGGCAAGTTTCTCGACGTGGACGTCTCGCCCTACATGGAAGCCTTTGAAGGATCCGAGGGGGTTACGGTGGATGGTTACTCTTATCTTCAGGATAACCCGGCGCCACCGCCTGTTCGGACGCCGATCGTTCATCGCCGCCCCATGGCCTCACCCCGTTCTTCGGGCGGTCCTTCCTCCATCATTCCGATCGTTCTGGCGCTGATCGTCGTCGGGGTCGGTCTCCTCGGAGCGAAGGTGCTTCTGACCTTGCGGCGCATCTCGCCGGCCCCTGGCGACCAGAAATCCGCCGCATCAGCAACTCCTGCCTATACCTCCTCTTACTATAGTAATACGCCGGCGCCCGCCGCTTCCCTCAGCCAGAGCGCCAGCTCCGCCGCCCCACAACCTACGTTCGCGCCGAAGGTTGCCAGCACACCGGCTCCAGCCGCCACCGTCGCCGTCGCAGCGCCGTCACCCACCGCTACGGTCGCACCCGTCGCGGCATCCGCCGCAGCCACCAGCGCTCCTCCCGCACAGCCTGAAGTCCGAAAGGCCGTAGCCGTCGCCCCCGCTGAAGCAGCTAAAAGCACCAGTCCCGGTGAAGGAGGCGGCCCTAACGAAATTGCAATTCGTCCCCTAAAAAAGACTTACATCAAGGTCGTTGTCGACAACAGCGCTTCGCGCCAGCCGTTTGAGCGCTGGATCTCGCCGACAGATCCGCCGCTCGAATTCAAAGGCCAGCATTTTTCCATCCGCGTGCTTGATCGCGAGGCCGTTCAGATCAAGAAGAACGGGAAATCTGTCGCCGGTGACGATTCCGACGTCACCATTGAATAGTTAGGCCATGATTGCACCAGCTTCAACCGGGAGGGACGAGGTGGAAAGCCTGGCCGCTCCTTCACCCGCGTTGCGGGTCTCGCCCACCGCTTCTCCGACAAAAGTCGGCATGATCAGCCTGGGCTGCGCCAAGAACCTGGTCGACGCCGAGATCATGCTTGGCAGCGTTCTGCAGAAAGGCATGCAGATCACCTCCGACGCGGACGAAGCCGACGTCGTCGTGATCAACACCTGCGCTTTTATTGACTCGGCCAAGGAGGAATCGATTGAGGCCATCCTCGAGGCCCATCAAAATCGTGGGCTCGGCAAGAAACCGAACCAGAAGCTGATTGTGAGCGGCTGCATGTCTCAACGCTTCGCTGCCGAGATGCGCGAATCGTTGCCGGAGGTCGACCTCTTTATCGGCCTCGACCAGGTGCAGCAACTCGGCACGATTGTCCATGATTTGTTAGGCACGGAGAAAGGAAGCTCCGCCCTTCCCGCTCCGCCCCTGCTTCGGGAACGGCCAACCTACATCCCGGATTACGATACCCCGCGGTTTCGCCTCACCCCCAGCCATTCTGTTTTTCTGAAGATCGCCGAAGGCTGCAATCATCCCTGCAGCTTCTGCGTCATTCCGCAGATGCGCGGTAAACACCGCAGCCGCACGCCGGAGTCTGTCCTGGCGGAAATCCGCGCGCTCGTCGCGGAAGGCGTGAAGGAGATTAACCTGATCAGCCAGGACACCACCTACTACGGGATGGACCTATGGTCGGTAAAAGCCGGCCCTCGCCAGCCGATCGACTCTTCGCGTGGTCCGACCCTGGCCGCCCTCCTGCGTGAGATCGAAAAAATTGAGGGCCGCTTCTGGGTTCGCCTTCTTTACACGCACCCGGCGCACTGGAGCGATGAACTGATCCAGACCATTGCGCAATGCCGCAAGGTTGCGCGTTACATCGATATGCCACTGCAGCACATCGATCACTCCATGCTTCAGCGCATGCGACGCGAAATTTCGCGCCAACATATCGAAGAATTGATCCAGCGCCTGCGCGCGGGAATTCCGGGCGTCGCGCTGCGCACGACTTTCATTGTCGGCTTTCCTGGCGAAACCGACGCAGAGTTCAACGAGCTTCTGCAATTCATCGAGAAGACTCGTTTCGAGCGCCTCGGGATTTTCAAATACTCGCAGGAAGAGGGCTCTCGCGCCGCCAAGATGGAAGACCAGCTTCCGCCGCGAATCAAAAACGCGCGTTACAACACCGCGATGAAACTTCAGCAGAAGATCGCCCGCGAAATCGCCGAATCCCGCGTTGGCCAAACCATTCCCCTGCTCGTCGATCAGCCATTGATCGCGCGCACCGAAGCCGACGCCCCCGATGTCGACACGCGCGTCATTCTCTCTCAGCCCGCCCCCGTCGGCGAGTTCATCGAACGCCAAATCACGGGCGCACGCGGTTACGACCTCGTCGCCTAGCGACGAGGAAGATCCAAATTCCAAGATCCCACCTCACGGGGCGCGATCTCGCCGATCACGACCTCCGGGAGGGACGAGCTTCGTCTCGTCCGCTCGTTGTACTGCTACAGTTCACCGGCGGTGGAATTTGACCGGCGTGTGGCTATTGAACTGCGCGTAATGTAGCGGCGGTCTATGACCGCCGACCTTGCCACGCTGAACGAATTCCACCCCTCGCTGAAATTCTTCAGGAGCATCCGCCCAAGACCCGCCCTATTCCTTCGTCATTCGTCATTCAAAATTCGTCATTCCGGTGACAGCGTCACCGGCCCCCCCTCTTTCTCCTCCTTAAAATGTCATTTCAGGGATGACATTATCCCGGCCTTCCCGTATTCTTTTAATCCTCTCCTCGCTGAAATGGCTGATCAAAAGGAACCAAAGAAGGAAACCGTGCGGATCGCCCTCCCGCCGCGCCCGCCGGGGGATTCCGGTGCTTCGAAACCCGCCGGGTCCGAGACGGTTCGCATTAACATGCCCGCTCGTCCGCCTTCCAACGGTGCCCCTCGTCCGCCCGCGCCTCCCGCTGGCGGTGCCCCTCGGCCACCGATGTCCGCGCCGCCGGTTCCTCCTGCTCCGCCGAAAGCGGTCGCGCGTCCGCCCCTTTTCCGACCTTCCCCCGCTGGCGCAACTCCGCCCCCCGCTCCGCCCCGTCCCGTGGCTCCACCGCCGCCACCCCCGCCTCCCGCAGCGAGCGCGGTAGGAATTGCTTCCAGCGCCGGACCACGCAAGGAAACGGCGCGGATCAGCGTGGCGCCCGCGGCCGCGGTGCCACCTTCGTCGGTGCAGATGAAAAAGACGCAACCTCTGGTCACCATGCCAGAGCCTGCGCGTCAGAATTCCGCCATTCCGGTCCATCCTGCTCCGGATGAATACGAGGCGGTCGAAGAAGGATTCATTGAAAGCATTCCCATGTCGCTCTGCTGGGCCGCCCTCGCCACTTCGCTAATTGTTTTGACTATTCAGATTTGGAATTACGTTAGCTGATGGAGAATTCTGCAACCATCGAGCTGGACGAATCCAATTTCGAAAAAGAAGTCACGCATAGCGATAAGCCCGTCATCGTCGATTTTTGGGCGGAATGGTGCGGCCCGTGCAAAATGATCGCGCCGCTCCTGGACGAAATCGCCAAGGAAAAAGCGGACAGCGTGAAAGTGGCGAAGGTGAACGTCGACCACAACCAGAGTCTCTCCTTCAAGTACAACATCCGCGCGATTCCTTCGCTGCTCTTCTTTAAGAACGGCCAATTGCGCGACCAGGTCACCGGCATGACCAGCAAAAAGGATTTGTTAGGCCGGCTCGACGCTCTCGCTTAAAGCCTTCCAGTTTTGAGTTGGAGGGATGAGCTTCGTCTCGTCCAATTCTAGGAGCCCAAAGGTCGGAGCGGCCCTGGCGCCGCGAATCTTCTCTGGGGAGGGCGGGGCGTCACGCCGCAAGGCTTCACGATAGCGGCGCAGGCCGTTGCGGTCCTCCTTCCGGACGAATCGGCCGTATGCAACGAGCCCTTGATCACGTCTCGCCATCAATCTCTAATTACCCGGGAGGGACGAGCGTTTCTCGTCCGCTTCGATCGAGAAACGCAACGTTAACGCCGCGGCTGTTGACAGAAGCGCAGCCGGGTCGCCCATCCAATCCACCAGATCAAAACGCCCTGCAGCGGCAGCCGTATCCAAAGCGTTGTCCTCCACAGAAGCGGCGCGGCGGCGGCCGAAGCCTGGCGCAGCATCTCAATGTTCGCCGGAAAAACGGCGATCAGTAAAATGATCAAACTCCATGCGGCGATTACCCGGGTCCGTCGAACCAGCAGCCCAATCCCGCCGAGGATCTCGCATAGTCCGCTCAGTTTCACCAGCAGTGCATGATCGGGAAAGGGCAAGGGAACCATGCTTTCGTATTCTCCCGGCGTAACAAAATGCAAAATGCCGGCCGCAGTGAAGAGCGCTGCCAACAGAAAGATGGACCAGGATCGACCGCGAATTTCCCCACCCTTCTCGGAAGAGGGGCGGTCAGGGTGCAGCTCGTTTTTCAGATTTCGGCTTTCGCTCTCGACCGTGTCCAGGGTGATCCCCTTAGCGCTCGCCGACATTTCACCTTTCAGCGTGTCGGATTTTCAGCTTTTCAGGAAACTGCGCCCGGCGGGGGTCGAACCCACAACCTTCGGCTTCGGAGGCCGACACTCTATCCAGTTGAGCTACGAGCGCGAAATATCGAAAAACGAGCCACAGATTGACATGGATTTCCATAGATTAAAGGCTGGATTAACCGCTTGCGAACCGCCTGCTCCGCGGAGGCGGTGGATAGGAGACTGGCGAGAGCCTGCCACCCCGACGCCAATTCTCTCCTGTTCGCCAGAATCCGCGCAAATCCGTGGAATCCGCGGTTGAATCCTCCCCTTGATTTCCAGTCTTCTCTGGCTAAGAATATCGGCCCTCCAAAGCTCGGCCAATTCGGCCCGGACTGGCAGGAAAACAGCCCTATGAACCGCATTATTGATCTCATCGAAAAAGAGCAGGAAAAAACCGATAACGGCCAGTTTTCGGTGGGCGACAGCGTCCGCGTCCATACCCGGGTGGTTGAAGGCGATAAGGAGCGGGTTCAGATCTTCCAAGGCATCGTGATCGGCCGCAAAGGCCGCGGTCTCAACGCCACTTTCACCGTCCGCCGCATCTCTTACGGCGAAGGCGTGGAACGCGTTTTCCCGGTCAACTCACCCCGAATCGCCAAGATCGAGGTCGAGAAAGCCGGCACCGCCCGTCGCGCCAAGCTGAATTACCTGCGCAACCGCAAGGGTAAGGAAGCGACCGCCGTCCGGGAGTAGCACTCGCTACTCACTCATTTTGATCCGTGCGGTCCACCGACCGTTTGGCGGAGCTTTGCGCCCAAGGGCGGCGGAAATTCCAAAATCCAAGCTCCAAATTCCAAAGAAGCTCCAAATCTCAAACACCAAGGACGCGCATCGCGCGCGCTGTTCTGTCATCCCGAGGTGGATAGCGTACGCCGAGGGGACGCCACATGCGTTCGTATGATCACGCCATGAATCAACCTGGTGCTGCGTGCCCCAATTGTTGAGCCATACGGCGGGAGCCGCCTTCTTTTTGGAATTTGATGCTTGGATTTCATTGGATTTTGGATGTTGGAATTTGGAATTTCATCGCCGGCTGCCAGGGCACGACATTTTCACAGGACATAGAGTTCACCATTTCATCCGCCGACAAATCTGGCTAATTTGCCGGCGATGCGTTGCGGATTCCGGTATGAGAACAGGCTCCGCGCCATTGGCGTCGCTCGTATTGCCGGAATCGATGAAGCCGGCCGCGGCGCTCTCGCGGGGCCTGTCGTAGCTGCGGCCGTGATTCTCCCGGAAAAATTCCGGAACGATAATCTTCAGGACTCAAAACAGCTGAACCCAGAGCTGCGCGAAAAAGTCTACGAGAAGCTCGTTAACCGACAGGACATCATCTGGGCCATCGGTGTGGTCGATCACCTCGAGATCGACCAGATCAACATCCTGCGGGCGACGCACAAGGCGATGCGCGCCGCCGTCGAAGCGCTGCTGGGACCACCGGAGCACGTCTTGATCGACGGCCTGCCCGTCTCACCTTTTCCTTTTCCCCAAACTGCCGTTATCGATGGTGACTGCATCAGCAAAAGCATCGCCGCCGCCAGCATCATCGCGAAGGTCACCCGCGACCGCATGATGCGCGACTTTTGCGCCATGTTCCCGGAGTACTGCTTCAGTCAGCACAAAGGCTACAGCACCGAGCTTCATCTTTTAAAGCTGCATCAGTTAGGCCCCTGCCCCATCCACCGCCGCTCCTTCGAGCCGGTGGCGCAACCGCTTCTCGCGCTGGAAAGCATCACGCCTGTGGCTTCTTCAGACGTAGCGATGCCAAACGCGTCGGGAAGTATCGGTGCGGCGCGAGAAGAAGTTCCAAATTCCAACCTCCAAATTCCAATTAATCCTCAATAACCAAACTCCAAGGATCAGGTCGCATTGCCCAGCCGCGTCTCATCCCGACTCGGTTTTGAACATTGCTTATTGGAGCTTCATTGGATTTTGGAGCTTGGATTTTGGAATTTCGGTCGCGAACCTGAAACAGATGGCAATTTCATCGCTGCTAACGCAGCTATCGAAACGCTTGTTTCAGCGCAACGAGTATAGCGACCGCCGTCATGCCGCCGGCGCCGAGGCAGAAAAGCTGGCCGCGAAATTTCTCAAGAAAGAAGGCTACAAAATCCTCTATCGCGACTTTCGCCCGCCCGACGGCCGCCGCGGACAAGTCGATCTGGTCTGCCGCGACGGCGAGACCCTGGTCTTCGTGGAGGTGAAAAGCCTAAGCAACGCTGACCATATCCGCCCGCTCGACCATCTTAGCGATCACCAAAAGCGCCGAATCTCTCAATCCGCCCAGACTTGGCTCCGCATGCTCGACAATCCCGAAGTCACCTTCCGGTTCGACGTGGTCGAGGTCCTGATCACGGAAGACGAAATCGAGTTCGAACTCATCCAAAACGCCTTCCAACTGTGGAAGCCCTACATGTAATGAACTGGTAAGACAGCTTAGCCGGGACCATTAATGTCCCGTTTGTGTCTGTGACGTTATCGAAATAAGTTTAAGATATGCGGCCCAGCTACCTCCTCGTAATCGCTCTCTTGCTTTCACAATTCGCGCAAGCGGCGCCCCCTGCGGAAGATCGAATTGCGAAAGCCAAAGCGTTGTTTGAAAAGTACCAAGCGCTCGAACGCGCATATGATCCGGCTTTAGCGGACCTATATTCTGACAATGCACGGATAGAAAACGCTCGCGTTGACCTCAAAGGCGCTAGACAAACGACAACTATTCCGGCGAGCGACTACAAGAAGCTTGTTCGAAGTGCGATGCCGAAAGTAAAAGCTCAAGGCACAAGGGATTCTTACGCGGAAATCCAATACACTGAGGAAGAACGTGGCGTCCGCATCCGATGCACGAGACTTGAGATACCAAGCCGGGATACGGGGCAATTCTCGATGCTAGTCGGGCCGGTCGCCGATGGCGAGTGGCGGATTCTTGAAGAAATATCGGAATCGCGCGGCTAACTGCTCACCTCGCTACACGATACAGACAAGCGTTCTCCGGCAGGCGAAACCGCGACAGTGTTAGGGTTTTCTTGCCGAGCGTTTGCAGACCGTACGGCTGATACATCCAATCTGTTGGCAGTCGGCAATGAATCAGCTGTTCCGCCAAACTTTCGCCGACACGATTGTCAATTACACCGTATTCGATGAAGCAGAAGGTGCGCGGGAGGCGCTCTGTCGCCTGGACCGCGACGTGCGTAATCCCACGCTCTCGAGCAATTTCTGCACTTTTACGAAAATCGGTTGCGGAAAAAAAAGCAGCGGCCGCACGAACGCCATCGATATTCTCCCAATATAGCGAGCCTACTCCGCTGGCCCCGGCAAAGTAGTGCAGGGCCGGCAATAGATCTGGATCGCACATCACGCGAGCACCGCCCCCTTCCTCTCGCAAAAATTCCAAGGCTAGGCGCTTATGTAAAAGGGCGTCCGCCAAACCTTTCGGTAGCAAGTCTCCGGTAGCTACCGAATTAAGAACCCTTGCCTGCGCGATAGCCTGATAGAGCGGTTGAATGAGTAGAACTGCTGCGATTAACGCTCCAGCAAGCCGGCGCTGACGTGGGCGTTGGAATGGCAAGCGAACCCACAGGATTGTTGTCGCGATGACACCCATGAGAACGCCGAGTGCGACAGCAATTCCACTCCAACGTATTTGCATCAGCATTAAGAGCAACGTCGCGAAGGCAGTAACGAAGGAAATAACGAAGGCTGGTCTCTCCGCCGCTGATATTGATCGAATGAACGCGACCGTTACGGGAACAAGAAAAAACAAGCTTAGGATTCCTGTATTGCGGAAATACAAACGCCAAGGGTGTCCGCCGGAGGCCGTCTCGAGAGAAAGGAACTCGTGAATAAAACGATGTGCTCTGAACATGTCAGGTTCCCGCAGCGAGTGCCAGCTTTCCGGTCCGCAATAGATGATCAGGGGCAAAGCCAGCACATACCCGATTGCGAGAATACCCGATAGCGAAGGCAACCACGTTAAGGTTTCGGGCGTTGAGCGCCACCTCGCAACCAAACAGAGTCCCTCGCCAATGGCAATCAACCAAAGACAGTAAGCCGGCCCATTCACCTCGAGCCTTGTTAGAGACATGTGGTTAGGCCAGTACTCAATGAGATAAAAACATAGGGCCGTTCCTGCCGCAGAAATGCCCCACAAACGCCACAGTCGTGGCTGCGAGAAGACCCCATCGGTGGCGTCTGATGGAGGCGTGACGTTCAAAAGCACCACAGCGCCGACAATCATCACACAACTGATGCTGGTCACCGCTGCGCTGATCCAGAAGCCAACGCCGATACAGACGCCTGAAGCGATCATCCATCTTGTCGCGGCCCGCAATGTCGGTGTTTCGAACGAATGAACTTTCCCAGCCGCCGCCGCTGGTTCGTTCCTCCACCAGCCGACGCCACCCGATATAAGCATTGCGATAGAGAGAAAAATCAATATGACATGCAAACCTTGGTGACCGGGCCTCAGCGGCTGAAAAGTCCAAGCCAAGTCAGGAAGCGTCGTCAGGTACACCATCGCAAAACATGCGATTACCGCTCCTACGCGCGCGTAGATCAAACAACCGGCACTGAAGATGAAGAAGATGTGCAACGCGGGGTTCAACCAGGCCGCCGCGCGCTCGAGCGCCACAACCCATGCCTCCCCCGTCAGAGATGCTCGGATCTTGCCCAAGCCGGCGAGAAGCCATGAAATGCTTTGACTCCAATGAACGGGCCGACCGTAAGGCGCGTTATCGATCTCCGTGAAGCGCACACGCCAAACATTCGTAGCACCGATCTGTCGGGCATAATCCATCCAGTAATAGCTGTCCGGGTCAACGAAGAGGCCGCCGGTCGCTAGAGGCCGCGACTCGGCTTGGTCGACGGTAGAGGCATCAACAATTGCAGCTGTCCGCGACCAAGCGCGACAATTGGCAACAACTAACGACCCAAGTAAAGCGCCGAAAATGACAAGCAGCAGGAGTGGCCTAGGCCGAGACATAAAAAAGGCCCGTTTGGTTTAACCAAACGGGCCCTTAAAGGCGATTAAACTTTCGGTTAGCTCTTGCGCGAGCGGCGAACAGCTAGGGCGAGAAGACCGAAGCCCACGAGTCCGACAGTGGCCGGTTCCGGCACTGCCGATATCGGAGTGGGAGTCCCTTGAGAAAAGTCGTTCTGGTTGTTGCCCGTGTCGACGCCGTCCACAGTGCGCATCATTGAGACCGCAGTGCTCGCTGGGGCGGTTTCAGCTGTGCCCTCGAAGTTGTTCACTGAGCCCCACCCTAGGACATCCAAGGTGTTGCTCGCCGCATCCGCGAGCCTAACGGCTCCCGCGCTGTTGGAGAGGCTTGCGCCAGTTCCGAAAGTGTTGTCAGCCGGTGGGTTGTTCGCGCCCGCCGTGCCCGCGCCGCCAGTTTGAACCAAAAAGAAACCGCCCGGGGCAATCGACCCCGTAAGGGTTCCAATCGCAGTCGGGAAATTTCCCGCTGTTTGCGTGGAGGAACCATAGGCCAGAGTGTAACCGGTCAAGTCAACAGCTGTAGCGCCGTTGTTATAGAGTTCGACGAAATCGTTTTTGTAAGCCGGCGATCCCGTGCTCGCGCCACCGCCTGCATACACTTCATTGATTACGATTGCCGCGTGCGATGCGCTCGCTGCAGTTACGACGATTGCCAGTATTGCTAGTGCCTTTTTCATAAATTAATTCCCTGTGGTGTTGATCTCCTGTTTCTTAACTTCGGACAGACTGCCAGACGTTGCCGTATTCTGACAAGCCTTTTTTTGAGTTTTTTTGAAAATTTTCATAACAAACCGCATTTCCTTCGTAAAAACGTGATTTACGAGGGTAAACGCGGGTTTTGCAGGGAACATCCCGGCGGGGGTCGCTAAAACGCCCCTATTCTCCTCGTAGCGGGTTCCCCGGGAGAGGTCTCTAATCGGGGCACAGCGCCGCTCCCCTTACAGCGATCTTTTAGCGTGGCTCTACCCGTCTTGCCTGGGGCAACGGGCGTGCGACCTTTCCCGCGGTGTCGTTGCCGCGCTTCTATATTGAACCACAACGGTGGCAGCCGGATGAGCCGGTTCTGACCGGATCGGAGGCGCACCATGCCAGGGACGTTCTCCGTCTGAAAGCCGGCGACGAAGCGATCCTTTTCAACGGGGTCGGCCAGGCGTTGCGGGGCGAGGTCGTCGACGCGCGGCGGGGGGAAGTCAGGTTTCGGCCCATCGAGGGGTTCGAAAGCGAGCCGCGGTCGTGTCATATCACCCTGGCTCAGTGCATTCCCAAGGGGAAGAACATGGACCTGATCGTGCAGAAGGCGGTTGAGCTGGGCGCGGCGGAAATTGTGCCGCTGATTTCGGAGCGGACAGTCGTTAGTCTCGACGGTGGGAAGGATGCGTCGAAGAAGCTGGCAAAGTGGCAGCAGATCGCGATTGAGGCGGCCAAACAGTGTGGGCAGAGTTGGGTTCCAGAAATTCATCAGCCGTCGCGGCTCGACGAATTTCTGGGCGGTCGGCGGTCGGAGGACGGCGGTCGGAAGGGAAAAGATTGGGCGAAGTCGGGGGCGCCTTCGTCGGCGCGCGAGGGGGATTCCCATAGTTCGCCAATCCGGCGGTCCCTCGCCCTCCCCGGAACCGACTGCCGACTCCCGACTGCCGACCTCCGTCTGATTGCATCTTTGCAACCAGACGCGCTGCACCTGAAGGAAGTGCTACGGGAATATGAGGCGAAGCACGAGGCACGGCCGGTCCGAGTGACGATGCTGATTGGACCGGAAGGCGATCTGATGGAAGCCGAGTACGCGGCGGCGCGGGCGGCGGGATTTCAGCCTATCACGCTGGGGTCGATTATTCTGCGCGTGGAGACGGCGGCGATTTATTGTTTGAGCGTGCTCTCTTACGAATTGCTGAGCAGGGGGAAGAGGTAACCGCGGATTGCGCGGATTTTCGCGGATTAGGGAAAAAGACTAACCACGAATTAACACGGATAGACACGATTCTGAGGAAGAAATCCCACTCGTCTACATTCGCGTTCATTCGTGGTTTAAGATTGTCTCTCGGGTAAATAGGGCATCGGCGTCGCTTCGCTTCTCTTCCGCTAATCCGCGATAATCCGGGTAATCCGCGGTTAAGAATTCCGGTTTTGGAGGACGGGTGGGCGATCGCAGAGCGGACGGAAAAGACTAACCACGAAATTAACAGCAATGGACACGAATCCGGAATCGCGGCGCCGAGGCCGCTCCCACATTCATTCAGTCCCTTGAATTCCATTCGTGTACATTGGTGTTTATCCGTGGTTAAAAATCTCCTGCACCGCTTGAGATTCGGCGGTCATAGACCGCCGCTACAGTAGCTCGGCTCGAGAGACTCTCGCCCCACCGACCAGGGCAGCCATTCGTGCATAAGGGCGCCATACGTGCTTGTTAGGGCCTATTTCAGCTGACGGAGGCTAACCACGAATTAACGCGAATCGACACGAATCGCAATCGCGGCGCCGAGGCCGCTCCCACATTCGTTCAGTCCTGATTTTATTCGTGTAGATTGGTGTTTATTCGTGGTTAAAAATCTCCTGCACCGCGTGAGATCCGGCGGTCATAGACCGCCGCTACAGTAGCTCGGCTGGAGAAACTCTCGCCCTACCGACGAGGGCAGCCATTCGTGCAGAAGCGGGCCCGGAAAGGAGGTCGCCGCAGTGAGGCGCCTCCCACATTTTCGTCTGTGGTCTTGTCGTCCTGTGATCGTTCTTCCGCGTTAGCGGAAGAATTCCTTGGCGCGATCGAAGAAGCTTTTGCGGAGCGGCGTGTTTTCCTCGCCCATCAGATCGGCGAACTCTTTCAGCTTCTGCTTTTGCTCGGCGTTCAGCTTCGTCGGCACTTCGACAATCATGCGGGCTAACAAATCGCCCCGATCACGACCGTTGATATTGATGATGCCTTTGCCGCGCAGCTTGAACATCTGACTACTCTGGGTGCCGGCGGGGATTTTGATCTGCGCCTTGCCGTCCAGCGTGGGCACGGGCACTTCTCCACCGAGTGCCGCTAACGAGAAGGAAATCGGAACTTCGCAATAAAGGTTGTCCTCGTCGCGATGAAAGACGGTGTGCTCTTTAATGTGAATGACCACGTAAAGATCCCCGCGAGCGCCGCCGCGGATCCCGGCTTCGCCATTTCCAATGGAGCGCAAACGCGAACCGTCGGCGATTCCTGCGGGAATCTTGAGCTTGATCCGGCTCGGCTTTTCCAAGCGGCCTTCGCCTTCACAATCGCGGCACGGTTTATCAACAATTTGCCCCACCCCTCGACAACGCGGACACGTTTGCGACACCTGAAAGAATCCGCGCGAAGTGATCACCTGACCGCGACCGCTGCACATCGGGCAGTTCACTGCATGCGAACCCGCTTCGGCTCCACTGCCGTGACAACGCTCACAGGTGTCGAGCTTGCGCACCTCGATCTCCTTCTCCGCACCGGCGGCCGCTTCCTCGAGCGTGATCTGCATATCATAACGGAGATCCGAGCCGCGTTGATGGTCGTTGCGACCGCCGCCCCCGCCGCCGAAGAACGTTTCGAAGATGCCGCCGCCTCCGCCGAAAACTTCGCGGAAGATATCGAACGGATCGTGGAACCCGCCGCCGGCACCGGCAGTGCCCTGTGCGAAAGCCGCGTGACCATAACGGTCGTAGGCGGCGCGCTTCTGCGCATCCATCAGGACGTCATAAGCCTCGCCGAGCTCCTTGAATTTTTCCTCGGCGTGCGGGTCGTCCGGATTTTTGTCCGGATGAAATTTTACCGCGAGCTTGCGATAGGAGCGCTTGATCTCCTCTTCGGTGGCCGTGCGTTCGACGGCTAGGACTTCGTAGTAATCGCGTTTGTTAGTGGCAGGCATCTAATTCAAGATTTCTCAGAACAAAGAACTTCAATTTGGAAACCACAAACCCAGAAAACGAGAGGGAAGAAAAGTTACTAATTAGGAATTCAAGAAAGCAGGAATCAGGAAAGCAATTAACCGAGGATTGCGCGGATTTACGCGGATTCTCGAGCAGAAGACGGACGAGACCTGTAACGCGGGTGAAGGAGCGGCTAGGCTTTCCACCTCGTCCCTCCCATCGAAGGACAGGACTTCGTAGTAATCGCGTTTGTTAGTCGTTGCCATTCAGGTGATCGCGAAGGCGAAAAGGATGCGTCTTAACATCCAAATTCCAACATCCAACATCCAATGAAACTCCAACCACCAATATTCAATTTTATCTGCGCGTATTTGAGCTTGGAATTTGGTTATTCTCTGGAGCTTGGAATTTGGATTTTGGAGCTTCCAGCCGCTACGCGGCTGGCCCGCTCGAGACGACAACACTGGACGGGCGAAGCAGGCGATCTTTGAAACGATAACCACGGCGCGTCTGGTTGATTACGTATTCTTCCGGGACGTTCGCGCTCGGCTGGTGCGCAATTGCTTCGTGCAGGTTCGGGTCGAATTTCTGCCCGACTGCTTCAATCGGTTGCAGTCCGTTTTCAGCCAGGAAATCAGTCAGTTGTTTGAAGACCAGGCTCATCCCGGAAAAAACGGGCGAGTTCTCGCCTTCGGCCCTGGCGGCGGCAAGGCCGAGCTCAAAATTATCGACGATCGGGAGCAAACGCTCGAGGAGCGATGAATTCGCATACTTAATTGCATCCTCTTTCTCGCGGGCGTGCCGTTTGCGGTAATTCTCGAAGTCCGCCTGGCTGCGCAGAGCGAGGTCGCGAAAGCGATCAAGGTCAGCCTGGAGACTCGCGGTTGAATCGTCCATCTCCGCGCCGTCCCCCGCCGACGCATTCTCCATCTGCTCCTGGCCGGCGGCGCTCATGGCCTGCTGTGGCTCACCTGTTTCACTGACGGGAATTTTCTTCATAAAATTTTAATAGTTAAACTCGTGACCCCGCGGCCGCGGGGCTGAACGTTGGAAAGTTTATTCTGCGCCAATTGGCGGACCGGACGCCGCCGCGCCGGGGACAACGTCGGAGGTTCGTCGAATCGCGATCATCGTGATGTCGTCGTGCTGCGGTTGGGTGCCGGCGAAATTACGAACGTCTTCCACCACCCGGGTGACCACTGCCGGTGCTGCTTGGACGGCACTGGCGCGGATCGACTGGACCATCCGATCCATGCCAAATTCCATGCCTTCACTATCGAGAGCTTCGGTGACGCCGTCCGTGTAGAGAACGAGGCAATCGTCGCGTTCGAGTGGAACGTCGAAGTCGCTCATTATCCTATCGAACACGCTCCCACTGTCAATTCCGAGGACCATTCCGGGCGGCTTCACCGGGGTGACAGTTTGGGTGGCGCGCTTATAAAGAATCGGGGCGTCATGGCCGGCGCGGGCGAGCGTGATCACGCCACGCGCGGAGTCGAGAATCATGTAAGCCATGCTGATGAACATGTCCTCTTTGATATCGGGATAGAGCTGGCGATTGACCTCCCGGAGAACCTGCGCCGGCGAAAGATTCTGGCTGGCCTGGCTGCGTAAGACGCTGCGGCAGATGGCCATGATCAGCGAAGCCGGGACGCCTTTGCCGGAGACATCGGCGATAGCAATACCCAAATGTTCTTCGTCGATCCTGATGTAATCGAAGTAATCGCCACTGACCTGGCGCGCCGGAACATTAATTCCGCTGATTTCGAAACCGGCGATATCCGGCGCCCGTTCCGGCAGGAGGATCCGTTGAATATCGCGCGCGATTTCGAGATCATGGTCCAGTCGTTTCTTCTCGTTAGCCTCGGAATAGATGATGGCGTTGTAGAGCGCGAAGGCGGATTGTTCGGAAATGGATTTGAAGACGACAAAATCGCTTTGGGTAAAGGGCGCACCGAGCGGGCCGTTGCCAAGCGCGAGCAAACCGAGATTCTGTTTGCCGTAGACCATCGGCGCGATCATGACCGAGGCGGTGGAAAGGGCGCTGTCGCGCAAGCGCGCCAACTCCGGCGCTTCGGAGAATTCGTTGAGATAAACCGGCTGACGACCCTGCCACGTCCGGCCGAGCAAACCCTCGCCGGCGGCGATGTTGTGCAAACGCAGGTAGCTCTCCAGCGCGACCGGTGTGACTGACGCCTGTTGCAAAATATGCGGCGGCACATCGATCAGCGGCGGACAGCCCTTGGAGATAAAGGCGGGGATTAGCTTGGTGCCGGTGCGATCGGCCAGATAAAGCGCGCCGCCGTGCGCGTCGAGCACGCGGGTGGCCCCTTCAACAATCAGGCGATGCAGATCGTGCGGCCGAATGGTTTCGCGAAAGGCTTCGCCGAGACCATGAAGAAAATCGAAGACCAGTGTTTCTTCGACCTGGATTTCTTCTTTGGAACGCTCCAGCGCGCGCAGCCGCCGGCCTTGAATGCGAGCGGTGATTACCCAACCGGCAAGACACGTCACTAGCAGCGCGAAGAGAAGCGTCGGCCACATGGGAATCGGCCAGACTACTTCGCGGTGGTCTCGTGATGCAGGTCTTGTTTCAGGTAATCGAGGACGTCCTTGAAACGGGTGAAGTTTTCCGGGGCCGCCTCACAAAGAGCTTCGTGCGCCTCGATCATTGTCTGCGCCTGCTCCGCCTTGGCCGTGCTCGGATCCTGCGCCTTGGGTTCTTCCTTTTCGATCGATTGGCATTCGGGGGCGGAAGACCCGTTAGACTGGATGGTTAGAATTTGATCGAGCCCCAGTCCGGAGAGGAGGTCATGGCTGCGCTGGCCACAGTGGACAATGCGGAGATGGCCGTGTCCCAATTCCCTCAGCCGCAGGGCAACACCGGCCATTGTGCCCATGAAGGTAGAGTCCATCATGGCGCAATGCTGCAAGTCGACCACGAATTCGCGGTAACCCCGGTTGACCATTTCCTGGGCGAACTCCTTTAAGTTACCGCTGTTCAGGAAGCTTCCCCGTCCCTCAACCCTGACCCAAACAGCAGGTCCGTTCACCCCTACTAGAATCGACGACTGCACGGTTTCCTTAATAGGATACAGGACTTAAGGGAGGCATGTCAAACCAAGGGAGGGCCTGCCATTGAAGGGTTTAGAAAAGACAGCGGGCGGATCCGGGAACGGGGCGGCCGGAGCGATCATTTACCCCGCGGGCCGAAGCTCCAAAATCCAACATCCAGAAAACATCCAAATACCAATAACCACCACCGCTCATCATTCGTATGCGGGGGATGCGTTTGAAGTTTGGGTATTGGAGCTTGGAGTTGGAAAGCTCGGCCGCTCCTTCACCCGCGTTACGGCTCTGGAGTTTGGAATTGGAGTTTGGAATTTGCTGCCGCTCTTGCGGCAGCCCCATCAATCCCAGAGGAAGGACTTCTGCTCAGCGACGACGTGGCCGTTCTCGATCAGCAGGCAGCGCCAGGCGAGGACACGGCCGTTATCGAAGTAATCGTCGCCTATCACTTTGAAAGCAGTTTTCTGGGTGCCGTGGACCTGTCCGAGCGACAACTCCTGCGCCTGGACATGCGCGTGCAGTTTCTCCTGCCGGTATTCCAGCCGAACCGTCACATTCGCCGGGCGCTTCACCCGCCAGAAAAAGTCGAAGTAATTTCCGAAACGCTGATGTTGATCGAGTTTGGTGACCGCGCCGAAAAGGCGGTACTGGCGTTCGAAAGTGATCGACGCCTCCTGAATCGCGCCGGTCGATTTCTGTTTGTTCTTGCCGCCGCCGCGTGAAGTTTGATCCGGCCCTCCAGAATCACCCGGATGTCCGGTCGTTAGGTCCTGCTCGCTCAAGAGGTACAGTTTTACCTTCCGAAACTGGAAGGAAGGATCGAGCTGGATCGGGAGGGGACGAACGGAAGAAAGAAGATGGGGCTCCGACCGACCGGCGAAAGCGCCGTGCACGAGAGCCAATAGAAGGAAGGTAACGAGGAGGTTCTTCACCGCGGGGACGTAGCATAAGGCTTCGCCGGAAAATCGAAATTCCAAAATCCAGTCTCCTCGGCACGACCGGGTTTCGACTCCGCGTTCGGACAAATGTGGATGAGCACCTCAGGCCGAGATATGTTTGTCGATGCTGGAGGTCCGATACGAACGCGGGGTTTTTCTACCCGAGCTGGATCTCTGGCTCGATCCCTGGGACGCCCGGCCCTTCGCCTTCGTTTCGCATGCGCACAGCGATCATATTGCCCCGCATCAGCAGGTCATTTTATCGGAAAGAACGGCTCGACTGATGCAGGCGCGCATGCCGGGTGAGCGCACCGAGCATGTGCTCCCCTTCGGCGAAAAGCGGGCCTTCCCCGGGATGGAAATTACCCTGGTCCCGGCCGGCCACATTTTCGGTTCTGCCCAGGTATTGGTCGAGGCCGCCGCCGGCAGCCTGCTTTACACCGGCGACTTTAAGCTGAGAAAAGGCCGCTCCGCCGAAGCGACGGAATGGCGACAGGCCGACACCCTGATCATGGAAACGACTTACGGTTTGCCGCGGTATCGTCTGCCTCCGACGGATGAGGTGATCGCCGGCATCGTCGCTTTCTGCCAGGAAGCCCTGAACAATGGCGAAGTGCCGGTTCTGCTTGGCTACTCGTTAGGCAAGGCGCAGGAGATTCTCTGTGCGCTCGACGGAGCCGGCCTCACCCCCATGCTGCACGGGTCCGTCTTTGCGATGACGCGGATTTATGAACAGTTCGGCCAATCTTTCTGCCACTATCTGCGCTACGAGGCGAACGACGTTCACGGCAAGGTCTTGATCTGTCCGCCGAGCGCGAACCGTTCACGAATGCTGGAAAAGATCCCACAGAAACGGGTAGCCATGATCAGTGGCTGGGCGGTGGACCCGGGCGCAATCTACCGCTACCAGGTCGACGCCGCCTTTCCCCTCTCCGATCACGCCGATTACGACGATCTGGTGCGCTATGTTGAGCTTGTTAGGCCGAAATGCGTGCTGACTTTGCACGGTTTTGCCGAAGAGTTTGCCGCTGATCTGCGGCGGCGCGGCCAGGAAGCGTGGGCGCTGACCGCCGCGAATCAGCTTGAGTTTCAGCTCTGAAACTCAAGCTGGTTCGAAGCACCAAATTCCAACATCCAACATCCAGAGAAACATCAAGTTCCAATAACCAATACGGACCGTGCGACCAGGCGCCGACGTTGGTAGGGCCCGGATCACCGAGCCGGCCGTAACCTCTGCGGACCGTTACGGTGAACGGTCCCTACCTATCTGAAGGTAATGGCAGCACTGTCTCCCTTGCCAAAGCTAGGGCGCGCCACCAAGGCCGCTCCCACATTTGGAATTTGGATATTGGAGCTTCTTTGGATGTTGGATGTTGGTTTTTGGTGCTTACGGCGGCCGGGGCAAAGGCGTCGCCGTTAGTCGTCGTCATCTGTTGTACGTTTAGGAATCTTTGAGCCTTTATCGGCCGCCGTCTGTGGTCCCTTGAACGGATCGACGTAGCCGGGGCTCTCGTCGTGCGGAGTGGCGGTGCGGGCAATGTCCGGCTGCGACCACCAACGGTCGTAAAGACCTTTGAGTTCCTCGAGTTTCTTCGGCTCTCGGCTGGCAAGGTCATGCAGCTCGGTCCGATCCGTGTCCATGTGGTAAAGCTCCCAGGGTTTTCCCTCGTGCGAATCGAGCTTCCAATTGCCCGCGCGAACTGCGCGATGATCGCGGAGCTGAAAGAAAAGGGCGTCGTGACCCGTCCATGCTTCGCCTTGGAAGAGCGGCACCAGGCTCAGACCGGACAAAGGCGGAACAGGGGCAGGATCGGTCGCTCGTGACTCGTTAGGGCAAGTCGGCGATGTCTTACCCTCAAAGGTGGCGACATAATCGCACCCCGCCAGCTTCACGCAGGTGGCCATGATATCGACAATGTGCGCAGGCTGATCGCTGATCACCCCGCCTTTTTTGATCACCGACGGCCAGCGAACGATGAACGGAGTGGCGATGCCGCCTTCGTGTTGGTTGCGTTTGTAGAGGCGAAACGGCGTATTGCTCAGGTTTGCCCAGGCGATGCCGTATTCCCAGTTGCTGTCGGCCGCGCCGGGCGGTTTGTCGCGGGTGTTGCTGCGATCGTAAGGATCGGCCCCGTTATCGCTGAGAAAAATGACAACCGTGTTTTGTTCCAGCTCCCACTCGTGCAGTTTCGCCAGCAACCGCCCGATATTCTGATCCATGCGATCGATCATGGCCGCATAAACGGCCATGCGCTGCTCCTCCAAATCGCGATGCTTCTGGTCTAACGAGTCCCAGGCGGGGATGTTTTCCGGCCGGGGCGACAACTCCCACTCCTGCTTGATCACGCCCAGGGCGATTTGCTTTTCGTAACGTTGTTTGCGCAACGCGTCCCAACCCGCGGAATATTTCCCGCGATAGCGGGCAATATCTTCCGGCGGCGCCTGCAGCGGGGCGTGCGGCGCGTTGTAGGCCAGATAAAGAAAGAACGGGCGGTCCGGCGCATTTTTTCGCGCATCGGCAATGAAGTTCATGGCATGGTCGGTGAAGGCGTCCGTGGTGTAGAACCCCTTCGCCGGCACGTCGAAGGTCGCGTGATCAAGCCGGAAGAATTTATTGCCGAGGAAATAGTTGGTCGCGCCGTTCAGAAATCCGAACCAATGATCAAAACCGCGATCGACCGGGTTCCCATCGAGGTGCCACTTGCCGGATGCGAGGGTGACGTAACCGGCGGCGCGCATCGCCTGCGCGATGGTGATCCCCCGCTTTAAGCCTTTCTGCGCCTGCTCCCAGTAAAGCCCGGAAATGAGGGAAGCACGCGTCGGCTCACATTTTGAAGCATTATAGAACTGCGTGAAGCGCATGCCGTCTGCCGCCAGTTGATCGAGGTTCGGCGTGCGAATTTCGCTCCCATAGCAGCCGAGATCGCTGAAGCCCATATCGTCGGCGAGCATGACAATGATATTCGGACGCGGAGGGGGTTTTTCGTCGGCGAAAATGGCGGCGGAAACGAACACGCAGAAAGTGACGAAGCCGCAGCGAAAGCGCATTGCACTCATCCTCCGCGCGTCACGCGGTGGCTTCAACGCCAAAACTTCGGCCATAGCGACGATTTGTATCGCGCCCGACGCGCTGTAACGGCGGTCTCTGACCGCCGCAAACTTAGAACGCAAAAAAGTGCGACGGTCAGAGACCGCCGCTACAGTTACTGAAAATGGAACAGCACGAATCGGAGTTCGGGCGTTTCGCGGAAGTGGGCGAAGCCATCCGTGCGACTTCGGCGAAGCTCGAGAAGATCCGGATCCTGGCCGATTACCTGAAATCACTCAGCCCCGCCCAACTCCCGATTGCGGCCGTTTACCTAACCGGGCGCGCCTTTCCCCAAAGCGACCTTCGCACCCTCCAGGCGGGATGGGCCGTGATTGTGCGCGCTCTGCAGCGGGCGGCGAAAATGAATGACGCTGAAGTGCACTCGATCACCGGGAAGCATGGCGATGCGAGCAAATCCGCACGCGAAATTCTGGAAAACCGGACGAAGCCGGAGCCGTTCGATCTGATTACGTCCCGAGAGTTTCTTGAAATAATTCAAAAAGCGCGCGGACCAATCGCGAAGAGCGAAATCCTGCAACGACAGCTCGAACGCTTGAGCGCGGAGGAAGGTGAATACGTCGTTAAGATCCTAACGGGCGACCTTCGCATCGGCTTAAAGGAAGGCTTGGTGGAAGAAGCAATTGCCCGCGCTTTTGAGGTTCCGATCGCGGAGGTGAAGGACGCGAACATGCTCCTCGGCGACATCGGCGAGACCGCGCTGAAAGCCTCGCAAAACGATCTGGCCAGCGCCGAGCTTTCTGTCTTCCGCCCGATCAAATCGATGCTGGCCAGTCCGGAACCGACCGCGGAAGCGATCTGGGAACGGTTCGTCGAGGCGCATGACGAATCGGCGGCGTCACCCTCACCTCAGTCCTCTCCCGGTCAGGGGAAAGGAGGGAGAAAGGTTCCCGAAAACACGGGGGGGAAAGGAGCACCTACCATTGTTTACGTGGAAGATAAGTTCGACGGGATTCGGGCGCAGTTGCATCGCACCAGCGATCGCGTTGAGATCTATTCGCGCGATCTGCGCCGGATAACCGAGCAGTTTCTGGATCTGGCGGACCGCGCGCGGTCGTTTTCAGATGAGGTGATCCTCGACGGCGAAATCATCGCTTACGAAGAAGGCCGACGGCTCACTTTTTTCGATCTGCAAAAGCGGCTGGGACGGAAAAGCGAGGGACCCGATTTGTTTTCATTCGCGTCGGCGGATGTGCCCGTCGCTTTCGTCGGCTTCGACGTGCTCTGGCTCAACGGCGAATCCCTTTTGCGCGTGCCCCTGCGCGAACGCCGGGAACGCCTGCGCGCGCTCCGTCTCCCCTTGCAGTTTCAAAGCGCGCAGATGTTCCCGGCTCACTCGGCGGCGGAGATTGACCGGATTTTCGAGGAGGCGCGCGCCCGCTCCAACGAAGGACTGATGGTGAAGGATCCGGAAAGTTTTTATTCACCGGGCCGGCGCGGGCTTTACTGGTTCAAATTGAAGAAGGAGCTAGCCACCCTCGATGTGGTGGTGGTGGGAGCCGAGCTCGGACACGGCAAACGGAATCACGTTTTGAGTGACTACACCTTTGCCGTGCGCGAC
>CAVUZN010000001.1:0-914322 GCA_963746035.1 uncultured Verrucomicrobiae bacterium | reverse complement strand
CCAATCTCGCGACGCAGGACATCCTCAACTACCCCTATCAGATAGAGACCAAGCCTGTGACTGGACTCCTCTGTTCCGGCATCGCTCCAGGCTTCATCTTCGACTACAACGCCGACCAGCGAGACGACTTGCTCGAGTCGTGCTCAAAAGGCGTTATAGACACATTTCCTCTCTTTTCCATCTCGACACAAACTTCTCAGCCGCGCTTTCGAACGGGGACGGGACTTGGACAAGCCGGAACGATCTTCTCGCTGCCTGACGCAACGAAACCATTCACACACGACCTGGACGGCGATGGCTTGGAGGATGCATTTACTGCTATGAGAATGCGCTCGCTTATCGCCTTCGCCTTCGGGGAGGCCACTTTGGTCCGGAGCAGCTCACGGAAGTCTTACGGCACTCTTTGCGGCAAGAATCCTTATCGACTTCAACTCGACGTGGATGCAACGGCGTCGTGGAGCTCGTCGTCAACCGGGGGACAACCATGCCGCGCCCAATCGAGAACTGGCCGCGCTTTACTACGGACAGGAAGGCCCTTACTGGCAAACTATCCGACGAACCGTGGCTCCCCCGCTTGCCTCGGTACTGCGAGTGGGTGACTTCAACGGTGATGGCTTGCCGGATATCTACGAACGTCCGAATGCCTGGGTACCTGCGACGCCGGTCGAGATTCAGACAACACCGGTCATTTGGTTGAATACGGGTAGCGGGCTAGAAAGCAGCTTCGAACCGCGACAGGCAACGCATTTCTCGGACGACGAGCTCGTCCTCGCCGACCTCCAGTCCCTGATCGCCGAGCGGCTGCCGCTGCTGCCGCCGCTGCGCTGGCGCCTGGCCGAGGTGCCGCTCGGCCTCGACTACCCCTACTGGGTCGACGACCCCGACTTCGACCTCGACTTCCACGTGCGCGAGCTCGCGCTGCCGCGGCCGGGCAACGACGAGCAGCTCGCCGAGCAGGTGGCGCGCATCGTCTCGCGCCCGCTCGACCGCGCGCGCCCGCTGTGGGAGCTCTACCTGATCCACGGCCTCGAGGCCGGCCACGTCGGCGATGCTGACGAAGATCCACCACGCGCTGATCGACGGCATGTCGGGCGCGGAGATCATGGGCCTGCTCCTCGACCTCGACGCCCGAGGGCCGCGAGCTCGCCGCCGCCGCGCGCCGGCGCGACGACGCGCGCGCCCGAGCGAGCTCGAGATGCTCGCCCGCGGCCTGCTGGGCCTGCCGCGCTATCCGCTGCGCGCGCTGCGCGCGCTGCCCGCGGCGCTGCCCGAACATCGACGAGACGCCGTTCGGCGACGTCCCCGGCGCCGGACGCTCGCGGCGCGCTGGCCGAGCGTCCAGCGCGCGATCACCGCGGCGAGGCGGCCGCTCGAGCGCAGCGACGCTGCACGGCGCCGCAGACGACGTTCAACGGGCGCATCTCGCCGCACCGGCGCTTCGCCTTCGGCCAGCTCCCGCTCGACGACGTCAAGGCGGTCAAGAACGTCTACGGCTGCACCGTCAACGACGTCGTCGTCTCGATCTGCGCCGGCGCCGTGCGCCGCTGGCTGATCGAGCACGACGAGCTGCCCGACGAGCCGCTCGTCGCCCAGATCCCGGTCTCGGTCCGCACCGACGAGCAGATGGGCACCTACGGCAACCGGATCATGCTGATGAGCGCGCCGCTGTTCACCGACTGAGCCGACCCGGTCGAGCGGCTGCAGCGCACCCACGAGGCGCTCGCGCGGGATGAAGGAGCGCCACAGGGCGCTGCCGGCCGAGCTGCTCCAGGACGCCAACCACTTCATCCCGCCCGCCGTCTTCTCGCGCGCGGCGCGGCTGACGTTCCCGCTCTCGACCGGCCGCGCGGCGCGCCCGACCTGGAACCTCGTCGATCTCCAACGTCCCCGGCCCGCAGTTCCCGCTCTACTGCGCGGCGCGCAGCTCGTCGCCAACTACCCGGTCTCGGTGATCACCGACGGCATGGGCCTCAACATCACGGTGATGAGCTACTGCGGCCAGCCTCGACTTCGGCATCGTCGCCGACCGCGACCAGATGCCCGACGTCGGCGCCTGATCGACTGGCTCGACGACGAGCTCGACGAGCTCCGCCGGGCCCAGTCCACCGCCGAGGCCGACGTCACGGCGGATGTCTGAGCCCGTCGAGCTGAAGCTCGGCGACGGCGTCGCAAGACTGAGGCTGAACCGGCCCGAAGCGGGCAACGCGATCGACCTCGAGCTGGCCCGGGCCCTGCGCTCGCATGCCGAGGCGCTGGCGGCTCGCGACGACGTCGGCGCCGTCGTCCTCGAAGCGGCCGGCAAGGCCTTCTGCGTCGGCGGCTGTACCCTCGGCTACATGAACGATGCCGGCGACGGCGTCGGCGAAGCCTGTCCCGCTGAGCTGGTCGGGGAGTTCCACGGCGCGATCAGGGCGCTGCGGGCGATCGACGCGCCGGTGATCGCGGCCGTTCAAGGAGTTGCGGCCGGAGGCGGCATGAGCCTGATGTTGATCCCCGATCTGGCCGATCGCCGCCGAATTCGGCGCGCTTCACGATGGCCTACACCGCGGCCGGCCTGACGCCCGACGGCGGCGGCACGTGGACGCTGCCGCGGATCGTCGGCGAGCGCGTCGCCGCGGATCTGATCCTGACCAACCGCCGGCTCGGCGCCGCCGAGGCGCTGCAGCTGGGGATAGTCAGCCGGGTCGTGCCCGACTCCGAGCTGGAGGCGGCCGTCAGCGAGATCGCCGCCGGTCTTCGCGAGCGGCTCACGCCAGGCGCTGGCGGCGAGCAAGCGACTGTTGGCGATGGACGCCGAAATCGAGGAGCAGCTGGCCGCGGAGGGTGAGGGCATCGCCGAGCGCGCCGCCTCGCCCGACGGACGCGAGGGCATCGCCGCCTTCCTGGAGAAGCGCCGGCCGCGCTTCGGCGCCTAGGGCGCTTCCGGGTTCGGCGGCGGCAGCGTCGCGACAAGGGCGTCGCGGCTGACCGCGGCGATCTCTGCCGGCACCCCCGAGAGGTTGGCCTGGGTCACGTAGCCCATCGGCTGGTCGAGCGGGCGGAAGAAGTCGTCGTAGTGGCCGGGGACGACGATCCGCGGATCGAGCTTCGGCAGGATCCGTTCCCAGTAGCCGCGGGTGAAGTGGCGCCCGGCGATCCCGGCCAGCATGCAGTCGACGGGCCCGCCGAGATCCTCGTCGTCGATCAGATCGGCGGATCCCTGGTGGTAGAAGGAGAAGCCGCCGGCCTCGATCCGGATGCCCCAGACCTGGCCGCACTTGTAGGCGCCCGGAGCCAGTCCGTCGAGCTGCTCGCAGGTGAGTTCGCCCGCGTAGGGGACTGCTAGCCCGAGCAACAGCTTCGAGTGGCGGCTGGGAACGAAGGTGACGGTGAAGGGTCCCAGCTCATAGGGGCGCCGGGGCTCGACCTCGACCGCCTCGGAGGCGAGCCCGTGCAGGCTCATCAGGTGGACCAGCGAGCTCGAGCCGTAGCCTTGCAGCCGAAACGGCGGGCGATCGCCGGCGCGTCGATCGCGTGGTCGAAGTGGGTGTGGCCGACGAGCACGCCGTCGAGCGTTCCGGGCTTGAGCCGAGGGCAGATAGCGATCGATCAGCGCCGGGTCCGGCAGCGCAGCGCGCCGGCGGATCACGTCGGAGAACGGAACCCGCGAGATGTAGGGGTCGACGAGCAGGGTCCGGCCCTCGAAGCGGATTGGGTAGCCGGCCACCCCGAGCCACTCGAGCTCGATCGCCTCCGGCATCCCGAGCGGCCCGCGCCTCGAGCTCGCGGCGCGTCTCGTCGTCGCTTCGCTCCCGGCTGCCCGCGCTCGAGACGGAAGCAGGCCGAGGTCGATCAGGTGGCGGGCCGGGTCGAACGGGGAGGGCACACGCCGACGCTAACGCGTGGGGCCACGAGGCAGGCGACCAATCGCCCGGCTAGCGCTCGTCGAGGATGGCCGAGTTGCGGGTCGCCGGCGGCGGAACGGGGCAGCCGGGTCGCTCGGCCTCGGCGCGGGCGAGGAAGCGGCGGTTGCCCCCGGCGGTGATGATGAACGTGTCGCCCTGGCCGCCGGGCATGCGCCGGCCGGCGACGAAGGCCAGGTAGGGGTCGCCTGAGTAGGCGGCGCCGGAGGAGCGGTCGGCCCGCGCGATTTCGCGATCGACGCCGGTGGGGAGCAGCCGAGCCGCCATCGCCGGGCGCCAGCGGCCGGGTGAAGAGGAACGGGTCGCTCGGAACGGCGATCAGGGTCAGGGCCTGGAGGGCGCCGAGCGCGACCACCGCCACGCCCGCCCGCATCCAGTTGCGGCTGCGCCGGGCGAGCTCCTCGCGGGCGTCCCAAGCCCACGCACGCCCCGGCGGCGCCGAGCGCCAGCAACGGCGGCTCGGCGACGACGGCGAGGTTGATGTAGGTGCCGTACTTGATGATCGAGACGAAGACGGCGAGCGAGCCGAGCGCCGCCATCGCCAGCGTCTGCATCAGCTGCGGGTCGCGCGAGCTTTCGCGATAGACCCAGGCCGCGAGCACCGGCAGGGTAAACGGCAGCAGGTTCCATCCTGCCTGGGCGAGCAGAGGGGGCAGCTTCGAGAGCTCGGTGAAGCCGAGCGAGCGCTGATCGCCGATCACCGAGTCGGTCATCTCCGTCCCGAAGGTGATCAGGAAGACGGCGCCGAGGACGATCGCGCTCGCCGCCGCACCGGCGAGGTAGCGGCGCACGCTGGCCGCGGCGAGGGCGATCGCCGCCAGCGGCAGTACGAAGGCGAGCTTGAAGGCGGCCGCGAGGACCGCCAGCGCGCCGCCCAGGGCTGAGCCGGCCCGGCGGCTCGCAGCCAGCGCCGCCGCCATCACCAGCGGGGCGGCGAAGGTCTCCGGCAGCAGCTGCGCGGCGTCGTGCAGCGCCCGCGGTGTGATCAGGGCAAGCGCCCCGGCAACCGCGGCGAGGCGCGCGCGTCCGGTCAGCCGGCGTACGGCGATCATCACCGTCAGCGCGGTCAGCAGGTTGACCGCGGCGAGCCCGATCCGGGCCCCGGCGATCGAGTCGCCTATCGCCAGGATCCCCGCCCCCGCGTAGTAGAGCGCGGCGGTTGCGCCGCGGCGAACCCGGAGTAGAGATCGCCGCCATGCAGGAGGTCGCGCGAGGAGTAGAGGTAGACGCCGTCCGAGAAGTTCCAGTAGGAGTCGCCGCGCGGGATCAGCACCGCGCAGAGGATCAGCAGGCAGAGGCCGGCGAACAGCGCGTAGGGGTTGAACCGGGCGGGGTGCAAGCGGGCCATTGACGATCGGCGGGCCCGGGAGCGGACGCCCGGCCGGCCACGGTGACTATCGCCGTCGCGCCTGTCAGATCCGATGAGGTGCGGCTGAGAGGAGTCGAACCTCCACGAACATTGCTGTCCACAAGGCCCTCAACCTTGCGCGTCTACCAGTTCCGCCACAGCCGCTTGGGGCCGGGATTCTAGTGGCCGCCGCGCAACCCGGCGCCCAGGTTTGCTTTCGTCCGGCGGGGTACCTATAGTACGAACATGTGTTCTGGTCCTACGCCCCCCTGGAATACCCGGAAACGAGTGAGGAGTTGCCGCAGATGGATCTGACGAAGCGCCAGCAGGAGATCTTCGCCAGCCTGCCGATCTGCCGCGACTTCTCCTTGCCATGTCCGATACTCTTCAATCTCTGCGCACGCGCCTCGATGGCGTTGACTCCCGTGTTATCGAAGCCCTGGCCGAGCGCCAGCAGCTGGTCAGCGAGATTGCCTCGCTCAAGCACGATCCAAATCTTCCGCTGCATGACGCGCAACGTGAACGCGAACTGCTTTCGCGCCTAACCGAACTGGCGCGCGAGCACGGGCTCGACAGTTATTTCGTCGAAACGATTTATCGAAAAATCCTCAACCATTCAGTTCGCTTTCAGGCGGAGCATCAAACGCCGGCGGCCAAGACCGGGAATACCCGCGTCGCCTACCAGGGGGTGGAAGCGTGCTACAGCCATATCGCCGCCCGCAGCTTTTTCGCTCCATTTTCGCGCAGCACCAGCCTGCACGGCTATCGCTCGTTCGCGACCGCGATCGAAGCGCTGGTGCGGGGTGACGCCGAGGTCGCTTTTCTCCCGATCGAGAATTCGCTGACCGGTTCGATTAACGAGACCTACGATCTTCTGCGCACGGCGAACCTGCACATTGTCGGCGAAGAAATCCTCCGCATCGAACATTGTCTGCTCGCGATCGAACCCGTCCCACTCGGGATGATTCGGCGAGTCAGTTCGCATCCGCAGGCGCTGGCGCAATGCAATAGTTTTATCGAATCCCTGGAAGAATGCCGAAAGGAGATCGCCGATGACACGGCCAAGGCGGCGATGGAAGTGGCGGAGTCGGGCGACCTGTCGCGGGCGGCGATCGCGAGTGAAGAGGCGGCCGTCCGTTACGGCTTGCAGGTGATCAAACGGAACGTGGCGCAGCAGAGCGACAACTATACGCGTTTCGTGGCGATCGGGCGTGAGGTTCGACAAACCGATCACCGTCTCCCACACAAGACCTCACTGCTGCTCACGACCAAGCATGAAAAGGGTGCGCTGGCCCGTTGCCTGGATGCCCTGGCTCGGCACGATGTCAGCCTAACGAAGCTCGAATCACGTCCGAGCGCGGAGCAGCCGTGGCAGTATCTGTTCTATATCGATCATGAGGGTGGAACACACGAGAAGCAGGTAGAAGAGGCCTTGCAGGAGGTGCGCGAGTTTGCTGAAGACCTGCGCATTCTAGGAAGTTATCCGCGCAGCGGCTCCGGCGTGACAGAGTCCGTCCTGCTTCCGCCAGCGGCGAGGCGCGAGAATGTTCCAGCGAAGCTGAATGGAGCGCCCAAGCCGTCCGCCGAAGATGCCTCGTATCGCCTGACTTCTCGCTCGCAGCGAACGGGCGATTCGACGATAAAGGTCAACGGCGTTGAAATAGGCGGCGAGGCACCGTTCGCCATGATTGCAGGACCCTGCTCGGTCGAATCGCGCGATCAAATCGTGGCTTGTGCCCGTGCCGTGCACGAAGCCGGCGGTCGGCTGTTGCGTGGCGGCTGTTTCAAGCCGAGGACCTCGACCTACGATTTTCAAGGCCTTGGTTTCGAAGGTCTGACCTTGCTGCACGAAGCGGCACGCGCCTACGGTCTCGGCGTCGTGACCGAGGTTCTCCATCCGGCCGACGTCGAAGCGGTCGCGCGGGAAAGCGACATGCTGCAGATCGGCGCGCGCAACATGCAAAACTTCGCGCTCCTGAAGACGGTTGGGAAATCCCGCCTGCCCGTTCTGCTCAAGCGCGGACTGATGGCGTCAATCGCGGAGTGGCTGGCGGCGGCGGAATACATCATGGCCGAAGGGAACAAGCGCGTCATTCTCTGCGAGCGCGGCATTCGTACCTTTGAAACGGCAACTCGCAACACGCTCGACCTCTCCGCTATCACCGTCGTGCGTGAGCGAACCCATCTCCCAGTGATGGTCGACCCGAGCCACGCAGTGGGCCGGCGCGAATGGGTCGCGCCCATGGTCCGCGCCGCCCGCGCGGCTGGAGCCCATGGCGTGATGATTGAAATTCATCCCGAGCCGGAGAAAGCGCTCTCGGATGGCCGCCAGTCGTTAGACTTGGACAGCTTCAAAGCTCTGAGCCGGGAATTTATTTAGCCAGCTGTCCTTCGCGGAAGGGCTGATGTTTGCGGTACAAGTCGAGGCGAGCTTCCACTTCCGGCTTGTAGACGGGCGGAATCGGGCGCTCCAGGGCGCGCTGTGCGTACTCGATTGCCTTGGCGAAGTTGCCGCCCTCCGCTTCGGCTGCAGCTAGGGCGTCAATCGAACTCCAGTCTTTCCAATGCATCATCTCGCAGCCCCGTTGTGCTTCGCGTCGAGCTTCCGCCGCGTCGCGCAACGCCGCGTCGGGAGAGGTGGCTCGCAGCCAGGCGATGTCATGGTGCAGCCCGGCTTCCTCACGCGGCGCCACGCTGCGCGCTTTGGCTAGGTCAGCGGCCGCGAGATCTGGTTTGTTGGCGCGCAGGTAACTTCGGAAACGCTGCGCGTAACACCCGAACGATTCCGGGTGGAAGTCGATCGCGAAGGAGCCATCTGCAATCGCCTTTTCGAACTCGCGCTGTCGCGCATAAAGGCGGGCGCGGAAACGAAAAGCCTGTTCCTGGGTGGGATTGAGCTCGATCGCCTTACTGAAATCAACCATGGCATCGTTGAAATCTCCGGTGTGAAAAAAGGCGCGGCCCCGGTACGAATAGGCCCGATAATCGCGCGGGTCTAACCGGATTGCCTGCTCATAATCTTTGAGCGCGCCGTCAAAGTCGCCCTGCTCCTCGAGGATCATGCCGCGGTAGAGGTAGGCGGTTGAAAAATCCGGCGCCAACCGTGTCGCCTCGTCAAAAGCGCGCGCTGTTTCTTCGAGATCGCCTTTGTGCCAGAAACAAGTCCCGCGGTTGATCATGATCGAGGCATTGCTGCGCGGGCCGAGATCCAGACTAAGCGCCTGGTTGAGCGTCTTCATCGCCTCGTCGTAGTCGCCGCGACGCATGGCGGCGCTAGCCTCCCTGCTCAGTGCACTACCGGTCAGTGCCAGCGCCGACGAAGTCGTCCGCCCTAATCGTTCTCGGAGGGGTGGTGTCGCGCTCAGGGAGCCAAGGGGATCCTTACCGAAAGACGGAACCCCCGAGCGCGGCTTTTGCTTGTGTTTCGCAGCGGAGCTGCGGTTCGAGAGATACTCGAATTGTGCCGTATCGAAAAAAGCGCGCTCGGCCTGGCCTAACCTGCGGTAGATGTCGGCGCGCTCCTTGTAGTACAGATTGCCCCCGGGGCGGAGGCGAATGGCCGCATCGAAACTGGCGAGGGCGCGCTCCAGATCCCCCGCCTTGAGCAGAACGCGTCCCAGCCAGACGTATCCATCAGAGTAGTTAGGCCAAATCCGCACGACTTCTTCGTAATCGGCCGCCGCGCGGTCGAATTTCTCGCGTTTGAAGAAAGCTTCGCCCCGCGCGATGTGGGCGTAGCCTCGATTTGGGTCGAGCGCGATGGCCTTGTCACAATCGGCCAGCTGTTTGTCGAGCTCTTTGGTTTTTTGATATTCCGCCGCTCGCCAGTCAAAGGCGTCGGCTTTCTTCGGATCGATTTGGATGGCGCGGGTGAAGGCCGTGATCGCTTCGCCCGGGTCGTTCTTGTGGCTGTAAGCCGCCCCGAGGTTCAGGTAAACCCAATAGCGCTGCTGGTCCGGCAAGATCTTGCGAGTGGCGCCGGTCAGGTTAGTGATGGCGCGGTCGTATTCACGTTTGCGGACGTTTTCATAGCCCAGCTTGGCGAGGCGCGCGCCCTCTACGATCTGCCAGATGAAGTAGCTGCTGGTGGTGACGATGGCAGCGGCGAGGAGCAGCAATCCGCCGACAACCGCTAAACAGCCGATCTTTGCTCGCCGGGTCATTGCGCTTTGTTCATTAGCATTCTGGATGGCAAAACCGGCAAGGAAAAGGTAACTCTGCCGGATGCAGGAGCGCTATTTCGACGATCTGCGTCCGGGAAGTCGGTTTGAGTCCGAAACCTTCGAAGTGCCGGGCATCGCCATTATCGAGTTCGCGGAGAAGTTCGATCCGCAAAAGTTTCATCTTCATCCGGCGACGGCCGAGCGGTCGATTTTCAAGGGCTTGGTGGCGAGCGGCTGGCACACCGCCGCCATTACCATGCGCCTTTTTGTGCGCACCCTGAATCTGGCCGAAGGCGCGATCGGCCTGGGCGTGGACGAGCTGCGCTGGCCGGAGGCGGTCCGGCCTAACGATGTCCTGCGCGTCTCAATCGAGATTCTCGAAGCTCGCGAATCCAGATCCAAGGCCGGGTTCGGAGTGGTCCGGATACGGAACGTAACGACCAATCAGCGCGGCGAAGTGGTGCAAAGCATGTTTGCGCACGCGCTGGTCCCGCGGAGGTCACAGTAAAGGCGATAATAAACCGGAGATGTAGCCGCACCAAAAAGATGGCGGCGCCCGCAGCTTCAATTGCATTCAGCTGCGATTCAGAAGACGCATCATCGCCTCGGGATAGCGCGAGCCGGTGAATGACCCAGGAGGAACGATTTCTTCGATCCGTGCCAAGTCTTCGCTGGTTAGGCGAACATCGATGGCGCCGATATTGTCCTGCAGATATTTGCGCCGCTTCGTTCCTGGAATCGGAATAATGTCATCGCCTTTGGCTAGGACCCAGGCGAGAGCGAGCTGTGCCGCGCTGCATCGCTTTTCCTGCGCGATGGCGCGCACACGCTCAACCAGATCGAGGTTGCGCTGAAAATTGTCTTCTTGGAACCGCGGCGTGGTCAGCCGGTAATCGTCGGTCCCCAGATCCTGCGGTTTCCTGATTTGCCCGGTGAGGAAGCCGCGGCCTAGCGGGCTGTAGGGCACGAATCCGATCCCCAACTCGCGACAGACCGGAATCACTTCGGCTTCCGGATCGCGCGTCCACAGAGAATATTCGGACTGCAACGCGGTGATGGGGTGTGTAGCCTGCGCGCGTCGGATAGTTTCCGGTCCGGCCTCCGAAAGGCCCAGGAAACGCACCTTGCCTTCCCGAACCAGTTCCGCCATGGCGCCGACCGTGTCTTCAACGGGCGTGTCCGGATCGACCCGGTGCAAGTAATAAAGATCGATGCAATCGACCCCGAGGCGACGCAGGCTGCCCTCGCACGATTTTCTGACGTAATCCGGCTTTCCACAGAGGCCGCGAAACCCGGGATTTTCCGAATCGCGAAGAATCCCGAATTTCGTCGCGATGACGACGCGTTCTCGGTGCCCATGCAGAGCGCGGCCAAGCAACTCCTCGTTCGTGTGCGGCCCGTAAACGTCCGCCGTATCAAAGAAGTTGAGCCCGAGATCAAACGCCCGGCGAATCGTCGCAATTGATTCCTCTTCATTGCGATCGCCGTAGAACTCCGACATGCCCATGCAGCCGAGGCCTAGCGCCGAGACCATCGGGCCGCCTCGGCCGAGTTTACGCTGTTTCATATGGCTAACTTAGGCTCGGCCTCGGAAGGTCCAAATTCCAAATGCCAAACTCCAAATTCCAAATTCCAAAGAGAAAGGATTGTGCCCTATCCCCTTTGAAGTTTTGTGACCTGCGCATTTTTTGGATTCTGGAATTTGGATTTTGCAATTTCCGGCCGCACCGTCGGCGGCTTAAATTTGTCCGACCCAGGTGCGGGGGGCCACTTCCTCCCAGCGGTGGCGAATCGCGTTGAAGTCGTGCTCGGATAACGCGCCTTGCTGCAGAAGCGCAGCATTTTCGCGCCAGCGCTCCGGTTTGGTCGTCCCGACGATCGCGGTATGAACACCGGGAACGGAAAGCGTGAAACGTAAAGCGGTGGCAATCGTGAAACGGAGATCATCGCGGTCAATGTGATCGAGGAAGGGGAACTGCAGCTTGTGCAGGCGATTCCAGTACTCGTGGTGATAGGAATCGATCGGCTTATGGTTATGTCGCCAGACTGCATTGGCGATTGGTCTTTTTGCGATCACGCCCATGCGCTTCTCACGCGCGATGGGCAAAGTGAGCTCGATTGCTTCCTGGTCGGCGATGTTTACCGACGTCTGCAAGGTATCGAAGGCGCCGCAAGTGACCGCGTAGTGAGCGGCATGGCTATCCCCGCTGTAGCCGATGTAGCGGGTGTGACCACGTTCGCGCGCCGTTTGCAAAGCGGCGATGGCTTCGCCTTTTTTCAGTTCCGCTTCGGAACAACTGTGCAACTGGACTAAATCGAGGTGGTCGGTCTTGAGTCGTTGCAGGCTGCGCTCAATGCTTTGCAGAATAGATTCGCGCGACCAGTTCTCCCTCTCGTCGGCGCCGTTCGGATGACCGCACTTGGTAAAGAGATAAAAATCTTTGCGTCGATCTGCGACGGTTTGGCCGATCAGCTCCTCGCTGCTGCGATAACACTCGGCCGTATCGATCACGTTCAAGCCGGCGTCGAGCGCGCTGCCAAGCAGGCGCGCGACCTGGGCCGCTTCAACGTTCTCGAAACCAATCTCGGCCCCGCCAAAACCGAGAACGGAAACGTCCATGTCGGTTTGGCCCAGTCGTCGCTTCTCCATTCATTGAATTCAACCGCGGATTTCGCGGATTTACACGGATTTTTTCAGATCGCTGGATGGGCGATCAATAACAGGCCAACACTGAAAGGGTGATTACGGGGACGCGCTCGAGAAATAGGGCCGGCCTCTCCAACTGACAGCGTCCCCGCGTAAAGAACGGGCGAAGGCCTGCCACTGCATGATAACGACGAGAACGATTGAAACCGGGTGAAGCAGGGCGCCAAGGAGTGACTGGCGAAATCGAATCGATCCGAGCAGGCGTGGTCCAAAAACAAGCGCGAACGCCAGCCAGGCGCTTAGGCCATGAAGTCGGCCGGCAATCAGGAGGAGAACAGGAAGAACCTGGCCGCCTAACAAGACGATGGATGACGGAAGGATCAGGCTGTCGGAGGCGAGACCTTCGCGAGAGGTCCTCGAGAAACCCTGCCACACCTCCGCTGCGCTCCGATACATCCGGCAGCGAAACGTGTCGGTGGCATCGAACAGATCCGTCCGGCCGCCTCCGGCGCGAACGTTGCGGGCTATTGCGATGCCGTCGTGCAGTCGATTGCGAATTGTCCTATGCCCGCCGGCGGCATGGTAGGGGCCGCGCCTAACGGCAACGATCTGGCCGCAAGCTGCGGCAAAGCGAGGGTCGCTGGTCCTTTGCATCCAGCGAAGAGGAAGAAAGCCCAGGAGGATGAAATGGATGAGCGGGACAATCACCTTCTCCAAGAGCGTGCCGGTCTCCTGACCGGGAATCCCGCTGACCAAATCAAGGCGGTCTCGGTCCAACAGACTAACAAGACGGCCGAGTGACTCCGGCCGCGCTACCCGCACATCCGCATCCAGGAAAACGAGGATCGGATGCTTCGCCAGTTTGGCCAGCTGATCACAGGCGAAATTTTTGCCGGTCCAACCCGGCGGTAAAGGGGCTGAGCGTTCGAGACGAACCCGGCGGTCATGTTGCGCGATGGAAGCGACGGCATCCGCAGTCCCGTCAGTTGAATTGTCATCCAGGACGATGACTTCCAAATCGATGCCTGAACTGCGCAGGACGGAATGAAGCAACTCGCCGATGTTTTCGATCTCGTCGCGTGCCGGGATCAAGACCGAGCAGGAGGGTAGCGAGAGCGACGGCGCGGGGAGCTTCCGATAGAAGAGGAGGTTTGCCAGGAATAACCCGGCCGGCAGCGCGGCCAAACTCAACGCAATCAGCGGCAGGATCATGACGCGTGCTGCTTCGACATCGCTTCGCGCGAGCGCAGTTTGGAGCGAAGCCGTCGCCAGGCATCATATATTTTCGGCTGGCCTGATTTCCCGCTAACGAGTGGGAACCAATCGGTCGGCTGATGGCGGCAGGCCCGCTCGGCCAGATGGTCCTGTGCCTCTTCCAGCTTTTGGCTGAGCATGGCCGTCCATTCAGTGCCGGAATGGCCAGGTTGCGTCGCCGGAATCGAGGGTTCTCCGAAAGAAACAAGGATCTCGGGTCTTGGCTCCTGCCAGAACGTGTATTCCACGGCAAGTGGAACAAAGGCAGCCGCGGTTTCCGATGCCGCGAGGATGCCCAATCCGTCCTGAAAGCGGAGCGGACGCTCGCGCACGTCGACGAACTGGCCCTGCGGTGTGATCCAGAGCGCGTTGCCGGAAGATGCGATGATGGCATGGCTGTTCCGCAAAAACCGCAATGCTCCGCGACCGCTAGTGCGTTCCAACGGGAAAAATCCGAGATGGCGGAAGAAGCGGTAGCGCTCAAACATGGCCGCATCGATGGGCGCGAAGGAACGGCGGTCCGGCAGAAAGCTGCGCGCTAAAAGCAGGCACACCAGCGGATCCCACCACGAAGCGTGATTGAGATAAATGATGAGCGGCCGGTAATCGAGTCGCGGCATGCCTGTCTTCAGGATTCGGAGCGAATGAAAATGGCGGCGCAGATAAAATCGCGCGTAAGCGGCGAAAAGCTTCGTTAGGCCCGGAGAGACTCGCGGCGGACTCAGCTGGAGAGCCGCGCGTTGCTGGGTTTTCATGAAGCGAGCGCCTCTTTTTGCGGGAGCAAGGGCGTGCCGTTAAAATCGCGATCGGCCGTGTCGGCCGCAATCCATCCTGACATCAGGACCATCGGCATGCCGGGACCGGGGTGGGCCGAACCACCGGCGAGGTAAAAACCCTTCAGGTCGGGGCTGCGATTGCCGGGTTTGAAAGCACCCAGAAATCGGCCGTGGCTGGCCAGGCCGTAAATCGCGCCATTCAAAACCCGGTAACGGTTGTGAATGTCCTGCGGAGTCAGCGCGTGTTCGAAGACGATGCGTGATTCCAGATCGGGCATCTGGCCGGTCCGCTTCAGCTTCTCGATGATCACCTGCCGATAGGCGGGCAGCATTTTTTTCCAGTCGTGGTGCGGGCGCAGGTAAGGCGCGTGCACCAGCACGTAGAGGGCTTCTCCGCCGGGCGGCGCGGTCCCGGGCTCGGTGGCGCTGGTGGCTGCGAGGTAACAAGTCGGATCGGGAGCGGGTTCGCCGCGCCGGTAAATCCAATCAAATTCTTCTTTCGGATTGCGGCTAAAGACGAAGCCGTGATGGGAAAGATGTTCGTAGCGCTTCTTCAGTCCGAGATAGAAAACAACGCCTGAGCAGGCCGGTTCGTAGCGCCGCCGCCGTGCGAATTTCGCCCTCGGCGGATCATCAACCAACTCGCGATGCGTCCGCACGCTGTCCGCGTTCGAGATCACCGCATCCACCTTGTAGGTTGCGCCGTCGGTAGTATTCAGAGCCACGACGCGGCCCTGGCGTGAGACGATTTGCTCGATTGTGCGCTGAGTATGAAATTCGACTCCAAGATGTCCGCCCAACCGAACGAGGGCCTCCGGCACGGCGCGGGTGCCGCCTAACGGATACCAAATACCCTCTTCGGTTTGCATGTGGGCAATGCCGCAGAGAATGGCCGGTGAACCGTAGGGTGAGGATCCGACATACTGGGTGAAATGGTCGATCATCTGAGCCACACGCGGATCGGGTGTGTATTTCCGGACGGTGGCGGCGACAGTGGAGCCCATGCGCATTGCGAGCACGTCGCGAAGGACCTGCGGCTCGACCGAGGCGCGAAAGTCAATCATGTCACGCAACCCGCCGATTGGTTTGTCGAAAAAGTGCCGGCGCGAGATTCGATTGAGGCGTTCCGCGTAGCTGAGGAAGTCTCGGTATCTCTCTCCCGAGCGCGTCCCCGGCGCGAACTTATCCAGCGTTTGCGACATCTCGGCCGGATCCTGGTGCAGGTCGAGCGCGGAGCCGTCGTCGAAAAAGCAACGCCATTGCGGATCGAGCCGCACCAGGCGGAGATAGTCGTCCATTTCGACTCCCGCCTCGTCGAAGACGCGGCGCAAAGCGGAAGGAAGCGTGACGATGGTCGGGCCCATGTCGAAGCGGAAACCTTCGCTCTGCAGTTGGGCCGCTTTGCCTCCGAGCCACTCGTTAGCCTCGAATAGCATCACACGATGGCCGCGCGCCGCCAGCACGCAGGCTGCGGATAAGCCTCCGAGACCGCCGCCTATGATTCCAACCCGTTTCATAAATTCTCTGGCCGCGGCGTCCGCCGGCGGATGGCGACCAACAGTCTGCCCAGAGCCCAGAGCCTTGCCGTAGGCGATCCGTGCGAGGCGTGTAGAGCGGCGGCGAGCAAATCGCTGTCGGCGTCTGTGACGGGTTGAAAATGCAACGGATGTTTATTGTGCCGGGTCGCGATTACGTGCGGATGAGTCATCGCGAGAAGGCCCTCTGCGCCACGCGTGCTCCCGAAGCCGCTCGCCTTGATGCCCCCGAAAGGAATTCGCGGATCCGCTGTGGGAACGATCAAATCGTTGATCGTGACAAATCCGGTTTGCAGCTGCGCGGCCACGCGTTGAGCCGCTTTCAAATCACGCGAGAAAATGGAAGCGCCCAGCCCGTATGCAGAGTCGTTAGCCAGTCGGATCAACTCGCTTTCATCTTCGGCGCCAATGATGTGGAGCTTTCCGGCATCATCGGGACTGAGAAAACGTCTCAGTGAAACTTCGAGCGGCCGGCGCGCGATAATGCGGCGGGGCGCAATGCAGGTTTCTCCGCGGTTCAAACGGAGCCCAAAACGCACGGCCTGCAGTAGCAACTGCAGGTCTGCGTCTTCCAGAACCAGGACCGGATCTTCGCCCGACAGCTCGAGGATCGCTGGAGTATTCGTCCGCGCCAGCGCGGCCAGCAATTCACGACCATGGGATGACGATCCGGTGAAGATGACTTTATCGACACCGCTTTCGATGGCGTGGTAGATCGATGTCACGGTATCCGGCAGGATGGTCAGGAGCGACCTCTGCAGTCCTGCGCGAAGAAGAAGCTCTTCGCATCTCAAGGCGATGGCCCCAGTTTCTGGAGCGGGCTTCCAGAGAACGGCATTACCGGCGACGAGCGCTTGCAGAGTCTGCACGGCGGGCAGGAAGAGAGGGTAATTCGCCGGAGCGATGACCAGCACGACTCCAAACGGTTTGCGTTGCTCTTTGACCGACACTCTGCCTAACCAATAGGGGCGTCCGGAGCGGCCATAATTTCGCGGTTTCAGAAGTTTGCGGGCGTTCCGTTCAAGCCAGCGGGCTGCTTCTGCTAACGGGAAGATTTCCGAAACCATTTTTTCCGCCGAAGAAACGCCTGAGCAGGAGGCGAGCTGCCGTGCCAGAGCCGGAGCCTCTTCCACCAGGGCATGGCGAAACCGGCGGATAATCGCCAGACGCTCGCGCAGCGACTGCTCTTCCCACCCTTCCTGAGCAATGCGCAGGGCGGGAAACGAAATCCCACGGGATTGGCTGACGCGGGCGATCATTTCCATCAGTTCACCTCCATGGCTGCGGCGAGCTGCTCAGATTGGATGGGCCTGTCCGCGGTGACGCCGAGATCCTCCAGCAACAAGCGCGAGCTGATCCGGGCCGATTCAAAGATGACCGGCAAACCGCTGCCCGGATGAGTTCCACCCCCCACGAGATAAACGCCTTCGACGTCATCGAAGCGGTTGCGCGGTCGCAGATGAAGCATCTGGCCGAGGGTGTGCGACAAGTTGAAGGTGGCCCCCCGGTAAATCTCATATTTTGACTCCCAATCAGCGGGAGTGATAATCCGTTCGAGACGAATCCGTTTCTCGACGTCGTGAAATCCGGCTTCAGCAAGCTGGCCTAACAAGCGGGCGCGAAATTTACCCGTCTCCGCTTTCCAGTCGACGTTCGGGTGTTGATGAGTCACCGGAGCGAGGACGTAGAGGGTGCTGCCCCCGGGAGGCGCGAGGCCCGGATCCGTCGCGCATGCGTTCTGCACGTAGAAGGAAGGATCCTGCGACAGGACGTGACGCTCCTCGATCTCGGCCAGGTTCCGCGCGTAGTCGGCCGCGATGTAAATATTGTGATGTGGCAGGTCGTAACGACCTTCCATCCCGAGATACATCATGAAGGTCGAGCACGAGAATTTTTTGCGAGCGATCCGCGCGTCGGTCCAACGGCGCCGCAGTGGATTCGGCACCAGTTGCGAGACGGTTTTCGCGAAATCAGAGTTCATCACGATGGCGTCGGCCGACTGCACGCCTTCTTTGGTGCAAACTCCCACGGCGCGGCGGCCCTCGAAGAGGATTTGCTGAACCGGCGAATCCAGCTCGATCTCGACGCCAAGCTGTCGCGCCACCTTGGCCATCGCTTCGGTCACTGCCGCGCACCCACCGACCGGGTGAAAGACGCCGTGCTCGTATTCGATGAAAGAGAGAATCGAGAAGAGGCTCGGGCACCGGAAAGGGGACATGCCGAGGTATTTCGACTGAAAGGAGAAAGCGAGCCGGATGCGCTCGTCTTTGAAAAAGCGTTGCAGGTAGGTGTCGATCGACTGATGCGGTCGCAGCAGCGGCAGCATCTTCAGGAGGCGGGGATGGCAAATACTACGCCAGTTTTGGAAAGGTGTTTCGAGGCACGGCTCCATTCGGCGCAGCTTGTCCCGATTTTCTTGAAGGAAACGGCGAAAACCGGCGACATCGTTAGGCGAAATCCGCGCGATCTCCGCTTCCATCCGCTCCACGTTGGGGGTAGCGGCCAGCTCGCCGCCCTTTCCAAAGATCACGCGATATTGCGGATCGAGCCGGCGCAGATCGACGTGATCGGACAAGCGCGTCCCGGCGGCGGCGAAGATTTCCTCGAGCACGCGTGGGTAAAGAAAGAAGGTAGGGCCGAGGTCAAAAGTGAAGCCTTCGGACTGGATCGAGGAAGTGCGGCCTCCCACCGTGGGAAGCCGCTCGATGATTTTGACTTCAAGGCCGGCGCTGGCCAGGAGGATGGCGGAGGCGAGTCCGCCGGGCCCGGCGCCGATGATGATAACTCGGGACATGATTAGATTTTGGTTTTGAATCCGCAAGCGCGGAGGGCACACCAGCCGCGCGCCGCTTCCAGGCCGAGGAAAAGAGAGCCCGCGGCAAGCACGATTGAGGCAGCTGGGACGGGACGGACGGAAACAACAGCTGCCGCGGCTAGAATGGCTGCGCCGAGCGCGCGCAGAATTCGTCCGCGCGCGGCGATATTAGGTGCGAAGCGACGAGATCTCGTGTTCATCGCGAGGCAGTCTCCCCGGCCGAAAATCTGCCGGTGAAAGAAGTGACAGTTTCCAGGATCCGTTCCTCGTCAGGATTGAGCGGGTGCTCGAGCTGAGCGCGGTTCATCTCAGCGGCAGTGAAAAGGCCCTTCACCACCACGCCGGTGATGACGATGCCGAAACAAAAAATGGGAAAAACGAGCTCAAACATTCCGGTTGGGACCGCTTCGGCTGATGAGATTGGCGAGGAGGACGATGCGAATGCCGACCCAGAGGATGAGGATGCTGGGGACCCAGAGTCCGACGAAGACGCCGTAGTCGCGGTTGACGAGAAACCAGAGGGCGACGCTGGCGGTGAGGCTGGCGAGGGCGGCGATGAGGAAGGGACGATCAGTTTTGTGGAACATAGTACGTTGGTTTTGTCTAAGATATGTACAACCCTTTTGAGGCGTGTCAAAGATTTGTTTAGGTCTTTAGATCTACGGTCTTCCCCGTGGAGGAAGAATGTCGGGTTGCTAACTGTCTAGAAGTTGTCTAAGTTCCAGCGCGTCATGCCTTCGGCTCATCACTCCATCAAAACGGCCGCCCGCCTGAGCGGCCTTTCCCCGCACCTGATCCGCATGTGGGAAAAGCGATACGGCGCCGTCTCACCTAGCCGTGGACAAACGAACCGGCGGCTCTACTCCGACCAGGAAGTGCAGCGCCTCCGGCTTCTGCGGGAGGTCACCTCGGCCGGCCACACCATCGGCAACGTGGCAACGCTGCCGGCGGCCCGGCTCAGGGCCCTGGCCGGGAAAGCCGGTGAGCGCCGGGCCGAATCGATCGGCGAAGTTTCGTTAGGCCAATCGTTCCAGGAATCCTCTTTGCTGGCGGTGAAACGGTTCGACGCGCATCTTTTCGACGAGAGATTGCGCGAGGCGGCGGTGGCCTTGGGTCACCAGGGAATGATGCGGCAGGTGGTCAACCCTCTCGCCCAGACGGTTGGCGACGCCTGGCGCCGCGGCGATCTCACGGCCGCGCACGAACATTTCTTCAGCAGCAGCCTTAAACTTTTCCTACGTTCCCTTTCCAGCAAGATCCCCCTGGCGGCACACGCTCCGCGCATCGTCATTGCCACGCCGGCCGGGCAGTTGCATGAACTCGGCGCGATTATCGCGGAGGACGCTGCGGTTCAAATCGGCTGGCGCAGCATTTATCTCGGGCCGAATCTTCCGGCCGCGGAGATCGCCGGTGCTGCTACCCAGAACCGCGCTGCCGCGGTGGCTCTCAGTATTGTTTATCCAGACGACGATCCGGAACTCCCGCGCGAGCTGGTCAATCTCCGCCGCTTCCTTCCGGAGGAGACCGGTATTTTTGTCGGCGGCCGAGCAGCCGCTGGATATCGCCAAAACCTTCGCCAGATCGGGGCCATCGTGACCGATGATCTCGACGAGTTCTCTGCCGGGTTGGATCGGGTACGTCGTTCGGCAAAGTCCAGCTGAGTCGTTAGAATTTCAGTTTTGTCCTGCCCGTGCCGCGCTGAATGGCCCCGATCACTTTGGCATTGAGCTGGCCCGCCACCACCTTTGCATCCGCGGGCCTAACAATCGCGACCATGCCGATACCCATGTTAAAGACCTGGAACATTTCTGCGCGGTCGACTTTCCCGTTCTTCTCGAGGACCGAGAAGATCGGCGGAGCGCGCCAACTGCCAGTGTCGATCACCGCGTCGCAGTTCCCGGGCAGGATGCGCGGAAGATTATCGATCAATCCGCCTCCGGTGATATGGGCGAGGCCTTTCAATTTCCCGGCCTTAACCCGCGCGAGCAGGGGCTGGTAGTTCCGATGCGTGCGGAGTAATTCTGATGCGACGGATTTGGAGGAACCCGGAAGCTTCGACCGCGACGTCAGGCGCATTTTCTGGAAGAGAATCTCGCGGGCGAGGGAATAGCCGTTGGTGTGCAAGCCATTGGAGGGGAGGCCGAGAACCACATCGCCCGGCTTGATCGAGCGACCGTCGATCATCTCCTTGCGGTCGACCAGGCCGACAATGCACCCGGCGACGTCGTATTCGCCTTTCGCATAAAAGCCCGGCATTTGTGCAGTCTCGCCGCCGATCAAGGCACAGCCGGCGGCGCGGCAGGCCCGGGAGAAGCCGCGTAGAAGTTGTTGGAAGACGCGCGGCGACAGTTGGCCGCACCCAATGTAATCGAGGAAGAAGAGGGGGCGCGCGCCGACGACCGCGATGTCGTTTACGCAATGATTGACCAGGTCGGCGCCGACCGTGTCGTGCCGGTCTGCGGCAAAGGCAATTTTCAACTTTGTGCCGACCCCATCGATACTGGAGACGAGGACGGGCTCCCGCATGCCTTTGAATCGCGCTGAATAAAGTCCACCGAACCCGCCGATCTTCCCGAGCACGGCCGGCCCGTGCGTTTGCCTAACCAATTTCTGTATGCCGCTCTTTAGCCGGTTGCCGAGATCGACATCTACGCCCGCCCGGGCGTAGGCTTTTTTGTTTTTAACCGCGGATTTCACTGATTAACGCGGATTATTTCCGTTTCTTTAATCCGTGTAAATCCGCGTAATCCGCGGTTTATTTCAGGTCCGCGAACAATTTTGGATGATGTTCGTCGCCAGCGAGGGCGTGTGCGCGCTGTTCGCGCTTCTCCATGATGAACTTGTCCAACGCGGGATCGACCGGTAACGGATAGTGACCGGTGAAGCAGGCCAGGCAGAATTCATTCACTTCCCGCCCGGTCGCGCGTACCATTCCTTCCACGTCGAGGTAGCCGAGACTGTCCACGCCGAGATACTCGCAGATCTGTTCCATGCTCATTTGATTGGCAATGAGCTTTTCGGGATCGGGGAAATCAATTCCGTAATGGCAGGCAAACCGATGCGGCGGACAACTGACGCGCATATGGACCTCGCGCGCGCCCGCTTCGCGAAGATTGACCACACGCGCACGAGCGGTGGTCCCGCGGACGATCGAGTCATCCACCACCACAACGCGTTTTCCCGCCACCATTTCCTTGATCAGGTTCAGCTTCACCCGCACGTCGAAATCGCGAATGAGCTGGCTGGGCTGGAGGAAGGTGCGCCCGATGTAGTGATTCCTAACGAAAGCGTGCGCGTAATGAATATTTAGCTCCTCGGCGAAGCCGAGCGCCGCGTAGTTACCGGAATCGGGGACGGGAACCACGATGTCTGCTTCGACCGGAAACTTGCGCGCCAACTCACGGCCCATCGCCGTGCGAACCTTGGCCACGTTCACTCCGCCGATAATGCTGTCGGGGCGGGCGAAATAAACGTATTCGAACATGCAGAAAGCCGGTTTTTCGTCCGGGAACGGAAACTCGGAACGCATTCCATTTTCGTCGATGATCAGAACTTCGCCGGGCAGGATCTCGCGCACGAACTCCGCATGGATGAGATCGAGGGCGCAGGTTTCCGAAGCGAGCACATAGGCGTCGTCGAGCTTCCCGAGAACGAGCGGCCGCCAGCCGAAAGGATCACGCACCGCGATTAGCTCGCGTTCGCTCATGATCAGAAGTGAAAAAGCGCCCTGGATCCTCCGAAGAGCCGCCAGCACGTTCCCGCCATTGTCCGAGGGCTGCGCGAGTAGATGCAGAATGATTTCGCTGTCCGTGGTGGTTTGGAAAATTGAGCCACGCCGTTCCAGTTCGTCGCGCAGGACATCCGCGTTGATCAGATTGCCGTTGTGCGCGATGGCCATCTGCCCCCGGATGCAATCGACTACGAATGGTTGCGTATTTTTAATCGTGCTCGCGCCGGTGGTGGAATAACGAGTGTGTCCAATCGCGCGACTTCCTTTCAGTCTCTCCAGGTCTTCCTGGCCAAAAACCTGTGAGACCAGTCCCATGCCCCGGTGCGCGCTGAAGCTGTGGCCCGGACCGTTGCTGGTAACGATGCCCGCGCTTTCCTGTCCGCGATGTTGCAGCGCAAAAAGCCCGTAGTAGGTGAGCACCGCTGCGTTCGGATGACCGAAGACGCCGAAAAGGCCGCACTCGTGCTGCGGAAGGACGACGTGATCGGGCGCCTGGCTGTGATCGATGGTGGAGACAGGCGTCACACCGAATAGTTCACTACTTTCGAGCGCATTCAATGGTGCTTCGGATGTGTCTTCACAGCGCCGGCAAGCCCTCTGCATACGAGTCGCTTGCAACCGTGCGCGCAATTGAGTTCCACCAAAGATCGTGGATTTCGTGGAGGGGCCAACGGAATTCATCCTGAGAGAGGCGGATGCTCAAGGCATCTCCGCCGGTCCGGCCGAGTTCGGAGAATGGGACGTTAAGCTTTTGGAGACTAGACTTCGCTGTCTCCAGGTTTTCAGGAGCGACCGAAATCAAAACGCGGGACGGCGCTTCGTTGAAAAGAGTGGCGCAAGCTTCCAGCTTGCGATCTTTGTTGGTTCGCAGGCTGGAAGCCTGCGCCACTTTAATGCCGGCGCGGATGGGATTGCTCTCGATATAATCTTGAATTTTTGCCAACGACCCCTCGTTCCGAACGATGTGGTCAAATGACTCGTCTTGCCAGAGGGGGCCTGTTCTGCCGATCAGCCTGTTAATCTCATTCGCACTGTAAGACTTCCAGCTGTGAAGAATCTCACTCAGCGCGTGCCCTGCCATCGGCTCAACCACGACGTGGACGTGATTTGGCATGACGACCCACGCTCTCAGCCGGTATCGCTGTCTATCGAAATGCTTCAGCGCATTCGCGACTATTCTTGCCGCGACTTCATTGCGCAGGATGCAATCTCCTTCACCCGCGTCGAGCCATTGTTCGACCTGGCCGGAAAATCGATCGTAATATTCATGGCGTTCTGATGGAGACCAAGGTTCTGGGTGGGCGGAAAGCCAGGCCTCTCGCTCGTTCTCCAAAGCGTTCAGCCTTTCAGTTGGGAGCGAATCGGCCAGGCGGAAGGTAACGAAGTAGGTGACACCTTTCTGTTGCCAATGCGGTAAACGACGACGCGAAACGTCGACGTCGGCGAGATCGCTGAACTCGATGAAAGTGGCGCAAGCTTCCAGCTTGCGATCTTGCCTAGTTCGCAGGCTGGAAGCTTGCGCCACTTTGATTTCGGCCCCGATCAGACCCGCAGGATTGAAACAACATTCCGCCAAGGCAACGGCCAGACCGCCTTCGCTGCAATCGTGTGCACTTTGGACGAAACCGGCCCGAATCAGGTCGCGCACAGCATTTTGAATGGCGAGCTCGTGCTGGAAATCCAGCCTTGGAACCGGGCCTTTTTTTATTCCGTGGCAAACTTTGAGAAAACGCGACGCGCCGAGCTCGGCACCGACCTCGCCGATTAGGAGGATGATAGCGCCCGGATCCTTGAACCATTGCGTAGTGACGTGGGCTTCCTCCTGAATGATTCCGACCATGCCGACGGTTGGGGTGGGATCGACCACGCCCGCAGGGCTCTCATTATATAGAGAGACATTTCCGCCGGTCACCGGGGTTCCAAAAGCCTGGCAACCCTCCGCCAATCCTTCAACTGCTTCGCGCAGCTGCCAGAAGTTTTCCGGTTTATAGGGGTTCCCGAAGTTCAGATTATCGGTCACCGCTAAGGGAGTAGCGCCGGCACAGGTGAGATTGCGCGCCGCCTCCGCGATGGCCTGCCGCGCTCCTTCGCGTGGATCGATGCTGCAGAAGAGCGAGTTACAATCCGACGTGGCCGCCAGGATCTTGTTGGCGTAGCGAATGTGAAAGACGGCCGCGTCCGAGCCCGGTTTCACCAAGGTGCCGGTGCGCACGGTGTGATCATATTGTCGGTAGACCCAATTTTTCGAAGCGATCGTCGGATCCATTAACAGCGCCTTGAGCGCGTCGTTCGGATCAATCGTGGGAAGCGAAGGAGGAATGTTCGGCCCGGGAGCAGGCGCCGTCGCCTCACGTTTGTAGAGTGGCGCTTCATCCGCCAGCGGCTTGGCCGGAATCTCCGCGACCACCTCGCCTTCGTTCAGCACGCGCATCATTCCGTCGCCCGTCACTTGTCCGATTTCCGCGCACGGCACTTCCCATTTCGCGAAAATTTTCCTGACCACGTCTTCGCGTCCTTTGTGTGCGATGATCAGCATGCGTTCCTGCGATTCGCTGAGCAGGGTTTCATAAGCCGTCATTCCGCGCTCGCGCTTCGGCACTTTAGCCAGGTCAATCTCCACACCACTGCCGCCGCGGCTGGCCGTTTCACAAGTGGAACAGGTGAGACCGGCAGCGCCCATGTCCTGGATGCCGGCGACGGCGTCGGTGGCAAGAAGTTCGAGACATGCTTCGAGCAGGAGTTTCTCTTTAAACGGATCACCGACTTGAACGGCGGGGCGATCTTCCCGTGATTCCTCGGTCAGCTCGCGCGAGGCGAATGCTGCTCCGGCCAGGCCATCGCGACCGGTTTCGGCACCCACGTAAAAAACCGGATTGCCGGTGCCGCGGGCGGCGCCACGCGCGAGCTGGTCGTGACGCAGCACGCCCAGACAGAAGACGTTAACGAGTGGATTTCCCTCAAAACTTTCGTCGAAATAAATTTCGCCGCCGATGGTGGGGACGCCGATGCAATTGCCGTAATGCGCGATTCCGGAAACGACCCCCGCGAAGAGCCTGCGATTGTTTTGGATTTCCGCTTTCCGCTTTTGGCTGTCCGCTTTTGTTTCACCGATCGGGCCGAAACGGAGCGAGTTGAGGCAAAACTCCGGGCGCGCGCCCATGGTGAAAATGTCGCGAATAATTCCGCCAACACCGGTGGCTGCGCCTTGAAAAGGCTCAATCGCGCTTGGGTGATTGTGGCTTTCCATCTTGAACGCGACGGCCCATCCGTCCCCAATATCGACGACGCCCGCGTTCTCTTCGCCCGCCTTAACGAGAATGCCTGGACCGGTGGTGGGAAATTTCTTCAGTTCCAGTCGGGAGTTCTTGTAGGAGCAATGCTCACTCCACATCACTGAGAAGATTCCGAGCTCGGTGAAATTGGGCTCGCGCCCAAGGATGCCCTTGATGCGTTCGAATTCTTCCGGGGTCAGGCCGTGTTTGGCCACGACTTCCGGAGTTACGGCGGGTTGGTCGTGACTGGCCATTCGGCAGGGCACGGTAGCGTCGCTTTGGCGGCGTGCAAAAAGGAGTTGGGAAGTCTTCTGTAGCGGCGGTCTCTGACCGTCGTTGACTTTTGTTGCCGTGAGGATCGCGCAGGGTCCGCCTTCAGCGAATCAGCGCGACATCCATACGGATCGGAGTTGCAGAACCACAGCGGACCGCTCGGTGAGCGGTCCCTACCTGCCACCACGTGTGGCCCCCAGAGTCAGAGCGTGCCGAGCGCGTTCCGGTCCGGGGAGGGCGTGCGCCTCGCACGCCGTTCGAGGCGCCCTCGCCTCGAAAACGCTGCGCGGTCCAAGTTCGCATGTCCCTGCCGCTAGGTGTGCTTCCACTCAGAGCCAGGTAGGGACGTTCACCGAACGGTCGCGTCCCCCGGGGGGAACGTGGCCCATTTGATTTTCAGGCCTAAATCACGGACCATTGGCGGGTGGCTTTTGACCTGAAGGAAATCATCGCGGCGCGCCTCGGCGAAAATTATCAACTGCATGAGCGCCACCTGAATCGAACGCTGGTGGCAGCGCAGCGCGTCATCGGTTTCGACAAGGTCTACGCCCGGGCGGAAGGGGCTTATCTCTACGACATGGATAATGCCGCTTACCTCGATTTTCTGAGCGGTTACAGCGTCTACAACATTGGCCGCAATCATCGGGTGGTGAAGCAGGCGATTCGCGACGTGCTTGATCTCGATCTGCCGAACATGGTGCAGATGGATTGCTCGCTGCTCAGCGGTCTGCTGGCGGAAGCGCTCACCAAGCGAACTCCGCTGCATCTCGACGCCGTCTTCTTTTGCAATTCCGGGACCGAAGCGATGGAAGGCGCCCTGAAGTTTGCCCGTGCCGCCACCGGACGGAAACGGGTGCTCTCACTCGAAAGCGCCTTTCACGGACTGAGCCTCGGATCGTTATCACTGATGGGCTGCGAAAGCTTCACCGAAGGGTTTGGTCCGCTCATGGAAGAGTGGGACACCCGCATCGCGCTCGACGATATCGCGTCGCTCGAAAAGGAACTGGCGAAGCGCGACGTCGCCGCCTTCGTCGTCGAAACGGTGCAGGGTAAGGGCTGCAAGACTCCGCAAGGCGACTTTTTCGTTAGGGCGCAGGAGCTTTGCCGAAAACATGGCACGCTACTGATCTCGGACGAAGTGCAAACTGGTCTCGGCCGGACCGGACGAATGTTCGGTTTCCAGCATTGGAACCTCGAGCCGGACATCATCACCCTGGCCAAGACGCTGAGCGGCGGATATGTCCCCTGCGGCGCGATCGTGACGCGGCGCGAGATCTATCAGAAGACGTTTAGCCGAATGGATCGTTGTGTGGTGCACTCGACCACTTTCGGTCGCAACAATCTGGCCATGGCCTGCGGACTGGCCGCGTTGGAAGTGATCGACAACGAGAAGCTGGTCGAGAACGCCGCGCGCATGGGTGCATTGCTGATCCAGAAAGTGGAAGCGCTGCGCGAGAAACATTCTTTCATCAAAGAGGTGCGCGGGAAGGGGCTGATGATCGGCATCGAGTTCCAGGAGCCAAACGAATTCAAATTAAAGATGGCGTGGAAGCTTTTGCACAAGGTCGACAAAGTTCTCTTCGCCCAAATGGTCGTCACCCAGATGCTGAGCAAGCATCGCATTCTGACGCAGGTCGCCGGTCATGCCATGGACGTGATTAAGATCCTGCCGCCGCTGATCATTGGCGAAGCGGAAGTCGATCAATTCGTCAACGCGCTCGATGAAGTGCTCACCGAGTGCCGCAAATTTCCGGGGCCGATGTGGGAGCTGGGACAGAATTTCGTCAAGTTGGCGCTCGGTTCAAAGAAAGCGGCGTCCCGCGAGCCGGTTTCGGCGTAAGGGGAGGCTACGTCCGAGGGACGAGCCCCGCCTCGTCGGTTCACATTGAGGCTACTAATCTAATTCCTCATGGAGCCGGTCATCATCGATAACAGTCGCTATGAGCGCATGCCGCAGCGCCGCTGCGGGGCGAGCGGCCTGAAGCTGCCGGCCATCTCGTTAGGCGCCTGGGAGACGTTCGGCGGCTATCGCGGCGCCGAAGTCGCGCGCGAGTGCATTCAGACCGCGTTTGATCTCGGCATTTACCATTTTGACCTGGCCAATAACTACGGGCGTCCACCGGGGCAGGCCGAAACAGTGGTCGGCCCAATTCTGCGCGAGCTGCCGCGAGAAGAGATCGTCGTTTCCACAAAATGCGGCTTCCTGATGTGGGCGGGTCCGTTCGGGCAGGGTTGCTCGCGCAAATCGCTCCTGGCCAGTCTCGATCAATCCCTGCAGCGACTCGGGCTTGATTACGTCGACATTTTTTATGCGCACCGCTTCGACCAGGAGACGCCGCTGGAGGAAACGCTGGGGGCATTGAGCGATATTGTTAGGGCGGGCAAGGCCGTTTATGCCGGCCTGAGCAACTATTCCGGGCAACAACTGGAGAGCGCGCTTGAAATTGTTGGGCGAGAACGGTCCGGTCCCATCGTAGTCGAACAATCGAGCTACAGCCTGTTCAAACGCGGGATCGAAACCGACCTTCTTCTACGAGCCGGTCACGCCGGCGTGGGAGTGATTGCCTTTTCGCCACTGGCTCAGGGTTTGTTGAGCGAAAAATATCTGCACGAAATTCCGGCGGACTCGCGCGCTGCCCAAATGTGGACGAACGAACAGCGGGCGAATCTTCCGGACTTGCGAGGACGGATCAGTCGGCTGGTCGAGATCGCGCGCAGCCGCGGGCAGACTTTGCCGCAAATGGCGCTCGCCTGGGTCTTGCGTCATCCCGAGATTACGAGCGTTTTAATTGGGGCCTCGAATGCGGGGCAGATAAAGGAAAACGTCAAAGCGCTCGAGAACCTGGAGTTTTCCAACGACGAGCTCTGGCGCCTTGGTGAAATTTGCCCGCTGTGAGGTTTTTGGTGGGCGCGCCCCGTTAGGACCGCAGATTTCGGGGGTTTTGTAGCGGCGGTCTCTGACCGCCGCAAACCTGCGACCAGGGAAACGCGACGGTCGGAGACCGCCGCTACAGAAGACGGAGCCCCCTGCCGCGGACAGTGTTTGCTGACTAGCATGGATACCGCTACACTGGGGCCCTCGAATCCCCCTTGAATGAACCTTCTCGATAAAATCGGCCGCGAATTCTCCGGCTATAATGTGCTCGAATCGGGCAAGCGCCTGTTCGATCAAAAGCCGCTGCAGTGCAGCCTTTACGTGACCGATCGCTGCAATCTGGATTGCAGTTATTGCACCGAGTACGACAACAGCCGGCCGCATCCGAAGCTGGAGGACCTGAAGAAATGGATCAAAAAGATCCGGGATCTCGGCACGATGCGGATCGCGCTGGTCGGCGGCGAGCCCCTGGTCCATCCCGACATCATCGAGCTTGTGCGCTATTGCCGCGAGCTCGGCTTCGCCACCAGCTTAACGACTAACGGATTCCTGCTCACCCGCGAGAAGGTCAAGCTCTTGGAAGAAGCAGGGCTTCAGGTCATGCAGATCTCGGTTGACCGGATGACGCCGAGCCCGATCACGAAGAAAACTTTCAAGACGATCCTGCCCAAGCTGGAGTACTTCAAGGATTCCAAGATCAGCCTTCATATCACGGGGGTGATCTGTGCGGACACTCTCTCCGAATCCGAGGCCGTTCTCGAAACAGGTCTATCGCGCGGGATCCCAACAGAAGTCCGCCTGGTCCATGCTGACCCGCTGCAACGGTTCCGGGTGGCGCGAGGCAACAAGGAGGAGTTGGAAAAGTTTATCGACTCGATGATCGAGCGGAAACGTCGCGGCGAAAAGATTCACACCAACGAAGCGATCCTGAAATACCAGAAGAGTTTGCTGCGGAATGAGCCGGTCGATTGGACCTGCGCCGCTGGCTACAAACTCTTTTTCGTTTCCGCTCAGGGGAAATTCTGGGAGTGCAGCATGAAGCACTCCGACAAATCCATCATGGACATCACTCCGGAGGATTTGCTGGCCAACTATCGCAAGAAGCCTTGCCAGGAAGGTTGCGGCGTTTACTGCGCGGTGAGCACTTCGATGGTCGTGCAAAACCCGGCACGCGTTCTCGGCAACGAAATTATTGCGCGGGCCAAACGAATCCCGGCGATGATGCGCGCGTCGTCAGCTAATGGGGGGACGGTCGCGGCGGGAAAGAACCATCAGGGTGCGGACCACGTGAACGGCCGCGCTGAGCGCGCCCCAAATGCTGATCAGCCGATAGGCATCAGCACCACCGCGCCAAACCCAGGCCACGACCAAAAGCCAGATAAAAATGTTCCGGCGGGCAGCGATCAGCCGGAACAGGCGATCTATCGGGCTGAAGTCGTCCAATAGGCGCCCAACTTTTTCTTTGGCGCGCTTTTTTGCGAAGCGGTCGACCAGATCGGCGCCGAGTAGAAGTGCCGCGTAGAGATAGGCGGAAGGCAGCAGCCCGGTGCGTTGGAGCCCAATCGCCAGGGAGATCCACCAGGAGTACTCAATTAGAAAGTCTCCGCAATGCTCCCATTCGCCTTGCGGGGTGGTTTCGACCTTGATTCGGGCGAGCTTCCCGTCGAGTCCGTCAACTACGCCGAAGATGAGGGCGACGCAAAGTCCAAGGAAAAAATGGCCGTAAAGGAACGAAAGCGTGGCGAGCAGGCCGAAGACAAACCCGAATATGGAAATTTGGTTAGGCGTGATCTTCGTTCGGGTCAGCGGCTTAACGAGCGCGGTTTCGATCGGCGCATGCACGTAGGCCGGGAGATCGAGGGTTCCTTTCTGGGCGGCGTCCAGGATCACCTTTTCCAACTGGTGACGGGATTCCGGAGTAACGCGCAGGCAGAGCGGCCTGATCATTCGCCGCATTGATTTGATGTACCCGGGCTGGTTGGCAGCATCCAGTTTTGCAATCGTCCCGTCCTCGATTGCCTTGGCCGCGACGGCGTGCACTTCGAGATCGTCTGCGTGACGATCGAGAAAGGCGGCCGAAAGACGAAGCGGGTACGACTGATTTGGTTGTTGTCCCGCTGGCGCTGAATCGAGCAGCGCCGCATCGCCTTCGTGATCGATCAGGGCCGCCAGCAGCCGGCTATCACAATAGATATCACCGGGAATGATGAGGCAGTCGGTAGCGCCCGGTTGAATGAATAGATCGCCGATAGTAACCGGCCCTGGCGCGCGACTTTTCACCTCCACCGAGACGAGCGCACGGGCCCAAGAGGGGCGGGCCAATTCGCCGCGAATGGCTTCGGGAGTGGCGGATAAAACGGTGGCGTTGCGCGGGCCAAGTCGCTCCAGTTGACGGAGCAGACGGTCAAGCAGGGTGATGCCGCAAACCTCAGTCAAGGCCGAGGGCGCATTGGCCACGATTACCACCTGAAGTTTTTTGGCGTCCACTGCGCGGGAGGGTAGCGAGGCGGAGGGCCGGTGCCAAACGCTATTGCGTGGCCGCGGGAGTTTCCGATTGTCCGTCCGCCGAACGCGCCTACGGTTAATTTATGAGCGCTGTTGCGGAACAAGAAAAGAAAGCCGGTGCCGGCACTAACCAGCTCGAGCAACTCAAAAAGTTTACCAAGGTCGTCGCCGATACCGCCGATTTTGAAACCATTCGCGACTTCAAGCCGCAGGATGCAACCACCAATCCGAGTCTGGTCTACGCCGCGACCCAGAAGGAGGAATACGGCGAACTGATCAAGGAAGTCTTGAAGAGTCGCGCAGAGTCCGGCTTGAGCGGGCAGGGGCAGATCGAAGACATTTGCGATCACCTCCTCGTCCAGTTCGGCACCGACATCCTCGAGATCGTGCCGGGTCGCGTCTCGACGGAGACAGACGCGCGTCTGTCCTACGACGTGGAAGGTACAATCAAAAAGGCGCGCCAACTCATCAAGCTTTACGAAGACCGAAAGATTCCGCGCGAGCGCGTGCTGATCAAGATCGCGTCGACCTGGGAAGGTTTGGCCGCAGCGGAGCAGCTGCAAAGGGAAGGCATTCGTTGCAACCTGACGCTGATGTTTTCACTGGCGCAGGCGATCCGGGCGGCGGACGCGAAAGTGCAATTGATCTCGCCATTCGTCGGGCGGATCTACGACTGGTACAAGGCGCACGAGAAGCGGGATTACACCGGCGCGGAAGATCCCGGGGTGAAGTCGGTCACTGAGATCTACAATTACTACAAGACCTTCGGCATCCCCACCGAAGTGATGGGCGCAAGCTTCCGCAATACCAGCCAGATCCTCGAGCTAGCGGGATGCGATTGCCTGACCATCAGTCCGGAACTGATGGAAGAGCTCGCCAAGTCAGAGCAGCCGATTGAACGGAAGCTTAGTCCGGAGAAGGCGAAAGAGGGGCCAAAAATCCCGAAGGTCGATCTGGATGAAAAGAAGTTCCGCTGGATGCTGAATGACGATGCGATGGCTTACGAGAAAACGGGTGAGGGAATTCGGAAATTCGCCGCCGACGTCGTCAAGCTGGAGAAGTTCGTCGCCGGAAAGCTGTGAAAGCCATTTAAGCGGCGGGAGTGTTGGAGTAGTGGAGTAATATCGAAAGCCGCTGTAGCCATTACTCCATCGCTCCACCTCTCCAGGTTCTTCAATGTTGTTTTAGTTGAGCCGGAGATTCCGCCGAACACCGGGAATGTCGGTCGGCTTTGTCTCGCCACCGGCGCACATCTGCACCTGGTCAAGCCGCTGGGGTTTTCCTTGTCCGATCGCGAGCTGAAACGAGCCGGACTCGACTATTGGACGGAGGTGAAGGTCTCGACCTGGGATTCGCTTGAAGCTTTGCGAGCGGGGCAAAAGGAAGGAACTCGCTACTTTTTTCTCACCACCAAAGCGCAAAGTCCTTATTACGAAACCTCTTTTCACCCCGGCGACTTCCTTGTTTTCGGCCGGGAGACGAAAGGATTGCCGGAAAGGGTCCTACGCGAAAATGCGGAGCGCTGCCTGACCATTCCGATGCAGGGAACGCGCAGTCTGAATCTCGCTACATCCGTTGCCATCGTTTTGTTCGAAGCAATTCGACAGCAGGCGATGCAGTAAGTTTCTGGCAGGAGGAATTTGCTGCGCCGGCTGCAACCCCGGCATCGGGTCGGGGTTGAATAAGCAAAGGGAAAATCAGTCAAATAGATGGAGGGAAAATCTATGAAGAGAGGGACATTATTCTTGTGTTCGATGCTGGCGGCATCGGCTTTGCAGGCGCAAGTGGTTGATGGCACGACGCCTAACAGACGGGTGAATGTGGCGCCGGTAGACGGCGCGATGCAAACGGCGGGGCCGCATGTGACCCGCTCGCAAACGAGCCACCCGGCGTTCTATCGGCGGACCACCAACGACAGCCTCAACGGGCAGCAAAGGTTCCGTAATCAGCAGGTGCAGAACCAGAACCGTGTTTATACCCGCGGACAGGTTCGGCATTTCAATAACCTGAACAACAACTTCAACCCGCGGGTGAATACCGCGAAATTTTCGGCTGGCGCGCGCATCAGTGGCGCGCAGAAGTGGCAGGGGCGCAATTACTCCGCCTTCCGCAATTACAACGCACAATGGCACGACCGGAACTGGTGGCGCTCGCACCACAACCGGATCGTTCTGATCGGCGGCGGGTATTATTACTGGGATAACGGCTGGTGGTATCCTGCCTGGGGCTATGACAACGCCTATTCGTATTATCCTTACGATGGGCCGATCTACGCCTACAACGATCTGCCACCGGACCAGGTGATTGCCAACGTGCAGACGGCACTGCAATCGGAAGGATATTACAGGGGCGAAGTGGACGGCATGCTCGGACCACTGACGCGTTCGGCCCTGGCGGCCTATCAGGCTGACCATGGTCTCTACGCCACGGCTGCGATTGATCAGCCGACGTTGAATTCGCTGGGCATGGGCTAACAGGGATCCCAGAGAACGGAGGCCGCCACGACCGATGCGTGGCGGCTTTCTTGTGTACGGGACGAGAGCGGACCAGGCGAGCTCGTCCCTCCCGGCAACCTCAGCGCGTTGAGCAGACACGCGGCTTATGACGAGGAGAAACGGGAAGACGTGGTACCGAACTCGGGGAGCGCACGCGCCTCGCGTGCGGGTTGAGGCGCCCTCGCCTCAACGGACTTTAGTGGGACGAGACGGAACTCGTCCCTCCCTGCAACCTCAGCGCGTTGAAGGAAACATGCGGCTTATGAAGTCACTCGCGGGACTGCCTTCTTTTTAAGAAAAGAGGGTTCACCACAAAGTTCGCTGAGCAACCTCCAGCCGAAGCCGCCGGCCGGTCATTCGCGGAGGGACGAGTTCCGCCTCGTCCCACTCATTAAGAGACGTTCGCAATTTGAGGAGGCATCCTGTAATCGTTGCGGATGCCGGAAAGCACGAACGGAGAGGCGCAACTTGTCGCGCGCGAGCTCTTTCGTTCGTTTACGATTGGAAAGCGGCACATCGAAGTTTTGCGGGGCGTTTCTCTCGACATTCAACGGGGCGAGGTGGTGTTCCTCTGTGGAGCTTCCGGCGCGGGCAAGACCACCCTGCTCTATACGCTTTCCGGTTTGGAACGGCCGGATGCGGGAGCAGTCGAGTTTGAAGGGACAGCGCTCTATCGCGGGAGCTCGCGAGCACAGGCGCGTTTTCGCAACAGCAAGATGGGCTTCGTGTTTCAAGGTTACTTCCTTTTGTCGGAACTGACCGCGCTGGAAAACGTCTCGCTGCCGGCAATGATCGGAGGAAAGGTTCCGCGCGACGCCGCCGAGCAAAGCCTGGAGGCGGTCGGTCTGGCCGACCGGATGCATCACCTGCCGGCTGAGCTTTCCGGCGGCGAACAGCAGCGGGTGGCGATCGCGCGTGCCCTAACGAACGACCCTCAAATTATCTTTGCGGATGAACCGACTGGTAACCTGGATTCCAAAACGGGCGATACCATCATCGAATTGCTCTTACGCCTGGCCCGGGACCGGCGAAAAACATTATTGGTGGTGACGCATGATGCGCGGTTGGCCGATCGCGGTGATCGACGCCTGGAAATGTTGGACGGGCAGTTGCAGTAGAAAGACACGCTCACCTCAATCCTCTCCCGGACAAGGGAGAGGAAGGGAAGCAAACGAGGACACCCACGCGTAAAAAACCTCCTCCGAGGAAGCGAGCGACCCTGCTCAGGATCATGAGTTTCTTCGGCCTCGAGAATTGAGGTGGGGGGACCTTTTGCTTGAATTGCGCGGAAAAGGCCTGAACTTTTCTTGGCCTATGAAAACAGCTGCGGACGCGATGGTCTTGGACGAACCCAAAAAGCAAAGCCGCAAGCCGGTCGTTAAACCGGCGGTGGACAACGTGGAGGCGAAGGACGGCGCCGCCAGCGACTCCCGCATCTATATCGACGGCGACTTTTTCGCGGAAGCGGACGCGAAGATTTCCGTGTTCGATCACGGCCTGCTTTACGGCGACGGCGTTTTCGAAGGGATTCGGTTCTACAATGGCCGGGTCTTCCGCCTGGAAGAGCATCTCGAGCGCTTGTGGGATTCCGCTCGCTCGATTTGCTTGGAAATTCCGATTTCGCTCGAGGAGATGACCGAAGGCGTGCTGGAGACGGTTCGGCAGAACGACATGCGTGATGGCTACATTCGTTTGATCGTCACGCGCGGGGTGGGAAATCTCGGTTTGAATCCGACCCAATGTAAGCGGCCGGGCATCATCATCATTGCGGCGCCGATCGCCCTTTACGCCAAAGAGAAGTACGAGAACGGACTTTCGGTGGTGACCTGCGCGACGCGTCGGGTTAATCCGGCGGCACTCAATCCGGCGGTGAAGTCGCTCAACTATCTTAATAATGTGATGGCGCGGATCGAGGCCAACTTGGCCAACGCCGACGAAGCTTTGATGTTGAACGACCAGGGGAACGTTGCGGAGTGCACCGCGGACAATCTTTTCATCATCAAACACGGCGAAATCTTCACCCCGCCGATTTCGGCCGGAGCACTGCGCGGGATTACGCGGGCGGTCGCGTTCGAAATCGCGACGGAACTCGGAATTCGCATCAGCGAGAGTGAAATCACACGGCATGACGTCTTCACCGCCGATGAATGTTTTCTAACCGGGACTGCAGCCGAAGTGGTGCCGGTGGTTAAAGCCGATGGCCGGGCAATTGGCGCAGGCAAGCCGGGTCCGATCAGCACCCGCATGATCGCGCGCTTCCGGGAGATTACGCGCGCAACGGGAACGCCGATCTACTGCTGAAAGATTCGCCGAGTCACGAAGCGATCCCAATGGTTGAATTATTGCTGAGAAAAAGAGGTCTAACTTAGAAAGATGCTCTGCGACGTTTGCAAATGTAACGATGCGACGGTCTTCCTGACCCAGATCCTGGAAGGCAAGATGCAGAAGGTGAACCTGTGCGACGCCTGCTCAAAGGAGAAGGGGGTGCAGGACCCCACCGGCTTTGCCCTGGCCGACCTCTTGTTGGGCATCGGCGCGGCCGAGGAGTTAGAGAAGGGTGCCAATACCCAGCGCTGCGTCGTTTGCGGGTATACCCAGGCCGACTTTAAGAAGACCGGACGCCTTGGGTGCAGCACGTGCTATCAAACTTTTCTGGAAGGACTGACCACTCTCTTGAAGGCGATGCACAAAGGCACCGAGCACGTTGGCAAGCTGCCGCAACACGCTCACCGCACGATCGAGCTGACCGACAAGATGAAGAATTTGACCGCGAGCCTGGAGAAGGCGGTTGCGGAGGAAAATTACGAGACGGCCGCGACGCTGCGCGATCAGATCAAGCAGCTGGAAATGGAAATGGCCAGCTAACGGAGGACGACGATGAAATTTTCCAACGTCATGACCACCGCCGGCGAATGGCTGCGCGGTGAGGGTCCTCATCATCAAATCGTGATCAGCAGTCGGGTGCGACTGGCGAGGAATTTGCGCAACCGCGCGTTCCCCGGCTGGGGCAAAAAGCCGGCGCGCATCGAAGTTTTGGAACTAATCCGGCCGCGGGTGGAAGAACTCCCCGAGATGCAGGATTCGTTTTCGGAATTACTGCAGGATCTTTCCGCGCTGGAGAAGCAGGTGCTGGTGGAGCGTCACCTGATCAGCCGCGAGCACGCCGCCAAAAGTGTCGGCAGCGCCGTGGTCATGAACCGCAAGCAGACGCTGAGTATCATGATCAATGAAGAGGATCATCTGCGCATGCAGTCGATCCGCTCCGGGTTGCAGCTGAAGCAGGCGTTCAAGCTGGTCGACAAGGTAGATACCGCGCTGGAGCAAAAACTGGATTTCGCCTACGACGGCAGACTTGGCTACCTGACCGCTTGCCCAACGAATGTGGGAACCGGCATGCGCGCCTCGGCGATGCTGCATTTGCCCGGACTTGTTCTGAGTGAGCTGATCAACCAGGTGATCCAGGCGGTGAGCAAGATCGGCCTGGCGGTGCGCGGTCTCTACGGCGAAGGCACCGAAGCGATGGGAAACCTTTTTCAAATTTCGAACCAAACGACTCTGGGCGAGAAAGAAGAAGAAATCATTTCGCGTCTCAGCAAAGTGATTGAGACGATCATCGAGAAAGAACACGACGCGCGTCAGGTCCTGATCCAGAAACGTTCGAACACGCTTTGGGACCAGATTGGCCGCGCCTACGGAATCCTGACCTACGCGCACGCCATGACTTCGAAAGAAGCGCTCAACCTTCTTTCGATTATGAAACTCGGCGTCGATCTGGGCGCTTTTCCGGAAGATCGCCGTCTCCCGATTGATGAGTTGTTCATCGACACCCAACCGGCGCATCTGCAAAAGAGCTCACAGCGCAAGCTTAACGCCGAGGAACGCGACCATCTGCGGGCTCAGATTATCCGTGAGCGTTTGAAAGTCTTCCCTAAACCTGATATTAGTAAACTTGTGAGGGAGTCGGGCAACGGTGCCGCTGCCTCATCACCAAATGATGAATAATTTCACTCCCCGCGCTCAGCAGGTGCTGGCGCTTGCCCGTAAGGAAGCCGACCGGTTTAACCACAACTACGTGGGAACCGAGCATCTTTTGCTTGGCCTGATCAAGCTCGGCCAGGGCGTGGCGGTCAACGTACTCCAGAAGATGGGCCTCGATCTCGAGACCGTCCGCATGGAAGTGGAGAAGCAGGTGGGTTCCGGACCCGAGACAAAAATGGTCGGGAACATCCCCTATACGCCGCGAGTGAAGAAGGTTCTTGCGCTGGCCGGCAAAGAAGCGAAGGCCCTCAATCATTCTTATGTCGGCACCGAGCATATCCTGCTCGGATTGCTGCGCGAAGGTGAAGGCGTGGCCGCCCGCGTCTTGAAGAGCCTGGAGGTCGACATCGAGCGCACCCGTAACGAAATTCTAAAAGAGCTGGACCCGAACTTCACTCCGCCCGAAGCGGAAGGTGAACCGGGCGAGCCCACTTCCGGCAAGAAGGACGTCAAGACACCGGCGCTGCGCGCGTTCGGTCGTGACCTGACGGAGTTGGCCAAGAAGGGCGAACTGGATCCGGTGATCGGTCGGCGCAATGAGATCGAGCGGGTCATCCAGGTCCTCTGCCGCCGGACCAAGAACAATCCGGTGCTAATCGGCGAAGCGGGCGTGGGTAAGACCGCGATCGCGGAAGGTTTGGCCCAGGAAATCGCTGCCGGCAATGTTCCAGAGCTGTTGCGGGACAAGCGCGTCATCACTCTCGACCTCGCCTTGATGGTGGCAGGCACCAAATACCGCGGTCAATTTGAAGAGCGGATCAAGGCGGTGATGGACGAGATTCGCCGTTCCAAGAACGTCATTCTTTTTATCGATGAGCTGCACACGATTGTCGGCGCCGGTTCGGCCGAAGGCGCCATGGACGCGTCCAATATTATCAAGCCTGCGCTTAGCCGCGGCGAGCTACAGTGCGTCGGCGCGACCACGATGAACGAGTACCGCAAGTACATCGAGAAGGACGCTGCGCTGGAACGCCGCTTTCAGACGGTGAAAGTGGATGCAGCCGACGATTGAAGAGGCGATCGAGATCTTGAAAGGCCTGCGTCCGAAATATGAGGCGCACCACAAGGCCAAGCTGACCGATGAAGCTCTCGAAACGGCAGTGAAGTTTTCCGAGCGCTACATCACCGGACGTTTCCTGCCGGACAAGGCGATCGACGTGATGGACGAAGCGGGCGCGCGCGCTCGCATCAACGCGATGACCCGTCCGCCTAACGTCAAGGAAATCGAGAAAGAGATCGAAGAGATCCGCGTCGAGAAGGAAGCCGCGATCAAAGCGCAGGACTTTGAGAAGGCGGCTGCACTCCGCGACAGCGAGAAGCAGACGAAAGAAAAACTCGAAAGCATTTTGGCGAAGTGGCGCGAAGAGCGCGAAGAGAAGGAAGTGCTCGTGACCGGCGACGACATGATGCACATCATTTCCAAGGTCACCGGTGTTCCGCTGCAACGGATGGAACAGGCGGAGACGGAGAAGCTCCTCAAGATGGAAGAGGCACTGAGAGGCAAGGTCATCGGTCAGGACGAGGCGGTCTCGGCAATTTCGAAAGCGCTTCGCCGCAGCCGCGCCGACCTGAAAGATCCGCGCCGCCCAATCGGTTCCTTCATTTTCCTGGGCCCGACCGGAGTTGGAAAAACTTTCCTCGCGCAACAGCTCGCTGACTTCATGTTCGGCGACCGCGATGCGCTCATCCAGATCGACATGTCGGAGTACATGGAGAAGTTCACCGCCTCCCGGTTGATCGGCTCACCTCCGGGATATGTCGGCTACGAAGAGGGCGGGCAGCTTTCCGAAGCGGTAAGGCGTCGTCCCTATTCGGTGGTCCTGTTCGACGAAATCGAAAAGGCGCACCCGGATGTCATGCACCTGCTCCTGCAGATCCTGGAAGACGGCAAGATCACCGATTCGTTAGGAAGAAAGATCGACTTCCGTAATACCATCATCATCATGACGTCGAACGTCGGCGCCGAAACCCTGCGCAAGCAGACGACCATGGGATTTGGCGCAACCAGGCCGATTGGTGAGCATGAGTACGAAACGATGCGCGATCGCCTGATGGAAGAGGCGAAGAAGGCGTTCAAGCCGGAATTCATCAACCGCCTCGACGACATCATCGTCTTCCACCAGCTGATCAAAGAAAACCTGATGCACATCGTCGAGCTCGAAGTCGGCAAGGTGCTGGCCCGGGTGAAGGCGAAGGAAGTTCACGTGGAACTCGAGACCAGCGCCAAAGAATTCCTGATCGAGAAAGGCTACGACCCGCAATATGGCGCGCGTCCGATGCGCCGCGCAGTCGAGAGATATCTCGAAGATCCCTTCGCGGAAGAGCTCTTGCGTGGCAACGTCAAAGCCGGCGAAAGCGTTCACGTCTTTGCGGAGAACGGGAAGCTCGTTTTCCGTCAGCCGGAAGTGCAGCCGGCGGCGAGCGCAAGTTAGCGCTTGTTCGTTCACTAACGAGTTGCCTCAAGCGGCAACTGGCAGCAGGGCTGATCCTGAAGCAACTAGACAGGATTAACAGGATTTACGGGATTTCCGAATCTACGGAACCCTCTCTTTTCTTGAATCCTGTTAATCCCGTAAATCCTGTCTAGTTCCGCTTCCCATTAGCCAGGAAGGCCTCGGTGGCATTCGGTGCGCGTCGCTTTTGCTCCCTTTTCAGGCGCGCGGATGCGCTTCGGCGTAGGCCTTCTTCAGGCGCTCCACCGTGACGTGGGTGTAGATCTGGGTGGTGGAGAGACTGGCGTGGCCTAACAAGGATTGAACGCTGCGCAGATCGGCTCCGCGATCGAGCAGGTGGGTGGCAAAGCTGTGACGAAGCTTGTGCGGACTGACCGCGATCGGGATGGAGGTTTCTGCGAGGTAACGTTTCAGCGTCAGCCAGACCGACCGTGTGGAGATGCGTTTGCGTGATTTGTTGATGAACAGCGGTCCCGCGTGAACCTGCGCGGCGGAACGATACCGCTGAATGCTTTCCAAAGCCGGCAATCCGATCGGGCAGACCCGTTCTTTTCGTCCTTTTCCAAAAACCCGGACCGATTCGGTGTAGAGATCCACATCTGCGACATCGAGGGCGGCCAGCTCGCTGAGACGCAGACCGCTGCTGTAGAACAGTTCCATGATGGCCACATCGCGCCCCGCCATCCACGACGCCGCCGACCGGGTTTTCTTCACCTTCAAAGGCGCCGCCAGCAGTTCTTCGATCTGCTGGCGCGTCAGGACCAGGGGCAGCTTTTTTTCCAGTTTTGGCAGCTGTAATTCCCGCAGCGGATCGATCCGCAACTTTTTCCGGGCGACCAGGAAGCGAAAGAAGGTGCGCAGCGCGGAGAATTGCAGACGGATATAGGAGCGCGCCTGTTTCGTCTTCATCAGCTGGAACAGATAATCGCGAAAGTGATCCGGGGAACACTTCAGCCACGGTGTGACCTCGGCCGCGCGAAAGGCGTTGAGCGCCTGGGCGTAGGCGCGAATGGTTCGCTCGGATGCGTTGCGCTCGACCCGGAGATAGCGAAAGAAATCCTGAACGGCGGAATCACGCCGCAGGTCCGCGGCCGAATTAGTAGCCGGGTCTTTCAATGGTCAGCCGGGTCACGGCCGATTGGGCGGCGCCGTCCACCTGGCTCCGGAAAATCGGTGGTGGCGTAGTGGAAAGAAGTTTGTAGTCCTTCAAAACAAATTCAGGATAAATACCGTTGCTGGCCGGCTCGTAGACGCTGTCGCCGCTGAAGTAACCGGTCAGCTTGTATTCGTAATTGTTATCGCTTCCGAAACGGAGAGCGGCACGATCCGGTGCGAGCTTCTCTTTTTCGTTGAACATGACCAGTTGCGCGGTGGCCCAGGGCTGACCCGGCTTGCGCACGTAGCCCCAGAATTTGAAGTCCGGCTTGTAATAGCGACGGCCAATAAAGTAATCGCCCGGCGGCTCTTTGGCTACGCTCTGGGTGACCGCGGTTCGCGCCTGCTGGATCCCCTCGGGCTCGAGTTGGCACCCCGGCAGCCAAAGAGAAGTGAGAAAACCGGCCAAAGTGAGGAGCGAAAACCCGGAGCGTTTCATCTTCTTGCGCTACCTCTACTCATCTTCCTCGGGCGATGCAACGGGAACTGTTTTTTCCCCGCGCCTTCAGCGTTGCGCGATGATGAGGCGTTTGTAAGATGTAGCCTCATGATCGAACTTGAGGTCTACGCTGCCGGGGTGCGTGATTTGAATAAAGTCCTGGAGTTGGACCATCAGCTCAACGCCGTTCCCGGTCTGCGTTACAAGATCGATAGCAATCACGATCTCGTTTACCTCGAGATGGACGAACCGGTCATTACCTTGCGCGAGATCCGCGCCATTTTCCGAAAGCTTGAACTCGACCCGCGCTTTGTCGGCGCGGTTTCGCCGGAACTGCGACCGAAATCGAAGACGCAACTGCTCACCGCTTGAAAAAAAACCTCTGCCGCCGCCACTCACCCCCCGTGCCTCGCAGCCGGCACGGGACAAATGTTGAACATTAAAAAACTTGGGGAATGCGGCAGGCACGATGGTCCGCCTCTTTAATGCAGTAGGGCGGGCGGTCATTTCGTCTTTCGTTTATACCGGCGAGGTCGTCCTGCTGGCGGCCGATGCCTTCCGTTCACTTTTTACCCAGCGCCTGCGCTGGACGCTTTTTTTGCGGCAAATTGTCGAGATCGGATTGCTCTCGCAGCTAGTCGTCATCATTACCGGCGGGTTCACCGGCGCCGTTTTCGCCGCCCAGACCTATTTCCAATTCGCCAAGCTGGGGATTGGGTCTGGAGTTGGCGCGGTGGTCTCGGTTTCGTTATGCCGCGAGCTCGGCCCGGTCCTGACCGCATTAATGGTGACGGGCCGCGTCGGCGCCGCCATGTCGGCAGAGATCGGGACGATGAAAGTGACCGAACAAATCGATGCGCTTGCGCGCGCTGGCCGTTTATCCGGTGGATTATTTGGTCGTCCCGCGCATGCTCGCCATGATGGTCTCGATGCCACTGCTGGTGGCCGAGTGTATCGCGTTCGGAATCTCGGCCGGTTATTTCATCGCGGTTTACCTGCTCGAAGTGAACGGGCCCTACTACTGGCCAACATGGTCCGCTGGACGGGCATGCGCGATATCGTCATGGCGCTTAACCAAGGCGTTCTGTTTCGGATTGCTGATCGTCTTCATCAGCTGCCACAAGGGACTGAACGCGAGGGAAGGTGCGGTCGGTGTGGGCAAAGCCACCACCGAGGCGGTGGTGAACGCATCGCTCGCCGTCCTGATCTTCAATTTTTTCCTGACCATGTTTCTCAATATTATTTTCCCGGCCGGATATCAGTAGGGTGCGAAGGTTGAGCGATGAGGGTTGAGAGATGAGGGTCAAGCGCGCCGCATGAGTGCTTCGGATTTCTCGCTCAACGTTGGACCTGCCATGCGCTTAATCCGCCCTCGCCGATGATCGCGGTGCGGGCGTTAACGAAGACGATTGGATCGGCAGGAAATTCTGCGGGGAGTCGATCTCGATGTCGGCGCGGGGCGAAACGCTGGCCATTATCGGCCGGAGCGGCGGCGGCAAGAGTGTCCTGCTCAAGCACCTCATCGGGCTTGATGAATCCAGACGCGGGCGAGATCTGGATCGACGGCCAAAACATCATCGGCCTAACCGAACGCAATCTTGCCGCCATTCGGCAGAAAAGTCGGGATTCTCTTCCAGGGCGCAGCGCTCTTCGATTCGATGACGGTGGCGGAGAACATCGCCTTTCCCTTGCGCGAAGCGGGTGAGCGCGACCCGCGCGTGCTTCGCGAGCAGGTGCGGGAGATGCTCGAAGTGGTCGAGCTGGAAGGGCAGGAGGAGAAGATGCCGGTCAACCTGAGCGGCGGAATGAAGAAGCGCGTCGGTCTGGCGCGCGTCGATCATTCGCCGGCCCTCCTGCGTCCTGTATGACGAGCCGACCTCGGGTCTCGATCCGGTCGTTTCCGACAGCATCAATCGTCTGATCATGCGGCTGCAGGAGCGCTTTGGCATCACCAGCATGGTCGTGACCCACGACATGAAGAGCGCCTTCCAGGTCGCCAATCACATCGCTTATCTGCACGAAGGGCGGATCTATTTTCACGGCACACCGGCTGAACTTCAGCCACACCGGATCCGTTCCTGCAGGATTTTCTGCTCGGGCGTTCGGAGGCCCAACCGGAAGTGTGAGACGAGTGCGCAAACCCGCGGTTGAGGAAGGCCGCGGGCAAGTCGAATTTGCTGACCATGGCACGCGCGCCACAGGATCGCGGTTTCGAGTTCAAAGTCGGCGCCTTTGTCTTGCTCGGTCTGGCCATGCTGGCCGCGCTGGTTGTGCAATTCGGCCGGGTCGGCGAAGGATTCAAAACCTACTACGACGCTGACCGTTCGCTTCGCTGACGCCAGCGGGCTGCTCAAAGGCTCCGACGTCCTGCTGGCCGGCGCGAAGATCGGGCGCGTTTCCGGCGGTCCGCGGCTGGTTCGGGACGGGAATGGCGTGGAGGTCCCTTGCGCATTTTCGATTACGTCAAGATTCCGGCGGGAGCAAGTTCACGGTCGGCAGTTCCGGCTTGCTCGGCGATCGCTTCGTCAACGTGACCATGCCGCCGGGCAAACCGACAGCGTTCATCGCAAAAGAAGCTCGACATCGAAGGCACGCGTGAAACCGGCATGGACGATCTGACCCGCGAGGGCGGCGAACTGGTGAACGATTTGCGGAGCACGGTGCAAAACATCAACGCCACCGTCACGCGTTTGAACCAGGAGGCCCTTTCGCCGGCGAATATGCAAAATCTGAAGCGGAGCTTCGAGCATCTGAACGCAGCGACCGCTGCCCTGGCTGAGCCTTCCAGCAAAAAGCTCGATGGGGTCATGGAAAAAGCGGATGCCGCGGTGGGGTCGGTGGGCAAGGACGCCGATGACCTGCAACAGGTTCATCGCTGACGCGCGCAAGACGTTGCAGGCCGCACGCAGGTCTTCCGGAAGCACCGAGGGGAAGGGCCTGCTGCCAGCGCTCCTGACTAATCAGGAGCTGGCCAACGATCTTCGAGCGCTTGTTGCGTAACCTGCGAGCACACGGTGTGCTCTTCTACCGGGATAGCGCGCTGCGAAGATGAACCCGGCAAACCCGACCCAAAACCCAGCCGTCGCCGCCAAGCGAGGGCGGCCGATGACGCCGCTCCTCACCGTCAATCTGCTGCGCGTCGCTTTTTGTCACTTTTTGCGGCGCCATCGGCGCCAATGTTTCGCGATTCGCTCGGCGAAAACCTGTGGACCGGGCTGTTCCTCGGCGTCATCCTCGGCCTTGCCCTGGTCCTGGTCGACCGGCTGCTCAAAGGTTTTTCGCTGCGCGCCTTTTCCTCGGCCACTTTCGGTCTTCTCCTCGGCCTCCTTTTCGCCAATCTGCTGCATCGCCTCCGATGTTTTGCATTATCAATCCGAGACGACGCAATGGGTCGCGCGCGTGATCGTTTATTGCCACCTTTGGCTATCTCGGCATGATGCTGGCGATGCGCAGCAACCGCGATGAATTTTCGCTGATTATTCCTTATGTGCGCTTCACGCGGGAAACCACGCAGCACGAACCGCTGGTGATCGACACCAACATCATTATCGATGGCCGCATTGCCGAACTTTGCGCGACGGGATTTCTCAGTCGGCGCGCTGATTGTGCCGCGCTTTGTTCTGGGTGAACTGCAAACCCTGGCCGATTCGCGCGATCCGATGAAACGCGAGCGCGGCCGCCGCGGTCTTGAAGATTCTGAATCAATTGCAGCTTCCCGTGATATCGAACTGACCGATTCACGAAAGCACCGCGGAAGAGGACGAAACGGCACGATCGACGCGCGGCTGGTGCGGACCGCCAAAGTTCTACAGGCTCGCCTTTTGACTAACGATACGCGCGCTCTGCCAGGTGGCGCGGCTGCAGCAGGTCGGCGCGCTGAACCTGAACGATCTGCTTCGCGCCTCTGCGGCCGGTGGTCGCGGTGGGAGACGAGATCGATCTGAGCCTGGTCAAGGAAGGCCGCGAACAGCATCAGGCGGTTGGTTATCTGGCCGATGGAACGATGATTGTGGTCAATCACGGCCGCCCGCAGCTAGGCAAAACAACGCCGATCGTGGTTTCGAGCGCGCTGCAAACCGCCGCGGGCCGTCTTATCTTCGCTGAGGTGAAGCCTCGTGCGGCCGTGCCGGCCGGCGCGTGATGCGCTTGCGCAAGCTCCTCAAGTTCATTGTTCCGCACGGCTTCGTTGAACTGGCGCGTAATCGCACGCGCTTAAATCAGCTCGGCCGGCCCCTGCGCCCGGCAGAGTGGTTCAGGAGCGACTGGCTGATGCATGAAGCGACGCAAAGCGGGCTCGATCTGTTTCCGCCCGGGTTCCCCAGCCAGATTCGCTTCGTCGTCGATGTCGGGGCCAACCAAGGACAATGGTCCGGAATGCTGCTCGACTGCCTGACCCCGGAGCGACTCATTATTATAGAGCCGATGCCGGAGGCGGTGGCGGAGCTGCGCCGTAAATTCGGGAGCAAGGCCTTCGTCAGGATTGAGCAAACCGCGGTTGGCGCGGAGGAGGGGAAGGCTTGGTTCAAGATCACCCGCGACAGCACCGGCGCTTCCCTGCTCACGCCCCGTCGCGAGATGACGGACCTGATCGGTCAGAATTGGACGGTCACGTCGGAGATTGAGGTGCCGGTGACAACGCTCGATCGTTTGTTAAAGGACTGGCCCGAAATTTCGCTGCTGAAGATCGATGTGCAGGGAGCGGAGGAAGCGGCCTTGGACGGCGCATCCGAGACGCTGAGGAAAACGAAATTCCTTTTAATCGAGTTGAATTACATGCCGCATTACGAAGGCGGATCGTGGTTGGGACCGCTGCACGAGCGCCTGACCAATCGTCATGGATTTTTCCTGGCGAACGCGTCGAAGCCGCTTTGCCTGAACGGCCGGGCCTCGATGTGTGACGGGCTCTACGTCAATCCGCAGATGGTTCCACAGTGGGTCGAGCGGGAGTTTATCTGAGCGGAATCGGGTCAGCGCAATCCAACGGCTTTGCGCACCCGGATCATCACTTTCTCCGCCTCCGCGCGCGCCGTCTCCGCTCCGCGGGCCAGGATGTCATCGACATACTTGGGATCGGCCAGGACTTCCTCGCGCCGCTTGCGCATCGGTTCGAAGTAACTCCACAGTTTCTCAAAAAGCTGCTTCTTGAAATCGCCGTAGCCGGTCCCTCCGGCGCGAAACCGTTCCCGCATCTCTTCCATCTCGCTTTCATTCGCCACCAGCGAGTAAAGCTGAACAATCAGTGACTTGGCCGGATCCTTCGGCGCTTCCACCGGAGTCGAGTCCGTCACCAGACCCATGATCCGTTTTCTGATTTCCTTTTCTGTGCCGAAGAGATCGACCGTGTTGTTATAGCTCTTGCTCATCTTCTGTCCGTCGAGCCCGGGCACCGTCTCGACCGCCCTTTTAATCCGCGGTTCGGGCAGCTTGAAAATTTCGCCGTAGGTCTCGTTCATCTTGATCGCGAGATCCCGCGTAATCTCGATGTGCTGCTTCTGGTCCCGGCCGACCGGCACGACATCGCTGTTATAGATCAGAATATCGGCTGCCATCAGCACCGGATAACTGAACAACCCAACGGAGGCGGGGAGTCCACGCGCCAGCTTGTCTTTATAAGAGTGAGCCCGCTCCAGCAGCCCCATCGGCGCCACCGTGGAGAGGATCCAGGAAAGCTCGGTTACCTGCGGGATATCGCTCTGCCGGAAGAGAACGCCCTTGGCCGGATCAAACCCGCACGCCAGCATGTCCACGGCGACGCTGCGACTGTATTCGAGCAAGACCGCTGGATCACGCAGCGAGGTGAGCGCGTGGTAATCGGCGATAAAGTAAAACGTCTCGCCGTCGGCCTGCAGGGCGATCGCCGGAAGCATCATGCCAAAGTAGTTGCCGATGTGCAGCCGGCCGCTGGGTTGTATCCCGGAAAGAATGCGCATGAATTGAGAACAGGGTTCGGAGCCGGAGACTAAACCGCAATGTTCGGCCAAGGCAAAGCCTTCTCAGGTTTCTCGCAGTTCCAGGCAATATCAACTTCCGCACGACGCCTCACCGAAATGTAATCTCCGTCACTCTGCAAATATCTTGACCCTGCCACAGCAAACGGAGATCACGGTCCCACTGAAATGAAAAAAATCGTCGGCCCTTCGCAATCGCTTCCGCCTGTCTTGCTCTGGTCGTTGGTCGTGGTCGCGGTTGCTTTCGCGCTCCCGCCTCGAGCCCGCCTTGAGTCAGTCTCGAGCAAGGCGCGTTCTATCGTGCAGCTCGCTTCCGCCGGTCACGCGCTGATTTTCACGCCGAAAGGAATATCGGTGGGAGGGCGGTCGCATTCGCTGCGGGTTGATTTCGTTCGGGCGCGCTCAATTGAGCCGGCCACGACTTGGTCAGGTAGCGAAGAGCGGGTTGAATATGCGGAGCTGTGGCCGGGAGTGACATTGAGCTACGATCTGCCCAACGGCGCAATCGCGCGCAGCAGCTATCGAGTGGCGCCGCACGCCGACCCAAGCCAAATCGCACTCTCCTACCACGCCCCGGTTTCGCTGGAGAAAAACGGTTCATTGCGAGTCCACTTCAAAACCGGGATGATGAACGAGACGGCGCCAGTTGCGTGGCAGGAATGGGAAGGCAAACGCAAATCCGTCTCGGTTGCTTTCAGTCAGCCTAAGGCGGGTCAGGTCGGATTCGCCGTAGGCGCCTACGACCGTGACCGCGAGTTGTTCATCGACCCGACCCTGACTTGGAACACTTTTCTCGGCAGCAGTCAGGACGATCATGCTTTCGCCATGGCCGTCGACGGCAATGGCAATTCCTACGTTGTCGGCCTGAGCAATGGCAGCTGGGGCTCTCCCGTTCGTTTGTATTCGGGCGGCTACGACGCTTACCTGGCCAAGCTGGATTCAAACGGTAACCTGGTCTGGAACACTTTCCTGGGAGGAACCGGCGACGAAGGCGCGCAGGGGGTGGCCATCGATGGGTCTGGTAACATCACTGTTGCCGGGTTCGGTAACGCAAGCTGGGGAAACCCAATTAACGCGTTCACTGGGTCTAACGACATTTTCGCGGCGAGACTTGATCCGAACGGAAACGTGCTATGGAGCACGTTTCTCGGCAGCCCGGGCGATGATGCGGCGCAGGGCGTGGCGGTCGACGGACTGGGCGACGTTTATCTCAGCGGTTATAGCAACAACACGTGGGGTGCACCGGTTCTCCCCTTCAGCGGAAATTACGACGCTTTCGCGGCGAAGCTCGACCCTGCGGGCAACCTGGTCTGGAACACATTTCTCGGCAGCGCAGGCACAGATATGGCCCGTGGTGTCGCGGTCGACTTGGTTGCAAAGGTTTACATCGTTGGCTTTAGCACCGCCTCGTGGGGTAACCCGGTGCGGCCCTTTAATGGGACCGATGCGGCTTTCGTGGCCAGGCTCGACCAGAATGGGAACCTCGATTGGAACACGTTTCTGACCGGGGCTGGGACGGCGATCGCGGTGGATCTGAATCAAAACGCGTATGTCACGGGATTCAGTTCGACGAGCTGGGGCGCGCCGGTACGTCCGTTCGGTGGAGTCCAGAATGCCTACGCGGCAAAGTTAGGCTCGGATGGCAGTCTGGCCTGGAACACCTTTTTGGGCGACACCACCGGACAGGATGTTGGCGACGCGATTACCCTCGACAGCGCCGGCAATGTTTACGTTGGAGGTTACAGCGACGAGCCTTGGGGCGTTTCAGATCTCGCCTTCAACGGCGGCATCGATGCATTCGCAGCCAAGCTGGATAACAGCGGCAATTTGATCTGGAACAACTTCGTTGGAAGCGGGGGGACCGATCTCGGCTACGGGGTCGGGGTAGATGGGACGATGAACGTTTATTTGGCGGGCGAAAGCGATCACACCTGGGGGAATCCGGTGCGGGCGCACAGCCTCAGCAACGATAATGATGCATTCGTCGCGAAAATCGGTCCGATGGCACCGACGCCCACTCCGACGGCAACTCCAACGCCAACCGCTACACCGACGGCCACTCCCACTCCGACGCCGAATGCAACGCCGACCTGCGATCTGCCGACCTCGATCACGGTGAACTTTAACGCGACGCCGATCGCAAGTGGTTCGTCGATCTGGTTGACGTCGGTCTGCAGACCGAGTGGGTTGGGCGGAAGGACGGTCACTTTCCGTTTCACCAACCAAACCATCTCCAGTTCGCAGTTCACCATTCCGGTGCCGGACGCGACCGTCATTTTCGACCCAGCCGCGACCGCCGCCACATCCAATTTCGTCGGCGGAAGCTGGGTGACACGCGTTCCTGCTTCGCACCTCGCCGGTAATATATTTCTTTCCGCGGTCGCATTCCAGGTTCCAGAGAATATCGCCGGCGGTCTGAAAAATGTGCGTTGGAGTGGGACGATAAGCCCCGATGCGCCCGCGGCCAGTCTGCAATGGAAATGGGCTGCGGCTGTCTATCCAACCCTGCCGCCCGACTACAATGCCGTTGGGGTCAAGCCGGTCGACGATGTCATGTCCAGCGCGTACCGCAACGCGGATCACGCCGGCACTCCGGAAAATTTCAAGACTTCTGTTTTGGCGGGTGCGACCGGGGGCGGCTCGGCGAATTATACCGGCGGCTACAGCGGCACCGTGCTGGTGGGACCGTGTCCGCAGTGACGCAGCTGCGGCAGCTCATACTGGTATAAACTTTTTCATTTTGGCGGAGAAATTGCCGTTTCTTGCTCGCAAAGTGTGGAGGCAGACGCTACAAACACGCGCTCATGGCCGCCGAACGTAAACCGATTTCCGTCGTCACCGGCGGCGCTGGTTTTCTCGGCTCGCATTTAACCGACCGCTTGTTGTCGGAAGGTCACCGCGTCATCGCGATCGACAACCTCATCACCGGCAATGTCGAAAACATCGCTCATTTGGCCGGGCGCGACGATTACCGCTTCATCAAGCACAACGTTTCGAACTTCATTTTTCTACCCGAGGAAAAAATCGACTACGTCTTTCACTTCGCCTCACCGGCGAGTCCGATTGACTATCTCGAGCTGCCGATTCCCACGTTGAAGGTGGGGGCGTTAGGCACACACAACGCGCTCGGCCTCGCTAAAGATAAAAACGCGACTTTCATCCTCGCCTCAACCTCCGAGTGCTACGGCGATCCGCTGGTTCATCCGCAGAAGGAAGATTACTGGGGCAACGTCAACCCGATCGGGCCACGCGGTGTTTATGATGAAGCGAAACGTTTCGCGGAAGCGATGACGATGGCTTATCACCGCTACCATAAAGTCGACACCAAGATCGTCCGCATCTTCAACACCTATGGCCCGCGGATGCGCCTGCGCGACGGCCGCGTCGTTCCTGCGTTCATCGGTCAGGCGCTCACCGGAGTGCCCTTGACCGTTTTCGGCGATGGCTCGCAAACCCGCTCGTTCTGCTATTGCTCCGACCTGATCGACGGGATTTACCGGCTGGCGTTGAGCGATTTTCATGAGCCGGTCAACATTGGCAACCCGCGGGAAATGACCATCCGCAGTTCGGTGAACACATCATTCGACATGACCGGAACCAAATCGAAAATGGAGTTTAAGCCGTTGCCGGAGGATGACCCGAAGGTGCGCCAGCCGGACATTACCCGCGCGCGCAAGGTCCTGGGGTGGGAGCCGAAGGTGGACTTCGAGGAAGGCATCACCAAGACGATCGATTACTTCCGCAGCCGGGTGGGCCGCTGAAAGAAGCATCTTGAAGCGTTGAAGTTGCCACCCATTCCAGCGTAGGATCGGCGCCGACAAGAGCAAAACGATGACATCTTTTATCCGGATTTTTGTCGCCAGTGTGGTTATCGCCTGCGTTTCCATCTCGCTTGCGCAGGGACCCGACGCGGGTCAGCCACCACAACCCGCATCAGGAAACTTCCAGATCAGCAAGATCAGCCGCGATCTGATCACTGCTCCGCAATATGCCTACGTAGGCGGTCTCCAGATTACGGCTAACCAGCGCGATCTCTGGCTGCAGGTGGAAACGGAGTTCACCTCAACGGCGGATGTTGCCGGCGATGTCATCTTCAAATACTACATCGCCGTTAACGGCAAAGTCCTCACTGGTGAGGTGACGCACGTGAACGTCATGGCCGGCCGCGGTCTGCGTTCGGTGATCTATGCGTCGCCAAAAGTGCTGACCCGTTTGAACGGCGGGAAACCGGTGACGGCGACGAGTATCCAGAATATGGCTGTGCAGATTGTGCAAGGCGGGACGGTGAAGGACGAAAGCAACATGATGCGTCCGCCGAACCCGAAATGGTTTACCACGATGCCGCAGGTGCCGGGACTTCTCCTCAACAAAAACGAAACTCCGTTCGGGCCTCTTTATTGGGATCGCTACGAGCAAATCAAGACGAGCGGGCACTGAGCCATCATGGCCGCACCGACCCGCATCTTCAGTCTAAATCTCGGATCACAGACCATTGGTGTGGGCGAGTTCCGCACGCTCCCGCAGGGGGGACTGGTGTTGCATGACTACAGGTTGCGCGATGTGCTGACGGATCAGGCCGCGGAAAACCTGCGCTATACGCAGGTGGCGATGGTTTTGCGCGAGATGCTCGACGAGATGAAGATCACCAGCGGCACGGTGAACTATGCCGTCCCTGGCCAGTCGGTCTTCACGCGTTTCGTCAAGCTCCCGGCGGTCGAAGAGGAAAAGATCGATCAGCTGATTGCCTTCGAGGCGCAGCAGAATGTCCCGTTCCCGATCGACGAAGTGGTCTGGGATTATCAGCTGGTCGGAGCCGGGGCGGACGAACAGATCCAGGTGGTGCTGGTCGCGATCAAGGCCGATCTGCTGGACGAGATTAATAACGCCGTCGAAGGCGCGGGACTTCGCACCCAGATTGTCGGAGTGGCCCCGATGGGCCTCTACAATGCATTTCGCTATAACTATAGCGACCTGAAGGATTGCTCACTCCTGGTCGATATCGGCGCGCGCACGACCAACTTGCTTTTCATTGAGCCGGGAAAAATCTTCTCCCGCAGCGTGCCGATCGGAGGCAGTTCGATCACGGCGGCGATCTGCGCGCGAATTCGACGAACCATTTGTTGCCGCGGAGCAATGCGCAAGCGACGTGACGGATTTGTTAGCCTGGGCGGCGCTTACGCGGAAGCATCCGATCCGGACATCGCCCGGGTCTCCAAGATCGTGCGCAGCACCATGACGCGGCTGCACGCGGAGTTCATGCGTTCGATCAGTCATTATCGCGCGCAACAGCAGGGGACCGCTCCGCAACGGGTCTTCCTTTGTGGTGCGAGCGCGAGCACGCCTTACATGCGCGAGTTCTTCCAGGAGAAGTTGCAGCTGCCGGTCGAATTCTTTAATCCGCTGCGCAATGTCTCGGTTGATGAAATTGCGCGCGGGCACGGAGTTTCGCAGTCGGCCCATTTGTTAGGGGAACTGGTCGGCCTGGCCCTGCGCTCGATCACGACCTGTCCGATGGAGCTGAACCTCCGTCCGGCGGCGGTTTCCAGGCGGCAGGAACTGGAACGCCGTCGTCCTTATTTCGTGATTGCCGCGGCTTGCTTCGTCCTGGCGCTGCTGGGCTGGGGTATTTACTTCACCCGCGCAGCGCACGGTGACGCAGTCGCGCGACCGAGCGCTTGCAAGAGAAGATCGACGTCATGCATGCGGCGGAAGGCCAGTCTCGATAAATTGAAAAAGCAAGCGGCCACTCTCGACAGTTTTTCGACGCCTTTGGTTGAAGCAGTCAACGATCGAAGCTTCTGGATTGAGTTGTTGGAAGACCTCGACTCGCATCTGCCCAAGGAAGATATTTGGATCACCGAGTTGATTCCGCTTTCCAACGGGAAGCCGGTCGGGGTGAGCGATAAGCATCTGGCGGAGGCGGGACCCAGTCCGGCGGCGCCAGCACCCACCCCCACTCCGACGGCGCGCGGGGCGGCGGCCGCTAAGCCGGCGGTGCCGGCGATTGATGCGATCCTGGTCAAGGGACTCTATCTGCTAATCCGCGACAGCAGGAAGTGGTTTACGATTACTTCCGGAACCTGAGTCAGCTCGACACATTCTTTACGCATCGATCCCAACAACCAGGCGCGCTCGATCAAGCCGACTACGCCTAACAATAAGGACTGGGCCTTCCCTTACGAGCTCCGGCTCGAGCTGAAGAAGCCGCTGCAAACTGCCATGAATTGGTTTCGGGAAAATCGCTGGCTGGGCACGTTTCTGATCGTCTTCGGCGTCTGCGCGCTCGGCAGCCATCATCTTTCTCTTCCACGCGCAAAGGGAAGTCGGAGGAAGCATTCGCGCGGTTCAATGATGCGGCGACCGAACGCAATCGCCTGGAGCAGCTCGATCCCTTATCCGACCGAGGAAAATTACCGGAAGATGAACGCCTTCCTCAAGGACTATCAGCGGTTCGCTCGACAAGCTGAAGCAGGACTCTGAAAACCCGCATGCTGCCGGCGCCGCCCATGGCTCCTAACGAATTTCAATCGCATTTGCGGCAGTCGATCGTGGCCGTTCACGACCGGGCGCGCGCGGACAAAGGTGAAGCTGCCGGAGAATTTTGCGCTCGGGTTCGATGAATTTACCGCCGCGCTGCCCAGCACCGGCGCGGCCCATGGCTCGGACAGGAGCTAGCTCAGGTGGAATTGCTGGTCGATCATTTTGATCGATGATCGCGTCGACGGGATCACCGGTCTGACGCGAACGCCGTTGCCCGAAGAGAAAAATGCGGGCGCGCCCAGCCCGTCCCCGGGCGCGCGCAAGCCCGCTCCCGCAGCCGCCGCCGGCGGAGGTCCGAAAATGTTGGAGCGGGGCGTCATCGATATCTCTTTCTCCGCTTCGCCGAGCGCGGCCCGGCGCGTTCTTGAATCAGCTCGGCACCTCCACGCAGCAGTTCTACATCATGCGGACGCTCTACGTCAGGAACGAGCAGGACAAAGGGCCGGCTCGCGAACAACCCGGCGCCCGCGGCGCAACGCCGACACCCACTCCGGCTCCCACCGGCAAGCCGCAGCAGGCCCTCAGTTTCATTGTCGGCAACGAACACCTCGATTGCTCCGCGCGGGTCGAGCTTATCCGGTTCACTTTTTAGATCATGAGCGCCGCGACATTGGAATGGAGAGTCAACAGAGGCCGATGGCGAGGCGCCATCGGCGGCGCGCGAGGCGCGCGCCCTCCCCGGCTACGGTGCGACTCGTTATTCCGCGGCATCGCCTTCCGCATTTCGAAAGGCCTTGGGGAAAGTATGCCGTCGCATTTGTCGACGCTGCGACGGCAGCGCTTGACCGTGAACGAACGCGACCTCGTTCTCGAAAGCATCTTGTGTGGCTTTGGGAAGGGCCAATATGAGCTCTATGTCGCTTGCGTGATGCCGGATCACGTCCACCTCCTCGTCGAGCCGCAACCGAAGGAACAAGGTGAGAGGGGAGAAACCGTTTTTTGGACTCTGAACGAAATCTTGCGCGGAATCCGGTCAACCACCGCGCACCGCATTAATCGGCTTCGCAAGCGAACGGGGCCGGTTTGGGAAGATGACTATTTCGACCGCTACATCCGGTCCGAGTCCGATTTTCACGAAAAGTTTCACTACATTTTGGGGAACCCGTGGAAATCGCGCGTTGTTAGGCACGATGAAGATTACCCCTGGGTTTGGACGGCGGATTTAGAGTCGGGGAGGGCGTGCGCCTCGCACGCCATTTCCGGCGCCTCGCCGGAAAGCCTGACAATCGAACAAAAATCCGATGACGAGACGTCATCGGTGGCCCGCGCCCTCCGCGGAGAGGAGCGGGACTAGACCATGGACTGGGTTAAAGCTCATTACGATCGCGTGACCCTGATTGCGGCAGCGGTGTTTCTCGCGCTCTGCTCATTCTTTATTTGGCGCAGTGCCGCTGCCTTCAGCGAAAACTTTGTCGCCGCGCAGACCTCGCCGCAGCCGAAGAAGCCTGCGCCTCCAGGGAAAGCTGCCGAAGCGGAGGCTGCTCTTCAGCATCTGCAGCAGCCGCCGCAATGGACCTTCTCAGGGCGTTCCGGTCTTTTCGTTCCGGAAAAACATTTCATCGGCGCGAATGGCCAGCCCGCCACCCTGCAAAACACCCAGGTGCACGCGCCCGTTCCTAACGAATGGCTGGAGCAATTCAGTCTGCCCATCGCCGATGCCGACGTCCTGACGCAGGATCCGGACGGCGACGGTTTTAACAATCTGGACGAGTGGCAGGGGCACACCAACCCGACCGACAAGGTGTCGCACCCCTCTTATATCAGTAAGCTGAAGCTCAAAAGCTTCACCCAGGAGCCGTTCCGCTTGAAGTTCTCCTCCTGGAACCCGGTCTCACAGACCTTTGAAATTAACGCCATCGATCTCAACGAGCCGACGCAGTACCTCAAGATCGGCGACAGCATCGCCGGGACGCATTTCAAGCTGATGAAGTTTAACGAGAAGCACACCCCGAATCCATCGACCGGGGGAGAAAACGACACCTCGGAGCTCCTGATTGAGCACACTGAGAACCATTCGCAGTTGACCCTGGTCCTGCAGCAAGTGGCCACCTCGCCAGAATCCATCGCCACTTTTAACTACACCTGGCCCTGTACCTCTCCGGGCGAGGACCTCCGGGTCCGCAAAGAGCAGGAATTTTCATTGAAACCACAAGAGGACATCAAATATAAGCTGATGGACGTCTCGCCCAGTAAGGCCGTGATAGTGAACCTCCAAAAGCCGAACGAGCCGATTGAAATTGGCCTGGCCGGTCCCTAACCACTTATGACAAGAACTCTCCCCACGCCTAAGTTTTACCTGCCCTTTCTTCTCGGGGCATTGATTGCCGGTCCGGCCTGGCAGCTTTCTGGGCAAAGCGTCGAACACATTTCGCAGCGGGAAATCGCCCGCCGTCAGGCCGCGCTGCCCCAGGGGGCGGACGCGGTCGCACGCGGTCAGGAGGCAATGCGAGCGAAGAATTATCCGCTGGCGCATGACGAATTTCGCGTGGCGGTCGCCTACCTGCATGATGCACCGGTTTCCGGCAATGAGCATGACGCAGCCATGCGTGGCTTTTGCGAAAGCGGCGTTCGTTTGGCTGAACAGCGAATCGCCGAAGGCAAATACGGCGAAGCGGAACAGATCTGCCAGGAAGTTATTTCGGATCAGTACTCTCCGAATTGCGAAGAAGCGACCGAGTTATTGAAGCATTTGCAGACCCCCGGCTACTTCAATAAGACGATGGGCCCCAAGTTCATCGCCAAGGTTCATGATGTTCGTCAGTTGCTAACCGAGGCCGAGGGCTATTATCAGGCCGGCCGCTACGACCTGGCGCACAAGAAGTACGAACAGGTGCTCGGGCTCGACCCCTACAATGTGGCTGCCCGTCGCGGCCAGGAGCGGCTCGATAACGAGAAATATCATTATGCCGAGGAGGCCTACAACGAGACTCGAGCACGCGCGCTTTGGCAGGTGGAGAAAGGCTGGGAACAGCCGGTTCGTCAGTACGGACAAGCGGTTGGTCCGCTGACGGACGCCTTTCAGAAAGATGCCACCGGCACCGCGCGCATCTCCAACAAGCTCAATTCCATTATCATTCCGCGAATCGAATTCCGCGACGCCAGCATTCGCGAAGCGATCGATTTTCTCCGGCAGCAAGCCACGGCTAACGACCCCAGTGGCGAAGGTCGCAAAGGCGTCGACATCGTTTTGCGGCTGACTCCGCTCGGTTCGGTCGCGCCTCCGCCGGTCCCGACGCAGCCGGCGTTGAATACCGCCGCGGCGGCAGGAGCAGCTCCTGCTCCGGCAGATCAGGCAGCGAGTGCAACGGTTCCGGCGCCTGCGCCAATCGTGGCTCCGGCCGTTGTGGCGGCGCCCGCTATCTCGCCGGGTGAAGCGCGCATCACCATTACGCTCAATCAAATTCCGTTAGGCGAAGCGCTTCGTTATATCGCCAGCCAGGCCGGCCTCAAAGTGAAGGTCGAGCCCTATGCAGTCTCCATCATTCCCATCAGCGAACAGAGCAACGACCTCCTGACCAAGGAATATCGTGTGCCTCCGGGATTCATCAGTTCCACCGTTAATGTCGATGCGTCCTCTCTGAATTCGCCGGCGCGAAGCGGCGGTGGCGCGGCACCAACCGGATCGGCCGTGGGCACGGTCGAATCAGGTGGCGGCCGTCAGCTGGTGAATCGTGAAGGCGCCAAGGAATTCCTGGAGAGCCAGGGTGTTCCCTTCCCGCCGGGCGCGAGCGCGAACTTCCTGCCGCAAAGCAGCCGGCTGATCGTGCGCAACACGCAGGACAATCTCGAACTGGTCGACGCCCTGGTGGAGCAGGCCAACGTTTCCGGTCCGAAGCAGGTCGAAATCGAATCGAAATTTGTCGAAATCACTCAGAACAACTTGAAGGAACTCGGCTTCGACTGGCTGCTCGGGCAGTTCAACGTCCCCGGCTCCAATCGCGTCTTTGGCGGTGGCGGTACGGCCGGAACGCAGCCGTCGCTGAACCCGTCTGACTTCCCTTTCACGCCTCCCGGAAGCAGCGTTCCAGTTGGCCAATTCCCGATCACGGGCGGCAATCGCTCCGGTAACGTCGCGATCAGCGCGAACGCGATCGATGCACTACTCTTCCCGACCATGGGCGCGAGCGCGGCTGCTCCCGGCATGTTTGCCCTGGCCGGTGTTTTCACCGATCCGCAATTTCAGGTGGTGGTTAGGGCGCTCAACCAGAAGAAGGGCGTAGACCTGCTTTCGGCTCCGAAAGTGACCACCAAGAGCGGACAGCGCGCCGTCATCGAAATCGTGCGTGAGTTCCGTTACCCGACGCAATTCCAGCCGCCGCAAATTCCGCAAAATTTCCGTGGCGGTGATAGCGGCGGGAGCTTCGGCACCGGCAACACCACCAGTGTCGCGGCCGCTTCCTTCCCGGTTACGCCGACGACCCCGACCGCGTTCGAAACTCGCAACACCGGCGTCACTTTGGAGGTAGAACCGGTGGTTGGTCCCGATGGCGTAACGATTGACCTGAACCTGGTTCCGCAGGTGGTCGAGTTCGAAGGATTCATCAACTACGGCAGCCCGATCCGGACGGTCCAGCCGACCCTCCTCGGGACCACTGCGCAGGCGGTTACGTTGACCGACAACGTCATCAATCAGCCAATCTTCAGCGCGCGGAAGGTCACCACCAGCGTCAGCGTTTGGGACGGCCAAACCGTTGTGCTCGGCGGCTTGATGCGCGAAGACGTGCAGAAGACGGAAGATCGCACCCCGATCATCGGCGACCTTCCGTTAGTCGGACGGCTCTTCCGCACCAACGTCGACCAGCACATCAAGCGGAACCTGGTCATCTTTGTCACCGCCCGTCTGATTAATCCGGGTGGGCAGCCGGTGAACCCGACCGAAGAAGAGGAAGAGAAAGAAACTGTGCTCGAACCGCCGGTTCTGCCAGAGGTGCCACTTTACAAAAAATAAACTTATGGGCTCAATCGCACGTCAGGGAAGGCCGCATCGCCTTCTGCAAAGATTCATGATGTTCCTGCTGATCGGCGCGCTGCCAGTGGCGGCGATCGCTGCCAGCAAGGGTGGGGACGGGTTTGCCTCCAAACCGAAAAAGCCGAAGGGGCCGCAGCATTTCGAAACGACGATCATGAGCGCGACGCCCACGACCCTGACTGTGAAAGAGCAGAAGATGACGCGGACGTTCACCATCACCCAGTTCACGGAGATCACCGTGAATGGGCACAAGGCGGCAACGACCGAGCTTCAGCCGGGAATGTTCGTCAGCTTCGTGCTCACCGATGCGACCAATCTGAGCCGCATCACGGCGACCTCGCCGGCCAAGAAGTAGGGCGTGCCCGCCATCGGAATCACGGGCGGGATTTCGACCGGCAAAACGACCTTTTCAGCTCTCCTCCGGGAATTTCTGCCGCAGGCGCGGTTCTTTGACGCCGACGTGGCGGCGCATGACCTATCCGCCAACGATCCGCAGGTCAGGGCGGATCTGATCAAAGCTTTCGGGCCTGAGGTTTATTCCGGTAGCGGAGACTTGAATCGGGAGCGCCTTCGGTCCATTGTCTTTGCGGACGCCAGGCAACGTCGCGTCCTTGAAGAGATTCTTCATCCGCGCATTCGCCGCCAGTGGGCTGAACTTGCCCAGCGTTATCGCGGAAGCTCCGAATTTTTCCTCGCTGATATTCCGCTTCTTTATGAAACCAACGGTGAAACTCTGTGCGACTGGGTCGTGGTGGTGGCCTGTTCGCCGCAGATTCAGCGAACAAGGCTACTCGCCCGCAGCCGGCTCTCCTCAGAGCGCGCTGAGGAAATAATCCGTTCCCAAATGGACCTGGGCGAGAAGATCAAGAAAGCGACGCATGTGATTTGGAACAATGATGGCTTGGAACCGCTGCGCCGTCAGACTCAGACATTGATAAAACTTTGGCAGGCATAACGAACGATTGACTGGTTAGCCCTGCCTCCGTTCCGCCTGCCGCAGCTTCCCCTCCCGATTTCATGAGCGACTACACCACCACGCGAGAATCGTCTGATTCAACCCCGCCACCTTCAGGCGGGAGCGAGGTCACCTCTGCGCCGGCGCTGGAGAAGACGGCTCCGCCGCCGCCTCCCATCTCGATCTGCGAATTGCAACGCCTCTCCTCCGAGCAGCTGGAAAGCTTTGCCCGCAAAAACGACATTCAGCTCTTTCCCGCGCGCAGCCGTCATCTCCACATTCTCGACGTCATCCGGGCTGCTTCTGCAGCGACGGGGCACCGTCACGGCCGAGGGATTTCTAGATGAACAGGGAGAGGGTGGCCCAGTTCTGCGCTCGCCCGGAGTAAACTTTCTGCCCGTCCCCGAAGATGTAGCCGTTCCGCGCGGGCTGGTTCAAAAACTTCAGCTGCGTCCCGGACAGAAGCTTGCCGGGGCAGTGCGGCTTCCCCACGACCGGGAAAAGCTGCTTATACTTGATCAGGTCACTTCAATCGAAGACAAGCCCTTGGAAGAGTGGGTCCAGGTCACCGAGTTCGACAAACTCACTCCCCAATTTCCGCAGGGTCGCATCTTTCTCGAGAATCCGAAGACGAGCTCGATCAGCGCTCGTGCGATTGATCTTCTAACTCCGTTAGGCCGAGGCCAGCGCGGTTTGATCGTGGCCCCACCGCGCGTAGGTAAGACGATCCTGCTCAAGGAAATTGCCAAGGCCATTCGGGTGAACCATCCGGAGATCGTGCTGATCATGCTTCTGGTCGATGAACGGCCCGAGGAAGTCACGGATCTCGCTCGCGAAATCGATTGCCAGATTTACCACTCGAATTTCGATGAGAACGTGCAGCGCCATGTTCAGGTCGCCGAACTGGTGCTGGAACGCGCGAAACGCCTGGTCGAACAGCAAAAGGATGTCGTCATTCTGCTGGACAGCATCACTCGTTTATCGCGCGGCTATAACAGCCTCCAGCCGGGGAAGGGCCGGACCATGTCTGGCGGCGTCGAATCAAAAGCGCTCACCAAACCGAAGAAATTCTTTGGCTCGGCCCGCAACGCCGAAGAAGGCGGCAGTCTCACTATTCTGGCGACTGCTCTAACCGAAACGGGCAGCCGCATGGACGAAGTTATCTTCGAAGAGTTCAAAGGAACTGGAAACATGGAGCTTCATCTCGATCGCGCCCTGCAGGAGAAGCGTCTTTATCCCGCGATTCATCCGCTTCTCTCCGCCACGCGTCGCGAAGAGCTGCTCTATCATCCGGATGAATGGGAGCGTGTGCAGGTCCTGCGCAAAATGATGGCGACTCTTCCGCCGATCGAAGCCATGGAAAAGTTGATCGAAAATCTCGAGGCGACGAAAACGAACGCGGAACTTCTCTTGAGCGGGCTGCGGTGATCGCGACGACTTCTCAAATCGCGGAAATCCTCCCGGAACTCGCCCGCGTGGATCGCGTTGCGATCGATACTGAGGCGGACAGTCTTCATTGTTATCGCGAAAAGCTTTGTCTTCTTCAGGTCAGTTTGCCCTCGCGCGACTTTATCGTCGATCCCCTGGCCAACATCGACCTAGCCGAGTTCGTTAGGATTTTGGAACATAAGGAAATCGTGGTGCAGGGTGCGGACTTCGACCTGCGTCTGTTGCGGCGGAACCTGCAGTTCAGGGCGCGCCGGATTTTTGACACCGTGATTGCAGCCCGCCTGCTTGGTCTGCGCGAGTTTAGCCTGGCCGCGCTGGTGCAGCGTTACTTTGGCGTTGAGCTGGCCAAAGGATCGCAAAAGGCGAACTGGGCCCAACGGCCGTTGCCGGAACGAATGGTTGAATACGCCATGAACGACACTCGTTACCTGCTCGGGCTGGCCGAAAAGATGGAAGCAGAGCTGAAAGAAGCAGGTCGTTGGGAGTGGTTTCAGCAATCCTGTGCGCGGGCTCTTGAGCAATCGCTCGTCGATCGGTCGCGTGATCTCGAAGATGCGTGGCGCATCAGCGGATCCGGGAAGCTGCGCGGCAAAGCCGCGGCCGTTCTGCGTGAACTTTGGAAATGGCGCGAGCGCGAAGCCGAGTCCGCCGACCGTCCGCCGTTTCATATTCTGCAGAATTCGGATCTGATCCGCTCGGCTGAGCGATTCGCTGCCGGAGAGACACCCGACTTCCGGCATTTCTCCGGCCGACGCCGCCAGACTTTTCACGATGCGGCCAGGAATGCTCTCGAAATGAGCGAGTCGGAATGGCCGGTGCACAAACGCCGGACCGGAACGAGGCCGACCCTCGAAATGATTCGTCGCGCCGAGGAGCTGCGCGAGCGCCGGGACAGAAACACCGCCCAGCTTGGCTTGGATCCGTCCTTTGTCGCTTCCCGCAGTGCCCTTGAGGCTCTCGCCAGCAATCCGACTGCGGCGGACAGCCTGCTGGCACCCTGGCAACAGGAGCTTCTCGACCTGTCCAAGTAGGCTTGCTTCCTGCTCAACCCTTCTGGGGTGAGAGCTTTTCTGATCCGCTGCGCCTTGCTCGCGACCCTTCCGCTGGCATCAGCATGGCCCGGTTCGCTGCCGCTAACGGCTAACGAAATCGGCCTGATGCTGCGGGGCGGTTATTCCAACAGCTTCATTCAGAAGGAATTGAGCAAGCGGCATTTTCTGGGATCGCTCGACCTGGTCCAGGAAGAATCACTGGTCAAGGCAGGCGCATCGGCCGAGCTCATCGCCGACTTGAATACAGGTAAGTACGTCCTGTCTGCGGTTGATACCGCCAGTGCGCAACAGCGCATAACGACCCAGGCGAGTGTGCGCGCCGCCGCCGCCGAGCGCGCCCATGAAGCGGAGAAACTTTACCAGGCGCAGCTGCAGAAGGATCGCGCGAACGCGAATCGTGAAGCAGCTGGGGCCGCCACCACGGTGGATTATCTGCGCGGTTCGTTAGTCCGCTGCCGCAACGGCAGCATCGTCCCGGCCGAGGACGATCTGATGTCTCAGAAAAAACTGATCCTCTACTATTTCTCCGCCCACTGGTGCGGCCCCTGCCGAAAATTCACGCCTAAGCTGATTGATTATTATAACCGCGTGGTTGCGACCCATCCTGAGGTCGAGCTGGTTTTCTATAGTTGCGATCGTTCCGCTACCGATATGCAGAAGTACATGGCCGAAACGAGTATGCCGTGGCCGGCCATTGAGTATGGCAAACGCGCGGAAAAGCAGGAACTGACGAAGTCGGCCGGCGACGGCATTCCGGCACTGTTTCTGGTTGATCGAAGCGGGAAGCTTCTTTCCAATTCCATCGTTGATGGAAAGTACGTCGGCCCAGATCACGTCTTGGCCGACCTCGACACCATTTTGCAAAGCGGTCAGCTGGCCCAGGCGCGCTAACCGCGTTGCTTATGGGGGGTGCAGCCGTCTCGGCTGCGGTCGCTCGGCGTTTGTCATCTTGCGCTTTCTCCGGGATCACTAGGAAGAAACCGTGATCAAGCCGCTCCCTGGCCGGTATGCCTGAATGAAAAGCTCGCGAGCGCCCGATCGCTCTTTTCATCCAGGAAACGTCGGGCCACAATGAAAACGTGCCCGCGCGAAGAAGTCTCTGTCTCCTCCTTGTCGCTTCTTTTCTCGTATCGCACATTGCATTAGCGCTTGATCGACGAGAGGCCGAGGTCAGCTCAGTAAAGGGCAATGTCACCGCCAGCATCAATGGCGAGATGTCGCCGGTCGCTTTAACCACGGCCTTGCCGGAAGGTGCCTCCATCCAAACGGGTGAGGATTCATGGGCTGAACTGCAATTCGGTAATCTCGGTCTGGTTAGACTCGGGCCTAACACTTCTTTTTCCTTCCGCGATGGCAGCCGCCGGCTGTTCCTGAAGCAGGGCAGTGCTCTCGTCCAGCTGCCGAAAGGCGCTCACGGTGCGCGCCTGGAAGGTGACAATGCCGCCGCCATCGTTGCTGGCAGTACCGCACTCTTTGAATGCCAGCCTAACGTGTTCAAATTTCTCGTCCTCGAAGGAACCGTGCGTTTCTTTCGCCCCGGCCATCTGGGCGATTCCATTTTGATCGCCCCAGGCCGAATGGTCATCGGACAGCCCGGCGCGGCCTTGAGCGATCCGGTCGACTTCGAGATCGGGCGCTTCACCAAAACGTCCCGCTTCGTGATCGACTTCAAAAAATTGGAAACGAACGAGCAGATCGCGCGCGCGGCCGAAAAGCAGGAGCGGGAAAAGGCGAAAGGCGTTCTTCGTCCGACTAATCTCGCGATCTTCGGGGAAGGCACAGCCGTGTCGGTCCTGGATCCGGCGGCCAGCCCGGCCGCTGACGCGGGGAAGAATGGAGCGGCACCGCCTCCGGCGATGCGGAATGCGGCACCGACTCCGCTCGACCGCCTCCCTACTGGGCGCTGACTCTCCCAGAGTCGAGATATCGGCAGTGTAACCGACTGGTCCGGCCTCGCTTATGCCGGGCTCGTTATGGGAGCAAAAAAGCTTGCTCTCGCGTGCCCGACCGAAAAGAATCGGCTTCTTCCCGCTGGATGAACAAGCAAGGCCTTAACCTGCGACGCGGTGTGTTGTCGCGTGTCCGAATTTTCGTGGCTCTGGTGTGCCTCGGACTCGTTCCAGGCGCGAGCAGTTTGCTATCGGCGGCGCAGGACGCGCAGGTTACCCGCATCATCAAGGACGTTAACGTCCTTGGGGGGAACAAAGCTTCCCGCCCGGCGACGCTGAACGATCGAATTGGTCCCGGCACTGGCGTTCGCACGGGAGCCGAGTCCCGCGCCGAGCTTACCTTTGGCGATTTGAGCATCACGCGGTTGGGCGAGAACACCGTTTTCAGTTTCAACGAAGCTGGGCGCACCGTTCAGCTGGGCAGTGGCGCCGTCCTGGTGGAAGCGCCTCCGAGCTCGCCCGGCATCAATGTTAGGACCGCTGCCTTCACCGCCGCAGTTTCCGGCGGTACCGGACTGATTGAGTTTCATCTCGGGGGTGTGTCCAAAATCGTCATTTTGGAAGGGCAGGGGAACATTACCGGGAAGGACGGTCTCGTCTTCATTCTTCCCGCCGGGAAAATGGTGACGATGACGCCGGACGGGAAATTCAGCGAACCGGTGAGCGTGAATGTTCAGAAGATCATGGGTTCTTCGAAGCTGATCACGGATTTTGCCGAGCTGCCGAATGCCGCTTTGATCTACGAGGTGATTCAACAGCAGTTAGGCAGCGCGAACAATCCAAACGGACAGCCTCCGCACGACAGCACGATTGATAGCACGATTGTTCGAAATGACGCCGCTCCCGTTGGTGGGGAAACTCCGCCGCCACCGCCGCCCTCACAATATCCGGTAATCACTTCGCCGAATCCTTACGTAATCAACAACACCACCACGATTGTGACGGATCCGACAATCACCACAAACGGACAGAGCGATCCGGGTGGCATTTATCACGGTGTCGCGGTGGACGGTCCGGTTTCTGCCGCTCTTTTTGGCACGACCTCCGGCTTCGACGTCGTCAGCGGATTTGATGATCAAATCCACGGCGATGACGAGGCTGCTGTTTTCAAATTCAGCAATCTTCAGATCACCGGAAACCCCACCGTCGATACGAGCAACGGGCCGGTCGCGGTTGGCTTGCTCGCGCTCGGCAACATCACCACCGGGTCGCCCGGCGGCACGATTACTTTCAGCGGGCTGGAAGGGGTTCTGCTCGCGGCCCAGAACGGCTCCATCACCCTCGGATCGGAAGTTTCCTTTAACCTCGCGCACGATTTCACCGCTTATGCCCGCGGCGACAATGGTGATCTGACCGTGCAATCGAACGTGACCGCAGGCGAACATGTGAACTTCTTCGCCCAGCGCGACATGGTCGTTAGTTCAACCGTGTCCACCGGGCAGGTTTACTTCTTCTCCGGCGGCGACTCCACTATCGACGGCGTGAATACGATTCATGCCAGCGAAATGATCATTTCATCCCTCGGAAACCTCTCCTGGGAAGGTGAGACCTCTGACGAGATCGCCGACCATGGAACCGGCGAAGTCACCGTTCAGGCGGTGGGCAATATCAGTGTCGCGGGGGACTTCTCTTTCATCCGGCATTCATTCGCCAATGACGCGCTGAATTTCTTCTTTAGTTCCGGCGGCGACTTTACCGTGGCCGGGCAATTAAATCTCGCCATCGACAACAGCAACGCCGGCTCAACGCTGAACAGCAGCGATCTTTCCGTAACGAGTGGGGGGAATCTGAGCGCGAATTTCGCGACCTTGCTCCTCACCAACCGCGGAGGGGGCCAAATCGGTTCTGCCGCCAGCATTGATCTGCAAGTGGGCGGAACGCTGACCACGATGGTGAACGGTGATGACGGATTCGGCGCCTCCACCAGTCTCGCGATCTATCTGAGCAACCGTTACGACCAAACTCTCAGTCCAAATACATCGGTGATCGGTTCGGACGCGACCGTGAATGTTTCCGCGGACGCGGCATCGATCGGCGGGAACTTGTCCGCCCTCATCAGCAATCGCGGGGGAGAGATTGATGGCAACGCACTCCTCAGTTTCAATGTCGCTCACAATTTGGGCGTCGCTGGCGACGTGATCTGGCAGATTCTAAACGACGACGGACCACCGGAAGGCTCCGCCAATCCTGTTGGCGGGTTAATTCAGGGAGACGCCACCCTCCAGGTGAGCGCGGGAAGCCTGAACGTCGGCAACCTAACCGTTCAGATACTTAATAGGAATGGCGGCGTGGTGGGTCCCGGCGGAACGATTGCCGGTAATGCCAACCTCACCGTGGACGTCGGTGGCGATATCGCCGTCGGGGACGCCTTTTTCGAGATTAAGAACCATTCCGTTTCCGACGGTGATTCCTCCGGAGGTACCATCGGTGGCAACGCCGCCGTCGACGTCACGGGGAGAGATCTGACTTCGTCGGGCGCCCTCATGCTCGACATTGATAATCATAACGGCGGACAAATCGGAGGGAACGCCACGGTTTCCGGACAGTTTAGAAATGTTTCGACCGACAGTGACCTGACCGTCCGTATCAGAAACGCCGCCGGCTTTATTGGTGGCGACGCGTCGGTTGGCTTTACCGCCACCGGTGCGGACGGAATTTCTCTGCCTAACAATGCCACTTTCGAAATCGTCAATTCGGAGGCGACGGCTGCCGCCCCTGTGACAGACGAGGCGGCGCCTCCACCGGCGGCGACAATTGGCGGAGACGCGACGGTTGCCGTCAATGTTTCCAGCGGCGGCTTTTCCACCGGGAACGCCTTGACGGCGAGGATCGCCAACGATTTTGCGAGTATCGGCGGAGCGGCGAACGTGAACATCGCTGTGGCTGGCGCGCTCGAGACGAACAATGCGGAGTCGCTCGAAAATTTCCAGATTTCCAACGACGGTGGGAGTATTGGAGCCGCCGCGGGCGTTTCGGTCTCGGCGGGGAGCATTTCTACTCCCAGTTTCCTCGCTCAGATCGACAACACTTCTGGAAACATCACCGGCCCGGCGACCATCGTTGTCAATGTTGACGGCGATGCGAACGTGACGGGCCCGGATGGAATTAGCCTCTACTTGTTCAACCAGGCTGGAGCAATCGGGGCGGGAGCGGCGGGGAACGGCGTCAGCTACACGGCGGGCGGCGACACCAGCACGACGTCGTTAAACCTCTATATCGACAATACCTTCGCTAGCATCGCCAACGGAGGGAATGTCAGTCTCCATACCGTGGGTACTCTGATGCTCGACGGCGGCCTTGGCCTCGAGATCGACAACTACAACGGAGGGATGATCACCACCGGCGGCAATGTGAATGCCCACTTCGGAGGTGACGTCACCGACACCGCCGGCAATTTTCACAGCCTTAATTTTTATGTCATCAATGGTGCCGGCTTTTTCACGCCCGACGTCACCGGAGGAACCATCGGGACGGGCGGTAACGTTGACGTGACCTTTGATGGGAACGCGTCAACGACCGGCAGCGCCACGCAGGGCTCGTTCTCTGCCCAAATCTTCAATGGCAACGGCGGTAGCATTATTAACGGGGGCAATATCACCGTTACCGCCACCGCCGGCACGGGCAACATTTCGTCGGGCCCTCTCTTCGTGATTACCGATAACCGGGGCGGTTCGATTGATCAGGGCGGGAATATTACCTTCCACATCGCCGGTGCGGTGACTACCCAGGCACAAGCCGTTTTTGAAATTCTGAACAATGGCGGCAATATCACCGACGGCGGAAATATCGACGTTCATGCCGGCAGTTTTGACGTTGGTGGACTTTTGCTCGCTGCGGTAGATAACGAAACGGGGGCGATCAACGACGGTGGCGCCGGTTCGCTGACGCTGAAGTCGGACGGCGCGATCACGGTCGGAACCGGAATGTGGGTCTTGGGCACAGTCACGGCCGGCGGCGACATCCAGGTCAACAGCATGCGCAGCACGGATGTTACGTCCGATACGGCGATCGCCATTGGCTCCGGTGGAATTGGCCGGTTCGCCTTTCTCGACGGCAATAACACTGCGCCCCTCATCACTCACGTCCTGAGTGCGCCTGCTGTCACTTCGGATGGCGGGATCAACATGAACGGGATCACCGACAGCGACGGCGCTGGGACAGACGCCGCTTCCCTGACGATTAATGCCGCGCAGCTCAGTTTTGACTCCGAAGGCGATATCAGGGGTTCGAATCTCACGCTTAACGGCGGTGATTCCACCTCAGATGCCGCCGCCGGCAGCGGTGGAACCCTGACGGTGAACACTTCAACCGGGAACATTACGGTAAATAGAGCGATCGAAGCGACTTCCGGGCGCCAGGCTACCGCCGCGGCTCCGAGCGGGAACGGCGGAGAGGTCGATCTGAACGCCACCTCCGGCGCGGTTGAGGTGAACACGCGGATTGAAGTTTCCTCGAATGATACGGAAGCGGACACCGCGACGCCGCCGCCAATTCGCCGCAGCAATTCCGGTGGCAACATTACCCTAACTAGTGGCAAGGCAAGCGGCACAGCCATCCAGGTGACCAGCAGCGGCCAGCTCCTCTCGCTCTTGAACGATGCGGCTACCGGCCCGGGAGGAGTCATCACCGTCAAAGCAACCGGCGCCAACAGCACCGCGCAGATCGAGGGCAGAGTGCAGGCCGATTACGGCACAATCGACATCGAACAAACCGGGACTGACGGAAGCGTCGTCCTCGGTCCGGGCCCGGTCGTGTCGTCGGCCCCGCAGCCAGCCGAAATCTTTATTCCCGCCCTGACCATGAGTGCAGACGTCGCCAAGGTGGGCGCGTTGGGAACAAACGGGACACTTCTGGTTGGCAACGCCACCATTAATGCCAGTACGTTGATCTCGTTGTACGGCGGCAGCGCGGGGACGGTGGAATTTTACGATACTTGCTCGCTGACCGGTGCGGCGTTGAAGGTCATTGCGGCAAATACAATCAAGATCGACAACGATGTGACCGTGAGCATTACCGGTGGCGCGGCCTACATTTACGCCGATCACCGTCTCTACACGGGGCTCGGCGGAGATGGCACGGGTGGATCATTCGCAGGCCCGATCGCACTGGCGGACGATTACTCAGCCAGGCCTGCCTTCGGTGAACTGCCGCCGCCGCCGTCAGGGGATGCGCCTCAGGGCAGCTCGGCTCCGCGCACCACCACCACCCGCCCAACTGCGAGTGGGCGGCCGGGATCGACAGCTCCTCGCGCCAAATTAACAAGCACGAGTCAACCCACTCGCACCACACCCAATGCCCAAGCGGCGGGGCCCCGAGTGCTGCGTTAACACTTGACCGCCGTGACCTGTCTCATCCATAAAAACGCGCGCATGAGGGGCAGGCGAATACCTTTTTCCACGATTTTAGCGACGGCCTGTGCGCTCCTTTCGCTGGCCGCATCTCTTCCGAATGGCTACGCCCAGGGGCGCGCGGATACAGCGAGCACTCAGACTTCGCTGACTGGCGGCCAGCCCACGGTCGAAATCAACGGTCACGCTGTAGCCAGCCCGAATGACTCTGACCTTGGCGAGCAGGCAATCTTGAAACGGACCGAAGCCTACCAACCGTTCACTCTTTATGCGGGTCTGCCCGTTTACTACACCTCGAACGTGGCCCTAACTCGCAGCCACGAGCAGGACGATTGGATCGAGGCGCCGGTCGTTTCGCTGACTTATCAGCCGCGGCTGACCGAAAACCTTTACTTTGTCGCCGTCGTCCGCGAGCAGCTCTTCTATTACGACCGCTTCGATGCCCTTAATTTTGGGAGCTTCGACGCCGACGCCGGTTTGGTTTATGTGGTGCCGCAGTGGCACAACATGGTTTTCCGGGCCGAGTTTTTCTACAATCGGCTGACGGAGAAGAATAGTTTTGAAGCCTTCTTCAACAATTACTCGATCTTCATTAACGCCGAAATTCCGTTCCGGATCGGGCGCGCGCAGTTGTTGACCCTTGGGGTCGATGGCAACATCAGTATCGATGCGGAGCCTGAGCAGCCCCGCCGTAACGACTACGAAGCCTATCTCGGTTATAATCTCGCGCTTACTCGCGCCATTAGCCTCGACGCGGTGGCCCGCCTGGTTGTTCGCCAATATCAGCTGACCGACCGCGTCGATGTGAACGAGATTCTTTCCACCAGCGCGAATTTCAACCTGACTCGCTACTTCACGGTCAGCGCCATCAGCACTCTTGCCGCCAGCCAGTCAAATTACGCCGTCTTCGATTACAAGGTGGCGAATATCGGCGGGTCGCTCGGTTTTACTTTCCACTTCTAGCAAACCGGCCGTCGCGGCGGTTTTTGGAAGCACCGCGCGGTCCTTTCTTTTCCCTTCAAAATCAACGGGTAAGTGATACCTTCCCGTTAACGGAGTTTTTGCCATGAAAAGAATTAATCGGGACTTCCTCTTTATCCTTCTCCTTGTCTTCGCCATCGTTCTGCCCGCGTCGGTTCGGTCCGCCATGGGTCGAAAGGATGCCCAGGTCACGCAGGTGATTCACGATGTTCGGCTGCTCAGCGCCAGTTCGGCAGGGCGTGCCGCTTCAGTCAATGACCGGGTGGCGGCGGGGCAGGCGGTCCGCACGGGGGGCGATTCTCGAGCCGAGTTGACCTTCACCGATCAAAGCATCACTCGCCTCGGCGCGAATTCGATTTTCACCTACGGCGACGGAGCTAAAGAATTGAATCTCTCCAGCGGGGCCGCGCTGATCGTGGTTCCAAAAGCGGCTGGCCAGGTGACCGTCAACACGGCGGCCGCCACCGCCGCGATCTCGGGTTTCACTGCGCTGGTCGAAACGCATCCCAAAGGCATCAACAAGTGGATGATCCTTGAAGGTGACGCCTGCGTGAAGAAGAAGAACTCGAAGGATCCCTGCGTTTCCCTGCACTCCGGCGACATGCTGATCCTGCAGCCCGGGATGCGCGGGCATGTCCAAAAGTTCGATATCCAGAAGACCCTGAAAACGGGGCTGCTCTTCAAGAATTTCAACAAGCTGCCCGATTGGGCTATGAAGGACATTCTGAACGCGGTGGATGATCAGGCCAACGGTGCCGGCAATAGCAGCAGCGGGCCCGGTTCAGGCGGTAATAAGGACCAGACTGGCGTGGACAAGGTGGACCAGAAAAACAACGCCGATCGTCCGCCAAGTCAGCCGAACATTCCGCCGCCACCGGGTTCACCTCCGCCCAGCTTCCGTTCGAAGCCCCATCGTTAGGCCGGATTTTTCCGAGCCCAACTGTGGCGGCAGGCGTGTCGCCTGCATTTCCCAGACGAGCAGCCGAGGCGGCTGCCTCCACAGAAGAACCGATTTGGCCGGGTCGCGCCCAGCCACGGCGGGTCGCTGGCTAGGGGATCGTGAGCGTCATCCCCGGTGCCAGTTTGGCCGGGGAATCCAGTTCGTCCTTGTTTGCCTCCAGGATTTTTTTCCAGCCGGAGGGGGAGTGATAAAACTTCCGCGAGATCGAGAAGAGGGTATCACCCTTCTTCACCACGTAGCTTTGATTTGCTCGTGCGGCTGGCTTCGTCTCCGCCGTAACGCTCCGCGCCTTGTTCGGGTCCTCGCGCGGATGAATCGGCCCGCCGCGCTCTTCCAGTTGTTTGCGCAGGGTCAGGTTCTCATTCCGCAAACGCGTTGCTTCACCGCGGGTGAGCAGGGAATCTCCTGACAGGCTGGTGAGCAGCCCGGTCTCATCGCGGGTGATGAACTGCTTCACTTCCGCGATGTGGGAGCCATTCGGGTCAATCGCCGCATAACGCTTGAAATGATGGAGCGCGTTTAACGGGTCCTTCAATTTATCGTCGTAGAGCAGTCCGAGCTTGTAATGAATATCCGCCGTGGCTGGACTGCCATCGAGTGCACTTTCGTAGAGGTCGATCGCCTGCAGATAATCCCCTTGCGCGGTCTTGCTATCGCCGTCTTTGACCATCTGCGTATTTCGCGGCGTGATCATCCGGTCGCAGGCGGCCAGGCTGATCAAAAGGAGAACAGCAATCAGGAACTTTGCAAAAGGCCGCCCAAGTTGTGATTGCCCGAATGGTTCAGCCATCGTCGAATGCAATCCTCTGAAACGGAGGCGATGTGTCTAGCCTTTTTCCAGGATTGAGACGGAGGAGCAGTTAGTAACGCCTTTGAAAGGGTGCGGGGCTGGTCCGGCTTCACCCACCTCAGTACTTCTGCATTTCCAAATCAACTTGATCTGCCCAGGCGTCGATACCGCCACCGACGTTGAAAGCCTTCTCAAATCCGTTTCGGCGCAGAAGATCAACCGCGTGCGCACTGCGAATTCCGCTTTTGCAGAGCACCAGGATTTCCTTTTCGCGATCGAGCTCCGTCAGTCGCCCTCCTAACTCTCCGAGTGGAATGAAGGTTGAGCCCTCGATCGCGGCGATCTCGACTTCGTAAGGCTCGCGCACGTCAAGCAGAACGATCGGATCTGTCGCTGCGCGTTTTCTGTCGAGATCGCCTACCGAAATTGTCGGGATCTGTTGAGCCTCGCCCGCGTTGCAGAAAACCTCATAATCGATTGGCTCGAAGATGCTCGGGTTATCTCCGCAAACCGGGCAGCTCGGATCGCGCCGCAGATTAAACTCACGAAACTTCATTTTCAAGGCATCGAAGCTGAGAAGGCGACCAACCAGGGAGGTGCCTTTCCCCAGGATCAACTTGATCGCTTCGACGGCCTGGAGGAGCCCAACGATGCCCGGCACAACGCCAAGCACCCCGGCTTCAGCGCAGCTCGGAACTGTTCCCGGCGCAGGCGGCTCGGGGAACAAACACCGATAACACGGCCCGCCCAGGTGCGGCGCAAAAACGCTGCTGTGGCCGTCAAAACGGAAAACGGAGCCGTAGATGTTCGGCTTCCGTTCCCACACACAAACATCGTTCGACAAATACCGGGTGGCGAAATTATCCGAACCATCAATCACGATGTCGTAACGGCGCACGAGCTCCCGCGCGTTCTGACCGGTGAACTGTTCCGCGTGCGCTTCGTAGACGACGTGGGGGTTGGTCTCGCGCAACTTCGCGACCGCTGATTCTGTTTTGAGGCGGCCGACGTCGCTCGTCCCATGCAGAATTTGTCGCTGAAGATTAGAGAGATCGACGCGATCGAAATCCACCAATCCGATGGTGCCAACGCCCGCGGCCGCGAGATAAAATAAAGCGGGCGAGCCCAGTCCACCCGCACCGATGCAGAGAACGCGCGCCTGTTTGAGGCGTTGCTGACCTTCCAGCGTGACTTCCGGCATCATCAAATGCCGCGAGTAACGGATTTTTTCTGAGTCGGATAATTCGGGAAGCGGCGAACTCATCGGTTCGTTCCAACCTTACACAGTTTTCGCCGGTGCAGAAAGGTAGCGGTCAGTCCTCAACCTTGTCCCATTTTATGCCGACGACGCGATGGTTTTCGAATCGCTTGAGCGACTTCGGAAAGACGAGATAGGTCGCACCCTTCGCTTCTTTGAAGGCGGCCTGGCCGAATTCGGTGCCGGTCGGACTCTTCAAGAGAGTCATCACCCGATGATTCTTAATCATGCTTTGGAAATGACGATCCCGCTTCGGATCCTGCCAGAGTGTGTAAACTTCCGGCTTTCCCGCCGCCTCGACCACCTCGGCGAAGCGCGTGCTTTTTGTCTTGAGCAGCTTCACGGAATTACCCTGGACGCTAAATAAAAAAGTCCGTCAGAGAACTACGGCAAAGAGGATCAAACTACCGTTGCTGCATTCCTGCCCTGGCGGGGTTTATCTGTCCGCAGTCCATAGCCCCTGACGGAACGAAAACGTCGTGCAAGATGCCAATCGCGCAATCACGAATTCCGACGGCAAGGGCGCGACCGGAAAGGCAGGCGACACTGACGCTCTGTAGTCGTTGACAGTGCCTCGCGCTTCTGATTGCATCGGGCGCGTGAAACGGCTTGCTCTCCTCGCGGCGCTTGCGCTGCTCTGCTCCTGCGCAACTGAAGCTAATCGTCGCGATCTTTATCGGCCCTACTGGGGACCGCAGCCCACCACGACCACGACCACAACTACGACGACCAGCACGCAGAGCACGAATACCACTACGACGAGTGGCTATTCGAAATAGCGAATCGGAGGGTGCCCCGGCCGATCAGGCGAAGGGGAGATTCAACTTGATCCGCGCGTAGTCGGTCTTATCGACCCCGACCATCTTCGCGGCCTGCCGCTTCCGCTTGGCGTTTTTGGACGACATCAGGTGCCGCTGCCCAGCCTGGGAACGTTTGATCTTACCTCGTGAGCTCAGCTTAAACCGCTTGGCGACGGCTTTCCTGGTTTTGGCGCGGGCAATGGCTTTCGGCATAAGCGGCGGAAGATAGCCTCGATTAGCCCGATGACAACCTTTTTGGCCGGGCCGGCTGGGGGACGCGGCTAACAGAAATTTCTCTCGCCGGACTTTCTCTTCGCTTAAGTTCAGCTATGGCGCAGGCACTAGACCGCCCAAAAGTAGTCATCGTCGGCGCCGGTTTCGGCGGTCTCGAGGCAGCTAAAAAGCTGGCTTGCGAAGACGTGCACGTCACCGTCGTCGATCGCACCAATTATCACCTTTTTCAGCCGCTACTTTACCAGGTGGCGACGGCTTCGCTTTCGCCGGCCGATATCGCAGCACCCGTTCGCGCCATTCTCAGCAAATGCGCCAACATGGAAGTCCTACTCGCCGAAGTGAGCAGCATCGATCCCCAGGCGCGGAAGATTCAGTTGAGCGACGGTCAGGAGCTTGCCTACGATTATCTGATTCTCGCTACGGGTGCGCGGCATTCTTACTTCGGTCATCCGGAGTGGGAGAAACTCGCCCCGGGCCTGAAGAGTCTCGAGGACGCGGTCGAGATTCGGCGCCGCATTTTCATGGCCTTCGAGTATGCCGAACGCGCGACCGATGAAGCGGCGCGCAAGGCTGCGATGACCTTTGTTATTGTCGGAGGCGGGCCGACCGGCGTGGAAATGGCCGGGGCCATCGCCGAAATTGCACGTCACAGTCTTTCGCGCGACTTCCGTCACATCGATCCATCGCAGGCGCGCATCGTTCTCGTGGAAGGTGAACCGTTGGTGCTGGCGTCGTTTCCGGACGATCTGCGTTTGAGTGCGATGAAACAGCTAAAGGAGCTGGGGGTCGAGGTGCGCACTGGCGTTCACGCCACGAACCTGACCGAGGCCGGCCTGAACATTGGAGAAGAGTTCATTCCCTGCCGCGTGAAAATCTGGGCGGCCGGGAACACCGCCTCATTTCTCGGAAAGACGTTAGGCGCGGAAACAATCGTTCCGGTCGCGTGATCGTAAACGACGACCTTTCCGTTCCGGGTCATCCCGAGATATTCGTTGTCGGCGACCTTGCCAACTTCTCGCATCAAAATGGCAAGCCATTGCCAGGCGTGTCGCCCGTCGCAATGCAGGAGGGCCGGCATGCCGCGCGCAACATCCTCGCCCGGGTGGCCGGTCGGAAGCCGCATAAATTCTGGTATTGGGACAAGGGGAGCATGGCTACGATCGGCCGAAACAAAGCGGTGGCTGATCTAAACTTTGTTCACTTCACCGGGCTGCCGGCGTGGCTCGTATGGCTCTTCATTCACATCTTTTTCCTGGTGGGGTTCCGTAACCGGCTGGCAGTTATTTTTCAATGGGCCTGGGCTTACCTGACTTTCGACAAGGGAGCGCGGCTAATTACGCGGAACTTTCAGGCGGAACAGCGGCCGCCGGGATGAATTCAATTAACGAGTTAACGATTTAGTGATCTAACGATTAGGCATGAAAACTCTCGATCATGCCAAATTGTTACAGGATAGAACAAAAAAGTTCGCCGTTCGTATTATTAAGGCATTTACAAGGCTGCCGAAAACGGAGGTTTCTCGGGTCATCGGAAAGCAGTTTCTTCGGGCCGGAACATCGGTTGCGGCCAATTATCGGGCGCCTTGTCGCGCGCCTTCATCAGTTCGTTAAATGGATATTCTTCGGGCAGCGGTCGTCGGTTCCGGGGCGATCGGCTTGTATTATGGCGGGAAGCTGGCGGCGGCGGGGCACGACGTCACCTTTCTGGTTCGCGGGGACCTCGAGGAATTTCGGCGCGATGGCATTCGTCTGACCGCCCGCGACGAAGATCTGCGAATTCCTGCGGTCAAGTGTGCGGCAAGCACCGACGCAATTGGTCAGTGCGATCTTGTGCTGGTAGCGGTGAAGACGACCGCGAACGCTGCCCTGCGCGAACTCCTCCCGCCGCTCATTCACGATCGAACCAGTCTCCTGACCCTGCAGAACGGGCTCGGTAATGAAGAAGTACCTGGCTGAACACGTCGGACCCGACCGCGTGCTGGGCGGGCTTTGTTTTATTTGCCTGACCCGTCGCTCGCGCACGATTGTCGAACGTGCGGATGGCGGCCATCTCTCCATCGGCGACTTTGCTCAGCCCTCCAAAGCTCCCACATCGGACATCGTGGCGATCTTCGCAGACGCGGGTGTGACCTGCCGAAAAGTCGAGAACCTGCTGCTCGAGCGCTGGCGGAAGCTTTTATGGAATGTTCCGTTTAACTCGCTTTCGATTCTGGGCGGTGGGATTTCGACCGCCGATATCCTGGGCGACGACGAATTGCGCGAGGCGACGCGTTCGATCATGCAGGAAGTGATTCAAATCGCGGCCGCGGATGGATGTTCGTTAGGTGAAAGCGATATTGCCGAGCAGTTCCGGCGCACCGAAACGATGGGCTCCTACAAGCCCTCGACGCTGCTCGATTACGAGGCGGGGCGACCACTCGAGATAAATCCAATCTGGGGCGAGCCTTTGCGGCGAGGTCGCGCCGCGGGCATCCCTGCGCCGCGCCTCGAGCTGTTGAACGCGCTGCTCTGCTCGATCGATGAAAAGAACCGCCGCTGATCTCAAAGACGGGCAGATTGTGGTTCGGAATGCGCAGCGCAAGGTTGGTTTCGACCTGCGCGGCCTCTCTGACTTCGCCTTGAAGGCATGGACTGTTTGTGACTCAGAAGGTGAGGCTGAATGGGATGTGCTACCGGTATCGGTTGTCGTCGTCTCCGACAAGAGCATCGCAGATCTGCATTGGAAGTTCATGTCCGTGCGCGGGCCCACTGACGTGATTACTTTCCAGCACGGAGAGATCGTCATCAGCGCAGAAACCGCGCGTCGCCAAGCTCGCCAATTCGGCACGGACCTCATGCACGAGCTGCAGCTTTACCTGGTCCACGGCCTTCTCCACCTCCGTGGCTTCGATGACCGCACTCCGCGCGACGCCAAACGCATGGCCAAGCGCCAGGAGCGGATTCTGCGACTGATCGAGCGTGGCGAGAAACGGAATCGTTGACATACTTCTGTGCGGGCAGGCGTGCCGCCTGCCCGCAGCCGACACGGCTGCGTCCACAGGCTTCGCCTTCCCATTCGATGGGCGGAAAGAATTGCTTCTACGGTCAACCTCACTCTGCGAAAGAATTTGAGCACGCGGAGAAGCGACGCGGCTGAAATTAAGGAGCCGGAAGAAGGCTGGACTAGACAAGCTCGTCCCTCCCGATGTCGTCCGACGAGCCTCCCCCGTTTGAACTGGCCCCTCGGTATGTTAGCTTTATGGGATGATCGGGCCTGAACCGGGTGGGGGAGAAGCGGCCCCTGGCAATGACTTATTCGTCGGTCCTTTTGCCGTTCTTGCCACGGCCACTCTGGAGGACACCGACGTCAAAGAGGGAACCGGCACCCAGGAGGGATTAGACATTCCGTGGCAGGTGGTCGTGCATAACGACCCGGTGAACCTGATGACCTACGTCAGCATGGTTTTTCAGCGGGTCTTTGGTTATGCGCGAGCGAAAGCGGAGGAACACATGCTAGAGGTGCATCAAAAAGGCCGGTCCATTCTTTGGAGCGGCACGCGCGAACGGGCCGAACTTTATGTGCAGCAGTTGCACGGCTACCTGCTGCTGGCGACTCTGGAGAGGAGCAGTTAATGGAGATCTGCCGGCGCAAAGATTATCTGGAGATTTCCGATCTCGATCCTTTCCTGGCCGAGCTCCTCCGTCAGGTGCCCGCGAGCACGCGGCCGGAGGGCGACGAGCAGGCAGAAGCGCGCATTTACTGCTCTCCCAGCCAGACTAACGACGAGACGCTGCGCGCCGAGTGGAAAACATTCGTGCAGCCGGAGCTGCGCCGGATTTTTGAAAGCTCGACGGAAACGGTGGCCTCCGACCTCGAACAATTAGATGGCAACGAAAAGACGTTAGCCAATCGCACTCTGCATATCCCTTGCAATCACGCCGACGCATGGCTGAACGCGCTCAACCAGGCGCGGTTGGTCATTGCGGCGCGCAACAATTTCAGCGAAGGCGAGCTCTCCGATCATTGCCGCTCGCCGATCGGTTCACGGCGCGACCTGAGTCTGTTTCAGGTGAACTTCTATGGCTTTCTGCAGGAGTTCATCCTGCGCGAACTGCACTTCGCCAGCGGCGCGCCTTAATGCCGAACCAAAAAAAATCGGCGGTCGTTTAGACCGCCGCTACAGTCAACCTCTCGTCGCAGCTCTAGTTCTTTTGCTTGTCTCGCACCATCGACATCAGCCGATCTTTCAGTGTGTCCGCAGCCTTCGCGGGTTTCAGACTGAGCGCGAATGCTTCGTGCAAGGTATAACACTCGCCGATGTAATCCTCGGCCTTTTGGCCGAAATCTTTGCGCGCGTCCTCGAATTCGTCGAGCTCCTGGGGATCGAGGGCTCCAATGACGTATAGCCGGGAGCGATTTTGGAATTCTTCAAAGCTCATCTTTAAGCTCCTTCAGACCGTCATAGATTTTCTTCAAGCCCAGTTCAAGCCGCGTTTTGACCGTTCCTAACGGTGTATTCGTTTTGGCCGCGATTTCGCGCTGGCTCATGCCCCGGAAAAATGCGAGTTCCACCGCCTCCTGTTGGGGGGGCGGGAGCGACTCGATCACCCGGCGAATAATGACGCGACGGTCGCCCATGGTTATTTCCGCTTCTGTCGTATTTTGGACCCAGGCGTCGGGCTGTTGCTCGGTTTCGCCTTGCAGTCGTTCCTCGGCGCGGGCGTAGGCCTGCTTCTTCCTCAGCCCATCAATCGCCCGCCGGCGCGCCAGCGTGACCATCCACCCTAACGGCTTGCCCTTCTGCGCCGAAAAGTTTTTCGCCTGGTTCCAGATCTCCATGAAAATCTCCTGCAGCAGATCGTCGGCCTCGGCATCATTATGAATAACGCGAAGAATCAGCGCTTTGACGATTCCGCTGTAGCGATCATAGAGAAGGGAAAGCGCCTCCGGATCCTCATCCTGAATCCGCAGCATCAGCTCCAGATCGGTTGGAGCACCCGGGGGGAGGACCGGCGCGTTCTGATAAGGTTTCGAAGTTCTTTCGTCGGCGTCCAAAGAAACGCCGGTATCCGTTTTCCCATTCATACGCTCTGTGACTCCATTTCCCCGTCGGACACCACCATCATGGAGCTATTGTAACCACGAAACTGTTTCGGGTGAAAGCTATTCCCGCTGTATGACATGGCCTGAATTCGGTTTGAATTCCGGGCTCCCACTTGCCGCACTGGGATTGTGCGCGAAGGGTTAACCTCATGGCAGGTGTGGACGATGGGGCAGGCGATCCCCTCTGGTATAAAGATGCGGTCATCTATGAGCTGCATGTTAAAACGTTTCATGACAGCGATGGCGACGGCATCGGCGATTTCCGCGGGCTAATCGAGAAACTGGATTATCTGCAGGAGCTCGGGGTCACCGCCATCTGGCTGCTGCCATTTTATCCGTCGCCCATGCGCGACGACGGCTATGACATTGCCAATTATTTCGACGTAAATCCGAATTTTGGCTCCCTGGCGGATTTCCGCGCCTTTCTTGACGCCGCTCATGAGCGAGGGCTGCGCGTCATCACCGAGTTGGTAATCAATCATACCTCGGATCAAAATCCGTGGTTCCAGCGCTCACGACGCGCGGTCGCCGGCTTGCCCGACCGCACCGGCGAACAGAACGCCTATCGAGACTTTTATGTCTGGAGCGACACGCCCGACCGTTATTCGGAAGCACGGATCATTTTCAAGGATTTCGAAACTTCGAACTGGGCCTGGGATCCGGTCGCGAAATCGTATTACTGGCACCGGTTTTATTCGCATCAGCCCGATTTGAATTTCGATAACCCCGCCGTTCATGCCGCGGTCGAACAAGTGTGTGATTTCTGGCTGGCCATGGGTGTCGACGGACTTCGGCTCGACGCCGTTCCCTACCTCTACGAGCGCGAAGGGACGAACTGCGAGAATCTGCCGGAAACCCACGCCTATTTGAAAAAACTGCGTGCACATCTCGATCGCAAGTTCCCCGGCCGAATGTTGTTAGCCGAGGCGAACCAATGGCCGGAGGATGCGGTCGCCTATTTCGGCGCGGGCGACGAGTCGCACATGAATTTCCATTTCCCGCTTATGCCGCGAATGTTCATGGCGCTGCAGATGGAAGATCGGTTTCCGATCATCGACATTCTCGATCAGACGCCGGCCATCCCCGAGAGCTGCCAATGGGCGATGTTCCTGCGCAATCACGACGAGTTGACGCTGGAAATGGTCACGGACGAGGAACGCGACTACATGTGGCGCGTCTACGCCAACGATCCGCACGCGCGCATCAATCTCGGAATTCGCCGCCGGCTCGCTCCGCTGCTGGCCAACAGCCGCCGCAAGATCGAGCTCTTAAACACGCTGCTCTTCTCCATGCCCGGTACCCCGATCATTTATTACGGGGATGAAATCGGCATGGGCGACAATTTCTATCTCGGCGATCGCAACGGCTGCCGCACCCCGATGCAGTGGAGCCCTGATCGTAACGCCGGTTTTTCGCGCGCAAATCCACAGCAGCTCTACCTGCCGATCACGATTGATCCGGAATATCACTACGAGGCGATTAACGTCGAGAATCAGCAAAAGAACCTCTCGTCGCTGCTCTGGTGGATGCGCCGGGTCATCGCCATGCGCAAGAATTACAAGGCATTCTCGCGCGGGTCGCTCGAGTTTCTTTATCCGGATAACATCAAGGTGCTCGCGTTTCTGCGCCGGTATCAGGACGAAACCATTCTCGTTATCGTCAATTTATCCCGCTATTCGCAATCGGCCGAGCTGGACTTGTCTCGTTATGCCGGTTATCGGCCGCTCGAGGTCTTCAGCCGGAATCCGTTTCCGCAGATTCGGAAGTCCCGCTATATCGATCACACTCGCTCCGCATTCTCATTATTGGTTCGTCCTGCAACCGCAGAGCGAGGGGCGCAAGGCGCAGCGTCATCGCGTTGTCCCGACGGTTGCCGCCGCCCCTGACCTCGACAGTTTGCTCTCCGATGGCCAGCGAGCAGTCTTCGAGCGCGAAGTGCTGCCCGATTACGTCAGAACCTGCCGCTGGTTCGGCTCCAAAGCGCGTAGCATTCGGAATATCTCGATCCTCGAGCAGCCACCATTGTCCTCCTCCTCCGCGGAGGACACGTCGCGCTTCTGGTTTCTGGAAGTGAATTATGTCGATGGCCCGGCCGAGACCTACGCCCTTCCGGTCAAGATCGCTCGCGGCGAACCGGCCAGCGCGCTCTCCAAGGCTTCGCCGCAATCGATCATCGCGCGCTTCCGTGACGGTGATGCCGTTCTGCACGACGCCGTCTGGGATCGAACATTTCGGACTACCTTGTTCGAAACCATCGCCAATGGAAAGCAGGCCCGCAGCGGGAGTGGCGAGATCGCCGGCATCGCTGGACGCGCCCTAACCGAGCAGGCTTCCGTCGATCACACCGCTTCGCATGTGGTCAGTGCGCAGCAGAGTAATTCCTCGATGGTTTTTGATAACAAGTTCTACCTCAAACTTTATCGCCGACTGGAAGATGGGGTGAACCCGGACGTCGAAATAACGCGGTTCCTAACCGATCGCGCCGGCTTCGCCAATGTGCCCGCCTTCGGGGGCGCGCTTGAATATCGCCGTCCGAAAACGGAGCCCACGGTTGTCTGTTTGTTGCAGAACGCCGTCCCGGCCGAGACCGACGCATGGGCCCTCACCCTCGACTCGGTCGGTCGCTACTATGAGCGGGTCCTGGAGCGGAAAGCAGATCTGCAAAACCAAACCACTCCTGAAGGCGGCCTGCTGGATGAGTTCATCGGCGGCGTTTACCCGGAAAAAGCAAAGCTGCTCGGGCAGCGAACCGGTGAGATGCACGCGGCGCTGGCCAGCAATACGGAAGATCCTGCCTTCGCGCCGGAACCTTTTAACGCCATGTCGCAGCGGTCCACTTTCCAATCGATGCGGGCGTTGCTTCGCCGAACCTTTGCCCTTTTGCAGAAAAATTTGCAGGACCTTCCCGCGTCCTTCCGCGGCGAAGCCGAGGAAGTGCTGGCCGCGGAAAACGAGATCCTTGATCGCGAAAAACGGCTGCTCGATCGACGCAATGGCGCTGCCAAGATTCGCATTCACGGCGATTACCATCTCGGGCAGGTGCTCTACACCGGGAAAGACTTCTACATCCTCGATTTCGAGGGGGAACCGGCGCGACCCCTGAGCGAACGCAAGCTCAAGCGATCTCCGCTCCGCGACGTCGCCGGTATGATGCGATCGTTTCAGTACGCCGCCTACAGCGCGCTTTGGCAGCCGAGCATGCGGCCCGAGGACATCCCGTTTCTGGAGCATTGGGCTGACCTTTGGTATCGCGAAATGAGCAGTCTTTTCCTGAACAGTTATCTGACCACCACCGCGCAGATGCAGCTTTATCCCGCCGAACCATGAGGATCTGCAGGTCTTTCTCGAAGCCTATCTGCTCGATAAGGCGGTCTACGAAATCGGCTACGAGCTGAACAGCCGCCCAGACTGGGTCGTTATCCCTGTTCGAGGAATTAAACACCTCCTGAAAGCCGTGAGCTAACGGAGCCCGCGCTGGACCGATGCCGGGATGCTCACCCGCTGGCACGGAAAGTTTCTCTTCAGCGCAAGTTTGGATCGACTCGGAGCCGGCGCCCCGGTATTTCTACGAAAGCGACTAACTGGAGATTTCTTTATGAATAAACACCTCGATCAACTGGACGCAGACATTGCGGAGAAGAACCTTTTAAAGCACCCGTTCTATCTTGCCTGGACGCGCGGCGAGCTGAGCCGCGAAGCGCTGAGTGATTATGCGCAGCAATACTATCATCACGTGGCGGCGTTCCCGACGTATCTCTCCGCCGTGCACGCGAAGTGCGAAGATCACCCGACCCGGAAGCAATTGCTCGATAATTTAGTCGATGAAGAAGCCGGCACCCCTAACCACCCCGACTTGTGGGTGCAGTTTGCCGAAGGACTCGGCGTGGCGGATGCCCGGGGTGGGGCGCCGCAAGCAGAGACGAAGAATCTGATCGGCACCTTTCGATCCGTCTGCGCCGGCGGCAGCACCGCCGAAGGTCTTGCCGCGCTCTATGCTTACGAAAGCCAGATCCCGGCGATTTGTGAATCGAAAATCGACGGACTGAAAAAGCATTACGGGATGACCGACCCGGAACATTATCGCTACTTCAGCGTCCATATCGAAGCCGATCGCGAACATTCCGCGGCCGAGCGACAGATGCTCGGCCAGTACGTAAACGAGGCTAATTTTCAAAGCGTGCGTGCAGCCGCTGGGCGAGTGCTGGATTCGCTCTGGGCGTTGCTCACTGGCGTTTGCCAGCGGCATGCGATTGCCTGCTAGCTGCGCGACTCTCCAATCGAAGCACAGCGAAGGCTGATCACCGTGGCCATTAGGGCCGGGGCGTGAGCGCGGACGGGAGTTTTGCACTCATCCCGGAGCGGGTATTGTCCCAGCTTATGACTGCACAACCTCTCGCGGGAAAAACGGGTGTGGTGTTTGGGGTCGCAAACAAAAGGAGCATCGCCTGGGCGATCGCCAGGGCCTGGGCCGCCGCGGGAGCTCGCCTGATTTTTAATTACCAGGGCGAACGCTTGAAAGAGAACGTCGAGGAACTGGTGGCAGAGTTTGGCGCGGAGACGCCGCTCTTCCCGTGCGACGTAACCAGCGACGATGCCATCCAGGAGTTCTTCACGCAGGTACGCAGCAAAACGGAAAAACTGGATCTGCTCCTGCACTCAGTCGCGTTTGCGCCGAAGGAATCGCTGGAGGGCGATTTCGTCAGCACCACTCGCGAAGCGTTCCGCGTGGCGCATGACATCAGCGCGTATTCGCTGGTCGCCCTGACGCGCGAGGCTGCGCCGATGATGACGGGCGGAGGCAGCGTCATTGCCATGAGTTACTACGGCGCCGAAAAAGTGGTGCCGCACTACAACGTGATGGGCGTAGCCAAAGCGAGTCTCGAAGCCAGCACCCGTTACCTCGCTTATGATCTCGGGCCGAAAAAAATCCGGGTGAACTGCATTTCGGCCGGCCCGGTGCAGACGTTGGCCGCGCGCGGGATCTCCGGGTTCAGCGCGATGCTGAAACATTACCAGGAGCGCGCGCCCTTAAAGCGCAGCTGCGAGCCGGCCGAGCTGGGCCAGACCGGAGTGTTTTTGGCCAGCGATGGCGCAGCGGCGATCACCGGGCAGGTCATCTACGTCGACGGCGGCTATCAGGTGATGGGGATGTGACCGCCGGCGAACATCCTACTCGTGATCGTAATCGTGCTCCTAATCGAAATCCCCAAAGATCGATTGCGAGTGTGAGCACGAGTCTGGGCCCGCAACTGCGTGACTTGTTAGGCGACGATGTCGTCGCCGACGACGCGGAAACCCTGGCCGCGCACAGTGGCGACAAGTGGTTCGCCGCTGAGACGCCGGAAGTAGTCGTCTTTCCACGCAACACAGCGGAGGTAAGCAAACTTCTCAAGTTCGCCGGCGACAACGGCATCCCGGTCACCGCGCGCGGCGCAGGCTACGGTTACGTCGGGGGATGTGTGCCGGTGCGGCGAGGCATCGCGCTTTCGCTGATGAAGATGAATCGGATCAAAGAGATTCACTTCGCCGACGCGATTGCGGTGGTGGAACCTGGCGTCCTGACTGGAGAGCTTAAAGCCGCGGCCCGCGCGCAGGGCCTTTTCTATCCGCCTGACCCGGCCAGCCAGAAAGACTGCAGCATTGGCGGGAACGTGGCCACAAACGCAGGCGGTCCGCGCTGCCTGAAATATGGAGTCACCCGCAATTACGTGCTCGGCTTGGAAGTGGTGCTGGCCGGTGGAGACGTCGTCCGTCTCGGCGGCCGTGTGCACAAAAATAAAACCGGCTTCGATCTTATTGGCCTCTTTGTCGGATCCGAGGGCATGCTCGGCGTCGTCACTGAAATAACGCTCTCTCTCCTGCCGTCTCCGCTGGCGCGGGCGACTCTTTCCGCCGCTTTTGCCGGCATGCCCGATGCAGCCACGGCGGTGCAGCGAATTTTCGCCGCGGGATTACTGCCGGCTTCGTTGGAGATTGCCGACAGCTTCACCTTGGAAGCGGCGCGCCACGAACTTGGACAAGCACTGGTTCCGTCGGGGAATGCGCACCTCCTCGTTGAAGTTGACGGGCAGGAAGAGAGTGTGAATTCCGAGACTGCTGAAATCGAAGCGCTTCTCCGCAGCATGTCGCCGAATTCGCTGCAGATCGCCAAAGGCGATGAGGAAAGCGAGAAGCTGTGGGAACTCCGGCGGCAATTCAGCAACTCTCTCCGCGCAACTGGCCTAACCAAATTGAATCAGGATGTGGTCGTCCCGCGCAGTCGCATCGTGGATCTGGTGAATTTTGCGGCGCAGCTACAGAAGGCTTCAGGATTTCCGATCGCCTGCTTTGGACACGCCGGGGACGGCAACGTGCACGTCAACATCATGGCAGCCAACTACGAGGAGGCAGCGGTGCGAGAAAAAGTCGAAGGCGTTCTCGATCAACTTTTCGCCCAGGTTTTGGCTTGGGGTGGGGTCATCACCGGGGAACATGGAATCGGGCTGGCGAAGAAACGCTGGTGGCCGGAGGCCACGAGTGATCGCGTCCGGCAGTTGCATCGCGAGATCAAGAGCGTCCTCGATCCGAAGGGCGTGCTGAATCCCGGAAAATTTCTGGACGATTGATCGGTGCGGGCGCGCCGAAAGCTCACGCGAAAACCTTCACCGCATTTGACCGGATCGCCTTTCTCGCGATATTACCCGCACTCAACCAGTTAACCCCGCGGCCTTACGCGCGTCTGCGTGTCCGCTTACGAATCATCTTTAGGATTCGTTCCCTTCTCCGCGAGCTCCCGGGGGCGCTTTTCATGAAACCAGGAACCATTACCCATACTGTCGCTGTCATTCTTTCGTCCGTGACCTCGTTGTTCGCGCAATCCGCCGCAACCAAGGCCGCGCCGGCCAAGATGAAGGAGAGCAAGAAAAGCGATCGCTTTTCGGAAGATCCTTTTTTGAATATCGACTCACTTGCACTTGTGCCCCGTCATCTCAGCGGCGACACGCATGGCGAGCGCTTCCCGTGGAAAAAGGATATCGTGACCACCGTTTTCTGGATCGGTGAAGAGCCAAGCGGAAACAACCCGGTGCCGAATCGCTCGAGCTCGTGGGATCACAACTGGACCGGCAGCTACGGCGGCTTCGACGACCCGAATCCGTCGCGCCGTAGTAATTACATCCCGGCGAAGTTTACGCCGCATCAAAACCCGTTTTATGTGGCGCTTCCGTATAACGACAAAGCGACAAATGGTCACCGCCCGGAAGCCGAACGGGTCATTCCCTGGTTCAAACAAGCCTATCAAGGGCCAGGCGTTTCCGTCTGCAAAGATCGCTGGATTGCCATCCGCAAAGGCAATCGTGTTGCTTATGCGCAATGGGAAGATGCCGGCCCGTTCCGAACCGACCACTGGCAGTACGTCTTCGGGAACGAGCGGCCAAAGCCAAATCTGAACAAAGGTGCGGGTCTCGACGTTTCACCGGCGGTGCGCGATTATCTCGGTATGAGCTCGACCGACGTGACTGACTGGAAGTTCGTCGAGTTCAGCGAAGTGCCGCACGGCCCTTGGGCCCTGCACGGAGACAACAACACCTTTGTGAAGAACTCCCGCCGCTCCACCACCGCGTTCGTCGAGAAACAGAAGTCGACGATCGCTCGTTAGGCGGTCAGGGTTTTGCCGGAGTCACGCTGGGCGTTGGGCTGGGCGCGGCCGGCCGTCCGCCGGTGAGCTGGGTGAAAACATAGAAGAACCCGGCCATCGCGCCCATGATCACGATCGCGAGAAAGAAGAAGCTCGCCGTCCGCAGGGTTTTGTAGCGGTGAGAAGCCTGGGTCCACTCGGCGCGCTTTTGCGCCAGCTCCAGTTCCATCAGCTTCATCATCTGGTCCGCGTCCTTTTGACGCGATTCAGGCTTGCCGTTGCCGTCCGAAATCATTGAGAAAGGGGGCTTCCCCGATAGGAATCAGTTTTAACGGGCATGATCAATCGCAAAAGCTTTGCTGCATATGTCGTACCGATGGTCTTGTTCATCGGCTTCCTGGCGCTGGTCAGTCTCCTCAAAGGCCGCGGCACATCGCTTTGGTTTACGGCGCCGGAGTATTGGGTTTATCCCCTCCAAACGGTCGTCTGCGGCGCGGTCCTCGTTTTTTTCTGGCGCAATTACCGGCTGCAGCGGCCGGTTGGTCTGATCTTCGGCCTCGCTATTGGCCTCCTCGTTTTTCTGCTCTGGATCGCGCCGCAGGCCTGGCTCGGCTTTTCTGTTCGCGGCGAAGGATTCAACCCTGAGGTGTTCTCGGCCAGCCCCGCGCTCTACTACTTATCGATCGCATTTCGCTTCATCCGGCTGGCGGTGGTCGTGCCGTTGGTTGAGGAAATCTTCTGGCGCGGATTTCTCCTGCGCTACCTGATCAAGGAAGAATTCGAAACCGTGCCTCTGGGTTCGTTTAGCTGGGTCTCCTTCTGGGTCGTCGTGCTCGCCTTCACCTTTTCCCACTCCCGGCCGGACTGGCCGGCCGCCTTTCTCACGGGCATTCTCTATAATGTGGTCATCTATCGCACCAAAAGCCTCTCCACGTGCGTTTTGACCCATGCCACCACCAATCTTTTGCTGGGTATCTGGATCATGCAGACCCGGCAGTGGGGCTTCTGGTGACTCCTCCGGCAATGGCACTTCCCGTGCTTTCCCGAATGGCTCATGCAAGGCACGTTTGGGCAGAAGGTGATCTTGTGCGTTATCCTGGCATTTTTGACGGCCGGCCTCTTCGAATGGGCAAAGCTGTTTATCGAAGGTGCTGATGACGCCTTGAACAAGGGCTACAAGCATCGTTCTCCGATGCAGGTAGATTCTGCCCATTAGGGGCAAAAAACGTTGCCGTTTCGCTGTGCCTGCATAGGGTGCGTCGGCTCGTCCAAACTTCCGCAATTACCCGCTAACTCGAGAGTACAGAGCGGTTGTCGACGTTGCCTTTTTCCGAGCCGAATTGGGCGGCGAGCGCAGGCAATTGACCGAGACAGCGTTATACTAAAAACATGAAGATAGGCTTCGCCCAAATCAATCCGACCGTGGGCGACCTGAAGGGGAATGCCGACAAAATCCTCGCCGCCTACGAGCGACTGGATGAGGGGGGCGCAGATCTGGTTTTGACGCCGGAACTGTGCGTTTCGGGATATCCCCCACAGGATCTGGTCTTTAAATCCCGCTTCGTTCCGGAAAACATCGAAGTGGTTGAGCGGTTGCATGAGCGGGTGGGCCGCGCGGCGCTCCTTGTCGGGTTCGTGGATCGGAATGAAGGGCGCGGGAAGCCGTTTCATAACGCTGCGGCGCTTTTGCAAAAAGGCCAGCCGCGACAGATCGCGCACAAATCGCTGCTCCCGACCTACGACGTGTTTGATGAAGACCGGTACTTCGAGCCCGGCTGTAACGTAAAGACCTTCGTCGTCGGTGGAAGAAAGATCGGCGTTACCATCTGCGAAGATATTTGGACCGAACACTATCTGCCGCGTCCGCTTTACGACGTCGAACCGGCGCGGCGGTTGATGGAAGAAGGGGCCGAATTCATCGTCAACCTGAGCGCTTCGCCTTTCAGTCTGCATAAGCCGTCGGTGCGACGCGAGATGGTGGGCGCGCTGGCGCTCGCTTACAGGGTGCCGATTTGTTACTGCAACGCCGTCGGCGGAAATGATCAGCTGATTTTCGATGGCAACTCCATCGCGATTGATGCGGATGGGGAGCTGATCGCGTCGTTAGCCTCGTTTAGGGAAGATGAGCGCATCATCGACCTCGCGACTTCGAAGCCGATCGCATGGCAGCCGCGGCCGCTGCCGCAAGACTTGTTCGAAGGTCTCTCGCTCGGGATGCGCGATTACCTCGCCAAATGCGGATTCCGCAGCGCTGTTCTTGGCCTCAGCGGTGGAATCGACTCGGCGGTCGTGGCCGTGATCGCGGCTGCGGCGCTGGGACCCGAGAATGTGCTCGGCGTGTCCATGCCGAGTCCCTTCTCCTCGCAGGGGAGTATCGACGACGCGGAAGCGCTGGCCAAAAATCTCGGCATTCAATATCTGCACATCCCGATTCGCCAGCAGTTTGAATCAGTGAAGAAATCATTGCACGACGCGTTCAAAGGCCGCCCTGAAGATACCACCGAAGAAAATATTCAGTCTCGGCTGCGCGCGGTCACCTTGATGGCGCTGTCGAACAAGTTCGGGCATCTCCTGCTCACAACCGGTAACAAGAGCGAGCTCGCGGTGGGTTATTGCACCATCTACGGCGACATGGCCGGCGGTCTTGCTGCGATCAGCGACGTGCCGAAGACAACCGTCTACGAACTCGCCCGCTGGATCAATCGTGAGCGGGAAGTGATTCCCAACGCCAGCATTGAGAAGCCGCCGAGTGCGGAGTTGCGGCCTGACCAGAAGGACCAGGACACTCTTCCGCCCTATGACATTCTCGACGAAATCCTCCGGCTCTATGTCGAGGAGAATTTGAGCGCGCGCGATATTGTTGCGCACGGCTTCGAGGAACAGACGGTCCGTTGGGTGCAAAAGCGCGTCGATTTGAACGAGTACAAGCGCCAGCAGGCGCCGCCCGGACTGAAGGTGACTTCACGCGCCTTCGGCGTTGGTCGCCGCATGCCGATCGCCCAGCGCTACGTGGATTAGCTGCAGCAAGTCAAAGCAAGTTGCGCCTCGTCGGTGGGGCGAGACTCCGTCGAGCCGCTCTGACAATGTGGGAGCGGCCTCAGCGCCGCGACAATTCGCCCGATTTGTTAGGCAAACAAATTGTAGCGCACGATGGCGTAGATCGCGCGGAATCCGTCGCGCCAGCCGATCTTTTTGCCTTCTTCGTAGGTTCGGCCGTTGTAGGAGACGCCGACTTCGTAGATGCGACAGCGCGTCTTCGCCAACTTCGCGGTGATTTCCGGCTCGAACCCAAAGCGGTCTTCGCGTAGCGGCAGGCCTTTGATCACTTCAGCGCGAAACGCTTTGTAGCCCGTTTCAACATCGGTCAGGTTGAGATTGGTAAACATGTTGGAAAGCAGAGTCAGAAAACGATTTCCAACCATGTGCCAGAAATAAAGAACGCGATGCGGACGCCCACCCATGAAACGGGAACCAAAAACGGCGTCGGCATTGCCTGATAGAATTGGTTCCAGCAGGGCGGTGTAATCCCTCGGATCGTATTCGAGATCGGCATCCTGGATGAGCACGATTTCACCCGTGGCGGCGGCAAATCCCGCGCGCAGCGCCGCGCCTTTTCCGCGGTTTTCCGGCTGGTAAATAATTTGCTGAGCCAAGCCCCCAACTTTGTCCTTCAGGATCTCGCGTGTCCCATCCGTCGAACAGTCGTCCACCACCACGATTTCAAGATCCGGAACCGGTCCTGAGCGAACGGTGCGCACGATCTGCTCGATCGTCTGGCGTTCGTTGAAGCAGGGGATAACGACGGAAACTTTCATTGGGTAGGCGCGCCGGTCTTCGCAATCATTCCGAACAACGCGAGGACCAACTCAGGGCTTCGAAGCAGCCGCCGGACCAGTCGCGATCTCGCGCATAAGGGCTTCGACTTCCGACCGCGAATAATAATCCCAGATGACCCCGGTCCGCTTGAGCAGACGTTCCCCCAAATCCAGCATGAGATCGCGATCGTAGAACTTGTTCACGTTCTTCGACTCGAGGTTTTCATTGAGGCTGGCCGCGCCCGGAAAGAAGCGTCCCAATTCCTGACCACGAGACGTGATCAGGTCTTCATATTTAATAATGGCGCGATCCGGCAGGAAGGAACGAAAGCGCCGGTAAAACCATTCCAGAATGTGTAATTGTCGCTCGCCCAGATCGGACTCCGCCGCGAGATCACGCCGAAGTTGGTCGTCCAGTTTTTCGCCGATGGGGGCGTGACCTTTGCCGACATTGAGCCAGGCCAGGCTGTTCCAGGAAGCGAGGGTCGCCAGCGGATTGCGAATAATGGCGCAGCAATCGAATCTCTTGATCAACGTTTCCAAGAGAGCGGTGAACGCGACAGGGTGTTTAATCCCGAGATCGAAATCTTTGGAGAGCGGCTTATCGACGTAGACCTTGCCGTGCTCGGTCTGACGAAGGCGAATCCCTTTGGTGTTCACCTTGTCGGCGGCGACGTTGTCCGGAATTTTACCGGCTACGTGCTTCGACAGCGCGTAGCCATGCTCGTGCAGGGAGCGACGCGTTTGGTCGCAAAATCTCTGAATCAGATCCGCCGCTGCTTCTGGACTCTCGCAGTTCGGCAACTCCCAAACATTCATCGGCTCATGCAATGCAACGACGTCCGGAATCTTATTCAGCAACGAACACAGGAGGGTGGTCCCGGATCGAGGCGTGCCAGTGATCAGCACGTTACGCATGGCCGCTGACTACCATAACGCTGCTTAACCCGCAAGACGCACGCGTCTCCGCTGGTTGGAATGTGGGAGCGGCCTCAGCGCCGCGATCGGTGAGGCTTGAAGAAGCCGACGAGACGAGCTCGTCGCTCCCAGTGTGAGCGCGGGATACGATCGCCGGGAGGGACGAGCTTGTCTCGTCCGGTTCGCTAGGCTTTCCAAATCTCTTCCGTCCGTTCTAGCAACGGGAGAAAAGCTGCCCGCTCCCGTTCAAGCGAATGCTCACGAAAGGTCTTGAGTCCCTCGCTAATCATCTTGTCCCGCTCCGCTTCGCCTAACTGCAGCGCTTTTTCTGTTGCCGCGACAATCGCCTCGCTTCGATTCTCCGGGCGCAGACAGTTCTGCCGGTCGATGCAAAAACTGCGGTTCCCAAGACAATCCGTGCACACCACAACCGTGCCTGCACCCATTCCTTCCAGCGCCGGCAGGTAAAATCCTTCCTCCTTACGCGGCAAAAAAAGCGTGATCTTAGCCCGGCCGAGGTGCGCGAGATATTCGTGACGCGGCACCCAGTCGATCAACCAGCGGACGATCCGGCCATTTTTCGCCAGGCGCTGGTAACAGTCACGGGCGAGGTCCGGCGATTTCAGCCCGCAGATCAGCACATCGGTGCTGCGCTCATTAAACGGAGCAGGGGACTGCGGAAACGCGCTAACGTCGACCCCATTTGGAATGACGTGGACCGGCCCGTTTACTTCACCCGTCGCTCGAATCGCTGACGCGACTTCTTCGCTGACACAGATGCGAATGGCGCGGTGGCGGAGGAAGCCGCGTAACTCGCTGCCAATTTCGGCATGACGCGGATGCTGGATGAGATTGAAGATCGGCCGGTCGCTTTTCTTTTGATCGGGCTCGGACAATGCCCGCCAATCAGTGCCGGCGAGGAAAAGCAGGTCGGCGTTTTTCAGGTTCCAGTCGGTAACCCGATCGCGCATGGAGAACCAGGGATTGGTCCGATCCCAGCGTGACCTCGCGGTGAAAGTAATCCAGGGATCGTGCTGAGAGGAAGAAAGGACGTGATTGAAGTAGTCCCAGACCTTCAAGTGTCCGCCCGTGAACCGCTGAAAGTCGCGGTGAAAAAGGACGACTCGCTTATGGGAATCCTGCGAGGGCATCCCGTTTTAACGATTTGGGGGTTTTGGCGATGTGACGTGCTTTGAAGAAGTGCACCGCGTTGGAATCGAACCAACAACCCAGTGATTAAGAGTCACTTGCTCTGCCAATTGAGCTAGCGGTGCAATGATTTTTCCGAGGGGACCTTGGGGGACAAATCCGTAGCACAACTTCCCACCTTTGAACAGCGCCTCTTGTGGTTTCTGCGAAGGCGGAGCCGTCCTACGCTTCTGCGTCCTTGAGCTACTTCGCGGCGGGGCGCCGGGAGCGCTCCCGCGCGTTTCGCCAAGTCTTGGGCGTGTTCTCGGTCGAAGCAAAGCAGCACGTTCCCTTCGTCGGGAGATCCTTCGACGCTCCCGCGCTCAGGACAGCGGGGCGGGAGCCTCGCCTAACGCGGTGGCTGAAGGGACGAGTTCCGTCTCGTGCCACTTCTAACTACTTCGCGGCGGGGCCGCCCAGCGCGACCTTTCGCGCCTTCTTCAGGCTGAGCAACTGAAGCAAAAATCCGACAACGGCATCGGGCCCGATTGCATTCGGGAAATGTAACGCCAGCTTGAGGCCGGGCGAAAAAAACGGACTGATGAAGAATTGCGACCGGGATCGCGGTTAAACAAATGCCTTCGAAACAGCAGATCGTGAGAGTGGACGGCCGCGAGATGACCGTCTCTAACGTGCAGAAGGTTTTTTTCCCGGAAAATGGTTTCAGTAAAGGAGAGGTGGTTGGCTTCTACTCCGAGATTGCGGACGCCATTCTGCCGCATCTGCGCGACCGCCCGTTGACCCTGAAGCGCTACCCCGACGGCGTGACCGGCGATCATTTTTACGAGAAAAATGCGCCGAAACATACGCCGCCGTGGGTGAAAACTTTTCCCGTTCCGCGCACGGAAGGCGGTCCGGATATCAATTATGTTCTTTGCAACGACCGCGCGACTCTGGTCTGGGCGACGAACCTCGGCGACATCGAGAAACACGTGTTGCTGGCGCGACAGCCGCGACTGAACATTCCGACGTCGATCGTTTTCGACCTGGATCCGGGAGAGCCGGCCGGCTTGCTCGAGTGCGCCGAGGTCGCGCTGCATTTGCGCAAGCTCCTCAAAAAATGGGGGCTCGAAACTTTTGTGAAGGTCTCCGGATCGAAAGGGCTCCACCTCAATGTTCCTCTCAACGGCAAGGAGCAGTACGAAGTAGCCCAGCCGTTCGCCAAGACCGTGGCGGAACTGGTCACGCGCGAAATGCCCAAGCTGGTGGTCTCCGAAATGGCCAAAAGCATTCGTGCCGGCAAGGTTCTGATCGATTGGAGCCAGAATTCCGACTTCAAGACGACTGTTTGTGTCTACTCGATGCGAGCGAAGGCCACAGAGCCCTTTGTATCGATGCCGCTAAAATGGAGCGAGCTAACGAGTGCGCTGAAGAAGAAAAAGACGGAGACACTTTTCTTCACGCCCGAAGCATCGATTAAACGGATCGAGCGGCTGGGCGATCTCTTTGCCGAGGTGCTGAAGCTAAAGCAGGAGCTTCCGGCTGCGTTCGTGAAGGCGTTATCCGCCGGACCCCCGCCGAAGTTGCGGAACTGGCCGAGAAACACCGGAAAGACGTCGAGCGCACCGGCGGACAAAAGCCTGCGCGAATACCAGGCCAAACGTGATTTCTCGAAAACGGCCGAGCCGGCCGCGACAAGGGCAGTCGCGGCAATGAAGAAGGCTAAGCATCATCGCTATGTGATTCAAAAGCATGCCGCCAGTCATCTGCACTACGATTGGCGACTGGAAATGGAAGGCGTGCTGCGTTCCTGGGCGGTGCCGAAAGGTCCGCCTACGCAGTTGAAGGAAACGCGCCTGGCCATGCACGTCGAGGATCATCCGCTCGATTACGAGCATTTCGAGGGGACCATTCCGCCCGGGAACTATGGCGCCGGCACGGTGATGGTTTGGGATTACGGCGTTTACGAAGACATCACTGGAAACGCCGCGGCGGCCTTTCACAGCGGAAAGATGCACATCGTAATGAAGGGCAAAAAGCTGGAGGGCGAATGGATCCTGGTGAAAGACAAACGCGAGCCCGAAAGTAACCGGTGGCTACTGATCAAGGCGGGCAAAACGATGAGGCCGATTTCCGCGCGCGAAGACGACCGCTCGGCCATCTCCAAGCGTTCGATGGCGGAGATTACCGAGGCTAACGATGCGCAATGGCAGAGCAATCGGCCGGCCGCCACTCCGGCACGGAAAAAATTGCGCACGACGGCGGAAACGCCGGCGCGTTTTGTTGAACCAATGCAATGCAAAGCGGTTCCGGTGCTCCCCGACACCGGCACTTGGCGCTGGGAGATTAAGTATGACGGCTATCGTTGCCTGGCCGTGAAAAATGGGGACGAAGTGGAACTGTTTTCGCGAAATGAGAATCGATTAAACGATCGCTTCGGCGGCATTGTGGACGCGCTGCGCGGGATGTCGGCGGACAATTTCGCCATCGACGGGGAGGTGGTAGCGCTGGATCGAAACGATCGACCGTCGTTTCAGCTTCTGCAGAACCAAAAGAGCAAAGCCGGCTCAATTTACTTCTACGCCTTCGACCTCGTGCACCTGGAAGGCCGCGACTTAAAGAATTCAACGCTGGAGGACCGCCGCGCACAGCTCGAGGAATTGATGGCAAGTGCGGAGGACCCGTTACGCCTTTCGCCGTTGCTGACCGGGAACGCCGATGGCGTTGTTAAAGCCGTGCAGAAGCTCGACCTCGAGGGAGTAGTCGGTAAGCGGGAGGGCTCTCGCTATGAACCGGGAGAGCGCTCTGGAGCGTGGATTAAACACCGGACGGAACAGGGGCAGGAATTTGTCATCGGCGGATACATCCCGGGCGGCAGCGCTTTTGATTCGCTGCTGGTTGGCGTTTACCAAGGCAAAGAATTGATCTTCGTGGCCAAGGTGAAAAACGGGTTCGTTCCCCGGGTGCGCAATGAAATTTTTGACGAACTCAAAGGTCTGCGCAGGGACACCTGTCCCTTCGTGAATCTGCCGGAAAAAAAGGGGGCGCGGCGGGGCGATGCCCTAACGAAGGAAAAGATGCAGGAGTGTCGCTGGCTCACACCGAATCTGGTTTGCCAGGTCGGTTTTGTTGAATGGACGGACGCCGGGCATCTCCGGCACGCCAAGTTTATCGCTATGCGCGACGACAAACCGGCGCGAGACGTGGTGCGGGAAACGTAACGGATTTATGCGCGTTCTGAATCAGGGTGGCGCAACCCTCCCGGTTGCGATCCATGGATTTCGCAAGCGAGACGCTTGCGCCACGATCCGCAAAGCCCCCGCGCTAATCTGTTAGCGCCCGGTATCGCCGCGGTCGCCCTGTCCTTTTTTCACCTTCGTCTTCGCCGTCCGCTTCCGATCGGCGGAGAGCGAACGTCCGACGTTTACCTCTTTCTTAAACTCCCCTTGTTTATTGCGGCGAACGTATCTCTTGTCGCCTTTATGCGGCTCGATCAATGTTCGCTTGCTGGTTTTCGACGCTTTTTTCCTGGCCATATTCTCCTATAAATCGCCCTTGGCAGCCGTTCTGGTTCTCCCGAACCTGTTCGCCCCTTCTGCTTTAGGCTGCGGCTTGGATCGGCCGACGCGGTCGCAAGCGGCTCCGTTTTCGCCACCAGCCGTTCCCAGGCGGACGCAAATCATCGACTGCCTCACCCCGCCCGATTGCGGCTAGAAATTCGCCGAGCGGGGTGAGTTCGAGGCGATCGCCCTTGAGTGCGAACGCACCACCCTCGTAATGATTTTGCTGGCAGGTCACCAGCGAGTCCCAGTCGAATGATCCGGTTAGGGCCCACGCCGTGACCGCGCGAACATCAGCGCCACGCGCGCGGCAATCCACAGCCGCTTTCCAGGCCTCAGCGAACCAGCGAATCTGTTCTTCGCCAGCACAGGCGAGGTGAATTTCGGTAAAGGCAAGCGGGCGACCATAACGACGGTGCGCCTCAGCGAGAATGATCCGGGGCCCGGCGATGCCTATTGATCTGGCACGGACCGCTTCGTCGTCGGCATAAACATGACGGCCGTTGTTACCGTGCACCGCCGGCGGATAGATCCGGAAGTTCTGATCAAGAAACCGTTCGCTGGTGACGTAGTAATTGATTCCGATCAAGTCCGGAGGACACGGATTTTCGACAAAAAAACGCAGGGCCGAGTCGGGAATTCCTGTCCCGGCGAGAAAGTCCCAGATCGTATGGCCCGGTCCGACTCGGCCGGTCAGGAAATCCCAGGTCGCCCAGCGCCGTTCATTCTCAAACCGGGCCTGATAAGCAAGCTTCGGTGAGGCGTAAACCTTTCCGAGGTCTTCTGTTTGGATAAGTTCGGCTCTCGGATTGACCTGTCGAATGGCGGCCATCGCCCAAACCACCGCGCGCAGCTGGTTCAGAAAGATTGACGCAAAGGAGAAGGAGTCGCGGTGATGCGGATACCAGTGACCGTAGAGGCCGCTAAAGCGAGCTGTCGTTAGGGGTTCGTTGATCGGGGTATAAGCGTCGACCCAGGGATATCGTGCCGCCACTGCGCCGGCGAAGGCGGCAAATTTCTCCGGAAAAGCGGGATCGAGCAGATTGGTGCTGGGGGGGCCGCTCCCGTGATGCAGCAGTCCGACGATCGGGCGAATGCCTAATTTGCGCAGCTGCCCCAGTTTTTCATCTGTCCGGCTCCAATCATATTCTCCATTCCCGGACGGGTCGACTACCTCCCAGAGAACGGGGTAACGCAGAGCCCTCAGGCCAAGGCGCGCGAGGTTCTGCAGATCGCCGTCGCGGCGCCAATGGCCATTAAACTCCAGCTGGCTGAAATATTGATCCCTGACGCGGTTGACCGTGCATTCGATCCCGCCCCAGAGTTGCAGCGCTTCCTTCATCGATTGTTTCTTCTGTGCGCGCGCGTTCCAACTTGCGATAGAGGGTCAGGGCCTGCCCCACCACCTGATCCATGTTGTAGTAGCGGTAGGTTCCGAGTCGCCCTACGAAGTGGACGTTGGGCAGAGTGCGCGCCAGTTCCTGGTATTTGGAATAGAGAGCGGCGTTTTCCGGGCGGGGGATTGGATAGTAGGGATCTCCCTCCGCCTTGGGGTATTCGTAAACGATGCTCGTTTTGCGGTGGTGTTGTCCGGTCAGGTGCTTGAACTCGGTTACGCGCGTATATTCAAAATCGTTAGGGTAATTCACCACCGCGACCGGCTGGTGCCATTCCTGGTCCAGCGTCCGATGCTCGAAGGAAAGTGAGCGGTAGGAAAGGTGCCCAAAGCGAAAGTCGAAATACTCATCGATTGGCCCGGTGAAAATCAGGTGGCGAAAGCGCACAGTCCGTTTCAGCGCGCGATAATCCGCTCCCAGTTCCAGAGTGATGTTCGGATGGTCGACCATGTTCTCGAACATGCGGGTGAAACCGTGCCGGGGCTGAGCCTGGAAGCGGTCCGTAAAATAGCGGTCGTCCGTGTTGGTCCGAACCGGGATGCGCGCGGTTACCTGCGCGTCCAGTTGGGAAGGGTCAACCCCCCACTGTTTTCGGGTGTAGCCGCGAAAGAATTTCTCATAGAGCACGCGCCCCACCCGGCTAAGCACGACGTCCTCGGAGGTGCGCAGCACCGCTCGCGGCTCGGATATTTCTTCGAGGAAATGGAGGGCTTCGTTCTCCGTCAGGTCTTTGCCAAAGTAGCGATTGAGGGTCGTTAGGTTGATCGGAATGGGAAGAAGCTGACCGTCCACCGAAGCGAGCACGCGATGCTCGTAATTCCACCAGGTCGTGAAACGCGAGAGGTAGTCAAAGATCTCGGCTGAGTTGGTGTGGAAGATGTGCGGACCGTAGCGATGCACGAGCAGGCCCGCCTTATCGCATTCATCATAGGCGTTTCCGCCGACGTGGTTGCGTCGGTCGCACAAGATTACCGACTGGTTCGATCCTCGCGCCAGGCGTTCTGCCAAAACGCTGCCCGCGAAACCGGCTCCGACGATGGCGTAATCGAAAGTCTTCATCAGGCTGCGTCCGTTTCCAACCGGCCTTGGCGAAGGACGTCCGCGACGTGCTCTTCCAATCGATCAACGATGGCATCCCAGGACTGCCCCTCCGCCCGCCGGAGACCGCGCTCGATTTTATGCGGGTCCGGTGACACTGCTGCGGTCATGGCCAGTTTAATAAACTGCTCATGGTTGCGGGCGATTGCGACGATATCGGGAAATTGGGCGACCACGTCATCGATCGCCGTGGAGATAATTGGTCGCCCCGTCGCCATGTATTCCAGGGCTTTGGTCGGATTGATGAATCGGGTCGCTTCATTCAGGGCAAATGGCATCAGACAAACATCAAACGCGCTGGCATACGCCGGAAGGGTCGAGTAATCCCGTCCGCCTAACCAGTGAAGGTTGGACAGCTCTGGCAGCTGAGCCGGATCGATCTTGGTCCACGGACCGACCATGACCACGTGACCTGAGGTCGATTGAGCAAGCGCTTGCAGGAGAGAATAATCGAGGCGTTCGTCAACGACGCCGATGTAACCGAAAACAGGCGACTCAAGATGAGCGATGTCCGCTGGGCGCGAGAGCCGGCCGGTTCGGGCTTGCCCGAAATGGGCCACATCGACTCCACAGCCATAGCAGAAACAGTTGTGATTAATCTGCCGCTTCGCCTCCCACATTTTTGGGCCACCGGCGAAAACGACGTCGGCGATGGCGAGCAGTTCACGTTCTCGCCGAACAAGCTCCGGAGGCGCTCCCCGGAATAGCGAAAGCTCGTCCATGCAGTCGTAGACGATGGCGACTTCCTGCATGTGGCCGGCGAAGGCGGTCACCGCCATCGGATCGTAAAACCATTGGACCGGCTTCCGGAAGCGACGGGCCAGGGGCCCGCCCAGCACCGAAAGAAGAAGGCGGCGACGCTCCTTATCCACCCAACTCCCGTCGCTCCAGCGCGCGGCCGGCATCCTCATTTGGACAACGACAACGTTCGGATAATCGCGGACTTCGCGCAGCGTCAGATCCGGCGCGGAAAGGTTCTCTGCGGGGACAGGTCCTTCGACAAAAAGAACAGGATGGCGTTGTGAGAGGCGCGAGAGAAACTGTTGTGGGCGCTGCCAAACCCAGTCCCAGCCGAGATGAGAATGAACAATGATCGGATAACTCAGCTCCAGTGAGTTGGTTGCTGGAAGAGATAATGGCGTAGGAGACTCGGACGATTTCATCTGACTGCCGTAAAATCGTTTGCCGAGGTGCCTGGGGACGTCCCTCGAAATCCCATCGGATTATAGGGAAATCTCTGAGACAAAAAGTCTCGATGGACCGTTTATCGCGCCCCGTCCGCTACGCGACATACGAAGGCATTTACGGTTTGGCCGGTTTGAGCCAGAAAACGAGTTTTCAGTTCGGACATGGCGGCCTCGGCAGCTTCTCCCCGGCAAAGCGTCACGGTCGCGCCGCCGAACCCTGCGCCGGTCAGTCGCGCTCCGAGAATGCCCGGGACCGACCTGGCCAACTCAACCAGACGATCAAGGTCCGGCGTGCTGTTCTCGAAATATTCCTGAGAGCTTCGGTGCGACTCGTAGAGGAGCGCGCCGAAGCCGGCTCCATCTCCGCGCTGCAGGCAATTGACGGCGCGTTGCACCCGCTCGTTCTCGCCCGTGATATGGAGCGCCCGGCGACGGAGCAACTGAGGAAGCGTCGCAGACGCGTTCACTTGTTCGCTGGAGACGTCGCGCAATGAGGTTACCCCTAACGACTCGGCCGCTGCGGCCGTTTCCGTCCGGCGCAGATTGTATGGCGCGGTCCGCAGTTCCCTTTTTTGTGCGGATTGGGACACAATCAGCGCAAGGTCGCGTGGAAAAGGGATCGCCTGAACCTCTTCGCTGCGGCAGTCAAAAAAAACCAGGTGGTCGGCGCGGCCGAACAGCGAGGTTACTTGATCGAGCAGGCCCGACTTCACTCCGACGAACTCGTGTTCCGCGCGCTGACAGATTTTCGCGACCTCTAGCACCGGAAGGCTCACCTCGCGCAGCTTGAGCAGAAACAAGGCAGTCGCCACTTCGAGCGCCGCCGAGCTGGAAAGGCCTTGTCCCGGAGGAAGATCGCTCGCGATCTCGACAGAGAAGCCGTGCTCGACCAGTCCTCTTTGCTGCAGTTGTTGAACAACTCCGACGACATAGTTAGTCCACCTTTCCTTGTCATTCGGCTTCAGCTGCGAAAGAGAACCACTCCATTCTCCAAACTCGGTTGAGCGGAGTTCGATGATTTGGTCGCGGCGACTTTCCCCGTTCAGGCTGACACCGCGATCGATGGCAGCGCCGAGGACCAGTCCCTGATTGTAATCGGTGTGATTACCGAGAAGCTCGAGGCGGCCGGGCGCGCGGGAAGAAATCTCGGCTCGGAGCGGGCTCACGTTTCAGTCTTCGAGAATTAGCGTCGGACCGATCGGATAGCGTCCGGCCTGAGTTTCGTAGATGACGAGACCGCCCTGGACGGGCTGTTCCCGAGGAACCTGGCAGCGCACGCGCAAATGCTCTCCCTTCGTTTGCGCGATCACCTCGCGCAGCTGCGCCCCTTCCAAAGTGGCATGGGTCAGATAACCGTATGCTCCCTTGTTCCCGCGCAAGTAACTGAGGGAGCCGCGGGCGTCGTGCGGATGGTTGGGCAGGATAGCGTTGTAAATCGGAAAGCCGTTTAACGTGATTCGGAGTGACGTTGCCTGCGCAAAGGAGTCGGTCTGTGGCGAACCTTCCCTGAACGAAGACGCCTCGCAGAGAAACGTCACACGCGAACAATGGGAGAATTCCTGTAGCGAAACAGGGAAGCGCCATTCGAAGAATCCGCGCGTCCGGCCGAAGGCTCCACCGTAGCGGTCAGCTTCCTCGCGCGTAGACTCGCCGCGCAGCCACTCCGCCCGGCTCCATGACCGCGCTGGGAGCCGAAGGATAGTCCGGGACCCGGACCGGCTCCGCGCGGGCAGATCACCGTCGACAAAAAACTGAACAAAATTGGAGGCGACGAGCGTGCCGTCACCAACAAATGCGCGGACCCAGAGGGTGCACAGCGTGGTCTCGAGCGGCAGGGTAATCTCGAGGGCGGTGGCGGGCTCGACCCGAAGGTGGCCGAAATTTATCGGCATGCGACCGGATGCGAACTCGGAGTGAATCCATCCCAGCGCGTCCACGCCGCTGAGCCGCCAGTGCAGCGTAACCTCCTGACGGCGTTTGCGGGAGAAATGAGAAGAGAAGACGGGGATGACGATGCGCGCGCCGGGAGGATGACGCGAAATGGGAGGCGCATCGATAGGGAGGACATCGCCTTGGTTAACGATGGCCGGATCGTAACCAAAATCCTTTGGCGTCCGATCGTAGTTAAGGAAACCATTGCGCTCCCACTCAACATCGTGGAGTTCGGTGTAAATGTAGGCCGAGAGTTTTCCGTGGCGCCGCAGCTCGTTAGTCAGGAACTTGAAACTCCAACTGGTATCGATGTCGCCATCCAGTGCGCCAACTCCACCATATTCGCTGTTGATGAGAGGCTGTGATCCCTGACGATGGCCGGGAACATAATTGAAAGAAGAGCCCGCGTAGGTTTTCTCAACCACGTCGTCGACCTGTCTCCGCGCCTTTTCGTAATCGTCCGTATAAAAATGCCATGAATTGACGTCGGTTTGGCCGTGACCGTAGTACTCAAGGTGCTCCCAGGCGACCACGCTCATGTCCTCGATCAGCCGCGTCGGGTCGAGTCCTTTGGCCAACTCCCACATCGAACGGACCCAGGTTAGGGGAGTTTCGCCATCCGCGCGGGGAGGGGTCTCTGGAACGGCGGGCGGCGCGGGGTTGATCAGTTTAACGAATTCTTTCTGACCGCCAAAACCCCACGTTTCATTGAAGAGGCACCAGGCGACGATGGAGGGGTGATTAAAATCGCGGGCGACCGTCTGTCGCAGCATTGCTTCATAGCGACTTCTTCCCAGCGGTGTGTCTCCGCCTTCGCCGAAGTTCGGCAGATCTGCCATGAGCAGGATCCCGAGTGTATCGGCGAGATAGAGAACCAAGGGATCGTCGACCTTGATGTGGATGCGGAGCAGATCGAAACCGGCGCCTTTGGCTTGAAGGATATCGTCCCGGATCGATTGAATATCGCCCGCGGTATAGACGCCTCCGGGATGATAGGATTGGTAGAGAGCGCCGCGCAGATAAATGGGCTCGCCGTTCAGCGCGAGTGCAGCCGGTGCGTCGGATTCCTGGACTGGCTGTGCGGAGAGGCTGCGCATCCCAAAGTAGCCGTGCACGACGTCACGCACAGAAGCGCCGGACTTTTGCAGCTCCAAGGTTAGGGAATAGAGTTGCGGGTCGTTAGGATCCCAGAGCACAACCGGGTCGATCGGCACCGCGATACTGGCCACGCCGTTCTCCGCCACCAAAGCATGTTCATGCCTGTTCCCCCCCGGGGCGGTGATCTTCAGGATAACCCGATCGCCGCCCTCCGCGAAGACGCGAAAATGAGCGGTGGCCGCTTCGATGTCGGTCACCACTTCGTAGCGTTCGATGAAGTGAGCCGGACGCGGCTCGATGAACACGGTCTGCCAGATCCCGCTGGCGCTGCTGTACCAGCCCCACTGTTTTCCCACCGGCTGTTCGCGGTTTTCCTGCGGATCCTCCACCCGAAAGACAACCGTGGCGCAAAGTTGGCCGGTTTCATTGCGGCGCAGTGCGTCGGTCAGATCAAATTCGAAAGGATGGTAGCCCCCTTCGTTCTGGCCTAACCGGATACCGTTGCACCATGCTTCGGTGAAAAAATCGGCGGCGCCGACGGTTAGAATAACGCGTTTACCTTTCCAGAAATCGTTCTCCGGAATAACTACGTTCCGGCGATACCACCCGACCTCATACCGGGCCGCGCTGCGGTAGTTGAACTCTGTCACCTCCACCGGGTTGAGATAAACCCGACGCGAAAAATAGTTATCGTTTCCGGCCGCGTCCGCTTCCCCCCATGCTGCCAGCGATTCCCAGCAGAATGGAACGATGATCTGGTCTGTCCACGGCGTTGGGTCGCTCTTGAACCATTCTTCTTCCCGGCCGCGCCGATACGCGTCGAAGCGAAATTCCCACGCTCCGTTCAGGTTTAGCCACTCTACCTCGTTCAGGAAAGCGCGTTGGCGGTCGGGGCGGGGATATTCTGGCCGCGGCAGAAAGATCCGGGTTCGCATAAACGTGAAGGGAAACCCTTACCCCGGAGCACGAAATAGGCGAACAGCCGCTGCTTAGTGATGAAAAGGACAGCGCCCGGGAGGATGAGAAGGGGAGTCTGCATCGGCTTGGCGCGGTTCAAAGGCCGGCTGCCACCCGTCCTCCACTGCACGCCCGGCATACTGGCGGGCTTCGGAATTTTCACCGAAATCACTTAACATGGGATTGATGCTGCCCTGCAGGGCCACGTCGCGCTGACGGATACTTCGTTGCATCCGTTTCCAGTTACCCTCCGCCCGCAACCTTTCGAATTGCTCGTGTGGATTAAAGACCAGCGCTGGCCAGGGAAATTGCCGCGCCATCCGGGCGCTTTGCGCATGCAACCCGATCACGTAGAGGGCGCGCCCGGCGAAACTAAATGAAAATCGCGGATCCGCCGGGTCGGAGCTGACGTTCGGGTCCCAGGCGAAGTTTCGGGAATCGATCTGGTTAAGCCGGTCCAGTTGCCGCCACAGTTTTTGTTCGAAATCCTGCTCGGCCAGAATTCGCGGTCGCCGGAAAACGGCAACGAAAGACGCATAGGTGTCTTCGGTGGGATGAAGCTCCCTAACGAATTGACCCAGGTCTTGAGCCAGTTCTGCGGTCGATTGTTCCGCAGCCATCTCCCCGTAGACGAGGAGTTTGAGCGAGTCCGCGTGCAGCGCCGCTTTTGCGCCGAGACAGGGATAACCTTCCTCGGAAATCATCCTCGTAAACGCCGATCGCGCGACGGCCTGAAAATCATCGCTCTCCGCTGCGCCCCGCTGCTGCGACGCAACCCTCTCCTGCACTGCATTTTCCCTCTGCATCCCTCTGTAAATACGCTCGCAGCTGACAAACTGGACGCATCCCTCCGCCGCGGGTTGCATTCCACCATCACCGAAATGACTGTCGCATCCGGTAAGCGGAAGAGAGACGAATTCCCATGACATGATAGAGGCAATCACAGTTGGGAAGACGGTTCGGTCACAGGGTGCAGAGGTGACCGACCTCGGAGTGCGCTACCGGACGTGGACCAGCCACCCTTCGCCTGAAGTTGTCATCGTCGATAAACACGGGTCGGTTAGGCGATCATTGTCACTCACGGCCGAGGAGGGCGGTTATTTCAGTGTCATTGATGAGGAGGGAAAGGCCGGGGACCTTTATCAATACCGGATTCATGGAAATCTTTTTCCCGATCCAGCCTCCTGCTTTCAACCCCTAGGCGTTCATGGGCCATCCCAGGTTTGTTCTTCGGCTGATTATTCCTGGCACGAACCGAATATCGCTAGCCCGCGGATGCGCGATTTGATTATTTACGAGCTGCACGTCGGCGCTTTCACTCCCGAAGGGACGTACGACGCGGCGATCGAAAAATTGCCGCACTTGGTCGACCTGGGAATTACCGCGATCGAGTTAATGCCTCTCGCCGACTTCCCGGGCGGACGGAACTGGGGTTATGACGGTGTCTTTCCTTATGCTCCGGCGAGTGCTTATGGCACTCCGGATCAATTGCGAAAGCTGGTGGAAGCAGCGCACGGTCAGAACCTGGCCGTCATCCTGGATGTCGTTTACAATCATCTCGGCCCGGATGGAAATTACATGGGCGCATTTAACCCGGCCTATTTCAACCGCCGCCAGAAAACACCGTGGGGCGATGGGCTCAACTATTCCGATCCCGCGGTGCGCGCGTTCTTTCTCGAAAACGCTCCCTACTGGATGAACGAATTTCATATCGACGGGTTTCGGCTGGATGCCACACACGCCATCGCCGATCCATCGGAGCGACATGTTCTCGCGGAGATAACCGATTTGATTCACGCCAATGGCGGATTTGCCATCGCGGAGGACGAACGGAATGAACGCTTGGTCTGCACCAGTGCGAGCGAGGGGGGCCTGGGCTTTGACGGGTGTTGGGCCGACGATTTTCATCACGTGGTTCGAGTGATGGCGCTGCAGGAGAGAGAGGGGCATTACGCGGGTTTCAAGGGCAGTGCGAACGAGCTGGTTGAGACCTTGCAGCACGGCTGGCTTTATCGCGGCCAAACACAGCCGCAAACGGGAAAGCGGCGCGGAACCGATCCGGATGCGTTAGCGCCCGAGCAGTTCGTTTACTGCATCTCCAACCACGATCAGGTCGGGAACAATGCCTTCGGTGAGCGGATGGGGCAGCGCGTCGACCCTGCATTTTATCGCGCAGCCTCGGCGCTTCTTCTCCTTTCGCCCTACACGCCAATGCTTTTTATGGGCCAGGAGTGGAACGCGTCGAGTCCGTTTCTCTTCTTCACCGACCATAAACCGGAGCTTGGGAAGAAAGTGACGGAAGGCCGCCGGCGCGAGTTCAGCGGCTTTTCTGCTTTCCGCGATCCGGAGGCGCGCGAGCGCATCCCGGATCCGCAGGACGAACGAACATTTCTTCAATCGAAATTGAAGTGGGATGAGCTTCCGCAGCGGGAGAACGCCTCGCTGGTCGCGCTTCACCGCGAATTGATCCGGCTCAGGCGAACGCACGCGGTCCTCGAAGACCGATCGCGTGAGTATTGGACGGTCGAAAAATTGCCAGATGAAATCATCCGGCTCTGTTACACGCGCGAAGGGATTGGGCAGGTCGCAGTGTTGGTTAGTCTGAAGAAAGATCTCTCCCCCGATGCGGGGGCAGCGCTCAACCCCGGTGGCGCGCAGCAATGGTCTCTGCTGCTATCGACTAACGAAGAGCGATTTGGCGGCCCGGGTGACGCCGTCGCCCTCGTCTACGAGCAGCGGCGCCCGTTTTAGTCCGGTCTTTGCCGCGCGACTATAGCGCGAAGACGCTTCTCATCCCGGGGGTGCGAATCTCGAGGAGCTTCGAGAAATGAAATGCGAGTGCATGCCGTGAGCGGCCGTTCGGTGAAGCCTACCTTGCCTGCGCGTAAATCAACACTTGGCCGCAGGTAGGGGCGGATCACCGATCCGCCCGTCGGGAAGCGTTGCCGAATGCGCGGCTGCAACTTGCGCAAGACGCTGATTAATGGCGCCGCCCCGTCACGATTGACCGCGCAGCTGCCGCGACGCGAGCTGTCCACCAGCGATCCAGTCGCGGCCGATGCCTTTCGAAAGAATGGTTTCGCCGAAGGGATAACCACCGGCGCGCAGGTGCCACCCGAGCGCCCAGTAGGTGCTCATGGTGCGCTCCAGAATCCAGAGCGGCGCATAAAAGCAGACCTTCAGCGGAAAGAACGACCGCGCCTGGCCGCGATTGCGCCCGTATGCGGCGAGAAGGATGGAAACAATTCCCACCGTGAACACGGCAAGGAAGAACCAGCGCCGCCCAAGGAGCGCTCCAAGAGCCAGGACAATCGGTAGAAGGAGGAACAATGCCGTCTTCGCGCGTAGTCCGAAGTCCTCGTAGGCCTGACGCGGACGCTGTTCGCGCCATTTCGCCAGCGAAACCGGACGTTTTCGGACGAACAGGTCGTTGGCATAGCAAACCTGCACACCTTCGCGGACGAAGTGGCGAATCATTTCTTCGTTATCGAACAACACGTCGCCGTCATACGGTCCGGTCCGCTGCATGGTGGATCGGTGAACGGCGCACGTTCCCGGATAATCCGCCGCCGCCAGGGTTGCTCGATTGATCAGCATTCGCGCGCATTCCATTCGGGCCCACCAGGGCAGGGGAGCAATATAGTTTTGCGGCCTAACGACTTCATGTTGATCGAGCAGTCCCGAAATCGCCTGCAGCGAACCGGGGTCGTAGCGAATGTCATCGTCGGCAATGATCACTTTTTCACAGCTGGCCAGGGCAAGGCCGGTGTGGATGCCATTGACCTTGTCGTTCTTGAAGCCGAAGCTCCGGTCAACCTGCTCGTGACGGACGTGGCGCCGCAGTAAAGCGTGATGGGGATCGAAGACGCGACTAGGAGAGCCATCAATAACGATGACTTCGGCGCAGACGCCGCTCAGAAACTGCAGGTAACTTCTTAGCTCCTCGATTTCGTTTGGATCGAATTTCCCGCGGCGGAGCGGGAGCAGGTAGGTGACGGGTAAGCTGCTCATTCTTAATCTGTTTTCGAATTTCGAGCGGGAAGCGGTCCTCCATCGCTCCGGAATTCACGTGACAGGTTGTCACAGCGCGTTTCCGTTACCGGATGAAACGCATCGAACCGCAGACCGGCACCGCCTTTCAGCTGGAGAAGGGAGATCGGCTTCGAGTGGTGGACCTGGAAGGTGAACAGGTCGCGGATCTGACCGCATTTAACGCCGCGGACACGGCGGAATGGCTCTCATCCGGTCGCAGTATTGACTACGCGAACACGATTTACCTGTCGAAAGGACACCTCCTCTATTCGAATCGGAGCCGTCCCATGTTCCGCATTCTGCAGGACGATGTTGGCCGTCACGATTTCCTGCTCACGCCGTGCAGTCCCGAGACCTTTCAGATCATCTACAAAAACACCGAGCCGCATCCCAGTTGCTTTCACAATCTCTATTCCTCGCTCGCGCCGTTTGGCATCGCGCCGGATACGATTCCGACCACGTTCAACATTTTCATGAACGTTGCCGTGGGGAGTACTGGAGAACTCTCAATTCTTCCGCCGCAATCCAAAGCCGGGGACGCAATTGTTTTATCGGCCGAAATGGACTTAATCGTCGGCCTCACCGCCTGCTCGGCAGAGATGTCGAACAACTACAGATTCAAGCCGATCGGCTACGAAATCTTGAAGGGCGAAAGCGCTTAGGCGTGAGGCGTCGGGGAAGTGATGAAACCGGCTCGGTTGCGAACTATGTGCATCGCAAGCCAAAGGCTTGCTCCACCTTTACGCCCCGGTATGACGGGCGTAATGGACTTCCACGCCCTTCGGCAACAACCGCTTACGACCGCGCTGACGACGGCGAGCGAGGGTCGCGCGTCCGCCTTTTGTCTTCATACGGGCGCGGAAGCCGTGCTGCCGCTTACGGGTGCGTTTGGAGCGCTGAAGGGTCCTTTTCATAGTCGGAACTCCCACCCGAGCGGATGGGAAGGGGGTATGTTAGGGAGGGGATACGTCTTGTCAACGGGCCGAAATCGCCTCTGGGAGGACAGGCAGCCGACAATACCGATGGGAATTGCCACGGCACCGCCTTTTTGAAATAAGAAGGCTCAGTGAAGGAGAATGTCACCATCGAGCCGGCCACGGAGGCAGATTTGGATGAACTCTCCAACCTTCTTGGCGAGCTTTTCTCGGAGGAAACCGATTTCCGCCCGAACAAGGACAAGCAACTGCGCGGTCTTCGTTTAATTTTCGAGCAACCAAACCGCGGCCGCGTTTTCGTCCTCCGCAAAGACAAGATGATCGTCGGAATGATCAATCTGCTCTTTACCATCAGCACGGCCGAAGGGGGATTTGTTATCCTTCTCGAAGATCTCGTCGTGCATAAGGAGTACCGCGATCACGGCTTCGGGTCCGACCTGCTCGAACACGCGATCAAATTCGCGCGCGAGAAGAATTTCCTTCGCATCACGCTTCTGACCGACCGTCCCGAGATTCGCTCGCAGAACTTCTTCAAGCGCCACGGCTTCGTCGAATCCTCGATGATGCCGATGCGATTGATCGTCCCCGGGACGAGCAGCGTGCCGCCGCCGGCCTAACGCCTGGTCGGCTGCCAGCCGGGATCTGCAGGAGCTGCCGTAATCTCGCGGGCCAGCCGTTTCCGGAGCTCGGCGCGGACTTCGATTTCATCAATCGCCTTGGCGATTTCTTTCGGGTTAACCAAAGCCGGGTGCGCTTTGGCATATTGATTTAACTCATCGATCCGCGCGGGATCGGAAAAGAACAAAAATAATCCCGGAAGGAAGCTCTGGGCGCCGAGGGCATCGAGCTTAGCCGTGAGTGCGTCCATGTTCTCGCGCGCGAAATCCCAGGCTAGTTCGGGGTGGCCGCTGTAACGCGCCACCTGGCCAACCAGGTAAATCGCGCGGCTGGTAGAGAGCTCATTGGTTAGGGAGATTTGCAGCGTGCGCTTGATCAGCGCGGCATCGCCGGCGCGGGCAAGTGCTTCGTAGAAATCCTGTTTCTCCCCGATGTTAACGGTGCCGAGGCCAAGCTCGTGCAATTTGTTCCAGGTCTTCTCGTCGGCATACTGTCCAGTGACGAGAAGGATGGGGCGGCGCATATCGGGAGCGACCTTTTTCCCTTCGCTCAAATCGGTGAAATGATGCGCGCATTCGGCTTTGACATGGGCGTCGCCCAAGTCGCCCAGCGCAGTGATGACGCTGGCGCGGAGATTGGTCGAGCGCGGCGGTTCGCCGGGCTTTGCATCCCAGCCGAGTTCATCGAAGGTCGGTCGCAGCGTCTTGCGGGCGTAGTCACGGAAGGCTGATTGCCTGTCGGAGCCATCCAGGAGAAGGTCGATCGATTCGAAAACGCCGATGATCTGCTCCACCTCTGCCAATTCGTTCACCGACGGACGCAAGCGGACGAGCTCGGCGTAGTTTTGCCATGGGACCAAGCCGGCCTGGAAGAGCGCCCATTGATCGCCTAACAAGTTGACCCTGTCGGCCACCGACATTTCTTTGAAGGCACGGAGGATCTCTGACCAGGACCTTTCGTCGTAACGCACCCGATAGTTTCCGGCGCCATCCACATTCAACTTCAGTGCCGCGCTCTCCGGGATCCCGTCAATCTTCGCCTCCCGATCCCGAAAGAGCATCGTCTTCGTCTCCCGTTTTTGGCCGGTCACTTCGTAAGTCAGGGGGATTGGCCAGCTTGGTCCCGGCGCATCCTTGAAGTTCACCGTCATGTGCTCCTGCTTCAGCTGAACGTGATCGCCTTCACGCGCGACGTCGATCAGCGGAAAGCCGGGCTGGTGAACCCATGCGGCCGCAATCTCTTCGATTGGCTTGCCCGAGGTCTGCGCCAGCGCTTGCCAAAGGTCAGCCGTGGTCGCGTTCGAATACTTGTGGTCAGAAATGTATTTGCGAATGCCCGACCGAAACGCTTCATCGCCCAGGTAATTTTCCAGCATGCGGATGAACGATTGCCCTTTCAGGTAAGTGATCTCGTCAAAGGCGCTGTTCGCTTCCGCTTCGGTCGTGACTGGTTGTTGGATGGAGTGCGTCGTCTTGCGAGCATCGCTTTCCATCGCCTGCTCTTTCGGAATTCCGGGACGGCGCATCGGATTTCGTGGAACGCCTCGGCGCAACCAGACTTCCCATTGCGGATTAAAAAACGCCGTCGCCTTCGTGCCCATCCAGGAAGCGAAGCCTTCGTTCAGCCAGAGATCGTCCCACCACGCCATGGTTACGAGGTCGCCGAACCACATGTGCGCCATTTCATGTGCGAGCACGGAGAAGATATCCTGCTTGGCGTTCTCCGAGTTCTTCTCCGGATCGAACAAAAGAGCGCTTTCGAAGTAGGTAATCGCTCCCCAGTTTTCCATCGCGCCGCCGAAGCCGCCCGGCACCGCGATTTGGTCGAGCTTCGGCAGCGGGTAGGGGACACCGAAGTACTCATTATAATAATCCAGAAGTCGCGCTGAGCTTTCCAGGGCGTACTTTCCCCACTTCGCCTTCCCCTTGGTGGTGACGACACGCAGGTGCACGCCGTGTGCGGTCGTTTCGACCGAATCGAGCTCGCCTGCGACCAGCAAATTCAGATAGCTCGCCATTGGCGGCGTCATGCCGAAGCGCACCTCTTTTTCCTTTCCGTCTTTTGAGGTCGCCTCCTTCTCCACCGGCATGTTGGAGATCGCCGTCCAATTCGGTGGAACCACCGCAGTCAATTGAAAGCGCGCGCGGAATGCCGGTTCGTCCCAGCAGGGAAATAGTCGGCGTGCGTCGGTCGCTTCGAACTGCGTTCCGAGCATCAGCTTGTCCGCGCCGGACCCCTGTTCCTGGTAACGCGCATAATACAAACCGAACCCGCCCTGGTTAATCTTTCCGGAGAAGCGCAGCTCGAGCTCGTGTTTGCCGGCGACCAGTTTGTCGGCCAGCGAGATCTTCAAGAGCTCCTGTTTGCGATCGACCTGGATCGCGGTCTTCGGGAGAACCTTTCCATCGACCGAGGCCGACGCGACTTCGATCTCAAGCGCGTTCAGGACAATCTCCCGCTGCGGCGCGCGCACGTTCAATTTGATGCTTTCACTACCGGCGAAGGTGAGTTTATCGACGTCAGGCGCGATGCGGATGGAATACTCTTCCGGAACGATCTGTTTCGGCAGCTTGCCCGGGGTGCTTTCAAAGCTGAACGATTTTTCTGCTTTCATGGCGAGCGGAATGGAACAGACGGCAACGGCCGCGGAGAAGATACAGAAAAGGCGCACGATCAAATGTTACAAATGATGCCGAAGCGTGCACGCGTAAATGCGGCTAAAAAAGGACGTGCTTCGCTGCGGTCTCGCCGCTCGGCGGTCCGGACTTACTGCACCACTAATACCAAAAGCAGCTGGCCGCTGCCGATCTGCGGGCCCTTGATGACTAACGGGCTGCTTTTGCTCAACTTGGTGTCGGTATCGAGTACCGACCTGATCGGCTGGCGGCTGCGCCTCATCATGCTGCACCAGTTGCAGCTTAACGACATAACCACCCTCGCTCGGTCCCTGCGCGTCTACGTGGAGCTTGAAGTGTTTGCTGGCGGCGTTCCAGTTCTCGTCACCTTTGTGCAGATTCGTTTTCGATTGCCCGATGATTTCGAATTGGTTGTAACCGAAAAGCTCTTTTAGTGTCGCCTCCAGCGAGGCCAATTCGGGCGGAACGGCTTGGGGCTTCTCCGCATTCTGCGCCATAACCAGGCCGCTCCAGACGACCTCGCCGCCTGCCTCATCGTTCCCTGATGCATGCTTATGCCGCGTGTGATGATGCGCCGGCAGGAACGGGCGCAGCAGCCGATGCAGGAGCCCGGCCTCAGCCGGCTCGCAGCAAATCACCAGACCGAAGCAGACGGTGAGAAGCGCGAGGCGGCGAATCATGCGGACTTTATTTTGCTGCGTATTCCGATGGGAGCGACTTGAGTCCCTCCGTCCAGAGCACCGTGACCCGGTCCTCCTTATCCTCGAACATCGTGACCGTGGCATTCGGGTTCCCGCTCGGATCAATTTGCGCCTTCAGAATCGTGCTGGTGTTGGTCGACAAGTTCATCGGTTCCTCGTCGTTCATGACGAAGACCGCGCAAAGGATGAACAAGGCAATCGCGGTTGCGCCGCTCCAGGCCAGGCGCGGAATAGTCCACCATCCGGAGCGGGTGCCGCTCCGCGAGGGTGAAACATTGTCGCGTCCGATCTTTTCACGCAGCTGATGACTGAAGAAGTCTTCGTTCGTTAGTCGAGACGAACCAAGCTCGCGCTTCAGCAGAACACCGAGTTTGTGCGAACCCTCTTTTTCGGCTTTGGCCGCGGCCAGATCGGGCAGGGCGGCTTCGAATTCCGCCAGCTCTGCGCCAGTCAGCTGGTCATCCAGCCAGGCTGTCCATTTCTCTTCAAATGTTGTCATAAACCTCCCTCAGTAGAGTTTGCAACTTTTTGCGGGCATAAAATAACCGTGACATAACAGTGCCGATCGAGCACCCCAGTGCTTCCGCGATCTCGTGATACTGCATGTCCTCGACCTCCTTCATTAAAATGACGGCACGGTGGTCAGGAGAAAGCTGGGCGATGGCTTGATCGATCTGCGATCGAATTTCCTGCTGTTCCATGTTTTCGGACGGCAGGGCGTCTTGTTTTGGGACCGTCTTGGACGCAGGATCGATCTCTCTTAGCTGGATTGCGTCGTCGAACTCCGCGCCCGTTCCTTTGACCTGGCGCTTACGGGTCCAATCGATGGTGACGTTCATGACGATGCGGTAGAGCCAGGTATAAAAGGAGGACTTGCCTCGAAAATGGCGGATCGATTTCCACGCCTTGACGAAGCTTTCCTGAGCAAGATCCCAAGCATCCTGCTCGCTATGGACCATGTTGTAAACCATTCCAAATACCCTACTTCGGTAGCGAGTGACCAACTCATCGAAGGCCTCGGAATCACCCTTTTGGCATCTCTTCACCAAATCGAGTTCCGACACATCGGACTGAGCCGGAGTCGCTTCCGTATACATATTGGACGGAAGGCGCTGGAATTAATTCAACTCCGAAAGCCTTCGGAGCCGAAGCGGCGGCGCCACTCGCCGCGGTAGTCGCCCATCAGGCTGATAATGCCGTCGCGGACTTGAAAAAGCCGCTGCAGGAGAACTCCATGCTGCTCGGCAGTAATGAGGTTTTCGGCGGCCAGCTGGGCGGCCGCATCCATCGAGGTGGTAATCGCTTTGAGCGCCCGTTTGAGATAGGCGATGGTCATGCCGATTTCATCGACGCCGTCATCGCTCAAGGCGGCAGCGAGCTTGGCACTTGCCAGCGCGGAGTGGGTGGCGAGCTTGACCGCAGCCGGCTCGTTTTGCAGCGCCGGATTCTGATCGAAGAGGCGATCCGTCCAAATGGTTAGGGCGAAGGCGGCGCGGTAAAGGCTGTGATTCTCGAAGGTCTCGGCTTCGTCTTCCTTCGCTTCGTCCTCGAAATCCGAATCGCTCTCGTCTCCGTCGAGCATGGCATCGACCTCGGAATTCCATTCCTTCGACTCGAGCAGGTGCGTCCAGCCCATCTCGCGCGCGATGATTTGGTCGCGCTGCGGATCATCCAGATACTTTTCGAGAAGCTCCATGTACTTCTCGGTTTTTTGGTCTTGTTGCTGGAGGAAGCGCTCCCAGTCGTATTCGTCCCAGGCGCGTTCGGGCTCATGATCGAAGCCGGACATACAAGACTAGAAACTACGTTTCTGCTTCGCGCAAAAGGAAATGGAGGTCCGGCTTCACCCCGCGGAAGCGTGCCGCTCCTAACGGAGCTGATTTTAAACCGTTGGGTTTGCTACCTACGTGCCGCGCCTACGGCGCTCGGTTCGCGCGATCGAAGCAAACAGCGCGCGGACGCGCCGAACATTGTCGTGGGCGGCTCAAGACGCGAGCCGACGTAGTCGCTCATGGGCAAAGCTCCGTCAGGAGCGAAATGTACGTAGCCTTAATCTTCGTAACGCACGCGAGCTCCGTCGGAGCGACATAATAACTCGCGCTCAGCCGATCCTGCACAGATAAAGAACGGCCATGCGCACGGCGAGGCCTTTCGGTTTTGCTAGAAAGAACTTTGAAGTCCTGGCTTTCGCTAAGCGCAATCAGACCGGCGACATAAGCGAACGCCGTGGCTAAGCAGATTTGTGCGGCCTATCGAGTCACCGGCTTAGACGCCGGCGATGATTGTTGCATCCGCTTCTGCTCTCTTCGCCTGCAGACGCAATTGTCCGCAAGCTGCCGCAATATCGTGGCCCTTTTCGCGACGCAGGGTGGCGACGACACCGCGATCGCGCAGAATCTTCAGAAACGCTTCCTGTTGCTGCCTCGGCGGGCGTTTCCATTCCAACCCCTCTACCGTGTTGTAGGGAATCAAGTTTACTTTTGCGGAAAGACGCAGGGCGTGTTTAGCCAGTAATCGTGCTTGTTCGTCGCTGTCGTTAACCTGGTCGATCAGGATGTATTCGAACAATGGCCGCTGCTTCTTGCGCGCCAGGTATTCATCGCAAGCCGCCAAAAGAGTTTCCAAATTGTAACGCTTGTTCACTGGCATAATGCGGTTACGCACCTCGTCGGTCGCGCCGTGCAGCGAGATGGCCAGCCGGAACTGCGTCGGGATTTCCGCGAGCTTGCGGATTTGCGGCGCCAGCCCGCTCGTCGAAACGGTTATGTGTCGCGCGCCGATCTCGAGGCCCCACGGCGCATTGATAATCCGAATGGCGGCGAGGAGATTGGTCAGGTTGGCCAGGGGCTCACCCATGCCCATGAAAACCACGTTATCAATTCGCTCTCCGGCGATTTTCTCGACCATCATGATCTGGCTGACAATCTCGTTAGGCTTGAGATTGCGTGAGAATCCTTCCAGACCGCTGGCGCAAAAGCGGCACCCGTAGGCGCACCCGACTTGCGTGGAAACGCAGATTGTCCGGCGATCTGATGGCTGGCCGTAGAGCGCCGGTGAGGCCGGAATCAAAACAGACTCGATCAGGTTTCCGTCCGACAATCGGAACAGATACTTCCGGGTGGTGTCTTCCGAACCGAGCACCCGGACTATTTCGAGTTCCTTTAAATCGAAGCGCCCGGCGAGTTGTTGTCGCAACTCTTCCGGCAGGTTGGTCATTGCCTCCCATGACGTCGCCTTCTTCTCGTAGAGCCAGTCGACGATCTGTTCTGCGCGATAGGCCGGCTGCCCCAGCGCCTTCAGCTCGGACTGAAGTTCTTCGACGGACAAAGATTTGATGTCGGGTTTCTCGTTGCCGGCCACACCCAAAGCTAGGCCGTGCCGTGGATTCCTCAATAGGTGCACAGATCAGCGGCGCGACCGAGCTCCGCCGGCCAGGACGGCCCCGATGTTGCCTTGAGAAATTCGCTTCGGTGGGTAGCATGGCACTCGATGAAGCGTCTCGCTCTTCTTCTGCTCCTGCCGCTATTTCTTTTCGGTTTTGCCGGATGCGCCTCAAACTTCGACGCCGGCACCGGCGGCGATGTGCCCGGCACCGGCAAAACGGATGCGGGTTCGGTCTCGCCCACGGCCGCACCAGGCGGCGCCGGCGCGAACGTCCGCTTCTGAGGGCTTGCGCTTTTTAAATTCGAGCAGAACGCTTCCGAGTGCTCCCGCGCATTCTTTCAAGCCGTGAGCGCGTTTCGCCGCGACGGCGATTCATGACTTTCACTTCGTCGGGAGATCCTTCGACGCTCCCGCGCTCAGGATGACAGCGGGAGAGAGCCCTCGCATAACGCGATGGCGTGGAGGGACGAGTTCCGTCTCGTCCCACTTTAAATTCTTCCTGGCAAATGCTGCGCACTTGGTCAGCGACACCTAATCACCCTGCGCCCCCCTTCCCGCCCTTCTGTCATTCCGAGGCGGCGTGGGCAGCGCGCTCGAGGAACCCCACATATGCGCGAGTGGTCACACTGATTTCACAGAGTGAACTACCTTTCTGCGTCCTCGCGCTACTTCGCGGCGGGGACGCCGCGAGCGCTCCCGCGCGTTCTTCGAAGTCATGGGCGCGTTTCGCCCCAGTGCGATTCATCACCTTCCCTTCGTCGGGAGATCCTTCGACGCTCCCGCGCTCAGGATGACAGCGGAGAAAGCGTCACGTGACGCGATTTAGTCGCTCTTGAAGCAGTTGATTCCTTGCCTGCGGCGAGCAGGGAGTCAGGGTGTATGCTCTTGCCCACGCATGAACGTTGCAGCCGCCGATAGAAGAAGCACCCCCCTAACGATCGGCTGGCAGGCCGCCAAAGCGAATGCGGTTCCCGGGTTCATTCTGCAGGCAGCCATGCTCGGAGTTCTGCTCGCGTATTATTTCTATTCGCCGTTCACGCGCTTCCTCAATGCGGTCGCTGCCTTCAAGGAGGCCTACCCGATTGCCACGGTTCTCTCTGCGGGCATCCTGGCCGGCGCGATTTTGCCAGAATTGTTCGTCGTTTACTTTTTCCAGAAGGGAAAGTGGCGGCGACAGAACCTGCGCAACCTCGCCTTTACCGTCCCAACCTGGGCGATCGACGCCGTTCTCGTTAACCTGATGTATCACCTGAACGCTTCCTGGTTCGGCAATGTAGTGACGGTGCCCGTCGTCCTGGCCAAGATTTGTGTGGATCAATTCGGTTACAATCCTTTCTTCGCCGCGCCCGCGGAAGTGCTGGTCTACGAATGGAAAAACGAAGGCATCTCGCTTGCCTCGGTGCGGCGTTCACTGAGTTGGTCGCATTACCGCGACAAGATCGTGCCGACACTCCTGGCCACATGGGCGGTGTGGATGCCGCTGATGGCCATTATTTATTCGCTGCCTTACCCGGTGCAGTTTCCGCTCTTTACCCTGGCCCTGACCTTCTGGGTGCTGCTACTGATTTACATGACCAACCGCTTTTCCGGCAAAGTCGAGGTCGACGAGATGCTTTCGTTAGGCGAAAAAGCCGCCTAAAATCTCATCGACCGGCGAATCCCTGAATTTATGGAGACGGCGCAGCTGACAGACTTTGCCACCCGATACACGGCTGCCTGGTGCAGTCAGGACCCGAACGCGGTTGCGCAATTTTTCCAGGAAAATGGCGTCTTGCGGATTAACGATGGTCAACCTTCAGTCGGCCGCGCTGCCATCGCGGAGGCAGCGCAAGGTTTCATGACCGCGTTTCCCGACCTGGTTGTCACCATTGAGGAAGTTACTTCCAGTGACGCCAGTCGCGCGACTTATCGCTGGACGTTGGCTGGAACAAACACCGGACCGAATGGCACGGGAAACCGCGTGATCATCAGCGGATATGAGGTGTGGACGTTCGGCGCAGATGGATTGATCGCAGATTCGAAAGGGCACTTCGACGCAACCGACTATCAACGCCAGCTGGAAGGCCGCGGGACCTCCCAGCATCGCGGCCGGACTTATCAGTGACTCCGCTCAGCTTAAAGGGGAGATGCGAAGCGGTAAGCGTCGGAGACAACTGCTGCCCTCGCTGCGATCGGCTCGACAGAGTCTCGCCCCACCGATACTAAGCAGCGCTCGACATGCATCGGTGGGGCGAGACTCTGTCGAGCCGCGTCCCAAGCTTCTCCGCGGGGAACGGGAGGCAGCGCTGAAACGCGATTCATTGCGCGAAGCATTTTGAACGCGCTTACCGCGCTGATCCGTCGCTTTTTCCGGCTCTGCGATCAGGAGGAGGAAGCAGGCTCCGCTTTGATGAAATATTGCAAGGCGTCGTAGATTCCGGCACCGACCGGACGATTGGCTACGTAACCGGCTGCACTGCGCACCGCGTCTTTCACCTCCGGAATCGCATTGGATGGACACCCGGTCATGGCCGCCACTCTTCCGTCAAGCATCGAGATGTCGTTGTGATGATCCCCGGCAGCGAAAATTTCTGCGCGATCGATTTCGAGGAGACGGGCGAGTTCGCCTAAGACCGCGCCCTTGTGATAATCGACGTGGCAGAAGCGCAGATAAACCGTGTTCCGTTGATAGTTGAAGAGTGGCTGCCGCAAGCGCGCGGCCTCGATGAACGAGATGACCCGGTCCACTTCCTCGGTGCTGTTCGCCACGAAGCCCGCCGGCCAGCCGTTTTCGTGAATAATGCGGGCGTTCGTTTCGGAGGTCACGAACTCGACAACCTCGTGCAAGATTGAATCGGCAGAGGTGAAGAGCTCGGCGTGCGCGACCGCGCAGCGCTGGTTCCAATCGCCGAAAGCTTCCCACTTCGTCCCGTCCTGGGCGGGACGGTGCAGCTCGCGTTCGCTGGTCAGGATGAAGTCGGGGTGAAAGGAAAATCCAAATTCCTCAAGCCCCATCTCGAGAAGATCGACGGTCCGCCCGGTGTTTACGGCCCAAACGGTGCCGGATCGTTGCAGAGTTTGGATGAGCTCCATGCAATCTGCATCGAGCACGGGTTCGCTCACGCGATTGACGATGGTCCCATCGAAATCGGTGCTGATGAGTTTGATAGGCATTCGGAAAAAGAGTTTCTCTTCGCGGCCGCGACGGTCCCGTCTGACAGTTACATTGATTGCGCCGAAGGGATGAGCAAGATTAAGAGTTAACGGTATGAAATCGGCCTACGAACTTGCGATGGAGCGGTTGCAGCAATCAACGCCGTCGGCGGCGCTGACCGACGAGCAGAAGCGGCAGATTGCGCAGATCGATGAAGACTTTCGGGCGAAGATTGCGGAACGCGAAGTTTTTCTGAAGGATCAGATTGCAAAGGCGCTCGCCGGCGGGAGCACCGATGAAGCAGGCGATTTGCAGAAGCAGTTAGCGGCGGAAGTGCGACGGCTGCGCAGCGACTGCGAGGAGAAAAAGGAAAAACTGCGGGCGAGTTTTGGCTAGGGGAGCGGTTCCGATCCAATCGCCTCGCTGCCGTGGCGAGATCTTCTACGAGGCCGTCTCGGGAACCGGCGACGCGGGCTGGTGGCGCGGCGGCAGGTCGCTATCGAGAAAACCCAGCATGTGCGCGTGCTTGATCACGCGGACGTTTTCTTCGCGCTGGAGATGTTCAATCTGCCGATGAAACTGTTCCATTTTGGTCCAGTGAACTTTCGGCCGGAAATGATGTTCGGCGTGGTAGCCGTTGTAGAAAAATATCCAGTTATAGATTTTGCCGTAACTGCTCACGCCCCAGGCCATCGGCTTGTCTGGGTCGCCGCCGTAATGACGGAAGTATCCGTTCAGGTAACTGAAGCAGTGACCGAGATAGAAAAACGGCAGCACGAAGAAGATCACGTAACGCCAGTTAAAGCAGAACATGACAAAGAGAGTGAGAGCGAAAGCGGCCAGCTCGATGTTGCCCCACATCAGGTCTGAGTTCGCGCGCTTGCGCAGATCCTTGCGAATGTCCGCCGGGCTATCGCGGAAGAAACTCAGGAAAACATACGACCACGGGTTCTCGGCTTCGCCATCATGCCCGTGCCGATAGATGGATAACCAGTCGATGGTTTCGCCCTTCTCGTCCTGACGATCGGAGTTCCCCTTGTGATGCCGCATGTGCACGGCGTCGTAATAAGTCTGCGAGAAACAGCAGCCTACCGAGTTCAAAACGCTGAAGATGCGGTTGGCCAGGTCGGATCGGAAAAATGGATTGTGAATGAAGTTATGACTCACGCCATTGATGTTGGCATTCATCATCAGCGCATAGAGCAAGCCGAGAAGCAGCATGATCCAAAGCGGCGTGCGCGGATAAAGGAAGAAAAGCGCGATGAAGTAGGCCAGTTGAAACAGCGCGCCGAGCGTGGGCACGATGTCCCAGCGCGTGAAGGCAAAGATGCGCGAGTTGGTGGTCGGTCGATCGACCCGGAAGACGTCCTGGTTGGTCATGGGGGGGAAGAGCGATATCCTTAGCTGAGGTCGCGAGGTTTCGCAATTACCGCTGGCAAAAAGTGGGACGAGACGGAACTCGTCGCTCCACCCATCGCTTCACGCGAACTCTCTCCGCTGTCATCCTGAGCGCGGGAGCGTCGAAGGATCTTCCGACGAAGCGAAAGTGCTGCTTTGATTGGAGTGTTAACGCGCCCAGGACTTCAAAGAATGCGCGGGAGCGCTCGCGGCGTCCCCGCCGCGAAGTAGCTCGAGGACGCAGCGAGGTAGTTCACTCTGTGAAATTGGTGTAACCGCTCGCGCATATGTGGGATTCCTCGAGCGCGCTGCCCACGCCGCCTCGGAATGACAGAAGGTGCGGGCAGAGTGCGCGGGGTAGTTCGGTCCTGCTGGCCAGGGTGCGCAGCGTTTGCCAGGAGGGATTGAAAGTGGGACGAGACGGAACTCGTCCCTCCAGTCGTTCTCGTTGGTGTTTGATTGGCTGCAAACCTACCGCGAATCGAGGAGGCATTTCGGGCTCGGATCGGATGCATGGAGGGACGGGTTCCGTCTCGTCCCAAACTTAAACCTCGGCAAACTCCGTGTTTGCTAATCGCCCAAAGCCGTCGCTAGTTTAGCGCCCCTTCCATGTTCGCCGGCCAACCTGAGATGAAGGTTTTTAGTGGTTCCGCCAATCGCGAGTTGGCCGAGCGGATTTGTAACTTCATCGGGGTGCCGCTCGGCCAGGCAACCATCAGCTCGTTCCCGGATGGGGAGACCTACGTCAAAATCGAGGAGAACGTGCGCGGTCGGGATGTTTTCCTGATTCAACCGACCTCGCCGCCGACAAATGAGCACCTGATGGAGTTGCTCATCATGGTGGACGCGGCCCGCCGGGCCAGCGCGGATCGGATCACGGCGGTGATTCCCTTTTTCGGTTATGCCCGCCAGGATCGTAAAGATCAGCCGCGCGTGCCGATCACAGCCAAGCTCGTGGCAAACCTCCTTCATGCCGCCGGGGTCAGCCGCGTCCTCACCATGGATCTTCACGCGCAGCAGGTGCAGGGCTTTTTCGATATCCCGGTCGATCACCTCTATTCCATGCCTGTTCTTATTAAGTACCTCCGCCAGCGCCTGACCCGGCCGATGGTGGTGGTGTCGCCGGACGTCGGCGGATTAAAGATGGCGTCGGCCTATGCCCAGGCCCTTGGGACGAACCTCGCGATCGTGGCCAAGCAGCGGAAAAGCGCCACCGAGACGGAAGCGCTCTACGTCATCGGCGAGGTGGAAGGGAAGGACGTCCTGCTGGTAGACGATCTCACGGAAACGGCAGGGACGTTGACCTCAGCTGCTGAGACTTTGAAGGCGAAAGGCGCCCTGGATATCTACGCGGCGGTTTCTCACGCAGTTTTGGTGGATATGGCAATTCCGCGGTTGCAAAAGTCCAAAATTAAGGAACTAGTGACGACCAACAGCACGCCCGTGCGCACCGTCGAGGGATTCTCGATTCATGTGCAATGCGTCTCCGAATTGCTGGGCGAGGGGATGAAACGGATCCACAACGACGAGTCTGTCTCGTCGCTGTTCAACATCGATAAGGAAAATGGCAAAACAAGTTAAACTCAAAGCGGAACCGCGGCAGGCCACTGGTCGCTCGGCGGCTCGTAAACTGAAGGCGCAAGGCGCCATCCCGGCGGTTGTCTACGGCGGTCGCGATAAGCCGCAGTCATTGCAGGTTTCCGCGCGCGAGGTCAACGCCATGCTCAGCCACGCATCCGGCGAAAACATTCTGGTGGAGTTGCAGCTCGATGGCGGCAGCAAGATGGCGATGGTCCAGGAAATTCAGCACGCGCCCCTCGGCGGCAAGGTTTTGCATATCGATTTCCACGCGGTGAACATGAACGAGAAGATTCATGCGGACGTTCCGCTGGAAGCGAGCGGCACTGCCAACGGGGTGAAGAATTTTGGGGGTTTGCTGGAACAGACTTTGCGCACCCTTTCGATCGAATGTTTGCCGACCGATCTGCCCGACCGGATCGCGGTGGACGTTTCCAATTTGAACATCGGCGACGCCATCCACGTGCGCGACATTCCGTTGCCTAACGGGGTGGCGGCGAAGAACCAGCCTGATCTGACCGCCTTCTCTGTGGTGGCTCCGGCGGTGGAAGAAGAACCGGCGGTGGCGGCGGAAGGTGCGGCGGCTGGCCCGGAAGTGATCACAGAGAAGAAGCCGGCCGAAGGCGAAGCGGCGGCGGCTCCGGCTGGCGGCAAGGAAGCCAAGAAGTAGCTTTCTTGATTGCGCATCTCGGATCGCGGATTGCAACTTGAGCAGCCGTGGCCGAATCAGCGTCACTTCGATTGATCGCAGGGCTGGGGAATCCCGGGCCCGAGTACACGTTCACCCGTCACAATGTGGGTTTCCACGTGGTCGACCGGTTGGCCGCGATGTTTGAAGCCACTTGGGAAAAGGCGGCAAAATGGGAAGCGGTCGTCGCCAAAGCGGGATCCATTCTTTTAGCAAAACCGATGACTTACATGAACCTGAGCGGCCACGCCCTGCGCGCGATCTCGGATTTTTACAAAATCGCGCCGGGCGAAGTTGCGGTGGTCACCGACGACATGGCCTTGCCGTTAGGCAAACTCCGTCTCCGCCTCGAAGGTGGGCCCGGTGGACACAACGGTTTGGAATCGGTCATTTGTGAGCTCGGAAGCGAGCAATTCCCCCGCGTCCGCGTCGGGATTGGTGCGCCGCCGCCCGGTTATGCTGCGGATTACGTGACCGGCCGCTTTTTCGAAGAAGAACGCCCCGTCATCGCCAGCGCCATTGAACGCGCGGCCGAGGCGACGAAATGGGCAATTGACAACGGCTTTGTTTCCGCGATGAACAAGTTCAACTCCGACAACCCGCCCAAGGACGATTCCGTCCGCGCGGGGAAAGTTCGAGACGAACAAACCAAGAAAGAAGTATGAAGAATCGTTATGAAGCGCTGCTCGTGCTGAACGCGCAGGGCAAGGAAGATACGCTCAAAGATATCGTCGACCGCCTCGAGTCCGAATTTCAAAAGGAAGGCGCCGATATTGAGCAGGTCCAGAAGATGGACAAGCGGCAGTTTTCGTATCAGGCCGGTCCCCTCGACTCAGGCTATTACGTGAATTTTGTTTTTCACGCCGACCCGTCGTTGGTGACGAAACTGCGGACGAAATTCAAACTCGATCCGGAGATTTATCGTCAGACCTACACGCGCCTGCGCGAGAAAAAGGAATCGTCATCGAAAAAGATGGCGAGCGCCGAGTAAGTCCGTTAGAACTGGCGCATGGCCAGCTTCAACAAAGTCATTCTTCTCGGCAACCTGACCCGCGATCCGGAGGTGCGTTACACACCCAAGGGAAGCGCGGTCTGTGATCTCGGCCTGGCCGTCAATCGCGCTTACACTCTCGACAACGGCGAGAAGCGCGAAGAAGTCACTTTCGTCGATGTGGTTCTGTGGGCTCGTCTGGCAGAAATCGCGGGCGAATATCTGAAAAAAGGACGGCCTGTTTTTATCGAAGGGCGTCTGCAACTAGACACCTGGGATGATAAGCAGAGTGGACAGAAACGTTCCAAGCTGCGCGTGATCGGTGAGACTATGCAGCTGCTCGGTAGTCGGCCTTCCGGTGGTGGCGAAGGAGGCGGCGGCGGTGGCGACGAAGATCGTGGCAGTCGCGGGCGTCCCGCGGCGCCGCCGAAATCTGCCGCTCCCGCCGAGCCGGACGACGACGAGATCCCGTTTTAAGGGATTGCAGAGTTCGAATAATGCGACGGTCGGAGACCGCCGCTACAGCAAGGCGCGCCGCTACTCGCGCGCTTCACCATTCTTTCTCGGGTAGCGCACTCGTCTCGAGTGCTGGTTGCGGCGTCTCGCCGCAACGAACTTGGTTCCCGGTGACGTCTTACGGTCCGCAGGTCCTGAACTACCTTCCCCGGTCCACGGCATTCCGTTCCGGGGAGTGCAGGCTGCCAGCCTGCAGTTGCCGGCAGCTTGCCGGCAACATTCCTTGCACACGCCATCTCAAACGGAAACGGTGCAGCGATGGTCTTGGCAAGCTGCCAAGACCTGCAGGCTGGCAGCCTGCGCTCCCCATGATCAGCGCGTTGGACCGGGATCCCGGGTGAATTCCCACAGCCCCCGCGCGCCTTGTGCCCGCTCGTTAACCTGATAAAAAGAACTTCCCGATGAACTCCACCGAAGCCTGCATCGCGCTGAACATGTTGCCGACGATCGGGCCCGTGCGCGTGCGCAAACTGCTGCAGGTCTTCGAAACACCGGAACGCGTGCTCGCTGCCAGGCGCATGCAATTGCGCGAGGTCGAGGGCATCGGCAATGAGGTCGCCGAGCAAATCTCGAGCTGGGAATGAGCTGGTCGATCTTCCGGCAGAACTGCAACGGGTGAAAGAGTTCGGCGCCACCGTCATCACTCAACAGTCGCCGCTTTACCCGCGTTCACTGCGGGAAATTCACGCGCCGCCGATCGTGCTTTATGTCTGGGGCGAAATCCAGGAGCGCGACCATCACGCCATCGCGGTGATCGGCTCGCGCAAAACAACGCATTACGGCAGCGAGTCCGCCAAGAAGATGGCCTATCAAATCGCCTATTCCGGACTGACCGTAATCAGCGGGCTGGCCCGGGGCATCGATACCGCCGCGCATCAGGGCGCCCTCGCCGCCAAAGGCCGAACTTTAGCCGTGATCGGCTCCGGCTTGCTCAATCTTTATCCTCCGGAAAATCGCGCCCTTGCCGAAAAGATTTCAAACGGAAACGGCGCGATTCTGTCGGAGTTCTCCATGGAAGTCGAACCCGATCGGCAAACATTCCCGATGCGCAACCGGATCATTAGCGGTTGGAGCCACGGAATTTTAGTGGTCGAAGCCGGTCTCAACAGCGGCGCCCTGATCACCGCCTCCCAGGCGATTGAGCAGGGGAGATCGGTCTACGCCGTCCCCGGCCAGATCAATGCGCCGACCGCCATGGGCTCGAACCGGTTGATCCAGCAGGGGGCCAAACTGGTCATGAGCGCAGGTGATATTCTGGACGACTTGGAGGTGCTTTTGCCAGAGGCAAAACCTTCGGCCGAGGCGGCCGTCCGCCCCCTGCCACCGCTCACCGACGAGGAGCGAAAGGTTTACGATGCCATTAACGCGGCCGAAACGCCTATCGACCAGATCGCGGCCAAATCCGATTTGCCAAGTGGAACGGTCTCTTCTACCCTCCTCCGCCTTGAGCTTAAGCGGCTCGTTAAGCAGCTGCCCGGCAAATACTTTGTAAAACTGGGTTAAGCTCGTCCGCGACCTGCTCCTCGGTGCTCAAGGCCGACTCTGATGTCTAAATCCCTCATTATCGCTGAGAAGCCAAGCGTGGCCAGTGACCTGGCCAAGGCTCTCGGTGGCTTTAAAAAGGACGGGGACCACTTCGAAAACGACCAGTACATCATCTCGTCGGCGGTCGGCCACTTGGTCGAACTATGCCTCCCGAGCGAGGTCGATGTGAAACGCGGGAAGTGGAGCTTCGCCAATCTCCCGATTATTCCGAACGAATTCGAGCTCAAGCCGATCGAGAAAAAGACGGCCCGGCAAGGTCCGGAGCAGCGCTTGAAGATGCTGCTGAAACTGGCCCGCCGTAAAGACGTGGAGCGAGTTGATCAACGCCTGCGACGCCGGTCGCGAAGGCGAACTGATTTTCAAGAACATCACCCGCTACGGGAAGATCAATAAACCGGTGCGGCGACTCTGGTTGCAATCGATGACCAAAGACTCCATCCGGGAGGCGTTCGAACACCTGCGCCGGAACGAGGAGATGATCCCGCTGGAAAATGCAGCCGTTTGCCGGTCGGAAAGCGACTGGCTGGTTGGGATCAACAGCACCCGCGCGATGACCGCCTTTAATAATAAGAGCGGCGGGTTCCAACTGACTCCGGTGGGGCGGGTGCAAACACCGACACTGGCCATCCTGGCTGAGCGCGAAGAAAAGATTCACGCCTTCAAGCCGCGCACCTATTTCGAGGTCTTCGGCGACTTCGAAGTTTCAGCGGGCAGCTATCGTGGCCGTTGGTTTCGCGAGGACTTTGCCAAGAACGGTGACGAAGACGCCCGCGCCGAGCGCATCTGGGAGCGCGCAGAAGCCGACCAGATCAAGGAGCGTTGCCTTGGCAAGACCGGGGTGGTCACCGAAGAAACGAAACCGGCCACGCAGGCGCTCTCCATTACTTTACGACCTAACGACGTTGCAGCGGGAGGCGAACAGCCGTTTCAGCATGAGCGCGAAGCGCACCCTGCAAATCGCACAAGCCCTCTACGAGAGGCACAAGGTCCTGACTTATCCGCGAACCGATTCCCGTTACCTTCCGGAAGATAATCTGGCCCAGGTCCGCAAAGTTCTCGGTGGTTTCCAGGATCCCAGTCTGGCCGGTCACGCGCGCAAGGCGCTTGATGAAGGATGGGTGAAACCAACCAAACGCGTCTTCAACAATGCCAAGGTGAGCGATCACCACGCCATCATCCCGACGGGCAACACCGCGCATCTGGATGACTTCGAGCAGCGCATTTTCGACATGGTGGCCCGGCGCACCATCGCGGTGTTCTATCCGCCGACGCAATTCGAAGTGACGACTCGCATTACCCGCGTGGACAAGGATGCCTTCCGCACCGACGGAAAAATCATCATCGACCCGGGCTGGCAGGCCGTTTACGGGAAAGAATCGGCGAGCGACGATCAGAATCCTGGTGCCGATCAAGCCTAACGAACCGGCGAAAGTCCTCGAAATCGAAGTCAAGGAAAACGAAACCCAGCCGCCGGCGCGGTTTACCGAGGCGACGTTGCTCTCGGCCATGGAAGGCGCCGGCAAGCTGGTGGAGGACGAAGAACTGCGGGACGCGATGAGCGAGAAAGGTCTGGGGACCCCGGCGACACGGGCCGCCATTATCGAAGGCTTAATTTTCCAGGAGTACATTCTGCGCCAGGGCAAAGAGTTGATCGCCACCGCCAAGGGCCTAGCCTTGATCACCTTGTTGACGGGTATCGGCGCCTCGGAACTGACCTCGCCGGAAATGACCGGGGAATGGGAATACAAGCTCAAGCTCATGGCCAAGGGCGGACTCGATCCCAGCGAATTCATGGAGGGAATCAAATCCTTCACCCGGCAGATCGTGGAGAAGGCCAAGAATTTTGAGGGCGATATCGCCAGCGGGAATTTCGAAACGCTGGAAGTGAAGTGCCCGAAGTGTGGGGAAGGTCCCTACGACGAGGATTATCGCACCTTCAAATGCCGCAGCTGTGGCCTGATCATTTGGAAAACGATGGCGGGGCGGTTGTTCGATCGCGCGGAAGTGGAAACGCTACTGCGCGAAGGCCGGGTTGGTCCGTTGGAAGGTTTTCGCAGTAAGATGGGCCGGAAGTTCAATGCCATCGTCAAGCTGGGCGAGGATTTCAAGCAGCAGTTCGATTTCGAAGACAAGCAGGCCGCGGAACCGCAATCGATTGATCGCGAGAATACCGAGTCGCTAGGCACGTGCCCGCTCTGCCAGAAGGGGCAGGTCTTTGTGCTTGATCGCGCTTACACTTGCGAAAACGCTCTCGCTACCCCGAAGTCGTGCACCTTTCGGGTCGGAAAAGTGATCCTGCAGCGGGAGATCCCGAAGGAGCAGGTGCAGAAGCTCATCGCCACCGGAAAAACAGACTTGCTGCATAAGTTCATTTCCAAGAAAGGACGTCCCTTCTCGGCACACCTCAAACTCGAAGACGGAAAGGTCGGATTCGAGTTCGCCAAGAAGGCGCCCAGCCCGAAGAAAACAGCCGCTAAAAAAGCGGCCGGCGAGCACGCAAAGGCGGCGTAGCGCCGCCGCCGCTTCTCGCGGTCCGATCCCAAGGTGGCGCAAGCCTCTGGCTTGCGATCCACAGAGTTCGCAACCGAGCCGGTTGCGCCAATTTCCGAGCCTGCGTCGGAATGACCAATTTCGAATGACGAAGGAATTCCGAAGCTCGAATGCCGAATAGACCGGCCGCTTCATTCTGGCATTAGGCCTTCATTCGTCATTCTCCATTAGGCATTCGACATTACCGACGGGGTGTCGGTTGGCATTACCGACGGCACGTCGGTCTTGACACCACTAGATCTAGTGTGGTAGAAACCCTCCCGAACACTATGCGTTGCCCCAAGTGCGGGTCCCGTGATGACAAAGTCATCGACTCGCGCCAGTCTCGCGATAATTCCAGCATTCGGCGCCGTCGGGAATGTCTGACCTGCAGTTATCGGTTTACGACCTACGAACAGGTCGAGCGCTCCGATCTGCGCGTGATCAAACGCGATCGGAGTCACGAGTCATTTGATCGTCGCAAACTGGTGGAGAGTCTGGCCAAAGCTTGCGAGAAGCGACCGATCAATCTGGTCACGCTCGAGCATTCGGTGGATGAGATCGTGCACGAGCTGGAAACGAGCGGACGGGAAGTCCAATCGACGGTGATCGGCGCAACCGTGCTCGAGAAATTGCGTGCTCTCGATGAGGTCGCCTATTTTCGTTACGCATCCATTCACAAGCGCTTCGAGAATGCCGACGAATTTTCCGAGGCAATCAACAAGCTCGGCCACAGCGTGAAGCCTAACGCCATGCAACGGGAGTTGTTCCCGGCCGCCGAGCCGGCAAACCATGGTCGCGTTTAAAGAAGAATTTCCTTACCTCCGTTGCGAATCCGGACAGCTGTTCGAGTTTTCGCGCGACTGGTTGCATGCCGCGATCACCCGGGCGGCTGACGAAGCCGGTTACCCAAGCTGGTGGCTGACGGATCACGTAACCGAAAGCATTGCCTTCTACCTGCGCCTCCGGACCGATGAATCCGTGGTCGCTTTTAGCCAGCTTTCCCAAACAGTTCGTTATGTTCTGAAGGTCATTGGTTACAAGGAGATCGTTCCGTACTTCCGCCCGACGCCGCCTCCGATTTCCATTTCATTGCTCGATCTCGCGCATGAAGCCGGCAGCGGCTATGAGCTCGTCTTTTTTGATGTGCTGGAAAAGCGGATCCAGGCGCTGCTCGAGGCCGGTGTAGACCGGCTGCATTTCTGTTCGCTACACGCTTCGGTCAAACATCTGCAGGGCACCAAAGTTTGGACGCGCGCCTGTGATTCGCTGCGCGAGGAACTCGTCTGCTTTGTCCGCGAAAAGCTATCCGTTGCAGGCGCCGCTGGTCGGATTGATTGTTCGTTGCGCTAGCCCAGGCGGCGCAGAATCCCGGTCATGACTGTTTTTGAAAAAATCATCGCTCGCGAAATCCCGGCTGAGATCATCTGGGAAGATAATGATGCCATCGCCTTTCATGACATCGATCCGAAGGCGCCCGTCCACTTCCTCGTCGTGCCAAAACAGAAAATCGCGCGCCTGGCCGAAGCGAAAGACGCCGATGGCGCGCTTCTCGGGAAGCTGCTGCTGGCCGCCCGCGATGTCGCCGCAAAGCTGAATCTTTCGAGCGGTTATCGCGTCGTGATTAACAGCGGGCCGGATGCCGGTGAAAGCGTGCCGCATCTACACGTGCACGTGCTCGGGGATCGGGCCCTCGCCTGGCCGCCAGGCTAGGGTCGGCGGTTGAGAGTTGATGGTTGAGCGTTGAGAGATCCCGAAGCTTCCAGCTGCCCGCTAAGCGGCGGTCTATGACCGCCGTCCGCCTTTCCCGGTCAGCGCACTCGTCTCGAAATCGCGAACTTGGATCGGTTGTGAACGTTTCGAGGCGAGGGCGGCTCGAACGGCCTCCCTTGAGCGGGGCGTGGGGACGGACCGTTCGGTGAACCGTCCCTACCTGTCTGTGGGCGGGACCACACGTCGCGGCAGGTAGGGACCGCTCACCGAGCGGTCCGCCGAGGTCCTGCAACTCGAATCGGTATGGATGTCGCGCGATAATTCGCGCTACGCCAGCCGCCCTCTTACTCCTTGACGATAATCGGCGTACCTTGGTGCGCCGCGTCGAAGAAGCGTTCCGCCATTCCTCGCGGTATCCGGATGCAGCCGTGCGACGCCGCATACGGCGGAACGTAACCCTGATGCATGGCGTAGCCGCCATTGAAATGCATGCAATAGGGCATCGATGCGCCTTGGAAATGGCTGCCCTTTGGACGGCGATCTTTGCGCACGTCGACGTTCGGCTTCACCACGTTCCCGGCGTCATCCACGTAATCACCGAACTCGCTCGAGACGTGGTCCCGGTCTTTGGAGACGACGTGGTAATGGCCCGGCGGAGTTCCAAACCCCTGTTTCCCGGTTGAGACCGTCGTTTCGCCGACAAGCACCTTGCCCTTATAAAAATAGGCTTTCTGCTCGCTGAGATGGACCACGATTTTCGGCGAGCCCGAGACGTCGTCGCCATGCCAGTAGCCCTGGGAGCGCCCGGCTGAACCGCGGCTTTGACCGCGTTAACGGTGCTTTGCTCGGCCTGTTGCAGCTCTTCGCAGCTGTTGAGGAGGAATAGACCGCAAGCTACGGCGCAAAGCTGCGTGATTCGTTGGGGGGACATGGGAGCGGCGGATATTAGTATTGAGTGACCAGAGTGCAATCCCTAATTGCCCTCGCGAACAGGACCAGGCGAGGGTCTGCACGGCGGAGGCCTGGGCCATCCCTGCGAAATGTTCTCCGAGGCGGTGCCTCTTCACCTCGACGGACGACGATCTCCAGCGGAGATCGCGATGATCAGTAGCCGCCTAGACGAGCGCCGGCGTTCCCGTCCCGGTTGACCCGATTCTGCTGGGACTGGTGCAGGTTAGCTTGCCCTTCGTCAGTCGTGCTTTCCTGCTGGGCCGCCTGCCGCCGCGCCATCTCACGCCGCTCGGCGTTGCCCATGCCATCCTTGCTTGATTCGCAGCTCCACAGCGTGACTGCCAGAGCGAGTGACAACGATCGACGAAAAAGGTCTCATGCCGGAAAGTGTAGCACTCTACGGGCCTGCGTTAACCCCGAAAATTGCCAAGCCGGGGCCGCTCTCGTAATCTCGATTGCGTGAGCGGCAAACCACGAATCCTCAATTATATCGGTGGCGAGCTGGTCGAGCCGCAGGCGAGGGGCTGGCTGGATAACATTGAGCCGGCTAAGGGAGAGGCTTACTCACAGGTGGCGGACAGCGACAGCTCGGATGTGGATCGCGCCGTGGCTGCGGCACAAAAAGCTTTCCCCGGCTGGGCGGCGACTCCAGCGGCGGAGAAATCGCGGCTGCTCCTTCGGATTGCCGATCTCATCGAACGCGACCTGGAAAAACTCGCGCGCGCCGAGTCGATTGATACCGGCAAACCGGTTTCGCTGGCGCGGAGCCTCGATATCCCGCGAGCGGCCTCCAACTTTCGCTTTTTCGCGACCGCGATCTTGCACTCCGATTCGGAAGCGCACATCACCGATGGGATCGCATTCAACTACACGCTGCGACAGCCCCGTGGCGTGGCCGGTCTCATTTCGCCGTGGAATCTTCCGCTTTACCTGCTGAGCTGGAAGATCGCGCCCGCCATCGCCACTGGAAACACCGCGGTAGCGAAGCCAAGTGAGCTCACTCCGATGACGGCTTATCTGCTGAGCGAGCTTTGCCGCGAGGCCGGGCTGCCGCCGGGCGTTCTTAATATTGTTCACGGAACCGGCCCAAAGGTGGGCGCGGCAATCACCGCACATCCGGCGATCAACACCATTTCATTTACCGGCGGCACCGTCACGGGACGCGCCGTCGCTCAAGCCGCTGCACCGCTCTTCAAAAAGCTGTCGCTCGAGCTGGGCGGCAAGAATCCCAACATCATTTTCGCCGATGCCGATCTCGACGCCGCGATCAAGGGCAGCGTGCGTTCCTCCTTCGCCAACCAGGGCCAGGTTTGTCTTTGCGGGTCGCGACTGATGGTGGAGCGGCCGGTTTACGATCGATTCGTGAGCGAGTTCGTAAAACAGACGGCGCAACTCAAAAGCGGCGATCCGTTAGACGAGAAAACCGAGCAGGGCGCGATCGTCAGCAAGGCTCAGCTCGAGAAGGTGAAGTTTTATGTCGATCTCGCGCGCAAAGAAGGCGGGAACGTCGTGCTCGGTGGAACGGCGCCGGACGATCTGAATGGCCGCTGCCAAAACGGCTTCTTCTTTAACCCGACAGTGATTACCGGATTGCCGATGGCCTGCCGGGTAAATCGCGAGGAGATCTTCGGGCCGGTGGTGACGATCACCCCGTTCGACACCGAGGATGAGGTAATCAGTTACGCAAACGACACCGAATACGGGCTATCATCCAGTCTCTGGACGCAGAACCTGAGTCGCGCCCATCGCGTGGCGGAAAAAATCCATGCCGGCACAGTTTGGATCAATTGCTGGCTGGTGCGCGATCTGCGCGTTCCGTTCGGAGGAACCAAGCAGAGCGGCGTCGGTCGCGAAGGCGGCACCGAAGCCCTCCATTTCTTCACCGAAGCAAAGAACATCTGTATCGCGAAGTGACCTCTCCGGGGATTGAAGAAGGACGAGACAAGCTCATCCCTCCCGGCGTAACCCGTCGGCTTTGGCTCTCATCGGGAGGGACGAGCTCGTCTCGTTCGTTTTTTCTAGGGCGAGTTGCACCCGCCTGGGGAGGGCGTGCGCCTCGCACGCCATTCGAGGCGCCTCGCCTCGAATCTTGAGTGGAGATTCTCAAACGGCGAAGCCGAGGCGCCTTCGCATGCGAGACAAGCTCGTCTCTCCCAGCGTCCGAGCCGATTTGGATCTCATCGGGAGGGACGAGCGTGGTCTCGCCCGTCTTATCTGCTGCGACGAATAATCCGTGTGAATCCGCGAAATCCGCGGTTAAAATTGTTTCATGTGCCGAAACATCAAGACTCTGGCGAACTTTGCGCCTCCCGTCACCGACGACGAAGTCCACGCATCCGCCCTCCAATACGTGCGCAAAATCTGCGGCTTCACCAAGCCGTCGAAAGCGAACGAAGAAATTTTCGACCGCGCTGTGCACGAGATCGCTCACATCTCGCATCATCTTCTGGATGATCTGGTCACCTCCGCGCCACCCCGAAATCGGGAGGTTGAATCAGCCAAGGCGAAAGCTCGGTCGCTGAAACGCTTCGCCGCTTGAAATAAATCCGTGTAAATCCGCGCACTCTGCCTAAAAAGTATTGCATGAGCGGCGTTCGATTACTCGTTGGCACACGCAAGGGAGCGTTTGTTCTCACTTCCGATGGCACTCGGAAAAACTGGAAAATTGATGGCCCGCACTTTGCCGGCTGGGAGATTTATCATCTCAAGGGATCGCCGGCCGATCCCAACCGGATCTACGCCTCGCAAAGCAGCGGCTGGTTCGGCCAAATCATCCAGCGCTCGGATGACGGTGGCAAAACCTGGAACACGCCTGGGAGCACGGCGGAGGACCTCAAGGGGCCCGAAGGCATGCCGAAAGGCGAAAGCAACAAATTCGTTTACGACGGCCTTCCCGGAACCCACATGTGGTACGACGGGACGCAGCACCCGTGGGAGTTCAAGCGCGTCTGGCACCTGGAGCCCTCGTTAGGCGATCCCAATCACGTTTACGCCGGGGTGGAGGACGCAGCCCTCTTCGAATCAAAGGATGGCGGCGTGACCTGGAACGAATTGTCCGGACTGCGCCAGCATGACACCGGGCCGCGCTGGCAACCCGGCGCGGGCGGCATGTGCCTGCATACCGTCCTGATTGATCCGAAGAATCCGCAGCGCCTCTTTATCGCCATTTCTGCTGCCGGCGCCTTCCGCAGCGAAGACGGCGGGCAGACCTGGAAGCCGATCAACAAGGGGCTGGTCTCGAACTTTATGCCCGATCCGAATGCCGAGGTCGGTCATTGCGTGCATCGCATTGCCCTGCATCCGTCCAAGCCGGACACCTTGTTCATGCAAAAGCACTGGGATGTGATGCGCAGCGATGACGGCGGGAACAAGTGGACCGAGGTCAGCGGAAATTTGCCCACCGACTTTGGCTTTCCGATCGATGTGCACGCGCATGAACCGGAAACGATTTACGTCGTCCCGATCAAGAGTGATTCCGAACATTACCCGCTCGATGGCAAACTACGCGTTTATCGCAGCCGAACCGGCGGTAACGAGTGGCAGGAAATGAGCAAAGGCCTGCCGGAGAAGGACTGCTACGTGAATGTTCTCCGAGATTCGATGTCGGTCGATGGCCTGGATGATTGCGGGGTTTACTTCGGAACGACGGGCGGCCAGGTCTACGGTTCTTTCGATTCCGGCGAAACCTGGACCGCCATCGTGCGTGATCTTCCGCCGGTTCTTTCGGTCGAAGCCCAGACGCTGTCATGATTCGAGTTACGCTGCCGCACCATCTGCGGACCCTGGCCGGCGTTGGCGAAGAAGTGGAGATCGAGCCGAATGGAAACGCCACCATCGGATCGCTGCTCGACGCCCTGGAAGCGGCTTACCCGGTTTTGCGCGGAACCATTCGCGATCATGGAACGCTCAAGCGTCGCCCGATGGTTCGCTTCTTCGCCTGCGGAGAGGATATATCGCTGGAGTCGGCGGAGGCGTCTTTGCCTAACGAGATTGTCGCCGGCAAAGAGCCCTTCTTTGTCATCGGGGCCATCGCCGGTGGCTAAGGCACCAAATGAAGAGCGATTTCGACAGCAAGCGCGCGGCCGAGCCAGTCGGCCCCTTTCCGCATGCGAAAAGGGTGGGCGATTTTCTGTTTCTCTCAGGAATTGGCCCGCGCCGGCGCGGGAGCAAAGAAATTCCCGGGGTCACTCTCGATCCTGCCGGTAAAGTCGTTGCCCACGACATTGAAAAACAATGTCACGCCGTCTTCGAGAACGTTCGCCTGGTGCTGGAGGACGCCGGCGCGGTCTGGCAGGACATCATTGATGTCACGGTTTTCTTGACCGACATGGCGCAGGATTTTCCCACCTACAACAAGCTTTACGGCGAATACTTTGCCGGCCCGGGCAAACCCAATCCCACGCGGACCACCGTGGAAGTGACAGCGCTGCCGACGCCGATCGCGATCGAGCTCAAAGTGATTGCGGCGGTTAGGTAAGGAGCCTCACCCCGCCCGCTCCGGGGGGAGAACTCAAGATGCCGGCTTCTAGGCCGCTATCTTTCTTTGGCTCCGGTTCAATCCTGCGTAATCTCCGGAATGCAATTCTCGCCGGACGAGAAATACGCGCTTCAGCTGGATGCGGAGGACCCATTCCGCCGTTTTCGAGATCAGTTCGAGATTCCCAAGGGCAAGGAAGGGAAGCCGCAAATTTATTTCGTCGGCAACTCGTTAGGGCTGATGCCGAAGGAGGCGCGGCGCCTGGTCGAGCAGGAGCTGGAGGACTGGGCGCGCCTCGGCGTGGACGCGCACCTGAACGGCCGGACGCCCTGGTATTCCTACCACGAAAATGTCCGCGAGCCGCTGGCCCGCCTGGTCGGCGCCAGGCCAACGGAGGTAGTTTGCATGAACAGCCTGACCATCAATTTGCACATGCTGATGGCGAGTTTCTACCGGCCGGCGGGAAAGCGGACCCGGATCCTGATGGAAGCTCCAGCTTTTCCGTCCGACACCTACGCGATCAAATCGCAGATTCAGCACCACCGCCTTGAGCCTAACGAACACCTGATCGTGGTGCGGCCTCGCGAGGGCGAGGACAATGTCCGGTCTGAGGATCTCCAGCAGGCGATTGATGAAAACGCGGACGACCTCGCGCTGGTTTTGTTGGCCGGGGTGAACTTTTTCAACGGCCAGTTTCTGGATCTGCGCGAAATCGCCGTGCTCACGCAAAAGCACCAGATCCCATTCGGGGTCGACCTTGCTCACGGGGCCGGTAACGTGCCGCTCGCGTTGCACGACTGGAACGTCGACTTTGCCGTCTGGTGTTCCTACAAGTACCTGAACTCCGGCCCCGGCTCGGTGGCGGGAGCATTTGTGCACGAGCGCCATGCTACAAATCCAGAGCTGCCACGCCTGGCTGGATGGTGGGGAAACGATCCCAAAACCAGGTTTCGCTTGCAGCTTGAGCCGGAATTTCGGCCGGTCGCCTCCGCGGATTCGTGGCAGGTCAGTAACCCGCCGGTTTTGTCGATGGCTCCACTGCGCGCGTCGTTAGCCCTTTTTGATGAGGCGGGGGGCGTGCAGGCGCTGCGCGAGAAGTCGGTGAAGCTAACCGCCTACCTGCAATTCCTGCTTGATTCCCTGCCGGAAGGAAGCGCTGAAGTAATCACTCCGCGCGAACCGGAAAGCCGCGGCTGTCAGCTATCGCTCCGGATTCAGGATCGTGCTCCGGCGGTATTCGAAAAGCTCGAAGCGGCCGATGTGAAATGCGATTTTCGCGAACCGAACGTGATTCGGGCCGCGCCGACACCGCTTTACAACACCTTTCACGAGGTCTGGCGCTTCGGAGAACTGCTCCGCAACGCGGTTAGTTAGGCGCGTGACTTTGCCGCGCAACTCTCCCGCCCCGCTTATTGCGGCTTGCTCATTGCCGGCGGCGGATTGTTTAGAAAATTCGCCTGGCTCTTGGCCGCCTGCTTTTGTTCCCGTTCCTCGGGGGTCGAGCAGGCCGTTAGATTGCAGGCCACGATCAGGGCGGCGCAGAAAACGTAGAGATAGGATTTCATAACTTATCGCGTGAAAAAATTGATCTTAGTTGGGAGCGGACTCGCTGGCGGTTTGCTGGCCGCTTTTTTAGGGCGTCGCGGTTATGAAGTCGAGCTATTCGAGCGGCGGCCCGATCCGCGGGCGGAAAATTTCGTGGGCGGGCGTTCCATCAATCTTGCCCTCTCCACCCGGGGCATTCACGCCCTCGACCAACTCGGCATTGCCGGACGCGCCCTGACGGACGCGATCCCGATGCGCGGCCGGATGATTCACGACAAATCCGGGACCAGGCATTTTTCTCCCTATGACCGGGATCCGAACAAATACATCAACTCGATTGGGCGTGGTGCGTTAAACACCACCGTGATCGAGGCGGCTCGGCAATACCCGAACGTGCGCGTTCATTTCAATTCGCGCTGCACCGAAGTGGAGCTCGAATCGGCGACGGCAAAGTTACAGGAAGGGACGGACGGTCGCGTCTTCGAAGCGAGGGGCGATGCGGTGATCGGGGTAGACGGCGCCTACTCGGCTGTTCGCAAATCCATGCAGCAGGCCATCCCCAATTTTGAATACAGCGAGAGTTACCTGGATCATGGCTACAAGGAATTGACCATCCCGCCGGCCACCGATGGCAGCTGGCGCATGGAACGCGAGGCTCTCCACATTTGGCCGCGGCGCAGCTTCATGATGATCGCGCTGCCGAATCCCGACGGCTCGTTCACCTGCACGCTTTTCTGGCAGCGGCACGGTCCGCACAGTTTTGAAACGGTGACGTCGGACGACGACGTGCGCCGTTTTTTCGACGAAGAATTTCCAGACGCCGTCCCGCTGATGCCGGATTTGCTGCGCGATTTTAAGGAAAATCCAAGCGGATCGCTGGTCACGATTCGCTGCGCCCCCTGGAACTACAAAGGGAAGGTCTTGCTTCTCGGAGACGCCGCCCATGCGGTCGTCCCGTTTTATGGACAAGGCATGAACGCCGCCTTCGAGGATTGTGTCGTGCTCGACGAATACCTTGGCCGCTGGCCTAACGATCTGGAGAAGGTTTTTGAATCGTTTTTTCATCAACGCAAGCCGAACGCGGACGCGCTCGCCGATCTGGCCGTGGCGAACTTTATCGAAATGAGGGACAAAACCGCTTCGCCCGTCTTTCGCACGCGCAAGAAACTGGAGCACGCGCTGGAAGGCGCTCTGCCCGGTTTTTATCTTCCACTTTACGCGATGGTCACATTCTCCCGCATTCCCTACGCCGAAGCGTGGCGCCGTGCCAAGGTGCAGGACACCGTGGTGCTGGTCGGCTTTGTTGTTCTTCTGCTCCTTCTGCTCTCCCCGCTCATTCGTGTGCTGGTTTGGCATTGATCGCGCATGACCTCGCCCGTTTCGTGGAAATCAATCCTCTATTCGGCGTTCAATACTGGCGTCGGGCTGTTCATTTACTGGCATCTTTATACTGGCGGATGGCTAACGAATCCATATTATCGGCTAAACGATCCCGACATCGCCAATCTGCTCGTGGCCATTCTGGAGCCACTGATCGTGCTGGCCGTGGTCATCTTCTGGCTTAAGCGAACCCCAAAGACCTACCGCATTCTCTTCTGCGCTTTTATCCTGCAATGCCTGATCGCGGCCGGATTTCTCGCTTTCATCATCGTCTTCATGTTCACTTGGAAGCCGCGGCTGATGTGAACAGCCAGACAGGCGTTCGCATTTGGGACGAATGAGTCCCTGCACTGGGACCAACCAAAGCCTCTTCCGTTTACGCAGGTGTGCATAAGCCGTTGGTAGAAGACACATTACGACTTCGGTTTTTTGATGGCATAGGCCCTGCAAAGAGAATCGAGTCAGCCTCAACCCTACTGTCACATGAACGATCTGAATTTCGCCTTTCGGCAGCTTCGAAAATCCCCCGCCTTCACCCTCCTCGCCGTGCTCACGCTGGCCATCGGGATCGGGATGAACACCGCCATTTTCAGCCTGATCGAAGACATCTTTCTGCGCGGACTTCCCTTCACCGATTTGAACCGGATCGTCCGCATATACGGCGAATCCAAGCAGCGGGACCTGAAGCAGCTCCCGTTGTCGGTGCCAAAGTTCCGGCATTTTCGCGAAGCGACCAAGAACGTCTTCTCCGACATCGCCGCGGATACCGGCAACGGTTTCGTGCTCACCGGGATGGGAGATCCTGTCCAGTTGCTCGGAGGCAGCGTGACCGCGAATTACTTCGACTTGTTAGGCATCAAGCCGATCAAGGGACGCACTTTCCTCGCCGACGAGGAAATGAAAGCGGACGTCGCACTGGTCACCAAACACTTCTGGGAGCGCACGCTGAATTCCGATCCGATGGTGCTCGGCCGCACCCTCACCCTGAACGGCGTCGCCACCACCATTATCGGTGTTCTGCCTGATTTGCCCATTTCCTGGTTCGGTCGCGACGCGGAAATCTTCAACGTCAGGCCTCTGGAACTCGCCGGTGAAAAGCCGGAGCGACTCAACATCGGCGTCAGCTTCCTCCGCGTGGTCGCGCGCCTGAAACCGGGCGTCAGCATTGCCCAGGCGCAGGCCGCCATGACCGGGGTTTCGCATGGTTATCAGCAAGCCCGCCCGGATACGGTCGACAACACTTGGGAAGCTACCCTGATTTCCGCTTCCGAAGATGCGAATGGGAATCTGCGCCCAGCCTTTATCACGCTGCTCTGCGCGGTCGGGGCAGTGCTGCTGATCGCCTGCAGTAACGTCGCCAACCTTCTTTTGGTCCGCTTCTCCGGCCGTCGTCGCGAAATATCGCTGCGCATGGCGCTGGGAGCGGACCGCGGCAGTGTCATTCGGCTTTTCGTTATCGAGAGCACGGTGATCAGCACGCTCGCCGGTATCATTGGATTTTGCCTCGCGCTCTGGGGCGTTTCCATCATTCCGAAATTCGCGGGCGACAACGTTCCTTTGCCGACCAGCTCCGGAATCCAATGGCCGGTCCTGGCCTTCACGATCGGTCTCTCTCTCGCCACCGGATTTGTGATGGGCCTCTACCCGGCCTGGCAAAGTTCGCGAGCCGATTTGGTGGATGGCTTGAAGGATGGCGGCCGTGCCATGACCGGCAGCCGGGGCCAGCAACGTTTTCGCCGCGGCCTGGTCGCGGCGCAGGTCGGCCTGTCCGTGGTTTTGCTCGCGGGTGCAGCGATGCTGATCTCGAGTTTCGTTAGGCTGAGCCGGACGCAGGCCGGTTTTTCCAGTGAGCGAGTCTGGACCGCCGGGATTGGTCTGCCGCCGGCCGCTTACACCGATGAGGCGTCGCGGGCCCGTTTTGCCGAGCGGTTGGTTAATGAATTGAAGAACGCGCCTGCCGTCCAGGCCGCTTGCATCGCCACCAGCATCCCGCTGACTGGGAATAATTCCTCTTCGCCCTACACCATCGACAAGGGAAGCCGCATTCCGATGAATGAGCGGCCGTTCGGACTGACCCGGTTGGTGTCGCCCGGATACTTTCAGACCTTCGGCATTCCCATGATCTCGGGAAGAGACTTCAACGAACACGATAAAGCTGACGCGCCTTTGGTGACCGTGATCAGCCAGACAACTGCGAAGCGCCTTTTTCCGAACGAGAATCCGATCGGGAAGACCATCATCATCGGTTCAGCTGATTTGCCGGTGGAAGTGATTGGAGTGGTGGGCGATGTCCGCTCCTTGAAGTTGGCTCAGCCTAGCGACATCGAATTTTACCGGCCCTTCACTCAGCGGCCGCAGCCCTTTCTACTCGTTGCGGTGAAGAGCGCTCTGCAACCGGACGCTGCTTCCGGTGTGGTCCGGAATGTTCTGAACCGGATCGATCCCGGGCTGCCCATCCTGCAGCCCACCACCATGGACCAAATTGTGAGCACATCAGTCGGGCCGGAACGCCTAACCATGACGCTGCTGGCGGTGTTTGCTGCCATCGCTCTCCTCCTCGCCGCGGTCGGCATTTATGGCGCCGTCGCTTACACCGTGGAGCAACGTACGGGCGAGATCGGCGTGCGCATGGCGCTGGGCGCGCAGACCGCGGACGTCCTTCGACTGGTGGTGCGGCAGGGGATGAACCCGGTTATCATCGGTTTGGGTTTGGGGTTGGTTGGGACTTTCGCCGCGGGAAGGCTTCTCTCGTCGCAACTTTACCAGGTCTCACCGCATAACCCGCTGCTCCTGGCCCTAACCGCGACCATCCTGGCGATCTCCGGTCTGCTCGCGTGTGTGATCCCCGCACGTCGTGCCACTTTGGTAAACCCGATCCAGGCTCTGCGAACGGAATGACCCGGCTTTCTCGGGAGCACCAAGTTCCAACATCCAAATCCCAAATAAACTCCAAACTCCAATACGTAAATTCCACACCCGTCGCTGAAATGAGGAATTGATTTGCAGCGATCTCGCGCGCGGGATGGCAAGCTTCCGCAACGCGCTCTCCTTGGAATTTGGAAATTGGGGGCTTCTCGGGGGAGGGCGTGGGCCTCGCACGCCATTCGAGGCGCCTCGCCTCGAAACTAAAGTGGGAACGAGGGCGGCCATGCCGGCCGTCGTCTTCAAGGTTTGGCGGTCATAGACCGTCGCTACAGAAATCCAAAGTTCGCAAAGGCGAGGCTTCTCTGGATGTTGGAGGTTGGTGTTTGAAGTTTCCGCCCCGGCGGGGCGGTGTAGACTCTTGTCCCATGCCGCCGCTGACCTACGCCAACTATCTTGATTTAGAAAAGCTTCTGACCCTGCAGAAGCCCCGGTCCACCCCGGCAGAACATGATGAGATGCTCTTCATCATCATTCATCAGACCTACGAGCTTTGGTTCAAGCAACTGCTGCACGAGTTTGAGAAGATCCAGCGCGATTTTACGGCCGGCCGCCTCTTCGATGCCATTCATTCTTTCAAAAGGGCCCGCACTATCATGAAAACGCTGGTCGGCCAGATCGACATCCTCGAGACGATGACGCCGTCGTCTTTCTCGAGCTTTCGCGACCGTCTCGACACGGCTTCCGGCTTTCAATCCATTCAATTCCGAGAGCTGGAGTTTCTCCTCGGTTACAAACGCGCCTCGACTATGTCGCACGTGACCGCAGCGATGCCGGGATTCGATCGACTGCAAAAGCGCATGGTGGAACGCACCGTGATCGATGCGTTTTACGATTTTCTGGAGACCCGCGGCGCGCGCATCCCGAGTGAGCTGAAGGAGCGCGACCTGACCGCGCCGAACGAGCCTAACGAGCAGGTGCAGGCGGAGCTCTTGCGCCTCTATCGCGAATCGCCCGAAGTTTCCATTCTCTTCGAGCTCATGACCGACTTCGACGAAGGCCTGCAGGAATGGCGGTATCGGCACATCAAACTGGTTGAGCGCACGATCGGGGCAAAGAAGGGCACCGGCGGAAGTCCGGGCGTCCCGTTCTTGAAGCAGTCGCTGTTTAATCCCATCTTTCCTGACCTCTGGGCGATTCGCCTGCAGATGTAGCAGCAGCGCCAAAGCGGATAAGAGATGACCAGATGAGCTCTGACTACGACGTCGCAATTATTGGTGGAGGACCGGCCGGGAGCACGGCGGCCACGCTTTTAAGTCGCGCCGGGCACAAGGTGGTGGTGCTGGAGCGCGATAAATTCCCGCGCTTTCATATCGGCGAATCGCTGCTGCCCTTTACCGTCAGCGCTTTCGACCGGTTAGGCGTGCGCGAAAAGATGGACGCGCGTTTCATGCCGAAGTATGGGGGCGAGATCAACTCGGCCTGCGGGGCCAGGCGCGTCCGGTTCTATTTCAAAGACGGCTTTCGCTCGCAACGCGATCGCTCCTACCAGGTGACGCGCTCGGAGTTCGACAAGCTCTTGCTCGACCATTCGCGGGAAGAAGGAGCGGAGGTGTGTGAAGAAACCAATGTCACCGGTATTCAGTTCGACCCGGATTGCGTTCGGCTCACGGTCAGCAACGCCAGCGGCGAAACGCGCGAAATCGGCGCGCGTTACCTCCTCGACTGCAGCGGGAGGCAGACGGTGGTGGGCAATTTCTTCAAGCTGAAGAAGACCTACGACAACCTGCAAAAATTCTCGCTCTTTGCGCATTATGAAAACGTCGAGCGCGACCCCGGGATCGACGGCACGCTGATTCGGATGGTGCGCGGCCTGGATCGCTGGTTTTGGATGATACCGCTCACCGCCACGCGCATGAGCATCGGTGTGGTCATGGACACAAAGACATTTCGGGAGATGAAAATGTCGCCGGAACAGGCGCTGGATCGTTGCCTTAACGAGCAGCCACTTATTCTCGAACGAATGAAAAGTGCGGAACGGGTCACGCCGGTGTACTCAGCCGGCGATTATTCCTATCGCAATGAGCAGGTTTGCGGCGATCGCTGGATGCTCGCCGGCGACGCTGCCGGATTCATCGATCCGGTTTTTAGCAGCGGCGTTTTCCTCGCCATCATGTCGGCCGAGCGTGCCGCCGACACCCTGGTCGAGGTTCTGCGCGATGAGTCCAGGCGGCCTCGCTTGTTCAAGCGCTACGCACGCCGCATCAATCGGGTGATGGACATGTACCTGAATTTTGTCAGTGCCTGGTACAGCGGCAAGGACTTCATGGAGGTATTCCTCAATCCCACCGAGATGCTCCAGATTGCACCGGCGGTGAACGCGGTCCTGGCCGGAAACGAAGCGCGCAGCTTCGCAATCAAATGGCGCATGTGGCTGTTTTATTTCTTTGTGCGGGTGCAGCGCTTTGTTGCGCTTTCGCCGAGGGTCTCCTTCGTTCCGCAAAAGCAGGAGATCGAGGCGCCGTCCGGGGAGATGGCGACCGCGAATTTTTGATCGGTTAGCGCTGCCAATTTCCACTGGATTAAGGCGAACCGCGCTCGCTACGATGACCTGCGCTCCGTATGCATAACGTTCAGCTCGCGATCCAGTTTTTCCTTCAGCTCGGGATCATCATCATCTTTTGTCGCCTGGTCGGGGTGGTGGCGGCGCGCTTCGGCCAACCCCAAGTGGTGGCGGAGATGCTCGCGGGCGTTTTGCTGGGGCCTTCTCTGTTCGGATTGCTCTGGCCGCAAGCGCAGCATTGGCTTTTTCCGTGGGACAACGCTCAGCAGCTGCGCGATACGCAGAGTTACCTCTTCCCCGCGTCCCAGCTCGGCTTGGCGCTCTACATGTTCGTGGTCGGAATGGAGTTTCGGGTCGACTTGGTGCAACGGCGGCTGCGCACTTCCGTAGCTGTCTCGGTGGCCGGAATGGCCGCGCCCTTCGTGCTCGGAGCAGGTTTAGCCGTGCTCATCTTTCGTTATACCAATCTTTTTCCGGCGAAGACGAATTTGACCGAAGCCATGCTTTTCTTCGGGGCATCCATGTGCATCACGGCATTTCCGATGCTGGCGCGGATCATCGATTTCAAAAAGCTTGCCGGGACCACGATGGGGACAGTGGCGCTCGGCGCCGGCGCCATTAACGACGCTGCCGCGTGGTGTTTACTCGCGGTCGTGCTTGCCAGTTTCGAGAGCAACTGGGGACGTGCCGTGTTTAACATCGGCGCCGGCCTGGCCTATGTCGCAGGCGTGCTTCTCATTATTCGCCCGCTGCTGGCGCGAGCAAAGCCGGTGATCATCAGGAACGGGACCCTGACGGAAGCGGGGTTCGCGGTGGCGCTGGCACTGATGGCTCTCGGTGCATGGGTCACCGACTCGATAGGCCTCCATGCCGTCTTTGGTGCTTTCGTGATGGGCACCGCAATTCCGCGCGGCGTCGTAGCGCGCGATCTCATCGGGCGCATTCAGCCCCTGACCGTGGCACTCTTGCTCCCGCTTTTCTTCACCTATTCCGGCTTGAATACCAGGATCGGGCTGCTTAATACCGGCTTCCTTTGGCTGATGTGCGGAGCGGTTTTGGTCGCGGCTGTTCTGGGCAAAGGCGTCGGTTGCTGGCTGGCTGCTCGCGCTACCGGGATGCCGAATCGCGAAGCGTTAGGCATTGGCACGCTGATGAACGCGCGCGGCCTGATGGAATTGATCATTATTAATATCGGGTTGCAGCGCGGCGTCATTTCAGAAGGGCTCTTTGCGACGCTTGTCATCATGGCCGTCGTGACCACGTTGATGGCTTCGCCCTTGTTCGAGCTACTCGTTGGCAGCGGCGAGCATATCGTCCGCGAAGAAGCGGCGCAGGAGATGCCGGTCGGCGCCGGCGTCTAGCCTGTGAATCCCCGTAATTGCTTCGACCGACGCTGCCGCCTAATATTCGAAAAGTGGATCCAACGAACTCGGCGGCAGGTTCTTTTGCATATGACGTCGTAGTTATCGGCGGCGCCTTATCCGGCGGAGCTACCGCCACACTCCTTCTCCGGCAAAATCCCGGACTGCGGCTCCTCATTGTCGAAAAATCGGAGAAGCTCTCGCGAAGGGTAGGGGAGGCGACGGTCGAGGTCAGCGCCTACTTTATGGGGCGGGTCTTGGGGCTGACAAAATATCTCAACGAGCATCATCTCGTAAAACAAGGGCTTCGTTTCTGGTTCCAGAACGATGAGGTGAAGAACATCGGCGACGCCAGCGAGGTCGGAAGCCTTTACCAAACCCGCCTTCCTTCCTATCAGCTCGACCGCGCAACGTTCGACGAAGAAGTCCTGCGTCGAGCCTGCCTGGCTGGCGCCGAACTGTGGCGGCCGGCGGCGGTGAGCGATGTTCAGCTTTCTCCCGGGGGCGAGCAAACAATCACCGTCCGTCGCGGCGAGCGGACCGAGACGGTGCGTGCGCGCTGGGTGGTGGATGCGTCGGGAGTGGCTGCACTGCTCGCGCGCAAGAATGGATGGTGGAGGCAAAATCAGGAACACCCGACCGCGGCCGCATGGTCCCGTTGGAAAGGCGTGCGGGACTGGGATGGGCTCGACCTCGCCGAACAATATCCTAACTACTCGTCGTCAGTTCACGCGGTGCGCAACACCGCCACCAACCACGTTATTGGTGATGGCTGGTGGAGCTGGTGGATCCCGCTGAAGGGCGGCGATGTCAGTGTGGGGATTGTCTTCGATCAGCGCCTGGTTGATTTCCCGCAAAACGGCGGCGGGATTGGCGAACGGGTGAAGAGTTTCCTCATGCAACACCCGGTTGGGCGCGAGATGTTGTCCGACGCGACTTTCGAAGAAGGTGATCAGCTCTGGCGGCGAAACCTCGCTTATTACAGCACCACCTTCGCCGGAGACGGCTTCGTCCTGGTCGGTGACGCGGCTGCCTTCATGGATCCATTTTACAGTCCCGGGATGGATTGGATTGCGTTTACTGCGACCGCCGCGACCGATTTGATCAGCGCGCAGCGCCGCGGCGAACCGATGCCCGAACGAATCGATCGCCACAATCATAACTTCGCGCTCAGCCACAAGTCGTGGTTCGAAGCGGTCTACAAGGACAAGTACGAGTACATGGGCGAGTTCGATTTGATGAGCCTCGCCTTCCGACTCGACCTCGGGCTCTACTATCTCGGCATCGTTTCGCAACCATTTAAGTTTGGCGCCAAGGCGCTGGCCGAGCCGCCCTTCGTCGCGCGCGCTTCCCGACCCGTCTGCGCGTTGATGGGCTTCTACAACCGGCGTTTCGCCCGAATTGCGCGCTATCGCCGGCACACCAATTCGTTAGGCCGTTTCAATGCGGGACGGCAGTGTCTTTTGCCCGGATTCAATCTGAGCGCGAGTGACACGCGGCGGCTGCTTAAACCCTTGCGGCAATGGATCGCGCTCGAACTCAGCGAGGGTTGGCGCACCTGGTTTCGCCCGGAGTTTCGGGCCACGTCGCCGCGTCCGGCTAACCAATCAGGAAGCAGCAGCCCGATGATGTCGCCGGCTGCGCCCGAGCCCGTTAGCTGAGGCGAAGAAATTCGCGCGCGCTTCCGCCGAGCATCTGCGCTCTGTCCGCTGCGCTCAGGTCTTCCATCGACTCGATCAGGGCGCCCGGATTCTCTTCGCCGAGAGGAAACGGGTAATCCGAGCCCAGGGCGATCCGGTTGCTGCCGAACAGCCCGACGAGGTAGCGCAAGGCCGACGCGTCGTGGACGAGCGAGTCGATGAAAAAGCGCGCGGGCTTACCCTGGCGCGCCAGGTAGGATTCCGGCGGTGTCTGACTGTCGATCGCGCAAAGATCGGGGCGAACATCGAAGCCGCGCTGGACCCGCCCGATGCAATGCGGAAAGGCGCCGCCGCCGTGAGCGAATGCAGCGCGCAATCTCGGAAAACGGTCGAAGACCCCGCCAAACATCATGGATAAAATCGCCAGCGACGTTTCCGCCGGCATACCGACCAGCCACGGCAGCCAATATTTCGGCATTCTAGTTTTGCCGATCATATCCCATGGGTGGATGAAGAGAGCGGCATCAAGTTCCTCGGCGGTTCGCCAGAAGACATCGAGACTGCGGTCGTCGAGATTCCGGCATTCGCTTCCCCCGCAATACTCGTTGGCGTCGACATGGGTGCCGATTTCCGCGCCCCGCAGCCCGAGTTCCTTGACCGCCCGGGTCAGCTCCTGGGCGGCCAGCTCCGGATCCTGCAGGGGAACGGTGGCTAATCCGGTGAAGCGCTTCGGATAAGCGCGCACAACCTCGGCAATGTGATCGTTGAGCAGACGGGAAAGATCGAGCGCATCGTTAGGCTTGGCCCAATAGCTAAACATCACCGGAACGGTGGAAAGCACCTGCATACTCACCCCGTTGCGATCGCAATCCTCGATGCGCCGGGATGGCTCCCAGACGTTGTCGGTCACCTCGCGAAAGAAGTGATCACCTTTCATCATCCGGGCGCAGCAAGGCCGGTGGTGGTCCAACCGAATAAAGCCGGGGTAGCCGTACTTCGCGTCGAGGTTAGGCCATTCCTTCGGCAGGATATGGGTGTGGAGATCGATTTTCACGTTCGTGAAACGACGAATGCCGAATGAAGAATGACGAAGGCCGGCTTAATGACTAATGACGAGTTGTCGCTGAGGTCGATTCTCATGGAGGGCGGAGCTCCTGCGACGCCGCTTGAAGGTCTCGCGGGAGCTCGACCCTCCACGTCACTTCCCGAAGGGCTTAACCGGTTCCGGCTTCGGAACCTTGCTCCCGCATTTCTTGCAGGTGCGGCGTTCGTCGCTGTTCCAGAAATCAACCATCGCCTTGCTAAAGGCCTCGACGATGTCGGCGCAATCGAAGCAGATGTCTTCCACCAGGGCTTCGCAGTTAGGGCAATAAAAGATGACGTGTTCTTTCTCGCCCGGCGGACGGCGACGTTCCACCACCATCCCGAGCGTATCCGGAGGGCGCACCGGCGCGTGCGGCACGTTGGCCGGGATAAAGAAGGTTTCGCCTTCGCCCACGAGGTGATCAACGATGCGATCGCCTTCACGGATGCGCACTTTGATGTCGCCTTTCAGCTGGTAGAAGAATTCTTCCGAATCGACCTGGTGGAAGTCATTTCGCGCGTTCGGCCCCTTGATGATCATGACGAAGAAATCCCGTCCGTCATAAAGGTAGCGATTGCTCACCGGCGGCTTGAACAGCTCCTTGTTCTTCTCGATCCAGGCAAACAAATCGACCGGCGTCTGCACGGACGACGATTCGCCGGGTCCGGCGTTTTCTAGTTTTGGCGATGCGGTGGCGGTGGCGATTCACCAGCGTATTTCTTCCACCTGCCACGGTCAACTCGCCAGCTCTCTCAGAAAAACTGAAAAGCGGGCGGACCGTCGCGATAGCGACAATGTAACAGCGGGTAAACAATTTCGGCCGGTCAACCCTAGTGCACCAATCCGGTGGTCCCATGCCAGGGAACGTAAATCGGAAATATGAAATGCTGCCGGCCCGTCGCGTTAGCGACAGTTTAAAAACGGGTACACAAACTCGGCCGTCTAGCGCCAGGGAGCGTAAATCAAAAATGTGGGAGGGGCCTATGGCCGCGACTCCGCAGCGCGCCCTCAGGCGCGAACCTCATGCTCTTGATCATGATCGATTCGGCCGTTGAGAGTTGATGGTTGAGCGTTGAGAGATCCCGGAGCTTCCAGCTGCCGCTGTAGCGGCGGTCTACTTGTCACGCCGTAGCCAGCCAAAGGCGGATGACCGTCGCCATCCGGCGTTTCCTCTTGATCGGGCGATCAGCACTCGGCCTGAAAGGCCCAACTTCCGCTTTCCGAAATCCGAAATTCCTCCGCCCTCCGCGCTCCGCGCTCCGACCGCCGACCGCCGACCGCCGACCGCCGACCGCCGACCGCCGACCTCCGATCTCCGTGAATGAGGTTCGACATTCAGCCTCGGAGCGTCAGGGTTGAATACCCAAATGAAACAACTCGCTGTCGTCATAATATTTTTCACTCTGGTTAGCCTGGCATCTGCCCAATCAACGGCTACTCCGGCTCCGAGCCCGGCCTGCACCGCGCCGGAGTTCCATCAGTTCGATTTCTGGATCGGGAAATGGGCGGTGCACAGTCCGGCAGGCAAAGAGGTCGGCTCGAGCGAGATCACACGAGCTTCCGAAGGGTGCGCCATCCGCGAAGATTGGACCAGCATCGGCACTGGACAGCACGGGATGAGCATCAACTACTTCGATCCATCGGAGAAACGGTGGCACCAGGACTGGGTCGGCGCCGATGGGACAATCCTGCACCTAATCGGCGGGCTTCAGGATAACGCCATGGTCATGGCCGATGCCCAGCAGGCGAATCGGATCAGATGGACGCCGCAGCCCGACGGAACTGTTAAGCAGGAGTGGACGATCTCGTCTGATCATGGCAAAACGTGGCAGCCAAGCTTTGTCGGTATCTACAAGAGGCGTTGATTCCCACCACCTCACTTCCACCGCAGGGCGAAGCTGCGCGTCTCCCTGTTACTTTCAGCGTGTTAGATTGTCAGCGTTTCAGCGCGTCAGCGTTTGCCCGCTCTTACCGATAACCAATCCGCCTCCCGACGGATTCGCCGTGGCGAACAACTGTTAACCGATAACTCCCGATCTCCCTGTTACTTTCAGCGTGTCAGCGTTTCAGCGCGTCAGCTTTTGCCCGCTCTTACGAATAACAATCCGCCCCGACGGATTCGCCGTGGCGAACAACCGTTAACCGATAACTCCTTAGAGCTCGGCAACCAGCCGAGATCTAGGGATGTATCCCGATGCCGATGCCGACGCCACCGGTACCGACTCCTACGCCCACACCCGCATGAACATGGTCATGCCGGGCATAGTGTCCGTGAATCCAGTGATGATGTGCATTGTAGTGGCCCGGGATCCAAGCATATCGATAACCGCCGTCCATATAGGAGTCACCGCGGGTGTAATAACCCTGGTCTCCGACGGCGATGCTGATCCCCGCCTGCGCAGGCAACGTCAGACAACCGATGCCGGCGAGAAGCAGAGCGAATAAAATTAGTTTCTTAGTCATAATGAACGGACTTCTAATGGTTGAGCTACCGTGCGAGTTATGGCAGCCGCCGTTCCCGGAAGCAAAACAAAAGATTGCCCGGGAGCGACTTATAAGTCTCCCTCGCCGCCTTATCGGCCCTCGCGGACCGCTTGTAAATCGGACGCAACTCCTTTCAGACGCGAAATAATTTCGTCCAGGTTACCGGCCGATTCCCAGATGGCCCTTCTGCCAGCGCCCGCGCATCCAGCGCGTCCTTCAATTCCTGCAGATCGTTTTTGAGCTCGATGTTTTCAATCACCAAACGTCCCACAATTTTGAGCGCCTCTGTTTGAGCAGGCGTCAGACTTTGCGGTTCGCGATCGATCACGCACAAAGTACCCAGAAGGTGACCGTCTCGCGCCGCCAGAGGCGCTCCTGCGTAAAAGCGGATGTGCGGTTCGCCCGTCACGAGAGGATTCCGCGCGAATCGTTCGTCCTGACTTGCATCCGGCACGACAAACATTTCCGGCTGCATGATGGCGTGGGTGCAGAAGGCCTGGGCCCGCGGCGTTTCCTGAACATCGAGGCCAAAGCGTGATTTGAACCATTGGCGCTCACTATCAATCAGTGTGATGAGGGAAATCGGCACACCACAGATCAGGGCGGCCAGGCGCGTCAACTCGTCGAAACGTTCTTCCGGCTTGGTGTCGAGAATTTTGTAGGAACGCAGCGTCCGCAATCGGTCTGCTTCATTTGACGGTATCGGATATTTCATGCGTCTTTAGATGACTTCTATTCTTTCCTAAGTGGTGCCAAAGGCAGAGAGGGGGGAGCAGTTCCGCTCTTGGCTCTCTGCATCCTTGGCGGGAGAGCGGATGTTCTGATTCAAAGATACAAGGCGGAACCGATCTTGTTTAGTTTACTAAATACGGGAGCAGATGCGAAGAAGGGAATGAAGTCGTCCGAGGTCGCTGCGCGTGAGCGTGTCCCTGGGGGAAATGCAGGTTCGTGCGCGGATCGTAGATCGGCGAATGTCCTAAGCGAAGATCTGACCCGATTCCTCGCCGTTAGACGTCGAAAAAAACTCGACATTTATTTCATGGCGGAGTAAACCCGGGCGGCTATGGGCACAAGGGTATTAGCACTATTAGTAATCGTTTTTTCGCTCTCCTCACTCGCGCCAGGGGCGACCCTTGGCACTGATAACGCCGCGAACCCTGCTTATAACCCGAGCGGCTCCGGCTCATTCGACGGCGAAGATGGCGGCGCGCCGACGTTCGGCCCGTGGACGATCACAACCAGTTCCCCCGGACCCACCACCGCGGGAGCGTTTATCGGCGATTCGACGGTTCTCGCTCCCAATAACAGCGGCGGCAACGTCAATACTTCCGGCGTTTCCTTTGGCCTTTACGGTTACGACGGCGTTTACGTCAACGCGGTTCGCTACTTCGACTCGCCGCTCACACCGGGGCAGGCGTTCATCATGCAGATTGCGGTCAACTATCGCAACGGCAACAAAGGCTTCAATCTCATCGACGCCAGCGGCAACAACATCTTCGACCTCAACATCGGCGGTGACGATTACAGTGTGAACAACAGCGGCATTCCTAACGGGACCACCAACCTGTTCAACATGGAGTATGACCCCAACACGGTCTTCACCGTCTACCTGACCCAGCTCGATCTCACCGGCGGCACCTGGACGATCGTGCGGAGCGGAGGGCTGAGCGGGACTCAATCGAGTACTTCCAACTACGGCTATGCGGGGATCGCTGCCGGCCTCAAGGTTTATGACGGAGCGACCGTTGACGGTGGTATTCCGCAGGACGACCTCTTCTTCAACAACCTCGCCATCATCCCCGAGCCATCCAGCGTCGCGCTCATATTCGCCGCGGTAATAGCCGCTGCCTTCATTCGTTGCGCCAGACGTTGGTCTTTGAGTGCGGGGCCAATAAGTTAGGCGGGCCGCAAAAGGCGCAGGAACGGGCCGAAGCTGCCGCGCAACTCCGTTTCAGCTTGTCAGAGTTGGAAAGCCCGGCCGCTCCTTCACCCGCGTTACGGCAGCTTCTCAGAAGTGTCGATAGTAAGCTCTCACCCTTTTACTCCCGCCTCATTCGGTCCAATACCGGTCGAACAGCCCCCTGACCTGGTAGAGCTGTGCGTCCGGGGGAACATGTGAGTAGAAAAATCGGATCAGGCGCCGGTCTGTATCCGTTAACGTCTGTCTTTTGCCGGAAAAGATACTATCCTCCACTTCCGAAGACCAGCCATTAAGGCCAATTGCGCCTAGAAGCGCGCGCAAGGTTTGATAGCGGATGACGTCTGGCGACAGTCCGCGACACGTAACGATCGTGTACCCGTTGGTGATGCGGCTCCATTGATCCCACGAGATATCCCAAGTCCAGTGATCAGGGGAGTACGGAGCCAGAATGCCTGCCGCACATGCGTGTACTGAAAGTGATCCTGCGGATAAAAACATTTGATCTGCGCCTCCGCACGCCGCGTAGGCATCGACCGAAGAGAGAAGCCCGTAGGCCGCAGCGCATCGTTGATTGCAGCTATCGCTTCATCAAACTCTTTGCGATTTCGCTCCCACCACATCAACTCAACCGACGGACTATCTGTAAATCGACGGCAACGAGTTATATTTGTTCCGCGCTGGCCAATAAGTAGAACATCCTCGGCGAATTTCTGCGTGCCGAGGACTTGCTCCGCTGCAGGCAGTGAAGTCGCAAGTGGGGTATAGACCACACAAAGGAGGGAAACGAAGACAACGGCGCGCACCAGCCAAAGTGAACCAAGCTAGTCGTTAGCCTGCAAGTCGCTATTTCTTCAAAATCACGCCGGTTACGTTGCGGCTCCCACTCCGAACGCGAGCGCCTTAGGAATCTGAAAAGTGAAGATCCGACCCCGATTCTGAGCTTCCCCTAACCCTTTCTGTTTCGGTCAAAATGTTGAATATTTAGATTTGACCCCGTTTCTTCTTTACAGTTGTCGGGGGCGGGGGCGGCCGATCACTCCCGTAACCAGTAGAAACACGATCACGGGCGGGCTCCACCAGCCGATCGCGAATATCACGGCAGGCGTCCCAATCAATGGGCCGCCACCCATGATCAGCGCCATGACAATCAAGCTGATTGCTTGAGTGACAGCGGCCGCAATTAAACCGATGATAACGCGACCGATCGCTCCGAGAAATCGAGCGAACAAGCTATCGGATGTGGATTCGTAGGAGGATGAGGTCTCAGTTCCTTCCCGAACTGGACTAGCCGAGCTCGCAGGAGGCGAAGGTTCTTCGCTGGCAGATTGAGTGGAGGGCAAGAAGAAGGATTTTCCGTCGTCTAAAAGCCGCGGTCGCTGAAAGATACCGTCCCTCCCGCCTACCGTACCTTCGGGTTCGCTAAAAAAACCGGGCTCCGCCCGTTGAGCAATCACATTGCCGAAGAAGTCCTTTACCGAGGATGTTCCGCCCAGATTGTCCCGAAATTCGCCTAGATCTTCATCGAAGAGGAACTTCTTCCGATAAAGTCTCCCACCTTTTTCGTAGAATTCGTCAGCCATTGTTTAGTGTTTCTCGCATTGCTAGCCTCTCGCAAGGGCGCTTATTCATCCTCCTGCGTCGCAACAGTCCAGATGCGCTTAAGCGGGAGCTCAGCTTTGAGCTCATCATCAAGCTTGTCGTAGTTAGCAAAGAGGTTTTCTAGGAACTCCTTCTGCGTCCATAGACGGAGGCGAAAGAAACTGGGCGCCAGTTCCTTTTGCACATTCTGTCTGAAGCCCGCCCAAGAAACAAACAGCCCTTGAGCCGCGCCAAATTTACTCATCGCGCCTAACAATTTATCAACCGTCGGTCGATCGATAGGCGTGTCGCTCGATTTAACTTCGACGCACAATTGCGGCGAGCCGAAGCCGAGAGGACCTGACCCTGCGAGTATGTCAGTTCCACCATCCGCACCCTCTGGACTCAGATAGGTAGTGTAACCCTGCGCCTTAAGGATCGCCTCAACTAGACGCGCCAGTCCGTGTCCTTTGAACTTTGCCGCGATCAACTTTGCAATCTGATCTGCTCCCGTTTCTTCGAGATCAACTCCGGCTGCTTCGACTTCGCTCGCTTGCACAACTGGCGCTTGGGACTGCGAGATAGTTTTACCCGCTGCGGCGGCCCTAAATTCCTGAGCGTAGGTCTTAACTTGAAAAAAGCTTAGCGCGGAACCGATCTCGTACAGAGCGCCTTGCGAGAAAATGGTCCGCGGCGCTTCGCGCAGCCATTTAACCGGTCTGCGATGCGGATAGCCGGACGCGCCTTTGGGGTCGTAGTAATATTCACCTTCGATCCGGCCGACGTGAACCTGGCGATCCCGTTTCGAAGGATACACGACCAAATCACCCTTATTCATGTCGTGAGCAAAGCGAAAGAGTTGTCCGGCGTTGTTCGGAATGGCTCCTGCCTTTTTTTCAGGATACGCAGATGCCACAGCCGCTTTGAACGCCTCACGGTCTGCTTTGAGTTTATCGAGTGGTGAAATTAGGTCCCACCCGAGCGCGACACAATCACCTGTTAGAAAAAGAGAGTCTGCGTCTCCCGTTGCTCCGCCGTGAATGCCCCAAACTACGTTGTCCGTCATGGCCAAAAGCTTCGCGAGATCCCCCTTACATGGCGAGACAGAACGCACCTCGCAAAGTCGGGAAGCGCTCTGGACGCGTAACGGCGCGAGCCTGAACCTCGACAGCGTCCTCTGATGTTCTTTGTAGTAGTTCCGTAAAACTCGTTTCCTTCCGGCCCTTGTTGGATATCTTGCGCCCAATGGGCATGTCCGAGATGAGGGGCGCGTTGGCGGACGCAATCAGAGATAGCCATGTACCACGCGTCACTGACCTCCTTAAAAAGTACCACGTTCGAGAGGAAAAGGAGTTCTTGGAGAGCAGGAGAGATAAGGAGCTGAAGGACGCAGTGCGGCTCGCGAAGATGGTGCTCGGGCGAAGTAAGAAAATTCTAGATGCTCTCGAAGACATCCGTAAAAAGCGCCCAAAGAAAAGATAGTGGTTCCCTAGTGCTCTCGATTACCGGCCACACCCGCGACCGGCGGCAAACTTCACGGTTTCGGAAACTTGTGGGACACGACGTGCTCGACAGTTGCGATGGCCGCTGCTACTTCGGACGTGACAAGACTCGAGGCGCCGGTGTGACTGAGCTTGTTAAGCACGGTCGACCGCATAGTTTCGACGTCTGCCTCTAAAGCGGCCGGAACAAAATCCGGTACCTTCGACCCTTTTGACCTCTGTTCTTCGCGCTCTCGCTGACGTTGGATTATTCCATCCCAGAGCACGCCTGCGCTAACACGTTCGCTGTCCGGTTTGTACGGAATTTTAATCCCGTTTTTCTCGCAAACATTTCTCAACCTGGCTTCGAACGCCGCGCGGGTGTAGACCGCGGCAGCCATTCGATCGCCCGCGCCGAGATGCATCTTCGCGCGTGCCAAATCATGATCAGAAGGTTGCAGCCGAGGCACTAATCGTCCTGCATCTTCGTCGGCGATCAATTGCTTATGTAGCCAGCCACTTTTTTCGGGTAGATGACCGCGAGCCAAATCAAACCAAACCCGATCGTGGGTTAGTAGAAATATCTGGTAATACTTGAACTCGTCCCGGCTCAGAATCCGCAGGGTTGGGAGCCGGTTTTTCAAGTCCAGCCCGATCAATGCGTCGTCAAGGAATAGAAAGCGCGGATGCGCGGGATTCTGATAGTCGTTATCCGAAAGCAAAACTCCGCCAAGGAAGAAACAAATAGCCAAGGCCGACAGACGCGCTTCGTTCAGATCCAGCGAGTGATCTGCGAACGGTTTTTTGCGGAAGCTGATGTCGGGAACTAAGACCGCACCGTCCAAAGCGAGAGTAGTGGGGTTCCAATTTATCGACACGGGGGCGAATTCGACCTCCAGCTCACAGTTCTCGAAATAGGTTAGGAAATCAGGAATCTTCGATTCGAGCGTGGGGAGGACTGTCGCGAAGGCTTGGTTGAACGCACTAGTTGCCCTTTCGGCCCGACGGAGAGTTTTCTTGTAGCGATTTGACGGCCGGGTTCTCCAAACCTCTCGAATAAGATTTCCTATTGTTGATTCGCCTCCGCCGGCGGCCGTCACGCGTACGCCGTCCAAAATGACCCAAGTTACGACGTCGAAAAGCTGCGCCTCCAAGCCTTCGCGGTCGGCCCCATAAATAAAGCTGTGGAGGTCGAAGTCATGGCTCTTCCGGGCGATTGGCTTTGCCAACAGGCTCGTCTTCAGCATCGCGCGGTAATCCAGAAACCCGGAGCGACGAGCTGCATCAACCAATAAAGACCGAAGCTCCTTAGGAATGGGCGTCGTTTTAGGGTCCTTTGGCACCGTTAACGGGTGGCCGTCGGGATCATCCCACCAAACGTCATTGTCGTACTCGACCCCGGTTGAGTCGGGGCCTTTAATGTGCAAGCGGACGAACGAAGCGCGCGCGGAATCAGCGAAGTGATTGCGGTGCTCGGCGATTAGGCCTCCACGCTCCTCGAAAAAGCGTCTTAGCGCGAAATAAAGCGAAGACTTGCCGGCGCCATTCTCGCCATGCAACAGCAGGTTCTTGCCGCCTTCGAGATCGATTTCAAACGGCTCTTCGTACGCGCGGAAATTTTGCAGGCTTATCTGGGTGATCCTCAACCGAACTCTCCTCTAGTTCCTTTCGCCGGCAGCTTTGAATTCAGCGTAGGCCTTGTCCCAGTCGATGCGAGGAAAGGCGTTTTTCACAGAGTCGAGGAAGTCTTCGCGATTGAGGGTCTCAAACGTCACGTCCTTGTAGCGATCCTCCAAAATCATTTTTAGAATCAAGTCCTCGGCATCGGGAAACACGACGGACAACTCCTCCTCAATCCAAACCCGGATGTCGTCATCGGTTACCTTCAGGAGTGAACCGACCAAGGCGTCGGGCGGACTGCCTTTTGCCAGCGGGAGATAGTATTCCACCACCTGCTTTTTCGATTCATCGAGCTTGGTCTGGAGCTCCGTTTCGACCTTCTTCTGGTGCGCCTCCAGCTTCGTGCGCAACCCCGCCAGGCGCTCCAGCAGCTTTGATTTTGCCGCCTTGAGTACTACCCGCCCGTGGTCCTTGCCGAGCGATGGGGTGAAGTGTTTACGGATCTCGTTCAACTCGTCCTCCAATGCCTTCGAGGAAAGCGAGCTGCTCTTTTCGATGAGATCGAAGGTTGTCTTGAGCTTCCCTTCGAGATCCTTCGATGCGCCAAGATTCTGGAGCGATTTTGGGATTCGTACTCGCTTGCGCTGCACGGCCGCGCCCGAGAGAGAGAGCTCGACGTATTGCAGATATGGCTCGAAGACCCGCACCTGCCTCACGACGTCGAACTTCACCGGCGGTGCGGCGTCGATGGCTGCTTTCACCTCGCCGAATTGGGTCGCCGAGACCGGCGCGATGCCGAGTTCCAGCGGGATAGCCGCGATCTCCTGCGCCTCCTCTGGCGTCGCCGCCTGTTCGACCGCTTCCTTGTGCGCCTCGGGCGATAAGCGGATGGCGAGCGCCGTCACTTGGGAGCGGGAAAGCTCGATGGCATTCGGTGTTTCGTTGCTCTGGGGCTCCTGTTCAAGGTAGAGCGCGGTGGGGGTGAAGACCCAGCCCCGCGCATCCACGATCAGAATGCCGCTGCGGAAGCCTGGCGATTGCGTCGGTTCGATGCCGGCCTTTCGCAGTGTCTCGACTGCATCCAGGTTGCCGTAGCCCATGCGCAGGGTGTGCTCGTCGAAATCCAAACTCACCGTTAGGGAACGCACGTCGAGACTGCTCGCGCATTCGGCTAGCGCCGCCGCGGCTTCTGCTTGAATGCCAGGTGCGGCGTAGATGACACGATGCTTCGCGTTGCCGATCAGGCTCGCGATCCGGCGCGATGAAAGTGCGGAGAGAATGGATGCCGTGCTCATGCCTTGCCTTCGATGATGCGGACGGTGTCGAGGGTTTGGAGCTTTTGCAGGGCGATCTTGAGGGGATGGGTGCCGTCGTGCAGCGCCTCGAAAAGCTGGCGCAGGCGCGGGAGGCGTTGCGCTTTGGGGACGGCGTCTAGGGCGGGCAGGTTCGCCGCCTCGACCAAATCGAAAAGGCGCAGGCCGGCTCCATGGACCTCGTCCGGGAAATACAGCTCATACACCAGCCCGTTCAGGATTTGCTCGAAATACGCGAGCATCAGCGGGTCGCGCGTGGTTTGGCCGGAAGGCTGCGTCGAGAGAACCTTCTTTGTTCTAGTCGCATATTGAACCAGCGTCCTCACCCCTTCCTGTTCGATAGTCGAGGCGCGCATGATAGGCAGTTCACCAAAGTATTGCTTGGTGCATGTAATCCATCCACCGCGGAACGAATTGCTCACGCGTAAGAGAATCCAGAACAAGACGGGCGAATTAAGCAGCCCAAGGAGGTAATCAGGGTCTATCGCAGAAGTTTCATCGACAGTAATAGTGAAACCGCCACTAGCCATCGGACAGAGCGTGCTTCGCAACGATCCCGGGATCGCGGCAAATGACGGCTGGCCTGCTAATAGTGGAACGAGGATATGCGCTCGTTCGTGCAGAGTGAGATTGCGCGCGGCGCTGTAACCGTACCAACACCGATAGCCTTTCCGCGCTTCAAGTCGCTCTTTGTGCTCGGCTAAGTAGCGGAAGCACTTTGGAAATTGCTTCCGCAAGTCCTTCTCCGAAATCAGTTCAAGGCCTTCTTCCGTGCGCTGATAAGGAAAGATAATCCGTTTGGTTGGATTTGGAATGAACTCGAAACGGCGAAAGTCCGTAGCGAAGACGGGAGTGCGCAGAATGCTCTCTTCGATATCTAGAGCGTCTGCCTTGATTACGAACACCGAATCGTCGCCTGAACTGCTGCCGCGGCTCATTTCGGCAGGCAGTTCGAGCAAGGGGGTTCCTTGGCTCTTCAGCTTAGCAAGTAATGCGTCGGATACTGCGCCGGAGAAATTCCATTCGTCGGCTGTAATCCTATTGGATTCAATCAACTGCGCGTTCCCGGCTGTAGTCTTTGCGAGCCAATTATTGAGTGAGTCTGCCGTTAGCCATCGACATGATTGGGCACCCGCTCGCGAAAGGAAGAGCAAGCAAACGTAGTTCGTCGCGCCCGGAAAGACTTGCTCAGTCCCGAAGTGAACAACATGGCGGAGATTCTGCCCTCGAGCTATAAGTCGACGAATCGGTTCGCCATAGTCAGTATTGAAGAACTTGTGCGGACAGATGTAGGCGAGTTGGCCGTTTGACTTCAGAAGGCGCAGGCCCGCTTCTATGAAGATGACGTAGATGTCGTAGTTACCCCTAGCTGCGCTGGCATATTCGTCCTTATAGAAAGCAACGATCTTCGGGTCTTTCTGCTTGAGCGTCTGAATGCGGATATACGGCGGGTTACCGATCACGACATCAAAGCCGCTGTCGATCTCACGCACTTCGTTAGCGACGAGTTCCGTCTGTCCTCCTACCTCGTTGATGAGGGCAAGATTACCGCGCAGGGTGGCAAGAGACTTTCCTTCCAGGCGGACTTTACCAACTGGGATGCCGAACATCCAGCCGGGGTCGAAGAACGGGGCGTGTTCGTTTTGATCGTAGGGATCCCACGTCGCGAGCTTCTTTGCCGCGTCCCTCGGCAGGCCGTGCTCAGTTTTTAAAAGCTCGGCGAGTTCCTCGCGCTTGGCGGCGTCGGCCTCGCGCCACTTCGCTTTCTTGCGCGGGTCGCGGGCGTTGAAGTGTTCGTGGCGAATGCGGGCGAGTTCACCCCGTAGCCGGTCAATGTCGCCGGAGAAGAGGTCGTCGGTGGCGAGGTCGGATTGTTTCTCGATAGGAATGAGGGTGTCGGCGGCGACGAGCCGGGTTTCGAGGTTGGGCAGCGGGCGCACACCAAGATTTGGCGCGGCGGGGTCCACCTTTTGATCGACAATGAGCGAGATGAAGAAGCGGAGCTTCGCGATCTGCGTGGCGATGGGCTGGATGTCCACGCCGTAGATGCAGTTTTCAATGAGGTAGAGCTTGCGCGCGAAGTCGAGGGCGTGGAAGCGGGTGTTGAAGGACTTCTCGATGTCGGCGATGCGGCTGTCGCAATCGGCGATCTCGTCCTTTTCCGCGCCGGCTTCCTCCAGGAGCTCGCGGTAGCGGCGGGCCTCGGCGAGGCGGTCGCGTTTCCAGCTTTCGTTGTTCGGGTCGAGCTTCTGGAGCAGGTCCACGAGGCGGTGGAGCGCGCCCATCGGGAACGCGCCAGAGCCGCAGGCGGGATCGAGGATTTTCACCCGGCCAATGGCGGCGACGAGCGCCTCGCGGTGCGCGGGCTTGATTTCGGGCGGCGTGGCCTTGGCGGAGAAGAGGTCGCGCAGGGCTTTCTCCGGGACGGCGGACACCTGCGTGGCGAGGTAGGAGCGCAGGGCTTCATCCACCATGTAGCTGACGATCTCGCGCGGCGTGTAGAAGGCACCGAGAGCCTTGCGCGCGGTGGTCCGGGTGTCTTCGTTGTAGGAGGCGAGGAGGTTCTCGAAGACCTTGCCGAGCAGCTCGGGATCGAGGGCGATCTCCTCCTCCAGCGGGGTGTTTTCCTCGATGGTGAATTTGTAGCGGGCGAGGATTTCGATGAGGCCACGGACTTTGGCGCGCTTCGAGCGGGCGGTGCGCTTGTCCTCCTCGCCGTAGTCTTTCGAGAGATCCACGGTGCGCTCCGCGCCGAAGAAGAGGTCATTCGGCAGATGGCAGGACTCGTTCGGATTGTCGGAGAAACCGTCGAGAATGGAGTTGTCGAGCTTTTTGCCGGTCTTGTCGTCGAGGCAGTCGAAGAGGCCGCCATTCAGGAAGGGAACCTTCCTGGCGAGAGTCACCCACGCCGGCGACTCGTCTTTTGTTTTGTCGTAATCCCGGAATAGAGCTCCGTATCGCCAGAGATTCGTGATTCCTCGATTTTTGTCATACCGTTGGTTGTCCTTTTTCTTTTCGCGGAAGCCGCGCTGCTCGACGGGCATGTTGAGCGTGCCGAAAAAGAGGTTCTGTAGGATCGCCTGGTAGTAGGTCGGGGCGTCCTTCGAGAGATCGCGAAGTAACGGGGTGAGGTTTCGTTGTCGGAAGAAATCCGCGGGCAGCACGCGTTTTTCGACGAGAAACCAGCAGAAGATGAGGCGCGTGAGCAATCGGATGAGGAAGAGCGATTTTTCTTCCTCAGTGTCGCAATGCCGAGGCAGGCGAATGGTGCCGTCGTCCACCTGATGATGCGCCCAAAAATACCAGTCGGCGATCTCGCGGTAGAAATCATTCGACAGCGCATAGGAGCCGAGGCGCTTCTGCCACGCGGTATGGAGCGTGACGAAGTTGGAGATGCCGAAATCAGCGTCCAGATTGTCGAGGGCGAAATCATTCAGAATTTCGAGATGGGCGCGGATCGGATCAGCGAGGGCGATGTCCTTGATGAGCGTGGCCTTTTCCAGCACGTCCTTGTCGGCTTCGCGTTTGTTGAGCCGACGATGAAGGATCGCGAGGGAGAGCGCGTCGCCATACCGAATGAGAACTAGCGCCGGCATCGGAAGCGGCTTGTTGATCGCACGGGCGATACTCGAAAGAACGGTGCGGTTGTATGTCCCGGTGGGAAGTTCGACGGCGAAAAACAGGTAGGAGTGAATGCGGGTGTTTTCGACGGACTCGTTATCTGAGAGAAGGTCGCTCTGAGATGTCAGCTCGCCGTCCGTCAGCTGAAACAGGAGCCGAAAAGAAACGAGCCGATCGAGAAGGGCACGCTCAGTGGAATTGATGCGCCCATCCGGGTCGAAAGCACCAACGAAGTCCGCGGCATTCTTGATCGGTAAGGTGCGGTCCGAGCGGTAACCCAGCACGTTGAACAGGGCGCGCGCTGCATCGACGAGGGGATTTCTGTCGAAGCTGGAGAGAGCTTCGGCGATTTGGGTACGGAAATCGCCGCGCTCGCTCATCTCTCGCCGCCGCTAATAACCAGCCAACTGACTAGATCGAACTGCGATGTTTCCAAAGGCTGATCGCTTTCTCGCGGGATCACGAACCCTCGGTGGCCCGTGATGCCAGTTGCGAGACGGCGTTGGAATGTTCGCGCGATGGACTGAACCGCCGTTTCGAGGAGGACGTTGTACTTGCTCATGTCGCTGCCGGTCTTTGTCTGAGCGTCAAAAATCTGGCAGAGCGCGTCATACGCCGCTGTTTTGCCCGAACAGAGCAGCCGATACATTTCCAGAATCTGCTTTGGCTGCGCGAACCCAAAGCGGACTGTCTTGTCCTCGCGAACATAAACGAGGTAGTACGGCTGAAGCGGATTGACGGCCTCTGTCTTTTCCGTGGCGGCAGTTTGCTTCAGGCAAAAAATCACCCCAGGGCCGATGACGGAATGATCGGTGGCAGCAGGAACAACTGCGTAGAGTCCGAGCGGTGCATCACGCAACGCCGTCTTGTTGCTTTCGATGTACTTGCTTAGCTCGATCCTGAAGTCGTCGAGAGTGAATTCGCTGAGAGCGACGGTTTCGTTGAAGTCTTCCAGATCAAGAATTTCCTCTTTCAAACGAAGCAACTGTTTGTCGCGATACTTGAGATCACTTTGGACCAGTTCCTCCAGCTCGTCCGTGTTGAGGATATTGTCCTCGAAGGTGGCTGCGATATCGACGAGAGCCATACGAGCTTCCACCCGGTTCTTTAGGTTCACATATTTCTCGAGGTCATGAGTGGGCCAGAAATTGATCAACTGAACGGATTCGTTGACGCTGCCGATTCGATCGATTCGCCCGAAGCGTTGGATGATCCGAACCGGATTCCAGTGGATATCGTAATTTATCAAGTAATCGCAGTCCTGAAGATTTTGACCCTCGGAAATGCAGTCCGTCGCAATGAGAAGATCAATCTCGCCTGACTGCGGCATTGACTGGATTTTATCGCGATTCTTCGAACGCGGAGAAAAATTCGTTAGGATTTGATTGAAGTCAGTCTTGCCAAAGGTTGTGTGATTATGTCCGCCGCCAGAGACTAGCGCAACGTGCACACCAAGGTCTTTCGATGCCCAGGATACAAGCGCATCGAAAAGATACGAGGCAGTGTCGGCGAAGGCCGTAAAGACGAGAACCTTTTGGTTTGGCTCACCGCGTTTGTTCGTAGTTGGATTTTGCACCTTGGTGCGGATGAGCTTCTTGAGTTCGTCCAACTTCGCGTCCCGCTCCGGCGTGACCATGGTCGCGGAACTGTGCAGAATGCTTAGTTGCTCTTTATCCTTCTGCAGATCCTCGAGCCAGTCATTGAGCTTTAAGTCTCCAAGATGATATTTGAACTTGCCGCCTACCTGCTGCGCCGCTTCCAATTCCTCTTCGTCTGGCTCACCCAGATCAAACTCGAGTTCGTCTAACTCTGGGTTCTGATCGGGATTAGTAATGAAGTTTCGTATCTTCTTCTCGAGGCCTTCGATCTTTCCGATCGTTCGGGCCATCGTGATCTCGAAGGAATGCACGGAACTCTCGAGTCTCTTGAGAAAACCGACCTTCATCATTCCAACAAGGAACTTTTCTCGATCGGCCTGGCTGAACGGGTCGCGTGAGTGCGTCTCGTATTTCGATTTCGCTGAATCCTTCAGGTAACGCGAAGGAGCAAACAGCGAAAGCTTGTAACCGCTGATCTCATCATTCAAGCGATCGTAGGAGGGGAAACGCTTCTGAGTGTCGATTGCCGGATAAATCGCCAGCGGCTTGTTCCGCGCAGGGAAACCGCCTAACGCAGCGATGCTATCCTTATAATACCTCAAGATGTGTTTGCGCGACCGCGCAATTGTTAGCTCATCTAAGAGCTTGAAGAATGCGGAACTCAGCTTTTCAAGGAGATCGGCTGTCCGACGCTTCTCTGTCTTTTGCCGTGCCCACGCCGCGAACGTCTTTTGCGCACTGGTCAACGCATCTTTGAGGCTCGGTATCCCGATACTCTCCCGTAGCCCGGTATCATCGCCCTCGGTTAGGAAATAGATCTGATTTCGAAGGTCCTTAAGGTCGTTATTTACCGGGGTTGCAGATAGAAGGAGGGCTTTCGTTTTGACGCCTGATTGGATGACGTCCTCCATGAGTCGCTGATAACGACTCTTCCGGACAATCTCCCCCGTCTCCTCGTCACGCTTCCCCGGGGTGTTATTTCTGAAATTGTGAGATTCATCGATTACGACAAGATCAAAATTCCCCCAATTGAACGTGCTCAATTCAATATCCCCTGACTTGCCGCTCTCGCGGCTGAGGTCTGTATGAGAAAGCACGTCGAAGCGAAATCGATCACGGATGAACGGATTCAACGCGTCGTTGTGGCGGTAGACAGTCCAGTTCTCCCGTAACTTCTTCGGGCAAAGCACGAGGACCCGCTCATTTTTCAGTTCGAAGTATTTTATGACTGCGAGTGCTTCGAACGTTTTCCCGAGCCCGACACTATCGGCAAGAATGCAGCCGTTGTGCTTCAGAATCTTGTTGATCGCGCCCTTAACGCCATCCCGCTGGAATTCAAAAAGCGCGTTCCACACGAGGGTATCGACAATCTTGATGTCTTCATCGAGCAGGCCGCCCTTCTGTTGATCGGCTAGGAACTTCTCGAAGACGTGGTAAAGCGTTTTGTAATAGACGAACTCCGGAGCGTAGTCGCGATAAACGGCTTCCAAATAAGCGACCACTTCGCCTTTTACGTCTTTGGCCAGCACTTCGTTATCCCAAAGTTCTTCGAACCAGGCTTTCAGATCCTGAATGTCGCGTCGGCTATCAACTTCTAAATTGAGCTCGATGTTCGCGTTTGCTCCGCCAAGTCCACGACTAGTGAAATTCGAACTTCCAGTGAGCGCGTGCTCGACCCCATTCTTGGCGACGTGGTACATCTTCCCATGGAGGAAACCTGCTTGCGCCACCGATCGGATATCAACTTTTTCGCGAATCCAGTCCGCGCACTCGCGTGCTATCGCTCTCTGAGAAAGCTGGTTGGCGATTTGCAAGCCAGTTGAGTCGATGATGAACTGCTTGCCCTCAGATTTGTCAGGATCAACCTCTCGAATGAACCTCGGTTCGCCGAACAATAAGCGGAGGCGTTCGATCTGCCACAGCTGTTCGCGAAGGGACGCGTAGCCGTAAATTGTGAAGTAGGCCGTGACGAAAGACAGAAGCGATTCGGGTTCGATTTTTTCCCGCAGGAAATCTCCGACTTTTCCGCGGCTGTGATTGTCGCGGATATTGCTTGCTCTTACAGGAACGGGCGCAGTCGGCATTTGTGACAGGAAATAGTAGCGACTGCTTTTTGCTGTCGGAAGGGAAAAAGGCGGCGAGGCGCGGCTTTGGTTGTACTTATTGGCTCTTGTTTGTTGACGACAGGAGGAGGGTCGTAAGAAACTGCTTGAACCAGCGGCACAATTTTAGCGGGATTGGACGCAATGGCCTTTGATCGGAACAGAAAGGATTCCCGGCCTCCAGTGGAAGGACCACTGCGGCGCCTTCCAGGGCAGTCGCTTCGGGATGAGCGTGATCGGCTTCTGAATGATCAAGGCAGCGAGTATCTCATTCTCGCAATCGGATCCTGTTTTCTCGCGGTTTGGGAGTGGCTCCGGCGCTGGTTCCCCTCTCTTTTTACGCCTCAGCTCATGACGGCATCCGCCGTCATCATGACCGGGTACTGCGCCTTTCGGCTGTTGCGTGTTCGAAGAGAAATCCGGAACTTGAACCAAGCAGAGAAAGGCGAACGTCGTGTCAGCGAAGTCCTGCGGACACTTCGCGACAAAGACTACGTCACCTTCGACGATCTTCTTCTGGGGAACGTCAACATCGATCATGTCGTCGTTGGGCCGGGCGGGATTTTTGCGCTGGAAACAAAGGCTTACTCCATCTTCGGCAGCGGCGTAGCAGGTATTGCAGCAGACGGGCTTCTGTATTTGAGCACTAAACCGGCATTAGGAGATCCAATGAAGCAGGCACGACGCTCTGGGGCGCTCGTCTCAGCGGAAGTAAAGCGATGGATGCAGCGCGAGCTTTGGGTTGCACCGGTTCTCGTCCTTCCCGGATGGCGGATTGATCCCCCGAAAACCGAGACGAAAATCGTTGTCACGAACGAGGAGACGCTGACCGAATTCTTTCGATCGCGTGAACGCGTTCTGTCTAACGAGCAGATTCGCGAAATTTGTTCGCACTTGGATCGCTCGGCGCGCAGTTAACTTCGTTGCGGCGAGACGTCGCAGCCAGCACTCGACCCATCCCTGACGAGTGCGCTACCCGGAATTTCGATGAGGGTATTCGACTGGACAGGCCGAGATATTTTTCGCATACCGGCGGAATGCCTTTGACGTTCCGTACGGCGGCGCTCGGTCTGGCAATCATTGCGATCATTTCGCCGCGGCTTCACGCCATGGAACCTGACCGCGTCGAACTGAAGAAGGCGCTGAAGCGGGCGGGTTATTACCACGACAATGTCAATGCAGCGCACCCGAAGGAAGTCGAGGCCGCCATCCGGCGTTATGAGCAGGATAACGGACTACCCATGACAGGCCAGGTTTCGCCCGAGCTTCTGCAGAAGCTCGGGCTGCAGAAAGGTAGCGCCGTGGCAGCGACGGCGCCGGCACCGGTGTTCTCGCAAACGCCACCGTCTCTGCCGATGCCGTCAACGGAGCTCGCCCTATTTATAGGAACGCAGTTAGGCAATGTGCTGGCGCCCCTAAATCAGAACGTGAGCACGCCACGGCAGCAAGCGGTCGAGTTGCGCGAAAGGTTCGGCGACCAGATGAACAAGGCACCGGAGACACAGAAGCCGGTCTATAAACAAGCGGCTCTCGTCATGCAGACGGTTATCGGCGCGATGGATGAGCGCGAGAAGGCGCTGACGGAAGCGCGCCATAGTAAAATGCCGGATCTACAGGACACGCACGACGCACGAGTAAGCGTCAAAGGACGACACGGTCACGCCGCCGTAAAGAGCGAGCGGATGGAGAACAATCGGAATGCACATGCCGCCCAACAGAAGAGCGAGTTCCTGGAAGAAACCGCGGTTAAGCAATGGGGCGACCGCAGCAATGTGTTACGGCAAACAATTGATCGCGCCTACGCGGTGGAACGAGATTTGGAGCGGGAAGGCGCTAAGTAAAGCGAGCAGTCGGCAGTCGGCAGTCGGCGCGCTCTCAACGCTCAACCATCAACTCTCAACCGCCGGATCGCTGGCAGCGCTGATGGCCCGGCCGTTAGGCGAGTCCGAGCGCCTGACGGAGCGCATGGTAGTCGATCGGCTTGGTCAGGTAGAAATCGAACCCGGCGCGGATGCCGGCGTCGCGTTCTTCAGGGCTGGTGCGCCCGGTCAGGGCGATGGTTCGTAATTGGCGCGTTTTTTTCACTTCAGCCACCAGGCTGATTCCATCTGCATCGGGCAGATTGAGATCGCTGATCAGGACGTCGAAGGGCATCTCGTCGAGTCGCGCGAGCGCTTCGCGGGCGTTCTTCGCCGTGACCGTGTGGCATCCGCACCGGTTCAACAGCAGAGTCATGACAGCGCGGGTATCGCCGTGATCTTCTACGAATAGGACGTTCATGATCGGTTGCTGCCTAACTATTCACGACGACAACAGCTGCGGCGGCCAAGCGCTCACACGCGGCGAGCCATCCTCGCGACGACCGCGATGAGCTCAGCAGGCTCGACCGGTTTCGAAATGTGCATATCGAACCCCGCGAGCATGGTGCGCCGCCGATCCTCGGATCGCGCGAATGCGGTCAAGGCAATCGCAGGGACTTTGCCGCCCGCAGCTTCGTCGCGCGAGCGAACAGCGCGCAAGAATTGGTAACCGTCGGTATCAGGCATGCCGATATCGGAAATGATGACGTCGAACGTTTCGCGGTCGAGTGTTGCCATGCCTTCCTCGGCGGAGGAGGCGCAGCTGACCACAGCGCTGCAGTCTTCCAGAATGCGCTTCACCAGGGCACGCGAGTCCCGTTCATCGTCGACCACGAGCACGCGGGCGCCATCCAGACCGGGTGGACACTCCAGCGAGGCACCCTGCCAGGCGCGCGGGTGCTGATCGTTCTCCGCTAGTTGTGGATGGTGATGATGAACAATGGCAAGCGGCAGATGAACAGTGAAGGATGAGCCGAGTCCTTCGCCCGGACTGGCGGCACGCACTTCGCCCCCGTGCATTTCCGTGAGGTTTTTGACGATGGCCAATCCGAGACCGAGGCCACCGTGGCGACGCGTGGTGCTGGCATCGGCCTGCCGGAACCGTTCGAAAACGTGAGGGAGAAACTCAGGGCGGATGCCGGAACCGGTGTCGCTCACGATGATCTCCAGGTGTGAGTTGACCAATTTGAGAATGACCTGAACGCGACCTTCCTTGGGCGTGAATTTGATCGCGTTAGAAAGCAGGTTCCAAACGACCTGCTGCAAGCGGGACGAATCGCCCATGACGGGGCCGGCGAGCGGTTCGACGATCTTTTGAATGCGAATTGCCTTGGCCGCGGCGGCGGGCGCAACCGATTCGACGGCGGCGTCAATGACCGCCGGGAGGTCAACCGGTTGAATGTCCAGCCGGATTTTGCCGGAGATGATTCGGCTCATGTCGAGGAGATCCTCGATGAGCTGCGTCTGCACCCGAGCGTTGCGTTCGATCACCTGCAGGCCTTCGGCGATGTCTTCCTGACTGAGCTGCTTTTCGCTGCGGAGGATCTGCGACCAGCCCACGATCGCATTGAGGGGGGTGCGCAGCTCGTGGGAAAGATTGGCCAAAAATTCGTCTTTCATCCGGCTGCTCCGCTCAGCTTCCGTGCGAGCGGCGCGTTCGCTGGCGAGAAGCGCCTCGCGCTCGGCCTCGGCCCGCCTGCGTCCGGTGATGTCAATCGTGATCCCATCGAAACGGATGGGAACGCCGGCTTCGTCGTAGAAGGCGCGGCCGATTGCACGGATCCATTTCTCAGCGCGGGTATCCGGCGCAACCGTCCGGTATTCCGTTTCGTAGGCTGCCTTTCCCTTGATGGAAGCGTCGATGTCGCGCTGAACACGCGCGCGGTCGTCCGGATGAATACGCTCAAAAAAGAGGTCAATCGTGACCTCCTCATCCGCGGCGATCCAGAAATGCTTTTTTACGCGCGAGTCCCAGTCGAGCGCCGCGAATGGGAGCGGGCAGCCCCAGAGTCCCACATCGGCGCCTTCGAGAATCATGTCGATACGCAAGCGGCTGAGGGCGAGTGATTCTTCAGCCTCCTTCCTCTCCGAAATATCGCGGATGAAGGCGGCGAAGAAATCCCGGTCGCCATGCGACATGTGGCTGAAGGCGATTTCGATCGGAAACTCGTGGCCGGCGCGATGCAACCCGGATGCTTCGGTCGCGCGCCAGTTCAGCTTTTTCTGACCGCTGGCGAGGTAGCGTTCCAAACCGCGGCGATGCGGCTCGCGCAGTCGCTCGGGCTGGAGCAGGGCGATCGATCTGCCAATCAACTCGCTGGTTGGATGGCCGAAAATATCGGAGACGGCCGGGTTCGCAAAAAGGATGCAGCTGTTACGGTCGAGAATGACGACGGCATCAGTGGAGGTCTCCCAGAGGAGGCGATATTCGGCCTCGCTCAGATGCGCTTCCGAAATGTCGGGTGGTTCCGGGTTGCTCATCACAACAATTCGGATTTGGAGTGGTTTTCGGCTTTGATCGAGGAAAACTGAAATCGGAAATCGGGCGGACCGTCGTGATAGCGACAATATAACAGCGGGTAAACAATTTTGGCCGTCTAGTGCAAGGGAACGTAAAACGGAAATCGGCAGCTGCACGCTCCGGGATCTCTCAACCCTCAACCATCAACTCTCAACCGCCGAATAGATCAAGAGCACGAGAAGGAGAATGACGATCAGCGCGGCGACCCCGGGCGCTGCGCGACGTAGATGCGGTGGGGAGATTGCTTCGAGCGCTCGTGCGGTTTTGCCGGGTAAACTTCGACACTGAACCCAACGCGCCTGAGGTCGGTCGGAAAATCGGGTTCATCAACGGCCGACCAAAACGCGGCGCGGCCGCCCGGCGCGAGAGCCCGAAAAATCGATTTCAAGCCTGTGCGCTCGTAGAGGCGGGAGTTCTCCTTTTGCACGAATGAGGTTGGGCCGTTATCGACATCGAGGAGGATGGCTGCGTAGGTCACCCCAGGCGAACGAGCGATCACCGCGAAGACGTCGGCGATGATGACCTTCACGCGTGGGTCGTCGAGGAGAGCGCCGTTGACGTGGCGAAGGAGTTCGCGGTTCCAGGCCACCACTTCCGGAAGTAATTCCGCTACTTCGACCTGGGTGTGCGGATGGGAAAGCTGGAGGACACGCTGCAAACTGAATCCCAGACCAAGCCCGCCAATGAGGACTCGCGGATTATTTTGTCGCGCGAGATCGAAGCACGCTTCCTGGGCGAGCATCAGTTCCGAGCTGGTGGAGGTGGTGCTCATGAGCTGGCGGCCGTCGAGCTTCAGAAAAATCTCGCCGTCGTGTTCGTGCAGAGTGAGACGGGACCCGTCAGGGGTGCGGGTTTCGGCGAGGGTACGGAAAGGCTTCACGGTTTTGAAAGCTGAAAGCTGCTGCAACGCGGGTGAAGGAGCGGCCAGGCTTTCAAATACTGCCGGCCCGTCGCATTAGCGACAGTTTAAAAACGGGTACCCAAACTCGGCCGTCTAGCGCCAGGGAGCGTAAAAGCTGAAAGCGGGCGGACCGTCGCGATAGCGACAATATAACAGCGGGTAATCAATCTTGTCCGATCAACCCTGGTGCACCAATCCGGTGGTCCCATGCCAGGGAGCGTAAAGCGGAAATTGAGAGACACCCTCACCTCAATCCTCTCCCGAACAAGGGAGAGGAGGGGGCTTCACTGCGGAAAAGCTGAAAGCGGAAAAGCGGAAAAGCGGAAAGCGGAAAGCGGAAAGTGCGGTCCGCAGGGCTGTGCTTGGGCGAGAGGCCGAGCATCGAAATGGAATTCGTGAGGCTGCAGCACTTGGGTGAAAAAAAAGGGAGCAAATGGGAGGGCGGCTGCCGCCGCTGGAGCGTGCGAGCCTTGGGTGCGACGAGGAGCGATTGGTTAGGGTTAACGAGGGATGCGTCGGGGGATCCATTCGGCGGACCCTATCCACCTCAGGATTACAGAGTGCGCGTTCAACGATTCACGATTCACGATTCACGATTCACGATTCACGATTCACGATTCACGATTCACGATTTACGATTCACGATTCACGATTCACGATTCACGATTCACGATTCACGATTCACGATTCAACGACTCCGTGAATTGCTCATGTTTACGTATGACTTGCTCGAAGACGGTGAATTCCTGGGCGGGGATTTCCGCGGGAAATTTGGCGTCGGAGCGGCCCCATTTCGCGAGCCATTCGGCGGTGAGCAGTTCGTGGCGATACGGCGAGGCCGCCCGGTAGGTTTCCGGTGTGAGCGCGATCGTCGTTTCCTCCTTCTCCCCGGCGGAGCGGCCACGGGCCACGTAAAATCCGGCTGCGAGCATGAGCGCGCGTATGGCGGTGGAACGGCTGTAGGTAAATAACTCGACGGCGCGACCGGTGCAGGCGTTGCGCAACTTGCGGAAGACGGGCAGCGTCCATTGGCCGCCGGACGTTTTGGTTGAAAACATGTCGTAGAAAATGAGGTCGGGCGGAAGAGCCGCGGTCATGTTTTCGAGGAAGTCGCCAAAGAGTAATTCCCAGCTCAATCCCGGATGCTTCTGCGAACGCCAGTGACGGTCGCGCAGAATGCCGGCCGGCCCGCTGTGACGAAGGTAAGGGAAATCACCGGTAAAACGGGAGGCCAGTCGGAGCGAGTCGAGATCATTTTCGAAACTGATGATCCGGAGCGGACGAACAGGACCGCGCTCGGCCTGTTCTTCGTAGCACTGAATGGTCGCCATGGCATTGGCCCCGGCGCCCAACCCGACATCCCAGATCACGAGCGGCTGAGCGGCTTCCAGCGGTTCCCCGGGGGAAAGAGTCAGGCGCCGGGTCAGATTTGATTGCTCTATATATAGAGAGCGCGCCTCCTCCATCGGCGGGGTGCGGGAATGCATGATCTCCCCCGACGAAATCTGCCGGATACTGGAGAAGCCTTCCCAGGCCTGGTGAATCTCGTAGTCGCCGAGCCGCCGCGATTTCTTGCGCTTCGCTTTCTGTTTGTGAATGGGGTTATCAAAATCGGGCTCGTGCAGAAAAGCGCGCTTCGACTGGTAGAGTTCGAGGAAACGATCGGCCAGGATGCTTTCGCGAATATCGCGCATGAGCTGGTGGTAAAAATGCAGGTTGTGCTTGCCGAGCAATTGCCAGCCGAGGTTTTCGCGCGCCTTGGTCAGGTGATGGAGATAAGCGCGGGAATAACGGACGCAGGTGGGGCAAGGGCATTCCGGATCGAGTTTTTCGTCGGAGAATTTGTAAACACCGCGGCGCAGCTGCAAAAACCCGCGTGACGTAAAAGCGCCGCCGCGTTGCGCGACCTGCGTGGGAATGATGCAGTCGAACATATCGACGCCGCGATGGACGGCCTCGAGAATATCGAGCGGCGTCCCCACCCCCATCAGATAGCGTGGCTTATCGACGGGCAAAAGGTCGGCCGTGAATTCACACAGATCCTCCCGTTCGTTCTGGCCTTCGCCGACGGCGAGGCCGCCGATGGCCAAGCCGTCGAACGACATCTCGCTCAGGACGCTGGCGCTTTCTTTGCGCAACTTCTTAAAAAGCGCGCCTTGAACGATCCCGAAGATGGACTGGGGCGAGTCACCGCGCGCCGCCAGACTGCGCCCGGCCCAACGGTGAGTAAGGTCGAGCGCGGCGCGGGCGGTGGTTTCGTCGGCGGTCGAAGGAATGCATTGATCGAGCGCCATCATGATGTCGCTGCCGATTGCCTTCTGGGTCTCGATGCTAACCTCCGGACTGAGCAGGATGGTTTTTCCGTCGAGGTAACTTTGGAAAACGGCGCCTTCTTCGCTCATGGCCCGGGAATTCGGCAGCGAGAAAATCTGGAAACCGCCGGAATCGGTGAGGACGGATTTATTCCAGCTCATGAAAGCGTGGATGCCACCGACGCGGCGAAACACCTCGGGGCCTGGCCGCAAAAGAAGGTGATAGGTATTGGCGAGCAGGATCTGGGACCCGGCGTCTTCGAGTGTTTGGGGCAACTGCGCCTTGACCGTGGCGTGCGTGCCGACGGGCATGAAGAGAGGAGTCCTGACCTCGTTATGCAAGGTCCGGAAAGTCGCGGCGCGTGCCCGCGACCCTGTGGCATGGGCTTCGAGGCGGAAATTCAGGCGCGACATGTCCTTTGAAAAACGGAAAGCGGAAATCTGAAAGCTGAAAGCGGGCGGGCCGTCGTGATAGCGACAATATAACAGCGGGTAAACAATTTCGGCCGATCAACCTTGGTGCACCAATCCGGTGGTCCCATGCCAGCGAACGTAAAGCGGAAAATCGGAAAATTCCTTCGCGGACCGATCGGTGATCGGTCCCTACCTGGCGTCGCGCAGGAGTTGCTCGGCGGTGGTGAAGTGCGGTTCGATGTCGATCGGGACGGTTTTAAGTTTATCGAGGATGCGCTGGACCTCGGGACGAATTACGCCTAACCGGGTCTGCATTTCCTTTGCCTTCTCGTAATTGCCTTCCGCCTGGATGGTCATGAAATCGTGCGTGAGCGATTTGACGCCCTCCTTAATTTTTCCAGGGACAACGGCAAAGGTCCCGTCAGCCCTGACACTGAAGGCGCCGGCATCGAGGAGGTAATTCAGCTGCATCGCCTGACCTTTTCCGTGCGCCTCGTTCAAACCGAATCGGATCGAGCGGAAGGATGAGACGAGGTAGGTGGTATAAAGGGTTTGTTCAAGCGACTTCGGCAGCACGCCTTTGTCGATCAGGTACTGGATGGCGAAAAGGCTGGCGATGTCCGCCTTCGCTTCCTCCAGCGCGCTGCCCGCTTCTTTCATCTCCTCACGCACGGTGGTCTGCCGCCCGTTCAGCATCAGTTCGTGCGGCCCGAGCCCATGCATCAGTTCGTGCACCAGGATGTGAGTGAAGAAGGCGTCGAAGGCGATGTTCTTCTGGTCGGCCGGACTCAGCACCACCTTTGAAATAGGCACCAGCGTCTTCGCGAACTTCGCGTCCTGCACGTTTTTGAGCATGATGCGCTTGGCGCCTTTTTCCTTGGTGATCCGTTCATCGTTAGGCAGATTGAACGCTGCCGTCTGCACGCCGTGGTTGGCGTCGCCGGCGCAGAAGATCTCGTTCACCACCACGATCGGCGCGAGGGCGCCCAATTTCGGGTTCCGATATTTCGGTTCAATCGGGAGATGGTTCTCGATGTCCTGGAGCTCGGTCGAATATTTGCTGAGCTTGGCCGACTCCTCCGGGTCCCGGACGGCGATGAACGATTCGAAGGCCGCCTTGTAGTTGAACCACTCGTCCTCGTAAACTTCGTAGGGCCCGATCGTCGGCTGGATGGCGCCGTTCATTTCCATCCAGGCGACGTCGCTCTCGTAGTAGTCGTTCGAGAGGAATGCGTCAGCGCGGGTGCTGAGGAATCTCTTCAGCGCGGGGTCGGTCGCGAGCTCGGCTGCTTCCCGCAGAAGCTTGGCCGCCGGGATCAATTCATCCTGATATTGCAAACTGTATGGAACGATCTGGAGGGTTTTGTCGGAGGCGCGCTTCACCACGGTGAAGAAGCCCTTGGCATCGGCCTGATCTTCGCCTGAGAGCCCACCAAGCCATTCTTCAATTTCCGCCTTGGTTGCGTCGTCAGGATAAAACCCGCCTTTCTTCGGTTTGGGAGGCGCTCCGTTAACGAACGGTTTGTCATCGTCGAGGCGCGACCATGGTCCGCGGTTGATTAGAAAATAATGCAGACGCGCGCGGCCTTCGGCTGTTTGGTCGGCCGCGAGTTCGAGGAGCATGGGGACGTCGCCGCTCCAGACCTGGCGCAGGAAAAGGCCGTCAACGATCTTGGAGGCTTGGATGAGTTTTGCCAGGACTTTGCGATCGTTAGGTGAAAGGGAAGAGATGTTGGCGGTGAGGTCGGTCGGTGCGAAGCGCGCGATCATCTGGGTGAGTCGCGCGGTTTCGCTGGAAGGTTCGGGTGAAGCTGCGCGCAGCGTGGTGGTGGAGAGGAGCGCGGCAACGGCGGCGGAAAAAAGACAGGCAGAGGATGCTTTCATGCGACGGAAGGCAATCTGAGATGGTGAAGGGGAGGTGGCAAGAGGTTCTGGGGGGTGGAGTGGAAAGTGGAAAGTGGAAAGCGGAAAGTGGAGTTCGTTGCGGCGAGACGTCGCTACGGCGCGGAAGAAGGATTTCGGATTGCGGATTGCGAAGTGTGGGCCTTTCAGGCCCGAGTGCTGATCGCCCGATCAGGAGGAAGGGCCGGAGGATCGCCGCGCTAACGATGTTCTCTAACTCGTAATCATGTTTCTTTTTAATCTTGCATCGTAAGCGGCTTACGATGGAGAGAAGAGGGGCACGAGCGGGGGAGTCGGGGCCAATAGGCCCCTCCCACATTGATTTTAGCTGTCAGCTTTACGCTTTCAGTTTTTCACCTCGCTAATTCGTTGGGGCGAGACTCGGGAGAATGACGAATTCCTAATGACGAATGACGAAGTGGGCCTTTCAGGCCGAGTGCTGCGGGAAAATCTGAAAGGCTGAAAACTGAAACGCTGAAATTGGGGAAAGCGAAGTTCGTTGCGGCGAGACGTCGCAACCAGCACTCGAGACGAGTGCGCTACCCGGGAATTGGGGAGTCGGCGGTCATAGACCGCCGCTACAGTGCGACCGCTCGTGCGGCACTACCATGCTGCCCTCTTTCAGCTTTCCGTTTTTCGCCGGGGGGTCGCGGCCAATAGGCCCCTCCTACGCTCGGACCCTACGGCTGGTGCCAGACGATCTTTCCGGTCTCGAGATGATAAACGGCGGAGAGGATCCGTACCTCCTTGGCCAGATCATCGACGTCGATGTGTTCTCGAACTTTGTCAGCCATCAGGCGCGCGTTTTCGCCGATGGCGGCAGCGACGACGTCACCGCTGCCTTTGCTCCGCGCCGCCCGTACCGCGGGCTGAATTTCGCTGACTAACGACTGAAGATGAGCGGGCGCCTTGTCGCTCGCCACCGCTGCGGTGACCGCCGCGCAATTGGAGTGGCCAAGCACCACGATCAGGCGCACGCCGAGATAACGGACGGCGAACTCGATCCCGGCGAGGACGAAGTCGTTGATAATGTTCCCGGCATTTCGAATGACGAAGGCGTCGCCGATATTGAGATCGAAAATGATCTCGGGGGCTACCCGCGAATCATAGCAGGCCACGATCATGGCGAACGGATGTTGCGCCTCGACCGTTTCGAGACGCCGCGCGGTCGTCGCCTTGGCCGCCGACATTTCGCTGGTGGCGAAGCGCGCGTTCCCCTCCTTCAGTTTGGCGAGGGCGGCCTCTGGATCGATTCCGGACATGGAGGAATCAATAGCAGCCAGACCGCGGTCGTAAAGCATTCCGCCGCGGTCTGCGAATCCGGAAACGCATTGGCATTTTCCTCAGAATCGACATATTCTCCCGCCTCGTGCCAGTCCGGCTCGGACCATTGGTGAGGTGGCTGAGTGGTCGAAAGCAGCGCTTTGCTAAAGCGCCGTACCCCAAAAGGGTACCGAGGGTTCGAATCCCTCCCTCACCGTACTTCAGCAAAGCTTCGGCAAACCTCCCTCGGTCTTTCGCACACAAAGCCACCGAAACTCTGGAGATTCGAACTTCAGTTCGGCTGGTGGGGCCGCTCGGCGGCAAGGGTTCAAAGCGGAGCTCTAAAACCAGAGCCAGCGCAAAGCGCAGAATAATCCCTCCCTCACCGCGCCCGCAGGCGCGAGCCTCATGATCCTGCTCATGCTCTTGATCTGATCAATTCGGCGGTCGGCGGTCGGCAGACGGAGTTCGTTGCGGCAACTTCGCAACGAACTTTGATTGAGAACGCAGTTCGGCTGCCAGTTTCAGCGTTTACGCTCTCTGTCGCTAGACGGCCGAATTTGCTTACCCATTTTAAACTGTCGCTAATGCGACGGGCCGGCAGCATTTCAGCGTTTACGTTCCCTTGCACTAGACGGCCGAAATTGTTTACCCGCTGTTACATTGTCGCTATCGCGACGGTCCGCCAGTTTTCAGCATTTCCGCTTTTCTGAAACATCCCTCAACACTCACGACCAACCCTCAACTTTCTTCCACCCGCGCCTGCGCTTTCTGCACCATGGTGACGGCGGCGATGAGAATAAGTCCCGCCCCCACTTGATGGGCATGGAGAGCGGCACGAAAAAATCCCCAGGTGATGCAAACGGCTGCCAGCGTCTGCAACATTTCGAAGTAACCCGCGGTTGAAGCGCGGGTCAGACGCAGTCCTTCGAAATAAATCAGCAGCGGAATTCCTCCTGAGATCGAGGCGAGCAGGATCAATGCACCGACGGCAGTTCCAGGATTGGCCTGGGCGGCAGCCGGCCATAACGAGGCACCGTTAAGCTGGCCGTAAACACCCAGGATCAGGGTCATGCAAATAAGTCCAACCACAATCCGCAGGCTGGAGGCGAGGCGCAGCGACATGCCGAGCATGGCCCCGCGGCCGGCGACGGTGGAGAGCCCCCAGAAGAGCGCGCAAATCAGGGCGTAACCGGTGCCGAGGTTGAGGCCTGCTTCAGCGAAGGAGTGTCCGATCAGCTGCGGATATTCCACGGAAAGGAAAATGCCCGCGATGATGGCGATGCTGGCGTAAACGAAAAAAGGACGGCTCAAGCGATCGCCGAAAATAAGAAACGCGCCCAGGGTTGAGATGACCGGTTGAATATTCAGAATGACGTTAACGACTGTTGGATTTCCGTTCTTCAACGCGAGGGTGAAGAAGATCGTGCCGACGGCCGAGCCGGCGAAACCGGAAAATATCAGGAAAGCCCATGTACGACTCGAGACTTTCGGAATTTCGCCTAACCGAAGAAGCAGGATCGGCAGGAACATAACGAGGATGAGGACGTGTTCCCAAAACACGATCACGCGCGCATCGAACAGATCGTTAAGGGGAATTCGCCAGGCGCTCTCGGTTCCCCACAACGCTGCTCCCAGGCCGACCAGCCAAGGCCCGTAGCGGCGCAGGCTGGAGCGCTTTACCTCGTCTGGCATGCGAGGGTCTTAGCCACGGCGGATGCGCACGTCAACGCGGACATTCGCGCGCTTTGAGCGCGCTTACCACGGACCAAGAGAGGGCGGCTCCCGCCGTCCCATTTCTCACAATCATGGGCGCCGGTTACGATTTATGCAGGTTCGCGTGAGTTCGGGAGCGGTTGAGGGATCCCTCGGCGCTCCCGCGCTCGGGATGACACGTTTTCGGGGTGGCGGCCGCTTTCCGTCGTCCGGTCGTTGACATCACGGCGGCGCACTGTGAGCGCCGACTCGAAGAAACGGCGGTCATGGACCGCCGCTACAGCAGGGATTCGGCGGTCATAGACCGCCGCTACAGATCGCGCCCTGTGACAATTGCGTTCCGGTCACGGTTGAGGTTGCGGATAGCTCGCGCCCGCGATCTCGTGTAGCGCTTTTACGACGCGCTCGAGCTCGTCGACCAGCTCGGGATTGCTCTCTTTATTGTCGCGAAATGATTTCACGATGGCGCCGTAGTACCAAAGCGTGCCGTGCCGCTTGCCGTTGAACTTCTCGAAGGCAGCACCGCCGTCGCGGCGCACATCCCGCACGATCGCGCGGACGTTGTGTAGCTTGTCGGCCGCGGACACGAGCAGGGTGGGGGAATCCGCCTCCGGCAAATGCGCGATGTATTTCTTTTTGCGCTCGATCCAGCTTGGCTTCGGAGTTTCGAAGGTATCGGTGCAACCTTCCACGATTTGGGCCACGCCTTCCCCGAAACGCGCCCTGATATCGGCCAACCGGTCACGCCCTCCCGCGTCTTCCGCTGCGTCATGTAACAATGCGCCGACGGCTTCGTCTTCGTCGCCGCCAAACTCGAGGGTGATCGCAGTCACGCCCAGCAGGTGGGCGATGTAGGGAACTCCGGTTTTTTTTCGAAGTTGTCCGGCATGCGCGACGGTTGCGTAAGCAACGGCGTCATCGAATCGGCGCGTGAGCCGGAGTGGGTTCTTTTCGCTGAACTTCACTGCTTATGCCAAAGAAACAGCGACATGGTCGCATAATCAATGACCGCGCGATGATGGCGCAGAACGTCGACGCCAATCACTGCGTCCACGCGCCCGGCGCCGCGTGAGCCGAGGCCGGTGTTCACATCGGACAAGTCGATCGCGTATATGCCGTCGCATTGAAGCGGCAAGTCATCGAGCGTCATCACCGCACCGTCCAATGCCTGGATGGTCAGGTTTATGCCGCCAGCGCCGCCACCGGTATGACCGGTGTCGCGCATCGCGATTTTCTTCGTCTTACAGAAACCGGTATCGACCACCGTGCTGGCTGCTCCAGTATCGAGCAGGATATCGATCGGGTGACCCTCGAGTTTTCCGGCAATCTGGAAATGCCCGACCTTGTTCTGCAAAAGCGGGTGCCGGCGAAACCCGTGCTGTTCCAGGAATTCCGGCAGGGCAGGCGATTGTTCCTTGGTCATAATAATATTAAAGCGAGGTTTCCACTGAGCACTTCCATCCCTAACTTCCCATTCACAACCGAAATGTCCGCTCCATTTCGCGCCATCCTTTTCGATCTCGACGGCATTCTGGCCGATTCCGAGCCGTGGTGGAATGAAATTGATGGGGCGATGCTGGCGGAGTTTGGAGTCACTTATCGCGGGGAATATCATCGCGATGTGCTGGGGATCAGCTACCGGCTGGCGATTGAGTTCTATAAGAATGCTTTCAGCATCACGGCGCCAGCTGAGAAGATGATGCGACGGCGCGGCGAAATTGCGACCGAGTTCTTCGCGGGAAAGGTGGGCCTGTTTCCCGCAGTCAAAGAAACTCTCGAAAAGCTGAAAGGAATGGGCCTGCGCCTGGCGGTCGGCACCAGCTCGGTCGGCGCGTCGGCGCGGCCATTTCTGGAGCGACATGGCCTAACCAGGTTCTTCGACTCAATTGTGACCGGGGACGAGGTTGAGCATGGGAAGCCCGCGCCCGATATTTATCTGCGCGCTGCTGATAGGGCCGGAGTAGCGCCAGCCGATTGCCTGGTTATCGAAGATGCACTTTCCGGAATTGCCGCGGCCAGGGCAGCGAAGATGATGGTGGCGGCCATTCCCGATCGACGCTTTGTGGATGCCGGGGAATACGAGGGGAAAGCTGACTTTATCCTGCGTGATCTTTCGGAAATCCCAGCGTTGGTCAGGAGTGCGCCCTAACGGGAAGGCCTGAGTGGCTTCTCCGAATGGCCTCACCTCGGTCCTCTCCTAGGAGGAGAGGAGGAAGAGAGGCGCATAACGACCGCGAGTGCAAACGCGGTCGAGCCGATCCACGCATACCTTTTTAGTTTCGAGGCGAGGGCGCCTCGAACGGCGTGCGAGGCGCACGCCCTCCCCGGAACGGGTCAAACCAGCGCCAGATTGGGGAACTTCCAATACCTGCGGATGAACGGGATGTCCACCCGGAGTAACCGCGCCAGATGGCACCAGCCAACTTATGCGACTAAAGGCTCCTTGGTTGAGCGAGGAAAATCCATTAACCTTGCTCGGTAGGTCGCAGCGCGTCAGGATGGAGCGCAACGGCAGCATGATTAGCTAACAAGAAAGGAACTTATGTCTTTATTATCCTCGGTTCTAGGCGCGGTTGGCGGAAAAGGCGACGAAGGTGGCAGTGGCGGAGGAAGCGCCGCGATTCTCGCAGTTTTGGGTGCGGTGCTGGCGCAATCAGGAGGTTTGTCAGGCTTGATGAACAAATTTTCGCAGGCGGGAATGGGCGACACTTTTTCGAAGTGGGTCAGCACCGGACCGAACCCGCCCATCTCGGGCAATCAGCTGCAGGAGGTACTTGGTTCGGAGCAAGTGCAGGCTTTGGCGGCGAAGCTGGGGATCGATCCTAACCAGGCTTCCCAACTCCTCGCCCAGCATTTACCGGGAGTGGTCGATAAACTGACGCCACAAGGCCAGATCGATCCGAACGCAGACAATCATCAGAGCCTAACCAGTCTGCTGCCGTCGCTTCTTTCCGCATTCACTTCACAGGGTTCCGATCCGCGGGCGTCGTAAGGCGGCGCGCCAGCCTAACAACATCGAAGAGGCAGGAAAATCAGTACGGCGGCAAGCTGGCGGCGGGATTGCTCGCTTAGCGGCGATCCGGAGATTCGATATCGAGGTCGTGGGATGAAATCCCCCGGTCCGGTTCTGAAACGAAATAGAACCGAACAGAGTCTTGCCGGCCTCGCCGCGAACCTAAAAACAGACGGGCCGGTCGGTGAGCGGCCCCTCACCTGCTCCGCTGCTCCGGAGATGGTGCGGGAAGTTTCGAGGCGAGGCGCCTCGAATGGCGTGCGAGGCGCGCGCCCTCCCCGGAAGGGAAAACCCAATCGGCAATCGGCGATCGGCAATCGGCGCGCGACGACTGTGGTGGCAGGCGTATCGCTTGCCCGCAGCCGACACGGCTGCCTCCACCGGCCTAGGTTTTGACCTTGATTCCCAGCTTAAGTTTCGAGGCGAGGCGCCTCGAATGGCGTGCGAGGCGCGCGCCCTCCCCGGAGGGTGAAAGTGGGCACGCAATCTCGGGCGTGACCGTGGGCTTGCGCAGGGAGACTTGATTCCTCCGTGGTGTCTCACCCATCATTCCCGGCGATGAGCGAGGGTGAGCGCAGGCGCGGCAGAAGCGCGATTAGTTTCATTTTTGAGTTAGTGCTGATTGCGGCCGGCGTTTTTCTTGGATTGCTGGCTAACAACTGGCACGAAGAGCGCGAACATCAGAACAAAGCGCAGGAGGCGATCCGCAGCTTTCTGGCCGAGGCCCAAACCAATCTGGCGGCGACGCAAAGCAACCGCGCTTATCACGAGAAGCTGATGCAGGAGTTGACCGAGTTCCTGGCCAGCGCTGAACCCGCGACGGAAGAACGGCTGGCTCGGCAAGTGCATTTCACCGGGGTACGACCGGTCGTGTTCGAACACACCGCCTGGGATCTGGCCCTAGCGACACAGTCGTTAGCCTATCTGCCATCGCCCATCGCTTTCGAAGTTTCGAAAGTTTACACCCAGCAGGCGGCGTTTCAGACGTTGGAGAATAATTTCCTCACGGCGGCGTATATGCCGGGCGCAATGGCAGCAGAAAACTTGAAGGGGTTCGCCACTGCGCTCCGCATCTATATGGGCGATGTCAACGTGCAGGAGCCGGCAATTATTGCCCAACAAGAAAAGGTGATCCCGCAGCTGAAAGCGGCTCTGGAAGACCCGGACCGGAGGGGGAATTTCTGGTCCCGGCTCTTTTCACCTGTATCGCGTCACTAGTTTTCATCTTTCCAGCTTTTGTTAGTCCTCGAACCAGCCCGACACCGGGTCGCTGTAAGATGAGGCCTGGCAACGATCTCCCATTGACAGGGTTCTCAGTGGCGTTTACCGGTTCGCCCATGAAGAAGTTAGTTCTTGTCTTAGCCACCATCGTTTCCCTCGCCGGCGTCGTTAGCGCCGGATCGGACAGTTATTCCGGAAAGGAAATGAAACAAACCCAGCCTGTTCCGCCTCCATGTCCCAAGTGGAGCGGATTTTACGTCGGTATTCAGGGAGGGTACGAACGCGCGTTATTCGACCCACACCTGGATCTCGCCGGCAGCTGGATCGGGTTTAACGGTACTGCCGACACCCTCCATGCCGGCCGTCGCGACTTCGATGTCGACGGAGGCCAGCTCGGCGGCGTTCTCGGTTACAACTTCGGCTTTTCCAATATGAGCAGCCTTCTGCTCGGCTTGGAAGGTACCGGTGTTTATACCTGGGTTCGCGATTCCCGCGTTGATCATTTCACCGCGCCTAACAGTGTGCCGTGGCGGATGAGCACCTCGGTCGACAGCCATTACCTGATCACCCTCGGACCCCGTGTCGGCTGGACCTTCTGCAAGTTCACGCCATTCATTACCGGTGGCGTTGCTTTCAGTGATATCGATTTCCATCAAGCGATCGTCTTCGAAGGCGGCGGAGTTGGAAATACTGAGCGTGGAAGCACGAGCGAAGGCCATGTCGGCTGGTTCATCGGCGGCGGTCTTGAATACGCTATCACTGATCACTGGCACGTCCGTGGCGATTACAAATTCGCCGACTTCGGCGAACACGACTCGTTCACCGCGGACTTTGGCGGTGGCGGAGCCGGCTCTCCGATGCACTCCTCGGTTGACCTGCGTTCGCACAACGTGACCGCGGCGCTTGTTTACCAGTTCTAATCAGCCTTAATCGCAATTAATTAGCGCCGCCCGCTGGTTTACTCCGGCGGGCGGTTTGCTTTTAGGGCTTCGCTGGTTAGCGCAACGGCCCGACGCCTAACCGGTAAATTGGAGGACGGGCGCCGGAAACCTTCTGCGCTCGATGCGAAGAGCGCGAAGCTTGTGCAGGCAGCCATGTTGGCTGCGGGCAGGCGACACGCCTGCCACCACTGAAAAGAACCCAGCGGCTCGCGGGGGAGTAATACGAGCGGCGAAAAGAGACTAGGCCGCGACGGCGTCTACCGCGGTGCGCAACTGCTGGATGTCGAACGGTTTCGTTAGGATACAACGAACATCCATTTGCGCGTAGGCGTTTCGCGCTTCATCGGTGAGATGGGCGGAAAGCACGAGAATTTTGCCGACGAGGCCGCGTCCGCGCGCTTTTTGCACGAATTCGATGCCGTCCATCTGCGGCATCTTTTGGTCGACGATAATGACGTCGTAGCCGGCGGGGTTTTCGTCCAGGCCTTTCAAGGCGCGAGCTCCGTCAGAGACGGCTTGCAGACGATAGCGCGGGGCAGGGAAAATATAGGACATGGCTGTCCGAATGGAGGAGTTGTCGTCGACGGCCAGGATCCGCAAAGGGTTGCTCACTCCCTCCCGAAAGAGCAGCGCGCATGCCCGCGCCGGAATGACTAACTGCGAGTGCGCCCGCGCCTCAAAGTCCCTGCCTCATTCGGGAGAGGTGGTTTGGCGAGCTACCTCTGCTATTTTGCGCCATGCGCTACCTGGCCCTTTTCCTTCCCCTCACTCTTGCTGTCACTGCTTTCGCCGACCTGCCGCCTGTCTCTGAACGGGTTGCCAAGCAGAACGCCTTGTTCGAGGAATTTTATCAGACCGACCTGAAGAACAATCCCGAGCGAGCGACGCAATACGGCGATTACCGCTACAATGGCCAGCTGGGACAATACTCGCTCGCGGAAATCGAGCGACAGCACGCCGAGTCGACGGATTTCCTGAAGCGGCTCATTGCCATTCCAATCGACGGTATGACCGAAAATGATGCGCTCAGCCACCGCGTCATGCAGCGTCAACTCGAGCGAGACGATTTGAATTACAGCCTGAAGAATTATGAGATGCCGATCAATCAGCAGAACGGCGTCCATACCCGGCTGGCCGATCTTCCCAACGGCATGCCATTCGACTCCGTCGCGCATTACCAGGATTACATTTCCCGGCTGCACCAGGTTCCGCGCGTATTCGAGCAAACGAGCGAGGTTCTGCGACAAGGTGAAAAGGATGGACTGATGCCGCCGAAGCTGGTGATCGCGAGGCTGCCGGCGCAATGCGACGGAATCGTCTCGGCCAACCCCTTTCTTGGGCCGACCAAGAAGTTCCCGGCAGAATTTTCTGACGCGGATAAGAAGCGGTTGACCGATGAGATCACCAAAGCGGTTAACGAGGACGTCCTGCCCGCCTATCGCAAGTTCGCGGAGTTTCTCCGGACGGATTACGCGCCGAAAGGGCGGGACCAGCTTTCGGTGGAGAGTCTGCCAGACGGCAAGCGTCGTTACAGCGAAGCGGTGAAATTCATGACCACGCTCAACATCACCCCGGCTGAAGTGCACGAAATCGGGCTGAAGGAAGTCGAAAGGATCAGCGGCGAGATGACGAAGCTGGCGCAATCACAAGGTTATAAAGACCTGGCTGCCTTCCGCGAAGCGATCAACCAGGATCCGAAGTGGAAGCCGAAAAATGGGGAGCAGATTCTGGAGGACTACAAGAAATACATCCACCAGATGGAGCCGAAGCTGCCGGAGCTTTTTGGTCTGCTGCCGAAATCTCCGGTAACGGTGGAAGGGATCCCGGAATTCGCCAAGGCGGCGGCAACCCATTACGTTCCGGGGACACCCGATGGCAAACGCGCCGGTCGCGTGGTGGTGGCGGTTTCGAATCCGACCTCTCGCACCCTGGTTGACGACGAAGCGGTCGCGTACCACGAAGGGGTGCCGGGGCACCATATGCAGATCAGCATCGCGCAACAGCTGCAGGATCTGCCCAAGTTTCGGCAGCACGCCTTTTACTCGTCCTACCTGGAAGGATGGGCGCTCTATGCCGAGGAGTTAGGCAAAGAGATAGGCTTCTATAAGGATCCGGTTTCCGATTACGGCCGTCTTAATTCGGAGTTGTTCCGCGCCGTCCGGCTGGTCGTGGATACGGGAATTCACGACAAGAATTGGAGCCGCGAGCGGGTAATCGATTACATGCACAAGAACGATGTGAACGATACCCTGGCGCAAACGGAAACGGACCGTTACATCGCCTGGCCGGGACAGGCTCTCGCCTACAAGATTGGACAGCTGACCATCCGCAAATTGCGCGATGAAGCGAAAGCCGAGCTTGGCTCAAAGTTCAACCTGAAGGCATTTCACGATGAGATCCTGGATGGCGGAGCAATGCCGTTAGACCTTTTACAGGAAAAGGTGCGGGGGTGGATCAAGGCGCAGTCGAAGTAGGACCGGCCGCTTCCATGTCCGGCGAGCCGTAGAATTATCCAGCTGGTCGGTGGCTAATAATCGCCGACCGCAGAACCGGTGAGGGCTGCGTCCGCTACCAGCGCGGCCTGGTCGGCGAAGGCCACGGCCGTAGCACCCGATATTTTCCAACGCTTTTACGGCCTTCTCGCTCGGTCTGAATGAGTTGTCTCCTGCGCAGGCGCTCCAAGGCTGCTTGCACGGCGCTTTTGGAAAGGCCGATCGCATCGGCAAGGAATCGAACGCTCGCGGAAACGGGGCGCCCTTTGCTTCGAGCGGCTGCGGCGTAAAGCCAGAGGTAAACAAGGTAGGCCGCCGGGTGGCGATCATGACCCACCACGTCGCGCATGAGAACGTCCACAACGTAAGCGTCGACCCGGATGCTTTTCCGCGAGGGGGTCATTGCCTCACTTTGAAGCTGTACCGTTAAAAGGACAGCAGTTTTTCGCGGCCAGGAGTCGAGCATGCTGGCCGCAGACTGAGAGGGCGATTACGATCGGTCCGCCATGATCAAAAAAATCAAATTCGTTAGTATTCCGGCTGCAAATCAGGAGCGCGCGCTCCGTTTCTACACCGAGAAGCTCGGCTTCACCATCATCACGGACCAGCCCTTCGATGAGAAACAGCGCTGGATCGAATTGCGCATCCCGAAGGCTGAGACACGGGTAGTGCTCTTTACCGCTGAAGGCGATGAAAAGCGCATCGGCTCGATGATGCCGATGTCGTATTCCTGCGATGATATCGATTCGACCTACAACGAATTCGTAAAGCGCGGAATCGAATTCGAAGGACCGCCGGAAAAGCAGGCCTGGGGCAGCTACGCGTTGTTCAAGGACAGCGAAGGCAATCGCTTCGTCATCTCAGAGTCGCGATCCTAGCCGTCAGTCCGCCTTCTCCTCGGCTTCGTCGCCTTCTTCGACGATATCGCCCTTGGTGAAGAGAACACCTTGCGCGATCTCACGCCATTTGGGTTTGGTTCGCAGCAGCCACTCCAGATCCATGGAGAAGTGCTTCATCTCCTCTTTCTGCGCGTTTTCCATGATGGCGCGCGCGGTCTTGTCCTTTTCCAAGGCAATACGCTGTTCGTACCAGTTAATGGCTTCCGCTTCCTCCGACAGTGAGACGATCATGCGCGCGAAGGTGCGGGTTTTCTCGGGCAGTTCAGCGGCGGGCTCGTGATATTGTTCAAATCCCATAGCTAGACTTCCGGTCTCGCCGGTCGCTTTGCAAACTATTCTCGTTGAGCCGGGTTAGGCGACGAACAAGGCGCGGCCTGGCACGGCTGCCGCTGTTTAGATGGGGATGAAGCCGCTCGGTGTGATTGCCCTCCTGGCCGGGGCCATTTGTATGTGGGTCTATTTGCATCGACCCCTGAGCTATCCGCCAGGCGTTTTGGTGCCCAACGACCCAATCCAAACTGCCGCCTCCACTGCGCCAGAGATGCGTGGCGACGCGCAGGTCACGCCTTTGGCCGACTTGGAAATGGATGCGCGCGTTCTGCATCGGAAGGTGTACCACGACCGCCAGGCGGACCTTGTCCCGGTTGATCTCGCACTCGGCTGGGGCCCGATGTCCGACCAAAGTGTGCTCGATCGCTTATCCATCAGCCAGTCGATGCGCTTCTATTTCTATGAATATCGACAACCTCCTCCTATTCCGAAGGAGGAAATCGTTTCGCACTCGACCAACGTTCACATCATTCCGGCCAACGCGGAGATCGCGAGCACCTGCAAATCGCTGCGCGCCGGACAGCTGGTGCACCTGCGCGGCGAACTGGTGGAAGCGAAACGACCGGACGGGGCGACGTGGCACAGTTCGTTATCCCGCACCGACACGGGGAATGGCGCCTGCGAGGTCATGCTGGTTGAGGAAGTGACTGTGTTGGAGGCGCACGCTCCCACCTACAGCATCGCGATCTCTCGCAATTGATATTCATCACTCCCGGTTTGCGTGACCGGAGGTTAGGCGCGATGCTCCGTCTCGCTACGCCATGAAAAAGATTCTTTCATTCCTCACTCTTTCTGCTTTTGCGATTTCCACTTCCGCGCTGGCCGCGGACGACAGCGTGGTCAGTTTCAATGCGTGCACGATTACGGGTGCGACCAATATGTCGGCCAAGCCGAAGGTCAGCAGTGAATCGACCCTGCCGGCCGGAAAGTTAAAGACGAAGGATCTCGTAATCGGCAAAGGCGCTCCGGCGAATCCGACTTCGACGGTTCAGGTTCAGTACGTGGGCGTTCTCTATTCCAACGGCAAACAGTTTGATTCCTCGTGGGATCGTGGCGGCGCCGTTTCCTTCTCGCTGAAAAAGGTGGTGCGAGGATTCACCGAAGGAATCGGGGGCAATGAAGATGGGCTGGCTCCGATGAAAATCGGCGGTCGCAGAATCATTATTGTGCCGGCGGAGATGGGTTACGGTGAAAAAGGCATCGGTGACGGTGCCGTTCCGCCGGGCGCCACTCTCGTTTTCGTGGTCGATCTTCTGGCGGTTAAATAGCGAACGCTGCTCCATTTGGGAGCAAGCCGCGCCTCGAGGGTAACGCTCTACGGAAGGAAAGTTTTCGGCCTTCAGGCCTGGGGCATCTCTGCTTGGGCGAACGCTTTAGGTTCCGCACGCGCAAAATGTCCTCCCGCTACGATGAATAGATGCGGCCTCCGCCGCGACTAACTACATATGAATAGGGAAACCAGCTTAATTATTTGCTGTTCGCTCGCGGTTGCCGGCGCGTTATTCGCGCAACAACCCGACGAACAGGCCAGCCCAACAACCAAAGGGCATCAACACGGCGGCAATAAAGGACAGGCCGCCAACAGCGAGACGCAGCAGGGTGCGACGACCCAAAAGGGCCACCAGCGCCATGAAGGCGAGTCGCAGCAGGGTGCGACAACGCAGAAGGGTCACCAGCGCCATGAAGAAAACGCGGCCGGTGCTCAACAGCAGCAGGCCACCGAAGCGCAGGCACCGGATCAAACCGGGAAGCAGGGTGCCCGTGGCCGCCGCGGTGCGCGCGCAAACCGCAACAATCCCAGGACCTGAATCCAGTCCGGCCGCCCAGACCGAAGGGTCCAACGCGAACGTGACTTCGCCTAACGGGGCGAACGCCGAGCAGACCGCGTCACCGAATCGTCCAGGTCGGGCCGGTCGCAACGCCCGTAACGCCAAGAATGCGAAGAACGCAAACGCCACCGCTTCGCCGTCAGCCACGGCTTCAGGCAGCACCGCAACGACTGCGGCGTCGGCCACGCCGGCGAGTACTCCCACCGCATCTGTTAGCCAACAGAACGCGGGAGCGACTACGACCAACAGCACGGCAGTGGGAGCGAACACCGCGAACACCAGCGTGACCGGTGCGGCCGGTGCCGGTGGCCGGAATCGCCGGGTTGATCAGCAAAAAGTGACGCAGGTCAAGCAGCAGGCGGTTCAGATCAGGCAGCAGCATGCGAGCTTCCGCGCCCAACCGCGGCCGGATCGAGTGCAGAGCGTGACCTTTAATCAGAACTATCGCATCAACGGTGCCGAGCGCTGGCAGGGTCCGCAGTATCAGGCTTTCCGCGATTACCGCGCGGAACGGCACGATCGCAATTGGTATCATCAGCATTATCAGCGCGTCGAACTGATCGGTGGCGGCTACTACTACTGGAACAACGGCTACTGGTTCCCGGCCTGGGGATATGACACGAGCCACAACTACTACGCTTACGATGGGCCGATCTATGTCGGACGTGAAGTGCGTCCTCCGGATCAGGTGATTGCCGATGTGCAGGCTGAGCTGCAGCAGATGGGTTACTACACCGGCGAAGTGGATGGTCTGCTCGGACCGCTGACCCGGGAAGCGCTCACCGCTTACCAGGAAGATGAAGGCCTCACGCCGACGGCGGCGATGGACGAGCCAACGCTCGACTCGTTAGGAATGGCCTCCTAACGCGAAACCTTAAAGAAGATTGGAGAGCCGGTCGTGTTTGCGACCGGCTCTTTCTTTTTAATCTGGCCTGCCTGGAAAAGACGCGACCGAATCGCGCCTGGCTCGCGAAGTACTTTTACCATGGCAACGGAACTGAACTTCAAAGGCAATTGGAACGAGTTAAAAGGCAAGCTGAAGCAGAAATACGGTCAATTGACGGATGACGACCTCACTTTCGCCGACGGGAAGAGCGACGAATGGCTGGGTCGTTTGCAGCAAAAGCTCGGCCGCACCAAAGAAGATCTCCGGTCAGAGATTGAGCAAATGTGACGCCCGGCGTCGGCTTAGGGCGGCGCTGCGGTCTCAAGACAGTTTGTGATTTGGCGTCGACGAAACGACGGCGAAGGGCTGACTGATATTCGTTAGGGTATCCAAGCTCGCCGGCAATACGTCGCCGGCGGGGATCTTACGGAGTGAATTACCTCTCTGCGTCCTCGAGTTAGGTCGCGGCGGGACGCCGCGAGCGCTCTCGCGCGTTTCGCCAAGTCGTAGGCGCGCTTTAGTTCCAATGCAAAGCAGGGCCTTCCCTTCGTCGGGAAATCCTTCGACGCTCCCGCGCTCAGGAAGACAGCACGCGAGAGCCCCGCATAACGCCAGGGCTGGAGCGACGAGGTCCGTCTCGTCCCATAACTCACCCATGAAAATCTGTCGGCCGCGCTTCGCTGTGAAATAAAGAGTGCGGCGGTCGGAGACCGCCGCTACAGAAGGGCACCGATGATCTCGGAAAGCGAAGCTCTTAACAGCATCCTTGAGCAAGTAACTCCCAAAGGGAGCGGGCCCTGCGCTCTGGCCGACGCAATTGGCCACTTCGCGGCGAGGGATTATCGAGCCACTCTCTCGCTACCCGCGTTCGACAACTCCGCCATGGATGGATACGCGATCGCGGCGACGGACGGCAGGAAAGGATCGCGGCTCCGTGTGACCGGCGAGCAGCCGGCTGGTCTTGATCGGAAATTGAAGCTGAATGTGGGGGAAGCCATCCGCATTTTTACCGGCGCGCCGGTTCCAGCGGGTACGGGAGCAGTGGTAATGCAGGAAGATGTTTCCCGGGACGGCGATTTCATCATGATTAATGAAGGCATTGAAGCGGGAGAGTTCATCCGCCGGCGGGGATGTGACGTGGCGGAGGGTCAGGAACTCCTGAATTGCGGAACTAAGATCACGCCCGTGCTGGCGGGACTGTTGGCTTCGCAAGGCATCGCTCAGGTTGAAGTCGGACAAGCCGCGCGCGTGGCAGTGATTTCCACCGGCGACGAAGTCGTGCCGGCGGGCAGTAGTCGTGAGGCCGGGCAGATCTTCGAGAGCAACTCCGTTCTCCTGCTCGGCTTGCTTAACCAACTGGGGGCGAAGATCGAATCGGCCGTGCACTGCCCGGACGATCGCGAACGCGTAACGGAAGCGATTGCGGCCGGCGCGAAGGCGGACGCTCTTATTGTGACGGGAGGAGTCTCAGTCGGAGAACGCGACTTCGTCCAAGAGGCGCTGCGTTCCGCCGGCGGGGAGATTTCGCTTTGGCGCGTGGCCATTAAGCCCGGGAAACCCTTCCTCTTCGGCCGGGTAGGCGGCTGCCTCATCTTCGGACTCCCCGGCAATCCGGTCTCCGCTTTTGTCACCTTTCTGAAACTGGTTCGGCCTGCGTTGCTCAAGGTCGCGGGAGCAAATGACCGGGAACTGAAACTGCGACGTTTCGTCGCGCGCGTGGCGGAGGATCTGGAAAATTCAGGTGATCGCGCGCACTACTTCCGCGGGCGTTACGAGGTCGGAACTTTTTCGCCGGTCGGACGACAGGAATCCCATGCACTTTTTGGATTGAGCCAATGCAACGCTCTTCTTCGCGTGGAAGCGGGGGGGCGAGTGAAGGCGGGATCAGCCATGGAAGTGGAAATCTGGGAGTGATCCTGCTTTCAGTGACCAGAGGTAGGGGAGGGAGACCTGGTTTGACAGCCGCTTCCCGCCTTTTAGCTTACCGGGTTGAACACGGCAGTTGCGAGCGAGCCTCGTCCTGAGGTGAATGCGAAGCGGGCAGACGCTGAGCGGCTCTCTCACATCATTCTCGAGCTGCAGCGCTGTTTCGTGCTGCATCTCTGCAAGGAACTCGCACCCGGCAACGTCTCGTTAACGCAGTTTCTTCTTTTAACCTATCTCGATCTCAAAGAAGTGCTGACCATGTCTGCGATCGCGCAGAAGATGAATCATACGACTGCGGCGGCGAGCGGATTGGTGGCCCGTCTGGAAAATCTGGGATACGTGGTTCGTTCCAGCGCTCCAGAAGATCGGCGCAAGGTGATGGTCTGCATTACCGCTAAAGGATCAGCCCTGGTGCGTCGGATTCGCGAGGACATGGTGGGCAACGTGATGAAAATCATGGAGCATCTGTCTCCGGAGGAGCAAAAGGCGTGGCTCCGCATCTACAGTAAAATCTACGATCTCTGCCAATCGAAATGATTGTCAGCCGGGCGGGGACCGTGGTATCAGACAGGAAACGCTGCGCCGGTTGAATCTGCGCGGGGTCCTTAACGCATCTCACCTACGGCGCTATCATTCATGCGATATCATTTTGTCCTTATTGGGGCGGCTTTGGCTTTTTTGGGAGGGACCGCCGTCGCTCCAGCGGGCGAGGACTCGACCGTTGTTCGTCATAGATCCTGGACTGAGTATTCGGATCCTCTCGAGAGCCGGACGTTTACGCTCGATCAGGCTGTCCTGACCGCACTCCGTCAGAATCCCGATATTTTGCGCGCGATCCAGGAGATCGAACGTGCCAAAGGCGTGATCATCCAGGTCCGGGCACAAGCGTTGCCGCAGGTGCGCGCGACGTCGGAAGGCACGTGGACCGATCCTCGCCTCAATTCCAACAGCATCGACTCAATTCGCAACCAGGCCGTGGCCGCCGGAGGCGGTGGCGGCGGTGGTGGTGGCGGTGGCGCAGGCACGGGAACGGGTGGTTTCGGGGCGGGACAAAACCCGGTTGCTTACAACATCCAGATCACCGGTCAGCAGATGATCTTCAATTACAGTACGATTCGCGCCATCCGCGGAACCTTCTTCCAGCGCGATGCGGCCTACTTTTCTTTTCGCAACGTGCTCGACCAAATCATCGCGAACACGAAGACGCAATTCTACCAGGTTATTCTGGATAAAGCGCTGATCGGGGTGCAGGAAGAGCAGGTCCGCCTTTTGCAGGATCAATTAAAAGATCAGCAAAACCGTTTCGAGGCGGGGACGGTGCCGCGTTTCAACGTTCTCCAGGCGGAAGTGCAATTGTACAACCAGATCCCGCAGTTGATCACGGCGCGGAACAATTATCGCATCGCGAAATTGACCCTCGCCAAAACACTGGGCCTCGACTTCGATCCCCGTCGCGTGCAGAACCCGCTTGATGTCATCGGCGAGATTCCGTATCAGCCGCAGCACGTCAACATCGCGCAAGCGCTCGAAGTGGGGAAACGCAATCGGCCGTTCTTGAAACAGGCACGGGCGAATGTCTACAACCAGGTTGAGCAGGTCCACGTCGCGCTCGGAGGATTTTTCCCGAACCTGACCGCGAGCGGAGGCTACGAAGTCTTCAGCGATCCCTTCACCAACACCCGGGTCACCACCGGCAGCACCAGTATTGACGACGTCACGCGCGGATGGGTGGCCGGGCTGCATGGCGACTGGGCGATTTTCGACAGCGGCGCCACCTACGGGCAGGTGAAGCAGCAGCGCGCGCTTTTGTGGGAAGCCAAGATCACATACGACGACGATGCGCGGCAGGTGGAGTTGGAAATACAACAGGCCTATTCGACCATGCTCCAGAACGAGGAATTGGTTCAGAGCCAGGAGAAGAACGTTGAGCAGGCACTCGAAGCAGTGCGCCTGGCCAAAGCGCGATTAGACGCCGGTGCGGGCACTCAGCTCGATGTCTTGAACGCGCAGGTTCAGTTGGCCACCGCGGAACAAACACGTTTGCAGGCGTTGTTCGGTTACAACCAGGCGGAGTTTGAATTTGAACGCGCCACCGGAACGCAGAGCAAATACACCGAAGTCTTCAACGACCTGACGCCGCGCGCAGCCAATCGATCCATCTACGACACCGGCAGCGATAAAGACGCGACCGGCGATCCGAAGCGACGCGCCGTCGGTAGCTCGGTTACCGAGACGACCATCCGTAACGACGCGACTGGCGATCCCAAGGGACGCGGTCGATAGTTGCGCGTGACGGAAACGAGCGTTTCAGCGACCGCCTCTCCGGTCCAGCACTGGCCCGCGCTCGATCGAACCGGCGTGTGTGTTAGCGCATTTATCCGGCGAATTCCGGGGATTGACGTTACGCAGGACAAAGCGGAAGCCCTGGCCCGGCTCGAATCGACGCACCGTGGGATGCGTAACGAGCTTGGAGTCGGTGACTGGCCGTTAGTGACCGCGCAACAGGTTCACGGAAACGACATCCTGACGATCACAGAGGCGCCGACCGACGACATGCAGTTCAGCGGGGCGGATGGGTTTGTCACCAATCAGCGCGGAGTTCTACTTGGCATTCACGTGGCGGATTGTGGTGCGGTTTACATCGTGGATCCGGTGGCGCGAGCGATCGGGCTCGTTCATTCCGGAAAGAAGGGGACCGAGCTGAATATTGCTGGGCGCGCGATTGCTCGGCTGAGCGAAGAATTTGGGGCGGACCCTGCGCGGATGGTGGTGCAATTGGGTCCCTGCATTCGTCCACCGCATTACGAGGTCGATTTCGCGGCCACGATTCTGCAGCAATGTCGGGATGCGGGCGTGCGGCAGGTTCACGATGACGGGGACTGCACCGCCTGTGACTTGCAGAGGTTTTACTCTTATCGCATGGAGAAGGGGAAGACGGGGAGAATGCTGGCTCTGTTAGGGCTTAAGCCCTAACGATCGCCCGGGAGTTGTAGCGGCGGTCTCTGACCGCCGCATTATATCCTTCCTAGCCATATCTTCATTGCTAGGTTTGCGACGGACAGAGACTGCCGCTACAAACGTCAGATCTCGCCCGAATCCGCTCCGCGATCTTTCTTCCCGCGATAAGGACAGATGCCGCGCAACTTCGCCTCAGTGACGAAGTCGAAAAACTCCCGCCCGAGCGGACCAAGGTCGGCGGCGGCGGCTTTTTCCAGCGCCTGGGTCAGGTTGAACCCATCGAGGTAGAGCAATCGAAAGGCTCGTTTAATCTGTTCGCGCTCTGGAGGGCTGAACCCGGCGCGTTTCAGTCCGATAATGTTCAATCCAAAGATCGCGTTTCGTTCCGCCGCGAGAGTGAACGGCGGAAGATCCTTTCCGAAAGCGGAGCTCCCCTGGACCATCACCAGCCGTCCCACCCGCATTTTCTGGTGAAAGGTGGAGCCGCCGCCAATGAATGCGCCATCTGCAATTTGCACATAGCCGGCGAGGAGGCAGTTGTTCGCGATCACGACCTTGTTTCCGATCGTGCAGTTGTGACCGATGTGCGTCCCGACCATGAGGAAGTTGTCGTCCCCGATGACGGTGTTCGTTCCTTCGGCCGTACCGCGATGAATCGTGCAATATTCGCGAAAGCAGTTGTTGTTTCCGATGATGACACCGCTGCGGGTTTCGCGATCAAAACCGAGATCCTGTGGCGGTCCACCGATGACACAGCCTGGGCCGATCAGGTTTCCGCTCCCGATGCTGACATTTCCTTCGATGACGGCGTGCGCCTGAATACAGGTGCCGTCGCCGATTTTAGCGCAGGGACCAACAACGGCGAACGGCCCGATCTCGACGCGCTTTCCAATCTCCGCGCCACCGTCGATCACCGCTTTAGGATGAATCTTGTTCAAAGGACTCCCGCTTCTTTAAAACTAAAATAGCCGGCACTGCTCTCGGTGCGTGCTCCGATAATAATATGATCCAATAACTTGATCTGCATCAGCTCGGCCGCTTCTGCCAGTCGCCGGGTCAGGCTGTGATCGGTTTGGCTGGGAGTGACGTCGCCGGAGGGATGATTGTGCGCAACGACAATGGCGTGGGCCGAATGAATCATCGCCGGCCGGAGAATGTCGCGAGGATGGGCGATGCTCTCGTTGATCGTGCCGAGAGAGATCTGCTCCGTGCGGATGAGTTGATAGCGGCCATCGAGTAAAATTACGCGCAACGACTCCTTGCGAAGCATTCGCATGTCGGGGCCGATCAAAGCTTCGATGGCTTCAGGCGAATCCATGCGTTGTTTGCTGGCGCGGGATGTGGCCAGCCGATTGCCAATGCCGAAAGCAGCTACCAACTGCAATGCCTTGGCCTTTTTGATCCCTTTGATCTTCGCGATCTCTCCGAAAGTGCAGCGGCTAAGACCGTCGAGCGAGCCGTAGCGGTGGAGAAGATCGCGCGCGAGATCGACAGCGTTGGCACCCTGGATTCCAGAACGCAAGAGCACGGCAACAAGCTCGGCTTCGCTCAGAGCGTCAACGCCATGCTCCATCAGTTTTTCGCGCGGCCGCTCGTCAGGAGGCATCTCACTGATTTTGAGTGGGCGCATGGAAGGGTAGGCGGAGGGCGTCGAAAGAAGGGTTTCGCGCGACCTCTCCGAAATCCCGCGCGCGCTTAGCGACGGATTTCGTTGAATAATTCGCCGATTCCTTCTGCGACGTCTAACAAGGCGTCACTGTAGGGATTGGCGGGCAGGCCGGTCAATCTCTCTTCCGCTTCCTCGAGCATGGTCTGGCCGGCAGCGATGGCGGCGCTGAGCGCACCGTTGGTCGCGGCAGCCTTAACGAGGCGGGTCATCTCGGCGAGATTCCCCTGCAGGATAAATTCGGCGAGCCGATCCTTGTCCACCGTCGAGGCGGAGCGAAGAAGCATGATCACCGGAAGGGTCAGCTTGCCTTTGCGCAGATCGGTTCCCAGCGTTTTGCCAATAACTTCTTCGTCGCCGGCGATGTCCACGCAGTCATCGTAAATTTGATAGGCCGTGCCAACACGCATGCCGAAATCCTTCAGCCCGAGTGCCGTCTTTTCGTCAGCGCCGCTGATCACGCCGGCAAGATGGGCCGCTACCGAGAAGAGCGATCCGGTCTTCATTGCGATGATCCGCAGGTAATCTTCGACCGCCAGGTGCAGGTCGAATCGACGTTGCGTTTGGATAATTTCGCCGGAGCAAACTTCGCGCGCAGCGCGAGCAATGGCCCGGCCGATTTCAACGTTTTCGAAGTTCGCCGAGAGATTCAAGGCATGAGCGAAAAGGCAGTCGCCCAAAAGAACGCTGAGCGTGTTGCCCCAGCGCGCGTTGACGGTCGGTTGGGAACGTCGCCGTTCGGCTTCGTCCACGATGTCGTCATGAACGAGGGTAGCGATGTGAATGAGTTCGACGATCACCGCGAGGTCGATGTGCTCGCGGGTGACTGGACCGAGAGCGCCACCGCTAAGCAAGGCGATAATGGGGCGCAGCCGTTTCCCCTGGCTGCCAATTGCGTAGGAAATGTAGCCTTCGATGGCCGGATCGAAGGCCGCGGCCTGCTCGGCAATGCGTGCTTCGACCTGGCTCAGCTCCGCGCGAACGACGCCAGTCACGCGAGTCAGAGAGTTTTCGGGCCTTGGCGAGGCCACGCTCGAAGGCGTCGATACTTCCACTGAAAGAGAATAGAAGGCCGGCTCCTCGGTTGTCAAAAGGGAAGCGGCCTGTGCGCGGCAAATTCGGCTGCCGTCACCACCGTTCCAGCCAGTCTTTGCGGCCGTACTTCTCCCGAGCGAGTTCCCCGGCGTGCTGGCGGACCTTACCGGGGATGGTCTCGACGGAAGATTCGCGCGCCAGGCGGCTTGCGAAAAGGGCGCCGAATTCGGGGCGCAGCGAAACGTTTTGAATGCTGCCCTGGTGTAAAAGGCCAAGCTTGGTTCGCCGATGGGCAGCGCCGGCGATCTTGTGCCCGCCGAGGATGACATCGGCAACGACCGGACTGGCGAAGCAGGAGCTGGAATTCGTTTCCGGAGGAGATTCGACCAGCTGCGCGGGGATAGCTGAGTCGGCGAAGGCTTCACAAAGCGCGCGATGAACCTCGCGATAAATCAACTTCGAATCCGGCAGCTCCGCGCGGTTTCGCACCGGGAGAATGATGCTGTAGGTCAAATCTTCGCCGTGCAGGACAATGCCGCCACCAGTCCAGCGGCGAACCAAATCTCGCTCCTCCCTATACGCGGCTACTTCGGAGAAGTGACCGAAATAACCAAAGGAAAGCGATGGCCGCAGCCATGGATAGAAGCGGATCGAAGGAGCGCTGGACGATTCGAGGAGGGCCTCATCGATCGCCATGTTAATGGCGCCGGTGGAGGGTTTTGTGTCGTTGAAAACAAGTAACTCGTCAAACAACTGCATGCTCTTGCGCCATCTCGGCGATGATCGCCTGCAACGCCACGCCCGGTTGCGCCTGCGCCGTGATCGCCCGTCCGATCACGATGTAGTCTGCGCCGGCGGCAATTGCCTCGGACGGGGTCATCACCCGTTTTTGATCGGACGCGCTGACCGAGACCGGCCGGATTCCGGGGATGACGAGCGTCGCCCCGCCATAACGAGTCCGTAGCTCGGCAACCTCGCGGGGGCTGGCGACGAAACCTTTGAGTCCGCAGTCGGTCCCTAGCGCCGCCATTCGGTTCACCTGTTCCCCGGCGCTGCCTCCGATTCCGATCTCACGCAGGGTCTCATCGTCCACACTGGTGAGGACGGTTACGCCTAACAAAAGAAGATCTTTCGAGGAGGCTGCGACTGCGGCTTCAATCATCGAGCGACCGCCGGCGAGGTGAATCGTGGCCATTTGCACTCCAAGGCCGGAAATCGATTTGACCGCGCCAGCCACCGTGTTCGGGATGTCGTGGAGCTTCAGGTCGAGAAAGATGCGGCAGTCGAGCGTGGCCAGATCGCGGACTATTGCCGGGCCGGCGGCGGTGAAAAGCTGAAATCCAATTTTGAAGAACGAAACGTAAGACCTCAATTCCTCGGCCAGGCGGAGCGCCTCGTCGGCCGTGCTCACATCGAGGGCGACAATGATTTTTTCGCTTCGCCTATCCATGATCTTTCTGGTTTCGTTCTTGAAACTCTGCGCCGCCACCAGCTTCCTGCGACTCCAGGCGCTCGCGGGACGAGTACTAACGTTGCCAATAAACCGTATGCAATTTTCCGCTCCGGCGAAGGTAAATCTTTCCCTCCGTGTGAAAGGAAAACGGGAGGACGGATTTCACGAAATCGAAACTTTGATCGTGCCGATTGATCTCCGGGATGAGCTGAGCTTCGAACCAAGTGAAGTCTTTCGCTTCGTCTGTGATGATCCTAGCCTGCCCAGCGACGATACCAACCTGGTGGTCCGAACGGCTCGCCGGTTTGCCGAGCAGACCGGGAAGGGTGGCGAGGTGAGCATTCGCTTGCGAAAAGGAATTCCGCACGGCGCCGGATTGGGTGGAGGAAGCAGCGACGCGGCGACGACTCTGTTGGGTCTCAATGAGCTTTATCGAACGGGGCTAACGATCGAAGACCTGGTGACTCTCGGTTCAGAGATTGGCTCTGATGTCCCATTTTTTCTTTATCGCTCGGCAGCGTGGTGTCGCGGGCGAGGGGAGTTAGTGCGTCCCGAAGCATCTCAATTCTCGCTCAATCTGGTCCTGCTCAAGCCGGAATTTGGCGTAGCGGCGTCGTTCGCCTATCAACGCTGGCAGAGTTCGCGCGAGCTGCCGGATTTTCCCTACGATCAGCAAAGTTTTAACGGCATCTCGTTTTTTAATGACCTGGAGAGACCGGTCTTCGAAAAATTCCCGATTCTGGCGGAGTTGAAGCGATGGTTGCTCGCGCAGGCCGAAGTCGCGGTTGGGATGATGTCGGGCTCAGGCTCGACGATGATCGCGGTTCTGCGAGAAGGTCAAGCGAGCGGGGAGGGTCTGATTGAGCGCGCTCGCGCAGAAATTGATCCTATGTTGTGGGGCGCGACCTGCCGCAGCCTGTAGCGGCGGTCTCTGACCGTCGAAACCTAACGAGGAAGAATATCGCCGGGACCTAAATATGCGGCGGTCGGAGACGGCCGCTACAGCGTCAGGCTCAGCTTCCGAGGATTCGGCTTCGCCAGGAGGCGCGGGCGTATTCGCGATTCAAGCGCGCGATGAAGGTGGCGCTGATCTCAGCGGGACAAACGGCTTCGCACTCGTAGGTATTGGTGCAGTTGCCGAAACCTTCCGCGTCCATCTGCCCAACCATATTTAGAACGCGTCGATCCCGCTCCGCCTGTCCCTGCGGAAGAAGCGCCAGATGTGAAATCTTGGCGGAGGTGAAAAGCATCGCGGAAGCATTTGGACACGATGCCACACAGGCGCCGCAGCCGATGCAGGCGGCCGCTTCCATGGCCAGATCGGCTTTCGGCTTCGGGACCGGCATTGCGTTCGCTTCCGGCGCAGAGCCCGCGCGCGCAGAAATAAATCCGCCGGCCTGAACGACGCGATCAAGGCTGGAGCGGTTTACGACCAGGTCCTTGACCAGCGGAAAGGCGCGCGCCCGGAATGGTTCGATCGTGATGGTCTCACCGTCGCGAAAGCTGCGCATGTAAAGCTGGCAAACGGCGCCGGGATGACTCGGGCCGTGGGGCTCGCCGTTCACCGTGAGCGAACACGTGCCGCAAATTCCTTCACGGCAATCGGAATCGAACGCGACGGGTTCTTCACCTTTGACAGCGAGTCGTTCGTTCAAAATGTCGAGCATCTCGAGAAAGGAAGCGTCCGGCGAAATGTCGTTAACCTCGTAATCGACCAGCTTCCCCTCCGCCTGCGCGTTCGCCTGTTTCCAGATCCGTAAACGAAAATTCATCTATTTATAGCTGCGTTGGGCGAGGTGAACGGTTTCGAACCGCAACGGTTCGCGATGAAGCTTCGGCGCTTCAGGCGTGCCGTTGCCCTGATATTCCCAGGCGGAGACGAACGCGAAATGATCATCATCCCGCAAGGCTTCGCCGTCCGGAGTCTGGTGTTCGGTGCGAAAGTGCGCGCCGCACGACTCATCACGGTCGAGCGCATCGCGGCACATCAGTTCGGCAAATTCCATGAAATCGGCTACGCGCCCGGCCCGCTCCAGCGCCTGGTTATAAGTTTCTCCCGTCCCCGGAACGCTGACGTTGCGCCAGAATTCGTCGCGCAGACGCGGGATCTGTTCCAGCGCTTCGCGCAGGCCCGCGGCGGTTCGGGCCATCCCGCACTTATCCCAAAGCAGGGTGCCGAGCTCACGGTGAAATGAATCCAGCGAGCGCGATCCTTTGACCTCGAGCAGCTTGCTGATCCGTGCTCGCACATCTTTCTCCGTCTCCTTAAATTCGGTTCGGTCGGCCGCGGGACGTTTCCCCACCTGACCGGCCAAATAGTTAGGCAGCGTGTAGGGCAGCACGAAATAACCGTCGGCCAGTCCCTGCATGAGGGCGCTGGCGCCCAGACGATTGGCGCCGTGATCGGAAAAGTTCGCTTCGCCAATGACAAAGAGGCCCGGAATGTTGCTCATCAAGTTGTAGTCCACCCACAGCCCGCCCATGGTGTAGTGGACCGCCGGATAAATCCGCATCGGCATTTTGTAAGCGTCTTCGCCCGTTATCTTGGCGTAGATGTCGAAGAGGTTGCCGTAGCGTTCCTGGATGGTTTTCTCACCGAGACGGCGAATGGCATCGGCAAAATCGAGGTAAACCCCGCGGCCACCCGGTCCGACGCCGCGTCCCTCATCACACACCTCTTTGGCCGCGCGTGAGGAAATATCCCGCGGAGCGAGGTTCCCAAAGCTCGGATATTTCCGTTCCAGGTAATAGTCCCGCTCGCTTTCCGGAATATCGGACGGCGCCTTGCCGATGTTCGCTTGTTCTTTCGGTACCCAAACGCGCCCGTCGTTGCGCAACGACTCCGACATCAGCGTCAGCTTTGATTGGTAATCTCCGGAGACGGGAATGCAGGTCGGATGAATCTGCGTGTAACAAGGATTGGCGAAAAGCGCGCCTCGTTTATAGGCGCGGTAGGTGGCAGTGACGTTGCAGCCACGCGCATTCGTCGAAAGATAAAACACGTTGCCGTAGCCGCCGCTGGCGAGAACGACCGCATCGCCCGCATGCGCCTCAATCCTGCCGGTAACGAGATCGCGCGTGATGATTCCCTTGGCTTGCCCGTCGACGAGCACGACGTCGAGCATCTCCGTCTGCGGATACATCTGGACAGTGCCGGCCGCGATTTGACGGCAGAGTGCCTGGTAACAGCCTAACAAAAGCTGCTGCCCGGTTTGTCCGCGCGCGTAGAAGGTGCGCGAGACCTGCGCGCCGCCAAAGGAGCGATTGGCGAGGAGGCCGCCGTATTCGCGGGCGAACGGCACTCCTTGCTCCACGCACTGGTCGATAATCAGGTTACTGACCTCGGCCAGCCGGTAAACGTTGGCTTCGCGCGAGCGGAAGTCGCCGCCCTTAATCGTGTCGTAAAACAGCCGAAAAACGCTGTCGCCATCGTTTTGATAATTTTTGGCGGCATTGATTCCCCCTTGCGCGGCGATGGAGTGGGCCCGGCGCGGCGAATCCTGGTAACAGAAGCATTTTACCCGGTAGCCGAGTTCTCCGAGCGTGGCCGAAGCCGATCCGCCGGCGAGCCCGCTGCCGACCACGATCACTTCGAATTTGCGACGGTTATTCGGATTAACCAGCCGCATGTGATCGCGGTGGTTGCGCCATTTATCAGCGAGCGGACCAGCTGGAGTGTTCGATTCGAAGGCGCCGATCATATCTCTACTGCGCTGCCTTAACGAATCCGGCGAGGACGGCGACGGGGATTGAGGCGTAACCGATGAAGAGGAGCCAGGCGAAGATGCGGGCGCCGCGCGCGAAAATCGGCGTCCACTTGCGATCGTTGAGGCCGAGCGACTGAAAGAAACTGGAAGCCCCGTGGGTCAGGTGAAGAGTCAGGAGGAAAAGACCGAGCAGGTAAAAGGCCGACACGTAAACGTTCTTAAATCCGTAAACCATCATCGAAAAGACGTCGAAATGGTTGAGCGGATCGTTTTTCAGGAGCGGAAACTGGGGATTGAATTTGTGCCCGGTGAAGTGGAGCAGATGGAAAATGATGAAGGCGAGGACAACGAGACCGCTGACCGCCATGTGGCGGGAAGCGTAGCTCGCCTTCACGTAATCCTTTTGCACGTAGCCTGCCGGCCGGGCGGCTCGATTCTCCATGGCCAGCCGGATCGTGTAATAAATATGCAGGACGACGGTGATGAGCAGGATGCCGCGGACGAGCCAGAGCAGCGCGCCGAGATCGCGCAAATGCTGCGCATAACCGTTGATCCAGTCCGGCCCGAGAAAGATTTGCAGATTCCCGATGAGATGGCCAATGACGAACAACATCAGAACGATGCCGGTGAGGGCGACGATCATCTTACGGCCAACCGAAGTGCGAATGAGCGGCTGGATGAATCCCTTCGGCCCGGTTTCTACCCGGACGGTCGCGGCGGCCGCTGATTTCACAGAAGAATGCGAATCACTCATTCGGTCCCAATCATCATAGGCAGAGTTTCTCGCATTGCTACTTTATCGCCTACTTGCTGCCCGGCTTGCTCGTGGGAATCTGCGCCAGATCCGCCGGCAATTTATCGGCCTCGAACGTTTCCACGTTTAACTCTACCAGGCTGACGAACGGACAGCCAAAGTCCGGTTTATTGGCGCCGCTCCGGTCCACGATCACTCCGACCGCAGAAACGATCCCGCCGTGGTCCCGGACGATATCAATTGTTTCCTGCACGCGTCCGCCGCGCGTGACCACATCCTCAATCACTAGAAACTTTTCACCCTGGCCAACAATGAAGCCGCGCCGAAGAACGAGCCGGCCTTCTTCCTTCTCCGCGAAAATGTGGCGCTTCCCTAAAGCGCGTCCCACTTCCTGTCCGACAATGATGCCGCCGAGCGCCGGCGAAATGACGCTGTCCACTGCATACCCTTTCAGTCGCTCAGCCAATCGGCCGCAAACGTCCGCGGCCAGTGTCGTGTCTTGCAGCAGTAGCGCGCACTGAAAGTATTGACGGCTATGCAAGCCGGAACGGAGGACGAAGTGTCCGTCCAAAAGTGCGCCGGCTTTGCGAAAAGCGGAAAGTAAATGGTCCGACACTTCTCTACCCCGAAGTGTCGCTCGCCACTCCGCCGCCGCCACCGGCTTCGGCTACCGCAATGACTTCGATTTCTACGCGTGAGGCTTTTGGAAGGGCTGCGACCTGCACGGTCGAGCGAGCCGGTGGCTGCTTCTGAAAATGCGAACCGTAGATTTCGTTGACGGTCTGGAAATCACCCAGATCGGCCAGAAAAATTGTGGTTTTCACAACGTTACCAAAAGTCATTCCGGCCGCGCTCAGGACCGCGGAAATGTTTTTCATCACCTGTCGCGTCTGCGCGTCCACTCCCCCGGTAACGATTTCTCCGGTTTTGGGATCGAGCGGAATTTGTCCCGCGCAGAAAAGAGTCGAGCCTACCCGCACCGCTTGCGAGTAAGGGCCGATAGCCGCCGGGGCCTCGGTAGTGGCGATGATGTTCTTCATGGGGCGAGAATAGTTGAAAAATTTTGCGGCACAACGAATGTTAAAGAGCGGAACGGCGGTTGCTCCGTGTTGTTTTCCGGATTCGCGCTCTTGCTCCCTCTGTGCGAGGGGTTTCGGCCTGCCGGTTGCATTGATGCTGCGGCGGTTTCGGTAATATTCCCTTTCACAAAATGGTCGGTTGGATTTTACGTAAGATTATCGGCTCGAAGAACCAGCGCGAAGTGAAGCGCCTGGGGCCGATGGTTCGTCGCATTAACGAGATTGAAGAGAAGCTGCGCAACGTCTCGGACGACGAGTTGCGCCAGAAAACCGCCGCCTGGAAGGCGGAGATTTCCCAGATGCACGATCCTCAGGAGGTCTGGCGGAAACTCGACGACATCCTGCCGGAGGCATTCGCGGTGGTGAAGAACGCGGCGCGCCGTCTAACCGAGCGGAAACACAGTTTCACCGTCTGCGAGCAGCCAATGAGTTGGAACATGGTGCATTTCGACGTGCAGCTGGTTGGCGGCATGGTGCTTCATCGCGGGCGTATCGCGGAAATGGCGACCGGTGAAGGCAAAACCCTGGTGGCGACGCTGCCGCTTTACCTGAACGCGCTGACCGGGCGGGGCTCACACCTCGTGACGGTGAACGATTACCTGGCGCGTCGTGACGCCGAGTGGATGGGGCAGCTTTATCAATTTCTCGGCCTAACTGTTGGGATCATCCAGCACGATCAGCCGCCGGATGTCCGGCGTGAGCAGTACGCGATGGACATCACCTACGGAACGAACAGCGAGTTTGGGTTCGATTATTTGCGCGACAACGGGATGGCCACCACCCGCGAACAACAGGTTCAGCGCGGTTACAGTTACGCCATCGTTGACGAAGTCGACTCCATCCTGATCGACGAAGCGCGCACGCCTCTCATTATCAGCGGTCCGGCGACAGTTTCGACCCATCAATACGACAAGTGGAAGCCCTTGGTGGAGCAGCTGGTGCGCAAACAGAACATGCTTTGCAACCGCCTGGCCAGCGAAGCGAAGGAGCTTTTCGATAAAGGAGAGGTCGAGGCCGGGGGTCTCCAGATGTTCAAGGTCAAGCTCGGCCAGCCGCGCAATAAGCAGCTGCTGCGCATGATGGAAGACCCGGAGAAGCGGCGCGCCATCGACAAGGCCGAACTCCAGTTCTACCAGGATTCGCGCAAGGAAGAACTCTTCGAGCTCAAAGAAGAGCTCTTCTTCACCATCGACGAAAAATCGCAGGAAGCGGATCTGTCCGAACAAGGGCGATCCTTCATGAATCCGGATGATCCGAACGCGTTCGTGCTGCCGGATTTGATCAGTGAATTCACCGAGATCGACCTCGATCCAAGCCTAACGCCGGAAGAAAAGGACAAGAAGAAAGCGGAGAGCCAACAGCTTTGCGACGCCCAGGGCGAACGCATCCATAACATCTCGCAGTTGCTCCGCGCCTACTGCCTCTTCGAAAAAGACGTCCAATATGTTCTGGAAGAGAACAAGGTCGTCATCGTCGATGAATACACCGGCCGCAAAATGCCGGGTCGGCGTTGGAGCGATGGTCTGCACCAGGCGGTGGAAGCGAAGGAAGGTGTGCAGATCGACCGCGAGACGCAGACGCTCGCCACCATCACCATTCAAAATTACTTCCGGCTCTATCAGAAGCTGGCCGGCATGACCGGCACCGCGGAAACCGAAGCCGCCGAGTTCCACGACATCTACAAGCTCGACGTCAATGTCATCCCAACGAACCGGCCGGTGGCGCGAAAAGATCACAACGATCGGATCTACAAGACGCGCCGCGAAAAATATAACGCCGTCATCAACGAGATCAGAGATCGGCACGCCAAGCAGCAGCCGATCCTGGTCGGCACTGTGAGCGTGGAAGCGTCGGAGCTGCTCAGTCGCATGCTGAAGCGCGAGAAAATTCCACACAACGTTCTGAACGCAAAGTTCCACGCCCAGGAAGCAGAGATCGTGGCGCGCGCCGGACAGGCCGGAACGGTCACCATTTCAACCAACATGGCCGGTCGCGGCACCGACATTAAGCTCGGGGAGCGCGTGCCGGAGCTCGGCGGGCTCTATGTGATCGGCACGGAACGACACGAGTCGCGGCGAATCGATCGGCAGCTGCGTGGTCGTTGCGCGCGCCAGGGCGATCCGGGCAGTTCACGTTTCTATGTCAGTTTCGAAGACGACCTGATGCGCAACTTCGGCGCCGCCGATCGCATGACCCGGATCATGGAGCGGTTCGGTCTGGAAGAAGGCCAGGAGCTCGAGCACCCGTGGTTGAACAAATCGGTCGAAACGGCGCAGAAGCGGGTGGAACAGCGCAATTACCTCATTCGAAAACGCACTCTCGATTTCGATGACGTCATGAACAACCAGCGCGAAGTCGTTTATGGCTATCGCAACGATGCGATCGACACGGAGGATCCTCGCACCATGATCTATGAGGTGATCGATGAAGCGGTCCCGAACAAGGTTCGGGAGCTGGTCGATGAAGTCGAGGTGGATTACGGCCCGCTCATGAACTGGGTCAACGTCACTTTCCCGTTAGGGCTGAATAAAGAACGTGCTGCTTTCGAGACGCGGTCGATCGACGAGAACGCGCAATTTCTGATCGAGAAGATCAAGGAAACTTACGAGCGTAAATCGAGTCATGAGGAACCGACGGCGGTGCGAAGCCTCGAGCGCTACATCATTCTGAATGCGATCGACCGGCTCTGGCAGGAGCATCTCTATGCCATGGACGCGTTGCGCGAGGGCGTTTATCTCCGGTCCTACGCGCAAAAAGATCCGCTGATCGAGTATAAGACCGAGGCTTACGACATGTTTGTCGAGCTGATGGCGAACATTAAGAACGAAGTGCTGCATAATCTCTTCCGCAGCACCTCGAACCTGAAGGCTTTCGAAGACTTCCTGGGAAGTCTCCCCCAGTTCCTGCAACGCGAGCACGCTCCGGCCACCCCCACGGCGACTCCGGACCGGCCACCCAGCGGTGATGGCGACGGCGACGGCGCGGGCCAGATCACCCTTGATTTGCCCCAGCCGCAGCGACGGAATTTGCCGAAAGTCGGGCGAAACGATCCGTGCCCTTGCGGCAGCGGAAAGAAATTCAAGAACTGCTGCGGACGGACGGCGTAGCTCTGCTGCGCTCGGTGTAGCGGCGGGCTATGACCGCCGAAATGATCTGGAACGGGGCTCGAAAGACGCGGTTTTTTGTCGCCCCTTTGGCCGGCGTCTGAGATAACGAGTCATGTCCTCCTGGAGCCGTCGCGGTTTTCTCCGGACGTTAGGCGGCGCCGGTGCGATGAGCGCTTTCCCTGGGGTCGCGCGCGCCTTCACTCCGCCTCCTTCCGATCGCGTGACCGTCTCCATCCTGCACACGACGGATATCCATGGTCACATTCTGCCGTGCACCGATTATGACGGAACGCCGGACGTGGGCGGCTTTGCGCGCTGCGTGACCCAAATCCGAAGGTGGCGACGCAAGAACCCAAACACGATCCTGGTCGACGTGGGTGACGTCTATCAGGGCACTCAGGTGGCGCTGCAAAACAAAGGGGAGGTGATGATCGATTTGTTCAATCACCTTCGCTACGACGCATGGGTGGTGGGCAATCACGAGTTCGACTGGGGGATCGATCCATTTCGCAGCGCCGTTCAGGCCTCCCAGATGCCGGTTTTGGCGGCGAACGTTTCGGTGGAAGGGCGGCCCGTCGGCGATTCGTCGAACGCCGCCGGGTTCGGCAAGCTGCGCCGTTACATCATCAAAGAGATCGAGGGCATCCGGGTTGCCATCGTCGGTGTAACCACGCCGGGAATGCCCTACTGGTCGCTCCCGGAAAATCTGCGCGGGCTGGATTTCGCGCATCCGGTGGAATCGGTGCGTCAGAGTATTCGCGCCGCCAAAGCAGAAGGGGCGCACGCGATTGTGCTGGCCGGTCACATGGGACTGAAGCTGAAAGCAGGCGGCGACGATTTTGCGAACTGCTGCATGTCGCTGACCTCGGAGTTTCCCGAGGTTGCCGTTTTCCTGGCCGGGCACACCCATCAGAATATCCCGAGTCGCCTAACGAATGGCGTGCTTTTGACCCAGGCGAACCATTACGGAATCCATGCCGGTCGCGTCGACCTCGTTTTTGATCGCGCTTCCAAGCGCCTGCTTGATCGGCACGCGCGCTGCGAGCTGATGGACTCTCGCATTCGCCCGGACCACATCGTGATCTCTCGCGCGAAGGACCAGCTGGACCAGGCCGAGGCCGTCCTCAAGACTCCAGTGGGAGAGCTGGCCGATCTGCTCTCGCTGGCATCGACCGACAACCAACCGAACGATGTCGAGCGTCTCATCGGCGCCTCCATCATGGAATCGCTCAGCGCGGCCGGCGCGCCGGTTGATGCGGTCTTTCATGGCGTCTTCGACGAAAAGCACGATGTCGCGCCGGGACGGAAAACGATCGATGACATCTGGAAGATTATTCCCTACGAGAATTCGCTGGTGACTGCGCAGCTCACTGCCCGGGAACTGATGACGGCGATGAATGAGACGTACCAGACTCATGAGCGCCGAAGCCTGATCGGTTTTACGGTTGAGACGCAGGGGGAGGGGAACAGGCGCGCGGTTTCGCGCATTCTCGGCCCGAGTAGTGGACCCCTGGATCCCTCGCGGCGCTACACCGTCGCCTTTAATAGCCACGATTCACGCAGCGGCGGACATCGTTTCATGCAGTTGCGCTCCTTCCTGGAAAGGAAAGAAACAAAAGCTCAGGCGCACGCGATTCAGAGCCGGGACGCGCTGATCGAATACTTTCAGAATCACAAGGTTGTGCATCGAATTGCCCCGCTACCGTCGCAGGTCGCCGCCTGATTCTGCGGCTTTGCCGCTTGCAAAGCGGAGCGGCTGCGCTTCCCTACCTGCTCATGCGTTTTTGCGGCTGTCTGGTCATTCTCATATCACTGGCGAGTTCTGCCTTTGCCCAGCAGATCGACGTGCGCCCAAAAGCCACCCCCGCGAATGACGAGCCGGAGTTCCGTCCGGCCCTGATCGGACGCGGTCCCGGGGCGCTGATTAACCAGATCGACGAACACGAGCTGGCCAAGACCGACATGAAGAATGCCGCGGTCTTCTTCGCCTGCACCGTCCGTAAAAACGGGGACATCTCTGCGGTTTCCAAGGTCCGGAAGACAAGCGACGCCCAGCCGTTGGAGGATGAATTGCGCAAGAAGCTGGCCCAGGTGCGCTTCGTCCCGGCTGTCTACAAACACACCCCGGTCGATGTCATCTTTTTCGGGACCATTTCGTTTCGGGTTATCGAAGGGAAGGCTCGCTTACGCATATTCTGCAACCAGGAAGAGGAAGAGCTGCATGCCGAGAACGATTTCATCTCCCCGCAGATCGTGATTGGCGCGGATTCATCCTTTACCGGATGGCATTATCCTCCGCAGAAGACAGCCCCGGTCGAGGTCGATGGCGCAGTCGCGGTGGAACTTGAGGTTGATGAAAAAGGGATCCTGACCAAGAGCGCGTTCCTGGCTGAAGATCCGCCCTACCTTGGTTTTGCCGGCCAGGTGGCGGACGATTTGCAGGGGGCGCGTTTCATTCCCGCGTTTCGCAATGGCCAGCCCGTGGCCAGCAAGACGCACCTGACCGTTTTCTTTACGGCTAACGAAATGTTCAAGGTGCCTTCGTTCGCATCGCCCGGCCGCTGATGGCCGCGCCTAAAAGGCTGACCGCTGATTTTTTCCGCCGGGATCCGCTGACCTGCGCACGCGACCTGATCGGTGCGCGCCTCGAGTGGGGAAGATGCAGCGGGATCATCGTCGAGACGGAAGCCTACTGCGCGGTTGGCGACGAGGCCGCCCACACCTTTGTCCGGCCAAGTGCGCGCGCTTTCGTGGAACGGCACCAGGCCGGCACCGCCTATGTGTATTTCAGCTACGGCGTGCACTGGATGCTCAACGTCCTGGTGAAAGGAAAGCAGAACGGTTTTGTGCTTTTTCGCGCGCTCGAGCCGGTCGCCGGGATCGATTTGATGCGACGCCGCCGTGGTCTCGACGACCCGAGGAAGCTTTGCTCGGGTCCCGGCAAATTGACGGAAGCGCTCGATATTACGAAGCGACATCACGAAATGGATTTATGTGCCGACCCGCGGTTTGGATTTGTTGGCCGCACGGCGCCGGCCGCGGTGGTAGCCGACACCCGGATCGGCATTACGAAATCGCCGCATTTTCCATGGCGCTTTACGCTTCGGGACAGCCCTTTCGTTAGCCGGAAACCGAAGGTGTAATACGGTCCACGCGTCTTTGTTTGGGCTGGCCGCGGGGTTATTGCGTTCAGCCTTAAAATAGCGGACATTTCGCGCTCCTGATGAGCCCCGAAAACAAGCGCGTTCTCCTCGGCATGAGCGGAGGAGTGGACTCCAGCGTCACCGGCCACCTGCTGGTGCAGCAGGGCTATGACGTGGTCGGGGTAACGATGAAGGTGTGGCCGCAGGATTGCATGTCGCGTGCGGAAGACAAATGCTGTGGCCCGCAGGCGGTGGCCGACGCGCGCGCGGTGGCGCACTCATTGGGAATTCCACACTACGTGGTGGATGAAGCCGAGCATTTCGAGCAAATGGTCATTCGCTATTTCGCCAGCGAATACCAGGCGGGACGAACCCCAAACCCCTGCGTGATGTGCAACGAGACGCTGAAGTTCGGCAAGCTTTGGGAAAAGGCGGCAGCGCTTGGATGCGATTACATCGCGACCGGTCATTACGCGATCATCGAGCATCGCGAGAATGGAGATGCCGTGCTGCGGAAGGGACACGATCGGCGGAAGGACCAGTCTTATTTCCTCTTCAGTCTTAGCCAGGGGCAGCTGCGTCGCGCCCTGACCCCGCTCGGAGGGATGGAGAAGCCGCATATTCGCGAGATCGCCAAGTCGTTAGGCTTGAAAGTGGCCGATAAGGTGGATAGCCAGGAAATCTGTTTCGTGCCGGGCAACGATTATCGGGCGTTCCTTCGCACGCACTTGTCCGGAGACGAGTTTCATCCCGGTGAAATCTACGACGTGGACGGCAATTTTATCGGCCCGCACGAAGGTTTGGAGCTCTTTACCATCGGGCAGCGCAAGGGATTGCCGGGAGGTTCGCCGCAGCCGCGCTATGTGGTGGACCTGGATGCAGCAACCAACCGGGTCATTATCGGTTCCGCCGAGGACCTGACCTGCGAAGAGTTCGACATCGATCGCTGCAATTGGCTGCCGGATGACGCCGCGCGGAATCATGAAGAAGTGACGGTGAAGATTCGCTACAGCCATCCGGGAACTGCGGCCACGGTGACTCGCCTCGACGGCGGGAGGGCGCGCGTGCATCTGAGTGAGCCACAACGCGCAGTCACTCCCGGCCAGGCGGCTGTCCTGTATCGCGGTGACCGCGTCATCGGGGGCGGCTGGATTTGCCGGCATGGCGCGATGGTTCCGGCGTGACGAACGAGCCCCTGCTCGCCATCAGCACGTTTCCTGACCGGGAAACGGCCATCCGCATCGTCCGCGCGGTCATCGAGAAAGGTTTGGCCGCTTGCGGCAATGTCCTGCCCGAGGTGCAATCGATCTACCGCTGGAAAGGCGTGCTCGAATCGTCCACTGAATGCATGGTTCTCTTCAAATTGAATGCCGCGAGCTATGGAGCTTTCGAGGAAGAAATCCGGTCGCTGCATCCCTACGAAGTTCCCGAGATCGTCGCCTTGCCAATCACAAAAGGATTGCCGGCGTATTTGGACTGGTTAGGCGAGAATTCAGCCGAGGGCGGAGCCCAGGAAAGTTAGGCGCTCACGCCGCGCCTCTTTGCGAAGACGAAGATCAAAGCTCCGACTGCATTCGCCACCAGCGCAGTCACGCCGATTTTTAGTCCGAAGATGAATGCATTGGGCACATCGATGATCGGAATCACCGCGAACCCAATCGAAAGAATGGAAACAACCGCACCCGCGCCGGCCGCGATCCTGAGCCAAAGCGAGGCGCCGGAGCGGACGGAAGCGACTCCAGCGAGGGGAACTGCGAAGAGCATCAGATAAACCGTCCCGTAAAAAATGTTCGAAGCGTTATCCACCAGTTGAAACGCTTCCTGGATGCCGGTGCCGATCTGGCTGGCAACCGCGATGACGACGGTCAGGGTGGCGACGAAGATGATGGAGTTAATCGGAGTCCGGTATTTCGGATGCAAAACGGAAAACCAGCCTGGCAAAAGACGATCCCAGCCCGCCACCATCGGCAACCGCGAGCTGCCGGTGACATGCACGCTGGTGGAGCAAATCGTCTTGATGGTGATGAGAATGATGCCGAAGGAAGCAATCGTTCCGGCAATCGCCGAAAAACGGAAACCGAGACGTAAGGTTTGCGGCACCGGGCCGATGAGATCGATTGGATTATGGCCGACGAACGCGAGCACTGAGCTCGTGCCGAGGATAAAGGCAAGGGCAATGATGGGTGCGGCAATCACCACTGAGCGCCCGATCTGACGCGCGGGGGAGCGTGTCTCGCCGGCGAGGATAGCGACGTATTCGAAGCCGCTGAGCGCTCCGACCGAAAGCTTGGTGAAGATGTTCAGGCAATAGATTGGCGGTTGGGTAGGCGCGGCAATGGCGAATGGGTGATAAGACTTGAGATCCCCGCGCGTCAGCGCAACAAACGGCAGCGCAATCAAGGCAGCGTAGACAGCCATCATGGTGATCCCGCCGAGGTTGTGAACCCATTTGCCGAGGACGAGGCCACGAACCGCGACGAAACCGAGCACGATGACGATCACGCAACTAATGAGCGCGACGCACCAGCGACTATTCGGCATCCAGGCCGCGTTTTCGCCGATGGCGTAGGAGATATTGGTGGTCACGAACATGCCGCCGAGCGCGATCACGGTCACGGACAACAGCCAGATGTTCCACGCGGCCATGAAACCGGCGAACTCGTTGAAGCCGAGCTTGGCCCATTGATAGAGCCCGCCTTCGAGCGGCATGATTCGGCTCAGGTAGATCACCACCAGGGCCTGTGGAATGTAGAAGAGTGCAACCGCCAGCAGCCAAAAGATCAGATGCGACGACCCCAGCTTCGCCGCCGTTCCCACCCAACTGGATCCGACGATGAAAAGGATTTGGGTGAAAACCAGATCGCGCAGCCCTAACGGCCGTGGCAGTTCGCGCGCGCTGGAAGAACTCAGCTCCCGAGTCACGTCGCCGAGGCTGACGCGATTACGGCCGAAATTCAATCAAACGCTCGCCAGAGGCGCGGAGTAGGCCCGAATTTTAGGGCGAGGGTGACGCGGCCGGTGGCGGACCATTCCGAAACTCACGGTGCCGGATTCTGCCGCCCGCGTAAGCAATGTAGGACCCGGCTCCCAGCGTCGTTAGTCCGAGTAGAAGGACGAGCAAAGCGCTGATGAGCGAAGTCTTCGGCCAGCGGCTGCCGGTGAAAAGAGCCGCCACCGCGAGGGTCGCCGTCACGTAGAACAGAGGAATCAGTTTTTCGGCGCGCGTTTTGTGCGCCTGCAGCCAGGCCTGTCCGGGTTCGTCGGACATGGAAAGAACCGGATCAAAAGCTTGTTCGCCCGTTGCATAGACCGGCCAGGCTGAGATCGTGCAGATGAAAACGAGGATCAGGCTCACGGTTCGCGCCGGCCGCGCTTTGATCACCAGTGAGGTCGCCAGGGCGAGCAGCGCGATAGCGAGGCCGTAGATCGGAAGGGGATTCAGCAGGACATGGATATATTCCGATTGCCGCAGACCGCGCAGGAGCGCTTCCATCACAAGTTCCGTTGCTGAATATCACTCAACGCCTGCACCGCTTTTTTCGATTCTTCCGGCGGCAAGAGTTGCTTCCATTGTTGGATGGTGAAATGCCACCATTCGCTGCGGAGGCCGTAAAATCCGGATCGCCCCATCGCAATCTGAAGAAGACGCAGATGCAGCCAGATGTCGTGATCCGGTCCATTGTATTTCCACATTGCCGCGGGCGTGAAATCGTCGAAATCGGTCGGCATTTTCACCGGTTTATGATTTGCCCTCACCAGGGTCGCGTCGACCGCCAGTCCCCAGGTGTGCAGAGATCCGGCACCGGCGTCGGGATCAGCCACGTAGAGATTGTTGCGGGAAGCGGCCCAGAGTTCGTGTTGCACCGAGACGGGGCGATAAGCGTCCCAGATCTTGAGCGAGTAATCGTAACGATTCAGCATCTTCTGGGCGGCGGCGAGGCACTGCGCGAGCTCCGGTCGCGTCATCGCCTTGGTCCCGGGCGGATAGAGTGGGCGGCCGGCGATGTTCTTGGGACCGGCATAGCGCAGTTCGATGGCAATCGTCTTGTCCAGGGCGTGGATATCGACCAGCGGAAATCCGCCGGGTTCTGCGCCGTGAGCGAGACCAGCCGCGAAGAGCAGGAAGATAAGAAGGGAGAAAGTGCGAATCACTGTTGGGCGGTGGTCATTGGAGCAGAATCGATGCGAGCGATTCTCTCCAAAAACAGGCGAGCCGCCGGCTCGGGGACGTCGAAACGCACTTCCAGGTTCTCATTTCGCCTAACGATTTCCGGCGTCCCGCTGGCCAGGGCCTGATCGGAATTTTGCAAGCGCAGCCAGCGTTGCGGCTCGTCATGGAAAGCCTTGGCCAGCCGGGCCGCTGCTTCTTCGGAGGGCGCCTTCACCAGGAGGCGGGCGCGAATCGGGTTTTGCAGACTCAGGGAAACGCCGAGCATCTGGCCGGAGCTCAACAATTCATCGGCAAAGATCGGCCGAAAAATCCGCGCCAGGTCGGTGGGATCGCGTGAAATCAAACGCAACGCGCTGTCTTTGTCGAGGGCCTGAAAGCGATCGAAGAGTTGCCCGGTTATCTTGAGGTCTGCTTCCATGCCCAGGCGGACTGCCGCGAGCTCGTCCACCTCCTGCGCCTGACCGACCGCGAGAGTGGCGGGACCGATACGCGCAACCGAGAGGTCCGGGCGCTGCCACACGGTTAAGCCGCCGACGGTATGTCGGGTAAAGCTTTTGTCCTCCGCAATGGCGCGAACCTGCGGCGTGACGTCGCCTTTCGTTTGGATTAGAATAAACTCGCGGGGCTTGGCCGCGTTTTCCGTGGTCACCGCGCGCGTGACTCGGGCGGCATCTTTCGCGACATTAATTACCGGGACGGATCCGGCGTCGCCGACGAGGCCGTTCCAAACCTTGGCCCAGGCGTCCGGCTGTTCTTTCCGCCATTTTTTCGGCAGATCTTCGCGCTCGAACCGGTCCACATTGATGGAGAGGATGGCTTCGGTTTCCTGGGGCAGCCATTCACGCTGCGCCGGTGATTGGACAAACATGTAGGCAATGATCGGAACCAGCACGAGCACAGAAAAGGCGGTGAAGTAGAACTTTCGCAGCTCCTGTTTGTCGATCTGGCTGGAAAGGACCGCGAGCGAGTCGGAGTGGGCCTGGTGACGATCGACCGAAGCGCGGTACTTCTGCACGTCGACGAGCAGCTCCGGCGCATTCGGCGGCGCGATGCCCTGGGAGGCAAGATGGCGACCGATGTTCAGGTAGGCTGGATTTTTGCGTTCTTCCACCACCTGGTGATGCGCTTTGGCTTCGCGGATTGCTTCTTCCTGCGTCTTCAGCTGATCGGCTAACGATTTATCCTTCGCCTGAAATTCCGCGCGGATGCGCTCGATATTTTTCTCCGCCATGGCGAGCTCGGCTTCGGCCGTGGTCAGCCGCTCCTTGGCCAGGCGGCAGGCTTCGGCGCTGCCTAACCGGGCACGAACCAGCTCTGCTCGCTCCTCTGGCAAACGCGCGCGGCGTGTGCTCAGACTCCTCGAACGAGCGTCGAGATCGTCCGGTGGCGGCTCCAGCGCCTGCAAAGCCGAGAGTTCCTTCAATAAATCGCGATCGGCAGCGTCATTCCCTTCGATTCGTTTATCGACGCCAGTCAGCGCCTTGTCACAAACGTCGGCGGCGCTTTTGAGGTCATCGCGTCGTTGCGCGAGCGGCTTCTTCTCGGTTTCCAGCCGCGCCATTGTCTGGCTGTGCTCGCGAGTGTGCTCCTGCCGCTCCTTTTCGATCCGGCGCATGCCTTCTTCGATCGTGGCGATGCGGACGGCGACTTCGCGCTGCTCCTGTTCCAGCTTTTTAAGGGCGACGATTTCGTTGCGCAGCTCTGGAAAGTTGGCGGCCTGGCTGGTGCCCTCACGGCCGAGGTTAATTTCACTGCGCTGCAGGTGGCGTTTTTCATGGCGAATCGCCATGCGCGTGCGCTGTCGGCGAACCTTCAGGCCGAGCTCACGGAGTCCAGTGGTAATGAAGCTCACAAGGTGGAGAAAATCAGGGTAGACGCGGCCGCTCCGACGGAAAGCCCGGGAACAGTGAGTAGCTCTGCGCGGGCACTCACCCTCGGCGCTTTATGGAAACTCTGCCCGCCATCACTCGAAACGCCTCCTGAACATTGGAGAGTATAGCCGGGCAATCAGGATGCGAAAGCTACTCATCCGAGCTGAGCTTCGCCAGCACCGCGAAATCTTCCAAAGTGGTTGTATCGCCGGTCACCTGCTTCCCACTGGCAATCTCCTTGAGCAGACGCCGCATGATTTTTCCGCTGCGCGTTTTCGGCAAGGCTTCCGCGAAACGGACCTCATCCGGTTTGGCGATCGCGCCGATATGTTCGCCGACGTGTTCACGCAGGAGCCGCTTGAGCGTATCGCTTGGCTCCGCCGACGCCTTGAGGGTGACAAAGGCACAAACGCCCTGGCCCTTCAGCTCATCGGGCCGACCTACGACCGCCGCTTCCGCAACGGACGGATGACTAACGAGTGCGCTCTCAATCTCGGAGGTGCCGAGGCGATGTCCGGCTACGTTCAGCACGTCATCGATGCGGCCGACTATCCAGAAGTAACCGTCTTTGTCGCGGCGGGCGCCGTCACCGGTGGTGTAGGTGCCGGCAATATCGGACCAATATGTTTGTTTGTAGCGGGACTTGTCGCCGTAGATCGTGCGCAGCATCGACGGCCAGGGCTTTCGGATGATCAATTTGCCGCCGACGTTTGGCTTTACCTCTTTGCCCTTGTCATCGACCACCGCCGGATCGACGCCAAAGAATGGCAGTGTCGCGCTGCCCGGCTTGGTCGCGATCGCTCCCGGCAGCGGGGTAATCATGATCGCGCCCGTCTCCGTCTGCCACCAGGTATCAACGATGGGGCAGCGTTCGCCGCCGATATTCTTGTGATACCACATCCACGCCTCCGGATTGATCGGTTCCCCGACCGATCCCAGCAGGCGCAGGGAAGAAAGGTCGTGCTTCTTCACCCATTGGTCGCCCCAGCGGATAAAGGCGCGGATCGCGGTGGGCGCAGTGTAAAGAATGTTGACCCGGTGATCCTCAATGATACGCCAGAAGCGATCCGGCTCCGGCCAGTTAGGCGCGCCTTCATACATCAGGCTGGTGGCGCCATTGGCCAGCGGCCCGTAAACGACATAGCTATGCCCGGTCACCCAGCCGATATCCGCGGTGCACCAGTAAATATCTTCCTCCCGCAGGTCGAAAACATATTTGGTGGTGCAGTAGGAGCCTAACAAATAACCCCCGGTGGTGTGCAGGATCCCTTTCGGTTTCCCGGTAGATCCGCTGGTATAAAGAATGAACAGAGGATGCTCGCTATCCAGCGGCACCGCCGGACAGTTGGCGTCCACGTACTCGAGCTCGCGATGCCACCAGAGGTCGCGCCCTTCTTCCATATGAATCTCGTTGCCCGCGCGCCGGAAAACGATCACCCGCTTGATTGACGTCTTCTCGCGCAGGGCGTCGTCCACATTCTTCTTCAGCGGAACGATCGCGCCGCGGCGATAACCACCATCCGCGGTAATCACCGCGGTGGCGCCGCTGTCGGCGATGCGATCGCGAATGGAATCAGCGCTGAAACCGCCGAACACGACCGAGTGAACCGCGCCGATTCGGGCGCAAGCCAGCATGGCGATGGCCGCTTCCGGAATTGCCGGCATGTAAATGATGACGCGATCGCCTTTCCGGATTTTGTTTCGGAGCAGGACGTTGGCGAATTTGCAGACGTGCTGATGCAGTTGCTGGTAGGTGAGCGTTTTGACCTCGCCCGGCTCACCTTCCCAGATGATGGCCGCCTTGTTGCGACGCGGGCCGTTCAAATGCCGGTCCAGACAATTTTCCGAGACATTGAGGCGGCCGCCGACGAACCATTCAGCGAAGGGCGGCTTCCACTTCAGAACTTTTTTCCAAGGGCGGTTCCAGGTCAGTTCCTTCGCCTCGCGCGCCCAGAACTTCTCCGGATTCCGGATGGACTTGCGGTACATCCGTTCGTATTGCTCTAAATTCTCGATCCGGGCTTTAGCGGCAAAGCCCCGAGCGGGCTTGAAAACTCGTTTTTCGACAAGGTGCGACTCAATACTGTCGTGCATCGCCAAGGACGCTAACAATCGTGGGCCGCTGGCTCAATGCAAACTTGCTCCCGAGCCATGGCTGCGGTGGGCAGAGCTCGCGCTTCGCACCGCGGTGTGGCGAAACTCGGTCCCGCCGATTCGGTCAGGAAGGCGCATTCTCTCCGCCCGGCAAAGCTGCTAAACTTATCGCGGAAATGGACCTAAGCTCCTTTGGGGTCGGAGAAGAAGCATCAATGGCGGTGGGTCGCCCTGGGCGCAGCCTGGATGAGCCGCCGTTGAGCATCGCGCCACCGGAGATCTCCGCGCAGTACTTTCGGCGCCTGCGCTGGAATTTATTTTGCCACCTGGGTTATTGTCTTTTACCTCGCCGCAATCGCGGCGCTCATTTTCGGGCCTGACTGGACTGCCCGAATCGTGGCCATCCCGCTTTTCTGCGGTTTGGCATTTCTCTGCGCGATGTTGCCGAATCGCTTTTTCCGCTGCCCGGCGTGCGGCTACGTTTTTATCAATCAGCGCTACCGGCACGAACCGAAATGGCATCAGTGTCCCAGCTGCCGAATGCAGTACACACCCACCCGCGTGCTCGCTGTCTGGCCGGGGAAATACGCGACGCCGCCAATGGAAAATTACGATGACAAGCGCGAGACCCTTCTTTAGCCCCGCCCCATCGTCCCCTGCGAGCTGTCGCAGTCTCTCTATATGACCGCGTTGGTTGAGATTCTCTTGCGGGGGATCGCCTACTTCCTGATTCGGTTTTTTTGGATCGTCGTTCTATTTCCGGTGGCCATTGTCATTGCGACGCCGATCATTCTTGTTCGAGCGGGTTTGCTCGCTCGCGGGAAGTGGACATTTCGAAACGCGTTTGCCGATGGCTATGACAACCTGTGGATGATGTGGTGGGGAATTTTGGATAGCGTTTTGTAGGAAGCTGGCAAAGGAGCAGGGTCGGGTTTAACCCGTTTCATCGATCACTCGCTGAGCATGAAAATTAATACCTCAGTCACAATATCTTACATAGAAGCAGTAAGATTTAGCTCGCGTGCGACCGAAAACTGTCTAAAAAGCGCCTCCTGTTATGCCTCCTACAGGGTCCCTCGCTCGGCGCCTCGCGTGCATCCTTTCGACATTGCTTCTCCTCACATCCGTCATCGCCGGATCGGTGCGCGCCGAAAATTTGCCGCAGATGCGCCCGGCGCTTCTGGCTCACGATGGCAAAGCGTTACTCAACGCCATCGACACCCAAATGCTGATGAAAAATGGGCAGAAGGACGCCTTGGTCAGGTTCTTCTGCGGCGTGAGCTCGGGCGGCTGGTGTCAGTCGATGATCACTTTCGGCGGAACACCCGGCTCCGACCTGCTGGCCAAGGAAGTCCTGCGCCATTCTCGATCGGAGCATCCCGGTTTTATCTCGGCCGTTTATCACGGCCAAACGACATATGCCCTCGTCGGTGGAACGGTCGTTTTCTTTATCAAGAACAACAAACCGCACCTCAGAATCTTCCTAAACACGGAAGCCGATCGTATTGCGCACGGTGACGATTTCATTGCGCCCCAGCCAATTTACCTTCAAGACCAGAAGTTCCGCGGATTCGACTGGCCTAACCAAGGCGTCGGCTCGTCCGGTCTCGTGGTCCTCCGGCTTGGCGTCGATGCGGCCGGCAAGGTCACGGGATGCAAGCTTATCTCGGGGAAGCCTGAAGGACGCGGTTTCGCCGCGGAGGTTCTCGGAAAGATCGGCGATCAAATTTTCCTGCCTGCGTATGAAAACGGCCACCCCGTCGCCTCAACCACGACCTACCCGGTCATGTTCAAATCCGGCTACAGCGAGCACTGGAAACCGGGCTAGGAAAAGCGCGGTCCCGCCCCAGCTGCTATTCGTTTTGTGTGGCCTGGTAAAGCTTGGATGCGCCGTAAACGAGGACCGCAGGCCGGAGCGCCGATACGGAAAGCTTCAATAAGCCGCCAATGAGGCGGCCAACCGGGAGCCGGTTGAAGACATAACCGACGGCGAACGCATAGACGAGCGCCTGACCGGGGTTCTTGCGCACGTAATCCTCGGTCTGCGTCAAGACCTCGTCGACTGAATCCTTAGCGTAAGTGAGACTTCGCATCGCGAAATCTTCCTGGGTGCGGGCGGCGCGTTGAACGGTTTGTTTGGCCATGATCTAAAGCTAATTCGTAACAGAGTATGCGCCTGCGCGCCACCAGGTCAACGTAAGCTCAACCAAACGGTGCTCGCCCCCGTATGAGGTGGAAAATCAGGGAGTTCGGGGGTGCGATGAAAGCGGCCGGCCCGGCGGCTGAGCTTCAGGCAATAGCGCCCCATCACCTCGAGGGCTTTCTCATTTAAACTGGTGCAGTTGGTGGAAAGGAGAATGTGCGCTTCGCGTCCGGCCACCTGCAAGGCGGCCGCGAGTAATGCCTCGAAATCGCTCTCCACATGAAAGGTTCCGCCCTTGTGCGAGCGCGAAAAGGTTGGGGGATCGAGGATGATCGCATCGAACTTCTCGCCACGGCGAGCCATGCGCGGGAGCACAGTCATGACGTCGTCGGCCATAAACTTATGACCGCTGGTCGGCAGGCTGTTGAGACCGAAGTTCCGCCGCCCGCGCTCGAGGGATTTGCGTGAAAGGTCGACGCTGATCGTTTCGGCATTCATCGAGGCCGCCGCCACCGAAAAGGAGCAGGTGTAAGCGAAGCAGTTCAGCAAACGTTTGGGGGCGAGTGCGCGCAGATAACGACGGTTTTCGCGTTGATCGATGAAGAATCCGACGGAATAGCCCGCATCGAAGTTGATCGCGTATTTGAGAAAATGTTCCTCGGCGATTGTTTCCGGATTCGCCAGCTGATCACCAAAAGTGAGCACCGGTTTTTCGCGCTCCTCGTTCTTCTTCGGGAGGAAGCGCGTGTAGATGCGGAGATAATCGAAGTCGACCGATTTGCGCCACAAATAGAGCTCGAAGGTAAGGCGATCGCGCGCTTCCGCGTTTTTATACGAGATCAAGACTTCCCGACCAAAGCGTTCAACCCAGCCGTCATCGAGAGTGCAAAGCCGGTGCGCATCGATGCCCTCCTTTTCGAAGGAGTGGACGAGCGACTGATCAATCCACTCAGCCCGTTTCACGAGGGGATGTGTAAGGCCGAACGGCCAAGGCGACAAGCGCGACCTCCGCTTTACGTGCCTGACCATGGAGGCTTTAGGTTTGCGGCGGTCGGAGACCGCCGCTACAGAGGGGACGTCGTCCGTTATGCAAGTTACCGTTCGCGTTCCTGCTTCCACTTCGAACCTCGGTCCTGGGTTCGATTGTCTGGGTTTGGCGCTGAAGCTTTATAACAGGGTCACTGTCGCCAGGGGCGACGGTCAAGGCGTTGCTCAAATCGCCCGGGAAGCCGCTGATCGCTTTTTCAAGCAGGCGAAAGTCAGGCCGTTCCAATTTACCTGCCGGCTGACGGATAACATCCCGCAGCGGCGAGGGCTTGGCAGCAGCGCCAGCGTGCGCGCCGGCTTGTTAGTCGGGCTGAACACGCTGGCCGGGAAGCCGCTCGTGAAAGACATCATTCTTGAACTCTGTGCCGAGTTGGAGGGACATCCCGATAACGCGGCCCCGGCCTTGCTCGGTGGATTTACCGTCTCGAACGGAGCGCGCGTTCAGCGTTTCGATGTCGCGCGCAAACTTCAGTGCGTTTTGTTGATTCCGCAGCTGGAAGTGGCGACGAGCAAGGCGCGCAAAGTCTTGCCGAGGAAGGTGTCGTTAGGGGCGGCCGTTCAGAATGTCGGCGGATCATCGACCATCACCGCGGCATTTGTTTCGGGGGATTACGAAGCGGCGCGCGGCGCATTTCGAGATTCCTTGCATCAACCACCCCGAACAAAGTTGCTGCCGTTTCTGCCGCGCGTGATCGCCGCGGCCGAAAGAGCAGGGGCCGTCGGGGCCTTTTTGAGCGGAAGCGGATCCGCCATCGCCGCGGTGACGATAACCAACCCAGAACGAATCGCCCGGGCTATGCGGAGAGCCACGGGGACAAATGCTCTCGCCATCGTGGTCGGTCCTGAAAACGTTGGCGCCTTCGGTAGCATTGCCAGGAAGCATTGACGATGGCGGCTACAGAAAATCTCGAGCAGTTCGCCATCGATGTGATTCTCGGCCGGCGCCAGGGCGCCCGGGCCAGCATCCTGCGCGGAATTCTTTACGGGCTGTCTTTTATCTACGAGCGGATTGTTCAGCTCCGCCTCTATCTTTATCGAAAACGAATTCTGCGTGAGCGCACCCTCGGCTGTCTGGTTATTAGCATCGGAAACCTCACCGTCGGTGGGACGGGAAAGACGCCGATCGTGGAAAAGTTTGCCCGCGCCCTTCAATCCGGCGGACGTCGCGTCGCTATTCTGAGTCGCGGTTACAAAAGCGTGCCGAAACCGAGTCGTCGCACTTTCTGGAATAAGCTGCGCGGGCACGACGAAGACCCGCCGCGGGTCGTTTCCGACGGAAAATCCCTCTTGTTAGATTCACTGACGGCCGGCGATGAGCCCTATATGCTGGCCAGCAATCTGAAGGACGTTATTGTCCTGGTGGATAAGAACCGGGTGAAGAGCGGGCGCCTCGCGATCGATAAATGGAAGGTGGATACCCTCCTGCTCGATGATGGATTGCAGTATCTGCACCTGAAGCACCGCCTCGACATCGTGCTGGTGGATCGGCAGGCGCCCTTCGGGAATGAATTTCTTTTGCCGCGTGGAACTTTACGCGAGCCACCGCGGAATCTGCGGCGAGCGAGTTACATCTTCATCACCAAGAGCACGGGTGAATCGAACCAGGCGCTGATCGACCGCATCCGGCTTTTTAACCGGACCGCGGAAATCATCGAGTGCGCGCATAAACCGCTTTATCTGCAAAACATCAGCACCGGCGAGCGGGTTGATCTGGAGAAATTACGGGGTGCTTTCGTCGGATCTATTTGCGCGATTGCCGCGCCGGAAAGTTTCGAGAATGGGCTGCGGCAGCTCGGAGCAAAGCTCGACCTGGCCGTTCATTTCATTGATCATCATCGCTTCACCGAGCAGGAAATGCAGCGCTTCGTTAATCGCTGCATCCGTCGCGATCTCGAGTTTATCGTGACCACGGAGAAGGACGCGGTGCGCATGCCGCGGCTGACCGAAACGGCGGTGCCGGTTTATTTTCTGAGGGTCGAAATTGAAATCCTAAGCGGGCAGGAAAGCTGGGAGCACTGCGTCGCTCGCATCTGTCAGCCGCAGCCGCTGCTTTCGCCGGAGCGCTTCTTCGCGTAAGCAAAAGCATCGCGCAACGGACAGAGGATCACAGCGCCCTCCACGGAGTGAAAAAACCGTTGAGAAACGTCCCGTCCTTGGTGACCGTTGGGTGAGGTTCTTCGATGGCAGAAAAGACACAACTCGTCGTCGCAGGGAAGAAGTTTTCGGTTTCGAACCTGAGCAAGGTGCTTTATCCGAAGGCGGGATTCACCAAGGGGCAGGTGATCGACTACTACATCAAGATCGCGCCGGTGCTCTTGCCGCACCTGAAAGATCGGCCGTTAACGATGAAGCGTTATCCGAACGGCGTGGACGCCCAATTTTTCTACGAGAAGAACTGCCCGAGTCATCGTCCCACCTGGGTGAAGACAGCGCGGGTCTGGAGTGAAGGCAATCAACGAGACATGGATTACTGCCTCGCCCAGGACCTTCCCACCCTGGTCTGGGCGGCAAACCTGGCCGACCTCGAGCTGCACACTTCGCTGGCGCGGAAGAAGGACGTCGCGCGCCCGAGCATGATGGTATTCGATCTCGATCCGGGCGCACCGGCGGACATGGTGCAGTGCTGCCAGGTTGGTGTTTGGCTGCGTGATCTTCTCGCCGCCGCGAAACTGAAGAGCTTTGCAAAAACGAGCGGATCGAAAGGGCTGCAGATTTATGTTCCGCTCAACACCGCGGTGACCTTTGATCAGACCAAAGACGTCGCGCGCCGCCTCGCGCAATTCCTGGAGCGGGAGCATCCCGAACTGGTAACGTCGAACATGTTGAAGTCGCTGCGAAAGAGCAAGGTGTTCGTGGACTGGAGTCAAAATGACGAACATAAAACCACCGTTTGCGTTTACTCGTTACGCGCCAAGGAAGAGCCCACCGTCTCGACCCCGGTGAAGTGGGAAGAGGTAGAAAGCTGCCTGAAGAAGAAAAAGGCCGATCTGTTGAAGTTTCGCTGCGAGAAAACGGTGCAACGGGTGGAAAAGTTTGGTGACCTCTTCGAGCCGGTGGAGAAACTGAAACAGAAGCTTCCGAAGAAGTGGGACCTGTAGTTCAATCGGTCAGCGCCGATGAGAAAGGTCAACCTCCATGCCCTGCCCGAGCAGGAACGAAAGTCGCCGGGCGGCAAGTTCCACAAGTTTGTGAAGGACATCTCAATTGCGCTTGGGCGGGACAGGGAATCACTCGACCTAACGAAACGGCACCCCTTCGATCTCCAGTGGGTTCGAATCCCTCCGGGAAAAACGCATTGCCCCTATCACTCGCACGCCGCCGAAACTGAGTTTTACCTGGTGTATTCGGGACGGGGAGATATTCGAGATAAAAAGGGTGTCACGGAAGTGGGTCCAGGCGACGTTTTCATCTTCCTTCCGGGCGAGGCTCATCAGCTCAGTAATCCCGGGCCGGACGATTTCGTTTACTATGTGATCGCCGACAATCCGCGCGGCGACAGCTGCTTCTATCCCGACAGCGGGAAGTGGGCGGTGCCAGTGGAAGGCGGCACCGAGATCTTCGTGAAAGGGGAAGCTGTGGATTACTTCCTCGGCGAGGAGTAAACGATGTCCGATCCGGCCGATTATCCCTACACCACGCTGCTGAATGTCCTGCACGGTCCGCTCGAGGTGATCGATGTGCAGAAGTTGATCGATGTCTGCACCGACAAATGGTGGAACCAGACGCTCTGCCGGGTAAACGATGCCGTGGTCCGGTTAGGTATCATCGAGGGTGAATACCACTGGCATGCGCATGCCGATCTTGATGAGTTCTTCTATGTCGTCGATGGCCTCCTGCTGATCGATCTGGAAGATCGCGTGGTCGAACTCAAGCCGCGACAAGGCTTTGTCGTGCCTCGAGCGGTTCGTCATCGCACGCGCGCTCCGCAACGGACCGTCATCCTGATGGTGGAGCGCGCAGACATCATTCCGACCGGCGATTGAATCCTCAGTCTTGCGCAAGGGGGTGTCGCTCCCGCGGGTAGAATTGAGGTGAGGGGATCTTCTCATGAAAATCGTTTCCGGCGGACAGACTGGCGTTGATCGCGCGGCCTTGGATGTGGCGTTGCAGCTCGGGATTGATTGCGGCGGTTGGTGTCCGGAAGGCCGTCTCGATGAAAACGGGAAAATTCCCGCTCGTTATCCCGTGCGAGAACTGCCCGGCGCAAGCTTCGACGATCGCACACGCGCCAACGTAAAGGATTCCGATGGAACGGTAATCTGTTACTTTCGTGAACTGCGCGGCGGCAGCGCGTTCACACGGGGGTGTTGTGAGGCAATGAAGCGGCCGTGTTGCTTGATCGATGCCGCGCAAATGTGTGTTAAGGAAGCGGGCAAACGCCTGTATGATTTCATCGCTGAACGTGCCGTGGCGGTTCTGAACGTGGCTGGCCCGCGCCATAGCGATTGGCCGGACGGGTACGCTTACACTGCGGCTGCCATCGAAAGCGCATTGCACTTGTCGAAAAGGTGACTTCTACCCTCACCTCAGTCCTTTACGCTCCCGCTAGCGCTGCAGTCAGAGCCCTGCATTCTTAATCTCCGGCTGCCGCCGGATGGCAGTCCCGAACAAGGGAGAGGAAGAAGATGCCGGATGTCCCCGGCCTGATCGCGGGGAAAGGCTGAGTAAATTTCTGCGCGACCAAAGCGTGAAGGCGATCATCGCTAGCCGAATCGCGCCGGTAATTGGAATTATCGCGAGGTGTCTCGGCGGCCGTACCGCTTACAACTGCGGCAGACGTGAATGAGATGAGCCCGGCGTCGCTTCAGCGACGGGACGTACGTTTGTTGGCGCGAGCGCGTTTAACCGCGGTCGTGCTGACTCCGCTGGAGCGACGGCTCCGCTTTTTGCCCGCGGTTTTCCGACGCGGACGATCGGGACTGGTTTTGCTGCTCGAGATGGCGCCGGCTGCGCGCATATTCCGCGCCTGGCTCGTGCGCCTGCTTCCACTTGCGATACGTTTTTCTTGTCGGGAACGATTGGGCGTGAATCCGCGCGACTGACGCACGGAGTGCGCCAGTTCGTCGTCGCTTTGGCGAGTTTTCTTACGAGCGGCCATGGTAAGAGACAATCGCGCGCAAAGCGGAGTGCACGCGTGCCTATCTGCCAAAGGCATCACGCCACGACTTGCCGATCACACAAGCGCGGTCTTGTACCGCAAAGACGACATGCAGAAAAATCGGGGTGGTAAGTGTTTGCCACGGTTATGTGCCGCTCCTACCGGAGCTAATTTCACAACGGTTGGGTTTTGCTACGTACGGGCCGCGCCTACGGCGCTGCGGATTGGCAGCGTTTCACCGAAGCTCCGGCTCGGCCAACACGCGGACAAACGCAGTCGCGCACGGGCAAAGCTCCGTTAGGAGCGCAATGTACGTAGTCTTAGTGTTCGTAGCGTACGCGAGCTCCGTCGGAGCGACATAATAACTCGCGCTCATACCGCGATGCCCCCCGGCACAAATAGAGAATGGCCATGTGCACGGCGACGCCGTTGGGTTGCTAACGTACGGGCCGCGCCTACGGCGCTCCGGCTCGGCCAACACGCGGACAGACGCAGTCGCGCACGGGCAAAGCTCCGTCAGGAGCGAAATCTACATTGCTTTATTCTGTATTCCCGCTTCCAACTCACTCGTAACGGAGAGCGCGCACTGGATCGAGACGAGCGGCGAAGTAGGCCGGAATTAAAGCTGCCAGCGAACAGATCAGGAACGCGCTGATGCATATAATCCAGACGTCGGTCGGGACCACTTGCGCGGGAATCTCCGAAAATTGGTAAACCTGGCGCGGAAAGATTTCGATGTGCAAAGTCGAGGCAAGCCACTGGCTAAACTCGTTGCGATAGCGGATCAGGGTCATGCCGAGGCCGAGCCCGGTCAGGGTCCCGAAGAGGCCGGTAATCGTGCCCTGGCCGAGAAAGACCCAGACGATTTGCGAAATATTTGCGCCTAACGCCTTGAGGATTCCGATTTCCCGGCGCTTCTGCACAGTGACCGTGATGAGCGTGCTCATGATGCCGAAGGCCGCGACCACGACGATGAAGAAGAGGAGGAAGAACATCACGGTGCGCTCCAGCCTAACCGCTTCAAAAAATTGTTTGTTCATGTCCACCCACGTCTCGGCGAAACGCGGCGGCTCCAGAAAATTCTCAATCTCCTGTTTCACCGATTCGGCCAGATAAGGATCGGTCGTTTTAACGGTGATCCCGTGCAGCGTATCTTCCAATCCGTAAAGCTCCTGTCCGATGAAGAGCGGCACGATCAAAAAGTCGGCGTCATGCGCATAATGACCCGTCTGAAAAATTCCGGTCACCGTCAGTTCCTTCGGCAGAACCACTTCGCGCAGGCGACTGACCGCTTCTTTCTCCTGTTCGCCCTTCGCGTCCTCCAGCTTCTTTATTCCGTCCAGAATCTGGCCGAGGTTCCCCGGCGAATAGACCGTCAGTTTGTCGCCGACGTTAATCTTTAGCTTCCGCGCCAATTCCACACCGAGAACAACAGAGTCACCTTCCAGGTCGAGCTTGCCTTGTTTGATGAAGTGCTGCAGAGGAACGACTTTTTCTTCGGCGACGGGATCAATTCCGCGCATGACCGGGGCCAGTCTGCGGTTTTCGAATTCCACGATGACTGGACCCTGAACATAGGGCGCGGTGGCGACGACATTCGGGACCTTTTGAATCTTGGCCTCGAGATCGCGCCAGTCGGTTAAAACGTCATCCGTGGTGACGAGGATGTGGGCGTCGAAATCGATCACCTTCTGGCGGAGTTCCCGATCAAAGCCGGTCATCACCGAGATAACGAGAATGAGCACGGTCACGCCGAGCATCACCCCGATCACCGAGATGAAGGTGATGATGGAAAGAAACGTGCGCTTCGGCTTCAGGTAGCGAAGCGCCAGGAACAAACTGAACGGCAATTTCAATCGCCGTTACGTTGGACGGAATCGCGCCAGCTGGCTAGCAGGATTCGGCGTCGCGCCAGAGTCTTGCTTGATTACAGTCCGACGGGATGACGCGCTTCGAAACCCCAGGTTCCGCGGCCATCATAATGCCAGCCCGGCCCGACGTTTCCGCCACGCTGAAAATCCGTGGTGTCGAGGCGAAGACCCGCGATCATCGCAAAGGTGTGGCCGCGTCGCGAGTAGACCGTGATCCAGTGGCCGCGACCGCGTTCGCCGTAACGAAGGAGATCGCTCGAACCCAGTGGCGAGCTCAGCGCGCCCGCGTGGTGCAGCGCATAGGAAACGGTGCCGGAACAATCGTATCCTGAATCAACGAAGGAACCATGACCGCCGCCCCAGTGATACGGTTTTCCACAAATGGAATTCACCGCCCAGATTGCCGACTTCACATTCTCCGGCGCATTGGAGGGCGCGTAGGCTACTCCATGTTTAATAACGGCGCGGCTGCCGGCGACTGTCGGTCGCGACCCGCGCGACTGGATCTCGGCGTGAGTGTCCGCGTCGGGTATCTCGACATTTTGACGGCGGGGCGCGTAGTAGGCCATGCGCATGGAGCGGGCGGTTGAGGCGCGGGGATAAAGTGAAAAAGGCTGGAGTGGCGTGAGATTCTGCGCGGAAGCGCTTAGGGCGCTGGCCGAAAGGACGACTGCGGCCACAAAAGCGGGGGATACTTTATGGTACATGCCGGCCGATATAGCGGTTTTTAGGCCACAAGCTCCCGACACCTGTGGAGGCAGCGGGCCTTTCGAACTTGCAGGCGACACGCCCGCCGCCACAGGAATTTTGCGAAGCCGAGCGGGTCAGCCGAGTTGCGGCCGAGGCCGCTGACCTACTTCCTCGCTCCGACCGCGAACCGCCGCATCTGGTGTTCGGAGGCAGAGAGTGCCTGGAGGCAGCCGTGTCGGCTGCGGGGCTTTGGAATTTGCAGGCGACGCGCCTGCCGCCGCAGAAAACAGCTGACCTATTTCTTCGCCGCCGAAGGCGAAACGCTGGGTGCGGCAAGTGGCGTCACGTGACGAACAACAGCTCAGGGCTTCAACGCGTGCGCCTGTAGATCTTCGAGCGAGACAAACTCCACTGCCGAGGAGTGCGTCGCTTCCAGATCGACCGGCGGCGCCAAACCGCGCTCCAGCGCGTCGCGCCAACGTGTTACGCAGAGACACCAGCGGTCGCCCGGTTCGAGCCCGGGAAAACCCCACTCGGGATGCGGGGTGACCAGGTCGTTGCCGTCGAGCACGGAGAAATCCAAAAAATCGCGCGTGATCAGCACGCAAACCGTGTGCAGGCCTCGATCTTCCGGTCCCGTCCGGCAATAGCCATCCCGATAAAAGCCGGTGAGCGGATCGCGGCAGCAGGACTTCAGATCGGTCCCAAGAACGTTGGTGGGCATTTTCGGAAACTAGCACCGCTCGACAAACTCTGCGCCCGCGGCTTGTGAAAACAAATGCGGACAGATCCCGCGGAAAATCGTTTAATGGACAGTCACGTCGATGGCGATCAAAGCGCGTTTCGTTCATACCAACCTGGTCGGGCGCGACTGGAAAAACCTTGTTCGCTTCTACTGCAACGTTTTCGGATGTGTGCTGCAGGGGCCGGACAAGGATTACTCTGGAGAATGGCTGGATCGCGTGACCGCGCTGCAGAACGCCCATTTGCGGGGTATTCATCTGCTGCTGCCTGGCTACGGCAGCAACGGCCCGACCCTGGAGATCTTCTCCTATGATGCAATGCCGCCGTCCGCCACTCGCGCCGTGAATGCACCGGGGTTTGGGCACATCGCGTTCAGTGTCGACAACGTTGAGCAGGCTCTGGCCGCGGTCGAGAATGCGGGCGGGGGAACGGTCGGCGAAATCGTTATGAGGAATGTGGAAGACGCCGGCGATTTGCACGTGGTCTATGCGCGCGATCCTGAGGGGAACATCGTCGAGCTGCAGAAATGGTCGTGAGTCCGCGCCAGCGCGATCTCGTCACTTTTTGGCTGATGCCGGCCGCACCCGAGACGGATCTGTTCGCGGAGCTGATCAAAACCCTCGCGCGAGAATTGAAGGCCCCGCTCTTTCCGGCTCATCTGACCTTGTTCAGTGGAGGCCTCGCCGTCGGCGAAGCTCGTCGACTCCTGCGCGATTTTGAGTCGAAGGCGTTTTCGCTGAGCATCGAGCGAATCGATCATTCCAGTCAGTTCACCAAGACGCTTTTCGTCCGGTTTCGATCGAGCGCAGCCCTTGATCGACTGGCCCGAACACTTCAACGGGAAGCCGGCGTGGACTCCAGAAAAGTGGCGGATCCCCACCTGAGTCTTTGCTACAAAAAGCTCGGCCTATCGACGCGACGCGATCTTGCATCATTCATTCAGCTTCCGTTTCGCAAAGTTCGATTTAATCGAGTGATGCTGGCGTTGTGCCGCGCTCCCACACGCAACGCTGCGGATGTGAAGGCATGGCGCACCGTAAGCAGCATCAGGCTTCGCGATTGACCTCCCTGTCGAGCATTTGATCATTGGTGCATTGATTGGCCGAACGGCTACGTTTACGCGACGGCTGCCATCGAAAGCGGATTGCACTTGTCGAAAGAGCAACTCCACCCTCACCGCAGTCCTTTACGCTCCCGCTAGCGCTGCAGTTAGAGCTCTGCATTCTTAATTTCCGGCTGCCGCCGGATGGCAGTCCCGGACAAGGCAGAGGAAGAAGATAAGCGGCGCCGCGATCCTCGGGTTATTTGCGTAAAGGGAACAGATGCATCGGTCGCGTCTGCCGCTACTTTAACCGATGGACGAGATTGTCGGAATTGACCTCGGCACCACCAATTCGCTGATCGGCGTGATGGAGGCAGGCTTTCCGATCTTGCTCGCGGATAATGAAGGCGAACGCCTGACACCGTCGGTGGTTGCTTTTCCGGACGGAGCCGAGCCGGTCGTTGGACGGCTCGCGCAGAGAATGCGAGCGCGGTTGCCTGACCGCACCATCTACTCAGGCAAACGCTTTATCGGTTTGCGCAGCGAAAACCTTGCGAACGACGCAGATGAAATGGCCTATTCTTTGCAAGCTGAACGGGGGCGTCCCGTGAGGGCGCGGATTGGCGACCTTTCCGTTTCGTTCGAAGAAGTCGCGTCCTTGGTTTTAAAGAAACTAAAGGCGGATGCGGCTGCTGCCCTCGGTCACGAGGTGAAGCGCGCGGTTATCACTGTTCCCGCTTACTTCAACGACGCGCAACGAAGCGCGACCAAGAAGGCGGGCGAGTTGGCCGGTCTGACGGTTGAGCGAATCATCAATGAGCCGACCGCGGCGGCACTGGCCTACGGACTAGACAAATTAAAATCGCGAGCGCGAATTGCGGTTTACGATTTCGGCGGCGGGACCTTCGATATTTCATTGCTCGAGCTCAATGAGGGCCTCTTCGAAGTCTTGTCCACGAACGGAAACACCCGGCTGGGCGGTGATGACATCGACGGGGCGATGCTGGACTGGGTGCTGCAGCGGGCCCGGTCTAACCTGGCCGGCGAAACCCGGGAGCGGTTACGGGAAGCGGTTCTTCAGGCCAAGCATCGGCTTTCTACCGAAGACGCGATCTCGATCGACCTACCTTTCGCCGAGGGAAGCGAAAGCTTGAGCGTAAAGATCACGCGAGAAGATCTCGAAGAGCTGGCGCGTCCAGTGGTAGAGCGGACGCGCGCCCATTGCCTGCGCGCGCTGGCAGATGCAAAGATCGAGCCCAAGGAGCTCGATGAGATCATTTTGGTCGGCGGGGTGACGCGAATGCCGATCGTGCGGCGCTTGGTGACCGAAATTTTCGGACGCGAACCAAACACTTCGCAAAATCCAGACGAAGCCGTCGCCCTGGGCGCGAGCATCCAGGCAGGCATTCTCTCGGGGGTGGTGCGCGACGTGGTGCTGTTGGACATAACCCCGCTATCGTTAGGCATCGAAACCTTCGGCGGTTTGATGAATGTGATCATTCCGCGTAACTCGACCATCCCGATCAAAGCGGGCGAACTCTTTACCACCGCGGTCTCGAACCAGAGCGCGATGACCATCAAGGTCCTGCAAGGCGAACGCGAGATGGCGCGGGATAACTGGCGGCTGGGTGAGTTTGAGATTGAGTTCGAGAAGGCACCGAAAGGAATCCCGCGGGTCGGGGTGCAGTTTGAGATTGATGTCAACGGCATCCTGCATGTTCTCGCCCGCGATACGAAGACGGGTCGCGAGAAAATCGTCGAACTGAAAAGCGCGGTCGATGTTTCCGATGAAGCCGTCGAAGCAATGCTGGCCGAGTCGCTCGATCACGCTTTGGCCGATGTGAACGAGAGAATCTGGACGGAGACGCGGCTGAAATCGGAAGAAATGCTGGATGCGTTGAAGTCGGCGCTGGCGCTGGCGGGCGATTCGTTGACGCCGGAGGAGACGTTCCACATTTCCCGCGCGGCCGAAGAAGTTCGGGCTGCTCTCGCCGGAGAAGAGCTCTCGAAGCTGAAAGCAGCTAACGAAATGTTAGACCAGGCAACTCAGCACCTGGCCGGGCTCGTGATTGAGAAGGCGATGGCTAAAGCCGGCTCGCCCTAACTATTCGGCGATCCCGTGGGCGTCGCGGAAGCCGGCTGGGTGGAAGAAGTCGTTGCCGTGGGTTTGGCCCCTGGGGTGGCACTAGTTGCCGGTTTGGGCGACATCGCCGGCGCGGGCGAGGGTTTAGCGGCAGCCGGGTTGCTCTTGGAGATCGCTTCATCTAGAAGCTTCCGCTCTTCGACAAAGATCGGACCGCGTCGCGCCGCCTCGATGTATTCGCGCGCGGGTTCGAGCTGATTTTCGTCCATGAGCAGAACCGCGGTATAGACGGCAGCGTGGGGATCATGCAGCTGGTCCACCGGGAGCTTGTGAATGATCTCGATCCCCTCGGTGGTGCGGCCCTGTCCGTAGAGCGAAAAAGCGTAAGTGACTGCGCAGTTCACATCAGTCGGCGAACGCTCGTAAGCTTCCTTGGCGACGCGGTGTCCTTCGGCGGCATTCTGATCAAGCAGCAAAGCAAGCCGCGCGTAATTCGCAGCCACGGCCGTGTCCCCGGGTGAGATCTCGTGCAAGCGCTGGGTAGTTCGATAAAGATTCGGCAAATCGTTGTTGGTGCGATAAATCTTTGCCAGCGCGTCGTAGGCTTCGCGGCGGGCAGGGGCGTTTCGCGCAATGCGATTCCAGAGTTGTTCTCCTTCGGTTACGAGTCCCCATTTTCCGGCGAGACGCGCCAAATCCATTTCGCGGGCGACGTCGTTGTTCGCGGCCACCTCCGCGGATCGCCAGAGCGAATCAAACTCCGCATCGTTACCGCTCTGGCGCAATTGACGCGCGGCATACGCTTGATAGGCGAGACGCAGATAGTCGGAAGAACCCCACGAGCTGCTCCGCGTCCATCTTCTCAGGCGGGACCAGTTCTTGGCCTGGGCGAAAGCCTCGGCGATGGCGGCCGCGGCGGGCGGTTTGGTGGTGGTGTCGGATCCGAGTTTGTCCATCCACTTCAGAATTTCCGCTGACATCCCGTTGTTATTCATCCAATCCATGAGCGCACCGAGATCAGCAGAATTACGCGCGGCCACGGGCTTCACTTTCTCGAGCAGGGTCGAGAATTTTTTCTCGTCGAGTTTGCGATAGAAGTTCAGGCAAAGCAGCAGATCGTTAAACGTCACCTGCTGGGTCATCTGCAGGTCCTGGGCGAACTCATCGGCCGACTTGAGGTCGTTGCGGTCGACCGCGTCGTTGAGCAATGCGCGCAATGCGCCCCCCCGATATTGCGTGGTATGACTTAACCGGAGCAATGTTTCGCGCGCCTTGTCCCGCATTTCGGTTTCGTCCGATTTGATTTGCAGCGCGGCGAGATTGAACTGGTAGAGATCGTTCGACGGTTGTTCCTTGGCCGCGGCGGCGAAATGTTCGAGCAGGCCCGCCTCATCGCCTTCAACGCGAGCGAGCCAGCCGGCGACGACGTGGTATTCTGCCTTGTTACGATCGGCGGGGGCGATACGGTCCAATGCCTTGCGCGCGGTTTCGAGTTCGCCGAAACGCAGGGCAGCCGAAGCAAGGTTCAGATGACTATCGAGTCGATCGGGCGCTAATCGCTCAATCTGTGCGCGCCAGGCCACAGTCTCTAGACGATTCTCAGCTTCAGTCGCCTGCGCGAGGACGTAAAACGCCGAGAGCGAATCCGGATGGACCTCGAGCGCGCGCTGCGCCTTCTTTTCAGCCCCTTTGTAATCGGACTGCTGCAGAAGAATGTTGGCCTGCTTGAGCAGTCGTGTTTCCTGCCAGTTCTTGAAGAATCGCGAGCCGTAACTGAAACAGATAATCCCCACGACGACCCCGACGGCGAGGCCGGCCAGGAGAAGCGCCAGCCGTTCCGGTGAAAGGCGGTGCTTGAAGAGGCGAAAGTCGTCGACGCCGGGAAGTGAGCGGACGCGGCGTTTGCGCCGAACTTTTCGGACATGGTGTTCGTGTTCGCTCATCAAACGTCTCGGCGCGTTGGCGTCATCAAATCAAAACTGGCTAGCAAACAGGAGCAGCGCCGATCAGGTTTCGGCCGATCGAAGGCTTTCCAGCGGCGGCGCAGACTGCATCACTTTTTCGCGCAAGCGGCGTCCCCACACATATCGGGCTAGCAAGACCTTTACCGTGGCCGTCAACGGAACCGCCAGGATGGGTCCGAGCAATCCGCCGATGAGCAAGCCCCAGACAAAAATGGACACGATTACAGTCATCGGATGGAGACCAACAGACTTTCCGACGATGCGAGGGGCATAAAACATTCCTTCCAGGTTCTGGATAAAGATAAAGATCGCCGTGACCAGCAAGGGATGCGTCCAGTCGCCAAACTGGAACGCGGCGATCAGAACGGCGGGGATCCAGCAGAGGATGATTCCGATGTAAGGAATCATGGTCAGGATGGCGACCATCACGCCGATGAGCGGGGCGAAACTTAAGCCCAACAAGGCCAGCGCGCAGCCGATGAGAATTCCATCCACCAGACAAACCAGCAGCTGACCGCGGAAGTAAGCGATCACGTAATTGTTGATCTGGGTGATGACTTCAGCGACTTCGTCCTTCAGCGGTGAAGCTCGAAGAGGCAGGTATTCGCGCCAGCGTTTTTCAATTCGCGGACGTTCCTTGAGTAAAAAGAAAAGATAGATCGGCACCAGGATCAGGCTGAGCAGAAACCCGGTGAATCCGAGAAATCCGCCGATGCTCGATTTCAAAATTGTCCAAACTTTCTCGCTCCAGGCCGGCAATTGGCGCTCGAGATTCGGGATCTGCTTCTTCACGAAATCCTGAATCTGCACCCGATCAGCCGAGCTCAGCTTGGCTGGCGCAGGCGAGATCACCTCCGTCGCTCCCGCGCCCGGCGATGCGGCCGGGATTGGGGCGGGTGTCGGCGTTGGATGCGTCGTTGAAGTTCCGAGGACCCAGTTAACGAAGTTGCTGGTGTTGGAACTCGTCTTGCCGTGAGTTGTGGTGGGGTGAAAGGTCTGGTTGTAGCGATAAATCAGCTCGACCACTTCGTCGCGGGCCCGCTGCGTGTAAGCCGGCAGATCCTTGCCGAACGATGCGCTCTGCATCGAGATGACCGGTACCAGCCAGGTGCCGAGAAGGATGAGGACCAGGAAAACAATCAGGAAGAGCAAGGCCACCGCGCTGGTTCGATTAAGGCTGCCTTTGCACATCCAGGTCACGACCGGATCGAGCAGGTAGGCGAGGATCGCTGCGATGGCGACGGGAATGAGGATGGGCTGCAGGTAGCGGGCAACGTAGGCCAGGATCCAGATGAGGCAGACCACCACCGCCGTGATGAAAACCACCGACAGAGCACTTAACGCCGCCCACATCGTCTGGCGCTGCCAGTGCGTCGGGTAACGCTCTTCGTTTGAGCGCGGATCGGAAGCGGCCATAGGCTTAACGATTGCCTGTTCCAGCCTTATCGCCTGGTTTGTTCACGTCCTTTTGCGCGTTCGCGATTTTATCCGCCAAATTTTTGTTCTTGGGATCCAGCTTTGAAGCTTTCTGCCATGCTTCGAGCGCTTCGGGTAGTCTTTTTAGTTTGGAGTAGGTGTCGCCGAGGTGTTCGAAGACGACAGCATCCTCACGCCCGATGGCCTGGGCGGCATGCTGAAGGTCGGTCAGGGCCTGGTCGAATTTTCCCTGCCGGTATTCAATCCAACCCTGGGTATCGAGATACGCGCCGTTGTTAGGATCTGACTGAAGTGCGCGTTTGATCAAATCGGCCGCCTCTTCGAGGTGTGTATTCTGGTTGGCCCACATGTAAGCCAGGTAATTGCAGGCTTCGGTTGAATTCGCGGGATCGAGGTAGATCGCCTTCTTGAATAGTTCGGCCGCCTTGTCGTAGAGTCCGCCCTGCTCGGCGGTGGCGCCGTAGTCGAAGTAAAACTGCGCGTTTACCATTTCTCCGGCATCCAGCTCCGCTTCGTGCAGCGCTTCTTCGAAAGTGGTGAGAGCTTCCTGGGTATGCTTGGCTTCACGCAGAGCGAGGGCGAGGTAGTAAACCATCTCGGGCGATTCAGGAAAACGGCGCCGCGCTTCCCCTAACAACTTGGCCGCGTGTTCCGGATCGGGGATGACGGGGCCGAGGAGGATGCGGGCAAGGCGAACATAAGTGACCGCATGCGTCGGATTAACGAGAAGGCTTTGCTCGTAACTGGCGGCCGCCTTTTTGAAGATGCTCTTCGCCTCCTCCATTTTTTTCTCGCGCAGAAGCGCGTTGCCCTGGTCTTCCAGCACTTCGGCAAGCAGATCGTAGGATTGATACTTCTCCGGATGTTCTTTGATGATGGCTTCGAGCGTCTCGATCGCCTTGGCTTGCTGGTTAGTCTCGACGAACCCTTTGGCTAATTTTTCGCGCGCGGAGGCGTCGTCTGGCTGAAGCTCCAGCACCCGCAGGTAAAGGGGAATGGCTTCCTTGACCTGCTTTGAGGAGCTGTAGTAATCCGCGATATCCCGGAGAATATTGGGATCGTCCTTCGCGTTATCGGCCGCCTTTTTGAAAATCTCGCTGATTTTGGCGGCGTCTTGCGGCGTTTGCTGCTCGCCCGATTGCGTGGCGAGCGCGCCGTAAAGCTTCCCTAATCGCGCCCAAAAAACAGGATCGTCGGTCTGCACCTTCATGGCGCGTTCGACGGTCTGACGCGCTTTCGCGGTCTCGCCGAGGTCCGCGTAAATCTCACAAAGCCGTGAGTAACTGCTGATTTCGGCAGGATCGATGGCGATGGCGCGGTTGGCGTAATCGACTGCCTGATCGGTCTTCTTCAGGTAGTCCGCGTAGATCGCGGCGAGGGCGAGAAACGGTTCCGCGCGCTTTCCGTTCGCTTTGATCGCGTCCTTCAGGACGTCGATCGCCTCGGGGTAATCGTTCTGCCGGGTCAGAATGTCGGCTACGCGGACGGCCAACTCGACCTGCCCCGGATCCACGTTCAGCACGTGGCGATAGGCAGTCAGCGCCTTTTCAGTTTCTCCGCTCTCCTCGAGATCCGCGCCGCGCACAAATTCGGCCAGCGCGTCGGCCTTGAGCCGGCCGGTCTCTTTAAGGAGCAGGTCCTTGGCGGGTTGCAGGTCCAGCGAATCGTCCTTGCGATTTTTTTTGGCCGCGGCGCTCTGCTTCTTCGGCGGCGGAGTCGGTGCGGGCGCGCGCGAGAAGAGCGCAGCCGGAAAAGCGAAAACGAGCAGCAGCGCAACGAGCCGGAGTGGAATGTTCCACGAGCTCCGGAAGGCCATTGCCCAACAGTAATGGCGCTGTTGTTTCCGGCAACCAGGGTGCTGCCTGCAGTCATCCCGCTCCGGGTGACGCAATCCTCTACGCCTTGTAACGAAGACGCTTTTTATGGCGATTCTCCCGCATGCGCTTGCGACGCTTGTGCTTGGAGATTTTGGCTTTTCTTTTCTTCTTCAGCGAACCCATAACGTTGCGTGAAAGGGTTCACCAACCTGGTGTTCCCGAAAGCAACGGCTCATCCAACCATTGCCTGCGCTCCGTTGCAACTGACTTTCTTTTTTTTTCCAACGTTCAGCACTTGTCCCGCTGCGGCTTAGAGCAGCGGGCGGGTGAGTGACGGCGACAGAGTTTAAGAATTCCAACGATCAGCACTTGTCCCGAGCGCGCTTTTCAATGTTCAACACATTTGCGAGCGACCTAGGGCGAGCCTGGTGAAGATGGGGCAGAGCTTACCAAGGCGAGGGCGGATGAGTGGTGGCGCAGAGTTTAAGTTTTCCAACGATCAGCACTAATCCCGAGCGCACTTTTCGATGTTCAACACATTTGCGAGCGACCTAGGGCGAGCCTGGTGAAGATGGGCAGAGCTTAGCGACGCGGCGAGGGTGGGTGAGTGGTGGCGCAGAGTTTAAGTTTTCCAACGTTCAGTCCCGCGGCCGCGGGATCCCGCTGCGGTTTAGAGCAGCGGGTGAGTGGTGGCGCAGAGGAAAAGTTAAGATTTTTCGCGGCCTAGCTTCAGCGCTTCGCGGAGAAGGTCGACGTGGTCGTCCGGTTTCACTTTCCGGAAGATGGCAATGAGACGCCCGTCCGGTCCGATGACGAAAGTGCTCCGTTCGATGCCCATGTGCTTTTTGCCCATGAAGGATTTCTCCACCCAGACGCCGTATGCCCTAACAATTTCTTTCTCAGGATCCGAAAGGAGCGGGAAGGGGAGCGCGAATTTGTCGATGAACTTGCGATGGCTCTTTGACGAATCCGCGCTGACGCCGAAAAGCTTGGCGGCGCCGCTCAGATCGCCCCAGGCGTCGCGGATTCCGCACGCCTGCACCGTGCATCCGGGCGTGTCGTCTTTCGGGTAGAAATAAAGCACAACCGATCTTCCTTTGAGCCCGGACAGGGAAACGGGCGTGCCCTCGCCATATTCGCCGCCGACCGCAATTGCGCTGAAATCCGGGGCTTTGTCGCCCACCTGAAGTTCCGTAGCCATCAGTATTCCCAAATCAAAATGAGCAATCCGACCGCGCAGAGCAAGATTCCCATGAGCGTGCTCTCATATTTCTCGAGCAACGCCATCCGCACCTGCGCCAGCCCGACGAGCGTCAGCCAGGTGAAGAGAAGCATTCCGACGATCGCCCCAACCGACAGGGTCGCGGTCAAAAGCGCGAACCCGGTCCAGCCATAACGAATTCCGGAAACATAAAAGGGAAGAAATCCTTCACAGGGTGAAAAGGTGAGGAAAGCGAACAACGAGGTGATGGCGGCCCAATCTGAGCGAGCGTGCGTCGCCATTTCGTCGTGCGTGTGTTCGTGCTCGGGCCCGCCGTCGTGGGCATGCCGGATTCTGCTTGGACCGAAATGCCAATGCCCGTGCGGCCGGCGAATCAGATAGAAGAGTCCGAGAAGAAGAAGAATTCCTCCGGCGACGCCCGGGAACCAGCCGCCGATTGTTTTGCTGAGGGCGGTGCCGAAGCCGGTGATAGCCAGGCCGAGCAAAGCCGTGGCGGTAACATGCGCGGTTCCAGCGACGGCGGTGATGGCCAGGGTTTTGCCGTGGCTCCAATGCCGCAGGCGCGCGGTCAGCACGAAGGGCAGCCAGTGCGTCGGAATAGCGGCGTGAAAGAAAGCGATGCCGAATCCGCTGAGCAGAAGAGTGGTCAGAACCGCAGAGGTCATGGATGTAGCGACGGTTCGGCGGCAGGATGGGGAAGTCGAGGGGAAACTTTTGCACTTCGAAAGGATGTGCCGAGCGACAGAGCTTTGCTTTTCGGCGGGAGCATGGTAGATGCTCGTGCGGTTTCCACATCGGGCTGTGGCTCAGCTTGGTAGAGCGCTTCGTTCGGGACGAAGAGGCCGCGGGTTCGAATCCCGCCAGCCCGAGAATTTCCAATAGCACCGCGGACCTCCCGCGCGTCTTCCCGAACACGGCTTACGAAACTCTGGAGATTCGAACGCAGTTCGGCTGCGAAGCGCGCCAGCGCGGTTCTTACAAAAGCAAAGCTCCTTTGGCAGAGCCAAGCCCGCAGGCTTGGATAATCCCGCCAGCCCGAGAATTTCCCGAGAGCACCGCGAACCTCCCGCGCGTCTTCCCGAACACGGCTTACGAAACTCTGGAGATTCGAACGCAGTTCGGCTGCGAAGCGCGCCAGCGCGGTTCTTACAAAAGCAAAGCTCCTTTGGCAGAGCCAAGCCCCCAGGCTTGGATAATCCCGCCAGCCCGAGAATTTCTAGTAGTAGCGCAAACCTCCCGAGAGTCGTGTCGCGACTGTTGCGTCGAAAGTCGGGAGATTCGAAACGCAGTTCGGCTGCCCTGCGCGGCGATGCTGCCAGCGAGAATTCCGCGCCGTTCCTCCAAGACTCCTCCTCTCACAGGTCCAGACCGCTCATTTCCGACATCGTAAACCGCTTACGATGGTAAGTGGGGCTCGTCTCCGAGAGTGCGACGGTCAGAGATCGCCGCTACAAACCTGCGTTCCAGGCGGGCGACGCTTATTTCGCTTGGTTCAGGCCAGGTTTTGACGGCCGTTCGCACTCCTGCTTTCGCCTCGCAATTCCCCGGAGACGGAGTCTCGCAGACCTGCAACAGCCTCATTTTTGCGAGAAGCGGACCACAAGTCCGACTAATCTGCCTCCGATCTATCCCATAAGCCATTCGTGGAAAGCGTCTTAACGCATTTTAGTTTGCCAATAAAGCGCGGAACAACTCTTGCTATAATTACCAGAAACGCATGGTGCAACATGGGCGTTCAGAAAAGGGTTTTACGCTGGTAGAGGTGGCTGTCGCAGTCGCCCTCGCCGGCCTCGGCGTCGCGACCGTTGTCGGTGGCCTGACGAAGGTGAATTCATTCGCCAGCGCCGCTCGGAATCTTACCGGCGCCACCACGGTGGTGCAAAATCAAGTGGACCTCCTCCTTTCGGACGGTCCGTTCAATCCACAGAAAACGAATCCCGACGGGACGATGCAAGTCCCGCCCGAGTTAACGGTGGGCACCCACGTCACGAACAACGTTGCGGTCTACAAGGAGCCGAGCACTGGAGTTGTGGTCGGCGGAACGATGACCACTACGGTCACCGACATCAGTGCGGTCTATAACGGCAACACCATCCCGATCTACCGCGCGTCGGTGACGCTGACCTACACCTACCTCTCTAAGAATTACACGGTGACGATGGATGCGGTGCGGACTTCTGATATATGAAACGGTCAGAGCACTCCCACAGCGGGCGAACCGTCATCGAACTTTTGTTCACGGTCGGCATCATGGGCGTGGTCGGGGTGATCATTTTTTCTCTTTTCAGCACCGGGACAATTCTCGGAGCCAAGAACACGGCGGTAAACACGGCGCATCAACAGGCGCGCACCGCCATGCTGCAGATGGTGCAGGATCTCCACTCGACCGTGTCGCTGCCTTACCTGGTTGACGTGAATGGCAATGCGATCAGCGGAGGAGGGCCAGCCGCCGGGATATCGTTTCAGCTGTGGTCGATTGGCCCCCTGCAAATCGTTGCTGATGCCGCGGCTGGGACAAAAATAGTTACGGTGAAGGTGCCCGCGGGAACGCAGGCCCCGGTTGCGGGACAACGTTTGATCGTTCCGACACATCAAATCGAAGATGACATCGTCACCGTGACGAATTCAGGGACTAGCTACGCCCTAACCCTGGCTCACAACCTCTCGAACGCGATCAGCGGGACGCAATCGCCGACTAACTACAATATCGCGGGTTTTATTACCGATCGCTGTTCCTATGTCGTGAACAATCAGCAACTGCAGTGGAATGGCCCGACCGTCCGGAAGTCCTTTGCTGTGATGGGGAACAACATCACCAGCGCAGCCCCTTTTACCACCCCCAACACTCCGGCGGGGGCGCTCTATTACCGGTTCGTTTCTGCCATCGACCTGTCGACATCCGACCTGAAATACAACAACCGCGGGTTCAAATCCGCCAACATCCTGCTCAATGGGCAGGTTCCGATGAGGGCTCGGTTAACGACATATCAATGAATAAGGGAATAACGAAAAGCGAAGGGTCGGCGCTGATTATAGTCATGTCTGTGTTGGCGACACTCCTGGTCACCGCCGCCATCGCCGTCGAATACACGACCGCGGTCCATCGAAACGCGCAACGCACGCGCTGGTTGAGCAATGCGATGGCGGTCGGAGATGGGACGATGGAAATTCTGTTCGGATATTGGCGGGAGGTCTGCCGGGGGACCACGAATATTCCGCTTCCGACCAGCTCGTTCTCGGCGGTGCCGCTCCCGACTGCGGCTCAGTTTCCGGATGTGGCGAACTTCACCGCTACTCGGACAGCCGGCTCCAGCGGTTTCACCGTTTCCAACTACTCCATCCAGGCGGTGGACCCGGAATTGAACCCGGTCGGCACAGATACGAATCCGCCGGCACAGATGGGAATGTCTGCTACATCTGCTACCTACAATTATCTCGCCTCCGCCGATGTCACGATGCTGGCGATGGGGTCGAAGATGACGGCGAAAGTGAGGAGAGTGTTCCAAAAGCAGCAATTGTCGCCGTGGAATTGGGCAATCTTTTACACAGATCTCCTCGAGATTCATCCGGGGCCGCCATTCACGGTGACGGGCTGGGTTCACACCAACGGTGACCTCTACACAGGTCACAACTCCCTGACCTTCGCCGACAAGGTAACCTACGGCCGCGACTGGACGATCGGGTTTGCGCCCGGGGATGCGCGAAGCCCGACCGGTTCAGGGCCAGAAAGCCCCACCAATCCTTCCTGGCCGTCGAACCTGCCTCCTGCGCTGGATGTGGCGCATCAGCCTTTCGGGCTCGATTCGACGCGGATTGTTAACACCGGCGACGCCAATCCGAACAACGACAGTTACCACGAATTGATCGAGCAACCGGTCGGCGCATACAGCGATCCGCTTGCCGGCGTTCGTTATTACGACCAAGCCGGCGTCAAGATTCTGATCGACGGCTCGAACAAGCTTTCAATCATGGACTCGGCGGGAACGGTCGTAAACAACAAGAGCACCGGAGTAGCTCTCCAGCTCTACAACACCTTTACCTCCGCGATTACGACCAACCAGACGATCCAGGATAATCGCGAGGGGTCGAGTATTCGCCTGGCCACGCTCGACGTCAGCAAAGTGACCAGCGCGATCAAGAACGGCACCTTGACTAACTTCAATGGAATCGTTTACATCACCGATACCAGCGCGGCGGCGAATGGAGTGGGAACGAAACGCGGAATTCGGCTGAAGAACGGGACGGTTATGCCTAGCGGAGGCCTAACCATTGTGAGCGGGAATCCCGTTTATATCCAGGGCGACTACAACACCGGAGGCTTGAATCCGCCGTCCGACAGCGGTAATCCGGCCCAGCCGCAAGTGAATGGTTACACTCGGCAGCCGTGCAGTGTCATCGCCGATGCGGTCAACGTTCTTTCCAATTCCTGGAGCGATAACAATTCCGGCGCCGGTCTCGGTTCGAGGGTGGCCAGTAACACCACCGTCAATACCGCCATCCTCGCGGGCATCGTGCCCTCGGCGAACAACATCTACAGTGGCGGGGCGGAAAACTTTCCGCGCTTCTTGGAGGACTGGTCGGGCCGGACCTTGACCTATTATGGTTCGATGGTCGAGCTCTATCCGAGCAAGCAATCGATCGGCACGTGGGGCAAGGACAACGTCTACAATCCGCCCAACCGCCAATGGTTTTTTGACAAGACCTTCCAGGTTTATTCGCCCCCTGGGTCGCTCATGGTCTACAGCTATGTGAAAGGTCGCTGGTGGCTCGCCCTATGAAGAGAATTTTCCTCTGGCTCTTCTTCGCGGCTACCACGGCGGCGCAGGCGGATTTGCAGTTGAAGCCGCAAACCGACATCTATGAGCTCGATGGTTTCAAATTCGAACGGCTCGTTTTTCATGACGGCTCGCTCAGTATTACCTATTCTCCTCCGACCGGATGGCACTACGCCGGCGACGATTCCAAGCTGGTCTTGTGGCCACCTCATGGTAGCGAAGCGGAAGCGGTTGTGACTATCCACAAGGGGAGCTCGTTCCCCGCTTTCGATGCCGAAGGGATTAAAAGCCTAACGGATGAAGCGGTGGCGGCGCTTCCCGCCGGGGCCACCCAGGCGAACATCGTGTCGCAGGCTACCGACCCGGTTGTGATTGAAAGAAAGGGAACCTTCCTCTGCATCATTCGCTACGAACGCGGCGGCTACTCCTGGTCCCGCTCGTTGCTCTTTCTGAACCGGAAGCCGGGCGAACAGATGCAGTTTCAGCTCACTTGTAAACAAGCCGACTTCGCCGTCTTGCATAAGGCCTTCCTCGGCAGCCACTTCACCTGGCAGAATCTTTAGACGCGTTAGGCGGAGCTAGCGGTGACAAATCGGTTGACAAGAGCCGTGCCGCCGAGCACAGTTCCGGCTCGTTTTTTTATGGCCACGCTCGCGTCTGAATTCGCTCCGACCACCACCTTGGTCCCCGGCATGGCCGATGTCCTCCAATTTCCTACGGAACCAATCCGGACCATCCGACCCTCGCGCAATATGACCACTCAACTTCTGCAGGAAGCAGCTCAGGTGATTCCCAACCAACAGCTCTTGATCAATGTGGTCTCAAAACGTGTGCGACAACTCGGCCTCGGACATCGTCCCATGGTCGAAACCGGTCCGCGTTCCACCCTCACGGACATCGCTCTCAAAGAGATCATCGCCGGCAAACTCACCTTCGAAGCGGTCGAGGCTGAAGGCGAGAAAACGGAAGCGGAGTAGGTTTCGGCAGGACATCGCAGCCGGGCAGTCGAGCCTGTGCTAGCCTGACTTATGGCCACCGAATCGATTCTGAATCGGAAGGCGCTTCGTGATTTTCATATTCTCGAGCGCTACGAAGCCGGGATCGAGCTGAAGGGGAGTGAAGTAAAGTCGATTCGCGCCGGCAAGGCGAACATCAGCGACGCGTTCGCGCGCGTTGAGAACGGCGAAATTTTTCTCTTTAACGCCGATATCCAACCCTACGCGCAGGCAAGCATCGACGTGCCGACGCCGAAGCGCCCGCGAAAATTACTCCTGCACCGGCACGAGATCGACAAGCTTTACGGTGCCGCCAACGTCTCGGGGCACGCGCTGATTATCCTGAAGCTCTACTGGAAGAACGGCCGGCTCAAAGCGGAGATCGGCGTGGGGCAGGGCAAGGTGGCGCGCGACAAACGAGCTGACCTGAAAAAGCGCGCGACCGATCGCGAGACCGAGCGCGAGGTGGCGCGCTTCAATCGCCGCCATGCCGGCTGACTGCTTTGTCCAAACCACGGCGACGGGGGATCACGATCTTCGCGGAACTTCGCCGCGCAGTCGACCGTCCTCTGTAGCGGCGGTCTATGACCGCCGAAACTGGGAAATCGGCGGTCATAGACCGCCGCTACAACAGCGTTCGTAAGGTGAAACTTTTTCCGCAGGTGGACGACGGCTTTAACGCGTCCGAAGGTGAGAGTCTCCCATGGCGAAGCGCTTATTTGCCGCGATTGATGTTCCGGATTCGATTCGCGCTTCGTTAGGCCAGCTCGATCCAGAATTGCCGGCTGTTCGCTGGTCCGATCCCGGCCAGATGCATCTGACCCTCGGTTTCTTTGGCCAGGTGCCGGAAGATGCAGAGATGGAGCTGGCGAAGCGCTTGAGCGTTATCCAATTCGGCGCTTTTGCGTTGTCGGTCCAGGGGATCGGAACGTTTCCCGGTAAAGGTGTACCGAAAATTATCTGGATCGGGGTCGGTTCCGGCCATCCCCATCTTTTTCAAGTGCACAAGCGGGTGCAGGAAGCCGCGCTTGGTGCTGGCCTCGAAGCAGATCTGCGTCCATGGCATCCGCATATCACCCTTGCCCGTTGCGGCGATGTGCCGCTGCAGCCGGTGCGAAAGTTTCTCACCAAGTGCGCTGATTTCGACGCCGGGATGTTCCGGATCGAGGCTTTTCATTTGTATTCGAGCAGGCTCACGCCTGCGGGATCGCTCTACACCCGTGAGTTAACGGTCCCAGCAAAATGAGCGGGCAGGCCTGTGCGACGGGCGAGCTCATGATCTTGCTCGTGATCATGATCGATCCGCATCCCGATCCCCATTAGGATTACGATCACGATTACGAGCCGGAGCGCGCAGGCCTGCAGCTGAAACCAAGGAGCGGCGACCTCTGGTCGCCGTATGTTAAATCGGCGACTGGGAAGTCGCCGCTCCTTGATGGCAGTAGCGTTGCTTTGGGCGTGTTATCACTTCGACTGGCTCCTCACCGATGGCAGCAGAATCGCGTCCCGCATTCCGTGCAGGAGTTTCTTGTCTGCGGGCACAACGGTGGCGAGGGCACCGCGCATTTTCACGCACTCATTCTCGACAAAGTAATAAGGGCAAAGGCGCACACGTCCCTTCATCGTCAGCAACTCGGTGCCGTCAGCGTTCCAGTGACGGTGCTCGAACTGCCGACCTTTATGGAACTTTTGCATGATCGTCGGTGACTTTTGAAAATCTGCCAGAGCCGTTTCGATGCGCTCCTGCCATTCCGTTTGCGGGAGATCACGACCTAACGAAACTCCACGGCTGCCCCAGCTCAGCGGTGAAAATCCGCTGACCTTAAGCAGGAGATCACGCTCTTTCTGGCTGAGCTTGCCCGCCTCGCGCCAATCATGCAACTCCAGCCGCGGAAGGACGGCATGCTGTGGCAAAGGCGTCGGATCCAGCAGCCAGGTGTAAGGAATCGCTTCCTGGAGCTTGATGAAATACTTTTCGCCCAGTTCTCTGCGCCAGAAATCGCGCAGCGGCTGCAGCCAGAAAAGCGCGAACCACATCTTCTCCTCCAGGTAAGGTTTGATCGGCGGCGTGACGCGGATGGCGCCCTCCGCAGCGGCACGCAACGTCTGCTCGATTCCCGGGATGTTTGGCAGATCGAACAACTCGAAAAACCGGTAAACCGCGCGACCCGCAGTGGGCGAATAATTTTCGGCGGCTTTCACCGTCCAACGTTTGTCCGGGAAACACTCGTTCAGTTGCCCGCTCAACCAAACCATCTCCGGTCGATAGGTCGCCGCTTCCTCCGACACGACAATGTCCGCGCCCTCCGGCAGAATCGAGCGGAAGCCTTCGATCATGCCCTCGGCGCCGCCGATGACATCCTCCTGCAGCCGCGAGAAAGTCTGGTTCAGCCAGGCGGTTAGGCCAATTCCTCCAGGAACGGAATCGATCTCGGCGATGGTGTAGCCTTCCTCGGTCAGGACCAGATCTGGGCGTATGACCGCCGGCAGTTCATCGCGCAAACGCTTCTGTCGTGAATATTCCACCAGCTCTGGCGGTTTGCCGGCATCGAGGTAATCGGCAATCCAGCCCGGCTGTTTTCCTTTAATGCTGAGCTGGTAGAGCTGATTGCACGCGCGCTGGAAAACGAAGAGGCGGTGTCCGAGCTGCTCGAGATCGCGTTCGAATTTTGGATCGATCGGGAATGCGTCCGGCGAAAGGAGCCAATCCTTTTCGGCAAAGAGTCCTTCGGTCGGAATGTGCTTCCGAATTGATTCCAGTCGCTCTGTGCTTGCGTCCGCCACTCTCGGATCTTTGTCAGCGGCCCATCGCCATCTGCTTGAGGGCCAGTTTCACGAGGTCTTCCGCAGTTTTGCCCTGATGCTTCTGCTGCAGGTCGTGCACGGTCCGGTGCGCATCCGCTTGCTTGTAGCCGAGCGCGATCAAGGCGAGCACCGCTTCGTTCGCCTGCTCCTGCTCGGGTGAAGGGGCGTGCGCCGCACTGGCAACTTCCCACGCCGCGGCGACTCCAACCTTGTCCTTCAACTCCAGCACGATGCGTTCGGCCGTTTTCTTGCCCAGCCCGCTGATTTTCGAAAGCGCGCTGACGTCGGCTGAGACGACCGCGGCTTTGAAGTTTGCGACGCTCATTCCGCTAAGAACCGCGAGCCCGAGCTTGGGGCCGATTCCACTGACGTTATTGACCAGGAGCCGGAACAGATCGCGTTCGGCAGCGGTCATGAACCCGAACAAAATGTGCGCGTCTTCACGCACGTGCAGGTGGGTCAAAATACGGACCGCTTGTCCCGGGGCGGGCAGCTTATCGTAACTCGAAAGCGGAATCGCCACTTCGTAACCGACGCCGCCGACATCTACAATCGCCTGGGTCGGCAAGGCGCTGACCAGGGTCCCTTCCAGAAAAGTAATCACTCGAGCGAATCCCTAACAGAGCAGCGCGAAACTGCAAATTTTGGTCCCTTTTGAGGCGGCTATTCCTCTTTAACCAGCAGGGTCAGATCGGTCGCTTTGCCTTTGCTGACATTGTAGCCCTTGACCGAATACTTTTTCCAATTCGCAGGCGGTTCCGGCCACAGTTCCTCCGCAATCGAGGTCGAGAGAACGATGCCGCGCGCTCCCTCGTTCGACATGAACGCCTGCGCCGGTTTCGGCGCGGTCATCTTTATGAAGGAGTGGGTGTGCGCACGGAAATACCAAACCAGGCTGGGCTCCTGGAAGTCGAGGGCGGCAATTTGCATATCTGGTGTGATCGCAGCCGCGGCGGCGCGAGCCAGTTCGCGTGCGGGTGAGATCATCTTGGCAAACGGTGCGAAACAAAGCAGCGCAACCACGTAAAGGGGCGCCATGATCCACGCGAAGGTTCGAAGAAACCGAACCGAGTTTTCCCGAACGAACATCCGTGCGAGCAGAAGAGCGAGCAACGGAAAGGCCGGCAGCGTGTAATGCAGCAATCGTGTCCGGACGAATGTGAAAATGAGGAAGACGAGCAGCGCGCCGGTCAGAAGATAAATGTCCGTCTCGTCGCGTTTTTGTCGCAACCGCGAGATCAGGGCCGGAAGTTTGATCGACCACGGAAAAAAGGTCAGGAAAACCGTCACGAAGTAGAACGGCAGGAGAAGCAGGTAGAGGCCGACCGAATGCGCGCCGTGGCCTCCAATCACCCCAAAGGAGCGCTCCACCACATGCCGGCCGATACCGACGCGGAAAAATTCGCCATGAGTCCGGAGCAACGCCGGGATCGCCCAGACGCAGACAAGGCCGAGCATGAGCAGAATACCCCTAACGAACTTAAAGCTCCTCGCCGTTTCCCGCGAGGCGGTCAGCCGGGCAAAGATGGCAACGGAGAGCAGGGGAACCCAGGCGATCGGACCTTTGGCTAGAAAACCGAGCGCAAGTGAAGCATAAAAAATCCACCACCAGGCTTGCCGACTGCCGTTTTCCATTTTCGGCTTTGCTAGAAGCTCCCATCCGGCCCAGTGCGCGAGCGTGACGAAAAGAACGAGCCACATGTCGGCGACGGCGGCCTTTGCATGCTCGACCACCTGGAATGAGAGCGTGAAAATGATGGCAGCGTAGAAGCCGGTCGTGTTGCTGCCGATTCTCCGACCCCAGGCAAAAAGCGCGAGCGCGACCAAAGCAGCCGCAATCGCCGAAGGAAACCGGGCAGCGAAGTCGTTTTGGCCGAACACTCGGAAACTGAGCGCTTGCGCCCAATAAGTCAGCGGAGGTTTGTCGAACCGGTATTGATTGTTGAAAAAGGGGACGACGAAGTCGTGTCGTTCCAGCATTTCGCGCGAAGCCTCGGCGAAGCGGGGTTCATCGCGATCGATCAAGGGGATGAACCAGGTCCCAACGAGATGGAACAGCAGGCAGCCGCTGAAAAGGGCGATGCAGGTTCGAGTTGTGAATTGCAAAGGATCGATTGAAAAATAGCATCAGCCGAAAGACAACGGATTTCACACGTGGCCAAGCAAAGACGGTTCTGGATCTGGGCTCTGGCCATAGTGGCCGGGGCGGGCCTCTTGTACGCGGCCTTCCAGGCCGATGAGGTAGTTTCGCAATGGCAGCGCGCACACCGCTGGCGTCATCATCAGCAGGCCAGTCGATTCATTACCCAGTTCACCGACTGGCCCGTGCACGTGGCGGTTGGTTTATCGCTCGCCCTGATTGCCTGGTTCCGCGGCAACCGGAAATGGTCAGCGATTTTCCTCAGCATGGTGATCGCCGCGGCTCTGGCCGGGATTGTGGCCTATGGGATCAAAGTGACGGCTGGGCGTCCACGGCCTTCGGTCAAGATTGAGCGTGTCTGGCAGCGCGGAGATTTTCGGCCTGACCATCACGCATTTCCGTCGGGGCATACGGCGGCGAGCGCGGCATTTTTTGGCGTGATCTTTTTTGTGTGCTGGAGATTGGGGCTGGCACTATTTCTCATTCCGCTGGGGATTGGGTGGAGCCGAATTTTCTTAGGCGCGCATTACTTGTCTGATGTGGTGGGCGGGCTCGTCCTCGGCCTGATTTGCGCTGGCGTGGTGGTGGCGTTCTTTCCGCTGCCGGCGTCGCGGAAGAGTTCCGGTTAACGCCCCGCTGAGCGGCAGTTGTAGCGGCGGTCTATGACCGCCGAATCCTTGAAGTGTCCGCGAATGGTTGGTTGGCAGACCGCGCTCCGCAAAAGTTCGTGGTCACGAGACGTGACCACCAGCACTCGAGACGAGTGCGCTACCCGGGGCGGCAGAATCGCGGCGGCGATTGCCATGCGTTCGGTGTCTGCGTGCGAGAAGCAGCGCGAAAGGTTTGCCGTGCAGGTGTGATATGGCGGAGGGGGTGGGATTATCCAAAGCTGCGCTTTGGCTCTGCACAGTGAGCTTCGCTCATCAGATCGCGCTTCGCGCACCGCAGCCGAACTGCGTTCGAATCTCCAGGGTTTCGCTGCCTTATGGCAAAAATATGCGCGGATGGTTCGCAGCAATTTGGGGTGATGGCGGAGGGGGTGGGATTCGAACCCACGAGAGCTTTCGCTCTGCCGGTTTTCAAGACCGGAGCCATCAACCACTCGACCACCCCTCCGTTCCGAGTTGGCGTGGGAATGTTGCCACTCAATTGACAGGTAGCAAGGAACGCGGCGCGCGGTCGAAAGACCTCGACAACTTCAGATGTTCATATGAACATAGTCTCGTGGCCCAGCAATCAAAGCCGAAGTTTCGACCGGTCATCGAGGAGTCGGTGCAGAGCCTTGCACCCATCCACGGCCGCGGCGCTTCCTGGAGCCCGGCTAACCGTTTCGAAAAGTTGCACGTCGACATCAACGAATTCGACGCCGTGGATGTGGATCTCGCGTCCGAGGCGGAGGAGCGGCCCTTGCGACCTACCGAATATTTTCGCGACGCGACCAAGACGATCATCGCGCACAACCAAAGCCCGGATGTCGGCTTTGAAGTGAGCATCAATCCTTACCGCGGCTGCGAGCACGGCTGCATTTATTGCTTCGCGCGGCCGACCCACGAGTATCTCGGCTTTTCCGCCGGCCTGGATTTCGAATCGCGCATCATGGTGAAGGAAAACGCTCCGAAACTGCTGGAGGATGAACTCTCCTCGCCCAAGTGGGAGCCGAAACTCCTGATGATGAGCGGCGTGACCGACTGTTATCAGCCGATCGAACGAAAAATGCGCCTAACCAGAGGTTGCCTGGAAGTGCTGGCAAAATTTCGGAACCCGGTAGGGATCCTGACCAAAAACTGGCTGGTTACGCGCGATATCGACGTGCTCTCCGAACTGGCCGGGCACAAGGCCGCGGCGGTGAACCTTTCCATCACCTCGCTCGACCCAAAACTGCAGCGCATTCTCGAGCCTAGAACTTCGGCGCCGGCGGCGAGGCTCGACGCGGTCAGTCAGTTGCGGCGAGCCGGGATTCCCGTCGGCGTGATGGTTGCGCCCGTCATTCCGGGCATCAACGACCACGAAATACCGGCGATCGTGGAAGCGTGCGGAAAGGCGGGAGCGCAGTTCGCCGGCTACGTTGTTTTGCGGCTGCCGTGGGCGGTGGCGCCGCTATTTGAACGGTGGTTGGACGAGCACTTCCCCGATCGCAAAGAAAAGGTGCTCGGGCGCCTGCGGGAGATGCGTGGTGGAACGAAGCTCTATGATTCGCGCTGGAGCGTCCGGCAGACCGGCGAAGGAATCTTTGCCAAACAAATCGAAAGCATGTTCGACGTGGCCTCTCGACGCGCCGGCTTCGGTGAGCGGCCGAAGCTTTCGACTGCCTCGTTTCGCCGGCCGATTGAACAGATGTCGCTCTTCAGTTAGGCGATACCCTTCGCCATTAAGCGCTGCTTGCGCATGACGAAAAGCATCGAGCAGCCACCGATGACACCAAAGGCAGCCATGGTCGGATACCAGATTCCCCAGCCGTAGCGTTCGATTAATCGCCCGGTGATGGGCAAGGCAATCGCGGTGCCGAAATATTGGAATGAATCGATCACCCCGGAAGCAAACCCCGCCATCTTTCGGCCGCCGATGTCCATGGGAGCAGCGGTGCCGACGATCGCATGCGTGGAGTTGGCGGTAAGCGCGACGAGGATAAGGAAAAGGCAGCCGAGGAAGATTCCCAGCGGGCTGGGTCCGACCCAACCGGCGGCGATAACGATCGCGGCGATGACAATGACGAAGGCTTCGAAGAAATAAAGCGTCATCGCCACGGGCGAACGATGACCGCGGAAAACCTTATCCGAAACAATACCCGCGCTGAATGATCCCAGAACCGCGACTAACGGCATCAGGTTCACCGTCCAGAAAACGGCCGGCGGCTTGTCTTCCAGGTTCAGCTTCAACTGATCGCGGAAGTAGAGGACGAGCAATTGGTCGGAGCTGTTGCGGACCGCGCCGGTGCAGGCGTAGGCAAGCGCGTAGAACCAAATGAGTGGATGCGTAAAAATAGTGAGGAACGATTCCTTCAAGGTGGCGCGAACGTCGCTGCCGGTGCCGGGCTCGTGCTCGACCACCCCTTCGTAGCCAGCCCGTTCGGGCGTCTCCTTTACGAAAATGATCAGAAGAACCGCTGCGACGGTGACAATCATCGGCGGAATACGGAAGAGCCAATGCCAATCGCCCTTGGCGACTGTCCACGCTCCGATGGTGAAGCCAGCCAGAATGATGGGAGCCAGATTGTTAATGGCGAATTGGCCCATTTGGATCATGAATCCAAAAATTCCGGCGAAGGTGCCGCGCTCGGTTCGATTGAACCACGCCGCGTTCATCTTGATCATCCCCGGCGCGCCGAACGACTGAACGTAGCCGTTCAACAGCCAGATCATGGAAAAGGTGCTGACTGTTCCAGCGAGTGAGGCGAAGCCGAAGATCGAATTGGCAATGATGGTGCCGACGGCCCCGAGAAGCATCGCCAACTTCCCTCCAATTCGATCGGTGAACAATCCGTTCAGGAGTTGGCCACATCCATAGGCGATCGACCAGGCCGCCAGGATATCTGTGATCTGCGCCTTTGTTAGGCCATATTCTGCGATCAGGCCGGGAGTCGCAAAACGGAAATTGTAGCGACAGGTGTAAAAGGAGGCGTAAAGCAGGCCGATAATGAACCAGTTGAGTCCGCGCCGGGGCCGAAACCCGGGCGGATAGTTGTTGTGCGTGGAGACGGACGCGTCCTCAGCCATATCGCCGGAAGCAAGATGAGCGGAAAGATCGCCCGTTGCATAGCCGAAAAATTCCGAGCGAACACTTATGACTTGCGACGGGGCGGCGTCATTCGAAGTTCCGGAACATGGGATTGGCAATTCAGGCTCTACACATCGGGATGCGGGTGAAGCATCCGAACTACGGGACGGGGGTGGTGAAAGCGCTGACCGAGCGCACCGCGGACATTGATTTCGACGATCAGCTGCGCACGATTGCACCGGAAACGAGCGACCTCGCCTCGGCGGAAGCGACGGCAAATGTGAGCGGATTGGAGTTGCCGCTGGACGCCTTGATCCGGCAAACCGCGCAAAGCATCGTCGAAGCGCTCGGCCTGGAGAAGGATGAAGCGATTGTCGAAGGATTGGGGAGCCGCTGGCAGAAAGGAACGCTGATTCTGCAGCCAGGCGATACGGGCACGCAGTCGAAGGATCTGCCGCTGGAAACCTTCTTTCACAAGATCGTAATGATCCGGAACAATCTGCGCGTGTTGGAGCAGAAGGTGAACGCGAGCGACAAACTCACCGAGGCGGAGAAGTTCGACATCCAGCAATACATCACGCGTTGCTACGGGTCGCTGACCACCTTCAATGTTTTGTTCAAGAACAAGGACGACCAGTTCTCGACGAAATAAATTTCGCCGGTGTGACCCTCGGCTAGGCGACCCAGATTGTTTTTATATTCATGAACTCGCGAATGCCGGTGCGGCCAAGTTCGCGCCCGAAACCGGAGCGTTTCACCCCGCCAAAGGGCAGTCGCGGATCGGACGCCACCATGGCGTTGAAGAAGACCATCCCGCTTTCCAGCTCAGAGATGAAGAGTTCCTGTTCGGTGCGGTCGTGAGTCCAGACGCTCGCGCCCAGCCCGAAGACAGAATCATTCGCGAGCTCGATTGCTTCTTCCGCGTCTCGCACACGGAAGACTGCGGCCACCGGCCCAAAGATTTCCTCCGCGTAGGCGGGACAGCCTTTGGGAACGTTGGCCAAAATCGTCGGCTCATAGAAATAGCCGGCACCCGGCAGCCGATTGCCCCCGGTCAGCAGTTTCGCTCCTGCCGCCACTGACTTTTGCACCTGATCGTGCACACGGTCGCGAATCCCGGCAGTGGCGAGGGGACCGATTTCGGTTTCGTCTTCCTGCGGATTGCCGATTTTGAGAGAGCGAAACTTTTCGACGAAACCTTTCAGGAATTCATCGTAGACGCTGTCGGCGACAAAGAAACGCTTGGCGGCGATGCAGGATTGCCCGCTGTTCACGTTGCGCGCCTTGACCGCGTTGCTGATTGCCTGGTCCAGGTCGGCGCTGGGCATGACGATGAATGGATCGTTTCCACCCAATTCGAGGACGCACTTCTTGATCTCCCGTCCGGCCACGGCCGCGACCGCACTTCCGGCGCGATCACTGCCGGTGAGGGTGACCGCCTTGATCCGCGGATCCGCGATCAATTTTTCCACCTCGTTTGCTTCAAGCAGCAGACTAACGAAATGGCCTTCATCGAACCCGGCGCGACGAAAGATATCTTCGATGGCGAGCGCGCATTGCGGAACGTTGGCGGCGTGCTTGAGCACGCCGACATTGCCGGCCATTAAGGCGGGCGCGGCGAAGCGGAAAACCTGCCAGAACGGAAAGTTCCACGGCATGATGGCAAGGATGGCGCCGAGCGGCTGGTAGCGGACAAAACTGCGGGCGGCCTCGGTTTGGCGGCTTTTTTCTTCGAGGAAGAGCTCCGCATTTTGCGCGTAGAAACGGCACGCGCGCGAACATTTCTCCACTTCTTCGCGCGCGGCTGAGATGATTTTCCCCATCTCGCTCGAAATGATTTGGGCAAAGTGATTCTTCTCGCTGTCGAGGATGAAGGCGGCGGCGGTCATGAGATGCGCGCGTTCGGCAAATGGACGGGAGCGATGCTGCTCAAATGCGCTCTGCGCGAGCGCGATTCGCCGTTCGACGTCGTGCGCAGTGTGGGAAGGGAAGTCCTTGATCTTTTCACCCGTGGCCGGGTTGATTGATGCGATGGCCATATTTCAATATCGAATAGCAGCGTAGCGACGGACCGCCGAACTGGGGCGGCGCGCAGCTTCCCGGACACAGTGACATTATTTCGCGGCATCCAGCCGCAGCCCTTTCGGGATAAAGACGCGATCGAGCAACTCAAAGAGGCCTTGGACAAGAAGAGCGAGCAGCGCGGCCGGAATGGCTCCCTTCAAAATGGTGACATGATCGTTCAAGTTCAATCCACTAAGGATCGGCTCACCGAGTCCCCCAGCGCCGATCAGTGCGGCTAAGGTGGCGGTACCGATTCCGATAACGGCGCTCGTTTTGATCCCAGCGAGAATCGAGCGCGAGGCCACGGGCAGATAGACTTTGCGGAGCTGTGCCATCGGTTCGAGTCCGAGCGCGGTGGCGGAATCGCGAATCGCCGGAGGGATTTCCTGCAACCCGGTGGCGGTGTTTCGAACAATCGGCAGAAGTCCGTAGAGAAAGAGAGCCGCGATGGCGGTGCGGCTGCTGATGCCAAAGCCGGGCACCGGCACGAGCAGGGCGAGCAAGGCCAGGGATGGAATCGTTTGCAGAATTCCAACGCTGGCGAGGACGAAGTGGCCGGTAAGGCGGCCGCGGCTGGCGAAAATCCCGAGGGGAACGCCGAAGATGATCGCGAGTAGCAGCGACAGCCCCGTGAGTTCGAGATGCCGGGCGGTCCAGCGCGCCAGCTGAACCCAAAACGATTCGCCGACGGTGCGGGCGCTGCCGTTGAAGTAAATGTCAGCCGCGCGCGCATAATTGCGTGAGCGTTCAGCTTCCGCGTTCAGCCGGGTCATGAACTGTTCGTTGATCCGGCCGGTGAGTTTTTGCAGCGCGCCTAACGCCGGAGCGGTGAGGGAGAGACGGTAAAGATAAACCGCGTCGTAGCGCGGGAAGAATCCCCGGTCGTCGCGCAGAACGAGCAGGTCATTTTCAGAGATCTTCGCATCGGTCGAGTAGGCGTCTTTCACATCGATCTGCCCGCTAACGAGCGCAGCGTAGCCGAGACCGTGGTCGATTCCCGTAACGGTGGAGTTGGGGAATCCGTAATGTTCCCGGAGAGGGCGCCACCCGTCCTTCCGGTCGAGAAACTCATGAGTCAGCCCGAACCGCAATTCCGGATGCGAAGCGAGATCGCTGATTGAAGAAATGTTGAGGCGGCCCGCGAGATCGCGGCGCATCACCAGGGCGTAGGTATTGTTGAAGCCAATTGGTTCGGTCATGCCAATCCCCGAAGGCGCGAGCTGTTCGCGCAGGGCGGAGAGCGAGGCAGCGCGGTCCGTCTTCAAGATTTCGTCAGCAACGGTGCCGGTGTATTCAGGATAGATATCGATCTGTCCAGCGCGCAGCGCCTGCCACAGGATGATGGTGCCGCCCATGCCCTGACGGTGCTCGGCAGAAAGTCCTTCATTTCGCAAGGCGCGCTGCGCGATCTCGGCGAGCACGTAGGATTCGGTGAATTTTTTTGAGCCGACGACGATAGGCTGGGCGGCGACGTTATACGCGGTCAGGACAAGGAAGATGAAAGACAAGGAGCGGTGGCTTCCCAGCCGCCGATTTACAAAAACGGCGGCTGGGAAGCCGCCGCTCCTTGATTGGCACGTATTCATATCTCAGCGAGAGGGCGTTGCGCCGCGATGAATTGGCTAACGAAGGACGAAGCCGGAGCGGATCGAAATTCCTGGATTGTGCCGCGTTGTTCAATTTTGCCATGATTCATGAGAATGATGGTATCGGCCAGGTAGGCGGCCTCGGCCAGGTCATGCGTCACCATCAGCGCCGTCTGCTGCAGGCGGGCGAAGATTTGCTTGAGCTCGCGCTGAAGGTCGTAGCGGACCAGCGGGTCGAGCGCGCCTAACGGCTCGTCGAGCAAAAGAAGCTGCGGAGAAAGCATGAGCGCGCGCATTAGTCCTACGCGCTGGCGTTGTCCGCCGGAAAGTTCGCCGGGATAACGACCAAGCAGACCGCGGTCGAATTGGGTGAGCTGGCAGAGCTCAGTTAGTTTGGCCGTCAGCCCGTCGCCAGGTCTGGCCAGGTGGCGTCCCATTAAAAGAATGTTGTCGCGCGCGCTCAGATGCGGAAACAGACCGCCTTCTTGAATGACATAACCGATGCGCGCGCGCAGTTCGGAGAGGTTCTCCCGATCGATCGGCCGACCATCGAACTCGATCACGCCTGAGTCGGGCGTGAGCAGACCAACAACCAGGCGAAGGATGGTCGATTTTCCGCAGCCGCTCAGTCCGAGCAGAACGGTGGTCTGGCCGCGTTCGATCTCAAGATCGATTTGCGAAAGGACCGAGGTCGTTCCGAAGGCCTTGCTGACATTCTTCAGCTTCAGGAAGGCGGCCATCCGGCGGCGGTTAGGCCGTAAGCGAGAAATAGAAAACGCCGAACAGTTTGGCGCGGTCCGTCCAAACCTTTTCGAGGACGAAGCCGGCCTGTCCGGCCATTTTCTCGAACTCGGCCGGTGAATGTTTATGGGAGTGCTCGGTCACGATCTTTTCGCCTGGTTCGAAATGAAACTGTTGTCCACCCACCGAAGCCGCCTGGTCCGCCTGGCTGATCAACTGCATTTCGATCCGACCGTGTGCGGCCTGGTATTCGGCGCGATGTTTCCAAAGATGCAGGTCGAAGGTTCCGCGCAGCTCCCGATTAATCCGGGCGAGCAGGTTCAAATTAAAGTCAGCCGTGACGCCTTGCGAATCGTTGTAAGCCGCCTCGATGATGGCCGGGTCTTTTTTGAGATCGACGCCAATGAGCAGTCCGCCGACCGGGTGGACTAACGAAGCAATACGCCGGAGAAAATCGACTGCGGTCGCCGGCTCGAAGTTGCCGATGGTGGAGCCGGGGAAATAAACCACCTTGCGCTCGGCGAGGCGGCTCGGTCGCGGCAGATCGATGCTTTGCAAGTAGTCCGCACACACCGGCAGGATCTCGAGATTAGGGAAGAGCTGGCGGAAAAGCGTGGTGGAACGAAGAAGCTGGGTGCTGGAGATATCGACCGGGATGTAGATGGCCGGGCGCTCCAGTTTTTCGAGTAGAAGCCGCGTCTTGGTGCCGGCGCCGGTGCCGAGACCGATCAGTTCCACATCCGGGCCGAGCGCTCGGGCCATGGAGGAGCCCTTGTCTTTCAGGATACTGAGCTCGGTGCGGGTGATGTAATATTCCGGCAGCTCACAGATCTGCTGGAATAATTCCGAACCACGCTGGTCATAAAAAAATTTGCAGGGCAGCGTGCGCGGACGCCGGGACAAACCGGCGATGACCTCGGAGAGAAATTCCTGTTCACCCGGCTGCAGATCGAGCAGCGACATGTCGCTCGGAAGCAGGCTCATGAGGGATCTTTGGCGAGCCGCAGCCCGGTAAACTGCCAGCGCTTTTCCGGCTGAAAGAAGTTTCGATAGGTGCGGCGGATGTGCGTTTGTGACGTGGCGCAGGAGCCGCCGCGAAGAACGTACTGATTACACATGAACTTTCCGTTGTATTCGCCGAGCGCGCCCGGGGCGGCGTGATAACCGGGATACGGTGAATAAGAACTGCGCGTCCATTCCCAGGTGTCGCCGAACATTTGGTGCAAGCCGCCCTTGCCGCCGGCATCGGGCTGCGGATGGAAAGTCTCAGTTTCAACGAAATTGCCGGCGACTGGTGCGGTGGCGCAGGCGTGCTCCCATTCGAACTCGGTAGGCAGCCGGGCACCGGCCCAGTTGGCATAGGCGTCGGCTTCGAAGTAGCTGAGGTGCGTCACTGGCTCGTTATCCTGCACCGGGCGAAACCCGGCCAGGGCGAAGTTCCACCACTGACCATCCTTTTTTGTCCAGTAGAGCGGGGCGTTCCAGCGTTGTTCGTTCACCGTCATCCACCCGAGCGAGAGCCAATGTTCCGGTCGGGTATAGCCGCCCGCCTCGATGAACTCGCGATACTCCCCGTTCGTGATCGGGCGGGAGGCCAGCGCAAAGGGACCAACCAGAGCTTCGTGCTGCGGGCTTTCGTTATCGTAGGAAAATGAATCGCCGGCGTGGCCGACGGTGACGCGTGCTTTCTCGAATTCAACAAACCGAAGCGGGCTAACGGAAGATGCCCTGGCCCCGTTGCTGGCGCGGCGAAAAATCGGATGAAGCGGGTTTTGCGCGAAGACGTGCTTAATGTCGGTGACGAAAAGTTCCTGATGCTGCTGCTCGTGATGAATTCCGAGCTCGATCAGGGTGGCCAGCTCTTCGAATGTTGCGTCACCGGAACTCCCGATCAATTCTTCGACGAATTGATCAACGGAAGCGCGATAGCGAAGCGTTTCTCCGACTGTTGGGCGAGAGATCAACCCACGCAGATCGCGCCGGTGCATGTCACCGGCAGCATTGTAGTAGGAATTAAAAAGGTAGGCGTATTCCGGGACGGCCGGCTGATAGCCGCTGACCCATTTCTTGACGATAAAGGTTTCGAAGAACCAAGTGGTGTGCGCCAGATGCCATTTTGCCGGACTCACGTCAGGCATCGACTGCACCACGCAGTCCTCCGGGGCCAACCCTGCAGCGAGACTGTCGGTAAACCGGCGAACCTGTTGATAGCGCTGCCTTAGCGCAGCGGCGCGATCGCTCGACGCTGGCGCGACGTCAGCCGCGATCTTCTCGAGAGTGGCGGCTGAAACGGGACTCAAGTATTGCGGCCTTCTTGCTCGAGTTCTTCGCGCCGGGCCTCGAGCATTTGATCGTGGGTAGCTTCCTCGACTCCTCCGGCGACCAGCTGTTCGCCGAGCATTTCATCATCGTCGACGCCGGCGCGCGGCGCACGCCGTCCCTGATCGTTCGCGACGACCTCCCAGTCCTCCTGCAACCTGTCGCTTTCGCTGATTTCTTCGGGCGCTGCGGAAACGGTAACGCCGAGCAACTCCTGCTTGGCCTGCTCCCAATCTGCGTCGGTAAATTTATTGGGATCGCGTTCGGCGATCAGCGCGATCTCGCGGGCTCGTTTTTCAATCAACTCGGGCGTGGGCGCCCCCATGCCGTTACCGTGAACTTCGATTTTTCCCGCGCCGGGTTGTGAGTATTCGTTCATACCAATAATACGAATTGATCGGGCAGAATGATCGCATAAGCATTGTGCATCAGGGATTAAACCGTTGCAAATGGACTGATTGGGAGCCCTGCCTAAGCCACCTGTGAGCGAGCAGAATCTGAAGATTGATGGCCGAATGGTCGCCTTTCAGGAATACGGCGCGGCCAGCGGGACGCCTGTCTTCTTTTTCCACGGCTGGCCCAGCTCGCGAACCATGGCGGAGCTGACGGAATCGGCCGCGCGCGATTTGAATGTCCGGATAATTTCGCCCGATCGGCCAGGAATCAGCCGATCAGAATTTGTGCGTGAGCGGAAGTTGCTCGATTGGCCCGCGGTTGCGGCGGCTTTGGCGGATCATCTGCAGATCGATCAGTTTCGGATCCTGGCAATTTCAGGAGGTGCGCCCTATGCCTACGCAGCCGCGTGGGCTATGCCGGAGCGAGTGAAAGCGATTGCGGTGGTCAGCGGCGCACCGCCGCTGGCGGAGTTGGCGGACGAGACCGGATTGCTGCCGCTTTATCGCTGGATGCTCTCGCTCTATCGAACGCGCCGTGAGCTCTTGCGCTCTTGTTTTCGAATCGCGCGGCCCTTTGCCCTTCTGAGATTACCGATTCGAATGCGCCCGATGCTTTTGAAGTTGCTGCAGTCGTGCGACGCCGCCAGTTTGCGCGACGCCGCCGCGTTCGAGGCTTGTTTCGAGAGCCAACGACGCGCCTGGCGCGGCTCGGCCGAAGGAGTCATGACCGACGCCCAGATCTATGCGGATCCCTGGGGATTCCGCCTTGAAGATATTCGGGTCCCGGTCCGTTTCTGGCATGGGCTTAAGGACAGGAGTTTTTCCGTTGAGGTGGCGAAGGCGGTGGCGGCCCGGTTGCCTAACTGTTCGGCGCGTTATGTTGGAGATGCCGGACATTATTCGCTGCCGATCCGGCACATGCACGAAATCCTGGCTGACCTTCTCGAGGCGGCCTGAGGAAAGAGATTCTTGATATTGCGGTGAAAAAGCTGTCGGATACCGCCCGACCGAGGTAAAACAGAATCGTGGAAGATTTCACCACAGGGACAATTCAAAGCCAACCGGTGCGGCGTTCCGCCACATTGGGGCCGGAGTGGGATGCCAAAGTGCGCCAGTTGGTCGCCGACTGGGGCGTCAACAAGACGCCGGAGCTCATCGAGGAAATGATCGTTACCGCGCTGAAGATTGGGCGGGACGAGATGGGCGTCGCGGACCTCAAACTGATCAATCGCTCGCTGAAAGAGCTCCGTTACGCGGCCAAGGTCTTCGCTCCTTACACCGAGACGCGCAAAATCGCGGTGTTCGGTTCGGCGCGAACGGCACCGGAAGCAATTCCATTCAAAATGGCTGAGGAATTCGGCCGCGAGATCGTAAAACGCAACTTCATGGTCATCACCGGCGGCGGCGATGGCATCATGGGCGCGGCGCAGATCGGCGCCGGACGTGCCAACAGTTTCGGACTGAACATCCGGCTTCCATTCGAGCAACGCGCCAACCCGACCATCGATGGGGATGGCAAGCTGATTAACTTTAATTACTTCTTCACGCGCAAACTGAATTTCGTGAAGGAGACACACGCGCTCGCGCTTTTCCCGGGCGGATTCGGCACCATGGATGAGGGCTTTGAAGTGCTGACTTTGATGCAAACCGGCAAGGCGCGGATCATTCCGATGGTGCTGCTGGATGAACCCGGCGGACGCTATTGGGAAACGTGGATGACATTCGTGCGCGAAGCGATGTCCGGGCTTGGCTACATTTCACCGGAAGATTTCTCCTTCTTCAAATATTGCCACAGCGTCGAAGAAGCGGTGCAGGAGATCACCCAGTTCTACACCGTCTATCATTCGGTTCGGTGGGTGGGGGACACTTTCGTGATTCGCATTTGCCGTCCCTTGAAACCGGATGCGTTGAAGGCGTTGAACGAAAAATTCGCCGACATGCTGCGCGGTGGCGAAATCGCGCAGGGCGGGCCTTTGCCGCAGGAAAAAAACGAGCCCGAGATTTGGGAGCTGCCGCGGTTAGTCCTGAAACCGCATCGCCGGGACTTTGGACGATATCGGGAATTGATCGACGCGATCAATCAGTTGGCGCAGTAGAGGCGGATCAGCGATTCGTGCGCGGGCTACTTCGCTGAACGGTCCCTGCCTGAGCTTGAGTCCTCGCAAATCGGAGGATGGAGGTCTTCTCCCGCGCGCTACCGCAAACTACTCCTTCGGCTTGCCGCCGCTGGCAATGATGTACTCGTTAATCGTGTTCACACTACGCAGCGCCTTACTCGCGACTTCTGAATTGGGGACGCCAACGCCGAAAGTTTTTTCCATGCTGACCACGAGTTCAAGTGAATCGATGGAGTCGAGGCCAAGGCCGTCGGGTCCAAATAATGGCATGTCGTCGGTGATCTGCTCAGGGGTCACCTGCAGCATGAGATTTTTGACCAGCATCTCTTTGATGCGAGGGCGGAAGTCGACGTCAGCCATAAGCGACGCGGAAGGTGTCCTATCGAAGCAGCCGCGTCAATCATTGAACACGGCGCGCGCTCGAACTCTTCGATCGGAAGCGGGCTCGCTTAAACCTTATCGGCCTGAGCGCCAGGCGGAACGTTTTGCTGCGGATCAGGCTGGACCGCAGCCCCGGTAACAGGAGCGCTATCGGTGTTGCGCGGAATCGCGCCGGCAGCCGGTTTGGTCTCGGCCGTCTTGTTAATATCCGCGGCTTTATTCAGCTCGTCACTGAATTCGTCCTTAGCTTTTTGAAACTCGCGGACGGCCTGTCCCATGCCCTTCGCCAATTCGGGCAGCTTCTTCGCCCCGAACAGCACGAGGACGATCAGGAGGATCACAATCAGATCCATTCCGCCGAAATTTGCGAAGCTGGCGAGGAAGTTCATGATGCCTAAAATGATCAATCCGTTTGGCTAAATGGCAAGGTATTTCAGAGGCAATGGCCCAGGCGGGACCTTCGAAGGGCACTGGGAAAACCGCTGGACGAATCCGATCTGATGCGGAATAGACGTAAGTCGATGTCCCGAGAATTTCAGATGACAAGCGCAGCGTGCCGCCGCGTTGGAGGATGGGCGGCGATCTCTCTATGGGCGGCGACCCTCTGTTTGATAGGCTGCCAATCGAACAAGCCGAAAGCGAAGAAGGAAGAACACAAGGTTTACACGCGTGCGGGAGGCACTACCGACCCCGCGGAATACTGGCCGTCCGGTGGCCCGGACGCGGGAGCTCCCATCCGCTTGGGGCGGGAAAGCGAGCGGACAGAAAAGGTCTCGGACACGAAAGCGACTCCAACGCCTACTCCGTCGCGGCCAATCGATCGGCCGCTCGATCCAACGGGCTTGCCGGTATCGGGACCGACGCCGTAAGGACGGACGCGGCGTGTAACGCAGGCAAGCGCCCGCTTTATCTACACGTCGTAATACATCCCGAATTCAAAGGGATGCGGGCGAAGCCGAAGGGCGTCGTATTCCTTCTGCTTCATCTCCGTCCAGTTCGCGATGAAATCGGAATTGAAGACATCGCCACGGAGCAGGAACGAGTGATCGGCCTGAAGAGCTTCAATCGCACCGCGTAACGAATCCGGCACACTCGCCACCTGGGCGAGTTCTTCCGGCGGCAATTCGTAAAGATTCTTATCGAGCGGATCGCCCGGATCGATGCGGTTCTGAATTCCGTCGAGGCCAGCCAGAAGCAAAGCGGCGAAGGCGAGGTAGGGATTCGCTGCCGGGTCCGGCGTGCGGAACTCGACGCGCTTGGTCTTCGGGTTTTCCGAATAGGTCGGAATACGAATCGCCGCCGAACGGTTACGAGCAGAGTAAGCCAGGTTAACCGGCGCCTCGAATCCGGGGACGAGGCGCTTGTAGCTGTTGGTCGTGGGATTAGTTAGGCAGGTGAGGGCCGGAGCGTGCCGCAGGATTCCGCCGATGAAGAAAAGCGCCATTTCGCTCAGCCCGGCGTAACCTTTGCCGGCGAACAGCGGTTTGCCGTCCTTCCACAAGGACATGTGGGTGTGCATGCCGGAGCCGTTGTCGCCAAAAAGCGGCTTGGGCATGAAAGTGACCGTCTTGTTATGCCGCCGGGCGACGTTTCGGACGATGTACTTATAGTACTGCATCGCGTCGGCCATCTGGCGCAACGGGGCAAAGCGAATGTCGATCTCCGCCTGACCGGCGCTGGCTACTTCATGGTGCTGCCGCTCGATCGGGATGCCGGCCTTTTCCAATTCCAGGCACATTTCATTGCGCAAATCCTGCAAGGTGTCGGCGGGGGCGACCGGGAAGTAGCCTTCCTTCGCCCGGATTTTGTAGCCGAGGTTCGGCATCTCGTCGCGACCGCTGTTCCAATGGCCTTCGCTGCTGTCGACCGAATAGAAAGAGGCGTTGCCGGTGCTGTTGAAGCGAACGTCGTCAAAAATGAAAAACTCCGCTTCCGGGCCGAAAAAGGCGGTATCAGCAATGCCGGTGCTCTTCAGATAGGCTTCGGCCTTCTCGGCGATGCCGCGCGGGTCGCGGTCGTAGGGCTCGCGAGTGATGGGATCGACGATCGTGCAGATCAGGCTGAGCGTCGGCTCCTCATTAAAGATATCGATCCAGGCCGTCGTCGGGTCGGGGATGACGAGCATGTCGGAGGCATTGATGACTTTCCATCCGCGGATGCTGGACCCATCGAAACCGAGACCCTCGGTGAAAACGTCCTCGTTATATTCGGTCAGGGTGGTGGTGAAATGCTGCCAGGTGCCGGGAAGGTCGGTGAACTTGAAGTCGATAAGTTTGACCTCATGATCTTTGATCATCTTGGTCACGTCGGAGGCAGTTTTATCTTTGGACATGGGTTAGCGCTGATTGCTTGGGATTGGGTCTGGAAAAAACAAATGACGAAGCTCGAATGACGAATGTCTAAGGAATGACGAAGCCTTAAAATCGGCGATGGGCGCCGACTTTGTCATTAATGCTTCGTCATTACCTAGACAGCCTTCTCGCCAACTTCTTCCGTTCGGATTCGAACAGCGTGCTCAACCGGGAGAACAAAAACCTTACCGTCACCGATCTTGCCGGTCTTGGCGGCCGCGACGACCACGGTCACTGCTTTGTCGACCATTTCGTCGGCTAGAACGACTTCCACCTTCACCTTGGGCAGGAAATCCACGGTGTACTCGCTTCCGCGATAAATTTCGGTGTGCCCTTTCTGGCGTCCGAATCCTTTGACCTCGGTGACCGTCATCCCCTCGATTCCCAGCTCGGCCAGCGCTTCCTTAACTTCCTCCAGCTTGAAGGGCTTAATGATGGCTTCGAGTTTTTTCATTGGTTCGGCTCCGGGCCGCACAGAGCTTATGGCTTTGGGCCAAGCGCAGCCAGCGCTCTCATAGCAACGCGGCCGCGCGTTTGCAATGAAGAATTTTCCTCTGGCCGCAAGGAGAGATCGCCGCGTTGAAGGAATGCGCGTGAATTTCGATTTTCGTTCGCTCGGCATCCGAAAATTTCGCGCACGCGGACGTCGAGTTCTTGATGCTGCCCATCGCATCTTTATAGTGCGTTAGATGCCCCGGGACTCGTTCGTTCATCTCCATCTTCACACCGAATACTCGCTGCTCGATGGCGCGGTTCGGATGCGAGAGTTGATGAAGCAGGCGGTCGAGTTCGGCATGCCGGCGGTCGCCATTACGGATCACGGAAATCTGCACGGAGCGATCGAATTTTACCAGGAAGCGGAGAGCGCCGGCATCAAACCGATCATCGGCTGTGAGGCTTACGTGGCGCCGCGGTCGCACAAGGACAAGTCGACTACGCCGGGCGCATCCGCGTTTCATTTCACCCTCCTGGCGCAGAACGAGACCGGCTACCGCAACCTGGTGAAGCTGATTTCGACCGCGCATCTGGACGGGTTTCATTACCGGCCCCGGATCGACAAGGAATTGCTGGCAATCCATGCGGAAGGCTTGATTGGCTTGAGCGGCTGCCTGGCGAGCGAGGTGAATTCCGCTTTGCAATCCGATGACGCGAAGAAAGCTCTCGAAAGCGCCGCGTCCTACCGCGACATTCTCGGGCGCGACAATTTCTTCATGGAGCTGCACGACCATGGGATGCAGGCGCAAAAGCATTGCAATTTGAGCCTGCCGCAAATTGCCAAGGACCTGGGAGTGGGGCTGGTCGCAGCTAATGACGTTCACTTTTTGCGGCGGAGCGATCACCAGGCGCACGACGTCATGCTCTGCATCGGCACCGGCAAAATGGTGCAGGACGAGAACCGGATGCATTATTTGCCGGAGCTTTATCTGAAGTCGCCGGCGGAAATGCGCGAGTTGTTCGGCGATTTTCCGGAATCGATCACCAACACCCTCGCGATTGCGGAGCGGTGCAACCTGAAGCTGGAGTTCGGGAAGTCGAAGTATCCCGAATACGAGGTTCCGGAGGGAAAGACGCGCACCGGCTATCTGCGCGAGCTTTGCTATCGAGGCCTGCACGAACGCTACGGGGCGCGCTCAACCGAAGATCCGCGGCTGATTGAGCGGCTCGATTACGAATTGGACGTCTTGGAGAAAACAGGTTTTACCAGCTACATCCTGATCGTTTGGGATTTCATCCACTTTGCCAAGGGGCGGGGCATTCCGGTCGGCCCCGGGCGCGGTTCCGCGGCCGGATCGATGGTCGCCTACGTTTTGGGCATCACCGACATTGACCCGCTTCAGTTCGGGTTAATCTTCGAGCGCTTTCTGAATCCGGAGCGCGTTTCACCACCGGATATCGACGTCGATTTTTGCGAATCGCGGCGGAGCGAGGTCCTGGAATACGTGCGGCGCAAATATGGTGAACGTCGTGTCGCGCAGATCATCACGTTTGGAAAACTAAAGGCCAAGAGCGTGGTTCGGGATGTCGGGCGTGTGATGGGCCTGAGTTACCGCGACGCGGATCGGATCGCGAAAATGATCCCGAACGAGCTCAACATCACGCTCGAGCAGGCGGCAGCCAAGAACGCCGAGCTGAAGCGCGCCATCGCTACCGAAGCAGCCACGCGCCAGCTCTTCGAGCACGCCAAGATTCTGGAAGGTCTTTCCCGCAACTCCGGAGTGCACGCGGCCGGCGTCGTGATCGGCGATCGCGATCTTTCCGACTACATCCCGCTCTGCCGCGACGTAAAAGGAAACGACGTCGTCAGTCAGTACCCGATGGGGCCGTTGAACGATCTCGGCCTGCTCAAGATGGATTTCCTCGGGTTGAAGACGCTGACCGTGATCGAGGATACGGTCACCTTGATTCGCCGCCACGAGCCGAATTTCGCGATCGCTACAATTCCGTGGGACGATGCGGCCGCTTTCGGGATCTACAACCGCGGCGAAACGGTCGGACTTTTCCAGATGGAATCCGGCGGGATGACCAGCCTCTCCAAGCAATTTGACGTGCAGAAGCTGGACGACATTATCGCGCTGATCGCGCTTTACCGGCCCGGCCCGATGGAGCTGATTCCGGAATACATTCAGGGCGAAGAAGGGACTGACACCCATTCAAGTTATCTGCACCCGCTCCTGGAGGAGATTTGTTCCGACACCTACGGGATCATGATCTACCAGGAGCAGGTCATGGCGGCGGCGAGTAAGCTGGCCGGCTATTCGTTAGGTCAATCGGATCTCTTGCGCCGCGCCATGGGCAAGAAGGACAAGGAGAAGATGGCGAAGGAACGGGCCAACTTCATCGCCGGCTGCGCGCGGACCAATGAAATCCCGGCGAAGAAGGCGAATGCGATTTTCGACCTGCTCGAAAAATTTGCCGGTTATGGATTTAACAAGAGCCACAGCGCCGCTTATGGCGTCATCAGTTATCAGACCGCTTACCTGAAGGCGCATTATCCGGTCGAGTTCATGGCCGGTTTGCTCAGCAATGAGATCAACGATACCGAGAAGATCTCCGTTTTCGTGGCCGAGTGTAAACGGATGGGCATCTCCATTCTTCCGCCCGACGTGAACAAGAGCAGCCTGAAGTTCGTGCCGGAGGAAGCTGTAGCGGCGGTCTCTGACCGCCGCACAAAAGAAAGCGACGCAGCGTGCGAAGGCGCCAAAGCCATTCGTTATGGCCTCGCTGCGATCAAACATGTCGGTGAAGGCGCGATGGAAGTCGCGATCAAGGAACGCGAGAACGCCGGCCCCTTCGCATCGATGGAAGACTTTTGCGGCCGCCTCGGCTCGCGGGTGGCCAATCGGAAGATGCTGGAGAGCCTGATTAAAGCCGGAGCTTTCGATTTCACGGGCGTCGACCGCGCCGAGCTTTTTGCCTGCATCGACGAATCACTGGCGGCGGCGGCTTCGGCGCATCGCGACCGGGCCGCGGGTCAGGTGTCGCTGTTCGGCGAGGGCGATACCGCCATTCCGATCACGAGAAAAAAGAACATTTCTCCGTGGAGCGAGCACGAGAGAATGTCGTACGAGAAGGAACTGCTCGGTTTTTACGTGACGGGCCATCCGCTGGACGCCTTTGCGCAGTTCCTGGCCACGCGACAGTATCAGGCCATCGGCTCGCTCAACGAGTTATCGGATCGCGCGCAGTTCCGCATCGCTGGCGCGATCGTGCAAATCGAAAAAAAGTTCACCAAGCGCGAAGGGAAACCGTTCGCTGTGATCTGGCTGGAAGACTTGACGGGGACGCTGGAAGTGGTGCTTTGGAACGAAGTCTATAATGAGGTGGCGCTGACGCTCGAACTAGGCCGCGTCGCTGTTCTCAAAGGCACGGTGGAAAAGCGCGATGAGACCGTACGCGCGACGGCGCAGAAGCTGATTTTGCTGACGCCGGAGAAGGCGAACAGCGCGGTGGCCGCGGCCGCAGCGCGACCCAAGCCGGAGTCGGATCTGATGCTGCATTTTTCGCCGGCGGCGACCAGTGCGGAGTTGCGCGAGGTTCGTGAAATCCTGGCCAGCTCACCGGGCCCGCTCCGCGTTCAATTAGTGTTCGATCGGCCTAACGGACGGGCCTTGCGCGTTGATGCCGGCGCGGATTACGGTGTCACTTTCAGTCGCGACCTCGAGCAGAAGCTCGGACGCTGGCTGATCGCCGAAAAGAGCCACCGTCCAGAAGTGGTTCGCGAAGCCGTCGGCTAACGCCGCCGTCTCGACTTTTTGCGCGACGGCTTGGCTTTTTCGACGTTTCCGCCGGCGGGCGCGTCACTGGCAATGAGCAATGGTGCGCCCTCGCTTTGATCGAGACAGAGCGGCATAACCGCAGAATTGATCGCGACCGCCGGTGGATTCGCGCCGGGAAACAGGTGCGAGCCGGACAGGGTGACGTTCCAGCCGGATTTCCAACCACCGGCAATGCTGATCTGATCGGCCTCGCGCTTCGCGGTATCCGGCGCGGGCGGAGGCTCGATGCGGAAACCGTTGAGGCACGGTCCGGAGTCCGCGAGCGGCGATAAAATGACCAGCGGCTGAACGCCCGAGAGTTGCATGGTGATCAGATCGGGGTCCGAAAAATCAACGGAGCCGCGCAGACCCAGAGTCAGCGGCGGCTGACCCACGTTCACGAATTCGATGTTTCCTTTGCGACCCTGTAGCACCACGCGTCCGGAGGCATCGGAGAGATGCGCTCGCAGCGGATTAAATTTGCCATTGGTTAGTTGAACATCGCCGGTATAAGCCGGACGGGGCCACGGGCCGACCACGCTCACTTTGCCGCTGAGAATTCCGTCGCGCAGAAAGTCGCGGGTGAGAAAGCGGGGCAGGTGCGTCGCAAAAAGGGCAGGAGCGTCAATGTTGATGGCAAATGGATGTGCGTCCGCCGAGGCATCCGTTCCAGTTAGGCCGAGCGGCACGTTGCCATCGAGGTGAACCAGGTCGGACCCGGCAAAGGTGACCGTAGCCTTCAGATCCATGTTGCCGGAGGCGAAGCGATCTTCGGAGTCGAAGGAGAAAGTGACGGATTCGTCCGGCAGCTTGATGTTTTTCCCATGGCAATCGGCCCAGCCTTGCAGCGCCCCGATTGAGCCGAACGCCGATACGCGCGCAGCGACTCGGCCCGCGTATCGTTCACGGCCAAAGACCGCCTGGGACAGCTCGCGCAGGTCCGTTTCCTCCACATTCAAATCAATGTCGGCCTTCTCGTCGGGAGAGTTGACCAAGCCTCCGAAGACGGTTGCAGTGACGCCGGTGTGGTTGGTGAATCCGAGCAGTGGGCCCGCTTCCACTGGGAGAAAGAGATTTCCTCGCAGAACCGGCTTCCCGTTCAAATCGAGAGCCAACCCTTGTAGTTGCAGGTAGCGCGCCGCGACGGTGGCGAATCCGTTGAGGGAGGCATGCGCATTGATGAAATGCATCTGTCGAAAAAAGGTCTGGGCCGGCGAGTATTCCGCCTCAATCTCGGCGGCAAACGGCGCTATTTCCGATTTCCAGGCGAGCGTTAACTTTTCGCCATGCATCTTGACGTTACCGAAGTGCCCGTCGCTCTTGCCGCGGCCGGTCCACTCCGCGCTGACTTGTCCGTTGCGCAAATTGCTTCGCCAGAGTGGCGGCAGGAATGCGCTGTAATCGGCGATCTTCTCCGCCGCCAGCGAGGCCTTGCCGGAATAGGAGTGCTCGCCTTGCAGATCGATGGTTCCTTCGGCGCGCAGAAAATCCTTCTGCCGATGTAACTCCAGCTGTTCGATCTGAAAGGCGTTGCTGGTTAGGGTGAATTTCGCGGCCAACGTTTCAAATTGTGTTTTGAAAATGGAAAGCGCGCCGCCCGCCGCGGTCAGGTGCCCCCCGAACTTGCGGTCGCTCGCATTGATGGTCCCTTCCACCGCCACTTTGCCGGCGAAGTCGCCCGGATGCGCACCGAAGAGATTGGCGAAAGCACCGAGATCCGCGATCGAGGCTGAAATGTTCCCGCTGAAGTTTGGATTGAACCAGTCGAAGTTCCCCGCCGGAAAAACGGCTTCGCCGCTGAGGTTCAGCTGATTCGCGCTTTGCCTGACATAAAATTGCTGAAGTTGGACCTGTTGATTGTAGAGGGATGCGCCGATCATGATCACGTCGGCCGCGCGATTGCGCCAGGAGAGCTGCGTCAGTTCCGTCCAGATCGAAGCGGTTGCCTGCTTGGGGTCGTGCGAGTTTCCGCGAAAGGTAAACTTGCAGGCGTGCACCAGCCCTTTGATTTCATCGGTGAAACCCAGGCTCTGCGAAGTTTGCGCAAGCGAAAGATCGTTAGCTGACCCGGCAATGTTCCAGTTGGAAGGAGCCCCGCTCCAGTCGTCGGAAAGATTGGCCCGGACTTTTCCGCGGAAGGCGTCGAGGTCCAGCTCGAGGGCGAGACGCTGTTCGCGCAGCTGCGAGAGATCAATCCTGAGACTGCGCAGGTCGAGGCCGCTGGCCAAGGTGACAGCGCTGATCGTGAGATGGTCGTCCTGCCAGGAGGTGGCGCCGCGCAAATCGGTAAAGCGGCGTTGCAGATAAGGAGTGGCGATGGAGGCCTGGCTGATGCCAAAGCGGCCGTTCTGCACCGCGTTGCCACTGATGGTGACACCGTTCATCAAGACATTGGTAGTGCCGTTCTCGAAGCGCAGATCACAGTTTGTTAGGCTGAAGCTGTCCGGTAACAACCGTTCCAGGTCCGACCATCCGCGCGGCGTGACAAAGGCCTGTGCCTGGTTGCGATGAATGACGCAATGCACATTCTCGGCAGTGAGTTGCCGGATGGAGTGCCCGCGCATGCGCAGGATGGATCCGAGATGGAGGGCGAGGGTGACGCGCGGCGCAGTCACATCGAGGCGGACCTCGCGATCGCTGGAGAGATGAACGTCCTTGAGCTCAACCGGGCGAAGAAAAGGCGCCTCGATATGTCCAACCTTGCATTGGACCTTGGCGTTGCGTGTTTCCCACCAGATCCAGGCGCGGATGCCCGCCGCCGTCAGCACGGGAGTGCAAAGGATGATCGCGAGCGCAGTTAGGCCGCTCAAAAGCAGGGAACGAAGGAGCCGTTTCTGGTTGACCGACATAATCCCGCGGTTAGCCGCGGCCGTTGTGCTCATCGTCAAAAACGATGCGCAAAGGCTGTGGACTTTGAATACGGGCGTCCAGCTGTTTGCGCAACGTTTCTTCCGCCTGCGCAGGCAGCCCGCTCTCTTTCGCTTTCTCTCGCGCCGTGTCGCTGAGCGCGCCGAGTTCGGCCTGCACGTCCGCGGCGGAGACGCGATTCCATAGACCATTCTCCAGCGCGAGGACGTCGACCTTCTCTTCTTCCACGCCGAGGATCTGCGCGTGTGGGAGCGAGCATCACGACTTCATCCGGACGAACATCCACGCTCAATCGCTGCCGCAAATCGAAGCCGGCCTTGGCGGTGAAAGTGCCGTGTAGTTTCACTTGCTTCGAACTGCCCGCCCAGGTGTGTTGAAATTCGTGTTCGACTTCGATCCGGCGCGAAAGCACTGCCAGTTCGCTGGTGGGGGTTGTTTGCTCGAGGTAGACGCGATTGTTGATCGTTATGCGCGGCTGAAGATGGGCGACATCGACGAAGGCGTTGCGCACATCGCGGCCGAGCCGTTCCAGTTCGTCGGCGCCCTGACGGGAGTACGCGGCCCGGCCAGCTTTCGACGCGGAGGAAAAGAAAAACCAGCAGCGCGCAGATCAGGAGCGCGGACAGAACAAAGGCCAATGGCCATGAAACCTTTCCTGAATCGGCGGCCGCGCGCATCGGGCTTAAGCTTCTACCTTCTGGAGCTTAATCGAGGACAAAAAAGGACCGCCCCCCACGCCCGATGGACGTGAAGGGCGGCTGTTCCCCCCAGAACAATCTGGAAAGCTGCGGACGTAGTAGCCGAGCTTACGAGCTCTAGCAAGGAGTTTTATCGCGAAAGTTTCGCAAAAATTGAAGACGGCGGATTGGCGGACCCGATTAAGCGCTTCCTGTTTGCGGTCGGAGCCCTGGCCGAATACCGGTTAACTCCGCGCCCATGCTCGATAATCTTCAACTAAGGCAGTTTCGTTGTTTCGAGGCGCTGGAGGTCTCTTTACGAGAGCGATTCACCTTTTTTATCGGAGCGAATGGAGAGGGGAAGACATCCATTTTGGAAGCGGTTTGTGTTTTGCTTCGGCTGCAATCGCAGCGCACGTCGAGCCTGGCACCGGTCATCCGATCGGGAGCGCGCTCTTTTCTCATCCGTGGCCGGCTGGACGAACACCTGCTGGAAATACAATACGGAGGTCTGCGCCGCCGGCTTTTGTTCGACGAGCAGGAACAACGAAGCACGGCCGAATATCTGCGGCTGGCGCGCGTGGTTTCATTCGCCAACGTCGACATCGACCTGGTTCGCGGCGGTTCCGATTTGCGCCGGCGTTATCTCGATTTCGTCGGCGCGCAGCTCGACGCGCGCTATCGGCCGACTTTGCGCGCCTACGAACGCGCCTTGCGTTCGCGCAACGCGCTTTTGAAATCGCCGCAGCCGCGTCTGCGCGAGCTCGCTGCCTACGACGAAGCGTTGCTGCGGCATGGCAGTGAGTTGAACCATATGCGCGCGGAGCTGGTTAGGCGGATCGCGCCGCTGGCTGCGGCTGCGCATCGACAGATTAGTGGGTCCGATGAGGACCTCGCGGTCGCCTTCGCGGCCGGTAACGAAGATGATTTCGCCGCGCACCTGCAGCGATCGCGCCCGCAGGAAGAGCGTCTGCGCCAGACCGTGATCGGCCCGCACCGCGACGACTTGGAGTTACTCGTTAACGGAATGATCGCGCAGACTCATGCCTCGGAAGGCCAACAACGCACACTGGCGCTGGCGTTGAAGCTGGCGCAGGCGCGCCTGTTCGCGGAAGACGGAACGCCGCCCGTCCTATTGATCGATGACATTTTCGGCGAGCTCGATGCTCGACGCCGTGCGGCATTGTTCGGCGCCCTCGATGTGGGCGCGCAGAAGCTGGTCACCTCGACTTCGCCGCAATGGAAATCGGAGATCGGCGAAGGGGCCACGTGGTTCCTGGAGAATCACACGTTACGCGAAGGGTAAATCGCCGAGGCGGGCGCTTGGATGCGCACCGATCGCTCGAGAAGGTTGGTGGACTCTTCGGCCTGTCACCCTTGCACAAATGCGCCGGCGGCTTTTTATTTTTCCATGCGAGACGTGGCACCGAAGAGCCTGGCCGGCACTTTGCTGGTGGCGCATCCAAATATGCAGGACCCGAACTTCCGGCGGACGGTCCTCTTCATTACCGCGCATGATCCGCAGGACGGGGCTCTCGGCGTTATCCTGAATCGTCCGCTCGACAAACACGTCAATGATCTGGTGACCGAACCGCTCGACGGGATGGGGGAGGTGCCGGTTTATCTTGGCGGACCGGTCGGTCGCGCCCAGTTGATGTTTGCCTCCTTTGAATGGCGCAAAGGCGAAGGACTGCGCTTGAACCACGATGTGAAGCTTGAATCCGCCCCGGTCACGGATCCTGATCATCCGCTGGTTTGCGCGTTCGTCGGTTACGCCGGTTGGAGTGGGGGACAACTCGAATCGGAAATGCGGGAGAACGCGTGGCTTGTCCAAAAGCCGACGCGATCCGCTTTTCGGCCGGATAAATTGCCGAAACTGTGGTTCGAAATCATGCGAGGACTGGGTCCCTGGTTCAAGATGCTCGCGGCCGCGCCCGACGATCCGTCGTTGAATTAGCGACTACGGGCGATTCATGAGTGACGCGGATCCACGTGGCCGTTTGCAATATTTCGCTTGTCACGGGTCGCGCGTCCCTTATCTCTCTCTTTAAATGATCGTTGGCGTTCCCAAGGAGATTAAGGAACAGGAGCAGCGCGTCGCCCTCCTGCCTTCCGCGGCCGAGCAGTTGAAACGACGCGGGCACACCGTCGTGGTGGAGAAGAATGCCGGAGTCGGCTCCGGTTATCCCGACGAACTTTATTTGAAAGCCGGCGCAGAAATGATCGAGACCGCGGCGGAGGTCTTCAAACGCGCGGACATGATCGTGAAAGTGAAGGAGCCGCTCAAAGCAGAATTCGCTCTTCTCCGTCAAGGCCAGATTCTTTTCACCTACCTGCATCTGGCGGCAAGCAAGCCCCTGACGGAAGCCCTGCTCGCGTCCGGCGTGACCGGAATCGCCTACGAGACCATCCAAGTGAATAACCGGCTGCCGTTGCTCGAACCGATGAGCGAAGTGGCCGGGCGCATGTCCGTGGTGATGGGCGCGAACTTTCTGGCCAAACACAACGGGGGCAGTGGTGTGTTGTTAGGCGGCGTTCCCGGCGTATCTCCCGGTCGCGTCGTGGTGCTCGGCGGCGGAACCTCCGGGGTCAACGCCATGCGCATGGCCAAAGGCTTGGGCGCCGATGTGACCATCCTCGACATCGATGTGGAACGGTTGCGCTATCTCGACCTCGCCATGGACGGCTTGCGCACGATGTACTCGAGCGAAGCGAATTTGAATGAGCTGCTGCCGGATTGCGATTTGCTGATCGGCGCGGTCCTCCTCCCCGGCGCCAAGGCGCCGAAGCTGGTTACCCGTAAAATGCTCGGAAAAATGAAGCCGGGCAGCGTGCTGGTGGACATCGCGATTGACCAGGGCGGCTGCGCGGAGACGTCCCGCCCGACCACCCATCACGATCCCGTCTACGTGGAGGAAGGTATCATTCACTATTGCGTCGCCAACATGCCGGCCGCCTATGCCCGCACCTCGACGCAGGCGTTAACGAATGTGACTTACCGTTACGTGCAGCTGCTGGCTGACCACGGAGTGGAAGAGGCATGCAAACGCCAGCCAACTTTGGGCGGCGGAATTAACACGATGGACGGCAAATTAACCTGTCAGGCAGTCGCCGAAGCGCACGGTCTTCAGTACCAGCCGCCTTTTTAAGTGGTTCGGCGGGCGGAGTTAGTTACAAAAGCGGAAGACCGAAATGGTGCCTTGCTCCGAATTAGGTACAGCCCGAGTATGGGCTCTCAACTACCACCTATGAAAAAATACATCTGCATTCTCGCTGGCGCCGCTCTCCTCGCTGCTTGCGAACAAAAAACGGAAACAGTCACTCCGGCGGCAAGCCCGAGCGCGACTGTGACCGAGTCCACGTCCACGAACACGAACACGACCACGACGGAATCTCCGGCCGCGTCCGCGACCGCCACTCCCTGATTCCGGTTTTCAACACCCTGAACTCTCTTATGAAAAAATACATGATAATGCTGGCTGGAGTGGCCTTGTTGGCCGCTTGCGAAAAGAGCGAAACCACCACGGTCAATCCGCCTGGTGAAAACAAGACGGAAAGCAACACCACCGTGGTGAAAGAGAAGGAGCCTTCAACGTCGACCAAGACGGAGAGCAGCTCCACGACCAACACAGGCACGGGGGGAACCTCGACCTCGACGACGACAACCTCGTCGCCAAGCCCGTAGTCTTTCGAAATTCTGCCAACAGCGTCTTCTCGCGCACCCGCGGGAAGGCGCTGTTGTGTTTTTACCCCCGGGCTGCGCCTATCGCTTCCGCGGGAGAGAAGTGCGATAAGGATCCTTAGGCATGGCCACTCAGCGATTCCCCGCCAGTCGCCGCCTGAAGGAACCCAGGGAGTTCCAGCGCGTCCGCGAAGAAGGGCAAGTCGTTAGGGGACAACTTCTTTCCATTGGCTTCCTCTTGCTGCCGGAAGACCGGCTGCGCGCCGGATTTATTACTTCGCGCCGGGTCGGCAATGCGGTGGCCCGAAATCGGGTGCGCCGGCGTCTGCGCGAGATCTTCCGGCACCACCAATCCGCTATCAAAACACCATGTCATCTCGTCACCATCGCCGCTCCGCGCGCCGCCGCAGCGACCTACGCGGAGCTGGAACATGAGTGGTTGCGTCTGGCCAGACGCACTCCTATTCTAGCGCCCTGATGGTCGGGCTCGCGCGGATTTGTATCCGCTTTTATCAACGAATTCTGTCTCCGCTGCTTCATGGACTTAGGCGGCCCCGGAGGCGGCTGCCGATTTCAACCGAGCTGCTCCGAATACCTGCTTCAGGCCCTGGAATCCCACGGATTTGTGCGTGGACTGCGCATGGGCCTGGTCCGGATCGGTCGGTGTCACCCGTGGGGCGGCTCGGGATTGGATCCGGTGCCGCCGGTTTCCTCCTCCACTGTTCGCTAGGGCAAACTGCGTTATGGATCGGACTGCCTGGTTTGCCGTGATTGTTTGTGCCATTGGTTTGGTGGTTTGGTATGCCTACATGGCGCAGCAAGTGACGCCGCATCCGGCTCTGAATGCGCCGACGCCGTCTGCCGCGCTCACGCCTTCCCCGACGGCAGCACCGTTGCAGGGCCAGTCTCCCTCCGCCTCCCAAGCTCCGGCCGTCGCTCCTGCGCCTTCCGCAAATCCGGCAGCCACGCCCGCGCCGGTTGAATTCGCGGAAGCCACTGAAACTCTTCGGCAACTCGGACCTGGAAATGCGCTTAACCAACCGCGGCGGCGCCATTGCTGAAATGACCTTGCCTAACCACAAGGCGATTGAGGGGCCGGTGATGTTGAATCACGGAAATAAAACTCCTGTCACCGCGCTCGTGGCGGATCCAGCCGCGCCGGTCCTCCCCGAGTACAAGGCCACCCGCACGACCGATGGCGTCCAATACGAGTACGTCGGGCCGCAGCAGGTCATCATTCGTAAGAAGTATTCTTCTTTCGCCTAACGACCAGAAGGACAGTTATCTGGCCCGGCTTGATCTCGACGTGGTGAACTCCGGCACCGCGGCTTATCCGAATCCCGCTACTATATCACCCTCGGCACGGCCGCGCCCATTCATCCGAAGGATTATCCTAACTACACCCGGCTGGTTTGGTCGGTGGATGCCAAGGCCAAGGGAGTCGACGTGAATTGGTTTGGTGGTGGTAGCGGCTTCCTCGGTCTCGGCGCGCGCCAGGCGCAGCCTTTTTACAATGAGAACGTGACCAACGCGGAATGGGCGCGCGGTCAGTAGCCAGTTCTTCACCACTTTGATCGCGCCGCTCGATGGCAAAGCGGACAGGCTCTGGGGGCGTCGCTTCGAGGCCGATATCCCATCGGATAAACCGGTCTACGGGATCGAAGGCGCCTTCCACATGCCCGCCGCCACCATTGCGCCGGGGCAGACCTATCATCAGCGCGCTTCCAAATCTACGCCGGCCCGAAGCTCTATCACAAGCTGGCGCGGCTTGGCCATAACGAGGCCGAGATCATGAATTTCGGCATCTTCAAACTCGTTAGCCAGTTCCTGCTCAACTTCATGAATTGGCTGCACAGCATTGTGGGCGATTACGCCATTGCCATTCTCGCTTTGACCACCGTCATCCGGCTTGTCCTCTGGCCGGTTCAGGCCAAAGCCAATCGGTCCATGAAGCAGACGGCCGCGCTCGCGCCCAAGATGCAGGAGCTGAAGGAAAAATATAAGGACGATCCCACCCGGATGAACCAGGAGGTGATGAAGCTCTACAAGCAGTACGGCATCAACCCCGTCGGCGGCTGTTTGCCGATGGTCATCCAGATCCCGATCTTCTTCGGCCTTTACCAGATGCTCGGCCAGGCGGTGGAACTGCGGAACGAGCGCTTCCTCTGGGTGAAGGATCTTTCTCAGCCCGACACGGTCGCCCATATACCCGGACTGGGCTGGCCGATCAACATTCTGCCGCTCTGCATGGCGGCGACCCAGGTCTGGCTAATGCAGATGACGCCGAAGACAGGCGACCCGACGCAGCGGCGGCTGCTGATGTTCACGCCGCTCATCTTCATGTTCATCTGTTACAATTTTGCGGCCGCTTTGGCGTTGTATTACACTGCCCAGAACCTGTTTAGTATTCTTCAGTTCTACCAAACCCGTAATCAACCGATGCCTGCTCTGACCAAAGTCGCCTCCGCCGGAAAGGGCGGCCGCCGTTAACCATGACGTCCGAAGGAGATCCTCGACGATATTCTCGGCTTCCTCGGTTTCGTGGTTGAAATCCAGGAGTCGCAGAACGAATCGGGCAATCTCGTCCTCCAGATTTATACGGAAGAGAGCGCGCGGATCATCGGCCGCGATGGCGAAACGCTGGAAGCGTTGCAGTTTTTGGTCAATCGCCTTATCCAGGCCAAGGACAAGGACGCAGCGAAAGTGATCGTCGATTGCGAACATTATCGTTCGATGCGCGAGGATCAGGATCGTCCAGCGCGTGCGGGAGCTGGCTGAGCGCGTGCGCGCCACCGGACGTTCACTGCAACTGGAACCGATGAATTCGTATGAGCGCCGCATCGTCCACAACGCTTTCAAAGATGATCCTGACGTGGCGACCTGGAGCCCGTCCGACTCCGCGCGCATCAAGCAGATCACGCTGCTAAAGCGGCAGCCGACGAAAGAAGCCGCTCCCCAGCAGGGCTGATCCTGAAGAACTAGACGGGATTAACAGGATTAACGGGATTTCCGAATGTACGGACTTCTCTTTTCCTGAATCCTGTTAATCCCGTGAATCCTGTCTAGTCTCCGTTTCCCCAATCGTCCCCAGATCAAAAACGATCTTGCCCGATCGCTCGCTTTTGGCGGCGTGAGTCAGGGCTTCCTTGTAATCGCCTAACGGGTAGATCTTCTCGACGGGCGTCTTTAATAATCCGCGCTTTGCCATCTCGAAAAGCGGGCGGAACGCCGCCATCCGCTCCTCTTGGGTCGCTTCGTCGTACCAACGATTAATCCAGATGCCGCGGACGCGCAGATCTTTGAAAATGAGCAACCCCACCGGCACTTTCAACGGCTGCAAGCTCATCGAACCGAACGTCACCATCGTTCCGCCGCAGGCGAGCGCGTTCGCTACCCGCAACGCGCTGTCGCCGCCCACGCAATTCAGCCCCAGCCGAATCGGCGACGACCCGAGCGCTTTCCGCAATTCGTCGCGCACGTTTTCGTCATCCAGCAGGACCACATCCGCTCCGCTCTCCTTCAACTCCTCCACCAGTTCGGATCGCCGCACCAGGTTCACCGTCCGGTAACCGAGCTCGCGCGCGATTTGGATGACGGCACGGCCGGCGCCCGAGTTGGCCGCGTTTTGGATAAGCCAGTCGCCTTTGTGCAACTGCACGTAACCATGAAGCAGCCGCCAAGCGGTCAAAGGATTGATCTTCAACATTGCACCCTGGATCGGATCCAGGCCGGGTGGGACCACCACCAGCTCGCGGGCGTCGACCGTCAGCGCCTCGCGCCATGTCCCGATGTTGTGAGGCAAGATGACCGCGTCGCCGGTTTTGAACCCGGTGACCCCGGCGCCGACTTCTTCGACCACCCCGATTCCTTCAAACCCCGGCACCGCCGGCACCTCGCGCCGGCCGGGATATTTCCCTTCGATCGCGTTCAAGTCGGCGGGATTAATGGGAGCGGCGCGCATTCGCACCAGCACTTCTCCAGTTCCCGCGCTCGGCAGCGGTTCCTCCCGCAGTTCCAGCACCTCAAGCGGAATTCCGTGCCTTTCGTATCGCGCTACGCTTATAGTTTTTTTCACGGATGACCTCGGCGCTGCATCCTACAACGAACGTTCCCGACCGGCATCTGCAAAGCGGCGCGCGCGTCGCCCTGCTCGGCCTGTTCGTTAATATCATCGTGGCCGCCGCCAAGATTAGCGCCGGCGTTTTCGGAAACGCTTACGTGCTGATCGCAGACGGAATGGAATCAGCCCTCGATATCGCGGGCTCCGCTGTTATCTGGGGAGGTTTAAAAGTGGCGGCGCGGCCGCCCGACGCGACGCATCCCTACGGTCATGGCAAAGCGGAACCAATCGCTGCCATCGTCGTTTCCATCGGTGTCCTTGCCGCGGCGCTGGGGCTGGCTATCCAGAGCGTGCGCGAGATATTCATTCCTCATCACGCACCCGCTCCCTACACGCTGATCGTTCTGCTTGCGGTCATCATCATCAAGGAAGTGATGTATCGTTACGTCGTTCGCGTCGGCAAAGATGTGGAGAGCACCGCCGTGCAGACCGATGCGTGGCATCATCGCACGGATGCGATCACCTCGGTGGCGGCGCTGATCGGCATCTCGGTGGCGTTGATCGGCGGACGCGGTTGGGAAAGCGCGGACGATTGGGCTGCGCTCTTCGCGTGCGCGGTCATTGCCACCAACGGTTATCGTTTATTGAACCCTGCCCTGCACGAGCTGATGGACACCGCGCCGCGCACCGCCAATTACGAAGGCGTGCAAGAGACTGCCCGCGCTGTCAGTGGAGTTCGGGAAGTGGAGAAATGTATTATTCGCAAAATGGGGCTCAGCTATTACGTCGATTTGCACGTCGGTGTGGATGGAACCATCTCCGTGCGGGAAGGACACCACATCGCCCACGAGGTGAAACGCGCGATTCAGCAAGATCATCCGCGCGTGGCCGATGTCTTGGTTCACATTGAGCCGGCGCGACTTTAGTTCCGGTCGACGGAGGGTTGGGGCGTTAGCACCAGCGTTAGCGCATCCGCCAACGCTCGCTTCGCAATTCCAATTTGGCGGCTAAACCGAATCAGGCGCGGCAGCGCGCGCGGATTGGCCACCAAATAACTGCCGAGCCTGGGCAGGACCGTGCGTTGTCGCTCGACATCGAAGAGGATCCCGGGCGGAAGCGGGAAGGGCTGCTCGGGCGTGTCGCTGACCGAGCGCAGCGCCAAAACAGGAATTCCTTTCTCAGCCGCCGCCGAAACGATCACGCTCGACTCCATCTCCACGGCGAGAACGCCTTGCTCTCGCCAGAGTTGATCCCGGGCCGTGGGCCTGTCGATCACCTCCGGCGCGGTGAAGATTTTCCCGCGCGTCGGCGTTAGGCTGCGCAGCGCTTCTTCTGCCCGGCTGAGCAGCGTCGCGTTGGAATAATTTTCTCCGAGAATGATCTCGCCGATCCGGCAGCCCGGCTTGGTGGCGCCGGCAAATCCGGCCGCGATCAGATATTTCGGCGAGGCCGAGTCAAGATAGGCGCGAACACGCCGCCCCGCGGTCAGCTGACCGACCCCGGTATGAAGCACCTCGATCTCCTCGTCGCCCAGACGGCCGGGCACCACCGGCAGATCGCGATCGGATCGTTGCTCTCTTCGGCGTAGTCGCCGGACGAAATCGCGGCCCTCCGCCGGCAGCGCAAATGTGACTGCAATCATTCCTGTCGCTGGTCGGCTCAGCCTGGCGGAGCTTCTTGGACGATGTGAACGATCACCGTGCGCGGCGGAGCATTGGCGGGTGGCAGCTCGTTAGGGGACGTTTTCGGCGCGGTCGCGCCCGGCAGTGCGCCAAGCGCTTGGCGCAGCTCCGCTTCCTTGGCTGCCTCAACGTCGATCAGAACATCCACATGTTGCTCGTCCGGAACGCCGGGATGTGAAGTGGCGCGCAGTTTTGTCGCCACCGCCACCACTTGGTCGGAGACCTGGCGAAGCTGGCCGGCCGCGGCGGTGATCGTGATCTCGCTCAGGTCGAGCGTGGGTGGGGGCATTGCATTATTAGATGCGCGTTGCAATGACTTGGCCAGCTCCTGTTGGGCCTGCTCGCGCAAAAGCTTTTGGTTAGGATTATTTGCTTCATGCCGCGCAATAAAGAAAAGGCCGATCCCTACGTTGACTGCGATCAACACGATGAAGGCGATGCCGACGCGCAAGGAAAGTTTGCGGCCTCGCTCCAGTTGGGCGGGATCGTCTTCGATAACTTCCAACGAGTTTCTTTTCATCCCGGAATGAATCCGTCGCGCCGCCGCCAACTCTTTTTGCAGGAACGGATCTTTGGCCAGTTGCCCCTCCAGTTCGGCTCGTTCCCAATCGTTAAGCTTGCCGTCCAGATAATCGAATAACTTGCCGGGACTCATCGTTGCAGTGGAGGGTGATCTGACGTTCGCTCACGCGCAACCGAAACAGGATCGCTGCCGGGCAAAAATCCGAGGATCGGCCCCGCTAATTTGCTCTTTCACCTCGGGGAAATAGACTGACCCATTGGTCGCTGAAGATGCAAACTGGTTTCTGGCCGGAGGTTGGCGTCGTCGAGCAAGCATCGCGCTCGGCGCCTTCGTCATCCTCCTGCTCATCTTTCACCGCCCGCTCTTGCTGAGCGTCGGCGAAAGGTTGGCCCGGCACTTCGCCGCCAAGGAGAATCTCGCGCTCGATCTCCGGCTCGAGGGAAACCTCTTCACCACCCTGGTCGTTCGCGACCTCCACGCCACTCCAACCGGGCCGACCGCGATTCAGCAGATCGAACTTCGGTATGCGCGCGTCACCTACAGTCTTTGGGGTTTGCTGCGCGGCGGCCGGGACTTCCTGCAAGATCTCCAGGTCGATTCCGCCGCGGTCATCATCGACTCGTCGAAAGAAAAGAAGATCGTCAAAGCCGCCAAGGACAACTTCACTCTGCCGGCCGCCTTCCCCCAATCGGTTCGACTGAACGACGTCAATGTCACAGTCCGCGATACCCCTAACGACACCGTGATCGATCATCTCTCGGCCGTGCTCGATCCGACCCGCCCTGGAGAATTGAAGGCCGCCCGAGTGCATATCTCCGGAGGTCCCGATTTTCAGAATGTTTCGGCCGGCACTACTTATGCAAAGCGCAGCCTCGTCCTGACCAACCTCGTCCTCGGAAGTGACACCATCGCTCTCGTTAACGTGGATGGATCAGCGGTTAACCAGAACCTCATCCGCTTCAAAGTCGACTCCCCCTTCGGCGAGGGAAAACTTTCTGCTACTGGTGCTCTGCGGGCAAAAAGCGGTTCGCCGCTCCTCGAGGTCCACGCTCTCGCCAGCAGTGTTTCGGCGGCTTCTCTTAATAAATACATCCCCGGCGCCAAGTTGACCGGAACGATCAAAACGGTGGCGATCGATGCCAGCGGCATCCCGGATCGTCCGAGCTCGTGGGAGGGCAAAGCCGTGGTCGAATTCGATCAGGTGAAGAACGGCGCCGCCGGCATCGATTCATGCGTGCTGCGCGTTAATGCGGCAAATCGCACCGCCACGATCGAGTCAGGGGAAATCGTCCGCGGCCAAAACCGCCTCGAACTCCAAGGGTCGGCGGCACTGCCCGATGAGATGCGGCAGTTTGGTCGTGTGCCGGCAGACATCTCGCTGCGCGGAAACGCGGCCGATCTACAAGCGGCCACGACCGGTCTTCCGACGCGGTTGAGTGGGGCCGCGCAGGTGGAAGGGAAGGTCAATGTGGTCAACGGAAGGCTAACGGCTGCGCTGACTGTCAACGGCGGCCCCATCCAGTTCGAAAACGGCAGCGTCGAAAAAATCAGCGCCGCTGTAAACGCCTCGCGCGGCATTAGCACAATTGCGGACAACGAACCGTGGTTCCAAGAACTCGAGTCGCAGGCGGTGCTCGACGTGGAGAAGGTTCAGTTCGGCGATCTCAGAATAGACACGGTGCACGGCGTGGTTGCCTCCCACGGAGCCAAGGCGCGGCTCGAGGACCTTCGGGCAGCCCGTGGCACTAACGAGTTCACCGCCAATGGCGACTACGAGCTGCCGAACGACTTCGCGAACGCCGACCGCCAGCCGGCAGCGCTCAACTTTGCCATCAACGCCCCGCAATTAGCCGAATTTTGGACTCCCGATTCGCCCGATCGCGTTACCGGTCCTTTGCAGGGTGACGGTGAGATCCGTTGGCGCGAGGGCGTGGCGAACGGCGGGTTTCAGCTTTACGGCTCGGAGTTGAAGACGCGCGACCTGGTCGTGCACGCGGTCAGCACGCACGGCGCCATTTCACAGAACACCGTCTATCTGAATGATTTTTCGGTCGTTTTAAACAAGACCGATTACGTCAACGCCGTTGGTCAGATCGATCTCAAGAGTCCGATGGCCTACCAGGGCAAGGTGACCGCGCAGATTGCTGATCTCTCCAGCCTGAAGCCTCTGCTCCGGAGCATGAAAAACGACAACGAGCTGGCCGGTTCCTTCAACCTGGATTGGCAAGGCTCTGGCGAACTGAAGACCCGAAAGAATACCGGCAATCTCCGCCTTAATCTCGAAAAAGGCCGTTACGGAGATGTGCAGGGAGTGCAGAGCAAGATCGAGTCAACCTATTCACCGAAGGGGCTGGATGTGCCGATCATCTTTTTCGCCAGCAATAAGATGCAGTTCCAAGCGACGGCGCGCGCGCATGATAAGACCTTTCAGATCGACAAGATCCAACTCGATCAGGGTCAGGCCAAATACGCTTCCGGTTATTTCTCGATTCCATTCGTATGGGCGAATCTCGGAACGAGCTCGGAGCTTTTCCCGCCGGGAGAAGAGGCCACGATCACCTTCCAGTCGGAGAATCTCGAGCTGAAGCGTCTTTTCCAGGATCTCGGGATCAAATCGGGAGTCACCGGAACCGTGAACCTGAAGGTCGACGCGCGCGGCACCCTCGAAAAACTCGAAGGGCTGCTCGAGTTTCACGCCAAGGATCTACGCCTCGAAGAGCTGAAGCGCCTTCAACCCGCCGCCATCGATTTCAGCGCGCGAGCGACTGGTGGCCAGCTCAACCTCACCGGCAAACTCCAGCAGGGGAACATCCAACCGATGCAAATGACTGCGCAGTTGCCCTTCGACGCGGCGCGCGTGCTGCGGGAGGGCGGACTACGCGACGACACCCCGGTCACCGCGAAAGTGACGCTGCCGCGCAGCTCCGTGAACTTCATTCGCCAGTTCGCGCCCGAAGTGGAGCAGCTCGACGGCGACGTCGCTGCCGACGTCGAGGTTCACGGGACCATTGGCAAGCCGATCTTCAGCGGCGCTGCGACCATGACCGTAAACGTCGCCCGCTCCAGTAACTCCACCTTGCCCGCGCTGCGCGCATTCAAGGCACGTCTGAATTTTCAGGACGACTCGCTATCAGTCCAGGAATTCAACGGCGAGCTCTCCGGCGGCAAGTTTACCCTCACCGGAGGCGTCAAGTTCCAGGGCCTAACGAAGGCTGACGTCAACCTTCAGTTCAAGGCCGATAGCATCCTGGTCGCGCGTAACGACGCCGTGACTGCACGAATGAACTCCGACATCCGCATTGCCGGCCCGCTCTCAGCCGCCAGCGTAACGGGTACGGTGGAGTTCACGAACAGCGAGTTCCTCAAAAACCTCGACCTTATCCCGATTGGGCTGCCGGGACGCCCGGCACCGCAGCCACCCTCTTCACGTCCGGAATTTTCAATCCCGGATCCGCCGCTGCGCGACTGGAAGTTCGACATCACGATCAAAACGAAGGAGCCGTTCCGCATCCGCGGCAACCTCGCGAACGGGGGCGCGGTGGTTGATCTAAAACTGATCGGGACGGGACTTCATCCGGGCCTGCAAGGCCAGGTTCGCCTGCAAAATCTGGAAGCGACCCTCCCATTCAGCCGGCTTGAGATTGCCTACGGCTTCCTCTACTTCGATCCGAGTGATTCTCTTAACCCGAAGATGGACCTGCACGGAACGTCAGTGATCCGGGACTACACCGTGCACGTTTATATTTACGGCGACTCCCTCGCGCCGCAGGCTATATTTAATAGTGAGCCGCCCCTGCCGCAGGAGGAAATCATTTCGCTCCTGGCCACGGGCACAACCCGTGAAGAACTCGCCGGTAACAACAATGTCCTCGCCAGTCGCGCCGCCATGCTGCTCGTTCAGCAGCTATATCGCAAAATCTTCAAAACCGGGCAGGGGGCACAAAGCAGCTCGGTTTTCGATCGCCTCGACGTGGATATTGGGCAAACCGATCCGCGAACGGGCCAGCAGCAGGCCTCGGCCCGATTCAAGATAAACAATCAGGTTGTTCTCGTTGGCGATGTCGAAGTCACTGGCAGCTTCCGCGGTATGGTTAAGTATGTGATCCGGTTTCGGTAAAGATGCGGCGCTCTCTCCTTTACACCTTGACCTCATGGCTGGCGGTCGCGTCCATTTCGGCGCAACAAGGCGGCCGTCCTGTGCGCGCGGAGGAGAAAGCGGCGGAGCAACACGCTGAGGCCAAGACGCAGGAGAAAAAAGCAGTGCGCAGCGAGCTTGTTCAGTTTGAAGGACAGAAAAGCTTCAGCGACAAAGAACTGCGGTCGCAATTGAAGGAGCAGCTCGCTACCATCAGTGACTACGGACTGACTCCAGCGCGCGCGGATGATACCGCCTTTTTCCTGGAGCTGTTCTATCGCAAGCACGGCTACATGAACGCGAGCGTGCATTATGTGATCGAAGGGGGCGGCCGTCTTCGTCTCCAGATTAACGAAGGAAAACTGGTCACGCTCGGGACCGTTACCTTTCATGGGAACGAAAACGAACCGACCGACAAGCTGTTCGATTACGCCATGGGGCCGACCCGCGAACGCTACAGCAAACTTCAGAAGAACCTTCCCTTTGTCGCGTCAGACGTGGAGGAAGGCGCTGAGCTGGTCCACCGCTTCTATGTCGCCGAAGGGTTCCTCGAATCAAAAGTCGCAAAACCGGAGTACACTTTTCACGAGGACACCGGCATCGTCGAGGCGGTGATCTCGATCACCGAAGGGCGCCAATATTTCTTTGGCCAAGTTACTTTCGGCGGCAGCAAAATCTACGACTCGGAAACCTTGCGCGGGCAGATTAAGGACCTGCTCGATCAGCCCTACACCGATGCGCGGGTGGCGGATATTCCCCGTCGCCTGCAATCGTTTTTCAAGACGCGCGGGTATTACGCCTGCAAGGTCGAGGCGACGCCCAGCGTCGAGTCTGCGCGGGACGGCCACATTCCGGTGCAGGTCGCGGTCTCGGCCGGTGCGCTGTATCACTTCGGGGACGCCTCCGTGACCGGATTGCAGAAGCTCCACCCCAGTTACGTGGAGAACCGGTTTCGCCGGCTGCAAGGGAAGGTCTACAGCCCTGAGGTGCTGGACGACAAATTCCGCACGCTGATGCGCAGCGGACTGTTTACTTTGCTTCAGATTAATCCCGTCCCCGAACCGGACGATACTTTGCACCTCGAGATCTCGGCGGAGGAAGCGAAGAGCAAGCAACTGGGCTTTTCCGCCGGCTACGGAACCTACGAAGGCCTGATCGGCGGCGTTCAGTTCCGTGAACTGAATCTCTTCGGGACGGGGCGGCCCCTAACGACTTCAGTGGAAGTGTCGCAACGCAGCTACAAAGGTGAAGTTCTTTACGAAGATCCCTACTTCCTCGAGACCGAACTCGACCTGAAGACGCGTGCCTATGCTTTGACCTTTGATTACGATGGTTATTCCAAGTTCGAGATCGGCGGCAGTGTTGGTTTGAGTCAGAAACTGACCAAGCAATATGAGATCGGCACACTCTTCTCTGTCCGGCACGTCGAGGTTACGACCGCGTCCATCCCGATGCGCTTCCTCGGTGACACCTCTTACCTGATTAACACACTGGGATTTACCCAGACGCTGGATCTGCGCGAAGATCCTTTCACTAATCCTCGCGGATTTATCGCTGCCAATACTGTGGATGTCGCCAGCAGCGCTCTTGGCAGCGAAGTCGATCTGATCCGCGCAACGTTTCGCCTCGGTTACTACATTCCTTTCGGACCGAAGTCGCTTACCCCCGGGGTCGCGACCGATCAGGAAGCCCCCAAGAGTGCCTGGCTGCGTTTTTGGCAGCAATCATCGCTCGCCTTCGGCGCGCGTCTCGGCATCGAACATTCGCTTAATCACAGCGGTCCCGACGAGCAAACGACCATTCCAATCGATGAGCGTTTCTTCAACGGAGGCTCCGCCACTGTTCGCAGCTTCGGCGAACGCGACCTCGGCCCGCTCGTGCATGGCGATCCGATTGGCGGCGAGTTCTACACCGTCTTCAATGCCGAATATACTTTCCCAATTTACGGAGAACTGCAGGGGGCCGTCTTTTTTGACGCGGGCAATCTTTTGCCGACCTCTGAAGACCCCGGGCTCGACAACATGCGTTACGCGATCGGCGGTGGTTTGCGTTATAAACTTCCGATCGGCCCGATTCGGCTTGATTACGGTGTGAACCCGGATCCGCACACCGGCGAAGACCAGGGCGCGTTCCATTTCAGCTTCGGCTTCGCCTTTTGAGATTAACTTGGAACAGCACTCACGCGCATCGGAAGACTGATCCCATGACCCAGGATTCGCCATTGAGTCGGGGAGCGCACGCGCCTCGCGTGCAGTTTTTGGCGCCTCGCCAAAAACATTCCCGCCTTCCCAAGATGTCGATCGCGAGGGCGCGATCGACCGCACGCGAGGCGCGTGCGCTCCCCGAACGAGCCGGCGTCATGCGACCATGAATGCGACGCGTTGTCGGCTTTGCTAATTCGAATCCGATGAATCTCGGAGACATTCCACCGGAGGAATTCCGCCGGCTCGTTCGGGAAGTAGGGGACTGGATCGTCAAATATCGCGAGACGATCGAGGAGCGTCCGATTTCGCGGAGCATCAAGCCTGGCGAAATAGTCGAGGAGTTGGATCAAACTCCGCCGGAGCAGCCGGTCCCGCTCGATCAAATGCTGGAGGAGATCGATCGCGTCATCGTTCCGGGTGTGGCCCATTGGTCGCATCCGCAGTTCATGAGTTATTTCGGATGCACCACCACCAATCCCGGCATCCTCGCCGAAATGATCACCGGCGCGCTGAATGTAAACACCATGACCTGGCGGACGGCGCCGGCCGGGACCGAGCTGGAAACGCTCGTGCTCGACTGGTTGCGCCAGTGGTTAGGCCTTTCCGATGAGTTCAAAGGCGTCGTCTACGATACTGCCTCCATCTCGACCATGCACGCCCTCGCCACCGCCCGTGAGGAAGCGGCACCGGACACGCGCAAGCTGGGATTAAGCGGCCGGGACCTGCCACGTTTCCGCATTTACACCTCGGAGCAGGCGCATAGTTCGGTCGAGAAAGCCGCCATCGCCATCGGGGTCGGCGAAGAAAACGTCCAGCGCGTTCCGGTCGATCAGGAATTTCGCATGGAGGTGTCCGCTTTGCGTGAAATGGTTAGGCGCGACCTCGTCGCGAAATTCCTGCCGCTCGCGGTGGTTGCCACCGTCGGCACCACCTCCACCGCCAGTATCGATCCCGTCGCCGAGATTGCGACTGTCTGTCGCGAACACAAGATGTGGCTTCATCTGGATGGTGCCTACGGAGCGGGTCTTGCTCTCCTCCCGGAATTCAAATCGATCACCGACGGGTGGGAGCAGGCCGATTCGATCGTGATCAATCCGCATAAGATGCTCTTCGTGCAGTTCGACTTCAGCGCGCTCTATGTCCGCGACATCGCGCGCTTGCGCCGCTTGTTCACGCTCGTCCCCGAGTACTTGCACCTGCGCGATCCAGTCGGGGCCGAGATCAATTACATGGACTACGGAGTTCAACTCGGCCGTCGCTTTCGCGCGCTCAAAGCCTGGATGGTCTGGCGCGCTTTCGGCCGGGAAGGGATCGCCGCCCGAATCCGGGAGCATTTGCGGCTGGCCGCTCTCTTTGCCGATTGGGTCCGGGCTGATTCGCGTTTCGAAATCTCCGCACCGGTGAGTATGGGCGTCTGCTGTTTCCGGCTCGTCGCCGGGCCGCCCGATCAGATCGATGAGCTAAACACAAAGATGGTCGAGCAAGTCAACGCGACCGGACGGGCCTACATCACCCAGACGAAACTGCGCGGCCATAACGTTTTGCGCGTCGGCCTCGGCAACATCCTCACCACCGAAGAACATCTGCGGAACGTCTGGGAAGTGATTCAGCAAACGGCGGTTGGAGTGGGCGTCTGATGGAGTGATGGAGCGATGGAGCGGTCGCAAACACACTGTCATCCCGAGGCGCGGGAGCGCCGAGGGATCCCTCATAACCACACTGCTCACGCTTCGAGCAGATCGGCGTAATTTCACCCAACATTCAGGAGCCGAAGCGCAGCGGGAGCCGGCCCCGAATTTTCCTTCGTTGCGAACCTTTGCGCCCGTTGCGTGAGGCTTCCGCCAGCCCTCCGCCCCGCAAAAACCATTTGGCGTTACCCAGACCCCTCGTAAATTCGGCCTCCCGCACCAATATTTCGCCCTATCCCGGCGCCCCTTCAGCTACTCTAATTTCTCACGCTTATGATGACGCTCCTTCGCAAACACCGGAACTGGCTCATGGCCGTCATCGCCATTCTCGCTATCCCATTCATCTTCTATTTCAACAAGAGCGACTTCGGCCGTTCCCAGCAGGATCATTTCGCCACCATTTACGGCAAAGACGTCTCTCGAACCGAAGCAATGCGCAGCGCTCGCCTGTGCAATCTGGCGCGTGAGCTCGGCATGCAGAACCTGGTCCGATCGCTTGCCGTCGGCGCCAACTCCGAAGACCAGCTTTACGCGCAGTTCACCATCAATCGCATCATCCTGCATCACGAAGCCGAAAGCCTCGGAATCAAGCCGAGCGCGCGCGAGATCACCGATTTCGTCCGCACCTTGCGGCCATTCCGCAACGCGACCGGCTTTGACCCGAAGAAGTTCGACGAGTTCACCCAGACTGTTCTTCCTTCCATGGGGTTCGATGAAGCGAACATCGAAGATCTCGTCAGCGATGAGCTCGCGCTCAATCGCATTAAGGAAATCGTCACTGCCGGCGTCAACGTCATCGAGTCGCAGAGCAAAAGCGAATACGAGCAGTTCTACGGGAAAATGCAGGTCAGCTACGTGCGTTTGCGCGCTTCCGACTTCGCCAAGTCGGTGACGGTTAACGATGAGGATATTCGCAAGTATTACGATGCGCACAAAGCGCAGCTGAAAACCGACGAAAAGCGAAAGGTCGAGTTCGTTTCGCTCACCCTAACGGACGAGCAGAAGAAGCTCGGGCCAAAGGAACGGATCGAGCCACTGCAAAAGCTGGCCGATCAGGCAGAAAAGCTGAGCGCGGCGCTCCAGGAGAAGGATGCGAAGTTCGACGATATGGCAAAGAACGCGAAACTCCCCGTCCAGGCGACCGACGAATTCACCGCCGACGCGCCCGACCCGAAGCTGAAGAGCGCACCGGAGCTAGGCGCAGTGGCATTTCAGCTAACGACCGACAATCCGGTCAGCGACGTCGTCCAGACACCCGACGGATTTTACGTGCTGCATCTGGTCAGCTCGATGCCTTCACGCCCCCTGACCTTGGAGGAAGCCAAACCGAAAATTGTGGAATCGATCACCGCTTCGCGCGCCCGTGAAATGCTCGCCAGTAAGGGAGCCCAAATTTCGCATGACTTGCGCGAAGCGCTCGCCTCTGGGACGCCGCTGGCTGCTGCCACCGCCAAGCTAGGCGTGCAGACGGAAAAGCTGGAGCCATTTACTCTTTCCGAAGAAATGGAACCGGAAGAAGCAGCGAAGCAACCGACCAATCGTCCGCCTGATTTCGTGGCGATTCGCAACGCCGCCGCGTCCCTGCAACCGGGCGAAGTAAGTGAATACGAACCCGCCGACGAAGGTGGCATCATCGCCGTTCTCGAGAAGCGCGAGCTTCCCGACGAAACGAAGTTTGCGCAGAAGCGCGCCGATTTCGAGCGCCGCATCCTGAACAACAAGCGCGAGATCGTGTTTTACGAATGGCTGCACGACCGCCAACAGGAAGCCGGAATTTCCTTCGCGCGCAATGCGTGAAATGCGGTGATTTCCTTCCTCTCCCTTGCCCGGGCCGCATGAGATGAGGGTGTTCGCCCATGGAAGAAGGATGCGATCAGCTGTTCGATGACGCCAACCTAGAGCGGGTGATGCGTAAGCTGATCATTCCCTCCCCCGTTGTCCGGAAGACGATTGAGGTGAGGGTGATACCTTTCTAAAGTTCAGTCCCGCCGAGGCGGGATCCCGCTGCGAACTTTTCGATGTTCAACACATTTGCGAGCGGCTTAAGGCGAGCCAGGGTGAAGATAGGGCAGAGCTTACCAACGCGCGGGAGGTGAGTGATGGCGACAGAGCTTAGATTTTAATGGAAGAAGAACGCGACCAGCTATTCGATGACGCCAACGGCGAATTGGCCATCGGCGAATTGGAGACCGCGGTTGAGAAATATCGCCGCACCGTGGAGGTCGACCCGCAGTTCTTCGACGGCTGGCACGCCCTCGGCATGGCCTTGATGAAGCTTGGGCGCTTCAAGGAAGCGATCGAAGCCGGTCTCCGTTCAGTTACACTACGACCTAACGATCAGATGGCCTGGACCAGCCTGTCCCTCTTCTACGTCCGTGACGGCAATATCAAGGAAGCGGAAGCCGCCGGGACGAAAGCCAAAATTCTGGGGTGGGGCGGGAAGATTGCAAAAGAGTGATCAGGCAGGGGGCTCCTAAACGCGTTTCCAGTAACCGGAAGCATTTTCGCTTTTCTTCTGTCGCCCGTAGCGCTACGACCATTTCAGGGTTCGCACCCGGCCGGTCGCCGGATATTTACCGAGATGAACCTGAAAATCGTTGCCCCCGTCTTTTTCCTCACCGCCGCGCTTGCCTTTGCCAAGCCGCCGTCCAGGAACGCGAGCGGACACCAGCAGAAACCTGAGGAACTCCTCGCCGCCGCCAAAAAAGCGTGCGGCGACCGCGCCTGGCGAGTCGAGGCGCGGATAAACGGCGATAAGGATCTTAAAATCTCCGGGATTGTCTCCGGAAACGATTTCGACCTAACCACTGAGACGATCGAGGGCGCCAGCCGCCAGATTACGGTGGGCGAGAAAAGCTGGGTGAGCGGCGATGGCGGGAAGACTTGGAAAGAAGGAGATGCTCAGGACCGCCGCTCCTATTACCTCGTGCATACGCCGATCAAGTTTTCTCCGGAACGAAAAATTCCGCCGTTCGAGAAGGTGAAAGAAAAGAACGACCAGGACGGCTCGATCGCGCACGTTCGTTTCATCGCTCCGCAGAAGATCACTTATGAAGGCGATCGACCGAACTGGTGGATTGCGCCGAGCGATCCGCAGGGTCCTACGATCCGGCGTTATTGCGGTCCGGGTGTCTATGAGCAATCCACCGTAACCACGGACGCCGCTTACACGGCAGCTTCCGATTCTCCGGCCGTCATGCCGCCACCAGGCAATCCGCACGCGGCGGCTGAATCGCCGGGAGCCGAGGCTCTGCTCATGACCGCAATGAAGAAGATGAAAGCGGGCGTGTGGTCGGTGAACGCAAACATCGCCGCGAAAAAAACCGTCAAAGTGCACGGACTGCTGTCCGGCGAAGATTTCGATCTTTCGATGGAGCCGGGCACAAAGCCGAACACTCCGCTCCGCGGCATTGTCATTGGCCAGCAGGGGTGGGTTTGTGCCGATGGCGAAACCTGGCACCCGGGGCGGTCGGACGACCGGGTGGTTTACAATTGGGTTCACACACCGATTCTCTCCGGCCGAATGGAGCCGCCCTTCGAAAAAGTGGTCAGCGAACAGCACAATGGTCAGAGCTGGTTGCTGATCCGCCTGAAGGTGCCGGAGAAGAACGCCGATCCAAACGAGCTGCCGCAATATTCGCTGGTGCTCGATCCCCAGGGCCAGCCCCAGTATATCGCCCATGCTTCTATGCCGATGTTTTCGAATGCGTCCAGCAGTGTGCTTCACTGCGCGATCGATTATGCCCCGGTCACGCAGAAGATCGCGCCTCCGTCGTTAGGCTCACCGGTTGATGACGCGGCGCACAGCTTCAACGATATCGAGCAGCACAAGTTCGACTGGGCGAACAAGATTGTTCGCATCGAGGTCACGCCCAAGCTCCTGCAATCGGAGCAGATTGGGGAGAGCACCTATCGTGGCTTTCTCAAGGACACCGCCGGCCATTACGGGCAGGTCGAGTTTCCTTTTGATGGCCTCGTCAAAACGGGCTTTCTCAAGAAGGTCGTGCCCGGCACACATTCGTGGAACGACCTGGAAAAGATGGGCACGCTCGCGCGTACCGAGGGCGCCCCTGTATCGCTCTACGTCGAGGTCATTCCGATCGGCGAAAAGCCGGCCGCGCGAACGGTGGTGGTCGGCGCAAAAGTTTCGCGCGAAGCGGACGGCACCGCGCGCTATTCCTGGTAAAGCGTCTTGGGCTCCGCGGCGTCAGTTATTTTTCCATTGATGGAAATTATGGAAAATCCTATAAAGGAACTAAGTCCGTCGCCTCATGTTCAAGCGCATTTTTCTCCACTGTCTCGCTTTCGTCGCCGCTGGAACCTTTGCCGCCATCGCGAATGCCACCACCCTTGTCGACCATTCATCCGGCAGCATCACAACCTCCTTCAATTTTGATTACTCCGGGCTGCAACAGCTGAAGGGCGGCTGGCGCGAAGGCATTGCTCCCTTTCAAATCCTGCTGAACCAAACGGAAGTTCAGAACTTCCTCCATCAGCTCGGCTCGGAGCTGCAGGATCCGCTTCTGCAGAAACTGATCGCCGACCTCGAGGGCGCGAATTTTCAAATCACACAGCAACTGCAAACGGATTTCAACGCCTGGCGGCAGAGCCATTCGTTTAACGGCAACCTCACCGACTTGTGTGATTGGCTGAATCAGCAGCGCGCACCGATGGAGTTTCACACCGACGGCCCTTTTCTGCTCCCCACCGCTCTCGCGCCCGTGCCCGAACCGGACACGGCGCTGCTGGTCGTCTTCGGAGCCCTCGGCGCCTTCGGCATCCTCAAGCTCCGCGGCCTGAGCCGTTAGGCTCGAACCTTTCTTGGGCAGCGGCAGTCTCGGACCGTCGCATTTTGAATTGGAGGGCCGCTATCCTGGCCCCCGCCTCTCCGGAAAAGAAAATCTTCGGGACTCGCGGACGCGGGGAATCGTTTTTTCATCCCGGACTCCGCGGATTTTGGCGCGCCAGATCGACGCCTAATTCGCTAAGGCTACTCGGCTGACGAGTAGACCGCTGGAAAATAGATGCATCCGCCGTGTCGCGGCCGGCGGAGAGCCTGGGATGTCTTGGTCCACGCTCACCTTCATTCGAAGTTGCCTCAGTCTTCTTGTCGCACCTTGCTTAGCGGCTGCGGCTGTTTCCCCTCAGATCGAGTCTGTGCCGATTGTCGATCCTCGAGCCCTTATCCTGTCGTCGCAGTCCGGCGACGGGAAGATTGATCAGGAAATCGCGCGGCTGCAGACGAAAATCCGCGCTGGCCGCGAGTCGGGCCCGTCGGTCATTCAACTTGGTTGGGCATTCGTGGCCAAGGCCAGGCTTACCAGCGATCCCGGCTTTTACAAGCTGGCCGAACAGTGTTCCCAGCTCGCCCCCGAAGATTCCGATTGTCTCCTTTTGCGCGGACACATCCTCCACGCGCTCCACCGATTTCACGATGCCGAGGTAGTCGCCAGAAAAGTTGCTTCCTCCGACCATTTCGCGCGCTGGCAGACCTATGCACTTCTCGGCGATGTGTTGATGGAGCAGGGGAACCTCTCCGAAGCAATTGACGCGTATCAGCGGATGATTGATATCCGGCCGTGCCTTCAAACTTATGCGCGGGTGGCGCACCTCCGCTGGCTTAAAGGAGATCTCAGCGGCGCGGAAGACTTGATGCGCATGGCGGTGAGCGCGGGAAACAGCCGCGATCCCGAGCCGGCGGCCTGGGCCTATTCGCGCCTCGCTTTCTACCAACTCCAGGGCGCGAAATATCAATCGGCGTCCCAGTCCCTCGCCCGCGCGTTCGAGTTTGTGAAAGATTTTCCGGCTGCGCTTTTCCTTCGAGCCAAGCTCGAGCTGGAGAGCAGTCCGCAGAGAGCGGTGGAATCCCTGCGCGTGGCAATCACGCAGAGTCCACTCCCGGAATATGAATGGGCGCTGGCCGATGCGTCGAGACTTGCGGGGAATCGTGAGTTGGCCGCGAAGATTGAGCGCGATATTTTCACTCATGGCGTAAACGAAGATCAGCGGTCTTTCGCCTTATTTCTAGCCGGCCGAAATCTCGAACCAAAGCTGGCTTTGCAGCTCGCGCAAGATGAGCTCTCGAAACGCCGGGACGTCTTCACCTACGATGCTCTAGCGTGGGCCGAGTTGGCCGCGGGAAAAAACCTGCAAGCCAGCAGGGACATCGAGCGCGCACTTGCCGAGGGAACGATAGACGCCCGGCTTTTCTACCACGCTGGCAAAATCGCGCTGGCCATGGGCGACCGTGCCAACGCCGCTCAATGGTTTCGCCGGACCACCGCTATTCAGCAAATGCTCCTGCCTTCCGAACGAGAGGACGTGGAGCGCGAGGCCGCAAACATTCGAATCTTGCAAGCTGCGTCGACAACATTTCAACCGAAAACCCTGCAACTGGCTGGCGGCAGCCTAACTAGAAAGAAATAATGAAAAATCGAAAATTAATATCCCGGACCGCTGTGATGGTCTTCATCGCCATCGCTTTGGTTCTGGTCATTCCCACGTTAGCCCGCGCCTCCAGTCATATGGATGCGCCCCTTATTGTGCTCGACCCGGCCGCAAACACCACCGACGTCTACGCCTTTCGCAGCACCTCGAACAACCAGGATTATCTGACTGTCGCTCTCGCAGTTTATCCTTTCGAAGAACCGGGCATAGGCCCGAACAAATATAACTTCGACGACAACGTTCTCTATCAAATCCACGTGGCTACCGGAGCCAATGTGGCTTCGGGAAAGCCGACGATCTCATACGGCTTTCGGTTTTCCACCGCCTACAAGAACACCGGGACGATCGCGCAATCCTATCTTGGACCGATCAATGACGTAGATGACCAGAACCAGAACCTGACTCAGCGGTATTCGGTCACCAAGACGTTGATGAGTGGTAACCCCAGGCCGGTGACGATCTTTAGTAACGTCCTCGTGCCGCCCAACAATCAGGGGCTCGTTACCCGATTTTACAATCAGGGGGATAATGGTGAAAACCCCGCCCGGGAAGGCGCGGCTGCTGCGGGCCAGCTGGATCGTTATACCAGTCAGACGATTGCGACTAATCCTGCTGGCTACCGCGTTTTCGCAGGACAGCGGGACGACGGCTTTTACGCGGATATTCAGAGCATATTCGATCTGGACTTCTCCTTCTCCGGGCCTAACAAGCCCTTTGACAGCCAAGCCGGCTTCAACGTGCACACAATCGTGCTCAACATCCCGTTGGCGGAGCTTGGCGGCGCCAATCAGGTTGTGGGAGTCTATGCCACCACCAGCCGCCAGAACGTGCGAGTGCTTCGGGGTCCGGGCGGAAGCGGGCCGAATTTGAGCGGAAACTTCGCCCAAGTCGGGCGCCAGGGAAATCCTCTATTCAATGAGGCGCTGGTCGCGATCCAGGACAAGGATCGCTATAATCAGACAGATCCCTCCGCTGATCCCATCACGTTTAAGAAATATGCGCTCACCCCCGAATTGGCTGCGATCCTCGGCCTCGATGCGAGTCATCGCACCAATCGGACAGACCTCGTAGGGATCTTTATTCCCGACCTGATCAAAGTGGATCTATCGACCGGACCCGCACGCCTTGCCGGCGGCGTAAATCCCGGGGCTGCCCCTGCTGATTCTGGTTTCAGTCGTCTCAGCGTTTTCGGTGGCGACGCGCTTCACAGCACGGCGCAAACCGGTTTCTTCAACAATGGGACGGTGCCGGGCGGTTGGCCTAACGGACGGCGCTTTGGCGACGATGTCATCGATATCGCGGTTTTGGCTTTGGCCAGCGATCTCCGGAATCCGGCTTCGCCAACTTTGGCGCCCGCTCCGGCCGATCCCGGTGTGGACAAGGTCGATCACAACGACATTGGCTATAATAAGGTTTTCCCGTACGCGGGCACTCCGCAGAACGGCCGCGACCACGTCCATAATTAATATTCGGTTGATGACTTGCACCGCCGGGCCTCTGCCGGCGGTGCAGGTTGAACCGTTCCTGCAATGAATTGGAGACTGTGCGCCGCCTTGGTTTTCTGCTCCGCCGGACTGTCAACCATCGCCTGGGCCCATGATCCCGGACTTAGTTCGGCGGCCTTCACCGTCGCGCCACACGAAATCTCGGCCGTCGCTATCTTTAACGCGCGCGACCTGGCGGGGTTGACTAACGAAGGAGGACAAAATTACTCAAACCTGGCCGCGCAGATATTGGGCATCCGGGTCGATGGCAGGTTGCTGCCGGTAACAATTGGAGAAATCGACCACGATCTGAATAACAATGTGACTTTCCGATTACGCTTCGCGCGGGCCGGCGCCGGGACTCTCTTGATCTCTTCCGGAATCATCAATCGTCTGCCGTTCGGGCACCGCGAATTTATGACGGTTCGCACCGAGGCCGGAACGAATCTGGGCGACCGGCTTGTGAGCGCGCGCGACAATCAATTGTCTGTAACGGTTCCCGATGTTCCAGTGCGGGCAACTGGATCGCGATTCGTGGATTTTTTTCTGCTCGGAGTGCGACACATCCTGACCGGGTATGATCATCTGCTCTTCCTCTTTGGTTTGCTGATCGTGTCCCGTAACGCGCGCTCCGCGGCATTATTAATTACCTGCTTTACGGCGGCGCATTCATTGACTCTCGCACTCTCAACTTTCGGCCTGGTTAACCTGCAAAGTCGCGTAGTCGAGCCGGCCATCGCTGCGTCGATAGTTTATGTCGGAATAGAAAATCTCTTTGGTGGTAAAGGGCGACTGCAGTGGCGCTGGGTGGTCACCTTCGCATTCGGCCTCATTCACGGTCTCGGATTCGCCTCCGTTCTCCGGGAAATGGGCGTTGCCAGCGCAGGAGTCGCCGCTGCCGTGCCTCTTGTTTCCTTTAATCTGGGAGTGGAAGCCGGCCAACTCAGTGTCGCCGCCATTGCTCTGCCGGTAATCTGGAAGTTGCGAGAGCATCCCTCGTTTTTACGCCTGGGTGTCCCGGGCTGCTCATTTGTTGTGGCGTTGGCGGGTGGCTATTGGTTTCTCGAGCGCACCTGGCTGACTTAACCGCCGCGGCGGAAAAGCCGCTGGCAAGCTGCCGGCAACTGTAGGCTAGCAGCCGTTCTCCCCCAACCGGAAGAAGCCCGGCTCGCGTTAACGAGCCGGGCTCTTCGAAGCTCAACCGCCGTGGCCTTAGTGATCCTTTGTGTCCGTTGTGGGTAACCCTGTCACCAGATATTCACCTTCTTATCACCCGATCGCGCCATTGCGCTGCCATCCGGAATATCGAAGGCCTTCTGAAATTCCGCCATGTTCGATAACGGTCCGTTCACCCGGAAATGCGCGGGGGAATGCGGATCAACCGTCAACCGCATCTTCTGGTCTTCGTCGCGGATTTTGGCGCGCCAGATCGACGCATAAGAGAGGAAGAAGCGCTGGTCCGGCGTGAGTCCGTCGATTTTCTCCTGCGGTTTGCCCGCCGTGGCTTTCTTGAAGGCGGCATACGCGATCTTCAATCCACCGATGTCGGCGATGTTCTCGCCTTGTGTCAGTTCGCCGTTCACGTGCATCCCGGGCAGCGGCTCATATTCGGAATACTGCTGCACCACTGACTTGCGGCGCTTATCGTACGCTTCGGCAGATTTCTTCGTCCACCAATCGCGCAAATTGCCCTGGGCGTCGTATTGCCGCCCTTGGTCGTCGAAGCCGTGAGTCATCTCGTGCCCGATGACCGCGCCGATACCGCCGTAGTTCACCGCGTCATCCGCACTCGCGTAGAAAAAGGGCGGCTGCAAAATGCCCGCGGGAAAGACGATCTCGTTGAACAACGGATTGTAATAGGCGTTCACCGTCGGCGGCGTCATTCCCCATTCCGTTTTATCCACCGGCTTGCCGATCTTGCTCAGGTCGCGCTTCACCTCGAACGCTTCGGCGCGGAGCGTGTTCAGCACGAAAGGACCGCGGTCGATTTTGAGCAGCGAGTAGTCACGCCATTTGTCCGGGTAACCTATCTTGACCTGGAACGCCGCCAATTTTTCGAGGGCCGCCTTCTTCGTCTCGTCGTCCATCCAGTCGAGCGACTTGATGTCGTCGGACAGTGCCGCCTTCAGGTTGTTGATCAATTCCAGCGCGCGGGCCTTGGCCGCCGGCGGGAAATAATCGGCGACATACAGTTTGCCTAATGCTTCGCCGATCTCGTTGTCCACCGTTGTCACCACGCGTTTCCAGCGAGGCTTGATCTTGGGCGTCCCCTTCAGCGTCGTTTCGTTAAACGCGAAATTTTCGTTCACGAACTCGTCCGAAAGCTGTGCCGCGGTCGAATCGATCAGGTTCCATTTCAGGTAAGTCTTCCAATCTTCAACCGAGGTGGTCTTGACCAGCTGGTTCATGGCTTTGAAGAACTCAGGCTGATGCACATCCACGTCGCCCGCTTCGGACAGTTGGATTTCCTTGAAAAAGTCCGACCACTTCCAGTCCGGGGTCAGCTTCTGCAGATCGGCCTGGCTCATCTTGTTGTAATTTTTCTGCGGATCGCGCAGTTCCACTCGGGTGCGTGAGGCTTGGGCCAGCTTCGTTTCCAGCTCCAGGATCATTTTCGCTTCCTGCGCCGCTTTCTCGGCTGGATCGCCCAGCAGCGTCAACATTTTGGTGACATGCTCCACATACTTGTCCCGCAGCTTCTTCGAAGCATCGTCCGTCTTCGTGTAATAATCGCGGTCCGGCATGCCGAGTCCGCCCTGGAGCGCATGCGAGATCACCTGTGAGCTGTTTTTGTTATCGGGCGCTGAGCCAAAGACGAAGAGCGCCGCGACGCCCATGCTGTGAAAATGCGAAATTTCTTTCAGCACATCCTCTCGCGTCTTCAGCGCGTTGATGTGATCAAGCTCCTCCTTAAGGGGTTTGACTCCGGCGGCAGCGATCGCGGCTTCATCCATGCCGCTGGCGTAATAATCACCAACCTTCTGCAGTTCAGACGGCGATGCCTTCGAGACATCGGATACGCCGGGTTGACTCTGCGCTTCGTTAGCCGCTTTTTCAGCGATGGTGTGGAGAGCATCGTTGTTCTGCTCGATCAACTGGTTGAAGCTGCCCCAGCGCGAATATTCCGGTGGGATTTCCGTGCGCTTGATCCAGCCGCCGTTAGCGTAAAGAAAGAAATCATCCGCGGGTTTAACTGACGGATCGTTGTTGGCCGCGTCGACTGGTTTGGCGTTACTCAGATCTTCAGTGGCTGGCGCAGCCTGGTCACCGGTGGCCGCGGCCGACGCGGCCGGGACTGGAGGCGGATTACCGGGTGAGGCCGCCTGCACGTGCGCGCCGGCTGGTGAGCCGCCCACTGCAGGTTGTTTCTGCGCTTCGGATTGAGCGAGCAGCGTCGTGCCGCTCGCGATGAATGCGACTGCCAGGAAGGTCAGTCTGACGAGGTTTTTGGTCATGAATGTGTGTGGTTGATGTGTTGCAGTTTTAGACCAGCGAGGGTCGAAAACATTTCCATAAGGCCGAAAAAGCAGGCCGTCCAACGCCGGGGGGCAACGTTGGCGGCTAGCCAGACTTCGACTGCAGGTGCCGGTACGATTGCAATGGCTGTGCCACGGGAATGACAGGTCATAAAAGGTTGGAGAGGAGCCGCTTGCGAATACTCCCTCTTTTGCATCACTTGCGTTTTCGGCCGGTAATGGGATTTTTCTTCCCGTATTTGGGATGGTGAGTGGCTCAATGATCCGCGCCGCGCTCGACGGGAACGGGAATAGCTAAAGCTAGAACCGGCACACAAAACCAGACCTCGCTGGAATCACGAATACCAATTAACCCCCCGCACTGATGCCGCTTTTTCCCTCTCGTTTTCAACTATCCCTGGTCAGCCGTGGGTTTGTTGTCTTATTCGTTAGGCTAGGTCTCGTCCTGGCGCTCTGCGGATCCGGCATCAGTGAAGTCGCGGCCAAGACCAAGCGTTCTGCGGCCGGTAAATCGGCGCCTTCGGTCCTTCCCACCACTGCCAAGACTGGGTGGCATGTGGTGAAGATTGGAACGCACGATTACCTGAGCGCGCGCAACATTGCTGAGTTCTACGGCCTCCCGGCGGACGGGCTGCTCAACAACAAAACCATCCTCTTCGAGAACGAAAAAGGTTCGCTCCAGTTTACTCTTGGTAGCCGCGAAATTCAGATCAATGGCGCGCGCAACTGGCTCTCCTTTCCGGTTCTCGAAAAAGACGGGCAATTTCTGATCTCGCGCCTCGACCTCGCCGAGACGATCGAGCCGCAGATGCGGCCGCAACTGATTTCCCATATCGGTCATGTCAAAACCGTCGTGCTCGATCCCGGCCATGGCGGCTACGACAAAGGTGCGACCAGCCGTTATGGCTGCGAGAAGGATTACACCCTCGATGTCGCGCGGCAGCTTCGTCCGCTCCTGCAGGCGCGTGGTTTCAAGGTGCTGATGACGCGCGAAGGCGATTACTTCGTGCCGCTGGAAGTTCGGGCGCGCATTGCCAACGCGGTGCCGGATGCAATTTTGGTCAGCGTCCACTTCAATGCCGCCGACATCAATCCGAACGCGTCTGGGTTCGAGATTTATTCGCTCACCCCGCAGGGGGCACCTTCCACCCATGACGATCTGTTAAAGGCAAATGCGGACAACATGCAGAACGGCACCCCGGTCGATACCCACAGCATCGAGCTTTCGGCGGCCATCTATCACTCCTTGCTTGGGCATGTCGGCGAGTTTGATCGCGGCATCAAGCGCGCGCGTTTTGCCGTTCTGCGGCAGACCAAAATCCCCGCCGTTCTAATTGAGGGCGGCTTTCTCACCGAAGGCGGCGAGAGCAAATTGATTCACAGCAAGGAGTGGCGTGGCAAACTGGCGCAGGCGATTAGCGTTGGTATCGACAACTACAAATCGCTCGCCGAACGCAAACTTCCACCGCTGATGGTGCGTGATTACACGCGCAAGGATACCGGTCCATTCAAAACCGAGATGAAACTCGAGCCGGTCGATACCGGAACACCGGCTGCGCCCGAACTCATTCCGGCGCCGGCTAAGCCATCCGCCCCGAAAATCGATCTGTTCCGCGGAATCCTCCCGTAAGGGGATTCTTTGGCGCAACGGGCACAACGGTCCACTACGGTCACGACGGCATCGTGATTGTAGCTAATGAGCGCCACCGCCAGCTCCGTCTAACGCCGCCGATCAGCGAGGATTGGCGGTCTGTTACTCCTACTCGTTAATCCTAATCCTACTCGTAATCGTGATCGTGATCGTGATCGTGATCGTGATCGCAATCGTAATCGTAATCGCAATGCAATCGGGCACTGATGCCCGCGTTTGCCCATCGTAAGCCGCTTACGATGCGAAATTGAAAAGAACGATCACGATCACGATTAGAAGCACGATTAGGAGGAGGAGTTCTGTCCCGCGTAGCGCAACGAGGCAGAGCGATAAAAGGGGAGGGACGAGCTCGTCTCGTCCACATTTTCACACCCTGTAATTAGATTGACCACCGGGGAGGCGGCGCTCAACCTGACAGCTCACCTTCACCTTCAATCAAAGGGGCTTACCCATGAAAAAACACCTCGGTCTTATTGTTAGTGCGTTGCTCGTCACATCCAGCTTCTCCTTCGCCGGCCCGGACAGCGCGGCGATCGAAGCCAAGGAAAAAGAAGCCTGGCAGACTTTCAAGGACAAGGACGCCGCCGGCTTTAAAAAGATCATCGACAAGGATTTCGTTGGTGTTTTCGCGCAAGGCTTCACCAGCTTGGAGTCGGAGCTGGCAGAGATGCCGAAGTGGGACGTGAAGTCCTTTGCCATTAGCGACTTTAAGATGTTCTCCGACGAAAAAGATGTCGCGATGTGTCACTACACCGTGAAGATCGAAGGCACCTATGGCGGCAAAGATGTCTCGGGCACTTATAATGCCGGCTCCGTTTGGAAAATGGAAAATGGCCAATGGCTCGCCATCCTGCACACGCACGTGAAGCAGGAGAAGTAGGCTTCGAACCGCGGATCGCATCAACCGCCGCGTCCGCTTCTTCCTTGTAGCGGCGGTCTCTGACCGCCGCACTTTTCGCCGTATTTTCCGCTTTCACGCTTCGGACTTCCGCTTTAGCATAGCTCGGTAGTGCGGGGGAGCCGCGAATGGCTGAGACGTCGTGCGAGCGACGGACCCCTTGAACCTGATACGGGTAATGCCGTCGAAGGGAGGTCCTAATTGGACAGGTCTTTCTCAGCCGTGCGTTGTTTCATTCGCATGGCCTTTTACTTTCCACCGAATTCCGAAGGCAGGAAAAGAACTGACTAACCACGAATGGACGCTAATGGACACGAATAATGGCAAGAATGGAGGGACGAGTTCCGTCTCGTCCCACGAAAAGGAAAATCCGCGAGGATTCGCGCAATCCGCGGTTAGCACCAGTTCTCTACCGAACAGCCGCAAAGTCCACGTCAGCGGCGAGCTTCATCCCGACATCCGCGTTCCCTTTCGCGAGATCACTCTCGCCCAGACGAAGTCGCTCAACGGCGAGCTCGAGACTAACGAACCGGTTCGCGTTTACGATACCAGCGGCCCTTGGGGCGATGGGCTATTTAATGGCGACGTTGAGCAAGGGCTGCCGCCGTTGCGCGAGCCGTGGATTGTTCAGCGAGGGGATGTTGAAGGCGTTGATGGACGTCCCGTTCGTCCACAGGATGACGGCTATCTCTCGGAAGTTCATCGGGCGAACGTGAATGGCGAGAATCGCCCCAAGGGAAGCACCAAATCCCAAACTCCAACATCCAAAGAAACTCCAATATTCAAGCTTCAAACCAAGCGTCAGATCTTGCGCGCGAAATCGCATCCCGTGACGCAGCTCTGGTACGCGCGCGAGGGCGTCATCACACCGGAAATGGAGTTTATCGCGATCCGAGAGAATCTCGGACGCGCTAACCTCAAATCCGCAACCCGCAATCCGCAATCCGCAATCGGTCGGAACGAACTCCGCCAGCAACACCGTGGCGAAAGCTTCGGCGCTGCCATTCCCCCGGCGATCACCCCCGAATTCGTCCGCGACGGAAGTCGCGCGAGGGCGCGCCATCATCCCCGCCAACATCAATCACCCTGAATCCGAGCCGATGATCATCGGCCGGAATTTTCTGGTGAAGATCAACGCCAACATCGGCAACAGCGCCGTTGCCTCGTCGATCGAGGAAGAAGTGGAAAAGATGCGTTGGGCCACCAAATGGGGCGCCGACACCGTGATGGATCTTTCGCACCGGCAAAAATATCCACGCCACCCGCGAATGGATCATTCGCAACTCGCCGGTGCCGATCGGCACCGTCCCGATCTACCAGGCCTTGGAAAAGGTCGGGGGCCGCGCCGAAGAACTGACCTGGGAGATATATCGCGACACCCTCATCGAACAGGCGGAGCAGGGGGTCGATTACTTCACCGTCCACGCCGGTGTCCTCTTAAGATACGTCCCGATGACGGCGCAGCGCGCCACCGGCATTGTCAGCCGCGGCGGCTCGATCATGGCCAAATGGATGCTGTCGCATCACCAGGAAAGTTTCCTCTACACCCATTGGGACGAGATCTGCGAGATCATGGCCGCCTACGACGTCAGCTTTTCCATCGGCGACGGCCTGCGGCCGGGCTCGTATCGCGGACGCCAACGACGAAGCGCAATTCGCGGAATTATTCACGCAGGGCGAGCTGACCAAGCGCGCCTGGGCGCAAGCATGTGCAGGTGATGAACGAAGGTCCGGGCCACATCCCGATGCACATGATCAAGGAGAACATGGACAAGCAACTGGAATGGTGCGACGAAGCGCCGTTCTACACGCTGGGTCCCCTAACGACCGATATCGCGCCCGGTTACGATCACATCACCAGCGCGATCGGCGCCGCCATGATCGGCTGGTACGGCTGCGCCATGCTTTGTTATGTCACGCCCGAAGGAACATCTCGGATTGCCCAACAAAAAAGACGTGAAAGACGGCGTCATCGCCTACAAGATCGCCGCGCACGCCGCCGACCTGGCCAAAGGCCATCCCGGCGCGCAATACCGCGACAACGCCATCAGCAAGGCCCGTTTCGAGTTCCGCTGGGAAGATCAATTCAATCTCTCGTTGGACCCTGAAACCGCGCGCGAATTCCACGATGAAACCCTTCCGCAGGAAGGCGCCAAGACCGCGCACTTCTGTTCCATGTGCGGCCCGCACTTCTGCAGCATGAAGATTACTGAAGATGTAAGGAAGTACGCCGCCGAGCAGAAACTCTCCGACAACGAAGCGCTCAAGGCTGGTATGGCCGAAAAGGCGCAGGAGTTCAAAGATGCTGGCGCCGAAGTCTACGCGAAGGCATGAACTGTAGCGCCGGTCTCAGACCGCCGCATTCTTAGGTCCTTTGTCAGAGGTTTGAGGGATCCTAACTCCCACGATTGGAGAGCTTACGGTTCAGATGTGTGTTTCATCCGTGTTTCTGTCCTAAAAACATTCTTTAGACATCCCGTGTCTTAGGTCCTTGTGGCGTGGAGCTGGTTGCCCGCGTCAGGCGGGAAAAAGCGATGCCTTTTGGCCCGGGAACCGCTTTGTCCCTAGGAGTGCCAGTGTGGACCCCCAGTGTGGCGCAGGACGATTCGTTCCTGGTCGCCAATGCCGCGCCAGATCTCGAGCTGGAGATCGGGCATGTGCTTTTTGTCGACATTGTTGGCTATTCGCGGCTCTTGCTCGAAGAGCAGCGCGAGAGCACGCAAACGCTCACGGAAGTCATTCGAGGGACCGAGGCGTTCCAGGCGGCGGAGAAGGCAGGGAAGCTCACTCGACTGCCTACGGGCGACGGCATGGCGCTTGTCTTCACGAGTAGCCCCGAGGCTCCCGTTCGTTGCGCGGTGGAAGCGAGCAAAGCACTGCGATACGAACGAGATTTCACCGTGCGCATGGGCATTCACAGCGGGCCCGTTAGTGCGACGACCGACGTAAACGACCGTTCAAACGTAGCTGGCGCCGGACTCAATCTCGCACAACGGGTGATGGATTGTGGCGACAGCGGTCACATTTTGCTTTCGAAACGTGTCGCGGAAGACCTCGCCCTTTATCGGCATTGGCAGTCAGCCCTTCATAACCTTGGCGAATGCGAAGTAAAACACGGCGACGTCGTTTCAATCGCCAATCTTTACACGGCGGAGGTGGGAAATCCGAACGTCCCCGTAAAGCTGCAAGAGGTGCGTTCTGCTGGCCTAACGAAAGTTCGTCTGCGGAGGGGATGGGCTCTCCTTTTCGGAGGAATAGCGGCCGCAATTGGCCTCCTGGGATTGAAGACCTTTTTGGATCGGAACCAGCTCGAGACTGCCGCACCGGCGATGGTCACGCGCGCGCAGGCATTCGCGCATGTGCCGGCAAAAAGCATCGCTGTGTTGCCGTTCGAAAGTCTCAGCGCGAACCAGGAGACGGCGTTTTTTGCTGAAGGGGTACAGGACGAAATCCTTACAAATCTTGGCAAGGTGGCCGACATCAAAGTGATCAGCCGCACTAGCGTGATGCAGGACAGTGCGATGCCGCGCCGCAACCTGCGGGAAATCGCGCAAGAGCTGGGGGTCGCGCACATATTGGAAGGGAGCGTGCAGCAAAGCGCCGGTCGAATCCGGATCAACGCCCAGCTCATCGACGCGCGCAGCGATGCACATGTCTGGGCCCAGAGTTACGATCGCGAACTGGCAGATGTGTTTGCGATTGAAACGGAAATCGCCAAGGCCATCGCCGAGCAACTGCAACTGATAATGTCAGATCGTGAACGGACCGCGATTGGTCACGCGCAGACGACCGACCTTGTCGCCGACAAGCTTTACCGGCAGGCCTGGCAACTGGCGCAGCAAGGTTCCAATCCCGATGCCAACGAGAGCCTCCTTCAAGCGGTATCGTTGCTCGAAGAAGCGCTCGCACGCGATCCGCAGTTTCTGCGAGCAAATGCACTTCTTTACACTGCGCACATCGATCTCTACTGGCAGGGTTTTGACCACACCGCGGCGCGCTTGCAGTTGGCGCGCAGAGCCATTGAGGAAGCCGAGAAACGGCACCCCGACGCCGGCGAAGTGCACCTGATCAAAGGGGATTACATTTATAAAGCCTTCCGCGATTATGATGGCGCGCGCACTGAGCTCGATCGAGCCCGAGCCACGTTGCCTAACGACTCATTGGCTTTTGGTTATGCCGCCGCCATCGATCGGCGGCAGGGCCGCTGGACTGAGTCTCTTCGTAATTGGCAGCGAGCGGTCGAACTCGATCCGCGAAACTTTCGCTATCTCGTTGAAACCGCATTCACTGATCAGGCAATGCGCCGCTTTTCCGACGCGACCCAAATGTACGAGCGCGCGCTGTTGGTGAAGCCGCAGGACCACTTCGTCCGTAATCAGCTCGCCCAAGTGTCTTTTCTCGAACGGGCTGATCTGGAGCCATGGCGGACTGAACTTTCGAAAATCTTAAATGAGGACCCGAAGGCTGCGACTGATGTGGCGAACGGCCTTTTCAACTGTTCCTTGGCTGGCCGTAGTGCCGGTGGAGTGACACGCGCCCTGCAAGCGATTCGGCCGGCAGGTTTGCGCGGTACCTACGATAACTCGCTCTGGTCGCGAGAGTGGTTTGTCGGGTTAGCGGCGCACACCTTCGGGGACGAAGAGGCAGCAAAAGAAGCATTCGCCGTTGCCCGGTTAATCGAAGAGAAAGCGCTCCGCGATCAACCGGATTACGCCCCGGCCTGGAGTCGGCTTGGGTTGATCGATGCGGGCCTTGGGCGGAAAGCGGAAGCCATCAGCGAAGGCCAGCGGGCGTGCGCGTTACTGCCGATTACGAAAGATGCGGTCGATGGGCCTTCTTACGTCGTGAACCTGGCCATGATCTACGCTCTCGTTGGAGAGAAGGATCTGGCCCTCGAACAGCTCGCGATCTCCGCTCAAACCACCGGAGGGATAAGTTATGGCGAGCTGAAGTTATACCCACAGTGGGATTCGCTCCGCGATGACCCGCGATTCCAGAAGGTCGTGGCGTCCCTCGCACCACCGGCCAGCCCTTCTCCGGCCTTGCCCTAGCAAACGCCGAGTCCACCCGTCTTGCGCAGTGCGGCCGGAATTTGTCACGGCGGCTTAAAAACCGGAGCGAAGAGCTACTCTCCGCCGTGGGGGACGCTGGCCTCGCGCGCGCGCGTCCATCACGTTTCCGGGTAAGCATATCGTGTCTAGTTCGCAGATCTGTGTTTCATCCGTGTTCATCTGTCGCTAAAGACATTATTGATGAAAACCATCCTGGCATTCGTCGGAGGCGGTGAGCGCGATGCGGTCATCCTGCAGACGGCGGCGGCCGCGGCCCTTCCGTTAACGGCGCACATCGATTGCTTTCACGCCCATGTGCCGATGGAGCAGGCAGCTCGTTACGGCCACCTCGACTACGCCTCAGGCCAGGGCTTAAAAAAAGCGCTGCACCGACTGGAGGCGAATTCGAGTGCTTTCTCCCGCGTCGCCGCGGAAAACGTGCGCGAATTTTGCGCGCGCGCCGGCATTGAGATGTGCGACCAGCCGTCGGGCACGGAAAAGGTGACCGCGCGATTTTTCGAGGAAGCGAGCAACGAGCACGAGCTCCTGCTCTCCCATGCCAGGCAGCGCGACCTGATTGTGATGGGACGCCTCCGACAAAAGCAAGGACTGGCTCCGGACACACTGGAATACATCGTCCGTAACAGCGGTCGTCCTGTTTTGGCGGCGGCTAACGAGGCGCCGAGCACGCTTACCGACACCATCATGGTCTGCTGGAAAGATGCCAGAAACACCTCCGGCGCCGTCACTGCAGCGAAGCCTTTTCTCGCCGCGGCTCAACGCGTCTTATTCGTCACCGCCGCGAAGCGTGAGGCTAACGAAGCGGCCGAAATGGCGGCTACGGCCAAAGATCTCGCTGGCCTGTCTGTCGAAACGAAAGTCATATCGGCCAGTGGCGGCGGCATTCCCAAGGCGCTTGCGACCGCGGCGGACGAATACGGCGCGGCTTTGTTAGTCGCCGGTGCTTATGGCCGTTCGCGCGGTAGCCAAATCCTCTTCGGCAGCTGCACCGATAAACTTCTAGAGTCCTGCGATCGCCCGATCTTGCTCAGCCACTGAACTCCCGCGATCACATATCTAGGGAAAGCATGAACTCAGGAAAACAATCCAGGTCTCTTCCTGCTTTCCTGCATTCCTAAGAGATCACTGTTCTTCTAACCGAGGATTTACCGGATTATCGCGGATTGGGGAACTAAAGGCGGGGAGCGGATGCTCGAGTCTGGGGAGCGCGCGCGCCTCGCGGGCGGGCGATGGCGCTTCGCCATCGCGAACTTTAATGCATTTTAATCGTCGCGATTGACCGCTCGAGCGTTGCCGATCAGAGCGGCATCTTTCCGGTCAGTGTAGATCCGTTCCTGCTTTCGTGCCTTCCTAATAGCTAATTGTCTTTCATAACAGTGCGGACAGGAGACCGATTCCACGTAGCGCGGGTCTTCCTGTTCTGAGACCGTGAGGGGAGTCTGGCAGACGTAGCAGAGCGCCGCTCCGGTTTCGCGCAGAGACGCGTCCAGCGCGACACGTTTGTCGAAGACGAAGCAGTCGCCGTCGAAATGTTCGCCGCCGCACTCCTCGAAATAGCGCAAAATGCCGCCGTCGAGTTGGAAAACCTTGGCGAACCCGGCCTCTTGCAAAAACAAGGCGGCCTTCTCGCAGCGAATCCCGCCGGTGCAAAAAGTCACGACCGATTCGTTCTTGAGCTGAGATGGGAGAGACGCAGTGGCGTCGGGGAACTCGCGAAAATGATCGAGATCTAGGGTATGAGCGCCACGGAAAGTGCCGAGTCGGGTTTCGTAGGCGTTGCGCGTGTCGAGCAGAGTGACGGACCGGCCTTGGTCGAGCCACTCCTTTAATTCTCGCGGCGCGACTCTTGGGGCAGGGGAGCGCGCCGGATCGATTCCGACTACCCCGAACGCGATGATTTCCTTTTTAATCTTCACCAGCATCCGGTTGAACGGCTGATGATCGCTCTGGCTGATTTTGAGATTGAGGTTGGCGAGACCAGGGATGGTTCGGAGATAATTCAGAAGCTGGTCGGCGGCGTCAGGCTCGGCGGCCACCACGACATTGATTCCCTCCGGGCTGAGCAGGATGGTGCCACGCATTCCCTTGCAGATCTCGCGCAATGCAGACTGCAGCTCCTTCAGATCGCCTAACGGAGCGAACTGATAGGCGGAAATGTTCGTGAACACCGGCATGAGCTGTGGAATATGGTGCAGTACGCGGCCTTTGCCCTTATTCGTGTGAATTCGTGTCCATTCGTGGTTAAGAAGTGCTCAACATCCCCGTAATCCGCCGTTAAGCCCCTTCCCGTCAGCGTAAGCTCTGGATCAAGAGTTGATTGTTCCGAATCGCGCTTTCATCGCGCTGCGGTTGTGACTCAAGGATTTGATTGGACTTATCGGCGGCGGCGATGGCCTCTTTCTTGTTACCGAGCTTGGCCTGGATCTGCGCCTTGCGTGAATACATGAAATACGCGTCGGACTTCTGCGCAATCGCCTTATCAATCCACTCCGCGGCCTGCTTCAGGTCTTTGTTCTGGTCGAGATAAAATCCGGCGGCGCTGTTGTAAAAGTTCGCGTCGAGTTGCTTGCCGCTCTTGATCGCCCCGTCGATTTGCTCACTCACCCGCGCAACGTCGTTCGTCTTCAGCTTGATCGGGACGACCGTCCTATCCCAGGCCAGGAACATCGTGGAGCTATCGATCCGCAGGTCATTGAAGCCGATCGTGAACGTCTCCAAGTCTTCCGCGACTTTGATCGGCGTCGCGGTGATCCGCGCCACGTCGCCTCCCTCTTTGTAAGGCAGCTCCAGGTTCCTGGAGAAAATGATCGTCCACTGGTTTGCCGTTGGGATGGTGAAGAGGGCGTATTCGCCGGCGGCGATTTCCTTGTCGGCAAAGGTCACCGCGTTGTTGAACTTGATTTTGGTCACGCCATTCGCCCCTGTGCGCCACACTTTGTCGAATGGGACAAGGCCGCCGAAGATTTCTCGTTTGTTCTTGTTCGGCCGCGAGTAGTCGACCTCGAAATCAGTTAGTCCGACCCGTTGCTTAACCAAGGCATGCTGACTCGTCTGCGGAAAGACGACCGCTGGCGTGGCCGTCGCGGCGGGCGTTGCCTGCGCGAACAAGGCGCCCGTGCCCAGGCCGGACGATGCCACCACGACAAAAAGAGAAAGAAGCGACTTTGGGAATAGAGTCATATTGGCGTCAAGATACGCTGGCAAAGTGACAATCAAACCGGCTTCATTGTTGCCGGTAATCGCTTGTCCGGGCGGAGTTCTGAAGAAAAGCGATATGGAAGCATCCTATCTTGTCTGTTTGGTTTGCGGCATCGTAGTCATGCTTGGCTACAGCCTAACGAAAGTCCGTTGAATTCACAGGCACGGCATAATTGCCGCCCATGTATTTAACGGTGACGGTATCCGCGTCGCGCGCGACGACCTCGACCTTTAACCCCGGTTGAAGCGTCGTGTTCCCATAGGGGATTCGAATTGTCACCGGTTTCGTGATTATCACCGTCACCGCGTCAGCAGCGGGCTGTAGAGGTTTGGCCTGCGGCGCGGGCGTTGTGGTTGCGGTCGGCTGCACGACTTCAGGCACAGGCCGTTTGTTGGATGCAGCAAGTTCCGATGAAGTCGCGCTGCGCAACGCCATGACGGGGTGAATCTCCCAGAGTGCTGCGCCACTCTGGTAACTGCGTTTGTTATCCCGCGTGTCCCCCGCATGATCGGTGTCGTAGAACGCTCGGCCGATCGCCGTCACCACCGGATGCTGCGTTAACTGAAATGGAGCGCGGCCGGTCGTGAAGGGGAAAGAAGCGTCGGTCCAAGAGAAGACCAAGGCGCGAACCTGGCACCAGGGTTCACCTAACGGTACCTCGACCACCACTTTTCCCGGCCTGTTGTCGGCATTTTCCAGAACAATGTGCAGATCGCCGTCGTCCTCCGCCCGTACTTTTTCGACGCGACCGGTGACAGCGTACCACTGCTGCTCTGCCGGGATCCGACCGCCTCCGCGGGGAACGTTTCCGCCCGGTCCTCGCCAATTGTAGATCTCGGCAGGCGTTATCGGTTTGATCGCACCACTATCCTGCGGCGGCAGGGCCGGATCAGTTTTCGCCTCCCAACGAGCGACTCCATGATTACCCCGGCATTCGCACGGCGACTCGAATGTCACCTGAGGTCTCGAGCGCGCCCAAGCGGAGGAGGGGACTATCGCGAGCGCTATTGCGCAGAGCGCCGCGCTAAAACCGACGTGTCTCCCTATTCGCCCGAACCCGCGGGCGCGTCCCCCCGTCTCCACGAAGGAAAGTTATCGACGCGCGCGATCTCCACAAGCCGGCGACCGCCGCTTCCCACAGCTTGGCGTAGACTGGGGAGAACCTAACCGCGAATGTCCGCGAATTGACGCGAATAAATGCAGTCACAAAGCTTGAACTGACGCATCTTTCGTCCCCTCATTCGCATTTATTGGCGTCTATTAACGGTTGGTCTCTGCTAAGCAGGGCCGAAACCGGGAATGTATAATCGCGGCTTTACTTTGCTCGGGCGGGGCGGGAGAATTTGGCAGCGACAAGTTTGTTAGGCGAATCTCGGAGGGGTTTTGTCTGGCGCGCCTTTCGCCGGGTAAACGCGAGCTGGGGGCCGGCTCGCAGGAACTAATTCCATGAGCACGCAAAACTCCGTCGACTTGAAACTGGAGATCATTGTCATTCCCGTGTCGGACGTCGATCGGGCGAAGAAATTCTATGAAACCATCGGCTGGCGGCTCGATGCAGATTTCGCGGACGGTGACGACTTTCGCGTCATCCAGTTCACACCGCCCGGATCGGCGTGCTCTGTGATTTTTGGAAAGAACGTGACGGCGGCGGCACCTGGGTCTGCGCAGGGCTTGTATTTAATAGTATCGGACATCGCGGCGGCCCGCGAAGAGTTGCGGGCTCGCGGGGTGGAGATCAGCGAGGTGTTCCACGACGATGCCACCGGCGTCCATGCCGGGCCGGACGCGCCTTACCTTTTCGGCCGGCGCCGGATCAGCGGTCGTGATCCCGATGCTCGCAGTTATCGCTCTTTCGCATCCTTCAGCGACCAGGACGGCAACGGCTGGCTGCTCCAGGAAATCACGACGCGCCTGGCCGGGCGAATCGATTCCACGGCGACGACGTTCAGTTCAGTGAACGACCTGGCGCAGGCAATGAGACGCGCCGAAAGCGCGCACGGGGAACATGAGAAGCGCATGGGAGGCCAACGCGACGAGAATTGGCCCGCCTGGTACGCCGAATACATGGCCGCCGAGCAGTCGGGCGCCGGCCTGCCGCAGTGAACGCTGTTAGGCGAGGCAACGCCTGCTACTTCTCAGACCGAAGAGACTAACCGCGAATGTACGCGAATTGACGCGAATAAATGCAGTCGCGAAGCTTCGAAACTGGCGCATCTGAATGTCCCTCATTCGCGTTTATGGCCTTCATCGGCGGTTAGTCTCTGTTAAGTAGGGGCGAAACGGGGAATGCATAATCACCGCGAATTGCTCCTGCAGAAAGAAGTCTACGCTGTCGTCGGATGCGCCATCGAGGTTTTGAACGTGCGTGGTCACGGCCTGCACGAGAAAATTTACGAAAACTGTCTCTGCGTGGAGCTTCGTTTGCGCGGGATCCCATTCACGCAGCAGGAGCGGCATCGAGTCTTATACAAAGGTGGGTTGGTGGGCGAGTACGTGCCAGACCTGGTCGTGCAAGAGCAGCTCATCGTCGACACAAAGACAATCGATCGAATTACGGACCATCAACGCGGGCAGATTCTGAATTATCTCCGCGTTACTGCCCTTCCCGTTGGAGTCATTTTGAATTTCAAGCACGCGCGTCTGGAATGGGAGCGTCTGGTATTAAGCAACGAGCCGAAGATTGCGTTCGAAATCGACGACGTCAGTTTGTAGAGCCGCTCCTATTCGCGTCCATTGGCGTACATTCGCGGTTAATCTGCTTTCGGGGAACGAATCCGGGACCTAACGGAGAAGACTTTGCTCAAATGGATAGACCGGGATCGCCCTCGAGGACGGATGTTTTTAGCTGCGGGCGCTCTCCGCTCTTCCACAAGGCGGCCGTGTGTGACGTCCGATACCTGAGTGGGCCGCCGTCTGGTTTTTCACTGCGTGTGATCGGGCGGGGGATGCAGACAAAATCGGTGCGCATCTGATCGCCGGACAATCGAACCGTCGCGTAGCCGTGCCCGCCCAGATCAATGAACTCGAGGTGTGGCGCAAGCTCGGGGTTGGATAACGAGCGGGCTTTTTGCAGGTCGAAGCTCTTCGCGTATTCCAGACACGAGCGGACGCCGTGTTTCAGCAGCATGTTGAAGGTCCAGTCGGGCTTCTCCTGTCCCGGCTTGTCCGCGAGAAACAGCGTTCGGAGCGGGTTGTCCTTTTTGAGATTGTGCTCATTCCCTTCCATCGGACCCAGGCTGATCAGTGAGGCGCCTACGAAACTGAGGCCCACGGGCTCGAACTTGCCGGGCGGAAGTTCCGCCGTCGCATAACCGGCCCAGAAACTGTGGCGGTCGCCCGAGACGATGGCGAAGCCTGTGATCTGCGCCTCGCGCACGAGCCCGTAGATTTCGGCGCGCTCTGTGTAGGCCAGGCCGAAATCAGCGCTACCCAGGGACGCATAACCGCCATCTTTCGGCCACGGCTCCTTGGTTAGGCCCGGCGGCAGATTCTGCGGGTCGGCGCGCTCGTCCAGCGCGCCCTGTGAGTTCGCCCAGATTTTCCACGTCGCGGTTGAACTTTTGAGCTTCTCTTTGAACCACGCCTTCTGCTTCGCGCCGAGAATCGTTTGCGGCGGCGCGTTTCGCTGCGGGTTGGGAATATGCGCGTCGTTGAACCGGACTTCTTCAGGAGGGTTGCCGCCGTTGAAGGCGCGGCCACCATCGAGAATCTGCATGAGAGATTCAGGAGACATGCCCGTGAACTCGTCGCCGCCCAACTTCGCGAGAGATGGATCGCTAAAGCAGTCGGCGCTGCGATAACTGTGCTGGTCGGTAATGATCAGGTCGAGGTGCCGGCCATAGCGGAACCCGCGGTAGCCTTTGAGGCTGTTGATCGCGGTCAGGTTATTCGGTTCCAACCCGAGCCCGTCGCTATCGAACTTCTCGATGGGAACGTTTTTCACCGCGGGTGGATCGAAATGTTCGAGCGACCCGCTTGGCGGAGAGACACGTGCCGGAAGGAATTCGAACCAGGCTTGGTTCGCCGCGACCTTGATCGTCTGGCCCGGAACCTCGAAGTTCGGGACTTTGACGATGCTTTGCCAACCTTGCCATGAGAATTCGTGGTTATCCCAGATGGCGACGAACGGCCAGCGCGCGCGCGCGTCCTGGAGGTCGGGGTCGGCGAGATATCCTTTGTAGACGGCGCGGTAGCCGTCGAGCGTTAGCGGGATGTGGAAGTTGCCGACCTTGTGGCTGTGTTCATCGGAGAAACGCGCCACCTCATAGATGGTTCGGTCGTAGCGTGTCTTTACCTCGTCGGGATACTGCATCACCTCGTAAATGAAATCGCCGAGGTGTAAAACGAAATCGAGCTGCTCGGCGGCGGGAGCGCGTTCGTCTTCGTAAATCATCCGGCGATAGGCGTTGAGCTTGCCTTCATTCACATCCTGGCAGCTGACGAAGGCGAAGTTCACCGGGCGGGGATCGTCGTCGTTAGGCGCGGTGATGGTTCGGCCGATGCGGCTGCCGTTGCCGTCGGCGTCGCTGAACCGATACCAGTAAACGCGCGCCGGTTTGAGTCCTCCGACCAAAATGCGACAGGTCCAATCGGCCAAAGGCGAAACCGTTACCGGGGTGCTGGCGGTGACGCGCTCGAAGGCCTGGTCTTCTGCTACCTCGAGGGTGAGGCGGGCTCGCTTGTCGTTAGGCGAACCGGAATAGCGTGTCCAAAACAGAACGCTGTTGCTATCGGGATCGCCGGACGCAACACCTTCGCGGAAAAATTCGCGGCGTTCGTGCCAGCGCGACTTGGAAGGGCGCGGAACGGGGGAGCCCCAGGCGGCGACGGCTCCCCAGCCGGCGGCCGCGACGATGAATGCGCGCCGCTTCATGCCTTGCTTTGAATGTTTCTATCGTGCATTCGAAGGACAACCTTTTGCAAGTCGCGGGCCAACGTCCAATAGGAAGTGTTAATCCGTTGATAGAGAATAGTTAACGGCTCGAGAAGTTTCGTCGAAAATGTTGGAACTAACCCGTTTGCGGGACAGCACCGTTACGAATCCGGGAACGGGAAGAATCAGACTGGATTTACGGGATTAACGGAATTTACAGCATTAACGTTCGCAAATTGCGCCGGGGCAATTGGTGAACGCTTAGAGGCAGGCTACCGAGAAAAGTCCTCGTTAGTACGCGCAATCGGCGGCGGCTAAGCTGCTGTCCATGGGAAACGGACCGTTTTTCATTCCTGTCTGATCGAATTGATCTTCGCTGATGCCCCGTAAATTCGGTTAGACAAATCGGTAACTCCGCGGCGTCATAACCGATATGCGCTTTCTGGTCTGTCTTCTTTTTAGCTTTCTGACCGGCGTCGCTTTCGCGCAGGAGACAGCCGATGGCGCCAAGCCGGACCGCGCCGGTCCCATGCGTCCCGATGGTGGTCCCGGCGCCATGAAGCTGCAACCGCCGCAGCCGTTCCCTCAAGCGGCGCAAATTCCGCCGCCAAAAAACGAGATCGAGCTCGCGGCTGCCATCAGCAAACTCGGTGATCAACTGGCTGCGGAGGAAAAATTTTCGGGCGCCGTGCTGCTCGCGGTCGACGGCAAACGGCTTGTCGAAAAAGCCGGGGGGTTGGCTGACCGCACCGCGAAACTTCCGAACACGACCGAGACGTCCTTCGACATCGCATCGATCGGCAAGTTGTTCACGCAGATTGCCATTTTTCAACTCCACCAGGCCGGAAAAATTTCGTTAGACGAGCCGTTTGCCAAGTACCTGAAGGATTATCCGAATGCGGAAGTCGCCGGCAAAGTCACGGTCCGGCAGTTGCTCATGCATTCCAGCGGCATCGGCGATATTGCCGCCCCCGGAGTTCGCGAGACCAAGGCGGGCGCGCTCCGTTCGTTAAAGGACTTCGTGCCTCTCTTCGCGAGGGAACCACTCGCTTTTGAACCCGGTTCACAGAAGCGCTACTCCAACGCCGGCTACGTGGTGCTGGGTCGGGTGATCGAAGAAATCAGCGGTGAAGATTATTATCAGTACATCGAAAATCACATTCTTGCGCCCGCAGGGATGAATCACTCGGGCTTTTATAGTCGCACTGAACTTGGCCCGAACGTCGCGCGCAGTTACGACGGCGACACAGACGTCACCAGAAAGCATTGGGTGCGCGGCACGCCGGCGGGCGGATTGCAGGCCACGGTGGGCGATCTCTTAAGATTTATCGAGGCGATCGATACCGCAAAACTGATTGAAAAAGATTTCATCCCCGTCGTGCGCGACATGATCCCGCGCCCCCCGAGCGCGCCACAACCTTCGGATCCAAATCGATTAATGGCCTACGGAGTCTCGGGTGGCGCCGAGGGCGTGAACGCCCAACTCAACATCGATGCGATTGGTCGCTACGTACGCATTGTCTTATGCAACAATAGCCCGCCAATGGCTTCGCAGATGTCGACCACAATCGGTGAATGGCTGAAGCAGCTCCCGAGTGCGGCGGCCGGCAAACCTTAGATCGCGGCGGCGCGGAGCGATCTCTCCTAGACTGGTGTAGGCATATCTACTCAGCACGCATTGCATTCCTCCTTTCTTGCATTCCTGAAAGATAATTCATCCTTCGTCGATCTGTGAAGGCAGTGAACCCCTTACGCCCGACGCGCCCAGCGCAGTTTGGCTGAGGTCGCGCGCGGATTGGCGCGACATTCTTCTGCGCTCGGCCTACCGACTTCATGCGCGATTGCGCTGTAAAGGCCATCGCGATGACCCGCGGCGAAGGCCTTCTTCACCCGGCGATCTTCTCCTGAATGAAAAGTGAGAATAACGACACGTCCGCCCGGCTTCAGGCAGGCCGGCAGATTGCGCAGGAAAGTGTCGAGCGCGGAGAATTCGTCGTTCACCTCGATCCGCAGCGCCTGGAAAACTCGGCGAACAGTGAGTTCTTGTTCTTCGTCACGTAGTGACGATACCGCAGCGCGAACGGCGTCGGCGAGTGCGATGGTGGTGGCGAAATATTTGCCAGCAAGTGTCGCCGGAAGATCCGGATGCGTTTCGTCACTGTTTTCTGCCAACAAACGGGCGAGGTGCTCCGGCGACATCCGCTGCAAAAGAACTGAGGCGGCTGAACCGCGTTCCGGATTCATTCGCAAATCGAGTGGACCATCCACTTTGAAAGAGAAACCGCGCGCCGGATTATCGAGCTGCATCGAAGAGACGCCCAGATCAGCGAGAATTAGATCCACTCCGTCGATCTGCCTTTGCGCAAGCAACTTGGGAAGGCCGGCGAAATTGTTTCGATAAGCGATGAAGGTGTCGTCTCCGAACCCGAGGTCGCGCAGACGCGCTTCCGTTTTTGGCAGTTCGATTGAATCGGCATCCAAACCGAGCATGCGCCCGCCCGGCTGCAAGAGCGGGAGAATCTCGCGGGCATGGCCGCCGTAACCGAGGGTCGCGTCGACGGCGATTTCGCCAGGCTTCGGTTCAAGCGCAGCGATAATTTCCCCAACCATGATCGGTCGATGCGAACCGGCGGGCGTCTTCCCGGAGGCAAGCACCTTGGTCACCGTCTCGGAGTAGCGCTCAGGCCGGTGTTCCTTGTATTTTTCCTCGAACCGGCGCGGGTTTTTCCCGCGGTAACGGACCCGTCGCGGCGGGCGAGCGCCCGGAGATTCATCAGCCATGGAAAGGGAATTTAACACGGAGCGACTGAAAAACTGAAAGGCTGAAACCGCTGAGTCGAATGACGGAGAGGGATTTAACCACGAAGGACCCCAATTTACGCGAATGAGGGAGACGGCTGAGTTGTTCACCGCGGATTACGCGGATTACCACGGATTAGATTGGGAAACTAAACCGTTTCCCAGGCTCGCGTCGCGACGGGATCGCGGCCTTCGTCAAACTCGATGTGGTCGATCAAGGTTTCGATCGGCTTGCCGGTTAGACCGCCTTCTTTGATGCGCTGAGGAAGGACGTGACTGCGTTCGTCGCGCCAGCCCAGCTTGGCGATGAAGCGATTCCAGACGTGGCATTCTTCGTCGGTGCGTGGAGTGCCGTGGGCGTGCGCCCACTTTAGCACGGCTTCGTCGGACTCGTTAGCTAAGGCGCGAGTCCGAAGCTCGGAGTAGGGGACACCAAGAAAGCGACAGCAGCGACCGTCGAGAGTGACCTGTTGCTCGCCGAGATTGTCCACGTACTCGGATGGGAGCTTCCCGGCTGCGTGGAGACGAATCTTGTCAAGCATTCGCCCGAAATAAATTAACCGACCGACTTTGTCGTAGCAGCTGCGCAGGCCAGGAACGTGAGGCATTGGGAAAATTAAGAAGGAAGAAGGAAGAATTAAGAACTTTTTTCATCCTTTGTTCTTCTTACTTCTCGCCGCCTCGTAAGTGGCGACGTGCTCCTTGACGGAGACGCGCGCGGCGAGGCGGCCGACTACGTCGAGGGCAAGTTGATCTAACGACTTGAAGCGGACGCAGCCTTTACCCATGTCCAGTTTCTTACCCGTTTTTTTGTATTCGCTGACGAACCAGTCGCAGAGGACCGGGTCCAAGTAGAGGCCGATGCAGTGCAGCGCCATCCCGGACTTCTGCGAGGCGAGAGAAATCAGGGGAAGGGCGACTTTCCTGTTGTCGCCGTAGCCAGCCGGATAGGCCGAGAGCGGGACAAACCAGCTGATCATGCCCCACTGGACGCCTTCTTCATATCCTTTGGGCAGATTTTGATTGATCGCTTTGCGCACCGCGCTGATCGCGGCGCGGCGATCCGCGGGCAAGGCGGCAAGATATTCGGCAACGGTCGAGGCAGGCATCTGGAAAGTTTGTGACTGCGAAAATGGTGACAGATCAACAGCGAGAGGACAACCTCGTGGGCAAAAAGCGGAAAGCTGAAATCGGAAAGCGGAAATGGGGAGGAATGAAATTTGAAAGCATAAAGGTGATTGGACGAGACGGAGCTTGTCCCTCCCCAGTTAGGTCATCCGTTGTGAACCGTTGTGGACGTCGTGTGAGATTCTGCTGTTGTCCAAGTTGTGTGGTTGTTAGGGCCTTGCGGGAGTTCCGAAGGGTCGGCGGTCATAGACCGCCGCTACAGTAAACAGGCGCTGCGATTCACCCAAAACATGGCGTTGGAATTGTGGGTACTGTAGCGGCGGTCTATGACCGCCGAGGTCTCCGAACTACCGCACGTGGAAGTTGGACAGTGGAGAAGGCGGCGACTAGGGTCGGCGAATGGACCGGCTATCGGGATTTGTTTCCATTCATCCCTACTTCAAGGTGCCCGCGGACAAGCTTGAGGTGATGGAGTCGATTCTGCCGGAATTCGCGGCGAAGACGCGGCACGAGGAAGGTAATCTGTTCTACGAGTTCAGTATCAACGGCGACGAAGTTTTTTGTCGCGAAGGCTACGTCAACGCGCAAGCGCTGCTCGCCCATCTCGAGAACGTAGGAGAGATGTTGGAGGCCGCGATGAAGATAGCCGATCTGATCCGTCTCGAGATTCACGGTCCGGCTGCGCAACTCGAGAAGCTGCGCGAACCGCTGGCGCATCTGAATCCCGACTGGTTTGTATTGAAAAGCTGACCAGCTGAAAAAACTGGCGGCTTCCAGCGCTGGCTTGTCCGAAGTCGTGGTCGCGATATGATCGGCCGCGTGCGTGGTAGAGTTTTGACCGCAGTAGTCTGCCTGATCATGGCGGCTCAGATCGCGCACGCGCAGACGCCGCGACCGCGCCGGCCCATTCCGAAGATGGAAGAGGAGCGCGTGACCGATCCGCCGGTTTACGTTGGACGGCTGGAGTCGTCGCCGCAGAAGATTTCTTCCTTCAACAGCTTCACCAGTTACCAGGTCAACGTCGACGCCAACGGCTTCAATATTGTCGGCGATGCGGCTAACGAGCCGTCGCTCACGGTAAATCCGATCGACCGCAGCCGGATGTCGATTGGCTGGCGCCAATTCAACACCGTTTTTTCCAATTTTCGACAAGGTGGGTTTGCCTACAGCAGCAACGACGGAGAAAACTGGACTTTCCCCGGCGTGCTGAGCAGTGATTTCCGGAGTGATCCGGTGTTGCAGGCGGACGCGGCCGGCAATTTCTTCTATCTGAGCCTGCTGCCGAACTTTGTCGATGATCTCTGGCGCTCACCTAACGGAGGCCAATCGTATGGTTCGGTCGGCCCCGCCTTCGGCGGCGACAAGGAATGGTTCACCATCGACAACACCAACAGCCCAGGCCGCGGTTTCCTTTATCAATTTTGGAATCCGCCGGATAACGGTTTAGCGCCGCCGCAATTTACACGATCGACCGATTCCGGCGCGTCCTGGATGGATCCGACCGTCGTTCCGCGGCCGGTGGGCGCGGGGACCCTGGATGTCGATAGCGCCGGAAATCTATATATCGGCGGGGTCAGATTCGCCGATGGAAGCTTTTGGTGTCTTCGTTCCAGTAACGCCAAAAATGCGCTGGTCACGCCGAGCTTCGACCAGGTTACTCCGGTTGAGCTGGGCGGGTCCTTCGATGGGTTCAACCTGATCAATCCGGAAGGCCTAACCGGTCAGGTCTATTTGGCGGTCGATCGTTCCGGCACGAGCACGAACGGGAACGTTTACTTCCTGGCGAGTGTGGTGCCGGACAGCGGCGGCGGTGCGGCGGACGTGATGTTTGCCCGCAGCACTAACGGTGGCGCGAGCTTTGGTCCGCCGCGCCGGGTTAACGATGATCCGGCTAACCCGCACAAGTGGCATTGGTTCGGCACGCTCGCGGTCGCGCCGAATGGCCGGATCGATGTCGTGTGGATGGACACGCGGAATGCCGCCAACAACACCGACTCGCAGCTTTTTTATTCGTCGAGCTTCGACGGCGGAGTGAGCTGGTCGGCGAACGTGGCGGTAAGCCAGACGTTTGATCCGTTGGTTGGCTATCCGCGGCAGCAGAAGATGGGAGACTATATTTCGATGGTGTCTGATTCCGCCGGTGCCAACGTGGCCTACACGGCGACCTTCAACGGCGAACAAGACATTTACTTCGTGCGCGTGACTCCGGCGCCGCAACCGTTGAGAATCCGTTCGATCACCCGGAGCGCAGGCAGCGCCCGGCTTGTTTTTGCCAGCAACTTTGGCAAAAGCTACCGCTGCGATTATAGCGATTCGCCGGCGGGACCGTGGCTCCAGTTGCAAACGAACATTGCCGGCACCGGCGGAGAGGTGGCGGTTAACGACTCGACCGCCGGCGTCTTGCTAACCAGGCGATTCTATCAGGTCACGCTACTTCTCTGACCGTCATTGCTCCTTAGATTTCTACGGCGGATGTCGGATCGCCTTGGTGCGCGTGCAGGCTGTGGGCAGGCAGCGCCAGGATGCAGGCGAAGGTAGCGGCGCTGATCGCAATCATGACGAGCAAGCCGATCTGAAAACCACCGATGGTGGCCGCGAGAACAAAGGTACTGACGCCAAGAGCGGCCCCAACTTGCCGGACAAATTGCTGACTGGTAGTGGCGCTGCCCATGCGGCTGACGGGAACGCTGTTTTGCACGACGACGGTTAGGGCTGGGGAAATCATCCCCATGCCGGCACCGGTGATGACCGCTGCTGCCATGACCGCGGCTAATCCATGACGGAATGCAATCATGAAGAGAAGAAGTCCGACGATGTGCACGACGATACCGGCGACGCTGGGAAGGCGTTCTCCAATGCGATGAACAAGTCGCCCGGTGGCAAAAGACAACAGACTCCAGCCGATGGTGAACGCGCCGACGACCAGGCCGACGATGGCGCGGTTCCCGTGAAAAACGGTGTTCGTCTCCAACGGCAGATACGAGCTGAAGCCGAAGCCACTGAAGAAGGCAAGGAAGGACGATGAAATGGAAGAGGTGTAGCCGGCGTGGCGAAAGAAACTCAAGGGCAGGATCGGATGTGGTGTTCGCCCCTCGTGCCAAACGAAAGCACCGAGCAGAATTATTCCAGCGCCAATCAGGATCGCTTGCGTCAGTCCAATGTGTCGCTCTCCGAGATCGACGAAGGCCCACATGAGAGCGCTGCCACCGCCGCCAGCGAGAAGAGCGCCGGCGTAATCGAAACGACCGCTGACCTGTCCGATGCTCTCGCGCATGCCGATAATGACGAGGAAGGCAGCGATGGCGGCGATCGGCACGTTGATGAGGAAAGCCCAGCGCCAGGAGAAATGTGTGACAATGAGGGTGCCGAGAAGCGGCCCGGCCACGCTGGCGACAGCCCAGGCGCTGCTGGCGGCGCCGAGGGCGCGGCCGCGTTTGTTAGGCGGATAAACCACGCCGAGCAAAACGAAGGGAAGCGTCGAGATCGCTCCAGCCCCGACGCCCTGGACGGCGCGGGCGGCGATGAACTCGACCATGGTGCGGGCGACCGCGCAGAGTCCGCTTCCCACGGTGAAGGCGATGATTCCGACGAGATAAGTCCGCCGGCGTCCCCAGCGATCCGAGCCCGGTCCCCAGATCGGCATCGAGACGGCGGCAGCGAGCATGTAAGCGGCAAAGGTCCAGGCGTAGAGATGGGCGCCGCCAAGTTCAGGCAAGGCCACCGGCATGACCGTGCTGACGATGGTGTTGTCGAGACCGGCCAGAATGATGGTGAACAAAACGCCGAGCAGGACGAGCAGGCCGCTCTGTGCAGAAGGATGCTTCGTTCGCATGCTGCACTAATTGGAAACCGGAAACGGAAAACCGAAAGCTGAAATTGGCGGCGACGAAATATCAGCGCAACGCCACGATGACGTGTGCCTGGACTTTGCCGTCCACTTCATCCGCGCCGAAGCGGGCGGCGAGGGCGCGCTCGGCCCGGTCCGTTGCTTCGGCAAGTCGCGAAGCGTCACGCGCTTCGATTTCACCGCGCAGCGGTGTTCCCTGACAGTAAGCAATCGCCGGCAGGCGCGCCGACTGAGCGCGGCTACGGAAAGTCACTTTGGACATGATCGCCTCTTCGGTGAAGCCGCCGGCGGCAACGTCCGCGGCGATCTTTTGCGTTTGATGGTAGCCGTGCGGCGTTCGCGCCAGGAAACGTGGCGGATCGTTCGGGAACATCTCGGCCAGCGTTTGCGTCACAACATCTGCGAATTCGTTATCTTCAATGCGGTCCCAAACACTAAATAGAAAGGCACCGCCCGCCCGCAGGACTCGTCGAACCTGGGCGAATGCTTCTGGCTTCTGCGGGAAGAACATCGCGCCAAACTGGCAAACGACGAGGTCGAACGTTTCTTCCTCGAACGGCAAATGCATCGCATCCGCCTGCCGCCATTCGATCGGACGCGCGGTTCCCGCTGCGACCGCCTGGGCGAGCATCGGTTCGTTCAGGTCCGTGGCCGTGATATTCACGTTAGCTGGAAGTTTGCTCGCCAGTTCACGAGTGAGGACGCCGGTGCCGGCGGCGATCTCGAGCACGGAGGAGGGCTGGTGCTGCGCGACTCGCCTCGCCATGTCCTCCGCAAAAGGCTGGAAGATTAAAGGCACCAAATATTCTTCGTAGAGCTGAGGAACCGATCCGCTAAATACCTTGTCCGTGTCGTCGAGCATCGCGCTCACAATAACTTTTTTCGCTTAGTTTTCTTCACCGCAATTCTCTTCGCGGCGGTCCATCGCGGGAGGCCGACGAAGTGCGGCATTCCTCGATTTGATGCATCCGGGTGGCCGGCGCCGGCGGATCACTCGGACGAAACCACCCGCAGCGGGCTTTAATCTGACCAAAACGGTCAGGCACGTGGCGGAGGTGAACCGAAGTAAACCTATGAATAGAAAATATATCAGCACCGCACTGGTTGCGGCCTTAACCGTGGCAACAATCCTGGCCGCCGAAAACCCGATGGTGGGCGGCGCCCCGATGTCTCGGAGCAAAAACATCGTGCAAAACGCGGTGAACTCGAAAGATCACACCACTTTGGTCGCGGCGGTCAAGGCGGCGGGCCTGGTCGGAACGTTGGAAGGCAAAGGGCCGTTCACGGTCTTTGCGCCGACTAACGAGGCGTTTGAAAAACTCCCGCCCGGCACGGTTAAAACCCTGTTGAAGCCGGAGAACAAGTCGAAGCTGACCGGCATTCTCACGTATCACGTCATTTCGGGAAAAGTGACGGCGGAGAAGCTGGCTGGCGAAATCAAAGCTGGCAACGGTGAAGCCGAGCTGAAAACGGTCAATGGCGAGAAACTCACCGCCAAGATGGATGGCGACTCAGTCATCCTCACCGATGAAAAAGGTGGCATGTCGAAAGTGACAATTGCCGACGTTATCCAATCGAACGGAGTGATCCACGTGATCGACACCGTCCTGATGCCGTAACGCGAACCCACTGACGAAGAAGGGCGGGCGCGCTCGAAGCGCCCGCCTCCTTCGTTGGAAACTTTCCCCCCATGAAAATTCTTCCTTTCAGACTTCTGTTCATCTCGGCCGCGGTCACCGTTGGCGTGGTTTATTTTGCCAGCCATCCCCGCGCGCAGGAAAACAGGACCGTGACCGCGCATTCAGAACCGCTCCGGCCAACCGCCGAGGATCTTGCGCCGATTCCGCGAGTGATGAAATCGGACGCCGAATGGAAAGCGCAGCTGACGCCGAAACAGTTCGCCATCCTTCGCGGCAAAGTGACGGAGCTGGCGTGTTCTTCGGTGCTCCTAACCGAGCATCGTCGCGGAGTTTTTCGATGTGTCGGCTGCGGGGCACCGCTTTTCGGCAGTGATGGCAAGTTCGAATCGGGCACGGGCTGGCCTAGCTTCACCAAACCGTTCGTTCCCGGAATCATCCTCACCGCCGCCGATCACAGCTTTGGAATGGATCGGGACGAAATCCTCTGCGCGCGCTGCGGTGCGCACCTCGGCCACGTTTTTGATGACGGGCCTCCGCCGGCCGGTTTGCGTTATTGCGTGAATGGAGTGGCGTTGGAATTTGAGCCTCGTCCCTGAACTTAGTTACGCTTATTCAGCGTTGTCGCTTGTCAGTGTTCGCACTTTGAGTTATGAGCGCGTCGGAATGGCGGCGTCGCAAGAAGCGGTCGATCGGGAAATGCTGGCGCAATCGGCCACCGGAGACGAGCGTGCTTTCGCGGCTCTTTATGATCGGTTGAGCGGCCCTCTTTATTCCCTGGCCGTGAAAATGCTGGGGGACGCCGGCGAAGCGCAGGACGCGTTGCAGGACGTGTTTGTTCAGTTGTGGCGGCGCGCGGGCAGTTATGATTCAACCCAGAGCAGCGTCTTCAGTTGGGCAATGTTAATGACGCGCAGCCGAGTCATCGATCGTTTGCGCGGTCGTGGTCGTCGCTTGCGCGTGGTCGCCAGTTCGATCGACGAAGAATCAAGTTCGGCGGCAAAGGATGCGTCTGCTCCGGAGAACACGACGGATACCGTTGACAGAAATGAGGAAGCGATGCGTCTGCGAGGTGTTCTCCAAAAATTGCCCGCCGATCAACGCCAGGCGATCGAGCTGGCGTTTTTCGATGCGTTAACTCACCACCAGATCGCGGAGCGTCTCAATGAGCCGCTCGGCACAATCAAGGCGCGGATACGTCGCGGTTTGCTAAGATTGCGGGAGCGGGTTGCCATATGATTTCGGAAAATCTCCAGGATCAGGCGGCGCTCTACGTTCTCGAAGGTCTCGAGGCGGGGGAGAAAGCTGCTTTCGAAAGCGAGCTGAGCCAGAGCGCCGAGCTGCGGACGCTGGTCAGCGAATTACGTGAAGGAGCGGCTGATCTCGCCCGAACCGTTCCTCTTCAGCAACCGCCGCCGGAATTAAGGGGGAAGATCTTGCGCGAGATCGCGCTGGGCAAACAGTCCGGCTCCTTCACGCGACCCGGACATACTTCTGCGAACTGGCTGCCGTGGGCGATTGCCGCGCTCTTTCTCATTTGCTGCGGAATGCTGATGATGGATCGTTCGCGTTTGCAACGCGCGCTGGCGGCCGCGCGGGAGACGGATCCAATGGCACAGGCTACTTTCGTCACGCTCGCTTCACCGGCCGGTGAACATCCCGACGCGAAAGTGACGGTGGCCTGGCAACCCGATCGGCAAAGCGGCGTCATTACGATCGCCAACATGCCACCAGCCGGTCCCGGACATGACTACCAACTCTGGGCGGTTGATGGCGTTCACAAAGACCCGGTGAATGCGGGTATCGTTCACGTCGGCCCCGATGGGGTGGCGCGCATTCGATTCAAGCCAGACCAGTCAGTTGCTCAAATCAAAGCATTCGCGATCAGCCTCGAGCGCGCAGGCGGCGTTCCGAAACGCGAAGGGCCGATCATTATGATTGGTAATGCCTGACGATTTGGCGCGGATCCAGACGCAGAGTGCGTCACGTGGTCCTCTCTGCAGAGATAGCCGCCGCCGTTAGCCTGCGCGGCCGCGAGCAAGAAAGACGGGGCAGCGCCTAACAAATGGAAGTCGGCAGCCCACCTGAGCGCGCGGGCTTTCCCGAGATTTATCGGATCAGTAGGTGCGTAAGGGCAGGTTACGGGCGATACTAACAGCTTCATGTCATTTCGAGATCTCAATCTTTCCCCCAAAATCCTGCAGGCCATCCAGGAGGCCGGATATACCGAGCCCACTCCGATCCAGGTCGCAGCCATTCCACCAATTCTGGCCGGACACGATCTCATTGGCATTGCCCAAACCGGGACCGGAAAAACGGCGGCGTTCGTTTGGCCGATTTTGATGAAGCTAACGGCTTCGATGCAGAATGGACAAAAAAGGGGGACGCGCGCGTTAGTCGTCGCGCCGACGCGAGAGTTGGTGGTGCAGATCGAAGAGAACGTCCGCGCCTACGCCAGGCATGTGCCGTTACGCATGGCCACCGTTTTCGGTGGAGTGAGCGAACGTCCGCAGCTTGAGGCGCTGCGATCGGGGGTGGATCTGGTGGTGGCCACGCCGGGGCGCCTGATCGATTTGATGGGTCAACGCGCCGCCAATTTCTCGGCGATCGAATTTCTAGTGCTCGACGAAGCCGATCGAATGCTGGACATGGGCTTTCTTCCGCCGATCCGGCGAATCGTGAAAGCGCTGCCACAGAAGCGGCAGACCCTGCTCTTTTCGGCCACGCTCTCGCGCGAGATCGAATCGTTGACGCACGAATTCCAGCGCTCACCGAAAATTGTCGAGATCGGCCGGCGGGCCAATCCGGCCGAGACGGTGACGCAATTTGTTTACGAGGTGCGGCCGCATTTGAAACCTGCTCTGCTCATGCATTTGTTAGGTGATCCGCAGTTCGACACTGTGCTCGTCTTTAGCCGAACGAAACATGGCGCAGATAAGATCGCGCGCCGTCTCGAGGCCAGTGGGATCAAGACCGGGACGATCCATTCGAACCGTTCGCAAAACCAACGGCTGCGCGCCTTGAAGGATTTTAAGTCGGGCGCGGTGCGGGTCCTGGTTGCCACCGATATCGCGGCGCGCGGAATCGATGTCGACGGAATCTCGCACGTGGTGAATTACGACTTTCCCATGCACCCGGAAGACTACGTTCATCGAATTGGACGGACGGGTCGCGCTCATGCAGTGGGTGACGCGATCAGTTTCATCACGCCGGAAGATCAGGGACCGTTGCGTTCGCTCGAGCGTTTTATTGGCCGCGGGATCGTGAGGAAAAAGGCGGAAGGCTTCGATTACCAGGCGGCGGCGCCGGCCGGCGAAGAGCGGGGGCGGGGAGCAGGACGCGGGCGACCGCGGAAGATCGAGCCGCGGCTACCGGGAAATTCCCCGGCTGGAAGTGGCGAGGCGGTCCAGCCCCAATTCGGGCGACGTTTCCGGAACGGGTCATCGAACAATCGTTCGCGGCGCGGGTCTCACGGCAGGCACCGCTAAGGATTTTACTCCGTGCCGCTTGGTTCGGACGCCGACGAAGAATGGGTGGTGATACAGTTTGGCGGAAAACGAAAAGAGCGAGTCTGCGGAACGGCTACACAAACCGTCCGCGCGGACTGAAAGAAGACAAGCCGCTGGTAAAGCTTCACTTCAGGGAACTCAGCGCTTTCGCCGCAGCCAGATCGCTGTGACTGCAGCCAGACCCGCCGCCACATAAGTGCCCGGTTCCGGGACAGCGGCGCTCAGACGACCGGCAAGCAAAACTGTAGCGCCGAGGGCAGCGTCCCCGCCGTCCCTGAAAGAGCGCGATCGGTTAGGGTGAGATCAAGCGCTTCGCAGCCTTGGGTGATCTTCGACGTTCAGAGGGATCTCTCGGCCGTCTCCCCATGCTGTGAGAGAGCGAGGGGTTCATCAAACTCACTTCCGCCGCGGTTAGAAGGTCAGGCGACCTTCGATCGAATCGTCCAGGGTCTTGCCGATGGCGGCACCGATGAGCATTTTAACGCCGGCGATCGCCTTCCCATGTTTCGTGGTCCAGTAATATCCGTCGACCGGTTTCACCTGGATGACGGTAATACGCGGATCGGTCTCGCCTTCGGTAAACCACGTCTTCACGATCGGTTCCCAGAGCTCCTTGATCTTCTTCTGGTCGCGTGAGACTTCCGCCTTTCCGCGCAACGTCAGAAAGTCGGCGTGGGCGGAGGCCTGAAAGTACAAAGTCACGGACTGATCGCCCGTCAGCTCGGCGTTCTTGTGACTGTCGTCGGAACTGAGGAACCAAAGATTTCCCGCGTCGTCGACTTGTTGGACGCTCATCGGCCGCGTTCCGATCGAACCAGCCACGGTTCTTTCGGTACAGAAGAAGCAGGTCTGCGCTTTTTCGGCCAACTCCTTCAAGCGGGCGACGGCCTCAGGTCCGTGAAGATCCTCGTGATTATGCTCGGGTTGTTGCTGATTAATCGAATCCATAGGTGCAAGAACAGTTCGTGAGCGGTGCCGTGCGCGGACGGATAAGTCGTTCAAGCAGTTGCGACTGGGCGCATTGAATCGTGCGAGCGGCGTTCCCGCCGTCCCTTAAGGCGCGACGTCGAGGGTGCGATGAAGGCCGTGAGCAGTAAGTTGGGCGGCTGATTAGGGCAAAAGCGCGTATCTTCCGGCATGGCGAGTCGGGGGAGGAAGAGCGAACGATCGAGTGAGCCGCTGCGACTTGGGTTTCCGGTCAAGGTGGTCGCCCGCGAGGGGTTGAAGAGTCACGACACGCGGCGCTGGCAGAAAAAACCGCATCTGCGCACTTCTATTGAATATCTCCATCAGGTTTTCGAATATCTCGCATCCGCGAAGATCGACATGTACCGGATGTCCAGCGATCTAGCGCCCTACCTGACGCATCCGGAGAAGCCGGAGTTTCGAAACCAGGTCAAGGAAGCGAGAAAGGAACTCGAGGCGTTAGGAAAAGCGGCTCGGACACAGGCGTTGCGGCTCTCCTTTCATCCCTCGCAGTACATCATCCTGAACAGCGTGGACGAGCGCTTAACCGCGCAAAGCATTCAGGATATTGAAAGCCAAACCGAGATCCTGGACCTGATGGAGCTCGGGCCGGAGGCGCGCATCGTCATTCATGTCGGCGGCGTGTATGACGATCGAGTCGCGGCGCGCGAGCGCTGGATGAAGACCTACGAAAAGCGGCTCTCGGCCGCGGCCCGCAATCGGTTAGTCCTGGAGAACGATGACGTTTCCTTTGGCCCGGCTGACGTGCTTTCCATTCACGATCGGGTGGGAGTGCCGCTGGTATTCGATCATCAACATTTCTGGTGTCTCAACCCGGATAAGCTCGCTCTGATTCCGACGCTGAAGAAATTTCTGACGAGCTGGCCGGGCGGGGTGCGGCCCAAGATCCATTTCTCGTCGCCCCGAACGGAGCTGCGGGAAGAAACTGAGCGCGATCCAAAAACGAAGCGGAAACGGCGGGTCTCAAAACCGCCGCCCTTGAAGGGCCATGCCGATTTCATCAATCCGTTCGAGTTCGTTATGTTCATGCGCAGCACGGGTGAATTGGTGTTCGACGTCATGCTGGAAGCGAAGATGAAAGACGCCGCCTTGCTCAGGCTACGCCGGGACCTCGCCTTCGTGGCGCCGGAGGTAGCCGCGCGATTCCGGAGCTGAATCCGGCGGTCAAGAGACCGTTGCTACAGAACGGAAACAGCAGATTTTGGGCGTGCATTCGTTATGCCGCCAGGTCATTCTCCACGCGAATGGTTGCGAGTCCGGAAGCTGAGCTGGTCGCGCTTTGTGCCTCCGTCCTGGATGACGGTGAGGTTACCGAGGAAGAGGCCTATCAACTGGCTGATTGGCTGAATCATCACAGTGAGGCAGCCGAACATTGGCCGGGTAATCAGCTGGTTGAACCGCTTCGGCAAGTTTGGGCTGAAGGAAGCGTGAGCACGCGTGATCTACATCGGCTCGCTCGGTTGCTGATCAGTCTGCAGCGAGAGTGGGCGCGGCGGCCGCGGACGCAGATTCGCCAGGTTTCGAGCGGCGCATTGCCCCGTATTTCCACGGATAAACTGACCGATGCCGGCCTGCCGTTGATGCACGGCCGTTTTCGGGTTCCATCGCAAACGGTTTCGAATCGGTTCTACGAAGTGAATCTCTACGGACCAAGCTGCACCTGTCCGGATTGGCGAGGAAACCGGTCGCGTCTTCCAGGCGGCGACCTGACCCGCTGTTGCAAGCACATCCTGCATATCTATGCGCGGTTGCTCGATCCGGGTGCGGTGGATCACTGGCTGGTCGCGTTCATTCAAGAGGGCTGGCCGCCGCACCCGCGCGCTCGGTGGAAATTGTTAGACCATAACGGCAGCAAAGCGTTGCTTTGCAGTCCATCCGATCAGGGCTGGTCGACCGTCTTCGCCAGCAACGGACCGGACTACCAAAGATTTGGATTCAATACCCTGGAGAATCGCTGGGCCTATGGCATCGAACCGGTCGAGGCCGCTGCGATCCCTGAGGCGATCGGCAATTGCGAAAGTCGTGCCGCTTTTGTGCTGCCGAACGATGTGGTGGTCGACTTTTGGCCGCCATCGATACGGAAGCCAGAGCCGGTTCCGAAGCGGAAGGCCTCTAAATGGATTCCGATCAGCGCGTTGGCCGCCACCGTCGTGGTCGGGGCGGTTCTGATTCCATTGGTGGAGACCCAATCCACTCCGGCGCGATTGGCGGAGCGTTTACCCTCGCCGTCGTTTTCGCAGCCGCGAGCCAGCGTTCCGCCGGTAATTGCCACGACCAGCCTAACGAAGGCCGTGCCGGCCCGGCCGCCGGCACCCGCCTGGAATGTGGTGACCCTTCGCGCCTTGAAGGCGAAGGCGGCACACGGGCAGGTGATGATTCCGCGGGGAACGAAGTTGCGCGTGATTGCCCGGACCAGCTCGGATCTGATGGTGGCGTTCCGGGGTGAAAGCATCACCATTCCCGCCGCCGCTACGGGTTCAGCGCCATAGTGACCCACGCAGGGGAGGCCCTCAACGCCCCGACCTGGCGAAGAAGTTCAGAGCGCGATCGCTTTTACCTGATCGTCGGCCAAGCCCATGCTTTGCAGAAACGGGTTCCAGCGCGGATCACCTTGCAGATTCACCAGGAACGGATCCTTGCGCACATTGGAAAGTCCGGGATCGCGCTGTTTCCGAGCGCGTTCCAGCCATTCAAACGCTTTGTCCTTCTCGCCGCGGTAGGCATAGGCTTCCGCAATTTGGCAGGCAGCGAGCTCACTTAAGCTCGTAATCAGTTCGTTCAGCGCCGCGTCCGATTCCGGCACGCGCTTTTGCGCCCAGCGCGCGCAGCTTACAATCAGAAGACGGGCCCAGGCGCCGGAATCCTGCTGCGCCTCGGTCGCGGCTTCCTCAAAGTTATTATTCAGGAGATAGGCGAGTCCGAGACCGGCATGGGCCCACGGGGCCGCCGGATTCAGTTCGATGAAGCGCGCAAACTCGACTTTCGCATCGGTGAACCGTCGCATAAGCGCGAGATTGAAAGCGTAAAAGCCCCGCGCTTGCGCATTGACCGGGTCGAGTTCGGCGGCGCGACGATAATACTCCGTGCCGCCCTCCAGGTTACCGAGGGAAGATTCGAGGTTGGCGGCGGCGATGAGCATACCAGGATCGGAAGGCGCGAGCGCGAGTCCCTTCTTCACGGTCTGGGCCGCAGCGGACCAGTTGAAATCGAAACTGGTTTCCAGCCACGACTTTGGCAGCAAGGCGTTCGTTAGGTCCGGTTCAATCGACAATGCGCGCGCGATGTCATCGCGCGCTTTTACGAGATGTTCGTCGAAAGGCTTTTGCCCGCCTTCGCTGGCAAAGGCGGCCAGCCAAAGATGCATCTGGGCGACGCCGGCCCAGGCGGCCGCGTACTGCGGATCGAGTGCGATGGCGCGTTCGTAATTGGAAAGGGCCTGGTGGATATCCTTGTCAGAATGGCGGACCTCGAAGTAGCGGCCTTGTAGGAAATATTGGTGCGCCTCGGCATTTTGGGTTCCGCCTTTGACCGCAGCCTTCACCTCCGCCTGGATCTTCTCTTTCGAGTCGACCCCGGCACCTCCGAAGCGACTGCGCACTTGTTCAACAATGGTCTGCGCCAGTTCCATCTGCACGGCGAAGACGTCCTGCAAGTTGCGCGTGTAATTCTCCGACCAGAGTTCCTGGCCGTTGTCGGCGCGAGTCAGGCGCGCCGCGATGCGGACACTGTCGCCGGCCTTGCGCACACTGCCTTCGACAAGATGCGCGACGGCGAGCTTCTGTCCGATCTCCTGCGCAGTTGCGTTTTTGCCTTTGAAGGAGAAGGCCGACGTCCGCGCGGCCACGTGCAGGCCCGGAATTTTCTGGAGGACGGTGAGAAGCTCCTCGCTCACGCCATCGGAGAAATACTCGCTTCCTTTATCGTCGCTCAGGTTAACGAACGGCAAAACTGCGACGGATTTTTCATCAACCGCTGCCAGGGGAGCGCTGGCGGCGCTTTCCGCGCGATGCGATTGCTCCGAGGCTTCGTGCTGCCTCTGTCCCCATTGCCGCATCAACCACCAACCGGCGGCCAGCACCAGGAAAGCGCAGGCGGGAACGAGGAGACGGGCGGGCGACCTGGCGGGAGCTGACGAGTCAGCGAGCGGTTGCCCTTCTGCTTCCCAAGGGAGCACAATGCGAAACAGGTCCATTGGGAGAGAGATATTTTTCAGATCGGCCGTCCCGAACTTTACAAAGCGCGCTTCCAGCGCGTTGCGGATCTGGCGTTCGACATCCATGGAGACGCAAATGCCGCCCGCGCCGGCCAGCGGTTCGATGCGGGAAGCGATGTTGACGCCATCGCCATAAACATCTCCATCGCGATGGACGACATCCCCGATGTGGATCCCGATTTTGATATTAATATGTGATCCCGAGGGGGAGTCCGTGTTGCGCTTGGCCAGCGCCCGCTGGATTTCAATGCCGCACTGGGCTGCTTCCAAGGCGCTGCCAAATTCGACCAAAAAGGCGTCCCCGATCGTTTTGATTTCGCTGCCGTGGAAGCGCGGAAATATCTCGCGCAGGATCCGGCGATGTTCTTCAAGTAAATCGAGCGCGAGTTTGCTGTCGCGCTGGGCGAGTGCGCTGTAGCCAACCATGTCGGTGAACATGATGGCGGCGAGCTTCCGCTCATCGGTCGATTCAATCGGCATTAGCGCCTTCTCTTTAGCTGGTTATCAACTGGAGAACAATGGGGAAGAAGCCTGAGGCGGAAAGCGCGAAGGGACGCCATTCGTTGACTCATAACCGCTTGGCAGGACGGAGGTTCTCTGCTGAGATGTCGCGCTTATGACCGGAAAGTCCCTTTCTATTTTTGCTATTCTTTTTGTCCTTGGTGGTGCCGGTCTGGCTGCCGCCGAAAAACCGGTCGAAGGCAGCCTCACTCTTAACAAGAAGACGTGGCAGTTGTCGCAGGGCGTCGCCTATGAAAGTAGTGAGGCCGGGGACGAGGTGACGGTTGTCTTGCTGACGAACCAACCGATTCCGGCGCAGAAGCTAAAGGAAGGGCGCGCGGCGGAGGCGAAAGGCGACTTTCCTGAGTACAAGCGGCCCTACCTGAAACTCGTCTTTAAAAAAGATGGCACGCTGAGGGAATGGCACGGGATGGACAACAATACTTCAGTGAGCGGCGTCTCCGGCGAAGGCGCGAAGGCCGCGTTGAAAATCGAAAACGGTCGCGCCACGGGCAGCGCCACTCACCCACTCGATCCGTCAGCGATGATCCCGAGGAGCCTGGAGGTGAAATTTAATATCGCCTTATTGAAGGCGAACGAAGAAATGGCCGCGGGACCGGCCAAAAAAACGGGTGGACCGGCCGCGAACGTAAAGCCGACCGTTTCCGGCACGTTCAAAGGGAACGGCACGGACGCAAAGCTCAATTATGTCTCGGCGCGCTGGACCGAACCCTTCAGCGGCAAGAAGGGAATCTTGTTAGTCTTCACCGAAAAGGATCATTCCAAGGACTCGAAACCGGACAATGGCGCCATGTTCGGAAAGTACGGCAACGCGCTGATCATTTCGACGCACGAGGATGGCGCAATCTACAGCTGCCAGGTGGTGCACAATGCGATGAAGAACAAGGGATTCAGCTCGAGCGGCTCGATCGAGGCGAGTCCGTTCACTTATGCCGATGGCAAGGTCGAAGGCGAGATCACCACCAACGGTCCGGTCGATACCTTCAGCGAAAAATGGGAGGTGAAGCTGAAGTTCGAGGCCCCGTTAGGCGAGACGCCGAAGGAATTCCAGGTCGCGGAAGAAAAACCGGCTGCGAAAGAATCGGAGACTCCGGCGGACGCGAAAAGCGATGCCGCAGCTGGAGATGATGACGACAGCAAGAAGGCGGCGGCTGGACCCGGGCCGAAAGGGAAGGAGGTCGCGCTGACCAAGGATGCGTCCAACGTTGAATACAAGGGAATCGTCGGGCAGATCGGCTTCCAAAGCGGTCTCGGGGTGAAGGCTGCCTGCGCCGATCTGAGCGCAAACTTGAAAGCGCAGGGCTGGAACAAGGATGGGAGCGATTTGATTACCCCCGCTTCGTCCATCCTCAGGCGACGGAAGGACGCAGCCAAGCTGACGATTTTCGTCAAGCCGGACGGAGCCGGTAGCAAGGTCAACATGATGACCGAAGGCCTGGCCTGGGATGGTGGCGAATGAGGAATGACGAGTGAATGCTGTCTAGGTTTGGATTTCAAGACGCAGTCCACGGGCTGTTCGCTCACTTCGCTCTTTTCTAAAAGCTCCAAAGCTGTTAGACGAGTACGCTTGAAACTGCTCCCCCTGAATCTTGCGGCACTCGTTATCCTCGGGGCCGGGAAATTGTATGGCCAGGCCGGCACGATCGACCTGACCGCGCTGGCGAACTACGCGAACCAGCCAAAGCCCGCCTACATCATCAAGGACAACAGCACGCCCGGGAACACAATCACCGACGCAGGCGCCACGCTGGGCCGCGTCCTTTTTTATGATAAGCGGTTGTCCGTCGAGAGTTGGATCAGCTGCAGCTCATGTCATCAGCAGGCGCACGCATTCAGCGACCCGGCCTTAGCCAGCAGCGGGGTCGGCGGATCGACCAGTCGTCACGCCATGCGCCTGATCAATTCGCGCTTCGCGCAGGAGATCCACTACTTCTGGGATCAGCGCGCAGCGACGCTGGAAGAGCAAACCACGCAACCGATTCAAAACGAGGTCGAAATGGGATTCAGCGGGGCGAATGGTCTGCCCTCGCTGAACGATTTGCTGAACCGGCTCATGACTATTCCGGAGTATCGAATCCTCTTCAACATGGCGTTCGGCAATTCAACTTCGATCGACCAATTCCATCTCCAGCGCGCCCTGGCTCAGTTCGTCCACAGCATTCAATCATTTGATTCGAAGTACGACGCCGGGCGAGCGGTCGCCGGCTCGGACGGGGTGCCCTTTTCCAATTTCACCGCCAGCGAAAACAACGGGAAACGGTTGTTCCTGGTTCCCCCCGGACCGCAGGGCGGCGCCGGCTGCGCCGGTTGTCATCGGCCGCCGGAGTTCGACATCGATCCGGCCAGCCACAACAACGGGGTGATCGGCGCAATCGGCGGTGGCACCGACCTAACGAACACCCGCTCGCCGTCGTTGCGTGACCTGCTGCGCTCCAATGGGCAACTGAACGGACCTTTCATGCATAACGGCGGCTTCACCAACCTGGACCAGGTGGTTAGTCATTATAACGCGATCCCAGCCGATAACCCGAATTTGGACGCGCGCTTGCGCACCCCGAACGGAAATTTACAGAACCTGAATCTGACCCAGCAGCAGAAGAACGATCTGGTCGCCTTTCTCGCTACCCTAAGCGGCACGAATGTTTACACGGACGCGCGCTGGTCGACTCCATTCGATGCCAGCGACCAGCTCTCGCTCGTGGTGCTGGGGAACGCGCAGGTGACCAAGAACGGAGATGGCACCGCCACGCTGAGCTGCAAAGTTGCGCCGGGACTGCAGTATATCGTGCAGTCCTGCGCGACGCTGCCGCAGTGGCAGACAATCGGGCCGGTGACGGTGGGACAGGACAACGTGCTGCGCTTTACGGCGTCGCTGGCAAACACGGCGTTCTATCGCTTCGCGCTGGTCATGCCCTGATTAGAATTGTGAGGTTCCAAATGATGAAACAGATCACTCTTTTTCTGGTCGTCTCCGCAATGGCACCATCTCTTTTGGCGCAGGAGGCAGAGGAGAAAAAAGAGCCGTTAACGACGGCGCAGGCGTTGAAATGGAGCGAGGACGACTGGGAGAAGTATACCCGGCTGAGCGAAGTCGGACAGGATGAAGCGGCCGAGCTCCGTGCCACCGCCCGACGCATAACGACCGAGCAAGCGCTGGGGCAGAAGGACCTTCGCCTGATTGTGGAACTGCAGAGCTGGCGGCACGCTCTCACGAAGGTACGCGACAGTATTATCTCGATGGCCTATTTCATAAGCGGGGGCGGGACCATGTACACTCACGGCGAGCGGCGGGACATTTCCGAGGTGGAGAATTTCCTGGCGGATCTTTCCGCCAGACTCCCGTTGCCGACCGCGAAAGGGGATGAGAAAGCAGTGAGAGTGATCGAACACAGCATCGCGGTGCTGAAAGGCCTAAAGGCTCCGCCGGATCATAAGAAGGAGTTCACGGAAGAGCTAAAGCGAGCGACGGAGGCCCTCACCAATCTGAAATATATGGTCGCTGAGATTCCCGCGGATGAGGCAAAGAAGATTACCATGTTCGCCACGGATGGAATTTCCGGGTGGCTAATGAACGAAGACGAGGACGGGAACAAATTCGAAGCGTTTCGGGCCATTCTGAAGTGATGGCGGCCGCGTTTCTTTTGCGACCGGGGAACTGACGGCGCAGTCGCCGGCGGCGCGGCCGAGAATGCCAGCTTGTGCTTTGCGCTATTTTGGACGATACTGCGTCCTTATTGGATCGCTTGGTCAACTCCGCTGCGCAGTCGATCGTCGAGTGAGCGGCGCTCACTGATGGTTGGAAACCCGAAGGTTGGGAACGGCGCGGTGGCTCTTAGTTTATCCAAAAAATTTCAGAGATCATGACATTGTACGGCGGTAACCTTTTGTTGGAGACGATTTATTAAATCAGCGAACGCGAATTCCGAAAAAGCGATCGAGATCGAAGGCACGATCATGCACGTTCTGCCGGGGACGATGTTCCGGGTGGCGCTAGCGAATAAGAGTCTGGTTCTCGCTCACATCTCTGGCAAAATGCGGAAACGCTTTATCCGCCTGACCATTGGCGACCGGGTCAGGATGGAAATGTCGCCGTATGATACGGCGAAGGCGCGCATCGTTTACCGGCTCTAATTTATGGGACAACGTTTTTACTTCGATCCGCCGCAGGCGAAACCAAAGAAACCAATGGCCGGCATGAAAAGCCTGCTGGTGCGCTGCCCGACTACTTCGAAACTGACCGATACCGGTCGCACCATTGAAGAGAAACTGTGGCCCGAATCGCAATTGAAGGGCGAACAGTTCACCTGCGCCCATTGCGGCAAGGTTCATACCTGGGAAAAAAGCGACGTTGTCTTAGGCCGGCCAATTTCGGTAAAGTGACGACTGTCAGCTAAGCCTGGTTCGCGGCGTCGAATCGGCTGGGCGGCAATAAGATCAGCGGCGCGGGAGAGGCCCGACGCCGATGCTCACCCCTAACTAAAGACCTCGATCATGAACAACAGTTTAGCACTGCGCCTTCCGTTCGACCGCATCAATTGGACGACGAGCATCTTTCTGATTGGCACCCTCGTTCTCACCCTGACGGCGGTGCCGGCCTACCTTTGCTACTTCGGCTTCGATTGGTTTCAATTCGCCGTCGCCAGCGTGCTTTTAGCGGCGAGTGGTTTCAGCATCACGCTCGGATATCACCGGCTCTTCGCGCACGCCACTTTTCGCGCACGGCTGCCGGTCCGTCTCTTTGCGATCATTTTCGGCGCTGCCGCCTTCGAGAATTCGGTCCTGATGTGGGCCAGCCAGCACCGGAGGCACCATAAGCATGTCGATCACGAGGAAGATCCATACGATATCACGAAAGGATTTTTCCACGCCCACATCGGCTGGCTCCTCTTCAGGCTTTTACCGGAACCTCCTTTTGACAATGTGGCCGACCTGAGACGGGATCGGCTGGTGATGTGGCAGCATCGCCACATCCATTTGCTTGCGGTGATCATGAGCTTTGGCCTGCCCACTCTGATCGGTGCGCTTTGGGACGGCTGGGCCGGCGCGCTCGGCGGTTTTCTAATCGGCGGTGTGGCCAAGGTGGTCGTCCTTCAACACGGCACATTCTTGATTAACTCGGCCTGCCACACCATTGGCCGTCAGCCTTACTCCAACCGCTGCAGTGCCCGGGATTCGTTCTTGTTGGCGCTGCTCACTTTTGGCGAAGGCTACCATAACTATCATCACGAATTTCAGAACGACTACCGCAATGGGGTGAAGCCATGGAATTGGGACCCGACCAAGTGGTTAATCTGGACCTTGTCGAAGTTCGGGCTGGCCAACGGGCTGCGCCGAACCGCCGCCGAGATGATTTCGTCGAGCGAGGCCAAGGTGCGGTCAGCCGCGACTGGCACCGACGAAATGTCGGCGGTTGGCGGCTAGCGGCGCTTGATGATCGTGATCGTGCTCATGAGCGATCCCGGCGGCGCCCCGCCGTCCCCTGAAGTGCGCGTCCGGAATTACATGCTGCGGAGGAGTGCGTTCTTTCGCGCGCTATTCAGGTTCCCGGCGGCCAAAGTTTAAACCCAAAAAACGGCGGCAATTGTCCGATCGCGCCTAGGCCATCCGAGAGGTCGTCCCAATAAGGTACCGTTGAGGGTTGCGAATACATCTACCTGTGGATTTTCGTTTGTTTTATAGTAAATGGGCTTTCCTCAAAATTATGCATTCCCGGTTTAATCTCCTTTTTGTCGCCCTCCTAGCCTCCGCCTCGTCGCTTTTTGCGCAGACCAGTGGCGACCCGCTGGCGCGCTTTCATACCGATCTCGGCGACATAGACGTTGTTCTTCTGCAAAGCATCGCCCCGAAAAACGTCGCCAATTTTGTTCACTACATGAACCGCAATAATGGCGCCTATAACAACAGCTTCATTCACCGTTCCGTCCCCGGTTTCGTCATCCAGGGCGGCGGCTACAAGTTTACCAACAATACCAAGACTCCGATCGCGACGGATGCGCCGGTGATGAATGAATTTCACGTTTCCAACATCCGCGGCACGCTGGCCATGGCCAAGTTGCCTAACGATCCGAACAGCGCCACCGATCAATGGTTCTTTAACCTGGTCGATAACTCGGCGAACCTCGACGCCCAAAATGGCGGCTTCACTGTTTTCGCCAGGATCATGGATACGGCCGGATTGGCGACGATCGATGCGATCGCCGGTGTGCCCACCTACAATCAGGGTGGTGACTTTACCCAAATTCCGCTGCGCAATTACAGCGGCTCGGGCGCCGATGTGGACGCAAATTTTGTGCACGTTATCTGGGTGAAGCAGATCCCCCAGATCGATTCGCTGACCAAGATAAATGCCACGACGATAAAGGTGGCCGGCAAAGGTTCCGCTAGTCTGGTCTACCAGCTGCAGAGTTCCTCGTCCCCGACGTCGGGTTTCACCAACCTGACCAGCGTCACCGCGGATAGCAGCGGGAACATTGCCTACAACGATGCCAGCGCGGGCACGAAGAAGTTTTATCGATTCCTGATTCCGTAAAGGGAAGGGACTTCTGTAGCGGTGTTCACCGCCGCATTCGTGGACCGAGGGTCGCTGCGGAAAAAAATGCGACGGTCAGAGACCGCCGCTACAGAAGAGCCCGCATGTGGTATTCTGCCGTTGGATGCGTGCTTTGCTTTTCACGGGGCTGCTATCGATTTTCTGCTTGAGCGAAAGCGCGGTGGTGGCGGCTCCCCCCGATCTTAATCCGATCGCCGAGCAGTACGTGAAGCTGGTGCTGGCCATGGGCCAGCATGATCCGGATTACGTCGACGCCTATTATGGGCCAGCGGAATGGAAGACTGAAAGTGAGAAGGCAAAGAAGCCGCTCGATGTGATTGAAAAGGAGGCGACCGCTCTCCTGCAAAAACTCGGAAGCGGCGAAGAGGCAGGCAAAGATGAAATGTTGCACTTGCGGCATCAGCACCTGCTCAAACAGCTGAAGTCGCTGATCACGCGCGTCCACGTGGTGCATGGCGAGAAGTTGTCGTTCGACGATGAAGCGCAGGGGCTCTACGACGCGGTCGCACCGAAATATACCGACCAGCATTTCCAGGAGGTGATGGATAAACTGGCGGCCAAGCTTCCCGGGACGGGCCCGCTTTGGCGCCGCTACGAGGATTGGCGCCGGCCGTTCATGGTGCCTAACGAAAAATTAAACGCAGTCTTTCAGGCCGCCATCCGGGAGTGCCGCAACCGCACCCTGACGCACATTTCTCTTCCGCTGAAGGAAAGCTTCGCGATTGAATATGTCACGGACAAGCCTTGGGGCGGATACAACTGGTACCAGGGCAACTTCCACAGTCTAATCCAGGTGAACACCGATCTGCCGACGTTTATCGACCGCGCGGTCGACCTCGCTGCGCATGAAGGCTATCCCGGTCATCACGTCTACAACACCCTGCTCGAGCAAGCGCTCGTGCGCGACCGCGGCTGGGTCGAGTTTGCGGTCTATCCCTTGTTCTCGGCGCAGTCCTTGATCGCTGAGGGCACGGCGAATTTCGGTCGCGACCTCGTCTTCACCAAGGCCGAGCGGCAGAAGTTTGAGAAAGAAATTTTGTTTCCTGCCGCCGGGATCGATCCGAAGCGCGCTGACGAGTATTACGAAGTCCAGGAGATGATGAAGGAGCTCGGTTATGCGGTTACGGAAATCGCGCGCCGCTTGATCAACGGGGAAGTCGATGAGACGGCGGCGGCGAAGTGGCTGGAAAAATTTACCGTGAATGAACCGGCGCGAGCTGCCCAACGAGTCAGATTCATCCAGCGTTACCGCAGTTACGTCATTAATTACAGTTTGGGCGAGGACATGGTCGAACAGTACGTCGACCGGGCCGCCGGAGTAGCGAAGACGGATCAGCCGACTCCGGAGGAGCAGGAGAAGCGCTGGAAGGTTTTTGCGGCTTTGCTGGCTTCGCCAAAGTTGCCGGGTGATCTGAAGTAGACGCTCGCCCGTTTGATTTCCGGCTGTCATACTTCCTCGGAGCAATTGGTCTAAAGTGCATAGTTTTTTAAGATCGGATTTTAGGGCACTGTCGCCGGACGTCGCCAAGGTTTCCGGAAAATGAGCCGAAGATCCCGGGATCGGCCGCGATTAACGCAAGCCGTTGTGAGCGCGAATCCTCCCGGAAGGATCCGAACCTCGGCACTGCCGCCGATCAAGCCGCCGCCGATCTCGCAACATCTTCGTGAGTTTATCTCGAGTCCCCACGCCTGGGCCGTGCTGGCGCGAAACCTTGTTCCGGTCGTCGGCATTTACGCCTTTGGCTGGTCGGCCGCGCTCTCCGTTTTCAACTATTGGTTCGATGGACTAACTGCGGTCGCGGCGATCGTTGCGGCGCTGGTGCCGCGCGCCCTGCGCGAAAGTCTGAAGCCAGCCGACAGTCACAATCCCATTCTGCTCGCCCTGCAGGGTTTGTTTGTCTGGCTTCTCCTGGTCGGAATCATTGGCTTGCCTTACTGGATCGTGCTTATCCCGCTCCATCCTCTGATTCTTAACCGGGAAATTCTCACCCAGATCGTGCAAACTCCCGCACTGTGGTTCACCTTCGGCTCGATCGCGGCCGGCCATCTCTGGAAAGCGATGCAATGCGGTTACGACTCGATGCCGGACGATCAGCTGAAACAGCGGGTGCGCTGGGACACTTACCTGCTGATGCTGCGAGGCGTGGCCATGTTCATGATGGCGGCGCATGGATTGTATTTTGTCATTGTCCCTTTGATGGCGTTGTTGCTGACCTATTTTGAACTCTGGCCCGAGCGCGTGCTTGGAGCTGTCTTTGGAGATCCGAAGCGGCTTTGGGAGTACGCATCCGGAGAGCCACCGGCCTAACCCCAAATTGCCGTGAATTTGCCGTGGCTTCGCGCGGTTCGCGCGCAGTGCGATCAATTGTCGCCGGTCTGTGTAGCGGCGGTCTCTACAGAACCCTCGGTAGGACGAAGTCTGAAGCGAAATCGCGAACGCGAAGGCGTCGCCAGGCTTTCCGCGCAGTGCCCGCCTGTTATGATCCTGTCGACCCATGAGCGCTAATTTGTCGCCGGTTCTTGTCGTGCTGCTCGCCGTTGCGCTCCCGTTAAATGGCCAAAGTGATGACCTTCCACGGACGATGAAGGCGGTGGTCGCACATGAATACGGCGGCCCCGAAATTCTCCATCTCGAGGATGTGTCTCTGCCGATCCCGAAGGACGATCAAATCCTGGTGCGGGTCATTGCCAGCGGGGTAAATCCGGCCGACCCGCTCATTCTAGGTGGCAAATATGCGCGGGAGTTTGGGACGAATCTCCCGCTGGTCCTTGGCTACGATATGGCCGGGGTGGTGGTGAAGACGGGCGCGAAGATCAGCAGGTTTAAACCAGGTGACGAGGTCTATGCCTACCTCCTCTTCGGTGGCGGCTGGCAGGAATACTGCCTAACGAATGAAGGAGAGGTAGCCTTAAAGCCGGCCGGTATGACCTTCGAGGAGGCAGCGGCCGTCCCTTTGGCCGCTTTAACCGCCTGGCAGGCGTTAGTGGACGAAGCGCAGGTCGCTCCCGGGCAGACTGGACTCGTTCACGGTGGCTCCGGCGGAGTGGGGGAATTCGCTGTTCAAATTGCGAAAGCCCGCGGTGCGCGCGTGATCGCGACTGCCTCAACCAAGAACCAGGATCTGCTGAAACGGTTCGGCGCCGACATCAGCGTCGATTACACGAAAATAAAATTCGAGGACGTCGCGCGCGACGTGGACTGCGTGATCGATCCGGTGGGCGGCGAAACCCTGGCGCGTTCCTATTCGGTGGTGAAGAAGGGTGGCATCGTTATTACCTTGGTCTCGCGCTGCAACGCCGCGGAACTGGCGAAACATCAAATTCGAGGAAAGTCGCTCGCTTCTCATCCGGACTCGCGGGAACTCGCCGAGATCACACGGCTGATCGCAGCGAAGAAACTAAAACCGTTTGTGTCCGAAGTGCTCCCCTTGACCGATGCGGCTGAAGCAGTAGCAAAGGCGGGAACGCATCACACGCGGGGAAAAATGGTCCTCCGTATCGCACCGGAGCCCGCCACCGCAAACAACTGACGTTTTCAGACGGACGGCTCGGTGATCCGTCCCTACCTATCACTCAGTATTGATCCTGACCTGCGCGAGGTAGGGGCCGTTCACCGAACGGCTCGCTCAGTGTCCGCTCATGACCCTGTTTCTTAGACCAGTTCGACCAGGTCGCCGCGTCGAACAATCCCTTCCTCCAGGACGGCGGCGTAAATGCCGGCCTTACCTCCGTGTTTTTGCGCGATGGTTTTCAGGACGGCTGGGGTTTTCTCGGCCGTTTCAGGATCAAGCGTTGTGATCATGCAGCGCCCGTCGCGTTTAAGAAGGCGAACGATCACCTTCGAGCCGATGGCGAGGGACTTCCCAACGAAGGCGTCTTCTGCGAAACCGGTCGAGTCCTGAAGATCAAGGTAGATGTTAGCGCGAAAGCGCCGCCGGTCGATCGTTAGGCCTATCTCTTCTCCGATGCTCCGAACCGTTTGCAGAGAAATTATTGAAACCGGCGCCGCGTCCGTCATGGCTTTGTCGGAGCGGAGCAGGCTGAGCGCATCCTGGATATCGCTGCCCTCGCGCAGCTCTTGGATCAGCCGTGGATCGTCGATCGCCAGGGTCCTCCCGTCGGGTGTTCGAACATCGACCATCATCTCGCTCGATTGGGCTGAGACAGGATTGGCGCCGAGCTTTTCGGCCTCGCTCAGATTCACCGGCTGCGCCGCTTTCAACGGGTCGCGAAAGCGCGGTTGATAGCGAAGAAGCTGGTTTTGTTCGCGCGCGGTGAGGAAGGGTAGGCCTGGGCGGCTCGCCGAGCATCCGAAGGCGAAGAGGCGATCTCCGTAAACTCCGGCGTAACTAACGAACAGCTGCGCGAGCTCTTCCCCACGCATGCTTTTCACCGGGTAACGCCACAGGCTTTCGACGGTTCCGATTACGGGCATCCACTTATCTCGCATAAAGATAGCCGACGACGCGACGAGAATATTCGGCTGGGGCCGTTGCGTTGCTTATTGCCTCTGTCATCATGATTGATGGCAACAAAGAAAAAGAAGGCGGCGAAGAAGGCGCCGTGGAAGAAAGCCGCACCAAAGAAGAGCCGGCACACCAAGCTGAGCGCAGCAAGTAAGAAAAAAGCGAAGGCTTCAGCCAAACGCGCGGGGCGGAAGTATCCCAACCTGGTGGACAACATGCGCGCGGCGCAGAAGCAGAGGAAGAATAAACGTCGTTAGGGCTCTAGTTTTCCAGGAGTGCAACGGTCATAGATCGTCGCTAGAGCAGAAGTACGCGCCTCACGACCGCTTCACCGCTTGCCATTCCTGGACGAGCAACGGCAAAGCGATTCCGGCAGGTCCGCGGATGATCCGGTCAGCCAGGCGCGAGAGCGGTGTCTCTTCCGGATTTACCTCGATTATCTTTCCAGCGCGCACGGCCCAATCAATGATATAACCGAAGAGCGCAGTGGTGCCGGCGACGATGGTGAGATCAACCGGCCCTCCGGCCAAAAAATTTTCAACTGCGTGGCTCTTCACCGGATCAAGTTGCTCCCCGAACCAAACGACGCCAGGCCGCATGACCACGCCACAAGCCGAACAGTTTGGCAGCGGCGCGGTTTGTTCCGCCTCGTCAGTGTCGGTGTAACTGCCGTCACAGCGCGAGCAACGCGTCAAAAAGATATCGCCGTGGATCTGGATCATTTTGTCCGTCGCCAACCCAGCGCGCGCATGCAGGTCATCGACGTTCTGCGTGACGAGAAGAAAGTCGTCCGCGATCGCAGCCAGCCGAGCGATCGCGTCATGGGCTGGATTCGGCTTCGCTCTGCGGATGCCTGCGCGCCGTTCGCGATACCAATCCCAGACCAGCTGCGGATCTTTCGCGAACGCTTCGGGAGTGGCCAGGGTCAGCGGATTGAGGTTGCGCCAGTAACCATTCTTCCCGCGGAAGGTTGGAATGCCGCTCTCGGCTGAAACGCCGGCACCGGTGATGACGAGTGCGCGCATTCCCGAGAATACAGGCTCAGACCGGCCAGGAAAAGGATCGCGGTTACGATCCTCCTGGTCCCTGATGGGGGATGCTTCAATCGGACGAGATCAGCTCGCCGCGGTCCGCCGGTCTACGACTGACGCCGAATTCTCTTCAAAGCCCCTAACAAAGCCAGGCCGCCGAGGCCGAGCATTGAGAGCGTGGAAGGCTCCGGCACCACATTCACGACCGGGCCGGGCCCGAGGTCGCCACCGCTGGTGAACGGAATACCGCCCATTCCGGTCGAGGTTTGCGTGAAAGCTCCAGTGGCCGGATCGATGGTTCCGAAGTCGTCGTTACCTAGTCGGTAGCCGTAGAGCTTTCCCGATACCTGACTAAAGAAGATGCCGTTGTATCGAATTTGATTGGGGGAGACGGTTGTTTGTTGGGTGAAGGTCGTGCCGTTCGAGGTGGTGTAATGCCAGAGGCGAGCATTTGCAGCAGTGGGGATTTGGTTCGCGTTGTCGCCGCTAATATAGAGATCAGTAGCGCCGGTGAGGTGGTTGAACGCGATATCGCCGAGGTATTGAGTGAGATCTCCGCCGGGCAGATCAATGGACGTAAATGCGCCGTTCAGGGCTCCGGCGATGGTGAAGTCTTGTTTAACGAGCCGATCTGTTCCCTGGATGTGCGCGTAATAGCTGCCGTTGTAGAAGTCGGCACCAAACAGTCCTTGCGCATTTTGAAAAGTAAGGTTGCCAAGATTGTTTAGGGTAACGTTCTGGTTTACCCCCGGGGTAAAGGTCACGCCGGCGAGATTAACCGCGTAGAGTGGGTGATTGATTGCGTCGTTGTCGTCGACAAAAAGGACCCGGTTATTGATGTTATCATAGGCCAGCGCGTTGCCATCGGTGAGGGCAGCTGGCGCGGTGAAATTCAGGTTCCCCTGCAGTGCGGGATTGTTGACCTCGAACCAAGTGAGCTGGGTGCCTTGGATGGAGAAGGCGATCTCCTGCTGGTCTGCGTAGGCGCAAAAGGGCGCGGCGAGGAGAAAGAAGGCGATGGTTTTGGGAAGAGACGTTTTCATATTGGGGGGCGAGCCTGGGGTGTGGTTAACGGTTTTGACCGAACGATCACTGTGGGGGGATGGATGGGGCGGCGTCAATGAGCAAAAGCCCGCCGTTCGGCGCATTTGCTAGGCCGGGATACTTTTTCTGCGGGAGAAGTGGGCTAAACGATCTCCCGCTTACAGTTAGGCCATGGTCACGCAGCTCGGCCGTTTCCGCGGATCACGCGGATATTGAGAAAAAATCCTACACTACCTCGGGAGGGCAGTTTGCCTAGCTCCGCCAAGCTGGGAGTTCACTCCGGCGCCGCGAGCAAGTCCCGAATCTTCTCAATCGTTGTCCAATTGCGGTTGGTCGCCGCAACCCCAAGGACCTTCTCTAATTTTCCGAGGTAGCGGATCGCCTTCATTTCGCGACGATACAACCCGAGGGCGAATTGCTTCCGGATTGAAATCAATTTGACCAGCCAGTCGTTCTTCGACGGAAGAAACAGCGGCAACGGCGGCGGTTCGGCTAACGGCTTGGCCATGATGTTTGCGAAATGAGTGATCTTTGCTCCGGCTGGTTCACCCAAGAACGGATCAATGCGGGCGATGCTCAAGAGATCCTCACCGGAACAAATCATGATCTCGCATTGAAACGGGAGCTCGCGGGCGATGGCGGCTCGGAGCGCGGACTCGTTTGTTTGGCCACGAACGATGAACGTTCCGGCGGCGCCAATGTTCACGATATCGAACTTTTTCGTCAGCTCCCTGGCAATCGCGGCTGGGCGACAGCGATTGGTTGTGCCGACGTTAACCGCCCGAAGGAAAACAACCGAGCTCACGGAAATTAGGGTTCGGTTTGGACGGCGCGCTCGATTCGGCGATCCGGCACCAGCCAGATCAAGGCAACCAGGACATAAATGGCGCCGGCGAGGATCGGGTTAATAAACGAGACGGCGATGCCGGTGGCATAAAGCAACGGAGACAACTTGCCTTTCCAATCCCGTCCGATGGCTGCCGCCAGCCGGGAGTCGCAGCCGCCTTGTTGTCGGATGATCAACGCTTGCAGGATGTAGTAAGCGATGGCGGCGAAGAGCAAGACCGCGCCATAAAGAGCCGAAGGCGAGGAGGTGAAGTGATTCTCGCCCATCCAGCCGGTAACGAATGGAAAGAGCGAGAGCCAGAAGAGCAAATGCAGGTTGGCCCACAAGATCGCGCCGTTAACGCGGCCGCACGCCTTCAAGAGGTGATGATGGTTGTTCCAGTAGATGCCGAGGTAAATGAAGCTGAGCACATAGTTCAGAAAAACAGGCAGGAGTGGCCGGAGCGCTTCCCAATCCGCGCCATGCGGCACCTTCAGTTCCAGCACCATGATGGTGATGATGATGGCGAAGACGCCATCGCTGAAGGCCTCGAGGCGATTACTTTCCATCGCTCATTCTAATCACTCCGACGTGGCGGAAGCGACAAGCATCATTGTGCAGGGTAACTACAACTCGTAGGTCGTTATCTCCAGCTCGTGCCCGTCGGGATCCACGAAGTAGATCGAATGCGAAATCTTGTGGTCTTCGAAGGTGAACGGGATTCCGCGTTCTTTTAATTCTTTCTGGGCGGCGACAAAGCCGGCGCGATCGGCGCGAAAGGCGAGATGGAGAAAACGGGCACCGTGCGACGGTCCCGCACTGGCGGTTGCATGATGCGCCGGGAATAGGGCGAGAGCGGTCGTGCCCTTGGCCAGGAAGGTGGGGACGCCGTTCCATTGGCCGGGAAACTTTGGTTCGAACCCGAGCACCTCTGTGTACCAACGCGTCGCTTCATCCAGATCACGGACGGAAAGGGCAATGTGATCGATGCCTTCCAGGTTCATATGCAGCTGAGTCCAATTGGAGCGCGCTCGTTTGCTGAGCGCAAGCGGCCCATTCCAACTCCGGGCGCTACATCCGGCGGAAAATGCGCAATAGTTTGTGCGCGCGCGAGGGATCGGAAGCGAAATCGAAAACGGAAAAGGTCATATCAAGGAACGGCGTAAAACCGGAAATCGTTTTGGCTGTCTCGTTGTCGATCGACTTAAACCCCATTGACCAGTCCGGGAAATCGCGCTCGGGCAATTCACCCCGAAGCAGGACGACGACGTCCCGATGCCGAGGGTCCTCGCTAATGCGACGGTAGGTAGCTAGAACCTTTTCTTTCTCTCCTTCCAGGACCTGCATGAAGCGCTGGTCCTTGTAGAGGAGCATGCCGGTCAGACCATCCCGTTCGTTGTTCGAGCGGCTCTTCGCCAGAATCTCGAGGAGCTGCTGCTCGCTTAAGTCGCCTTCGGCGCGGCTGACGTAGATTAGAAAGTAGACAGGCACGGCAGACAAAGTTAGGCCGGAAGCTGCTCTAAAATGCCGCGATGGGCCGGAAATCGCAAGGATTTGACAGCGGCGCGGCGGCGGCACCATCTTCCGGCATGCGTAAGAGGACCTTAATCACACTGCTGGCTTGCTGCGTTGCCATTCTCTCCACCCGTGTCAGTGCTTTCGCGGACGATCATGAGTTCAAATACAAGGCGCCCGACGCCAAATCGGTCGAGGTCATGGGGGAATGGAATGACTGGAAAGCCGTTCCGATGACCAAGGGCGACGACGGCGTGTGGACGGCCAAGGTGACTCTTTCCGCGGGCACCTACGGCTATAAATTTCTGGTCGACGGCAAAGATTGGATGTTCGATCCGGATAACGCCGCCAAGAAGTCGGTGAACGGCGTCGATAATTCGTCGATCGAAATCAAATAGCAGACGGGCCGCTTCCGGTAATTAGAGCTGGGTGGCGCTGAAGGTGTCACCCTGGCGAAGATCGCCGCTGTCGTAACCCCGCCTGAACCAGCGCACACGTTGCTCGGAAGAGCCGTGCGTAAACGAATCGGGCACGACGTAGCCCTGGGTGTGACGCTGCAGCGTGTCGTCGCCGATCGCGCTGGCGGCGCGCAGGGCGCTGTCGATATCGCCGTTCTCGACGATGTGTTTGACCCGGTCGGCATAACGAGCCCAGACACCCGCGAGAAAATCCGCCTGCAACTCCAGCCGGACGGAGAGTTGGTTGTATTCGCTACGGCTGGCGCGATTGCGCGCTGCTTCCACTCGTTGCGAAATGCCGAGAAGATTCTGGACGTGATGCCCGACTTCGTGGGCGATCACGTAGGCCTGGGCGAACTCACCCGGCGCGCCGAAGCGTTGTTGTAATTCGCGGTAAAAATTAAGGTCGATGTAAACGCGTTGATCTTCCGGACAATAAAAGGGGCCGCTGGCGCTGCTGGCGAAACCACAACCGGAGCGGGTTCGGTTGCTGAAGAGAACCAGCTTGGGCTCCGCATACTGGCGTCCCATCTGACGAAAGATGTCGTTCCACGCATCTTCGGTGTCAGCCAAAACTACCGAAACGAACTTGCCGAGGTTGTCTGTGGGCGGACCCGCATTTTCACTGGAAGCGGTCTGCTCTGTAGTCGTCCCGCCTTGGTCGGTATTGAGCAAGGCGCGGGGATCACCGCCGAGTATTAAATAGAGGACGACAAGGATGACGGTGCCAATGCCGCCACCCATAACGAATCGGCCGCCGCCGCCCCCTCCGCCGCCAAAGCCACCGCCTCCGCCTGAACCGCGCTCGTCTTCGACGTTCTCGCTCTCCCGTTGGCCTTGCCAGAGCATGAAGAGGATTGAATCAGGAAAGGCCGCGGGCAGGAAGAGAAATGGAGAGAATGGAAGCCGCGCGTGGCAGCAGTGCGACCTCACTTTCCCGCTTGTCTCGACGATCACGGGCAGGCTACTTACATCAGGATGCGTTCCTCGTTGTCGAAGGATTGGGTGGGTTTTCGATTGCGTGGCCAGGAGATCACTCGCCTTGAGTCGTTCAGTGATGCCGTGTTCGGCTTCGCGTTGACCTTGCTGATCGTTTCGCTGGATGTTCCGAAAACATTCCAGGATCTGATCGTGACGATGCGCGGGTTTCCGGCCTTTGCCCTTTGCTTTCTCTTTCTTACCCTGCTCTGGAATGGGCATTACAAGTTCTGCCGGCTTTACGGTCTGGATGACGGCACTTGCAGATTCCTCACCGGGGTCATGCTTTTCCTGGTGCTTTTTTACGTCTACCCGCTCAAGTTCCTTTTTACTTTCAGTGTTACGGCCATGCTTTTCAGCGGCGTCCCGGCGACGACCCTGAGTCGGGCCGATTTTTCGACCCTGCTTGTGATTTACGGCCTTGGATTTGCCGCGGTCTACGCTGCCATCACCCTGCTTTACCTCCACGCTTATCGCCTGCGCGAAGAGATGGAGCTCAATGAGCTCGAAAGATTCGACACGCGCTACCAAATTCAACGACTCAGTATTCTAACGTGCTTCGGCTTGATCGCTGCCATTCTGGCCGTTCTTCCCGGGAGGCAGTGGAGCACTCTCGTTTACATCCTGTTGTTTCCGATTCTGCGGACGTTCCGCCTGATCCATCGGCGCCAGCGGGGGCGCTATCTTCCCAGTGGCTCGTAGAATCGCAACGCCTCGAGCTTGCTGTGCAGATCGCGCAGCGGATAGAAACCTTTCGTGGCGCCGGCGCCGGGATCGCGAATGAGATAATCGAATCCTTCCTTGCCCGCGACGACGACAAAGTGGGTCACGCCGCCGCGCAGGCGCACCCTCACAATGACCGGGTTCCCGCGGGCGAGATTCGAATCGATTAATGCGTAGAAGGGAAGATCTTCGTAGACGTGTCGGACACGATCGGGCGCGTACCAGGCAGCGCGATCCCAATAGAGCCAGCCACGTTCGGTATAGCCGCCGACATTGGTCAGAAACCAGTTCAGCTGCTGAGGATTGGTCTCAATTCCGTAAGATTTGAAGACCATGGCCGCGGCGGTGACGGCGCACCCTTCACCACCGATCGTTCCGTTATCTTCAACTCCGCCTAACGGATCGTCGCGCCAGTGTTCATCGCCCTGCCGAAAGGAGGGAACGGGCAGCTCGACTCGATGGAAGAAATATCGTCCGCCGCTGGGAGAAAGAGGCCGTTTCCAATGCCAATCGATGTAGATGGTCGAAACGACCGCAGCCGCTACGGCTAGGAGCAGAATCGAGAAAAGCAGGCTGCGGCGTTTCACGAGCAAAGTGATACGCGGGGACGGAAGCGGTGGCAATGCAAGCTGGCGAAGGTGAGTTGAATTTTCACGCTGCTTGCGGCAAATTCCGGAATGATTTTTCGTCCCCTCACGGCTCTTTCGATCGCCATGTCACTTTTCACTGCAAGTTCTGCGATGGCTGGCTCGCAAAACGCCGCCGCCGATCTTCGCCCGCTCTTACCGCAAAAGGCTGCCAGCAAAACTTGTCTTGTTCGGATTAGCGGGCAGCCGTTTCTGCAGCCGTGTGACCGGGTCGCGGAGATGCCGGCCACCGCCGAACCGATGCATATCATCGGCAATCTCCCGCGCGCGAAGTAGCTCTTAGGCTTCTGAACTGCGGTCGTAAGGGACAATGTTGTCCCACTCCTCGGCGGAGGAGCGGGCGACAAATGCGACAACCGGTTCTGTGTCGCTTATGTTGAACACTTCGTGCGGCACGCCCGGCTTGATGTAGATGAAGTCGCCCGCTTCGTTTTCCAGGACTTGCTTCAAATCGTCGCCGAACTCGTGCCGTACTCGCCCCTCCATGATGTAGAGAATGAGCTCGAAGCCGACGTGGATGTGAGCTTTGGCCACGCCTCCGGGCGGAATGGTGGCGATATTCGCCGAAAGCTTCGTCGTGCCAACGTTCTTCGCGGACATGCCTTGTTTATAATGAATGCCGTTCCAATCGCGCCGGGAGCCGCCGCCACGAATGGTCAGAATCCCATGGTGATCTTCCACCGCGTTGAGTTGAATTGAGGCATCAGGTTTCACGCTTGAAACATTCCTCAATGGCGCCTCGACGGAAAGCGGTTTCAGGAAAACGATCGCTGCGATAGCATCCCGTTCCATGGCGAAAGTTCTTGGCGTCGTTGCCATTGGTTTCTGTTTTCTTGCCACGGGATGCAACCGTCACGAAGAGGACGCGATCGTAGTCGATAAGGAGTACATTGCAGCGGCGGAGCCGAAGCCGGACGCATCGGCCAAGCCTGACCAGCGTGAACACTCCCCCACGGTAATTGAGCGGCCGCTGGCGCCGGATGAAACCGTCGTGGGAGTCACCGTGATGAAGGCGAAAGACCGCGGCACGAGTAGCGATCCGCGCGCGATGAGCCATGAGCAGTGGCTGGTGGAGGTTAGGCTGATGCAGAGCGGCCGGGTTTTAAATGTTCCAGCCGATCGAACCGAGTTCGACAAGGTGAAGCCCGGCAATCAAGTGCGTGTGCGCTATCAGACCGGGAAATACACTGGCACGGTGTGGGGCGCCGAGCTGGATCTGCGGTGAGGGACTAGAAGCGGAACGTTACCGCGCCGGCCTGTGTGGCTTGTGGTTGGCGCGTCGGGCGAATTCAACTTCAGCGGCCTCGCTTAACTTCTACATCACTCGATTGCGTAAAGGTAGCCGTCGGCGCTGCCGAAGTAGATAGTCTTGTTCGCCACCAGCGGGGAGGAAAAGATGGAGCCGATGGTCATCTGCTTAATGAACCCCGCCACCGGACCTTCGCGCCAGTTCTCTAAGTAGAGCATGGGCCCGTTGAAACGACCATCCGCAGTCAGAACCCAGCCGTTATTCGCCTTCGCAGCATCCGTCTGAAATTCCCACAGAAGCGCGCCGGTCTTACGGTCACGTGCAGCTAACGACCCGTTCAGCACGCCAATGTAAACTGCATTGTCGGCCACGGCCGGAGACGAAAACAGGTAGGCCTTGGCATCTTCTTTGACCAAAGACTTCCCCGATGCAGCGTCCGCAAAATGGAAGAGGCTGGAGTCGGAGGTCCCGAACACCACTTTTCCATCAATCACGGCCGGCGAAGTAATGACCCAGCTGAGCGCATTATCGAACTTCCATTTCAGCTTACCCGTGGCCGCCTCGAGGGCATAGAGCTGCGCATCGCGACAACCGGTATAAACTACGCCCTCCACGATCGCCGGTGAGGATTGAAAACCTACCTGGTTATGGATGAGCGGATCTTCGCCGGCATGAAAGCGCCACTTCTCCCGGCCGCTCTTGCCATCGAGGGCGTAGAAGTAACTGTCCCAGCTCCCGACATAGACGACGCCATCGGCGTAGGCCGGTGAGGCGTGCACCACGTCGCCCGTCTTGAATTTCCAGCGCACAGATCCGCTGGCCGCGTCCAACGCGTAAACATTCGTATCGCCGCTGCCAAAGTAGACGGTGCCGTCCGCCACCACCGGGCTGGAAAGATAAACGTCGAACGCATCCGCGATCGTCTGGTTCTTCGGCTCGCCGCCATGCAGGCCTTTCCCTTCGAAGCGCCGCTCACCCTCGCTGGAAAATTTCCATTTCACGGCTCCGGTTTTGGCATCGAGCGCGTAGAATTTTCCGTCGTAACTGTTGACGTAAACGACGTCGTCCATGACCGCCGGCGTGCACGGCACCGGCCCGCGGGTTGTTGTCTTCCAGATTTGGCGCCCGCTCGTGGCATCGACTGCGTAGACGTTATGATCGTCGCCTCCGAAATAAATCACGTTGTCCGCAATCACCGGCGAAGCGATGACAGGGGCGCCGGTGGGAAATTTCCACTTCACGCGATGAAATGCGTCTGGCCCGGGACCGGGATAAACCCCGGTGTGTGCAATGTTGCCGCGGAACATGGACTGCGCCTGGCCAATGCCGGGCACGAGGGTGAGGAGAAGCGCCAGCCTAACGACATAAAAACGCATAAACGATTTCATTTGTCGCGGCGCAGAGTGATGGACGATTCGTAGGGCCCCTGGGTAATTGTCCCCTGAAGCTCGTTGTTATTCAGCCGGCCTTCGAAGGTCAGGCCGGTCTCGTGTGATTCGACGGTGAGGAAGCTGCCGCTTTGCACAACCAGATCCACCGGCAGACGATTTTCCCGTTTGCCGACGATCAGCCAGTCGGCCGTGGCGCCGTCAGCGCCGTGATTCTCGAGCTTGAGCGTAACGCTGCGGGAATAACCGAGCGCCTCGTAGGTTCCTTTCCAGGTCCCTTCGCATTCCTTCGTCACGCTCGTGCTGTGCGGCGGACGATCGACCTGTGCCGGCCCGGTTTTAGTCAGGGCGACGGTTGTGGCCAGGCCGGCTTGGGCGAACTCGCCGGAAAGTTTTCCGTCCGCCGAAAGCCTGCCGCGAAACGTAGCGGGTCCGGTGTCCTTATCGGCCAGCGCAGTCTTGAGTGAAAAATTGACCTGGCCGCCATTGATGCTGATGGGGTCGAGTGCGGCGCCTTGCAGATGCAAGTCCGGCATAACGACAGAGCCGATCCACTTACCGGTTTCCGTTGATCAAGGTCGACGACGAACCGCAGTTCCTGGCCGGGGATCTTGGCAGTGCCTTCCCAGCGGCCGGCCGGCGACTGGTCGGCGCGCAGGGTAAGCGCGAGCAGGGTAGAGATGAAGAGGGCTATGCGCATGACTGCCCTGTTTGCATTCGCCGTGCCGCGTGTCGGCGTCGATGCAGAAGCGTCTCGCGGTCAACGATTTAAATCATGACCAGCAACAGTGAGAGATCGAGTGTTTCGCGCGTTGCTGGGATGCCGCCGTCCCGATTGCGGAATGACCGCAACGCCCGGACTGCGCGAAGGGCGCGCTTTATTCTTCGATGCTGAACTCGACCGTGTCGGAGAGTTCGTCATTTAGATAGAGCTCAACTTTGTATTCGCCGGTCGGGTAGGGGTTGTCGTGCGACAAGGTGAAGTCCACGCGGTCTTTGATTTTCGCGTCTTTCAACGCTTCCGCTGAAAATACGACTTCCTTCTCGAAGATCTTCTTATCCTTCATCCCGCCGGCATTGACGAGGATCCAGGTCGCTTTCACCTTGGTGCCGCTTTTCGGTTCGCCGTTGAGTTTCACCAGCACACCGAACGTGTCCGTTGGCTTAAAGCTTTCCACCTCTTTGAAACTGTCACCGGCGTCTTTGACCAGCGTGATCTTTTCGATCGCCGCTTCTTTCTCGTCTTCCTTCGCTTGCGTCCCTCCGACGAAAGCAAAGGCGGCAGAAATGACGAGAACGGTGCAGAGCGGGCTTTTGAACATCTTCATCGGCAGGAAGAAGAGCGGATTCCGTACGAGCTGAAAAGGATTTTGCGTGTCAGGCGCTGCCTATTCCGACGAGGCGCGTCAGACGACCTAGTAGACCCGCAGGCGTAGGAAATATTTCGTCGCGCCGTTTGGAACCGGGAAGGTAACCGTCACATTCCCGCCGACGGTTCCCGGGTTGTTGGCGTACCAGTTCCAGTTTACCAGGTCCGGAGACGATTCGACGATGTAAGTGACATCGGTGCGATCGCGCAGAAAAGTGAGAAGAAGATTGTTCCCGCTGGCCGCCACGCTGATGGCGGGCAACTGCACCACAGGCCGCGAACCCACCGCGTAGAGATTCCCGTGCGTGATCGCGTAAACGGTCCCGTCCGGACCGATCAGCGTCGGGGTGTAGGGCTGGATCTTGGCCGAAGCGAGGGAGAAGCTGGTGAAAGTGTTGGCGACAAGATCCCAGCGGTAAACGCTTCCATCTTCGCTGTTGGCCACGGCGATTTTGTTAGGCACATCGATGGCGGCGGCGTTAATGCACCATTCGTAGTCGCTCACGCTGGTGCTGGCCAGGGTCATGATTTCCTTCATGTCGGTCACGCCGGTGAGGGGATCGGTCTGCGGGACATTCGGATCCAGCACCGCGATCTTGTTCGGAACGGTGCCGTAATGCTTGTAGGTGTTGTATTTGGTGAAAATAAAATAGGTCGAATTCGCGGAAGAGTGGTACCACGGAATCATACTCGCAGGAATAATGGCCGGGGTCGTGTCCCAGCCGAAGCCGCCGGGTATTTTGAGAGTCGTTAGGTCAGACGAGTAGTGCAGCAACTGGCCACGACTGTTGGAGTCGTTGTTCGTGCCGAAGTAGACGTCTCCGTCCGGTCCCACCACCGGCGAAGCTGTCGAGACGCCGAGCACCCCGGGGGATGAAGACGTCGCATTCAAGGCGGCCAGCGTCGTACTGTTCAGCACAACCATTTTCCCGTTTCCATCGCCATTGGTGAAGACTGCGTAAAGCTTGCTGCCGTCGCTGCTCAGGGCCGGAGCCGCGTTCAGCGATGTTCTGCTCAACCCCACAACCGCAAAACCGTTCGCGTAGGTGCCGACCCCGGTTGACGAAATGCGCGCGATCCCGCCGCCGGCCGGCAACGTTCCGGTGCTACTGAGCACCTGGAATCCAAAATAGATGTTCCCATCGGCATCGGCTGTGACCGGGGTGTTGATCAGGACGTTTGCATCGTAGGCCGCCTTGTTACCATTGTAAGTGGTTAGGCTGGCGGAATTGTCGAAGAAGGCCAGCTTCCCCGAGGCCGGCGCCGCGGCCTGGTCAACGCCATCGCGCCAGTCGATCGTGCCACCCGCCGCGGGGATGTAGACCCGATAGTTGGTGGGGGACGTTTTCACCAGCATTGGCGAGAACGGCGGCCGCCAGGTCGACCCCGGAAGAATATAATCGCTCGGCTGCGACCAAAGGAGCGACCCGTCATAGCCTCGGCGGGCTTCCACCACAAAACCGCTCCCGATCCCGGTCGTGACTGGAACAATCACGGTGTTGGCCTCGGTAATCGCAGGCGACCCGTAGTGCCTGGGCGGCGTTCCAGTCGGGTGCAGATCAACCGGCGTTTGCCAAAGTAGTTGCGAAAGAGGGCGACTGGCGACGTCTGACTGACTGCTGTGTTGGGCGGTCTTCCCGTACATCAACCAATCGGCCAGGCAGAGGGAACCGCCCAGGAAAATGAAGAGAGGTATCAGCGCGAAGATCCGTCGCGCCGACGTTGCCCTGAAAGAAGCCATCAAAGAGCCCGGATTCTACGAAAAAGGTGCTCTGCTGGCAAGGCAGCGCCTCAGGATTCCGCGATCTCTTCAAACTCGCCGCGTTCTCGATTTTTCCGCACGCGGTTCCACGGAAAACATTTTCCATTCATGGCGATGTAGACGCCGGCCGGCAGGACTTGCACGAAGGAAAGCGCGCTGCCGAGATTGAAAAGTCCATCCGAGCTGCCGAAGGCGTAAGGAATCATCGCGCCGGTGAGGACGATCGTCTTCTTCGTCACCGCTTTGGCAATGGCAGCCGCCGTCTCGGTCATGGTGTCGGTGCCGTGCGTTACCACGATGCGATTTTCCTCCGCTTGCACGCAATTTTGGACCACCAGGGCGCGGTCCGCCTCCGACATTTCCAGGCTATCCACCATCATCACCGTGCGAATGCTGACGTCGACGCGCGAACGGCCGAGTCGCAACATCTCCGCGATGTGGGTGTCTTTGAAATAAAGGGTGCCCGATTTCTCGTTGTACTCCTTATCGAAGGTGCCGCCGGTAACGAGAATGCGGATGGACATGCAAATGGAATGTCTAATGCCGAACGCCTAATGTCGAATGTTGGAAATAACGCGAGCGGGAAATTAGCGCGTTTCCTTGAGCCGAATGTCTATCTCCGACTTTAACGTTCGATGCACCGGACATTTTCCCGCGATCTCAATCAATTTCTGGCGTTGTTCAGCGGTCAGGTCGCCCGTTAGCTGCACATCGAGATCGATGCGGTCGAGCATGCCTTGTTTCGTCTCGCAATCATCACAATCTTGCGCGTGAATCCGCGAGTGCGTCAGGACAACACGCACGCCTTGTAACGGTATATTTTTCTTTCGCGCGTATAGCCCGACGGTCATGGAAGTGCAGGCGCCGAGACCGGCCAAAAGATAATCGTAGGGGTCGGGCGCCGCTCCTGTCCCGCCGATGTGCAGCGGTTCATCCACTCGGAAGGTATGTTGACCGACGGTCACGTTCTGCACGAAAGCGTTGGCATTCCCGGTCACGGTCACGGTTTCGAGCGGCCCAGAAGGTGGTGCGGAAGACATGCTTCAGAGTAGGAGCTTTCTGTTCGCCCGGGAAAGCTCTAAAGAGGAGGCGATGAATGCCACCCTGGGCTCCGCGGTTCTCACTGTTCTCCTTTTGCTTCGAGTCGAAGCAGGCGAAAGAAAAATGCTCTCGAAGTTCACCAGCACCGCTCGCTCGCATTGCATTTCCTATCGCGCCACCGGAGAAAGCGGCGATCCCGGGTTTGAAGCGCGCTGTCGCGGACTCGGAGGCTACGAGTTGGAGTTCCTGGGCGGGGATGAGCGCAGCTGGATCAACGTCAAATACGGAAAGGGCGAAAGCGTTGATCTTTACACTGCCACCATGGGCGCGATCGAAGGAACATTCCCGCACAAGGAAAACGACGCCGTGGAATGGCGTGGCCTCGACAAGAACGGCCGCTTTGTTCCCTGCGCCATCATTTATCGGCTGGCCGCGGGCAACGATGAAACGCGGAAGATTCACACCTGCCTGGTGGTGATCAAGCTCGCCCGGGCGCAGTCAAAGGTAATCGGCTCCGCCAACGGAAAGAACGAGGAGGCGGAAGCACACCGCATCGCCGATGCCGCCTGCAGCTCCCGTCCGTAGGAAAGGAAACGTTTTCGTGATCGGCGCGGATCAACGAGTGCCTGCAAAGACTAACAAGTCGCTGGCCGAACTCGTCGCCGCTACGGACGCTCGGCGCGAAAGACGACCTCGAGCTTGTTTTCCTTAGCGCTCGGGTCGGTCGCGGCCCTGCCGCTCAAGGTTTTCCCGCCCGGATCGCTCCATTGCATACCGAAAAACCCGGAAACGATCGCCTGCCGCCCCTGCAAACGGATGTCGGAGCGTCCGAACGTGCCATCGCCGTTCAAGAAAAAGACGACCCCGCTCCACTTCGTTTCGTCCCGCATCAGGTCGGATTCACTGCTCCATTTTTCGACTGGCAGCTTTTGATCGCTGAGGACGAGGATGGTTTGTTTTTTGTCGTCGTCCGTATTCACGAACGCGCCCGCGAAGGTGAGGTTCACGGTCTGGCCATGATAAGTCAGTGAACCGGCGGCGCTGCCTAACGACAGCTCATCCGCGCCGGAGACCAGTAGGGTGTTCGCCAGCGCGAAAGAAAGCACGAGCACAAGGCAGCGCATTGCCTCTATGGTATTGGGCGAACGACAGTAGTAAAGATCAGGCGCGTCCTGAGCTGTAGTGCCGCTCCTAACGGAGCTAATTTCAAAACCTTTCGGTTTTGCTACGTACATGCCTCGCCTATGGCGCCGCGGATTGGCAGCGTTACACCGAAGCTCCTTTAGGAGCGAAATGTACGTAGCTTCATTCCTTATTCCTGTTTCAAGCTCCGTGGGAGCGACATAATAACCCGCGCTCAGGCCGCGATCCCTCCGCACAGTTAAAGAACGGGAGCGCGGCCGGTCGGTTTTGCGGGAAATTCGGGAAGAGTGGCGTATTTTCAGGCCATGAAAGGGGTGAATGGGACTCGGAAGAAAAACGCGGCCGAAATCGGCGCGCTTATTCTGCTGGATCAGCAGCCGCTGCGACGCCGGGTGGCGAATGCCTGCACCGACTTAATGGCACGGCTCAGTGTGGTCCGCGGCCTCTGGCACCAGTTCGATCGCGAAGATAAACCGGCCTACATCCGTTGGCGCGCGCGTGAGTTCGGCGCTCTCCTCAGCCGCGCGCGGGAAGTCGAAAATCAGATTCGCGACGCGCAAGCCCTGATCCATGAAGTCGAGAAAGAAATGCGCCGGCAATTCCAGAATCCGTACACGGCGTATCAGCGGGTCATGTTTCGCCGCGAGCATCCCGCAGAGGCGCTCGAAGAGGAGGAGCCGGTCAAGCCCGCGCGAGGCGGTCACGCCAAAGGGAAGGTGACCGACTTCGAGGCGGAAGCCTTGTTCCAGGAATGGGTGCAGCGATTTCTCGGCACAAATCCGGACAAAATGGATGACGAGGCCTACAAGACGACTTTCGAGAAGTTTAAATCACACATGTTTATCCCCGCGGCGGAAAAGCGGGCTCCGCAACCAAGCGAACCGCCGAGGCAAAAAGCGGAGCCTTTGCCGGAATTGCACGAAGAAGCAGAAGCGGAGGAGAAGGATGCTGCGATCGATGCGCGTTTAAAATCGCTTTATCGTAAATTGGTTAGGCGCCTGCACCCCGACCATCGTGATGGTGGCGGCGCAGAAGTCTCTGCGCTTTGGCACGAGGTGCAGGAAGCTTACGCTGCCGGCGACGTCGCGCGCATGGAAATCCTGCTCGCGCTCAGCAATATCGAAGGCGACGCGCTGGCTGACGACACCACCCTTTTTGAAATGGGCGCGGTCCATACGGAGTTGCAGCGCTCGCTGGTCGCGCTGGAGAAAAGTGTGCGAGAAGCGGAAGGCGACGAGGCTTGGAACTTTGCCCGCATCGGACCCTCGGACGATCTGCGTCTTCGGATCGAGCGCGAGTTAAAGCATCAGCTTGGGCAGCGCCTGCAGCATCTGGATCTTCTGACTCGAACGATTTCGGATTGGGAAACTGGGCCAGAAATCAATGCGAAGGTCCGCGTGGTGCATCACTACCGCTAACGGGTAGGGGCGGAGCCGTCCTTTCCGGCGCAAGCAGGGCGAGCTCGCTACTCCCTCACCGGCACACGGATCGGCGACCAGATCGTCACCTTGGTGGCTTTGTCACCTGGTTTGCGGTCGGCTTCCATCCGCACTTCCTCGTTGTCCTCGTTACGCCGGAAATTTACGTAAAGGTTTTCGTGGTGATTCATGTCGGAGCCACCCCGCTCGTGGCTGAACTTTGGATTCTTGAAGTTATCCCAGGCGTCGCACAAGGCTGTCGGAGTTACGCGGCGATGTTCCTTTCTGAGCAATACGCGGCTGGCCATCGACCACTTCACGGGTCGCGGGCCCGGTCGCGGTGAATTGCGGAACTGCTGGAGCCCAGGCCGGAAGCGTGGCGGGCTCTTTTGATTCGACCGCCGCTTTCGCCGCCGCCTTTTCTTTCGCTTCCTCTTTTGCCATGTCGTCGGTCATCTGGTTGATCGCGCTCATGTCTGGCAGTTTGCCGCCCATCTTTTTCGCAGCCTCGGCGGCCTTCCTCATTTGCTCCTGTGTTTCCGAATCCTGCGCGGCGAGGTGAAGAGTGAGAGAGATCAAACCGAGCCCGGCGAAGAACCTGAGTTTCATCGGCCGAGGATAGCGAACGCGCGCAAAAGAAAAGAGAGCCATTGCCCGGTGGACTGAAAGAAACCCGCGGCGATAAGGCGGACCCGGGGGAGCGCACGCGCCTCGCGTGCACTTTTTGGCGCCTCGCCAAAAACTCTAAAGATAAAAAATTTGCAATGGCGAGGGCGCCATTGCCCGCACGCGAGCCGCGTGCGCTCCCCGGAAGAAAGATTGCGCGCGAGCAACCCGAGCAAGATGCGGTTACGTCGCACGAAAACATCCCCGCCCGCGATACGGCGCCGCAGCGTTACTGATAGCGAAAGCGGCTCCATCTTCCTCCTCTCCCGTCAGGAGAGGACTGAGGTGAGGGATCCTGAGTGAAGATGTCACAATTTATCGGATCTTTGTCATTTTGGACATCGCGGAAGCGCGTAACCTTGTCTCCCATGAAACCGCTCCGGATCGGCATTATCGGCTACGACGGTGTCCAAGGTCTCGATCTGGTCGGACCCGCCGACGCCTTTTCTATCCCCGCAAACGAAGCCGGCCAACCTCATTATCAGGTCCTGGTTATTGGCCTAACCGGTAAACCGTTCCACACCGAGGCGGGAATTTCGATCGCGCCCACCACCACCCTGCGCCGGGCACCGCAACTCGACACCGTAATCATCCCCGGCGGACGCGGCGCGCGGGTCGGTCCGGCCGGCCCAGTCATCTCGCAATGGATCGCCGCCAATGCCCACCGATTTCGGCGGATCGCGTCGGTCTGTACGGGCATCTACGCGCTCGCTCCCACCGGTCTGCTTGATCATCGCCGCGTCACTACCCACTGGCGCTTTGCTGACGACGTCGCCCGCAATTTTCCCAAGCTCCGCCTTGATCACGACGCGCTCTATCTTAAAGACGGCGCTTTTTATACCGCCGGTGGAGTCACCGCCAGCGTCGATCTCTCGCTCGCCCTGATTGAAGAAGATTTTGGGCCGCGCGTCGCGCTGACGGTCGCGCGTGAGCTCGTCGTTTACTTGAAGCGGGCCGGCGGTCAGAAGCAATATTCCGAGCCGCTCGAGTTCCAGATCAATTCGTCCGATCGCTTTGCCGATCTGACCTCCTGGGTTCCCGAACATCTTCAGGGCGATCTCTCCTTACCCGCCCTCGCCAAACGAGTCGGGCTGTCGCCGCGCCAGTTTCACCGCCGTTTTAAAGCGAATTTTGGCCGGACCCCGGCAGACTTCGTTCACGGCTTGCGACTGGATGAAGCGCGACGGCGACTCACTGAGCGCACACAAACGATCGAAAGCGTCGCCGCTTCGGTCGGTTTTCAGAGCGACGACGCCTTTCGTCTCGCCTTTTTGCGCCGGTTTAAAGTGACGCCGAGCAGCTATCGCGACCGTTTCAACGCGCGACCGATTAATGGAAAAAATTTCGGACGAAAATCTCACAAGCGGACTCTCAAAAGAAGAGTTTGATCATGAAAGTGTTTACTCTCCCGGTGATCTGGGCGTTCACCCTGACTCTCGCGCTGCCGTCCCACCGGCCCTCTTCGGCGCGCTCCAGCTCCGCGCCTTGGATAAAGTCAAAACGAAAATCGAGGGAAACGAGCTCGCTTTCGCGCCACCGCGGCGGCGCTGCGCCCGAAATGGTACGTAGATTAAGTGACGTTCGGTTCGAGGCGCGCGCGCACAATGCCGGCAAAGGCCGGCCAGTGCGCCCAGATCAGAAAGGCCTCCAGCAGCGCAACCACGATCGCGACCGGCATTCCGCTCCGATCAATGAACAGATGGTAAAGCACGATGTTCACGATGATCGGGCCGAGCAAGGTAAGGCCGACCGGAACGTAAAGTCCGATCAGCAAAATGAGACCGCCGGCCACCTGGAAAGCCGCGATCGCCTGCAGATATCCCGTGTCATTAAGAGCGCCTAGAAATTGCGCCGGATACCCGGTCAACGTGGGCATCGGCATGAAATGCAGAAAAGCGTTCGAGCCTAAGACGGCGAAGACGAGGCCGAGGAGAAGACGAGCGATCACGGCGGCGATTTTCATGCAGGCAATGCTCAACAAAAGTCTCCCCACAGGCAATAACGATTTCGGAGGCAGCGAGCTGTGCCGTTGTCGCGCGTCTTTTGTGCGATAACTTTGCCGGATGAAGAACGGTTTGCCCGAGATCGTGGAACGGAAACGTTTGCCGTCGCCGGCGCCCGCCCCGCAGGCCCTGACCTTCCTCGGCGCAGCACTCTGGCTCGGCTCACGCGATCTTTCCCGAATTTACGAATTGGATCCGGAAAACGGTGCGGTCATCGAGGAACAGGCGTCGTCGGGGATACCGTGGGCGGGCGTCGCCACCGGCTCGACCATTCGGTTTACCCTCGGCGAAGGAGAGCAGGACGATCGTTACATTGTCGAATATCGACCCGGTGTCGGGTTTGCGCCTAACGGATCGGGTCGCGGCGCCGATGGATTACCGGCGCGCATAGCCTGCCCGGATTTCACCGGGTCCTACCTGAGCTGGGACGGGCAGCGGCTTTACCTGAGCCAGTGGTACAAAGGCCGCATCCTGGAGCTCGACGGCGACGGAAGGCCGAGGCGGACGATTGAGGTTGGTGAAGAAGTTTCCGGGCATGTTTATGCCAACGGATCGCTCTACGTTCTAAACGGGACCGAGCAGGACGGCGAGAATTGGCGCGTTGTTAGGCTGAATCCGGCCGAAGAAAACCCGGTCATCGAGGAAGTCGCGCGCGTTCCTTTCGCCTGCCGCTCACTGGCCTTCGACGGGACGAACTTCTGGTCCAATCATCGCGCAGCCAATACCATAATTTCCTTTTCGTTACCGTAAGAACTGATTGCTCAATTGCTTCTCACGCTCTGGAGCATGAGGAGGAAAGCGAGCAAGGGTAGGAATTCCTAACGAGTTCGAGACGAGATCTGGACGCGAGGGCGGTAGGTAATTTTTACCAGGAGGTCCCCGCGGCCGCCGTGGTTTTTGGGCAGGCCGTGGCCGCGCAGTCGGAGGATTTCGCCGCCCGCGACGCGAGGAGGGATGTTGATCACCACCGGCCGATCATCCGGGCCGGGAATCGTTTCGTTACCGCCGCGAAGAGCGCGGTCGGGGGAAATGCGAAGGTCATAACGCAAATCCGAGCCGCGCGCTTTGAAGCGCGCACCGGGCAGAACCTTCAGGCGAACAGTGACCGAGCCGTTACCCTGGTCGCGCGCGACCTTTATGCGCGCCCCTGGCGCGCTGCCTGGCGGAACTTCGACGCGATAGGTTTCCGCGCCTCCCATGTTAGAAGGATCATCGATCCGAACGTCGATCGTCGCACCGCGGAAAAAGGAGCGAATCGGCAGCCGCGCATCTTGCGCAATTGTTTTCCGCTTCGTGCCTGTCGCGCGACTGGTGCGGTTCAGCTCGCGGTCGTAGGCATCGCGCTCTTTCGGATCGGCGAGCGTCTCGTAGGCTTCATTGATCGATCGCATGTTGTTTGCGGCCGTCGCCGAGGCATTGCGATCGGGATGAAATCGCTGCGCCAGCTCGCGCCAGGCGCTTTGGATTTGTTGCGCGCTGCAGTCGCGATCGACACCGAGAATGGCGTAGTAATCTGGCAACGGCGGGACTCGTTAGACGTCACGGCGCATCGTCACCGAACGGGCTTCTTCCCGCGCCACTCGAAATCCGAAGCGCTCGTAAAGGCGCACCGCGGGATTATCGGCCGGCACCGCCAGACGCACGGCCGACTGACTTGGATTCGCCTTCACCCATTGCGTCATCAAAGCCGCGCCAATTCCGCGTCGGCGATGCTGCGGATTGACCGACCAGGCCAGCTCCGGAACCGGCTCTCCACCTTCGGCCGGTGCCACGGCATTGCATGGGCGGCACCAGACCGCGCCGATTGCCTTCTGGTCTTCGCGATCGTGCGCAACGAAGCCGGCATCGCCAGACCGGCCCCATCCCTCGACGTAATGCGCGAACTCAGGGCCTTTCAAAATCTCTCGCGAAGGAGCGTCCGCCTGCTGGCCGCTTTGCAATCCAAGGTAAACCATTTCCCAAAGGATTGACTCATCTTGCGGTGTGAGTGGGCGAATCACATAATCCATGCGGGATAACTCCTTTCTTCGGCGGTTACTCTACACGACGGCTTTCAATGCACGACACAAAACGGCTTTTGCTGCTGAGCAGTTCACGGGTTCACGGCGGGGAATATTTCGCCTACGCGGAAACGGAAGTGCGAGAGTTTCTCACCGGGGTGGACGAGATCCTCTTCGTGCCGTTCGCCTTGCACGATCACGATGCCTACTTCGAGACCGTCCGGCATCAGCTGATGCGGTTCGGCTATGCGGTGGCCTCCCTGCACAGTGCTCAACATCCGGCTGAAGCCGTGCGGGCGGCCCAGGCAATCTTCGTCGGCGGCGGCAACACCTTCCGGCTCCTCGCTACCCTTTATGAACTGAAGCTGCTCGACCTCATCCGCGAGCGCGTCCGCGGCGGGATGCCCTACCTGGGATCGAGCGCCGGTTCCAACATCGCCGCGCCCACCATCAAAACGACTAACGACATGCCGATCGTGCAGCCGGCATCCTTCGCTGCTCTTGGCCTGGTGCCGTTTCAAATCAATCCGCACTATGTCGATTCCGATCCGGGCTCTACCCACATGGGCGAGAGCCGAGAGGAAAGGCTGCTGCAATATCTCGAGGAAAACGACGCGCCGGTGATCGGTTTGCGCGAAGGCGCGATGCTGCGAGTGGAAAATGGCCAGACCACTTTGCTGGGTATTAGCGGTGCGCGCATCTATCGAAAAGGCGAGACGCCGATCGAGGTTGGCCCCGGCACTCGGTTGGATGACCTCTTGAGTGAACCTTCAGATCGAGCGACCGGGCCTCGGCTTTGAGGAAGCTCCTGGGGAGGCAGCAAAGGCATCCCAACTACGCCTAACCTAGGCCATGGCCGGCGTTGAATATCCCCAAAAAAGGCGTAAGAATCTCGCGCCGTGCGACTCCTCTCCGTCACCAGCCTCTGCTTGATCCTTGCCGCCAGCCCGCCGTCGTCGGCTGATCCGATCGGCGATTTCTTCAAACGCCTGGGCCATTCGATCGCACATCCCAGTAGCCGGCCGAAGCCGAAGCCGCACACCGAAAAAAACCGGAGCGGGAAAGTTGAAACGTCCGCCAGCCCGACGGCCACGCCTTCGCCGACGCCGACTCCGGAAGAGGTGGTGAGGCGCGCCGCCCTCGTCACTGAAAAAACTGACCTGCGACGTGATTTGCCCTATGCCATCCCTGTGGCCAATCGGCCGGGTTTTGTCACCAGTCCGTACGCCCCGACTCAGGGGATGGTAGATGTTCGCGGAATCCAGGGTGGAACGCAGGTGAAGGATCCGTTTACGGGCAAAGTTTTTCTCACCCCCTGATGGCGGAAAACTTCTTATCGCTGGAGTCGGCGCGCCTGCGCGTTGTCCTCGCCACCGTAGTGATCAATGTCGTGGCGGTGTCGCTGCTGGCTTTCGCGCCCTGGTCCGACTGGCGCACCGGGCTGGCCTTGAACGTGATCGACAATATTTTGTTGATTGGTTTCGCCATTCGTTATGCCGACAAAGTGATGACGAAGTTTATCATCTTTGGCCTCGCCGTTGGCCTGGCCGAGTTGCCGGCGGATGCCTGGCTGGTGAGTTGGACGCGGACACTCGATTATTCCGTGGGCGGAGGGCCCATGCTCTGGAAATCACCGCTCTGGATGCCGCTCGCCTGGGAAGTGGTGGCCGTCCAGTTTGGCTATATCGGTCTCCGGCTGTCCGAGAAATTCGCCGGCCGCGGTTTGCTTCTCGTTGGACTCCTCGGCGCAATTAACATCCCGTTCTATGAAGAGATGGCGCGCAAAATCCACTGGTGGCAATACGACCGATGCCGGATGCTGTTGCACACGCCGTATTACATTATTCTTGGCGAATTCGGGATCGTGCTGACGCTGGCGGTCCTGGCCCGAACGTTGCGGCGCGGCTCGTCGTTAGTGGCATTCTTTTCCGGTGCCGTCGGCGGCTTGCTGATTTTTGCCTGTTATGCCGTGGCCTACCTGCTCACGGACGGGATCTTTTGATCCCGTCGCGATACGAAAGGTCAGGCGCGACAACAACGCGAAGCCTACTCGTCTAGCGTCTCGAATCCCGCAAACATCTCCGACGCTTCGGCCAGGGATTGCAGTGGCACGCAGTCGCACACCTCCATGAAACGTTTCCACAGACCGCAGACGTTCTTGTTCTGGTGCGCCGCTTCGATGGCTTCGCGCGACTTCCATTCCGACACTTCGATGATGGTACCATTGCGGGCGCGCATGATGACGGGAGCGCGATCAGTCACCAGACCTTCCTTCCGGAGAAACGGAACCCGCTTTCGCACCGTCTCCAGCGTGGCCGCTTCCTGACCGGGCTTTGGTCGGTAGGCCACAATCACGCAGATGCCAGCCATGCCTTAACTTACGGTCACGCCTCGCCAAAAAGCGATGCGGTTTTTGATCTCGGCTGCAGCCGGTTTGGGCGCTGGGTAAAACCAGGCCGCGTCCCGGTTCTCCTTCCCGTCCACCGTAATCGTGTAATAACTGGCCGTTCCTTTCCATGGACAGTCTGTATGCGTGGCACTCTCGCTGAAGTACTCGCGCTTGAGCGAATCGACCGGGAAATAGTGATTTTCCTCTACCACGACTGTGTCATCGCTCTCGGCCAGAGTTGCGCCGTTCCACATTGCTTTCATTGTTTCTTTCTGGACTCACTTTAGCCTTGGGGCAAGGGACTCATCATGGCCGAAAAAAAGGAACGCGATTACGTCCTCGGGACAAACGACGAAGAATTGCAGCGTCTTGGCCTTCAGCATCGCGTCTGGCGCCCAACCGTGCTCGCTTGCTGGAACAAGGCTGGAATCACCGCCGGCAGTAAGGTGATCGATCTCGGCGCCGGCCCGGGATACGCGACGATCGACCTGGCGGAAATCGTCGGTGCCGAAGGGAAGGTCGTCGCCTTGGAACGATCAGGGCGATACGTGGCTGCCGGAAAGGACAGCTGTGCGAAGCGCGGCCTAACCAATGTGCAGTACCTCGAGAGCGATCTCATGACCGATGAGCTGCCGGCCGGTCCGTACGATTTTTCCTGGTGCCGCTGGGTTCTCGCCTTTCTGCCGGACCCGAACGTTCTCCTGCGCAAACTGCATGGCGTGTTGCGTCCCGGAGGCACTGCCATCTTTTATGAGTACGGCTGGTATGCGTCCTGGTCCTTTGCGCCGCCGCAGCCCTGCCACGAGCGATTCCGAAACCTGATCGTGCAAACCTGGCGCGAATCCGGCGGGGAACCAGACATCGGACTGAGCTTGCCCAAGCTTCTGCCAGAAAACGGTTTCGCAGTCCGAACGGTCTCGCCGCACATCTTCCCAATCCGGCCACGGGACTTTATGTGGCAATGGCCCGCCAGTTTCATCGAGACCGGGCTGGAGCGGTTGCTCGAGCTGCAGAAAGCGGATGAAACTTTCGGGGACAACTTGCGCAACGAATTCGCCCGGATGAGCGCGAACCCGGCGTCAGTCATGCTGACGCCTCTGGTGCTGGAAGTGGTCGCGGAGAAGAGAGACGACCGACTCGCCGAGAGGCAGGAGGGGGGAGATGGAGGAAGGATCTAACCGTTAGGCTGCCGGTGCCGTGCCAACCAGCCCGAGCCGCTCGGCATCGAGCTTGAGAGCATCAATCACGTCGGCGATCACATCTTCGAGCGGCCGCCCCAGCTCGGCGGCGCCGCGAATGATATCTTCGCGGTTAACCGCCCGCGCAAAGGCTTTGTCTTTCATTTTCTTCTTCACCGCCGCGACATCGACTTCGTTGATGCTTTTGCTCGGCCGGACCCGCGCGACGGCTGTCACAAAGCCGCTGAGTTCATCGACGGCGTATAACGTTTTTTCCAGCGGCGTCTCCCGCGAGACACCGGCGTAATCCGCATGAGAAAGAATGGCTCGGCCAACTTCTTCGCTCCAGCCGTGTTCGCGCAGCCAGTTCACCCCCACAAATGGATGGCCCTCGCTTAGGCTTTGCTCCGAGTTTGGATGGCGCTCGTAGTCCATGTCGTGCAGAAGGCCGACCGCCTCCCATAGATCTGCATCAGCACTCTGCTTCTGCGCGAAAAACTTCATCGCATCGGCTACTGCATAACAATGTTTGCGCAGGCTCTCCGATTGAACCCATTCGTGGAGAATTGCGAGTGCGTGCTCAGCCTGACTCATCGCATGTTACCAGAGCTTACGGTGACGTGACCTTCAAGCGGATGAAACGCGTGATGTTTCCATTCGGATCGAAAGGAACGATGTCGCGAACTTCAACCGTGTAAGTCGGCGGTCCGCCTGTTTCTGTTACGAAACCTGGGCCCGAGGCCGCGCCGCCGGCGGCGCTGGTGCCGAGTGCTGTCCAGTTGACCAGATTGTTCGAACCTTCAACGATGTAGGTGATATCCGTCGCCAGCGACGAACGATGGAAGATCATCGAAAGATACTTCGTGCCGCTGTAATCCTTTAGCGTCACCACCGGCAGGCCCGAGACATCGCTCTTCGTCGGATCAAGCCCTTCCGCGTACTCCATGAGGTTGGCAATGCCGTCGCCTTCGCCATCGACGGTTAGCGCCGCGCCATTCCCGGTGAGATTGTAGCTCGACAGGTAATTGCCTGCCGTCGTCACCACCTGCAACGTGAAAGTCTGGGTGTTGCTGCCGAGATTATTCGTCGCCGTCACTATGATGTTCGGAAAGCTGCCGTTGCCGGCTGAGGTCACCGTGCCGGAAAGCACTCCGGCCGGCGACAAGTTCAATCCGGGTGGCAACGCGCCGACGACGCTGAAAGTCGGCGCCGGATTTCCCGACGCGACAAAAGTGAAGGAGTAGGGCGTGCCGAGCACAACCGGCGAGAGTGGCGGGCCATTCACAATCAGCGGGACCTGACTGCCTACGCAGTTGTTCACCGGAGGCGTAGTGATGTTCAGCGTCCAACCGCCGGCGAGTGTGCCGGAATCGATCGCGCTATCATCCAGCACATAGAGGCTCCAGGTGCCATTTGGATTGGCTCCGTTGAAGACGCTGGCGAAAGTCGCCGAACCCGTGGTCGCCGGACTTTGGTAAGGTCCCGCCGGTGCCGGCGCGGGCCATGAATCGCTCCCGCCGGTGGCATAATTGCTCGGTCTCCAGCTTCCGGTTGTGATCGCTCCTGCATTTGGCATCAACGTGGCAGCGGCATCGTCGAGGGTGAGGGTCACATTGGACAAACCGTTCGACCCCCCCGCATCCGACATGATCACAAACTTCGCGCCCGTTGGACTAACGAGCAGAATATCGAGGTCGTCCGGGAAGGTATGACTGAGATTGTTCAGGGTCACGGTGACCTTGGTGATGGCGCCGGCAACACCGGAGACGTTGATGCTGGACGGGTAGACGCTGGCCGCACCGCTGTCCGGAATGGTGAGGGAGGTCGCGTTTGTATAGGAGGTCGTTCCCGATGACCCACCGCCGACGGTCATTGTGTAAGTGACCGTTCCCAGGTTCGAAGCGCCGTCCTGCAGCGAAAGGGTCAGGGTCAGCGTGCTGCCGCAGGCGCCGTTGGCGATGAAACTAAAAGGTTTCGAAACACTCGAGCCTCCGGCGGTGACCACGCCGTAGGTCTGCGGTCCGCTCGGACTGGTCACGCCACCAGTTGGTTGAAGCGTGGCCACCAGATTACCTGTGTTAGCGGAGCCGGTGTTGGAGATCGGCAGATTGACCGTGACGTATTCGCCTGGATCTGCCGCGCTATTCGCGGGCGTGTAATTTTCCGCCGTCACCGACGGTGACCCGGCGGAAAGAATGGGAACGCCCTGCAAGCAGGCATTGAAGACGGTATTCCCGTTGTTGGAGACGACGAGGTTGCCCGAAACGGCTGACGGCAAACCGAGCTTGGACACAGTGGCGGTATAGGTGCCGGGGGCGAGCGTGGCGCTGAACGTTCCATCCGCCGCAGAGGCGCGCCAGAATCCACCGCTGATTGAAACAATCGCGTTTGCGATCGGCGCGCCCGATGAGCAGTCCGTGATCGTGCCCGAAATCGTTCCGCGTGGAGAGGTGGCCTGTTGTCCAACAGTGAGTTTGGCGATTCGTGTCTGCCAGTTGCTCGTGCTGCTGGCCCCATCGTACTCCTGGGTGAACCAGAAAGAACAGTCGTCAGTCGGATCGACCGTCATGCAGCTGTAGTCGCCCCAGCGACCGGAAGTGCTCTGCTGAGCTCCGGCGCCGGCGATCATCGTCTGCTCGCCCTGGGCCAGACCAGCCCCCGCGGGATCGGTGAAAAGCTTCGCCGCATAACGAATCGAAGGAAAAACCGAAGTGCTGGAAACGCTGTAACCAAGAGCGATATCGCCTTGGAAGTTAACCGCTACGCTTCCGATCCAGCGGTGCGACGTGTCTGCAGCCGGGCCATTGTAGGTTTCCTGTTCCGCAATGGTGAAGGCCGCGGCGGGCGAGCTCCGCGTCAGCTCATACCAGCGCACCCCATAACGAGAACTCGCGTTGACGGTGTGATTCATCAACAGCGCTTCGCTCGAACCGAAGTTTCGATAGGCCAGGCGGAACATCAGGCGATCGTTGATCGCATCCAGGTAATTACTGGTCGTTGCCGGCGGCGGCTCCGGGATGATGTTTCGCGAAGTGGTCGTGTTCCCCGGATTGAAGGCCGCGACAGCGAGAGGGCTGCCGACGCGTTCGCTGAAACTCGAGCTCGCCGGGGTCGTGAAGTTGGCGTGAAAATCAAAGATGCGCAGAGTGTCCGCCGGCCCGCCCAGCACGGTGCTCTCAAAATAAGCGAACGGGCACGGCGCTCCCACCGGCGGTGCCAAGTAGCCATCCACGTTTGCCGGCAACATTCCGCTGATTCCATCCGGTCCGGTATTGCCGCTGCCGGGCGGAAAGAGAACTGCAGTATCGAAGTAAACAAAGCTCGCCGTCGGGTCGCCCACCAGCATCTTCGCGCGGTTGAAAGCGAAGACGCCGTCCTGCAGGAAGGACGAGCCCGCCTGGTTAAACTGGTTATCCGTCATGTAGTAGCCGTCCGGCCAGACACTCAGGTGCGGATAATCGTTGAACTTATTGTTAGGCATCGGGAAGTCGTAGAGGTAGTACGCCCCGGTTGGATCGTTCGTCTTGGAAATCGCCACCAGCTGGTGGTCGTTAGGGTTGGCGGTGGTGCAGAACTCACTGATCAGCCAGCGATCCGCCAGCTGGTCATAAAGCACGATCGGGTCGCCATCGAGGCTGTTGCCGCAACCGAGGGGAGAAAAAAGCGTGGCGAAGGATGTGGTGGCCGTGGCCGGCGTCCCGTTTTTGTTCCAAATCCGGAAACAGACGTTCACCGTCTGGACATAATGGTTAGGCCCAACCGCGCCGTTGGTATCAGGCGGAAGATAGCCCTGGCCAAGTGCCACTGTGTCCGCCTTGGAAATGCCTTCAAAATTTACCGCCGGGGTCGGCAGCGCCTGCGGCGCAATCAGCTCGCCTTTGACATTGCGGGCCGAGCGCAAAGACGAGAGCACCGTATCGGCCGGCGGCTTGATGTTCGGGTTGAAGTGACGAATCGCGAGCCGGTTCTCTTCGTTGATTTCTTTCTCGGCGCCGGCGACCGCGCTGCTTTCTTTATCAACGGTGTGGGTTGCCGGCATGTTTCGCACCGGGATGGATTCGGCGAACGCTTCGGCCTGGACGAAAGTAGCCTTCGCGGCCGAGGCTTTTTGCGGAGCGGGAGAACCTTTCGTCTGGGCGGGCGAAGGGATGGCAAATGCCAGGACCAGAACGGCGGCGGCTAGGAATGCCCGATGGGCGAGCGTAGGGGCGGGCATATTGTAAGTTCTAGATTTAGAAGCAAAAACAGCGAACAAGTCGAGTCTATTGACCTCAGCGCCGGACGCTTACCCTGGGGGGAAATGGGCGCTCGGAAACGGCGGATTAGAGCAGGCTGCCGCTGAATTAAAAGACATTTCTCACCGCTATCTCGGTGCGGCTGCAGCGCTTTTTCCTGCCGGCGCAGGGTCGAGTAAAGACTCGCCTTCATGGGGCGTAGATGATTCGCTCTCGGCATGAAGTCGGGATTCGCCGCCGCCGGTCTTGTCGCCCTGTCTTTACTGATTCTTGCAAATGGGTCGGTCGTGGCGGGCCCCTTTCCCGGCGAAGAAAAGTTCCTCGTGGTGAAGGGAGGCGAACGCATTACGCCGAATAAGGAAAACGAAGCCTTGTCAGATCTTCCGAAGGAACTTCTGAGCGAGCTCGGAAATTATGATTTCGGAACCGCGGAAAACAGCGGCCCCCCGGCCAACCTGCGTGGCTTCGCGGTTGATCTAAATCACGATGGAAAGTTGGAATACTTCATCGTCACTCCCGCGCTCAGCGGGTCCGGCGGCGTTGGTTATTTCCTCTTCAGCCAGATCGGCAAGAAATGGTCGCTGGTCAGCGACTTTCAGGGCGCGATCTATATTTTTCCCGCGAAGAAAGGCTGGCCGAAGTTGGTCACCATCAGTCGCGGCGGCGCCGGAACCTGGGCCAAGACCTATAGCGAATTCAAAGACGGCAAATACCACGATAAAATGGTCGAACGTTTCGAGCGCGGCACGATCACCAAAGACCCGGTCGAAGAAGAATAGTATGAAAAATGGGACGAGACGGAACTCGTCCCTCCACCCAAATCGGGGCGACGTTCGTCGGTGGGGCGCTGCAACGCGGATACGGGAGCGGCCAGCCTTTCAGACTCAGTCGAGCCGTCGCTCAATCCGCTAGGCCGCACCGATGGTGCCGCTGTTGCGTGTAAGACTCTTTCTCTACTCCGTCCGCAGCGCCGTCATCGGGTTCACATTTGTAGCTCGCCGCGCCGGCAGAAAACAGGCCAGCAGGGCAGCTCCCGCCAGCAACGCACTCGACGACAGCAACGCAAACGGATCAGTTGGGCTGACCTTGTAGAGAATCTGCGCGAGCACTTTGCCGACGCCGAGCGAGAGGAAAATTCCGACAGCCACAGCGAGGCCAGTTTGCAGCGCGCCCTGCCGCATGATCAGTGCGAACACATCTTTGCGATGCGCCCCCAGCGCCATGCGAATGCCGATCTCACGGGTGCGACACGCGACCGCGTAGGCTTTCACGCCGTAAACACCAACCACTGCTAAGACCAGCGCAATTCCGCCAAACGCTCCGAACAACGTCGCCCCGAGCTTCACGATCCAGAGCTCGAAACTTTGCTGCATCAGATCCACCCATGGAGCCATCCTTAAGACCGGCGTGTCCGGGTCGATGTTACGAAGCATGCCGCGCACTGCCGGTATCATTCCGGCGACCGCATTTCGATCGTTGGTCGCGAGACGAATGTGCAGGAAGACATTGCCCGAATAGGCGCGGGCATAAGGCACAAACAAGCGGGCGAGCGTGGTCTGGCTCTGCACCCCGTGCCGGTGTCTCCCGCAAACACCGATCACTTCCAGATCGTTAGGCGATCCGTCGCGCGGCGGAATGGTGTAGCGAATGTGCTGCCCGACCGCCTCTTCGTTTGGGAAGATCTTCTTTGCCATTTCTTCATCAATAATCGCAATCCCGCGTCCTTCTTTCTGCTCACATTCCGCCTGGGTGAAGTCGCGCCCGCGTAGGATCTTCACCCCGATGGCGTCAAAGTATCCAGGCGTGATGGCGGTAAACATCCCGGTAGCCCCCGGATCAGGCGCCTTCGGATCATTGGTCAGAGCGGCACGGGCCGGCGCGATCCGACGCGAGTTCCCGAAGTTCCCGTAGGGAAGCATGGTTCCGATTCCGACCGCTTTTACCCCCGGCAATTCGCGGGCGCGTTCGACCATGCGGAAGATAAGCTGCCGGGCTTCGGCCGGGTCCTTTTTGACTAACGAATAATCAATCTCCGTGAGCAGATCGCCGGCGGCGACAAAGCCCGGGTCGAGCGCGGCTGCTTCCATCGCGCCACGCAAAAACAAACCGGAAGCGAAGAGCAAGGTCAGGGAAAGCGCGATTTGCACCATCACCGAGATGTGCCGCGGCGCGAAGAACCGGCTGATGCGTCCGATCCGCGCCGGCTCGCCGATCTGCTGTTTCAGGTCGTTAACCAGATCCGCTTTCGTCGCCTTCAGCGCCGGGCCGAGGCTGAAAAGCAGTGTGCCGGCCAGGCAGAAGACCAAAGTAGCGCCGAGGATCGCGATATCCGGCTTGAGGTCGACCACGACGGAGAAGTTGACGTTGCCCAGCAACATTCGGAACGAGCGAAGGAGTAAACTGTTGCACCAGATGCTGAGGACGAGTCCAGCCGCGCCGCCGCAGAGCGCCAGTAGCAATCCTTCGCTCAAGAGTTGCCGGATAATCCGTCCACGCGAGGCGCCAAGGGCGAGGCGCAGTGCGATCTCCTTCGATCGCGCAGTCGCACGCGCCAGCAGCATGTTCGCCAGGTTGAGGCAGGCAATGAGCAGGACCGCGCCCGCCATCGCCATCAAGAGCGTCCCGATTAGCGTGATCGGTCCGTCGTCTTCCGGCGAAGTGCTCAGGTCGAACCGCGAGGGATTCTTCAATTGAATCTCACGGGCAAACTCCGCGTTTGCGCCTTGCAGAGCATTAAAGCGCTGGCTTAACACCGGCGCGCGCGTTTGCGCAGTTTCGAACGTTAAGTGACTCTGCAGCCGGGCGACCAGGTTCAGCGCGTAGGTGTTGGGATTCTCCAGATCTTGGACAGCGTCGGTGTCGGCAAAAATGGAGCTCAGTTGCCCGCGAATGCCGAGCGGGAGCCAGAGGTCAGGCGCGATCACGGCGCTGGCGCCGCAAAATCCTTGCGGGATAATTCCAATCACTGTGTAGGGCTGGCCGTTGATACGCAGCGTGCTCCCAACAAAGTCCGGCCGCGCACCCTGGCGCTGCCAGAATTCGTAACTGGTGACGACGACCGAGACGTTCGCATTCGGTTTGGCTTCTTCGGCGTTGTAAAAGCGCCCGCGAAACGGCTGCACGCCCATGAGCGGAAAATAATTGTCCGAGGTCAGGAAAGCGAAGCTGCGCTGCACCTCGTGATCGCGTCCGATGCCCGCCACGGCAAACTCGAAAGCAGCCACGTCGTGAAAGACTTCCGGGCTTTGCCGCATCTCCCGAAACTCGAGATAAGAGAACTGGCGGTAATCGTGGTTCGCGTTTTGCCGGCAGTTGTAAAGGTTGACGATTTCCTGTGGCCGCAGCGAGACCAGCGGCCGCAACACGAGGTTATGAATCAGGGAAAACATGGCCGAGTTCACCCCGATCGCGAGAGCGAGGGTGAACACCGCGATCGCAGTAAAACCGGGAGCTTTCAGGAGCTGGCGCAGGGCGAATCTGAAATCTAGCATGGCAGGCCTCTTTCCCGGTCAGATGCGCTCTGGACCGCCGTCAGATTCAAAATTCTCACTGCCTGTGCGCACCCTGAATCATTGCCCCATCTAGGGGCGGCGGGGACGCCACCTGGACCGATTAGGATTACGATTACGATTACGAGCACGAACCCGAGTTAACCCAGCGCTCTCAAAGCAGCTTGTCATCCCGAGCCGCGGGGCGACGGCCGAGGGATCCCACTGCCTGTCGAGGGTCACACAAGAAAGCACCGCCTTTTCATCGCATCTTGGATCGTCGCGTTCTTCAGGGACGGCGGGGACGCCGCCCCCAATCGATACGATTTCGATTACGGGCCCGAGTTAATCCAGCGTTCTCGCAACGCACAAAAGCCGCTCGCGTTCTGCTTCCTCTCCCTTGCCGGGGAGAGGATTAAGGTGAGGGTGGGGGAATTTCATGATGGAGATCCGCCGCGATGACCTAACCAACGAGCAAGTCCTCGACTTATTGCGCGAGCACCTCCGCTGCATGCGTCTGGCATCACCGCCTGAAAGCGTTCATGCCCTGGACGTAGACGGTCTGCGTCAGCGCGACGTCACCTTCTGGACAATCTGGGACGATGAAAACCTCGCTGGATGCGGCGCGCTGAAGGAAATCGATGAAACTCATGGCGAGATCAAATCCATGCGCACCGCCTACGCCTATCAACGACAAGGCGTGGCGAAAGCGATGTTGGAATATCTGATCAACGAGGCCCGCCGGCGAGGCTATCGGCGTGTCAGTCTGGAAACAGGGGCGATGAAATACTTCGACCCGGCTCGAAAGCTATATGGCGGGTTCGGCTTCAAATTCTGTTCGCCCTTCGCTTCCTACCGAGACGACCCGAACAGCAACTTCATGACCCTCGAGCTCTTGTAGCGGCGGCCTATGATCGTCGCATTATTCAGCTCGCGCCTCGACGCGCGGCCTTCTTTTCCGGGGAGCGCCTGCGCCTCGCAGGCTGGTGAGCGAGCCCTCGCGATCACGAACCTTTCCCTCAGATCTGATGCCGAACCCCCCGGTAACGCTTCCCCTCGACCGAAACGAAGTTAAGTTTGTCTCGATGCCAAAACATCTCGTTATCAGCACGAGCGGTAATCCCGAAAGCAACAGCCGCATCATGGGCCGCATTGCCTTGGCCCATCTGCAAAAGCGAAAGGCCGATTGTGAATGGCTCGACCTGCGCGAACTCGATCTCCCTTTGTGTGACGCCGACTCCTGCTATGGCGTGGCCGGTGCGCAGAAACTGAACAAGGCGATCCACGCAGCTGACGGAATTCTCATAGCCGCGCCGGTTTATAATTACGACGTGGCCGCCGCCGCCAAAAACATGATCGAGCTGACCGGGAAATCCTGGGAAGACAAGATCGTCGGCTTCCTTTGTGCCGCCGGTGGGATGAGCAGTTACATGTCAGTCATGGCCTACGCCAACAGCCTCATGCTCGACTTTCGCACCATCATCATCCCGCGCTTCGTCTACGCCACCGGTCGCTCCTTCGAAGGCGACAAGCTCACCGACGGTGAAGTCGAAAAACGCATCCAGCAGGTCGCCGATGAACTCGTTAGGTTCACCACCGCCCTGCGCGGCTGATCGTAATCTTCTGTAGCGGCGGTCTAAGAGCGTCGCATTAAAAGCTCGGACGAGACAAGCTCGTCCCTCCATTCAACCCATCCCGGGTTTGAAAGAACCATCGTCACGCCAAATCGATCGTGCTAATTCTTTCCCACCGTCATGGATGAGTTCAGTTATCTCTCGGTTCTGCTCTCGATCATTCTTGGCCTGAGCGTGACACAGTTGCTGCAAGGCTTGAGCGGGGTCATCCAGTACCGCAGCGGCATCACACTTTTTGCTCCGTCCATCATCTGGACTCTTCTTCTTCTTTTGGTCGATGCCCAGGCTTGGTGGGCCATGTTTGGGCTGCGCGTGCATCACCCGTGGACTTTTCTGCAGTTCGTCATCGTCCTGCTCGAGACCATTCTTCTCTATTTGCTGGCCGCGCTCGTTCTTCCCCGGTTCGACGGCGAACGCGCCGTCGATTTGCGCGAGAATTACTTCGGCCATTCCCGCTGGTTTTACGGGTGCCTCGTCGCGCTCCTGCTTGTCAGCCTGAGCAAAGAGCCATTTCTCGTTTTCGCCTGGCCGAGCGGGCTGAATCTTCTTTTCCATCTGGCCTGGATTGGCGGCGCGGCCGTTGCCGCCTCAACCATGAGCGAACGATTCCACCGCTGGTTTGCCATCGTCAGCGTCGTCATCTTCACCGCCTACATCGCGATCTTGTTCACAAAATTGAAATAACGAACTGATCCCATCGCGGTCTGAGGACGACATTTGTCAGGGGGGGCTGGCGAATGGGTCTGCCATTCGCGAAGTTTTCAGCGGCCTTGCGCAGCCCGCCCGATTGCTTCCAGCGTCTCCCCTGCAATCACGCCTTCGCGGACAAGGCCGCGCTGCACTCGTTGCGCTTCCTCAACCAGGAGATTGTACTCGGCGTTGTAGGTCCGTTTCAGATTTTTCACCCGGCTGTCGTCGTCCGAAAGACCTTCCACCCGTTGCAACTTCGTCAAATCAATGCGCATCGAGAAGAGCTGGGAATAAAGATCCTCGAAAGCGCGCCCCGCCAGCTTCTGCGACACAACGTAGTCGACCAGATCGTCAGGCGTCAGCCGTCGCACGTGCTCGCCGCGAGCACGCAGAAAATACAAATGATCGACGCTAACCGTCGGAAGATCCGCGCCCCAAAGGCCCGTCGCCATTAGCAGGGGAAGGCCAATCAAAAATATACGCTTCAACATCTGGTAAGCGGCGAGTTCCGTTCCGCCATAACAACCTTCGCGCTCCCGGTCCAACCAAGCAACCACCCCAAGCGCGAACCCAAACCCGGGGAGCGGTCGCCGCGGCGACCCGGTTGAGGCGCCTCGCCTCAACCATTCCCTTCCGTGGAACAGGAATTGGACAGGATTTAAAGCATTGTTTGGATTCTGAATGTGTAAATCCCGTTAATCCTCTCAATCCTGTCCAGTTCGTTCCCCGTATTTAATCCGCGTAAATCCGCGTAATCCGCGGTCAAAGAATTCGGCTCCACAGAGTGTCGTCCCACCGCATAAGATCGCGCCGTGGCTGAATATGCACCGGCGTCGCGCCGTCCCATTGCCAACATTTTCCGGGCGACCGCGCAGTGGGCGACAAGTGTTGCCGTAAAGCGCGGCATCAGTCCCGACGCAATTTCTTATTTGTCCATTGTCGCCGCCGCACTCGCCGCCTTCTGCTTCCTGCGGGCAGGAGAGCATCCGGAACTGCTGTTGTTCGCGCCGCTCATTTGTTATCTGCGGCTCTGGCTCAACATGCTCGACGGCATGATCGCGCTCGCGGCCAACAAGGCGAGCCCGCGCGGTGAGATCTTGAACGATCTTCCAGATCGCATATCAGACATCCTCATCTTCAGCGGGCTGGCTTTGAGCGGCTACGTCCGCGCGGAATTCGCGTGGTTAGGTGCAATTTTCGCCGTGCTCACTGCGTATGTCGGATTAATGGGGCAAGCGGTTGCGGGAAAACGCGAGTTTGGCGGAATCATGTCCAAGCCGTGGCGCATGGTCGTGCTGCATATCGGCGCGTGGATCGCTTATTTGTATCCGGTGCGCGCGTTGGATGCGGCCTGTCTGATTATTATTGCCGGCTGCATTCAGACCATGCTCGTCCGGTTGCGCCGAACTTTGGCGCTGTTGCGAACCCGTTCATGAATCCATCGGTCGCGCTCAGCGATCCGGCCTTTTTTCGTTTTGCCTGGATCGTCCCAACGCTCTTCATCGTGGCGGGTCTCATCCTGGTCATCATTCAATTTGGTTTCAGCAAGGACCTCGGATCGATCTGGCTGACTTACCGCTCCTGGTGGGTGATGGGGCTGCTCGGGCTGATCGTCGTTTTCGCCGGAAGCGTCGCCATTATCGTCTCGGTCTCATTGTTAGGCATATTTGGGTGCCGGGAATTGATCCGGACAGCGGGTCTCTCGCGCATGCTGGTTTGGGTTGTTTCAGCCGCGATCGTCGCGATGGTCCTGATTGCGCCGGCACTCCTAAAACTGCGCGAGTGGTATCCTACGGTCACTCTCGTTTGCTTCGGCGCGCTCGTAATAATCCTTCTCGCCGGGTTTGCCAAGGAACGCGTTGACCCTGACTTCCGCGGCCTCGCCATCCCTGCGCTCGGATTTATCTTGTTAGGCATCTTTTTCACTCAGCTGGCGCTGCTGGTCCAGTTTAGCCGACCTTACGGGTTAATCTGCTTCCTCATCTTTGCCACCGAGCTCAGCGACGTTGCCGCCTTCATCTTCGGCCGCTTATTCGGCCGCCACTTGCTCGCGCCCCGAATCAGCCCGCGCAAAACCTGGGAAGGCGCGCTCGGCGCCTTTGCCGTTTCGATGCTTCTGCCATGGCTGTTGCGTTTTGCTTTACCGGGCTTCAGCGCGATGCACCTCGTGCTCGCCGGTTTGATCATCGGCATTGGCGGACAACTCGGCGATTTAACCGTCAGCGCGATCAAGCGCGCACTCGGAGCGAAGGACCTCGGCGCCCTCATCCCCGGCCACGGCGGAATTCTGGATCGCATCGATAGCTTGATTTACGTCGCGCCATTGTTCATCCAATTAGCTGCGCGTTCCGACGCGATGACATGAGAAATCCTGATTCCGCGTCGGCCACCACACCTTCACCTCAGTTCGCTGCCGAAGAAGGGCGGGGTAGAAAACGGACAGACGTTTCTTTACGACGGAATGCTCTGGTCACGCCGTTACGGTTTGGAGTCGCCGCGCTCATCCGCATCGGTCTGCGCATCTACAACCGTTTCGAAATCGTCGGACAGGAAAATATTCGCACCAACCGTTCCCTTGTCGTCGTCTCGAATCATTCCAGTCATCTCGACACGCCTTGTCTGCTCGCCGCCTTCCCGCTCTCGCGTCTTTCCCGCATCTTTCCCGTGGCGGCGGAAGATTACTTCTTTCACCACGGCGCCCGCCGCTGGATCGCGTCGATCCTTTTCAATGCTATCCCGTTCACTCGCCAGAATCATGTGCGACAAAGCCTTTCCCTCTGCGGCGACTTGTTAGGTGAACCCGGCAACACCTTGATCGTCTTTCCAGAAGGAACACGCTCAGCCAGCGGTGAACTGCGCGAGTTTAAAGATGGCGTCGGCGCGCTCGTCGCCGGCCGTGATCTCACCGTCGTTCCCTGCTGCCTCGAGGGCGCGGCCAAGGCCTGGCCGAAAGGCAAACGTTTGCCGCGACCGTTCAAAGTGAAACTCGTCATCGGCACGCCACGCTCCTATCTTTCGTCCTCCTCCGCGCGCGGCGATATCAACGCGATCGCGCACGATCTGCATCAGGCGGTCGAGCAACTAGGCGCATGAAAACGATTGAGCAATTCATCGAAAGTTGGGACGGCACCCGGCTTTTCTATCGTTCCTGGCTGCCGGATAAGCCTACGCACAAGGCTTTGTTCCTGTTTCATCGCGGCCATGAACATTCGGCGCGTTGGGAAGACTTCGTCCGAACCCTCAATCTTGCCGACGTCGCTATCTTTGCGTGGGACGCGCGCGGTCATGGCCGATCCCATGGCGAGCGCGGATTCGCCCGCAGTGTCAGCGAGATCGCGCGCGACGTTGATGTCTTCACGCGTCATGTCTGGCGGGAAACCAATCTAAAGCCGGAAGACACTGTCGTGCTCGCGCACAGCCTGGCCGCCGTCACGGTCGGAACCTGGGTTCACGATTACGCGCCGAACCTGCGCGGAATGATTCTGGCCACCGCTGCCTTTCGCGTAAAACTTTACCTGCCTTTCGCGCTTCCCGCCCTTCGGTTGCGTCAACGGATCCTCGGCGACGGCGTTGTCAAAAGTTACGTCAGCGGTTCTATGCTGACGCACGACAAAACCGAAGCGAAACGCTACAACGCCGATCCGCTCATTTTTCGAGAAATCTCAACCCGACTTCTCCTCGATCTCCACGACACCGCGCGCCGTCTTGTGACGGACGCGGGCGCAATCAACGTTCCAACTTTAATGCTCGCGGCCGGCCGCGATTGGGTGGTGCGTTTGAATGAGCAAAAACGGTTCTTCGATGGCCTCTCGTCGACAGTAAAACGCTTCGAGACCTTTCCGCATGCGTGTCACGCACTCTTCCACGAAAAAGAACGCGATGACGTCTCTCGATGTGTGCGCGAGTTCGTTCTGGAGCGGTTCGCCGCGAGCCAACGTGAGGAATCATCACCGGAAACCAACAGTGGCTACACCTGGGACGAATTCGCCAGGCTGCAGAACGGCGGTCACCCCGGCTTTGCCCTCGCTCGCGCGGGTCTTCGCATCGCCGGCCACCTGAGTGACGGCATTGCTACCGGCTGGCGGACGGGCTTCGATTCAGGGCAATCGCTCGATTACATCTACCGCAATGAGCCCGCCGGATCGTTGGGCATCGGCCGCCTGGTCGATCGCTCCTACTTAAATACGATCGGGTGGCGCGGAATCCGGGAGCGGAAGCTCAATTTGGATCTGGCTTTGAAGAGCGCGATCGAGACGCTTCGGCAGGAGGATCAGCCCGTTCGCATCCTCGACGTAGCCGCGGGGGCGGGGAGATACGTGATCGGAACAGTCGCGCGCTGCTCCGAGGGGCCGATCGAGGTGCGATTGCGTGATTACATGCCGGAAAACGTCGAGCGAATCATCGCCCTCGCGAACGAGTTTGGCCTGACCAACGTGGCGGCCGAACAGGCCGACGCCTTTGCGCCGGAATCTTACCAAGGTATCCAGCCATCGCCCACCGTCGGCATCGTTTCCGGTTTGTTCGAGTTGTTTTCACCTAACGAAAAAGTGAGCGCATGTCTCGCCGGGCTGGCCCGCGTCATTCCGGGCGGCGGCTTTCTGATTTACACCAACCAGCCCTGGCACCCGCAGCTCAAATTTATCGCGCGCGTTTTGCCGAATCATCGCGGGCGGCCCTGGATCATGCGCCGGCGAACGACCGCCGAGATCGATCGCCTGGTCGCCGCCGCCGGTTTTGAAAAGACGAGCATGACCATCGACCGCTGGGGAATGTTTAGCGTCTCCGTTGCCCGTCGCAAGGGATGAGAGCGTCGCCATCGCCAGGGAAACGCGCGGCTGTTTCGGCAGGGCTGTCGATTTTTTTCCTGGTTGTCTACGGCGGGACTAACTGGCTGGCGGCGCATCGCGAGCACGTCGGCACCGCTTTTTTTCAGTGGGAGCTCGCCATTCCGTTTGTTTCGTTTTTCGTCCTTCCCTATCTCTCGATCGATCTCTTCTTTATCGGCGCGCCGTTTCTCTGTCAGGACTCCGGGGAACTGCGCGTCTGGTCGGCACGGATTACCTTCGCCATCATTGTCGCCGGAAGTTGTTTTGCGGCGTTCCCGCTGCGCTGCGGTTTCCCTCCGATCTCGCGCGAGGGATGGTTAGGCCAAATCTTCGGCGACTTTCTCAACCTCGATGCGCCTTACAACCTCGCGCCATCCTTGCATGCCGCACTTGGTCTTCTCCTTTTCTTGTTCTATTACGGCAAAACACGCGGAACCCTTCGCCTTCTCGTCGCCATTTGGTTTGGTCTAATGGCCTTATCGCCGGTCCTGACGCATCAGCACCATCTCGTCGATATCGCCACCGGCCTTTCACTCGGAATCGTTTCGATCGGGCTGGTTAGCCCGCAGGGATACGAGCGCTGGATCTTTTCTGCTCGCTTCGGCGCTAACGGCAAAGCCATCATCCCACACCCAAAATTAAAGATGCTCTGCGCCAACACTCACTCTCCCTCGCGACTAAATTCGCTCGGGACCCCGCGGCCGCGGGGCTGAACGTTAGAAAGACTCCACTCCACATGAATTATAACGAACTCATCCAGCTCTACTTCGAACGTTCCTCGGCCATGCAATCCTATTGGAATCTTTACGTCGTGATTCTCGGCGGAATGCTGGCTTTCTCCTCGATGCGCAAGCAGCCGGCCGCCATCACCACCTTGATCGTCTCAATTTTGTTCGCGCTCTTTGCCTATAACAACCTCGACGCCATGCACGACACCACCGCGCAGCGCTTCGCCGTGCTCGATTCGGTGAAGGCCTACCAAGCAGGGGATACCGCCGCTACCAACAAGGATGTGCGCAGCCGGTTGGAGCCGACCCTCACGCCTGCCACTTATAATAACGTACGGATGACGCACGTGATCAGCGACGTTCTTGCCATCGCCGCTCTCTGGGCCATGGAAATGCGCCGCCGCCGGATGCACCGCGACACCCCGCTCGCGGCCTGATAGATTCCCGATCGATGACCTCGTGGATCGGCACCTCCGGTTTTCAATACGCGGAGTGGAAGGGGACCTTCTACCCGGAGGACATGGCCGCCGCCAAGATGTTGCCGTATTACGCCGAGCGATTCAGTAGCACCGAGATCAATTACACTTTTCATCGGATCCCGTCGGCCAAAACGATCACAAATTGGAGCGCGCAGACGCCGGCTCACTTCAAATTCAGCCTGAAAGCGCCGCAGAAAGTGACCCATTGGGCGCGCCTGCGCGATTGCGGCGATACCATGCGTTACTTTCACGATGTCACGTCCGCCTTGGCCGACAAGTTAGGCGCGATCTTGTTCCAGCTGCCGCCCAACTTCAAAAAAGACACGGTGCTGATCGCCGATTTCATCAACTGTCTGCCGGACGGTCTCCGGGCCGCGTTCGAGTTCCGGCACGAGAGCTGGTTCAGTGACGACGTTTTTGAAGTTTTGAAAGCGCGCAAGACCGCGCTCTGTATCGCCGACATGGAAGAGATCACCACCCCACCGGTAGTGACCGCCGACTACGGCTACCTCCGTTTACGCCGCGAAGATTACCAGAGCGCCGATGTAAAAAAATGGGCCGACTTTCTCCAGCAACAGACGAGCACCTGGCAAGACGCCTTCATCTACTTCAAACACGAAGAAAAAGGGATCGGTCCGAAGCTGGCGATGGAAATGAAACAGCTCCTGGGCAATTAGGCCGCTTTCCGCTCTTCCATGTGGGAGGCGCGTACCTGTCGCGCCGAAGCGTTGGCGAAGGAGGATTGGCAACGACTGAACCTGAATCGTGAATGGGGAAGTCGAACCGGCAATCCGAAATCCGAAATTCGAGATCCGCAATTCCCTCTACTTCTTCTTAAAGAACTTATCAAAATCGGAAGGCGAAGATCCTGAGGTCGCGCTCGTCGGCGACGATTGCGCAAGAAACCACCGCAATGCTTCGGTCACGTGCGGTTGATAAACATCGTGCGCGCCATCGAAGCTCTCCAGTCGCACTTTGCGAAAGCCGGTCGCCTGCACCGAATTTTTAACGGCCAAGGCGCTGTCCGGCGTGGCGATCGTGTCCGATTTGCCGCTGCTGATAAAAACGGACGCGCCCAGCATGGTGGCGGCGCCGCCCTTCCGAAATGCCACCGTCGCCATGTCCTGGTTACAGCCCATGAGCAGGAGACCGATCACCTTGTGACCCTCTCGCGCCAGGTCACCTGCCAGAAAAGACGAATTTTTCGCTCCGCCGGACATCCCTCCGCACGCCATCGGCCATTTCTTCAGACCCGGCCAAGCTTTCGTTAGGTAATCAAGTCCGGCCGCGAGACACGGCCACTTCTGTGATCCTTCCTTGTTCTTGTCCGCTTCCACTTCGTCGGCGGCCATCACCACCCAGTTCTCGCTCAAGGCCGCATCCTTGAATTGGTTCAAGGCGTCAATGTTCGAATACGTTTCCGTATTGCTCACCACCAGGACCGGCCACGACTTCGCCGGATCAAATCCCTGCGGCACTGCGAAACCTACGCGGGCATGGTGCAACTTCGGATTGGGCTCCTTGTCCCGCATCATCTCCGCATAACGCGCCGGCGACAGCGGCACTTCCACCGTTGCGACACCGCCGGGCGTGGGGGTGAAGGAAATCTCCGCTGACGCCGCAGGCGTCATCGTGCTCATACTCATGCTCGCACTGGCGCTCGTGCTCGAACCCGCCGCGCCGACTTCCGGCTGCCGCCCTCCGACTGCCGGCGACGAAGAAGGCGTTGCCTCCGCCCCGATCTCAACCGAAGAATTCTCGATTCCGTCTGCCTTCGTGCGGCTAGGATTATCCGGGTCGTAGACCCAATCCTTCCCGTTAACGAGAAACTTGTAAGCGTGCGATCCCGGCGAGAGCGATACCGTCGTGGTCCAAACGCCATCGCCCCCTTTGCTCATGGCCTGTCCCTTCCAGCCGTTGAACTCGCCCATTAACTGAACGCTGCTCGCGTCTGGAGCCTTGTAGTGAAACTCGTGATCGACCGCCCCCGCCGTCGCCGTCGCTGCGAAGCACAGGCAACAAATCCCAAGCAAAATCCAGCGCGTCCCCGCCATCACCAACGCTTCGTTCGATCGAAGACCCGGTCAAGCGAGCTATAATCTTCAAGGTGCGACGCTACGCCCGCAATGCTTCGCGTAGCGATGCGGGCATTTCCGCTTTCCCGAAACGTGGGAGGGGCCTCAGTGCCGCGACCTTCCTCCCTCCGCCTCCTCCGTGCCCGCCCGCAAATGCGATTTGGAGCTCTCACTTCCAGCCCTTACTTTCCGTCCTGATCTCTGGCACCGACATCGCTGTTTGGACAATCTCCGCCGTGATGGCCATCGGCTTGGGCGCGAGTCGTTATGCCAAAGCGAAGGCGAGGAATAAACTCGTGCGGGAGCTTGCCGCGATGGACCCGGTCGCACGCGAGAAGATGCTGAGCCGCCTAAATCCCAAGCTCGCGATGGAAGTGCGGCAAGATCTAATGGAACGATTCCGAATGATGAGCTGACGGCAACGAAGCCCTTGTAGCGGGCGCGCCGACGGTCGACGGCCAAGTTTCGCGCGGGCGGGGTGCTGGCACTGTCAGCCATGGGAGTCGTAATGATCTTTCATTGCCGGCCGGCTCGTGGAAATCCGGAAGGCGAGGTCTCAATCGGGACCAATCCGAAATTCCGCGCGAAGAGTTCTTGCTGGTGGACCGCGTGGAAGCTAGTCAGGGGGCATGAAGAAGATTTTCCTCGCTCTCCTCTCCGTGATCGCGTGCGCCCCCCTCATGCCCGGTCAGACTTCGCCCGCACCGAACGACCCGCACCCGCTCAGCAAAGAAGAACGGCAGCGCGCGGTCGATTACATGAAGGAGACGGAGAAGAATTTTCTCGCTGCCATCGAAGGCGTCAGCGACGCGCAATGGAAGTTCAAAGCCGCGCCTGATCGCTGGTCGATCGCGGAAACCGCCGAGCACATCGCCACCGCGGAAGACGTCATCTGGAGCCGGGTTGAACAAATGATGAAGGCTGCGCCCAACCCGCAGCGACGCGCCGAGACCCAGGGCAAGGACAAGGTCATTTTCGACAGAATTCCGGATCGCTCGCATAAGGCCAAGGCGCCGGAAGCATTAAAGCCGACGGGAAAATTCGCCACGCGTGAACAACTGGTGAAACATTTCAAGGAAGTGCGCGAGAAGGAGATCTCGTTTCTCGAGAACACCACGGAAGATTTGCGCAACTACATCGCCGATAACCCGGCGCTGGATGCCATGGACGCCTATCAATGGGTGATCTTCAACGGTGCGCATTCAAAACGGCACACCGCGCAGATCGAAGAAGTGAAGACCGCTGCCAATTATCCAAAGAGCTGAAAACTGAAAGCTGCGGGTCCGTCCGTAAACTCGGCTTCAGAACTGGACTTATGTTTAGGTGAACTGTTCAGACAGGCCACCACCCGTTCGCTGAGCATTCGTTAACGGAGGTAACCAACCGCTTCCACCAGTTCAAAGCCCGGCGTGTTCTGCACGAAATGGCGTAGCCAAAAGGAATGGCCGGCTCCGAAGACTACCAGCACCCGATCTCCAGGCTGCGCGACGCGCGTGAGCTTGGCGAATATCTTTGCGTTCCGCTGGTACCACGCCGCGTTCAAGTCGGCGCCGGGCTGTTCTTTCGGGTCGCCCAGCGGCAGGAGCGCGTAATAGAAATTGCGCTGCTCGGAAAGGATTGGCGCCGGTTCATTGAGACCCGCCAGCATCTCGCGGACGGACTTTGTCTTTTGCGCCGATTCCATCTGCTTCGTCATTTCCTCCGCCCCCTCCTGCAGTTTGGCGAGCATCGCTTCTTGGGCGTGCGACTTGGCGTAGGCCTGCACCTTGTCGAATGGAAAGTAATCGATTGTGTCGCTCTGCTCGTCGATTCCATAGACGGATTTCTGGCGGAGCTGGTGCGCCAGCCGGTAGGCGATTTGCACCCGTTCATCCGCGTTCCTGTTTAAGGTTTCGGGGGTAAACTCCTGGAACTTCTTCGTCGTGAGGTCAGGGCGGTCCGATAACGCTTCGATCGCAACTTTCGTCGGATCAAATTTGGCCAGGCGCGCGGCGACGTCGGCGAGCTCGCCTTGTTTCGCCGGAGTCAGCACGCTTTCCACCTTCATATTGTGGAGATCTTGCCCTGGATTAGCGAAGTGATAAGAGCCGAGGATCATCACCTTGATTGGCGCAGGCGCTGGCCGCGGATCTTGGGCGAAGGAACTGACTGAAGCAAAGCCTAGCAGAGCATAAAACGTGGCAGCGAATCTCATACAAAGTTTGATGCGCGATTCATTCCAAGTGGATTCAGTTTTTTGTTGGCCAAAGCGCAGCCTCTGACAAATCGCTGGAGGTGAGCAGTGCGGGTGAGCCGCGCGGCGCGAGGAATGAGGCGTCAAGGACCGGCGTCGCAGAGCTCCGCCCTCCGAAGAACTTTCGACGCGTCTGTTCATGGCGCCGGCTGCGATGTTCCCAATGAAGAACTAACCAGGGGACCATCATGGCGAAATCGACGAGCGGCAGCGGAACACGGAACAAAGGCAAAGGCGGCGGGACAAGTCGGCAGCGCGCTCGCGGGGGCAGTCAACGCGGAGCGGGAACGCAAACGGGATCAGCCACTCGCGCCCCGCGCGGAAGCGGTGGCTCCGGCGGCGGCGGACGACCTTCAACGCGCCGTCCAACCAAGCGCCCGACCCGAACCGGCTCGCGCTCGGCGAGCACGCGCGCCCCGGCCAAAGCGGAACAGGCTCGGCCGACCGGACAAGGCCGCCGCTGATCTTCGCAGGTAACGCTGCGTCGGCGGTCATAGACCGCCGCTACAGGACCGGCGACTGCGTGAAAGTTCGCACGGGCTTTGTCACATTCCCGAACGGGCAACGTAGACCGTGGCGGTTGAGTCGCTCTCCGTGAGCGGATTGTCGAAGGTGATGATGTGAGCGCGACATGCGCCGAAGGCTGTCTCGAGCGACTGCATGAATTCTTCATCGGGCGGGTCATCGGACCACATCGCGAAAACGCCACCGGGCCGCAGGTGGGTCGCGAGGCGGCGGAGACCAGCGCTGCTATAGAAGGAGTCGTGGCGCGCGTGCAGTCGGTCTTGCGGCGAGTGGTCGATGTCGAGAAGGATGGCGTGGAATCGTTTGCCGGGATTTTCAGGGTCGAGACCGCCGGAGTTCAGCAAGGCGAAGAAGTCACCTTGCACTAACCGGCAACGCGGATCGGAGGTGAGTTGTGTCCCCAGAGGAACCAATCCGCGGCGGTGCCAGTCGATGACCGCGGGGATTGCGTCGATCACCGTGACCGACTTCACGGCTGGATTCTGCAGGGCCGCGCGGGCAGTGTAGCCCAAACCGAGACCGCCTACGACTACATCCACATCTCCGGGAGGCAGCTCCGCCAAGGACAAATCAGCCAGGGCGATCTCCGCCTTGGTGAACAAACTGGACATGAGATATTTGTCGCCCAGTTTGATCTCAAACACTTCTACGCCTAACGAGAGGATTCGTCTGCGGCGCAAACTCAGGTCGCCCATCTCCGTTTCCTGGAAATCGAGTTCTTCGAAGTTCGCGGTCATTTGGGCCTTTTGAGTGTTCAGCGTTAACCGGACCGACTGGATCAGGGGTGATCCCGTAGCGTAGGGCGATCGCCACGACCCAACTTCGCGGCCGTTCAGGTGAAGCCGCTTCTCCAGCGAACCTACTCTGGATAGGGGCCGGTGGTCGTATCGATCGTTAGTGTGCCGCAAAGGTATTGTCCGGACGGGGTGCGACAACAGGCGATGCAGTAGCCAAAGAGGCAGATTTCCGTGCAGGTGATCGTGGTAATGGGACCTCGCGCAGTCGCAGTGACAAAGGTCTTCAGTGGAACGGGAAGGCGGAGCGAGCCCGGGCCGGCCCGCCCGATCCGCTTTTGCGCCGCGTCCAAGACGCGCTTCAAAGACTGCGGGATTGCCCGTTTCTTGTTCTTGGGTTCACAAGGTTCGACTGAAACGTTCACCACCTTCCCGTTGCGAACTGTCGCACGCACGATCTGCTCGCAGCAGCTGGTCTTGACCATTCCAAGTTCCAATTCCGCATTTTTCGCCTTGGATAAACGAGCGACATCAAGATTGCGAAAAGAAGAAAAATATTTGATAGGCAAGGGACGGGCGCGCACCTCGATCGGGTGATTGAACCGGATTGTCTTGCTGCTGGAACGGGAAGAGGCCATGTCGCGATCGTCTCGCAAGCAAAGAGAAACTCAAGACAAAGTTCTGCCAAAGCTTCCCGCGGTTGATAGCCAAACTTCGGGAGCGAAGTGGGTGGCCGGATCGATCGGTTTCTGTTAACCTTGATACGAAGGGCGGCCTGGATCGTCTTCACAGCTAGCTGATGGGAATTTTTAATCGATTTTTGGCGGGGCGAAGCTTGCTTGTCCTCGCCCTGCTTTTGCTCTCAGTGGCAATATCATCGACTGCTCTTGCCCAAACGACGCTGAGCGTTAACGACGTCACCCAGGATGAGGGGAACGGCGGCTTCACTTCGTTCACCTTTAAAGTGAGCTTATCGGCGCCAGCCGGCGCCAGCGGTGTAAACTTCAGATGGAGCACCGCGAACGGCACCACTAATCCCGCGACGGCGGGCAGCGATTATACCGCCGTCACCAATCAGCTCGGCAATATCTCGCAAGGCAGCTCGTTGACCTCGATCACGGTCCAGATAAGTGGCGACACCACCGCCGAAGCCGACGAGACCTTTTTCGTGAATATCAGCAGCGTCAATGGCGCCACCGTTTCTGATGGACAAGGTCTCGGCACGATCGTGAATGACGATTTCGTGCTCACTCCGATTTATGCCATCCAAGGCAGTGGAGCGAGTTCACCGCTTGTCGGCACAGGTGTTACGACCACCGGAATTATCACGGCGGTGAAGCCTGGGACCGATGGCGGATTCTTCCTGCAGGATCCCAATGGCGACGGTAATCCGGGCACCTCCGACGGCATCTTCGTCTCGACCGGGTCCGTTATCCCGGGAGCGGTGACGGTCGGTAACATCATCCGCCTTAACGGAAACGTCAGCGAATGGGTCCCGGCGAGCTATCCTAACCAAAGCTCGGAAACCAGGCTCTCAGTCAACAGCCTCGTCGTTTTATCGACCGGGAACCCGCTGCCTGCTCCGGTGTTTGTCACTGGCAGCGACACGACCTCGCCGTCGGGAATCGCCGGCCACCCGTTGGATACGCTTGAGGAGTTTGAAGGGATGCGAGTGGTCCTTGGATCGTTCAGCGTCATGACTCCGACCGAAGGGACGATCGACGAGCCTTCCGCGACTGCGACGTCAAACGGCATTTTCTACGGGATCGTTTCCGGAGTTGCGCGTCCCTTTCGCGAGCCCGGCATTCCCATATCCGATCCCGTCCCACCACCCAATCCGCCTAACGTCCCGCGCTTTGATGAAAATCCAGAGCGCATTCGGGTCGAAAGCGCTGCTCTCAGTGGCAGCGTGCCCTTGAACGTTCCTTCAGGCGCGATCATCTCCAATCTGATTGGGCCGTTAGCCTACAACGCATGGACCTATACCGTGTTTCCCGATTCGGCGCCGAATGTCACCTCAGCGGGTTTTACCTCGCCCGCGCCGGCGCCAACCCCCTTGCCGCAGGAATTCACCGTCGCTTCGGCGAATTTGCAGCGCTTCTTCGACGCGACCGACGATGCCGCCCTAACCGATCCAGTCCTGACCGCGGCGGCATTCGCTCGCCGTTGCGCCAAGGTTTCGCGGGTGGTGCGGGATGTCATGCGCTCACCGGACATCATCGCCGTCCAGGAGGTGGAAAACCTGGCCGCGCTCCAGGCGGTGGTGGCGAAAATCAATAGCGACGCCGGAACGACCAATGACTACCAGGCGTTTTTGTATGAAGGGAATGACCCGAGCGGCCTGGACGTTGGATTTCTGGTGCGCAGCTCGCGTGTTTTCGTGCTGAGCGTAACCCAGAGCGGGAAAACAGACACCTATGTTAATCCGAACAACGGTCAGGCGGAGACGTTGAACGATCATCCGCCGCTGGTCCTGCGCGCGCGTATCGGCGCGCAAAACTTCACCGTCGTCGCCAGTCATCTTTTGCCGTTATCCGGGATCGCAGATTCGGTCGACGGGCCGCGGGTTCGCGCGAAGCGGCGGGCCCAGGCCGAATTTCTGGCTAACCTGGTTCAGGCGCGGCAAACCGCGGATCCGGCCGAGCGGATTGTGCTCGCCGGGGACATAAACGCATTTCGCGGTAACGACGGATATGTCGACATCATTCAAACACTCATTGGGAGTCCAACCGCCGCGAACCAGGTGGTGCTGGCTTCGCCCGACCTGGTCAATCCGAACTTGATCGATCTGGTCGATATCATTCCAGCCATCGAACAATACTCAACCTCCTCGGGAGGAAACGCCGAGGTTCTCGATCACATTTTTATCAACCTCGCCGCGCAGCCATTCACCACTCGCTACGCTTACGCGCGGCCGAACGCCGATCAGCCGTTGGTCGATTACAACGATCCGGCAATTCCCGACCGAGCGGCGGAGCGCGACCAGGCGATCGCCTTTTTTACCCTGCCGACCTCCGCGAGCGACACCGACGGAGACGGGATGCCTAACTCATACGAAACCACCAATGGGCTGAACCCGAACGTCAATGATGCTGCGCAGGATCTCGACGGCGACGGCGCTCGCAATCTCGATGAATATATCGCCGGGACCCATGCGAATGTCGCCGCCTCGGTGTTTCGCGTTACTGCTATCACGCGGTCTGGCGGAACGGTTCAACTCACCTGGAGCAGTGTCGCGGGCAAAACTTACCAGGTGCTCGGCAGCACGACCTTGGGCGGAACCGAAACGATCGTGGCACCTAACCTGGCATCGCAGGGGAACGTGACGACAACGACGACTGTCAATCCTAACACGAGCAGGTTTTTCCGAGTCGAGACGCAGTAAATAGCTGGGTCTTCTGCGCCCGATTAGCTACCTGCTGAAATGGGGCGAGCTGAGACATCGGCAGATTCTCTCGCCGTTTATTGTTAGACCCGGCGCGGGTTGTTAGCAGACGAGCAGCGCTCGCCTTCAACGCAGGACGTAATGTCCGTGCACCCAAACGCGGCGACCGTGGCGATGGCGCCAGTGTCCGCGCCGCCAGACGTAATAGCGCGAGCCGACGTAGTAACCGGGGCCGCGGTTGTAGTAGGGGCGGTCGCCAATTTCGACGGCTATTGCCGGACCGGGACCGGGACCGGCGACATAGCCGGGACCGTAAGCAGGTCGCCCGGCGTAGTAGGGATCTTCGCACCCCGCAACAACGAGCAGGATCAACAACACAAGCAAAGCCTTATGCATTTTCCACTTCCGCTCTTTTGCTCTCCAAGCCATCCCAGCTGATCCCGTCGCTGTCATACTCATATAATATGTATCGTGCTTGAGGGTAGCGTTGGGTGCACACGGACGGGGTACCGCTTGCAGAGCGGGGAACCACGGAGAGCCGACCACTGAACACGGACCGCTGCGGTGGGCCTTCCAGCTCTGGCGGTCCGCGGCGAGCCAACCCATTAAGGATTGGCTCGCGCAGAAAGAATTGTTTCGCCCTCGGTTAGGGTGCGATGCGATCGCAAAGGGTGTCGGTGTGGAAAGAGATCAGATTGCGCAGCTTGAACCAACCGCCCTGCTGGTTGCGGCCCATTTGCGCGATGCTATTGACGTTGTCCTTGCCGTAATCGACCCAGGAATTCCAACGCTGGATGGAAACAAACGTCCAAGCGGCACCTTCCAAGTGCTGAAGCGTCACTCGGCCCGAGCTCGAGTCGGTCGCCTTATCTGGCGCTTCGTTGAGGAATTTATCGAGCGCTTCGCGCTGACCCGAGGCCGGTCGATACATCGACACTACGTAGGCGGCGGCACTGGTTTTTCCGGCATCATCGATTCCGAGTTCCTTGGCGAACACAGTCCATGAAGGCCCCGAGGCGTAGGTGTCGGTGTGAGCTGAATAAAGAGCCATCATCGCGGGCGACGCGGTAGGACGAGCTGCCTCGAGCGTGGTCTTGGTTCCCAGATGCGTGATCACGCAGTAATCCCAGGAATCGCCGTCCTCGTGTCGCAGCACGACCACATGATCGGGGTTCGCCAGAGTTTTGTCGGGTTTCTTGAGTTCGTCCGCGAGCTCCTGTGCTTTGCCGGTAGCGGCATTGGCGAAGTGAACGTGATAGAGGTCGGTGCGCCCAGGCGCAGCCGCCGCGGCAGCCGGCGAGGGGGAAGATGATTGCGCGAAAGCGAGCGGGGCCAGGCTAAGCGCGATGAGTGTTGGCAGAGTGATTTTCATGACGATTCTTTTTTCTATTTGCAGATGAAAGCCCGTCCGGAAATTCCGTCGCTCCCTAAATCGGGGCGAGCTGAAGCTTAAGCTTCGGTGTTTATGTTAGCTGGGCCGAGGCTGGGGCTCGGTGGAGTGAGGGTCAATATAAATCGCTGAGAGAGTGGGGGATCTGCACGACACTGCTGAAATGTTGAAATCGTGAAATCCTGAACGCGGAAATGGCGATTGCAGCCCCCGCCGCATGGCGGGGTTCTTCAGTGTCGATCCCGCTGGTCGTAGTTAGTGTGAAAAGGGAGAAGCCTCGATCTTTGTCTAAGCTCTAAGGTCGATGGTCCGTAGTCAGTGGTCATCGGTCCGTTAATGCAGTAGCCATGTGTTTATGAATCATTTGCGCAAGGTTGGACTGGCTTCGTTTGTATTTCTGGGTTTGGGAGTTTTGGTGGGCTCGACCGGTGTTTTCCAGGGTCAATTGACCTCACAGACTGCGGCCACGGTCGCGGCGGTTTGTTATGTGATCGGGCTGATCCTGGCTTTGGTCGCCTTCATGCAATCACGCCGCGGGCAAAGCCTCGATGGCGTAACGAAATTTGTGGCGCGCGGACCGTTGGCGCTGGTGACCATTGGGGTGCTGATCATCTTTGTCCGCTTCGTGACCGGGATCTAGAGAGCGAAAAAAGAGCTAACGAACCGAAACGGGATCCGCGTTCGCGCAAGGCTGCATCGTTTGTAGCGGCGGTCTCTGGCCGTCGCAAAATTAAGACGGACTAATCCGCGTCAAAGACCGCTACAGCTTACCGGGGGCGTCCTCCGTCCACCTCCGGGAGGTGAAGCGCCACTCCTTCAAACCGTTTCGGACCGCGTCTTTCTTAGCCTTCGGCCGCAGGGAGGGTGACGGTGAAGGTTGAGCCCTTACCTTTTTCGCTCGAAACCAGGATGTCGCCAGACATGGCGCGAGCCAAGTCGCGGCTGATGGCCAGGCCGAGGCCCACTCCCTGGCTAGCACCTTTCTGCAAAGTGCGGTCGACCTGGACGAAGGGTTCGAAGATTTTCGCCAGATTTTCCTCCGCGATGCCAATGCCGGTATCGCTTACCTCCATCGAAACCAAACCGTCGGCGGCACGGACGACTACGGAAATGCGGCCACCGGGTTTGGTAAACTTGAGCGCGTTGACCAGGAGATTCAGCAGAATCTGTTGCAGGCGATAATCGTCGGCACGCACGGCCAACTCTTCAGGGATGGGCGCGCAATCGTAGGACAATCCCGCCTCCTGGATGCGGAGTCGAACGAGGATCTCGGCGCGATGGACCGCTTCGTGCACGGAAACACGTGCCAGCTTGAGATTCGGTCCGGTGGGGCCGATCTGCGCGAAGTTGAGAATATCGTCGAGCAGTTTCGCGAGACTGCTGCCGGCGGATTTGATGGCAGAGATATCGGCCAACTGTTCACCGCTGAGTGACTTGTTAGGGTCAGACGACAGCAAGTCGGCGTAGCCGAGAATTGATTGCAGTGGGGTTCGCAGCTCGTGTGACATCAAGGAAACAAATTTCGCTTTGGCGTCGTTCGCCGATTCGGCGGCTCGTTTGGCCCGCAGGATTTCATTTTCGTAGCGATCCCGGTCGGACATCCGCATGGCCACGCACCGATTTTCGAAGGTGCCGTCTTCGCGTTGATGCCGGCTGATATTTGCTAACATCGGAACGACGGTGCCGTTTGCACTGAGCAGCCTTAGATAAATCTCCTGCAGTTCGCCTTGCAGTTTCAACGACGGAAAGACGTGCGTCTGGTAATAGATGCGTCCGCCCGGAGCCATGATCTCGTCGATGCGGCGGCCGCTCAGACTTCCCGGCGAATGTTCAAGCCGTTGTTCGAATCGCTGATTCGCTTCAAGGATGACACCATCGTCATCGAAGCGGAAATAACTGGCCGGGATGCGATGGAGTGTTTCGTCCATACCCGGCGGGTATCGATAAGGCGGCGGCCAGCGCCGCCAGATGCTCTTTCATGACCTCGATGGTCTCTTCCGGGTGACTCATGTGCGGACAATGCCCGGTGGCGCGGAGCATTCGAAGCGTGCTCTGCGGCAAACGATCGCGGACATACGCGCCGACCGCGGCCGGAGCGATGGCATCGTCCGAGCACTGCATGATGAGGGAAGGGATCGAAAAATCTTTGAGGTCTTCGCGATTGTCCGAGAGAAACGTCACCTCGGCGAAACGGCGCGCGATTTTCGGATCCATCGCGCAGAAGCTTTTCTCCAGTTCACCCTGTAATTCCGGCCGGTCCTGGTTCTGCATCACGACGGGCGCGAGGAAGCTGGCCCACCCGAGAAAGTTTTTGTCCATGAGGTCGAGCAGGCCTTCAATCTCGGGGCGATCGAACCCGCCGACGTACTGCGGCGGCTCATTGATATAACGCGGTGATGGCCCAATCATGATCATTTGGCTGAATAGGCCAGGCCGCATTTTAGCGGCGAGCACGCCGATGATCGCGCTAACCGAATGGCCGACGAGGATGACGTCGCGCAGCTCGGCGGCGTCGCAGATTTCGACAATGTCGCGCGCGTAGCCATCGAGACTCCCGTACCTTTTTGGGTCGTACGCGCGGGCGTCCGAACCGCCGCATCCGACATAATCGAACAAGACGACCTTGTAATTGTCTTCAAAGGCCGGCGCGACGAAGCGCCACATTGTTTGATCGCAGCCGAACCCGTGGGCAAAAAGCATGGGCCGCGTGCCGTGACTGGAAATGCGGACGTTGTTCCTGGTCAACACTTCGGCGGGCATGAAGTGACACTCTATCCGCCGCGGCGATAAACGCGAGTGTCGAGGCGACTCTTACGGGAGAGAGTGAGTTTTTCGATGACGGTCGAAGCAGGGGTGACCGCGGCGCGGCATACTGCTGAAGCCCTGAGCTGTTCGTCAACTGACGCCACCTACCGCACCCATCGTTTCCCCTTCGGCCGCGACGAAATAAGTCAGCGGTTTTGTGTGGCGGCGGCAGGCGTATCGCCTGCAAATTCCAAAGCCCGCAGCCGACACGGCTGCCTCCAGAGGCACTCTCTGACTCCGAACACCAGGGAAGTCGGTAGGCTTCGGGCGCCAAACCCGGCTGACCCCCTCGGCTTCGCAAAAGTTTCTGTGGCGGCAGGCGTGTCGCCTGCATCGCTTTGGAAAATTGTTTAACCAATTGCGAAAGCTGGGCGAAGGTAGGGGATATGGGACATAGCCAAGGCAGAACGAATGTGAAGAAACGCGCGGCACGTCGCCGGAAGACGGAGCGACTTGCGGCTGCGAAGCCGAAGAAGACTGCTTCGAAGTAACCGGATCGATTCCGCGCATAGCTGCGGCGCGACAGAAGCCCTCGATCACCTCGACGGAGTTCGACCCAGCGACGGAGTTCGTGCGCTATCGCGGCCGCGGGCAGTCGCCCGCGTAGTCTAACACATTGAGTGGGCCGTTCGGTGAACGGCCCCTGCCTTCCTAGCGCGTGATATTTCTGCGGCGCGCTGGTCTCCCGGGAGTTCGAGCGCTATCGCGACCGCGACAATCGCCGGCGCGGTCTAACACATTGAGCGGGCCGTCCGATGAACGGCCCTTACCTCGCCCGGCGCGTGATTTTTCTGCGGGCGGGTTAGGCTAGCGGGAGTTATTTCCCGATCAGGATGAAGATGCCGGCGATCAAAGCGACGATCCCGATTACGGTGCTCCCAATCATGGTGACGCCGAGAGACATGACGCCGACGAGGATCAGGTAAATTGCCAGGAGAAGCATGCCAATGTTTTTATTGAAGTTCATGCCGGCAGTATTGGAAGCCTCTCCAAGAATAACAATGGTATTATTATGACTTGGTCGCCGGGGCGGTCTGCTTGCTCTTAATATAGTCGTCGATTTGCTCCGCCAGGATGTCGAGCGGCAGTGCTCCGTTTTTCAATACGGCGTCGTGAAATTCCCGCTGATCGAATTTGTCGCCGAGCGCCTGTTGCGCCTTGGCGCGCACCTCCTGGCTTTTGAGCATGCCGATCTTGTAGGCACACGCCTGCCCAGGATTGACAATGTAGCGCTCGATCTCGGCGGTGACTTCTTTGTCGCCCATCCCTGTCTTGTCCTTCATGTAAACTATCGCGTCCTCGCGCTTCCATCGCTTCGCGTGAATGCCGGTATCGACGACCAGGCGGACGGCGCGGAATAATTCACCCTGCAACCGGCCAAGATCGCCAAAAGGATCGTTTTCGTACCAACCCGACTGTTTGACCAGCCATTCGCAATAAAGGGCCCAGCCTTCCATGTAAGCGGTGAAGGGGATCACTTTCCGAAACTGCGGCACGCCAGTGAGCTCTTGTGCGGTCGAGAGCTGGAAATGATGACCAGGAACGCCTTCATGATAGGCCAGAGTAGGCATGCTCCATTTCGGCAGCTCGCCGACCTCCCGCAGGTTCGCGAAGAATATTCCGGGCCGGGTCCCGTCCTGCGCTCCGGCGATGTAGTACGCTCCGGATGAAGTTGCCTCCTTGAATACCGGAACCCGTCGAACTTCGCATCGCGCTTTTGGAATCGTTAGGAAAAGCTGTTTCGATCGCTCGGTCGCATTCTCGATCAGTCGGGTGTATTCGGCGAGCATGTCCTGCCGTCCCTTATTGTCGTTCGGAAAAAGAAAGCGCGGATCCTCTCTCAGTTTCGTCATGGCAGGTCCAATCGCCTGACCGGCGAAGCCGTTGGCATCGAGCAAGGCGTGCATCTCCGTCTCGATGCGCGCTACCTCGCTCAGTCCGAGATCGTGAACGGCGTTGGGTTCGAGACTGGTTGTCGTGTTGCTGCGCAGACAATAAGCATAGAAGGCATCGCCTTCCGGAAGTTTCCAGGCTCCGTCGTCGGTGGTGGTGCGCGGCTGCAGCTCTCGAAAGTGATCGATCAGCTTCTGATAGGCAGGGTAAACGGTCGCGCCGACGGCCGCTTCCACCCGCGCTTGGAAGTCTGCGCGCTCCTTGTCGCTGAGCGAAGCGATTTTGGCCAGGCGAGTCTTGAACGAGCTCGCGAGAACATTCTCCGCTACCGGCTTGCCGACGAAATCGCTCATTTCCTTAATGACTTCGTCGACCACAAAACGTGGCGGAACGATCCCTCTACTTTCACGAACCCGGATCCCTTCCAAGGCGCCCTCGAATTTCTTGGGAAGCGCGTTCAGTCGCATAATGTAGTACTCGCAGTCCTTTCCACTCAGCAGCCGGTGCGTGTTTGCCATGAACGAAGGGAACTCGTTCTGGACGCCGAAGAGCTGGTTAACAGGGTAATTGTGCCACTGCCATTTCTCGCCATCGATCTGGTCCTGCACGAACCATTCAAGAATGTGGGTGGATAGCTGTTGCGATTTTGTCTGCCGTCGCAGCGGATACTGCTTGAGCTGAACGAGATCGGTCTTCCAATTATCCAGCACTTTTTGCTGATGAGCCGGCGAGACGTCGTTGAGTTTGCCGTTGTGGCTGGTGATGCCGAATTGCTCGGCGATGCCCAGCATGCTGAGCAATTCCGGCTCGTCGAAGACGGTGAGGGCGAAAACCTTCTCGTAGAAAAGATTCAGACTCCAAGGCCGAAACCAGATCAGGTTGATCAGGAAGATGGCGACAGCGACGAAAACGAGAAGAGCGAGGCGAAAGATCCACTTCACAAGTTGGCGAAGCATCGAAGCAGTGAGCGACGACGGCGGGGGAAAGGTCAATCTAAAACCCTGTCCCCTTCTCGGGGAACGAAAGTGGCGCAACCGTGGCGGTTGCGATCCACGCGAGTTGGCAGGCGGGACGCTCGCCCCACCTTCATGCACGGACCGCTGGAGGGAGCTCCCGCGAGACCGTTTTTCGTGCAACAGTGACCCGTGGACCACGTCGAAGAAAATCTCCAGCGCGTGCGTGACCGGATTGCCCAAGCCGCGCAAAAGAGCGGACGCGCGGTGGAGGAAATCCGACTGGTCGCCGTGTCCAAAACGCATCCAGCCGAGAGTGTGCGGACGGCGGCGGCGGCCGGGCAGATTCTCTTCGGCGAAAGTAAGGTCCAGGAAGCACGCGCCAAGATCCCCGAACTTCCTTCCAGCCTGCGTTGGCATTTCATCGGACACCTGCAAAAGAACAAGATCCGGCACGCCCTTCCGCTGTTCGAGCTTTTCCATAGCGTAGATTCGCTGGCCCTGGCCGAGGACATAAATCGAATCGCCGAGGAAACCGGGCATCGTCCGCGCGTTTTGCTGGAGGTAAATGTGTCGGGCGAGGGGAGTAAATTCGGATTTGCGCCGGACAAGTTGCGCGCGGAAATGGAATCGCTTCTTGGTTTGCCGCGACTGACTATCGATGGGCTGATGACAATTCCGCCGCTCGCTCCCGCGGCCGAACAATCGCGCAGGTTTTTTGTCGCCTTACGCGAACTCCGCGCCCGACTCGAAGAAGAGTTTCAGCTTCGTCTGGCAGAACTCTCGATGGGAATGACTAACGACTTTCCAATCGCGATTGAAGAAGGCGCGACCATGGTGCGGGTCGGAACTGCCATTTTTGGAGAGAGACCGAAAATGAAAGCGCGTCCGGTTGAGGATATCTGACATGCCGCTGGCGCCCACAGATGTGCAACAGATCGGGTCCGAGCTGGCCATTAGCTGGAACGATGGGGAAGAAAGCTTTCTTCCCCTTGAGTTACTCAGGCGTGCGTGTCCGTGCGCGGGGTGTGGCGGTGAGCCCGATGTGCTTGGTCGAATTGAGCGCCCGTCGGTAACGTATGTTCCATCGAGCTTTGCCCTAGCGGGCTTCCAGGTGATCGGCGGCTACGCCCTGCAACTGCGTTGGGCCGACGGCCACGACACCGGGATATTTAGCTTTCAGTACCTGAAGCGGTTGGCTGCTGCGGCCTAAAGAACGCCGCGATCGTTTTTTTGGCATTGCCATGGGGCACGTCTCTAGCTGGAATAGGCACTCGGCCATGAACCAGTTCCTGAAGGTCGCTGTGGTAGTCAGCTGTCTGCTCGTCTGCGGCGCAGCTACGGTGATAGTTCCGTCACCGGCGAGCGGGGATTCTTCCCGGCCGAACTCGATCCGGGTTAACAACAGTTACTCCTCGCGCGCTCCCTGGCTCAAAGTTTGAGCGATCGATTTGTTGGCCGGTGCGCGCTGGTCGTTGCGCTTACGTTACCCCAGCTGAATCGATCCAGTTCCGTTGCTAATGCGGAATAGTGATCCGAAGAATGCTCGCCGCTCCGCCTAGGCCAGAGACGCTGCGGTTGGTCGCAGACGCAGGCACAAGGCAGAAATCACCGGGAACCAATTCAGCTCCGGCGCAATTCACCTTCCCGGTTAAGGCGCAGACTATGACAAAGCCACCGGCGGGGGAGAGTTCGCGCGAAGACGCGTTCAAATCCCACCGCTGAATCTCGAAGAGATCATTCTTAACCAAGCTGTCGCCATTCGGCCTAACCATCTCAGGCTCGAGATCCTCGAAGTCGATGCTTTGCAGCGCCTTCTTAATGTGCAACTCACGCGGCTTGCCGCTCTCGTCGAGACGATCCCAATCATAAACCCGGTAGGTGGTGTCACTGTTCTGCTGGATTTCGACGATCAAGTTGCCGGCACCAATCGCGTGAAAACGTCCCGCGGGGAGAAAAATGGCGTCACCTTCGCTAACGGAAATCTCGTGGATGTGTTCCTGAATCGTTCCGTTGGCAATGCTTTCCTCGAACTGGGCCGGGCTCATCGCTTCGCGCAGACCGGCGTAGATCAAGGCGCCGGCATCGGCTTTCGCGATGTACCAGAATTCTGTCTTCGGCTCGCCGCCCAAACTCGGCGCGATCTGGCTCGGCGGGTGGACTTGAAGCGACAGCTTCTCGCGCGCATCGAGAAGTTTAATCAGCAGGGGAAAACGGGCTGATTCGGGGACGTCGCCAAATACTTCGGAGCGGTGGTTCTTCCACAAGTCGTGCAGGGGAACGCCGCGCAATAACCCGTCGCGAACCACGCTTTGAGCCTCGGGGCGATCGGCGATCTCCCACGCTTCCCCGATGCGATGACCCGGCGGAAGCTTTCGGCCGAACTCCGTTTCCAAACGGTGGCCTCCCCAGATCCGCTCCATATAAAGGGGCTGAAAACGGATCGGCGAATTCCAGTCGTTGTCGGTCATTCAAAAAGGTTTCAACGGCTCAGCCCCACTGGGGCGAAGCCCGCGGGCAGGGTTAGAGGTTACTATGCTAGCGCGCCCTATGCCGAACGAATCGTATTTTGATGGCGCGCTGCGTTCGTGGCTCCGGGGGGTGGGAAACACGCAATTGGCAAACCGAAGCTCTGCCGCCGCCACTCACTTCCCTCGCCAGCGAATCGCTTTCGCGTTCCGGGGAGGGCGTGCGCCTCGCACGCCATTCGAGGCGCCTCGCCTCGAAACTACAGATCGAAAATACAGGCGGGATTGTTTGGAATAATAGGATGGGCTACGTAAGACTGACAAGTACAGGTAGATAATTCTGAAATCCCGTTAATCCTGTTAAATTTGGTAAACCCGACTCGTTCGTCTGCTCTCCGGTTTGAACATGAAGGCCTACACTCTCGTCAATAGATGGGTGCCGGCATTTCTCTGGATGGCTTTAATCTTCATCGGGTCGTCCGATGCGTTGTCGGCTGATCATACCTCCCGGTTCATCGTCCCATTTCTGCTCTGGCTGGATCCGCATATCTCGCCCATGACCATCGCGTCTGTGCATATGGCTATTCGCAAGCTCGGCCACTTCACCGAATACGCGATCCTGGCGACTTTGCTGTGGCGCGCGCTTCGCGGAACTTTTCCCGTCACTGGCCGGATCGCTCTGGCCGTGTCCGCCTTTATCCTCGCGGCAGGTTTCGCGGCGTCCGACGAGTTTCACCAATCATTCGTCCCCACGCGTACCTCCTCAGCGCACGACGTCATGATCGATTGCATTGGCGCCCTGGTGGCGCTGAGCCTTTGCGCCGTGATCGCGTTGCGCAGCCGTCCGGCGCGGGTCGCCGCAGCCGATTGAATGTCGGTTGCGCTATCGCCAACTCTCAATTATTACTCAGTTCCCGCGGGCCTGTAGCTCAGTTGGTTAGAGCATGCGCTTGATAAGCGCAGGGTCACTGGTTCGAGTCCAGTCAGGCCCACTTTCCCGCACGTTCCCGGGGAAAGCCCGCACCAAACCTGCGCTTGCGGGCGGCTTCCGCTTAGCGCGAAGGATTCGTCGATTTGTCGCCCTTGTCCTTCTTGCCTTTTCCGTGTTTGGGCGTTTCGGCGGGCGGCGCGACTCCGGCGGTGATGTCATGCGGCGTGGCCGTCGCGTAAGGATTGGCGTCCGGGTTACCATTGTAATAAGTACCTCCGAACCCCGGCGAGTTGAAACCAGGCCCACTCCCTTCGCCGTGTTGCCCGCCGCCAGTCCCTCCACTGGAGCCTCCCGAGTTACCAGTCTGCGCGTGCGCGACATAATGAGTGATCGCGACGGTGGCGAGGATGAGCAGGGTCTTTGTAATGGCTTTGCTTGCGTTCATGGAGTTCTCCCGGTCAGGTTCGGTACCTTCATGATCGTATTCCGAGGCCGGGATGCGTGCCCAGCAAGAAGTTGACGGATCCGGCATCGCCTGCCTTCCTTGCCGCATGCCGCAGCCAATTTTCCAATCCGAGTGATGGCACAGAGTCTCCACTGTCTGCTGGCCAACTCGATCGATTACGCGGGTCTCTTCCCGCCGTGCAGCCTCGATCTCGGTAGAGCGCTGACGAACCAGTCGAATTATGTTCGCTCCCCAGACGCCTGGATGCTTTCGGCTTTTGTTCTTCCGCTTGCGCAATTTGAGGCCGCGGCCGAACACCTCGCAATTTTTGATTCAGCCCGTCCCTTGCGAGTCTCCGTGCTCGGTCCGGCGACGGCCTCGAGCTCGGAATTCTTGCAGGCGCTGCGCCGGTTAGGAGAGGGGATCGAGCGCCTGACCGCAGCGGGTAAGAGAACTGTCCGGGTTGAACAGCTGGAAATGGCGGCGCCGAAAGATGGGCTCAACGAATCCATGCTCGACGAGATGAGGAAAGTTGCAGCCAATTTGGACTGTCCCACGTTTTGGGAGGCGCCCGCCGACAGGGCGGAGGAAATCATTGGTCTCCTTTCTAAGGCTAACGGGACGCAAGACCAGGCACGCCCGGTGGGATTTAAGCTGCGCACCGGCGGAGTCACGGCGGATGCGTTCCCGTCATCGCGCGCGATCGCAAATGCGCTGGTCGCCGCTACTTCACAGCGTGTGCCCATCAAGTTCACCGCCGGGCTGCATCATCCGGTGCGACAGTATCGGGAGGAAGTGAAAACGAAGATGTATGGTTTTCTGAACGTCGTCGGCGCTGGAGTGTTGACGGCCGAGCATGGGTGGAAGGCGCAGCAATGTGGGGCGATGCTCGACTGCGAAGATGCCTCTGATTTTCGTTTCGAAGACGACTCGTTTTCGTGGCGGGAGTGGTCGGTTACCGCGGATAAAATTGAGCAGCACCGAAGATTGATTACCTCTTTCGGTAGTTGCAGCTTTGACGATCCGCGGGAAGATCTTCGGGAGTTGGGATTGCTTTCGAAAGCTTAACAAACATGGCGCTTAAATCCTTCATCGCGATCTCCGCGGATTCACACTTTCCGCTCGAGAATCTTCCCTTTGGCGTTTTTTCGACGGCGGGAAGCCAGCCGCGCGTGGGCGTTGCCCTTGGGGATTACGTGATCGATCTGTCCGTGCTTGAAAAGAAGCGCTTGTTAGGTGATTTCGGATCGAGCGAGCCCATTTTCGCCGCCGGTGCCTTGAATGGATTTCTCGCCCTGGGCCGGCCGGCTTGGAAACAGGTGCGGCAAAATCTGCAGGTCCTTTTCTCCGCCGACAACGCGCAGGTTCGCGACGACAAGGCTTTGCGCGGCGAAGTTTTGCACGAGCGAAACAAAGTGCGCATGCACTTGCCGGCGCAAATCGGCGATTACACCGATTTTTATTCGTCTTATCACCACGCTCACAACGTTGGCACGATGTTGCGCGGCGCGGAGAACGCGCTGATGCCGAATTGGAAGTGCCTACCCGTCGCCTACCACGGACGTTCCAGCTCGATTGTGGTCAGCGGAACACCAGTCCGACGGCCGTTAGGCCAAACCAAGCCACCGGACGCCCCCGCGCCCGTTTACGGTCCTTCGCGCAGTTTTGATTACGAATTGGAGACGGCATTTCTGATTGGTCCTGGGAACCGGTTAGGCGAGGCCATTCCAATCGAGCGCGCCACCGAACACATTTTCGGCCTTGTCCTGATGAACGATTGGAGCGCGCGTGACATCCAGGCATGGGAATACCAGCCGCTCGGCCCTTTCCTCGCGAAAAACTTCTGCACCAGTATTTCCCCCTGGGTGGTGACCCTCGAGGCGCTCGCGCCTTTTCGGAAACCGCTTCCCCCGCAGGATCCGGCACCGCTCTCCTACCTGAAAGGCGACGGCGATTTCAGCTTTGACATTCAGCTGGAGGCGACGCTTAAAACCCCGAAGCTGACCAAGCCGTACACGATCACGCGAACGAATTTTCAAAATCTGTATTGGAGCATCTCGCAACAACTGGCCCACCATGCCGTGGGCGGGTGCAATCTTCGCCCGGGCGACCTCCTGGCCAGCGGCACGATCAGCGGTCCTACCGAAGATTCGCGCGGCTGCATGCTCGAACTCACCTGGCGCGGGGCAAACCCGCTTCAGCTCGGAAATGGCGAAACCCGCAAATGGCTGGAGGACGGTGACGTTCTCTCCATAACGGGCTGGGCGCAGGGCGAAGGATTCCGCGTCGGGTTTGGTGAGGTCTCCGGCGAGGTTCGGCCGGCCGTGTCGTAGCCCCTCGAAAGAGGCAATCTCGCTTTCTGCGTTGACAATAAAAAGTCAGGGCGTTCCCCTGAACCTTGTCGTGCGAGATAACGAGTCTACTCGTGCCGGCAGAAGCCGCCGTTACACCCTGATTGTTCTCGTCTTCGTGCTGACGGCACTGGCGGTCGCGAGCTCGACCCTGCTCACATTCTACTTCGGAAATCGCGTCCTGGCCGCGCACGCTCGCGAGGCCGTGCGACGGCAGGCCCTGGCCGATCTGGATAAGCTTCAATCCACGCTGGTTGACGCCGAGACGGGCCAGCGCGGCTTTGTTCTCTCCGGCGACAAAAATTATCTCCAGCCGTATGATGCGGCGGTCGCGCGACTCCCCGAACTGCTGGCGCGCCTGAAAGCTTCACCGACCGAGGGAATCAATGCCGATGACCTGGCCAGGCTGTCGCAATTGAGCGAATCGAAATTGGTCGAGCTTAAGAAGACGATCGATCTTCGCGCCGGTGTCGATCTCGAGGCGGCGGCGGCGGTTATCCGCGACAATACCGGGCGCGCCTTGATGGATGAATTTCGCGCGACCATCGAGAAGATGAGGCTGGCTCAGCTCGCGCTTTTGCAGCACGACAGGGCGGAAAGTGATACCACGACGAGAACACGAACGACGGTGTTCATCATTACCGGGTTGCTGAACATCGCGGTCCTGGTTTGGGCCTATCGTCTCATCTCACGAACCCTGAAGCAGCGCGATTCTGCGCTGGCGATAGCCCGGGAACGCGAGGGTGAAATCAGCGAGCAAAAGGAGTTGTTAGGCGTGACCCTGGCCAGCATCGGCGACTGCGTGATCGTCACTGATGCAGAGGGACGGATTAACTTCATGAACCCGGTGGCGGCGACTGTCACCGGCTGGACTTTCGCAGAGGCGCGCGGCCAGGCGACCAGGGAAGTGTTCCAGATTTTCAACGAGGATACTCGCACCCCGGCAGAGAATCCCGTCGACCGCGTTCTGCGCGAAGGTGTTACCGTCGGCCTGGCCAACCAAACCATCCTCGTCCGCAAGGACGGGACCGAGGTGCCAATCGATGACAGCGGCGCGCCGATCAAAGACGCATCCGGCGCCTTGCGCGGAGTGGTGCTGATCTTTCGTGATTTTTCCGAGCATCGTCGAGCGCAGCGCGAACTGCAGGCGGCGAAGGACGAGGCGGAGATGGCGAACAAGGCAAAAGATCGGTTCCTGGCGATGCTTTCGCATGAATTGCGGACACCCCTGACCCCGGTCCTGGCCACCCTAAATCTCTGGGAAGCGAACGAGCAGTTTCCCGCGGCCCTGATGGATGATGTGCGAATGTTGCGGCGCAGCGTTGAGTTGGAAGCACGCATCATCGATGACCTGCTCGATTTAACCCGCATCTCCCGCGGGATGCTTTCGCTGACCCCGGAGACGACGGATGCGCATGCTGTGCTGAAGTTCCTAACGGAATTGTCGCGGACGGATTTGCAGGAAAAGAATCTTTCCCTGACCATGGATCTCAAGGCGCAACGGCATCACGTCTTTGCCGATAGCGCGAGGCTGCAACAGGTTTTCTGGAACGTCTTGCGCAATGCAATCAAGTTCACTGAGGTCGGCGGGCAACTTCGCATCGCAACGAATAACGACGCAAGCGGCCGCATGGAAATCGCGTTCTCGGATACGGGGATCGGCATGACGCGTGAGACAATTTCGCGTCTCTTCCAACCTTTCGAGCAAGCAGACCCCGCCAGGAGCAGCCGTTATGGCGGTCTTGGTCTGGGGATGGCGATTTCCAGTGCACTGGTCGAGTTGCTCAAGGGCGAGCTCACCGCCCGGAGCGAAGGCCTCGGCCGCGGCAGCACCTTTCTGGTCAAGTTTTCGACGGTGGAAGCTTCCCCGGTGCCGAAGGTTCATGCGCCCGCTCCCGTCCTAGACGTAGCAAAGCTTAAGATTTTGCTGATCGAAGATCATGCCGATACCGCGCAGGCCCTAACGAAGTTGTTGCGCAGCCGTGATTACGAGGTAAACGCGGCGCCGTCGGTGGCGGCTGGGATAACGGCCGCGAAAGGAGAACGCTACGATATTTACCTATGCGATCTCGGTTTGCCGGACGGCACCGGTCTCGACTTTGTCGCCGCCGTTCGTGAGCTCGGCCCAACCCCGGCGATCGCATTGTCGGGTTTTGGCATGCAGCAGGATATCGACCGCGCCATCTCGGGCGGTTTCGCGGCTCACCTGACCAAACCCCTCAACCTGCAGAAGCTGGAAACAGAAATGCGCCGTTTGCTCGCGAAAGGCGCCTAAGCTCTTTGGCCGATAAGTCCATTGCCCGCAGTGGCTTCGAATCCTCTGGATGTCCCTTTCGATTTTGAGTCGGCGGAGCTGAAATGATTTGGGCGCGCCGCATCTCTCTTCTTCTGCTCGCCCTGCTCGTCCTCGGCGTCGCGGGATACTTCGTTCTTCAGTTGTTCCTGGATCGCGCACTCGAGTCTCATGGAGTGCGGAAGCTCCTCAGTGGAAAAACCGCGAAGGTCCTCGATTGCGACGGCGGCTACCTTCCTCTGAAGTCGAACGGCCACTCCGTGCGCTCCGCCGGCTTTGTTGGCAAAGCGGCGCCCCCGCGAGGTCTGACCGAGCTGCGCGCTTCGTCGCTTTGGGCTCGTTGCAATCTCTCGGAACTTTGGCGCGCAAAGTGGCGACTCGACGTCGTGCATGTGAAGCATCTTCAAGCAGCCTACGGTGAGGCTGCTGCGCAACACATTCGCCGCGGAGAATTTCAGGAGCCTCAGCTCGAGCCGCCCTTGCAGAAGGAATCACCGCTTGAGCTCGATCTCCGCGTGCTGGAGGCGGCGCAGCTCGATCTTTACTGGGGGACAACTGCGGAAGCAGCCGGGGAATTTCGCAACGTGCACGCGCAATTCTTCCCGCGTGACAAAAACCTTTTCGTCCAAGGCGACGGGGGGACCTTTCATCAGCAGCGCTGGCCGGAGGCTCGATTGATTGAATGCAAGTTGTCCTATGCCAAGCCGCAGCTGCACGTGGATGAGGCGACGTTAGGCCTCGGCGCGGGAACCATTGCGGTTACCGGCAACTTCGAGTTTGCTGCCCAACCTTCAATGGATTTGCAGCTCGCGCTTCAGCATTGTCCGATCGAGCCCTTCTTTGCTGGCGCTAAGGAAAGCAAGATTGAAGGTGAATTCGATAGCCAGACGCATCTGCAAAAGGGAGCCGAGGACGCCAATGGATGTCGCGCGGCCGGCAGCGTCGTTTCGGGTAAAGCGCGTTTGAAGAACATCGAAACGCTCCAGAAGGTGGCGGCCTTTACCGGAAAATCCGAACTGACTCACCTTTTGTTAACGCAGGTGAGGGCGGACTATGACTGGCACGCGCCGGTGCTAACGGTTAAGAATTTCGTGGTCGAGGCGAAGAGCCTTGTCCTACTGAAGGGAGAGTTCGTTATCAAAGACGGAAAGGTGGACGGCGAATTTCAGCTCGGTGTCGCGCCCGAGATCGTCGAAAAATTTCCCGGCGCGCGTGAGGCTGTCTTCCAGCGAAGTGCGGATGGCTATCTCTGGACCGCAGTCGTCGTGACCGGCCCGCTTGATCATCTGCATGAAAATCTGAAGCCGCGCCTGCTCAAAGCGGCGCAGGAGCATTTCGCCAAGGGGCTGCTTGCTCCTATCTTGAAGCCGGGACAGTCCATCATCGAATCAATCGAGGCCTTATGACGACCGCAAGAGCTATCGCCTTATCAGGTCAGTGTTTGTTAGGTTTCCTCCTCGTCTCCTGCGTGACTTCTGGACAGCGCGACCATTTCAAAGTGGCTCACCAGGTACTCGACGGCTGATCCGCAGTTCGAACGGACGATGAACAGTGCGCTAGGACCGAGCCTGGTGGAGGGGAACAAGGTGACAACTCTTCGGAATGGCGACGAGATTTTCCCGGCGATGCTGCAGGCCGTTCGTAGCGCGACAAAGACAGTCGACTTCGAGACCTACATTTACTGGAACGGTTCCGTCGGCCGCGCCTTTGCCGAGGCCCTTTCCGAACGCGCGCGGGCCGGGGTGAAGGTTCACGTAATCCTGGATTGGCAGGGGACCCAACGGATGGATATGGCCTCGCGGAAGATGATGAAGGACGCGGGTGTGGTCCTGGCCGAGTATAATCCACTGCGCTGGTATCGGCCTAACTATTGGTATCGGCCAGCCCGGGTTAACAACCGGACACATCGCAAGTTACTGATCGTGGATGGGAAGGTTGGCTTTACCGGCGGCGTTGGCATCGCGGACGAATGGGATGGCGACGCGCAGGATCCGAAGCATTGGCGCGATAACCATTATCGGATCGAAGGCCCGGTCGTGGCCGAACTGCAAAGCGCATTCCTCGACAACTGGCTCCGGACTAACGGAAGTGTGCTGCAAGGGAAGGAGTACTTTCCGTCGCTCGTGGCCAAAGGTGGGATAAAGGCGCAGGCCTTTAAGAGCTCGGCACACGGCGGCACCGAAAGCGCCCGCCTGATGTATCTGATGTCGATCGCCTCCGCTTCGAAGAGCGTCCGCCTGGCCAACGCCTATTTCGTTCCGGATAAACTCGCGATCGATACTTTTGTGGAGGCTGCCCATCGCGGAGTGAAAATAGAAATCATCGTGCCGGGTCGGCACATCGACACGCAAATTGTCCGGCACGCATCGCATTCCAAGTGGCCCGACCTGCTCAAAGCGGGCGTGAAGATATACGAGTACCAGCCGACCATGTTTCACTGCAAATACATGATCGTGGACGATCTCTGGGTCTCCGTTGGGTCGTCCAACTTTGACCCGCGATCCTTTCGCCTCAACGCCGAGGCAAACCTAAATGTCCTGGATCGGAATTTCGCCGCGCAACAGACGCGTGTTTTCGAACAGGACAAGGCAAAGTCAAAAGAGGTCACCCTGGAGAAGCTCAAACATCAGCCGATCTGGGACAAGGTTCTGAACAAGGCCGTGCTGACGGTCGAACCGGAGTTATAGATATGCGATATCTTTCGTTAGCGCTCATTTTGACGCTTATCCTCGGGAACACGAGCTTCGCGCGTGACGCACGCGAGCAGAGACGTATTGATTACCTGATCGATTCCTTGAGCAAGCTCGAGGGCGCGTCGTTCATTCGGAACGGCCAGGGCTACAGCGCCGCCGATGCCCAGCAACACCTTCGTCGGAAGCTCGATTATGCGGGTGAGCGCGTCCAAACCGCTCAACAGTTCATCAAGTATTGCGCCTCCCAGTCGTCGCTCAGCCGCCAGCCTTATCGCATCCGCCTGGCTAACGGACAGACCGTGGAGACCGCGACCTTCTTCGAGCAAAAACTCAAAGAGTTTAAACCCTGACCACCGCGGAAAGAGTTGTCAGTCGCCGCTGCCCGGTGTCATCTTGGTCGCGATGCCCGAGATTCAAAGAGCGCCTCCGCGCATTCTGCACGTCGACGATGATCCGCAGATTCGGCTGTTGATGGCCGGGGCGCTGGCGGAGTTCGGCTACGAATTGCTGACCGCCGGGACAGTGAAAGAGGCTCTTCATCTGGCCAGCGGGATGAGCTTTGATCTTTTCATCCTCGACGTTCGTTTGCCGGATGGGAACGGCGTCGAGCTCTGTAAGCTCTTGCGAAAACTTCAACCGGACGTGCCGGTCGTTTACTACACTGGTTATGCCGGCGCCGATTCGGAAAAAGAGGCGCTGGCTGCTTGTGGCGACGCCTACCTGCAAAAGCCCATCTCGATTATCGAGTGGGAACGAAAGATCGCTGAGATCCTCGCCAAGAAGGGTAAGGGGTAAGTTCAAGAAGCGGCGTTACCCCCTGCGCGCCCTGGAACGGCCGCCTAACTAAGAGGGCAGGGGCCAGTTAGAACCGAATCTTGGCGTAGAAGGTGACCGGACAAAACAGGCGATCGCCGGCGTTGTTGTTCACCTTGTCGAGATTCGGGAAAAAGAAACCGGCCGGGGTCGATTGACGGAGATCGTCGTCGTCGCCCGCCAGTTTCGAATGGTAACGCAAACCGGCGTCCGCGCCGACCGAGAAGCACCGGGCCACCCGCACCTCAAGACCGGTCAGCACCGACCCGGTCGCCACCGTGCTATTGCCGTAGAACGCCCCGTCATAAAGAACATCGCCCGCATTAAACCCGCCCGTGTTGTTGGCCGCCCGCACCGTCACCCCAATGTTGTCTACACGACTCACACCGCCCGAAAGGGAAATGTAGGGACGAATACAGTGGTCGCGGGACAGAAAATGATAGCGCAGGCCTACTTCGCCGCCGTAGGACCGATAATCGTCCCATTTGTTTTCCGTTTCGAGTCCGATATTGTTAACCGCGATATAAGATTCAGTGCTCTGGCCATCGGCCTCGCTGTAGCTGAAGCGGCCGAAAAACTCAAAGTGCTGGCCTAACGCGTAGCCAAATTCGCCTTCGATGCGATAAGGCGTGTCGAACGCATCGTCCCAGCTGGTCGCCGAATTGTGGAAGGTGGCAATGCCAGCCAGGCTGGGAATGGTGTGCTCACGCACGAAATCGGTGCCGCCGTAATCGACGTCGAACCCGCCACCCAGGCTGAAATACCAGTTACACTCGGGCTCTGCTTGCTGGACCACGTTCTTGCCGGTGTCGACGATCGGTTCCGGACCAGCAAAGGCGCGGGACAGACCGAGCAGAACAATGCCGGCCGCAAGCAGGCTGAATTTCCGAGTCGGGCTCATGATTCCGGTGTTTAGCGGGGAAGTTCTACTTCTGTCGAGGAAATTGTGTAGCCGCGGGGGTGGGCGCCTTTCGCCGTAGTTAACGGAAAATGGGACGACTATTTTGGGCTCGACTGTTGTTAGGAAACCCGTCAAACCGGAGGGACGCGTCACGGGCGATCGGCGCCGCGAGGTCTGTGGTCATTCGTACCGAAGGATTGCGCGAGCAGGAAAACAGGAACATGGAACTTGTCAAAACTGAGAGGCTCGGCGATAGCCCCGCTTCTGCACGGCGTCCATTCGCAATCGGTCTGCGCTGGCTGTTGTTGCTTCTCTTCTGCCTGACGGGGTTAACCGGCGCTCCAGCTGCACGCAATCCCAACAGCGCCGCCCCCGTTCGTCGCGAGGTGATCCTCAGCATTTCGCGTGTTTCGCTGGATGGCAATGGCCGATTGGTTGTGTCCATGGATGCGGCCGGCGATCTGCCCGGCGCGATGACGTTCATCATCGATCGCAACGCCAACAATACGATTCGCGGAGGTCAATGGGCCCTGGTGGTCGCCCACGCGGAATATTCCGGCGAATTGGAGGAGGACGGCGACGCTCCGAACATGACACTGGTGAATCAGGGGACGCTTTGGGGTTCAATTATCGGAGGCGTCGTTCTCGTCGATGCCGGCGGCGACGTTGTTGGGCTCGATGGTGTGCAACTGAACCTGGAATCAGGCAGCCTGGAATTCGGCGGCGTGACCGGCAGCGGCGCGGCGCAGGCAACAGACCTGCAGAGTCACTCAAACCGCGACAGGAAGTCTTTCGCTGACCTTCTCGACGCCTAACGACTAGTGCACCGTAAAGTGACCAGGAACACGAATTCGCTGCGCAGACTCTTGGCCAGGCTTAGCCGTGCCGCCCGGATGGCCTTGCTTGTGACCGGCCTGCTCGGGTTCGCCACCACCGAAGCCAAGGCGTCGCACTTCCGTTATGCGACGATCGATTACAAGCCCATTCTGGACGACAGCGGCAATCCAACCGGCACGGTAGAGTTCCACATCCGTTCCGGATGGAGACGCAGTTTCTTCGGGACGCCCGTGGTCGGCAACGTCATCTCGCCCGAGAGTTTTAACTTCGGCGACGGGCAGAGTGTCAGCGTCTCGCTTGTCGTGACCTCATTCAGCGCGACGGAAGACTGGGTCCTTGGCGAATTTACGGTGCAGCATCACTATAATAACGCGGGTCCATTCACGGCCATGGGTAGTAGCAGCGCCCGCCTCAGCAATATCATCGACGGCGGAAATCAGGCTTGGCGTTACGACATTGTTGTCTCGCCCTACAGCAAGAACAATTCGCCTTCGACCTCGCTCCCTCCCGTCCTTTCCCTGGTCACCGGAAGTCCTAACCAATTCTTTGTTCCTGTTTCCGATCTCGAGCGCGATTCCCTGCAGTTTTCCATCGCGCCCCGGGCCAACACCGGGGTCACCGCAACTAATTATCCGCCGGCCGGCCTAACCATCGATCGAGACACCGGTTTGATCTCATGGAACACGACCGGTGTTGAGGAGGGGCTTTGGTTCGTGCAGATTTGGATTTCCGATCTCGATGACAAGGGCAACACCAAGTCTCGTGTCCCGGTCGATTTCATTCTCAGTAACACGCTGACCACCGGCGGATCCCCGCCATCCTGTCTCATTAACGGCTCAAGCGCTGCCGGATCGTTTTCAACCTCACCCGGGACGCCCGTCTCCTTCACCGTCAGCGGCGTCAGTCCGAATATCAATCCGGTCACGGGAAATGCCGACACCCCGGTTACGCTCAACGTCTCCGGGCTTCCGGTCGGCGCGAGCATGACGCCGTCATTTACGTTGACCGCGCCTTCACCGGCCACCAGCACATTCAACTGGACGCCAACGGCCGCCAACGGCGGCTCCTTTACCATTTCCTACTCGGCCACGGACAGTCTCGGGCACGTCGCGCTCAACTCGGTGAACATCTTCGTCGAAACAAATCACCCGCCGGTCGCGAAATGTAGGGACGTCACTGTCTCGGCTGACGCACAGAGATGCTCCGCGGCGGCGTCGATTGATGACGGGTCGTCCGATCCGGACACTGGCGACACGATTGCCCTGGAACAATCGCCTCCCGGTCCTTACCCACTTGGGGATACGACAGTTACCTTGAAGGTCACCGATAGCCACGGAGCGTCCGACACTTGCACGGCAGTGGTGACCGTCCGTGACCTAACACCGCCGGACGCGCCCGTCCTCGGGGATCTCACTGCGGAATGTTCGGCTACTGCGACTGCGCCGACAACGACAGACACTTGCGCTGGTAATGTAACCGGCACGACGACCGATGCGTTGACTTACACGATGCAAGGGACGCACGTGATCACGTGGACCTTTGACGACGGCCATGGGAACTCCTCGACGGCGAAACAAAACGTCATCATTAAAGACGTAACGCCGCCAGTTATACCGGTACTGCCCGATGTGACGGGTGAGTGCTCCGCCACTGCCACCGCGCCGACCACAACCGATAACTGCACTGGAACTGTAACGGGCACGACCGGCGACGCTCTGACTTACACGACGCAAGGCACGCACGTGATCACATGGACCTTTGACGATGGCCATGGCAATTCCTCAACTGCGAAGCAAAACATCATCATAAAAGATGTGACCCCGCCAGTTGTACCGGTGCTCCCCGACGTGACTGGCGAATGCTCAGCCACGGCGACTGCGCCGAGCACGAGTGATAATTGCGGAACAGTAACGGGCACGACCGGCGACGTTCTGACTTATACGACGCAAGGCACTCACGTGATCACCTGGACCTTTGATGATGGCCATGGCAACTCCTCGACCGCGAAGCAAAACGTCATCATTAAAGATGTGACCTCGCCAGTTGTACCGATGCTGCCGGACGTGACGGGTGAATGCTCCGCCACGGCCACCGCGCCGATCACAACCGATAACTGCGCCGGAATTGTAACGGGCACGACCGGCGACGCTCTCACTTACACGACACAAGGGACGCACGTGATTACCTGGACCTTCGACGATGGCCATGGCAACTCCTCGACCGCCAAACAAAACGTGATCATTAAAGATGTGACCCCGCCCGTTGTACCGGTGCTGCCCGATGTCACTGGTGAATGCTCGGCCATGGCGACTGCGCCAACTACCACCGACAACTGCGCCGGGACGGTCACGGGCACGACGAGCGATCCGCTGACTTACACGACGCAAAGCACGCACGTGATCACGTGGACGTTCGACGATGGCCATGGCAACTCGTCGACCGCGAAACAAAACGTCATCATTAAAGACGTAACGCCGCCAGTTATACCGGTCCTGCCCGATGTGACGGGTGAGTGCTCCGCCACTGCCACCGCGCCAACCACGACCGACAATTGCGCCGGGACTGTAACGGGCACAACAAATGACGCTCTCACTTTCACGACGCAGGGCACGCACGTGATCACCTGGACCTTTGACGACGGCCATGGCAACTCCTCAACCGCCAAACAAAACGTCATCATTAAAGATGTGACCCCGCCAGTGGTACCGGTGCTCCCCGATGTGACGGGTGAATGCTCCGGCACGACGACTGCGCCGACCACGACCGATAATTGCGCAGGAACCCTTACCGGAACCACCACCGACGCGCTCACCTATACTACGCAGGGCACGCACGTGATCACCTGGACGTTTAGCGACGGACATGGGAACTCCTCGGTCGCTACGCAGAAAGTCATCGTTAGAGATTCCATGCCGCCCGTAATCACCGATGTTCCCGCAAACATTACGGTGCAGACGGGACCGGGCCGCGCGACCTGCGATCAGGTGGCGACCTGGAGCGCACCGCACGCTAACGACAACTGCACAGTCGCCAGCCTTACTTCGGATCATCAGAGCGGGGACACTTTCCCTAAAGGGGTGACGACCGTGACCTACACCGCCACCGACGGAGCAGTTCCGGCTCATGTCGTGACCGCCAGCTTCACCGTCACCGTGCTGGATAATACCCCGCCCAAAATCACCCCGCCGCCTAACATCAACACGGTCGACAACACACTCGGATCATGCGCGGCGCTGGTCGATCCCGGAACGCCGACGGCCTCCGACAATTGTGGCGTCAAATCGGTGGTGGGCGTGCGCAGCGACAACAAAGCCGTAACCACTCCGTATCCCGTGGGAACCACGACCATCGTTTGGACTGCGACGGACACATCTGGAAACACCGCTTCTGCCCAGCAGACCGTCAGCGTGACCAATCCGGCGCCGACCGTCGGAATCACCGGGCCCCTCATACCGCAGCCGGTGAAAACGGCGGTAAATTTCACCGCCACATTTGCCGATAACACCGGCGACACGCACACCGCGGTTTGGACGTTCGATGGTCACTCCCAGGCGGCGACCGTGAACGAGGCTACGCACGCGATCGCCGCCACTTACACTTTCACGACCGTTGGCCCTCATTCGGTCAGTGTGGCAGTGACTGATGATTGCGGCCAAACGATGACGGCGACCTCCTCATTGCTGGTGTATGCCTACGAAACGGCCTCCGGCAGCTTTGTTATTGGCGATCAGAACGCTGCGGTCGGAACGGCTGTGACCTTTTGGGGTACACAATGGAAGGTCAATTCGATGACTGGAGGGACAGCGCCGGCAACGTTCAAAGGATTTGCCGACCGCGCCAGCACCACGCCTCCGAAGTGCGGCGGCACGTGGACAACCGACGCGGGCGCTGCGGCGGTCCCGCCTCAGACCGTCCCTGCTTACCTTGCTGTCTTCGTGACCAACTCGGTCAACCAGGCTGGTTCAGTCTTTACCGGCAGCATTCGCCAGATCGTGGTGGTGAAAACGAACCCCGGCTATTACGCAATCCCGGGTCCGCGTCTCGTTCACGCGAAGACCGAAGCCGGAACCGGAACGGTCGTCGCGGTCATTTGTCCTTAGCGAAGTTCCCCGCCCGCGACACGGAGCGGTACAGCATTATCTGGGGCCGAACATGGCCGGTGCGAGGAGAGCGCGAGAGTGGAGGTAGGTTAGGCGGTTTCTGGATTGCTCGCTTCTGGTTAAGTGGAGAGAAAGACGCCCGCAGCTCAGCGAACGTCTCTCGATGATCTTCGATCTCGCGGAAGCCTTTCGGAATCGTTTCGAGATTGGTCACGCGCCGCTCGTGTGGTTAAGTTCAAGCGCACGGGCCTATAGCTCAGCGGTTAGAGCAGGGGACTCATAATCCCTTGGTCCCAGGTTCGAATCCTGGTGGGCCCAGCCCCGAAAGCTTTCGGGGCTATCACGCCAGTGCCGGGGAGCGCACGCGCCGCGTGCGCCGGCGATTTCGTCGCGCCATCGCGAACTTTGTCCTTGGATATTCTTCGGCTCGACAGAGTCTCGCCCCACCGATGTGATATGCGGCGTGCGCCCCATGCTCGTTGCGCTGGAACTCATCTTATTGGCGGCCTGTGTCGTCTTGCCGCGCTGCTGGAACCTCGAAAGTGTCTTTGCAGGGCAGGATGTTTACTTCACCGACGCCGATTGCTATTCGCGCATGACCAGGGTTCGCCTGTGTTGGGAGCACCCGGGCACAATTGTGCGCCATCACGAGTTCGAGAATTTTCCGCGAGGGACGAGTGCACATACGACCGCGCCGTTTGATTACGCGATCGTGATCGCCGCGGTATTGATCACGCCGTTCACGGCGAATCCAGTTGATACGGCCGGCGCCTGGATCTCGCCCGTGGTCGCGTTGGCCGGAGCTCTCTTTCTCTGGTGGTGGTGCCGGAGGGTTAAATTTCATTATCGCTGGCCGGCGTTGCTGCTTTACGCCACCAGCCCGATTCTTGTGCACGGGACTTTGTTAGGGCGCCCCGATCACCAATCGCTTTTGATCCTGCTCGTGACCATCGCTCTCGGCGCGGAGGTTCTCACTGTTGTCGAAGGGAAGCGCCGCTGGCAAATCGTCGCCGGCCTAACCTGGGGCTTCGCTCTCTGGGTTTCTTTTTACGAGCCGCTGCTTCTCTTTGTTCTGACCAGAGTAGATGTTTATTTTTTAAGGAGCCGTTCCGCTTCGCCTAACCGGTCGTCCTCCTTCCGCCTTCAGGCCTGGCTTGCGCTCGGCAGTGTCCTCATGATTTCGTTCATCATTGAACGCAGATTGCCCGATCTGGGCGCCTTCAGTACTCCGCTGGCCGGAAAGTGGGCGCAAAGCATCGGTGAGCTTAGCCATGTGCAATTAGTTAGTCTGGCCTGGTGGTCTTGGGGTAGTTTTCTGCTTCTGGCCGCGCCCGCGCTCTATTTCTTGAAACGACGGCGCGATCGGAATGAGGCGCCGTCGCCATGCCCGGTTCGCGCACTGACTGCACTTCTTCTCTGCGCCCTGGCCCTAACAGTCTGGCAGGTACGATGGGCCTACTTTTTTGTTCTCATTTTCGTTCTGCTATTACCGATGTTTCTGGAAGGGGCGGGCCGGCGTTGGTTAGTCTGGCTGCTCGTGGTGCTCTGCTTTTGGCCGGTGGCGAAGGCATGGGACGAGACGCTTTGGCCGAACGACGATCAGCGCGCGGCGCAACTGCTCGCGCGACAGGAAGGAATTGATCTGCGCGCTCTCGCCACGGAAATGAGATCGCCTCAGCAGGCGCCCTTCCTGGCGCCATGGTGGCTTTCGCCCGCCTTGGCCTATTGGTCGGGGCAGCCCGGCGTGGCCGGTAGTTCGCATGAGAGCCTACCGGGTAACGAAGCGTCGGCCCGCTTCTTTTCCGCTACCGACGCGGGGAGCGCCGAGGACATCCTTCGACGGCACGGGGTGATCTGGGTGGTCGCCTACGACGCCGATCGGACCGCCCGCATCAGTTCTGAGATGCTGGGGGCTGGCTCTTCCGCCCAAGCCCTGGCCTTCCAACTGGATCGAGCGCCGAGCCGGGCTCCGGCATTCTTAATGCTGAAGGCTCAGACCTCTTCAGCGAAGCTGTATCAAGTGGTGAATAACTTGTGAAAAACCTGTCGTTCTCACGGGAATACGTTGACATAGCTGGAGGCCCCGACAATAATACGCCGTGTTGAAAAAATTCATCCCGCAGAAGCCGATGTCACCGATCGGGGAAGGTTCTCTGGTTTCCGGGACGGAAGAAAGCACCCGGCCCGCCTACAGCGAACCGCCGAGACCCTCATCACAAACAAGCGACTACCAAAAAACTATGGCTGAACATTCCGGTAAAGACATCCTTTCGAGCGACGTCGAAATCAAAGGATCGATCAAGTTTCAGAAGGAGCTTCTGATCGATGGCAAGGTTGAGGGTGAGATCAATTCCGAGGGCGTGCTGACCATTGGTGAGAACGCCGACATTCGCGGTGAGATCAAAACAAAGTCGATTACGGTTTTTGGAAAAGTTCAGGGCAATATTACCGTGACCGAACGTTGCGAGTTGAAGTCGAAGTGCATCCTACAGGGTGACTTGAAGGCGGCTCGTCTCGTGATCGAAGAAGGCGCGACCTTTATCGGCAAGTCCGAAGTAACCAGCGGAATGAGCGTGGCTTCGCCGAAGCAGTCCGGCAATCGTCCGGAGATTGTGCGTAGCGAAGAGCCTGCTGCGAAGCCGGCCTTTGCCGCACGCGGTTAAGAAAGGAAGTTCCGCCCAGGTCAGCCGTGGGGAAGCCGTCGCCTGCGAAAGTCAGTGTGGAGTGTCCACACTGTGGCTTCAAGCAGATGGATTATGCGGCGGCGAAGAGCACCATGTGCCGCCAATGCGGGCGGCATTTCGCTCCCAGCGCGCCAAAAACTGCCGCCGTCGTGCGCGTGCGCGAGTCGGCTCCGGCCGCTGCGCTTCCGAGCGTCGAGCCGGCCAACGCGCTGAAGAAGCTCGGCGGTCTCTGGGGAACGCAGCGCAGTCGCGTCGTCGCCTGTTTCGAGTGCAAGCGTAAACACGAAGTGAGCGAAGCCGCCACTTCCACCAATTGTCCAGGATGCAGCGCGCACATTGATCTGCGCGATTACAAGATCACCACGCCCTTTAGCCGCTCCATCCGGACCCGCGGCGACATTCACCTGACGCCGAAAGGCGATCTCAGTAGCACCAGCGTTGTTTGTCACAGCGCCGTCATCGAAGGGAAGCTGCGCGGTAATCTGCAATGTGAAGAGTCAGCCACCATTAATTTCATCGGCAAGATTCCCGGACGCCTCGCGGCTAACTACATCGACGTCGAGCGTAAGGCCGACGTGCAATGTTATCGCCGCGTCACCGTTGGCAGCATCGACATCAAGGGTCGCATGTCCGCCGAGATTATCGCGACCGGTGCAGTCAATATTCACAAAACCGGCGTGCTCGAGGGAAATGTGACGGCCAAGTCCCTAACCATCGACAAGGGCGGAATCTTTTCCGGTGGTCTCGTCATCGGACAGGCAGATCTGCAGCAGGCGGAATTGTTACCTGAAGCCTCAGGCGAGCCTCCGGCCAAAGAACAACCGGCGCTGTCACCATCCGCGGTGCAGGTCATTCCCGCTACTTAACGCGGCGTTGAAACGCACTCGCCACCCGCGCAGCCCTTACGAAAAACTGGGCGGATATGTTCATCTGCCGCGTTTGATCGACAAGGCTCGTTTACACCGCAAAGGCCTGCTTAACGGCTACAACTACAAGACGGTTGGGTTCGACAAGCATTTGTTAGCCTTTCTCAAGCTTGATCCGGACGCCTTTGAAGAGGCCGTGGGAAAGCTGGAAGATGACGTGGCCGTGCTCGACTGGATCGAACGAAACGGAGCCAGGCATAGCGTCGAGGCGGTCGAAGAGTGGAATCAGGCGATGATTTCGCGCCATCCCGACACTGCCGCCAAACGAGCGCGTTTCCTTCACTTTCTCGAGGAATCAGGCGGCGCCGGCCGCAAAGACATCAAGACCTACTTCGACCTGATCGAATTCGACGAAGGCAGACTGAAGTAAGCGGTCCGGCGTCGGCCGGAGCCGTCTCCTCCTTCAGACTTCAAGCTTCGCCGCGAAACAACGTATCCGCCGCTTCGAGCGTTTCCTTGCTGCCGATATCGAGCCATTTCCCCTGGATCTGGTAAGTGTGGATCGGCCGCCGGGTATAAAGCCATTGCAGGAAACGGCCTGGTTGATCGGCATTATTTCCCTCATTCAAGTAGGTCGCCACCAGCGGAAGCACGTCCCGCGAGTAAAAGTAGAGGGCCAGCGCGGCCAGGGTGCTTTGCGGATTTGCCGGCTTCTCTTCGAAATGGGTGATCACACCTTTCGCATCCAGCGTCACGCTCGCGTACTTCTTCATCTGTTCGCGATCGCCTACGTCGTAAATGGCCACCGCCGCCGCTTTGTCTTTGGCGAATTCAACAAAACCGTTGAGCGGTTCGGTAAAAAGATTGTCCCCCGCGATGACCAGCAGATCGTCTTTCACCAAGCCATGCTTCTGCAGCACCAGATTCATGTCGCCGATCGCGCCCAGCTTATCTTCGTCGCTGGTGGAGCCATCATTAATGATATTCAGTGACGCGCTTCGTCCGGATTTGTTGAGCTTATCGGCCCATTCTTGAAATTGGGTCGCGAACTTCGCGTTCGTGACCACATAAATCGTCTTAATCTCCGGAGCGGCCGAGAGCTGGTCGGTGATCCGCTCGATCATCGGCTTGCCTGCCACTTCCAGCAGGGGTTTTGCCTTATTCAGAGTCAGCGGATAGAGGCGGGTCGCATAACCTGCCGCGAGGATCAGAACATTCATTCCCGTGACGAGTCGTTGAAATTCCCGCGCGGTGCAAGCGCCCGTTCGTTCTAGGCCGGCGACTTGTTTCCGAGAACCGCACTCCGCAATTGCGTTTGCAGGTCTGTGATTCGTTGGGAATCGGTAATCTTCACTCGCTGGGCGGTGTCCGTGACATAAAACGTGTCCATGACCGCGCCGTTCTCCGTGCTAATGCGAGAGAGCGCGATCGCGACACCGCAGCGGCCGAAGCACTCCAGGAGGTCGTGCAGCAAGCCGATTCTGTCTTCGGTTTGGATTTGAATCAGCGTGTAATTCGGGTGCGCCTTGTTATCGATCGCAATCCTGGTCGGAAACTCAATTTCCTGCCTGCTTTTCGGACGGATCTGACGCTGTGCTTTCTCGAGCAACGGGCGAAAATCGTAATTGGGATCGTGCAGCGCTTCACGCAAGGTCCTTTCCACCAGCGCAAAATCCCGCTGATCTGCCACCGCACGTCCGCGGGCATCGCAAACGTGGAAAACGTTGAGAACCGTCTGATCGCCGCGCGCGAAGGTATCGACACTGAGGATGTTGATCGGGACGACCGCGAACGACCCGGCGATGCGGGCGAGCAGTTGCTCGCGATCCCAGGTGTGCAAAGCGACGATGGTATGGCCGTGATCGGGGTCCGGCTGCCAGATGACGGCCGGTTCCAGCGGATCCTCGCCCTCGGTCGCCTTCTCCACGAAGGTGCGCAGGAGTTTAATGTCGCGGATTGCGTCGTCTTTGCTGACGCCGCGGAAATAGGTATCCGGCATGAAGTCGAAGTGCGTTTCGATTTCGTCACCGAAATCCGCCGGCAGCTCGCTCGCGATCTCTTCGGCCAGTTTTCCGCGTTCAATGCGGGCCTGGTTGTAAAAGGATTCCTGGTCCGCCAGGTAACGAGTGGTTGCATGGTAAAGCTGCCAGACCAGCAATTCCTTCCAGTCAGACCAGGCGCTCCCTCCTGTTCCCTGGCCGTCAGCAAGCGTCAACAGCATCAACGCATTCAGGTTGGCCTGGTTCTTCACCACGTTGGCCAGTTCCACGATCGTCGCCGGGTCGTCGAGATTTCGCTGTTGGGCAATGTTCGAAAGGGTCATGTGATGATCCACCAGGAGGATCAATGCCTTCCGTTGCGGCGGGGAAAGCTGCAGGCGCGAGGCGACTCGTTGGGCAAAAACAGCGCTCGCTTCAGAATGCGGGCGGGCGCCCACAGCCTTGCCCGTGTCATGCAGCAATAGCGCTAGATAGAGGACAAATGCGTCTTCCAGTTTCTCGAACAGGCGCCGGTAGCCGGTCAGCTTCGGATCGGATGTATTTGCGAGGGCGTCCAGCTTGTCGGTGCAAACGAGGGTATGCTCATCCGCGGTATAGCGATGGAAGAACTCATGTTGGACCAGGCAGACGAGTTGACCGAACTCCGGTAGATAGCGGCCGAGGAAATCGACCCGATGCATGATCCGAAGAATCCGCGCCACTTCGCCTTTGCGAGACAGCATCCCGAGGAACATCTCGCGCGGAACCTTGGCGTATTGAAACGTCCGGGTGACTTGCCCTAACCGGCGGTGCAGCAGGTCCTCAATCTCAGGGCTTAGCTCGAGATGATGTTCCTGAGCGAGCTGAAAAACCCGCATCATCTGGTTCGGATCGCGTTGGAAAATATCGCGTCGCTCGGAATAAAGACGCCCGTGTCTCACCACGAACTCTTCCAGGCGCGTCTCCGTCGGCTCGCGCCGAAGGGGGAGAAAGCTCAAGAACGAACGGGTCCGTTCAGTGGCATAGCCTTCAACGAATTGCTCGGTGATGCGTTCGCTTACCCTGTAAATATTACGAGCGTGCGCATAATAGTCGCGCATGAGCGCTTCGCTCCGAGTCCGGCCCAGATGGGCAGTGTAGCCGAGACGTTCAGCAATTTGCTGCTGCAGGTTGAGGTGCAGCACATCGCTGGCTCGACCCGTCGCATAATGCAAATCCGTGCGTAGCCGCAATAAAAAATCGTAGGCGCGATCGATCCGGCGTCGGTCGGTTTCGGTCAGCCAGTCTCTGCCTACCAGATGCGTCGTGGTGAGGGCGCCTTCTTTAAAGTAGGTCATCCAAAGAAGGTTTTGATAATCGCGCAGTCCTCCGCACCCGCTCTTCAGGTTGGGCTCCTGCATGTAAACGCTATCGCCGAATTTGCTGTGCCGGGATTGCTGGTCCTTGATGCGCATCTCGACGTATTCGCGCTCGTGTCCGGAAACGCATTTGGCTACGAACTGCGCTCGGAACAGCTCAGCCAGCTTTTGGTCCCCGGCGAGAAAACGTGATTCCAGCATCGCCGTTTTGCTCATCATGTCGGTATTCGCCTGGAGGATGGCGCCGCGAATGGAGCGCGTGGAATGGCCGACCTTGAAACCAACGTCCCAGAGCGAATAGAGGATCTCTTCCACGATGTTGGTCACGAAAGGGGAGACCTTTTTTGGACCGGACTTGTGCAGAAGCATCACATCGATGTCGCTGGCCGGATTGAGTTCGCCCCGGCCGTAACCCCCGATGGCAATCAGCGCCAGCGGCTGTTCCGGATCCTTTTGATCGGCCGCTGCGTTCACCGCCGCAGCGAAAACATGGCGAAGAAGGATGTCGACGAGGTCAGCGCGCAGCCCGCAGACTTCGCGGCCGCCGCCGCCTGCCCGGTGCCGCAATCGCAACCGGTGCTCCTCGATTTTGAGGAAGCGTTTGTAGAGAGGGAGTATTTCAGTCGGACGTCGCGTCCTGGCCGCGGAGAGCTGATCCTCCGCGTGGGCAAGAGTTTGGCTCAGGTGACGCGACATAAATGACTGTCTGGTTCCGCTGCAGGATTTGCAAACCAGCCAAGGTCGTACCCCGCGACGGCCCGCGCGGCGAATTCCCGCCTGGCGTTCGTTCGACCTTGTGGCGGCGCTAGAGCTGGATGGCGTAGCGCTTCAGTTTGTTGTACAGGGTAGGGCGCTGGATGCCGAGCAGTTCGGCCGCCTTCTTTTTGTTGCCGTGGCACTGCGCCAGGGCCTGAAGGATGGCAGTTCGCTCGACCTCGTCGAGGCTCTGCGCCCCTTGTCGCTGCAACGCCCGCTCGCTCTGCTGCAAGGCCGGCGGAAGCTGCACTTCGGCAGGAAGTTCTTTTACGCCGATGACATTCTGCCGCGCCAGAACGACTGCGTATTCGACGCAGTTTTGGAGTTCTCGCACGTTTCCCGGCCAACCGTATTCCATTAACTTTTCGAAAGCCTCAGGGGCGATGGAGGGCTCCTCTTTTCGCAGCTTTTGCGAAAACAGCTTAACGAAAGAGGCAACCAGCGGCGGAATATCCTGCCTTCGTTCGCGCAACGGTGGGACCTCTATTTGAAAGGTGTTCAGGCGATAATAGAGATCGGAGCGCAGCTTGTTTTCCGAAAGCGCCTGGGAAATCGGACGGTTCGTCGCGGCAATGACGCGGAAGTTTGCCTTCACGGTGCGGGTGCTTCCTAGCGATCGATACTCTCGTTCCTGAAGAACACGCAGGAAGCGGGTCTGCAGATCTGCCGGCATATCGGAAATTTCATCGAGGAAGAGCGTGCTGCCGTCCGCCTCTGCGATCATGCCCTTAAAATCGTTGACCGCACCGGTGAAGGCGCCTTTCACGTATCCAAAAAGCTCGCCTTCGATCATGGCGGGAGGAAAGGCTGCGCAATTCAATTTCACCATAGGCTTATCGGCGCGTTGGCTCCGTTGGTGAATCGTGTTCGCAATTACCTCCTTGCCCACGCCGCTTTCGCCCGTGATCAGAACGTTCGCGTCGGACGGCGCCATGGCGGAGATCAAATCCTGAATCTCCTGCATCACTTTGCTCGTAAAAATCGGGCCTAACCGGGTCTCGGCGATCTCCAGTCGCTTTTCCAGTTGCTGCGTTTTCTGCCGCAACTCCGCGGTCTCGCGCAGCAGTGACTGTTTTTCGAGGGCCTGGTCCACCAGGCTGAGCAATTCTTCCGGTGCGTAAGGTTTGCTGATGAAATGATAAGCGCCCCGCTTGATCGATTCGATGGCGTTGTTCAATGAATCGTGCGCCGTCAGGATGATCACCTGGACGTTGGGGAAGTCTGTTTTGATCAGGTCGAGTGTTTCGAGGCCCGGCGCGTCCGGGAGTTGCAGGTCGAGCAAAACGAGGGCAGGCGACTTCGTCTTCAACAGCTTCAAACCGGCACTTGCCGTCGCCGCCGTTTCAACGTCGTAGCCGCGCCGGGTTAACAACGCCTCGAGCGTCATGAGAATTGGACGCTCGTCATCGACGATGAGAATGCGCCGATTCTCCACCGCTTCTGCGGCGTGGCCGTTGCGGGCCCGGGTTATGCCTGTATCCGCCATCAGTGAGAACTGCGGACGCTAGTTCTCCTCGGCGGCAGGGAGCAGGATCTCGCTAACAAGAATTTTGGCCTTCGGATCATAATTCGCGTCCAGTTTTCCCCCGTGTGATTCAATGATAATGCGGGCGCGATTCAGACCAAGACCATAATGCCCATGGCTCGGGTTTCGCAGGGGCTGGCGGCCCCACTTCTGGGTCTCCCCAACGAACTCCTCCTTCGCCTCAACGAGTCTGATGGCGATCCCCCGACCGGGGCGCTCCTCGGCCTCAACGGTGACCTTCCCACCCTTCCCAAAGCGAGCTGCGTTAGCCAGCAGCTCCTGGAGGACAAGCGGAAACAACTGGGGGTCAACATTCACTATGGCGGCGCCGACATTCACCTTCCAATCAACCGCGAGGGGGGGCTCAAGTTGCGTTGATTCTATTCGGCGGCGCAGGTCTTCCATCAAATCGGAGGCCTTGTAGGGAATGGCATTCACGCGCGCGTGCGCCATATCCGCCGATAGTTTTTGCAGGGCACCGCCAAAGGTGCCGAGCATTTCGCGAAGCCTCTTCACTTCGTCCTTCATCTCCTGGTCGGTTGCGATCTCGCCCAGGAACGCTGACTGCAGTTCCACCGCGTTGAGGTGATTGCGCAGGTCGTGGCTTAACTGCCGGACAAACTGCACTAGCACCGGCCAGCTGATATTATCAGGATCAGACTGCGTGGATTGCGAAACGTCCATAGAGGTGAGCACCTAAGCTTGGATTGAAAAACAATCTGCCGCGATCGCATCTCCCTTTTCGCAGCGCACAGCCGGGTCGTTCGCGACCAAATGACGGAGGACATGAAAAACTGCCTCCGGATCCCGGCCGAGTTTCTTCGCGATCTCTTCCGGGGTTTGCGGAACAGAGGACAGGGCGGCACGAACTTCCCGCTGTAACGCGAGGACCTCACTGGCCGCTTTTTTCCCGGCTTCAACGCCGGGCTGATGATAGGCATTGATATTCACAAGTGATCCGTAAAACCCGACCGCTCGTTCGTAGAGTGCGATCAACGCGCCGACCGAAAACGCATTTACATCAGGGATAGTTAGCGTGATCGACTCTCGGCCACTCTCGTAAAGGGCCGTACGCGTGCCGCGCAGGAAACCTTGCAAGATAATCGCCGCTCGTTACTCCAGGCTCCACTTCCAAGCGAGGTTCGTGGCGGTCCTTGCTGACTTCGATGAAAGTGACAAAGAAATTGAGGACGCCATCCCGCAACTGCTGCACGTAGGCGTGCTGATCGGTGGAGCCTTTGTTGCCATAGACCGCGATGCCTTGGTGCACTTCCTGTCCTTCGAGATCCTTGGCCTTGCCTAGTGATTCCATCACCAGTTGTTGCAGATACTTGCTGAAAAGGGCGAGCCGATCCTTGTAGGGCAGAATCACCATGTCCTTCTCGCCGCGGCCCTCGCCGGCGTAGAACCACATCAGCGCGAGCAGCATGGCCGCATTTTCCATTACATCGTTGGTCGCGCGTCTTCTCATCCATGGCCGCGGCGCCGGCGAGGAAGGCGTCGATGTCGAAGCCTTGCAAGGCCATCGGCAGCAACCCGACCGCACTCATTACAGATGTGCGTCCGCCGACCCAGTCGTGCATCGGGAAACGGTCGATCCAACCGTTAGTCTCGGCGTAACGGTCCAGTTCGCTGCCCGAACCGGTCACGGCTACCGCTTGTTTCGAGAAGGCGATCCATAGCTTCTTGAAACGCGCTTCGGTCTCGATCATACCGTTCCGCGTCTCCTTGGTTCCGCCCGATTTTGATACCACGATGACCAGCGTGCGTTTCAATTCTTCCCCAAGCTGATCAAAGACCCGGTCAAATCCATCCGGATCGGTGTTGTCGAGGAAGTCTATCTGCAGCGGATCATCGGGCTGGGCCAGAGCGTCGGAAATGAACTGCGGGCCCAGCGCTGATCCCCCGATTCCAATCAGCAGAAGATTCCGAAACGGTTCCCCGTTGGCGGACTTAATCTTTCCGCTTGTGAACGTTGTTCGCGAAAGCCTTGATCCGGCGATTCGTCTCATCAATGTCTCGGCGCAGTTGATCGTTTGGTGCCAGGGCGGAATTGCGCAGCCAATAATGGCCAACCATTCGTTCCTCGTCTGGATTCGCGATTTCGCCTGCCTCCAATTCTCGCATCGCATTGAAGGCGCCCTCGACCTTGGAGCTCATCTCCTCGATAAACTCCGGTCCGAAACGCATCCGGCTGACATCGAGCGCAAACCCGATGTCGTCGTAGTGGACAAGATATTTCTGGAACCGCGGCCAGAGCGCAGACTCACTCATTTGTTACCTCATGACCGGCGGAGCGACCCGACTTACATGTTCTTGATAACGTCGCTGCCGAATTCTGAGCATTTGATTTCGGTCGCGCCTTGCATCAAGCGCGCGAAATCGTAGGTGACGCGCTTGCTGGTGATCGCCGCGTTCAATCCCTTCAGGATCAGGTCGGCCGCCTCCGTCCAACCCATGTAACGGAACATCATCTCCCCAGAGAGAATAACCGATCCTGGATTCACTTTGTCCTGGTTCGCGTACTTGGGAGCAGTTCCATGCGTCGCTTCGAAGACGGCGTGACCCGTGATGTAATTGATGTTTCCGCCCGGAGCGATTCCAATTCCGCCGACCTGCGCCGCCAAAGCGTCGCTCAGGTAATCGCCATTCAGATTGGGTGTCGCGATGACGTCAAAATCCTCGGGCCGCGTCAGCACCTGCTGGAGAGTGATGTCTGCGATCGCGTCCTTGATGACGATGCCACCACCCGGTTTGCCCATAGGAATCCGGCACCACGGACCGCCGTCGATTTCCTCCGCACCGAAATAGCTCTTTGCGATCTCATATCCCCAATCGCGAAAGGCGCCTTCGGTAAACTTCATGATGTTGCCCTTGTGCACCATCGTGACGCTTTTGCGATTGTTCTGAATCGCGTAGGAGATGGCGCTGTGGATCAGGCGAATGCTGCCAGACCGGCTAACCGGTTTGATGCCGACGCCAACCATGACGTCGTCTTTTTCCGGTGCGCCGACCGCCTTCCAAAACTCGGCGGCCTTTGCTCTTGTTCCGAAACGAACTTTATCGAACGCTTTTGGGAATTCTTGCTGTAGAAAATCGAGGATCTTTTGTGCCTCGGGAGAGCCGGCGCGATACTCAATGCCGGCATAGATGTCTTCCGTGTTCTCCCGGAAGATCACCATGTTCACCTTCTCGGGATGCTTCACCGGTGAAGGAACGCCGTGGAAATATTGCACTGGGCGAAGGCAGACGAAGAGATCAAGCAGCTGCCGCAAGGCGACGTTCAGCGAAGAAATCCCACCACCGACCGGCGTAGTTAGCGGACCCTTGATACCGACAAGATATTCGCGGAACGCTTCGACCGTGTCATCCGGCAGCCAATTGTCGAACTTGTCCTTGGCCGCTTGCCCGGCGAACACTTCAAACCACGAGATTTTCTTCTTTCCGCCGTATGCCTTTTCCACGGCCGCGTCGAAAACGCGCACGCTAGCAGCCCAGATATCCGGGCCGGTCCCGTCGCCTCTAATAAAAGGCAGGATCGGGTTATCGGGGACGCTTAGAGTCTGTCCCCGGGTAATCTTTTCGCCCTTTGGCGGAGTGAGATCTTTATAAGGCATAGGGGGATGAACTTATGGGCCACACCCAAAATGTCGAATGAGGAATGGCGATTTAGCTACCGGGTCCGGCTGAGGCCAAAAAGCCGAACCATCGAGGGCGAACCGGACGGAAAACTAGGCGGAAAGACACAGGTTAGCCCGTGCCTTGGATGGCGCGCGAGGAACCCATCGCGGGATCAAGGAGGGATTTGTGCCGCGTTCTGTGACTCAAAGGTACTACGACCCGATAAAACCGCTGATCGTCAGGGAATGGCGCCGTGAGTGAGCCATCGTCCGTAAACATCATGCTCCCGCCCGTGCCGGTAAACGCCTGGTTCACCGTTACCCAGTTCAAATCAGTCAGAACATGTTTCCACTGCACTTGGTAGGGGATGTTCACCTGCGATTGCCAACTCACCAGAAAACCCGCCCCTCCGGGGTTGGGAGCTACTGACTGTACTTTGAGGTTGCTACCTGCATTATTCGGATTCGTCCCGGCAAAATATTCCTGCCGATTCGTTAAACCATCGCCGTCCGAATCTTCGTTGTCGTCCGTCACCCCGTAGTAGGCGCGCCAGGAGTCGGTGACGCCGTCACCGACCGTGTCTGGTCCGAAGTCGATCTCCTCGTTCCCGGCTGGACCCACCCGCGTGAATTTTACGCGCAGAAACTGCCCAGTCGCGTCGTAAAACCATCCGGAGGAGTTCGCCGCTGAATCGAAGGCTGCCTGGGTCTGAAGGTTCGGCAATCGTTGCCCATTTCGCTCAACCCCAGCGGGCGAAGCCGCTTGGAAGACTTTTAACGTGAGCTGTCGCGGTGGCGTCATCAGGTTCACCTTCGTCACGCTTCCAGACGTCGTGCAGGATGCGGTCGTTCCGTCGTACATGTTGAAACTTGCAACGCTCGCCCCGGGATAGATCAGGAATTGAATGCCGCTGCCGGGCGTTGTGACCGACGGGTTTTGCACGTAGGCGGCGTCGCACAATGTTTGTGGCACGCTGATCAGCATCGGAATGATCGAGCCTTCGCGGACGAAGACCGGGAATTTCGTGGTGTCGTTATTCGACCAGGCCAGGTTCTGACCGCCTGTGTATTTCGCGTTCGTCCAGTAATCGTACCAGTTGCCGGCCGGAAGCTGAATGTTCCGGCTCGTGGAATCTTGAGCGTTCATCGGTGCCACCAGTAACTCGTTACCGAAATAATAGGTGTGCTGGACACTGACGAGCGCGGGATCCGTCTGATTGAGAAGGACGGGCGGACGAATCATCGGCAGACCGGTGGTGCTCGCCTGCCAGGCGTAAGTGTAGATGTAAGGGAATAGCTGCGAATGGAGATTGGCGTAGGTGACGTAATTCGCCAGAGCCGTCGCGCCGAATATCCCCATGGGTATTGTTGGAGGTTGGAAGGATCTACCTGGCGATGCATCTGCATTAGCGGCGTGAAGGCGCCGTACTGCGTCCAGCGCATGAACAGATCCGAGGGGTTGCTGGTAAAGTTGGCGTTCTGGTAGCCGCCGATGTCGTGCCCCCAGATCGAGATAGCCGCTCATCGCGGCGGAACACCCTGAGGTTATGACGCTCTGAAGTCCATTGTCCTGCGCATAGTTAGGCTGATTGTCACCGGGCCAGCCCGCCGGGAAGGCGCCCGTGCCATTGAATCCGCTCCGCGCAAAGAGAATTCCGGTTGGATCGACACCTCCGAGACTGCCTTGTGATACTCAACACAGTAACCATTCTGCATTTCGAGCCCGGTTTTGCCGTTGAAGTAAGATGCAGCCGTCGGAATGTAGGGCGCGCCCGAATCGAGCGCTTCGCCGTCGTCCGTTTTGAACCCGCCGATGACCGGATCGGTCGTCAGAACCTTGCTCTGATTGATCAAGGTCGTGAGTTGGTTCTGAAACCAGGATTTGGCGTTCGGGTTGGTAAAATCGACCGGGCTTCCGGTGCCTTTCCACCATCCGACCGTGAGCGGCGCCGTATTCACCGTGGAAGTTTTAACGAAATAGCCATTGTTGGCCGCGAAGTCATAGTTAGGCGATTTGCCGGTGTTCTGGCCGGGGATGGCGCCGCCAACGTTATCATTGAACGACGAGGTATTGATGAAAGGCGTAAACCAGCAGACCACCTTGACGCCGTTCTGCTCCAGGAAAGTGAGCATCTGCGTGTAATCGGAGAAACCTGCGTAAAAGGTATTCTCGTAGGTCCCGCCCGCCGCGAACTGGGTCTTGTTCCAGACGAAGTCGTTGTAACTGACCTCCCAGGGCGAATCGAAAACGAAGACCGAAATGGGGATGCCGCTGTTCTTATAGCGGCTGATCGCGTAGCGCACTTCGCCGCCAGTTCTCCAGATGTCTGACGAGACCCATGTCCCGAAGACCCACGGCGGAGGGAGATAAGGCCGGCCGCTGTATCCGGTGTAACGGCTGACCACATCGGTCAGCTTGGGGCCGCCGACGATGTTGAGTTTGAGCGTCCCGAACAGATTCTGGACGGCATAGCGGTCGCCCTTGCCGTTGCGCATATCGAAGTAACTTTCTGCGCTCGAATCGAGGTGGAATCCGTAGCCATGGTTGCTGACGAACCAGGAGGAGGCCTTATAGGTGAAGTCACCCTTCGTTCCCCCTTGGTCGTTAGTCATGATATGGACCTTGTTACCGGCTTGATCGAAGGAATTGAATTTCTCGCCGAACCCGTAGAAGTGTTCGGTCGAATCCGAGAAGGCGGCGATGTTTGTTTCGGTGGGCGACAGTCCGTTCCAGTCGGTCACTTCGTAATGCATGACCCCGTCGCTCAGAAAGGTGAGCTGCGAGGTGACGGCAGTGCCGGCGACGGTTTGGACGATTTGGATTCCGTTCGGAATGGTGCTGGTCGATTGGATCGGTCCGAAATCGTAGGACGCACCGCCGATCTTTGCGCTCGGCGGAGCAAGGGTGATGACGTTGGCGAGCGGATTGCCGTTCAGGTCGGGTTGGGCAATGGCAATGTGGCCGGTGTCATCATAAATCCGTGCCTGGAACGAACCCGAAGTCGAGTTCACCGAATGGAAGGCCGCGCCGTTAGGCGGAATAAGGGGAAATCCGAACGTCTGGTCGGCGCCATAGGTGATTCCCCGACTATTCTGCGCCACCGCCCGGTAATGATAGGTGGTGTCTGGGGTCAGCCCGTTCAGGATATATTGTCTGGCCACGGGCGATGTCCCGTTTCCAGCCGACTGCTGGTCGACCAACTGGATGCTGTCGAAAATCAGATTCTGGCTGGTGCCGGTATTAAAATTGCCGAACCCGAGGTAGGCCGGTGTGATCCCCGCAAGTTTCAGCGCACCGGTGGTGGTGGTGTAGGTTGCGTTTGAGCGGAGTTTTGCGCCCAGCGTATAGGTCCCGGCCTGGCCGTCGTAGGTCAGGAAGAGATCTATTATTTGGCCGCGCAGGTCGGTTCCAAGATTGATGGTCTGCGCGCCACCATTGACGGCGATACTGTTGTTACCGCTAGCGGGTCTCATTCCGACAGAAATAATCTCGTTAGCTCCAAAGGTTGTCCCGGGCGCAGTCTTAAGATTGAATCCGCTGAAGGCGGCGCTGTTGTTCACGTTCCAGCGAACGGACAACTGCAGCGTCCCAGACTGCTGCGCGTTGAGGATTTGGCGATCCGCCGCCTGGGTGTTGCCCGCACCGCTGTTGGAGAAGATTCCAAAGGATTTCGCGCCGTCGATTTTGCCGCCGCCGGTCTCCAAATAAACGCCACCGCCGCTGCCTTCCCGGAGGGTCAGCGCGCCGAAGCCGCTGCCGGTAGTCGAGCCATAGGCAATCGTTCCCGACTCGTAATCGTCCGCGCTCCGGGATTTCGTGTCGCTCCCGTAGCCATTCGTTAGTCCGTATTCGAACCAGTTTGAGGTCGCATCGCCATTTGGATTGACCGATCCCGTCAGGGTCGCGCCGCCATTGCTGACGTTAAAGGCTCCGGTCGTGGTAACCGCCGGCGGTTGATCGGCGCCCGGGATCGCCCCAGCCAGGAACAAATCTCCCAAGTCGTTTCCATTTGCGGCGTCGCCAAGGAACGGTGAGGTGCCGAAAATCTTCTGTAGAGTCCGCAGGGTGGCGCTGTGCGTGTAGCGAATTGAGCTGTGATAGCCGCCGCCTTTGGCCAGCGGGGAAAGCACGATGCAGCCGATAGGCCCGTCGCTACTGCTGGCGCCCTCATCGAAGGTAATGATGATCAGGCCATTGTTCTGGTAGGCCGCTGAACTCATGATGCCCGGCAGATTCGCCGCCAACCAGTTATCGCCCTGCTTGATCGAGTTGTTAGTCGGCCCGCAGGTGTCGTGCATATCGTTGCAGATATTGGGCGTGATGAAATTGTAACGGCCGACGGTGTTGGCTGCGAGGTCGCCGGCGAGCTCCGTCAGCGGTCGCATCACCGCGGTGCAAGGCGGATTCGAGGAGGTGGTGACGTCGGTGAAAAACGCCATCGGATTATGTTTCACGTAATACCCGGCGCCGGTGTTGTCCGTCGTCGGGCAAGTCGTGCCGGTGATCCCTTCCTGGTATGCCTTCCACGAGATCCCGGCGTTCTTCAGCTGAGTCACGAAATGGCTGGTCGTGGACTGCTGGTTGGAGGAGGGCGGGTTGTCGTTAGTAATTCCGAAATTAGTACCCGCTTCCAGCCAGATGTAGTTAGGCTCGCTCGGGTGGATTCCGGGCGGGTTGTAATACTGATCGCAATAGCTGGCCTGGGGCAGGATGGTGTTGTTGAGATAAGGCGCGCTCGCGCTGCCGAGAATGCTCGACCAGTTGTGATTCTCCATCAGGATGATGAAGACAGTGCTGTTCGAGTTAAAGGCGGCGCGAGCCTGCGGCGCCATCAGCGCGACGGCGGCGAGCACGCTATAAAGGAGGCGTTGCATAGTCTTGGGGTAAGGATGCGGTAAGCTTTTGCGCATTGGATTGGACACGGCTTCTTAATCCGTGAGCGCGCGTAGCCGGTACATTCGCGTAGCGCGACCGGGCGTGTCTGCAATCGTGAGTTCAGTGGAATCAGCGGCCCGAATATTCCCGAGCGACGACCAGGAAGCGGTCGCAATGTCATCGGTATATTCCGGCTGATATCGTTTTAAAGGGACGCTGCGAAAAGTCGCGCTGAACATCCCCCCGGCGAATCCGGTGCCGCTGGGTGCAAGGTGATCCGACGCGTTCTGCGGATTGGTTCCTTCTACAAATTCCGCGTAGTTGCTAGCCCCATCGCCATCGGAATCGGCGTCAGGGGACGCGCAAGTCGCGCACCCAAAATACTGCTGCTCCCAGTCGTCGGGCATCCCGTTGCCATTGCTATCGACGCGGGTAACAAAGTTGAGAACGTCGTTGGTTGCTTTTTCGGGGCGAGCATCGGAGCCGTTCACTCGCGAGACACAATTGGTGAAGGTGACGCCGCGGACGTGCCGCATCCAGTAGCCATAGGCCGGAAGGTTTCCCCACATATTGACCTCGGGATATTGGCTGCTGTTCCATTCCGGCGGATTTGGAGGGACATTGTTCACCCCACCGTTGAACGTGATGTTGCAGTTAGTGAAGAACAGATTGCTGATTGAATACGTTGTGCCGTTGTATATCTGGCCCGTGATATTCGACCCCACGCTCCCCGTGACGGTGTTGTCTACGCTGCACAGGATGTCGCTGAAATGGACATTGTCCATGTAACCGAGCTTGTCCACGTCGCCGTCGGGATGCCCCGGCTGTTGTCCGAGAAAAACAAAAAACGCTTCGCCGGTATTGGAGAATTCGATTCTGGAAAAGCTAATGTTACTGACCTCCGCCCCATTTCGCGTCATCAGCACCATCGCCGCGTACTGGGCATTTTTGGCATAACAATCCTGGACCAATGCGTTTTTGAAACCGCCGTAACTGGCGGTGCCGAATTTGTAGCTGTTAGACCCAGCTTTGGCGGTGAAACAATTTTTGATAAGCAGGTCGTCCACCCCGCGCCGAATGCCTGTTTTCGGCACGAATGAGTCGTCGCCAGTGACAACCGTGCAATCCTGCACCACCGCGTGGTGACAATCCACGATGTCAATGCCGTCGTGAGTAATGCCCGTATCGCAGTTCAAAAGCACACCTTTGATCAGGAGATGATCGGTCTCCATCGGGACAATGGTCCACATGGCGGAAAGCCGGACGTAAATGTTCTGAATCGTCACGTGATCGGAGAGCACTGTCCAAATGGTGATGGGCCGCTCGGCCTCCTTGATCACGTTCCCGAACCAGGAGCCATTGTCCGTCTGTCCGGCTTCGCCCCGGCTGTAGATCGTGCCACCGCCGTCGATCGTTAGGTTAGTGCAATTTACCGCGTAGAGCTGCGCCCGCCGGCAGTTCAACAATTGGTTATTCGTGGTCGCTGGCGACTGCTTCGGGTAATCATTGCCATCGCCGGTGCTGCTCAACTGCGACGAGTAGTCGAGGAAGAACGTCATGTTGCTCTGGAGATAAAGCGTCTTGGCGAGGTAATTCTTGCCGCCGCCGAGATAAACCGAACCGCCCGTACCGGTGCAGGCGTTGATTGCATTCTGGATCGCCACCGTATCGTCGGTGCTGCCGTTACCCACCGCTCCGTAGGCTTGCACATCGAAGATCGGCGCGGGCGGAGACCCGACGAAGCTGCCCATCTCCCAGACCTTCACATTATCCACGTAAAGAATGCCGGTGTTGACGCCATCGATGAAGAATTTCATCTGGGCAAGCGAACCGCCCGTTGGATTGATGCGCACCGGCTCATTCTGGGTTTTCCGGACGCCGTCTACAAAGAGATCGAAAGTGTTGGCGTTGGTGTCGACGACGACGCGAATCATGTACCAGTCGTTAGCGACGAAAGCCTGAGCGGTCACAAAACCAGAAGCGGACTTTCGGTAGAACTGGATGTTGCCGGCGTTGAAAGCGATTGAAACGACCGGGTTGCCATTGCCGTCGTAAATATAGGGACAGGCCTTGAAGGGAGTGGTCGCACGCGTCATGACCTTTGCTTCGAAGGCGACTCGCCCGCTTTGATTCGCGAACGTTTTGGTGATGCTCGATTCGCCACTGGTCGCGGTCTTGCCGATGCGAACACTCTTATCGGCGGGGAAGGGATACTCACGCAACTGTACCGAATCGCTCGTGGCTAGCGAGGTCCAGCCGTTCGATGGAGCTGCGTTCGTCGTCATGTTGTTGAAGTTTTCTTCTAACAAGTAGGTCCCGTTCGCGTGCGCATGCGGGGCGCTCAAGCCGAGGAGGATGACGACAGCAACCAGGGCAAATCGCTGGCAGCGAAAAGACATGGCGCGACCAATTCGTACCCCGAAAAAAGGGTAAACCAGTCCCTTGGCGGCCGGTGCGGTGCGCATCGTGAGATTGTATTCTTTTTCGTCCGAAACGTCAGCAGCTAACCGCCACAGCCAGGGCGATTTTGCCGTCGTCCAGCCTCACGTCAAGTGGCGCGACCGTCTCGGTTGCGATTCAAAGAGGTCGGTCGCTGCGGGACCGCTTACGATATTTTGGCGCCTCAGCCATGGGAGGGCCATTTGTGCGTGGGCATCCTGCCCATGATTGATCCACAACATCGGCTGGAACCCCATGTCACTATGCACGTGCGGGGAACCACGATCACGACGCGTTGCGAAGATTCGCCGGTAGGGTGGGCGTCCCCGCCCGCCGGTGAAGGCCTCCCGCCTGAACGAACTTTCGATTCGTGTCGGGGCCCCATCATAAGCCGCTTACGATGCTACCCGCGGTCCCGTAGTCCTTTATCTCGTTGATGGCCGTAGGTCCGGCGGTCGCTCAAGGCGAAATCGCCGTGAGCAATGCCCGCTCTTCCGGAAACAACTTGGCTGTGGTCAGGCGCCTTGCCTCGGCCGCGGCATTGTCTTTCCAGCCGTTACTTGCCCAGGCTACCGCCAGCACAGGGTAGGGCGCATCGCCGGGTTGCGGTTGCGGCAGAATCTCTAAAGCGGCTGCGTTTCGACCCTCTCGCAAAAGCGCCAGCGCCATGGTTTTTTTTGCGGACACGCTCCCAGGTTCCCGGGCAAGAATGTCGGCGAGTTCTTTTTCTGCTGCCTTTGCCGTATCCCGACTCGGCTCAAGCAGAAGGCGGAGATAGATTTCGCGCAGCCGGTCCTCGTGATCCTCCGGCCAACGCCTCACGATTTCCGCCGCAATTTCGTGGGCTTTCGCAGTGTCCGTCATAGCCTCCGCGAGTCTCAATCGGGCGAGGTAGGCAGAACGGCGGTCCGGCTCCCTGGCTAGCGCCTTATCGAACGCGGCCGCGGCGATGCTCAGATTGTTCTTCGCTTCGGCAAACGTTCCGACGGTCATGAGTTTCTGGGAATCATCGGCCTCAGCGACGGCGCGATCCCATTCATTCTCGCTGGCGGTGGCTTGACCCAACTTCGCGAAGACGACCGCCAGCAACGCATGTTGCGACGCCGGATCGAGCACCGGGTTTTCGTTAAGCAAATTGCTCTTGAGCTCGTCGTAACGGCCAAGCTGGGCCAAACAATCCAGTCGCTGCATGGTAAGCTCACGCGTGCGCGCTGCCTTATCAGGCGGAAGGATTCGTAGGATTGCATCGTACTGATGATGGAGATAAAGCCACTGGCAAAGCGCGGCCGTCATCTCGTCGCTGGTGCGTCCGTATTTCCGGATTGCTTCCTTAACGAGTTCGCTCTCGCTGTTTGGATCGGCTTGCGCGCGCAGCTCGAGCGCCAACGTCTTTTGCACGGGCCGCGCAGTAGAATTCTGTTCGATGCGATCAGCGATTTCGATCGGTTTGATCAGGCCGGAGGTGGTGACCTTTGCCGTCTTCGCCTTTGGGTCGAGAAATATCTGGCCGAGGACGGTCAAAGCGTTCAATGAAACCCCGCTTGCCGGGTCGCGCGCCAGAGTGACCAGCCGGTCGAACGCGGCCTTCGCTTGCTCGTCTGTCGCCGGAGTGTGGGCGAGGAGGAGGGCCAGGGCGGCAACTGTCTGGCGAGGAGTCAATGACGAATCGGCCAATGCTGCCCTCGCCATCCGCCTAACCGTTGCTTCATCCCCGTTGGCGGCCGCGTACTGTGCGGCCAGTAGATTATCTTCGGCGGTTAGGGGCTCGCTCCGATGCAGGAACGAATCGAGTTCGCGCCCGGCGGTCCCGAGATCGTTGGAAGCAAGCGCAGCCGTTATCAGATCGCGTCGCTCCTCGCGGGTTAACGGCCGCGCCTGCTCAATCTTTAGCCACCAGCGCACCGCAGCTTCGCTCTGTCCAATGCGGGTCAACAAGCGCGCGGTAACGGCCCAGACCCGACTGTCCGTCGCGCGCAGGCTAATGGCGGCCTGCACCTTCTTGGAAGCCTCGCTTAACTGGTCTTGATCGATCAACTCATTCGCTTGTTTGGCAAGTCGCGCCGCCTGCCATCCTTTGATGGCGTGAAGACCGCGCGGCCCGGCGAAATATCCGGCGACGACGATGGCGGCAAGACCGATCCAAATGACGAGCCATCGCTTTCGCCGTGGCCGCGCCTGGATCCAACGAAGCAGCCGAAAGGGCGAGAGGCTGGGCGGCGAGGGGACGTGCCACCGAATCCAGCGACCAGCTTTGGTAAGAAATCTCGACGCTCTCAATAGCTGGTTATTTTAGTCTAACCACGTGGGCGAAGAAAAGGCGCCATTCACCGTCCGGCATTGAGCAAAGGCGCAATCAACGCTCTTTCTTCCGGAAGCATCCGAATGGTCGCCAGTCTTTCCGCCTGTTCCTGCGCCTTATCTTTCCAACCGTTTGCCGCCAGGGCAGCGGCGTAAACTGTTAGCGAAACGTTCCTGGGAGGAACGTCGATATTCGCATCGCCTAACACCTGTAACGCGCCGGCCGGATGATGAGCATTAAGTCGCGCCAGGGCGACGGTAGATCTGGAGAGACCGCTGGGCGGCAGCTTGCGCGCTGTCTCTTCTGCCTCTTTCTCGATGAGCGCCGCGTCAACGTCGCCAAGCAGAAGCCGAAGGTAAATTTCGTGCAGCTGCGTTTCGAGATCGTTTGGCCAGAGATGAATCATTTCCCGGGTCAGCCGATGTGCTTCAGCCGCCGGGCCGACAATCTCAAGCACCCGCAGCCTACGCACGTAGGCGGATCGCAGTCCGGGCTGTCTCAGAATGGCCCGAGCGAGCGCTTCGCTCACGATTTCCGGCCGGTTATTTTTTTGCGCGAAGTCAGCCAGGGCGAGCAACCGGTCGACGTTATCTGCAGCATCAAGGGCGCGTTGCCATTCGTCGTTAGACGATGTCATCTCGTGGAGGTCAGCGTAGACAACTGCCAGGTACATGTGCTGAAAGCTTTGTGGTAGCACGGGATATTCTGTCAGCAGCATCTCCTTCAGTTCGCGAAAGCGCTTCGCCCCTGCGAGCGAGTCAATTCGTTCAAGCAGAAGCTCTCGTGTTTGGCTGGCGCGCTCGATTGGAAGCAACCCGAGCACTTCTTCGAAATGTCCGCGCGAAGATAACCAGGCTCCCAGTGCTGCAATCGTCTGGTCATCTCCACCGCCGTATGAGTGGAGCGCCTGCTCGATAAGCTTTCGCTCTGCTTCGGGCTCCGCCCGAGCGCGCATTTCGAGCGCGAGCGTCTTCTGATAGGCGTTTGCGGCAGGGTGATGCTCGAGGCGCTCCGCAATTTCCATCGCCGGTATGTTATCGGACGAGAGTTCCGGCATGGGTATTGCCAGCAGGGCAGTACGATCGCCGCCGGGCGGGCGGGCGGCGAGCTGTTTGGCAAGAACGACCAACGCCTCCAATGAGACATCGTCCGGAGCGCTTCGGGCGATCTCAACAAGACGAGAGCATGCCGCAACGTAACGGTCCGAATCCCGCGCCGTCGCAGCCAGAATAAGAAGATTTCCTGTTAGGACGTCTTGTCGTGTGGCCGACGCATCGTTCAGCACCTTGGCTGCTTCAGACAGGGCGCCCGTGTTGTTGCCCCTCAAGAGGGCGAGTTGACTCGCGAGGAAGTGATCGATTGGTTTTAACGCCGGCTCGCTCGCTATAATTTGTCGGAGCTGCGTTTCGGCGAACCCAATTTCGTTAGCGGAAATAGCCGCCGCCAAATAATCGCGACGGTCCTCCAATGTCAGCGGGCGGACGTGCTCGATTTTTGACCACCATTCGACGGCTGCGCCACCGCGGCCATTGCGTGAGAGCAGACGCGCATAGGCACGCCACACCGCGGGCTGCATCGGATTCAAGTGAAACGCGCTCGTGATCTTCTCGTTCGCGCCGTTCCATTCTTGATGGCTGATGAGCACCAGCGCCTGGGCCGCCAGCTGTCGGGCGCGCATAGCTTTGATTCTGCCCCACGCTCGCGGCCAGGCGAAGTAGAAGCCGACCCCGAGCGCCAAAAGGAGCAAGAGCCAGAGAAAGGTCCGGCGTGTCCCGGGAGATTCCTTCAATGTCGCCGCCACGGTCGTGGGCGTCGGAACGGGAGGCAGAAGCCTGGCCTCTTCCAGCTTCTGCTCGCGATACCAGGCTGCGATCCGGCGCGGGCCTGGGACGCGGGGAAGGGGAGGCAGAAACTGCATCTGCCGTCGCTCTCGCCACCAGGCGACGAGGTCCTTGCGCGAGGGAGTTTTGGGCGGGCGCGGAAGGTCGGTGTTTCGCAGGCTTTCCGCGATATTTCGCGGCGACGGAAATCGCGGAAAATCGGGGAGATATTCCCAGAGTTCCCGAAGCCCTAGCGCGACCCTACGAAAAAAGCTGGGGACGCTCACTTGGAGCGATTACGAGTCGACAGCAATCCGATAAAAAGCCTTCGCGCCGGAAGCGCTAGAATCGGAAAAGGTTAGGACCGCGCCGGTGCTGCCGTTTTGGGCAGGACCCACGTTGGCGGTGAATGCCGAAGGATCAAGCGATGTGGTCGACTTCTGGAGCTGATAAGTGTGGCCGCTGTAGGAATCGATCTTCACGGTGACCGTGGCCCCGGCTTTACTGATTGATTTGGTCTTGATCACGCTGGCGTCGATTACCGTACCGGAGTTCGTATAGTTAGGCGGATTGAACGGACCGGCCGTGCTCAAGTCGAGAACCCCGGTATTGCTGAAGCCGGTCAGGCCGGTGAGTTGGGCGCCGTTGCGCAGGATGAAGGTTCCGTTATTGACCACCCCGCCGTCGATCTGAACAGTTCCTCCGCTAAAGTTCGCTGTGCCGGTATTGTTCACCACGAGCGAGCCGTGAATCGCGCCCAGACCGCTCATTGCGCCGCTCACGGAGACATCGCCATTTATCGACCCGTTGTTGGTAAAGGTGGTGCCTTGCGAGGTCGACACGCCATTGCTGGTCGACCCGTTCAATATTAACGAGCCGGCGTTCAGGTTCGTTGATCCGCTATAAAGGTTCTGGCCGTTAAGGACGAGCGCGCCGGGGCCGCTCTTGGTTAGGCCAAGATTTTGACCGGAATCCTGAATGCGACCGCCGACAGTGAGGGTGGCCGCGAGATTGCCGACCGTGATCGTGCGGCTGGCGTTCGACATTACCAGAATGCCGGTGCCCAAATTGAGGTCCTTGGTTCCAGCGAAGTTCAAGTCGCCACCGCTGAGATTAAATTGATTGTTGTTGCTCAGCGTAACAGCCCCGTTGCTGGTGTTGTCGATGGTGGTGCCAGGCCCGGCCACTGTGAAGAAACTGGTCCCGATCGCTGTCGGACTGTTGATATAGAATGTACCGGCATCGAGCATTGTTCCTCCGGCATACGTGTTGTCGCCGCTCAATGCGATGATTCCGGGGCCGCTTTTCTCCAAGCCGCCGTCCGCGACGTTTGCGGTGATGCTTAGATCAGGCCCAGCCGACGGCACACTCCCGGCGGCGATATTAAAAACGCGTGTGCCGGAGCCGAGATCGACGTTGCCGGCATTTGTGGCTGAGCCTCCGTTGGCGATCGAAGAGGTAACCGAAGCTGCTCCAGTGAAAACATTTCCTTGCAGGAGCAGGCGCCCGGCTGAGGTGTTGTCGGAGTTAAGAGTGATCGTCGCGCCGGTAATCTGAAGACCGCCGCCGCCACCAATGAGTCGTAGAATGCCGCCTGAAGTCGAGCCGGCCGGGGGTCCGCTCAGGCCCTGCACAACGTTGGTTCCACCGGTAACCAGAATGGTCGTATCCTGAAGCACTTGGTCAGCACCGACGGTATTAGTGCCGGCTGACCAGGTGATCGCCGCTTCAGCCGACGAAACAACAGATGATATCAGTGCGACGGCGAGAGCCGTCCGGTACGGCACGGTTAAAGGCAGAGCGAGTCTGAGGGGTGATCATCCAAAGAGGGGGGAAACTGAAAGACCCGCGCAATGAGCGGGAAGCACCACTTTATCGCAAGACTTGGTAATTTGTCTACTGAAACCGTCGCGGCGCCTACGCGCCGAAGCCGACGCTTCAGGGCGCTGAGGGCGAGGATTTTAACCGGCGCCGCCGGAAACCAACCGCGAGCAGCACAGCCGCCAGTCCGCCGATCGCCCAGGTGGACGGCTCCGGAACGACGACCAGGTCGAGCTCGGTCGCCCCGTACATGAGTTGGTACCCATCCGGGAGAGTCGGCAAGCTGTCGAACATGCCGTTCGTAGAGGTATAGGTGGCGAGCGTGTAGTTGCTCGTCCCGTCGGGCGTGCCGTTGAAGACGAGCCGGTCGAACCCGCTGCTCAGATCAAGGACTCCAGTAATGTTCAGGCGATCGCTGGTGGCGCCCGCAAAATCCACCACAAAGGTGCCGAAATCGCCGCTCACGCCGCCAAAGATGACATTGCTCGCGGTCAAGGTTAGAGCGCCCACGGTTCCGTTCGTTGCGCCGGTGATCGTGCCACCGTTGCCGGTGCTCATCCCGACTGTGTCCTTGCCGATATTAATATTGTTGCTGCCGGCATTGATGGAGCCGGTGCCGCCCAGGGTGCCGCTGCTGTTTACCATTACCCCGCCTGAACCGGTAGCGGAGCCACTGGCATTATTCGCCAGTAACGTGCCCGCGTTTACATTGGTGCCGCCGCCGTAGGTGTTGGCCCCCGTTAATTCCATGGTGCCGGTTCCGAGCTTAGTGATGGCGCCGCCGGGGCTGGTCACTTTCGCGCCAATGCTCAGATCAATCCCACTGGGCGTTGTGCCGGTGGCGACGGTGAAGCTGCGCGTCCCACCGTTCATGTCGATCACGCCGGCGTTGGCCGCGTTGCCGCCACTGGTGATGCTGGCTGTGGTCGCCGACGCCGATGTCGAAACATTGCCATCGAGCAAAAGGCGCCCGGGAGCATTCGCGTCGGAATTCAGCGTGATGTTCGATCCCGTCATTTGCAGACCCTGGCCACCGCTGACCAAATGCAGCAGGCCTTCGGTCGCGCCGCCCTGGACGGTGTTGGTGCCGCCGGTAACGACGATGTGGCCGTCTTCGACGATGCCGCCGGAGTTAATCGTGTTGGTGCCACCGGCGAACTGCACGGTAGCGGTTGTGCCAATGAGGTGACCTGTGCCCGTCTGGAAAGTGCCGCCCGTATTAACGAAAGAGCCGAGCGTCTCGGTCTTCCCATTTAGATCCACCGTGCCTGAAGAAAGAGTAATGGTCGCGGTATTGCCGACCTGCTCGTTCGCCAGCCATTTCAGTGTGCCGCCGCTAACGGTAACGTCGTTAGTCGCGGTATTGCCGTCACCCGCGATCGCATTGATCCCCGCGGTCTTGTTCAAATCGAGCTCACCTGCGCTGAGAGTGGTTAGGCCAGTGTAAGTGTTGGCCGAGGCGCCGCTGAAGGTGATCGTGCCCGTGCCCGACTTGGTTATGCCGCCGGTGCCGCTAATGCCGCCGGTGAAATTCGTTGTCCCATTGATGGCGATGCTGAGCGCGCTGCTGTCGGACTGAGTGATAATGACATTTGCCCCGAGAGTATTTGTGGTCCCGGCGCCATCCGAGATCGAGAATCTGCCGCCCGATGCGCTCATCGTTCCGCTGCCCGCGGCGGTCCCGGTAACATTCAAACCCCAGGTATCGAGCCGCGCCACGCCGCCAACGGCGTAGTCGGCCATGAGCAAAGTGAACTTGTTGCTGGCAGGAGCCGATGCGCCGTTCAGGTCCGAAAGCTTCCGGTTGCGATCACCATCGGAGAAGGCGACGCGTGGGCCAGCGGGATTCACCCCGAGCCGGCCGTCAGACTGATAGGTCCCGGTTGAGCTGGTGGTCCCCCAAATGTTCGTCGGGGCGGAATCGTCGAGCGTCACGTTCAAAGAGCTCAGGCTGCTACCAGCGATGCTCGAATTGCTGCGGCCGGGACGGTTCAGAAGGATGGCGCTGCGGTTGTTAGCGCCATCGCTGGCGACGCCGAAGGTGAGGGTGGAATAGAGATCGCCGAGCCACATCGGGTTCCCCCCGTTAGGGCTGGAGAGACCGAGGCTGACCTTCACGTTCGAGAAGTCCGCGAGACCGCCCAGCGTTCGGGTATCGGAGATCTGTCCGTTATCGGTCACAGTCGTCCCTGGCGCGAAATTGTAGTCGACCGTCAATTGCGCCGAAGCGGTCGCCACAACTACAAAAGCTGAAAGGCTGACAAGCTGACAGGCTGAAAGAATTCCTGCGGACTTCCGAACGCTAACCGCTGACATCTGATTCCTGTCTTTCATACTACCGTCGAGCCTGGAAGAAGAAGGCATTGTGGTTCCCTGGTACGATGATCGTAATGTTGAACGAGCCAGTGGCGCCGGTGCTGACTGGGTCCGGCGTGTAAAGCGTCCAGTTGGTCATATCGGTCGAGTATTCGATGTGCAGCGTCGTGTTCGGCACGCTCTGCAGGTCTACCGACACGGTCGTCTGATCGTTACCCAGGTCGTAGTTCGGTGTCCCGGCCTGAACGATATCCAAGTTGAATGGGGTGGCCGCGATGGCGGTAACAGTGACCGTGCCGGTGTCGTCACTGTTGCTCGCGGAATCATGCAACGTGTAGGTGAAGGTGAGGGGAGCGCTGGCAGACGGTGTGGTCGCTTCAAAGAAGACATTGGAACCGACGATCTCAACACTGTTGTCCACGCCCGCAGTGACAGAAGTAATGCTGAGGCTGCTCGTCTGAGTAGCGCCACTCGAGTCCAGCCGATCATCATTCGCGATCAGGGAAGCGACTGAAATTCGGATGTCCGAGCTGCCAGCAGGCCTTGTGGCTGCATCGCCGGCGGCGCGCGGCCCGTAGATTAGGAAGGTGGCGCCGGTGAAGGTGATGGAGTAGTTGGGTCCGGCGGTCAGCGAACCCTGGGTCATCGGGTAAGTGCCGACTGACTCACCGGCAGTGCGAGAGAGCGCACCACTGAAGCTGTCGCCACCGACTAGCGGATCGGAACTGTAAGTAAACGTCGGATCGGCCGTTCCCTTGACCTTCTTTTGACCGCTGGCGGCCGTGACGTTGATCGCCTTTTGATTGACCGTCAGAGTCTGCTGCTGACTTGGCGCCGCGTTGTAGTTGCTGTCCCCACCTTGCGAGGCGGTGATAGTGCTGCTGCCGGCGCCCACGATGGTGACTGTCTGACCGGAAACCGTGGCGACACTGGTATTAGAACTGGAGTAAGACACGGTTAAGCCGGAGCTCGCAGTCGCGCCGGGATCAAATGCTGCATCTCCGTACGTCTTCGTCGGGATCACTGCGAAATTGATCGTCTGATCTCCCTTCGCGCGGTTGACGGTGACAGTGTAGCTCTTCGTCGTGGTTGCGTTCTGCGCGGTGACAACGGTGGTGATCACGTTGTCCCCGACGCTGAGAGCGATCGAGCCACTGGCAACGCCGGATGGAACCGGGTTGCCATTAACGGTGACGGTGGAAGTCGCGTCAGCCGCCGTTGGTGTGACGGTGATGCTTGATACTGCGTTCGCGACGCTTGCCGTATAAGCGGTCGTGGCTGAGGCAAACGCCGGCGACAACGTGCCAGAGCTCAAGCTGAGGTCAGAGAGATCAGCGTTCGAATTTCCTTCCGCCAACGTCCAGTCGTTAGCGAACGAGGTGACGCCGGTGATCGAAGCAGATGTATTTGTCGGCGCGGCAGATGGCGGCAGGACCGTGACGGTTCCACCTGTGTTCCTGAAGAAGCTGTAGTTAGCCGCGGTGCCCGTCACATCGCTCGATAAATAAGTGAAGGTCATGTCGGCTGTGATACCGCTGCCGCTGATCGTCCAGTAGCGAGACAGTTTATTCGCCCCCGTCACATAAGGCGCGGCGGTTTGGGCGACGGTTACGAGAAAGGTCTGCGGGAAAGAGCCGGCGCCAGTCGGTGTGACAAGAACCGGTGAAAATCCGTTTGTTGTTCCGACATCGAATGACAGAGCAGGCGAAGCGGCGGCGAATGTGCGCTCGAGATTACCAATGATGTAACCGGCGGTTGGTGCGAGGGTGCCGCCCGAGGCAATTGTTACCTTGTTCACGCCGGTCGTGATGTTACCCAGGGTCAGGGTCAACGCTGTCACGCTGATATTCCGCGAGAGTGAAACGCCGCTGGCGTTGTTGACCACAAGCGTGGTATTCGCGCCGAAGGTGATCGTGCCGGAGCCCGATATCGACTGGGCCGAGCTCCCGTTTAAGTTCAGGTTATTCGCGGAGGCAGGGCTGAATCCAAGCGATGCTCCAGGCGCGGCGGATATGTTTCCGCGAAGATTGATACCACCGGTTAGGTTGAAGTTGGACGTGCCCGAAGTGACGGTCAGATTTGTGACGGTGAACGGGTTGCCGCCACTCATGCTTGCAGTCCCGGTGGAAAGGGTATCCATCTCCAGATTTCCGTAGGTGCGGCCAGAAAGCGACGGTGTGGCAGAGCCGCCCACTCTGTAGATGTAGTTACTCGTCGGGTTGAACACCACCAGGGCGCTGGCAACGGCAAACGGATTGCTACCGTCCAACTGGCTGAAGGTTGAACCGTTGTCGAAGAGCACACCACTGGCGGTGCCGGTCGCTCCGAAGATATTTCCAGTGCAACCGGTTCCCTGGGTCAGAGTGGACCCGTTGTTGAACGTGACCGCACTTGCTGCGCCTGATGTGATGCGGTGCGCCGCGCCGGAAAGAGTCATGGTGCCATCAATGCTCGCGTTTGCCGCGGCCCCAATCGCAACCGTTAGAACAGATGAACCCGAAATATTGAACTGCGACCCTGCAGGAACTGTCAGGTCAGTCCCGGTCCCGCCGCTGATCGTCAGCGTGCTCGTCGCGGAACTCTGCAACGTCACAGCCGTGCTATTGCTAACAGTAAGTTGACCGACGGTCTGAGTCGGCACGTTCGTGACGGTGTAGGTCCCGCCATCGTTAAACTGGAGGATGTCGCTACTGAGCAGAGTGCTGCGGGCTGGTGTCCAGTTTGCGGCCGTTTGCCAATCCCCTCCGAGCCCGTTCCACGTGTAGGTGGCGGCCGTTGTGGGCTGAGATGCAGCGAGGCCCGGAGCGAGATAATTTTGAGATCCGCTGGTTCCGTTGAATTCATAGACAGCGAATCCGTAGGTGGTATTCGCGGCCAAGTTTGTAACGGTCACGCTGTTCCCGGTTCCCGAGAACACGACGAAGTTGCCGCTGCCGATTTGGTCGCCGGTGCCGAACGCCGCGTTCGCGGCGTACGGTGTGCCATCAAGCGGATCGCTGTTCACCGCGCCGGTGGCCCTAACCAGGACGACGCGCGTGGCCCCATTGCCATTAGTCCAGGAAGCGGTGATCGAGGAGCTGGTGACGGAACTGAAGATGAGGTTTGTGGCCTGCGTCGTGGGTTCGTTGGCGAGAGCTGCGCTGGCCGTCCCGCTGAGAGCCACGTTTTGAGTCGTCGCGCCGGTGCTGGCGAGCGTCACATTGCCGGTGTGCACACCAACGGCCGCGCTCGCAGCGATTCGCACAAACACCAGGGTGTTAGAAACATTACCGCCACTTTGGGTCAGCGAGACCGAGCTGGTGAAGGTAGAGTTGTCCGTGGAGACTTCATAGTCCGCCGGCGCGGTGACGAGAATATTGTTCGTCAGATTGATGCCGGAAGCGGTGAAGCTCTGTGAGCTCGAAGCCATACCCGATTGCGTGGTGAAGCCGGACAGGCTCGACGGCGTGGCGGTGATTGTCGGAACTGCAACGACGTTGCCATTTAGGGTGAAATCATCCAACCGGAACGTGCCGCCGGTTCCACCGGTAAGAGTCATCACGACTGTAACAGTCCCCGTCACGCCGGAGATTGCATTTGTCGGGGTGAGGGAACCGGTGTTCGCTCCGCCAGCAGTGCTGCCCGATCCGACAGCCGTTCCGTTGACGGTCATAGACCAACCCGTCGGACCGGTGCCACTGTGGTTCGTCCAGAAGCTGAAGGTGGAAAGCGACAGCGTGTAACCCGACGCAACGTTGAACGTCAGAGTGTACGTTTGCGTGCCTGACACAGCACTGCTCAGTGAGTTACCAGACGACCCCCCCAGATTGGTGAATGAGGCCGCGGTTGTGGTCCAAGAAGAGGAGGAGAGGTGCGTATCGAATACATCGGGTGCTGCCGTATACGGCTTGCCGGATGCAAGTGTCGTGAAACCATGCTGGTAGATGACAACCGGGGCGAGCGTGGCGGTGATAGTGCCGCTGGTCGCGGTAGTTAGGCCGCTAGCTTGCGCTTGGATGGTGAATGTCCCAGCGGTGTCGATCTGCACATCGCTCCAGGTCTTCGTGCCGCCGACAAGGCTTTGTGCCAGTCCACTTGCCGCGCTCAGGGTGCCGCTTCCGCTCCCTTTCGAGACCGTCACCGCCGCGTTGCTTGTTGTGTCGAGGTTGCCAAATGCATCCTGCGCCTGAACGGTGATCGTGAAATTCTGGCTCACATTCACGTTGGTTGGGGCACTTGAGAAGAAGAGTTGTGTGGCGGTCCCGGCCGTAATATTAAACGCACTGCTCGTCGCGCTCGTTAGGGAGCCATCCGTGGCGCTGAGCGTATAACCTGTTCCGGCCTTGTCGATTTTCAGCCCATTCGCGCTGAAATCGGCCACACCGGCAACGGCGGCCTTGGTCAACGTGCCGCTCAACGTTCCGCTGCTCGGATTGGTTCCGATCGCCACCGTGACGGTGGAGGTGTCGGTCGTGACGGTGTTGCCCCCCGCGTCCTGGATGGCGATCACCGGCTGGGTTGACCACGCGGTTCCCGCAGTGCCACCGCCAGGTTGGGTGGTGAAACCGAGTTTCGCTGCTGCGCCAACGGTGACATTGAATGCCGTGCTGGTGGTGCCGGTGAGGGCGCCGTCGGTTGCGGCGAGCGTGTACCCGGTGCCGGCTTTATCGACCGCGACGTTGGTAAACGTCGCAACGCCGGCGACCGCCGCCTTGGCAACGGTGCCGGACAGCGTCCCGGCGCTCGGATTGGTGCCGATGGCGAGCGTAACGGTTGACGTATTTCCGGTGACGGTGTTGCCGCCGGCATCCTGGATCGTGACGACCGGTTGCGGCGACAGCGCAGATCCACCCGTGCCATTGCCAGGTTGGGTGGTGAACGCGATTTTGGCCGCCCCGCCGATGGCGATATTGAAGGCGTTGCTTGCGGCACTCGTTAGGGAACCGTCTGTGGCGGTGAGAGTGTATCCCGTCCCCGCCTTGTCGATCTTCAGGCCGTTGGCACTGAAGTCGGCCACGCCAGCGCCTGCTTGCTTCGTTAACGTTCCGCTCAGGACTCCGCCCGGGCCGGCGTTATTGAGAATTGCAACAGTAACAGTGGAAGTGTCGGAGGTAGCTGTATTGCCGTATTGGTCCTGTACGGTCACGACCGGCTGTGTAGTTAACGCAGTTCCGCCAGTGCCATTCCCCGGCTGCGTGGTGAAGGCCAGCTTGTTCGCTGCGCCCGCGGCGATCGACTGCGAAACGGTGTCATTCGTATAGTTTGTCGCGACAAAGACAATAGTCTTCGTGCCAGGAGTCTGGAGCAGAGCTGAATTCGCCGGGCTAAACGTGATTTGGCCCGGACTGCCGGTAGAGTAAGCGGTATTGGAGAGTGTCGTTCCGTTCACGGTGACAGTGGTGATGGCAGCTCTCCAGGTAGCATCATCGGTGAAGGTGACGTTGAACGGCGCATCGACCGTCGCGCCTCCGGCTGGAGTTAGCGTCGGAGGAGTGGCTGCCACCACGCCGGTGTCGTCGCCTAAATCGAAATCCGAGAAACTGGTTAAGCCCGTGGCGGTATAATTCGGCGAGGAAAAGGTGGTGGCGAATTTCGCCGTCGTGGACGGGCTGTTGAACTTAAGGATGACCGGAGTGCCGGAGGGGGTGAACCCGGTGCCATCTAAAGTCATGTCGTAAGTTCGGGAGGTTGAACCAGTTTCCGTCACCGTCCAGTAACGGGACGCGAAATTAGCGACCCCTGGTGAACTGCCACCGAATGTGCCCGGATCACTTTGTTCCGCGGTCATCGTGCTGGTGCCGGCGAGAGCGGTCAGGTTCACCGTCAGAGGGCGATAGTTCGAATTCTTACCGATCGGGAATGTCTTCGAGCCGACTGCAGAAGCGACGCGGGAGAGCGGACCATTAATATAAGAGGAAGAGGAGGCGCCGGAAGTCGTCGCAGTCGCGGCCAGCGTCAGAAGGTTCGTGCCGGTGGTGGTGACGACGCCATTCGTTAGCGTAAATGCGTTCGCAACTGTGGCCGCAGCTGCGAGTGACTTCGCGCCACCGCCGGAAATGATCATGTTCTTGTAATCCGCGCGGCCGGTAATTGCCTGGGTTCCAGCGGCAGAGCTGTATTCAACGGTGGAACCTGTAGCCAGAGTAACGGCTACGGTCGTGACCGCCCCGGTGCCAAGGTTATTGGTGAAGGTGGTGGTGGTACTTCCGGTCAAACCAGCCAGGACGGAAGTCTTGACTGCGCCGTTGATGATGTAAGTGACGGTTCCGCTCGTGGTGCCGTTATTGGTCGTCGTAACAAGATTCGTTCCGCAGTTTAGCGCGCCATTAACGGTGAGAGCGGTGGCGTTAATATTAAATCCATTGATCGGCAGATTGTTGTTTAGCGCTAGCGTGCTGTTGCTACCGATTACGGTCTCATTGTAGATCATGCTGCCGCTGCTGAGCGTAAAGGCTTGGACACCTGTGTTGGTGAAATTCAGCTGGAACCATTTAGTCGCGGAACCGTTCGTTATGGCGCCCCCGTTGATGATGAGGTCACCGCTTAGGTTGATGATGGAGGTAAAATTGCCGGAGCTGGGATCAACATTGCCTGTGTCCAAAGTTCCGGCGGTAGCCGTTAGGCTGCCTAATCCGACTGTATAGGCTGTGCTGGTACCGTTGAGGTACTATTGTGGAGGCGTTAGTGGCAAGCAGCGACAGACTGGCAACGCTGTACGTGGAGCCAGTTCGCGGCGCTAGAGTATAAGAGCCGCCGGTCCCCTTGACCTGCAGGGCGTTCAGATTATTGCCGCTGGCCACAGAAGGCAGGGTAATCGTGGTGCCGCCCGCGCCATTCAGCAGAAGCGTGCTGCCGGTGACGGTGTAATTTGCGGTGCCGGGTGTGAACGCGCCAGCGATGCCAACCGTGCCGGTGCTTGGGAGTGTGCGCACCCCATTACCCGTGTTGGTGATATTCAGATAATTGATTGCCGGGATCGTTTGCGAAGAAGCACTCGAGAAGTTGACCGTGTTGCCGGTGTTCACGTAAGTGACCGCACCCGATTCGGTGACGGAGAAAATCCCAGCTGCGTCAATAGTTCCGCTGGCCAAAGTGATCGTCGGTGTTGCAGCCCGGCTTCCGGAGATCGTCAGGTTTCCGTAGTTCGCCGCGGCAACTGTCTGTGCGCCGGTGCCGTTGTAATCAACCGTGCTCGTAGCGTTCAACGTTCCCAACGTTGGATTGGCCGAGTTCTGGTTCGTTAGGGTCGCTGCAGCTGCCACGTCCACTGTGCCGGTTACGGTGAAGTTTGAGGGGATAGTGAAATTGCAGGCGTTGCTGCCGTCGCCGACAACGATTTTTGACGTTCCACCGGATACCACCCAGTTCGCCCCAATCGTAGCCGTGGACCTGTTGCGAACGTTAAATACCTGGGTGGCTGTCGTGAAGTTGCTCGGGTGGCTTCCCGTTGCGCCATCTGTGTTACTCCACCACGTGTTGACGTCGTCCAGGTTCCCCGTAGCAGCAGAATAATAGTTAGTCGTTGCGGGGGTAGAGCCGATCGCGGCGGGAACCGCATTGTAAATAACGACGTCGTCAACGAAGGCATTCGCAGCATTCGAGGTGCTACTTATGCCGATGAAGGTCAGGCTTGTTACATTGCTCCCGCTGGTGAGCTGATCTTCTGACAAATCGTCGCCCACTAAGGTGCCGTTTATGTACAAGTCGAATTTCTGAACCGCGACGGTCTGGGAAGCGCCATTGTATGTGTAGCTAATCGTCCCAGAGCTCTTGTTGTTTCCGACGATCTCGATTGTGTAGACTGTCGCTTGACTAAAGGAACTCGTAGTTAGCCCAGTGGTGACGAGGTTACCGGCGCTGTTCCTGTAGTTCAGTGTTAACGCTCCGGACGAGCCATAGGTGAAACGAAGGCCAGTGAAAACCTGGCTATTGCCGAAATCGTTGGCATCTGAATACATTGCGCCGGCACCTTGGTAGATCGTCCAATTGCCGGTAGTGGCTGTATTTCCCGCAGATGAATCTCCGAAAAGAATCTTAAAGGAAGTGTAGAACTCGGTACTCCCGGTATAACCAACTGCTGGAGAGAATTTAGCGACTGAGGTGGTAGATGAAGCGACCGCTCTGACATACGCACCGGTAGTGCTAAGAGGATTAGAGGCTGTCGCGAGAACAATCGGCGCAGCTGGAGCGGTCGCGCCCCCGCGCGCCCAAGTCGTGCCCGCACCGCCCGGCGTCGGCGAGGGATTTGGGATGAACGCTGTAGAACCCGTTTGGCTGGTTTGTGACCCGGTTCCCGTTCCGAAGTTCTGAGTGGATGTTTGTCCCCAAGCCGTCGGGTTCGTTAGGCCGAAGCCCGCCAGTGCGCAGGCGCTAAGTACAAGACGAGTACGTGTTGCGTGTGAGAACAATTTCAAAGAGGAGATCGCCTGCGCGCGAGGATGCGCCGCGGAGGCTTTTGGGAGAGGTTAGGGGGAGGAGAGGGAGGGAGTGGGGATAAGGATTTAACCGACAAGTAGGTAGGTGGCGAGGATCACACCAAGTCGGTTAGGAACTGTCAATTAAAAATCGGGTACCTTTGTCTAAAAATTTCGACCTGTTGTGGCGGTGAATAACTTCTGACCGGGTCTCGCCACCACAGGGTGTGGCACGCGTCTGACGTAGCACTATGGGAACTATGGCCGGCGGCGACGGCCTGGAAGAAGACAACGGACGGGTGGAAAACGGAAAGCTGACAACTGAAAACTGAAAGCTGAAACTTGGGCAGTCCTTCGCGGACCGCGGTTATTCGTTATCGGTTATTGGTTACCGTTACCTAGGGGGCAGCAGACTTAGAGCGCCTTCGGGCTGCGGGGTGGCGAACAACCGACAACCAAGAACTAATAACCCGCTCTTGCGCCGCTACGGCGGCAAGAGCGGAGCGATCAGGGCACGCTCTTCAGGAAGAAAAAGCCGCGGAGCGGCGATTTGGGCTTCGCTTTTTGCTTCATCTCTTCGGCCGTTGCCCGCAAGCGCGAGGGCATGGATCGCGATGGCCGACGCGGGGTCGGCTTCTGCCGGCGAGATGTCGTGAAAGACGTCCAGCGCCTTTTTTGCCTCCTTTAGCTCTAAAAACGCCAAGGCCAGCGCGGACCGAGCTTTCCAGCTGGAAGGCTGTTGCAGGACCAGCAATTCAAGATTGGCCCGGAGCTGGTTCAGGTCAGCTCCGCGGTGGCGAGTCAGCAAACGCAGGTACGCCCCCTCAGCTTTAAGCCCCACGTCATCCGGCCAGATCTTCTGCATGCGAGAAACGATCCTTTCGGCTTCTTCGGTTTTCCCGATGGTCTCGGCTATGCGGCAGGCCCCGTTGGAAGCAGCGCGATTTTCGGGTTCTACTGCGAGCGCGGCGGCAAATGCCCTGGCCGCGACATCGAAAGCGCCTTCCGTTTCCGCATAACTTCCGAGAGTCACCAGCAGATCGGCTTTTCCGGCCGCGTCCTGCATGGCCCGATCCCATTCGTGCGCGGCGACCAGCGATTGACCGAGCTTCATTCTGGCGGCAGCAAGGTACATGTGCTGCGAAAGAGGCTGCATCGGAAAAACATCGCGCTCCAAAAGATCCGCCACTTCCTTCCATCGCCCCAGGGCGGACAGGGCCTCGAGGTGATGGAGGAAAAGATCCCGGCGTTGAATCGATCCGGGATCAGGCAAGAGCTGCAAAATGGTTTGGAATCTTTTTGTGTCCGCCAACCACGAGCACAACATGGCGAGCGTCTCCCCATCGCCTTTGCCGAAATCGGCGATGGCTTTTTGCACATAGTTCTCTTCACGCGCAGGATCGATTTGGGATCGAAGTCGTATGGCCAAAAACCGGTCGGCCGCTCGATTGTTTGGATGCTGCTCTAAACGATCCGCAATTTCTGCTGTCGAAATTTTGGCCTCTTTCCATGCTGCAAAAGAAGCGATTGATGGATTCGGTTTTTCTCCGGGCAGCGGCAGCTCTTCCACCCCCAACATAAAAAGGGCGTTCAGCGACGACTCGTTAGACGAGTCTCGGGCGATCGCGATAATTCGACGAAGTGCATCAATGTATGCTTCTGAGTCTTGAGAAGCGGAGAGAACTCCGGCAGCAACGAAAAGTTCCTGAGGCCTGGTATTCCGTGCTGACAGGATTCTCTCCGCATAATCGATCGCCTTCACTCCGTCGCCGTCGCGCGCGGCGAGTTGAGCAGTCAGCGCAAAATCCGCTGACGTGGGCTGCTTTTGTCGAAGAAGAATTTGAAGCTGTTGACGGGCTAATTCCAGGTCACCTGCCGTTAAGGCGGAGGCAGTAAATGCGCGTCGATCGGAGATGGAAAGGGCGCCGTCTCGCGCTATGACCTTCCACCACTCGAGGGCGCGAAGTGATTGACCTGTTCCAGTAAGCAAACGGGCGGTCGCACGGGTCACTTCCGGCTCCGAGGGATGAAGATGATAAGCCGCTTTCGCCTTAATACTTGCTTCGCGCCAACGGCTTTGCTCCAGAAGATCGAGCGCCTGAAAGGCCAATCGTTTCGACTGCCAGCCTTTAACTCGACGGATTGCCGGCGACGCGAGAAAAACGCTCGCTACGGCCAGCAGCGCAAGCAGACCGACCGTGAACAGGATCTTCCGGCGAACGCGTCGGGGCTGCTCGCGAAACGTGGCGGCGAGTTCGAGCGGTGACTGAACGCCGACCAGTTCTGCCCGGTATTCGCGCGGCGGCAGGCTGCGGATCTTATCGGCGACGGATCTCGGGGAGGGGATATTGGGAAGAGGCGGGAGAATCCGCTGGTGCCGTTTCTCTCGCCACCAGGAACGGATTTCGCGCCGAGAAGGAACGGTGGGCAGGAGTCGCAGGCCGCTTCCACGCACGCTGTGTCGCCACCAGGAACGGACGTCCTCGCTCGAAGGGATTCTGGGAAAGAGACCAACACCGCCTCCACGCAAGAAGCGTCGCCACCAAGAACGTATTTCCCAGTAGGAGGGGAGTTGTGGAAGCAGTCGGCGAAAGCTGAGGTGACGAAAGAATCGCCGCAGCAAACGGAGAAGCTCGCGATCTGAAGGGAGGCGGGGAAACGGCGGCAGACCCTGCCGGAATTGGCGCAGGCGGCGGCGGAGGGAACGAATCAGAGACTGCGAAGCCCTAGTGCGGCTATTTGCGAACCAGCGCCAGCAGCCGGCGCCGCTGCACGCCTAACAAGCCCAAGGCGGTCAGAATGCCGCCTGCGGTCGTCGCGGGTTCAGGCACGGGGATGATGGTGGAACCATCTACTTCAAAGTTATCAACCCGATCAGTCCCACCGGCAGCGACGGTGCCACCATTGACAGCGGTGGTTGAGGTATCAATCAGGCGAAAGAAGACCGCGGGGGCATTGTTCAGCGCAGTTATCGCTGACAGGTCAAATGTGTAATGAGACGTCGACTTAAAAGTAGTGGACGTCCAGTTGTCGTTGACCACTGCGTAGGACTGAAAATCTGTGAAGGTGGTTCCGTTGGTGCTGTAAGCTAATTTGAAATTGGCGGGCCCGGTATTGCTGCTCATCTGGTCAAAAGAGACCATGATGTTCTGATAGGTGAGCGTATTCAGAGTAAACTGGAAATAGTCGGTGTTTGCAGACCACGCGGTCGCGCTGAAGGAATGCGCTGAACCGTTCCCCGAAGGGGAGGACCAAGCCGTAGCGGCATTGTTGTGATGACCCTTGCCTAGCGCGGTGGCCTGCCCGACCTCGGGCGTATATCCGCCGGCCGCGGGGTTATCTGTCCCGGTACCAGTCGGTTGACTGGTTTCAAATGTCCAGTCGACAAGCACCGTCGCGCGCGACGTTCCAAGCAGCGCAAGCGATGCAGCAAGGCTTAAGATGGCGAATTTTGTTTTCATGATGTGGAGTTCCTAACGTGAAAGGCTTTGAAAGCTACTTGCCGAGGACTTTCTGTAAGACGGCAAACGATAAGCGGCGGCGTTGCGTGGCTAGCAGGGTCGTTAGTGCCAGCGCGCCCATGACCCATGTGCTGGTTTCGGGAACTGCGACGAGATCGAGTTCGGTGGCGCCGTAAACCAGCGAATAGCCCGCCGGCAGGACGGGCATGCTGTCGAACGTGCCGGTCTCCGAAGTGTAAGTAGCCAGAACGTAGGTGGTGGTGCCATCCGGCGTGCCGTTGAAGACGATTCGGTCGAAGGCGCTGCTCAGGTCGAGAACGCCGGTGATGTTCAGGCGATCGCTGGTGGCGCCCACAAAATCCACCACATAGGTACCGAGATCGCCGCTCACGCCGCCAAAGATGACGTTGCTCGCCGCGAGAGTGAGCGCACCGACGTTAGCAGCGGTTGGGGCCCCGTTAGGTCCGACGGTTGCGCCGGTGATGGTGCCGCCGTTGCCCGTGCTCATGCCAACGGTGTCCTTGCCGATATTAATATTGTTAGTGCCGGCGTTAATGAAACCGGTGCCGCCCAAGGTGCCGCTGCTGTTAACCATCACGCCGCCAGCGCCGGTCGCTGAGCCCGCGGTGTTATTGGCTAGCAAGGTACCGCCATTGACGTTGGTGCCGCCGGTGTAGGTGTTGGCCCCCGTCAATTCCATGGTGCCGGTTCCGAGCTTGGTGATGGCGCCGCCGGGGCTGGTCACTGTCGCGCCAATCCTCAGATCAATCCCACTGGCCGTTGTGCCGGAGGCGACGGTAAAGCTGCGCGTCCCGCCGTTCATGTCGATAAAGCCGGCGCTGCCCAAGTTGCCGCCACTGGTGATGTTTGAAGTAGTCGAGGAAGTGAAGGTCGCTACGTCGCCGTCGAGCAGGAGTTTGCCAGCGGTCCCGCCGGAGGAGTCGAGTGTCATTGTTGCGCCGGTCAGCTGCAAACCGGCACCGCCGCTGAGAAGATGGACAATGCCGCCACCCTGCACTTCAAAGGCCGTGGATGATCCGGATTCCGCAATGTGACCGTCAGTGATGCTTCCGGTGCTACCGACCGTGGTTGTGCCGCCGGTAGCGCTAAAGGAAGCGGTGTGACCAATTAAGGTGCCATTAATATTGGTAATTCCTGCGGTGTTCAGCGTGCCGAGGTTTTCGGTTAGGCCCGCGCCGAGATTTGCAGTGCCGCTGGCGTTAACCGTAACCGTGGCGGTATCGCTGACCTGTTCGCTCTGCAGCCAGGTCAGTGTTCCTCCGTTGTCGACCGTGATGTTACCAGCGGTTGCGAGTGAAGTGCCCTGGGTTCCGCCACTCTTATTTAACTGGAGCACCCCCGCGCTGACTGTGGTTAGGCCGGTGTAAGTGTTGGCCAAGCCACCACTGAATTGTAGCGTGCCATTGCCTGTCTTTTGCAGGGTATTAGTCGAAGCGCCGCCAGTGATCGGCATGGAAATGTTCATGTCCACTGCCTGCGTTCCATCTCCAATATTGAAGATCGTGTTCGCGTTCGCCCCAGTATTGAGATTAAGCGTCGCAGACCCACCGCCGCTGTTGCTAATTACTGCGGTCGATGTTCCGGACGAGGAGTAGGTAACGCCAGTTCCTGTTCCGCCGCGCAAACGAAATCCGGACCCAGTCGCTCCGGTGTACGTCGAATCGAGGGTACCGCCGCTGAACGCCAGGTCTGAATTGAAATTGACCGTAGCAGAGCTCGTCAGTGTCATCGTGCCGCCCGTGATCGAAGCGCTATTCGAGAAATTAACAGTCCCGCTGGACATCGTCACCGCTCCGGTACCGCTCAGGACAAGTCCACTTGTGCCGGTGGACGTCGTTCCGATGGTCTCGTTACGCGCGCCAAAAGCTAAACTTCCCGAAGAAACTGTCACCTTCGCGGAGTCGACGATCTGATTGTCGCTAGACGAGCTATAGATAACCGAACCACCATTGATTGTTAGATCGCCACCGAAGGCGTTAACCGAGGTGGTCTTGCCGAGGCCTAACGTGCCCGCCGATACAGTCGTGACACCGCTGTAAGTATTTGCGGTCGCACCGGCGAGATTGAGCTGACCGTTGCCGAGTTTGGTCAGGCCGGCACCCGCGGAGCCGCTGATGACACCAGTGAAGGTGGTTGGATTGGTCGTATTATTATCGGTTATCTGGCGCGTCGCGGCGCCGAGATTAACCGGGGCAGTAAAGGAGAGCGCGCCAGTGTTCGTGCCGCCGATGGTGAAATCGCCGCCAATATTTATCTGGGTGAGCGTGAGGGCGCGCGCAGTAGCGTTGTTGGCCTGTATCGTTCCACCGTTGATGTTAAATGTGCCCGTCCCAAGTGCACTGTTATCGCCGATATTGAGCGTGCCGGCGGAAAGAGTGACGGCGCCGGAAAACGTCGTCGAAGCGCCAGAGAGGGTGAGTGTTCCCGCGCTCGTTTTAGTGAGAACGATTCCACTTCCGCCGGTAAGCGCGCCGCCCACAACCAAATTAGCGTTATTAGCAACGTCGAATGACTGGCTCGCGGAAAGCGTCAACGGGGTGGTGATAGTCTCGGTCGCGGCTGTGCTGTTGTCGGTGATCCCCGCCGCAAGCGACAACGTGCCGCTGCCGATCGTGAATGCGCCCGCGCCCGAATTGAAGGTGAGAGAATTAGCGGATGTTAGGGTGTTTGTCAGTGCGACCGCATTCGTGCTTCCGAAAAACAGGTTGTGACCATTGCCCGGCGCACGTCCCGTGCTCCAGTTTCCAGCCACGCCGGTGTTACTGCTGGCGCTCGAACCGTTGTAGGTAAAGTTGCTGATCGCGATGCTGAAACTTGCCGCGTACGGACTCCCGCTTGTGCCATCGAAGATATCAAACCCGTTCCCGTTGTTGACTCCGTGCGCTCGCAGGTACGCATCGAACGTGTAGGTCGCACCCGCGTCATACGTCATCAACGACAAAAGCTGCGTATTCTGCCCGGTGGTTTGCCACTTCTTATCGCCGGCGTTCGTGCCGTTCGAATTGAAGAGAACGGTGTTTTCAGTAAACGAGGGCGGGGTGGCGCCTACTTTGTAAACTCGGAAATCGCCGAAGGCCGATTGAATATCGTCGTTGTTATTCTGAAAGGTATTCACTTCGTAGCCGTTGAGGATCAGCGTTCCGGTCGCGGCATCAAAGCTTCCAAAATTATTGCCTCCGAAGGCGGGGTTGGCACCACCGCCCTGCGTTTGATAGAAGGTGTTACCGCTCCCGTTAGGGTTGACGACAATGAACCCTTTGAAAATTCCGGAACTAGCGCGCGCGGAATCGGCGCACATGATTGCGCAAGCGAGCGCGACCAGTACGCAGCAGTTACGTAAGAAAGGCGATGTATTTTTCAACTGTGGGAGCTATTCGAAAATCGGACGTCGATAGTCGATGTTCAGAATGGGTAGAGGTGGGGGTTTTACTGATCAGTCAGAGGTCCGCAATTAGACATCAGATTTGGGTGCGCTGATTTGACCAGTTGGGGCCATAATTGTCAATACGAATAACCAGAATTTTTCGTAAAAGACTTACGATCTTCAAACCTCAGTGATTCGCTTGTTAAATAAGTTTCGAACCTCGCGAACCACAAGTCGTTGTGCTCAACCAGCTATCGTTCGTTTTTCGAGCCTTTTGCCGTGATTGTTGTTGACTTAATTACTCGAATTGCCACAATCACCGCTCGAAAAGCACCTCCCCGCGCTTAAGTTTCACCCCGCAACTGTTTATCATGCTCACGCGACTCCTCGTCACTTCCTTCTTCCTGGCATCAGCTCTCGCGCTCGAAGCTGCCAACACCGGCTTCGATAAGGCCAGTAACTCGCCCTACGAGCCAGGTAACACTTGGACCAATGGCCAAAACGGTGGATCTGGGTTCGGACCATGGCAATTGAGTCCCATTGCCAACACAGGTTCGGCCGGTTTCTTCATGGGAAGTTCCTCAGGGAACGCGGGCGGAAGCTCCGGGAACATCGATACGGCCGGAGTCTCATGGGGAATGTATGCGAACAGTGGCCAGACTGCGTCGGCTGTCCGGCCGCTCACAGGCGGGAGCCTGCTGGTTGGCCAAAAAATCACGCTGAGCATCGACAACGGCTTCCTGGACACAGGTTCGTCGGAAGGTTTTGGACTGCAGACGGCTGGCGGAGTTAACCGGCTGGAATTCTTCTTTCAGGGTGGGAATGGCAGTTACAGCTTGGCCGATGGCGCTGGTACCAATGCCACCGGAATTCCGTTCACCGGTAACGGACTTGCGATTGCGTTTACGTTGACTGGCACGAACACCTATCATCTGGAAGTGACCCCTAACGGCGGCGGCACCAGCATGTTCAACGGGACGCTTGCAGGCGTCGCCGGCACCGGGATCGATCAGATTCGGTTCTTCGACTTTAACGGCGGCAACAACCAGGGAAGCAATGGCGATTTTTACGTCAACCTGCTGACGGTTCCCGAACCTTCCACCTGGGCGGTCGGTGTGTTAACTGGTCTCATCCTGGCCGGATCGTGCGCGCGTCGGCTACGCCGCGCTCCCGCCGTTACGGCGTAGGCCCAAGCCCGCTGCCAACTTCAGCGATCTGGACGCGTCGCGTTCAGTATTGCGCTCTCCGGTCGCCTCGCTCCTGGGAAAAAGCTGAAAAGCTGAAAGCGGAAAGCGGAAATGAGAGAAGGGTTGAGGGCTGGAGGCGAAGACGTCGCGGCCAATGCCGCATAGCCCGCAAGGGAATCGCGGCGCTGAGGCCGCTCCCAGGTTCGGGTGCCCTCAGCGGCGCACGTTGCTGCGGGCCGGCTGAGCAGCGTGGAGCGCGAGATGTCCCGCTCGTTAGGTAAGAACAAATGCGGCCTCTGCGGGCGCCGGCCGTGAATAAGGGTGTAGGGTTCAGCCTAACAAAGACTAACGAGGAAAGATTGACGCCTAGCGAGCGCGGGTAGTACAAAGCTTGGATGTCCGGATCTTTGCCTTCCCGATTTTTGATCGGAAAGCGAAGAGGGACCCGGAGGCGCCTCACGGCCGCGCTCGTTGCTGGCACGCTTTGTTTTGCGAGCGGCGGTGGTGCCGATACCTATCAGAGTTGGAAGACGCGCGTGTTCAGCGAGGCGGAGCAAGCAGATCTCGCGGTCAGTGGCGAGACGGCGCTGAGCCCCGCGGGCGATGGGATCCCGAACCTCCTGAAGTACGCGTTGAACATCGATCCGCATTCGAACGGGTCGTTGTTGTTGCCGGCGATTTCATTGGTCACCGCCATTGATCCAAATACTGGGGCGGTCCGGAGTTACCCTGCCATTCGATATCAGACGTCGCATGCCAATCCGCCGACGGACCTTTACTATGTGCCGGAGATCTCAGGCGATCTGCAGAACTGGGTGCGAGGCGACGCCTACTTCGCGGCGCCGAACGTGTCGGCCGGCGGGAGTGATCCTGATTCGGATATCGCAACGACGCTTGCTCTAAGCAGCACGGGCGCGGCCTTCCTGCGCCTGCGCGTGATTGAAGGTCAGACTTTGCCGGACGACTGGCAGCAACTCCATTTCGGCTACACCGGTGTCGATCCAAGTGATGATCCGGACGGCGACGGCAAATCGAATTTTGATGAGTTCCTGCACGGGACAGACCCTAACGATTATTGGGAAGGGCGAATCCCGACCTTGGAAATCGTGAGCGGCGACGGTCAGCGCGGGCCCGTGAGTGCCTTTCTTTCGGAAGCGTTGGTGGTGAAGGTCAGCTATGGGGGGAACGCGTTGACGAACGCTCCCGTCCGCTTTGCTGTCGTCGTTGGCGACGGAAGCCTTACCGAATTCTTCGATGCGTCCGCCAGTCAAGCCGTCCTCGACGTCCGAACCGGTCCGAACGGAAGAGCAACCGTTCATGCCTCGGTTGGAGTCACTCCCGCGCAAGCTATGTCAGGTCGGGCTACCGCGGGCCTGGCGAATCCGGTCACCTTTAACGCGACAGCATATCTTGGATTCACTCGTTACGTCGCAGCGGGCGGGCAAACATCATTTACAGGGAATGGGACCGGCGCGATTTGGGCATGGGGGACCAATTGGGTTGGACAACTTGCAGACGGGACGACAACCGAGCGCGATCAACCGGAACAGTCTGCTAACTTGGATCGCATTGTGACGGTGGCGGCTGCCGATGATCATCTGCTTGCGCTGAAGGAAGACGGGACCGTGTGGGCCTCCGGTGCCAATTGGAATGGTCAGCTTGGCGACGGCACTTATGAAGAGCGGCACGAGCCAGTCCAAGTGTCCGGCCTTGCGAATATCGCAAAGATCGCCGCCACCGATTCTGGCTCCATGGCCTTGAAGGATGATGGGACCGTCTGGGCTTGGGGGACAGGCCTATCGAGTGTTTTGGGAAACGGCTCGACCGACGATGCATTGGTTCCCGTCCAGGTAATGCTCGAAAATGGTCAACCCCTAGCGAACGTGATCGCCATCGCTGCAGGGTCGGGCCACCGGCTAGCCATCACATTTGATGGCAGGATTTGGACTTGGGGCGCCAATTGGAGCGGCCAGTTAGGCGACGGAACAACGGAAGATCGCACGTATCCCGTAGTGATCTGGGCGCCCGTTCAAAGCGGCAATGCGAATGCGCAGGTGTCGAAGTCAGGTCGTCGAGCGATCAACACTTTGTCGGCCATAACCGCGACAGACGTGAAGGCTGGTCTCTATCATTCGCTCGCCCTGCTAAGCGACGGGACGATGCTAGCTTGGGGAGCGAACTGGGATGGCGGACTCGGAACGGGCGATTTCGATGACCGGTGGTCTCCAACGCCAGTCCTCATCGATCAAGCGACTGCGATTGCCGCTGGCGACTTCTTTAGCCTCGCTATCCGGGGCGACGGCGCGGCGTGGGCTTGGGGCGACAACAGCGGCGGACAGCTTGGCCGCGATCGGTACACGATGCCGTGGGAAAGTCCGCTGCCGATTAGCGGGCTCAGCGACGTTATTTCCATCGCGGGCGGCGGCGGCCACACGATTGCATTGGGAAATGCCGGACGGCTTTGGGCTGTAGGAGCGAACGGGGAAGGTCAGTTAGGCAACGTCGCTGCGGAAACCGTGGGGACGCCTGTCGAACCGGCTATCGATCTAGATGGGAATGGCTTGCTGGATTCATGGGAACGAGATCACTTTGGCTCGGCCGGGCACGATGCCAAATCTGACGACGACGGCGATGGTTTAACCAACGCGCAGGAGTTCGCGCTCGGCACCGATCCGAACAAATGGGATAGCGATGACGATGGAGTTCCCGACTCGCAGGACGGCTGGCCGTTGAATCCGGTTGTTTCGGTGGCTCCGCTTCCCACCTTTCGGTACGCCGCGATTGACATCAGCAAGACTCGCATCTGGGGAACGAATAATTCGCCGGACGGGGTGATCGAGTATCCGGTTGATCGCGACGATCGCGGTTTTTTTCCTGCGGTCTATACGCTGCCCAACGGCAACTATTGTCGGCCGACAGGTTATAACGATGCCGGACAAATATTAGGCAGCATCGCCACGCCTAGAGGGGTTTTTCATGCCGGAATCATTCCGGACAAAGAGATCTTCGTCCTCGGCGATACAGACGAACTATATTCCGCCGCCTCCGCTCCGCTAGACATCAATAACGAAGGCAAGGTCCTTCTTAACGCACACTTGGATGCACCCGACCAAGTCGGGGAGAACCTCATCGTCTGGAAAGATGATTCCATTCTCCAACTCTTGCCGCGCTTGGTTTGGGGGCGTTTGAACAACAATGGCGATCTGCTTTTGGGCGATACGGTTGTTACCGCTGAAGGAGTGATCCATCTTCCGTTTCAAGCAGGGGGAATCACTGATCGAGATTCTGATGGGAAATTCACTGCGGTGGGCGATGGCGGCTACCATCACCGGGACGCAATCTGGCGAGACGGTGTCAGTGACTTTATCCCGACAGCGGGACGCGAGTACTCCGCCTTTTACGCATGGAACAATCGCTTCCAAGCGATCGGTGAGGCGTGGAACGACGGGCTCAGAAGCGATTCCTGGGCTCCATTTTGGCAGAATGGACGTGCCTTCACTATTGAGGCCGACTTGTTGGGAGCGCACCTTGGCGAATACAGATTTTTCATTCCCGCCCCATTTCGAATCAATGAGCGCGGAATGTTCGTCGCCAGCGACAATCGTTTCCTGCCGATGAGGTCATATCTGCTAATGCCGGTTGATTTGGTGGTCGACGGCAACCGGGATGGCCAGATGTCCATCACAGACCGCTGGACTCACGACGACGACATCACCACCTCCGATCGGCCGTACCGATTTTGGGTTAATGATGACGATGATACGGAGGTCGTGCTCAACGCCGGCGGCACCGGCTTCGACCCAAGCGAGAGTGAGACAGTTCCGCCTCTACATCCTGACGCTTCTCGTCATCAAATCGTTTCCAAACGAAATCTCGAAGACTTCACGCGCCTCTGGATTTACATCCCTGGCCTGTATGACGAAATCCAACAAGGGGAGATCCGTGTCGCACTGCGATGGAAGAGCATCGCAAGCGGTAATCCAGCGATCAATATTTACTCGTCCGCAGACGGCGATGGCTCCGATTCATACTTGAAGGATGACGCCGCAGCGACGGCTCAGATCAGCGGAGATTTTAACAACGCTGTCCGATTTAGGAGCGAGCTTCAGACGATCTTCGGGGGCGGCACCTTCATCTTCAAAACTGAGGATTGGGCGGACCTTAGTTCGGACAATCCCAAGAAATGCTTTATTCTCGAAGGCTTTTCAGAAGGGAAAGGCGAATTAGAAGTAGTTTTCCTCGACTCCCACAACGTTGAAATCGGTTCGGGAGGTAGTCTTTGGTTGGATCTCAAGGATATCAAGAAAATGTATCAGCGGATTGACGCTGCACCTGAACACCGTTGGATCCCCGTGCATTTCGAACCCGACCCGCGCGAGGACAAAGATAATCTCGTGGTGTTTGTCCACGGCTGGCGAATGTCGCCAGATGGCGCAGGTAATTACGCTGAGACGATGTTCAAGCGATTCTGGCATCGCGGATTTCATGGTCGATTCGCCGCCTATCACTGGGACACTGACTGGTTTGAAGCCGGCTCGAATTGGCTGCCGTATGGCGGGCAGACAGTGGACGCTTTCCTTTCGCACTACAACGATAGCGAGCACACTGCCTGGAACTCCGCCGGGTTGCTCGTTAATTATGTGAATAACGCCCATTTTTCAAATAACGCGGTGATTGCCCACAGTATGGGTAACGTGGTAGTTGGCGAGGCGTTACGGGAAGGTATGCACGTCGATAATTACGCGATGTTGCAAGCTGCTGTGCCCGCTTCCTGCTACGACGAAGACGAGATCAGAATTCGTCAGACCGTACCTTATGATCAGAACGCTGGACTGTTACATTTCACCATGTGGGACAGCCCGACACCAGACGGGGACACGGACGGGAAAACCCGAAGAATGGCCTATCGAGGTGCACTGAAATCTATCGGAAATAGCACGAACGTTATTAATTTCTATCTGGCTAACGACTTTGCGACATCGTTTGCGTGGGAAATCAATAACGACCAAACGAAGCCGCCGCTCAGACTGGGCGATGGAACGGGGAACACTAACGCGCCTCTTGACACCGCGTTTGAGTATAACCCGGTGGCTTCGAGCGGCCACAAATTGTGGAAATTCACATTGTCGTCTCTGATCGTCTCTTACTACCTTACAGACGAAACTGAAGCGCGACCCTACGCATGTAGAAGTTGGGGGAAAGCAGTAGGCGCATGGGGACAAACGAGAGGAGTCATTACCAACAACAGAGCTATCAGTCTCTCATCCGGCGCCTTCGATTTCCGCGACGACCATAATGCAGAGTTTAAGAAGAGCATTGTGGAACTGACGGATTTCACGAATGCATTGCTCGATGAACTTGGTATCGAGCATCGCCCGTGAAGAAGTTCGCCGCTGTCATTACGATTCTACTCCTATCTGGCGTCCTCGCGGTCCTCTCTTTTCGTCTGCATCCGACACGGAGCAAGAGTGAACTAACAGCGAAGCCGACTCAGGCGGCAAAAGGCGAAACCGATCATGCATCTTCGTCTGCTCCTCAGATTCAGCGTCAAGACCAACCTTTATCAATTGCCGCGAAGGTACAAAACGCTTTGGATACACCGATTCGCCTCTTTGGAAAGGTCGTGGATCAGAATGGCGACTCCGTCCCCGATGCAAATGTGAAGTTCACTACGATCGATAAATTTGACGCGAAGGGGTCAGATTACATGCTGATGAGTTCCCCCAATGGCGATTTTTCTATCACCGGCATTCGTGGGGCAGTTTTGATCGTTCGGGTATCGAAGAGCGGTTACCGGGAAATGGCAGGTCAGTCCGATATCGCTTTCGCCTTCGGAGTTCCTCCAGATGCGACGAGGCGCTCGCCCTCTGATGGGGTGATAGAATTCAAATTGCACAAGGCTGGTCTCATCGCCAACCTCTTTCATATCTCATCGCGGCAAATGACCATCCCCCCTAACGGGCGGCCTATTTTCGTTAACTTAGAGACGGGTCGAGTGGGTGGTCCGACGGGCGGGCAGGTAGAGGTCAGGGCTCAGGTGGGGGATACTTCGTCCCGTCCCTTCGATTGGAATTTCGATGTCAGCGTGCCGGGCGGCGGCATAGTCGCGCGGAAAAGTGCGTTTGATTTTCATGCGCCCGAGGAGGGCTACTCTGCATCGGTCGGTGAGGGATCTTCGAAGTTCGAGAAAGACGGATGGGACTCACGCAAAAACGGAGACTTTTTCATTCGGCTCCCGGACAACCGTTATGGTCGATTGCGAATTCGTTTCTATGGTGGCCCAAGGATGTATGTAGTCCTTGAGTCGTATCTGAACAAGGTTCCGGGAGATCGGAACACCGAGTCTCAGCCGTGAGACGCGATCTGAAGCGGGTCATCACGCGTTCCGGTAGTTATCCGCAACCGGATAGCTGCGCGCAACCAGGCCGAAGATAAGCGCAGCGACAAAGGCGAACCCAGCGAAGAAGAACATCTGAAACGCCGTGACCCCGAACCCGCCCGCTTTGATCGAGTCGATCACGGTTTTGTTTTGCACACCGAGATTCACCACTAACACCCAAAGGTTGCCGATCGTGACGCTCAAATTCCAAAAAGCCATAATCGCACTTTTCATCGTCAAAGGCGCCTGGCTGTAGGCGAACTCGAGTCCAGTCGCCGATACCAGCACTTCGCCGAAGGTTAGGAACACATACGGCAACACTTGCCAGGTAATGGTAAAGGCGTTCCCGCGATCCAGTACCACCTGCATCAGGCCAACAATGATCCAGGCCACCCCTGAGAAGGCGATCCCGGCGGTCATTCGGCGCAGCGCCGTCGGTTCGTAGCCGAACCGCCGCAGCATCGGATAAAGCACAAGGTTGTTAAACGGAATCAACAGCATAACCAGCGCAGGATTGAGCGCCTGCATCTGCGATGATTGAAACCAACTCGGCTTGCTCATCGCGTTGGCCTGCAAAACCCAGGTCGAAGCTTTTTGATCGAAGAGCGACCAGAACGGCGTCACCAAGGCGAATAGAACGAGAACTCGCAGCACGGAACGCACGCCGCTGATCGCATCTTCGGGATGCGTCTCGCGGACGGAGTCGAGTTGTAGCCACACCCCGAGTCCGCCGAAGGCAATGATCGCGACCAACGCGAGACAGGCCGAGATGACGAAGCCGAGTTGAGGGATCGATACCAAGGAAAAGATGGCCAGGCCAACGCCGATCGCGGCGAGGATCTTGCCGCGCGTTCCCGCGGCGATGGCGTCGCGTGACACCCGCAGAAAAGAATGCGGATTAGGCGGGGCTGGGGGCACCATGACGTAGAGTTTTCGTCCGAGCCACAGGATCACCGTGGAGATGAACATCAATACGCCCGGGATCCCGAAGGCGATGGCGGGTCCGAGTTGTCGCAGAAAAATCGGCATCAGGAAGGAAGCAAAGAGCGACCCGAAGTTGATGATCCAATAAAAGGAATCGAACACCACCTTCGCGCGATGCTTGTTGGTTTGGTCGAACTGATCGCCGACGAACGCGGCTACGCACGGCTTGATCCCGCCGGAGCCGAGCGCGATCAGACCGAGCCCGACGTAAAAGCCCAACCGGTTAAAGACAAACAGGGCGAGGCAAGCCTGGCCGAGGCAGTAAACGAGGCTGAGCCAAAGAATCGTGTGATACTTGCCGGCAAAACGGTCGGCTAACCAACCGCCGAGCAACGGGAAGAAGTAAACGCCGATGACGAAGGTGTGAAAGACGTCCTTGGCCGCGTGTTCGCGATCGGCTTCGGGCAGGTAAGTGAGAAGCGAGGTAACAAGGAAGACGGTGAGGATGTTCCGCATCCCGTAGAAGCTGAACCGCTCGCAGCCTTCGTTGCCGATGATGTAGCGAATTTGCCGCGGGATCGGCGCCTTCCGATCGGGCAGGTGCGTGCCCGCGCGCTCCGCAGCACCCGGTGCCATGTGATCAACGGCGATTTCTTTCATTCAAGTGGCAAGGCGTAACGACAGCTAGCGGGCACGCACCAGTCTTTCCAACGATCAGCATATCTGCTCGTCGACTGAGAGGCGAGCCGGGTGAAGAAGGGGACAGAGCTAAGATAAAGTGCTCGCGCGGTCCGCAGCACCGGGTGGCATGTGGTCAGCAGCGATCTCTTTCATCCAAGTTGGAAGGTGTAACGACAGCTAGCGGGCACGCCGGTCTTTCCAACGATCAGCATATCTGCTCGTCGACTGAGAGGCGAGCCGGGCGGGAAGCGAAAGCCGAAAGCTGAAAACTGGCGGACCGTCGCGATAGCGACAACTTAAAACCGGGGGAGCAATCTCGTCCGGCTAGCGCCAGGGAGCGTAAAACTGAAATTGCAAAGGGGCAGTCGGTGATCGGCAGGCGGCGAAGGGAAGGGGGGAGGGTAAGGACGAAAAAGCTGACAGGCTGACAGGCTGAGAAAACTGAGAAGGTGAGAAGCTGACAAACTGGAATCGGAACGCCCGCCGCGGCGGGTAAACTACAAGCGGAAAGGGGTATTGGTTATCGGTTGTAGGTAAAGCCGGGCGGAGTCAGGAGATGGGCGGCCGGTGATCGGCAGTTGGCGGACGGAACGGAAAAAACAAAAAGGCCGCCGAAACCGGCGGCCCTCAAATTCTGTAATTCTGCGAATCGCTTTAGCGACGACGGCGGCGGAGGAAGAAACTGCCGCTGAGCAGGCCGACGCCGAGGAGCATGGCGGTGCCAGGTTCCGGCACCTGCGTCTGATGAAACGATTGGCTGATCTCGGAGACGGTGACGAATCCGTTGCCCTTCACGATCGCGAATCCGATGTCCTTGGTGATATTCAAAGTCCGCTGCGGCGGATTGATCGGGAACGTGCTGGAATGACTTCCCGGAGGATTAGTGTCATCAACGTGCGTGCTGCCGACAACGTTGCCGTTCGCATCGCGTGCTGTTTCGTCCACTGAGAGGAAGGAAGTCTCGTGAGGAGTCGCGCTACCCGTGAAGGAAGAATCGATCGCGTTGATCAGGCCATTCGTCGCGGTCACCGAATAGCGCAGAAGCAGGTCGGCCGTGATCGGGCCGGTGCTGGTGAGGCCCATGTTGCCGTCGAAAGTCAGGAAATATGTTCCACTGTTTGCGTTGAACGAAGCGGTCACCGTGATCTGGCTCGGATCGAAAGTAGTTAGTCCGCTGTTTTGAAAACTGAAGTTATTGAAAATCTTGTCACCGATGCTCAGCGTGCCGCCATTGGCGAGATCCGCCAGGGTGTCGGTCGTAGCGCCGAAGCTGGTCGTGACGCAAACGAGCGTCGAGAGCGCGAAGAGTGCGGTAAGAAATTTTGAAGATAGTGACTTGGCCATAGTTCCCCTTGGGTCGAGTGGAGTCTGGCTGAGGGTGTGACCCCTAGTCAATACCCAAAATGCGACTTTTTTCACTTTTTATGGAACCTCCAATGCGATGGGGGGTTACGGGGGCAGAGAAGGTAAGATGGAGTGGTGGAGAGATGGGGAGGTGAAGAGGGGTCATCGGTTATCGGTTAATTGTTAATGATTAATCGTAAGCTGGACGCACCCAGGAGATCGGTACCACTTGCGGAAGGGCAGTCGGTGATCGGCAGTCCGCAGTCGGCGGAGGGAAGGCCGAGGACGGAGGGTGAGAAGGAAGCTGACAGGCTGACAAGCTGAAAGCTGACAGGCTGAGAAAACTGAGAAGGTGAGAAGCGGACAACTGGAATCGGAACGCCCGCCGCGGCGGGTAAACTCCAAGCGGAAGGCGGAAAGGGGCGGTCGGCGATCGGCAGTCGGAGGACGGAAGGGGAGCGGTGGAAGGGGTTATTGGTTACCGATTAATGGTGTTGTTAAAGCGGGGCGCAGTCAGGCGATGGGCGGGTCGGCGATCGGCAGTCGGAGGCGGAAGAGGAAAACAAAAAGGCCGCCGAAACCGGCGGCCCTCAAATTCTGTAATTCTGCGAAGCGGACTTAGCGACGACGGCGGCGGAGGAAGAAGCTGCCGCTGAGCAGGCCGGCGCCGAGCAGCATGGCTGTGCCGGGCTCAGGCACCGCCGACTGGAAGCCGGTAAACCCGGCGGTCAGTTCGGCTGAGCGGCCGGTCTGGACGAAAAGTTGATTCGGCAGCGTCAGGGTGAACGAGCCCGAAGTGTTCCCGCTCAGAAAAGTGAACGTCTGTACGGGGTTGTTGAAAGTAATCGTGGCACCGCCCTGGTTGACGTTGGGCGAAACGCTCCCGGAGATGTTCGCATTATAGACGCCGAGCTGACCGCCGTTGATGCCGGTCGGCGAGGTGAAGGAGATATCGAGAACAAAGGTGCCGGCGAGGAGCGAAGGGGCGCTGGGGGTGAGAAAAAAGGATCCGAGACTATTTAGCCCGCTCAGGGATCCGGTGCCGAGGAAGGTGCTGCCGGTGAAGCCTGCATTGCCTGAAAAGATGAGCTGAGGAACGCCGGTCACGGTGCCCGTCGTTGAACCTGAAAGTGTGACCTCGTCCGCCAAGGCTGGTGCGGCAGCGACGAGCATCGCGGCGGCGAGAGCCAGAAAACCTTTAGCTAATCCGTTCATCATAAATGGAACTCCTCCTTGCTTCTCTTTCATCTCAAAAATCATAAAATCTGTCAATCCTTTTCGGGCACCCGGAAACCCCCGTTGCCCTCTGCTATCAACGTGGGTGAGCCGGTCCCTGGATGCTTAATCTGCCAAATTTCCAGAATCTCTGCGAGACAATGCGACAACGGGACAACCGGACTACGGACAACTGGACTCCGAAACTCGACGGACCCTCGAGCGATCCGCAAACTGCGTGAATGCGTGATTACAAGAAAATCGAAGCTTGGAAACTAGCGGATGACCTCGCGGTCGCTGTCTATGAACTGACCCGATCTTTTCCGAAAGAGGAGCTATACGGCCTGTCCAGCCAACTCCGGCGCTCGGCAAGTTCTGCACCGGCGAACATTGTGGAAGGATCGTCGCGGAACAGCCAGCGCGATTACCTCCATTTTCTCTACATCGCGCGGGGGTCCTTATCGGAGGCCCAATACTTCATTCACCTTAGCCACCGTTTGGGCTATATTGACACCCAATTGGCGGAAGAACTTTACTCGCAAACCAAGAGAGTTTTCGGCTGCCTGCACGCCTTGATTCTCGTTGTTGAAAAAGAAGCCGGGAAACTCAAGAAGGTGCTCGCCACGGCAACAAGTCTGCTGGTTCTCGGCTTCGCTCATGTGCTTGGTGGTCATGGCATTGCTTAGTTCCCTGCTTTCTCCGCGTCGTTTCCTTCCGTGGGCCGGTCGTGCTGTGGTCTTCCTTTTTCCATTCGTCCAAGCGTCCCGTAGTCCTGTCGTCCCGCCTCAAAAGGACCCCGTTGTCCTGTCGTCCGGTAGTCTCGTAGTCCCTTTATGTGTGGCATAGCGGGGATCTTCGCCTATGGCGAAATGGCTGGGCCGACCGATCAGGATGAACTGATCCGGATACGCGACCAGATGGCGTCGCGCGGCCCCGACGGCACCGGCCTGTGGATGTCGCCTGACCGCCGGGTTGGCCTGGCTCATCGGCGCCTCTCTATTATAGATGTCTCGCCGGCGAGTGATGAGCCGCTGTTCAACAGTGACGGCTCGATCGCGCTGGTCTTCAACGGCGAGATCTACAATTACCGCGAGCTGCGCGACCAATTGGCGCGCGACGGTTACCCGTTCAAGTCGCAAGGCGACGGCGAAGTGATCATCGCCATGTACGAACGGCGCGGCATCGACGCGACGGTGGCGGCGCTGCGGGGCATGTATGCCTTCGCGATTTGGGATAGCCGCAAGGGCTTAATGCTTCTCGCGCGTGATCCGTTTGGAATTAAGCCTCTCTATTATAGTGATAACGGGAACACGGTCCGGTTAGCGTCCCAGGTGAAAGCGTTGCGGGCAGGGGGCGGGATCGACACGACGCCCGATCCAGCCGGGCACGTCGGCTTCTTCCTCTGGGGCCACGTGCCGGATCCGGTCACGTTCTACAAAGGAGTTCGCAGTTTGCCGGCCGGCACGACGATGTGTATCGATCGAGGCGGGGCCCGTCCGCCGCGAGAATTTTGTTCGATAACAAAAATCCTCGCGGACGCAGAAGACGGCAGCCGGACGTCGGAGCTCGGCAGTCGGTCGTCGGAGTCTCAACGCGAACTGCTCCGCGGTTCCCTGGCTGACACCGTCCGAGCCCACCTCGTAGCGGACGTGCCGGTCGGCGTGTTCCTGTCGGCCGGGCTCGACTCAACGACGATTGCTGCGCTCGCAGCTGAGCAGGGGGGGGACCTTCGAACTGTGACGCTAGGTTTCGAAGAGTACAAAGGCACCGAGTCGGATGAAATCCCACTGGCAGAAGAGTTCGCAAAACGTTGCGGCGCAAATCACCAGACCATCTGGGTATCGCGCGCCGACTTCGAAGCGGAGCGCGATCACTTGTTCGAGTCGATGGACCGTCCGTCGATCGACGGCGTGAATACGTTTTTCGTTAGCCTGGCGGCAAGGCAGGCTAATTTGAAGGTGGCGCTCTCTGGTTTGGGTGGGGACGAGCTTTTCGCCACTTATCCAAGTTTCCGCGATGTGCCCCGCACGGTCCAGATGGCGCGGACGCTGCCGTTTGCATCGACTTTCGGGCGCGAGTTCCGTGCCGTCTCAGCGCCCTTACTGAAACGGTTCACTTCGCCGAAGTACGCCGGCGTCTTTGAGTACGGCAGTTCCTATTCCGGCGCGTATTTGCTGCGACGCGGCCTGTTCATGCCCTGGGAACTCCCGGAGTTGCTAGACCCGGAGGTGGTCAAGCAGGGCTGGGGCGACCTGCAGACATTGCTGCGTCTCGATGACACGCTGGACGGCCTGCAAAATCCGCGTCTAAAGGTTTCCGCGCTCGAGCTGCAATGGTACATGCGCCATCAGCTGTTGCGTGACTCAGACTGGGCCGGGATGGGTCACTCGGTCGAGATCCGCGTCCCCTTCGTTGACGTCGATTTCCTGAAACAACTCGCTCCGTTGCTGGCGAGCCCCAATGCTCCAAGCAAGCGCGAAATGGCCGCATCAGCATCGCCGCTGATGACATCGGAGATTCTCGACCGCCGTAAGACGGGTTTTCAAATTCCAGTCCGTGAATGGCTCCTGACTGATCATCCTGGCCACGCGATCGATTCGCCCCATCGCATTCCGGATCGCGGATTGCGGGGTTGGGCGAAATACGTTTATCGGCGGTTTGGCTCCACGCTGCGTCAACCAAAGCTCAAGAACCGAACACGTGGTGTTTTAGGGACCACGCCAGTTCCAACCGAAGAGAAAATCGTCGGCCAGCCGAAGCGAATTCTTGTTTTTCGAATCGGCCAGCTCGGTGACACGATCGTAGCGGTCCCGGCGATGTGGGTCGTCCGAAAATCCTTTCCCGCCGCACATATCGCTCTCCTGTGCGATCGGCATCCCGGAAAATCGCATGTTGTCGCCTCGAGCCTTCTTCGAGGGTCGCATATTTTTGACGAATACCTGTCCTACCCGGTGGCCGAGGCGACAGATTTCTGGCGAAAAACGCAAATGACCAAGTTGCTTGGCACGATCCGAGCCAAGAATTTCGATACTTTGGTCTATTTGGCGCCTAACAACCGAACTGCGGAGCAGATAGCTCGGGACCGACGTTTCTTTTCGCTCGCTGGTATTAGCAACTTTATCGGAATGCAGGGCTTCACCTTCTTAGAGCCGAAACAGTCGGGGCGTTCGATGGCAAGCGCGGATTCCGAATCAAGTCTGTTACTAAAACGGCTTGGCGCGTCGGGCTTAAAAATACCATCCGACGACAAGGGGGCGATGGACTTGGGCCTTGGGAATACGGAGGAAGCCGCGGTCGACCGCTGGCGCTCAGGCTTACCTAACGACTCCGGCCGTGTCTGGATTGCCTTTGGACCGGGGTCAAAGATGCCGGCGAAGCGCTGGCCTTTGCGCAGATTTGAAGAAGTCGGCCGCAAGTTGATCGAAGAATTCGACATCTGGCCGGTTGTTTTCGGTGGCGAAGAAGACAAGGCGATCGGAGATTGGTTGCTGGAAAAGTGGGGTCGCGGCTACAATGCGGCCGGCGCTCTTAGCATTCGCGCCGGTCTCGCAGCCATGAAACGCTGTAGGCTATTCATTGGTAACGATACCGGGACCATGCACATGGCGGCAGGGATCGGGCTCTCGTGTGTCGCTATCTTTTCATCGCGGGAGCGACCCGGCCTGTGGAACCCATTGGGGAAGGGACACAAGATCTTTCGGACAAACATCGACTGTGAAGGGTGTGGCTTGGTCGAGTGTCTCGAGCGCAATAACGATTGCATAAAAATGATTGCAGTTAAGGAAATTATAGAGGCAAGTCGCAAAGCTCTTGGCGAGTCGACAGGCATGGACGTCTTTCCGACGCGCTTCGAGGTGGCCTCCGCAGGCTAAAACTCGCGCATTCCGTCGAAAATCCGGCAATGGACACATATGAAGGCGTGGTTCCACCCGAGAATGAACCAATTGCGACACCTGCTCCCCTTGATCGAAGGGCTGTATTAACGAGTGGGTTGATTTGGACGGGAATACTTCAGGTGTTCCTGGTGGCGGCGAATTTCGTGTCGATGATCGTCCTCGTTCGACTTTTACCGCCGTCCGAATACGGACGAGCGGCCGCTGCGACCGGCGTCTTGGCGTTAATTAATTGCTTCAACTGCGGTTACTTCATCGCCCAAGCGCTTCAATTACACGGAGGCGAGGAGCCTAACTGGGATGCTCACTGGCGTGTGGGTCTTTATATCCAGTTGTTCTTATTCATTATTTGTAATGTGGCTGCGGTAGCTTGCCGCTTTATTCCTTTCTATCGGCCCATGGCTGGTCTTCTCGTGGTTGCGTCGCTTGGTTTGCTGATAGATTGCCCTAACCAAATTGGCCTAACTTACCTTCGGCGCGACTTGAATTATCGTGGGCAACGACTGGTTCAAGCTCTCGCTACTGCATTAACTGTTATCAGCAGCATCGTACTGGCTTGGCGGGGCGCGGGAGCGTACTCGCTCATCATCGGATCGAATGTCGTGCATGGCATTCCGTTCGGATGGCATCTTTTTGCAGTTCGGAAGTGGCGCCCGCCGGCGAAATGGTGGCAGTGGCCCGACTGGCGGGGTTATCGGCGGGAGATGCACTTCGGCGCTCAGCAAACTGGCTCGGCGGTCCTCACTGCCGCTCGTGGGATCTTGGAGGCCACTGTTCTCCCCGCGACCTTGGGCTTTTCCGCCTTGGGGTTGCTCAATCGAGCGCAGGTTCTGTTCGCGACGACTGGTGGCCGCTTAGCGACGGTGGTTGTAGAAACTATATATCCGCTTCTTCCGCGCAGCGCTGGCGACCCACAGCAGTTTTCACGACACGCAACCTTATTTGTTCATACAATGCTGCTTATATCGATTCCGGGTGGTGCGTTCGTGGCAATTGAGGGACCGAGTTTGTCACGGCTGCTTTACGGTAGTAAGTGGATTGCGGCCGACCCGTTGATACTTCCGGGAACAGTTTTCGCCTGGGCCATTTCAACAGTGATGATCTTTACAACTATTCTACAGGCCAAGAATCAACTCCGCCTCGCGTTTAGATGCGGCCTCGTTGCCGCCATCTCGTGTTTGCCAGCGATGGCCGTAGCGATCACCGGCGGGGGGGCGCTTCGTTATGCGTGGGCACTTGGGATCGGCCAAGCTGCGGCCGCGTTCGTTGCGGCGAGGCTCGCGACGAAGCTTCTGCAGAAGAAATGGTTAAGGACGGGAGTAATCCCTGCGGTCATTGCTGCTGGGGCGGGATCTTTGGCGATTCTCATGATCGACGTTCGTATTCACGTCTTTCGGCCGCTGTGGAGTATTTTGATCGACGCGACGGTATTTGGTTTTGTCATCCTATTGGTCCTCCGAGGTTTCTTTAGCTCTCTCCTTCTCGAAGTTGCACTTCGAGTGCCCGGACGAGACTTTCTCCGTAGAGCGTTACGCGTTTAACCTGTAACAGACGGCGCTTTCAGGGCCGGATTGCAGCAAGCCCAAATGCCCCGCCTTTCCGCAGTGCCGAAATGCGGGGCATCATCTTGAGAAGAGTTGGGCCCGCCCAGAGCGCCATCGCGACCTTCCGCAAAGTCCGTTTTTGAATCCGGTAAATCTGCGCGGCTTGCGAATTTGGGTTTGCAGCGTCAGCAATCATTCTCATGTGAATGCTTGAGATCAGGTGCCGCCAAGAGGGAGCTTCGTGGACAGTGACACCAATCTGGTAGCCAATTTGCTCGAGAACTAGCGTCAGGCTTCGCGCAGTGAATTTATTGATATGATTCGGAGGCATGTCGGCGCATCCGGTAAGGCTCTCCTGTTGAATCATAGCGTCTGCATCGGGAACGGTGACGACGAGATGCCCGTTAGGGGTGAGCAAATGGAAACAGTCCGTAAGTAATTCTCGGAATTCGGCGATGTGCTCAAGCACTTGAAAGATCGTAATTGCCTGAAACATTCCCGTGTGAGTCTTCAAAGCATCACGAGTGTTCTGAAAAACTGAAATACCGGCGTTGCGCAGGCAGATTCTGTTGGAATCTGACCCTTCGGTGGCGTGGCGCAGCCAACCGCTTGGAAGCCAGGTTAGAAAGTTTCCTTGACCGGCGCCGACATCGAGGACATTTCCGCTCGTTTGTTTGCTAATAACTTCGGAGACGGCGAAGTCGTAATCCCATTTCCACGTGGGGTAACCCTTTTGTTCGTGTAAAATACTATAGAATTCTTCATCTCCTCCGACATGTGGAAAACCAAATGCGAACCCGCAATGAGAACAACGTATTACAATGCAGATTTCTCCTTTCCACAATCGCCGAATACACGTCAATAGCCGCTTATGGCGGTCTTGATTTCGCGTCGACGGACAAAAATGAGTCGCTGCCTGCTCCACCGTATAGTGACCAATGGTAACATCGCCCACCGGGGAGGAGCAGATCGGGCATCCGACGTCTGAGTCTCTGTTCAAAGCCTAAAATGATTTCAGATCCTAATAAGCGGATTGAGTTTTCCGCCGCCTGCATCCAGCGTAATCGGGTTATTTCGTCAAGGTGGCATTTATCGACGTTCGTTCTCGCGATTGGTCCCTTAATACAAAAGGTGCCGGTCCAATTAGTTAATCATGAACGATCACAACGATGTTGAATAACATTCTGGGGATTTTTCTCCGTCTCCCTCACTTTCGCGGAAAAACTCGGGTTGAACAGTATTTGGTTCGCACGTTATGGACGCCTGAGAAAACTCGTTTGTTGTTCGATTTAAAGATGGAACTTGATCTATGCGAGTGGGCGCAAATGCAGTTTATGAAGCGGCGATGGCTAGAGCCCGAAACCATCAAACTGTACGAAAAACTTCTAGAGCCGGGCGATATATTTATTGATGTAGGCGCACATGTCGGTCTTCACAGCCTCATCGCCAGGCATCACGTGGGACCAAGCGGAAAGGTAATTGCAATCGAACCGCAACCTGTACAACGGGGCGAAGATCTTGTCGAATTGGCGCGCTAACGGATTCACGAATTTAGTCTTATATGTCGCTGCAGCCGGGCCTAGACCGGGTTGGGTCGAACTTCACGACCAGTCACCATCTGATCGGTCTTTGCTCACATTGGCTGATAGCTCCCTGAGGGGTGAAGCACAGATATTCCAAGTACCTGTGCTTTGTCTAAACTCTGTCTTAATTGAGCGTGAACTCCAGCGCGTCAAAATCTTAAAGCTAGATGTTGAAGGATATGAGAGCGAAGTTGTAGCAGGGATGCGAAGTGCCTTGGAAGCAGTTGAGAATATCATATTCGAGTACTACGAAAAATCTGACCGTAAAAGCTCAAACTGCACACTGCTAGAAGCACTGAAAGCTGCGGGCTTCAAAATAATGAACGTACTAGGGAGTCCTTGGGAGCTTGGAGATCCGGTTCCCGAGAGCAACCTATGGGCTAGTCGACGCGAGTTTTAGTGAACTGAGAAATATGCGGAACGCTCGTAGGCGTCTTAAATTGCTCGATCCCATTACGCTTCAGAAGCATTTTTTGTACTTCGTGAACTGGTCGCTGTTTCGCACCTTGGCCTTTTCGTTGAGTTCAGGTAGGCAAGACTTGGGCGACAACCGATTCCATTAACTGCAGCCCAATGCGTAAGGTTAGACGGTCGACAACTACGGGCGAGTCGACGCAGCACCCAGCGGTTGCGATCCTTTCAGGATTCAGCTTGTCCCGAAATCCGCGTGTGCGAAAAGAAGCATCAGCATTGCAGGCTGCAGGGTTCGCGACGGTTGTCTTAGGCGGGGCGACTGATCCGGAAGCTGATGAGGAAGATAGGCATCTTGCTGCAAAGAACGGATTCGAATATCGCACTGTCGCCTCACTTTGCGGCCAAGGTTTGCTGAACAAAATGAGTTCGAGAGCGTTAAGGCTCAGGCGTAAACTAGGGGAGCAAAGTTTTAAAGGTCTCGGACTCGAGAATCGATATCAGCTCGGCTATTTTGTGCCCGAATTGTACCGTGAGGCGAAGCGTCTCGACTGCGACCTAACTATTGCCCACTTAGAACAATCGATGTGGGTTGCCAACAAACTGCTCGATCATGGCGTGACGGTGGGGGTCGATATGGAAGACTGGTTTTCCGAAAACTTTTCCCCTGAGGATCGTCGGGACTACCCTGTGCATCTTATGCGTGAACTAGAACGAGGAGTCTTAAATCGTTCCAAGCACCGGACGTGTCCTTCGCGAGCTATGAGTACGGTTCTCGCGAATGAGTTTGGTTGTCTTCCGCCGGTTGTCATTTATAACGCTTTCGAGTGGTCGGATCGGGCGTCACTAGACAAACTTCAGCGAGACCGGTTGCAATCACATTTGGCTTCCGTCCACTGGGTGTCTCAGACACTCGGCCGAGGCCGCGGAATGGAGGATCTCTTCGCGGCACTCTGGCTCGTTAAATGTGATTTTGAGCTTCACCTTCGCGCAAACGCTTCGGCGGAGACTCTCGATTGGATGTATAGACAGATTCCTCCAGGCTGGCACGCAAAAATACGAATTCACAAGCCCGTGAGTAATGATGAGCTTTTATCGCGTTTATCCGAACACGATATTGGCTTCGCCGGGGAAATGAAGTACTGCCTCAATAAAGAAACGACGGTGTCAAACAAGATTCTCCACTACTTGCTGGCAGGCTTGGCGGTGGTTGCAAGCGATACGGCGGGCCAACGTGAAGTCGCAGAGCAGGCCGAAGGAGGCGTTCGTGTTTATCCTTCAGGAAAGCCCGGCGCTCTGGCGCAAATTCTTGACGCCCTTGTCTTGGATCGAGAGGCGCTCGTCAGGGCGAAGGCGCTAGCCCTTCATGCGGCGGAGCGAGTTTTCTGCTGGGAGAAACAAACCCCAAAGTTATTACGGAGTGTCATCGACAGTATTCGTCCCCGAAAGTTAGGTGATTGACTAACGAACCGTCTGTCCGGGCTGAGATAGTATGTCATTTTTGACGAAGACCATTTCGCTTGTGCCTTGGTCTATAAGGGGATCGATCAGGAAAATACCCTTACTAGCGTGGTTTCAGCGAAGGGTACTCGCGAGATTAGACGGTTCAGAATTTATCCATGCGGTGGACGCGGGCCCTGCGCGAGGACTGATTTATCCAGTAACCCTTCCACAGGATAAAGGCATTTGGACAGGAACGTATGAATCGAAGCTGGCCAAGAGAGTCGCGCAAGCCGTGCGACCGGGCGACGTCTGCCTTGACGTAGGCGGATGGCGCGGCTTCTTCAGTGGCGTCATGGCGATCGCCGGCGCTTCGAAAGTCATCGTATTTGAACCGTTGCCGCAAAACATTTCGCAGATTCACCGCATGATGGAACTTAACCCCGACTTGCCGATCGAAGCGGTGGAAGCAGCCATAGCGGACCACGTCGGTACAACGAGTTTTCAAGTGTTGAACGAAACGAGTATGGCGAAGCTGGAGGTCAGCAGTTTCCAAACAAGCGTCAGAGGTATCGAGCGGATCACGGTCCGATTGGAGACCTTGGATAACCTGAATCGGCTCGGTTACTTCGATCATGCGAATGTCATTAAGTTAGACGTCGAAGGCGCAGAGGCTATGGCATTGAGGGGAGCAGAGAACTTGCTTAACAAATATCACCCGCGACTTTTCATCGAAGTTCATTCTCGCGCGCTTGCCCGCGAATGTGCCGGCCACCTAGCCTCTCACGGCTATGTAATCGAGGTTATTGAAACCGGCCGAACTCCCGATTTTTTCTCAGAACCGGAGGTCTGTCATTTTGTCGCGAACCCCCGCTTTTCTCTGGAGGGGAGTGACTGTTAAGCCTCATTCGCGCACCTAATCCGGCTGGAATGGCTTTCGCGGGCATGAGACTGGAATATCTCCTCCTCAATGATTTCAATGCGGAATCGCCTGATGGTGATATCGGAGAGTCAGCATTGATGTTAGAGTGCTACCACTCCGATTCCCCACAGACTACGCGGGCGGCATATCAACTTCCCAAATGAGCACCGTCACGAAACGAGTGCTATTCGTGTCGCCGCATTTCCCGCCGATCAATGCTCCCGATCATCAGCGGGTACGCATGGCCCTACCTTATCTCAAAGACTTGGGCTGGGAGGCTGTCGTGCTGACAGTCGACCCTCAATACGTCGAAGGCGTTTACGACGCATGGCTAAACAGGACGGTACCATCGACAATTCGGGTAGTAAGAACTCGAGCGCTGCCCGCAAAATGGACGCGAAGAATTGGTCTCGGCAGCTTGGCGTTACGCGCACTCCCCTTTCTGTGGCGCACCGGAAATGAGTTGCTCCGTGAAGGAGACTTTGACCTGATCTTTTTTTCAACAACCGCCTTTCCCGTTCTGATCCTTGGACCGGTCTGGAAGCGAAAATGGGGGACACCCTATGCTGTGGACTATCAGGATCCTTGGAACGCTGACTACTACCAACGCACAAAAAACAAGCCGCCGGGCGGTCACTTTAAGTATTGGTTCAGTTCAATACTCTGCCGAGTAATTGAGCCTCGAGCTGTCCGCGATGCGTCTGGATTTGTCGTTGTCTCAGACGGATACAGGCAAGATCTGATATCGGCTTATCCATTTCTGCGGCTGGAGCAGTTCTCGACGATACCCTTCGGTGCACCTGAAAACGATTTTCAGATTTACAGCTCGAATCCATCGAATCAGCCGTCTTGGGCGCCAGGTTTTCGTTACATTGTCTACGCTGGGGCGGCAGGACCGTTTATGGAACGAGCCATTCGTCTGTTATTTTCGGCGATTGTCCAGAGTCGACGACACAGCCCCAAAGCATGGGAAACCTTACGGCTCAAGTTTATCGGGACGAGTTACGCGCCTACTGGCCGCGCCAAGAAAGTCATCCAACCGATCGCCGAGGAGTTTGGCGTTGCGGACTTGGTTGAAGAGCAAACGGATCGGCTTCCCTATTTCGAGGCGCTGTCAAGGATTACGGAGGCAGACGGACTGCTAATCATCGGATCGGAGTCACCGTCGTATTCGCCTTCCAAAATATTTCCCTATATTTTGGCTCGGCGACCGATTCTGGCAATCCTTCACCGCGAGAGCGCAGCAGCGCGGGTAGTGCGTCTTTGTCGAGCGGGAACCTTGATTACATTTGACGATGATGGAGAGGCGCCGAGTGTAGCCCCCGAAGCGGCTTTCTCGGGATTTTTGGACGACGTTAACGCTGATATACAGCCGAATATCGACTGGTCGGCCTTTTCCAATTATTCGGCGCGCGAAATGACGCGTCAGCTCTGCAGTTGTTTCAGTCGTTTTGCGAAGGGAAATGGTGCCGCGTAGCGATGACTCGTGCGCGATAATTCCACTGTGAACGTCCTCTTCGGTCATCCTACGGGCAATCCAAACTCGCATCAGGCGGCTTTGGCACATTTTGAGTCGGGCAGGCTTGAAGCGTTCTGCGTTTCGTGGATGCCGGCACCGGGCGAAATTCAATTGCTAAAACGGATCCCTGGATTGAGGCAGCTGGCGGCGCGCCTCGAACGTCGTGTGTTCCCACCGTTAGCGAAGGCAACCGTGATCCAGGATACGTTACCCGAGTGGGGAAGGATATTTCGGCGCCTCCTGGTAGGAGGGCCAGTCATAGATGAAGCCATGGCATACACGGCTAACGACTGGCTGATGCGAACGATGGCTCGTGAATGCAAGCGTCCCACAGTCTCCGCGGTGCACTCGTACGAGGATTGCTCCCTACTACAATTCATCGAAGCAAAACGGCTAGGCAAGGGCTGCATTTACGACATGCCCATAGGATATTACCCAGCATGGAAGGAAAAGAAGGAGCGATTAGAGAAGGAATTTGAGGAATGGTTGCCACGTGGCGGCCTATATGAAGACCGTTATGTCCGTCCCGCTCAAAAAAAGAAAGAAATGGAACTGGCAGACCTTGTCATCGGCCCGAGCACCTTCGTTGCCCGCACCATAGAACAGTTCCATCACAAGTCTTTCGCCTTGGCACCGTACGGCGTAGACTCCGAATTCTGGCATCCAAACCCGGCACCGACATCGGATCGACCGGTTCGATTTATTTATGCGGGCCAAGTCAGCCTTCGTAAGGGCACTCCTTTGCTTCTGAACGCTTGGGAACGCGCGGGCCTTAAGGACTCTGAACTCCTTCTCGTTGGAGGCTGGCAACTCTCGAGTGCAAAACGTGGCGAGTTACCGCCCAATGTACGATATTTGCCCCCGTGCTCGGCACGGGATCTTAGATTCCATTATCAATCCGCGGACTTTTTTGTCTTTCCGTCACACTTTGAGGGCTTTGGTCTGGTTCTGCTCGAGGCTATGGCCTGCGGTTTGCCGCTTATTTCGTCAGAGTGCACTGCCGCGCCCGATTTCTTAACGCCTGACAGTGGCTGGGTTGTTTGCGCCGAAAACTCGGATGCCTGGGTTGAGGCCCTGCGACGTGCGAGCGCGGATTGCAATCGCCTACCCAGAATGAAAGCATTCGCCCGCCAAACGGGCGTTGAGCACTCTTGGGCGAGATATCGAGCAGCGGTTTCTTCGGCAATGTCGAAGCTGCCAACCTAATGCAAGGGAAACGCAGGCGGCTGGCGTTCATCGTCTCGCATCCAATACAGTATTACGTTCCGCTTTATCGACGGTTAGCAGACCGGGGCGATATTGAACTGCGGGTCTTTTACACGTGGCACGCAGGGGGAAAGCCGCAGTCTGACCCTGGATTTGGGCGTGATGTCCAATGGGACATTCCGCTCCTGCAGGGATATGATTTTGAATTGGTGCCAAATCATTCACAGAGTCCTGGGACACATCACTTTTTTGGGCTACGCAATCCGACTCTCATTCGAGACGTGGCGCGCTGGAGACCAGACATCGTCCATCTCACGGGTTATGCATTCGCTTCGCATATACTAGCGCTATGGAAGCTTCGCTCGCTTCATATTCCAGTGATGTTTCGCGGAGACTCCCATCTCCTGAATCAATCAAAACGAGGAGTTCACTGGCTAATTAAGCGGATATTTTTGAGTCTGATCTACGACCGCGCGGCGGTTTGTTTGTATGTCGGCCAGAAGAATCACGAGTATTTTCGCGCTCTCGGCGTACCGAGCCGGAAGCTTGCCTATTGCCCTCATTCGATTGATGTCCGGCGATTTGCCGAGCCGAGAGATGAGTTGGAGTCACGAGCAGCGGCTTGGAGGGAAGAGTTGTCCATACCCAATGGATCCCCAGTCCTTCTGTTTGCAGGCAAGTTCGAACCACAGAAGCGCCCGTTGCAACTGATGGACGCAGTCTTGCGCAGCGGCATCGAAAATCTCGTTCTTATGATGGTAGGCGACGGTGAATTGGCTGAGCAGGTGCATAGGCTCGCGGGAACTGCGCCGAGTCGCTTCCGCATACTTCCGTTTCAAAACCAGAGTCTGATGCCCGTGGTTTACCGACTGGGGGATATCTTCGTTCTGCCATCAGGGTCTGAGACCTGGGGCTTGGCGGTAAATGAGGCCTTGGCTTCGGGTAGAAGGGTGATAGTGAGCGATCGGGTAGGTTGCGCCGCTGATGTAGTTAACTCGCTCGAGGTCGGCGAAATATTCAGTTCATTCCATCAATCTGATTTTGGACTTCGGCTCGCGGCTCTCTTAAATCGAGATCCAAGCCCTAAGGATATCTTGAGGACCGCACTTCGCTTCGATCTATCTGTCACGGAGGAAACTCTCTGCCAGGCAATCGACCATGCGCTTGGTTTGTCAATGTAATGCGCATATTAACGGTTTGTACTTCCACCGAGATGTTTGGCGCTGAGATTGCGACACTGAACATCCTGCGCGCTTTTCAAAGTCGTGGGCACCCGCAGCTAGCAGTAACGTCGTCGTGGACTGACGGAAAATTTAGCAAGTGTCTCGCCGATTTGGGCATACCGGAACTTCCCATTCCGTTAGGCGTACTCTCGAAAAAGCTTTCAGCGGAGGCTCTTTGGTGGACGTTTAATGCAACGATCCGTTCTCCAAAGTTATGGCTTGAATGGCATCGTGCGCTTCGTCGATTTGATCCCGACGTCGTCCTGCTGACAAATCCCAAGCAAGGATTGTGGTTTTATCCCTGGCTCGGAATGCGGAAGGCTTTCCTATTCGAGCACAGCATGAAATCGCTGAGCCCTTCAAATCGGTGGATGTATAAGGTCCTACAAGAAGAACTTTGGGGCTTTGCGGCCATATCGCAGTTTATGGCCCAGCATCTGCGCGACCTTGGCATCAGTGCCGACAACATTCGCGTTATTTACAATTACTGCCCTATTGACGAGGCGACCGTTACTTTTCCTCAAAAGCTTACCTCGACTTCACCTGTGCGTATTGGAATCGCTGGCCAGATTTCTTCGCACAAGGGGCACAGTTTGCTTCTTGATGCGGCAATCCTTCTCAAGAGAAGAGGAACTAAGTTCGAGGTTTTGGTCTTTGGCTCCGGCCCGGCGGGCTATATCGCTGATCTTCGTCGCAGGCTCGAGCTCGAGAGTCTAACGCAACAGTGGAAATGGCTCGGTTATGCAACAGACCGAGAGGAGATGTATCGATCCATGGATATATGTGTTGTTCCGAGTCAGTTTGATGAGCCATTTGGGATGGTCGCTCTGGAAGCCTTAAGTCACGCAATTCCAGTGATAGCCGCACGCCGGGGAGGATTGCCGGAGATCGTCACACATACTCAAACCGGCTTGCTTTTCGATTCGCAAGATCCGGCGGATCTCGCGGAAAAGATCGATCAGCTCGTTAGCAATTGGGAATTCGCTCGCGAGTTAGGCCGGAACGGGCAACGTCGGAGCGCAACTGAATTCACGCCTGAGCGAACGGTCTCAGCTTATGAAAGCATGTTCCGCGACGGCCATTAGCGTGAAATTCGGGGTAAAGGTTTAATACGGATTTCGCCACCATCTACTCGCCTATGCTAGCCTTGGAAAAACTCTTTCGCGGACGTCCGCGCATTCTCAATCATCTACATAAATGGCGCTTGGTGCGTGCAACGTCGGAAACCAACGAGATGGAGTTGGCCAGCCTTGCACGTTACGCGGAGAATGCGAGAATCGCGGTGGAAATCGGCACCGATCAGGGTGTCTCGGCCGCTAGAATAGCGTCTGCTTTGGCGCCGGACGGAGTGTTATTTTGCGTGGATCCTTGGCCCGAAGTAAATGGACGCCTCAATCCTTGTTTTGAAATTTGTCAGCGACATCTTGACCGTACACTTACCAAGAGCCGTATCCAAGTTGTTCGCGAATTTAGCCGCAATCTCGCGGGGAAACAGATACCGATGGAAATAGAGTTCGCTTTCATCGATGGTGATCATTCATGGGCGGGCATCGAAGCTGATTGGCGTCTGATCGCTCCGCGTGTTGTGATTGGCGGTGTCGTTTGTCTGCACGATACCGCGACCCCGCTCTTCGAACCATGGCGACGCCCCGATTCGAATCGCTTTTACGAGGAAACGATCGCGCAGGACCTGGCCTTCAGAGAGATGGAAACCGTCCATAGCATGCGGATCATTCGTAGGGTTGGGTAGCGAAGTGAGTTTTTAGCGTCCAGCGTGATGGTTAGGTTTATGCGACGCTTCTTGATATCGGGCGACTGAAGGATAGACTTGGGTCCCTAACAAGCGCTGAATTTGGCTCTTCTCATACTTTTCCATGTCTAGCGCCTCAGCTGATAATTCAGAGTCTGCCTCAAAATCGACGATATCTACCACAACGTTTTGGGGAGGGTTCGTAATCCTTGCAGCCGGTGGTCTCTTCACCCCTAACGGTGTTATTACCTCGGCTGCCATCATGGCCGTCCCGCTGTTGGCTGCACTCCTGTGGAGGGAGGGAGAGCCTCCGATCTTACTCTTCTGTTGCCTTTTCCAATGGCTCCAGGCAACGGCTGCAATTTTCTATACAAACCATAATGGGGTAACCCTTCAGGAAGCTTTCGGCAGCAATGAGTTGGCGATTGCGTCTTGGCTTAGCATCCTAGCGGTCATCGGAATCTGCCTGCGGGATTCGCTGCGTGTTTTTTCGCGCAGATAAAACAAACCGTACGGAATTGGAGGCCGCCGCCTCCAACATGGACATCAAGAAAATTGCGACTCTTTACGGTCTTAGTGTGGTAGTCACTTTTATGATGACGGCAGCCGCAATTGTGCTCCCGTCGATAAGACAATTCCTGCTTGCGATCGCTTCATTAAAATGGGGTGTGGTTTTCTTGCTCTGCTACGTCGTCATGCACCAGCGCAAGGGGTATGCTCTTCTCTTCGTCTGCATTCTTGTAGAATTTGCGACCGGCTTGTTAGGGGTGTTTGCGGATTTTAAGAGTGTATTTTTCGTCCTAGTTATTGCAGTAACTTCGTCTCCTCTGGCCCTGCGCGGAAGAAGGCTAGTTGCGACTCTGACATGCTTTGTGGTTCTGTTCGTACTCGGTGTTGTTTGGACTTCAGTAAAAACAGACTATCGCGCGTTTTTGAGTGAAGAAGCGAGCGGCCCGGAAGATGTCATTCCGATCGAGCGAAGATTCGATAAGCTCGCGGACCTAATCGAAGGCGTCACGTGGGAAAACCTAACTGATGGACTCGATGGTCTGATCTTGCGTGTGAGTTATGTGAATTTCTTCGCCCTTACCGTAGAGAACGTTCCGTCTCGCGTGCCGTACGAAAACGGTGGTTTGTGGAAGGGATCGATCATACACATTCTAACGCCTCGGGTTTTTTTCCCGGATAAGCCCGTATTAGACGACTCTGAACGTACGCGTCTTTATACCGGCGTGAACGTAGCCGGAATGGAGTCCAGCACCTCTATCGGAATCGGGTACGTCGGAGAGAGCTATGTGGATTTCGGGCCGCTTTGGATGTTTGTCCCAATCTTTCTTCTCGGTGTTCTGTATGGAGTTATCGATCGGATTTGGGTTACTAAAACACGGTTCAAGCTGCTCGGGTCGTCTTTTGCTGTCGCCATTCTTGTTTTCAATGCCTGCGCTATTGAGACGTCCAATATTAAACTTCTCGGCGGCGTAGTGGCTGTCGCGCTCATAAGTGTTGTCGTATACAAAACCTTGGCGTCATCAATTAGAGTATTTCTTCAGCCGCCCTCCAGACCGGCGGGGGTCCCATGGCTGCTGGCGGCGAATTCCAAGTCAAAGGCGGGCAGCGCGTGAAGGTGTGAGACCTCATACCATCCGTGTCGGGAAGAACAGCGAAACGCGATCCGCGCCACATGAAGCGCTCGCCAGTGAACTCTGGGCGCCGCCACTGAAGCTCGGTTGCGACGGTTTGCTGTGCGCCTCCCCGGCGGCCTTTCGCGATGATCCACGCTTGCGCTCATGATTCCATTAGTCGCACTCATTCTGACAAATAACGAGAGAGACAATATCGCGGAAAGTCTGTCGACGATCCATGGCATTGGAGCCGTGATTGTCATAGACAGCCTGAGCAGTGATGACACGATCGAGATTGCACGACGCGTGCGGCCAGACGCACATTTTTTGCAGCGAAAGTTCGATTCGCACACGAGCCAGTGGAACTTCGGCCTCGACCAGGTTGCGACTGAATGGGTCTTGACGCTCGACGCTGATTATCAATTGTCGGACGAGCTTCGCGCTGAAATTATTTCGCTGGCTCCACCTGATGATGTCGTTGGATATTCCGCGGAATTCATCTATCGCATCTACGGACGATCGCTGCGTGCTTCCAGTTATCCACCGCGAGTTGTTCTTTTTCGTACAAAACGCGCCCGCTATATGGATGACGGACATACGCAGTTGTTAAAAATCGATGGCCGTGTCGAGAAGCTTGCCGGGAAGATTTATCACGATGATCGGAAACCGCTGTCCCATTGGATCCAAGCTCAGGATCGTTACGCCATCCTAGAAGCAAGGCATCTTCTCGCCACCCGAAAAAACGAGCTCAATCGACAGGATCGGCTGCGGCTGAAGATCTTTTTTGCGGCGCCGGCTATGTTTCTGTACCTCATGTTCGGCAGAGGCCTCGTTCTCGATGGATGGCCCGGCTGGTTTTACGTGGCGCAGCGGACGATTGCCGAGCTTCTCCTTTCGGTCCGCCTGCTCATCGAGAAGCACTCCCTGGAAGCAACTCCGAGGAGCCAATAATGCCGGGAGCGCTCATGGAAATTCACGTTTGCGCGCAAAGTTAGCTTGGGAAAGCTGAAAGCCGAAACCTGAAACGCTGAAATGAGGATGATCCATGTATGGGCACAAAGCTATGAAGCCAATCCGGGAGGCATCCAGATCTTTAGCCGGTTTGCTGCCCAGACTCTGCGCCAGCTCTACCCAACCGCGGAGCTGGTTATCCTGGCCAAGAACGATGGCCGGAGCACCGCCCCACTGGAGGTCGGAAGTCAGCAGTCATTCGTCACTGGGAGACCGATCTCAGCGAGGGTCGTGGGATTCGGTTGCTGGCCCAGCAAACTTCGCGCAATCGCCTTCGCTCTCTCTGCGCTAGGCCGCGCCTGGGGGGGGGGGACCGACCTGTTGATTTTCTCCACGCACGCCAATTTCGCGCGCCTCGGTTGGCTCGTGAAGAAGATGAGCAGGGCTCGCGTGATTGTGGTCGGACATGGCATCGATGTCTGGGCGATTGGCAGCGCTGCGCAGAAGCATGCGCAGCGCGCGGTGGATCAACTCGTCGCTGTCAGCGACTTCACGCGTCGTCGCTGGGCGGAACAGTTAGGTATCTCGGCGGACGCCATTGCGCTTTTGCCAAACACGTTTGAGGAAGAGCGTTTCAGACCGGCGGTGAAATCTCCGGCGCTGCTGCAGCAATATGGGCTAAGCAACGAACATCTGATTCTTTTGAGCGTTTGCCGGCTGGAAGCAACCGAACAGTATAAAGGTTACGACAATGTGATCAAAGCGCTGCCCCGCGTCCGCGCACGTTTTCCCAATACGCGTTACCTGATCGTCGGGGACGGCCCGGACCGGCTGCGGGCAGAGGCGCTAGCTCGCGAGACCGGAATGCAAGAAGCGGTGATCTTTGCCGGATATGCGCCGAACGAGCAGTTGGCCGAGCACTACAACCTTTGCGACGTTTTCGCGATGCCCAGCAAAGGCGAAGGGTTTGGTATTGTTTTTCTGGAAGCGCTCGGCTGCGGCAAACCGGTCATCGCTGGGAACAAGGACGGCTCGGTCGAGCCGCTGTTGAATGGAAAACTCGGGAAGTTAGTCGATCCGGACAGTGTTGAGCAGATCGCGGAGGCTGTTTGCGAAACGCTTTCGGAGGTCACAAGTCAGACATCGGAGGTCGGAAGGGACCAGGCAGCCCGTTTGCGGGCGGAAGTGATTGCGGCGTTTGGGTACGAGCAATTCAAGAATAGATTACGTGCGATCGTTGAGAAGGTGCTGGAGCATTAACTGTCGCCCTGCCATCGCAGCCGACGGCTGCCAGCACAGAAATGGAGTAGCCCGAGGGCGGCCGAGGCGAGGGCCGCGTGATTCCCCCCAATAACCGATAAAAACTACCCCATAACTCCCGCCGTGGAGGTGCGAGATTTCGGTTACGTCCCCGGCCTAGCATGTAATATGATACACTCTTGGTGCGCCGAGGGCCCCCATGGAGACGACACTCGCCAGACAACATCCCGATCTCGAAAACCAAGGCTCCCATAAATTGGATGCAGCTTCTGGTGTAGGTACCAGGAGCGGGGCACGCCGGCTCGTCGAGCAGGAATGGGCGCCGGGATTGTTCTTCCTTATCTGCGACATCGTCTGCTGGTTTTTCGTTTACGGAACGCTCGGCTTTATCCGACGCGATGCGCTTTTTTCCAGCGGATTTGAATTTGCAGTCATCGATCTGATTCAGCTGGGAGTTATCGTTCAAGCGCTGTTTATTATTGGGGGATACAGCGCACGCGTCGAAATGCGCGCCCTGACTTACACGGCTGAGCACATCCTTGCGATGATGGCCGCATTGTGTGTTAGCGCCCTCATTCTTTACGCCGCGGCGACCTTCGACGCTCAGATGAAGCCAAGCCGGTCGGTGGTCCTGGCGAGCTTCATTATTTTCACCCCGGTCTCCCTGCTGTATCGACGCGCGCTCGGGGCGCGTGTTGCCGAAGCCAGTGCGAGTCGAGCATTCCTGGTCATTGGCGCGGGCGAGCTGGCCGCTAAGTTCTATCGGGAATACCGGGAATCACCTAACAACCAACGGCTGGAGTTCGTCGACGTAGAGCAGAAAAGGGCTGGGCAGGGCATCGCCGGACCGGGGACACCGCTCATTGAAGGAGATCTCGTTTCGAAATTAGGACACGCTAATCGTCGCTATAGTGGAATCATTCTCGCGGAGAACATTGAAAAGATTCAGCCTGCTCTGCTTGATGCCCTCACGCGGGCCCAGTTTGAACGAACCCGCGTTTTCACCCTGGAATCATTTTACGAAGTGCACTGGCGCTACCTGCCGCTTGATTCCATCGACCCGTTTTGGCCGCTGCAGTGGCGTTTTCACCTTTCCCGAACTTCGCCCTATCATTATCTGAAGCGGCTGTTCGATGTGGCGGCTTCGGCCGCGTTATTGGTTATTTGTTCTCCGTTAATGGTCGGGATAGGTGCGATCATTTGGATAACGAGCGGGCGCCCCATCATCTTTAAGCAGATGCGGGTGGGGCGGGATGAGCAGCTGTTCACGCTTTATAAGTTTCGAACGATGAAGCCGGGAAGCGGCGAAGGACCGGGCGACATTTATACACGCGAAAATGACCCCCGAATCTCACGGGTTGGTGGGTTCCTGCGCAATTTCCGACTCGATGAGTTACCTCAGCTTTGGAACGTGCTGCGAGGTGAGCTTAGCCTGATCGGGCCGCGGGCGGAATGGATCGAATGCGCCATGCGCTATAAAGCCAGCATTCCTTTTTATCACTTCCGTCATCTCGTTAAGCCAGGAATCACCGGTTGGGCACAGGTCAACTACCCATACGGAGAAAACGACTTGGATGCAGTTGAGAAGCTGAAGTACGATCTCTATTACATTCGGCACTATTCGCTCATGCTGGATGCGATGATCGTCCTCAAAACTGTTCACACGATGCTCTTCGGAAAAGGTCGCTAAGAAGCTTTTTCCGAAGTCACTGAACAGTTTTGAGGACGATGGCAGTCGCCAGTCGGAGGGCGGCAGTCGGACTGGGGAGGCGGTTGGCGCGCTGGGACGTCGAGGTAATCGGCGGTCAGCAGACGGGTGCCGGCTGAAGGGCGGAGAGGGACACGGAGGTGGGGAAGACGGCAGTCGGAGAGCGGCGGTCCGCAGTCGGCGGAGGGCACCGGGCAGTCAGCAATCAGAAGGAATGCTCGCGTCTTAGCGTTCCGTTAGGCAGGCTTTCTGGATGTCACAAGGAAGAATCGAATCAGCGAAGGATCTTGAGGTCTATCAAATTGCTTATCGGCTAGGAATGGAAGTGTTCCGCCTCTCGAAGAAGTTTCCAGCGGAAGAAAAATTTGCTCTAACGAGTCAGATTCGACGGTCGTCGCGATCGATTTGCCTCAATCTTCGCGAGGCGTGGGCGAAGCGCCGCTACGAAGCGCATTTCATTAGCAAGCTCACCGACTGCGACGGCGAAGCCGGAGAAACTGAGTCGTCTCTCGACTTTGCAAAGGACTGTCTCTACATCGAAGAGTCCATGCATATCGAGTTGACGCAGCTCTGTCAGCAGATTGGTCGAATGCTCGGTGGAATGATGCACAAGGCCTCTGCTTTTGTTCCGACGGCCGACCGGTGATCTCGTGGCGCGCTGATGCGCGTCCAGGCGGACGGAGGACGGACATCGGTAGTCGGATAGCGGGAATCGGAAGACGGTGGGCCGAAGAGGGAGTCCTCGGAAGAAGCCGACCGCTGACCTCCGATTTCCGACCGCAGTAGCCTCCGCAGTCGGAATGGGGAGGAAGAATGCAGCCGACACGGCTGCCGCCACAGAAGCAACCCGCACGCGACGCGCGTGCGCTCCCCGGAATAAAACCGACCGCTGACTTCCGATTGCCGATCGCCAGGCGACGCTAGGCTTCGTCAGTCCCGTTCGTGTCCGCTCCATTGGAGCCGCCGCTTGGAGGGCTCGCGGTCGGACGATTCGCCTCAGCGACCTTGCTGGCTCCCGGCCCATGATCGCGGCCTAACCGGTCACCGTAAACTTCGCCGTCGCCGTAACCGTGCGAGGCGTAGTAATAGTAATATCCTGCTCCGCGGCGACGCGGGAGACGATTGAGAACAAGGCCGGCCGGCCGGACCTTGGTTGCGGCGAGGAGAGTGAGGGCGCGATTGACGGCGTTACGAGGTGTTTTGTTCGCGCGGACTACGATGCAGGTCGTCTGGACATGGGGAACCATCAATAGCGTATCGGAGACAGCGAGGATGGGTGCGCTATCGATCACTACGCGGTCGAAGTATTGAAGCACCTCCGCGGTCAACCCGGCAAAGCAGTTGTCGCTGAGAAGTTCAGCCGGATTCGGGGCTCGTTGTCCGCCCGCCAGGATGAAGAGCTGGCCTTGTTTGGCCGTCTTGCCCCCGCGGAAACGGGCGGCCCCGACTGCTTCCGCTTCGATGCTGGTGACGAGACGGACAGCACTCTTCAATTCGACATTGCCGATTAAATAATCGACCAGCCCCGGATATTCATTTTGATCATCGCCGAGGACGCGCTTGAAAACCTTGTGAATGCTCGGGCGACGCAGGTCGCCGTCGACCAGGAGGACGCGGTGGCCCTGCTGGGCAAGTGATAGTGCGTAATTGACCGAGGTGAAGCTCTTGCCTTCGTTAGGGAGAGCGCTGGTGAAAAGAAAGATGCGGCGTTCCGCTTCGGGGCCAAGCAGCGAAAGAGCGGCACGGAGATTCCGGAAGCTTTCGGCGATTGGTCCGCTGGGCGCTTCGTCGACGAGTCGATACTTCGTCGCGTCGCCTTTGCCTTGCTTCATTTCGGCCTTCGTTTCAGTTCCCTTAGTTTCGGGAACGGCAGCCAGGACCGGCAGACCTAAGGTTGTTTCGGCTTGATCGACGGTCTTGACCGAACGGTCCAGTGCGTCTGCGCCGAAGACGAAAAGCAACCCAACGGCAAAGCCACCGAGGAGACCAAAGGTGATGACTTTTGAGGGAATCGGGGAGACGGGCATTCGACTGATGGTAGCTTGTTCAGCAATGCTCACCGCATTGGCCTTAACGTCTTTTGTCAGATCGATCGCTTTGATTTGACGAAGTACGCTTTCATAAAGCGATCGATCGGTTTCGGCCTGTCGGGCCAGCTCCTGATACCCGATCGCAGCCTTGTTCAGATTGATAACCGTTCCCTGTTGTTCCTGAATGGCTTGTTGCAGATTTTCCTCGGTTGCCTTGGCCTGGCCGATAGCGTTGCGTAGAATATCCGGCTGAGAAAAGACCGCGTTGCGCAGATTTTCCCGGGCTTCTCTGACGGCGGTTTTGGCCGCCATCATTTTAGGGTGCTTATCTTTATACCGTAGGGCGAGCGTCGCGATGGTTGACTCGAGATCCGTCAAGGCGCGGCGCCGTTCGTTAACGAGTTGAGATGACGCGATGCTTGGAACGGACAGCAACTGATCGAGATCGTTATTGGCTGCTTCAATCTGTTTAAGCTCGCCTTCCAAGCGCATACGATCTGCCCTGGCGGTCGTGAGTTTGTTGTTCAGATCCTGAAGCTTGTCTTCGACAATGCCGCCGCGTGAGCCGCCCGAACCCGCACCGGAGCCGGGAGCGGACCCAGTCGAAACAGTTCCACCGCCAAGTTGTAACGCATCGGGTGTTTTAGCTTTATATTCGGCGACGGCCGCCTCGCTCTTCTGCAGATTGGCTTTGAGGCGTTCCTCTTCCTCGACCAGATAGCGCAGACTCTCCTGGCTGAAGGTGGCGCGGCGTTCGATCGAGTTGCGAATGTACTCGCGTCCGACTGCTTCAGCCAGGCGCTGGGCCATCACCGGGTCGCGATTGGTTACGAAGAGATCGATAAGGCGAGTACCTCTTCGGATGTTCGCCTTGACCATGCCGGATAGAGCGCCGGCGAGGGCTTCTTCCATGGGCGTAAAGGTCATTCCCTGCACGACATCAGGCTGCGCGCGCGAGGAAGCCGGCTTTGGAGCAGGTGTCGCCTTCTTAGACGCGTCCGTGTCGATGGACTGCCCTAACAAAGCCATGCCACCGTCGTCGGCCAATCCCTCTGAGCGGATGACACGCGCCAGCATCTGACGGTTAGTCAGGTTTTGTTCGATGGTGCGCAGCGCTTCCTGGCTGGCCAGGAACATTGAACGCATGCGCATGGGATTGTCTTCCGTCGATGCCACACTCGGCTCAGCGAAGTCGACTTCCAGGACAGCGTGGGAGGAATAGGTCTTCGGCGTCCGGCTGAGGTATCCCAGTCCAATAAAGAGGCCGGCGAGAACGCAAAGCACGACGATCCAGATCCGCTCGATGAAGCTGTGCCAGAAAGCGCGCAGATTGAACCCACGCTGCGACTCGAGCATGACGTCAATCGCAGGATTTGCCGAGGGCGCGGCGGCGGGAGGAGGGGTGAGGGGGTTCACTTTTGAAAGGCTGAAAGGCTGAAAGGCTGAGAAGATGAAATCGGCGGTCGGCAGTCGGCAATCGGCAGTCGGCGATCGGGGAGCGGAAAGGGCACGGCGGTTATTCGTTACTAGTTGTTCGTTATCAGCTGTCCAAATTTCAGCATGTCAGCTTTTCAGGATCTCAGTATTTCAGAATATGCTTTCGCCGACGGTGATGGTGTCGCCCGGAAGGATGGTAAAGGCGTCATGGCCGCCCCGGGCTTGTTTCTTGGCATCGACGCGGATGACCTTGTTTCCGCGCTTTATGCTGACCTTTTCAGGAGCTGCAATGCGGGTGTAACCGCCGGCCATGGCGATGGCTTCGAGCAATTCAATTCCTTCCGGACTCCCCTCCGGCATCTCGTAACTGCCGGGACGGTTGACCTGGCCCAGCATGGTGAAGCGACGACGAGCGTAGCCGATGAGTGAGACATTTACCTTGGGATTAACGAGGTAATCCTTGCCGTAGAGTTCAGTCAGACGCGAGGCCGCCTGGGTTAGGCTAAGGCCGGCGAGATGAACTGAACCAAGGAGCGGAACACTAAGATTTCCTTCACCGTTGAGTCGCCCGTTGCTGCGGAGATCATCTTCACCGAAGACTTCCACCGCAACCTGGTCGTTAGCGCTAAGGATGTAACCGGTTGGTGCGCTTAGGGAGGGAACGTTGGCGACATCCCGCCCTCGATCGTTGCTGCTGCCTTCAGAAAGGACGGAGCGCTGCCGTGGCGAAAGGTCGTTCGAGGAAGCCTGACTGGCAGCGGGGGATTGGGCAAAGGCGGAAGAAAGCAAAAGGAACGCGGCCGACACGGCTGCCGCCACAGCAAACAAAGTCCGGCCCCACCGAAGAAACATGCTAACTAATACACCCGAATTCATTGAGCGGCTAGAAAGTGAGCTTGGTGCGAAAACCGACCTGGTTATCGACGAAACTGAAGAACGGAATGTTGCTGCTGTCCTCCCGGTGCACATAGTAGGCGCCGACGGTCCAATAGCGGGTGACGTTGAAGTCCACGCTCGGAGTTAGGTAGTAAAAATTGTCGTTCCGACTTGCGGATACCGTCTGAACGGCGCTGTAATAATCGGAGTTCGTGTAGCCGACCGCGAAGCCGAAGAAGAAGCGCTGAAGAAAGCGCTGAGTAATCGAGAAATTGACCGTCAGCTCTGAATAGTTTTGCCCGAAGGCGCTTGCGGACACATAAGTCTGTTCGCTTCCGCTTAAGGAGATTGAGGTCCCATCGAACGGCGAGTATCCGGCGGCGAGCGTGAATGCCGGACGAACTTCCGTTCCGGAGGCGTTGTCGAGTTGTCGAAATTCCGCACCAGCGGTCGCGCTCATTCCGATCTTGGCGCTGAGGTTATAGGTCAGGCGAACATTCGCCTGCTCAAACGTCTGGTCGCTAGTATTACTGCTTTGAGTGGTGATTCCAGCGTTGCTTCCCACTCCGATTGTCAGCTTGTCGCTATAAATGTAGTTCAGGTAAAGGTTGCCGCCGAAATTTCGCGAGCTGATGAGCTGCTGTCCGGAGTATTCGTCGGCATAGCAGCTGCCGCCACCGCTGATGAAGAGCTTTCCGGTGAGATCATACGAGCCACTTAGCTGAGCCTCGTAAATCTGGTGACGATTGCGTCCTTGCACGTCGAGGTTTGCCTGGTGCCCGTTCGGATCGCTCAGGCTATTGAGATCGGTGCCGTCGAGCAGCCGGACATCGGCGGAAAGCGAGAGTGATAGGTGTCCGAACTGCCGGTTTGCGGTCAGTTGGATCAATTGTTGGACAGTGTTGTTGTTCGAATTATCGACGAAGACGTAAAAGGAAGGTTGATAGGTGAAAATCAAACCGTTATGGCCCTCGCCGACATTGCCGAGCGACAAAACCAAGGACGGCTCGATCGTGAAATAAAAGTCGGACTTCTTATTGAAGGAACTGTTGTAAATGTTGTCGTCCCAAACGCCGCGCACGATGCCGCTGAGTTCGTAGCGGAAACGGCGCTCTGTTTGCGCGACCGGTTGCGCGTTGGGCGTGACATCGTTGGCTGCTCTCCCGGTTGCGGAGCTTGCTGGAACCTGTTGCAGGACCTGAGTTTGTGCGGACGTGACTGGCGCCGGTTCAGGCAGAGAGTAAACGGAGCTGCCTGTGTCCTGGGCGAGCGACGTGGAAGCGGCGAGAGCAAGGGAGGCCAAGGCCGCGAAAAAAGCGGGGCTATATCTGAAATGGGAAAGCGGCACGATGGGGAGAGTGGCTTAGGCGGATTTAGGTGCCCGCAATAGCCCAGTCCCAATCATAAGTAAACCCGCTCTATATTGAAATAGCATTTTGGGATTTGGGGACTAGCCGGGCAGGAAATCTGACTAGCAAAGGGCGGGCCGGGGGGGACGGCTGCGCCGCCCGACTACCGGACAACAGGACTACGGGACTACTGGACGGGGCGAGTGGTGGAGTTATAGAGCAATGGAGCAATGGAGTATGGAGTGATGGAGCGGCAGCGGGACAAGGCGCCCCTACCTGCCGACCGCTGACAGCCGACTATCCGACGGCCCGCTAAAGCTGGAGGTATTTGGCCATGGCTTGCCAAGCTTTGGGCCAGTCGCCTTTTGCAGCCCGCAATCGAGCCTCTAAATAATAGAGGGCAATTGGTGGCCTTTCACCCGCAACGCCGATAGAAAGCGTCTTAAGTGCTTCGTCTACATCGCCTTTTTTCGATTCGACTAGCGCAAGCGACAGGGCGTCTCGCGGATCGGAGCCCGCCTGAAAGCGGCGGGCCAAGGCGTCGTGTTCTGAGACGGGCGGGTCGGGCAGCTTTGGGGCTGGGGCAAATTTCATCGCGACTTCGCATGCCTGTCGGTAGTCCTGGTAACCGGCATAAAGGCGAGCCCACTCCCGCCAGGCGATAACTTGCCAGCTCGGATGCTGCTGGATCGATTCGAGCAAGGCTAGTTGATCGCCCTTTTGCGCCCACAGCTGGATCAGGCGCAACAGATCGTTCTCTGCAAACCCCCTGAGGTCGGGATCCTTGGTGAGCAGGTCCGTGATTTCGAGCTGAAACTCGGTCGGGCTAGCCGCTCCCAGAAACTGAAGGGTCAGCCGCGGATTGCCTTGCGCCAGATGCCGCCATTCGTCCCGCAGTTCCGGATCATCTTTGACCTCGGCGTAGACTTTATCGAAAAGCTCGGGTGCGTTGGGCCCCAGTCGTGACATGCCTTTCGTCCAAATTTCGAAGGCGAGATCGGGTTCGCCCAGCTGGATCCAGGTTGCGCCCTCTTTCAGGTAAATATCGGGCCATACCGGAAAGAGATATTGGGCAAGGGCGAAGTCGCGCATCACGTCGGCGCGAGGCTGGAAGAGTGCTGCTTCTGCCACCCCGCGCTGGTAATAGAGAGCCCAGTTCAGCGGAGCGGCATCGAGGCCGCGGTTGGCCAAAGCCAACGCACGGTTGTAATCCGCGTCGGCCATTGTCTTCATCACTTCGTTCTCGAGGCGGGTGACTTCACCGGTGGTGGGAAAGCGCGAATCGCCAATCACCGCAGTGAACCAGGAGCCGCTCACGATGAGCAGAGTGAATCCGAGCACGCGGAAGGCAGCGGGCACCAAAACGGAAGATGGGAGTGGGAGATTCGGATGCAGCGAAATGCTGGCGATGAACAAAACGGGCCAGAGCGTGCCTAACCGATGAGCCGAAACATCGAAAATTCCGTGAACGGCAAAGGCCAGGCCGCAGATGAGTCCCGCGATGCGCAGAGCGCGCGCGCTGCCGGGCGTGAAAGGCAGGCAATTGCCTAACCACCAGAGCAACAGCAACAGGACGATAGCCGGTCCCAGCCAGCCCACGTCGGCGGCCGCCCAGAGCCAGTCGCTTTCCGGATGCACCGCCTCGCTGGTGGACCAAAAATGACTTCGGAAGCTGGAGAAGAGCGATCGAAAATTCCCCAAGCCGATCCCGAGAACGGGAGTCTGGTGGATCACGCTGAGCGCGTCCTGGAAAATTGCGATGCGACCGCCCTGAATATCGTTACCGGGTGCGACCGCCGTTTCCTGAAAGCGGGCCAGTGTCTTCCCGCCATTCAATAGAAGGACACCGAAGAGAAGTCCGAGACTAACCAGCGCGACGAGTGGGCCGCGGCGCTCGCGCGCCTGGAAGACCCACCAGAGATGCCAAAGCAATGCGCCGCCGAAAAACAGCACAATGCCGGAGCGCGAATAGTTCAAAATGAGCGCCCAGCAAATCAGACTGAGACTGCAAAGCCATACCCACCAGGTCGGACGATGTTCCTGCAGGCGATGCAGACCGATCGCGTAGATCAGAATGCCGGCGAGGCCGAGCACGTTGCTGGTTTGATTGCGGTTGGGGAAGAATCCGTATTCAGGAACGCGCGGCCAGAAAGGAATCCGGGTGTGCGTGACATAACAGAAAACCATCAGCGCAGCGAGAAAGAGGACCCCAACTGCGAAGGCGACGAGACAACGTTCGCGACTTCCGCGTGTCCACGGGAAGCTGAAAAGATAATAACACCAGCAAAGGATTAGGAGGAGGTAGAGCCACCATTGCAGTGTCAGCCAGGGTTGGGGCGAGCGAGTGATCGGCAGGTCGGCGCCAAGCTTGATTAGGTCGAGTCGCCAAGGCGGCAGATGCGACCACATCGCGGGAAGAAAAGCAGCGCCGGCGAGGAGCAAGAGGGTGGCGAAAGCGATCGTGGGAAACAGTGGAAGGGCGCGTCGTGGCGGCGCAATCAGGAATAGAGACCCGGTCAGCGCGGCGATCACGGCGATGGCCCACTGTTCGGTGCTGCCGCCCATGGCCGGCGCCAGCAGGGTGAGCGCGACGATCGCATAGCTCATCCAGCGTGGTGGGCGCGAATGCTCAAGGGTCAGCATCCGGGGGAGCGTAGCGGGAAGGGGACAAGAGGACAACGGGGAACGGGACGACAGCGGGACGACTGAAAAACGGACCACTGACGACGGACGCCGGGAACACCAGAACCGGACCACTGACGACGGGACGCCTCGGAATGACGGAGCTGCTCGTGGTCGCGTTCTGGGCCGAATTGAGGGAAGGTCCGTAATGTTGAGCGCACGGCTACAAGGTTGCTCTGCGACCTCCTTCCCGAAGTAGCGGCATGATCAGCTTGGCACCGCGTACGGGAGTCGAACCCGTGCACCAGCCTTGAGAGGGCTGTGTCCTAACCACTAGACGAACGCGGCTCCGCCGAAAGGGAGAGCAAGAATAGCCGAAGTCGGCAGACCGGCAAGCGCCGGCTGGCATGCAGTCAGGTGAGCGGGGCACAGTGGTTGCTCCATCCGTGAGTTCTTCTGGGAGGGAATGATGGTTAAAGGCTTTCGGCTTTACGTTTTAACGGCGGCGCTGCTCTGCGTTACTCACGCACGTGCCGACGTTGCTAGCGTCCTGCCGACTGGCGATTTGGAAAGCTGGGGCGCCCTCGCCCTCGGTCTGAACGGGGCCGGTTCGCATTTGCTTGGGGATGCGGTGGTTCAGGGAGACGTCGGCGTGGGTGGGGTCGGGAATATTGGCCTAACAGATTCAGCGAGAATAGAAGGAGATCTTTACTACCGTTACAACGGGATGCCGCACCTGCCTTTTGGAGGCTCGGTCACCGGAACGATTTACAACAGTCAAAAAAGCTTCCTCGATCAGGAGGTCGACGACGCGCTCGCTCTTGGCAAAGCGGCCGCTTCGCTCGCGGCCACGCGGAGCCAGGGTGTTATTAACTTGGGCGGGAGCGACAGCCTGGCACTCAGCGGGGCCCCGGGCGAAACAGTGGTGCTCAATCTGCGAACCTTCGCGATGAGCGGAAATTCGTTGCTTACCCTCAACGGCGCAGTGGACACGAATTTCGTGATCAACGTCAGCAAAGGATTCTCACTGAGCGGTGCCGCGCAGATTGTTCTGAGCGGCGGTCTCGATTGGAACAACGTGCTCTTTAATGTTTGCGGGAAAGGTCCGGCCATTCAGATCACCGGCACCGCGAACTTGCAGGGGATCCTGCTGGCGACGCGACGCACGGTGCAGATGCGGAAATCTGCGTTCATCCGGGGAGAAGTTATTGCGGACGCGCTGGCGATGCAGGGATCAACCCAGATCGTTCACCCGGCCGTCGTTAGTCCTTAGCGTGCTGCGAGAGGGCCTGGCCGAACCGGGACTTCTTTTTCTTTACCGTTTTCTCTTTTTTCGGGATGGGCGGGATGGTTCCGCCTGGAACTGGCCGGACCCGCGGCTGATCGAGCAGCTTTAAATGCTCGGCCTCTTCTTCTTCGAGGAGCTTTCTCGTTCCGCTGTCAGAGCACGAGCGACGGAGCCGCGAATAGTAGAGTTCGTAGTAATCACGCAGACGCTCACGTTTCTCGAGGTCGGTAGGGGAAGCTTCGGCGTTCTTCTTCGCGCTGGTTAATTGCGCGTCGTTTGCGATCTGATTCTTTAAGCGGCGAATTTCGATGCGCTGGCGCGATTCATCACCGTCTTTTCCGATGGAGGGCCGCTTGAAGCCCTCGTCCAAGGTGGAGAGTGCGGGAACGTCCGGTATTGGAGTGGGGGACCCCTTCGGTTCCGGTGAAACGAGTTGATCGGGAGTCATGTTGACGGACGACGGCGCGGCATCCTGGGCATGGATCATCGCAAGCTGGGTAAACGTGAGGGCGACGATGAACGTGAGCGTCCGCATTCGAAGCCGGAACATAGCACGGCTACGGAATTGTGAAGGCGGAGTGGGACGGTCGGGTTAGGAAGCGACCGGAAGTTTCTCGGTGCGCTCGGGACGGGCGCGTGTTATGCATCAGACCGGCAGTAACGGGGCGTAGCTTAGCTTGGTAGAGCGCGTGGTTTGGGACCACGAGGTCGCAGGTTCGAATCCTGTCGCCCCGATTTCCTTCGTGTTTCGCACTTATGTCTTAAGGTCAGAGAAGACGGGCCGCCTCTATATCGGATCGTGCGGTGATCTCGGGAAGCGCCTGAAACGACACGATTCGCGGCAGAACCCTGCTACGAAGCATGGAGCGCCTTGGATTCTTCTTCACTCAGAGGCTTTTACAACACGCGCCGAAGCAGTTAGACGCGAGTTGTTCTTCAAAACAGGCCGGGGCCGAGATCAGCTTCGCGAGCTGTAGCCCTGAGCGGTCGCCGCGGCGACAGGTCGCAGGTTCGAATCCTGTCGCCCCGATTTTCCAAAAAGGGCGGCGGTCAGAGACCGCCGCTACAGGAGAAGCCAGTGCTACGGTTCTAGGCGAGGCGCTTCCCCACCGCGGCAATTTTCATTCTTCTATGTTCGCCGAGGCGAGGGCGCCTCGGCCCGCTCGCGAGGCGCGTGCGCTCCCCGGAAAGAAAGGCGCGCGTTCTTACCAGGCTATACGTGAGTCACGTATAGCGAGGAGAGAATGGGAGGGCAGACGCGGCGTCCCCGCCGTCGCCGAAGGATGGATGATCCAGATCGCGAATAAGCGTCGGACTGATGGTGTGAACTTGTGTGCGTTGTGAGGTTCCTCGGCCGTTCCCCCGCGGCTCGGAATGACAGACTTTTGGTGGCGATATCCCCGCGGAATAGAAGGCTTCGGGACCAGCCAGGTCGGAGGCGTTCTTTCGAAGAGTGCGGCGGTCAGAGACCGGCTCTACAAGAGAAGGCAGCGCTACGGCTCGTAGGCGAGATTCGGCGCGAGGCGCTTTTCGATAGCGGCCACCGTTTCGCGGCGGCGCGCGGCGTAATCTTCCACCTGGTCGCGGCCGATTTTGCCGACGCCGAAGTATTTGGAATCCGGGTGAGAGAAGTAAAGGCCGCTCACGCTCGATCCCGGTGACATGGCGAACGATTCTGTCAGCTGGATGCCGGCATTCTTCTCAGCGCCTAACAAACGAAAGAGAGTGAGCTTTTCTGCATGGTCAGGGCAGGCGGGATAACCCGCGGCCGGACGAATACCCTGGTAGCGTTCCCGCAGCAGATCGTCTTTGGACAGCTTTTCGTCCGCGCCGAAACCCCAGCTAATGCGGACGCGCTGGTGCAGGCATTCGGCGAATGCTTCCGCCAGGCGATCCGCGAGGGCCTTGGCGATAATGGCGTTGTAGTCGTCGTGGGCAGCAGCAAACTTGGCCGCGATCGGGTCAGCGCCATGAATCGAGACGGCAAAGCCGCCGAGATAATCCCGGTGGTCCGTGGCAGGCGAAATGAAGTCCGCCAAACAAGAATTGCGCTGATCGGACGGCTTCTTCATTTGCTGACGCAGGAAATAGAAGGTCTCCAGGGCCCGGCCGTGATCGTCGACAAGCTCGACGTCGTCGCCTTTGGCGTGTGCCGGCCACAAGCTCCAGACACCACGCGCGGTGAAAGACCGATCGCGCACGATCGTTTGAAGAAGCTTCTGCGCATCATCGAAGAGTTCCTTCGCCTGCGGCCCAACCACGGGGTCTTCGAAAATCGCCGGGTATCGACCACGCAGTTCCCAGGTGTGAAAGAATGGCGACCAATCGATGTACTCGATCAGTTCGAGGAGGGTCGGCTCCTCGATGTGGAGGCCTGTGTCTGTCGGGACAGGTGGTGAATAGTTAGGCCAATCGATCCTGATCCGGTTCTCGCGGGCTTGTTCCAGCGGGACCAGCTTCTTTTCGTCATCCTTGGCGAGATGCGCCTGCCGCAGCTGTTCATGCAGTGCGCGATTTTGAATATCGAATTCGCCCCGTCGTTCGTCACTTAACAAAGAGTTCACCACGCCCACCGCGCGGGAGGCGTCGAGCACATGCACGGTGGTCGATTTGTAATGAGGAGCGATTTTGACGGCGGTGTGCGCGCGGCTGGTTGTGGCGCCACCGATCAAGAGCGGAAGAGTCAGACCTTCTCGGCTCATCTCACTGGCGACATGAACCATTTCGTCGAGCGAAGGGGTAATCAGCCCGCTCAACCCGATCGCATCAGCGCGCTCTTGCCGAGCTGCTTCCAAAATACGCGCCGCCGGAACCATCACGCCGAGGTCGACGACGCGATAGTTGTTACACTGCAGCACCACGCCGACGATGTTTTTGCCAATGTCATGCACATCGCCTTTGACCGTTGCCATGACCACGCAACCCTGCGGCTTGGCGCCGGCGCTTTTCTCCGCTTCCATGAAGGGCATCAGGTAAGCGACTGCTTTTTTCATCACGCGCGCGCTTTTCACCACCTGCGGCAGGAACATTTTACCAGCGCCGAACAAATCGCCGACCACTGACATTCCCGCCATGAGCGGACCCTCAATAACGTCAAGTGGTCGCACCGCCTTCTGCCGCGCCTCTTCCGTGTCGAGGTCGATGAAATCGAGAATGCCTTTGACCAGTGCGTGCTTGAGACGATCTTCGACCGGTTCTTCGCGCCAGGCTTCGTCTTTCTCCAGCACCTTGCCTTTGGCCCCAACAGTTTCGGCAAACTGAGTCAGGCGCTCGGTGGCATCGTCCCGGCGATTTAGCAGCACGTCCTCGACGCGCTGTTTCAGCTCAGGCTCGATTTCTTCATAAACGGCGAGCTGTCCGGCATTGACGATGCCCATGTCGAGTCCGGCGGCGATCGCGTGATAGAGGAAAGCGGAGTGCATCGCCTCGCGAACGCGATTGTTGCCCCGGAACGAGAAGGAAATGTTGCTGACGCCGCCACTGACGCGCGCACCCGGGAGATTGGCTTTGATCCAACGGGTCGCTTCGATGAAATCGACCGCGTAATTGCGATGCTCTTCCAGGCCGGTCGCGACGGTGAGTATGTTCGGATCAAAAATGATGTCGGAGGCGGCGAAATTCGCCTTCTTGGTTAGGACTCGGTAGGCGCGCTCGCAGATCTCGATCCGCCGCTGAAGATTGTCAGCCTGGCCGCGTTCGTCGAAAGCCATGACGATCGTGGCGGCGCCGTAACGGCGAATGAGTCCCGCGTGTGCGAGAAATTCTTCTTCGCCGTTCTTCAAGCTGATCGAGTTAACGACTGCTTTGCCTTGCAGGCATTTCAGTCCCTCCTCGATGACGCTCCACTTCGAGCTGTCGATCATGATTGGGATGCGGCTGATCTCCGGCTCGCTTCCGATCAGGTGCAGGAAGCGGCGCATCGAGGCCTCGGAATCGAGCATTCCCTCGTCCATGTTGACGTCGAGAATATTGGCGCCGCCGGTGACCTGCTGCCGGGCGACATTCAGCGCAGCGTCGAAATCGCCACCTAAAATCAGTTTCGAAAATTTTGGCGAGCCGGTGATGTTGGTTCGTTCGCCCACGACCACAAAACCGAACTCCGGCGTGATGTTGAGCGGTTCAAGGCCGGAAAGCTGAAGAATTGCGGATTGCGGATTGTGGATTGCGGATTTCCGTGGCGGGCAGCCCCTGATGGCGTTGGCGAGTAAACGGATGTGATCGGGGGTGGTGCCGCAGCAGCCGCCGACCACGTTGAGCCAGCCGTTTGCAGTCCACTTTGCGAGCTTCGGCGCGAGGCTCTTCGGTGTTTCCGGGAATCCGGTCTCGGAGAGAGGATCGGGCAAGCCGGCGTTAGGATAGGCTGCGAGGTAAGTCGGCGCCAGGCGCGAGAGCTCTTCTATATAAGGCTCCATTTCATCGGGACCGAGCGCGCAGTTGAGGCCCACGATTAGCGGACTGGCATGCGAAATAGCGGTTAGGAACGCTTCCACGGTTTGTCCGCTCAACGTCCGACCGGAGCGGTCAGTGACGGTGCCGGACACGAGCAGGGGAACCTTTCGGCCATTGCGCTCGAACAACTCGATGATGGCGAAGAGGGCGGCTTTCGCATTCAGCGTGTCAAAGACAGTCTCGACGGCGAGGAGATCGACGCCCGCCTCGAGCAGTGCTTCGGCCTGGTCGTAATAGGTCTGCTTCAGCTGATCAAAACTGACCGCGCGAAATCCGGGGTCATTCACGTCGGGCGACAGCGAACCCGTGACGGGGAGCGGTCCCATCGAGCCCGCGACGAATCGCACGCTGCCGGTCTCGTTCGCGATTTGGTCGGCGGCGCGCCGTGCAATTTGTGCGGCATGGACATTGATCTCGCGAACGAGATCGCGCAGCTCGCGATCGTTAACGACGCGATCGAAGAATTCCTGGTCTTTGCGCGAGCCGGTGGGGGCTTCGCGGAAGAGGAAATCGTGCAGCCCGATGGTGGTGCCGCTGAAGGTGTTGGTCTCGATGACGTCGGCGCCGGCCTTGAGATATTCGAGGTGGATTTGTTCGATTATCTGCGGGCGGGTGAGTTGGAGCAGCTCGAGGCTGCCTTTGAGGTCGTTGACTCCCTTCCAATCGCGGAAGCGTTCGCCGCGATAATCGGCTTCGGAAAGCTTGAACCGCTGGATCATGGTTCCCATAGCCCCGTCGAGAAGGACGATGCGTTGCTGGAGGAGCTTCTCGAGAGGGTGCGGATCCACGGTTGGAGCGGAAATAAAGAGCTTTTTCCGGTCCTATCAAGGAACAAATTGACATATCATGATATGTAGATGTGTCCTGGAGACGGGCTTTAGTCGGGTCGTGCTCTTACTCGTGCTCCTAATCGTAATCGAGCCGCTGCCGATCCGATCGATTACGCGTAAGAGTAGGAAGGGGGTGCGGATCGCCGGTTGCGGTTTTTGGAAGCCGTCGCCGCGGCGAGCGTCCGAATGACTCCCGCTGCGCCCTACAATTTCAAAAATGCGGCGATCAGAGATCGCCGCTACAGAAGAAGCTTCTCGAGGAACGATTCGCCTTCGCCGGCGAGCTTGGCCTCGAGCTTGGCGGTGCAGTCGCAGTCGCAGCAGGCCCACGGTTCGGTGCCGTTTTCGTGGTGGCAGTTTCGACGCGCGTGTGCATCCTTAATTGAGAGAAGGTCGAAGAACTCTTCCCAATAGGGACGTTCCTCTTCGAGAGGCTGATCGCAAAAGCAGGTCTCCACCCATTAGGCGCTTCCGTTGGGGCAGAGCCGGGCGGCTTCCATATTAGCCTGGTATTCGTCGCCCGCGATTGAGCCGGCGCCGAGAGTACCTTTTTCGATCGCCTCGCGCAGCTTCCCCGCCTTGCCGTCTTTCAGCCTCGCTTTAACGAGATAGCGCACCATTCAAATTAAAGCGGAAAGTGGAAAACCGAAAGCCGGCAGGGAACCGAATCGGAACTCGGAAGCGCGAATCCGAAAGAAACTCGAAGGAGCAAAGCTCGAAAGCGCGGCGCGGGACGATCTTTAATGACGATTGAGTTTTGAATATCTTTTCGAGATCCGATAATCGGACTTCGAGTTTAACGAATGGAAGCGCTTCGCATCCTCAAGTCACTCAGCCGCGATCAGCGCCGCACCTTTCTGGCTTGCTTCCTCGGGTGGACGCTCGACGCACTCGACTTCTTTCTGCTGACGTTCGTGCTTGCCCGCGTGGCGGACGACTTCGGCCGCACCGTTTCGCAGACGGCCTTCGCCATCACCATCACGCTGCTGATGCGGCCGGCCGGCGCACTGATTTTCGGTTTGCTGGCGGAAAAATTTGGGCGGCGCGTCCCGCTGATGATCGACATCATTTTTTACTCCGTGATGGAACTGCTGACCGCCTTTGCGCCTAACTTCACCGTTTTCATCATCCTGCGCGCTTTATTTGGGATCGGCATGGGCGGCGAATGGGGCCTCGGCGCGTCACTGACGATGGAATCGCTGCCGCCGGCAGCGCGGGGCGTTTGCTCCGGCATCCTGCAACAGGGCTACGCTTTCGGCTATCTACTGGCGGCGCTCACCTATTGGATTGTTTTTCCAATTTTCGGCTGGCGCGGATTGTTCGTCGCCGGCGCTCTTCCGGCGCTGCTGGTAATTTATATTCGTGCGCGCGTCCCGGAATCGCCGGTTTGGCAACGCGATCGGAAACAGGTCCGCGAACCCATCCGCCTGGGAGCGCTGCTGCGCCAACACTGGGGACTGTTCGTTTACGCGGTCCTGCTCATGACCGCGTTCAACTACATGTCACACGGAACGCAGGACCTCTATCCGACCTTTCTAGAGAAGCAGCGGGGCTTCGATGTCGCGGCCAAGTCCATGATCACGATCGTTTACGCGATTGGGGCGATTTGCGGTGGCACCATCATCGGCGCGCTTTCGCAATCGTGGGGCCGGAGGAGATGTGTCATCCTCTCCGCCTTGTTAGGAGCGCTGCTGATTCCGCTCTGGGTCTTTGTTCCAAACACGGCAGTCCTCGTCCTTGGCGGATTTCTGATGCAGTTCATGGTGCAGGGAGCATGGGGCGTGGTGCCGGTGCATCTGAATGAGCTTTCCCCGTCAGCCCTGCGCGGAACGTTCCCGGGCCTCGCTTATCAATTGGGAAATATGGCGGCGGCCTTTGCCGCTCAGCAACAGGCCTGGCTGGCGGAACACTTCTTCAGCCGGAACGGATCGCCTAACTACGGCCTGACCATGGCGATGGTTGAGCTGGTCGTTTTCTGCGCGATTATTCTCCTCGCAGCGGTTGGGCCAGAGGCGAGAGGGAAAGAATTTTAGGAGCGGACGAGACGGAGCTCGTCCCTCCCGGGGTCCATCGGCCTGCCCTGCGCGGCGAAATTTTATCGAGACCGTAGTTTGGCGGGCGCAAGTCCGGGTCCGGTGCTCGCCGGCGCCGTATTGGCAGCCGCCGGTGGCGCGTCGTAGGTGCCGCGGCCGTAACGCATGTTGACGATCGCTGCGGCGATCTTATCCGCCAGCCGCTCTCGATAATCGGAGTCCCGCACTTCGCCGCCCTCGCGTTTGTTGCTGAGGTAACCACACTCCACCAGGACCGCGGGAATCTGCGCGTTTCGCAAAACCCGGAAGTTGGCAAAGTGCACGCCGCGATTCACTGCGCGCGGCATGGTCATGAGGCTGCTCTGGATGCGTTGAGCCATCTCCCGTGACGTCGAAGAATGATAATAGGTTTCAAACCCCTGGACGCCCCGGCGCCGCGCATCGTTAAAATGGATACTGACGAAAACCGCATTTTGCTGCCGGTTTTCAATGCGGACGCGCTCGTCGAGTTCGATGAAGACGTCCGAGTTTCGCGTCATGACGGTGCGCAGCTGTGATTCCCGCAGCTTGCGTTCGACGCGGCGGGCGACGTCGAGCGTGGCGACTTTTTCCGCACCGCCATACTTCCGGTAGGCTCCGTTATCTTTACCGCCGTGGCCGGCATCGACCACCACGGTGGTGAAACTCCGCGTCGTGTCTTTGACCGCGCGACCCCCCGTGGTGGTTGTCCCGCAACCGCTGATCAAACCGAGAACGGCGAGGGGAGCAATAAAACGAATGAGGCGAAGCATGCGGAGATTGAATACCTGAAATGCAAACGCCGCAAAAACAATCGGCGCGCGCGTTTATTTACTCGCCTACGCTGCTGGCCACAACCTGTTCCGGGCAGGCGAGTGCCTGAAAAACCGCTTGTCTTTTAAGCCAGCGCACATAAAGGCGTCTCCTCACCTTATGCTCATTCGATTCGCGGTTTTCCCCTTGGTAATGACGCTGGCACTTTCGATGTGTCGCAAACAGAACGCAGTAGTTAGCGCACAGCCGGGTTCCTCTCCGACGGCAGCGGCAGCCGCCGCAACACCGCCGGCCGATGTCAGCGCCGGACACGTTGCGCCCGCGAATGCATCCAACAGCACGGCGACGGCCGCGACAACGACGAACGCGCCGGCAAAAGGCTCGGGCAAGGTGGTAGTCGATCAGACGGCGCAGACGATCATCTTCTGTTATCACCGTTTGGTGGATAAGATCCACAGTTCGTGGACGGAAATTAAGCCGGCCGATTTCGAAGCACAGATGAAGATGCTCAAGGACAAGGGCATCACGGTGATTCCGCTGCAGGATTACCTGGCGTGGCGGCGCGGTGAGAAAAACATTCCCGCTCATTCGGCGGTCATTACTTTCGATGACGGCTGGAAATCTCAGTACGAAGTGGCCTGGCCGATCATGAAGAAATACGGCTATCCCTTCACCATGTTCATTTACACGGAAGGCGTGCGTGGCGGCTTCTTTGGCGGTGGCGAAGCGATAACCTGGGAGCAGCTGGCGGACATGCGGGACAACGGGGTGGATATTGAGGCGCATTCGGCGACGCACCAGGACATGCGTCAGAATCAGCCCATCGACGTCGTTCAAAACGGGAAAAAAAAGCGAACACGCCTGACCGGCCAAGCCTATGAAGATTGGCTGAAGAATGAGGTGGTGAGCAGCAAAGCCCTGATCGAGCAGCGGCTTGCCGTCAAAGTGAACTGCTTCGCGGTGCCGCTGGGCAAATACGACGACCACGTCAAAGAGATGGCACGGAACGCCGGCTACGAAGCGATGTTTACGGTCTATGGCCAGCCGCTGACTTTTACTTCGCCCCTGGACTCGTTAGGTCGTTATGCGATCGAGGCGAACAAACCGAAAGTTTTCGAAGACGCGGTTAAGAGCATCGCCACCACCAGTGGTGGAGCGGCCGCGGTCGCGGAGGTCGGCGCCGCCCAGATCCAGAGCTCGCCCGCAGATGGGGAAACGGTGCGCACCTCGCTGCCGCTAATCAAGGCGAACCTGTCGTCGTTCGGCACGATCGATCCAAACTCGATTAAGATGCGCCTGAGCGGCCTGGGTGTGGTGCCCGCCACTTTCGATCCAAAAACCGGAACGGTGTCTTACCAAGTGACGCAAAAGCTTCGCGATAAAACCTGCACGGTGATTGTGAGCGCGATGTCCGAGGGTAAACGAGTGGAGGCTCGTTGGACCTTCGGGATTGAAGACGGCTCAGGGACAGCCCCGGCGCCGGCTGTTTCAGCCTCGCCCAAGCGATAGATTTCCGACTAGCGGCCAGGCTTCTCCATGTTTTCACAGTTAGGCGGAAAGCTCCAGGACGTCTTCAAAGATCTCCGCGGCCACGGCACCATCAGCGAAGCCAACGTTGATGAAGCATTGCGGCAGGTGCGGCTGGCTTTGCTCGAATCGGACGTCGACTTCAAGGTCGCGAAACAATTCATCGGCCGGGTTAAGGAGAAGGCGCTGGGCGAATCCGTGCTGCGCAGTGTCACGCCCGGGCAGCAGGTTGTAAAAATATTCCACGATGAGCTGACCACGCTTCTCGGAGGGGATGCGGCTCCGCTCAATCTGGCAAAGCCTGCGCGCATCCTCATGGTCGGGTTGAATGGCTCGGGCAAAACGACGTCATCCTCGAAGCTGGCTGCATTTCTGAAGAAGCAAGGCCAGCGCCCGGTCTTGATCGCATGCGACCTTTACCGTCCGGCGGCAGTAGAGCAGTTGGTCACGCTGGGAAAGCAAATTGACGTGCCGGTTTTCGCGCCGGCGGCTGGCGAGACAGAGGTGAACCGCGCAGCCACGGCGGGCATGGCCTGGGCGAAAGAGAGCCAGGCCGATGTGGAGATCTACGATACGGCCGGCCGCCAGGAGATTGATGAACCGCTGATCGAAGAGATCAAAGCGTTGCGCGATATCGTTAGGCCGAGCGAAATTCTGCTCGTGGTCGACGCCGCAACCGGCCAACAGGCAGTGAGCGTGGCCACGCATTTCAATGACGCCCTGCAAATCAGCGGGATCATCCTGACCAAGCTGGATGGCGACGCGCGGGGCGGGGCGGCTCTATCGATGCGTCAGGTCACGCAGCGCCCGATCAAGTTTGCCGGCACCGGCGAAAAGCTGGATCAGTTCGAGGTATTCGTTCCGGACCGGCTCGCTGGCCGAATCCTGGGGATGGGCGACGTCGTCGGCCTGGTGGAAAAGGCGGCCGAGGCGGTCGACTTCGACGAAGCCGAGCGGCTGGAGAAAAAGCTCCGGACGTCCTCGTTTGATTTCAACGATTTCCTGGCGCAATTCCGGATGATGCGGCGGATGGGGCCGCTGGAGAATGTCCTTGGCATGTTGCCGGGGATGGGTAACTTGCAGGGCGTCTCGATTGACGAGAAGCAGCTCAAGCGCACGGAAGCGATCGTGCTTTCGATGACGAACGAAGAGCGGACGCGGCCGGACATTTTGAATGCACGGCGGCGCCAACGGATCGCGAAAGGTAGTGGCACAACTGTCACCCAGGTTAACGATCTGCTCCGACGTTTCGATCAGATGCGCAAGATGATGAAGAGTGCAGGGAAAATGAAGAGAATGCTCGCGCAGATGGCGCGAGCCAAAAATTAATACAATGGCAGTTTCAATCAGATTACGCAGAGAAGGCGCGAAGAACCGGCCCTACTACAAAGTGGTGGTGGCGGACAGCCGCAGTCCAAGGGACGGCAAGTTCATCGAGATCATCGGTACATACGATCCGAAGAAGCCCGGTCATAACAGCACCCTGAAGCTTGAGCGCGCCGATTATTGGATCGCGCGCGGCGCCCAGCCTTCTGACACCGTGCGCAGCCTCCTGAAGAAAAACAGAAAGCAGGCGGCGGCTGCACCGGCAGCAGCAGCCTAGTTCTCGGCGAGGCGGGCAGTTTCGCTTTGTTCCTCCGCCGCGCAGGCGCAGGAGGAGCATTCATCAAGAGCCGTTCTGATTGCCGCGTGGTCAAGACAACGCGGCGGTCTCGACAGCACAGACCCTCCTTGTCTGGAAAGCTGCGCAGCCGGAGGTCTCGTCTACACCTTTCTGCGCATCGGCCTCATATATAACGCAACACGCGGGCCAGTTTGTGGTTCAATTAGTGACCCCAACAAAAGGATTCTCTTTATGAAACTAAAGTATCTCTTTCTCACAACCCTGGTGGGTTTAGCCTTAGCGCTCCCTCTTCAAGTGCATGCTCGCCCCGGCGGCGGGAGTGGTGGCCACGGCGGCGGCCATTCCTTTTCCGGTGGTGGCGGCGGCGGCGGTGGACATGGCAGTCACGCGGCGCCTTCGCGCATGGGCGGCATGTATGGCGGCGCCGCTTATCGCGGATCTTACGCTCGTTACAACGGAGTGAATCAGCTCAACCGGACGGCACAGTTCAATCGCGGCCAGCCCAGCTCGGGCCGGCAATTCAATCGGACCGGTCAGTTAAGTCGGAACGGCCAAGGCAACCGTGGCGCTCAGCTGAATCGCGCTGGCCAAAGCAATCGCCCCGGCGCGGCCAATAACGTCGCTCGGAATCGCGGCGTCGGTCCGCATTTCAGCAACGGCAAGATCAATTCCGGCGGCGCCAAGATTGTGGCCAAACATCCGGCCAACTGGCACTCAAACTGGAGTCACAATCACGATCACATCTGGCACGGCCATCACTGCCGCTGGGTGCACAATTCCTGGGTCGTGTTCGACTACGGCTTTTATGATCCGTTCTGGTGGGGCTATCCCTACTATCCGTATTCCTACGGGTATCCGTATGACTACTCCGGTTACGGCGGGTCCTACGATGATTCCTATTACGGCGACAACTCGCAGGTTTATCCTGGCCAGGACGCCGGTGAATCCGAGGACTCACAGTATCAAGGCTCGGACAGCCGCCACAGCGATAACGGTTCGCCGGTCGCGATTGCGCAATCCCGACTCGCCCGCCTCGGTTATTACCATGGCGAGGTGGATGGAATGCTCGGTCCCAACACGCGTCGTGCGATCAGCGATTATCAAAAGGATCACGGGATGCGGGTAACCGGATCTGTATCTGGAAACACTTTGAGTAGCATCGGCGGAAATCAATAATCCGCTGCCTGTTTGCGTTTGGCAGGCCGGTCACTTCGGTGACCGGCCTTTTTGTTTTGCGCTTCTCCATTTCTCGAGCACAAAGCGCGATCCCGGCAGGGTGCACCCCTCGAGCGCTTGTCCATCGACAAGTGTGCAGAGCGTGCCTACTCTTTGGGCGTGAAAGAATTTCTCGAGTTCGTTATCCGGCAGCTGATCGAGTTTCCGGACGAGATGATGTTATCGGAAGTGCCGAACGGTAAGACGACGGTCTTTCGGGTGCAGTTGCGCCAAACCGATGTGGGTCGCGTAATTGGTCGGAACGGTCAGACGATCCAGGCGATTCGCGCTTTGCTGGCCAGCTCGGCTGCCCGGCATAACCAGCGGGCGACGCTGGAGATTGTTGAGTGAATTTAGCGGCGGTCTATGACCGCCGAATTTGAAGGCGTCGGCGGTCATAGACCGCCGCTACAGTCGCAAAAGAGCCATGCGCATCGACATCATCACCCTTTTTCCGGAGATCTGCCGGGCCCCGTTAAGCGAAAGCATGATGAAGCGAGCGCAGGAGAGTGGCGCGCTCGAGCTGCACATTCATGATCTGCGGAAGTGGACGAGCGATAAACATCGCACAGTGGACGACGCGCCTTTTGGCGGCGGGCCGGGAATGGTGATGAAGCCCGAGCCGTTGTTCGCGGCGGTGGAAGCTCTGCGAAGTCCCTCAACCCTCAATTCTCAACCCTCAACGAGAGTGATCCTCATGTCCCCGGCCGGCCGCCGTTTTGATCAGGCCATGGCGAACGAATTGTCTGCTGAGTCGCATCTCATCATTATTTGTGGTCACTACGAGGGAGTCGATCAACGGGTGATCGAGCACCTGGTCGATTTGGAGCTTTCCATCGGCGATTATGTCCTAACGAACGGGGCGATCGCGGCGGCCGTGGTGGTGGATGCGACCGTCCGACTACTTGCCGGGGTTCTGGGGCATGAGGAGTCGGCGGCCAGCGAAAGCTTCACCGGCGGCGTCCTTGAGGGCCCTCACTACACCAGGCCGGCGGAATTCCGCGGCTGGAAGGTGCCGGAGATTCTTCTGTCCGGAAATCACGCCGAGATCGAGAAGTGGCGACAGGCTGAAGGCGTGAAGAAGACGAAGCAGAATCGACCCGATTTGCTCAGCTGAAGAGCGGTCCGGATGCCGAAGCTAGATCTGCTTTCAACCTGGCGCCGGTAATTTTTCGGTTCGAATTGCCACCCCCCACGCGAGGTAGGGGCGGATCACCGAGCCGCCCGCGGACCGTTCGGTGAACGGTCCCTAGCTACCGCTGCGCAGCAGCGCTAAAACACCTGGAGGGACACGCTTCGTCGTGTCCCACAAGTTCAGGGAGCAGACGAAGGTCGTCCATCCAGGTCGCAAGAGCGCCGCAGGCAGTCTCATCTTTCCCGCTAACAACCGTGTTTTCAAACGTCGAAAGTAAATGCCCGTCCCTCTGACATCGTAAGCGGCTTACGATGCCAGGGATAGACGGTCTGAAACTGTGGGGGAGGAGTCTTGGAGGAACCGGCACCTCCGCATCCCTCCTCGATGACTAGTTGAACGGCGTTCTAGCTTCGGCTTGCTCTTTTGTATCGAATTTGACCACAATCTGACTCAGACGCTTCATCAGAGGATTATCTATGAATAAATATTTCTGCATTGCCGGGGCTGTCACTCTGATGGCACTAGGGGCTACGCACTCGCACGCACAGACGGTCGAAATTGCGGCGACCTACAAAAAAACGCCCGAGAGCACGGCGCACATCCTGTCGGTGGCGTCGGAGACGCTCGGCCTGGATGGACTAACGAATTTGCTGCGACTGGAGGGGCAATCGGAACCGGTAGCCGGAAGTCCGTTTTCGGTCGATTACCTCTCCGGCAACACGGCCAAGGTTAGCTGGGACTTAACCGGGACGGGGATGACACTGAATGCGATCTACGTTTTCGGAGGCAGCAACGGCGCAAACCTTTACCAGATTAGTGATGCCAGCGAGATGGTCACAGGCTCGGCCGTCATTCACACTCCGTTGACCGGGAAATCCGGGCAATTCGCAGGGATCTCGCACACGTTGTTTCTCGGTGCTGCTGTTCCGGAGCCAGGATCGGCCGCGTTGCTTGCTCTAGGTGGGATCTGCTTCGGCGGAATGATGTTTCGCCGCAAAAACTGACGATCAGTTTCAACGGGCGCTTCGGTTTTTCGTTCTCGCCACTCGAGCGGGAGTGGACGGTCGCCGGCAATTAAACTTTGCCCAGAATCAGGCTGGCATTGATCCCGCCGAACCCAAATGAATTGCTCATGACGTATCGCAATTCGGCAGACCGCCCATGGTTGGGAACGACGTCGAGGTCGCACGCCGGATCGGGATTGGCGTAGTTGATCGTGGGCGGGATCCAACCCTGATCGACCGCGAGCGCGCACATCAAGGCCTCGATTGCGCCGGTCGCGCCTAACGGGTGGGCATAATAGCCTTTCGTTCCGCTGACCGGAACGCGCCGGGCGTGGTCGTTGAAAACGTTTTTGATTGAGGCTGTCTCGGTGCTGTCGTTAAGTTGGGTCGAGCTGGCATGCGCGTTGATGTAGTCGATTTGTTCGACCTGGAGTTGCGCGTCGGCCAATGCCTCGCGCATGGCGCGGCTGCAAGAGTCGCCCGAGGGCAGCGGCGAGGTCATGTGGTAGGCGTCGTTGTTCAGGCTGTAACCGAGCACCTCTGCGTAGATGTGCGCGCCTCTCGCTTTGGCGTGCTCAAATTCCTCGATGATGAGTGATGCGGCACCTTCGCCCATGACGAAACCGTCGCGCAGACGATCAAAAGGGCGCGATGACAGTGCGGGATCGCCATCCCAACGGCTCATCGTTTTGATAAGATCAAACGCGCCGTAGGAAAGCGTCGCCAGTGGTGCCTCTGCTCCGCCGGCCACGATGACGTCAGCGAATCCGTCCCGGATGTAGCGGAGCGCTTCGCCGACTGAGACAGTTCCGCTGGCGCAACTGTTGGAGTTGGTGGTGCCGACTCCGCGAAATCCGAATTCGATGGCGATGTTCGAGTGCGCGGAGCCACCGAAGACCTGGAGGGCCAAGGTTGGATTCACTCCACGCGCGCCTTTCTTCAGGAAGCGGACATGCTGATCCTCCGCCTGGCAGATGCCGCCAAGGGCGGTGCCAAAACTCACACCGATGCGAGGGTTTGGCGTTTCCGAGGAATATTCTATGCCGGCATCGTCGAGCGCCATCTGCGCCGAGGCGACGGCGAACTGAGCATAACGATCTAGCCGTTTGAGTCGATGGGGCGGGAAAATGCGCGGTCGGATCCCATTGCGCAATTTCGCCACCGCAATGGGCGTGAAAGGGACTTGTATCGAACGCCGTGATTCGGCTGATGCCGCTGTTTTCGGCTCTGATCCCGTTCCAGAAGCTTTCTCTGCCGACGCCGATGCAGGTAATCGGCCCTAGCCCGGTGATGACAGCGCGACGTCGGTTCATGCTGCGCCCTGTCTCGCGTCGCATTTCCACGTAAGCTTTCATACATCGCAGTGTCTTATTGGCAACGTGATGTATGAAAAAGCTCGCCGATGATCCAGCTGGCAATGGGAGACAAAAAGCGCGGGTGGAAGTCGAGGTCGTGGCGGATTTTGACGAGCACACCGTCCGCTGTTTCATCGAAAGTCCAGACGACATCCATGCCTTTAGTGAAGGCCTTCAAGTGATGGAAGCGGACTTCGACCCGATCTGGATCAATCTCTTCGGCCGAAGTCCACTTGATCGGGATGCCGGAGCGTTGCGCAGCCATTACCACAATGTTCCGGTAGGGGGTCCGTTCCAGATATTGAATGTAGCGATAATGTGGAAGGATCTTAGGCCAAAGTTCGAGATTGGCCGCGGTCTCGAAAATCAGCTGGCGCGGCGCATGCATGACGATCGAGTTGGTCTTGTGCATTGAAGGTGGAATGCTCGTGCAGAACGATAAGTTGCGCTAATTTGTTCTGAGGAAGCAATTTTATGGCGCTTTTGATGCATTCAGTGTGCGAATCCTGCGCGACCAAACTAGCGCCGGATGCGCAAGCGTTTATCTGCAGCTACGAGTGCACTTTCTGCCCGGACTGCACCGCGAAGATGAAAAAGATCTGTCCGAACTGCGGTGGCGAATTGGTCGCGCGGCCAAAAAGAAACGAAGAGTAAAAGGCAGACGCGAAGGCACGGACTGGTCCCTGCGAATAAATTATTTTGCGGACCCGCGCGCGCGACGGGCTGGTCGTCTCTATTTGCGTTTGATGCGGTAGGTCAGGAAACATTCGTCTCCGACCACGCGCATGTCTGTTAGCGAACAGCGGACTGCCTCTGGCAGGAAACTCTTTTCCGTGCCGGTTAAGGTGGGAGCGTCATTACCCCCGAAAACGAATGGCGCAATGGTCAGGCTGAGTTCGTCGACCAGGTTCTGCTCAAGCATCGACCGGAAAAGAGCCGCGCCACCTTCAAACGCCACCGTTCGAATTTGATAATCGCGATAAAGGCGATGCAACGCGTCGGCGAGATCGACCTGTTTCGTCTTCGCCAAATGCAAGGCGGCCTTGTCCATCAACGCGACCCGTGTCGCGCGGGGCATGCGTGTGGTCGAGAAGATGACGATGGGGCCGAAATCAGTCTGAAAAACATTCAGGCGGTGATCAATTTTTCCTTCGTTCGAAACGATGACTCGTAATGGATACGGGTTTTGGCCGCGCTTGACCCGTGCCTCACGCAGCTCGGAGCGAGCGATGCCGAGGCGCACGTTGTCCTTTTTCAGCGTTCCATGTCCAATCAGGACAGCGTCGCCGCGGGCGCGCTGTTCGATCAGGTGGGTTTTGTCCGCGCGCGAGGTGAAGTCGACCGGCGAAAAGTTCCGCGAGGTGATTTTGCCATCGAGAGTCATGGCAAAGGTCGCGATTACCTTTGGTCGACGTGGCGATGCCATCTCGGACTAGAACACGGCCGCTGCCGGGAGACTACTCGGCTTCGCTGAATTGATGCTCGAGGTTGCCAACTTCACGCTTCATTTCTTTCATCCGCACGTGAGCGGCGGGAGCGGACGGACGATAAAAGAAATAAACCAACCCGCCCGGCACGGAGCAGAGCAGGATGATCAGGAAACTGAGAGAGCCGATCAGCTTGGCCAGCTCCGGGCGAACCCCGCAGAGATTGGAAAGCATGACTTGAAGCACGATCTCGCGCCAGCCGGCCCCCCCGAAACTGATCGGTAGCGCCGAGATCGTGCGCTCGATCGGCATGATCGCAAAAAAATCGACGACCGGAACCGGGGTCGGCGGCACCTGGCGCATATCCATGGCGTGCAGCGCATGGGCGACGCAGAGAAAAGTCGCGAAGGTGGCGAGATGCGCGACTAACGAAGCTCCAAAGGCTCCGGCGCTGGCAATCCAGTGGCGGGCGTAAAGGTGATAGGCAGCCGAGATTTCGATGAGCTTTTCCCGGCCAGGGAATTTGTGCGGCAGGAGATGGAATAGATTGAAACCGCTAATGACGAAGCTCGAAGTCAATCCAATGATGGCGGAGCCGAGCAAGATGATCAGGCCGAAGAGCAATCGGCGTGTCTCCGGCGTCTGCGCAAGCCATTGATAACGTAACAGCACCAGCGTTCCGGTGATGAAGACGAGCGCGACCAAGCCGATCAACCGATCGAACACCACCGCGAGAAGAGCACCGGCCTTCTTATCCGGCGTCTCCTTCAGGAGCAGATAACTTTTTACAATGTCGCCGCCGGTGCCGCCGGGCAGAAACTGGTTGTAGAACATGCCGATTAAAAAAAGGCCGGACGTACGGAAGAAGGAAAGGTTGATCCGCTGGACCTTCAGCAGGATCTGCCACCGCACGGCCGCAGCCGCTTCAACGATCACGTAGCACACGATTCCAAGCAGCATCCAACGATAATCCGCCGCGCGCACTGCCGCCCACATGACAGTCCGTTGTTTCGGATCGTGGAAGACCCAGTAAAGCAGGGCGACGGTCACAGAAAGCTGGAAAACGGTCAGAAGAACGCGTTTCATTCGCCAAAAGTTTCTCGCCATTTGTCCAGCCCGCGCCGGATCTCAATCGCCGTTTTTCGTGGACTGAGTTCCCAGACCATCTCGCAATCCTTGGGTAAAAGGGGAACGAGTCCTTTGAGATCGACGTCGCCAGCAAAGGGAACCTGGTGATCCTGTGCCGGCCAGATGCAATCCTGGACGTGACATCCGAAGGTGCGCGGCGCCATCTCTTTGACCCAGTCCACGTGATCTAGAAAGAAGAGGTTCTCTTTGATTTGAATGTGGCCAAGGTCATGCCAATAGCCGCACACCGCCGGATCCAGTGCGGCCAGCAGGGAGGGCAACTCGCGTTCCGTCGGGATCTCTTCGTAACCGCGCCGGCCTTCCAAGCCAAGACGAACTTTCTTCTCCCGGGCGTAATCGGAGAGGGTACGCAAGGCCTCGCGGACTCGATCCAGGTGTGGCCCGGCAGCGGCTTCGCGCTTTTTGATCGCGTCGAGTTTCTTTTCGACGAATTTGCGGCTGAGCAGGCGTCCTTCTTTGGCTAGGGAAATAAGAGAATCGGTCACTGGTCCGATTGGGACTTCGCCGAGATGCAGCACGACAAAGGGGGCGCCGAGGCGGGCGGCGAAATCGATCGTCTGCAGGGTTTGTTTAATCGCGCGATCGCGTTCCTTCGTATAAGCGCTGGAGAGCAGGTAGCAGTCCGGGGACGCGTGCATCACTTCGACCGGCAACGGACAGAAATTGTGCAGACTACTGAACTCAACTTCTCCGGCGTCATACATGGCCTGAATCCCGGGCATGAGCGAGATGCGGATACCGTGACCGAGTTCGACGCGATCGAACCCAAGCGCCTTGATCTCGCGCAGCATCTCGTCGCCTTCGGTGTGACGGCCGGAATTCCAGCAGGTGGAGAAAGCAAGCATCGGGGGGCGGGCTTGTTTACACCGCCGCAGGGACGGAGGGAGGCGGAGTTTCGACGTCCTCGACGCAGCTTTCGCCGAAACCGCCGCACTCTCGGCGGACCCGGTAGAGGACGAGGATTCCGACCACGCCGTAAAGGGTCGCAGCAGCGGCGAGGGCGCGCGGCATGCCGATGGCATCGGAAAGACTGGTGATGCCAAGACCGGCGACAGGCATCAATCCAACGAAGCTCATCATGAAAACCGCCGAAACGCGCCCGCGCAGATAATCGGGCGCCCGCTCCTGCACGATGGTGTTGGCCAGTCCCCAGTTCATCGACAGGCCTAACGAATTGGCGATCAGGATCAGGAGCGCAATGTTAAACCCGGGGGCGAGGGATAATCCGAAGATGGCGCCGGCGACGGTCAGCACGCATCCCATCATGATCGCGGCGCGCTTATCCCTTGGCACGCTGATCAGGAAAACTGCGCCGATCACCGAACCGATGGCGGACGCGCCCATGAGCATGCCGAGTCTGTCCGCGCCGAGGCCGAGGACCAACCGCACATACAGCGGCATCATCACCGTGATGATGGGAAAGATGCAAACGGTGTTGGTGGCGATGACTGCGATCATGGCAAGGCTGGCCCGATCATTCCAGACGTGACGGAACCCTTCTTTCATTCCGCTGGTCCGCCGTTCTTCCTCTTCGGCGGTGCCGATTTTTCGCGGGGGCAAGGTGAGGATGGCAATAATGAAGGCGAAGAACGAAAACGCGTTCACGAAGAAGGGAAGCGCCTTGCGAAGAGCGGAGGCCTGCCCGAGCGCGCCGATCAAAACTCCCCCGAGGGACGGGCCGAGAACGCGTGAGCCGTGAAAGACTGCGCGATCAACTGCGATTGCGCTCTGGAATTGATCTTTCTCCACCAGCTCCGGAACAAGCGCGGAGAGTGTTGGCATTTCGAATGAATTCGAAACGCCGAAGATAGCGGCGATCACGAAAATGTGCCAAATCTCGATTCGGTTGCTTGCGATCAGGTAGCCAAGCGCGACCGCCAGGATAATTTGCGCGACCTGGGTGATCAGCAGAATGCGGCGCTTATCGTAGCGATCAGCGGCCGCGCCGCCGATCATCGTTAGGGCGAGCATCGGCAAGCCGGCGGCCAGGTTGGCGAAACCGAGGAAGACCGCCTTGTTCGTCAGCGTGCTCATGACGAAGCCCTGGGCGAAGACCTGCATCCACGAGCCGGTATCGGAAACCGCGCTGCCGATGATGTAGCGGCGGAACGGCGGTGACTTTAAGACGGCCAACGCTTTGCGCGTTGATATTTTGGAATGCGCTTCCATGGAGCCCCTGACTCATACGCGGGATGCCATGCGCCCGCAATTGAACCCGAACGGATTGTTCAGCTTAAGGATGCGGCCGGAAATGATTGGCTGCGAGAAGCAAAGCCACCAGCAGGCCAATGTACATAAGGATGATAACGACCGCCTTGAAGGTGTCCTTGGATTCCGATTCCGCCATTGGCCTACTTTGCAGCGGAAAGGGAAAGTGAAAAGGCTAATCTGTGAGTGGTGGAGGGGACGGAGTGGTAGAGAGATGGAGGGATCGGGAGCGCCAACGGCGCGTGTCATTCTGAGCCTGGGGCAACGCCCCAGGATTTCGAGATTGGAAAGGGGTAAGCGCTGAAAGCGCGATTCACGCCCGCTTAATCCCAGACGAACTCTTCATCGAACGGGATCCCATGCCGCCGGAGTAACTCTCGGTACTCTTCCTGAAAGGTTCGACCGCGGTGATGCTCTTCCTGGTTTTTAACATACTCGAGAACCGTCTCGAGCTGACTCGGACTAACCGACACCGCTGCGTAGCCGCGCTGCCACGAAAAGCCGCGATATTGAACATCTAGCATTTTAATCCATTTCGACGAAGAAGTTTTTACGGTTTCAACCAGACTGGCCTGCGAAATCGCGCGCGGCAGCGTGGCAAGCATGTGCACGTGATCGCTCGCGCCATCGACGTTGAAAACTTCGGCTCCAAGATCTCGGCAGACTGTTGCGAGATACGCATGGGTTCGATCGCGAATGTTTTGGTGAAGCCAAGGTTCGCGATCTTTCGTGCTGAAGATGAGGTGGAGGATGACTTTACTGAGCGATTGGGGCACCCGGGGATCATGGCGGAATCGACCGAAAGAGTGAATCGCGCTTTCAGCGCTGCATATTGATAGGCAATCCTGTTCCTGGGGCGTTGCCCCAGGCTGAATTGAACCGCGCCGTTGGCGCTTTGGAGGCTGAGCGCCGTCACAAGGTCCGCGGAAGGCGCGGCCATTTATGTTTCAGCGTTCTGACCGGCTGCAGGCTGCCGAAATTTATTCGGAGTGACTTCGGCCATAAGGCTTTGCCTTAAGCTAAGTCCGATTGCCCAGGGGGCCGCGTTCACTAACTTGTCGGTATGCGGATCGATAAATTTACCCAGAAGATGCAGGAGGCGCTGCAGGCTTCACAGGAGATCGCCTCCGAGCTGCAGCATGGCGAGGTCAGCAACGAGCATTTTCTCGCCGCGTTGATCGATCAATCCGAAGGTGTGACCCGCCCGCTCCTGGAGAAGATGGGGGTAAACGTCAACGGCCTGCGCGAGCGTCTGCGCAGCGACCTCTCCAAACAGCCGCGGGTGCAAGGTTCCGCGGTGGACGTGCGCCTGAGCAGCGATCTACGGATGGTTCTCGACGCTTCGCAGAAAGAGATGGGGAAGCTGAAGGACGAATTCACCAGCGCCGAACATTATTTGCTCGCGCTCGTCTCTTCGAACATGAGCGAGGCGCGCCTGCTCAAGGACGCCGGCGTCACGCACGACAAACTGATGCAAGCCCTGCAACAGGTGCGCGGTTCCCAACGCGTGACCGATCAGAATCCGGAGGGCAAATATCAAACGCTGGAAAAATATGGACGCGATCTGACCGAGCAGGCCCGTCGCGGAAAGATCGATCCGGTGATCGGCCGGGATAACGAGATCCGTCGGATCATGCAGGTGCTTTCGCGTCGCACCAAGAACAACCCCGTGCTGATCGGCGACCCGGGCGTGGGCAAGACCGCCATCGTTGAAGGTTTGGCGCGGCGCATTATCAGTGGCGACGTTCCGGAATCGCTCAAGCAGAAGAAGATCATCGCAATGGACATCGGGGCGATGGTGGCGGGCGCGAAATTTCGCGGCGAATTTGAAGATCGGCTGAAGGCGTTTTTAAAGGAGGTCACCGATTCGCAGGGGGAGATCATCCTCTTTATCGATGAACTGCATACGATCGTCGGGGCGGGCGCGGCGGAAGGATCGGTCGACGCATCCAATCTGTTAAAACCTCAACTGGCGCGCGGCGAGCTGCGCACGATCGGGGCGACCACCCTCGATGAGTACCGGAAGTACATCGAGAAAGATGCCGCCTTGGAGCGCCGCTTTCAACCCGTGGTGGTTGACGAGCCGAGCGTGGAAGACACCATCGCTATTTTGCGCGGTCTGAAGGAACGATATGAAGTCCATCACGGCGTGCGCATCACCGATGCAGCGATCGTGGCGGCGGCGGTGCTTTCGCACCGCTACATCAGCGATCGTTTTCTGCCGGATAAGGCGGTTGATTTAATCGACGAAGCGGCGTCTCGCCTGAAGATCGAGCTCGACTCCATGCCGACGGAAATCGATGTGATCGAGCGAGAGATCATGCAGCACGAGATGGAGCGGCAGGCGCTGAAGAAGGAGAAAGATCCGGCGAGCAAAGAGCGGCTTACAAAGCTGGAGCAGGAGCTTGCCTCGCTTAAGGAACGGTCGTCCGCGCTGAAGGCGGAATGGCAGAAGGAGAAAGCGGTTCTCGATGAACAGCGAAAGGTGAAGGAAGAATTGGAAAGCCTTCGCACCGAACTTGAGCGCGCCCAACGCCGGGGAGAACTCGGCCGGGCCAGCGAAATCCAATATGGCCGCATTCCCGAACTCGAGCGCAAGCTCGAACAGGCGGCGAAAAAGGAAGCGAAAGAGCGTCCGCGCCTGCTGCGGGAAGAGGTGACCGAAGAAGACATCGCGCAGGTCGTTTCAAGCTGGACCGGCATTCCGGTTTCGCGACTGCAGGAGGGCGAGAAGGAGAAGCTCGTTAGGCTGGAAGAACATCTGCACCAGCGGGTCGTCGGTCAGGATACCGCGATCAAGGCCGTCGCCAACGCGGTGCGCCGCGCCCGCGCCGGCCTGCAGGATCCCAATCGCCCGATCGGTTCTTTTATTTTCCTCGGCCCGACCGGGGTCGGAAAAACCGAATTGTCACGGGCGCTAGCCGAATTTCTCTTCGACGATGAGCACGCCATGGTTCGCATCGACATGAGCGAATACATGGAGAAACACACTGTCGCTCGCTTGATCGGCGCTCCTCCGGGTTACGTAGGCTACGAAGAAGGCGGTCAGCTGACGGAAGCGGTGCGACGCAAACCTTACTCGGTCATTCTTTTCGACGAGATCGAAAAGGCGCACCAGGACGTGTTCAACGTCCTGCTGCAGGTTCTGGATGACGGCCGAATCACAGACGGCCAGGGGCGAACGGTCGATTTCAAAAACACGGTCATCATTATGACCTCGAACATCGGTTCGCAGTTCATCACCGGCGACGAATCGAAAGCAAACCGGGAACGGCTGGTGATGGATGCATTGCGCCAGCATTTCCGGCCGGAATTCTTAAACCGGATCGACGACGTGATTATCTTCGACCGGCTGTCGGATGTTGAGTTGAAGAAGATTGTCGAGATCCAGCTGAAAGGCCTAACCAAACGCCTGGAGCAGCAAAAGATTACGCTGGAGCTGACCGATCGCGCGAAGAGCCTGATTGCGGAAGAAGGGTATGATCCGGTTTATGGAGCGCGGCCGTTGAAGCGAGCGATTCAGCGCGAGATTCTTGATCCATTGAGTCTGCAGATTCTCGAAGGCAAGGTGCATGAAGGCCAAACCGTGCATCTTGATGCCAAGGATGGTCAGCTCGAATTCCGGCAGAAATAGCGGTCATCGCGCTGTCGCGGGAGCAGGTAGCGGCGGGAGAATGCCGAATTGCGAATGACGAAGCGGGCCTTTCGGGCCGAGTGCTGATCGCCCGATCAGGAGGAACGGCCAGAGGACCGCCGCGCGAGATTCTTACCAGTCTTTTTGGAATGCGACGCGTAAGAGGCGCTCTTTACAGCGGCGGAAGAACGCCGAATGACGATGCGCGCCTGTTCGTAATCTTGTGTCTTTTTAATCTCGCATCGTAAGCGGCTTATGATGCAGAAAAGCGCGCAGGACCCGGGGAGGGAAGGCTGTTCAGGCCGAGTGCTGAGAGAAAAGCTGCTGCAACGCGGGTGAAGGAGCGGCCAGGCTTTCAAATGCTGCCGGGCCGTCGCATCAGAATTCCGACGATGTGAGTGTCGGTCGTCCGCCTGATTGTTCGAACTCACTGCAGCCCTAGCTTGGACGAATGCGTTCCTGTCGGGGGCTTCTGCGCGCGGTCGCGATAGCGAGCATTGTCTTGGTCGGCCTCCCCGCCTCGGCCGGCTTCCCTCGCGACCCGGAGAGGACTTTGGAGCGAGCGCAGGGCGGCCGGATCCGTGTAGGCGTGGTCGTGAACGAGCCCTGGGTCATCAAGGATGGAGACGATGCGACCGGCGTGGAAGCAGAGCTGGTGCGGATGTTTGCCCGGGAACTGAAGGCGACGCCGGAATGGCATTGGGGCGGGGAGCAGGCGCATATGGAAGCGCTGGAACACCATCAACTGGATCTCGTCATTGGCGGAATCACGCGGAAAACCCCGTGGAAAACCTACGTCGGCCTAACCGATAAATACTTTGGCGATCACGTCATCGCGACCGGCCCTGGTGAGAACGCGTGGATCAAGCGCCTCGATGAGTTTTTGGCGAGGCAGCGCAGCGCCATGCCGGCGTTGCTCGAGAGATTTAATAAATCATGAGCGTGCATGGGCCGGGATTCCACATGCCGGAGGAAAAGCAGGCGCTCTCGCGCCGCGCCGTCCGTCTGGAGTGGATCAGCATCGGTTTCATGCTCAGTATCGTTATCGTTATCGGCCTAACCATGGGCTCTTCGGAAGCAATGAAGGCGGTCTGGTTTGAGGATGTGCTAAGCCTTATCCCGCCGATCGCGTTTCTGGTGGGAACGGCCTATCGTAGCCGCCCTCCCACTGACGAATTTCCCTACGGCTACCGGCGCGCCTGCATGATCGGGTTCACGGTTTCGGCCGTGACCTTGCTCGGTTTTGGACTTTATATCCTGGGCGACGCCCTAACGACTCTATTCACCGCGGAGCACCCAACGATCGGCACCGTCGGCTTCCAGGGACGGCGGATTTGGCTGGGCTGGTTCATGATTGCGGCCCTCATCTACAGCGCGATCCCGCCGTTCGTCCTCGGCCGAATGAAGCTGCGCCTGGCCAAGCAGCTTCACGCCAAGACGCTTCATACCGACGCGGATCTCAACAAAGGCGACTGGCTGACCGGCGCCGCCGGCGTGATCGGGATCGTGGGAGTCGGCTTCGGCTTCTGGTGGGCCGACGCGGTCGCGGCCATGATTATTTCCATCGAGATCCTGAAGGACGGAGTGGAAAACCTCCGGAACAGTGTGGCGCAGCTGATGAACAAGCGCCCCACCAAAGTGGACAGCAAGACGAAGGATCCTGTCCTGGATCGCGTCGAGGACGAGTTGAGGAAACTCGGCTGGATCAAGGATCTGCGCGTTCGATTGCGCGAAGATGGTGACGTTGTCTCCGGTGAAGTCTTTGTCGTTCCCCGCGACGAGAATGACCTGCTCAAGCGGCTCGAAGAAGCGACCCGCGTCGCTTCAGGAGTGGACTGGCGCCTGCACGATCTGAATGTGGTTCCACTTCGCTCGATCGGCCAAAATGGGGAGGACGCATAGGTCTAACCGATCGGGATTCAGATGATATCCTCTCCCGGCTTCCGCCCGATTGTCGGCGGTTTCCGCGCCCGTAGGGTTCGTTAATGAACCCCCGCTCAAAAAAGATATCGCAGGAACAGGTCGTCTTTAGTCACCAGGGAAAAGCGTGCACTGTGCGCGTTTCGCGGCGGAAGCGAGATCGTTCGGGAAGACGGGCGGACTTGCGGGAGAGGAATGCGAGGCTGCTCTCACGACTGATGGCGGCGGCTGTTTTCTCTCCCACTTGAGGCGAGCGCCGATTCGGGCCGCTGCCGGGTAAGGCAATGGACGGGGACGCTTGTCTCAGGGCTCAGTTTCAGTCAGGGTGGCGCTGTGAGCGCGCCACAAGCGAACCCGAACCAGGCACTTTGGGAAAAGGGGGACTTCACCCGGATAGCCGCCACCATGCGCGAGAGCGGGGAAGCGCTAGTGAAAAAACTTGGGATTCAGCGCGGGCAAAAGGTTCTGGATATTGGCTGCGGCGATGGCACCACCGCCCTGCCGGCGGCAAGGCTCGGCGCGGACGTTTTGGGCGTCGACATCGCGCGGAACCTGGTCGAAGCCGGAAATAAACGGGCGAGCGATGAAGGCCTTTCCAATCTGCGCTTCCAGGAAGGGGACGCGACGAACCTGCAGGGCCTCGCCGACCACTCCTTCGACGTCGTCATCAGTATTTTTGGCGCCATGTTCGCGCCGCGGCCCGACGAGGTGGCGAAGGAGATGATTCGCGTCGCCAAACCCGGGGGAAAAGTGGTGATGGGAAACTGGATCCCTAACGATCCGACCCTGGTGGCGCAGATCCTGAAGATCAGCTCGAACTACACGCCGCCACCCCCCGAGGGGTTCGTTAGTCCGATGACTTGGGGCTTGGAAGACGCGGTGAAGGAGCGTTTCGTGAAGGCCGGGGTTTCCGCCGAGCAGATCGTTTTCGATCGCGACAGCTTCACCTTCACTTTCCCGGGACCCCCGTCTGACTTTGTCGACTTGTTTCGCCGTTACTACGGCCCGACCATGAACGCCTTCGACGCCGCGGAGAAGAGTGGCCATGCGGCGGATCTCAAACAGGAGTTGGACAAGTTGTTTGCCACGCAGAATCGCGCGGTGTCGGAGGGTGGCACTTCGATTCCGGCCACTTTCCTGCGGGTGACGGTCTCACCCTGAGCCGGGCGCCTGCAGGCGACCGCGTCGGCGACGTAAATAATACGACGGTCAGAGATCGCCGCTACAAGCTCGCCCGGAGAAGCCGGCCAAGCCGGAGGCAACGCCGACTGATTCACTTCCGCCACCGCCGCGGGTGACTTGGTAATCCATGAATCGAGGCAGTTCGCTGGCGTCAGCGTCATGCCCCTGACTGCCAGCGGCGAATCGCGTCGACCGGCCAGAGTAGCATCAAGATGTTCAGGGCGAGGTTGTCCCGAATCATCCAGAGCATGGCCAGCTCGACCACGAGGAAAATGGCGACGGACCGCCAAAGCCCCAGCTTGCGCGCGAGATAGAAACCGAAGATGAAACTGATGATATCTCCCAGCGAGTTGGCAATGGAATCCCCGGTGTAGCCGAGCGAAACGGTGGCTTCGCGGTAGCGATTGATGATGATCGGCGAGTTCTCCAACATTTCCCATCCGATCTCAATAGCCGCGGCAATGCCGGCGCGAATGTTCAGGCTCAGTTGACTGCGGAAAAGCCAGAGGATCCCGAAGAAGAGAACGCCGTGCAGGACATGGGAGAGGCTGTAGGCGTCAAAGAGATGCTGGGAATTGTGCGGCGACTGAACAGCGATGGAGATGGGCGCCCAGGATTCGCATCTGCACCACCAGATCCGGCCTTGCCAGCGAAGGTAAACGACGGCAAACGCGAGCAACGCGCCGACCAACCAAACGGCTGGAGAAAACAGGGGAGTGCGAGCGTGGGCGTCCGGGGAAGTGCGATGGATCATTCCCGGTTGAAGATAGCCGCGAAGGCGGCTGCGTCACAGCCTACGGTCCGAAGCCGGACACGGTCAGCACCCTACCGTCCTTAATCAGCGCTGAGTGACTCCTGACTTTGCCGCCAATACCGGACCGAGAGTTGAAGATAACGAGGTAACCGTAGGCGTGGCGGCCAGCGGTCGGAAGGTCGGACGGAGCGGGGGTTGTTTGCCACTGCACATAAGGCGCATCTTGGGGCGCATTAGCTGCCATCCAGGTGTTAATAATTTCCTTATAATTTGTGGGAAAAGCTCCGTAAGGTGAAGCGGGTGTCGCAATTGCCGCCGCTGCGGGTGTTGCTTCCGCTACCGGCACCAGCGAAGGAATGGCCGGCGATTCGACCGCCGCCGGAGCCGGGGCGGCAGGCTCAGGCACCGCCGGAGCTGCCCCCGAAGCGGCAGCAGTCGGCGCGGGTTGCGAGGCGGTATTCCCGGAGGTTGAAACTGCCCTCTTCAAAAGGTCGGCTAGACGCCAGCCGGCTTTGTGGATCTCCATGCGGGCAACTTCAGATGACCAATCTTTGTAAGTCTTTTTGTCGGGCATCTGCCGCTCCCGAGCTTCGCCGGTGGCGAGCGGTCCCCCCTCGTCCTGCGTAACAGGGTGAACATTAGTAAAGACCAGGCGGTCGTGCGCCTCTTTCGCGATTGGGAGAATCTCGTCCGCCCAAACGTAGCCCGCGCGGTTCAGCGGAACATTGGCGGGTAGCTGCCAGCCTTTCGGTTCCCGCCGAGCCATGTCCTGCCCGATCTTGCGGCGGGCGGGGTCTTGAATCGACCACTTCTCTTCCTTCGGCGCGCCCTCATAGACAGGAGGCAGGAGAGCATCGACGGCGTCCCCGTCCCAAAAGCCGTGCAGCTTCTTACTATGATTGAGCTTCCCTTGAACCGGATCGCTCAGCATGCGGAACTGGAGAGTGTTGCCGCCCTGGTCCGGGACGGTGTTTTTTTCCCGCTCCGGATCCGCTGGCTGTCCTCCCTGCGTGAAAAACTCGGCGCCAACGTGCAGCGGTTGGTGAATATCGCCCACATAGTGGCAGAGGAGGATGATCGCGATCGGCTTGGTAATCTTGCGGTCGTTGGTCTCCGGAATCTTGTTCTGCAAGACATCCACGCAGAACCCGATCATGTGCACGATATCCCACTTGCTTGTGCCGGGGCCTCCATCGCGATAGCGAGTGAGATTCTTAACCGGCACGTCCGTATAGTGAAACCAATGGTGCGATGGAGTCGGGGACGTCTCGTCGTGGGTGGGGGGATTGGCGCGCCAGAAATCTTTCAACTGCGCCGCCACCTTGGGACTCTTCGTATAAGAAGGGTAGGGGTTCGGAACGTCGACGCCGTTCTTGTCCCAGCCTTTAATTTCATCGGGGATGACGGCCGCTTTCTCGAGAGTGAACCCCTCGATCATCTCGGAGATGATGTGGCCCTCCACGGTTCCGGCGAGCTTTTCATCCGCAATCTGCCCGACCATTTGGTGTCCGTTGGGACCGTAGGCGAAAGTATTTGCAGCGAGCAGCACGCTGGAAATTGAGGCGAGGAGAAAATGTCGGCGCATGATTGGATCCCGGACCGTCTCCTGGCCGCGGAGGGAACATTTTCCCTTCCGTCAGGTATTTGTCAAAGGTTTGCCGCAGGCTCACGGCGCCGGAGCCGCTGTGCTGCGAAGGCTGCCAGGATCGTTAGGCCAGTGATGACGGCGGTGATGGGGCCAAGGAAATCGCCGTGGCGGACATAGAAAGTCAGCTCCGGGTTAGCCGGGAGATCGATCGTGTCGCAAAGGACGCCTTCGCCGAAAGTGCTGCCCTTATCATCCTGCAGGACATGGGTGACGCGCCCGAGTTGATTGACGAAGCAGGTCACGCCGGTGTTGGCGGCGCGGACCATGGGCCGGCGCGTTTCGATGCAACGGAAGATGGCGTTGGCCAGGTGCTGATGCGAGCCGGCGGAATGAAGGAACCAGCCGTCATTGGTGACGTTGACGAGCAAATTGGCGCCGGCTCCTCCGCCTTCCGGTAGAATGAAATGCCGGGTCAGTTCGCCGACCGTATCTTCAAAACAGATCAGGGGCGCGACCCGGACGTGCTCCTTCGTTAGGCTAAAAACGGTGTGAGCTTCGCCGGCGGCAAAATCGCCGGGAATCCAGCGACGGGCGATGGCGGCAAAGAGGGGAAAAGGATGTCGCGCCGGAATGTATTCGCCGAAGGGGACGAGATGGATTTTTCGATAAGCCTGATAACTTTGGCCGCCCTCGGTGAAGAGAAATGCGCCGTTGTAGGCGCGACCCGGCTCGATCACGTCTGAGCCCATTAAAATGTCCGCCTTCGTCCGGGCGGCAATGCTGAGAACAAAATCGTGGCTGGTGGCGTCCGCCAGCACGGGCCCCGGCAGCGCGCTCTCCGGCCAGACCAGCAGATCGGGTGGCGGATCCTGGCTTAGGGTTAACTCACTCAGGCGGCCAAGCGTTTCGAGGATGCGATCGCCTGACTCTGCGCTGAACTTTTCCGTCTGCGCAATATCAGGCTGCACCGCGGCCACGCGAACGGGAAAAGTCGTCCGCGGCAATTTGGCCAGATGCCAGCCAAGAAGAATAAGGGCCACGATTCCGAGCATGGTGAAATTGAGATCCCAATGCGGCCGCATCACGCGGGTGCGCGCTTCGATGATGAGTCGTCGCACGGTCGTTAGGGCGATGACGTTGGCGAAGGCGACGACAAAGGTGAGCCCGAGCACGCCGCCATACTCCGCGGCCTGGATGAGGACCCAGTTCTGATGCAGGGCGACGCCCAGGCCATTCCAGCCAAACCCGGAGAATAACCAGCCGCGCACCCATTCGGCCGATGTCCAGGCGCTGGCGATGACGAAAGCCAGGAGAAGGTTTCGCCACGATTGGACCCAGGGGGAAACGGGCGTTTTGGGCGCGGTCGGTTCTCCACCAGCCGAGCGGAGCATGAGCGACCATTTATTCTCTGCTTCGGCCGAGCCACCCTCTGGCGTCGGTGGTTGCTCCACTGGCCTAACGAGCCCGCAAAACACCGTCCAGAAGGCAAGATACAGGGCGAGGTAGAGAGAAAGGACGAAGGAGAGGCCGTGCAGGAAGAGGTTTTGATAAAGCGCCCCGAGCGATCCGAGCCAGCTGAAAGCGCAGGTGAAGAAGGTCAGACCGGCGACATAGCCGAGTGCGAGATGGCGTAGCCATGCTCGCTTGGACGTTCCGCCGGAAAACCAAACCGCGCCTAACAGCGGGGTGAGACAGATCCAGCAAAGCCAGCTTTGATTAATCGGCTCGAAGCAGGCGGCATAGAGCAGGCCGCTAATGACAGCGGCCAGCCACGGCCATAGTTGGATGGCAAGGCGGGAAGCCTTCACCAGCTTAAGCGCGGCGCCGGCGACGTTCGTCCGTCGCCTTGCGCTGCGGACGAATCGCGTCCTTCAAATCGCGCGCGTAGGACGGGTTTACCCGAAAGGACGCGCGCTCGACGTCAGCCATGGTTTGCACGTTCACCTTGTTCGCGAGCACGTGGCCCATGGTTAACAATCCGCTGAGAGTATCAAGAAATTCCGCTTCTTCGAACGACTCACACCGTTCCATCAACATCCAGCCGCTCATCGCGCTTCCGCTCAGGCCGATGTTCTTCAGCATGGTGATTTCGCCGCCGCTTAATTTGATTTCCTGTCCCATGAGGTGGTTTTCGCTGTGAGTGAACTCAGGCCAGGCGCTGGATCGCGTCCTGTTCAAGCCATCTCCAAAGTTGATCGAGCCGGCCTGAAACTTCGCCCTTAATGCGCTGCAATTCGTCTGCACCAAATGTGCCAGCGGCGGGGCGTAGTTGCGCAAACAGGTAATATTTAATCTTCGGTTCGGTCCCGGATGCGCGCACCGCCACCCGTGTCCGATCTTCCAGCTCGAAGATGGACATTTTCTCTTTCGGGATCACGTCTCCCTCGACATCCCGAATCTCGTCGGTCTCGAAATTCCGGATGCTGGCCACTTTCGTCGCCAGCATCTCCGCCGGTGGATTGGCTGCGTAGGATTGCACCAGTCGCGCAATTTTCGCTGCCCCTTCGGCTCCTTCGAAGACCAGCGAGCCGTTCTTTTCCGCGAAATAACCAAGCTGACGGTAGATCTCGTCGAGTAACGCATCGAGCGTCTGCCCGCGCGAGCTCGCGTAAGCTGCGACTTCGCAGAACATCAGGGCAGATCCGTTGCCATCTTTGTCGCGGACAAAGTCGGCGCCGCTGTAACCGTAGCTTTCTTCCCCGCCGAAGACGTAGAAGGAAGAACTCGCCAGGCGGGCTTTGCGCGTTTCATCTTCGGAGCGCTTCACGTAACCCTTCCGAATCTCGTCGGGCAACGCCGCTTCATATTTGCCAAGCTTTGCGCCAATGTACTTGAAACCGGTGAGTGTTTCGACGCAGCGGAGGCCGAAGTGTTCGGCGATCGCCTTTTGCAGGTCGGTCGTGACAAAGGTTTTAATCAGGACAGCGCGCGACGCGTTCTCCCTGGTGAGAACACCCTGCTCGAAAAGGGCGGATGCTCGATAGTAGGCGAGCAGCGACCCAATCTGGTTGCCGGTCAAAAGGGACATCTCGCCGCGGCTGTCGCGGACGGCCACGCCGACGCGGTCACAATCGGGATCGGTCGCGATGACGAGGTCGGCACGCTTCTCATTGGCCAATTCGATGGCCATGCGCAGAGCTTCCGCGTTTTCGGGGTTAGGCGAACGAACCGTGGGAAAGCCGCCGTCGAACCGGCTCTGTTCGGGAACGACATCAAACTGCAGGCCCATCTTGCGCAGCATCGGCTCAATGATCACTCCGCCGGCTCCATGTATGGGGGTGTAGACAATGCGCAGCGAACGCGCCTCCCGCAGCAGCGCGGGATTGATGATCAGCGTTTGCAGGCGCTCCATGTACGCTTCATCGATTTCCCCGCCTAACGACTTTACCTCGCCGGCGTCCTTCCCCTCGTCGGAGTAGCTCTCCGATTGAATGGCGTTGACCTTGGCGATGATGCCGCTGGCGTGCGGCTCCACCACCTGCGCGCCGTCGTTGAAGTAAACCTTATAGCCGTTGTCGTGCGGAGGATTGTGACTGGCGGTGATGACGATTCCCGCGTCCGCCTCCAGATAACGAACAGCAAAGGACAACTCCGGCGTCGATCGTGGACCGCTGAATAGATAAGCGTCGCATCCGTTCTCAGCAGCGATGCGGGCAGCGCGCTCGGCGAAGTCGCGCGAGAAAAAGCGGGTGTCGTGCGCGATGACCAGGCGAGGGCGGCGAGCGGACTTCTGCGCGCGGGCCCATTCCTGCAGATAGGCGACCAGTCCCTGGGTTGCCCGGCTGATGTTGAAGAAATTCATCGCGTTGGTGCCGACGCAAGGGAACTGAGGGGGCGGCGTCGCGGCATCGCTTTTCTTTTCGCCCCATTCGGACGGCGCGATCACCTTGCCGACGGTTCGGCCGCGCAGGCCGCCCGTGCCGAAAGCGAGCGTCTTGTAAAAGCGATCGTTTAACTCCGTCCAAGCCCCGGCGCCGGCTAACTCGGTGACGGCCCGCTCATAAAGATCGGAGGGCGCGCCGCGGAGAAGGATCTCGATGTTGCGCAGCGAATCCGGGCGCAGCACCTTTGACGCGACGGCGGATTGAAGCTCAGAGAGCAATGCTGGAGGAGGCGCGCGCATTCCGCGCCAACTTTGCGGCCCCCGTCCGCTTTGCAAGCGGGAATAGCGATGCCGCCGGCGTGTAGGTGGGCGAAAGCAACCTCAGACGTGAACGTTGAAAAGCGGCAGCGAACTGCAGCGCAGCTCAGCGATCACTTGTTGCAACGAACGGGTCCGGTCACGAACCCGCTGTTCGAGCAATGCCTTTTCTTCGCGGAGCGATCGGTAAAGGAAACGTAATCGGAGAAGGCTTTCCACGCGCAAGGTGAGCTCGACCACGTCGAACGGCTTGCACAGAAAATCGTTCGCACCGGCGCTGAGGGCCTGTTTACGCGTCTCCGGACTGGTGTCGGCCGTGAGCACGACCATGGGAGTGAAGGCTTCCGCCGGGATCAGGTAACGAAGCGACTTGAGCACTTCGCAGCCGTCCTCGTGCGGCATCCGCCAGTCGAGCAGGACAAAATCGGGATCGTAGTAAGAAAACTTCGCAAGTGCCGCACGCGAGTCTTCCACCAGCAGCAGGTTTTGATAGCCCTCCTCGCGAAAGATTCCGTCGAAAAGCTGCAGGTTGGCCGCCTCATCGTCGATGACGAGGATCCGCGCGCTCTTGATCGGTTCGGGGAGGTTATTCGAGACCATTCCAGCTCTCTATAAGCAGGTTTGATGCGCCAAAACCCTCCTGACCGGGCTGCCGAAGCTCCTAAATCGGCTTGCCCCACGCTCGCTAGCTGCGCAAAACTCCGATGTGGGGCGGGTCGCTGGGGACGGCCGTTTCAGCGGTAACTATCCTGCGCCTGATCGCCGAACAAGATAGACGCAAGTTCGCTCATGAATCGCCGGTCAATCGCCATCAATGCCTTGGTGGCAACGCTTCTTTGTCTCGCCGGCATTTTCGCTTTCGATCGCCCCGTCGCAAGTCTCGTGCATAGCATGGGAGGTGAACATTCCAAATTACTGGCCGCCGGGACACACCTTCTCGAAGTGGCGTCCGGAATGAGCCTGTCCAAGTTCCTCCTTGGGTCCGTCCTCCTTGCCTCCGGCCTGGCCCTGCTGGTTTCGCAAAACACCCGTCACCTCGCGTGGATACTTCTTTTCATCGGCTGCACCCAATTCAGCTGCAGGTTGATCGCGGGTGTGTTGAAGGACATCTTCCTCAGGCTTCGTCCTTTTGAAGTGCTGGCTAACGAGCCGTCAGCGCAACAATTCTTCGTTCCTCATGGGAATTCGTTTCCATCGGGGCATGCCGCGCATTTTTGGGCCTTGTTCTTTCCACTCGCATTTCTCTTCCCGCGCTTGTCGCTTCCGTTGATCATCCTGCCGACCTTTGTTGTCGTTGCCCGGGTGGGCGTGAATGATCATTGGGCCAGCGATGTTCTCGCCTCCATTGCCATTAGCGCCGTCGTCACCCTCTTCTTTATTTGGCTGTTTCGGAAACGGTTGAAGGTTGCGCACGCACCCTCCGTAATACCGCGGACATCTCCGACGATTTCAAAGTCCTTGTAGCCGGATGGTGCTCTTCTCGCTGGCTCTACCAGTCTGGTAGCGGTAAGACACCGCCGGGGTTAACCTTCTCCTTCGATGACTACTTTCCTCGCTGTCCTGATCGTCGGTTTCGCCACCGGCCTGCGGACATTTACACCGATGGCCTTGATCAGCTGGGTCGCCGTGTGGGGCTGGCTGCCACTGGGGGGGTCGCGTCTGGGTTTTTTGGGAACAGAAACGGGCGCCATCGTGGTTTCTTTCCTCGCGCTCTTCGAACTGGTCGCAGACAAAGTGCCCATCACACCGGCGCGAACGGGGAAGGGGCCGCTCGGCGGACGAATTCTGATTGCGTGCTTCGCCTCGGCATCGGTGGCCGTGGGAATGGGACAACCTTGGATTGTGCCGATGGTCTGCGGCGCCGCCGCATCAGTGGCGGGGGCGTTCGCCGGCTTTTATTACCGACAGCGTCTCGGGAAAAAGGTGAAGGATTTCCTGCTCGCGGTCTTGGAAGATATTGCGACGATCGGCCTGACGCTGGGCGCGATTAAGCTTTTGTTTGGGTAGGGCGTTAGCGAGCATCGGCCCTAACGACCGATATCCTCGTTCCAGAGTTCGGGATGATCGGCGATGAACTCACGCATCATCTCGACGCACTCGGGCAGATCGAGATTGACCACCTCCACCCCGTGCGACTTCATAAACTCTTCGGCGCCGCGGAAGGTGCGATTTTCGCCGACGATTACTTTTTTAATGCCGAACTGCACCGCTGCGCCCGCGCAGAGATAGCACGGCATCAAAGTGGAATAGAGAACAGTGTCACGAAAGCTGCCGATCCGGCCGGCCTGGCGGAGGCAATCGATCTCGGCGTGCGTCACCGGATCGCTCTCCTGCACTCGTTTGTTATGCCCGGCCGCCAGCAGTTTTCCGTCGCGGGCGAGCGCGGAACCAATCGGGATACCGCCTTCGCTCTGACTCTTACGCGCCTGCGCAATCGCGGCCTGCATGAATTCATCTGCCTGCATCTTCGAGTTCTCGCTCACCCGACCGAAAAGGTGAAGCGAAACTTAAGCCGACTCCTCCGCGAGCAGCGCTATTTACACGGACCGGGAACTGGCATCACTAGTTTGCCGTCCTTTTCCGCAACCATGCTCGTGGTGGTGGATTTGCCGCCATCATCCGCGATCTCCACGATTAGTTTCTTGGTCGGCTTGATCGGCATGCACACTTTCTTTCCGTCCGGTGAGTCGACTGCCTCGGAAACCTTCTTCTCCTCCTCCGGGCTGAGGGCGGCGAGTTCGATCTTGGCGATCTTCTTCCCTGCTTCCGCCGCCATCATCATCTGGAAGAAGCTGACGATGTTCGGGTCGGCACCGGTGGTGTAGAGGAACGAATTCAAAGTCGTGGTGTCCTTGGCTTCGAAAGCTTGTTTGTATTTATCGGTAAACGCTTTTTCCTCGGCGGGACCGGCCTGGCTCAGGACCGAGCTGGCGACGACGATTGATGAGATCAGGGCAAAGATTTTCATTAAATAATACTTAACTGATTGATGCCTCGCCGCTTGTCGAGCAAGCCGGTGACGGTTGCGAGGAAAGGCGCTTTGCCGTGAAAGCGCAAGTCCCGTTTTTCAAGGTTCGACTTTTGGTTTCGTGCGAAGCGCGGCGAAGTGCGCGCAACTTTCCCGAAGGGACCGCCTCCGATTTTACCGGTAGGGTGACCAGAAATACGTGTCCGCGACGTCGGATAGGGCCGTCTTTGCGCTCGCGGCGACGGAAGGAAGGCTATCGACGGTCTGCGGCCCGTAATGGTTTCCGAAAATGTCGGCGGCGGTCAGGTAAAGATTGGTGTTTGGCTTCAGATAATGGGTCCAATCAATGGTCGACACGGGGGCACCGCTCGCTTTGCCGTTCTCGAGGGCGTACTGGTCGACCGCTGAATCGATAAAGCGCAAATCGTTGAGGATGCGGCTGGCTTGCGAACGTTTGCGCGCACGCATGAAACCAGGCACCGCGATGGCCGCCAAAAGAGCAATAACCGCCACGACGATCATGATCTCTACGAGGGTGAAACCGCCCTGCCGAATGCCCCTGACTACCTTCATACCGAGACCAAGAGGAGCAGCCGGAGTGCCCAAGCCAAGGCCGCAGTGCCCTTTACGCGACCGAGAACACTGACCATGAGGTCGCGGAAAAGGCGGTTGCCCGCAGGAAGATCGCAGGCTAAAGCACTGGACCCGGCTCGAAAATGAACATTCACGAGTATCAGGCCAAAGAGTTACTGCAAAAGTTTGGCGTCGGCACAACCAAAGGCCGCGTGGCGACCACGCCTGAAGAAGCCGAACGAATCGCGCAGGAAATCGCGCCAAAAGAAATCGTGGTGAAGGCACAGGTCCACGCGGGTGGCCGCGGCAAGGGCACTTTCGCGAATGGCTTCAAGGGTGGCGTGCACGTGGTCAAGACGGCGGCGGAAGCGCGGGAAGTCGCGAGCAAAATGCTCGGACAGGTCCTGGTCACGCACCAAACCGGCGCGGCCGGTCGCCTGGTCAACCGCGTGCTGGTGGCGGAGTCGGCCGACATCGCCCGTGAAATTTATTTCGCGATCCTGCTCGATCGCGCCACCGCCGCGCCGCTAATCGTGACGAGCACGGAAGGAGGCGTGGAAATCGAGGCGGTAGCGGAAAAATCGCCCGAGAAAATAATCCGCGAACCTATTGATCCGTTAGGCGGGCTGGGCGCCTATCAAACCCGGAAGCTGGCAAAACAGCTCAAGTTCGAATCCGGTCAGATCAAAGCGGCGGCGAAGCTGTTCGACGGCCTGTATCGCACTTTCATCGGTCTTGATTGCTCGATGGTAGAGGTCAACCCGCTGGTGGTGACGAAGCAGGGCGAGGTTCTCGCACTAGACGCCAAGTTTACCTTTGATGACAATGCGCTTTATCGACACCCGGAAGTAGCGGCCATGCGCGACACCGCAGAGGAAGATCCGCGCGAAGTCGAAGCTTCCAAGCACGGCCTGAATTACATTGGTCTCGACGGCAACATCGCCTGTCTTGTCAACGGCGCCGGCCTGGCCATGTCCACGATGGACATTATCAAATACTACGGTGGCAATCCCGCCAACTTCCTCGACGTCGGCGGTGGAGCGACCGAGGAGCAGGTGACCGCCGCCTTTCAATTGCTCATCTCGGACAAAAACGTCCAGGCCATCCTGGTGAACATCTTTGGCGGGATCATGAAGTGCGACATCATCGCGCAAGGGATCATCAATGCCGCGCGCAAGCTGCGCTTGGAGGTGCCGCTCGTCGTTAGACTGGAAGGAACGAATGTGGAAGCGGGCAAGAAGCTGCTCGCCGAATCCGGTCTGACCCTGATTACGGCAGATGATCTCGCCGATGCGGCGAAGAAGGTCGTCGAAGCGGCAAAGACCAAAGGTCATGCGTAAGGTTTGGGCATTGGTAGTCGGAATTTCCCTGGTCTTCGGGTTCTGTGATCTCGGATTTGCCCAGGGCAGCGCGGATGGGAACCTGCCGCGCAGAGGTCTTCTCGGCCTTAACATCGACCCCACCAAACCGGGCGCGATTCCACGGACGTGCATCGTTTCGAGCGTCGCGCCGGGGGGCCTGGCCGCCGCCCTCGATGTCGAGGTAGGCGACACGCTCGTCTATATTAATAAGAAGCTGGCCTCAAATCGGAACGAGCTAGAGGCGATTGCCAGGAGCCTGCGTGCCGGCCAGCGTGTTAGCATCGATATCACGCGCGGAGGGCAATCACGGCTGCTGACCGGCGTGCTCCCGGAAGCGCCACGCGAAAGCTATCCGAACGCGGATGTGATTTACGATAGCGTCGCCGGAGCGAAGGGACAGCGGTTGCGCACCATCATTACCAAGCCGCGCGACGCGCAGGGGAAGCTGCCGGTCATTTTCGTAGCCGGGTGGCTGAGCGACGATTCGGTTGAGTCACCCGAAGGGCTAACCGATGCGACGGCACTGCTCTTTCGCGGATTGGTCCAGAGTTCCGGTTTCGTCCTGTTCCGGATGGATAAGCCGGGCGTCGGTGACAGCGAGGGCGTGGTCAGCGAAACGGATTTCGAGACTGAGCTGGCCGGGTATCGAGCGGCCTTTCGGTCGGCCAAGAACTACGACTTTGTCGATCCGGATCGCATCTATATTCTCGGATTGAGCAACGGTGGCGGCTTCGCTCCACTCGTCCCTGAGACTGAAGCGGACGAGGCGAAAGTGCGCGGCTACATCTCCGTCGGCGGCTGGGTTAAAACCTGGCTCGAGCACATGTTCGAGATCGAGCGGCGGCGTTTTACCTTGAGCGGCAAATCACCCGGCGATGTGAATGACAGGATGAAGGGCGCCGGGGTTCTTTACCCGGAATGGCTGATCAAAGGCAGGCCCGTTGAAGACATTATCCGCGAACGTTCCACGCTCGGCGAAATCTGGCCGGAGGGACCTGATCGCGCGCATCTTTATGGACGGCCGCTGGCGTTTTACGAGCAACTGCAAAAGCTCAATCTCGCGGCGGCTTGGTCGCGCGTGAAAGCGCCGGCCCTTTTTCTCCATGGCCAGTTCGATTGGATCATGAGCAAGGAAGATCCCGAGCTGATGGCTCGTTATGTTAACGCAAACAAGGCTGGCCTTGCCGAATTCAAGGAACTGCCTTCGACCGGGCATACTCTGCAGCATTACGCCAGCCTCGAGGATGCTTTTCGCGGCAAAGAAGAGCCTTTCGACCCGGCCTGGGTTCGGCTGCTGATCGATTGGCTGAAGAAGACTAACGAACTGGCAGGCGGGGAGGGAAAAACATCATCATGATCAAGGAAGTCGCATTTGTTGCCATCGCCGTCACAGACGCGGAGGAGTCGCGCAAGTTCTACCAGGACATCCTGGGCCTAAAGCCCGCCACCACGGCGATGGAAGGCGCGTGGATCGAATACGAATTGGGAGGGACGACGCTGGGCGTCGGCTCGCATCCCAATTGGAAACCGTCGCGCGACGGAACGACGGTCGCGTTCGAGGTCGATGATATCGACGCGACCCTGGCGGACTTGAAAGGGAAGGGCGTCGAGTTTGACATGGACAAACTCGAGACGCCGGTTTGCTGGATGGCGCAATTTCGCGACCCGTCAGGTAACAAGCTTCTCATTCACCAGCGAAAATCATGAGCGTGCTCGTCGACAAAAACACCCGGCTGGTGGTGCAGGGAATTACCGGCAGCGCCGGAGGATTCCACGCCCGCCAGTGCATCGAATATGGGACGAACGTCGTCGCGGGGGTAACGCCCGGAAAAGGCGGGCAGATTTTCGATAACAAGGTGCCGGTGTTCGACACTGTCTGGGAAGCGCGGCAGCAAACGGGTTGCAATGTCTCAGTCATCTTCGTGCCGGCCGCCGCTGCCGCCGATTCGATTCTCGAAGCGGTTGATGCAGGCGTGGAGCTGGTCATTTGCATCACCGAGGGCATTCCGGTGATGGACATGATGCGAGTGAAAGCGCTCATGGCCGGAAAACCTTCACGCCTGATCGGTCCGAACTGCCCCGGAATCATCACGCCGGGCGCCTGCAAGATCGGGATCATGCCGGGCTACATTCACAAGCCCGGCAATGTCGGCGTCATCTCCCGCTCGGGCACGCTGACTTACGAAGCAGTCTGGCAGCTCACTGAGCGTGGGTACGGCCAATCCACCTGCATCGGGATCGGGGGCGACCCGATCAACGGCATGTCGCACCTCGATGCGGTGAAACTCTTCAATGACGATCCGGGGACGGACGCGCTCATCATGATCGGCGAAATCGGTGGCTCAGCCGAAGAAGAAGCCGCTGCCTGGATCAAAGAAAATTGCCGAAAGCCGGTGGCCGCCTTTATCGCCGGCGCGACTGCCCCGCCCGGCCGGAGAATGGGGCACGCGGGTGCAATTGTTTCCGGAGGAAAGGGAACGGCGGCAGGAAAGATCGAAGCGCTCCAGGCGGCCGGCATTGCTGTGGCGGAAACGCCAGCAGCGATGGCAGATACGCTGATCGCGCAGCTGAAGAAATAAGCGTCCCTCCGGGTCGTTTTCCTTTTGCAAAGGGCGAGGGGAAGGTTTCGCGTTCGCGGGGACCGAAATTCGCCGTTGAATGAGTCGCCACCCCGCTGTAAGTGCCCCAACACTTGAGCGCTGATTCTTCAACATTTGCTCGCGGACTTGAAGGCGTGGTGGCGAACACCACCCGCCTCAGCGATGTCATTGGCGACAAAGGTCAGCTGGTGTATGCCGGCTACGATATCAACGAGCTCGCCGGCAAGGTGACTTACGAAGAAGTCGTTTTCCTGCTCTGGAACAACCGGCTGCCGAATCGTGAGGAGCTCACCTCCTGTGCGAACACACTGCGTTCGCTGCGGGTGCTGCCGGAAGGCGTGGTCGACTTCATCAAGCGCGCGCCCAAGAATGCGTTGCCCATGGACGTGATGCGGACGGCCGTCTCCATGCTCGGAATTTACGATCCCGCGACGCATTTGGAGACAACGCCGGAAATCAATCGGCAACGGGCGCGCAGCATCACCGCCAAGATCGGGGTCATCGCCGCCTACTTTCATCGCGCCCGCACCAATCTCCCCTTGCCGGCGATCCGTGAAGACCTGGGAGAGGCCGCGCATTTTCTTTACCTGATGACGGGGGAAGAGCCGACCAAGGAAGCGGCCGATACGCTCGACCTGGCGTTCGTCCTGCACGCCGATCATGGGACGAACGCTTCCACTTTCAGCGCACGCGTCACGATCTCGACCCTGACGGATATTTACTCCGCCATCACCTCCGCGATCGGAACGTTGAAAGGCCCGTTGCACGGCGGGGCCAACGAAGGCGTGATCCACATGCTGCAAAAGATCGGGAGCATGGAAAACGTCGATGCTTATATCGAGGAACAGCTGGCGCAGAAAAAGAAGATCATGGGCATTGGGCATCGTGTTTACCGCACCCTTGATCCGCGCGCGCCGCACCTGCGCAACATGGCGATCCAGCTGAGTCAAAAAGCCGGCGATCCGAAATGGATCAAAATGAGCGAGCGAATCGCCGCTTTGATGCTGGAAAAGAAAAATCTCAACGCCAACGTCGATTTCTATTCCGCGACCGTTTACTACACGTTAGGCATTCCGACCGATCTCTTCACCCCGGTCTTCGCCGTGGCGCGGACCTCCGGCTGGTGCGCGCATGTCCTGGAGCAACTGGAAGACAATCGGCTCTACCGTCCGCTCAGCCAGTATGTCGGCGAACCGGTCGGGAAGAAGGTTGTACCGGTGGATAAGCGATAGGGAGGCGGTTTTGCTCCGCACACAACCGGCACAAAGGTTCGCTACGGACACAAAGGAGCGGTCGCCGCGGCGACCGATTTGGCAAACGGGGACTGGGAAGTCGCCGCTCCGTGACCTCCATACCGCGGGCTCTTCGTAAGTGGCGGTATTTCTTCACGTTAGGCGTACCTCCGGGACAGCCACGCCGGCATTGAGTAACGGTCCTCCTTTGTATTAGACTTATCAGCTTCAATAGGGAGGCTGGGAAATATGGCGTTTCGTTCCGGTAAAAAGTTGGCAAAGACCGCGCGCGCTTTGGGCGTGCTGCTTTTCTTTGCCGGCAGCGCGACGCTCGCCACCCTGAGTTTTTCGTCGGGGAAAACCATGATCGGAGGCCCCAGGCTTGGACTCGACCGATTCAACATCGTTAGGCCTTCTAACGTAATCATCCCGAGGAGCCCGCTGCGGAATACGGTGGCTCCTGCGGTTCTGCGCGCAGACGCGCCTACCTTCGGTCATCCGGTCATCAGCGGGATCGGTGGGACGGGGTTCGAAGAGTCCATTCGCATCGACCCAAGCAATCCGAATCGGATTTACACCAGCGCGCCGGGTACCGCTTCGGCCGACACGAGCTGGATCTGGCGGTCGCTCGACGGCGGCAAGACTTTCAAGTGGGTGCCAGGGAGCGCGCCGCTCACCGGCAAAGTGACGACGTGCCATGGCGGTGGCGATACCGAGATCGCCGTGGACTCGGCCGGTCATCTTTTCTTCAACGATCTGACCCTGGCCAACTTCAGCACCGCGCGTTCAGATGATCTTGGTGCGACCTTCACCTGCAGCAACACGGGTGTCCCGGACTCAGTGGTCGATCGTCAATGGTATGCGCTCGACGGCGTTCCAACTAACGGTGGCACACTCTATCTCGCCAATGACGAGGTGGGCCCCGGTGGGGTGAGCTGTCCGGGAACGTCGCTGCCAGGCAATAACGTCCTGGTCATGTATCGCTCGCCGGTCACCGGGGCGCTCGCGTCCACCGCCGGCGTCGCGTTCGGCCCGCCGAACCACGTCACGCCGGTTCTGGGTTGTGATGAGGCTATCATGGGCAACAACGAGGTCAGTCCGGTTGCGACGAAGACCGGCCAGCCTAACGGAGCCGGCGGCTACACCCAGCTGGCCAGCGCGGTGAAACACATCTATGTCGTTCATGACACGGCCAATTTGCAGCAGATCCGGGTCGGCCGCTGTTTTCCCGTCGATTTCGGTTTGCCTGTTGCGAACAGCAGCGATCCCAGTGGGCTGAATTGCACCGATCTGCTCGTGGCCGATCTCGGGCCTAACCAAAAGACGGGCGGCGACTTCCCGACCATGGCGATTGATGCTTCCGGCAACCTCTATGCCGTGTGGGAACAGGCGCCGGCCAACGGAGCGGTGCTGACCGGCGATGTGCAGCTGAAGTTTTCTTATTCAACCGACGAAGGAAACACTTGGTCAGCTCCCATCACGATCGATACCAGCGGTTCACCGGTGGGCACGTTGCATCAAAATGTCTTTGCCTGGATCAACGCCGGGGACACCGGACGGGTCAACATCGTCTGGTACGGAACGCCCGACCTTCCCAATGGCGGCAATAATGGACCGGACGACTGCAACACCTGCACCTGGAGCGTCTGGATGACGCAGTCGTTGAACGCAAATAGCGCGAACCCCGTCTTTACGCCGCCGATTCTGGCGACCGAGCATCCGGTGCATCGCGGGGCGGTGCAAAGCCTGATCGGTGGACAGAACCAGCTCTCCAGCCGTTCGTTAGGCGATTATTTGCAGGCGCGGATGGGCCCGCAGGGAGAAGCGCACATCGCTTACGCGGACTCGAACAACATCATCGGCTCGGCCGCCGGACACGCCATGTACGTTCATCAAAATGGCGGCACGGGGTTACTGAACGCGATCCCACAGGTCAACGTTCCCGGAATCAAAGCCTTCAATACCGTCACTGATATCTCCGGCGACGGGAAATACGAAGCACTTGGGGCAAGCACAGCCAACATGGCTCATCTCGATCTTCTTAAGTCACAGGTCAGCCTTGTCGCCACCGCGCCGTGCTCGCCGTCGGCGCCTTGTTATCGCATCGACATGCAGGTGAACAATCTGAGTCTTTCGCCGGCGACAGCCCCCGACACAGACACCGACCTGGTCTGGTCGACACAATGGTTCGTGCCATCAAAAACGGATCCCGCCGGCGGCAAAAATTTTCATGCTTATGCGGAGTCTAACGGAGGCGCCGCCTTGCAATGTTTTGTCGGCGAAAATGCGGTCGCCCTCGTCGGGGGCGGTGCAGTGCTGAGCTATCCGGGCGGGACCACGCCATTGCCGGCGCCCAACTGCCAATCAACCCTCGGCCCTAACGGAACGATCTCGATTTATGTGCCGCTCTCCCAGGTGAGCGAGGCGGATCCGATCGATAACAAGCTGCATGAGGTGACCGCGGCGACGATGACATTGCCGGCGCCGGCCAACAGCAACCCGTCCGTCGGCGGCATCGGGGGAGTCGAGTTCAATCTGATCGACGTGGCGCAAGGTTACGTCTTCGACCCTGCCTTGGTCACTATTACGTCAATCACGCGTTCAGGAACAGGTCCGGCGGTGATTACCGGGAAGACGGCACCCAATCTGACCATCAGCTTGGAAGTATCGCCGGACCTGATCACGCCTTTCGCTTTTCTTGCTTCGGTAAACGCCGATTCGAGCGGTACTTGGCAATACAGCGATGCCGGCGCGGTCGGTTTATCGAAGCGTTTCTATCGCGCTGTTTACCCCTGAGAAGGTATTCGCCCGCGCGCACACTCGAAATCCGCAAACTTAGCGTAGCGTCCACGCTCCCATGCTCCCCCGCCGCCTGATCCTCTGCTTCCTTTTCGTCGCGTCCGCATTCGGCGCCAGCCCGCACAAGGAAGTTCTCACCTTCTCGATCACAAACAATGTCGGTTTCGGGAACAGCGTCTTCGTGCTCGGAAATCATCCCGACCTCGGCGCGAACGATCCGACCAAGGCGATCAAACTGCGCTACACCGGTAATGATACCTGGTCCGGCCAAATCGCGGTGCAGGCCGGCACCTCGCTGCAATATCGCTATACCAAGCGTTCTACCGCGCAGGGCAGCTGGTGCAGTTCGACCAACAGCGCGGCTCTCACCAATGCGCTGTCGCAAACTGTCCCGGCGCAACCGGCCGCGCCCTATCAGGGCAAAACAATTTATTATCTGAGCTCATGGGGCGCGGTCGACCTGGTCTACAACGTAAATAACACCGGGAACTTCGCCGGCGTTCACATGACTCGGATCGGTTCCGGTCGCACGCCTACGGAATCGCTTTTTAAAATCACCGGCGTCGGCCAGCCAGGTGAAAACATTGAGTTCGTCTTCAGCGATGGCCACGGCGGATTCGACAATCCGCCGGGCGGCGGAAATTATCTGACCAACCTGGACGACTTTGAAGTCGAAGATGGAAATGTCTTCGACTACCAACCGCCGGCGGCTTTCTCCGCGCCGGCTATTCTGACGCACTTCGTCGATTCGAGCGTTCCGAACATCCCCGGCCGAACCGTGCGCATCTATCTACCGCGCGGCTACAATGAGAACATCACTCGCCGCTACCCAGTCGTATATTTTCACGATGGACAGAACGTGTTCGATCCGGGCGGTCCATTTGGATCGTGGAGCGCGGATGCGACAGCGACGAAGGAGATTCGCGCCGGGCGGATGCGCGAGACGATCCTGGTCGGCGTGGACAACGACAGTGCGCGCATTCCAGAGTATCAGCCGCCTAACGATGGTTACCAGGGAACGCAGGGGCGCGCGGACGGCTACGCCAACTTCCTGATCAACAATGTCCGACCCTACGTCGACAACGCTTTTCGCACCCTGAACGACGCGAAAAACACCGTCACCATCGGTTCGTCCATGGGTGGATTGGTTTCGCTCTATCTCGGCCGGGAATTCAGCACCTTCGGGAAGATCGGCGTGATGTCGCCGGCGCTGTGGATTTCGCCAAACTATATCGCGCAAGTGAATGGGGAGGGGAAGAAACCGCTTCGTGTTCATCTCGACATGGGAACGGATGAAGGTCAGGACGATTTCGATAACTGCCTCTCGATCTACGATACGCACCTGACCCAGGGATATTCCGTGAATGATGAAGTGGAATTCGTGGCCGGCTGCGGGCAGCAGCATAACGAGGCGGCGTGGGCGGCGCGGTTGCCGCAGGTTTTCGACTTTCTCCTGCCGGCGCGCGAAACTCCGAACGAGCTTTTGCAGCGCGATTATCCACCGGCGGTGGCAATCACCGCCAACGGCGGCAGCGCCACCTTGAGCTACCAAAGCTTGTTTGGTTTCTCCTACGCGCTCGTCCGTTCTGCTGATCTCTCGCAGTGGGGAAATCCAATCTCAACCACGGCGATGGAAACGCTGCCGTGGGCTGCTCGTTCAATCACTACGCCGACCCTTGGCGGCTCGACGTTCTGGCGGTTACGCCCCGTTGCCTCGCCGTAAAGATTTGTTCGCAGTCGCGCCCCCTCTGGCAGCGCGCGCTTCGCTGATGTCCCGACCGGCGTGTGCACTACTGCGATGCAGGCCGATGCATGACCGCATGCGCCGCCTTCCAATCCATTGCCATGCGAATTCGCGCGCGTCCGCTGGGATGATCGAAGAAAATCATTTCTTCGAGCGGGCCGGGATTGAGCTTGCGATAAGTGCCTAACTTCAGGCTGACCTGGGCAAAGCCGTCTGGTTCGCCGCAGGCATTGATCCCGAAGGCGTCGGCTTCGCGCTCGGTGACACGCACCATTGAATTCGAGACGGGCGTGCCGATGAATGAGACGACGGAAAAGATCAGCACCAGCAATGGAAATCCTGCCACATCGGCAATGTCGCGAATGTCCCAACTAGGGCCCCAACGTTGCAGAGCCCAGGCGAAGCCGACCTTGGCGAAAAGGAAAGCGACTAAGGCCGAGATCCCGGTGTAGATGAGCAATTTTATGCCGTGATTGAGAACGTAATGACCCATCTCGTGACTCATGACCTGCCTGATCTCCGGAAGCGAACATTGACTGAGTAGATTGTCGTTAAGCGAAATACGCGTCGTGCCGAATGCGCCGGATACATTTGCACTCACCCGGTTGGTTTGTTTGGAGGCGTTGAACTCGTAAACGTTGTCGACCGGGATTTCGTTAGCCTTGGCCAGCGCCAGGATCGGATCACGAATCGAAGCGTCCGCCAGGGGCTGGTATTTGTTGAATAAAGGAAAAATGAAGACCGGCGCGATCATTTGGGCAAGACCAAGGAGGACAATCGCCGCAATGACCCCGAAGGCCCACCACAGTCGCGGCGCTCGCCGAAAGACCGCGTAAAGGACACTCAGCCCGATTGCGATGCCGATGAAATTAACCACGGCGTCCCAGCCTTGGTCGCCCATCCAGGACGCGAAGCTTTGACTGGAAAGTTCATATTGATGTTCGCGAAAAAAATTCTGGTACACCTCCATGGGAAATCCGAGCAGGAGTATTACGGCGGTGAAGAGAAGACTGTAGATGACGACCTGCAGGAATTTGAAGCGTGTGATTCGTTCCGCCCAATTGCGAAAACGCGCGGACCATCCGGTGGTCAAAAGAATGAGTAAGATCGCGCTGCTGGTCAGAAAATTCCAAAGGATCAGCCAGTAGCCGCCCTCGAAATACGCGTCCGACTTCGCCCTTTTCTCCGGAGGCACGGTATCCAGCCACGCTTTTGTAGCGGCGGCCGGATCGAAGGTGCCGGGGTTTGCCGGGTTCACTACCGCGGCAGGCGGTGGAGTGGGTGAAGCTTCGACGAGGGCGTTCGCCTTGGCGCCGAACAAGAGAGACACGGCCACAAAACCGAACAGGAGTGCGCTGCGCATAGGCGTTTGTATGCGGTGCCATGCGAAAAAACCAAGCTGGAAAACTTACAGCCCTCTCATTGGGAGGGACGAGTTCGTCTCGTCCGCTTCTCCCTAGCGCTGGTTTGCACCTGATTGGGGAGGGCGTGCGCCTCGCACGCCTTTCGAGGCGCCCCCGCCTCGATCTAAAGAGCCCTCCAATTGCGGACGCGAAGGCGCATTCGCAGGCGGTCGCCGCGGCGACCGCCCTCCCGGATTCAATTAAGAAGGACGAGACGAACTCGTCCCCCCCGGGTTAATGGTAATTTTTGGAGCGAAACCGCGAGTCGAAATCAGCGCCAAGATAGTGCAGAATTCCCCCATGCGACTCTCGATCTTAATCGTTGCTTGTTGCCTCGGGTCGACCGTTCTGGCCGCTTCCTCTCCGCAGTCGGTCCCGGCCGAGGCCAGCCTGTGTGGTCCGTTTCCCAAGTTTTACAAAGAGATCATCTATAATTGGATGAAGGAGGCGCTGGTCGACGCAGACAGCGCCAAGCTGGAGTGGGGGAGCGATCCGAAGCCGGTGGATATCGGTAAAGACGGCCAGCATTACTACGGCTGGCTGGTCGAATTCAAGGTGAACGCCAGAAACCGTTTCGGCGCTTACACTGGAAAACAAAGCCATGCAGCCTTGATTCGCGATAATCAGATCAGGCAGACTTACGGCTTCGGTTATTAGAGAAACAACAAACCTATGAAGCATCCTAACCAATCGAACTGGCACCGCCGTGGCGAAGGGCTAGTTATCGTCGTCATTTTGGTAGCCATCGTCGGTGTCATCGCGTGGTGGCTCTTTTCCACGAAAAACACGAGTGATAAGGAAGCCCGCGCTTTTGGCCGGCAAGTGATCGAGCGGCTGGCCGTTCAACACGACGTCGCCTTCTTCGCCAGCAATCTCAGCCCGCAGGGGAAACTCGACTACCCGCCGTCAACCCAGCAGATGGTGAAGCAAAAGCTGACCGACATGGGAACGCCGGCGCAGCCGATCAAGATCGACGAGAACATCACCTTTGAATCGAAGTTCTTTTCACCGCGGGGATTTTTCTCGGCACACCTGAACTATCCGAGCCAGCCCATCGCGATGGAGCTGGCCATCTCGCATCCGGCCGGGAAATGGCAGATCGACAATCTGACCATTAGTTGGCGATCGGCGCCGGCGGGGCAATAGGAACAGGGATTCCCGCTGCGCGGCGCACGAGGGGTGCCGCCCCCTCCCTGACCAGAACTCATACTCATACTCGTGCTCGTAATCGTTATGTCTTTTTAGTCTCGCATCGTAAGCGGCTTACGATGGAGAGAATGCGGACATGAGTGCCCAACGCGGAACGATTACGAGCACGATTAGGATTACGAGTAGGAGTAAGAGGCGAACAATCCTCGTTAATCTGCGGCGTTCGACCGTGCTGGCGGTCGCGCTTCATTAGCCACAATCACAATCCCGTTGTGACCGTAGTGAGCCGTTGTGGCCCTTGTGCGAAAGAATTGCCTACAAATTTTATCTCTGCTCCACACTCACCCTCCCTCGGCCGCAATCACCTCGGGACAAGTGCTAAGCGTTGAAAAATTCGATTCCGCGGAACAGACGTTCAGAGGTCGGCTAAGCGAGGAGCCGGTCGAGGTTATCGACGCAGTATTGCGACCAGCTTTCGAGCGTGTCCCGCCTGGCGCGCAGCTCCTCCGCGGAGAGGAAAGAAAGATTGGTGATCATCGCTTCGCGTTTTTCCACCTTTGGCTCTTCCAGGTCGAAAACGTGGACGATACCCAGGTGCACGCGGCCGACTTCGGTGGCGTCGTCGTTCAACAAGGCGACCACTCGATCCTGAAAGGGGGAGTCGATCTTAATCTCTTCGTTAATCTCCCGTTCCACCCCGGCCTGGTATGCCGCCTGGTCGAAGGCGAAAAGCGATTCGTCTGAATCGTTCATGTGGCCGCCAATGCCGATCGATCCTTTCGCGACCAGCCGTTGTTCGCCGGCCTTTTTTCCGCGCACATAATAAAGGACGCGGCCGCCGCACGAGAGCAGCACATAGGGAATGATCTGCTTATGCGATGGGTCCGTCTCCGCCTGGCTACGCGGCATGAAAAAATTATTCCCGCGAGAGAGCAATGCATCCAAGTAGCGTTTCGGCTCGAAGTTTAAGCCTTCGAAGGCGCCCAGCTGGTCGAAGAGGCTGCGTTTGACGACGAGGATGTTTTCTTCGGCCATATCAAAAGGAGTAGCGCACGGCCAGTTGCGGCCCAAGCAAGTTCAGACTCGGGTTCGGGTCGGTTTGCCCGCCGTTGGAAAAATGCTCCCAGAGCAGCGCGGCATCGACGCTCCATTGGTCGTTTACGCGGTAGGAAACACCGGCTGCGCTCAAAATATTGAAGGTGAAGTCCTGCCCCTGAGTTCCGCCGACCGCAGCGTTGCTATCGATCCAGCCGAGCCCAAGCCCGCCGGAGATGAAGGGCATCCAGCGCGAGTTCGGTTGCACGAAATTGTAGCGCATTCCGAAGTTGATGCCGAAGTAGCGGTTTTCAATTCCGCGCACAAAAGCCTGCGCTTCGGTGGTGAAACAAAACTGCTGGTAGCCGCGGAGCCAGCCGAGCTTGTCATTCACGCCCCAGCGGATGCGAGCGGTCAGAAACTCGGCGGCAATCTCGTAATTATGCGGACTATCCGCAATCGACATCAGATAGGCGGATTCGAAGGCGACTTCGAAGGGAGGGGGATCGAGAACATCGTTAGGCGACGGCGCAGAAGCCGAAACCCCGGCGAAAACGGAGCAGGGGATCGCAAAAAATGTCAGCGCGAAGAAAAGGCGAGTCACGAGTTGGACACGATATGTTGAGCGGGAATCTTTGCAACGCATCCAGCCGGGGAGAATAAGGTTTCAGCCGGGCAAATTGTCGCGGATGAAGTTCTCCATGTCTTTGGGCATCGGAGCTTGCCAGTCTTGCTGATCGGCAATGGCCAGGCGCGATGCGTGCAAGGCGTGCCGCGGCAGTAACAGCTTATCCTGCAGCGCAGGCGTCCAGCCCGTCCGGATAAATTCGAGATAAAGCTTTTCGTCCGGGCCATAAATTTTGTCGCCGACAATCGGATGTCCCAGCGAGGTGAGATGAACACGGATCTGGTGAGTGCGACCGGTGACCGGGCGTGCCCCGACCAGGGCGAAACGATTTCCCGCACGGGTCGCTTTCTCGAAGCGCTTTACCACCTCAAACTCGGTTATCGCCGCCGCTCCTTCCGAAGTGATCGCTTGCTTTAACCAAATCGCCGACGCGGCGTGTTTTCCCAAGCGATCGAGCGGCGCCTCGACCGTTTTCCTATCCCAGTCGGGCCAACCCCAGACCACCGCCTGATATTCCTTCGCTAGTTTCTTCGCTTGCATGAGCAGACCTAAGCGGCGCGCGGCCGCTGCGTTCTTCGCAATCAGCACAATCCCACTCGTCTCGCGATCGAGCCGGTTAACGATCGAGACCTGTCCACCATTCGCGATCTCGAAGGCGAGTAATTCGCGCACTGCTTTCCACAAGGTCGGCGTTCCGTCCGGCTTGGTCGGATGGATAAGAAGAAACGCCGGCTTATCGACGACTAAAAAATCGTCGGTTTCATCGATGATATGAAATTCCGGCGGGCGCATTCGTTCGTTGAAGGCAGGTGAACCTGACATTAGATAGGCACGTCACACGCGCACATGCCGGTTTACACGCTCTCCCGCAGCCAGACTGTCACCATGCCCCTGGAGGAATGCTGGCGCTTCTTTTCCAATCCGCATAACCTCACCAAAATCACGCCGCCCGCGCTTCGATTCCAAATAAAAGGTGAACTCCCGGCCGAAATCTATCCCGGTATGATGATCCAGTACAAGGTCTGCCCGTTGTTTGGAATTCCTGTTACCTGGGTGACAGAGATCGTTCAGGTGAATCACCTGCACTCGTTTATCGACGAACAGCGAATCGGTCCCTATCGGCTCTGGCATCACGAGCACTTCTTCGTTGAAAAGGGAACGAATGCGACTGAGGTGCGGGATCTTATCCATTACGTGCCTCCCTTCGGGCCACTCGGCGCCATAATCAATGGCGTCGCCATCCGGCCAAAACTCGAGGAAATCTTCAATTTCCGACGTGAAGTCCTTTCGAAATTGTGAGCCTGCGGCCGCGTATATGGGACACGACGAAGCGTGTCCCTCCCGTGTTTTAGCGCTGCTGCGCAGCGGTAGGTAGGGACCGTTCACCGAACGGTCCGCGGGCGGATCGGTGATCCGCCCCTACCTCGCGCGGGGGGATCGCCTCCTTTTTTTAATTTCCACCTGCTGCGCGTGCGGTTCGTCCCATTTTGTTCTGACCGGCGAACTCCTCCCGGGGCTTGACCTGACCCCCAAAACCGCTTTACCTAGCCCCTCTAGCTCGAAGGGATACGCCTGTGGAACTGAAGGACATCAAAGCGATCATCGACCTGATGAAGGAAAATGATCTTTCCGTCTTCGAGATGGAGAAGGAGGGCTTTAAGATCAAGCTGGAGAAAGCCGGTGCGGCCTCCGCTCCGGTGCTCGCCGCTCCCATCGCCTTGCCCGCCGTGGCCGCAGTCGCGCCGCCCGCAGCCGGAGCCGCCGGCGGTGCTGCCGCTGCGCCGAAGCCAGATGGACCTCCTCTCCGCGAAGTCACTTCCCCCATGGTCGGCACCTTTTATCGCGCCTCCTCTCCCGACGCAGCGGCCTTTGCCGATGTCGGCAAAGAGGTCAATGAAGACAGTGTCGTCTGTATTATTGAAGCGATGAAAGTCATGAACGAGATCAAGGCGGAAATCAGCGGCGTCATCGCGGAGGTCGTGGCGGAAAACGGGAAGCCTGTCCAGTTTGGCCAGGTTTTGTTTCGAGTTCGCTAGGCAAGAGGAGCGAGCCTTGAGATGCTCCCGGCGATCTGAATCAGCCCAAACTGCAGTCGCCGTGTTAGGCCGGTGACGCACACTTTCACGGCGTGTTCGAAAAAGTTCTCATAGCAAATCGCGGCGAAATCGCCTTGCGCGTTATTCGCGCCTGCAAGGAGCTCGGCGTCCGCACGGTCGCAATTTACTCGGAAGCCGATGTCGATTCGCTGCACGTGCAGCTGGCTGACGAATCCATCTGCATTGGGCCTCCGCCCAGCACCGACAGTTATCTGCGCATCGATCGCATCATGAGCGCCGCGGAAGTCGCCGATGTGGATGCGATCCATCCGGGCTACGGTTTTCTTTCGGAAAACGCCCACTTCGCCGAAGTCTGCGAGAGCTGCAAAATCAAATTCATCGGGCCCTCACCCGCGGCGATGCGCGCGATGGGCGATAAGAACTCGGCGAAACATTACGCGCGCAAGGCGGGCGTTCCGGTAACGCCGGGGAGCGACGGGATTGTCGAAACGGAGAAGGACGCGATCAAGGTGGCGAAAAAGATCGGTTATCCGCTCATGATCAAAGCCGTCTCGGGCGGCGGCGGTCGCGGGATGCGCGTCGCCCATAACGAACCGAGTCTGTTAGCCGGATTTCATGCCGCGCGGATGGAAGCCGAGAAGGCCTTCGGTAACGCCGAGGTTTACATCGAAAAGCTGATCCAGAATCCGCATCACGTGGAATTTCAAATCATGGCGGACAGCCGTGGACACATCATCCATCTGGGCGAACGCGATTGCTCGATGCAAAGGCGCAATCAGAAGGTGATCGAAGAATCGCCGTCGCCTTTGTTAACGCCGGCTTTGCGGAAAAAGATGGGTGCCGCCGCAATCAAGCTCGCCAAATCAGTCGAATACGAAAACGCGGGCACGATGGAGTTCCTGGTCGATGACGAGGGCCATTACTACTTCATCGAGATGAATACCCGCATCCAGGTCGAGCACACGATCACGGAGGAGGTTTACGAGTGCGACCTGGTCAAGGAACAGATCCGAATCGCATCCGGCCAACCGATTTCCGATCACGTCAGGAATGCCCAGCCGCGCGCCCACGCGATTCAGTGCCGTATCAACGCCGAAGATCCGGTTAACAACTTCCGCCCCTCCGCCGGGCGAATCGCTTTCTATTACGCCCCCGGAGGACGCGGCGTCCGCATCGACTCGCATGTTTACACCGGTTACACCGTCCCTCCCTATTACGATTCGATGATCGGTAAAATCATCACTGTCGGCGCGACCCGAACGTCGGCCATCGATCGAATGCGGCGCGCGTTGGATGAATATTACATCACCGGGATCAAGACGACTGTGCCCTTCCATGCTGCGATGATGCGGAACGCCGAGTTCCGTTCCGGCAAGTACGACACCGGTTTCGTCGAGCGGCTCATGAACTCGGGCCAGCTCGAGTTGACCACCCCGCCGCCGCGGTTGCACGAATAGCCTTGGCCACGCTCGCTCAAGCGCGGCTCTACGGCATTCTCGACCTCGGCTACGTCGAACCAAAGAATGCGCTGCGGCTTGCGGAGCAAATGCTGGATGGGGGCGTGGACGTTTTGCAATTGCGCGGCAAACGAGAAACGCCGGGCCAACTCGAGCACCTGGCGCGTTCGCTTCACGAGCTGAGCAGCGTCCGTGGGGTGCCTTTGATCATCAATGATTATCCCCAGGTCGCGCGCAATGCCGGCGCGGAAGGAGTTCATGTTGGCCAGGACGATATGGCCGTGGCGGAAGCCCGCGAAACAGCGGGCGCCGGAGTGATCGTCGGAAAGTCTACCCACGGTGTCGACCAAGCCACGGCAACTGTTGCAGAACACCCCGACTACATCGGCTTCGGGCCGCTTTTCGCCACGCCAACCAAACCGGATTACAGCCCGATTGGAATCGAGCAGATCGCGGAGGTGCATCGCCGGGTGCACCTACCCATCTTCTGCATCGGCGGGATCAAGCTGGAAAACCTGCCCCAGGTGATTGCCGCCGGTGCACGGAGGGTGGTGATCGTGTCGGGGATCCTGCTGGCGAAGGATGTGAAGGAATACGCGCGCGCCTGTAAGGATCTGCTCAGTGAAACGCAGTGACGGTGGAAAACCGAATGCGCTAAAATCATTCGACATCCCGTCATTCGTCACTAGTTGCTAAATTATCATGTCTGTTCTCGTTGTTGGTTCCATTGCGCTCGATACCGTGAAAACGCCGGTCGAGGAACATGCCGACTTGTTAGGTGGATCGGCTTCTTATGCCGCCTTGAGCGCGAGCTTCTTTTCCCCGGTGCGGCTGGTCGGAATCGTCGGCTCGGATTTTCCGGCGAAGGAGTTCGATTTCTGGAAAGAGCGGCGGATCGATACCGAAGGAGTGCAGCGCGCCGATGGCAAGACCTTCCGTTGGTCGGGAGAATACGCCTGGGATCTGAACACGCGCGAGACGCGTTCGGTTGCGCTGAACGTGTTCGAGCATTTTAAACCCGATTTACCGGAGTCTTATCGCTCTAGCGATTTTATTTTGCTGGCGAACATTGCCCCCGCTTTACAGAGCCACGTGCTCGACCAGATCAAGAAGCCGCACTTCATCGTGGCTGACACGATGGATCTGTGGATCGAAACGGCGCGGGCTGACCTGGAAAAGCTCATCGCGCGCGTTGATCTCCTGATTCTAAACGACAGCGAGGCGCGGCAGATGACGAAGGAGACGAGCTTGATCAAGGCCGGGCGCGTCATTCGCAAAATGGGTCCGAAATATGTCGCGATCAAAAAAGGCGAGCACGGCGCGCTCTTATTTGGTGAAGAGAATTTCTTCAGCTGCGGCGCTTATCCTCTGGAGGACATTCACGATCCGACTGGAGCAGGGGACAGCTTCGCCGGCGGCATTGCCGGCTATCTGGCGGCAAATGCGGGAACGGTGCGATTCGCCGATCTGCGCAAGGCGATGATCTACGGCAGCGTCATGGCCAGCTTTAACGTCGAAGCATTCAGCCTTGAGCGGCTGCGCACGCTGACCATGGATGAAGTCACCCAGCGCTACGAAGCGTTCAAGGCGATGAGCCAGTTCGAGCTGCAAACTTGAGACGGCTGAGCGCAAGATCGTTCTTCGTTCGCGGATGCTGCGCCTTCTTAATTTTGCTCGCCGGCTTCAGTCTTGCGCTGGGAGAAGACGCTTCCCATCTCGATCAGAAAACCTACCGGAGCCTCATTCTCCACGCCCCACGCCCCGAATATCCTTACTTAGCACGGGACCTGCGGGAAACCGGGAAGGGCCTTTTCACCCTGACCGTCAATACCGCAACGGGGAAAGTCACCGCGATCAACGTGGATACGAGCACCGGCCGGAAACGGCTCGACTGGGCTTGCATCAAGGCATTCATGCAATGGCGGTTTCGTCCCGGCGTCGTCCGAAAGGTGCGGATTCCGGTCACTTTTCTTATCAGGGGATGAGACACCGATTTGCCATCCTTGTTCTCGCAGCCGCGTCGTTTCTTCTGCCGATGGTGAGTGGGTCGTCGGCCGCTGCCGCCAAGGAGTGGATCACACTGGAGCATTGCACCCTCGTTCCTAACGAGTCGAACGACGGCGACAGTTTTCACATCAAAACGGGCGAGACGGAATACCTGATTCGTCTCTATTTGGTGGATGCGCCTGAGATCGAGAGCGTTGGCGCAGGTCGCCTGGTTGAACAGGCCAATTATTTCGGCGTGAGTGTGCCGCAGGTCATCGAGATCGGCCGGCGCGCCAAGCAGCTGGTCGACCAGGAATTGTCGCAGCCTTTCACGGTGGCCACTCACCTCGCTGGCGGATTGGGACGCAGCAAGGTCCAGCGCTTCTACGCTTTTATCCGGACAAAAGATGGCGATCTCGGCGAACTTTTGATTTTCAACGGCCTCGGCCGCGTGCACGGAACGCGGGCCGCGCCACCGGGTGTCGCCAGCAGCGCCGAGGAAATCAGCCGCCTTCAGGATTTGGAGAAGCAGGCGCAAGAGGCGAAGCGCGGCGGTTGGAATATCGCGAACATGGCGCAGCAGAGTTTCCAGCGACTGCCGCAGTCGCCGAATGCTCCTGCTTCGCAATCCGCGAGCGCGGTGAATAGAGGCGAGGCCAAAGCTTCATCTGCCGACGCGCCCGCAAAAGGAAAGCTGACTGCGGCGTCGCCGAAGTTGAACGTTAACACCGCAACGAAGGAGGAACTGGAGCGAATTCCCGGTGTCGGTGCGACCATGGCCGAACGAATCGTCGCCGATCGTCCTTTCAAGAGCGCGGACGACCTGAAAAAGGTGAAAGGGGTCGGGGGAGGGAAACGTTACCAAGAAATCCGCCCTTACTTTCAATAGCCTGAAAGAACGTGCCATCGCATGCGTAGAGTGCCTATGATCCCCAAGGTTGTTATGTTGCGCAAAGCTCGGCTAACGGCCGCGATCGTCCTACTTTTGGCGGCCTTTCTGCCCTTGAGCGAATGCTCGCGGGAAGCGGACCATAAGGTGACCGGACCGAAGACACTCGGACAGCATCTGTATCCGCAGTCAACCAAGGACGTCTCTTATCAATACGCCTACAAAACCGCCGAGCTCAACACTTTCACAGTTTTGACCATCGTCGCTTTCGTCTGGCCGCTGCTTTTCCTTTTTTTCTGGCGCCGCGGAGTCACTGGCAAAAAGATGTGGGTCCTGCGTATTTTCGAGCTGCTCCTTACCGCCGGGAGCATTTATTGGATCAATGTCCTGACCTATCATTCCTTTGGCGCGACCTGGCTATACGGTGCGTATGCGGCTGTGCTCGCCGTTGTCGTCTTTGCCGCCTGCGGTTTCGCCGAGTGGTTTCGGCAGGGGTCTCCGCCGGTCGTTGAGCACCCCGTCTCCAGCGCGACATAATCCACCTCAACTCTCGCCGCAGGGAATGACGGCTTCAAAATCCGTGTAATCTGAGTCGTCCCTTGTTAATTTCGAAACGTGGCCACCACCATCCTCCCGTTTCGGAAATCGCCTCAGGCCGTCTCCGCCGGCGCGATGACGCTGCCGCAAGATTATTTCGTTTCCGATCAGATATTCGCGACTGAAAGAGAGAAGATCTTCGGGAAGACGTGGTTCTTGATCGGTCGGGACGAGCAAATTGCCAAACCAGGTGATTACTTTCTGGCGGAAGTCGCCGATGAAACCATCATCGCCACCCGCGACAAATCCGGAACCATGCGCGGCTTCTACAACGTCTGTCGTCATCGCGGCGCGCGCATGTGCGAAGAACCGAGTGGCCGGCTCAGCGCAATTCAATGTCCTTACCATGCCTGGACCTATTCCTTAGACGGCAAACTGGCGGGCGCGCCCGACATGCCGGCGGATTTCGACAAGAACGCTTACAGCCTCGTTCCGATACGAGTGCAAACGTGGGATGGTTTTCTCTTTGCTAACCTGGACGGGGAGAGTGGATCGACGACCGAATGGTTTGCCCCGTTAACGGAAAAGTTCGCGGACTGGAAAATGTCGAGCCTGCGAGTGGCGCGAGGAAAGGATTACGACGTGCAAGCGAACTGGAAGCTGATCTTCCAAAACTACTCTGAGTGCTACCATTGCTCCGGCGTTCACCCCGAATTAACCAAACTTTCGCCGGACGATTCTGCGGAGAACGATTTGGTGGAAGGTCCATTCCTCGGGGGCTTCATGCGGATTCAGGAAGGCAAAAGCCTGAGCCAAAGCGGCCGGCATTGCGCCGTGCCGATCAACAGCCGCGACGCCCGGCTGGTTTATTACTATTCGATTTTCCCCAACATGCTGCTCAGTCTGCACCCCGACTATGTGATGGTGCATACGCTTCGCCCAAAATCGCCGGGCGAGACGCACGTTCATTGCGAGTGGCTCTTTGCCGCAGATGCGCCGGACCGCGACGGCTTCAATCCGGAAGACGCCGTCGAATTTTGGGACATGGTCAATCAGCAAGACTGGCACGTCTGCGAACTGAGTCAGCAGGGGATCTCTTCTCGCGCTTACCGCTCCGGCCCTTATTCGCCGCGGGAAACCATTCCGGCGGCGTGGGATCGGGAATATCTCCGCAGGATGGCTTAAGCGATTCATCCATTTCAAGAATCGAGGCGAGGCGCCTCGAATGGCGTGCGAGGCGCACGCCCTCCCCAGACGGGTCGCTTCGCGAGACGGATGTCCTTTGACCTCGGTGAAGAAATGGAGCGGTTCGGTGCCGCCTTCGTTGCGGCGCCCCCCTGGCATGGGGTAAGGATTCGATGTGGCTTTGCTGAATTTCGATTGTCCGAAGTGCGGGCAAAACCTGGAAATCGATGCCTCCTGGGCCGGACAGGAGATAGAGTGTCCGAACTGCAAGAAGCGCGTTCAGGTTCCACCAGACTCCCGAGTCGTTAATGAGCCCGAGGCGGGCGCCGGGCAAACGTCGGCGGCGCCGCCGACACACGTGCCGCTGCAACCCCTCACCGGACCAATGAAGAAGTTCCGCCGGCCACGCCGGATCTCGCTCATTGCCGAGTTGATCCTGATTGTAATCTTTGCGGCGTTGGCCGGCTTCGCGTTCGACATTTACCGGCGCCACGAATCGCCTCAGCAAGCATTCAGCCGATTGAGCCGCGATGTGCGCGAACTGCTCAATCCGCAAAAGGCAGAAACGGCGGAACCCGAGGTAATACCGGAAATCGCCGCCGCCTCATCCGCCACGCCTCGACCTGATCCTGTAACATGGCTGCTCGATCATCAGGAGGCGTGGCCAGCTGACGTGACGTTGCGCGACGCCTTTGTGTTTCCTGCGGTGTCTGGCGGGAAGAATGTTGGCTCAACCAAAGTGCCGGCTGGAACAACCGTGAAAGTCCAGGGTATCGGCGGCGGAATGGTGAGCGCCGATTACCTTGGCGGGATTCGACAGATTCCGATTGAGTCGACAGATCTGGCAGCGCGCGCGGCGGCGGCTCTTACAAAATACGAACAGCAACCAAAGGGGAAAGCGAGCGTTGCGGACACAAGGGAGGCCGCAGGGGCAGTGGATCGCCGCGAGGCGGAGGACGAGCAGGCGAGTCGCGAACAGTTGAAGACCGCTTTAGGCGCTCTTTATACAAAGAGCGCAACGACCTTCCGTGTCTACGCGCCCGCCCCGAAGGCGGTCAGTGTTGTCTTGTACGAAAATCCCACGGGAGATGCCGGGAAACTAGTTCGTCCTCTCCGCCAGCAGGCGAACGGAGTGTGGGAGGGGACGGTGAAAGGTAACCTGCACGGCCGCTATTATACCTACCTGGTCGATCCTAACGACCCGAAGCGATCACACGAAGTTCTCGATCCTTACGCGGTCAATTCTGTCGCGAGCAGCACTCGCGGCCGGATCACTCCCTTGCCGAGGGCGCTGCCCCATGGAACGCCGATCCCGTCGCCGACTGATGCCGTCATTTACGAAATGCACGTGCGCGATTTCACGGTCGCGCCGAGCTCCGGGGTTAAAGAGCCGGGATTATATGGTGGCTGGACGGAGAGCGGCACGCGTTTGCCGAACGACGCGGAGATTCGAACCGCGCTGGACCATTTGGTCGAATTGGGCGTGACCCACGTCGAGCTGATGCCGACACAGGACTTCGAAAATGATGAAGAGTCCCGTTCCTACAACTGGGGCTACATTACTGACGCATTTTTTTCTCCCGAGGGAATGTTCGCGTCGAATCCAAAGGACAATACGCGCGTGCACGAACTGCGCGCCTTGATCAGGGCGCTGCATGAACGGGGACTGCACGTCATCATGGATGTGGTTTACAATCACACCGGCGCCAGGGCCTCGCTCTTCTCGCTCGCGCCAGACCAGTATTACCGCCGGGTGCCTAACGGATCGCTCGCCAATGGGTCCGGTTGTGGTAATGAGGTGAAGAGCGAATCACTGGCGGGGCGCCGGTTGATCATCGATTCACTCAAGTTTTGGGCGCGCGAATATGGAATTGATGGATTCCGCTTCGACCTGATGGCCCTGATCGATCAGGAGACAATGCGTGAAGCCGATCGCGAGCTGCGCAAGATCAACCCGGGCATCCTCCTCTTTGGCGAACCATGGACGGGCGGAACCTCGCCTCTGCAGACGAAGAGCGACAAGGCCGCCATCCGACAGCTCCCGGAAGGCGCTTTCAACGATGATTTCCGCAACGCGCTGAAAGGTTCGCCCGACGGGGGCGACGCCGGCTGGATTCAGAACGGGTCCAATCGTGACGCTTTGAAAACCGCGATGCTGCTTAGCGGCTGGTTGTCTTCACCGGCGCAGTCGATCAATTACATGACCTGTCACGATAATCTGGTCCTTTGGGACAAGCTGGTGCAGTCGATGCCAGGCGCGGACGAGAACCTGCGGATCGCGACGATGAAGCTTGGTTATCTCGCGCTCTTAACCTCGCAAGGCGTGCCCTTCATGCATGGCGGCGAAGAGTTCGGGCGCACAAAAGGCGGCAACAACAACTCCTACGAGTCGCCCGATTCGGTTAACGAAGTGGATTGGACTCTCAAAAAGCAGCACTTCGATTTGTTCAGTTACATACGGGACGCGATCACGCTGCGCAAAACGCATCCGCTCTTCCGCCTGCGCACCCGGCCCGAAGTGCAGGGGCGAGTCCACTTCGTCGAGAACGGCGATCGCGATGTGCTGATCTATACCATCGACGGAGGTGGAATCGCCGGCGAAACCTGGCGACGGGCTTGTGTCGTTCTGAATAGCTCGAGCAGCAAAGACGCGATCGTCATTCCGCCGGGTAGCGACTGGCAGGTGGCCCTGGACGAGCATGGCGCGGCGGATCAGCCGGAAAAGGTTTCGGGCAAATTGACCGTCCCTCGCAAGTCAGGGGTGGTTCTTTTTCAACGCTGACCGCGCCGTTAGGCGAAGCGGCGGCGCCCGAAGTTTGCGAGAAGCGAGATGACCAGCGCGATCGCACCACCGAGACAGGTATTGGCAATGCGATGGAGGACGACTTCCTTTTCGGGAAGACCGCCGATAGCGAGAAGACATGCGATGTAGGCGGTAATGGACGCGGCAAACGCGCCATAATTCACCATCAGCACCGAATAACAAAGCCAGGCGAAGACCACGACCAGGAGCGCGAGCACAACCGGGCCGGGTCGGAGGGTGCTGAGCAAAAGGGTGACCAGCCCGGCGCCGACCAGCGTGCCGACCACGCGCGCGACACCCCGGCTAAGCGTTTCCTGCAGATCGGTGCGCAGGACGAGCAGAGCGGTCATCGGCACCCAATAGGCATTGGCCAGACCTAACGAGTAAGCAACTATCTCCGCCAGCACCATGGCCAATCCCAGCCGCAGGGCATAGCGAAACTCCGGTGAACGCAAAGTCAGACTCTCCCGCACCCGGATTAGGGACGGTCCGAACCCGGCGAAGGAATCCGGCGGCACGCTGGCGATCAGCCCGAGATGAAAGCTGCGGAAAAGCAGAACAAGACCGAGCTGGAGGAATCCGCCCGATAAAACGAGCAGTGCACGCTCCAGCGCGACGGGGGCAGCCGCTGGATAAGCGGTGGATACCAAACCGAAGATGGCACATTGCAGCGAAATCCAGGCAGTGCCGCCACTGACCACGCTCATCATGGCGTAGGCGAGACCGAGCAAGGCTGCATTGAAGATCAATCCGGCGAGGGAACGGCTGGCCAGCGAACCGCACGCCGTCGTGAGCGTCATCCCGAGGGTGGCCCAAAACATCGGTTGAATTCGGGAGCGGCCGAGGCGTTGGAAGGCGCCGAATCCGACGGCCATGGCGCCGCCGGCCGCGATCATGCCGCTGGTCGGATTTCCGGAGATCAAACCGACGAAGAGGCATAGCGCGATTGCCACGGTGCAGGGCAGTGATGAAATCGGGCGCGATTGATCCCAATCAGGCCGAACAATGTCATCCAGGGCGCGCCGAAGCATCGGTTGAAGTTAACGCGAATGAACGCTTGCGCGACGGGTACAAAAAGCAGCCGGCGGGAAACCGCCGGCTGCTCCAAAGAAACGATCTGGCGAGGACTAATCTCCGAAGAGACGCACGTTGAAGGTCACTGCGGCGTCGGTCAGGTAACGGGCCAGCCCGGTGACGTCCATCCGGACAGTCATCGGCTTGTTAAAGAGGTCGTCCGCCTGCTTTTGCGTCAGGGTGCCCCCGCTGACCAGGTTATACTTCGAAATGCCCGCATTACCGGCGCGAGAATAGTCGATTCCCTGGCGGGTGCGTTCATTGGCCTCCATCGAGCGATCAACATTGAAGCGATCGGGCGTAAAGACAAAAGTCAGGACCCCACCGGCGGGAAGACCAGTATTCGGATCGATGATGGAAGGATCGTTCAGCACCGTGCTGTAGATGCTGAGTGTCGCGCTGTAGAGGAACTTGGCGTTTGGAACCTGGGCCGCGGTCGGGTTCTGCAGCTGATAGTTGGTGAAGAAGGTCAGGATTGGATAAATGACATCCTTGGCTGCGCCTCCCGGAAGGTTGATTCGCGCGATATTCGGGGCGTCGGTACGCAGTCGTGCTCCCCGGAGGATTGAGGACGAAGCACTGCGTGGTGGTGGCCGGCGAACCCGAGGGAGATGCCGAGGGCGCCGGGGAAGGCGCACAGGTGGCGGCGAGCTGAAGGAAGCCGCTGGCCGCGCCGAGGAATTGCGCGTTTTTACCGAAGGAGGCGACATCACCCACGTCATCGACGGTTGGCGGGCCCGCGAATAGGGTCATGCTGCTACAGATGATGGCGGAAGCAGATAGGATGAGGGTGCGAATAGTTGTTCTGTTCATAACTGAGTTAACTGCTGATTAGTTTAGGTTTTTGGATACGCGAATCTTCCCATTCCCAACCCGCGAACGTTTCGGCGGCACCATCGCTCGACAATCGTTCAGACCAAGTTGTAGAAAGACTCACATGAACCACTTACGAGGACTAGTCGCCTTTCTTTCAGTGTTTGTCTTTATTTTTTTATTCGGCTTCGTCTGGCACGGACTTCTGATGAAGCCGTCCTACCTGGCCATGCCTGAGCATTGGCGCGCTGTGCCGGTATTTGCCTGGCTGATTTTTGGCCACGTCGTCCTCGCCTTCGCCTTCACCGTTCTTTACGCCAGCAAAATCGCTGCGCCCGGAATTCGCACCGGCCTTCGCTACGGCCTTCTCATCGCGCTTTTCGCCGTGGGCGCGGACATCCTGCGCTTCGCGACCGAACCCTTGAGCGGGCAGGTTCTTTGGCTCTGGATTCTCGGCCTCTTTCTGCAATTCGGAATTACCGGCGCAATTCTCGGCGCGATCTATCGTCCGGTCGCCGTCCCGGAGTAAGATTCCATCCGACGGTTTTCCCGCCGCCCCGAGTGCAGAATTCCCTCGCGCGAACGAGCTTTCTGCACAAGGTTCCCCTCATGAAGGCCTTCGTAGTTGTTGGCGCGGCGCTCCTGGCGGGTTCGTCTTTCAGCAGCGGCGCCGCAGTCGGGATGCTCGATTCACTGGATGGTCCGAACATCACCGCGCGGCGGGTTTCTCCTGTTTCGCTGAGCGATCTGAGGCAGTTCTCGGAGGAATCGCCCTGGATTAACCCGGCCATTCCGGAATTCTACGCGGCACTCCCGTCCGCCACGCTCGGGGCACCGTCCCGTCGCATCTCCGTCGCGCTGCATGACTACTCCAAGGACGGCCCGGAGCAGGCGCCGCTTTCGCTGCGCCCATCGTATTATGCCACCGGCGAAGTCGGGGCGTTCTATGGCACTTCGTTAGGCCGAACCGGCGGCAGCGCTTACGGCGGCTATATCATGGGGACGGTCGGCAACGACCGGACGCAGATCAGCGCGAGCGCCAGTTACGAGACGGGAAATTTCCACATCCCGAATCGCCGCTAAGCGCCGGCGGCGCTGCGGTTAGGCCATCCCCAGCGATTCGAGGGTCGGCTCGTCCATCGCGGCGGTGATCTCTAGCCCCTGGGCTTGCTGATAATCTGCCAGAGCGGCGCGGGTCTGTGGTCCGAGCAAGCCGTCCACTTCGCCCTGGTAATATCCCTGTTGCTGCAGCGTAGCCTGGACGTCGGCGATGATCTGATCAGGGGGCGTTGGGTTGGAGCCGACGTAAATCGGGCCATCGTAGGGGTAGTAGGCGACTCCGGGATCATAGCCCCAGGCGGGGAACCAGTAGCCGGCGTTCCAGAAATACCAGCCGCCGCTGATCAGGACCACATCGTGATAGTGATTGTGGTACCAGTGGTGATCGTGCCAGGCCGGATGATAGTTTTGGAAGACGACGTATTTCTGGCCGTGCCAATTGTGAGCTCCAGCGATCTTATAATTCTGATTGAACTTGGCGGTTTGGATCTGCGCCTTCTGCTGAGCGTGGAAGTTGTTATGCTTAAGCTGGTAGTTCTTGACCGTTTTGTTGTGAACGTTCGTCTTGTTGATCTTCGCGTTCTGGACTGAATTGTTATGGGTCTTGTTGGCGGCGCCGACGTTGGTGTTCTGCACTTTGGCGTTGTGAACTTTCGCCTTGTTGAGGTTGCCCTGGTTGGCCTGGTTAAGATTGCCTTTGTGCAGTTGGGCATTGGGAGGCATGCCGGCGTTGTGCACCTGTGGGTGGTGCGCCTGCTTGTTTCCGCCGCCGCCGCCTTGTTTCTGTCCCTGCGCCTGGCCCTTCTTCTTGTTGGGTGCTTGCTCGGCAAATGCGGTGCCGAGCGCAAAGACTGAACAGCAAAGGATAAGTGTGAACAATTGTTTCATAGGGTGAGTCCTCCAGGGATTACCTTTATATCCAACGCTATAACAAGGCTTTGCGCAAGCTAGATCGCATCTTTGATCATAAGATCACTTCCTAAAGGAGGCGCACTTCCGTGATGGCAATGCGCCCGCCGAAGCAGATATCGACGTCCGCACCCTTCGTTCGATCCCGTAAACCGTACTCCCCCGCGTAATAGAGGCCGCTCTGCTCCTCGTGCCGGTAATTGAGTGGAAGTGGATTGGGATCGAGCGCGCACCAGACAATCTCCGGCATGGGCGCTCCAGCCGGCAGAGAGGGAAGGTTAACATTGTAGAAGACACCTTTGTCCGTCGGTCGGTCCAACAAATCGCGCAGAATCGGTGCAACCCACTTGCTCGCGCGGTTCCAGTCGAATCCTTCCCCCGCTTTGTGATAATAAGAAAGGGCAATGCCGGGCCAACCGTGGAGAACGCCCTCACGTACCGCCGCGACCGTTCCCGAGTAATACATATCCGCACCGAGGTTAGACCCATGGTTGATTCCGCTCAGGATCCAGGCGGCGTCCGGCACAACATGGAGCAGTCCCAGACGGGTGCAGTCAGCCGGCGTTCCATGAATGGCAACCCGATCGGGTGCGCGCTTTTCGATGCGGACGCCTTCCTGCCAGGTCACCGCGTGACTGACACCGGATTGAGGCGCCGCCGGCGCAACGATCCACGGTTCACCCAGTTCACGCGCCGCAGTCACCAGCGCCTCCAGTCCGGGAGCGTCAATGCCGTCGTCGTTGGTAAGAAGAAATTTCATCGCTGGGTTTTGGGCGCGGCAATTCCGCTTCGTGGATTAATTTGAAAGAAGTCACGCTTTGACAAGCGTGAGATGAATGATTTCGGCCGGGGCTTGAACCCGAAGGGGGAACCAGTTTCCGACTCCGTTTGAGACGATCAGCTTGCTGAGATTACGCTCGTAAACGCCGGACCAGTAACGGAAGAGGGCAGGACCAAAGCCGACCTGCTCGTTCAACATGAGTTGTCCGCCGTGCGTGTGGCCGGAGAGGATGAGCGGGACGTTTGCTGCGGCCGCGGCGTCAAAGGCGTGTGGATGATGCGCCATCAGGATGGTGAAGGCAGCGGGATCGCGTTGCTGCAAAAGCTGAGTGACAGCCTTCCCGATCGCCTGGTCCCGGTTTTCGTGCGCGCGCGTCCAGCTTAAGCCCAGGAACTGAACAGTGACGCCACGAAGCTCGGCCGTGGCTGCTTGATCGAGCAGGAAAGGAATTTTTGATTCGCGCATGCGCCGCTCGAACTCCGGGCCGTTCTCGATCAGATCGTGGTTGCCTTCAATCGTGTAGCTGCAGCCCATCCGTCCGAGCAGGTCGATGCCCCGATCGAGGTCGATCAGTTCATCATTCACCAGGTCGCCCGTGAACAGGACTAGCTCGGAGCGAAGATCGTTGACCGCCCGCACCATGTCATCGAGCACCCGGCCGGAAGTGAAGCGCCCAACGTGGGTGTCGCTCACATGCGCAATGGTGAGGCCGTGCAGTGCCTCGGGCAACCCATTGATCGGAACGTCCAGGTGCCGGATACGGAAGCCGGCAAGCTGTCGCATAGCGACACCGGTTAGGCTGACGGTGAGCAGAGGAGGCAGCGCCGCGGCCGTGGTGGCGAGAAACTGGCGGCGTGACATTCCCCGCGGCGTGAGCGTGGCCCGGCCGCGCCGGAAGCGGGCGATCGCGACAATCAGGATGAAGGGGAGCGCGACCAAGAGAGCAACGAGAACGACCGGAAGGATGATCATGTGCCAGATGAACACCGCCGCGACCACGGCCTTCGGCATCAAACGATCAAGGTCGCAGTTTCCAATGCGCCCCAAGACCAGGCCGAGAAGTCCGAGGGACTGCGCAGCGAGAAAAATGTGATTAAAAAGCCGCCACCAAGTAGCGCGGCAAAGGCGCGTGCAAACTAGCCACCAGATCACGTCGAGCAGCGCGATCGTGGCGATGATAATCAGAATGGCGCGCACTCGCTACGGTATGTGCGAAGAAGCGCTTTGTCCCGCGCACCCTTGTCTGCGACGGAAGGTCGTCACCTTGCGTATATATAATGAGCATGTTCCGAGAATGACTTGCCTAGCTTCTACGCTCTGAGTCACGCTCCTCGCGTGCAGGGTCGCTACGACGTTGTCATTCTCGGCGCCGGCCACAACGGTCTGGTGGCGGCCGCCTATCTTGGCCGGGCCGGGTTGAGCGTGCTGCTCCTCGAAAAAAACGACTACATCGGCGGGGCCGCCACGTCGCAGCGTGTTTTCCCTGATTACGATGCGCGCCTGTCGCGTTACTCTTATCTCGTTAGCCTTTTCCCGGAGCAGATTATTCGGGACCTGAATTTGAAGCTCGATCTGCGCCGACGCACGACCGCCTCGTTCACACCGTATGTAGCCGGAGGCAAGCATGGCGGCCTCTTGCTCAGCAACGTCTCGGAAGAGCAAAACGAGCGATCGATGCTCGAGCTGACCGGGAGCGCGAAGGAATACGAGCAGATGAAGCGCTTCTACAATCTCGCGCGGATGTTCGCTGAGGAAACCTGGGACAGCATGCTTGAGCCGCTGAAGTCGCGCGCGGATCTGGCCAGGCGTTTTAAGCGCGATCCCATCCTGCAGGAGAGTTGGCGAAGCTTGGCGGAAGAGCCGCTGGGGATGGCAATCGAACGCTACCTGCAAAACGACCTCGTGCGCGGTCTGGTCATGACTGATGGCAAGATCGGAATCTTTGCCCATGCCCACGAGCGCTCGTTAGTTCAAAACCGTTGTTTCCTCTATCACTTGATCGGAAACAAAACCGGAGAATGGAAGGTCCCTGTCGGAGGCATGGGGGCGGTCGCGGGCGAGCTGGAGCGAGCGGCGCGGGAAGCCGGCGCGGAGATCATCACGAAAGTGAAGCTGTCTCGCATGCATCTGGATTCACAACCGCACGCGGTGAACTTCGATCGATACGGCAAATCAGAAACGGTTGAAGGCAAATTTCTGCTCTTAAATTTCGGCGAAAACGTCCTGTCCCGCCTAACGGGGCGGCCCTACCTTCCGGGCGACGAAGACGAAGGCTCGGTTTTCAAAATCAACATGCTCTTGAAGCGTCTGCCGCGTTTGAAATCGAATCGGCACGATCCGGCCGAAGCTTTCCGCGGAACGTTTCATACCGATGAAGGCTATGCGCAGATGGAGACCAGTTACGCGCAGGCAGCGCGCGGCCAATTGCCAGAGAAGCCGCCGGGTGAGGTCTACTGCCACACCCTGACCGATGACAGCATTCTCTCTCCGGAGCTAAGAGAGCAAGGTTACCAGACCCTGACCTTGTTTGGGCTCGATACACCGTGGCGCTTGTTCTCGGCTGACAACGATGGTCTGCGGAAGGAAGCGGAAGCGCGTTTCCTGCGCAGCCTCAACCAGTGGTTTGAGGAGCCGATCGAGGAATGTCTGGCGATCGACCGGGCTGGAGCGCCCTGCATTGAAAGCAAGACGCCGGTCGACATCGAGGACTCACTCGGGATGTATCACGGCAACATTTTCCAAAATGCCCCCACTTTTCCTTTCGCGGATTCGGACGAGCAGGTCGGCACGTGGGGTGTGGAAACCGAATACGAGAATGTTTACTTTTGCGGTTCATCGGCGCTGCGGGGTGGGGCCGTCAGCGGAATTCCCGGTCACAACGCGGCGATGAAAGTTTTGGAAGTGCTGGGAAAGAAGTAACGAACCAACAGGTTTTGATTAGAGATGAGCGCCTTCACCGAACGCCGCCGCGAATTCCGAAACCTTCACGAGTCCGGCTGTTTCGTTATTCCGAATCCGTGGGACATCGGTAGTGCCCTTCTTCTGCAGGAGATTGGGTTCGCAGCGATCGCGAGCACCTCGGCTGGGCTCGCCTTTTCGCGTGGCCTGGCCGACAACGAGGTGGCACTGGACGCCGTGCTGACTCATTTGCGCGAGCTCGTGCAAGCGGTTCATATTCCGGTGAACGCGGATTTCGAAAATGGATTTGCCGACGACCCGAACGATCTGCGGGTGAATATCCGGCGCTGCGCGGAAACCGGTGTCGCCGGATTGTCGGTGGAAGATTCCACCGGGGACAAGGCCGAGCCAATCTACGAGTTCGCGCTCGCAGTCGACCGGATCCGGGCGGCACGCGCGGCGTTGAATGAAGTTGATCCCGCAACGGTGCTCGTCGCGAGGCACGAAGGGTTTCTCGTCGGGCGCGATGATCTGAAGGAGACGATTCGCCGGCTTCATGCATTCGCAGAGGCGGGCGCGGATTGTCTTTATGCGCCGGGGGTGTTCAAGCTTGAGGACCTGCGCATCATGGTGGAAGCAGTGGCGCCGAAGCCGGTGAACGCGCTGATCAGCGCGCCCGGCGGCCTAACCGTCGCCGATGTGGCGAAGATCGGGGTGCGGCGGGTGAGTGTCGGCGGCGCGCTGGCCCGGGTTGCGTTAGGGGCCTTTCTCGAAGCAGCCCGCGAGCTCGCGAAGGACGGCACCTTCAGCGGTTTCGCCGGAGCCGCGCCGCATGGCGAACTGAATCAATTCTTCGCAAAACGGTGAAGCTGGCGTTCACGGGGCAAAGTAGCGCGACTCGTTAACGAACTACGCCACCTGGCACGTCGCTGGGCGATTACTCGTCCTCGCCGCCGCCGAACACTTGAAGCGCGAGCGGAACGGTAGTTAGTGCACCGATCGCGACCAGGGTCCAGCCGATTGCTTTGCGCTGGTCATCGGAAAGTTTTTCCGAAAGCAGGAGGGCAATACCTGCACCCAACAAAGCGCGGGTTCCAGCGATCATACCTAGCTGAGGAATAGTGACTTCGTGCGTTTTCATCATGATTCTTTCTGGTTGAACCAGTCACCCTCACCTCAATCCTCTCCCGGACAAGGAAGAGGAAGCAGAATTTCCAAAGCAACGGCGAGCAGGTTAGGCGTCCCAAAATCGAGACGGCTCTCCCTCGAAAGGGGGCAGGCTTCTTCTTGCAACTTCAGCGGCCTACGCTTTCATCATTATCATATTCCCATGGCTACTTTTCGCTCGCTTCTGCTCGTGCTCACTTTTTCGTGTGTCGCCACCATTTACGCCGAAGATTCGAAACCCATGAGCGCTGATGAGCTCGTTGCCAAGAACATCGAAGCGAAGGGCGGCGCGCAGGCGATCCAAAACCTGAAAAGCCTGAAGCTTTCCGGCAAACTTCTGGTTAACGGCGGCCAGCTGCAGTTCGGATTTGTCCAGACCAAGAAGCAACCGGGCGAAGTGCGGACGGATGCAACGGTTCAGGGTATGACCATTACCACAGCTTACGATGGGAAAGAGGGTTGGAAGATTTATCCGCTGCAAGGTCGCAAAGATCCGGAGAAAATGTCGGTGGATGACTGCAAGTCATTGATCGAAGACTCCGAGATCGCTGGTCCGCTACCGGCCGCGAAAGAGAGTGGGAATACGGTGAGCTACCTCGGGCGCGAAGATGTGGATGGGACCAACGCCTACAAACTGAAAGTGACGCGCAAGAATGGCGACACGAACTTTGTTTATCTCGATCCGGATGCGTTCCTGGATATTCGCATCGTCAGTCAGCGGATCGAGCAGGGCGCGCAAATCGAAACTGAAACCGACCTTGGCGATTACGAGAAGATCGGCGGGGTCTTTGTTCCCTTCGCCATCGAGGCGGGTGATCGACACTCGACCGACAAACAGAAAATCGTGGTCGAGAAGGCGGAGCCGAATATCGAAATCGACGACGCAACTTTCCATTTCCCGGTAGCGGCAGCCAAGAAATAAGGACCTTCCTTGCGCCGCGTTTTGTTCCCTGGAAAGAGCAGAAGAGCGCAACTTCCCAATGACTTTATGAAGAGACTCATCCTCACCGCCGCCCTTTGCGGCCTCACAACGGTTTACGGGCAGCAGCAAAATGCGCCTGCTTCGCCGGCTTATTCCTCCTCCAGCATCTCCGGCTTGAACGCCCGCAACATTGGCTCGGCCGCCATGAGCGGTCGCGTCTCGGCCATCGCCGGCGTGCATGAACCTTCCGGCAAGATCACGCTCTTTGTTGGCTCGGCCAGCGGCGGAGTTTGGAAATCGGAAGACAGCGGAACTCGTTACCGCGCCTTGTTCGACGAGCAGCCGGTGCAATCGATCGGCGCCATCGCGATCGATCCAAAGAACACCAAGAACGTCTGGGTTGGAACGGGGGAATCTTGGACGCGCAATAGTGTTTCCATCGGCAACGGCATCTACAAATCGAATGACGGCGGCGAGACCTGGGCCCACACCGGGTTGGATAAGTCGGAGCGCATTGCCCGGATCCTGGTCGACCCTAACAATAGCGACGTCGTTTACGCGGCGGTGCCGGGCGCGCTCTGGAGCGATTCGCCTGATCGCGGTCTCTACAAGACCACCGATGGCGGCAAAACCTGGAACCTGATCCTCAAAGGTTCCAACCTGTCGACCGGTTGCTCGACCGTCGCGATGGATCCGTCGAACGCGAACAATCTTTTTGCCGGGCTCTGGGATTTCCGGCGCAAAGGCTGGACCTTCCGGTCCGGCGGGGACGGCCCGGACAGACCGTCTGGCAGCGGCCTGTTCCATTCGACGGACGGCGGCAAAACCTGGAACGAAGTGACGCCGGAGAACAGCAAAGGCTTTCCGAAGAAGCCTTATGGCCGGCTGGTCATCACCTTTGCGCCTTCGAACCCGAAACGCGTCTATGCCATGGTCGAGTCGACCGACAGCGCCCTTTTCGTTTCCGATGATGGTGGGGCAACCTGGGACCGCCGCGACAAAAGCAACTGGATGGTCTGGCGGCCATTTTACTTCGCGAACCTGATCGTAGATCCGAAGAATCCGGATCGCGTCTTTAAGACCGACGGCGCGCTGATTATGAGTGAAGACGGCGGCAAGAGTTTCTCCACCGTCGGTGGTTTCGCGGGCGCCCATGGAGACGTGCACGATGTCTGGATCGATCCGACAAACCCACAGACCGTCTTCAACGGCGACGACGGCGGGATGTGGTACTCCTACAACGGCGGCAGCAAGTGGTGGAAGGGGGAGAACCTCCCCATCTCGCAGTTCTATCACGTCGCGGTGAACGACAAGGATCCCTTCGAGGTGTTCGGCGGGTTGCAGGATAACAGCTGCTGGGTCGGGCAATCCGAGTTCCCCGGCGGAATTGCCAACGCGCAGTGGGAGAATCTCTACGGCGGCGACGGCTTTCACACCTTCGAAGACCCGAGCGATCCAAATTATGTCTACGCCGAATTTCAGGGCGGCAATGCAGCCCGGATCAATCGTCTGACCCACGAAGCGCGTAATATTCAGCCCAAACCTAACTATAAAGAGAAGTTACGCTTCAATTGGAATACACCGATGGCCGTCTCGCCAACCGAGAAGGGGACCATCTACATCGGCGCCCAGTTCCTCTTCCGCTCCCGCGACCATGGTCAGACTTGGGACCGGATTTCTCCGGACCTGACCACTAACGATCCGGAGAAGCAGAAACAAGAGCAGTCCGGCGGCGTCACCATCGACAACTCCGCGGCGGAAATGCACACCACGATCTATGCGATCAGTGAGTCGCCCAAGGATAAGAACGTCCTCTGGGTCGGGACGGACGACGGCAACGTTCAGATCAGCCGGGACGGCGGAAAGACTTGGAAGAACGTGACCGGGAACATCCAGAATCTGCCGAAGAATTCCTGGGTCAGCTCGATTAACGCCGGAAATTTTGATGGCGGCACTGCGCTGGCCACATTCGACCGGCATACGTTCGGCGACTTTACGCCCTACGTATTCAAGACGACCGACTACGGGCAACTTGGAAGCCCCTGGTCACGCCCGGCGAAGCCAAGGGCGTTAATGGTTACGCGCACGTGATCAAGGAGGATCCGACGATGGCGGGTCTGCTTTACCTCGGCACGGAGTTTGGGCTTTGGGTTTCGGTAGATGACGGAAAGAACTGGGCGCAATATAAAGGGTCACATTTCCCGGCCGTTTCCGTTCGAGATGTGGTGGTACAGCCGCGGGCCAATGCGCTCGTCCTCGCCACCCACGGACGAGGCATCTGGGTCGTCGACGACATCACGCCACTTCGCGCTTTGACGCCGGAGATCCTCGGCCAGGAGGCGGCGTTCATTCCTAATCAAACCGCTCAACAGCGCATCCTCGGAAATGGCGGTTGGGCCCCGGGCGCGGCAACCTTCATCGGCGACAATCCGCCCGACGGCGCAGTCATTACTTATTATCAGAAGGCGCGGCATCTTTTCGGGAAGCTCAAACTCGAAGTGGTCGATTCTTCCGGACGAGTGGTGGATGAATTGCCCGCGAGCAAGCGGCCGGGTTTGAACCGCGTCACCTGGAGTATGACGGAGAAGGCGCCGCGGGTTCCGCCGGCCGCGCAGATCGCCTTCGCCGGCACCCGCGGCCCGCGTGTTCTGCCTGGCGTTTACACTATTCGCATGACCAAGAACGGCAAAGTCATGGAAACGAAACTCAACGTCGGGCTCGATCCGCGCGCGAAGTTCAGCGAAAGCGATCGCAAAGCGCAATACGACGCAGCGATGAAGGTGCACACGCTCTTCGGCGACGAGAGTGCGTTAATGGATCGGATCCTCGGTCTGCGGGCGCAACTGGCCAAGACGACTGCGGCGCTGCCGGCTAACGATGCATTGACCAAGCAGGTGAAGGATTTCGACACCAAAGTGGACAACGTGCGCAAGCAGATCGTGGCCACTACCGAAGGTGGCGCGATTACCGGCGAAGAGCGGCTGCGCGAACATACCGATCAGCTTTACGGGGCAATCCTGAGCTACGATGGAAAGCCGGCCGATTACCAGATGGCGAACATAGAGGCTTTACAGCGGGAGTTGACCGACGTGACTAACGAGTTCCAAAACCTGAGCGGAAAAGAGCTGGACGACTTGAACAACGCGTTGAAGGCGAAGGGCGCTGCGCCGCTGACCGTTCCGGCGTCAAAAACGGCGGCCCAAGCTGAGGAAGGTTCGCTCGGCGGTGGGCGGGTTGCGGCCGGCCAGGGCGACCCCGATAGTCTGACTGGCGGAGCGACGCTTCCGGCCAGCTTCCGATTACTGCACTAAACTCCAGACTGTTTGGCAAAATGCGCGGGACGAAACTCCCGTCCTGCGCGTGGAGCTTTCTCGCGCTCATGCTGGCATGCGCGCTGGCCCCGGCGTTCGCGCGCGCCGACCAGCCGGCGGGCACTCGAAAAGTGAAGAGATATACGATCGAGCAATTCATGGATACCGAGCGGGTGGGGGGCGCCTCCTTCACCTTCGACGAGAAGGCGATCCTGTTTCATTCCAACAAGACCGGCATCTTCAACGTTTACAGCCTGCCGGTGGCGGGCGGCTCGCCGAGACAGCTGACCGATTCAAAACGCGAAAGCACCTTCATCCTCTCCGCGTTTCCGGGCGACACGCGCTTTCTTTACACTCACGATACCGGCGGCAACGAAAACTCACACATCTATCTGCGTGAGCTGAATGGGGCGGAGAGGGACCTGACTCCGGGCGAGAAGGTGAAAGCAAAGTTTCTCGGCTGGCGCTTCGATCGTAAAGCGTTCCTGCTCTCAACCAATGCGCGAAACCAGAAGGTTTTCGATATCTTCGTCGTGAGTATCTCCGATCTGAAACCGCGCCTTCTCTACCAGGACGAACTGGGGTTGGAGTTCGCCGATGTCTCGCATAACGGCCGCGTCCTTGCCTTCACCCGCAGTGGCCGCTCAACCTCTGATTCGGACGTCTACCTTTACAATACCGAAACGAAAGATCTGAAGAACCTCACTCCGCATGAGGGCGACCAGAAGAACGTGGCGCAGGTGTTTGATCCGAGTTCCCGCTATCTTTATTTTCTTTCGGATGCGGGCGAGGAATTCAGCTACATCGCGCGCTATGACCTGAGCAATTCGAAGCGCGAAGTTTTCCAAAAAGGTAAGTGGGATATTAGCGGTATCGGTTTCTCGCGGACCGGCAAATATCGCGTTGTCTCGACGAATGAAGATGCGCGCACGACGCTGAGCGTCACCGAAGTTGCGAGCGACCGGGCGCTCGATCTTCCGGCGCTACCGGATGGGGACATCACGGATGTCGCCTTTTCCGACAGCGAAACCAAGCTCGCCTTCTACCATAAAGGCTCGCGCTCGCCGGCAAATCTTTATGCCTATGATCTTGCCAACCGAAAAGCGACTCGTCTGACCAGGACGCTGAGCGCGCAGATCAATCCGGATGATCTGGTTGAGCCGAAGGTTGTTCGCTTTAAGTCCTTCGATCAGCTCGAGATTCCCGGTATTCTTTATCAGCCGTTGGACATTTCCGACGGCGCACCGGCTCCGGCCCTGGTCGCGGTTCATGGCGGTCCCGGCGGGCAGGCGCGGTTGAACTACAGCGCGACCATTCAATTCCTGGTCAACCATGGCTATGCCGTGCTCGACATCAACAACCGCGGATCAAGCGGTTACGGAAAAACCTTTTTCGCCGCGGATGATCGCAAGCACGGGCGCGAGCCTTTGTGGGACTGCATTGAAGGAAAGAAGTTCCTCGGATCGTTAGGTAACATCGATCCCCAACGAATCGGGATCATGGGCGGGTCCTATGGCGGCTACATGGTTTTGGCCGCGCTTGCTTTCAAGCCGGACGAGTTCGCGGTCGGCGTCGATTTCTTCGGGGTGTCCAACTGGGTGCGGACGCTGAAGAGCATTCCTCCGTATTGGGAGTCGGAGCGAAAGGCGCTCTATGCGGAGATCGGCGATCCGTCCGCGCAGGAGATTATGCTTCGCGAGATTTCCCCGCTCTTTCACGCCAGCGAGATCTCGCGGCCGCTGCTCGTTCTGCAGGGCGCTAACGATCCGCGCGTGCTCAAAGCGGAGTCGGACGAAATCGTCGACGCCGTGCGCAAAAAGGGCGGAGTCGCCGAATACGTCGTTTTCGATGACGAAGGTCACGGCTTCAGCAAAAAATCGAACGAGATCAAAGCCTGGCAAAGCGTCCTCGATTTTCTGGAGAAATATCTGCGGGGCGCAACGCCGTAGTTCGAGACGAGCTCGTCCCTCCCAATGTCGATGCCCTTCGAACGTGACCGGGGAGGGACAACCTTGTCTCGTCCGCCTCCGATCCCGATTACGATTACCCGCAGCCGCCTTCGCGCGAGTAAGATTAAAGCCGGCCAACCTTGACGGCGGCACTCAATCCGCTCACGTGATCAGGCGATGATTGTTGATCCGGCGCCATCTGCCCCCCATGAACAGCGCCGAAGTTTGTTTCGACTTCTTAAAGCGTTCGTTTGGTTTCAGGAGCGTCTCCATCCTTCCGAACTGCAGGTCACATTGCTCTGGGCCGGGCTGACCGGCTTTCTCGGTGCGCTCGCTTCGATCGCCTTTCGCGGCGCTTTTAATCTGCTCCGCGGTGTCCTCACCGGAACTTCGACCGGTGGAATGGTCGAAGCCTTCGCGCGTTTGTCGCCCCTGCCGCGTCTGCTGATTCCGGCAATCGGCGGACTGGTTGCTGGAGCGATCATCCATTTCGGTGTGCGCTGGCACGGCACGGTCACGACCGCCGATTATATGGAAGCGGTCGTGCTCGGTGACGGCAAGATTTCGGCCCGCCGCAGCCTAACCAAGGTCTTTTCATCGTTGTTCACGATTTCGTCCGGCGGGTCGATCGGCCGCGAAGGCCCGTTGGTGACTCTTTCGTCGCTGGTCGCTTCGTTAGCCGGCCGGTCGTTGCATTGGTCAACTCCCCGGCTGCGTTTGTTGGTCGGATGTGGCGCCGCCGCCGGTATCGCATCGGCTTACAACGCTCCGATCGCGGGCGCGCTTTTTGTGGCGGAGATCGTCCTCGGCTCCGTTGCGATGGAGATATTTGGGCCGCTGGTGTTCGCTTCGGTCGTGGCCACCCTGACCGTGCGCGGTTTCGTCGGCCCGGACCCCTTGTACGAGATCCCGCCGTTCAAGCTAAATACCAACACGGAAATCCTTCCCTATCTCTTGTTAGGTGGCGTGGCCGGTTTGCTGGCGCCGTGGTTCATCCGGCTCCTGCGCGAGAGCGAGAAATTGGCCGCTCGAATCAAGGCGCCCGTCTACGTCAAGATGTGTCTGGGCGGTTTGATTGTGGGCGCGTTGGCGATCCTCCATCCCGAGGTCTGCGGAAATGGTTACAGTGCCGTGAACGCCATTCTGCGTGGACAATGGATGTGGCAGACGCTGCTGATCATTCTTCTTTTCAAAGTCCTCGCTACCAGTGCCACGTTCGGCTCCGGTGCGGTCGGTGGTGTTTTCACCCCGACCTTGTTCATCGGCGCCAGCGTTGGGTTTCTTTTCGGCGACGCCTTCTCGCACATGCCCGGTCACCTGGTGCAGAGCCCGAGCGCGTTTGCGCTGGTCGGAATGGGAGCGTTCCTGGCCGCGAGCACGCACGCGCCGATCATGGCCATCATCATGATCTTTGAGCTGACGCTCGATTATCAACTCATCCTCCCGCTGATGCTGGCCTGTGTGGTGGCTTATTACACGTCATTCAGCATCGAACGTCGTTCGATCTATGCGGAGGCCTTGAAGCGGAAAGGAGCCGGGGATTACCGACGCCAGCTGGCCGAACTGCATGTCGGCGACCTGGTAAAACCTAATCCATTGACCGTCACACCGACCGCGCGCTTCGCCGAGATTGGGGAGAAGTTTGTCGCCACCCGTTTCAACTATCTTTATGTAACCGCGGGCAGCCAGTTTCTCGGCGCTGTTTCCCTGCACGACATCAAGAGCTACCTGAACGCACCCGAGTTGGCGGCGCTGGTGATTGCTGGCGATATCCTGCGCGATCCTTTCCCAGTGGTGCCGTCGAACTCGACTCTAACGGAAGCCCTGGAGCGATTCTCCAAGCACGACGGCGAACGATTGCCAGTGGTCGATAATTTGAGCGATCGCAATCTGGTCGGCAGTCTGTCGAAGACGGACGTAATCCTGGCGCTGGCGGGCGGGAAGACGGCGATCATCCCAACGGTTCAATCGGCGGACGTATCGAAGAACGGGGGCGGCTGAACGCTGCACCAGATTGGGCTCGTTTTCTAACGATGGGACTTCGTGTGAGCCGCCTGCTTTTGCAGCGGCGGAACGATCGGATGGTTTGCGCGGTAAGCTTTGGTCGCCAACCCGAGGAAAAAGCAGAACAACACGAAAGCGATGACGCGCTTTTCTTTCCCGGTTAGGACGGGCCATTGCACGGTTAAGCTTAGTAACAGAGCGGCATGCTCACGGAAAGAGCGACCTGCCCTGGCGACATCGAAATTGTTCGACGCTGCCGGGGGAACCGCCTGGAAGGCGGCGATGCTCGCGTGTAAGAAGTGCGATTGACCAGATGAAGAACACCGCTTCTCTCCCGCAGCAGCCTCCGGAGAACCACGTCTCCCGGATAAATCCCGCCATCTGGGTCATCGGAGCGGCGGCCTTAGCATCATTGCTGAAGCTTTACCTGGCCTACGTCACTTTTGGCACGAACGACGTGCTCAGTTTTATTTTGTTTGCGCGCGCCCTAACCGCTCACGATTTGCAATGGACCTACGCGACGCTGCCTACCTTCAATCATCCTCCGATGATCGCCTATTTCCTGCGCGGCATGTGGTACATCGATCACTATCCGTCGCTCCGGGATCTCCATCTTTTCCCGTTTCTGCTGCGTCTTCCCGGAATCATTGCCGATTTCGTGGTCGTGCTTGTCCTGCTCAGGCTTCGCAGGCAGGGACATCTCCGCCTTCCCACCTGGGCTCTGGTGGTGCTTGCGCTTAGCCCCGCCGAAATCCTGATCTCCGGATTTCATGGTAACACCGATCCGGTGATGGTGATGTTTCTTGTGCTGGCCGCCGCGATGTTCTTTTATCGAGGGCCGCTGCTTTGCGGTGTGTTCTTGGCGCTCGCCTGCCAGACGAAGGTGATCGCTCTTCTGCTCTGCCCGATTTACCTGCTCTTCTGGATTCGAGAAAGAAAGGCGGCGCCGTTCCTGATCTCGGCCGTGACGATTTCCATCGTACTCTGCCTGCAGCCGTTGTTTCAATTTCCGCTGCTCTTCTTCAGGAACGTGTTGTCCTACAGCAGCATCTGGGGTCTGTGGGGCATCACCTATTGGTTCCGGCTCATGAGTCTGCCGCCTTTCGGCACCGCGGGAGGGGGAGCAGCCCTAACTACCGCCCAGGCCGCCATCAGTGCGATCCTGAAATGCATTGTCATCGGCGGGGTTCTGATCCTGGCTTGGCGACGTCGGCATTGCGATGCCACGGGCACTTTCAAAACGATTGGTTGCGCCTGGATTATTTTCTTCGTTTTCTCGCCCGGAGTCGCACCGCAATACCTTGCCTGGTTCGTTCCCTTCGTGCTCGCCGTCTCACCGGAGCTGTTCGCCTGGCTGGTCGCGGCCAGCGCGTTGAATCTGTTTTTCTTCTACAATATGAACGCGGACGGTTTTCCGTGGTACTCGGTGACCGCGCAGTATCGGGAACATTTCGACTGGCCCACCTGGGGATTGCTGCCTTGGGCGGCGTTCGTGGCCGGGATGGTTGTTCTCTGGAAGGCAAGCGTTCGGCAAAGTCCCGGTCTCCGGCTTTTCAGCCTCCAGAGCTGGAGCGATCGGTAAGCGGCTACAATCGCAGATCTCACACAACGGCCACAACGGATCACAAAGGGACACGACGGAGGGGCGGTCATGGAATTAACCTCACCGTTACCACCAAACCCGGGGAGCGCACGCGCCGCGCGTGCCGTGTTCGGCGCCTCGCCGAACACCTCTCCCCCAAAACAAAAGTTCGCGATGGCGGGGGCGCCATCGCCAGCACGCGAGGGCGCGTGCGCTCCCCAGATAAGATCCGCCGGCTCCGTGCCCGTTGCGATCCGTTGTGCCCTTTGTGTGAGATTCCCTTTTCTCAGGGCCGGAACCAGGCTACCGCCCGAGCGGCGTCGACACATCCGTTCCCGCCGGTGGATTGAAAGTGAAAGTTGAAGCTGGAATGGGATTGTGGCTCTGGCCGGAGTAAGTCGTAGAGATGCGATCGCCGTTCGGCTGAAGCATCTCCGTTTTCTCCACGACCAGGTCGTCGTTCAAATGGATGTCGAATTTTTGGAAGATGCGTTTCATGGACGGACCCTTTGGCATGAGCTCGAGGTCATAGCCTTTCGCGCCCTTCTCACCGGTGATGTGGAAACTGATCTCCACATTTTCGAGGTTGAGCGCGGTGTTCAACGTGGCCATGGCCGTATCGAGGGGTGAGTGCCGGCCCAAAGAATAGTGCTCGGCGGACTTAAAGTTCGGGTAGTAGATCCAGAGCTGCGTCCCGTCGCTTACCATCACGCTCGGCGTGCTTCCCGTCACTTCCCGCTTGAACTTGTGCGGTGCCTGAAACCAGATTTTGCCCGAAGTCACGATCGGCTTGTTCATCAGGCGAATCGCTTTCTCCTCTCGGAAGTCGGCCTCCAGATAGGGCGCGGTGGCGCGTTTGGCGCGGATCTGGCCAAGCACGTTCTTAATGTCGGCGGGGGATAAGGGAGCGGCCTGGGCGGAGGAGGCGAGAGTGCAAACAATCAGGACCAGGACTTGAAGAAGACTCCGCGGAGTAGCGCAACCGACTCGCGTCCCAACATTTATTGGAGCGCACGGCAGCGGGTTGCCCGGCTTGTTCGGCAAAGCCTCGAAAGACTCTCGTGGCACCGGGAGAAGACTCTTCACGCCGCCCAATCTTCTGAGAAGCGCGGGCGGGTCAATTTGATTCTGCGGGTTTTCTCAGGCCGACGGGCTTCCTTTTCCGACCGCTCTTAATCGCGCCGGTTTGAGTCATCCGGAACAGCAGCTGGCCAGCTCTTGCGTTCCACCACGGCGGCAGCCGGCAGGGTAAAGAAAAGGGTGGCGAAGAGGCTCCAGAAAATGCCGATGGCACACGCAATTCCGAGACTGCTGAGCGAAGGATTGCGCGCAATACCTAACGAACCGAACCCGCTCACCGCGGTCAGCCCCGCGAGCAGGACTGGTTTGACCACGCCGGCGACATCGTGCTCGAGATCGTGCGCCTTCTGCCAGATGAGGACGATGTAAATGCCGTAATCGACACCGATGGCCAGGACCAGCCGGAAAGAAAGAACGTTAAGCAGATTCAACGGGATGTTGAAAATCTTCATCGTCGCAAGCATGGCTCCGACCGCAAAGAGCAGGGTCAGCTCCTGAATGATCCAAAGCCGCCAGTCACGATAGAGGATCGCCAGCAGGATGGCGTCGAAGAGGGCCATCAGCGCACTGATCAGGAGCAATTGATGACGCGACCACGGCAGGAGGTCCGCGAGGGTGTAACTCCAGCCTGAGAAAGTCATGGAAATGCCGGGCACCGGCAGTTCCTTGCTCAGCTCCTCGTAGGTGGCATGCCGCGTGATCGGCGCGTTCGTGGTCACGAATCCGGTAGTAAGCAGGGGATCCCGCGCGAAATATCGATCGATCAAAAACCACCAGCTCGAGCTGCGCGGCAAATGATCGCGCCAATGCGGCATCGGCGTTTTCGGATCCTGCATCTTCTTCAGGTCATCGAGCATGGTGAAGCCGACGGCGAACGGACCGCGGCTGAAACCTTCCGCATCAAGCGTTTGTCCGAGGTTTTCCTTAACCTGGTCGAAGTTGATGGCGTCGAGCTTCGCCCGATTCTCGTTCATCGTTTTCGGCGACAGTGCGAGCGCGGCGGGAGTGGAGTAGCCTTTGATCTTCCCGGCCTTTTGCAGTTCGCTCCAGTGTTGCGCCGCTTTGTGCCAGGCATCGCTGAGTTCCTGCGCATCTTTGGCCTGCACCAGCGCAAGGACCGGTTCCCAGCGCGCCGGCATCTTCGACATGATGGTGGCGAGGGCCTGGCTGGCTTTGCTCTGTTTCGGTTCGAGCGACCGGGTGCTGGAATCGAAAGGGACGGGCAGGAAAGGGAAAAATCCGACCACGCTAAGCCCGACCAGCAGGATCAGTACGCCGGTGAGCAGCGCCTTAGGCTTTCGCACCGCCCAGCAGACGTAGCGCTTCACCGCCTCGAAGAGCCAATCGTGCCTGATCTGTTTTTGCTCGCGCGGGATGAACAGGAACAGGATGGTGCACATGAATAAACCGGCGAGGAGAATGCCGATGGCGATGAGCACACCAAGCTCGGAAAAGCCTAACGAACCGCTAAGCACCAGCGCGAGGAAGCCGACCGCGGTGGTGAGGGCGCCAAAGAAGACGGCGCGCCCGAGCTTCGCCACCGCCGTTTCGACCGCCTGCTGATGCGACTCCCCGTCGCCACGGGCCTGCTGATAACGGCCGAAGACAAGGATGGCGAAATCGACACCGAGTCCGACCAGGATGGCGCTGAAGCCAACCGTTACCATATTGAGCTCGCCGAAGATGAGAAGGCCAAGCGCGAGACCGACGAGACAGGACAGCGCCAAAGCGAAAGCCATTCCGGCGAGGGGCAGCCAGCGCTGAAAGCCGACAAAGAAAATGGCCGCGACCAAAATGATTGAACCAATCATGGTCACGACGACGTCGTGGCGCATGCTTAACGAGATTTCCGAGACGTAAGCAGAGCGACCGGTGACCAGCAGCTGGATCGGTCCGCCGTCCCAACCGGGCAGGGGCGCCTTGCAGAATTTGTTAACCCTCTTCATCAGGTTTTGCGCATCGAAAGCGCTTGGCGTCTTTTGGTTCGTCACCACGAGGAAGACGCGCATGGTGCGGTCGGGCGAGGCGAGCGGTTGGTCTTCCTGCACGGCATTCCCTTCCGCGAAGGGGCGAATGGCGGGACCGATCAAGCCTAACGGATCGAATTCCAGCTCGAACTGCGGGCGCGGCGACCCGGCCTGGATTTGTTCCTGCAAACGATGCAGGCGCTCGCGCATTTTGTCGTTCTGCAGCAGCTGGAGAGTTTGATCGAATTTGGGCGGATCAAGGTTGAGCAACAACGGCACGGCCATGGTTTGCAGGTCGTGGACGCCTTCGGGCGTTTCCATCGGCGATCCGGCGAGCAGCCGTTCACACCAGGCCTGGTGCCGCAGGATATTGGCAAAGGTCGGCGTGTACTCTTCCAGCCGATCGACATCCTGTGGCTGGCAAACGAGCGCGAAGGTCAGCTCACGCGTCTGCTCGAAGTCCTTATTGTAGATCTTCAGCCCCTGCACCGAGGTGAAATTCCCCGGCAGCATGTTGATGATGTCGCTGTCGAGCGCGATTCGGGATTTCAGGATCCAGAATGATCCGGCGCTGATCAGGAGCACAACCGCCCACACGAGCAACCGTTTCTCGGTAACCAGTCGGGCGATGAATTGACTCGGGCGCATCAAATCGAACAGGCGCGGAAAACGTGCGGCCGCTCAGAAGTGGAAGACGAACTTCTCCCTGCCGGAAACGTGCTTCACTTCCTTCTGGTTTTGCGCGTTGAGCAGAACGTCACGCAATTCCAGCCAGCCACGCAGGCGCGGGGGCGCACCGGCGACCGGTCCCGACCAGACGCCGCGCGAGAGTCCGCCTTTGATCTGCGCGAATGACGCGTCCTGGCGCAGGGTGAGCAGGACCACCCCGGGCCCTTTCGAAAACGTCAGCTCGAACTCGCCGCTCTTGGAAGAGCGCACCAGCACTTCTCCGATGATGGTGGTTTTCTGGTTCCGATAGAGCAGCTGGCCATTGCGCGACGCCCATTCGGTGGACGGCTCGGTGAATATGTGATGAGTCAGCGCGCAGCCGGGGAGGAGAAGCAGAAGCGCGAAAACAGCCGGCCAGGCGAGCGCATTTGTCTTCGAAATCATAAGGCCACGACCTTACCCATCCGCGGCGCCAATGCTACTTCCGCGACCCCTCATTCCGGGCGAACGGAACCCGGTTTGCCTGGGCAAATGAGGCCAGATATTCGCGCGGCAGTTGCACGAGCACCGGGTGCCGGGCGGGATCGAGCCATTTTATAAGGTTCAGCATGACGGGTTCGGGCATCGCGGTGCAACCGCTGGTGGACGTCGCCAAATCTTTCCAGATGTGGAGAAAAATTGCCGACCCCACGCCCGGCGTAGGCGGCGAGTTATGCATCACGAAGATGCCCCATTTGTAACGGATGTCAGGCAGCTTCATTTTCTCCGCGCTCTTCCAATCCGGCGACGCGATTTTCGCAGCGTCGATCATCCGGTTGTAGTAACGCGACTGCGGATCATCCACGCAGACGGTTGTTCCTGTGATTGGAACGTAACGGAGCCGAGTCGGCGGTCGGTCCGCCGAGTAGCCGAAAGCAAAGGAGAGTCGGAACAGACCCGCGGGCGCTTTGTCGTCGCCTTCGCGTTTGCGGGGGCCGCTCACCTCGTTCGTTGAATTGATCCCGCGCCCCCACGCCAGTCCTCTTCGTCCCAGCCGGACATCCGACGCACGGCCGACCCCGCGCCAATCGCCGCTTTCTGCTTTCTCGAACGATTGCAGCATCCCGGTCGTACTCCGCCACGAATCCGAGGTGACGAGAACGATCTGCGAGCAGTCTGCCGGAAGCCGAAATGGCGATGCCAGGACAACGGGACAGCCGACCAAGAGTAGGAGAATGGTGAGCGATTTTTTCATCCGCAGGAACAAACCAGCCGGGCGGCTGCCGCTTCCTTTGACTTATGCTACTGTCCGGCAGCCGTTTAAATCCGTCACGATGAAACTGATCGATCGAGCCATCAGCCGCGAGCTGAGCGTGAACGTGCTCTTCTCGATCTTGGTGCTCAGCCTCGTCCTCATCGTCGGCAACATTCTGCGCAAACTTCTGCCGCTGCTGGTTAACCACGACGTGCCGGTCGAATACCTGATCACCTTCATCGCCTACATCCTTCCCTTTTCGCTCAAATTCACCATCCCGTGGGGACTGCTGACTGCCACGTTACTTATCTTTGGCAGGCTCTCCGCCGACAACGAATTGATCGCCTTCCGCGCCAACGGCGTGAGCATTTCGCGCATTTGCATTCCGATCGCCGCGGTCGCGGTCGTTTGTTGCGCGATTTGTTTGTGGCTGAACGTCTCGGTGGCGCCGGCGGCGCAGGAGAAGCTGCGCAGCACCATCTATGATCTGGCGACACGCAACCCGATGGCATTGTTCGATAGCGACCAGGTGATCGACCAGTTTCCCGGCCGCAAGATTTACGTGGGCAAGAAGGAGGGAAACAAACTCCAGAACATTATCGTCTTCGAGATGAGCGGAAACGATCTGCCCATGCGCGTGACCTATGCGAAGACGGGGATGCTCGAGGCTGACCTCCCGAATAAACGCATCCTGATGCATCTCTATCACGCCCGTTACCAGCAACGCGATGAAAGTGCTCCGCTCGATCTGCGCAAGATCCGGGATGGCATCAACATGGCGGAGGGAACGCTGCCGATCAGCCTGGAAGAACTTTATGAGAAAGAAAAAAAGAAGCCGAGCCGCTCGGCGCTTTCCATCGAGCAACTGCTCGAGCAGTTGAAGAGTGAAAGCAGCCGGGAACGGAGCGCCAGCCGCACCGAGATCAACATGCGTTTCGCCTTCCCTTTTTCCTGCCTGGTCTTCGCGCTCATCGCCGTCCCGCTCGGCGTCACCGCGCACCGGCGCGAAACATCCATCGGCTTCGCGGTCGGATTGATCGTGGCGGTGACTTACTTCCTCTTTGTCATTATCGCAGACACCCTCCGATCGAACCCGAAGGTGCATCCGGAACTGTTGGTTTGGCTGCCCAACGTTTTGTTCCTGGTCCTGGGCGCGGCCCTATTTCGCCGCCTGGCCAGACAGTAACGACGGCCTCGCCGAAAAATCGGTCACTGCGAACCTTCTTCAGTGCGGGTGATTCATCCCGCGGCAACCGGAGACGTTGCAGACCAACGCGAGGACCAGAATGCCAAAAAGGATGAGGACGTTCCGGCCGGTGCGCGCGCGGAAATAATAAATGGCGTGCACGACGTAACCGGCCACAACCAGGCCAAGCACCAGCCAGCCCGGACTGTCGCGATGTTCCGGCGCCATAAAGAAAGCAGCCAAGCCTAACGGAAACATGTAGGCCAACGGCCAAAGCTGAAGGGTCGGGTCGGTGGCGAAGAGCGCCGCTGCCCAAGCCAGGACGTAAGCGATGACGCGCGAGCGCGAGGAGGATTTCACCTAACGATCAGCGCTTTCCGTGATTCGTGGATGCGGCGGCTGCTTCACTCTCCGGCCGCCCGCGCACCACCCGCTCGCCGCTGCTTTTCACGTTTTCGCGCTCGAGCACATGAAGACGTTGCAGGATTTCATTCAAGGCGAGCTCGTTTTTCAGGTTCACCGCGTAGTCCAAATCAGCGCGCAGACGATCCTTATGACTCTGCCGGTTCTGCGACATCATAATGATCGGCGCCTGCAAGGCGGTGACCACGTTCAGCGCCAGGTTCAGGAGAATGAACGGAAAAGGATCGAAGGGATGCCGGGTCAGGAGAAAAGTGTTCGTCGCCACCCAAACGCAGAAGATGCCCAGCGAACAAATGATGAACTTCCAGCTGCCGCCGAATTCGGCGATTACGTCCGCCGCCTTATCGGCAAAGGTAAGATGAGCGGCCTCTTCCTCGTTGACGTTGCGGGTGATGCGGTTTTGCAGCAGCTCGTCCGTGCGGCGAAGCCGGTGCGCAAGCGCGCTTAACATTTCCAGCGCAACGTCCGCATTGTTCTGCATGAACTTGAGGAAATGGTCGCGTGAGAGGATGGAAAGTCGCGAACGCTCCAGCGCGGTGGCACGTGCGGAGCGCGGCTGACCATCGAGCATCGCCATCTCGCCAAAGAAATCGCCCGCGCCGAGTTCGGCGATGGTGAGCTCATGGCCGTCGGCGGCTTTCATGCTGATGCAAACCTTGCCTGCTTCAATCAGGTACATGCCGTCCCCGGCATCGCCCGCACGGAAGAGGACCTGTTGCGCATCGCAGTCGACCGTCCGGAGCATGCCGCAAAGAGTCGCCGCCTCCGCTTCCGTCAGCGATTCGAACAGCGGTACGGTGCGAAGCGTCTCCGTGTTCATCGCGCCGACGTCACGCAACCGCAAACGGGCAGAGTCCGACCCGAAAGGTGCACCATGGCCCTTACATATCCGACTTGTCGCTCGGGGAAAAGCGCCAAATTGCCTCGAACCGGAGCCAGCATGGCGCTGACAAGAGCAGCCTGCTTGCCTACGTAGTGCTCCCGAAATCGGCGGTCAGCTCGACCGTGTCGGCAACGGTAATTCGCAGGTCGCGCAGAGTGACATTGCTGAAAGGCAGCGTGAGCAACGGAAAACTGCGGCCTTCCAGTTTCTCCAAATAGGGCTGCAACACGCCGCACGCGACCGATCCGATCGCGCCGCTGCCGCGACATTTCAGGTTGGAAACGGTGGCGACGAATTGTTCGTCGATTTCCATCTGCCCGGAGATATCGAGCTCGGTGCGGAAGAGAAGCTTTCGGGCGCGGAGGTGAATGTCGCCGGCGATGGAACGGACGCCGCGCGCGCGGAGAGCGATACGCGCGTCTTCAATGTTGATGCCGTGGCGAGCGCCCTGGCTCTGCGCGAGTTCTTTGACCGCTTTCTCCAGGTCCGCTTGCGTGGCCGAGAGCGATACCTGGCCGGAACTCACTGACTTCGGCGCAATGACCGCCTCGCCTTTCGCATCCCGACCGGCGTGCAGAACCACGTCACGCGCGGACAAGCTGAGATTGAACGGCAGGGTGCGGATGGTCAGGTCCTTCCCAGCGACCGAGAGAAGCCCGGCGTCACAGAACTTCCGCGTCTCCTCTGCCGGCAGCGAGAAGGTCGGAATGGCTTCCTCGAAAACAGCGTTGTTCAGGTCGATCGCGATCTCGTCGAGATAGGGGAAGACGCGGGCGTAAACAGTGACGAGTTCTCCGTCTTTCTTGATGTAGTGCTTGAGGGCTGCGTTCAGCGCCTCGGCGAGTTCGGCTTTGGACGCCGGCAATTGGGTTCGGAAAAGTGGAATCACAGCAGACTTCGCTTCGCAGCAGGCGACACGTGTGGACTGAATCGGATGCAAAGGCAAATCGGAGGCAGAACAGCGGCTAATTCGAGGAAGCTGGAGCCAAAAGACGTCACCCGAGTCTTAAGCCACCTTCGCCGCTGGCCCTCTGCGGGCCAATGGATCACCCTCACCTCACTCCTTTACGCTCCCGCTAGCGCTGCAGTTAGAGCCCTGCATTCTTTAATCTCCGGCTGCCGCGGGATGGTAGCCCCGGACAAGGGAGAGGATTGAGACGTATGTTCCATTTTCCTATCTTGGCGACGGATCCTCTGCGCCGACGTAATCTGCGGATGCTAATGGAGTTACATGAAAAGAGCGAAAACCGGGTTGCAAACCTCACGGAGTCCGCTACTGTGCCCGCTTCTTATGGCGAAAACGGCATGGATCAATCGTAACGATCGAAAGCGCGCGACTGTGAAAAAGTATGCGGCGCTCCGTGCTGAACTCAAGGCGAAGAAGGATTACGCCGGCCTTACGCAGCTCCCTCGCGACGCCAGCCCCTCGCGAGTGGTAAACCGCTGTGAAGTTAGTGGCCGCCGCCGCGCCTTCATCCGGCGATTCAAGGTCTCGCGGCTCACTTTTCGCGAGCTCGCCTCCCAGGGACTCATCCCTGGCGTGACGAAGTCCAGCTGGTAGGATTGCCGCTCAGGTGACGGATGCCTTCACCGGGCATTCGAGCCATGAACTGTTTCTCCTCCATTTCATTCCCGCTTGCAGACGTTCCCGGGACGCACTGGGATTCGCCGGGCATTATCCTGCTCAAGCTGCTCGTCATCGCCGGGCTGGTCGCGCTCAACGGCTTCTTCGTCGCCTGCGAGTTTGCCATCGTGAAGGTTCGCAGCAGCCAGTTGGAAGCCCTAATCGAAGAGGGGAATACGCGGGCGACGTTTGTTCGCCACGTTCGCTCCCACCTTGATGCGTATCTTTCTGCCACCCAGCTTGGGGTAACCCTGGCCAGTCTGGCCCTCGGCTGGATCGGTGAGCAGTTTCTCGAACGCATGATCGAGCCGGCCTTCGCTTTGGCTGGCGTTCACTTCCACGCCCTGGTCACGTCCGTGTCGGTTACCCTCGCTTTTATCGGGATCACTTTTCTGCACATCGTCTTCGGCGAGCTCGCGCCGAAATATTCGGCCATCGCCAATCCGCTACCGGTCTCCTTGCGGCTGGTCCGGCCGTTGCGCGCTTTTTACCTCTTCTTCAAGCCTGCGATCTGGCTGTTGCAGAAGTCATCCAATTTCATTCTCTTCAGGCTGCTTCGTCTGCCGCCGGCTTCCGGCACCGAGCTCGCGCACAGCGAGGAAGAGCTGCGGCTCATTCTCGACCAGAGCGAAAAATCGGAGGAAGTTTCATCCCTCGGACGCGATCTGCTCGTTAACGCACTCGATCTCCGGCGTCGCGTCGTTCGTGATATCATGACGCCGCGCGGCGAAGTGGTTTACCTCGACCTCGAGGAAGATTTTGAGACCAACATCAAGAAGGCACTCGAATCGAAGCATACGCGTTTCCCGTTATGCCGCGGCCACCTCGATAACGCGGTCGGCTTGATTCACGTGAAGGAATTGGTGCCGCTGATGCGCGATCCGCAGCCCGACTTAATGAAGATTCGACGGGAGGTCACGACCGTGCCGGAAATGATGTCGCTGGAAAAGCTGCTCAACCTTTTCCTGGTCAAGCACGCGCACCTCGCTGTGGTGGTCGATGAATTTGGCGGCGCCGTCGGCATGGTGACGATGGAGAACGTGCTCGAGGAGCTGGTTGGCGATATCCAGGACGAGTTCGACACGGACACCGAAGAATTTCACAAGATCAACGAGACGGAGTTCACCGTGGATGGTGGGCTTGGCCTTTACGAGCTGAACGACATGGCCGGACTCGAGCTCGACAGCGCCGACGTCAGCACCATCGGCGGCTACGTAACGCACTTGTTAGGTCATCTTCCGCGGCAGGGGGAACACGTCACCATCGAGAATTACGATGTGACGGTTATGCAAGCCGACAATCGACGAGTCAAACAGCTGCATTTCAAACAGCGGCCCGGGATGGAAGACGATGCGGCTGCGAAAGAGGCGGAGTCGGAAGTTACCCGGCACGCCTGATTCTGCTCTCTCTGCCTTAGGGCTTCGTGCTTCAAAATTGTTCGATCGTCATTGGAAGTTCGTCATTCCTTCTCAGTCTCCGACATCTTCGACCGACGGACTACGCGCTCGGGATTCCGGGGAGGGCGCACGCCTCGTCCGCCGGCAATGGCGCCCCCGCCATTGCGAACTTGAACTTCTCGTTTCTAGAATGCAGGCGAGACGCCAGCATAGGCGCGCGAGGCGCGCCCCTCCCCGGAAAAGATGATCTGCGAATCGCATTTGGTGGCGATTCAGTACGTGATCGCAATCCGCGCAGGCCACACCGATGGCGCCCCCGCCGTCGCGAGTTTGAGTGCCGATGCTGTAGCATGCAGCACGTAGGACTGGTCTTTGCTTGCGAACCGCTCGAAGGTTTTGGTTAGTTCGTTGATGCCTCGTTTCCTCGTCATCTTGTTATCGCTCGCCGTTTCCGGTCTCCAGCCGGTGGTTGCGCAAGATGAGGAGGCTGCCCCGACGAAAAAGAGCAACGCGGAGTTCACCTCTCCGGACGGCCGTTTCGCTTTTCGTTATACGGGCGATCCAAACCCGAACTCGGAGAATGATGCCGTAAGCCCCACCTACGAACTGATCGAACAGAAGTCGGGCAAAGCGGTGATGACGGTGGTGGAGTCGAACGATGAGATCGGGCCTAGCGCACGCTTCAGTATGAAAGTGCTCTGGCGTCCGGACTCGAAGGCCTTCGCCATAACCGCGACGCTCTGGAAAAGGGGCAGCACGCTTTACGTTTATCAGCGCGACGGGTCCAGGTTCAAAAACGTCGAGCTTCCCGAGTTGATCGTGCCGGACATTCCGGAAAAGGAGAAACACGGCAAAGAGTTCCCGCACGTCGTCGAGCTGAATGCGCAAGAGGCGCGGCGATGGCAGAAAGATGGTTCCCTGCTGGTGACGATCGAAAGCGCCAGTGATGGCCAAGGTCCGATGATAACCGGAACGCGAAAGGTCTTGCTCGGGTTTGATCAGGCCGGCAAGGCGAAGATTCTGAAGTCGACCGTTAAATTCGAGACCAACAGCGAGGGATGACGGACGTCCCGGAGGGTTTGGTGAGGTTCACACAAAGTAGCGGCCCGACGTATCGCGGCGCGTGGGGTCTCAAGGAGCGGCGACTTCCCAGTCGCCGTTTTACCAAATCGGTCGCCGCGCCGACGGCTCCCTCGTTTCCGCTGCCACGAGAAAGTTCTGGCTGCAATGCGGGAACGCGTCGGCGAGATTTCGAACGTCTATGACCCGTGACGAATTCATTCGGCGGCTGATCGTGAACTCCATGTGCGACGACTTCGAGAATTTTGACCAGGTCATCTGGCGCGAAGTTGCCGAGGTCGCGGCAAAGTGCGGCTTAACCGTGGAACGTTCAGAAATCGTCCGGAATCTGCGGGACATGGTTGGCGCCGGACTGGTGAAGGTGTACGACTTGTCGGTCGCGGCGGAAGATCCGTTCGCGACGGAACTCGAAGGAATGCCGTCGATCGAGAAGCCGCAACAGCATTTCAGGATCTATTTTTATCCGACTAAGAAAGGTATGGACTGGCATCAGTCCGACTCAAAGTGGTGGCCGTTTGATTAGCACGACTTGGTCCGGTCCGACTGGCAATTGACGTCTTACGATAGCGAGTCGCTCATCTGAAACTTGGGCAAGATGCGCTGGATATTTCGGATCTCTGCTCTTTTCGTCGTTCTGGCGATTTTCGTCATCATCGCGGCGAACCATTCGCACCATCAGCTGCCGGAAGAATTCCGCGCTGATCGCATCGTGGTTGAGAAAGCCGCGCGCAAGCTCACCCTCTTCCGCGGCGGAACGCCTTGGAAAACATACCATGTCGCGCTCGGCCGCGCCCCGGTGGGACAAAAAGAACGGGAAGGGGACCAACGAACGCCGGAGGGAAACTACATCATCGATGCGCACAAGCCCGACAGCGACTATCACCTCGCGCTGCACATCTCCTATCCGAGCAAAGCCGATCTGACAGCCGCAGCCCAACGCGGGGACGACCCGGGCGGCGATATCATGGTTCACGGTCTGCCTAACGGATACAAATGGGTCGGCATGCTGCATCGCCAAAAAGATTGGACCGCTGGATGCATCGCGGTGACGGACGAGGAGATTGAAGAAATCTATCGCGCGGCGCCGAATGGCACGGTGATTGAGATTAAAGAGTAAGGCGCTCCGGAACGCACCAAGTGCGCGATGGTCATAGACCTTCGCTGCAAAGCAGCCGGGCTAATGTTTCCTGTCGGGCGCGCCGTTCGCGATGCGAGCGACTGAAAGCGGCATCATGCTTAACGACCGGACCACGGAGCGTGTTCGGTCTCTTCATTCCGAGACCTTGCAGAGCGAAGATGGCCGCTCCGCGCAAAGACGCTTCCTGTTGCGGCGCGAGTTCCACGTCGCGCCCGACGGCATCGGCGAGCAGACGAATTGCCGCCGGCGATTTTAGAATCCCGCCCGAAATGATGATACGTTTGAGACGCTGCTTTTGTGCAAGCAGATCGAGGATGGCGGCCAGGTTGTAAAAGACGCTGGTGGCAAGTGCGCGGCCGACTTCGACGCCGGTGGTCGTCTGATTGATCCCGCAGATGGCACCGCCTTGCCTTTTGTTCCAAGTCGGCGCCCGTTCGGCAACCCACGAGGGGACCGCGGTCAAATAATCGCGCGCCGCCGCTTTTCGATCGAACATTTCGGCGTCGGTCTTCTTGCCCGCGGGCAAGCGCATCTCGCGCAAAACCCATTGGCGGAGATTCCCGGCATTACTGACAGCGCCGCCGACCAGATGACGGTCGTGATCGACGACATAGCGGAAAAGGCCAAAGTCGTATCGCGACTCGGTTTGAGGAACGATCATTCGCGCGGCTGCGCTCGTGCCGACATTCAGGGCAACGATGCCTCTCTGATCGGCGCCCGAACCGATATTGCTGGCGGCGCCGTCGCCGATGCTGAAGATCGGCACGCCATCGAAACGGTCGGAACGGCCGGACAGCGATGACGAAACCGGCAGAAGCTGTCGCGCGCTGATGCCGACCGCTGCGAATATCTTTTGGTCCCAGTGTTGTGATCGGAGCTGGTAAAGGCCGGTGCCGCTGGCCACTGACGGCGTGGTTTCTTCAATTCCGCAGAGTTGATGGAGAAGCCAGTCGATGGGCGACACCCAAAAGCGCACCTTGTTAAAGCGGGCAGGGGACTCGCGGCCTAACCACCGCAGTTTCGCCGGCCAATAGCTGGCGTGAACGCGGCAGCCGGTGCGCGTATGAATCTGCTTCTCGGGAAGTTCCTGGCGCAGTTGATCGGCGGCGATGGAGGCGCGAGAATCGGCCCAGGTGTAGATCGGAGTGGTTGGGCGCCAGCGCTCGTCCAGCCCTAACAGGCCATGCCAGAAGGAGGAGACCCCGACCGCGATAACCCCGTTTTGGCGCAGCGCGGGCAGCGTTTGATTGAGGCAATACTTGAGCGCCGCCCAAAGCGTTCTCGGAGAGAGCTCGGCTGATCCGTCCGGGCCGTAGCGTATACGGTATTCTTTGCTGGCTGCGCTGTCGCTAATCCGCTGGCCCGTTTGCGTGAAGAGCGCTGTCCGGGTGGATGAGCTGCCGATATCGATGGCGAGGACAACGGGTTCCATCGCAAGAATTGAAGAGACGACATCCATCTCGTCTCCAACATTAGCGCAGGCTCGTCCGAAAACGACCTGGTTAGCCGCCCGCCGCGCTCAACTTCGCCAGCCAGGCGGGCCGGCGCTGCAGGGCCGCGGTCAGTGATTCGATTGCGCGCAGGGTGGCCGGACTGACATGGTGCTCCATGCCCTCGACGTCGTGATGAATCACGCGATCGTCCACGCCCAGAAGCCGCAGGAAATCAGTCAACAAACGGTGCCGATGAGCAATGTTACGGGCGAGGGTCTCTCCCGCGGTCGTGAGAACGAGCCCGCGATATTTCTCATATTTCAACAAACCCTCGGCATCGAGGCGTTGCACCATGTTGGTCACGCTGGCTTGGGAAATCTTGAGCGCGGCCGCGATATCCACGACGCGGGCGTAACCCTTGGAATTGATCAGCTCGAGAATACGCTCAAGATAATCCTCGACCGCTGCCGAATTGCGCCGGGCGGTAGACTTTGCTCGCGCCATCACGAACGGAAACTACGGGAAGGTCGGATTCAGTCAAGTCACAGAATGATTTGACGGAAAAAGTAACTTAGACGAGCCTAAACCTCGCATGAGTCAGCCCTCCGATGCCATCAGTTCTCCGCGAAGCTCCGGCTGGCGGCGGACGGGAGCGGATGTCTCCCTGCCCGAGGTCCATCGCAGCATCCTCGTGCCGGCCGACGCTTCCTTTTGGCGTAAGTTGCTCGCCTTCTCCGGCCCCGGTTTCCTCGTCGCCGTCGGCTACATGGATCCCGGCAACTGGGCGACTGATTTAGCCGGCGGTGCCCGTTTCGGTTACTCCCTCCTGGCCGTCGTCATGATTTCCAACTTCATGGCGATTCTGCTTCAGCATCTTTGCGTCAAACTGGGAATTGCCACCGGACGCGACCTGGCCCAGGCCTGTCGCGACCATTATTCAAAGCCCGCCGCGGTGCTTCTTTGGCTTCTTTGCGAAATCGCCATCTCCGCCTGCGACCTGGCCGAAGTGGTTGGTTCGGCCATCGGCTTGCAATTGCTCTTCGGTATTCCGCTGGTGGCAGGTTGCTGTATCACCGCGCTCGATGTCCTTGCCGTTCTCTATCTACAAAACAAAGGTTTCCGATACATCGAAGCACTCGTGATCGCGTTGATCGCAACGATCGGCAGCTGTTTTGCGTTCGAACTTTTTTTCTCAAAGCCGAGTGTGACCGGAGTTCTTCTCGGATTCATTCCCGGCCCCCACATCGTCACTCATCCGGGAATGCTCTACGTCAGCATCGGCATACTCGGAGCGACGGTGATGCCGCATAACCTCTATCTGCATTCCTCCATTGTGCAGACACGGAAATACCAGCAGACGACCGCCGGCAAACGTGAAGCGATCAAGTTTGCCACGATTGAGTCGAGCGCGGCCTTGATGATCGCGCTCTTCATCAATGGCGCGATTCTCATACTCGCAGCGGCCGCGTTCCATTGGTCGGGCCACCAGGACGTGGCGGCGATTCAGGACGCGTATCGCCTGCTTACTCCGATGCTTGGCGTCGGGGTAGCGAGTGCTTTGTTCGCCGTCGCCTTGCTCGCTTCCGGCCAAAACTCCACTCTCACCGGCACGCTGGCGGGGCAGATTGTGATGGAAGGGTTTCTCAACTTCCGCATATCGCCGTGGCTGCGACGCATCATCACGCGCGCGATCGCGGTCGTCCCAGCCGTGGTGGTGATCGGTCTTTTCGGCGAAAGTAAAACGACCGAGCTGCTCATCGTCAGCCAGGTGGTGCTGAGCATGCAGCTGGGCTTTGCGGTCTGGCCCCTGATGCGCTTCACCGGCGAGAGGGCGAAGATGGGGGAATTCGTCAACCCGTGGTGGATAAAGATTCTTGGCTGGACCACGGCAACGGTCATTATCGTCCTCAACGTGAAACTCCTGCTGGACACCTTCCTCCCCGCTACAGTGATGAGGCCGGTTTATGATGCAATCGGCCTGCCGGCCGGCGAGTGACGGGACATGTACCGGCGTATTCTTGTTGCCCTCGAAAACGGTCGCGCGGATCAAACGCTGCTGCCGCACGTCGCGGAGCTTGCGCGCACGCACCGATCCGAGCTGGTGCTCGTCCATGTGGCCGACGGATTCGCCGCGCGCAATTTTCTCCAGCTGAAGCTGATCGAGTCGCAGGAAATGAAGGATGACCGGCTTTACCTGGAGCGCACCGCTGACTCTTTGCGGGACGAGGGTCTCACCGTCAGAACGACGCTTGAGCTGGGTGACCCCGCGGAGGGAATCCTGAAAGCGGCACAGGATTGTCAGTGCGATCTGATTGCCATGACCGCGCACGGCCATCGTCTCCTGGGCGACCTTCTCTTCGGCAGCGCCATCCACACGGTGCGCCACAAAGCGCAGGTGCCGGTGTTGTTGCTGCGGGCGGGAAAGTAGCAGACGATGGAGTGATGGGGTGATGCAGTGATGATTTTACCGGAAGGTTCTGTGCCAATACTCCAACGCTCCATTACTCCACCCCTCCAGTCTTAATGAAGGCTCTTTTCCTGACTAACGAATATCCGCCACACATTTACGGCGGGGCCGGGGTTCACGTTGATTATCTGTCGCGTGAGCTGGCGAAGTTGATGGAGGTGGAGGTCCGCTGCTTTGGTGAGCAGGATTCGGAACAAGGAAATCTGCGGGTTCGCGGATACAACTTGAAGAACGAGGAACACACCTGCCCGAAGCCGCTGCGTTCTGTTTTCGGGGCGGTGCAGCGATGCCTGGACTTCAACACCACCAATATCGATTCCGACTTGGTCCATTGTCACACCTGGTACACGCACTTCGGCGGCATCCTCGCCAAAAAGAACTACGGAATCCCCCTGGTGATCACTGTCCATTCGCTCGAGCCGCTGCGGCCATGGAAGCGGGAGCAACTCGCCGGGGGTTACGACTTCAGTCTTTGGGTCGAGAAAACTGCGCTAGAGATGGCTGACGCAGTCATCGCGGTATCATCTGAGACGAAAAAGGACATCGAACGTCTCTTCAAGGTTTCGCCGGCGAAAGTGCCGGTGATCTACAACGGGATCGATCTCGATGAATACAAAAAGGTCACCACGACCAAGACGCTCGAGCGTTTCAAGATCGATCCGAAACGCCCGTTTGTTCTCTTCGTTGGACGAATCACACGCCAGAAGGGCATCGTGCACCTGGCACGAGCGATCCAGTACCTGGATAAAGGTTTCCAGGTCGTGCTCTGCGCGGGCGCACCGGACACGCCGGAAATCGCGCAGGAGATGAAGAACGCGGTGGATGCCGCGCGCACCGACCGGTCTGATGTGATCTGGATCCAGGAGATGCTCGATAAACCGAGCGTGATCGAACTTTACTCGCAGGCGGCGGTTTTCTGCTGTCCTTCGATCTACGAGCCGTTCGGGATCATTAATCTGGAAGCGATGGCGTGCGAGACGGCGGTCGTCGCGACGGCTGTCGGCGGGATCAAGGAAGTGGTGGTTGAGGGCGAGACCGGATTTTTGGTGCCGCTCAAACAAATGCAGGAGAGCCCGTTCGAGCCAATTGATCCCGATCAGTTCTCACGCGATCTCGCGGCCCGAATTAACGAATTGATGGCCAATCCGGAAATGCGCGAACGCTTCGGAAAAGCGGGGCGTAAGCGCGCCGAAGAAAAGTTCAGCTGGCACGCGATCGCCGCCGAAACGAAGAAGCTTTACCAGTCGTTAGTGAAATAAAAGTTTCCGACCAGAGAGACGGCGGTGCTTCGACTAGACAGAAGGGGGCCGAGTGACACTAGCCTTTCCGAAATCCTGTAAATCCCGTTAATTCTGTCTAGTTTCGAATCGTCCGCGCCTTTGTCCGTTCTGACCGCGTCCCGGAAAGCCCTACGGCGCGCCCGGCGAAGGCGGGGCTTTCGAATCAACCGCCGGTGTCTTGGCCAAGCCGCGGCGCTCCAGCAACGGCTCGATATACGGATCGCGTCCCGTGAACGACTTGAACAGTCCCAAGGCGTCCGACGAGCCGCCGCGCGAGAGCAACAGTTGACGGAAGCGATCGCCGTTTTCACGATTCAATCCGCCGTTTTGCTTCATCCACTCGACTGTGTCGGCATCGAGCACCTCGCTCCAGAGATACGAATAATAACCCGCCGAGTAGCCCCCGGCGAAGACGTGCGAAAAGTAAGGACTGCGATAACGGGGCGGCACCGGCGGGAAATCTACGCCAGCCTTGTGCAACGCCTCCTGCTCGAAAGCCATCGCGTCTTTGGGGATTTGGTTAGGCGTTAACTGATGCCACGACTGATCGAGAATCGAGGCCGACAGATATTCGGTGGTCTTGAAGCCCTGGTTGAACTTCTCCGCCGCCAAAACCTTGTCCAGCAACGCCTGCGGGATCTCTTCGCCGGTCTGGTAATGCTTGGCGTAATTCTTCAGCACTTCCGGCCAGACCGCCCACATCTCGTTTACCTGTGAAGGGAACTCGACGAAATCGCGCGGCACCTGCGTCCCGGAGAACCGCGGATACTTTACGCTCGAGAACATCCCATGCAGGGCATGGCCGAACTCGTGGAAGGCGGTGCGGACTTCGTCGTAGGTCAGCAGCGTCGGCTGGCCTTCCGGCGGCTTCGGAATGTTGAGATGATTCGCGACCACCGGTTGCGTTCCAAAGAGCGTGTTCTGTTGGACGTAGGCGTTCATCCAGGCGCCGCCGCGTTTCGACGGGCGCGCATAATAATCCCCGATAAAGATCGCGAGTTGTTTGCCGTCGGCATCGAACACGTCCCAAACGCGGACGTCCGGCTGATAAACCGGCAAATCCTTCCGCTCCTTGAAAGTGAGCCCGTAAAGCTTACCCGCGGCGAAGAAGACGCCGTCGGTAATGACGTGGTTCAGCTCGAAATACGGTCGGATCTCTGACTCATCGAAAGCATAACGAGCTTTCCGAACCTTTTCGGAATAGAAGTCCCAATCGCAGGCGGCGAGCTGAAAGCCGCCATTCTCTTGGTCGACAATTTTTTGCTGTTCCGCAGCTTCCCGTTTGGCGTTTTCCACCGCGGGCGGGGCGAGGTCGGCCAAAAGTTTGTTTACCGTATCCACGCTCTTGGCGGTTTGTTCTTCCAGTTGATAGGCGGCGTGGTTGGGATAACCGAGAAGGGCGGCTCTTTCCGCGCGCAACTGGGCGATGCGAATGACGACGGAACGATTATCGAATTCGCCACCCTTGCTGTTTCGGGAAAGCGAGGCTTGCATGATCTTCTCCCGCAAAGCCCGATTCTGCATGGAGGTGAGAATCGGCTGTCCGGAAGTATTCTGCAGGCGGATGGAAAACTTTCCTTCGTGGTGCTCGTCCGTGGCGGCGGCGGCCGCGCTCGCGATCTCGTGATCGGAAAGGCCGGTTAGCTCAGATTTGTCGTTAACCACGACGGAGGATGCGTTTTTTTCCTTGAGCACATTTTGCTCGAACGTTGTCTGCAGCGTCGCCAGCTCCGTGTTCATTTTCTTGAGCTTCTCCTTGTCCGCGGCGTTTAACTTCGCGCCGGCGCGCACGAAATCCTTGTGATAACGCTCGAGCAGGTAGGCTGATTCTGGGTCGAGTCCGAGGTGATCGCGTTTGTCGTAAAGCTCCTGCACCCGCGCGAAAAGTTTCGAATCCAGGTGAATTTCGTCGCTATGCGCGGCGAGCTTGGGCGCCAGCTCCTTTTCAATCTTCTGCATCCCCGGGTTGGTGTTGCAGGCGTTTAGACTGGAGAAGGTGCGTTCCGCGCGATCAAGCAGTCGCCCGGCCTTGTCCATGGCCACGATGGTGTTTTCGAACGTCGGCTTCTCCGGGTTTGCCGCGATCGCTTTCATTTCCTTCAGCTCTTCCGTCATGCCGGCTTGGATGGCGGGCATGAAGTCGCCGTTCTTAATCTTATCGAACGGCGGATAATGGAAGGGCAGCGCGCTTTCCTTGGCGAACGGGTTGTTCTTCAGATCGGTTGGGTTGGATTTGGGTGCGGCAAGAATAGAAGCAGTCACGGTAAAAAGAGTCGCCAGGGGAATCAGTTGTTTGTTCATCGTGGGTGAAAGCGAAAGGCTAAAGGTGCACCAAATCTTCGCACGCGCACCCTCCTTCGATTGAGGGATTGTGCGCGGCTCATGATCGTGATTGATCAGTTGGGCGGCGTCCCCGCCGTCCCCGAAGGGCGCGAGCGTCGACGGCGCCAGTAAGCGCGTCCCTCCTTGCGTGACCTTCGATCGTCGGTGAGGTCCCTCGGCCGTCTGGACCCGTGGTTCGCCAATCCGGCGGCGGTCCCTCGCGCCTGGGATGACATGCTGATAAAGCGCTGGTTACATCGGCACTTCATACTCGTAATCCTAATCGTAAGCGTAATCGTTCTGGCCGGGGCCCCGCCCTCCCTGACGGTCCGGCACCTTTGACCCGCGACGTGCGCGACAAGCGGCCCTCTATATAATAGAGCGATGTTCGTCGATCGGATCCGGGTGTTTGCCCAGGCTGGAAGTGGGGGGCGCGGCTGCGTCAGCTTCCGGCGGGAGAAGTTTGTCCCCAAGGGCGGACCGGATGGGGGCGACGGTGGCCGGGGCGGCGATATCATTCTGAAAGCCGACTCACAGGTGGATAATCTCTCCTCGCTCTTTTACGAGCCGATCATCAAGGCGAAGAGCGGCGTGCACGGACAGGGCAAGAAGATGCACGGCCGCGCGGGCGTTAACAAAGTTGTCAGGGTTCCCGTGGGAACAGTGGTCTATGTGGCTCCCACTCCAGTGCGCAAGCTGGAGGACTGGGAAAAGGACGAACGAGCCGAACAAGCCGAAGAGATGCCGGCGCCGGAAGAGAATGAGACCTCCCCGCTTCTAAAGGAACCGGTCGTGGACCTCGCGCATGATGGCGAGGAGTTCGTGCTCGCTCGCGGCGGGAAGGGCGGCAAAGGCAATGTGCACTTCAAGAGCTCGCGCAATCGCGCCCCGACTCAGTACACGGAAGGCGAAGAAGGCGAGCAGGGTTATTTTCTGTTCGAACTGCGCACCATTGCGGACGCCGGCCTGGTTGGTTATCCGAATGCTGGAAAGTCGACGCTGTTAACCAAGATCTCCGCCGCGCAGACCAAAATCGCGCCATACCCATTCACCACCCTTCATCCAATCGTCGGTGTCGTGGAATTTCCAGATTACGAGCGCGCGACCGTCGCGGATATTCCCGGACTGATCGAAGGCGCGCACCGCAACGTCGGTCTCGGCCACGATTTCCTCCGTCACATCACCCGCTGCCGAATCCTGCTCTTTGTGCTCGATGTGGCCGGGAGCGAGGCGCGCAATCCGGTGGAAGATCTACAGAATCTGCGGCGCGAGGTTGATCTCTACGATAAACGTCTTTCCGAGCGGCCGTGGTTTATCGTCGCTAACAAGATGGATTTGCCGGAAGCGGAAGAAAATCTGGCGGGGCTCAAGCAACGGTTTCCGAATGTCGAAGTCGTCGCGATCTCGGCAGCCCAAGGTGAGGGGATCGACGAACTGAAGCGGAGCCTCGAGCACTGGTTGAACGAGCATCGCCCAACGGAAGTTCTGCCGAGCGCGGAAGTATCCACCTAGCGGAAGGTGCGAAAATTTGCGGAAAGTGCCTTGTCAACATGGCAAAACACGCTTTGATAAGGCGGCGCATTTGCGGCTGAGATCGTCGGTCCAAGGTCCCATCCACGGAGACCATCCCCTCGGACAAGCTTAGCCGAGCGGCCAAATCACACATGAAGTACGGTTGGTTTTTTCGCAGCTGGTTGCCCATCCTGGCTCTCCTCTTCGGAGTGCTGACGGCGGGCTCCGCCATGGCCGCGGAAACCCCCGCTGGCGATGAAGCGGCGGCGGAAGAGCAACACGAAGGCGTTCCGCTCAAGCCCGCCGAAATTTTTCACGTCGGCAAATTCACCGTAACCAACTCCATGCTAGTCACCTGGATCGTGGCTGCGGGCATCATTGTCCTGGCCCAGACCGCCATGCGGAATGTGCGAGCGGTTCCCGGCGGACGGCAGAATTTTTGGGAATGGCTGGTAGAAAGCCTCTACAACTTTCTCGAGAGCGTCATCGGCTCCGACTTGGTCAAAAAGACCTTCTGGTTCTTCGCCACCATTTTCATCTTCATTCTTTTTGTGAACTGGTTCGGGCTGATTCCCGGCGTCGGCACGATCGGTTGGGGACATATGGATCCGGCCACCAACAGTTTTCATGTCGATCGCCCGCTGCTGCGCGGCGGTAACGCCGACCTGAATATGACCAGCGCCATGTCGATGATTTTCTTCTTTATGTGGGTGGTCTGGGCCTTGCAATCGAACGGTGTCGGCGGCGTGCTCAAGCATATCTTTGGCGCAAAGGGCGACAGCAAAGGGTTCATGAAGCTCCTGATGGTCGTCATTTTCTTCGTCGTCGGCCTGCTCGAAATCGTCTCGATTCTCTTCCGCCCGATTTCGTTAAGCTTCCGGCTTTACGGCAACGTCTACGCCGGGGAGACCATTCTCGAGACGATGTCGCACATGATTCCTTCGCTTTCATGGCTTCTGCCGATCCCGTTCTATTTCATGGAGCTCCTGGTCGGCGTAGTCCAGGCGATGGTCTTCATGCTCCTGACTGCGGTCTTTACTCTTTTGATTGCGCAACACGAACCGGGGCACGAGGGCGCGCATCACTAATGAATTTTGGCGGCTGTGACCGTGGTTCCCGCGGGTGCTGCTGAGAGCAAACTAACAAGAAAGAAAAATATGATATTATCAATGTTGGCAGAAATCGGTGGAAACATTCACATCGGCCTGGCCGCGCTCGGCGCTGCCGTCGGTGTCGGTTTGATCGGTATGGGCGCCTCCTCGGCGGTCGGCCGCAATCCCGGCGCTGCGACTCCGATTCTGGTGCAGGCGATTCTCGCGATCGCTTTCGCGGAAGCGATTGTGTTCTACGCGCTCTACCTCGCACCGAAATAACCTTAACTAATCTGACGCCATGACGTCCGTGTTCCTCGCAGCCAGCGCCCTCGATTCAGCCAGGGAGACCGCCGAAACCTTCGGCTGGAATCCGTGGCTGTTCCTGTCGCAGGTCATCAGCTTCGTGATTGTGGCGGCACTTCTTCGCAAGTTCGCCTACAAGCCGATCCTGGCGGTTCTGCAGGAACGTCGCGACCGGATCGCCGAGAGCCTGGCCAACGCCGACAAGATCAAGCAGCAGCTAGCCGACGCGGAAAAGCGTCACCAGGAGATCCTGGCCAAGGCTAACGAAGAAGCACAGAAGATGATCGACGAAGCGCGGGTCAGCGCCGGCGTTGTGGCCGAGCGCAAGCAGCAGGAAGCGATCGCCGCGGCCGAACAGATCCTGGCCAAGGCGCGCGAAGCCAGCGTCCTTGAACACGAGCGCACCATGTCCGAGCTCAAACGCGAACTCGGTCGCCTGGTCATCGACACGACCGCCAAGGTCACGGGCAAGGTCTTGACGCCGGACGATCAGCGCCGGCTGCAGGAGGAAGCCTCTCGTAACGTCGCTTCATGAAGATCAACAAGGAAGCCCGACGCACTTCGCGCATGATGCTGCGCGCGAGTCTCACCGATGGTCGTCTCGACCACGGGAGAATTCACGCGCTGGTCGATTCCGTGATGCGGGAACGGCCGCGAAATTATCTCGGGATCCTTGAGAACTTTAAGCGCCTCCTTCGCCTGGAAGTGGATAAGCGGCATGCCCGCATCGAAAGCGCCGTGCCCCTGGCGGAGGAAGAAGGGGCGCGCATAGTCGAAAACCTGAAACGGAAATACGGGCAGGACATTTCCACCGAATTTACCGTCAATCCTGAGTTGCTCGGTGGAATGCGGATCCGCGTCGGCAGCGACGTCTGGGATGGAACCGTTCGCCAGCGGCTCGACCGCCTGCAGCAGCAACTCTAATCAAACACTAGTCATGAGCAGCATACTTGAAGAAATCGAAACGAAGATCGCGGGCCTGAAAACCTCGACCTCCAAAAGCAACGTCGGCGTGGTCCGGGAAGCGGGTGACGGTGTCGCGCGCATCGAAGGTCTGAGCGACGCCATGCTCAACGAGATGATCGAGTTTCCTAACGGGGTCTTCGGCCTCGCTCTGAACATCGAGGAAACGGAGGTCGCATGCATTTTGCTCGGCGATATGACGAAGATTTCGGAAGGCGATGAGGTCAAGACGACCGGGCGCCTTCTCTCCGTGCCGGTAGGCAAGGAACTGCTCGGCCGCGTAGTCAACACCCTCGGCCAGCCTTTGGATAACAAGGGTCCGATCAAGTCGGAAACCTTTTACCCGGTGGAGAAAATCGCTCCAGGCGTGATTAAGCGTAAGAGCGTCAGCCAACCAGTGCAGACCGGCATCATGGCGATCGACGCGATGATTCCGATCGGCCGCGGTCAACGCGAGTTGATCATCGGTGACCGTGCTACGGGCAAATCGACCATCGCGATCGACACGATCATCAGTCAGGCGCGCTTGAACAAGGCTAACGAGAACAACAAGGATTATCGTCCGCTCTATTGTATCTACGTTGCCGTCGGCCAGAAGAACTCCAACGTGGCGCGCGCGCTCGCCGTTCTCGAGAAGGAAGGCGCCATGCCTTACACCACCATCATTTCGGCGCCGGCTTCCGATTCGGCTACCAACCAGTATCTCGCACCGTTCGCCGGTGCGGCCATGGGCGAGTGGTTCATGGATAACGGCATGGACGCGCTCATCATTTATGATGATCTCTCCAAGCACGCCGTTGCTTATCGCCAGGTCTCGCTCGTGCTGAAGCGTCCTTCCGGCCGCGAAGCTTACCCGGGCGACGTCTTCTATCTGCATTCGCGTCTCCTCGAGCGGAGCGCGCGCGTTTCCGAAGACTTCGGTGGCGGATCGCTCACCGCGCTCCCGATCATCGAGACCCAGGCCGGCGACGTGTCGGCTTACATCCCGACGAACGTCATTTCGATCACCGACGGCCAGATTTACCTCGAAACCGACCTCTTTTACCAGGGCGTGCGTCCGGCCATCTCAGTCGGTCTGTCCGTTAGCCGCGTCGGCTCCGCCGCGCAGATCAAGGCGATCAAACAGGTCGCCGGAAAAACGAAACTCGAGCTGGCGCAGTTCCGTGAACTCGCCGCCTTCGCCCAGTTCGGCTCCGATCTCGATGCCGCAACCAAGGCGCGGCTCGAGCGCGGTCAGCGCATCATGGAAGTTTTCAAGCAGAAGCAATACAACCCCATCCCGGTCGAAGAACAGGTCGCGGTGATGTGGGCGATGCAGAACGGCTATTTCGACAGCATACCGGTCGACCGCGTGAAGGAGTTCCAGATCAAGCTGCAGGATTACATGTCGACGCGAAAGGAAGCGCTGCTGACAAACATCCGGGAGAAGAAGGCGCTGGATGCAGATCTGGAAAACCAGGTGAAATCGGCGGTGGAAGAATTCAAAGGCACCTGGCAATAGCGAGCTCGCAGCACTGAGATTCCTCTCACTTTAAGCAATGGCGAATACCCAGGACATACGGCGCCGGATCAAATCGATCCGCAGCACGGCGCAGATCACCAAGGCAATGCAGATGGTTGCGGCTTCCAAGATGCGCCGCGCTCAGCAAAACGCTTTGGCCGGCCGGCCCTACGCCAACCTGATGAATCGCGTCCTGGTTTCCTTGCAAAAACGCACCGACGCGAAAGCGCATCCGCTGCTCCAGATTCGACCGGTTCGGAAGGAACTCGTCATCATCCTGGGTACCGACAAAGGGCTGGCGGGCGCTTTGAACACCAACCTCTTTCGCGAGGCGAACAAGTTCGATGCGGCGAAGACGCTCTATGTTAGCTCCGGTCGCAAAGCGAAGCAGTTTGTGGTTCGGTCACGACGCGAGCTGATCGCCGATTTCGAGCTGAAAGATTCCCCCTCGTTCGTCGAAACCAAGGTGATCGCCAATTTCGCGGTCGAGAAATTCCTGCGCGAGGAAGTGGACAAGGTGACGGTCGTGTTCACTCACTTCGTTAACACGATCAATCAGCAGGCCACCGCCTATACGCTGCTCCCGATCACTGAGATCAATGTGAAGCAAGCCGAGCCGACGGAAGCCACTGGGGCTGATCCGATGCTGGCCTACACCTTTGAGCCGAGCCCTGAGGCGGTGCTGGACGTCATGCTGCCGTACTATGTGCAGTATGCGGTTTACCAAATGATCCTCGATGCGCGCGCCTCCGAACACAGCTCGCGGATGGTGGCGATGAAGAACGCCACCGATAACGCCAATCAGTTCATTAAGGATCTCACCCTCGAATACAACAAGATGCGCCAGGCCGGTATCACGACCGAGCTTCTCGAAATCGCGACCGCGCAGATGGCGCTCGGCTCCTAGGACTAACTATTTATGAATAAAGGAAACATCGTTCAGGTCATCGGCCCCGTCGTGGACGTCGAATTTCCAGAGCAGGGGCGACTGCCCGGAATCTACAACGCGCTCGAGATCGAGTACGAAGTGAACGGGAACCCGACCAAGCTCACCCTCGAGGTTCAACAGCACCTTGGCGAAAACTGGGTGCGTTCGATCGCCATGTCTTCGACCGAAGGTTTGAAGCGCGGCATGCAGGTGACCGACACCGGCGGACCCATCACCGTTCCGGTAGGCGAGGGCACTCTGGGTCGCGTTTTCAACGTGACCGGGGAGGCGGTCGACAATCGCGGCCCGGTGCAGTTCACCAAGCGTTATCCGATTCACCGCGCGGCGCCTTCGTTGACCGAGCAGGATACCAAGACTCAGATCCTTGAGACCGGGATCAAGGTTATCGACCTGATCTGCCCGTTTTCGAAAGGCGGCAAGGTCGGCGCGTTCGGCGGTGCCGGCGTCGGCAAGACCGTCGTCATCATGGAGCTCATTAATAATATCGCCAAAGGCCACGGCGGCTTCTCGGTCTTTGCCGGGGTAGGCGAGCGCACCCGTGAGGGCAACGACCTCTATAAAGAAATGAGCGAAGCCGGCGTCATCGACCAAAAAGACCTCAGTAAGTCGAAGGTCGCGCTGGTCTACGGCCAGATGAACGAGCCGCCCGGGGCCCGTCTGCGTGTTGCGCTCTCCGCTTTGGCCATGACGGAATATTTCCGGGACGAACGTAACCAGGACGTTTTGTTGTTCATCGACAACATTTTCCGATTCTCCCAAGCAGGATCGGAAGTGTCGGCTCTCCTGGGCCGGACCCCGAGCGCCGTCGGTTACCAGCCGACTCTGTCCGCTGAGATGGGCGATCTCCAGGAACGCATCACTTCCACCAACAAAGGCTCGATCACCTCGTTCCAGGCCGTCTACGTGCCAGCGGACGACCTAACCGATCCGGCTCCGGCGAACACCTTCGCGCACCTCGATTCCACCATCGTGCTGGAACGCTCGATCGCCGAGCTCGGTATCTACCCGGCAGTCGATCCGTTGTCTTCAACTTCGAAGTCACTGGCTCCGGAAATTGTCGGCGAAGAGCACTACGGCGTCGCCCGCGGCGTGCAGCGGGTGCTCCAGCGCTACAAGGATCTGCAGGACATCATCGCCATTCTCGGCATGGACGAACTGAGCCCGGAAGACAAACTGACCGTTTTTCGCGCCCGCAAGATCCAGCGTTTCCTCAGCCAGCCCTTTGCCGTGGCGGAGATCTTCACCGGCAGCAAAGGCCAGTACGTTTCGATCGCGGAAACCGTGCGCGGCTTCAAAGAAATCCTGGAAGGAAAACACGACGACGTGCCCGAGGCCAACTTCTATATGAAGGGTGGCATCGACATGATCAACGAAGCCTAATTATCCCATGCCGCTCCGACTCGAGATCACCACGCCGGAAGAGAAGGCCTACTCGGAGGACGTGGACTTCGTCGTCCTGCCCGGGACGGAAGGTGAGCTCGGAGTTTATCCTAACCACATTCCCTTGCTCACGGCCTTGCAACCCGGTGAGCTTCGGGTTGTCAAAGGGGGCAGGGAAACCGCACTCGCGGTGGGAGAAGGTTTCGCAGAAATTACCGCGACTTCCGTTTCGGTGCTGACGGATATGGCCATGCAGGCCGCGCAGATCGACGAAGCCGCCGCCGAGAAAGCAGTGGAACGTGCCCGCGCCGCGATGAAGAGCGACCTCGGCAAAGAAGAAGTCGCGACCGTCTCAGCTTCCCTGCAAAAGGCGCTGGCACAGTTGAACGTGAAGCGCCGTCGGCACTAGACTGCCTGCTTGCACGCGTCGCCGGATGTCCTCGGCCTGATCGCCGGAAACGGCGTTTATCCTCGTCTGCTTGCGGAGAATGCCCGGCGCGCCGGGGTTTCGCGGATTGTGGCCGCTGCATTCACCGGGGAGACGGAGGAGGCGCTCACGCGGACAGTCGACACCATCGAGTGGCTGCGCGTTGGTCAGTTAGGCCGGCTGATTAAATTCCTCCGCGACCAAAACGTGAAGCGGGCGATCATGGCCGGCCAAATTGCGCCGCGCAACCTGTTCGATTTTCGCCCTGATTGGAAAGCGCTCCTTCTGCTGGCAAAACTAAAACGGCGGAATGCCGAGACAATTTTCGCCGCGATCGCGGATGAGCTGGGCCGGAACGGGATCGAGCTGTTAGCGGCCACCACCTTCCTGGAGGATCATTTGGCACGGACCGGCCGAATTTGCGGCCCATCGCTATCGAAGCGGGAGGAAGCGGCTGTCGCTTACGGAATAAAGATGGCCCGCGAAGTCGCGCGGCTCGATATCGGCCAGACCGTCGTGGTGCGAAACGGCACCGTCCTCGCGGTGGAAGGCTTTGACGGAACGAACGAAACCATTCGTCGGGGGGGCGCGCTCGCGCGAGAAAACGCGGTTGTCGCCAAGGTGACAAAGCCCGGCCAGGATATGCGCTTCGACGTGCCCTGCATCGGACCGGAAACGGTTCGCGTCGCCGCGGAGGCGAAGGTGCGGGTAATCGCGGTCGAAGCCACGCGAACGCTCCTTCTGGACAAAGACGAACTCATCCGGCAGGCCGAATCTGCTGGCATCTCCATCGTGGGCGTGGGCGTCTAGGGTTTGTCGCAGCGGAGAATCTGATCAGCAGGATCACTCAGTTGCAAATCACTCCAACCATCCTACAATCTCCCGTTTCGACGGGGTCGTAGCTCAGTTGGTAGAGCACCACAATGGCATTGTGGGGGTCAGGGGTTCGAATCCCCTCGGCTCCACGTCTATACTCTTGAGCGTCCGCGGAGCTTCGGGTTGCGCACTCGTCTCGAGTGTTGTGGTCACGTCTCGATCACAAACTTGTTCGAGTAGCATTGCCAACTCGGTCAGCAAGCGCTAGACGCTTTCGCTTTGATCATGCGGCGAGAGCTCCGTAATCTCTTCCTGTTTGGCTGACGAAGGCGAAAGGACGGGAGGACAAACTGCTGCGCCGGTCGGCCCGGTGGCGGCAAGCGCGCCGCGCGCGGATCAGATTTTTCTCGAAGGACCACGTTCGCGTTTCGGCGAACTGCTCACTCTTCTCGGTGTCATCGTCGATTTTCTGCGCGGGTTTCGGGTCCTGCATTTCGTCGGGCCGTGCGTGACCGTGTTCGGTTCCGCCCGGGTTAACGAGTCCAGTCCGCACTATCAGCTTGCGCGTGAGATGGGCGCCGCCATCGCGCGGCTCGGCTTTACCGTCATGACCGGCGGCGGCCCCGGCATTATGGAAGCGGCTAATCGCGGAGCTAGAGATGTTTCTGGTCGTTCGGTCGGATGCGGCATCGAGTTGCCGCAGGAACAGAAGCCTAACTCGTATCTCGATCGTTACGTTTCCATGCAGTATTTCTTTGTCCGCAAAACCCTTTTGATTAAATACTCCTATGCTTTTGTCGTTATGCCGGGCGGGGCCGGTACGCTCGATGAGCTATTCGAAGCTCTAACCTTGATCCAGACTGGCAAAATTTTGAATTTCCCCATCGTGATCATGGGGACTACCTATTGGCGCGAGCTCCTCGATTTCATGAAAAAGATGGTCGAGTTCGGCATGATCAAAGAGAGCGATACCCACCTGATCTACGCAACCGATTCGGTGGATGATGCCATCGCCCACATCCGTGAAAAGGCGATCGAACCTTTCGGATTGACCCGGGTGACTCATTTGCACCGGCACTGGCCCTGGTTGGGCGAAAGGCCGCTGGTGCCGCGCTCGTAAAAGCGGAGGAGTCATGGAGACACCTCTTTTGAGGGAGACGCCGGAACTGGCGGACTCAAATTCGCCGCGTAAACTGGAATTAATGCTGAAGCGCTCCGCCATCGCTCGTTATGCGCTCGCGTTCCTTTTTGTCGGTGCCTCGCTGATCGTCACCGAACTATTGAAGGCGCTGCATTGGCCGCATCCTTACACATTTTACTTCCTCGCCGCCATCGCTCTGACTTTCTGGTTTGGCGGAAACGCCGCCGGGGTCGTTTCCTTTCTGCTCGCCTGCATCGTCTTCAGTCTGGTTTTCGAGACACCGCCCGGCAGCGGCACGTCGCGGCTTTATTATTTCATCAACTTTGTCATCGTGGCCCTGCTCATGAGCTGGGTCAGCGCTTCGCGTCGTCGCGCGGAAAAGGCACTGGCACAGGCCCGCACGGAATTGGAATTAAAGGTTAACGAACGAACCGCCAGCCTGGTGCGAGCGAATCAGGAACTGAGCGAAGAAGTGAGTGAACGAAAAAGGGCAGAGGATGCGGTGCGAGCTTCAGACGCGGTGACCCGCGGCCAGACCGAAGCGCTCATTCAGAGCCTCGATGTGCTCGCGACCACCCTCGAACCGGACAAATTTCTCGGGCAGATGCTCAAGACAATCGGTCGTCTTCTCGATAGCCAGGTTGTTTCCCTCTGGCTGCTGGACACCGCCAGCGATCGCCTGATGTTACGCGCGGCGGTCGAGTCAGGAGTGCCGGCTGGTCCGGATCCGACGCATCCGTTCATCGCCGACGGAAGATTGTGGCGGCGGGATCCAAAGCTGCGCGCCCTTTTCGAATTGGGAGTGCCGACGCCTTACGATCTCTATGCGACGCGCGACGAGGAGGGCGATCGTATCTCGGAGTATCTCCGATCCAAAGGAACGAAGCGTTGCCTGGTTGTCCCGGTGCTCGTCGGAGGGGATGTCCGCGGTTTCATCAGCATTCGGCATGGTGACCGCGCGGCCTATCGCGCAGGCGAGATCGAGCTTGCCCAGGCGTTGGCCCACCAGGTCATGCTCGCGATCCAACTGACCGAGTTCGCCGAGCAAAGCCGCGAGGCGGCGGTTCTGGAAGAACGGAATCGCATGGCTCGGGATATCCACGACACCCTGGCGCAGGGCTTCACCGGAGTGATCGTGCAGTTGGAGGCCGCGGAAGAAGCGATGATGAATTCCGACGGAGACGACGGGCGGAAACATTTGCGCCGCGCCGCCGAACTGGCGCGCCAAAGTTTAAATGAAGCGCGCCGCTCTGTTCGCGCCTTGCGGCCACAGGTTCTGCGCGAGAAAACTTTCTGGCAAGCCCTGCAGGCGAACATCCGGAAACGTACTACCGGCCTGGCGCTCGCGACAGAATTCCATGTCGAAGGCCAGCCGCGCGAGCTCCCCTTCAAGATGCAGGAAAACCTGCTGCACATTGGGCAGGAGGCCCTAACCAACACGCTGAAGCACGCCCATGCCACCCGCTTCGAAGCGGCGCTCACCTTTAAGCCGCATGAGGTCAGGTTGGAACTGACCGACGATGGCCGTGGTTTTTCAGACAACCAACAGCATGCCGGTTTTGGTCTCGCCGGCATGCGCGAGCGGGTCGAACAGATGGGCGGCGTCCTCGATATCTCGAGCAATAACGGGCACGGCACGCGGGTGCTGGTTATTTCGCCCTGCGAGAACGGAGCACATTAATATGGCAATCAAAGCACCGGAAGCGACTAACGAAGGAGCGGCAGCGAGCGCGGCTAAGCGAGGACGGATTGGCGTCGTCATCGCCGACGATCATAGCGTGGTCCGAGAAGGACTGGCTTCGTTGATCGGGCGAAAGCCGGACATGAAGGTGTTGGGCGAAGCGAGTAACGGACGGGAAGCGCTTGAACTGTGGCTGAAGCTGCGGCCCGATGTTTTGCTACTCGATTTGCGCATGCCTGAACTGGACGGCGTTTCGGTGATCCGCGAAATCCGCGCGCAGGACGAGAACGCCCGCATCGTCGTGCTAACGACCTTCGATGGAGACGAAGACATTTACCGCGCGTTAAAAGCCGGCGCTAAAGCGTATCTGCTGAAGGATGTGGCGCGCGAAGCGTTGATGGACTGCATTCGCCGCGTTCACCAGGGTGAAACGTTTGTTCCGCCGCCGCTGGCCGCCAAACTGGCCGAGCGGCTGAGCGGCGACGCCTTGAGTGCACGCGAGATCGACGTCTTGAAGCTCATCGCGGAAGGGAAGAGCAACAAAGAGATCGGTGCGAAGCTTTTCATCAGCGAGGGGACGGTCAAATCGCACGTCAAAGGCATCTTCGCGAAGCTGAACGTAATCAGCCGAACGGAAGCGGTCGCCACCGCGACCAGGCGCGGCTTGATCCAGCTTTCCTGAAGATATTCGTGGTTCGCCCCCGATTGTCGCGTTGTCGCGGCAGTTAGGCCATCAACCTGCACATCGCCTTCAAACTATCTCCAAAGAGGCAGAACGTAGTCTCTCCGCAGAGTGAATGTGCGGTCTGCCGCCTGCGGCGTCGCATCATCAGTGTAACGGAGCCAGGCTTGCTCCAGTCATATGAGATGAACCCGTGAAATCGAATTCGTCTTTCGTCCAACCCGAACAGGAACACTTGCCGCGCACTCGAAATGGAGCGTCGGATGTAATCGTGCAGGCGAAAGAGCCTTTTAATGGCGGCGACACGATTGAATCTGGGGATAGTAGACTCATGCGGAAGCGAACAATTCTCATCGCCGCGGGCGTTCTCTTGCTCCTGGCAGGGTGGTGGAGTTGTCATCGCAATACCGACAGCTCGGCCACACCGGACGCCGCACACGGGGGCCGTCGTGGTAGTTTTGCCGGCGCCGGCCCGGTTCCTGTAGTCGCCGGCACGGTGCAGCAGAAGGACGTCCCCATTTATCTTGATGGCCTTGGCACGGTGCAGGCCTTCAACACCGTCACGGTGCATTCGCGGGTGGACGGTGCGCTGATGCAGGTGAATTTCACCGAAGGCCAGGACGTGAAGGCGGGAGATCTGCTCGCTCTGATTGATCCAAAGCCCTACCAGGCCGCGCTCGACCAGGCCAAGGCGCAAGCTGCGCTGGACCAGGCAACACTAAAAAGGCAGGCCGATTTGCGCGCGCGAAACGTGGTCGCGCAGCAGGACTACGATACGGCCGTAGCGAACGCGCAGAAGTCGCAAGCGGCCGCCGAAGCCGCCCAGGTCAACGTCGATTACTGTTCGCTCAGGTCGCCCATTGATGGTCGAACCGGCGTGCGCCTGGTCGATCTCGGAAACATTGTGCACGCCTCGGATCAAAACGGGATCGTGGTGATCACTCAGTTGAAACCAATCTCCGTGATATTCACTCTGCCTGAGCAAAGTTTGCAGGCGATCCTTAACCAAGGCAGTGATATTCATTCCCTGATGGTGGTCGCGCTGGGTCGCGGAAACACCGAGGAGCTCGACCGGGGAATGCTGGCTGTGGTCGACAATGAAATCGATCCGGCGACCGGAACAGTCAAACTCAAAGCGACGTTTCCTAACGACAGTCTTAAACTCTGGCCGGGGAAGTTCGTGAATGCACGCCTCGTTCTGACCACCCGCAAAGACGCCACCGTCGCGCCGGCCGGAGTGGTCCAGCGCGGTCCGCAGGGCACTTATGCCTATGTCATAAAAGGGGACAACTCAGTCGAAATGCGCCCGATCAAAACGGGTCAGACCGAGGGCAACGAAACAATTATCGAAGAGGGATTGAAGCCCGGCGAAGAAGTGGTGGTCGACGGCCAATACAAACTTCAGCCGGGGACTCGCGTTGTGATGACGGCGCCACAAGGAGTCACGCCCGAAACCGGAGCATCCTCTCCACCATCAGGCGCAGGATCGGGGAAGGGCCGCCATGGGCGAGGGCAGGCTACACCCGCAAAACCATGAGTTAGCTTCTCCGGCTCGATCACAATCATGGGCACGAGCGAGAGCAGCTTTCAGCGATGAGCATTTCCGAGCCATTCATTCGGCGGCCGGTCGCGACTTCCTTGCTCATGGCCGGGATCGTCTTGTTAGGCCTGCTCGGGTATCGATTTCTTCCGATCTCGGCGTTGCCAACGGTTGATTTTCCAACCATCGAGGTCACGACCTTTTATCCGGGGGCCAGCGCCGACGTGATGGTGTCATCGGTCACCACGCCGCTGGAGAAACAGTTTGGACAGATTCCAGGGCTGGCTTCGATGAATTCGACGAGCTCCTTCGGGTACCTCGACGATCACGATGCAGTTCGTGCTCGACCGTCCGATCGATGTTGCGGCGCAGGATGTTCAGGCGGCGATCAATGTCGCGAGCGGCTATCTGCCCAAGGAGCTGCCGAACCCGCCGAAGTACAACAAGGTCAATCCCGCCGACACACCGATCCTGACCCTCTCGATCACGTCCGATTCCCTCCCGCTGGATAAGGTGAACGATTTCGCTGATACCTTGTTGGCGCAAAAACTAAGCGAGATCACCGGAGTCGGCCTGGTCACGATCGAAGGGAACCAAAAGCCGGCCGTGCGAGTGCAGGTGAATCCGGCAGCCATTTCCAATCTGGGACTGAGCCTTGAGGATGTGCGCACGATTCTCGGGCAGGCGAACGTGAACGCGCCCAAAGGCAGCTTCGACGGGGCCCGCCAGTCCTTCACCATCGGATCGAATGACCAGATCTTCTCGGCCGAAGCCTACAAACCAATCATCGTGGCCTACAAGAACGGTGCCGCTATTCGGCTAGGCGACATCGCCACCATCGTTGACGGGGTCGAGAACGACCAGCTCGGCGCGTGGGTGAGCAACAAGCATCGCGAACAACCGGCGGTCTTGCTCGATATCCAGCGACAGCCCGGCGCGAACATCATTCAGACGGTCGATCGCGTGAAACAGCTTTTGCCGCGGCTCACCAGCACGCTGCCGCCGTCGGTGCATGTTTCAATCCTGGCTGACCGTACCGAAACGATCCGGGCTTCGGTGCGGGACGTGCAATTCACGCTCATTTTGACCGTCGCGCTGGTGGTCATGGTCATGTTTGTCTTTCTCCGGAAGCTCTGGGCCACGGTCATTCCCAGCATCGCCTTGCCGCTCTCTCTCATCGGGACGTTCGGGATCATGTATCTCGCCGGTTTTAGCCTGGATAACCTATCGCTGATGGCGCTGACCATCTCCACCGGCTTCGTCGTCGACGACGCCATCGTCATGATCGAAAACATCGTGCGCTTCATCGAAGCAGGCGATCCGCCCTTCCAAGCTGCTTTGAAGGGCGCGCGTCAGATCGGGTTCACCGTGATCTCATTGAGCATTTCGCTGATTGCAGTCTTCATCCCGTTGCTCTTCATGACTGGAATCGTCGGACGGTTGTTCCGCGAATTCGCCATTACCATGAGTGTGGCCGTGGCCGTCTCCGCGGTGATCTCGCTCACCCTGACTCCGATGATGTGCGCGAAGCTGCTGCGCGCCGAAAACGAAGAACAACAGGCGCACGGTGAAGGGAGCTTCTATCATTGGACCGAAACGTATTTCACACGGCTGCGTGATCTCTACGAGCGCGGCTTGCGCTGGGTCCTCGCGCACCAGCGGCTCACTTTGAACGTCGCGCTGATCACGCTGGTCGCGACGATTTTCCTCTACGTCATCATTCCGAAAGGGCTCCTCCCGCAGCAGGACACCGGCGTCGTCATAGGGGTCGTCGATGCAGCGGAGAACGTTTCGTTCGACGCGATGATGAAGCACGTGCACGCGATCTCCGACGTGGTCCGGAAAGACCCCGATGTGACCATTGTCTCAGCCTCGGTCGGCGCAGGCACGGTCAACCCAACATTGAACACGGCCCGGCTTTTCATTGTGCTAAAGCCGCATAACCAGCGCGCGAGCGCGGAGGAGATCATCGACCGGCTTCGCCACGCCACCGCCGGAGTTCAAGGCGTCTCTCTTTTCATGCAGGCCTCGCAGGATTTACAGATCGACACCCGAGTCAGCCGCACCCAGTACCAATACATCCTGCAGGATGCTGACGCGGGAGAGCTCGGAGAGTGGACGCCGAAGTTGGTGCAGAAGCTCGGAAAACTTCCGCAACTGACCGATGTCGCGAGCGATCAGCAGGTGAATGGGCTGCAGGTTAACGTCAACGTCGACCGCTCCGAGGCTTCCCGCCTCAACGTGGTGACCCAGGCGATTGACGACACCCTTTACGACGCCTTCGGACAGCGACAGGTCTCGATCATTTTCACGCAGTCGAACCAGTTTCGGGTCATTCTGGAAGTGGAACCGAGCTTTCAGACCTCCCCCGATGTTGTGAACAAGATTTACGTCAAATCGACTTCAGGGCGGCCGGTTCCGCTGAGCGCTTTCGCCACCATGTCGATCGGCAACATTCCGCTCTCCATTCCGCACCAGGGACAATTTCCATCCGCCACCATTTCATTCAATCTCAAGCCCGGAAAATCCTTGGGCGATGCCATCGCCGCGATCGAGAAAGCGGAACGCGAGATCCAGCTGCCGGATAGCATTGCCACGAGCTTCACCGGCGCGGTGGCGGAATTCCGTTCCAGCCTGACCAGTGAACCATTCCTGATCCTGGCCGCGATCGTGGTCATCTACATTGTGCTCGGCGTTTTGTACGAGAGCTACATTCATCCGATCACCATTCTCTCCACCCTGCCGAGCGCGGGAGTGGGCGCGTTGATCGCACTCATTATTTGTCGGACAGACTTTTCGCTGGTCGCACTGATCGGCATCATTCTCCTCATCGGCATCGTGAAGAAAAACGCGATCATGATGATCGACTTCGCGCTTGAAGCAGAGCGAAACGAAGGGATGACGCCGGAGGAATCGATTTACCAGGCGTGCCTTCTTCGCTTCCGGCCGATCATGATGACAACGGCCGCGGCGCTGTTAGGCGCGCTGCCACTCGCCCTGGAGCACGGAACGGGAAGTGAATTGCGGCGACCACTCGGTATTTCCATTGTCGGCGGCTTGTTGCTGTCGCAGGTCCTCACCCTCTACACCACGCCTGTCATTTATCTGTACATGGACCGGCTGCAGGTTTGGTTCGCGGAGAGGCGCAACCGTGGAAAACTTTCGCAAGCTCAGCTTCCGCTGCGAACCTCGAACGAGCCGGAGCCGGCTTTAGCCGGCGGCGATCATGAGCGCGGGTTCTGATCAGAAGAAGAGGCCATGAACATATCTGAGCCATTTATCCGGCGGCCGATTGGCACTTCGTTGCTGGCGCTCGGCCTGCTCCTGCTCGGAGTGCTCGCTTACTATTTCCTGCCCATCGCACCGCTGCCCAGCGTGGATTATCCGACGATCTTCGTGAATGCCCAGGAACCGGGCGTTGATCCAGCCACCGCTGCGTCCTCACTAGCCGCTCCGCTCGAACGCCGCTTTGCCCAGATCGCCGGCGTCAACGAGATCACTTCCACCAGTTCGTTAGGGGGAGCTTCGATTTCGATTCAGTTCGATCTCACCCGCGACATCAATGGCGCCGCCCGGGACGTGGAAGCGGCGATCAACGCCGCCTCCGGCGAGTTGCCCAGCGGTCTTCCTAATCCGCCCACCTATCGCAAGGTCAATCCGGCCGACGCACCGATCATGGTCCTGGCCATGACCTCGGACACGCATGAGCTGACCGAAGTCTACACCCTGGCCGACCAGATCGTCTCGCAGCGAATCAGTCAGATCGAAGGGGTGAGCCAGGTGAATCTCGGGGGCGGCGCGAAATCGGCGGTTCGTGTGCAGGTTAACCCGGTCCAGCTCGCGTCCATGGGACTGAGCCTGGAAGACATCCGGCTGCAGCTGTCGCTGGTGAACGTGAACTCGCCCAAGGGAATGTTGAGCGGTCCGGAGCGAAATTACGTCATCGGGTCTAACGATCAGCGCCTGCGCGCGGCAGACTACCGGCCGATCATCGTTGCGCAGCACAACGGAGTGGCGGTTCCACTGCACGACATTGGCACGGTGATCGATGGCCAGGAAAACGATCTTCAAGCCGGACTTTTCAACGGCAAACGAGCGGTCTTATTAGTGATTTTCAAGCAACCGGGCGCCAACGTCGTGCGCACCACCGACCAGGTACGCGCTCTTCTGCCGCAACTCCGCGAATGGCTTCCGCCGGGAGTGCACCTTGACGTGATGAACGACCGAACCGGCACCATCCGCGCCTCTGTCCGCGATGTTCAGATCACATTGATGATCGCGATGGGGCTGGTCGTGGTTGTCATGTTCATCTTCCTCCGTCGCGTCTGGCCAACCGTTATCGCCGGGGTCGCCATGCCGCTTTCGCTGGCCGGCACATTCGCCGTGATGTGGGTCTGCGGCTACAGCCTCGACAATCTTTCGCTGATGGCGCTGACCGTTTCGACGGGCTTCGTGGTGGACGACGCGATCGTCGTCATCGAAAACATCGTGCGTTTTCTCGAGAAAGGAGATCAGCCGCTGCAGGCGGCCTTGAAAGGCGCGCGTCAGATCGGGTTCACCGTGGTTTCGATGAGCATTTCGCTGGTCGCCGTGTTTATCCCGCTCCTTTTTATGGGCGGGTATATCGGCCGCATCTTTCACGAGTTTGCGGTCACCCTGAGCGTCGCCATCCTCGTCTCCGGCGTTGTCTCGCTCACTTTAACGCCCATGTTGTGCGGCCGGTTCCTGCGCAACGAGCAGGCGAACGAAAAGAAGGGGCGCTTCTTCCGCGTGAGCGAAGGTTTGGTCGACCGGCTCCAATCGTTTTACGGCCGCACCCTGAAATGGGTGCTGGATCACGAGTACACCATGTTGATCGCAACCGTCCTCGCGATCGCGGCGACGCTCTATCTCTACGGGGTGTTGCCTCGCGGATTGTTCCCGCCACAGGACACCGGGCAACTGAATGGCAGCACCGACGCCGGCCAGGACATCTCCTTCCAGGCAATGAAGGAAAAGCAGGAAGAACTGGTGAAAATTGTGATGAGCGATCCAGCGGTTCAGGCGGTCGGGTCATTCTTCGGAGGTGGAAACGGGCAGCCCGTAAACCACGCGCATATCTTCGTTAGCCTGAAGCCGAAAGGATTTGGCAAGAATCATCGCCGCGAGGATCCCGGGGCCATCATCGCCCGTCTTCGGCCGAAACTTTCCAAGGTCGCGGGCGCCTATCTTTACCTTCAGGCCAGCACAGACATCCGCACCGGCGGCCGCCAGTCAAAGGCGCCCTGGATCTACGCTCTGACTGATCAAAACGTCGACGAATTAAATGCCTGGGCGCCCAAGCTGGTCGCGCGGCTGCAGAAAGAACCCAAGTTGAAGGACGTGAATACGGACCAGCAGTTCAGTGGCTTACAGGAGAACGTGGTTATCGATCGCGACGCCGCCGCGCGTTTGGGCATTCAACCGAGCGCAGTCGACAGCACCCTGAACAGCGCCTTCGGGCAACGGCAGGTCTCGATCATGTACACGCAGCTGAATCAGTTTCATGTCATCCTCGAGGTCGACCCGAATTTTCAACAGGGTCCGTCCGCGTTGGACAAGATCTACATTAAATCGAGCTCCGGTTCGCAGGTCCCGTTAAGCACAATCGCGCACTTCGAGCTTGGGAACACGCCGCTCTCGATTCAACACCAGGGACAGTTCGCCTGCGTGAATATCTCGTTCGATCTCGCTCCCGGCACTTCGCTCAGCGAAGCCCTGCAGATCATTGAGAAGGACCGCGCGGAAATGCGGATGCCATCGACCATCCGCGGTAACACCGCGGGCACGTTCCAGGTTGCGCAAGCTTCCTTCGACACCATGGGGTGGCTCTTCATCGCTGCGCTCATAGCTGTTTATATCGTGTTGGGGATCCGTTACGAGAGCCTCGTTCATCCGCTCACCATTCTTTCGACAATTCCGTCAGCTGGCTTGGGGGCACTCCTCGCCCTCTGGCTAACCGGCTACAACCTCGATCTCGTTTCCATGATTGGGATCATTTTGCTGATCGGCATCGTGAAGAAGAACGCCATCATGATGGTCGATTTCGCGCTCGAAGCAGAGCGGCAGGAAAAACTTTCCGCGCAGGAATCGATTTACCAAGCGTGCCTGGTCCGGTTTCGCCCGATCATGATGACAACCTTGGCAGCGTTATTCGGGGCGGTGCCACTCGCAGTCGGCCTCGGTAGCGGGAGCGAATTGCGCAAACCGCTGGGCATTTCGATTATCGGAGGCCTCATTGTTTCACAAATGCTGACCCTCTACTCCACGCCGGTGATCTACCTTGGCCTCGAGCACGCCCGGCAGTGGATGAAAAATCGGCGCGGTCGTCGGAGGCAGTTGACGTTGCCGCAAACGGCGCCTCAACCGGCTGGATAGAGCGACATTTCAGTGACGCACTACGGCCTTTTGCGATCCGGGCATGCCGACGGCACGGTCACCGCGTGAGCCTTCATAGTTAAGCGGGCCATTCGGCGAACGGCCCCTACCTCGCGCGGCGCGTAATCAGGACTTGGGAGCAGGTAGGGGGGGATCACCGATCCGGCCCGTCCGGGACGGGTTGCAAAGTGGGCGGGTGTGACTTGCCGAAGACGCTGATGCATGGCCACACCAAGTGCGAGTGGAGCTTCAAGCGGGCGCCGTTCCCGCCGCGGCGGGTAAACTCGAACGGCCCCTACCTCGCGCTGCGTGTAATTAAGACTTGGCGGCAGGTAGGGGCGGATCACCGATCCGCCCGTCGCGAAGTGATGCAATATGCGCGGGTGTGACTTACCGAAGACGCTGATGAATGACCACACCAGGTGCGAGTGGAGCTTCAACCCGGGCCGTTCCCGCCGCGGCGGGTAGACTCGAACCGCCCCTACCTCACGCGATCTCACGGTAACGGCGGCCCACCTCTTCCTCGAAAAATTCGTTGGGCAGGAGGCGACCGGCCGTGCCGCAGGCCCCGAATTGATCATCAAACCTTCGAGTAACTATGAAAACAATCATCTTCGCGGCACTTCTTACCACCCTCGCGGCGACCGCGGAGGCCCAGACGATTTACAACACCCGCGCGCTTTACAACGTGGCCCATCCCTCCAACACCGTCATCGACTTCAACGGCTACACTCCCGGGCCGACGCAGTATGGTAATGTCACTGAGGTCACGCCGGCGGGAAACGTCATCTTCGACGCCATTCCCACGGCCTTGAACGTCGAATTCCTCGGCCAGAGCAACTTTCCTTTTCTTGGGCCTAACAATCTGGCGCTCTACGCCTTCAACGGCCAATTCCTGGCGGACAGCCTCGCCATCACGCTGCCTGCTAACACCTTCAGCTTCGGTTTGGACCTGATCAGCCCAAGCAGCACCGTGCCGGAACCGTATCAGCTCAGTGTTTATTCCGGTAACACATTGCTAACCACGTTGTCGTCGCCCAGCGTCAACAACGGTTACACCTTCATCGGTTATGACTCCCTATCGAATCCAATCACCACCGTGACCCTGCAAATCGCGAACGCCGTGGGAAATTCTCAACCGGTGATCGATAACTTCACGCTCGCAGCAGTTCCGGAACCGGCGACTTCTGCGCTGACCATTCTCGGCGGCGTCGCAATCTTTGCGCTCTTCGGGGTTCGCCGCCAATCCAGGTAAGGGCCACGCATCCAGGCAACCTAACGACCGCGCTGCGTCCGAGGCTTTTCTAGTCGGACCGAAGCGGGCGACGGAGTTTAGGCGCCGCTAACGCGCCGGCCGCGAACAGGCCGGCTCCCCACGGATGGTTCAGGGACGGCCGGCTCATCCCGGCGTCCGGTAAAGCTTGCTTCCTGTGACGTGCCGGATGCCGCCTGATACGCGCAAATGACTGGCGTCTTAGACCCGTTCCAAATACGATCTATTCTGCGTCAGGCACTTGTTCTGTAATGGCCCAGTTGTTTTCGCCGCGCGCGAACACCCAGTCACGAGTGATTCTGGCCGCCGTCGTCCTGTTCGTCTGTGGCGCAGGCTGGGCCACTTCCGAGATTTTCTGGGCGCCTTACACGACTGACGTCGGCATTCCCTTTCAACAGCCGGTCCCATTCAGTCATCAGCATCACGTCTCCGGGCTCGGCATTGATTGCCGCTATTGCCACACTTCCGTCGAGACCTCTTCCTTCGCCGGCATTCCTTCGACCGACACCTGCATGACCTGTCATTCGCAGCTCTGGACGGAGGCGCCTCTCCTGGAGCCGGTCCGCGCCAGCATGATCAATCATCAGCCCTTAAAATGGACGCGCGTCCATGACCTGCCCGACTTTGTCTATTTCAATCACAGTATCCATGTGGCCAAAGGCGTCGGCTGTTCCACTTGCCACGGGCGGGTGGATCAAATGCCTCTGACCTGGAAAACCGAAACACTTTACATGAAGTGGTGCATCGATTGCCACCGGTCACCGCAGAAAAGCCTGCGCCCGGCCGATCAGATTTATAACATGGCCTGGCAGGCGCCGGCTAATCACGAGTCGTTAGGCCGAAAGCTGGCCGAGCAAAACCATGTCGACCTCTCTGGTCGACTGATCAACTGCAGCACATGCCACCGCTGACGCAGAAGAAATACTGGCGAACTCTGGCCGAGCGCACCGGCGCCGCGGAGGTGGAGCAGTGGCTGAGGGCCGAGTTTCCGAACGTTCTCGATGAAGCTTCGAGTGAAATCGGCCGGCGAGATTTCATCCGCCTGATGGGAGCGTCGGCGGCGTTGGCCGGCTTCGGTGCCTGCACCAAACAACCGTTAGAGAAGATCGTTCCATACGTGAAACAGCCGGAGCAAATCGTCTCGGGCAAACCACTGCATTTCGCCACGGCCTGCACTTTCGGAGGTTACGCGCAGGGAATCCTCGTCCGCAGCAATGAAGGCCGTCCGACCAAGATCGAAGGAAACGCCGATCATCCGGCCAGCCTCGGCGGGACCAGCATCTGGGGGCAAGCGGATCTGCTCGATCTCTATGATCCCGACCGTTCACAGAACGTTCTGAAGAATGGGCAGGTTAACACTTGGGACGGGTTTTTGCGCGAGATGCAAAGGCTCCTTTCCGAGACGAACGCCGGCGCCGGACTGCGCATCCTGACCCAAACCGTGACGTCGCCGACGCTGACGCGGCAGTTGCAAGCCGTGCTGGCTAGATTTCCGCAGGCCCATTTGCACCAATGGGACCCGACCGCCGGCACGCGTTCGGGTTCGGAAGATCTGATCTATAACGTCGCCGATGCCGCGGTGATCGTGGCCCTGGAGTCGGACTTCCTTTATGCGCACCCGGCCGCCCTTCGCTACGGCCGCGACTTTGCTTCCACCCGCCGCATGGGCGATTCCCCTGATGCGAAAATGTCTCGGCTGTATGTAGCCGAGCCCACTCCAACAATTACCGGGTCTAACGCCGATCATCGTCTGCCGGCCGCTGCTCGCGATATAGCGACGATTGCAGATGCGCTTCTGGCGGAGATCAGTGGCGCGAGTAAGCGCATTGACCTCGCAGCGCCTTTGGCGAGGTGGGTCTCGGCTGCCGCTGCCGATCTGCGCGAAAACCAAGGCGACAGCGTCGTGCTCGCCGGAGAAACGCAACCGGCCCCGGTTCACGCGATAGTCGCGCAGATCAACGACGCGCTCGGTAACAACGGCACCACGATCTCGCCGCGGCCGCCGGTTGCGCCGTGGCAGACGAGCGATCCGACGAGTTCGTTGCGCTCGTTAGTCTCCGACATCGAGTCGGGCAGCGTCAATCTGCTGGTCATTCTCGGCGGCAACCCAATCTACGACGCGCCAACCGATCTGAACTTCGCGGGCGCGCTGGCCAAGGTCGGCACCGTTGCTCATCACCATCTTTTTGTAAATGAAACCTCACGGCAATCCACCTGGCACCTGCCTGCGGCGCATTTTCTGGAAGCGTGGAGCGACGCGCTCGCGTTTGATGGCTCGGCCACAATCATTCAGCCGCTGATTGAGCCGCTTTACGATGGTTGGACCGCTCACCAGATCGTCGATGCCTTGCTTCAGCCCCAGGGGGGCCGTTCGGCCTTCGACATCATCCACGCTTCATGGATGCCAAATCCGGGATCGGAAGAAAAGTGGCAGCAGGCTGTTCAACGCGGAGTCGCCAGGGAGCCAAGATCGGCAGGGCCAGACTCCGCCGAGGCGCAGAACGGCGGCGAAACGCCACCAAACATTCCCATCCCGCCAACGGAAAAGTCGCCGAGCGGTTCGCTGGAACTTCTCTTCCGGCTGGATCCGAATGTTCTCGATGGTCGTTATGCCAACAACGCCTGGATCCAGGAACTGCCGCGGCCATTTAGCAAGCTGACCTGGGATAATGCGGCGATCGTTAGCCCTGCACTCGCCGGAAGGTTGAATCTGCAAAACGGCGATATGGTCGAGTTGGCCTTTCAAAAACGCACCCTGCGCGCGCCGGTCTGGATTCAACCGGGACAGGCCCTGAATTCAGTGACCCTGCATCTGGGCTACGGGAGAACCGATGCCGGCCGGGTTGGAAACAACGTCGGCGTGAACGCCTACGCCTTGCGCACAACCAGTGCACTCTGGTTTGGCGACGGCTTGGAAATTCGCAAAACCGCGCAGCAGTCCCACGAGTTCGCCACCACCCAGCAGCATCATTCGATGGAAGGGCGGCACATCTTTCGGGCGGGCACACTTGCTCAGTTTCAGACCGACCCCGACTTCGCGCGCAAAGAAGGAGAAGAACCAAAACCGGACGAAACGCTTTACCACCCGGATGAATTTAAGAAACCCGGTTACGCCTGGGGGATGGTCATCGATCTCGGCACCTGCATCGGTTGCAACACCTGCACGATCGCGTGTCAGGCCGAAAATAATATCCCGGTGGTCGGAAAGTACCAGGTCAAACGCGGGCCGGGAGATGCACTGGATCCGCGTCGACAACTACTACGCCGGAAACACAGAGGCGCCGGAGATCAATCATCAGCCGGTTCCGTGCATGCATTGCGAACACGCGCCGTGCGAACTCGTCTGTCCCGTCGGCGCGACCGTGCATGATGACGAAGGTTTGAACCTTCAGGTTTACAACCGTTGCGTCGGCACCCGCTATTGCTCGAACAATTGCCCCTACAAAGTCCGGCGCTTCAATTTTCTCGAGTATAATGGCAATCTCTCACCGACAGATAAGCTGTCGCGCAATCCGGATGTCACGGTGCGTTCACGCGGGGTGATGGAAAAATGCACCTACTGTCTGCAAAGAATCAATGCGGCCCGCTACGTCGCCGAGCTGGGGAAGCGTTCGATCAAGGACGGAGAAGTCATTCCCGCCTGCGCTCAGGCCTGCCCAACCGAGGCAATTACCTTCGGTAACCTGGCCGACACCTCAGAGCCGGGTGGCCACGCTCCAGAAATCGCCGCTCCGTTACGCCATGCTGGCGGAGTTGAACACGCGGCCGCGCACGACCTATCTCGCCCGCCTGCGCAATCCAAATCCGCAGCTCGCTTCCGCATGAAGATGATTCCGCCCGACGAAGCATCCGCGCACGAGAATGTCCGTTCTCGGGTATCCCAGCAATCTTCTCGCGCCGGGTGCAGACCTACGAATCCGTTAACGAGAAGATCAGCTCCATTGTGCTCGGCTGGCAGCCGCGCTCCTGGTGGATCGGCTTCGGCGGCGCGTTTTGTCTGCTCATGCTGTTTCTTTTTGCGGTCACCTGGCTGCTGGTGAAAGGCGTTGGAATTTGGGGCATTAACATCCCGGTCGCCTGGGGCTTCGCGATTGTGAACTTCGTCTGGTGGATCGGGATCGGGCATGCGGGGACGTTCATTTCCGCCATCCTCCTTCTCCTCTTTCAGCACTGGCGAACCGCCATCAATCGACTCGCCGAAGCGATGACGCTGTTCGCGGTAGCCTGCGCCGGGTTGTTCCCGCTGCTGCATCTCGGACGGCCGTGGGTCTTTTATTGGCTTTTCCCTTATCCCGACACGATGGGACTGTGGCCGCAGTTCCGCAGTCCGCTGGTCTGGGATGTTTTCGCCGTCGGCACCTATTTGACCGTCTCGATTCTTTTCTGGTTCCTGGGCCTGCTCCCGGACCTGGCCACCATTCGCGATCGCGCCCAAACACCGGGAAAGAAAAAGATCTACGGCATCCTGGCGTTAGGCTGGCGCAACTCTGCCGATCATTGGCAGCGACAACAAACTGCTTATCTCCTCCTGGCTGGGCTGGCCACGCCGCTAGTGCTTTCGGTCCACAGCGTGGTCAGCTTCGATTTCGCCGTGGCCCAGCTGCCGGGCTGGCATTCGACCATCTTCCCGCCCTATTTCGTCGCCGGCGCCATCTACTCCGGCTTCGCCATGGTCTTGAACATCCTAATTCCCGTCAGGCGGATTTATCACCTGGAGGAGCTCATCACCGAGCGTTACCTCAACAACATGGCGAACATCATGTTCGTCACCGGACTGATGGTCAGCTACGGCTACTTCATCGAAGCGTTCATGTCGTGGTACAGCGGCGACATCTACGAACAGTTCATGATGTCGAACCGGACGACGGGTCCGTATGGCTGGATCTTCTGGGGGCTGATGCTTTTCAACGTGATCATCCCGCAAACGCTCTGGTCCGCCCGCATCCGCCGCAATCCAGTTACCCTCTTCATCGTCGCGCTCTTCATCAACATCGGAATGTGGGTTGAGCGTTTTGTTATCGTCATCACCAGTTTGCATCGCGACTTCCTCCCTTCCTCCTGGGGCATGTTTTTTCCGACGTTCTGGGATTGGGCCACTTTGATCGGCAGCGTCGGTTTGTTCCTCACTCTGTTGTTCCTGTTCATTCGCTTTCTTCCGATGCTATCGATCTCGGAATCGCGCGAGCTCGTGGCGGAACCAGCCAAGGCAAACACCCTATGAAAGAGCCGAAACTATTCGGCCTGGCCGCCGAATTTCAAACCCACCAGCAGCTCCTCTACGCCGCCGAAAAGACGTATGCCGAAGGGTTTCGTCAAATGGATGCTTACGCGCCTTTTCCGGTCGAAGGCCTGGCCGATGCGCTCGGCAAAAAGAACCGGATGCCGCTGCTCGTCCTGCTCGGGGGAATGAGCGGAGCTCTGATCGCTTACGGAATGCAATGGTACGCGAGCGTTGTCAGCTATCCGATCAATGTGGGCGGGCGTCCCTTGCACAGCTGGCCGGCCTTTGTTCCGATTACCTTCGAGCTGACCGTGCTCGGTGCGGCGCTGACCGCATTTTTCTTTTCGTTAGGATTGAGCGGCCTGCCGCGCCCGTATCATCCGATGTTTCATCTCCGCGAGTTTGAACGCGCCTCGCAAGATCGCTTCTTTCTCTGCATTGAAGCGAAGGATCCGCGGTTCGGCCTCGCCGAGACTCGCCTCTTTCTCCAGTCGCTTCAGCCCATTCGAATCGAGGAGGTGCCCGGGTGAGGGGAGGAGGTGGCGCAACCGTCCCGGTCGCGAATCAATCAAAACGCAAGCGAGACGCTTGCGCCACTTTGGCCAGAGCCGTCACCGCCTTGCTCGCACTCGTGGGCACCGCCTGCCGCAATGACATGTACAATCAGCCTAAACTGAAGCCGCTCGCGGAATCGCAGTTTTTCCGTGACGGCGCCGCCGCGCGCTCGCTGCCGGCAAATGTCATTCCGCGAGAGGCGGATCTCTCAAACACGGCCTGGACTACTGGACTAATGAACGGAGTCTACATCACGCATCTGCCGATGCCGTTAACGCGGGAGGTTCTGCAACGGGGCCGGGAACGCTACGATATTTACTGCGCGGTCTGTCACGGCGCCAATGGCGAAGGGAACGGCATGATTCCACAGCGCGGCTTCCCGGCGCCGCCCACTTTCCATTCGGACCGGCTGCGCAACGCACCGATCGGGCACTTTTTCGACGTGATTAGGAACGGCTACGGAGTGATGTATCCGTACGGGGCGCGCGTTAGCATCGATGATCGATGGGCCATCGCTGCCTACATCCGGGCCTTGCAGCTAAGCCGCAGCACGCCCGCCCGGGAGCTCAGCAGCGAAGAGCAGAAAAAACTGAAGGAGCAGCCATGATCTGGTTGCGGCAACGGCGCTCGTTATTCCTCTTCGCCGGGCTGGCACTTGTCGCTCTCACCGCACTCGGTGCCGTGGTTAATTCGCGACAGTTCTTCGTCTCCTGGCTCGCCGCGGAAATATTCTGGCTCGGGATTGCCCTCGGCTCGATGGGCTGGGCGATGATTCACTATCTCACCGGCGGAAAATGGGGGAACCCCGTCCGCCGAGTGTTCGAAGCAGCGATGAGCACGCTGCCGCTCCTTCTGCTCGGGTTTATTCCGATCTGCCTCGGGCTGAGCTCGCTCTATCCGTGGGCGACCAGGGCAGGGGTAGCGAACGATCCTGTCCTGCAGCACCGCCATCTATATATGAATGCTCCCGGCTTCCTGATCCGCGCGGCGCTGATTTTTGCGGTCTGGATCCTCCTGAGCCGGCGCCTTCTCCATCTGTCGGCGCGGCAGGACCATTCCGCGAATGCCGATCCGACGCGGCGTCTTCGCCGCTTGAGCGGGCCCGGACTGGTGATCTACCCCCTCACGGGAACTCTTGCCTTCGTCGATTGGATCATGTCGGCCGAGTGCGACTGGTTTTCGACGATGTTTCCGATCCTCATTTGTGTCGGGCAAATGCTGGCGGCGATTGCCTTCGCCATTTGCATGCTTTACCTGCTGCGCGACGAAGATCCGGTCGCGCAGGTGAGCGGCCCGGAAGCTTTCCAGCAGTTAGGGAATCTCCTGCTCACCCTGACGATGACCTGGACCTATCTCGCGTTCTCGCAGTTCCTCATAATCTGGTCAGGCGATCTTCCTCGCGAAATCGCCTGGTACCTGCATCGCACCAAGGGCGGCTGGGGCTGGGTCGTCATTGCGCTTTTTCTTTTCCATTTTCTTCTTCCCTTCTTCTTCCTGCTTTCCCGGCGCAACAAGCGACGACCACAATTCCTTGTCGCCATTGCCATCGTCCTCCTGGCCGCACACGCAGCCGACGCGTGGTGGATGGTGGCGCCTTCGTTTCACCCAGCGAAACTGTCGCTGCACTGGATGGACCTGACCGCGTTCGCCGGCTGGGGGGCGATTTGGTTTAGTTTCTTTGCCGGGCGCTTAACGACTCGCAACCTTCTTCCGGTTAACGATCCGCGATTCGCGCTCGCGGCGCCGGCCAACGCATCGATACCACTCCGCAGTCCACTTCTTCGGGATCGGGGCACGAAACGCGGGACGCCGATGCCACTTTCATTTTCTTGATCGGCCTTGGGCTTTTCCTGGCGCTCACCTTCTTCTCGGTTGCGATTTGGATTGCCCTCGAACGTTTTCAGGCCCGCCGTCCGCGGGAGACGGCTTCAAGTCCGGCGCTCTCGGCAAAGGCGACGCACTTTCCCGAGCCGCGACTGCAGTCCAGTGCGACGGCCGATCTGGGAAAAATGCGCTCTCGCGATGCGCGTGAGTTGAACAGCTACGGGTGGGTCGATCGAAAGGCCGGTGTCGCGCGGGTGCCGATCGAACGCGCGATGCAATTGCTGTTGGAAAAAGGCCTGCCTGACGTTGGGCAAAATCAGACTCCATTGAGCCTGATGCAGGCGCGTCCTGCCGAAAGATCATCATCCTCGCCGCAACCGAAATCATGAAGACGCTGCTAACGTTTTGTCTTTTGCTCGTGGCGGCGAGCGCGTCCGCGCTGACCGACCAGGAGCTCAAGCGCATCAGCTTCGATCAAAACGTTGGCCAGGAGGTTTCGCGCGACCTGCCGTTTCGAACATCGGAGGGGAGCGACACGACGCTTGGCCATTGTCTCGAAGGCGGCAAGCCAGTGATCCTGGTCATGGGTTATTCACGCTGTCCGATGCTTTGCACATTCGTGAATGACGGATTGATCAAAGCGCTACAGGACCTTCGCCTCACTCCGGGGCGCGACTTCAAGATCCTGAACGTCAGCATCGACCCGGACGAGACCCCCGCCGCCGCGGCCAGGCGCAAGGCGGGCTATGTGCGTCAGTATGGACGTGCCACCGCCATGGAAGCGTGGCAATTCCTCGTCGGCAAGCCGCCGGCGGTCGAGCGCCTGGCGCAGGAGATTGGATTTCATTATTCCTACGACAAGGAGTCGGGCGAATTCGCGCACCCCAGCGGCATTGTTGTCCTGACGCCGCACGGGGTGATTTCGAGCTATCTGTTAGGCGTAAATTATGATGCGGAAGAGCTCGGGAAGGCAATCCGACGTGCGAGCCGTGGCGAGCGCGGCACCGTCGTTCACCAGCTCGCCTTGCTCTGCTTTCATTACAACCCGGTCACCGGCCGATACAGCCTGGCCATTCTGAAAGTGATCCGCGTCGCCGGGCTGCTTACGGTCGTCGCGGCGGCCGCGCTCGTTATTTACCTGAGCCGGAGACGTCCGGTTTCAACCTAACGGAGACGAGGTACACGTGGATCGATTCCGTCTATTCCCGCCCGACGCCTCCTCCGGCGCGGCCCATGTCGATCTCATGTTTCTCGGGCTGCTCGCCGTCATGTTATTCTTCCTGGTCGCGGTCTTCTTCCCGCTCACTTGGTTCGCGATCAAATACCGCCGCGGGTCCAAGGCAGACAGAAGCAATCCTTCCCATGGTTCCAACCTGATCGAGGTCGGATGGACCACGCTCCCGACCGTCCTTGGTCTGGCGCTTTTCTGCTGGGGTGCGTTTGGCTACTACCGCGAGGAAGTCCCACCGGCGGACGCGCTGCAGGTCAGCGTGGTCGGCAAACAATGGATGTGGAAATTGCAACACGCGGAAGGAAAGCGCGAGATCAACGAGTTGCACGTTCCCGAAGGCCGCGCCGTTCGCCTGATCCTGACCTCCCAGGACGTTATCCACGATTTCTTCGTCCCGGCTTTTCGCATGAAGCGCGACGTCATCCCCGGCCGCTACGCCAGCGAGTGGTTTCGCGCGACCAAGAAGGGCGAGTATCACATTTTCTGTGCGCAATACTGCGGGACCGATCACTCCGGAATGATCGGCCGCGTCGTCGTGATGGAGCCGGCTGCCTATCAACAGTGGCTCGAGCGCGGCGAAGTCGCCGAGCCAATGGTGCGCGCGGGCGAAAGACTGTTCCATGAGCGGGGATGCAGCGGCTGTCACGCGCACAATTCCGCTTTTCACGCTCCGCTGCTCGAGGGAATTTACGGCCATCCGGTTGCGCTCAGCAGTCGCCAGACGGTCACCGCCGATGAGCAATACCTGCGCGACTCCATTTTGTTGCCGACCAAAGAAATCGCCGCCGGCTACGAGAACATCATGCCGAGCTACGCCGGCCAGCTCAGTGAAGAGGAGACCATGCAATTGATCGCCTATCTCAAGTCGTTAGGCACTCAGACAACCACCCGCGCGGAGGCCACCACCGCGAACTTGAAAAACAAATGATCGCTGCGACCGAAAGTGCCAGCACCGCGATTCTGCGCAAGCAGGGGACTTATGCGCCGGATAATTACCTGAACGCGGCGTCCGGCGTGCGGGGCTGGCTTGGGACGACCGATCACAAACGAATCGGTCTGCTTTATCTCTGGACCATCATCGTTTTCTTCACCATCGCGGCGGTGGCCGCCGCTTTGATGCGATTGGAACTGCTCACCCCGCGCGGAGATCTGGTTACCTCGCAGACCTACAACAAGCTTTTCACCGTGCACGGCACACTCATGGTCTGGTTTTTTTTAATCCCTTCGATTCCCGCCGTGCTCGGAAACTTTGTCATCCCCATGATGCTGGGCGCGCGCGATGTCGCCTTTCCGCGGCTGAATCTGTTCAGCTGGTATCTCTTCGCCGGGGCCGGCTGTTTCGTTTTGTGGTGCCTGCTTCACGGAGGCGTCGATACGGGCTGGACCTTTTACACTCCCTACAGCAGCACCTACGCGAACTCTCACGTTATTTCGATGGCGGCGGCCATCTTCATCGCCGGCTTTTCATCCATCATCACCGGGATGAATTTCATCGTCACCATCCACAGCATGCGCGCGCCCGGGCTGACCTGGTTCCGTCTGCCGCTGTTCATTTGGTCGCTTTACGCCACCAGCCTGATCATGGTCCTGGCTACTCCGGTTCTCGCCATCACCCTCGCGCTCTTGTCGGTTGAGCGCCTGTGGCGCATCGGAATTTTCGATCCCAACCTTGGCGGCGATCCGGTGCTCTTTCAGCATCTCTTCTGGTTCTATTCGCATCCGGCGGTCTACATCATGATCTTGCCGGGAATGGGCGTGGTCAGTGAGGTGATTACCTGTTTTTCGCGAAAACGTATCTTTGGTTACACGTGGGTCGGCTGCTCGAGCATGGCCATCGCCATCCTCGGTTTCCTGGTGTGGGGCCATCACATGTTCGTCGCCGGGCAATCTGTCTATTCGAGCATGGTCTTTTCGCTGCTCAGCTTCCTGGTCGCCGTCCCAAGCGGGGTGAAGGTGTTCAACTGGACCGCCACGCTGCACAAGGGCTCGATCAGTTTTCAGACACCGATGCTCTATGTCCTCGGGTTCATCGGCCTTTTTACCATCGGCGGGCTGACCGGCCTCTGCGTCGCAATGCTGGCAGTGGATGTGCACGTGCACGACACCTACTTCGTCATCGCGCATTTTCATTATATCATGGTGGGAGGGATGGTGATGAGCTTCATGGCGGGGCTGCATTATTGGTGGCCGAAGATCACCGGTCGGCTATACCCGGAGTTTTGGGGCAAGATGGCGGCGATCATTACCTTCATCGGGTTCAACCTCACGTTCTTCCCGCAGTTTCTCCTTGGATACCTCGGCATGCCGCGTCGGTATCACGCTTATCCGCCTGAATTTCAGATGCTAAATGTTCTTTCTACGGCTGGTGCGTCGATTCTTGGAGTGGGGTATTTGCTCCCATTCATCTACCTTCTTTGGTCGTTAAAGTGGGGTCGCACTGCCGGTCCGAACCCATGGCGAGCGACCGGTTTGGAATGGCAGACTCCATCGCCGCCGCCGGTCCATAATTTCGAGAGCGTCCCTGAAGTAACGGCCGGTCCATATATGTATGACGCTGAATCCGAGACCGGCCTGCACATGGCCAACGCCTAAATGACCACCGCGACTCCAATCCCGGCCGTCGCGGAGCAATTCGAGACGGTATCGCAACAGCAACACGCGGCCCGTCTCGGCATGTGGATCTTCCTCGCCACCGAAGTTCTTTTCTTCGGCGGACTCTTTCTCGGCTACTCCATTTACCGCTTCATCTATCCGGACCCGTTCGCGGCGGCGAGTGGCAGGCTCAGCGATATCTTCGGCGGCATCAATACGGCGATTCTCCTGACTAGTAGCCTGATCATGGCGCTGGCGGTGCGGGCGGCCCAGCTCCGGCGCCGCCGGGCTGTGCGCTGGCTTCTTCTCGGGACCGCGCTGCTCGGCCTTTGCTTCATCGTGGTGAAAGGCTTCGAATATCGACAGGACTATCTCGACGCGCTTATCCCGCGGCTGAACTTTGAGTGGAAGGGGGAGAATGCCGGACCGGCCACGATGTTTTTCTCGCTCTATTTTTGCATGACCGGCTTGCACGCGATCCACGTCAGCGTGGGAATTGCGCTTCTTTTGATCTTTAGCTGGCTCGCCGGACGCGGCGCCTTCGAATCGAATGCGAATCCGATCGAGATCCTTGGCCTCTACTGGCATTTCGTGGACATCATCTGGGTCTTTCTCTTTCCGCTGCTTTACCTGGCGGGTCATCGCTGATGGATAAGACGGTCAAACCGCGGACCTATCTCGGCACCTTCGCCGCACTGATGGCGCTGCTCGCCCTGACCTGGGCGCTCGCTTATGTAAATCTCGGCCACTTCAACTTCCTGCTCGGTCTGGCCATTGCGCTGACCAAGGCGGTCCTGATTGCGCTTTTCTTTATGCATTTGCGCGGCGCGCGCGGATTACTCTTCCTGGCCGCCATCAGCGGAGTGGTCTGGCTGCTTATTCTCCTCGGCTCCGTCCTCTCGGATTACGCGACCCGACCCTAAAAACTATTCGTTAGGCTGCGGTGAAGTCGGGCAAGTTCAAACGAACGTAGTTCTACGAACTACAACAGATTTGCGCGCTCTTCGCATTGACGAGCAGCCCTCGCTCGCCACAGTGGTGCGCTTCACCCCTCCATGCGTTTTCTTCCCCCCCGAGTCTGCGCAGTGGCCGTGGTTCTGTGCGCCTTTGCCAGGATCGCATCGGCGAACACTGCCATCACCTTCACCCGCGCCGAGATTGCCAACATGGCGAACCTGTGGGAGACGGACAGCATCTCCATCTCGCCGCTGGCCAATTCACAGTATCCAGTGATCGCCGGCACCTGGAGTTGGATTTTCCCGCACAGCAGCATCTCCAGCGACGGCGACGTCCACATCGACATGGCCACGAATTCCTCCGGGGCCGGTTCGACCGGAGACAACACCGGCTCCTCGCCAATCGTCTCGGAAGTGATCAATGCGACCAGCTCCCAGCTCAGCCATCTTGGCAGTCTAACGAGTCAGCAGGCCTACTTTCGCGGGATTTTCCGGTTCTATACCGAGCACGCCGGCGAACGGCACTTCGAATTGCATCCGGTGGTTGAGCTGCAGAAATGGAATGGCAGCGCCTTCGTGCTCGATACCGATTATCGCGGCAACGTGACCACCGACGCTGACGGCACCAGTCACTCCAACTCGACCTTAACTGCGGTACTCGACGGCTCCTCCACCGTCACCGCCACGGTCGAGAGCGATAACAACAAGATCGACTTCAGCTTTCCGAGCCCGAGCGTGAACTACACGCAGTACAAAGGAACAACGGTCACCGGTTTGCAGAGCGACGCCTTGAGCCAGTATTTCCTCTTCAAACCGACGTTGGTTCCTAGCGCGACGGTGCGTTGCCGGTTGGTGAACAACACCGCGGCGGCCGCCGCCGCTACCGGTATGGTGGCGAACCAGAGCATCACGGTGAACGCCCTCACGCGGACCGACATGTCGGGGATCGCGAGCCAAGTCGCGACCATGAGCGCCGGCGATTCGAAAACCTTCGCCCGGCCCATTGAATTGATCGTGCTCGGTTTGCCCGGCAGTAGTCCGACACCCACGCCGACTCCAACTCCAACTCCAACGGCCACACCGACGCCGACGCCCACGGCGACCCCCACACCAAGCGCAACACCGGGGGCCGCCGTTTTCGCCAATAGTTCTCGCCTAACGATCACTGGAAACAATGCGGGAGCGGGGAGCCCGTACCCGGCCTCCATTGTCGTCAGCGGCGTCGCCGGAAAAATTTCCAAGGTCACCGCGCAGTTGAGCCGGGTTTCGAGCAATGACTACGCTTCCGACACGGATGTGCAGGTGGTCGGACCGGCCGGGCAGAACGTCATGCTCATGTCGGATGCAGGGGGAACCAACAGTCTCAACAATGTGACGCTCACCTTTGACGACAGCGCCGCCTCCCTGCTGCCGGTGACCGGCACAATCTCTAGCGGAACTTACAAGCCAACGAATTACGTCAGCTCGCGCGGTTACAATGACAGCTTCCCTTCGCCTGCGCCCAGTGCGACACCTGGCGCCGCGCTCTCCATCTATAACGGCTTAAGCCCTAACGGAACCTGGGACCTTTTTGTCCTCAATGAATACTCCGGAGGAAGCGGATCCATCCGAGGCGGCTGGACCTTGAGCCTCTTCACCGAGGCTTCGGCGCCATTTGTCACCACCAATACGCCGGGAACGCTGACGTCCTATTCGGCCACGCTCAACGGCGCGGTCGATCCAACCGGGCAGGCCAGTCTTTGCCAGTTCGAATTCGGTACGGACACGAACTACGGCTTCTTCCAACCCATCCAAGAGGCGGGATCGGGAATCGGCCCCGTGGCAGTCAGCCTGAGCCTGGCGGCGTTGACGCCGGGGACCCTTTATCATTATCGGCTGATTGGGTATAACGACACTGGCACGACCTTCGGACTCGATCGGACATTTACCACCGCCGCTTTCATCGATTCGGATGGTGACGGCATGCCTGACGATTATGAAACCGCTCACGGTCTGAACCCGAACAATTCCGCCGATGGCAGCATCGACTCCGACGGCGATGGTCTGAGCAATTACCAGGAATACGTCGCGGGCACGGACGCGAAATCCGCGGCCAGCGCTCTCTCCATTCAGTCGATCGAAATCGATGGCGGGGACGTCGTCATTTCCTTCCCCTCGATCCTTGGCAAGAAGTATCGCGTGGAAGTGCGCAACGATTTGGCCTCGGACTGGACGACTCTGACCGAGAACGTTCCCGGAAACGGAGATCTCGTCAGCATCGCCGATGTCGAAGCAGCTGACGATTTCGCTCAGCACTACTATCGCGTCGTGGTGACGCCGTAGTTCCTGGCTTCCGCTCCTGACCGGCGCCCGCTAAAATGCGCCCATGCAATGGGAGGCGATCAACGCCATCGCGCAGCTGGTCAGTTCCGTCGGCGTGATTATCTCGCTCTGGTATCTGGCCGTCCAGGTTCACCGAAGTAATCGGATTGCCAAGCTCAGCGCGCAGGACGCCGCCACCACCGCGCTGCGCGAAGTCACGCGGCCGTTCACCGATAATCCGGAAGTCAGTCATCTTTGGCGAATCGGGCTGGAGGATTTTGATCAGCTCACCGCTGATGAAAAGGCGCGTTTTTATCATGCCGCCTTTCAGTTCCTCAAAGCGATGGAGACAATTCATCACCATTACGTTTACGGAGTGATGGAGGAACAAATCTGGCGCGGCTGGAGCAATCTGTATCGTCATTACCTTGCCACTCCGGGCCTGGCCGGCTACTGGAGCACGCGCCGCGAGCTCTTCTCGGATCGATTTCAGGTTTTCATCGACAGCTTGGAGTTACCAACCGCGCGACTAACCGTCGGAAACCTGTTAGGCCGAGAGGCGGTCGTTCGCTCCAGCAAAACTGAAGGATGACTCGAACGCGTCTGCGCCGCTCCCTGAGCGGTCATAGACCGCCGCTACAACCGCGCGCTCTTAGTCAATAGCGTTGGAAGAAACCAGTGCCCTGTAGCGGCGGTCTATGACCGCCGATCCGCCCCGCCGACTGCCGACCTTACTCCGCCAGTCTTTTGCTAAACAAATACGCGCGCTTCTCGAATCCCATCTGATCGTAGAACGCATGCGCGCCTTTGCGATGGAAGGCGCTGTCCAGTTCCATCGCGCGACAGCCCCGTTCGCGCGCGGCGGCGAGCAAATGATCGAGCAAGAGCTTGCCGATTCCTTCGCCTCGATGGTGTTCGTCAATCACCAGCTCGTCCACCCACGCAATCAAACCCGCATGCCAAAGATGCATCTTCAGCGTCATGGAACCGAAGCCGACAATTTCTTCGCCGGCTTGGGCGTGAAGAAGCACGCGCGATTTCGCCACCACTGCCTGTGCGAAGATCTGGCGCAAGGTCTCGCGTTCCAGCTCCTTTGCCGGCCATAATTGGCGGAGCAGCCCGAAGATTCCTTCGAAATCTGCGGGCCCGCACCGCTGGATAACGACTGAGCTCGGTTGCAGGGGCGGGTTCAAGTGACGCGTGTCGTCTCCTCGGCATCGGCGAGCGCGGCGTGAATTCCCGCCACGGCCATGCCACCTTCGCCGACCGCCGCCGCGCAACGCTTCACCGAGCCCGAGCGGACGTCACCGGCTGCGAAAATTCCAGGCAAACTCGTCTCCAGCGGCGCCGGCGCGCGACCGTTCTTCTGCCAGAGCGGCGAATTCAAGACGGCGGGTCCCGTCTTCACGAAACCTTTTTCGTCGCGCTCAATTTCCGCCGGAAGCCATTCGGTGCAGGGCTTTGCTCCGATCATGGAAAAGACCGCGGGCGTTTGCACCACGCGTCGCTCGCCTGAGCGCGTGTTCTCGAGCTCGACTTCTTCCAGCACGCCGTTGCCGTTCATCCGCCGAACTTCTGTCTGAAAGAGCACTTCGATGTTCGGTGCCGCCAGGATCCGGGTCGAAAGATAATGCGACATGCTTTTGCTCAGATCGGCACCGCGCACAACGAGCAGAACTTTGCTGGCACCTTCGGACAGAAACATGGCGGCCTGGCCGGCGGAGTTTCCGGCGCCGGCAACGACGACGGTCGCATTTCGACAAAGCTGGCCTTCCATGGCCGTGGCCGCGTAATAAACGCCCACGCCTTCGAACCTTTCCCGATTTTCCGCCTGCAGGCGCTGGTAATTGGCGCCGGTCGCAATCAACACCGCTTTCGCGCGCAGCACCGCACCGCAGCCTTCCGCCTGTAAACAGGCGCGAAATAACCCGCCCTCGTTGTACTTCAGCGAAAGCGCCTGGGCCGGTGTCGAGAATTTGGCCCCGAATCGATAGGCTTGGAGTTGCGCCAGCCAGGTCAAATCTCCGCCGCTGACGCCGGTGGGAAAGCCAAAAAAGTTTTCGATCAGCGAGGAGGAACCAGCCTGGCCACCCGGCGCATAACTCTCCAGCACGACCGTCTTCAAACCTTCCGAAGCAGCATAAACTGCCGCCGCCAAACCCGCGGGACCGGCGCCGACAATGGCGAGGTCGGTTGTGACTTCATCCTCATCTCCGGAGGTGAGGGGACGAAGCAAGCCGGCTTCCTTCGCCACCTCCCGCAGGGAAGGACGCCGAAGAAGTACTCCGCGCGCGGTGATCAGCGCGGGCAGATCCTGGCTCGCTAGGTGCAGGCGTTGACTCAACATTTGTCCAGCTTCGCTCTCCCATTCAATCAGACGATGCGGGATGTGATTCTTGTCTAAAAAATCGTCCAGTTGATGACCTTCGCGCGCGCCACGCGCCGCCAGCACACGCATGCCGGCGAATTCCCGATCGCGCCGCAAGCGCCGCCGCCGCATGATCAACGCGTTCACGATGGTAGTGCTAACGCCCGGCATCTCGGCCAGGGCACGCCGGAGTTCCGCCGCCGGAACCACTAAAATCTCGGCTTCGGTCGATTGCACCCGCGCCGTTGCCAATGCAGAAGTCCCTTGCAGCATTGCGACGTCGCCGATGAAGTCGCGTTCCCCGGCGGTGGCGAGGATTTGCTCTACGCCATCACGCGATTCAAACACTTCAACAGTGCCGCGCAGAACGACGGTCAGTCCGAGGTCACGCGCGCCCGCTTTGTAAACGAGCTCGCCTTTTTTCAGAACGCTCCGTTGACCGAGCGTCTCCAGTTGCGCCAGTTGCCGGTCATCGAGCTTCGGAAACGCGATGCTTTCGGTATCGCGATAAAACTGCTCGTCATCTGCGGATTCATGCAAGGCCATGGGACCTCACCCTAGCGCAGGCAGACAAGTCATGCCCTTGCCTTCTGCGAAAAGGAAACGCGCGGAACGCCCGCAGGCTTACTTCTTATCGCCGCGTGGATCGTCTGCCGGGTTCACGTAGTTAATCTGGAACGGCCCTTCGCTGTCGACCTGCACAATCGATTGCGAGTCGGACTTGGCGTAGTGCGCCATGTTCGGCGGCAGGACCACGTAACCGCCGGCAGCCAATTTTTTCATACCCGCTTCATCCATCTTTTCGCCCATCCCTACTTTGAAATCGCCGGAGATGACGGTGACACGCTCAACGGTCGGATGCGTATGCGGTTTGATGGTGTAGCCGGCGGGAGCCTTCAGTCGCACGGTGAAAGCACCGGAGGCGCCCGGGTTTCCACTCAACACAGCCATTTCGGCGCCGGCCGGCAGACCGGGAGGCGCCGGACTCCACTTCAAGTCAGCTGCATTAAAAACCTGGTGACCTGACGAGCCACTTTCTTCTGCGGCGATCACTAATGCCGCCACACCGAGAATCACGACGACTGCTATTAGGGATTTTTTCATGGTAGTTAAACCCTCGTCCCAATCTGCGGCGAAGCAACAATCGCGACGGGTCGCCAATGACGCCCAACTAAACAGTTGGCGGCGAGAATGACCGTTTTACATTCCTCCTTCCCATGTCCAACCTCGATCCTTCGCCCGACGATTTTCGGAAATGGGGGCACCAGGCGGTCGACACCATGGCAGATTACCTCTCCACCTTGCGCGAGAAGCCGCTTTACCCGGACACGAGCTCGCGCCAGATCCGCGAGAAGCTGGAAAGCGAGTTGCCCCAGGACGGCGCCGGCTTCGAACATCTTCTCAAAGCTTTTACCGAAACGATCATTCCGCTGGGGCGACAGAACAATCATCCGCGCATGTTTGGTTATGTGCAATCGCCCGGCGCTTCGTTAGGCGTTCTCGGCGATTTTCTTGCATCCAGCATCAACGCTAATCTGACCGCGTGGCGTTCGGCCCCTGCACCAGTCGAGCTGGAACGGCTCACCATCGACTGGCTCCGGCAGATCATGGGTCTGCCCGACGGTGCCGCTGGATTATTCCTCAGCGGCGGTTCGATGGCGAATCTGACCGCCCTGGCCACGGCGCGAGGGGCGAAAGCCGCGGGTAAACGCGAACTGCGAGTTTATTTATCCGAACAAACACACTACTCGGTGGCCAAGGCGGCCGGACTGCTCGGCTTTGGGGCTGACGCCATTCGCCAGGTCCCGTGCGATTCTTCTTTCCGGCTGCGGATCGACATCTTGCGCGAGATGATTGAAGAAGATCGCAAAGGCGCCCATCAACCCCTTTGCGTGGTCGCAAACGCGGGAACGGTGATGACCGGGATGGTCGACCCGTTGCGCGAGATCGCGCAGATCGCAAAGGAGTTCGGTTTATGGATGCATGTCGACGCATGCTATGGCGGGTTCGCCGTGCTCGCTCCGTCGACTCGTGAGTTGTTCGACGGAATCAGCGAAGCGGATTCGATCGCGCTCGACCCGCACAAGTGGCTTTACGCGCCGATGGACTGTGGCTGCATTCTCTATCGTGATCCGGCTGCCGCCCGCCTGGCTTTTGCCCACGACGCCGAATACACGCGCGTTTTCCAGACCGAGGATAACGAGGCGTTCGCTTTTTGGGATTACGGTCCGGAATTGTCGCGCCGGTTTCGGGCGCTGAAAGTCTGGGCCATTTTGAAAGGGGTGGGGACACACGCGCTTTCCGCTGCCATCGAACACAACAATGCCTGCGCTCGGCACCTCGAAAAACTGGTCGAGCAAAGCGACGATTTTGAAATGCTCGCGCCGGTCGAACTCTCCATCTTTTGTTTTCGTTATTTGCCGCGAGGGATAACGGAAGACCAGGGAGGGTTGAATGCTTTTAACGAGAAACTCCTGCTCGAACTGCAACGCGATGGCAGTTCGTATCTATCCAATGCTTTGATTGAGGGTAGGTTTGCCCTGCGCGGTTGTGTGCTGAATTTCCGGACCACCGAGCACGACATGGAAATCCTGCTTGAGGATCTTCGCCGCCTTGCCCGTAATCTCTCCTGATATGCACCGCCTCATCGCGACAATAATTTGCGTGGTGGCGCTAAACTCTCCGCTCACTGCCGCGCCACATGCCAATCGCGCCGCGGTGCTGGCCCTCCTGCGCCGGGAAGGAATCTTGTCCGGCAATACTCGCGTGATGAATGTCAGCTGGAGCGAGACAGGCCAGTTCTGGGTCGTTCGCTTGCGCGACGCCAAGGGCGCGATGACCAACTGGTCGGTCGATGCCGCCGCGAAGGATTACCAATACATCTGTCAGCACTAGCGGCCTTTCGTGAAACGCACGCTTCTCTTCCTGCTGACCTCGTTGCTCGTAGGCTATGTCGTCGCTTACATGTTGCTTCCGCAGCGCCGCCCCACGCCGCTCCGCAACGCAGGCAAATTCGCGCATGTCCGTGAGTTCCCCTACGACTGGCAGGTGAGCGTTTTCTATCCTGCAGGGCTGGTGGAGTGGGGGATGATTGCGGCGAATCCCAAACCGTTCCTATCGAACCCAGCGTGGTCTACCGTTCCACAGCTGATCGTTTTGGAAGGACGGACCTGTAAAGCGACGATTCCCCCTCGTGTCCTGCGCCACCACAAGTGAGTGCTTGAAAGAATGAAGGACGAGAACGCATCCCGCGTCACTATTCACATGGCGGCCAGTCTCGACGGCTTCATTGCCCGCAGGGATGGCGGGGTCGACTGGATGGAAACGTCGGACGAGTTCGCCGGTGGCGAATCGATGGATCCTGAATACGTGGAGAAATTCCTCGCGACCATCGACTGCTACGTGATGGGTTCGCGCACGTACGAGACGGCGGTGAATTTCGAAAGCAAGGGGTTCGGTTGGGCCTACGGTGACAAACCAGTCTTTGTCCTAACCACTCGCGCTTTATCAAAAACGCGCGAGACGGTGGAGTTTTTTTCCGGCGACCTGGCTAGACTCGTGCAGGAGCGGTTGCGGCCGGCCTTTCGTTCCATCTGGTTCGCCGGCGGCGGCGCTGTCTCGGGCGAATGCCTTCGTCGCGGCCTGGCCGACGAGGTTCGCTATTCGATCCTGCCGATCATCATCGGCGATGGGATCCGCTTCTTTGAAATGCTCAATCAGGACGTGGCTCTTCACCTGACCGAAGTGAAAGCCTATCAGAGCGGCACGGTAGCTCTTTGTTACGAAGTGCGCCGCACTGGTCTGCGAGGGCGCCCAATCGTATGAAGCGGCCGTGGCCACTGCGCTTCTTTTCCGGGCGCGCGCGAGAATCGCTTTATTATTCGGTTTACCACACCCAACACCGGGATTGGCTCGATCTTTTTAAGCAAGCGCCGCTCACGCTCGCTCCCGGCCTCTCCATGTGCGACCTGCTGCCTAACGACGTCATCTCCGGCAGCATCGCCTTTACCGGAGCCTATGAACTGGCGTTGTCCAAAAGGGTCCTGCAACTCGCCCGCACCGGCGGCTTGCTCGTCGATGTTGGCGCAAACATGGGCTACTTCTCGCTGCTCTGGGCCGGCGCGAACCGGACGAACCGCGTGGTGGCCTTCGAAGCGTCGCCGCGGAATGTTGCCGTGTTCGAAAACAATGTCCGACGAAACGATCTCTCTGAACGCATCAAGATGGTCAGGAAGGCAGCCGGAGATCACCCCGGCCATATCCCGTTCGATCTCGGCCCGCCCGATCAAACCGGCTGGGGCGGATTCTCGCCGACCGCATTCGACCGCACCATTGACGTGCCCGTGGTTCGTCTCGATCAGGAACTAACGGACGCACAAATCGATGTCCTGAAGATTGATGTCGAAGGCGCGGACACTTGGGTTCTGCGCGGCTGTGAAGCTTTGCTCGAAACCAAACGAATCGGCACGATTTTCTTCGAGCAGAACAGAGACAAAATGAATCGGCTGGGCATCAAAGAAGGCGAAGCCAGGACTTTCCTAGGTGATCTCGGTTACAGCTGCACTCCTTTGGGCGCCGGGGATGAGGAATGGATCGCCCGCGCGAAGACATAACCGTCGAATGCGGCCGCCGCAGACCGCCGGTATGGAATGCGCCGCGCCTAACGAAATTCCGGGTTTCGCACCAGCCAGATCGGACTCGGGATCAGTCCTTCGGCGCAAGCCGCGTTATAGAGCGAGATGTATTCTTCCATCACCTGGTGCAGGGCGCGGCCTTCGCTTGGAGCTTCGTCGTCCTCTGCTGCCGCCGCCGGAACCTGGACCTGCGGAATCGAAAGATGGTGGCTGCGCCGAACCAGATAATCGCCGGAGTGGAGAGGCCGGTAGAGCCGAACTGTGATCTCGGTCGGGATGTCCTTGAGGTGAAAGCGGAACTCGGATACGAAAATCATCGGCTCGCGCACCGCCGGGTCGGTTAGGGCTTCTTCTCTGCTCCAGCTCATAGGCAGCGAAGCTAATCAGGTCGAGATATTTACGCAATACTTCGATTCGTTCGAAGAAGGGCGATTTAGAATTTGTCAGGATGACGAGTCGGCGTTCTTGTTCGTCATGATTGCCACGCGCGGATACGCCAACCAGGGTGCACAGGATCCCCTTAAGCCATTTTCATTTGAACGCCGGGATCCGCTTCCGGACGACGTCCAGCTCGACATTCTCTACTGCGGAGTTTGTCACTCCGACATCCACACCGCCAGGAACGAGTGGGGCGGTGGCACCAAATATCCCTGTGTGCCCGGGCATGAGATCGTCGGACGCGTCGTCAAAGTCGGGAAGAACGTCAACAAATTCAAGGAAGGCGACCTCGTGGGAGTCGGTTGCATGGTGGATTCCTGTGGCCACTGCGAAAATTGCAAAGCCGATCTCGAGCAATTCTGTCTGAACGGCGCCACCTTCACTTACAACGGCGAAGACAAGCACACCGGCGGCACCACTTACGGTGGATACTCAAAAACAGTCGTCGTTGATCAACGCTTCGTCCTTTCCATTTCAGACAAGCTCGAGCTCGCAGCAACGGCCCCGCTCCTCTGTGCGGGTATCACCACTTACTCGCCCCTGCGGCAGTGGAAGGTCGGAAAGGGAAGCCGCGTCGGCGTGGTCGGGCTCGGCGGTCTCGGTCATATGGCGTTGAAATTCGCGCACGCTTTCGGGGCGGAGGTCGCGTTATTTACCACGTCGCCCGGCAAAACGGAGGACGCCAAGCGATTGGGCGCGGACGACGTGATCATTTCGAAGAACGCAGACGAGATGGCGAAGCATCACCAGAAGTTCGATTTCGTCATCGACACCGTCTCCGCCAAGCACGACCTGGGAAGCTATTTGAATCTGCTCAAACGCGACGGCGTGCTGGCCATGGTAGGAGCGCCGCCGGAACCCGTCCCCGTTGAGGTTTTCAACTTGATCATGCCGCGCCGCCGAATCGCCGGTTCGTTGATCGGCGGAATCGCCGAGACGCAGGAGATGCTCGATTACTGCGCGGAGCATGGGATCACCTGCGATATCGAGATGATCTCGATGAAGGAAATCAACCAGGCTTACGACCGGGTGATAAAAAGCGACGTGAAATACCGGTTCGTCATCGACGTGGCAACCCTGTAGAGCGGCAAGATTCCACCGGGAGGGACGAGCTTCGTCTCGTCCTTGAAATCATCGGACACGACGAAGCGTGTCCCTCCCGCAGGTAGGGACCGTTCACCGAACGGTCCGCGGGCGCCTCGGTGATCCGCCCTACCTCCCGCCGGGGTTGCAGGGCGCACTTGGACGCAGCACGAAATGCCGGATTCGTTAGGCGTTCCGACCCCATTTTCGCTCTTCCTTATTCTCGCTGGCCCTGTTAACCGAAGCACGGTGAAACGGCTTGTCTGGCTCGATGTGGCAAAAGGCCTGGCCATTTTGGCCGTGGTTTATTTCCACTTCTGGCGCACTTACTTCGAACCGGCCCTGGCCGCGCCGCTGCCGTGGCCTTCCCTCGGCGCAAGTGTGTTCACGTTTCTTCAGTTCGCCTGGGTGAAAGTCTCCGAGCTCGGCTTTCATGCCGTGGGCGTCTTCATCATCCTGAGCGGATGGGCCCTGATGCAGTCGACCTCCCGCCGCGCCGACCAGGGCGGCCTGGGCTGGGGGCAGTGGTATCGCGCGCGCTTCCTCCGCCTTTACCCGCTGTACTGGGTGGCGCACCTGGTCTATCTCGTTTCACCCTTCACGGCGCGCTTCGAAGAAATCGACGGCCGCATCGTGATCAGCCTGCTCGGTCTTCGCTTCATCGATATCAACAACAACTTCTATTATCTCAGTGGCGCGTGGTGGTACGTCACCATGCTCATCCAATTCTATTTTTTGTTTCCCGTGTTGTTCCGCGCCGCCAGGAAGATGGGACCCGGATGGTTCCTGCTCGTCGCTTGTGCCATCGGTTTCCTCGCCCGCTACCTCCTCCTCGTGGTCTATCAGCAAAACGGGCTCTACGTTCAAGGCGGCTTCGCCATCTGTCGGCTACCCGAGTTCGCCCTCGGAATGTCGCTCGCCATGTGGGATGACCGCAGTGCTGTACGAATCGAGCGCTTCCTCCTTGGCGGCTTCGGCTGGCTGACGGGCGTTCTGCTTTATCCGGCCGCTCTTCAATTGTACGCGAACGCTCTGGCTTATGCCTTTGTCGATTTCGCGACCGGGGCCTGTTGTTTTCTCGTCCTCGTCGGAGTCGCCGGATGCCTCAGCCGTTTGGCCTATCCGGCTAAAGTGATCGCCTTTGCCGGCACCTATTCCTACGGTCTTTACCTGATCCACCATCCCTATGTCATCTGGCTGGGGTTACGCATACGAACCCTGCCGATCTGGGCGTTTCTCCTCGTTTGTCTTCCCGTGCTGACCGCCCTGACCCTCTGGGGAATGGTCCTCGAGAAAACCACCAACAGCCTGGTGGGCAGGCTGGCGCCCCCGCGCGGCGGCAAGGGATGATCGCGCCCGCTGCGTTCGGCGATTTTCCTATCCCGCGCGGTAAACCAGATCCGCGGCCACGAGATCCTCGATCGCCACGCCCACTGACTTAAAAAGGGTGATTTGCTGAGCATCCGTGCGCCCCGGCCGCGTCCCGTTGATCACCTCGCCGATTTCCGCGAAAACGGATCCGGCCGCGATGATGTCGCCCGATTCCTGCAAAGCGGCTTCGCGTGAATCCACATAGATGGTTGAGCGCGCGAGCACCGCATCGTCCAGCTCGCGCCAGTCGAAACGGGTCGCTCCGACGGCGTTGACGTGAGCGCCTTCGCCTAACCACTCGCCATTCAGGACCGGCTTTTGCGCGGCCGTCGCGACCACCACGACATCCGCTCCGCGCACTGCTTCCTCGGGTGTACCGGCCGCCCGGACGCCAAATTCCTCCGCGAACCCGACCGCATTCCGCGGACTCCAAACACGCACCTCGCGAAACTCTCGCACCAGTCGCAACGCCTCGAGGTGGCTGCGTGCCTGCACCCCGGATCCGAGAATGGAGAGCACCGAGGACTCAGGTCGCGACAGGTGATCCGTCGCCACCGCCGACGCGGCGGCCGTTCGCATTTCGGTGATGAGCCGGCCGTCCATGACTGCGGTAGGGGCGCCGGTCGCGGGATCGAAAAGAAGGATCATTCCATGATGCGTCGGAACCGCTTCATTCTCCGGATAGAAGGTCACCAGCTTGGCGCCGAGCATTCCCGCGCCGGAGGCCGGCATTGAGCCGAAGAAGCCGCCATGTTCTGGCACAGGAATAATCGCCCGGAGAGGCTGCGTGATTTTCCCGCGCGAAAGCTCGGAGAGACCCCTTGCCACCGCGGGAATCAGCGCGTCCATGGACAGGCGTTGCCGCACCGCGGCTTCGTCGAGGAAGAACGGTGTCACCTTCGGCGGCCCCGGTCAGGAAGAAGGCGGCGGTCGCTTGAGCATCTTCTCCACCAGTCGTTCAAACGGCCTTCCCAACATCAGCGTGCAGGCGGTCAAGGCGACACCCACGATCAGAACCGTCCAGGAGCCGAGCCCGGCGACAAAGCCAAAGACCGCGGCGATCCAGACGGTTGCGGCAGTGGTTAGGCCGCTGACCCGTCCTGGAGTATCATGCAAAATGACGCCGGCTCCGAGAAATCCAATGCCGGTGAGAATACCTTGGATGACGCGGCTCATCGCGTTGGGATCGGCCGGCAGGCCTTCAGGCGAATAAAGCGCCGCGAGAGTCGCCGCCGCTGCGCCGAGACAAACCAGCGCGTGGGTCCGCACACCGGCGGATTTGCCGTGTAATTCGCGGTTCAGGCCGATTAACGCACCGAAGACGAACGCCACCAGCAAGCGAAGGGCGACCCGCTCATCAAAGAGGGACATTACCAACGAGTTAGCGCGATCGGGACTCAGAGAGCAAGACAGGAGTGGAAAAGCCTCCGCAACCCACCCGGCTCAGGCGGCGGCGAGCGTCTTGAGCTGAGCGTCGGTAAATTGAAGCTTCCGCGCGGCCATGTTGTCTTCCAAGTGCGCCACCGACGACGTTCCCGGAATTGGCAGCATCACCGGTGAGCGATGCAGCAGCCAGGCAATCGCGACCTGATAAACGCTGACATTGTGTTCCTTCGCCACCGATTCGAGCGCAGAATCCTTGAGCGATTTTCCGCCGCCGACCGGAGACCATGGCATGAAGCCGATTTTCTGCTGCTCGCAAAAGGCGAGCACCTTGTCCCATTTGCGATAATCGATGTTGTAGCGGTTCTGCACCGTGGCGATGGGCAGGATCTTACGCGCCTGTTCGATCTCCGCGATGTCGACCTCCGACAACCCCACGTGGCGGATCTTGCCGGCGTCGCAGAATTCCTTGATCACGCCTAACGATTCCTCGATCGGCACGTGGCTATCAATGCGATGGAGCTGCCACAGATCGATTCGGTCCAGCTTGAGCCGTTTGAGGCTTCCTTCAACCGCCTTTTTCAAGTGATCGGGGTGGCCGTTCGGCACCCATTGGCCGGGGCCGGGACGAGTCAAACCGCCTTTGGTCGCGATAACGAGACCTTTTGGATACGGATGCAACGCTTCAGCAATCAGTATTTCGCTCGTCTCCGGTCCGTAGGCATCCGCGGTATCGATTAAGTCAACGCCCAGATCGACGGCGCGTTTCAAGACTTTCTTGGCTTCCTCTTTGTCCTTGGGCCAGCCCCAGATGCCATCGCCGGTGATTCGCATCGCCCCGAACCCGAGCCGGTCCACCGCCAGATCGCCGCCTATCTTAAACATGGAATTTCCCTCCGTCGCCGCGGCCAGCCGAGACGTAGCCGCACCCGCCATGATGGCGGCGCCAAAGCCGAGACTCAAACCCGCGAACTGCCGCCGTGTCATTTCGTTGCCGCGCTGCCGCTTCACCTGGTTCATGAGAAGGATGTTGCGCCTCAACCGCGTCTCCCGCAAGTGCAGGCCGCGCAACTAACGCAACCGCTGTTACGAAAATAGTAACGGTCGCGCGGAGTCTGATCGGCCGGTGGTGAAATTCAGACTGAACGTTAAACGCGCGCCGTCGGGTCGGCCGTCGTCCCGGCTGGCTTTCGTTTGGCCGGCTCACCCTGTGCCCGCTTGATTCGCTCTTCCAGCAATGTGCGCAGCTCGCCGCAGTCGCACGGTTTCGAGAGGTGATGATCGAAGCCGGTCAGCTTCGCAATCCGGACATCTTCCGGAAATTCATAACCGGACAGCGCGATTGCCATGACATCGTCACCGCGGCGTCGAATTTCGCTGATCAGCGCGTAGCCGGTGCCATCCGGCAGAGCGATATCGCTGACAATGACATCGAAAGGTTTTTCCTTCACGCAAGCGAGACCGCCTTTGAGTGAGTTCGCCGCCTGCACGTCGAAGCCCCAGCGACTCAACAGGCGCGTCATCATCTCTCGCGTATCACCGTGATCTTCAACAACAAGCACTCGCATCGTAGCAGGACTGAGCGGGGGAATGCTTACGATTCGGAACGACTCGCCCTTTCGGCCGTGTTTAGGCCGAATTCGACGCCGGTGGACGCGCGGTAAGTGCCTGGAACCTCGGACGTTGACGTATTTACGACTGCACGAAGAAAATTCGGCTCGCCCGGCCTGACGCCGCGAGACGAAAGGCGAAAGCCGCCTGCTCGTCGCCGATAGGCGCGAGCCAATTCGTTAGTCCCAAACTAGAGGTGAAAGGCATTCGTCCTCAGTTTGGAGGGTTGAGCTCCCGTGAGACCGTCCCCAGCGTTTACGCTTTTCCTTTTGTAGCGGCGGTCTCTGACCGTCGCAAAATATAGCGAGGAAAAGAATGCGACGGTCAGAGACCGCCGCTACAGAGAAGGCGCTCCCAGGCGCCTGGCTGTTAGCTTGCCTGGCCTTTTTTGGTCGAGATCGTTGCGCGACCCATGAAGGCAGCGTTCTCGTTCAAAGCCAGCCGCGGCGCGGAGATATCTCCCTGCACCGATGCGCCCGGTTCGAGCGCGCACCGCTCTGAAGCGGTGATGTTGCCGGTCACGTTGCCGTAAACGGTGACGGAACTCGCTGAGATGTCCGCTTTGATCTTGGCATTCTGGCCAACAGTCAGCGAACCGCTCGACTTGATCGTCCCTTCGACCTGCCCGTCGACCACCAGCTCGTTCTTGAAGGTCACGTCGCCTTTGATTGAGACATCGCTGGAGAGGATGCCACTGCCACCGGCGCGACTGGCAGATTCATTCCCAAATCGCGAGGGGGATGAAGATGGGGGTGTCGAGGTTGACGCAGGTCGTGAATTTGTTCCGAGCATGGCCAAAACATGCCGCATGGACCGCATTTGTCAGCCGAAAGTTGCGGAGATTCACAAGTTTTCCGGAAGGCTGCGCTCAGGATTAGATGCGAAGTTAAAGTATGAGCCTGAGCAATCCATTTTCTCCGCGCCCGTTTCTTCGCTTCCACGTTCAACATGGCGGCGACGACGTCGCGGGCGGCGGGCATCCAGCCGATCCCGGGCCGTCCATGGCCGAAGAGATCGATTCAGCAATGGGAAATCCCGTGCCTGGAGGGACACCGGAGATTGCCGTTCCAGGCAGTTGGAGCACTCCGGGCGAACCGGCGGAAGAAAGAATTCGGGAGCGGGCGCATGAGATTTGGATCGAGGAAGGGCGGCCCCAAGGCCGCGGAGACCTGCACTGGCTCCAGGCTGAAGCAGAACTGAGAAGCGGGAGTCGTTAGGGACGGTGCCGGGCTAAATTCGTCCGATCGCACCCCGCGCAACGTACCGTCTGGAACGGACGTGTGCCTCCACGGGTCAGATGAAGGGACGAGCTTCGTCTCGTGCCTGAAATAATGTGACACGACGAAGCGTGTCCCTCCCTTGTTTGCCGCTGCTGCGCAGCGGCAGGTAGGGACGGTTCACCGAACGGTCCGCGGGCGGATCTGTGATCCGCCCATCGGAACGCACCGCTGCCGCCGGCGGTACTCTGTAGGGCGCTTGCCGACGTTTCCGATCAAATCAGGCGCTGCCATTCGCCGCCGAGGCGCCCGAACGCAGATCAGCCGGCCCATGGCCGCGATCGCTTTCGGCTTTCAGCGCCGCCTCTTCTTCGGCACTGTCCTCCGCATGATTCGCCTGCTCGTCCTCATTCTCTGGAGCGCGGTCCTCGGAGCGCCCCACCTCAGCGCGGCGGCGAAGGAATCGCCTAACAAACCCGATGCCGGCAAACTCCCGAGCATCGCCGAGAAGACGCGCGGAATGCAGAGCATGCCCGGATTCTTCAACTTCTTTTGGGATGCGCGCGCGGGAAAAATCTGGCTCGAAATTTCCCGCTTCGATTCCGACTTTCTTTACTTCGTATCTCTGCCGGCGGGTATCGGCTCGAATGACATTGGGTTGGATCGGGGACAGTTCGGCGATTTGGAAGGCGACGCGAATCCGCAGCACTTCGTTCATTTCGAGCGGGTCGGCCCGAAAGTCTTGTTAGTCGAAAACAATCTTGCCTACCGCGCCGTCAGCGCAAATCCCGACGAGCAACGGGCGGTCAGCGAATCCTTTGCTCGATCAACCCTCTGGGGCTTTAAAGTCGAGGCGGAAGAAGGCGGGCGCGTGCTCGTTGATGCGACACCGTTCCTACTGCAGGACGCGCAGGGCGTCGCGGAAAAGTTAAAGAAGAAAGAACAGGGGACTTTCAAGCTCGAAGAAACGCGCTCCGCCATCTACCTGGCGCGCACCAAAAACTTCCCCAAGAACACGGAATTCGAAGCGACCCTGACCCTAACGGGTGACGCGACCGGCGAGTGGATCAAGTCGGTAACGCCGACAGCGAATGCCGTGACCGTGCGAGAGCACCATTCCTTTGTTGAGCTTCCAGATGATCAGTATCAGACGCGCCTGTTCGATCCGCGCTCCGGCTTTTATCCGCTCAGTTATGCAGATTACGCTGCTCCGATCGAAGAGCCGCTGGTCAAACGCCTGACCATTCGCCACCGCCTCCGCAAGAAAGATCCCTCTGCCGAAGTGAGCGATCCAGTGAATCCGATCATCTACTACGTCGACCGCGCCGCGCCGGAGCCAATCAAGTCGGCGCTGATCGAAGGCGCCTCGTGGTGGAACCAGGCGTTCGAAGCCGCCGGTTATCGCAACGCTTTCCAGGTGAAAGAACTTCCGGAGGGGGTCGACCCCATGGATCTGCGCTACAACGTGGTGGAATGGATCCACCGGGCCACCCGCGGATGGTCCTACGGCGTTCCGCTCGCTGATCCGCGCACGGGCGAAATCATTAACGGTCACGTTTCGTTAGGCTCGCTGCGGGTGCGGCAGGATTTTCTGATCGGGCAGGGTCTGATCGAAGCGTTTGCCGACGGGTTCAAGCCGGATCCGCGCTTGCGCGAGATGGCTTTGGCGCGCCTGCGCCAATTAGCCGCACACGAAGTCGGCCACACGCTTGGTCTGCAACATAATTTTGCCGCCAGCACCCAGGATCGCGCTTCGGTCATGGATTACCCGCCGCCCGTCGTCAGCGCAAACGACAAGGGAGAAATGGATCTGAGCCGTGCCTATGCCACCGAGATTGGTGCGTGGGACAAGCGAACCGTCCTCTTCGGCTACCAGGATTTTCCTTCTGGAACTAACGAACCCGAAGCATTAAACAAGATCCTGCGGGACAATATTGCGCAGGGTTTCCGCTACCTCACCGATGCCGACGCGCGGCCTCCCGGCAGCGCCAGTCCGATCGCGCACCTCTGGGATAACGGAGCTTCTGCCATTGAGGAATTGAACCGGCTGATCAAGGTGCGGGCGCTCGCGCTCAGCCGGTTCGGCGAAAAGAATATTCGCGCCGGCGAGCCGATGGCGACCCTCGAAAACGTGCTCGTGCCGGTTTATCTGATGCACCGCTACCAGGCGGAAGCGGCCACTAAAGTTATCGGCGGAGTTAATTACACTTATGCGGCCCGGGGCGATGGACAGACGACTAACGAACCGGTGGTAGTCGACCAGCAGCGGGCCGCGCTTCAGGCGGTTCTGCAGACCGTGCGCCCTGATTTCCTCGAGCTCCCCGCCAGGATCAGCGCGCTCATTCCCCCAAAGCCGCCCGGTTACGTGCGCGATCGCGAGAGTTTCGACGCTCACACGGGGTTGGTTTTTGATCCGCAGGCGGCCGCCGAAAGCTGGATTAACACCGAACTCGACCTGCTTTTGCATCCGGAGCGGTTGGCGCGGCTGGTCGCGCAGAGCACCCAAGGTTCCGGCAATCTTTCGGTTCCGGAGGTGCTCGATGCGGTTGAAAAAATATCCGAGCGTGCGAACGGCCAGGATGCGGCGCAGAAGGAGATCGCGCGCGCGACCGAGAACCTTTATCTGGTGCACCTATTCAAGCTCGCGAGCGACAAGGCGATCGCGCAGCAAGTCAGCGCCTATGCCACCCAGCGTCTCACCGTCCTCGAGGCGAAAGTAAAGAACCGCGGCGCGACTGATCCGGCGGAGAGCGCGCACAATGCTTACCTTGTTTCCCAGATCGAACAATTCCAACGCGACCCGAAAACGATCCAGCTGCCGAAAGCGCCTAAGATTCCCGAGGGGTCACCGATCGGGGCAGATCAGTAGAGGCTTCACTCGGATATTCTAACGAATCGACGGCGATGCAGCGCAACATTGGAGCACCAGGACGAGCCGCCCGTGGCGGACTGGCCATCGTCTTCGTCCTCATCGCAGGTTGCCTGGTCTGGGCCGCGCCCATTCTCGCGGCCATTTTTGGGGTGATTGGGTTATTTAGCGCGTTCGAGGCTTTTGTCGGGTGGTGCGCGGTCCGCGCCTGCGGAATTAAAACGTGGTTTTAACGGCGTAATAAACGACCGCGATTGCGCTAGATTCCGTTAGGGCCCAAAATCAATCGCGCCGGAGTATTTTCCGCTCCAACCCGTTTGCGAGGTCGAGTCAGAGCAGGCTTCCGCCTTTTCAGTGCGCTTTCCTTCGGATCGGCCGTGGCCGTCAATCCGCGCCAGCTCGTCCGTCCCATGATCGAGAATCCAATCCGCCACCGCAAGGCCGTCGCGGTTAACCGTACCGGTGTGAGTCATCAATACGGTGCCCGAGCGGCCGTTGATTTTTCCGCTGAAGAGCCCGCTGCCGGTAAAAGTGCGGGTCCCATCTTTGCGCACGACCTCCTTTTCCGTTCCCTCACACGTTCCGTCCACCGGTCCGGAAAATTTCTGCGCCAGCGTGACGGTGGTGAGTTCGTTATCACCGTCGGCCCGCGATTCGGTCACGGTTTCACAGCTGGACCATTCACCAGTTAGGCCGGATCCGATCCGATTAGGTTTCGTTTTCTCTGCTCGAACGCGATCGAGATAAGTGACGCTGCTCAGGGCGACGAGAAGAACGAAACCACCGGCAACGACGCGGCGGGTTGTGCGTGAGTTTTTCACGGGTGCGTCTCTGCCCGGCGATTCTGTCGGATCGAGGGGCGGTTGAAAAGATTCCCTTGCAGTCCTTGGAGCCGTCCGCAGGGGCGCACCACCGCGTTTTGACCCTTCGGCGGCCCTTCTCTTGCTCCGAAAACAGGTCACGCCCTATGAAAAAGAAGCTGCGCATTCTTGGAGTCGACGACGAACCGGTCATCGGTGAATCCATTGCCTTCGCCCTGGAAGCACCCCACCGGCATATCGTCGTGGCCAAGGACGGCGCGGAAGCCCTCCGGATGGCCGCAAAGCAAAAGTTCGACGTTGTCATAACCGATCACCGGATGCCAAAATCGGGTGGGCTCGAGTTGGTTAAGAAACTCCGGGCCCGCAATTACACCGGCAAGATCATTGTCCTTTCCGGACATCTCTCCCCGGACAACATCGGGACTTACGAAGATCTCGATATCGATGAAGTCGTCAGCAAACCGGTTGTTTCCGAAGAGCTGCGTCAGATCATCGAAGACATCGAAGAGTTCAGCGATCTTTGATCGGTTTTCTTGCTTCAGTGTGCCCGCGGACCGCGCGGCTCGTAGCGATCGACCGCTTGCCAGTGTTTCTGCCGAACCTTATAAAAAGGAAATGACACCACTGTCGTCGCGGTCGCGTGACTCGAACGGAGGAGGCGATTTTCACCGTGGAGCGGTTCCACTTTGTAATTGAAACGAAACGCGGTGACCCGCGCGATAATCCAGAAAAGCTGAGCCGGGGATTGAAGACTGCCTTCCGCGCGCAGAATGGTGAAGTCCTGCTTGCTCACCCACATGCGGCCGGCCAGGTGCGCGAAAAAACGTTCTTCGCGCGTGCCCGTGCTCTGATTCGGTTTCGGGCTGAAGGCGATCACGTAGGCGTCTTCGCCGACCGCGACCCCGTCGGGTAAACGCTTCCAGTCATAACGATCGCGCAGGTGATATTTCTTCACCACATCAACGGCCCATTCAGTTTCGTTTTTCTTTTTCTCGGCCGGCGTTGGATTGCTCCCTGCAGTGGGGGACTCTTTTCGTTCGTGCGCCGCTGCCTTTTCTTCTCCGCCGGCCTCGAAAAAAGAAATTTTGCCTTCCACGCTTTTGCTCACGTATTCCAGCGGCCGGGGATCGCCGGGCCGGACGATCGAGCGCCACGTCCCTTTCGCCACAACTTTACCGTTCGCGTCCAGCTGATGGGTGGTGAGGGTCTGGTAGTATTGCCACTCGTGCAGCGCCGTCCGGTCGGCTTCGAAGTGCGCCAGCGCTGAATCAAAAATCTGCAATCCGCTTAAATTCTGCCGCTGTTCCGCTTGCATCGGGGATGCCGTGAGCATGGCAATCGATAGCAGAAGCGGAGTTCGGAAAGCCCAGACCATCGGCAAATGACCGCGAAGAAGCCGAAGCACGCAAATTCTTCCGGGCCTGGAGAGGTAATGGTCACTAAACGACTCGCTATGACGAGGTGGGGCCCATGAATTGCTAAAACGTAATGAATGCCTGCCCTGGCCCAATCTGTTAGCCGCCGCTTTGCCTGTTTGCTGGCGGTTCTCTGCATATCGTTAGCCGCGCCGGCAGCACATGCATCCGTCACTTTCAATTGGTCCGGCACATGGTCGGCGGGTAGCCCCACCAACGGTCAGACCAAGACCCAGCAGTTCACCAGCGTTACCGCTAACGACATCACCGTTTCGATCTACAACAGCGGAATGACGGCGCAGGGCGGATACCCTGCGATCGACAGCACCGAGACGACCAGTGGGCTAAGCGGCGTGAACGGGCTCCAACTTTACGCCAGCAAGAGCGCTGCGGTGACCAGTTTTTATCGGGTCACCGTGAGCTTTGCCACTCCGGTTACGAATCTTTCCTTTTCCCTGTGGGACTGCGACGCTTCTGCCGGCCAGTTCGTCGATAAATTCCAAAATATCCAGGCTCTCGCCGTCGGGGGCGCCACCGTCGGTGCCGACTCATTCGCCAGCGAGGTTGCGGGTTACAACACCATTTCCGGAAGCGGCCTGAGTGCCGTCATCAGCGGCACAGCTGGCGCCTCCAACACGACAAACCAGGGAACGGTCGACATCGCATTCAACCAGCCGATCACCCAATTTTCTTTCGAATGGTCAAACTCCGACAGCGGCCACGGCGCGCAAGCCGTGGGATTGAGCCCAATCGTTTACACGATTGTGCCCGAAGGTCGGTCCGGACTCGTTACGGTGGGATCGTGCGCTGCCGCTGTCCTCTGCGAGTTCTTCCGCCGGCGGAGGGCGAAGGCAGCGATCCAGCAGGAGCGCTTGCAGGCACGCCGTCCTTTTCCGGCAGTGGCCCGACTCTTTTAACGGCGGCGCCGGCGATACGCGGGATATCACCCGCTCACTCCATCTAAAGTAGAGGGAAGGCGGCGATGGACTACCGCGGCCATGCAGGCATGGTTGAAACATTCCATGCGATTTGCGCTTCTGATTGCTCTGCTGGCGGCCCTGCTGCCCGCCTCCGCTCACCCCGAGCCGACTGTTTTCCTCGTCCGGCACGCAGAAAAGGCGGCCGATAAGAGCGGACACAATGATCCCGACTTGTCCGAAGCCGGCAGAGCGCGGGCGGAGAAGCTCGCTCAACAACTCAAGGATGCGGACATCAAGGCGATCTTTGTCACAGAGTTCAAGCGAACGCAGGAGACGGCCGCTCCGCTGGCCAGGGCCCTTGGTCTCAAGCCAGTCGTTATTCCCGCGAGTGACCGGGAGTCGCTGCTCTCGCGACTGCGGACGCTCCAAGGAAACGCGCTGGTGATCGCTCACGGCAACACTATTCCGGATCTGATTCGCGCCTTGCGGATTGCCGATGTCGTCAAGATCGGGGAACAGGATTACGATAACTTGTTCGAAGTCCTGCTCGGACCGCAACCGCAACTCGTTAGACTACATCAACCAAACTGAATCCAATGAACCGTTTTCTGCTGTCTGCTTTTACTCTTCTTGCCTCGCTCGCTCAGCTTGCCGCGCAAAATCGATACTCGGCCGAGCCACCGATTGCGATCGGCGGCGAGGGGGGCTGGGACATCCTTACGGTCGATAGTGGCGCGCATCGTCTTTATCTCGCGCATTCAGCCCAGGTTGTGGTGGTTGATCTGACCGAAAACAAAGCGATCGCGCATATCGCGGACACCCCCGGGGTGCATGCCTTCCTGCCTGTTCCGGAGATTGGCCGCGGCTTTTCATCCAACGGCAAGGAAAACAAAGCCAGCGTGGTCGACCTCAAATCGCTGGAGACGAGATCGAAGATCGACACCGGCGAGAGTCCGGACGCGATCGCCTATGATAAGAAGAATGGTGAGGTCTACGTCTTTAACCATCGCGGTAATTCCGTGACGATCATCGGCGCCAAGTCACTGAAAGTGATCGCGACCATTCCGCTCTCCGGAAGCCCGGAATTCCCGGTCTGGGACGAACAGGCGGGGAAAATCTACTGCAACATCGAGGACAAGAGCGAAGTGGCCGTGATCGATACTGCGTCGCACAAAGTGACGGCAACATGGCCGGTCGCGCCCGGAACAGAACCGACCGGCATTGCCTTGGATGGGGCGCACCACCGTCTCTTCTGCGTCTGCCGGAAGCTGCTGGTCATGATCGACACCGCCTCGGGCCAGGTGACCGGATCGCTCGCGACCGCGAACGGCGCCGATGGATGCGCCTTCGACCCTGAAACACAGCTGATCTTTGTTCCCTGTGGGGAAGGCGAAGCCACCATCGCGCGAGTGGATGAGAAGGGGACGCTCGCGTTAGTGCAGGCTTTGAAGACCCAACGCGGGGCGCGCACCATCGCGCTCGATCCCGGCACGCACCGAATCTATCTTCCGACCGCGGATTTTCAGCCGCCGCCAAGTCCTTCCCTGGGCCAGCCGCCGGCGCGGCCATCGATTGTCCCGAACACGCAAAGGCTTCTGGTCTTTGCGCCTAACGATTCAAAGACCAGCCCTTAGAGCGATGCATTTCGCGCGGGCCATCCTCATCCTGGTCTGGCTGGGGATCGCCCTGGCGGTGACCGCGCGCGGGCAGGGCGGCCCGCCGATGATTACGGACGATCCCGGCACACCGGGTAGCGGGAAATGGGAGAACAACTTTGCCTTCACCTTCGAGCATCGAAGCGGCGAGAGCTCCTATGATCTGCCGATGATTGATCTGAACTATGGCGTGGGTGATCACATTCAACTGACCCTGCAAACCGCGCCTACCGTTCTACAAAAGGAGCAGCAAGGCCCCGTCGCTGGTTTAGGCGGAGTCGAAGCGGCGGTGAAATGGCGCTTCCTCGACGAGCAGAAGTCCGGCTTCGACATGTCGATGTTCCCGCGAATCGTTTTCAACATCCAGCAGTCATCGGCCCGTCGCGGGCTCTCCGAGGAAGGGACGCGCCTGCAGATTCCCTTTCAAGCGGCCAGGACGTTCGGGAAATGGCACGCCGACGTTGAGGTCGGTCCACTCGTCACCACGGTCGGACGGGGCGAGTGGCTGTACGGTGCGGTTGCCGGTTACGACGTGAACAATAAAACCGTAGTCATGGCGGAGGTGCACACCACTTCACGGATGAACTTCACCCGCAACACGGTGACGTTAAACTTTGGGCTTCGACGCGAGCTGGACGAACACCACGTTCTGATCGCTTCGATTGGGCACGAAATTCATGCCCCTGACGAATCTCTGGCCCTGATCGGCTATCTCGGGGTTCAATTTCTTTACTGAAGCTCACGGTGAAGTAGGACTGCTTCTCGCGCTTCTTCTGTAGCGGGTCTTCGACCGCCGCTCGAACGCATCGAAGAAGAATGCGACGGTCGGAGACCGCCGCTACAGGAAGACGTCGTCGGACCTCCGGGGAGGGCGTGCGCCTCCCACGCCTGCGATGGCGCCTCGCCTTCGTTCTATTAGATCTCTCTAATTGATCGCGCGGCGGCGGCGCAGTCGGCCCCCTACGCAAGCGGAAATCTAACCGCCGGCAACATGACGGCGAAGTAGGCGGAGCGCGCGGGTCTTTCTGTAGCGGCGGTCTCCGACCGCCCGAAACTCCAACGCATCGAAGAAGAATGCGACGCTCAGAGACCGCCGCTACAAGAAGACGTCTTTGAACCTCCGGGGAGGGCCCGCGCCTCGCGCGCCTACGATGGCGCCTCGCCTTCGTTCTATTAGATCCCTCCAACTGATTGCGGCGAGGGCGCCGCAATCGGGCGCGCGAGGCGCCCGCCCTCCCCGGAAGTTTCGCGCGCGCCTCAATGCGATCTCGTCGCGGGTCGTTGCGGGGAGATCAGAATTAGCAAAATCATCACGCCCAGTAAGGCGAACGAGGCTGCGTAACGACTCAAGGCCAATCCGCCTTGCGCGTGCGGTTTGTCCAGGAAGTCGCCCACCACCGCGCCTAACGGTCGCGTCAAAATGAAAGCCGCCCAAAACAAAACCGCACGTGACAAGCTGGTGAAGTAGTAGAGAACGGCCGTAACCAGAAGCAGCGCACCAAACACCGCGGCCGCGCCGAGATATCCCACGTCGTTAGTGTCGGCCACCCAGTCGCCCAGCGCGGTGCCGAGCGTTTGCGAAAACATGATCGTGACCCAGTAAAACATCTCCACCTTCGGCCGGTTGACCGTTTCGATCGAGATCGTTCCAGTGGACCAATACCATGCGAGCAGCGAAGCGATCACGCAGGCCAACAAAATGGCGGAGCCGCCGGTGTAACCGATCCCGAGAGATCGATCGCAGTAATCGGCTAGGGTCGTTCCCACGGTGGTGGTCGCGACTATCGTTAGCCAATACAGAAGAGGGTGAAACTTTTTCGCTCTGATCTGAATCAGCACGGCCACGATAAAGATGACGCCGAAGATAGCGGTTCCAATCAGGTAGCCCGTTCCTTTCGCTTCAGCCGTCGTCTCCCCGAGCCACGACATTGTTACGGCATCGCCGCCTGTTTCGCCCAGCGTGGTGGCGAGGATCTTGACGACCCAGAAGAGCAGGGTGACCGCTGGAACCTTGGCCGCGAGCTCAGATGCATTCTGTTTCATCGGTCGTCTCCTTCTGTAGCGGCGGTCTCAGGCCGTCGCAAATCTTCCCGTCGCATCGGAGTCCAGCCGACCGAATCAATGCTGAACGTTGGCAGAATGCCCATGCCACGATAGCGTACAGGCGATGCGCCATACAGCCGCTCTCTCCCTCTCCCTGGTGTTACTCCAAACCGTCCGCGCGGCCATCGGCGACGATTACGATCGGATCGATTCAAGCTACGGCGACGTCGTCAAACGTCACCTGAACGACGACGGCAGCGTGATCATGACTTACAAAAAAAATCCCTATCTTTATCACGTCCTCTTCCGGAACCTGCAGAGCGTTTCGGAAGAATACCTGCGCACGGATGGCCGGGATCTTTCCGACAAAGAAGTTCAACGCTTCCTCAGCGCGAGCGGACGGCATTGGACTCCCGAAGCGACAGACAAGAAGCATTGGCGCCGCGCGGACGGCAAACTCAGCGCGGAAATCATGGAATCGGATAACGGCCGCGGGCTCTCCATTCATCCGGCGAAGAAGCACTGAGCAGCTACTGGTTCCGCTTAAAATCCCACGCTGCGCGGTCCGACGAACGGGTGGCTAGCGCGCAAGACATTGCACGGTAAGGTCAAAGCTTCATGCCGTCGTCGCTCTTCTCTCCCTTCACCATTCGCGACGTCACTTTCCGCAACCGCATCGGCGTCAGCCCGATGTGCCAGTATTCCTGCGAAGATGGTTTCGCCACTGACTGGCACCTCGTTCACCTCGGCAGTCGCGCCGTCGGCGGCGCAGGGCTCGTCATGGTGGAAGCTTCTGCGGTCACTGCTGATGGACGCATTTCGCCGCAGGACATGGGGATTTGGAAAGATGCGCACATGGAGCCGCTGGCGCGTTGCGCTCGTTTCATCGAAAGACAGGGCGCCGTTCCCGGGATCCAACTTGCCCATGCCGGACGCAAGGCGAGCACGCCGCCGCCGTGGCAAAAACGGGATCCGCTCACCCCGGAGGAAGGAGGGTGGCGGCCGATCTGGGCTCCCAGTGCTATTCCGTTCGATGCAAAGTCTCCAACGCCGGATGCCCTAACCACCACACATATTACCGAAATTGTCGAAGCTTTCGCGGCCGCGACGAAACGCTCGCTTCAAGCCGGCTTTCGTTTCGTCGAGATACACTCCGCGCACGGATACTTGCTCCATGAATTTCTTTCGCCGCTGAGCAATCGGCGCACGGATGATTACGGCGGAAGCTTCGAAAACAGAACGCGCGTGGTGCGAGAAGTCGTGCAGGCGGTCAGGAACGCCTGGCCCGCGAACCTGCCGCTTTTCCTTCGCATCTCCGCGACCGATTGGGCGGAAGGTGGCTGGACGCCCGATGACTCTGTAGAGCTCGCCAAGATGGTGAAACCGCTCGGCGTTGATTTGCTCGATTGCTCATCGGGCGCGCTGGTGCCGCATGTGAAAATTCCAACCGGTCCCGGCTACCAGGTCCCGTTCTCCGAGAGAATTCGACGCGAAGCGCAAATCTCGACCGCCGCAGTCGGGATGATCACGGAGCCAACGCAAGCGAATCAAATCATTGAGCAGGGAAAGGCGGACATGATATTGATGGCCCGAGAATTTTTGCGCGATCCCTACTGGCCCTTGCATGCGGCGAAGGAATTGGGGCAGAAGATGGCCTGGCCGGTTCAGTACGAGCGCGCGGTAAACTGACTTCTTATGGCCGCCGCTTCTGACGTAATGAAAAGGCTGAACGGCCGCATCCTTCGCAGCGAAGAACCGATCAATCTTGAAGCGCCCTTTGCCAATCTCGACGACTTCATCACACCGACCGAATCGTTCTACGTCCGCACGCACTTCCCGATCCCGTCAATCGATCGCACGAAATGGCGGCTGAAAATTGAGGGCGAGGTCAACCATCCGTTCGAGATCGGTTACGATGATCTTATCGAGATGTCGGCTAAAACGATCCCGGCGACGCTCGAATGCGCCGGCAACAATCGGATCTTCCTCGAGCCGAAAGTCAAAGGTGTGCAATGGGAACTCGGCGCGGTGGGGACGGCGGAATGGACCGGCGTGCCGCTGACCGAAATTTTGAAGAAGGCCGAGCCAAAACAAAGCGCACTGGAAGTGATCCTGGAAGGTTCTGATCACGGCAAGCTCGAAGATCCGAAGGCACCGGCGGGAGAAATCCGTTTCGCGCGCAGCCTGCCTTTCGCAAAAGCGACAGATGACGTCCTCTTGGCCTATCGAATGAATGGCGAGGAGCTCTTGCCGGAGCACGGATTTCCGGTGCGCGCGATTGTGCCAGGCTGGTATGCGATGGCTTCCATCAAATGGATGGAGCGCATCGTCGTCACCGCAAAACCCTTCCAAGGATATTATCAAACGCTTGATTACGCCTACTGGAAGCGACGGGATGACCTCGACGAGTTGACGCCGCTCAGCCGGATGACCTTGAAAGCGGAAATTTCGCAACCAGCTAACGACTCAACCGTGCCGCCCGGCGGCAAAGTCAGCATCCGTGGTGCGGCCTGGGGAGGAAACGTGCAAAAGGTTGAGGTGAGTGTCGATGCCGGAAAAACATGGCAAGCAGCCGAATTCCTGGATGAACATCGGCCGCATGCATGGCGCCGATGGGAGATGGATTGGATTACGCCTAAAGCAGAAGGCACGGCCACATTGATGGCGCGCGCCATCGACGACAAAGGCGAGACCCAACCGACACAACGTGATCAGACCCTTGGCACCTATATGGTTCATCACCTCCTGCCGATCAATGTGCGCATTGCACGATGACGTCGCGGAGTCGCATAACGCAGCATTGAATTCCCGCCGCCGCTCGTCTTAACTCGCTGGGAATGTCGCTGATCTTTAAGACGATCCAGACACACGGCATCGCCGAGCTCTCGTATCTGATTGGCGACGACGAGGAGCAAACCGCCGCCGTCTTTGATCCGCGACCGGACGTGGACGTCTACCTGGATATGGCGCGCGAGGAGAAGCTCTCCATCACGCACATCTTCGAGACGCACATCCACGCCGATCTGGTCAGCGGCTCGCGCGAGCTCTGTGCGCGACTCGACTCTGCAAAGATTTATGTGAGCGAGGAGGGGGGAGCGCACTACGGCTTTCCGCATGTCGGTCTGAAGGACGGCGACACTTTCACCTTCGGCGAGCTGCTCATCACCGCTCGTCACACCCCCGGCCATACTCCCGAACACATTTCCTATCTCCTGGCGGAGAAAGATCGCCCCGACGATCCTTGGGGAATCCTGACCGGCGACTCCCTTTTCGTTTCCTCGGCAGGACGGCCCGACCTGTTAGGCGCGGAGCACACTGAGAAACTCGCCGAACAACAGTTTCATACCCTGCGCGATTTCTATCTGAAGATGCCCGACCACGTCATGATCTATCCGAATCATGGCGCCGGCTCGCCTTGTGGCGCCGACATCGGAGATCGGCTCAGCAGCACGATTGGTTACGAACGAAAGTTTAACCGCTTCCTCCAATTCCCGGATGTGAAGAGCTTCACGGACTATGCGGTGAAGAGCGCGCCGCCCGTCCCGCATTATTACCCGGTAATGAAAAAACTGAACGCGAAAGGACCGGAAGTGATCGGAGGGCTGCCGCGCGTCCCCGCCCTAACGCCCGCTGCCTTCCATGAGGCGGTGAAAAACAAAGCTGGCGTGCTCGTCGATACGCGGACCATGCAAAGTTTCGGCGGCGGACACATTCCAGGCGCGCTGAATATCGGTGGGGCGCCTATCCTCTCCATCTGGGCCGGCTGGATGCTTTCGCCGGGGCACCCACTGCTCCTGGTGCTCGAGGATGACGACGATCTCGACGAGGTCCTGCGCTTATTTGTCCGCACCGGCTACACGCGCTTCGCCGGTTATTTGATCGGGGGCATGCGGGCATGGCAGGTGGCTGGGTACGATTTAGAAGGGCTCGAGCAAATGGATGTGCATGCCTTGAAGTCGCGGCTGCAGGAGCTGCAGGTGCTCGACGTGCGCTCGCCGCGGGAATGGAATAACGGTCATGTTCCGGGCGCAAAACACATCTTCCTGCCCGAGTTGCGGGACCGGTTAGGCGAACTGGACAAGCAGAAACCGACCGCTGTTTACTGTGCGAGCGGTTACCGCGCGAGTATCGGCGCCAGTATTCTGCAGAAAGAAGGATTCAAAAAGCTGTGGAACGTGCCCGGCAGCTGGGAGGCATGGACCAAATCGGGGTATCCAAAAGAAAAACCAAGGGACCGTCGGATTGACGAACCGGGTCCGCAGAAATGAACGGCGCGAGCACGGCAGCTCTTCCGCAACGATCGTTTGGCGCGACCATGCGCCGCGATGCGTGGTGGGCGCAGCCGCTCGTCGTTTTTCTCGGTTTCGCCACATTCATTGTTTACTCGACCTGGGCCGCCTTCCAGGGCGCGCATTATCATTTCGGCAATTACATCTCGCCCTTTTATTCGCCCGAACTTTTCGGTGATTCGCCGCACGCCTGGTTCGGCCCAAAGCCGACGTGGTGGCCCGCCTGGCTTTTCTTTTCTCCCGCATTGCTCATCCTCTGGGCGCCGGGCGGCTTCCGGCTCACCTGTTACTACTACAGAGGAGCGTACTACAAGGCGTTCTGGGCCGATCCACCGGCCTGCACCGTGGGTGAGCCGCGCAAAAGCTATCTCGGTGAGCGTCACTTCCCCCTCATTCTGCAAAACGTTCACCGCTACTTCCTTTACCTCGCCCTCATCTTTCTCCTCATCCTGGCCTATGACGCCTGGAAAGCGTTCTGGTTTGCTGATCCTGGCACGGAACGTAGCTCGTTAGGTCTGGGGCTCGGCACGATCGTGCTTTGCGCTAACGTCGTCTTCCTCGGCGGCTACACCCTGGGCTGTCATTCGCTGCGTCACCTTGTCGGCGGGTTCCTCGACCAGTTTTCCAAAGCGCCGCCCTGCGCCGGAGCCTATGCCTGCGTCAGCTGTTTTAATCGCCGCCACATGCTCTGGGCCTGGATGAGCTTGATCTGGGTTGGCTTCACGGATCTCTACGTTCGCCTCTGTTCGATGGGCGTCTGGCATGACTGGCGGCTCTTATGACGAGGTTGAAGGGTTTAATCGTTAAAACGATGAAGCGAAAGAATTTCTGATGCGAGTGGCCGACTCCCTAACGTTTCAACGTTTTAACCTTTCAACGCTTTAACGGCCCTCTTTCCGCAACAATGCCTGACTACCAAACTCACACCTTCGATGTCCTGATTATCGGCGCAGGTGGAGCGGGATTGAGGGCGGCGATCGAAGCGTCGACGGCAGGGGTTTCGGTAGGCCTGATCTGTAAATCACTTCTCGGCAAGGCGCATACAGTCATGGCCGAAGGCGGTATCGCCGCCGCGCTCGCGAACGTTGACGATCGCGACAACTGGAAAGTCCATTTCGCCGATACCATGCGCGGTGGCCAGTACGTGAATCAATGGCGCATGGCCGAGTTGCACGCCAAAGAAGCGCCCGATCGTGTGCGTGAACTGGAAGCGTGGGGCGCCGTCTTTGACCGCACCAAGGACGGCAAGATTCTGCAGCGCAATTTTGGCGGCCATCGTTATCCGCGCCTCGCTCACGTGGGCGATCGCACCGGGCTGGAGATGATCCGCACCTTACAGGATCACGGAATCCATCAGGGAATTGAAGTGTTCATGGAGCACACGGTCCTCACGCTGCTTAAGGACGGCGAGCGGATTGCCGGTGCATTTAGTTACGAACGCGAGCGCGGCCGTTTCAAAATTTTCCGGGCGAAAGCTGTTGTGCTCGCCACCGGCGGTCTCGGTCGCGCCTACAAGATTACGAGCAACAGTTGGGAATCGACCGGTGACGGCGTCGCGCTTGCCTATGAAGCCGGTGCCGAGCTGATCGACATGGAGTTTGTCCAATTTCATCCCACCGGGATGGTCTGGCCGCCCAGCGTCTGTGGCATCTTGGTGACGGAAGGCGTGCGTGGTGAGGGCGGGATCCTGACTAACAAAGAAGGCAAACGCTTCATGTTCGAGTCGATTCCGGACAATTACCGCGCACAAACCGCGGACAATGCGGAGGAAGGGTGGCGCTACTGCCAGGGCGATAAGAACGCGCGGCGTCCGCCTGAACTATTGACCCGCGATCACGTCGCCCGTTGCATCGTGCGCGAAATCAAAGAGGGCAGGGGATCGCCCCACGGTGGCGTCTATTTGGACATCGCCTGGATCAAAGAGAAGCTCCCGAACGCATCCGAACACATCAAACGGAAGCTGCCCAGCATGTATCACCAGTTCAAGCAGCTAGCTGACATAGATATCACGGAGCAACCGATGGAGGTCGGTCCGACAACGCATTACGCGATGGGCGGAATTCATGTGCATCCCGAAACGCAGATGTCGCGCATACCGGGGCTGTTCGCGGCCGGCGAATGCGCAGCCGGAATCAATGGCGCCAACCGGCTTGGAGGAAATTCGCTGTCGGACATTATTGTTTTCGGAAAACGCGCCGGCGAATTCGCCGCGAAGTTCGCAAAAGAAAACGCGCATGGAGCGATCGATCCCGCTCAAATCGAGCACGCTGGCAAAGACGCCCTGACGCCCTTCGAACGCAGTGACGGAGAAAATCCTTACCAGGTCCAAAAAGATCTTCAGGAGATGATGCAGGACAACGTCGGCATCGTCCGAACTGAAAATGAGATGCAGACGGCCTTGAGCGAACTCCAAAAGCTCTGGCAACGGACACGCGCGGTCGGCGTCATCGGTCACCGTGAATTCAATCCGGGCTGGCACACCGCGATCGATCTCAAAAATCTGCTCATCGTGTCGGAGGCAATCACGCGCGCCGCAATCGAGCGCAAGGAAAGCCGCGGCGCCCAGTTTCGCGATGATTACCCGGCGAAGGAGGAGCGGTTTTCAAAAGTGAACACGATCGTCGGCAAAGCGCCGGATGGCTCGATGCGGATTCGTTTGGAGCCGCTGCCGGAAATGCCGGAGTATCTGAAGCAGGTGATCGAGGAGATGGGATGAGAGCCGTCGTTAAACCGATGAAGGGTTGAAACGTTAAAGCGATGAAGAAGACCGACTCTGAAGATCAACGTTACCGAACTTTCGAAGACTTGGAGGCGTATCAAGTCGCGCGCGAATTCAGGAAAGCCATGTACAAAGTGGCGAAGATTCTCCCCGTGGAAGAAAAGTTCGGTCTAGCCGGCCAAATTCGAAGAGCTGCGGTCTCATTGACTAACAATATCGCGGAGGGGCACGGCCGGTATCATTATCCCGATCAGATCAGATTTAACCTGCAAGCTCGCGGATCGCTTGAAGAGCTGAGCGATGACCTCAATGTCTGCGAAGACGAGGAATACGAAACGGCCGCCCAACTGGCCGACCTTAAGGTTCAAGGATGGCGTGTTCACCAGGTCTTAAACGGTTACATCCGTTTCCTTCGCGGCAGAATTAATTCTGATAAGCGCGTCCGCGAAGGCGATAACGAAGAAGACTGCACCGAGATTCTCGCTCCCGGTGAAACGCTTCAACGCTTCAACCCTTGAACACTTCAACGGTAAAAACGGCAGTTTTCCGAATTTTCCGGGGGGATTCCACCGGCGGCGAATTCCGCGAATACACCACCGAATGCTCCGAAGGCATGGTCGTCCTCGATGCGGTGCACGACATCCAGCGCGATCACGCTAACGACCTGGCCTGCCGCTGGAACTGCAAGGCCGGCAAATGCGGGTCATGCTCCGCCGAGGTTAACGGCATGCCGAAGCTGATGTGCATGACCCGGATGAGTGACCTGCCGCTGGACACCCCCATCACGATTCAGCCGTTGAAGGCGTTTCCCTTGCTCAAGGATTTGATCACCGATGTTTCGTGGAACTTCGAGGTGAAGAAGCGGATCAAGAAATTCAAACCGCGCCCGCCGGACGCGCCCGATGGAACCTGGCGGATGCAGCAGCAAGACATTGACCGCGTGCAGGAGTTTCGAAAGTGCATCGAGTGTTTCCTTTGCCAGGACGTGTGCCACGTCCTGCGCGATCACCAGATGCACGATCGCTTCATTGGGCCGCGCTTCCTGATCTACGCCGCGGCCCTGGAGATGCATCCGCTCGACACCGAGGATCGCATCGAAGAATTGCGCAATGCTCACGGCATCGGCTACTGCAACATCACCAAGTGCTGCAGCAAAGTCTGCCCGGAGGAAATTCACATCACCGACAATGGGATCATTCCCTTGAAAGAACGGGTGGTGGACGAGTTCTACGATCCCCTGGGCTGGATTTGGAAAAAGGCACGGAAATGGGTTGGAGCGTTGCAGGGTTGAAGCGTGCTCGCCGAAGAACGATCCGCCGCCACGATGCTGATTGATTTGATTCGCTTTAACGCTTTAACTGTTCATCGCTTCAACGCACCACCATGCCCGACCTGAAGCCGCTATCAAAAGAAGCCATTCCGGCCGCGCTGGAGAAGGCGATGCGTTACCGGCTTTTGAATGAACCGGCCGAAGCCGAAAGCATTTGCCTGGATGTGCTGAAAGCAGATCCAGATAACCAAGAAGCCGTCGTCTCCCTGCTTCTCGCCGTCACTGACCGTTTCTCCAAGGGCTACGGTGTCAGCGAGACGGAAGCGCGGGAATTGTTAGGTCGAATCACCAGCGAATACGAGCGCTGCTACTACAGTGGGATTGTCGCCGAGCGCCGGGCTAAGGTGAAGTTGTCCCAGAACACGCCGGGCTCACGCCATCACGCCTTCGACTTCTTCCAGGAAGCGATGAACTGGTTCGAGAAAGCCGAAAAGGTTCGTCCACCCGGCAACGACGACGCTCTTCTGCGCTGGAACACCTGCGCGCGCATCATCGAGCGCAACAAACTGGTAAAGCCGGAAGAAGAAGAGCGCGTCGAATATCCGATCGAGTAGGCCGCTCGCGAAAAGCGCGAATCGAAAATTCCTACGGCACCCGCATCGCACCGCACCCCGCTGTCTTCCCAGCGGTGCAGGCAAAGCAATGATCAGCCGTCATGATCTCGCGGCCGGCCACATCGTCGGTTTTGACGTCCCAAAGAAAAGTCGGATGGCCGTTGCGCCATTGCATTCCGAGCTGCTGATTGAAATCGCAGTCGTAAACTTCGCCCTGCCAGCCGACACTGATGGTGTCGCGGCATCCAACTGCCGCCAGCGCGTCCGTCTCAAACGCGTTAACCAGCGTGTCCATGTAATGATCGAAGGTCTTCCGAAACTTGAGCACCGTCGCAAATCGCCCGATCGGCACGTTGCTTTGGGTCACCAGCCGATTGAAAACAATTCCGAACTCCGCCGCCAGCACGCGCCGAAAGTCCGCCTCCAGCTTGCCGCTCTCCTGCGGCAATTCCGTCCCGTTCGGATTGACCACGAGGTGCAGTTTCAATTCTCCGGCCACGCCGTAGCCTAACCGGTTTAATAGCCGCAGTGCTTTGATGCTGGCTTCGAATACGCCTTCGCCTCTTTGATTAATGACGTCATTCAACTTCCAGGAAGGCAGGGAAGCGACAATCTCGAGCTTCTTAGCCGCGAGAAATTCCGCTAGATCGGTGTAACCCGGTTCGAAGAGGATCGACAGGTTACAACGATCAATAATCCGTCGCGTTGGCTGCAATGCGCGCAACCGTTCCACCAGGTAACGAAAATCGGGCACCATCTCCGGCGCGCCGCCGGTCAGATCAATCGTGCGAATGTCTGTTTTCGCGATCCAATCCACGATCCGGTCCATCGTCTCGCGCGACATCGCTTCGGACTTGGTCGGGCCAGCGTTCACATGGCAGTGAAAACAGGTCAGGTTACAGATCCGGCCGAGGTTCAGCTGCACCACCTGTGGTCGGCCGTGGCGCAACTCCAGACCCTCACTCTTTACGCGATCGGCAAAACGGTTCACGATGGATAACTACAGGACGAGGGGAAGGGACAGCGAACCGGGGGCAGAAGCTCTGATAGTAAAGTTTCCGACCGCTTCTGGCAAGTCGCACGACGGCAACGCGCGGCTACCAAGTCGTCAGCCGCGGCGTGTCACGCTCTCGCAGATCGAGAAACGAATCGGGCGCGGGCAACTGCCCGCTCTACGACTTCGACTCGCAGCAGCACTTGTCGTGTGTCTTCTTCGACATCTTGCACACGAACTTGCCGTCTTTGACCAAGCAGCAGCATGACTTCACTTCTTTGCCGCTGTCTTTGCAGATCATCTTTGCGGCGAACGCTGGGGTCACCAGCAGCGCGGCCGCGGTTAATCCGAGAAAAAGTTTTTTCATATGCAGTATAGGGGCGGGGAATCGATTGCGCAGCGCCTTCAGGCACAATGAAAACTCCGCGCTTCGGTTCGATCACCGCCGCTTCTCCCTTGCTCTGGGGAACAGGATAGCACCTATTGGAGCAGCTTATGGGCAATCTGCGCCTCGGGGTGAACATCGATCATGTCGCAACACTGCGACAGGCGCGCTACGCCACCATGCCCGAATCGAAAAATGCCGAGCCCGACATCGTTGCGGCAGCCTCGATCTGTGAACGGGCGGGTGCGGAAGGAATCGTGGTGCACCTGCGTGGTGACCGGCGGCATATCCAGGATCGTGACGTGCAGCGCCTTCGCGAAAACGTCATCACCAAGTTGAACCTCGAGATGGGCAACACGCCGGAGATCGTGGACGCCGCTTTGCGTTTGCTCCCGGACGAAGTCTGTCTCGTGCCGGAGAAGCGCGAAGAAGTCACCACCGAGGGCGGTCTTGATGTGGTTGCAAACCGCAAAGAGCTGGAGCCGACGATGGCGCGCCTGCATTCCGCCGGCATCCGCATCAGCCTTTTTGTGGATCCGAAGCTCGAGCAAATCGATGCCGCCGGGGCTCTGGGCGCCGATATGGTGGAACTTCACACCGGACGCCTGGCCAACGCTTTTGCCGAGAAAATCGAACGCGAAGAGTTACGCAATCTGCAGGGAGCAGCGAAGTGCGCGCACGAACATCACCTGCAGGTGAATGCGGGCCACGGCATCAATTATAATAACATCGCCCTCATTCACCAGATCCCGCACCTGGCCGAATTGAACATCGGCCACGCCATCATTGCGCGGGCGGTGTTTATCGGCCTGCAGGCAGCGGTTCATCAAATGGTTTCGGCGATGCGGAATTACAACGGATGAGCGTAATCGGGATCGGAGTCGACCTGGTGGACTGCGCGCGCATCGAACACTCGCTCGAGCGCTTCGGCGAGCGCTTTCTCCACCGTGTTTTTACCGACGGTGAGATCGCCTATTCGAACTCAATGAAGTATCCAGCCCGGCATTTGGCGGCGCGCTTCGCGGCCAAGGAAGCGGTCTCCAAAGCTTTTGGGACCGGGATCGGCAAAGCGATGGGCTGGAAAGACATTGATGTTCAGAAGCGAGAAAGCGGTGAGCCGTTCCTGATCCTAACCGGTCACGCCGAGGAGCTCGCGCAGAAACGCGGGGTCACTGGCGCCTTGATCACGCTCAGTCATACGGATAATCATGCGATGGCCTGTGTCGTCCTGGAAGGGGCTGACCCACGGTGACGGCGCGAAGCTAAAAATTCCGACCTCCACGCTCCAAATAAGCTCCAATATCCAACCACCAGACGCCGCCGACGCGCACGGGTTGGTCATTTTCGAGCGCGGGAGCGAGAGGGACCCCACAAGCGCTTACAACGTGACACAATGGATAACGGGTTAAGATCGACAACCAAGATGTTCACGTCATGGGCCAGCGGGAGCCGCCCTGCTCTTCGTCTCGAACTTTGCCGCGCAATTGTCGCTTTGCTCTTCCTCGCGCCTGCTCTACTTCACGCAGCGGCTTCGAAGGCAACCTCACCTGACACGGCACCCTCGGAATTCACCTGCCTGATGCATCCCCACATCGTCCGCAGCGAGCCCGGCGAGTGTCCCATTTGCGACATGCCGCTAGTGCCGGTGAAGGGAAAGTCATCGGCTGCGCAGGCGGTCCACGGACATTCCGGGAAGGATACCGTAGCTCCTCCTAACGAGCACGCTCACGCCATGAGCATGTCCTCTTCCATCAACATCGCCGAGCCGATGACGCGGGAAGGTTCGGGCACAAGTTGGCTGCCGGATTCTTCGCCAGTTTTCGCCACCATGTTCATGCCTAACGGAGACATGCTGATGCTGCACGGGGCCGCTTTGCCGCGTTACACCAATGTCGAAACCTCACGCGGCGACGATCGAATCGATGCGCCTAACTGGATCATGGCTATGTACGGCCATGCTTTCGGTGAAAACACGCAGCTCGGCTTGCGCGCCATGATGAGCCTCGATCCGCTCACCGAGGGGGGACGTGGTTATCCGCTTCTTTTTCAAAGCGGTGAATCCTGGCACGACCAGCCGCTGCATGACCGGCAGCACCCGCACGACCTTTTCGACGAGCTTTCCTTTTCGCTCTCGCAGCGTTTCAACACCGACTGGTCGGCATTCATTTACTTCGGTTATCCGGGCGAACCTGCCCTCGGCCCGCCCACATTCATGCATCGTCCCAGCGCGATGGACATGCCGGACGCGCCGCTGGCCCATCACTGGCAAGATTCGACCCACGTGACCTTCGGCGTCGCCACCGGCGGCGTAGTTTGGAAAAACTTCAAACTCGAAGGCAGCGTCTTCACCGGACGTGAACCCGACGAGAACCGCTACGATTTCGATCGTCCGCGTTTCGATTCCGCCAGTGTGCGCTTTTCGTGGAATCCAACCAGCGATTGGGCCTTTCAAGTCTCGCACGGTTATATCACCGGCCCGGAGGGGCTCGAGCCGGAGCTGAATGAGCACCGCACTACCGCCTCGGTCGTCTACAACCACCGGTTTAGTAAAGGGATCAACTGGGCGAATACTTTTGCCTGGGGACAGGACGACATCACAGGCGAGGGGAGGACACAGTCGTTTGTCTTCGAGACGGACCTGCAATGGCAGCGCGAGACTTTCTTCAGCCGGTTCGAGCACGTGGAAAAGTCAGGGCACGAACTGGTGCTCGAAGGTGCCGATCTCGAACGTGTTTACAACGTGAATTCGTGGTCTGTCGGTGTGATGCACGATTTCGTTCATGATCGCGGCATCGATGTCGGGCTCGGCACCGAGTTGACCGTCGATTTCTACCCCGACTCCCTCCGACACTACTACGGCGATGCACCGGCCTTCGGCTTCCAGGTCTTCCTGCGCATTCGTCCTTCCCAGCTCAACCCGGAACAAATGAATCAGGGGCACGGGTCGATGAGTGAGTAAATCGGTGACGACCAAGCGGTGGTTTCGGTAGCACCGAGGCTGAGCGACGAAGCGGGAGTTGCTAACCGACCCTCTGTCCGGCACTTTGATCGCCCCATGGGTCGGATTTATTCCATAACGACGGCGATCGATTACACCAATTCGTCGCCGCATATCGGCCACGCCTACGAAAAGGTGCTGGCCGACGTGATCGCTCGTTATCATCGGTTGAAGGGCGAGCCCGTGTTCTTTCTGACGGGCGTCGATCAGCACGGCCAGAAGGTGCAGCAGTCCGCCGCGCGTGAAGGCATCGCCCCGTCCGAATTCGTCAGTAACGTCACCCAAAAGTTCATCGATCTTTGGAAGAAACTTGATGTCCGCTACAGCGAATGGGCGGCTACTGTTGATCCAAAGCACAAGAGCGTGGTGCAGGGAATTCTGCAGCGGCTTTACAAGGAAGAGCAGATTTATAAGGACAAGCAGTCCGGCTATTACTCCGTTCGGCAGGAACAATTTCTTACCGACAAAGAGCGCGGAGCCGACGGCGAGTTCGGGCCGGAGTGGGGACAGGTCGAATTTCGCGAGGAAGAGAATTACTATTTTAAACTCGGGCAGCACAAAGACTGGCTGCTCGGTTACCTTCAGGCGCGGCCTGATGCGGTTATTCCGGACTTTCGGCAAACAGAGCTCCGCAACGCGGTCGAAAAACTCATCGGAGATTTGTGTATCTCCCGACCCAAAGCGCGCCTCGACTGGGGAATCGAGCTCCCCTTCGATCGCGACTACGTGACTTATGTTTGGTTCGACGCGCTAACGAACTACATCAGTTTTTTCGGTTACGATCCTGCTCAGGCAACCCTCAACTCTCAACCCTCAACCTTCCGTGACCGTTGGCCGGCCGTGCAGATTATCGGCAAAGACATCCTAATCCCAGCGCACGGAATTTACTGGTTGATCATGCTGCACGCGCTCGGTTTTCCGGATGAGCAGTTGCCACAATTGCTCGTGCACGGTTGGTGGAATCTGGGCGGCGCGAAGATGAGCAAGAGCGCCGGCAACGTGGTGGATCCCAATGAACTGGCCGACAAATACGGTGCGGACGCGCTGCGCTATTACCTGGTTACCGATATCGCGACCGGCCGCGATGCCGATTTCGCGGAGGATCGACTGATCACGCGCTACAACTCGGAATTGGCCAATTCGTTAGGGAACCTGCTCAATCGGTCCTTAAACATGGCGCAGAAGTACCGGGAAGGAAAACTTCGACAGAACGCGCCGGAGCTTTCGCCGGTGCCAGGACACTACGCCGGGGCGATGGATTCGTTCCACGTGCAGGCCGGCTTGGAACAGGCGATTGGCATCGCCACAAGCTGTAACCAGCAGATTGATGCCCTCAAGCCCTGGGCGATGGCGAAAGATGATAGTCAGAAGGACGCGCTCGATCGTTTGCTCTATGCCTTAGCCGATTCCCTGCGGATCATCGCCATCCTGATTTCACCGGTCTTACCCAAGGCTGCCCACGGAATCTTCGATCAACTGAATTGGAAAACGGAAGAACGCGGGAAAGAAAATCGCTTCAGCCTCGCCGACACAAAATCCAGCGGTTTGCCGGACGGCCATGTCGTCGGCCAGCCCGTCCCGCTCTTCCCCAGAATCGACGTTAAGTAGGCACGACTGCCATCGAGTCCATCCAGCGCCGAACCCCCATCGGTGGGGCGAGACTCTGTCGAGCCGTTCCTAAGCGCCGCTTTATTGCGCGCATTCTTCAAACGCGGCCAGCTGCCCCTGCAGGTGGGCCAGCGCTTCACCCGCAAAATGAAGAGATCCGGTTATTAAAATGGGACGGCTCTTCCCGCGCGCAATCGCCAGCGCCTCCGCGAAGCTCGGAGTAATGGAGTAGCGGAGTGATGGAGCCTTGGCCAAAAGAGCGGCCGCAATCTCTTCCGGCGGCGCGCTCCGCTCACTCCGAATCCTCGGCAACAATATCGAATCCGCAATCGGCGCCAGCGCCTGGATTATCCCTCCGATGTCCTTGTCCGCCAGCACTGCCAGGATCAAGGTCGCTCGCTCACCACCGAAAACTTCTTTCCACGTCGCCGCCAGCGTTTCCGCGGAAGCCGGATTGTGCGCGCCGTCGAGCACCGTTCGTTCGTCGACCCCCTGAAAGCGAGCCGGCCACTGCACACTTCCAAGCCCGGCCACAATCTTCTGTGCCGGAACCACCAGACGACTCTGGCGAATCGCCGCCACTGCGACCGCGGCATTCCATTTCTGATGCGCGCCGCCGAGTCCGACCCGGAAGGCCTCGAACGGCGACATGACAAACTCCAACGGCGCCTGGCATTCCGCCGCGCGCGCTTCGATCACGCGTCGGGCTTCCGGCAACTGCGGCGCTGAAACCACCGGCACGTTAGGCTTGATGATCCCTGCCTTCTCGCCGGCGATCTGCGCGATCGTCGAGCCCAGCCATTTCTCGTGATCGAACTGGATCGGCGTGAGTCCTGTGACATTTGATTGAACGCTGTTGGTCGCATCGAGGCGCCCGCCCAACCCCGTTTCCAGAACCACCACCTCGCACTTTTGGCGCATGAAAAAATCCACAGCGAGCGCCGTCGTAACTTCGAAGAAAGTCGGGTGCGGATCCCAAGTCTCGATCAGTCGCCTGATTCTTTCCAGGCCCGCCACGACGTCGTCTTCGGGAACATACTCGCCGTCCACCCGGATGCGTTCCCGGAAAGTGATCAGGTGTGGCGAGGTAAACAGGCCGGAGCGCAAGCCGCCGGCCCGGCAGATTGAATCGATCATCGCGCAGACCGAGCCTTTGCCGTTTGTCCCCGCAACGTGGAAGACGCAAGCGGAGGAAAGATCGATCTCGAGCGCGGCGAAAAGCCGCTGCGCATTTTCCAGTCCGAGTTTAATCCCGAAGCGCTCCAGCTGGTACAGCCAGCTCAGCGCTTCCGGGTAAGACGAAAATGATCGCTCCGACGAAGCGCCGGTCACGCCGCCAGGCTCAAGTAGGCGAGCAATTGCGCAATCTGGTCGCGCATGCGGCGGCGATGCACAATCATGTCGACCAAGCCGTGCTCTTCCAGGAACTCCGCGGTCTGAAAACCTTCCGGCAGATCCTGGTGCGTCGTTTCTTTGATCACGCGCGGTCCGGCAAAGCCGATCATGCTTTTGGGCTCGGCAATGATGACATCGCCGAGTGAAGCGAAGCTCGCCATCACTCCGGCCGTCGTCGGGTTCGTTAGGACAGAAATGTAAGGCAGTCTTTCTGCGGCATGCCGGGCGAGCGCGCCACTGGTCTTGGCCATTTGCATCAGGCTCAGCATTCCTTCGTACATGCGAGCGCCGCCGGAGGCCGCGATGATGATCACCGGCGCGCGCTTGGAAGTGCCATATTCGATGACGCGGGTGATGCGTTCACCGACTACCGAACCCATGGTGGCGGCGAGGAAACTAAAATCCATCACCGCGATCGCCACCTTGTAGCCGTTGATCAAGCCGTAGCCGCTAAGGACGGCGTCGATGAGGCCGGTGCTCTCCTGGTATTTTTTCAGCCGATCCTTGTAGTTGGACAGGCCCTGGAAACGCAGGGTATCGATCGAAGCCAACTCGGCGTCCATCTCGACGAAGCTTTCCGGATCGAGCAGCGTGTCGACCCGTTCCTTGGCCGATTGCGGGAAATGATAGTCGCAGCGCGGACAAACCCGCAGATTCTGCATCAGCTCAATCTCGTGCACGACCTCACCGCACCCGTCGCACCTTTGAAAAAGCCCGGGCGGGATATCCCGTTTTTTGCGCGCTTGAGCTTTGAGAACCGGCTTCTTGAAAATGGCCATGGTGAATCAGGCGCGGGCTGCGGTCGCCGCGCAAACTGAAGCGGCTCCCGCCACTCTCAGCACACGCGCGCACTCGCTCAGGGTCGCGCCGGTGGTTAAGACATCGTCGATCAGCAACACGTGCAAATCTCGCACGTCCGCCTTATTCCGTAAACGAAAGGCGTCATGCAGGTTCTTGATGCGTTCATTGCGGTCGAAAGCGGTCTGGGTCGTGGTGTAGCGAACCCTCTTTAACAGGGGTTGGCAAGGAATGCTTCGCCGCTCCGCCACGATCCGGGCCAGCATTTCGGCCTGGTTGAAGCCGCGCTCCCGCTGGCGCGCCGAATGGAGGGGCACCGGCACAAGCACATCGAATTTGCGAGCGTGCAGACGGTCGTCATCCAGGGCCGCTTCCAGCCAATCGGCGACCTGATGACGAAGGTGAAGCTGACCATTGTATTTCAACTCATGCACGGCTCGCCGCACCACACCCCGGCTGCGATAGGCGGACACGGCAGTTTCGAAGTGCAGGGTGCGACTGCCGCAGTTTGCGCAGGAGAAACTGGTCGTGATCGCGCCGTCGAACGGCTCCGAGCAGGTTCGACAGAACGGCGCTCTGATTCGCGGAGCGGTGCCACCGCAACTGTGGCAAAGAAGTTCGCCGGGATCGACCGCCGTGTGGCACAGAAAACAGAACGGCGGATAAAAAAGCGAAACGAGCGAGCGCAGCATGTTCAATTCGTCGTCTGCCGCCGGCGGCGCAGGTAAAACCAGACCAGGCCCCAGGTCACCAGACAGAGGCAGAGCGGCACAATACCAATCAAAAGATTCCGGCCTAACCACGGCAGCGCAATGATGCGGCGATGAGCCAGCCGGTTGAAAATTCCGTTGCCGAAAATCCAGCCGGCGTGCAGCCCGATTGGCAGCCAGAGACTGTGGGTGCGAATCCTGGCGTCGCCGCAGACCCACCCGATCAGGAACAAGGTAGCGAATCCGGCGAGCAGAAGCATCGGCTCGCCGAATTGCTCTAAGGAATGGCCTATCGAAACGAAACCGGATGCCCAGGTGACCGGACCGGAGCTTCCCTCGGGCGCCTTTAAAAAGTGGACGATCGCATAAACAGCGGCGGTAAACGCGTTCGCCACCATCGCCGGATTGGAACGAAGCAGGAGACCGAGCACGAGTCCGCGAAAAAACAGTTCTTCGATAATCGGAACGAAAATACTCGCCGCCACCACGCTAATGAACGCCCCCGGAGTGAGCGCAAATCGATAGCCGTAAACGTTCAAGGCGAGCAAGACACACCCGCAGAGAAGCAGGGGGATCACGGCGGACAAGAAGCCGATCAATATTTCCTGCCGAGGTCGCGACCTGGCCGCGACCACCGTTCCGGTATCAGCCCGCCTGAGCCGCGCCCATTTCAGAAAAGGCCAGAGCAGAAGCAACGCCCCGATTAGCAGGGCGCGGTGGAAGAACGATTCGAAATCGACTTCGCGCAGGAATGAAAATGCCCTGGAAGCGGCCAGGAATTGCGCGCCCCAGTAAAGCGGCGGCGCCAGCAGGCAGCCCAAAAGCACGGTGCCGGCGAAGTAGGCGACGATTCTGGCGGCGTCCTTCAAGCCTGTTAGTGTAAAGTTTCCCTGCGATGCGGAGTCAACACATATGGACCGAGCGCGATGCGGAAGGCCGAAAGCGCGAAATCCGCGCCACTAAGTTCGGCGGCGAATGGCGCCTGCAGGCGAAAACGGCGGGGGAAGAAAACTGGACTTACTTCGATGATCCGCCCATCGAAGACTTGATTACGCTCAGGGACATTCTGGAGCGAAAGTATCAACGGCGGCGCGCCTCATATGAAGACGTGCTCGCGCTCCAGAAACTGATCCGCGATCGAACCCGCGAATGAGCGACCCGTCGTTCCATCGATTGGCAGAAGCGGCGGTTTTTTCGAAAGGTCTTAATGCCGGGTATCTTGCGTTAGCAATTATGATTGCAACGGAAGAAATTTTTCGCCGGTTTGACGGCTCCGCGGCGCAGGGCCGCGCCCTGGCTTACGGCCATTCTTACAGCGGCAACCCACTCGCATGCGCCGCAACAAACGCCTACGCGCTGGAGCGAACAATTGGGGACTCCGGCCCCTCCCAATGAAGAAGCGCTCACGGCTGGACCAGCTGCTCGTCGCGCGCGGTCTCTTCGAGAGTCGGGAACAGGCGCAGCGCGCGATCATGGCCGGTGAGGTAAAAGTCGGAACGCGGGTGGCGGCAAAGCCGTCCGAGTACGTTGGGAACGACACGGACGTCGCGGTCGCGGAAAAACCGCGCTACGTCGGGCGGGGCGGATTGAAACTGGAAGGTGCGCTCGACCACTTCGCGGTCGCGGTCGAGAGCAAGAGCTGCCTCGACATCGGCGCTTCCACCGGCGGCTTTACCGATTGTTTGCTGCAACGCGGAGCGGGCCACGTCTTCGCGGTGGATGTCGGACACGACCAGCTCGCCTGGAAGATTCGTCAGGATCCGCGGGTGACTGTCTTCGAGAAGTTGAATGCGCGAAGCCTGAGCCGGGGCGAAATTCCCGAGCCGATCGAGCTCTGCGTGATCGACGTTTCCTTTATCTCGCTGACTTTGATCTTGCCGAACGCCTTCGAGTTGCTAACTCCAGACGGAGTGATCCTCGCCCTGATCAAACCGCAGTTCGAATTGGAGCGCTCCGATGTCAGCCGGGGCGGCCTGGTTCGGGACCCGATCCTGCACACCAAAGCCACCGACAAAATCGCGGCTTTTGTGGAGAGGCTGGAGCATCGCGTCGAAGGGATCGCTGCCGCCGCCATCCAAGGCACCGACGGTAACCAGGAGTTCTTTGCATGTCTCCGAAAGTAGTTGGCCTCATTGCCCACACCGGAAAGCCGGGCGCAGCGGAGCTGATCCGCTCCATGGCGGACGAGCTCGGCAATCATTCCATCACCACGCTGATCGAGAAGAATTCGGCGGAACTGGCGGGGCGAAAATCGGGTGGCGACGTCCGCGAGATCGCAGCGAAGGCCGATTTGCTCGTTGTGCTCGGCGGCGACGGAACCATCCTGAACGTCACAGGCCAGCTCGGCGACGCCATCAAACCGGTCTTCGGGATCAACATCGGCTCGCTTGGATTTCTGACCTGCGTTAATTCCGGCGCCTATTGCGATGCCGTTCGCGCGATCGCCGACGGCAAGATCAACTTCAGTCCACGCGCCCTGCTGGATGTCCGGATCGGCAACGGCAAAGGCGAATCGCGCGCGCTCACCGCCCTGAACGATGCAGTCTTCAGCCGCGGTGAATTGTCGCGCCTGATTCGGTTAGGCGTCCGCGTGAACGACGAACCGCTGACCGAGTTCAATGCCGACGGCTTGATCGTGGCCACCGCCACCGGCTCCACTGCGTATTCGTTATCCGCAGGAGGTCCGATCATCGCGCCGGAGTCGAATTCCTTCGTCATCACGCCCATCTGCCCGCATGTGCTGACTAACCGGTCGATCATCGTTTCCGATAGCGCCACCATTGAAGTCGGCGCGGTCGAGCGCGATTACCCGGTCTTTCTCACGGTGGACGGACGCGACCCGATCCGGCTGGAGCAGGACGCGGTCGTCTCCATGAAGAAGGCGGCGACAATGTTGCCGCTCGCGGTCATGCCGGGGGTGTCGTTCTTCAGCGTGGTTCGGCAGAAGCTGAAGTGGAGCGGCAGCAACGTCTAAGGCTGGGATTCGACGGGAAAGAGGGGTCCTGCCACGCGCATTTGCTTGGCAAATTTTGTGGTTTGACATGTAAGCGTTTCCTTACCTATTGTGCGACATGCCAGTGAGCCGAACGCGCGAAACGGACGTTTTCGCCGCCATCAGTCATCCCGCACGCCGGCGCATGCTCGATCTCCTCTCCGAGAACGAGCACAGCGTGAACCGGGTGAGCGGGCATTTCCGAATGAGCCGCCCGGCCGTCTCCCAGCATCTTCGCATTCTCCTCGATGCAGGACTGCTGCGAGAGCAGCGCTACGGACGCGAACGCCGTTATCGGGTCGTCCCGGAAAAGTTGGCGCCGGTTCGCGACTGGATCTCGCATTACCATCGTTTTTGGGACGATCGGCTGGAGCGTCTGCAGCAGCATCTTTCCAAAAAGAAGAAACCATGAGCAACACCATCGAAAAAGAGATCGTCATCCCCGCCTCACCCGAAGAAGTCTGGCAGGCGCTGACCACCAGCGACGCTTTGGCGGCGTGGATGTTTCCTAACGATTTTGAACCTCGCGTTGGTCACCGCTTCACTTTCCAGGTCCCAGCAAAACCGGAGGTGAATTTCGAAGGACTTACCGTGCGCTGCGAAGTGGAGGAGCTTGAGCCGGAACGCCTCCTGGTTTTTTCCTGGGCCGCCGGAGGACCCGTGGAAAACACCAGGGTCTCCTTCCGCCTCGAGCCTGAAGGCGAGGGGACCCGGGTTTACCTCGAACATTCGGGCTTCGATCTTTCGCATCCGTTTGGTAAGCAGGCCTGCGCTGGCGCGGGATACGGATGGGCCGGCATGCTGGAAAAGCTGCCACGCGTAATTGCCAAGACCTTAGCCTGAACGCTCGAACCCCATGAAGTCCGCCAAGAAGAAGAACCAATTATCAGCCGTGGAGCGCGAGAGCCTTCTCAAAACGTTGCAGGCCCGCTTCGAGAAGAACATGGCCCGCCACAAAGGGCTCGAATGGTCAAAGGTGAAAGCCAGACTGGAAGCCAGTCCGGGCAAGCTTTGGTCGCTGCAAAAAATGGAAGAGACCGGCGGCGAGCCGGACGTCGTTAGCCAGGATAAAAAATCGGGCGAATACATCTTCTTCGATTGCTCGCCGCAAACGCCGGCTGGGCGGGTCAGTTTTTGTTACGACGATGAAGCGCTCGAATCGAGGAAGGAACACAAACCGAAGGACAGCGCCGTCGGCATGGCCATCGCAATGGGAGTCGAGCTGCTGAACGAAGAACAATATTATCAGCTGCAGAAGCTCGGGGAATTCGACACCAAACGCTCGAGCTGGCTAAACACTCCGCCGGAGATCCGGAAACTCGGCGGCGCGCTCTTCGCGGAACGCCGTTATAACCGCGTCTTCACCTGCTGCAACGGAGCGGAAGCCTACTTCAGTGGGCGCGGCTTCCGCGTCTGGGTAGGGGTCTAACGATCACACGAACTCAAGTTTATGAAACAAAGCACGACCCGCACAATTGCTCGCTGGATTCACCTCATCTTCGGCATCCCGGTTATCGGTTATGCCTACAGTCCATTCGAGCATCTCCCTGACTACGCGCCCGTTGTCCGCTACATCGCGCTCCCGATCATCTTCGTGACCGGGCTGTGGATGTGGAAAGGGCATTGGGTTACGCGACTCTTTTCCAAAGATCCCGCGCGATAAAACGGATCTGGCCTCGGAGAGCCATCTCCTAGGGGATTCAGAACGATTGCAACAGCCCCGTTCGGCCAGACTATACGTGACTCACGTATAGTCTGACTGAATACTAACCTCGGAAACACTGATCGGCCGCACGGCGGTGTCAGGAGGTAGAGACCGCTCAACGAGCGGTCCGCTTGAGCCATGCAGCCCCGTCGCCAGCCCGCTTATCGCTTGCAATAATTAGCCGGCGGACAAAGCTCTCGTTGCCATGACGTTCAATGAATGGACCTCACTCGACCCCGCCGGTCGCGACACGGAAAAACGTAACTGGCAGGTCTTTGAACCAGGCTACTGGCACACTTTGGCCAGCGAAGCGGCGTCCGCCTTCGCGCAGGAACACGCGGGTGATCCTCACATTCAGCGGATCTGCAAAAGCCTTTATAAATCGGAAGAGTTGATCATCGCGGTCCAAACCGATTGCGAAGACGGGGAGCTAATCGGGTTGCCGACAGATTTCTTTGGGTTCCGCGTGGTTCAGTTCGCTAACCGACCCCCCGAAGGCGTGCTGGTCGATGTCTCGCCGACGCCATGAATCCTTCCGTTCCCGGCGGCCCCAAAACCGCGGCGCATAAGCTGATCGCGTTCGATGGTGAAATTGATCTGCACCGACTCCCGGATATCAAGCGTGTGCTTTTGGCCGCAACGGAGCAGCGGCCTGCCAAGCTGTTGCTGGATCTTTCCAAGCTGACCTATATCGACAGCTCCGGGATCGCAGCGTTCCTGGAAACGATGCAGGCCGTGGAAGCCTACGGCGGCCGCTTTTATCTGGTGGCGCTGCAGGAGCCGGTCATGACTATCTTCGAGACCTCGAAGTTGGACGAGGTCTTCCGGATCATGCCGAGCGTGGACGCTGCGGAGGCGCACTAACCTTAGCCCGCGGCCGATCAAACATCTGAATTTCAGGCTCCTTCTCCGGCGATGAGCTGATTAAGCTCAGGGTCATGCCGCAAGATAAAAAGCCAGGCGACGACGTAAAACCAGTCGACCAATTTCTCGCCGTGACGCTCGACATCATGATCGCAGCGGGATGGGTTGAGAAATATGGGAAGACGCCGGGAGACTCGGCGGTTCACTACACCGAGCATGGAGAGAAAGCGCTCCAAGCGCTCTGGCTCCTGTACGGCGAGCTGTTTCCTCATGGCCTAACCAAGGACACCTGGTGGGGCGCCGCGTTCGTCGGCACTCTAAAATTCGGCCCACCGAAAGAGTAGGGGGTGAGGATCGCGCGCGTCGGATCCTTTCAACTCGATCGAAGAAGGCCTGCAGAGGCCAACGATGAACAACAACTTGCCTTGAGGGAGGCGAACGCCTTTCTTAAATGCCTGCCATGGGGAAAGGACGCGTAGTTCTACTTATTCTTTTAACGGCGCTCGCGATGGCGCTCGTTGGCTGGTTTGCTGCCGACTACATCCAAAAGCGAGAAGCAAACAGCGGCTCGCCATCGATGGGACCGCACGCAGTAGCTGCTCCGCAGCCCTAAACCTGGGCGCAAATCAGTTTCCTTTCCTGCGCGGATTGCGACTGGAACAATCAGTTAGATGATGTGGCCAGAACCAGCGCGATTCCTGCAAAAGATTATTGGCGGAATTGTTTTGATAGTGGCCGCGGTTCTCGGAGCGCGCCAAACCTATCTCGGAGTGCTCAATGGCGAATTACTTTCTGCGGGTAAGGGGGTAAGTCTGCCTGTCACGTTGTACGGTCAAACGGGGGCTTTCTGTTTAATGCAGCAGTCTCCATCGGCGTTATTGTCGCCCTATTCTGGGTGGGGATCATCCAAATCACGGACGGGGTCCGTCGTTTCAAGCAGCGGCGAACGCGGGCTCGATAGCGCAGCGGCCGCTTTGGAGATTGCGCCCGCGCTCCTCGCTCAAACCGACTTTCCGGGAGCCCATAGCTAGGATCGGGAGTGCTGAAACTGCTTTTCTGTCTGCTTCTGCTTCGCGATTATTGCGAGATGAAATTCATTTTTCTTGCCGCGCTTTGTCTGCCGCTTGTTTGTTTCGCAAACGGCCTACCGTCACAGCCGTTTATCTTCGTCGAGGGTAAGGGTCAGATCGAAAAGCCGGCCGGATTTGTCGATGTTTATTTTAGAGTCACGGTTCGGGCAGCGGACCAAGGAAAGGCTAACGAGCAGGTGCAGGCAAAGGCGGCGAAAATAGCCGCGCTTTTGAAAACATATAAAGTTGACGATAGCGATTGTACGTTCGGCGAACTGGCTGCGGAACCTGCGTTCGAGGAGGGCGGAACATATTCGAGCAAGGGGAAGAAAGTTGGCTTCGATGTCACCAGAATGTTCGACGTCGATTTCCGCGATCTCCAGCATCTTGGCGGCTTTCTAGATGATCTTTTGAACCTTGGAGACGTCGAGGTCACCACAATGAGCCCCGGCATCAAAGGAGGTAAAGAAGTGCTGGAGGAACTGTGGCAGAGCGCAGTCAAAGATGCGCACGACCATGCTGAGAAGATTGCCGGACTGATGGGGATGAAGATCGATTCCGTTTATGCAATCTCTACCGTGCCGTTCCCAGAAATTGAGGGAAGGCTTTTGCCGAATTCAGGAGCGACGATCACGACGGGATCCAACATTCCAACGGCGGCGACAAAGACCGGCCCCGAGTATCGCCTTGCGCCAGTGAAATTCGAGGAATCGGTGAATGTCATTTACCTAATTTCGCCGGCAGCGAAGTAGCCAAGCTGCGACGAAGGCCTAGAACCTATGAATCCGCGAAAGCACCCCTTTACCTCATTGGCTGCATTTTATATGACATATATTGTCTGATGTTATTGTTACGCCTGCTGTGGCGACAATGTTGCAGATTGACGGGTCTTGGCGGTTCTTCCCCTTCAAATGGCCGATCGCCCTTCCATTTTCGAACTGCGACTTGTCGAGCCGCAGTCGGACGCGGAACTCGCTTCTTATTATGATCTGCGCTGGCGCGTTCTCCGGAAACCGTGGGATCAACCGCGCGGCTCCGAACGCGACGATCTCGATCAGAACGCTTACAAATTGATGTTCCAGGCGCCAGATGGCTCCGCAGTCGCGGTCGGACGGCTCCATTTCAATTCGCCTGAAGAAGCGCAGGTTCGTTACATGGCGGTCGACCCGAATTATGAACGATTCGGGCTTGGTGGCCGGATTCTCGAAGCCTTGGAAGCCGAAGCCAGGAAAAAGGGCGCTCGCACCATCGTTCTTAATTCACGCGACCAAGCCATCGGCTTCTACGAAAAGCACGGCTACACGCTTTCCGGCGAAGCCGGCCCGCTCTTCGGCGGCCGCGTTCAGCACATGCGGATGAAGAAGAATTTCTAATTCCGGATGACCAATGACGAAGGAATTCCGAAATCCGCGTTAATCCGCGTAATCCGCGGTTAATTGATCTTCAAGAGCTTGGTTTTAGCCACCGATTTACACGGATGAAACACCGATTCTTTATCCGTATAGATCCGCGTTCATCCGTGGCTGAATAATTTGGAACGATAAAGGCCAGTTAGGCCGTTTGCCGGGTTGGCGTCGGCGCGAGATCGAATTCCTTGTGCACCAGTTGCGCGGCGCGATCGGCTTCGTTCCCTTCAATCAGAACGGCAATTTTGATTTCCGAGGTCGAGATCAGCTGCATGTTAATGCCGCCTTGGCCGAGACATTCGAACAGACGCGCAGCCACGCCGGAATGTGAACGCATCCCTATTCCGACCACGCTGAGCTTGGCGCATCCGCTCTTGGTGATCAGCCGCGCCGCTTTCAACTCTGTGATCAACGGTTCGAGCAACGCCTTGGCCGGTTCCACATCGTTATCGTGAATGGTAAACGAAACATCCGTCGTGCCGTGCTCCGAGACACTCTGCACGATCATGTCCACCACGATATTGCTCGCGGCGATCGTCGAAAAAATCCGGCCGGCTACGCCCGGCGAATCAATCACGTCATCAACCGTTACCTTCGCCTGGTTGCATTCCACGCTGACCCCGCGAATAACGACGTCTTCCATGCTCGCGGTCTCTTCGCGCGCCACCGTTCCCCGCTCCTGCTTAAAACTCGATAGAACCTCGAATTCGATGCCGAACTTCTTGGCGAACTCCACCGCGCGCGACTGCATCACCTTGGCGCCGGCGCCGGCCATCTCCAGAAGTTCGTCGTAGGCAATTTCGTCCATCTTGACCGCCTCCTCGACAATTCGCGGATCGCAGGTGAAGACGCCGTCCACGTCGGTAAAGATCTGGCAGGCGTCGGCGTTCAATGCGCCGGCCAAAGCAATGGCTGTTAAATCGGAACCGCCGCGGCCTAACGTGGTGATGTCACCGTCCGGCGTTTGCCCCTGGAAGCCGGCGACCAGGACAATGTAATCGTCGGCTAAGAGCTCATGAATGCGACGCGGACTGATGTTGGAGATACGCGCTTTGGTATGCGAGCTGTCGGTCAGGATCCCGGCTTCGGCACCGGTGATGGAGATGGCCCGCCCGCCGAGCGAGTTCACGGCCATGGCGACTAACGCGGTGGCCGCCCGTTCGCCAGTCGCGAGCAACATGTCCAGCTCGCGCGGCGTCGGTTTCGTTGAACTTTCCTTGGAAAGCTTGAGCAGAGTATCGGTCACACCGGCCATCGCCGAAACCACCGCGACAACACGCGCGCCGGATTTCTGCGTATCAATCAAGCGCTGCGCAACGCGGCGGATTCGCTCGGTGTTGCCGACCGAGGTGCCTCCGTACTTTTGAACAATCAACCGCATGTTTTTAAACTCTGTCGCCGTCACTCACCTCCCTCGCCCTAAATCGGCTCGGGACAAATGCTGAACGTTGGAAAGACTTAACTCTGTCGCCGTCACTCACCTCCCTCGCCACTAAATCGGCTCGGGACAAATGCTGAACGTTGGAAAGACTTAACTCTGTCGCCGTCACTCACCCGCCCGCTGCCTTAGTAAGCTCTGCCCCATCTTCACCCGGGCTCGCCCTAAGCCGCTCGCAGATGTGTTGAACATTGAAAAATGCGCTCGGGACAAATGCTGAACGTTGGGAAGACTCAGGTCAGGCACAAAAACCGAATCGTTTTCGCTTAATCGCGGCTGGTGTCAATACAAGCTTGAGCCAGAGATGCAGACAACGGTGGCGATCAAAGCTTCGCCGCGCGTAAGACATCATCAGTATTGGCGGGCACAGAATTCAACTCCTTCACCCCTACGGAAAAGATCTCTGGGTCTTTCAATCCGTGTCCGGTCACGGTCAGAACAATGCGGCTTCCGGCCGGGATTCGATCGCGCGCAAACCTTGCATCCGGAGACTGGCAAATCTTCATCAGCCCGGCGACCGAAGCAGCGCTGGCCGGCTCAACGAAGATGCCCTCGCTCTTCGCCAGCCAGCTTTGCGCGCGTAGAATTTCCTCGTCACTCACGATATCAATGGCGCCGCGCGATTCGCTGATCGCCTGTTTCGCGCTTTTCCAACTTGCCGGATTACCGATGCGAACGGCCGTGGCGATCGTGTCCGGCGACTCGATCACCTTGTCGTGAAAAATTGGCGCGGAGCCAGCCGCCTGGAACCCGAGCATGGCCGGCAAACGCGTGGCCCGGCCGAGATCCTGATACTGTCGATAGCCCGCCCAGTAGGCGGTGATGTTCCCGGCATTGCCGACCGGGAGGACGTGAAACTCCGGCGCGTCGCCCAATTCATCGGCGATTTCGAAGGCCGCTGTCTTTTGTCCTTCGATGCGAAAGGGATTGATTGAGTTAACGACCACGAATTCGCTGCGGTTGCCGAGCTCCACCACGATTCGCAGCGCGTCGTCGAAATTCCCTTCGATCGGCACGATGCGAGCGCCGTAGGCAAACGTCTGCACCAGCTTGCCAGTGGCAATCTTTCCCGCCGGCAGAATCACCAGCGCGGGGACGCCTGCTCGCGCGGCGTAAGCCGCCGCGGAAGCCGACGTGTTTCCAGTCGATGCGCAGATGAACGCGCGCGCTTTATTCTCCAGCGCCTTGGAAACGGCCACGGTCATGCCGCGGTCCTTGAACGAGGCTGTTGGATTCAGCCCCTCATATTTAATATGGACGCTGCAATCGCCCCCAACGATCTCGCTCAGTCGCGGCGAATGGATCAGCGGAGTATTCCCCTCGCCCAGCGAAATTATCGGGGTGGCGTCGGATACCGGAAGAAGTTGGCGATAGCGGACGATGACGCCGCTGCCGATCTTGCCAAGCCTTTCTTCCACCGCTGTTCTCTTAACGGCTGTTGCGACGCATCGCACCTGTTTTTTGCTGTAGCGGCGGTCTCCGACCGTCGCAATTTTTCCATCGATCCTGCACATTCGCTTGCACCTGCACCTGCTGATGGTCCCGCAGATCTCCGAAAAATGCGGCGCTCAGAGAGCGCCGCTACAGACCCTTAACGTGTCCACTCGCACTTGGTGTGGCCCTTTCGATCACGATCAGGAGCATGATCACGAGCACGAAGTTCGTCAGCATTTTGCCGTCGGGCACACCCGCGCATTCCACAACGCTCGCCGACGGGCGGCTCGGTGATCCGCCCCTACCTGCCGCCAAGTGTTGATTAGGCGAAGCGTGAGGTAGGGGCCGTTCACCGAACGGCCCGCTTAAGGTATCCACTCGTACTTGGTCTGGCCATTTCGATCATGATCAGGAGTTTGATCATGAGCACGACGGGCGGCCAGAAGAGACAGCCCGAAAAACCGTTGCAAACAGGCCGCGCCTCTCCTCCATTATGCGGGACGGCCTCCCGCTCGTAACCGCTCGATTATGCCGAAGCTGACCAAGGACGATAAACTCCAGCTCTTGAAGCTGATGCTGCAAAGCCGGCACGCGGATTTGCGCGAGCAGAACCTGAATCGCCAGGGCAAAGGGCACTTTCACGTCTCCGGGATGGGCCATGAGGGACTGGCCGCTATTTCAGTGCAGCTCGGCGAGGACGATTACATTGTCCCCTATTATCGCGATCGCGGCCTGGTGCTCGGCCGCGGCCTAACTACGCGAGATCTTGCGCTCGAGTATTTCGCGAAACGGGAAACCGGCAGCGGCGGACGCCAGATGCCTTCGCACTACAGCAATCGCCAGCTCAATATCTGGAGCGTGCCGACTCCCACCGGTTCACAGCTGCTGCCCGCTTGCGGGATGGCCTGGGGACTTCAGCTCGACGGCAAAAAAGGGGTGGTCGTTACCACCATCGGCGACGCCGCGACCCGGCAGGGCGATTTCTACGAAGCCATCGCCTTTGCGAAGGAGCGCAAACTTCCGGTGCTTTTTGTGGTCGAAGACAACGCCTACGGCATCAGCAGTCCGACGCGGAAAATCAACCCGCTCGCGATCGACGTGCTTCAGCCGAAAGACTGGCAGCGCGTGGAAGGTTGTGACGTGGAAACGCTGCACACGACCGCGGCCGACGCGATCAAGAGTATTCGCGCCGGCAAAGGCCCCGCCTTTTTCTGGGTAAAAATGGAGCGGCTATCCAGTCACACCAGCTCCGACGATCACAAACTCTATCGCACGCCTGAAGAACTCGCTGCCCTCGAGGAATGCGATCCGCTGCGTTGTTGGAAAGAGCAGTTAATCAAAGAGAAGATCCTCAGCGCCGCGGCCTACGAAGAACTCGATACCGAGGTCAAAGAACAGATCCGCTCCGAATACAGCGCAGCCGAGAAAGCGAAGGAACCTTCGCCTAACGAGGTTGAAAGAGAAGTCGCCGGACTGGCGCCGTCCCTGAAGGGCGCTGTTCTTCCACCCGGTAAATATCGGATCGGCGACACGATCAACCAGACCTTGCGCGCCGGCTTGAAGGAGAGCGCGGACCGCATCCTCTTCGGCGAAGATATTGAAGATCCCAAGGGCGGCGTATTTCGCCTGACCCAAAAGTTATCAAGCGAGTTTCCGAAGCAGGTTTACAACTCGCCTCTGGCCGAATCGACCATCCTCGGCGTCGGCTGCGGACTGGCCGCTTACGGGAAGCGTCCCGTCTTTGAGATCCAGTTTATCGATTTCATTTATCCGGGCTTTAACCAGCTGGTCACAAATATCTCGACGCTGCGCTGGCGCACCTTCGGGAATTGGAAATGCCCTCTGGTCATCTATGCGCCTTACGGCGCTTACCTTCCCGGCGGCAGCCTCTGGCACAGCCAGGCTAACGAAGCAGCACTCGCGCATTATCCAGGATTGAGTGTCGTAATCCCGAGCACGCCGGAAGATGCAGCCGGCCTTCTTTGGACCGCGATGCACATGGAGGATCCAATCGTTTTCCTGATTCCGAAGCACATGCTTTGGGCCGAAAAAGAATCCGCCGGGCCGGTCGAGGCGGTTCCGTTAGGCAAAGCGCGCAAGCGTAGCAGCGGGTCGGATCTGACCATGGTGGCCTGGGGCAACACCATGGAGAAGGCATTGGAAGCAATCCAGAAGATCGAGGGCGAAATCAGCGTCGAGCTCTTCGACCTGCGTTCGATCAGTCCATGGGACAAATTGGCTATTGAAGAATCAGTGGCTAAGACCGGACGGCTGGTCGTGGTCCAGGAAGACAGCGAGGATTGCAGCGTCGGGCAAATGATCATTTCGCACGTGGTGGCGAAGCGGGACCTCTGGGACCAGTTGCTCAGTCCCCCTGCCCTGGTCAGCAAAGGGAACGTCATGATCGGTTACAATCCGATCTACGAATATGCCGCGTTGCCGGACGTGGAACGCATCGTGGCGGCGATTCGACGCGTGGCTGCGACAACCTCGACGCGTAGTTCGGCAATCCTTCGCGCCTCCGAAGAGCCTGCGCCCGCTCGTGCGGGAGGAACGGCGCCGGTGGTGGCGGAAGGCGGCCGTGGCCGCGTGCAGAATATTACCGTCCCGATCATGGGCGAAGGTATTCGTTCGGCAAAAGTCGTTAACCTCTTGAAACACCCGGGCGATGCCATCGAACTGGACGATCCGCTTTGCGAAGTTGAAACCGATAAGGCGGTTTATCCGATTGAGTCTTCCTTCGCCGGCCGCATGGGCGATTGGAAAACGAAGGTGGGCGACACGGTCGAGATCGGCCAGGAGATTGGAACAATCTTAATCGGCGACACGGCGTTCTCGGAGCAATTCGCCGCCGCTGCCGAATCGTCTCCTTCCGCGACTAACGGCGCCACTGAATCTCAGGGCGCCTCACGCGTTACGGAGACGCAGGAAATTTCGGGAACGGTCCGTGAACCGGCCTTATCCCCGACGATCACACGCAAGTTGAGCCGCGTCATTCCGGCTAACCTGCAAATGGACGCGCGTTGGGATGCGATCCGGAATGCGCGGCACAGCGGCGGTCCCTCCTCGGTTTCGCCGAGCATGATGATCGCGTGGGCGGTGGTGCGCGCGATGGAAAAACATCCCTCCTTCCGACGCCTCATCCTGGAGGATGAGCGCATCGTCGAGCGTGACGCCTTCGACCTCGGCCTGGCGGTCGCCTTGGAAGATGACCGGCTTGCGACGGCGGTGATCACCAACGCCAACAAGCGGACGTGGGAAGATTTCGTCCGGCTCTATGCCGAGACGGTGGAAGCGACACGCAAAGGCCGGGTGGATGCAATGAACGCGCCGGTGGTGATCAGCAGCCTTGGCGCATTTGGGGTGAAAGCGGGCGCCCCGATCGTCGTGCCACCGTCCGTTGCCACGCTATTTGTGGGGGTCGCCCACCACACCTTGGTGGCAAACGGCAAGACACCCGCCGAAAGCGCGGAAGTTATTACCTTGTCGCTCACCTTTGATCATCGCGTCGTTAACGGCGCCGGGGCGGCCAATTTCGTGAAAGAGATCCGGAAGCAGATCGAGCACTTCCAGATCCCAAGCGCCGCCGGTTAGCGTTGGTTAAGATTCGAGCAAGCCGCTGAGCGCGAATTTGGTTCTTCGCAGCCGAGCCGGTCGCGCCAACTCTGGAGCGGTTCGGCAAACTGCGCCGAAAATAATCTTGTCGCCGGTCGGCGATCTGCTATCCCTCAGCGCCGTAAACCATTCCCTGATACTATGATAACAACACTCGCTTCGCTCTTCCCTGTCCTCCTTGCTCAAGCCGACGAAGATGCTGCCAGCAACGCCGCGGCCAGCGCCGGCGGCGCTCTAGGCGGTGCCGTAGGCGGAATTATCGCCCTAATCGTCGCGGTCATTCTGATCGCGGCGATGTGGAAAGTCTTTAGCAAAGCCGGATACCCCGGCTGGGCCGCCATTATTCCGATCTATAACATCTACGTCCTGGTGAAGGTCGCGGGGCGCCCCGGCTGGTGGCTGCTCCTGATGCTGATTCCGTTCGTGAACTTCATCATCGCGATCATTCTGAGCATCGATGTGGCGAAGAACTTCGGCAAAGGCGCCGGCTTCGGCGTCGGCCTGGCCTTTCTCGGGGTCATCTTTTATCCGATTCTGGGCTTCGGCAGCGCAACCTACCAGGGACCTGACGCTGGTGCGTCGCCTGCGGCCGCTCCTCCCCTGCCCGCTTAAAGCGATTTAAATCGGGGCGGTTCGGCATTCGGCACGGATTCGACCGTGCCGAACGAGACATCTCCGCTCGCCCGCCGATTTTGCGCGGTCAGTCCGTGCGACGGGCAGCCGTGTTAAGTTCTTAGAGCGCCCATTTGGGTGGGCGCTTTTCGTTGAAGGCGGCGATACCTTCGCGCGCCTCAGCGGAGTCGCGTGCTTTCATGTGATGATTCAGCGCGAGCTCGATGTCTTTCTCGACCGGGCTCGACCAAAGCTGTTCGATCATGCGCTTGGTCTGAACAACCGCTTCCGGTGCGCCCTGCAACACCAGGTCGGCGAACTTCTGCGCTTCAGTCATTACTTCCGCAGGCGGGACGACGCGATTGACCAAACCGATCTCAAGGGCGCGCTGCGCCTCGATGATCTCGCCACTGAACAAGAGCTCGCGAATGTCGCGTTCGCGAACCTGACGGCGCAGAAAAGTCATGACCAAAGCCGCAACCAAGCCGCGCCGGACTTCGGGATAACCAATTTTCGTTCGCTCCGCGGCGACAACATAATCACAGGCCGACATAATTCCCGCCCCGCCCGCCACCGCTGCGCCATGTACTGCCGCGATTGTGATTAGCCGGGTCGAACTGAGCGCACTCAGGGTTTTCGCAACCATTTCTGCGGTGGCGTGCGAGTTCTGCGGCGTAGCGGCCTTCAGGTCGAGGCCTGCGCAAAAGGCCGCGCCCGAACCGCGAATGATGAGAACACGTTCCTGCACCTCGTCGCCCGCTACTTTCAGCGCGGCGATGAATTCGTTCATCAGTTCCAGACTCAACGCATTGCGCCGCTCCGGGCGATTCAGGGTGATGACTGTGATTTTCGCGCTTTGTTTCTCGATAAGAATGCTGGGCATAGGCAGGTTTTCGAATATGGATCAGTCGCGATCCGGCCGGAATCGTGAGTTATTCTGCCGGGAAAGTCCATGAGAGAACCGGTGAAGATTATCGAGTGTCCACGTGACGCCTGGCAGGGATTGCCTGGACAGATTCCGACTGAGTTGAAGGTGGAATATCTGCGCGCTCTGATCGCCGCCGGCTTCCAACATCTCGATGCGGTCAGTTTCGTATCTCCCAAGGCCGTGCCGCAGATGGCTGATAGCGAGGCCGTGCTCGCGCAGCTCCGCCCTCCCGTTGATGGCGAGATTATCGGGATCGTGGTGAACGAAAAAGGTGCGGAGCGAGCCATTGCCACCGGCGGGGTGAAGACGCTTGGATTTCCCTTTTCCGTTTCGTCGACGTTTCTTCAGCGGAACCAAAACCAGTCAATGGACGGGAGTCTTGCAGTACTCGAAGCGATCAAGCAGCGCGCTGATGCAGCCGGACTCAAGATGGTGGTCTACATTTCCATGGCCTTCGGCAATCCTTACGGCGACCCCTGGAGCACAGAAGATGTCGCTCAAGCAGCGCAGAAGATCGCGGCGCTCGGCGTGCCCGCGATCTCGCTGGCGGACACCGTCGGAGCAGCTGATGCGGATCTGATTAAGGGTTTGTTAGACTCGGTCTTGCCGCGGCTGAGCGGTATCGAAGTAGGCGTTCATTTGCACAGCACCCGCACAGGCGCCGCCGAAAAAGTTCTGGCGGCGTATGATGCAGGTTGCCGACGCTTTGATTCCGCGCTCGGCGGACTTGGCGGCTGTCCCTTCGCGCAGGATGAGATGGTCGGAAATCTGCCGACTGAAGAATTACTTCGCGCGCTGGAGTCGCGAGGTGTCACGTCGCCGCTGGTAAAGCATCTAGAGCCGGTAATCGCGCTAAACGCGCGGATTGCCTCCGGCTCCGCCGGGTAGCGCACTCGTCTCGAGTGCTGGCGATCACGTCTCGTGATCGCGAACTTTTCTGCGTCTGCCGCAGTGCCTTCGCTGCCCTTGAGAGTGAAGTGGTCACGCTTGTTTTTGGGGAGCGCAGGCTGCCAGCCTGCAGTCGCCGGCAACTTGCCGGCGACAGTCTTTGCACACGTAAACCCGAGATAAATCGATGCAGCGTGATCTCAGCTAGCAGCTGAGATCTGCAGGCGGGCAGCCTGCGCTCCGCAAGATCTCCAGCGCATTTCCCGTAACTGGACATTGTCGTCCTGCGCGAGACCCGGGGAATAATTAAGTTCGTTGCGGCGAGACGCCGCAACCAGCACTCGAGACGAGTGCGCTACCCGGGAGGACGCGATTTTACGCGCGAGGTTTTGCCTACGTTTGGATTACGCCGGTGTGGAACCGCGCATGCGGCATCGGCCGCGACACATACTGAAGTAACCGCGCCAGCACCTCGCGGGTTTCGTGTGGTTGAATGATCGCGTCAACCCATCCACGGGCGGCGCCGTAACGAATATCGGTTTGCTCGGTGTAGGTTTGCTTCACTTTTTCGCGCAGCGCTTCCAGTTCTTCCTTGGTCGCTTTGCCGTCGCGTTCGCGCGCCTTGGCCAGAACTGAGAAAACGGTGTCGGAGGCCTGCGCCGCGCCCATCACTGCGTAACGCGCGTTTGGCCAGGCGAGAATGAAGCGCGGATCATAAGCCTTGCCGCACAAGGCATAGTTTCCGGCGCCGAAAGAACCGCCCACCACGATGGTGATCTTCGGCACCACCGAATTGCTCAGAGCGTTAACGAGCTTGGCGCCGCTCCGGATGATTCCGCTCTGCTCGGCGTCGCGACCAACCATGAATCCAGTGACATCCTGCAGGAAGATCAGCGGCAACTCGGTCTGATTACAATCCATGATGAACCGAGCCGTTTTATCGGCGCTGTCTGAATAGATGACGCCGCCCATCTGGATGCCTTCCTTCTTCGTGCGCACCTGTTGCCGCTGGTTGGCGACGATGCCGACGGGGCGGCCGCCGATGCGAGCGTAAACCGTCACCAGAGTCTTCCCGTAGTCCGCCTTGTATTCATCCATCGAGTTCGCGTCCACCACCGCCGCGAGCAGATCGCGCGCGTCGTAGGGCTTTTGTCCCTCGACGCCGATCAAATCGTAAAGAGTCTCCGGGTCCCTCGCCGGCGCGGGCAGCGGCGTTGGCTTGGAAGCCGGTCCGGCTTCCGGCAAGTGTGCGACTAACGACCTGAGTTTCTTGAGACAGGACGCGTCGTCCTTTTCGAAGAAATCGACGGTACCGCTGATCTCGGCATGCATCTTTGCGCCACCCAACTCTTCCGCCTCGACGACCTGACCAATGGCCGCTTTTACCAGGGAGGGACCGGCCAGGTAAAGGCCGCTCCCTTCCGTCATCAGAATCTTGTCGCACAACACCGGCAGGTAAGCGCCGCCGGCTACGCAGTTGCCCATGATGGCCGCGTACTGCGGAATCCCGGCGGCGGAGATGATCGAATTATTGCGAAAGATCCGGCCGAAATCATCTTCATCGGGAAAAATCTCGTCCTGCATCGGCAAAAACACGCCCGCGGAATCGACCAGATAGATCAGAGGCAAATTGCATTCGAAGGCCATGCGTTGCGCGCGCAACAGCTTCTTGACCGTTTGCGGGAAGAACGCACCCGCTTTCACGCTGGCATCGTTCGCCACGATCAGACACGGAATTCCGGCGACATCGCCGATCCCCGCGACCACGCCGGCAGCGGCGATGTTTCCCCATTCCTGGTACATCTTGTAGGCTGCCCACAATCCAATTTCGAAAAAGGGCACGCCCCGATCGAGTAAGGCATGGATGCGCTCGCGTGCAGGCAGTCGGCCTAACTTCCGTTGCCGCTCGAGCCCCGCTTTTCCTCCGCCTTCGCGGAGAAACGCTTCTTCTTTAAGGATCTCGGCGCAACGTTCTCGCAACGGCGAAGCGGCAGCGGCTGATTTAGTCGGCATCTTGGCCTCCACCGTCATCTGCGAGGCCGCGCGAATCAAGCGCCGCTGCGCAATGGAACGAGACAGAAAAGCTTACTGGAACGCGCTTTCGTCCGAGCTGTAGCCCGAACCCGCGCGGATGGTACGGAGACGCGCGCGACTGCCCACACTTGTGCGATCAATCTGTTCTGACGTCAGCTTCCAAAGAAACGGAACTGCGGCGATGGCCCCGATGGAAAGCAGCGCGAGCGCTGCGACCTGCCGAACCGGACCACGTTTAATTTTGTCCGCCACCAGCATTCCAATTCCCAGCCCGATGGCGGTGCGGGTCAGCACGAGCAGACTGTCGAATCCGATGGGCTCTCCTGTTTTTGGCATGGATATCGAGAATGACATCGCCTACCCTATACGTCTCGTCTCGAAAAAATAAAACGGGAATTTCGTTCCGAGCGATCGCTGTTTAGTCATCGGCATGGGCAATCAGATCTACGCGCTTATTCTCGCCGGCGGCAGCGGCGAACGTTTTTGGCCGCTTAGCCGGCGCAATCTTCCCAAGCAGCTTCTGCGCTTGGTCTCGAAGAACGCGCTTTTGGAGGAGACGGTTAACCGTGTCTCGAGTTGGATTCCGAAGGAGCGCATCCTTGTTCTGACCAATGTCGATCAGGAAAAAAATGTGCGCGCCCTGCTCAAGGATCTGCCGGAGGAAAACATTGTAGCGGAGCCGGCCAAACGAGACACGGCCGCGGCCATGGCACTGGGGACGGCCTGGGTGGCCATTCGCGATCATTCGGCCACGATGATGGTGCTACCGGCCGATCACGTCATCACCGACATCAAAGCTTTCCAGGAAACGATGTCCCTCGCTGCCACTGCGGCCGAAGAAACGGGCGGACTGATCACCATCGGGATCAAGCCGACCTGGGCTTGTCCCGGTTTCGGCTACATCGAGCAAGGTGAGCCGATCACTCTGAAGAAAGACCACGCCAAAATTCATCGGGTGGTGCGTTTTCGGGAGAAGCCAAACGCCGACCTGGCTGAGTCGTTCGTCCGTCAGGGGCAGTTCCGCTGGAATGCGGGGATGTTCGTCTGGGCGGTGCCGAATGTTCTGCGGGAGTTCAACCGGCACACCCCAAAACTGGCGGACTTCATTTCGCAGATCCGCGCGCCGGGAAAATTCGCCGCGGTTTTGCAGGACCAGTTCGCCAAGCTTCCCAAGATCTCTTTCGACTATGCGATCATGGAGAAGGCGCACCACGTCATGGTGGTGGAAGCGCAATTCGATTGGGACGACGTCGGAAGCTGGACGGCGGTGGCCAAATACCTGGAGCAGGACGACCAGGGAAACGCAACGCGGGGGCTCCTCACTGCGATGGATTCAACGAACAACATCGTCTTCGACAACACCAACCAAACGGTGGCACTTCTGGGTGTGCATAATCTGGTGATCGTGCGAACGGACGACGCCATCCTGGTCTGCCACCGTCACCAGGCCGAGAACATCAAAACGTTACTCGGCAAACTGCCGCCATCGGTGCAGTAATCGTCTCAATGAAACGCGCCATGGGCATCGATTACGGGCGGGCCCGCATCGGGCTGGCCGTGTCGGACGAATTGCGATTCCTGGCGCATCCACTGGAGACTGTGCCTAACGACAAGAAGGCACTTGACCGGGTGGTGTCGCTGGCGAACGAGCGAGAGGTGGACGTAATCGTTATTGGGCTGCCAAGGATGATGGCGGGCCAACCGGGCTCCGAGGCCGGGGAAGTCCTCGAGTTCATCGCGGCGCTGCGGCCCAAGGTTTCCTGCCCGATTGTGGAATGGGACGAACGCCTGACCACGGTGGCAGCAGAGCGAGCACTGCAAAGCGCCGGCAAGAAAACGAGAGAGACGCGCGGATACATCGACCAGGTCGCGGCTCAACTGATCCTCCAGGGCTACCTCGACCGCGAGCAGATGAAGCAGCCGTTGATTCCGCCTAACGAGTGAAAAAGCAAACGCGACGCTTCAAGGTCGTCGTAGCTTATGACGGGGGCGGGTTCGCCGGCTGGCAAAGCCAGGCTCACAAGAACACCGTGCAAGACCGGATGGAACAGGCACTGCATTCCATCACCGGCGAAAAGGTAGTCGTCCACGGCTCGGGCCGCACCGACACCGGCGTGCATGCGCTCGGCCAATGCGCTCACTTTGATCTCGGCCCCGGCAAATGGACGGCAGCGGCCCTCCTGAAAGCACTCAATGCCGTTTTGCCCCCGGCTATCCGGGTCATGCGTTCCCGAACCGTCACCGGGCAGTTTCATGCCCGCTTTGCGGTGAAATCAAAAACGTATCGCTATCGCATCTGGAATTCCGACGTTCTGCTGCCTTTCGAAATTGGCCGCGCCTGGCACATCTTCCAACCGATCGAGCTGGAGAAGCTGCGAGGTGCGCTCGAGTTGTTTAAAGGAAAGCATAACTTCGCCGGGTTTACCGCGAACGCCGGCCGGGAAGTCAACGACACCACCCGAACCATATCCCGAATCTCTTTGCGTTGTCGCGGCCCGGAGCTTGCCATTGAAATCGAAGGCGATGGCTTCCTCTATAAGATGGTGCGCATGCTTGTCGGGGCTTCGGTTCTGCACTCCACCGGCAAAATTAGCCTCGCCCAGTTAAAAGCGGACCTCCGTGAGGGTCACGCGCACGGCCGCCGCCTGGTGGCCCCGGCCTGCGGACTGTATCTCGTTAGCGTTCGGTATTAGGTCTGCTTCTTGAATCGTCGCAAGCGCGGCGGAACAGGGCGGCGCCGGCCTTGGCAGAAGACCTGCTTTCTAGCTATTATAATGCACCAGCCCGGGGAAAATGAGGGACAGTACCTGCCTAACCATCAGAAACACGGGCTTTTCCGTCGCATGTTCGGGTGGCTCTTCAGTCAACGGCATTTTCACTTCAAGCTCCTTTCCGGCACCGCCGTCGGCGTTCTCGTCATCGTCTTTCTCGCCAGTATTTTCCTCTACGTCACGATCCGGAATCACCAACAGGATAACCTGCGCTCACATACGGTTGAGTTGATCCGGTTGAGCGGCGTGGTGGAGAACGACATCGCCACCCTAGAGACGGAACATCGAGAGATCCTCCTCACTGGCGACCGCAACCTCATCACCGCTTTTGAACGCCGTCGCGATTCCATTCAGCATCGTCTCGACAATCTGACCTCCTACATTCTCGACGAGCCCACGCAGCGAAAGCGCGTGATGAAGGTGAAAGAGATCGTGCACAAATGGCTAATCAGTGTTGCGGGGCCGCAAGTGCAGGCGCGGGGCGAAGGTAAAGCCCTCGACGTTGTTCTGAATACGCGCGATGCCGCCACCAGCCCACTTCCGCTCGGCAACTCATTACTCGACCAGGCGCGCGAGATTCTCCAGGTCCTGCAGGACGAGGAGCAGATTAAATTGAACCAACGGATGGCCGAACAAGACTGGGCCATTCAATCGACGCAGATTCTCGACTTCCTGCCTAAACTTGAGCGCAGCGTGCTCGAAATGGAGAAGGGGCGACAGGGTTTTCTCCTGACTACCGACAATAGTTTCGCCGAAGCCTACAAGCGCGCGATCACAGATTTTTACACCTACAACGGTTACCTCTCCATCCTGGTGGCGAGTAATCCCAGCCAGGCACAGCTGCTGGCCGAAGTTCGGTCGAACGTGGAAAGCTGGATTAACAGCACGGGCCTGCCCGGCCCCAGTGGGAAACGCGACGAGAAGAGCAAGGTTGCCGAAGCAACTCCGACCCCGCAAGCGGTGGCGGCTCCTTTGATGGCGACGATTCGGCAGATGCTCGAAAACTTCGAGAAGAACGAAGTGGCCGTCTATCAAGCGCGAACCAGCGCGGCCACTCGCGAACGTATCATAAAGACTTCAGCGCTGGCCGCGTTAGCGGTCCTGGCCGTGTTGTTGTTGGTCGTTTCGAACAGCTACAGCCTGGTGATGGTTCGTGGACAACTCTCCAAACTGGAAGGCGTCGAAACACGCATTCGCTCGATCATCGAGAACATCCTCGACGGCATGGTCACGATGGATGAAAGCGGCACCGTCCTGTCGGTCAATCCAGCCGCCGAGAAGATGTTCGGCTACCAGGATAACGAACTGATCGGCCACAAAGTGACAAAGCTGGTGCCGAAGACATACCCCGCCGAACCGGACGCACAGCCGGTTGCCTGGGGCTGGGCGCAAATGACCAAACGCACCGGGTCCACCACCCTCGCGCTCGGACGCACGCGCAAGCTTTACAGCTTCCCCATTGAAATTTCGCTGAGCCAGATGCAGGTCGACGAGAAGACACTTTATGTCGCCATGGTTCGCGACGTGACGGAGCGGAAGCGTTTTGAGACGGAGCTTGCTTCAGAGAAAGAAAGCCTCGCCGTAACTCTCCGCTCGATCGGTGATGGCGTCATCACGACCGACGCCGAAGGCCGCGTCATCATGGTCAATCCGGAAGCGGAACGTTTGACCGGCTGGAGCGCGAAGGACGCGATGGGTAAATCGCTCAAGTCGGTTTACAACATTGCCATGGACTTGGCGGCACAGGCGCGGGCTCAGCGCAGCGGTTATCGTAACGAAGCGCATTCGATTCTGCTCAGCCTCCCCGAAAACGCGACGCTGACGGCGAAAGACAAGAGCGAATACGTCATCGAACAGGTGGCCTCGCCCATTCGCGACAGCAAGAACGAAGTCGCCGGTGTGGTCCTTGTCTTCCGCGACATTACGGAGCGTCAGCGCAATGAAGCCGAACGCCGCAAAGCGGAAACACTGGAGCAGCTCGGGCTGCTTGCCGGCGGCATCGCGCACGACTTCAACAACCTGCTCACCGCCATCATCGGCAATATTTCGCTCGCTTCCCTGCTTCTGCCTCCGGACAGCGAACTGACCTCGCGCCTGGTCGACGCCAAAAACGCTTCGATGGGCGCGCGGGATCTCGCTCAGCAACTTCTCACCTTCGCCCGTGGCGGCGCGCCGATTAAGAAGACCGCATCCATCGGCAAGCTCATCCAGGACACGGTTAGCTTCTCCTTGCGGGGCAGCCACAGCCGCAGCCAATTCTCATTCGGCGCCGATCTGTGGCCGGCCGAGATCGATCCCGGACAAATCAGCCAGGTTATCGGCAACCTTGTCGTTAACGCCGATCAAGCCATGCCTAACGGCGGAACCTTGCACGTGAACTGTGACAACTTCACCTACACCGGCGATTCCATCGCCGACCTTGCGCCGGGCGAATACATCCGCATCGCCATCCGCGACGAAGGTGTCGGTATCCCGGAAGATTATATGAAGCGGATCTTCGATCCCTACTTCACCACCAAGCCGAAAGGAACCGGACTCGGATTGGCTACCACTTATTCGATCGTGAAGAATCACAACGGATTGATCACGGTCGGCTCGGTCCTGCACAAAGGCTCGACCTTCACCGTCTATTTGCCGGCGGCCAGTCATGTCGAACTCCCGGCGAGCGAGCAGGTCGGTCCGGTGGACGACGAAGCTTCCCTGCAAGGCAGCGGTCGCGTCCTGATCGTGGATGATGAAGAAGCGATCCGCGCGTTGGTTGAATTTACCCTGGGCCACCTCGGCTACGAGGTCTCCGGAGCCGAAACCGCGCTCGACGGGGTGAACATGTACCGGGAGAAGCTCGAAGCCGGGCAGCGCTACGATCTGGTTATTCTCGACCTGACCCTGCCCGGTGGCATGGGCGGCAAAGAAGCGCTCAAGAAATTAATCGAGATCGATCCGACGGTGAACGCGATCGTCTCGAGCGGTTACGCGACCGACGCGACGATGAGCCGCTACCAGGACTTTGGCTTCCGCGGGGTGATTGCGAAACCCTATGAAGCCGCTGAACTCGGCCGCGTCGTCCACGAGACGATCAGCGCGAGTCACGTGAATTACGCCGAGCACTTCGAAGAAGGCCGCCTGGCCACGCGGGTAGCCTAACCGCGCTAAAGTTTCGGCTGTCTGCGCCTGCCGAAGCGAACTACTCGCCTTCGTTCGATTTCAGCCGCGGCAGCAAATTTTCCAGAATCACACCGATTGATTCTTCGACCGTCCGCTGGTCGGTGCGAACGGCGATGTCCGGATCCTCCGGCGGCTCGTAGGGAGCGTCGATACCGGTGAATTCGCGGATCTCGCCGGCCCGCGCTTTTTTGTAGAGATGCTTGGGATCGCGCGCCTCGCAGACCGAGAGTGGCGCATCCACGAAGACTTCTACGAACTCCGCGTTTCCTTCCATCGCAATTTCGCGCGCACGTCGCCGATCGAGCCGGTAGGGGGAAATGAATGCGGTGATCACAACCACTCCCGAATCGGCCATCAGTTTAGCCACTTCACTGACACGACGAATATTTTCGACGCGATCTTCCGGGGCGAACCCCAGGTTAGAATTGAGGCCGTGACGAATATTATCGCCATCGAGCACATAGGTGTGGATGCCGCGGCGGAACAGATCCCGCTCGAGCGCTTGCGCGATGGTCGACTTGCCCGCGCCGGATAAGCCGGTAAACCAGACGACCGCGCCGCGATGCCCCATTTGCGCCGCGCGTTCGCGCCTGGTGATTTTGGCCTCGCTCCAGAAAATGTTTTTGCTCTTGGCAATCGTACGGTCCGTGTAAGTCCCGCCAAAGACAGTCCCCCCGCCGACGATCTGGCTGTCTTCCGCGAGAACGAAGCGGCCTAACGTCTCGATGCGATCGTGATTGTCGAGCACGAGCGGCGCGCGCGTCTGAATGGTGACCTTGCCAACCTGGTTACGCTCGAGCTGGTCGCGCTTGTCGGTGGAGCGATCGAGCGTCGACGAATCCATCACCTCCTCGATCGAGATCACCTGGCATTTCATCTCCTGGGTGACGAGGCGCAGATTGTAGGGGCGGCCCACCCGAAGCGGTTCCTTGGCGATCCAAAAAAGATCGGCATGGAACCGGTTGGTTTCGATCGGCGTGTCGGTCTGATGCGAAGCGACGTAGCCGCGCTCCACAAAAATTTGTTCGCTCAAAGTGATGCCGACCGAATCACCGCTGATCGCCGGTTCTCCGGAGTCCGAATTCCAGCGCTCGATCGTCTGGACGGTGGACGTCTTGTTAGCCGGCGAGAAAACGATGGCATCGCCTGCCTTGAGCAGGCCAGTCTCGATTCGGCCGGCGACGATGCGACGCTCGTCGAAGCGGTAGATATCCTGGACGCAGAATCGCAGGGGGAGATCGATTCCGGTCGCCTTCGGCTCGGTTTGGTCGAGCGCCTCGAGGACGGTCGGACCGTTGAACCAGTTCATTTCTTTCGACTTGGCGGCGATGTTCTCGCCGGCCTTGGCCGAGGCCGGGATAACGAACATCGCCTCAAGCCCGAGCTCCTTCAGAAAATTACGATAGGTCTGTTCGATCTCGCGAAACCTCGTCTCGCTGTAGTCCGCCAGATCCATTTTGTTGACCACGACGATAAGCTGGCGAATGCCGAGAAGACGTAAGAGGTAGGCGTGGCGGCGGCTTTGCTCCTGCACACCTTCGCTGGCGGCGATGACGAGAATGGCGGCATCCGCGCGAGACGCGCCAGTGATCATGTTCTTCAGGAATTCTTTGTGGCCCGGCGCATCAATGATGACGTATTCGCGTTTTGCCGTTCGGAATGGAATTTGGGTCGTGTCGATGGTGATGTTCTGATCCTGCTCCTCCAGCAGGGCATCGAGCAGGAAGGCGAACTCGAATTCCATGCCTTCCGCGGCGCAGGCCTTCTGCACCTGCTCCATCTTTCCTTCGGTCAGCGAATTCGTGTCATGCAGAATGCGCCCGACCAGGGTGGACTTCCCGTGATCCACATGGCCGATGAAAACCACTTTCAGCCGCGCAGCGGCTGACGATTGCGGGTCGCGAATCGCGGATTGCGGAGTGGTGTTCTTTCCCATTATCAGGTTCGGCGGGCGCGTCGGGCCGGATTGATTGAGGACGCGATAATTGTCAGGGATTCTTCGGCTTCTGATTGCAGTCCGGACAGCCGATTGCGTTTGCTAAGCCTGAGCGCTGCGATGAGCACGTGCGCTCCGATAATCCGCAATCCGCAATCCGCAATCCGCAATTTCCTCACATGAACCCCTTCGCCCGGAGCTTCTGCATCGCGTTGCGCTCGTGATGATCCTGGGCGCGTCCGGCCCGTTCGCCCACGCGGGTGGTCTCGAGTTCGGTAATGATCTCAGCAATAGTCGAGGCACTGCTTTCGATCGGGTGCGTGATCGGGCTGCAGCCTAACGAACGAAAGCGCTTACCCTTGCGGGAGAAATACATCTGCGGAATGGGAATTTTCTCGCGTTCGATGTAACGCCAGATATCCACCTCGGTCCAATCCAGCAACGGTTGCACCCGGACGTGCTCGCCTTTGCCAGCGGAGGCGGCGAACTGGCCCCAAAACTCCGGCGGCTGATCCTTGTAGTCCCATTCGTACTGCGCGTTGCGCGGTGAGAAATATCGCTCCTTGGCGCGGGTTGCATCTTCGTCGCGACGAATCCCGGTGATTAGCGCATCGAACTTGTGCTCGGCGAGAACCTGCTGCAGGGCAACGGTCTTGAGTTCGTGCGTGACCGTGACTGGATCGTGCGTTTCGTAGCCGACTCCCCTCGCCCGCGCTTCGTCGTTAATCTTGACGATCAGGTTCAGGTTGTAGTGCTTGACCGCCCATTCGCGAAACTCGAGCATTTCCGGGAACTCGTAGGTCGTATCGATATGCAGAATCGGAAACGGGATCTTTCCGAAAAATGACTTGAGCGCGAGCCAGATCAGGACGTTCGAGTCCTTCCCCATCGACCACGGCATGCAGACGTTCGTAAAGGAATGGTAGGCCTCTCGAAAAATGAAAACGCTCTGGTTTTCCAGTTCGTCGAGGTGCGTGCGATTGGACATGTCAGTGTATCTTCTACTTGCGGCAGGATGCCGCAACCTTACTGTTCCCCCGATGCGTGACGTCAGACCAGCCGCTTACGACTCGAAGATCGAAGGCAACGTCATATTTACCCGACTCGATGCGGCGCTCAATTGGGTTCGCAAAAATTCTCTCTGGCCAATGCCGATGGGCTTGGCCTGCTGCGCGATTGAATTGATGGCGACGGCCGCGTCGCGCTTCGATATCTCGCGTTTCGGCGCCGAAGTCATGCGTTTTTCGCCGCGGCAATGTGATGTCATGATCGTGGCCGGGACTGTAACCTACAAGATGGCGCTGGCGGTTAAGCGCATCTATGAGCAGATGCCGGAACCGAAATGGGTCATCGCCATGGGCGCCTGCGCGTCCACCGGTGGGATGTACCGGTCGTATGCGGTTCTGCAGGGAATCGATCAGCTCATTCCGGTGGACGTTTACGTTTCAGGCTGTCCGCCGCGGCCGGAGGCGTTGCTCGAAGGACTGATGAAATTGCAGGAAAAGATTTCGGGTGAATCCTCATTCCTCCAGCAAAAGCCCGCCGTGGTAAGGCAGATCAATGAGGCGCTGGCGACATGACCGGGGAAGATCTTCTCCGGTCGTTAAGCCAGCTCTTTGGTCCCAAGCTGCTGACCAAAACCGAATTTCGCGGCGAGACCACCTACACCATCGCGCCGGAGGATCTGCGAGAAGTAGCTAAATTTTGCCGGGACGAGCTTTCCTTCGATTACCTGGTCGACATCTCGAGTGTCGACAACTTCGGCGAAGATCCGCGTTTCGAAATGGTTTACGAGCTCTACTCGCTGACCCTGGCCGTTCACCTTCGAATCAAGGCCCGCATCCCGGAAGATCCGGCGACCATCGACACGGTGTCGGATATCTGGCCGACGGCTAACTGGCACGAGCGCGAGATCTACGACATGATGGGAATCAAATTCAACGGCCATCCGGACCTGCGCCGGATTCTGATGTGGGACGGCTATCCTTACTTTCCACTGCGAAAAGAATTTCCGCTGGAGGGCTTGCCCAGCGATATGCCGGACGTTGCCTTCAGTGCGGTTGCACCGATGGAAGGCGGACCTTTTGTGACGGTCCCATCCACGGCCACGACAAAAGATCGCGAGCCGCGCGCGCGCCGACCCGAGCTGTAAGCCACGCGAACGGAAAAGTGCGCCGTCTAAATATGCGGTAGCGCTGCGAAAAGCAGCTTGCGGAAGTTTTCGGCGGCTTGCTGTCCGACCGCTAACACCTCGTCGTGCCTGAGAGGCGAGGCGGCGAGGCCGGCGGCGAAGTTTGTCAGGCACGAAAATCCGGCTACCTGCATGCCGAAAGCGCGCGCCTGGATCGCTTCGAGGACAGTGGACATGCCGATGGCGTCGACGCCAAGCTTCTGCAGCATGCGCACTTCCGCCGGGGTTTCGTACTGAGGACCAAGCAGGCCGGCGTAAACGCCTTCATGCAGGACAACGTGTTCACCGGCGGCGGCGTCCCGAAAGGCTTCACGCAACGCCGGCGTGTAAACCGCTGACATGTCGACAAAGTTTGAGGCGCCGAGCAGAGGCGTCGTCCCGGTCAGATTGATGTGATCGCTCAGCATCATCCAAGTCCCCGGATGAAAATCGCCACGGGCCGAGCCGGCGGCGTTCGTCAGGATCAGTTTTTTTATTCCAGCTTCTGCCAGCGTTCGAACGGTAGCGGTGACCGCGCCGGCGTCGTGTCCCTCGTAAAGGTGAACCCTGCCCTGCGCAAAAATGACCTTCCTGTCGGCAATCTGCGCGAGGACAAACCTTCCCGCGTGTCCAGCGACCGACGGACGCGGGATTGACTGGAACCCATCGTAGGAAAGGACGTCCACCGGTTCCTGGGGGACGACCGCGCTCAACCCGGAACCAAGAATGACGGCGACTTCCGCGCCGTACGTCTGCAACCGATGCGCCGGATCGCTCACGCGGCCGAGACGGGCGGAGCTGAAGCCGGCTTTTTCGCTGCCGCCATGACATCAGCCTATCGCGTCTTCGCGCGGACTGTACTTCGATTCGCCCTTGGGATAGGCGATGCGAGTATGCATCATCGGTCATCAGGGTAAAGCGGAAGCGTTCCGCAATAACACGAAGATCGCCCAGGGTAAGCTCACATTCATCGAGCTGGCCGTCGGCGACGCGCTCCTCGATCAGCTCGTTAACCAGTTGCTCGATCTTCTGCGGCGTCGGTTTGGACAAACTGCGCGAGGCGCTTTCGACGATGTCCGCCAGGCTGACGATCGCGCTCTCTTTCGACTGCGGTTTCGGCCCGGGATAACGGAAACTTTCCTCGCGCACCTCGGGAATGTCTTCTTCGCGCATGTTCATGATCTTGCCGCCGGCGCGCGCGTCGTCCTGCTGCTGCAAGGCGCGTTGATAGAAGTAATAGACCAGCGAAGTGCCGTGGTGTTCCTGGATAATGTCGGTGATGCGGTGGTTGAGCTTGTTCTTGAGGGCGAGATCCACGCCTTCCTTCACGTGCGCAATGATGATCAGGGCGCTCATCGTAGGAGCGAGATCGTCGTGCGGATTCCGCTCAAAATTCATGTTCTCGGTGAAATAATCGGGCTTCACCAGTTTGCCGACATCGTGGAAATAGGAGCAAACGCGGCAGAGCGTTGCGTTGGCGCCGATCGCTTCGGCCGCGGCCTCGGCGAGATTCGCCACGACCAGGCTATGGTGATAAGTGCCCGGCGCCTCGATCGTCATGCGGCGGAGAAGCGGGTGGTTCAGATCCGAGGCTTCCAGCCACGAAATGTCGGTGGTGACCTGGAAGAGCTGCTCAAGCACCGGAAGCGCCCCGCCGACGATCATGGCGGTCAGGATTCCATTGCCGATGGCGTAGGCGCTTTGCAGGCCGATCATTCGCCAATCATTTTCGCCGAACGAGAAAAGATTGATTGGGCCGATCAGGCCGAAGGCGAGGGATAACAACCAGATGGCAAGGCCAACCCCGAAGCCTGCGCGGACCAACTTGCTGCGGCGGCGGACCTGCAGAGTTAGCGACACCGCGGTGAAGCCGCTGATCAGGCTGGTGACAAGCAAAGGCGCATCGATTGCGCCGAAAAGGACGCTGCTGAAAAGGCTGACGAAAACGGCAGCGTAGAGGCCGTGGTTCCGTCCGAGCAAAACGCTCAGCACCAGCGGGGCGAAAGCGTAGGGCGTGATCAAACCGGCCGTTTCCGGTTTCAGGATGTGGTAATGGCCGCTGTTGCAGACCACCAGCAGCAGCTTCGTCACCGCCAGCTGCAAGAGCATGATCCCGAAAACGAGGAGGATGCGGGAGGTACGCGAAAACGTCTGTCGGCTGATTGATCCAGAGCTGAACAATGGCGGTGGCCAGGAACAGAAGCGCGATGACGAAATTTTCGTCGGTCGGTTCGGTTGACTGCTGCCCGCTGAAGACGAGGAAAGCCAGCCCGCCGGCGAACAGCGCGATCACGAGCATCTTGACCACCGACGGAACTGCTCGAGGGTGTGAAGCAACTCGTTACGCGTGCGCCGGCGCCGCGTCTTCTTCGAGGCGAGACCGCGTCGAACCAGCTGGCCGCGTTTGAGGAAGTCGAACACGCTATTATCGGCGGCTTCCCGGCGCCGGCGACCGGTGTTGTTGATAGGCGTTGATGATCGAACGGACCAGCTCGTGCCGAACTACGTCGCGCTCGTTGAAGTAGACCATGGCGATGCCGGCGAAGTTCTTCAATGCCTGCAGCGCTTCAACCAGACCCGAACGCTTGTTAGGCGGCAGATCGACCTGCGTGACGTCGCCGGTCACGACGCATTTAGAATTGAAGCCGATGCGGGTCAGCAGCATGAACATCTGTTCAGTGGTGGTGTTCTGCGCTTCATCCAGGATGACGAAGGCGTTGCCAAGGGTGCGGCCGCGCATGTAGGCCAGCGGCGCAATCTCGATCGTCTGCCGGGCCATCAGCCGCTCCGATCTCCTCCGGCTCGAGCATATCGTGCAGCGCATCGTAAAGCGGCCGCAGATAAGGCGTGATCTTTTCCTGAAGATCGCCGGGGAGAAAACCGAGCGCCTCCCCCGCCTCTACGGCCGGGCGAGTCAGGATGATGCGGCTGACCTGCTCTTTTTTTAGAGCGGCCACCGCCATGGCGACGGCGAGGTAAGTCTTGCCGGTGCCGGCCGGACCAATGCCGAAAACCACGTCATGTTTCTGAATGGCTTCGATGTAGTTCCGCTGGCCGGCCGATCGCGCGACGATGGCTGGTTTGCGCGCCGAAGTCGTAATCTTCGTCGCGACGACATCGCCGAGGATTCTCGTCGCGTGATTCCGCCACTGAGCTCAAAGCATAGCTAAATTCGTGCTTTTGGATATCGACTCCGCGCTGGCGGGCGGACTCTCAGCTGGTCGAAAACCGCCTGCGCCTTGTCGAGGCGGGCCGGTTCGCCCTCGAGTTTCACCCACCCTTCGCGGGTGGTGACCTTAACCCCTAGCGAATCCTCGAGCGTTTTGAGCAGCTTGAAATCGTTGGCGTAAAGCGACTGCAGGGCGCGCGCGCTTTCGAACTCCAGCGTGCGAGTTTCAGTCATCGCCTACCTGGCCTCGAGAAGGTAATTGCAGCGTCTTTCATTCCAGTCGCGCGAACCTGACCGGCTGATCTTCAATCAACGGAAGCCGTAAACCAGCGCCCAGTGTGTCCGTTCCTCGGGAGACTCCTCAATTGCCACGATGATAAAATAACTGCCGGTCGTCTTCGGGATGATGTGCGCGCGCGGCAAAATGACCCTTCTCCCATCCGTCAGGCTGTTCGGCCAGTTTGCCCTTCGGAGTCGTAGATGTGAACCGAAACCTTGGCGCGCTCGGACTCCGCTCCCATCCAAAACCAATATTCGTTGCCTTTGAAGAGCTGCTGCCGCACCGCCTTCTTCTCGCCCACCCCGAGGTCGCCACCCCAGTAGTCTTCGCGCACCTGGAAGCCTTCTTTTACGTAAGGCTCGGCCGCCTGCAGGGCGAAAGACTGCGCGTCGTCGACCGAAGCGCGCGCTCCCGCGAAGGCAACCCCGAAGGAGGCCACCAGCAAACTTCGTGCGATCAAGGAATGCAAGGAGCGCTTCATGCGTGGTTTTATTGCTTTGTAACGATTGAGTTATCGAGCCTGGTCGTAATATCGTTAATTTTCTTAACCGATTCGGCAGAAATTTGCTGCGTCCGGTCCCACATCGATCAGAGGCTTCACCTCGGAGAGGGCGCCGTGAATCTGTTTGAGCAGGTCCATGTTAAATTCGGGCATGGCCTTCAATTTCTGCTGAAAATACGAAAGGAGATCGGGCTGGTGCAGCAGCTCCGCTCCGTTAGGCGAAAAGTTCTTCTTCACTACCGCGGTCAGGACTTCGGTGCCGCGCAGCCACCCGCCAAGACTGACCAGCTGCGAGAGCTGCTGATCGTGCACTTCGTTCATCGCCTGCTGCACGCTATTCTGCGTCTGATCCAGCTCGGAGCGAACATTGTCCCAGTGGTTCTTGTCCGCCGACTCGATGATCGCCTTGGCGTGGGGCGTGATCGAGTTTCCCACCCCGATTGCCTTCGAAAGTTTCAAAACCCGCTGGCCGATATCCTTCACCGCCGGAGCATCTTTTGCCTGCACAGCGATGAAGCCGTCGGCGATAACCGAGCCGAGCACCAGCGCAATGCGTGGACGTTCGGTGAAGTTGGAGGAACGATCGACGCGAACGTATTCCTTCCAGTTGACCGAACCGAGTTTATCGAGCGCACCCAGAACCTCGTTCGGCAGCGGGACGACAACGTCCTCCACCTTCTTATACTGTTTAACGTCGATATGTGACGGAGCCTGTGCGGCGCCTGCCGTTAGGACGCTGACCGCCAGCGCGACGCTGCTGAGCTTGGAAATTTTAACAAATAGAGTCATCGGTATCCCTTGGACTGAGGTTTTAGCGAACGTATTCAGTTTTCAGGCCGGAACTGTAGGCAGAACTGGCGGGGTGACAATGCCGAAACACTTCCGAGGCCGGGTCTTCCCGACCGCGCGAAACAAGAAACCGCTATGGGGAGGAGAGACATTTTGACCTTCCGGAAGTGTGTGGTCACGACTAGGCTCGCGCTCTGCTTCGAGCGAGGCATCCTATGACATCGGATCGGGTTAACGCAATTCTGAATGCGGCCGGCGGCAAACGCCTTCTCGTGATTGGAGATCTCATGCTGGATGAGTTCGTCTGGGGAAAAGTAGGCCGGATCTCCCCGGAGGCCCCGGTCCCGGTGGTCGAGGTGACGGGCGAATCCTTTTATCCCGGTGGCGCCGCCAACGTCGCCCGAAACCTCCGTGAATTCATCCGGGACGTGTCCGTCATCGGTCTGGTCGGCCGTGACGATTACGGCCTTCGTTTGCGACAGCTGCTGCACGAACAAAAGATCGACACCGGTGGGTTGGTTCAGAGTGGCGACTTTACCACCATCGTGAAGACGAGAATCATCGCTCGCCAGCAACAGGTCGTGCGCGTCGATCGGGAAGTCATTTCTCCTCTCCCCGCGCAACACATCCAGGAAGTGACCGCCGCAGTGCACCGGATTTTACCTTCGGTCGATGCGATCATCTTTGAGGATTACGGCAAGGGTTTCCTGAGTTCGGAGCTGGTGCAAAACATTGTCCGCGAAGCGCAAGCCGCGGGGAAAATCGTCACCGCCGATCCCAACCCGCGTCACGACGTCGATTGGACCGGAACGACCGCAGTGAAGCCTAACCGGAGCGAAGCGTTTGCCACTGCCGGCGTGATCGCGCGCGACAACGAAGTTCCGCCCGATCAAGACGCGGATTTGGCCCGGGTGGGTGAAATTCTTCTGGAGAAATGGAAGACCAACCTCGTCCTGGTCACGCTCGGCGAAGCGGGCATGATGCTCTTCCAGAAAAATGAGAAGGCGCACCATATCCCGACCAGGGCGCGCCAGGTCTTCGACGTCTCCGGCGCCGGCGACACCGCGATCGCATTGTTCACGCTCGCCCTGACCAGCGGAGCCACCCCGGTTGAAGCGGCTGAAGTGGCGAACCATGCCAGTGCGGTTGTGGTTGGAAAGCTCGGGACGGCGACCGTCACCAGGGAAGAATTGCTCGCTAGCTTCGAGGTGGAAGGTTGAGGCAAGGGCAAGGCTCGACCGAGTTGGTAAAGCAGGGAGCCATCTTTCTCGATCGCGACGGCACTCTCATGCGCGATGTCGATTACTGTTCCCATCCGAAAGACGTGCACGTGTTCGCAGGCGCTGCGGATGCGTTGCGCGAGCTAAAGAATGCCGGGTTTAAACTGATTGTTGTGACAAACCAGAGCGGGATCGGCCGCGGCTACCTGACGGAGAAGGATTATCAGGCGGTTGAACAAGAGCTGGAGCGCCAGCTCGGTCCGGGCTTGATCGACGCGACTTACTATTGCCCCCACTCGCCTAACGAAGCGTGTTCCTGCCGAAAGCCGGAGCCGGGAATGATTCAGGAGGCGGTGAAGGACCATCAGCTCGATCTCGCGAAATCTTTCTTCATTGGCGACAAGGAGACCGACCTCGCCTGCGGTCGCGCCGCCGGCACCAAGACGATTCTGGTGAAGACGGGTTACGGTCGAGGCGCGAAGACCGCGCTGGCCGATTTCGTCGCAGAAGATCTTCTCGCAGCTAGCAAGATAGTTTTGCGTGGCGCATAGGCCGTTACCTATCACTCGTCGCTTGTCACTTTCCCCGACCGCTGCCAGTTTCGCGGCGATGGCAAAGGCTCTCGGCATCATCCCGGCTCGTTACGCCTCCACCCGGTTTCCCGGGAAACCGCTCTTCGAGATTGCCGGAAAGCCCCTGCTCCAGCGCGTCTGGGAACAATGCTGCCGCGCGCGCCAGCTGGATCGTGTGGTGATTGCAACGGACGACCGGCGCATCGCGCGCGCTGCGGAGAATTGGGGCGCGGATGTTCAACTCACTTCGAGATCGCATCGCAGCGGAACAGACCGCGCCGCGGAGGTCGCTCGGAAGCACGGCCGCTTCGGACTCATTATCAATATCCAGGGTGACGAGCCGCTGATCGCTCCGCGCCTTATCGACCGGCTTGTCCTTGCCCTGCGAAACGGAGAAGCCGAAATGGTCACGGCCGCGCATCCGTTCCCGGCCACGAGCGACATCATGTCACCGCACCAGGTGAAAGTGGTCGCCGATCGAGCCGGCCGCGCGCTCTATTTCTCCCGTTCGCCCATTCCGTTCCCCCGCAACACCAAGACCGGGTACCACACGCTCCGCCACCAGGGTATCTATGGTTTTCGGCGCGCTGCGCTGTTGCAGGTTGTGAAATGGAAACCGACGCCGCTCGAGCGCACCGAAGGTCTCGAACAATTGCGCGCTCTTGAAAATGGTGTAACTCTTCATGTGCTCGTCACGAAAGATGGTTCACCGGGCGTAGACACGCCGGAAGACGCAGCCGCGCTGGAGAAATTACTGACTCGCGCGCACAGACGGGGAGTCTCGCGATGAAGTACATTTTCATCACCGGCGGGGTCGTTAGTTCGCTCGGCAAAGGCCTCGCCGCGGCTTCCCTCGGCACGTTGCTGGAGCTGCGCGGATTGCGGGTAGTTTTTCAAAAGTTCGATCCCTACCTGAATGTGGACCCGGGAACGATGAACCCATTCCAGCACGGCGAAGTCTATGTGCTTAATGACGGAGCCGAAACGGATCTGGATCTGGGCCACTACGAGCGCTTCACCAACTGCATCCTCTCCCGGCATAACAACCTGACCAGCGGCCAGGTTTACGAGACGGTTATTCTGAAAGAGCGCCGCGGCGATTATCTGGGCAACACCGTCCAGGTCATTCCGCACGTAACCGATGTGATCAAAGATCGCATCCGCGAGATCTCCGACGAGAGCAAATACGACGTCGTCGTCACCGAAATTGGCGGCACCACCGGCGACATCGAAGGCCTGCCGTTTCTGGAAGCGATTCGCCAGTTCATTCTCGAGGTCGGCCAGGAAAACGTCATCAATATTCATGTCACCCTGCTCCCGTTCATCAAGGCGGCCGGCGAACTAAAAACGAAGCCGACCCAACAGAGCGTCGCCAAACTGCGCGAGATCGGCCTGCAACCGCAGGTAGTCGTTTGCCGGACGGAGACTCCGATCGATCAGGATGTCCGCCGAAAACTGTCCATGTTCTGTAACGTGAGCGAGAAGGCGGTGATCGAGGCCTGCGACGTCGAGCACACCATCTATGAAGTGCCGCTTCTCCTTCACCGCGAAGGCCTGGACAAGCTGGTTTGCGATTTACTTCACCTGCAAACGCCCGAGCCCGACCTGACCAACTGGCAGCGCTTCGTCGATCGAATCGTTAACCCGAAACGGCGCGTCACCATCGCCGTCGTCGGCAAATACATTGACCTCCAGGACGCCTATAAATCGATTTACGAATCGCTGACCCACGCCGCCGCCGACCAGGATTGCGGGATTAATCTGGAATTGATCGACGCCGAAAACTTGGAAGAAGGCGTCAACGGCGAATTCCAAAATGTCGCGGGCATTCTGATTCCGGGCGGTTTTGGCGAGCGCGGGGTGGAAGGGAAAATCAAGGCCGCCCAGTATGCGCGCGAGAAAAAGCTGCCTTTCCTCGGACTTTGTCTCGGCATGCAGGTGGCGACGATTGAGTTCGCGCGCGACGTGGTTGGTTTAAAAGAAGCGAACAGCACCGAGTTCAACAAGGATACGAGGGAACCGGTCATCTCCCTCTTGGAGGAACAGCGCGGCGTGAAACAGAAAGGCGCGAGCATGCGGCTCGGCACCTGGCCGACCAAGATCGAGCCGGGCACCCGCGCGGCGGAGCTCTACGGGTCTAACGAAGTGCTGGAGCGCCATCGCCACCGCTACGAATTCAACATGAAGTATCGCGAACAGATGAAGGACAAGGGCTTCACCATTTCCGGGACCTCGCCGGACGGCGCCCTCGCTGAGTTGATCGAGCTGAAAGACCATCCCTATTTCCTCGCCTGCCAGTACCACCCCGAATTTCAGAGCAAGCCGAACAAGCCGCATCCTCTCTTCAAGGGATTCATTCAAGCCTGCATGGCGCAGGACAAGAAGCTTACCTAAGCCCAGGCGCCGAATAGTAGAGGCGGATACCTAACGATTTGCTCCGACAAATAGGGGCGCTGTAGGTCCGGCCGAAGCCTTCCACCGTAGCAACGGCCATAAAAGCGTGGAGGGACGAGCTTGTCTCGTCCGCTGCCTTTAGCGTCTGAATATGCCTGCTTCCCCCTCGAACGCCCCTTTTCCGCACGCTCAAGCAATCTTGCTCTGGCTTGCAGAATATCGGCGAGGCGGACGAGACAAGCTCGTCCCTCCACTCCGTTTTGGACGAACGGGCGTTCACGCACGGACGGTGCCCCCCTGCTCCCGTCCGTCAGAGCACCCGCCTTTGCTGCTGGCTGGCCAGGAGGGGCGGCAGCTCGACTAGCGCGGGCGACTTTGTGCTGTCGGCGTAACGCGCCGCCAGCTTCTTCAACTCGCGCCAGCGTGGCAGATCGTAGTCCGGCGCGGCCACGATGTGCCGAAGGAGACTTCGCCACTCCATCAAAGCGCGCTCAATGTCGCCATGGCGAAGAACCTCGTTAGTCAGACGGTAACGCTCCGAGGGATTCGTCACTAATTCGCGGACTACTTCGGAAGCACCGGCGCCGTATTGCGGCGGTACTCCCATCGACAGGTAGCCTGGAAAATCGAGGCGCTGGTAAATGCGCTGGCACAAGATCCCGAGGCGACCGCCTAACGGAGCATCTTCCCCGGCAAATCGTGGGCCGGCGCGGATATTTGCGATGTCGAAAACGAGCGCGTCGAGGTCGTAGGTTTCGTCCTCCAGGGCAACAGCGATGGCCAGACCTTCGCCACCGTGAAAGAAGGAGAAGACGATGCCGCGTTGCGTCGGAGTGCCATCCGGCTCAATCAGTCCCAACTGCCGCCAGGCATAAGCCGGCGAGTTGGTGATGGCCACGGTGCGATCGTGCTCGAGTTGATCGCAAGTCCGACAAACCTCGGGAAGGTTTTCCCGAAGTGGCGGATCGATCAGACCCGCACCGTGCCTATCGAGGTGCGCCGTCACCGGTGCCGTTGAGTAGTCGACGCGAATGGAGACTGCGTTTCCGCGCACAACTTGATCGCAGATCGCGCCCGGACTAACGAACTGGGCAAGCCGTGGAACCACCTCGGCGTCAAAGACCGCGCGCTCGACTAACTTGTGGCCGACTGTTTTTCGCAACGATTTCGCGATTAAAAGCCGGCCGTCTTCCTGGACAGTGGCTACGGCAAGCTCGCGACCGTAAATGTGTCGATCGGCAAAGCGGCAGAGGTTTCCAACCGGAAATTGATCGAGCGTGGCGGGAATAAGCAGGGCGGGCCGCCAGTTCCCGTCTTGTTGCACCATCGCTTTTTCTAACCCTACCTCCCCTTCTGCGGATTGCGGCTCCCATTCTCCGCCAGAGCTCAACATCTCCGTGACGCCGCGTCGAACAAACCGGGCCCGTTCATCCGTTACCCACAGGCCGCAAGGTCGCGGTCCCGTTTCCAGCGCATGCTCCGCTCCAATCAGGACACGATTCGGGCTAAACAGAGACTTCAGCACTTCGACGGCGGCGCCGAACGGCTGCTCGCCTCGCTCGGCCGCTGCGTTCATGACCGCGAGCAAGCTCGGCCAGTCTAGCGGAGCCGCCCGTTTAAGTTGTCGCGGACGGGCATCGCCTAACCGCGGCAAATCGGAGGCATACAAGACGTAGCCGGCGTCGTCGAGACCGCGGCGGCCGGCGCGCCCGAACATCTGCAGGAGCTCGTCGGCTTCGACCTGGCGCTCGAAGTTGTTGGCGTAATAGCGACGATCGGTAACCAGCACCGAGCGCATGGAAAAATTGATGCCGGCAGCGAGACCGGTCGTTGCGACCACGACATTGAGCTGGCCCGATTTCGCCAGCGCCTCCACCAAGCCGGCGCGGACTGCGTAGCTCAAGCCGCTGTGATGATACGCCACGCGGTTGCGCAGAAGTTTCGCGAGCTCTTTGCCCGCGAGAGCTTCCTGCGCGGGCGTGAGCGGAAGCGGATCGTGCACCGGAATTCCCGAGGCGATGCTGCGCGCGATCTCTTCAGCGGCGGCACGGCGCGGCGCGAAGAGCAGCAGCGGCGCCATCTCTGCCCGGAGAACACGGCCGACCATGCGTGGCCAAAAACTTTTGCTCTGCACGAACCTGGACTCGGGGAGGGCGTGAACGTCGCGTTCTTCCAACGGAACCGGCCGTTCCTTGTGTTCGATCAAGACTGCTTTGCGGCCGATGCGTTCGAGCCAGGCGACGACATCTTTGGAATTGGCTACACTGCCCGAAAGAAGGAGCAGCTGCGTTTGCGCAGGAGCGAGCGCAATGGCGAGTTCGTAATGAACGCCGCGCATGGGATCGCCGAGCATTTGAAATTCATCGATGACCAGGAGCGACGGTCCTTTGCCTCGCAGAAAACGGCCACGTTGCGTCTCCAGCGTGGCCACGACCACGCGCGCGTCGAGATTGAGCGCGATGTCACCGGTGGCGATGCCCACGTCCCAACCACGGGCGCGCCACTCCGCGAGTTTATCGTTGGCTAAGGCGCGGGTCGGAACAGTGAAGACCGCTTGCTGCTTCAGTTTCGGATAGAGCAGCTCAAAGATGTATGTTTTACCCGCGCCGGTGGGGGCCTGTACCACCACGTCGTATCCTTCCTGAAGAGCGCGGACTGCCTCCTGCTGCCATAGATCCGGAATGGTGAGATTGACCCTCAGTCCCTCGAGCACCGGGTACATTCGGGGTGCGAGGGTGGACGATCAAGGGAGGCGTAACGGGCGGCTCCCGCCGTCCTGTGGTTCTTGAGCCTTGGGCGTGAATTGCTCGGCTGGTTGACTCGTGTGACGCGCAGTCCCAATGAGAGATCCCTCGGCGCTCCCGCGCTCGGGATGACATTTTGTGAAAATGGAGCGAAACCGGCATCTCGATTTCGTAGCCACCGCGGCGGGAGCCGCACCCCCTTACCTCATGCTCGCGCGGCGGAGCCGATCCATGATGGCGGCACCAAGACCCTGGTCCGGCACCTCTTCCGCCACGATCAGGTCAAGATCGGCAGCGTCCAGCTCCCGCATCAGCCGGAACAGGTTCTTGGCGGCTTCCTCCAGGTTCCCCGAAGCGCTCAGAGTTCGAACAGCTGCAAACTCTCCCGCCTCTTCACCCCTGTCCCGGAACTGGAGCAGCCCGACCCGCTTCTCCTTTTCTGGTTGGAAGTCAGCCGCTCTCTTAATCAGTCGAAGCGGACTCCGCGGTGCGTAATGCGACGGCAACTGTCCCGGCGAGGCGATTTGATCACTTTCGTCAAGCGCCTGATCGATATGAAGTTGCGATAGTTCTTCCGCAATGATCGGACCTTTCCTCAGGACCCTCCCCCGCCCGTTCTTGATCGCCAGAACCGTGGATTCGAGCCCGATCACGGTCGGGCCGCCATCAATCACCAGCGGGATTCGCGTCCCCAGTTCAGACAAAACATGCCTGGCTTCTGTCGGACTGATTCGGCCGAAGCGATTTGCGCTGGGCGCAGCCAGCGGGCGATCCAGCTCCTGGAGAATCCGTCGGAAGCCAGGATGCGAGCTGAGTCGCACCGCCACCGTATCAAGCCCCGCCGTCACCACATCCGGGACGATCTCTTTCTTCGGCAAAACCAGCGTAAGCGGTCCCGGCCAAAACCGCTCAATCAACCTGCCGACGAGCTCCCGGTCCTCGTCCGGCACGGTGGTTAGTCGATCAAGCCATTCTCGATCCGGCAGATGGACGATGAGTGGATCGAACTTTGGCCGTTCTTTCGCGTCAAAAATGCGAAGCGCGGCGTCCTGATCCAGCGCATCTGCCGCCAGCCCGTAAACCGTTTCGGTCGGAACGGCCACCACCTGGCCGTCGCGCAACAGTTCCACCGCGCGGGCGACAGCCGACGGATCGTCAGCGTCTAGGAGTTCTGTCCGCACAGTTTTTCGCGCGCCGCCCGCGCCAGGGTGACGGCTTCCTCCGTCGTTCTCGCGAGTGCGGTTAAATGTCCCATTTTTCGGCGCGGACGCGGTTCAACCTTCCCGTAGAGATGAAGATGAACGTTCGGAACTTCCAAGGCCCCTCGCCAATCCGGTTCACCTTTCTGCCAGATTTCGCCGAGGAGATTCACCATCGCGGCGGGCCACAAGACGTCGGTCGGGCCGAGCTTGAGTCCACAGACTGCGCGAACGTGTTGTTCGAACTGGCTGGTGACGCACCCTTCGATCGACCAGTGCCCCGAATTATGCGGACGCGGCGCCAACTCGTTAACCAGGACGTCGCCGTTCTTTTGCAGGAACATTTCCACCGCCAAAAGGCCGACCAGCTCGAGCTTCTCGGCGATGGAGCAGGCCAGATCCTTTGCCTGGTCAGCGACTGCCGAGCGAATCTGCGCCGGAACGATTGTGACATCGAGGATGTGGTTGCGATGAATATTCTCGGCCACTGGGAAAACCTGCGTCGCACCATCAGGCCCGCGCGCCAGGATCACGGAGATTTCCTTTTCGAAATCAACCGAACACTCCAGGACGAGTTCTTCGCCGGAGCGGGTGCTCCAGACATCATCCAGGTCGCGTGAAGCGATCGCCTGCTGGCCTTTGCCGTCGTAGCCGAACGCCGCCGTCTTCAGAATCGCAGCGCGCCCGATCAGCTCGACCGCGGACTCGAGTTCTGCGCGGTCGCGTACGGATTTGAATTGCGGGAGCGGGAAACCGTTCTCGGAGAGGAAAGTCTTCTCGCGCAGACGGTGTTGCGCAATCTCCAGCACCCGGCCCGACGGTCGCACTTCACAGTGGAAAGCACACCAGCTGACCGTTTCGGCGGGGATGTTCTCAAATTCGAAGGTGATCAGGTCCACGGCGCGCGCGAATCGCCGCACCGCGTTCTCGTCGCGATAATCCGCGACCGTGGAGATATCGGCGAACTGCGCGGCTGGTCCATTCTCTTCGGGACTAAACGTGTGAACGCGATAGCCCATCCGGCGCGCAGCCACGGCAAACATGCGACCAAGCTGGCCGCCACCCATCACCCCAATGGTGGCGCCAGGAAGGAAAACCCGATTCATGACAGACGTTGCTTTAAGACAGATCGCGTTTGCTTGCGTCGAAACGCTTGAAGACGCTGCCGGACTTTTGCATCACGAAGGCCAATAATCTGCGCGGCCAGTAACCCCGCATTCTTCGCTCCGGCTTCGCCGATCGCCAGCGTCCCGACCGGAATTCCCGCCGGCATCTGCGCAATCGATAGGAGCGAATCGATTCCTTTAAGCGACTTGCTCAGGATCGGAATGCCGAGAACAGGCAGGCAGGTATTGGCGGCGATCATTCCCGGCAGGTGCGCCGCGCCGCCTGCAGCTGCGATGATGACTTCGATTCCGCGTTCCGCCGCTTCCTTGGCGAACTTCGTCAACAGGTCGGGTGTGCGGTGCGCTGAGACAATCCGGTGCTCGCAAGGCACGCCAAAATCTTTCAGGACCTCGACCGCCAGCCGAGCAGTTGGCCAGTCGGAAGAGCTGCCCATGACAACGGCGACGACGGGACGAGATTGGGAGCGCGGCATGCTGGTTTTGCGACAGTCTCGCTAGCAGGAAAGCAGGAAACAAAGCGGGCGCAACGCGCTAAAATTTCAGACTCGGCGCTCCCCCGGCTCTGCTGAGCGGCGGCGACTGCCCAACGGGCGTTGGCGAATCAAAAGATTGAGGTGAGGGTGATGCATGGAATCGCCGCACAAAGGAACGGCCCCCGCCCCGGGCACCTCCATTGTGCTCATCGGTATGATGGGCGCCGGCAAGTCCTCGGTGGGCGCGATCCTCAGCCAGCGAACCGGTATGCGCTGTTGTGACATCGATCACTGCGTCGAAGAAAGGGCTGGGCGTGCGGTCGTCGAGATTTTCGCGCATGGTGGCGAGGAATCCTTTCGAGAACTCGAGAGCGAAATCCTGGCCGAACTTCCCCGGCTCGCTGGTGATATTGTTGTCACCGGCGGCGGCATCGTCTTGCGGGCCTCGAACCGGCTCCGGCTCAAAGAACTCGGAACGGTCGTGTGGTTGGACGCCGAAGAAGAAGTTCTTTTTGAACGAGCGACCCGCGATCGGGATCGGCCCTTGTTGAATGTGAAGAATCCAAGAGCCGTGTTCGCGGAGCTCTACCAAAAGCGGCAGTCCCTCTATGCCGAGACCGCCGACCTGCGCATCGACACCAGCACAAGCAGCGCGGCGGCAGTCGCTGACCAAATTGCGGCCTGCATTAATCAAAGCGAATCCTAATGGAGTCTCATCCCTTAACTCCTAACGAGCTGAAAGCGCGGCTGCAGGAAGTCGCATGCGACCTGGGATTTGCCCGTTGCCGGATGGCCGCCTTGAACCCCCCGCGCCATGGAGAGGCTTTCCAGCGGTGGATAAACGAGGGAGCCGCCGGCGAGATGGCCTACATGGAGCGAGGCGCGGAGAGACGCCTTGAGCCGCAGCAAATGCTGGCCGGGGCACGATCGGTGATTTCTCTCGCGCTTAATTACTGGCAGGGAGATTTGCCTGACCAGTCGCTGGCCTCGCCTGACGGCGCGACGGGACGGATCGCTCGTTATGCCTGGGGCGACGATTATCATGACCTGATCAAAGATCGCCTAACCGAGATCGACTCCTTTTTGCAAAGCCACGGCGGTGCGCAGAAATGCTACGTCGACACCGCGCCGGTGCTGGAACGGGACTTTGCTGAACAAGCGGGGATCGGCTGGCACGGCAAGAGCACGATGTTGCTCGATCGGAATCTCGGAACCTGGTTCTTTCTCGGCGAGATTTTCACGACGCTCGAACTTCCGCCCGATCCTCCGCAGCGCGAACGCTGCGGCACTTGCGTCCGATGCATTACGGCCTGCCCAACGGGCGCGATCTCGTCTCCGCATCGCCTCGACGCGCGCCTCTGCATTTCCTACCTGACCATCGAGCTGAAAGGGAGCATTCCGACCGACCTCAGGCCGCTCATCGGCAACCGGATCTTCGGTTGCGACGAGTGCCTCGACGCCTGCCCGTGGAATCGCTTCGCCGAGAAGTCCCGCGAAACGGCCTTTGCGGCCAGGCCGGCTACAGTGGGAATGCGGCTGCGCGATTACCTGGCCCTTTCCGACGACGAGTTTCGAACCCTGTTCCGTAAATCGCCCGTTAAACGGCTCAAACGCCGGGGTCTCCTGCGCAACGTCTGCGTCGCGCTCGGAAATGTCGGCGATGGCCACGACCTGCCGGCTCTGGAGCGCGCAGCCCAGACCGAGGAAGAACTGGTGGCGGAGCACGCCCGCTGGGCGATCAGTCAGATCCGCCGCAGGGAGGCCGATCAGGGCGAGCCGGCTGAATCCAAAGCGGCCGCTGGCGCATCTTAATAGTGAGCAACCGAACCGGTTGGAATTCCTTTGCAAAGATTTGATCAAATATTAACAGTCACTCCTCCCGCCGCCCCCCCGGCTCCTCCCATGCACCAAGCCGTCTCCCAGCCCTCTGCTGCCTCTGCTACTGCGCCGAAAAAGAAGAGCCGTCGCCGCCGTTACATTATCTGGGGATCGGTCGGGCTCGTCCTGCTCTGGATCATCTTCTCGATCATTGCCGGCAAACGCGAGAAGCCGATCCCGGTAACCACGGATAAGGCGGTCCGCCGCGACATTCTGGAAACGGTCTCGGCGACCGGCAAAGTGCAGCCGGAAATCGAAGTGAAGATTTTCTCCGAGGTAGCCGGCGAAATTATTGAGCTGCCGGTGGAAGACGGGACGCCGGTTAAGAAGGGCGACCTGCTGGTGAAGATTAAGCCCGACACTTACAAGGCCATTTTAGAGCAGCAGGAAGCGGCGATCAGCACGGCTAAGGCGACCAATGCGCAACAGCAAGCGAGTCTGGTTAAAGCCGAGCATGACATGAAGCGAGCGCAGGAAATGTTCGAGAAGAAAGCGATCTCCAGCCAGGAGTTAGATACGGCCCGCGCCGCGGTGGACGTCGCGCGAAACAGCTTCGAGAGCTCGGTGCACATGATTGAGCAGGCGGAAGCGACGACCAGCCAGGCGCGCGACCAACTTTCGAAGACAACGATTTATTCGCCGCTCGACGGCAAAGTCACGGTCTTGAACAGCAAGCTCGGCGAGCGCGTCGTCGCCAACCTCCAGTTCGCCGGTACCGAAGTCATGCGCGTGGCCGACCTGAGCAAAATGGAAGCTCGGGTGGACGTGAACGAGAACGATGTCGTGAACGTGAAGGCGGGTGATAAAGCGGCAATCAAAATCGACGCCTTCCCGGAGCGGCGTTTCCACGGCACGGTTTATCAGATCGCCAACACGGGAAAGACGACTGGGACGGGCACACAGGAAGAAGTGACCAACTTCGAAGTGAAGATCCGTATCGAAGAACACGATGTCGTGCTCAAGCCCGGTTTGAGCTGCACTGCCGAAATCGAAACCAACTCGGTCAAGAACGTGATCGCGGTGCCTATGCAATCGGTCACCATTCGCAGCGGCGACAGCAGCCTGAGCCCGGAGGAGCTGGAGAAGAAGAAGCAAAAGCAAACTCAGCGCGACCAGGCCGATAACAGCGCGGAGCTAACGAACGAGAAGCTGGAAAAGCAGCAGCAGAAGGTTGAGCACGAAAAAATCATCAAGGTTGTCTTCCTGAAGAAAGGGAGCAAAGCGCAAATGGTGAAAGTGACCACCGGCATCTCCGACGACACCTTCACCGAAATCAAAACCGGCATCCAGCCCGGCGATGAACTGATTTCCGGGAGCTACAGTGCGATCAGCCGCAAGCTGAAGGATGGCGCGAAGGTGAGCTACGATAAAGAGGCCACCAAATAAGTAACTGGAGACGGAGTGATGCTGGTCACCTGTTTCGCCACTCCACCGCTCCAGTTCTCCCACACTCCATGTTGACTCGTCCCCCTGGTCCCGTCGTTATCGACATCGAGAACATCACGAAGGAATACGTGATGGGCGAAGAGACGGTGCACGCCCTGCGCGGAATCTCAATGCAGATCCGGCGTAACGAATACCTCGCCATCATGGGCCCGAGCGGCAGCGGCAAATCTACTCTCATGAATCTGCTCGGCTGCCTCGATACCCCGAGCTCCGGGCGATATGAATTCAACCAGAAAAACGTCGCCGAGATGGACGACGACGAATTGGCCTCCATCCGTAACCGCGAGATCGGATTCGTCTTTCAGACGTTTAATCTGCTGCCCCGCTCGACCAGTCTTCGCAATGTCGAGCTCCCTCTCATCTACGCGGGCGTTGACGCGGAGACGCGCGAGCAACGCGCCACCGAAGCACTCATTCACGTCGGCCTGGGCGACCGCATTCATCACAGGCCTAACGAACTTTCAGGCGGACAACGCCAACGTGTCGCGATCGCACGGGCCCTGGTGAACGATCCCTCCATCATCCTCGCGGACGAGCCGACCGGGAACCTTGATTCCAAGACAGGCGAAGAAATCATGGCGCTGTTCGAACAGCTCTATGACCGCGGTAACACCATCATCCTGGTCACACATGAACGGGACATCGCCGAGCACGCCCGCCGGTCCGTTCACCTGCGCGATGGATTAATCGAGAGCGACGAGGTTGGCACCAGCCGCAGACTGGAGCCGGCCACGGCATGAAGCGCTTGCTCTACGAACTGAGCGAAAGCTGGAAAATCGCGCTCGCGCAAATGCGCTCGAACATGACGCGATCAACTCTGACCGCGCTGGGGGTCATCATCGGCATCGTGGCGGTAACATTGATGGGCACGGCCATCGGTAGCATCCAGATTGGCTTCGATAAAAGCATGTCCGTCTTCGGCGATGACGTCCTTTACGTCACGCAGTGGCCCTGGAAGAGGGTGGATGATTGGTGGAACTACCGCGACCGCCCCAAGATCAAAATCGAATACGCCGATGCGCTGAATCGGATGATCGAGAAGACGCCGAACACCAACCTGGTCGTGGCGGTGCCGACCTCGAGCGTTTTCCGCGGCGTGAAATTCGAAAGCAGCGAAGTCAATAACGTGCTCATTCGCGGCACGGTCGCGGATTACATCATCACCTCGACCTTCGACTTCAAAGAAGGCCGCTTCTTCAGCGAAATCGAATCGCGCGGGGGCGCCAACGTCTGCGTGCTCGGTTACGACGTAGCCGACGCACTCTTTCCCGGCGACACGGCGATCGGCAAGTCGGTCCAGATCGGCGGCCAGTCTTTTCGCGTGGTTGGAGAAATTTCGCGCCAGGGATCCTTCCTCGGCCTTTTCAGCCTCGATTCCATCGTGGTCATGCCGTTAGGCGCGTTTCAGAAATATTTTACCGCCAAAAGCGAAGCGGAGATCCTGGTTAAGCTGAAGGACAAGACGAAGCTGGCGGACGCGCGCGACGAGTTGACCGGACTGATGCGCCGCGTGCGCGGGCTTCCGCCGGAAAAGAGGGACGACTTCACCATCAACGAGCAGCAGGCGCTCAAGAGCACGCTCGACCCGATCAAGAATTCGATCGCGATCGCCGGTTTGTTCATCACCGGCTTATCGCTTTTTGTCGGCGCCATCGGGATCATGAACATCACTTTCGTTAGCGTAAAAGAGCGGACCAAGGAGATCGGCACTCGCAAGGCGCTGGGCGCGCGCCGCCGCACGATCCTGCTGCAATTTCTCATCGAATCGACCGCGATCTGCATGCTCGGCGGTTTCAGCGGACTCGGCCTCGCTTACCTTATCTGTTTCGGAATCAGCTCCGCATTTCCTTCCTTCCCGGTGCAGTTCTCGACCAGCCTGGTCATCATCAGCATGATCGTCTCGGTGATGACCGGACTCGTTTCGGGTTTCGCGCCCGCGTGGAGCGCGTCGCGACTGGATCCGGTGACGGCGTTGCGGTATGAATGACGACAAAGAAACAGATCCGAATTTCGAATCTTGTTTGATTCTTCGAATTTCGGAATTCGGTTTTGATTCAGCGTATGCAGTTTAAAGAGATCCTCCGCATGGCCTGGGCGTCGCTTGGCGCAAACAAGCTCCGCGCTGCCCTGACCATGGCTGGCATTACCATCGGAGTCTTCTCGATCATCTGCGTGATGACCGCGATTGGGGCGCTGCAAAACTCAATCGAAAGCGGAATCAGTTTCCTCGGCTCCAACATTTTTCAGTTTGCCAAGTACCCGGTGAACATCGACGCGGGCGGTAACGTGCAGAAGAAGTATCAAAACCGCCGCAACTTTTCCTACCAGCAGGCCCTCCGCTACGCGGAACTCATGCAGGGAGAAGCACAGGAAGTATGCCTGAAGTGCTTCGGGCGCGACCTGAAGGGACAAGCCGTCTACAAGGGCGTGAAGACGACGCCGAGCCTGACCATTGTCGGAACGAATCGCGGCTTCCTCGCTGCCAATGCCTTCAACCTCGGTTACGGACGAAATCTGAATGAAGAAGATGTGGCCCTCGCGCGCGCAGTTGCGGTCGTGGGCAAGAATGTCGAAAAGAGATTGTTCCCGCACGAATCTCCAATTGGGAAAACGTTGCGGATGAACGGCCACACGTACACGGTGATCGGTGTCCTTGCGGAAAAGGGAACGTCTTTTGGGGAAAGCCAGGACGACTTTTTTCTCATGCCGATCACGCGGTTCTTTCAAAACTACGGCGAGAACAATCGCACCGTGAACATCGCCACCCAGCCCTTCTCGACCGAAGTTTATAATCGGACCCTGGACAAGGGAATCACCGCGATGCGCATCGCCCGCGGCCTTCGACCGGATCAGCCTAACGATTTTGAGATTTACACGAATGATTCGCTGAAAAGCGCCTTCGCCTCCGTCGCCGGGGTTGTGCGAGTGGGTGCTTTTGTCATAAGCTTCATTGCGCTGGTCGCCGCGGGAATTGGAATCATGAACATTATGCTGGTAAGCGTGACGGAGCGGACGAAAGAGATTGGAGTACGCAAGTCCATCGGGGCCAAGAGTAAAGACATTCTGCGCCAGTTCCTGACTGAGGCAGTCTTCATCTCGGAAGCCGGCGGGATCGTCGGCATCATTCTCGGGGTGATCGCCGGAAATGTTCTGGCCATTGTCCTGAAGGCCGATGTGATCTTCCCGTTTGGCTGGGCTTTGACCGGCCTGGTAGTTTGTTCCGTGATCGGCATCGGCTTTGGCCTCTACCCAGCCTATCGGGCCGCCTCGTTGGACCCGATCGAGGCCCTCCGCTTCGAGTGATCATGGCACAAAGGGCTACCGGGGGCAGAGTTCCAGAGGCACGCAACTTGCACCCCATCCTCTCCAGGATGGTCTTGCCCACCCCAAATACCACCTCCCAAAGACCCTGCCCACGTGTCTAATGCCCGAAACGCATCAGCCAACGAGGTTCGTCCCGAGATTCTTCTGCTCGAGGATTACCCCGCCCTGGCAACGGCTATTTCCTCCGCGCTGCGAAAGTTTGCGCCGGGGCATAGCTCGCACGTCGCGCGGACGCTGAAGGAATTCGAAACGCTCGCGGCAAAGCTCGCCCCCGAACTTCTCCTCATCGACGTCGACCCGCCCTGGCCGAAGCTGACCCAAGTGTTAGGCAAACTGCGCGAGACGCATCCGCGCACGCGGGCGCTGGTGATCGGGGCCACTGTCCCCGAAGAAATCGTCCAGCATCTCGGATCGCAGCACGCGTTGCAGTTCCTGCACAAGCCCTTTGATGTTCCTGAGCTCGGCGCCGCCGTTCAGGCTTTGCTCGGGCCGTGGACCAGCGCCGAGACCGATGAGCTGCGCGGCACCTTGCGCTGCTTTAGCGCCCTTGATGCCGCGTTGCTGCAGTGCGCCAGCGGCCGGTCCGTGGTGCTCGAAGTGAAAAAGGGCAGCACCAAGTCGGGCGAGTTGCATTTCGTTAAGGGCCAGCTCCGTCATGCCGAGAATGGACGCCGCAACGGCGTTGACGCACTCGAGGAGCTTTTAAGCTGGAAGGAACCCGATCTGCGCGAGAAGGAACGAAAAGGTCGCGCCGCTCCGAAGCAAACAATCCCGGCGCCGTGGGAAACTTCCTTCGTGGAAGCGCTGCGCGCCGTCGAGGAGGTGCAACCGAAACCGGTTGCGAAAGCAGCGCCGCCAGCTCCAGCGACTCCGACGCCCGTCACGCCGCCGCCGAAGACCGGGAAGCGCCTCGTCGTGATCGATGACACCGAAATGCTGTTGTTGTTTGTCGAAGATGCGCTTGCCATCGCCGATCCGAACCTGCGCATCAACACGGCATCGAACGGCGCCGATGGCGTAATGGTCGTTGCGCAGGCGCAACCCGACCTCGTTCTGCTCGACTACAGCCTGCCTGATTTTAACGGTGATGAAGTTTGCCGCCGCCTTTTGCAGGACAAGCGCACTGCGACCGTTCCCGTGCTGATGATGTCCGGGCACGTGCAGGAAATGCAACGCACGGCCCGAGAATGTGAAAACATCGTCGCCACAATCGAGAAGCCGTTTTTATCCGAGGCATTGGTAGACCTCGTTAGGCAGACGCTGGAATCGCCGCCACCGATGCGGCCACGAAAACCTGCTCCGCCGCCTGAAGAGAAACGTGTCCCGCCGGCGGTCACGGCGCCTGTTGCTCCAGTTCCCGTAGCTGCGCCCGCTCCGCAACCTACGCCCGTGCCACCGCCGGCGCCGGCGCCGGCGCCGGTCGCTCCCCCGCCTCCCGCTCCCGCGCCAACCCAACCGATTCCGCCGCCTCCGAATCCGGCACCCATCCCCGTTGCAGTGCCAACCCCGATTCCCGCTCCGGTTGTCACAACTCCAGTTGCGCCGCCTCAGGCGGCCCCGCCACCACCTCCCCCTCCTCCGGCGCCGCTCGCGCCGCCGCCTCCAATTTTACCGCCACCACGGCAGGTCGCCCCTCCACCGGTGGTCACGGCGGACTACCCTGTTCCCGACAACATCAACGTGGCTCCCCCCGATCCACGTTTCGTCGCCGCGGAGACCGCCGGACTGCGTCCGCACGCTTCGCAAATGCAGCGCAGCTTCGCCGCTGTTCCGGTGCTAAGCGGAAAGCCTAACGACATTGTCCTTGGTCTCTTTCTGGAGGTGACCTCGCTTCAGCTGACCCCCACCCTGCGCATGGGAACGGTGCGCGCCCGGCCTACCACGCAGACGGTTTCCTTGCAGGTGACTTCTCCCGGCTTGCAGGCGGCCTTGCCTCCGACCGGGTTTCAGCTGGGTCCGATCGATCTCGATCGGAACGGCCGCATTAGCGTGATCCGCCTCAAACCAACGGTGCAGCCGTTTATGGCGCCGGCGACACGAAACTCGTTCGATATCGGCGGGGTCTCGCTCGTTCCTTTCAATTCACAGGAGCGAGTGCAATTGACTCCCGCGGCCGCGCCAATGCGGCTGCAATTGGTCGCGCACCTCGAGACAGCGGGCGTCGAGTTATCGGAATCATTTCAAATTTCCAATCTCATCCTCCGCAATCGTCACAATCATGTGCGGGTCTCGCTCAGCGCGGAGGCGCTGACCGCAGAGAAGGCCGGCACCGCCTGCGAAATCGTTTCGGTGCAGATCGACACCGCGGCACACATCACGGAGTTGACGCTTTCCGCGATTTAGCGCCTGAGTTTGCGCGTCCTGGCGGGCTAACTTTTGGAAGCGCCGTGCTCGGCAAGGAACGCGCGCAGGTCGTCGACACTGAAATCGGGTAGAACGTCTCCGTTCCATTTTAAGGTGGGCGTGCGTGTCTGCCCGGAAATCTCTCTAAGTTCTTTCATCCGATCGGGATCGTCGCGCACATCCACTGCTTCGTATTCCACTCCGTTTTGATCGAGATATTCGATGGCCGCGGCGCACCACGGGCATCCGCGTTTGATGTAGAGAATCGGTTTGCTCACATGGTTGATTCGGATTGCGCGAAGCTTTAGGACCTCCCAAGCGCGATGAATCGCGCCTTCAGCGCCCTCTCTTTAATCTTAAATCAAAATTCTGGGGCTGCGCCCCAGGCTACTGCGGACGACGCGCCCTTGGCGCTTGAGCCCAGAGCCGTCGCGAATCCTACTTTAATTAAATCGATCGATCCTGCGTCTCTGCCCAAGGGTGACGACGCGCCGTTGGAGCGGTAGGAGATCAAGGAGCGCGCGACTTCCCAGTCGCCGTTTACAAATCGGTCGCCGCGGCGACCGCTCCTTGGGTTCAGCTGCCAAGTGCGGGGCCTTGCTGTGTCCGTAGTGAACCTTTAAGAGCGGTTCTCCCTGCGCCAACGGCGCAAATCAACTCAGAGCCTGGGGTGCAGCCCCAGGTATCAGCGGGCGAATGCGCGGGGAGCGCTGAAGGCGCGATTTAAACAAGAACCGCGCAATATTAACCCAAGCCCAACGCGCGAAACGTTTCGTCCACGTGACGATAATGCGGTTCGTCCGAACAAAGCTCATCGATCTCGGCCGCGCCGAGCCGGCTGGTAATCTCGGATTCGGCCTTGGCATTTTCAGCAAAGCTCTTCGTCCCCTGCCATGTTTTCATGGCGGCCCGTTGAACCGCTTCGTAAGCGGCTTTCCTTTCCGCGCCGGCGCGGGTGAGCGCGAGCAGGACGGACTGGCTGTGATAGAGCCCTCTCGACATCTCCATGTTCGCCTTCATTCGCTCAGGATAGACAAGCAGCTCGGTAACCAGACTGCGGAGCGTCACCAGCATGTAATCGAGCAACGTGCAGGAATCGGGCAGAACAATCCGTTCCACGCTGGAGTGACTGATATCGCGCTCATGCCACAAGGCCACATTTTCCAGCCCGGCGATGGAATTTGCCCTAACCACGCGGGCGAGACCGCTTAAGCGTTCGCTCGTAATGGGATTCCGTTTATGCGGCATGGCTGAACTGCCCTTCTGCCCCGCACTGAAGAACTCTTCTACTTCTAACACTTCGGTCCGTTGCAAATGACGGAACTCAGTCGCCCAGCGGTCAACGCTCGATGCGATCAAAGCCAGCGTGGAAAGAAATTCTGCGTGACGATCCCGTTGAATGATCTGGGTAGACAGCGCGGCTGGTTTGAGCCCGAGTCTTTCGCAGACTTTGGCTTCGATCTTCGGATCGAGATGCGCATGCGTTCCCACGGCGCCGCTGAGTTTCCCGACACAAATCCGTTCGGCGGCTTGGCGGAGCCGCTCTTCGGCGCGGCCAAATTCGTCATAGAGCAGCGCCATCTTCAATCCAAACGTGATCGGCTCAGCGTGCACGCCGTGACTTCGGCCGATCATGGGCGTCATCTTGTGAAGTTTGGCCTGCGCTGCCGCCGCTTCTCGAAGTTCAGCCAGATCTTTGAGGAGAATCGCGGTCGCCTCCTTCATCTGCACCGCCAGGGTGGTATCGAGGATGTCCGACGAGGTCAGCCCCTGATGAATCCAGCGCGCGGCGGGCCCAACCGAGTCGGCCACGTTCTCAAGAAATGCGATCACATCGTGGCCGGTGCGCTTCTCGATTTCGAGGATCTCCTCCACTGAAAACCGAGCTTTCTGACGGATCGCTACCGCGTCCTCTTTCGGGATCTGGCCGAGCTCCGCCATCGCTTCGCAGGCAAGCGTTTCGATCTCCAGCCAGATCTCGAACTTCCGCACGTCCGACCAGACGTCGCGCATTTCGGCGCGGGAATAACGATCAATCACGCGAGGAACAAGACAGGCTTGGCGCCGGAAAGCAAAATCGTTTTATCGCCTAGCGGGTTCGCCGCGCCGTCGCGGACCGTTCGGTGATCGGTCCCTGCCTGACGCCGAGCTAAGCACCGTGCCGGTAGCGACTGCTCACCGAGCAGTCCGCGTTTGATTAGCGCTCTGCACGCGCGCACCGGAGATCGCGAGAGACGCGGGCAAAAAAAAGACGCCCCGGCCGTTTAAGCCGGAGCGTCTTCAAAGTCTTTAGAACGATCGTCTGCTTAGCAGACCTTGGCGCGGAGGAATTTGCCGTTGTTTTCAACGCGCACTTGTCCGCTGCCAAGAAGATCAGCCACAGTGGCGACGGTTTCCTTGGTGTTCCGGGTGCAGGAGCTCACGGCAAGGATGAGATCACCGAGCGAGAGTTTCGTGCGTGGTTGTTTGAGGATTTGGCTGTTCTTTTTCATAAGAGTTCCTTGGCCTCTTTGACAGCAACTCCGGTACCACCGTTCAAAGATTGGTGTTCTCCTCGTAAAACGGGCTACCACCTGCGGGATGTGAGCGTCACCACGCGATACTTATCCGACACTACTGTTCAATAATCGAACACTAGGAGGTCTTGGATTCAGACCGTTTCATCAACCGCATGGTGCCGAAATAGAGCAAGCAAAACAGCAGAGTCACGCCCAGCACAACCCAGGACTTGGCCTTTACAAAGTGAACCATCGCCTCGGGATCGTTAAATAGCTGAGGTTCAACCCGGTAAGCGTAGCGGCCGAGGTAATCGAGAATCGCGCATGAGATAGCCGAACCGGCGATTGTGACCAGGCTAAAAATCGTGAAATTCATCCGCACAATCCCCGCCGGGATGGAGATGAGGTGACGCACCACGGGCAGCATTCGAGCGAAGAAAATTCCCCCGGCCTCGTAGCGCGCCAGCCAGCGTTCGGCTTCATCCAGTTTGTGTTCGGACAGGAGGAAATATCGTCCGTAACGTTTCACCAGGGGCCGGCCGATCCAGCGCGCGATCCAGTAGGAAACGGCCGCGCCGAGATAAGCCCCGAGAATTCCCGCACACAAGACCCCGGCGTGGTTGAGACGTCCTTGAGCGGCCAGGAAAGCGGCCGGCGGCAGGACGGCCTCAGCCGGAATTGGAATTGGGGTGCTGCCCAAAGCCATGAGCATGATGATCCAGAGATAACCGTAAGGACCGCCGAGAAAGTTGAACCAGAGATCGATCAGTTGATGCATGGCCGGCGCCTTGTTTTTGAATGTTGCCTGCCGAATTTACGTCGCAGGATTACACGCGCCGCGCTAGTAATTCGAAAGTGCCGACGTTGCAATCGTAATCCGACATGATTTACCGGCGCGTCCTAACGTATTACCGCCCCTACTTCGGGCGCAGCGCGCTGGCAATGCTGCTGTCGGTTGGCGGGATCGGGTTGAACCTGCTCAAGCCGTGGCCGTTTAAGATTATCGTCGATAACGTCATCCCGCGTTTCACCACCGGCGCAGCGAAAACCCCTTTCCCTTTCGAGGGCCCCTGGTGGCAGCACGACGCTAAGACGCTCGTTATCTTTCTTTGTCTCGCCCTCATCCTCATTCAGGTCGCCTGGAGCCTGCTGACCTGGGTAACGACGTACATCTTTGTCAAAATCGGACTGGAAGCGTTGCTCAAACTTCGCACCGATCTCTATTCTCATCTGCAGCGCCTTTCGTTGAAATTTCACGACGCGCGGCGCTCGGCTGATTCCAGCTTTCGCGTGGCCTACGACTCGCAGTCCCTGCAAACCATTTACAACCGCGGCTTCACCAACATCATCGGCTCGGCCATCACCCTGGTGAGCACGTTTATGGTGATGTTGAAGATGGATTGGAAGCTCAGCCTGCTCTCGTTAGTGGTTATCCCGGCGTTGATCGCCACTATCTTTTTCTTCGGCAAACGCATCCGCACGCAATCGACTTCGATCCAGGAAGTGGAAAGCGCGGTCCTGGTCCAGGCGCAGGAAGGTCTCAGTTCGATCCGGATGGTGCACGCTTTCGGGCGCGAAGAATACGAGGTGCACCAATTCCATTCGCAAGCCGCGCAAAGCCTGCGCGCGAACCTGCGCATGACTTTGACCAACATGAACAGCGCCCTCGTTATCAGCACCCTGATGGTGGTGAGCACGGCTGCAATTTATTATCTGGGCACACTGCACGTCTTGAATGGAACTCTGACCCTGGGCTCATTGCTGGTTTTCAGCGCTTACATCCTGATGCTCTACGGTCCGCTCGAGCAACTCACCTACACGGCCTGGGCGATGGAAGGCGCCACCGCCGGTGCCAAACGCTGCTTTGAGGTGCTCGACCGCCCCGATGACGTGGCGGACGCGCCCGACGCCGTCGAGATCACCGAAACGCGGGGTGCGTTTCAGTTCAAAAACATCGCCTTCGGCTACAAGGACGAACGGGAAATCCTGCATGACATCAACCTCGAGGTCGCGCCCAACCAGATCATGGCCATCGTGGGTGGAACCGGCGCCGGCAAAAGCACGCTCCTGAGCTTGGTGCCGCGTTTTTACGATCCTTCGTTAGGCTCGATTACGCTCGATGGCCGCAACCTGAAACAGATCACCAAGAAATCCCTGCGCGCCCAGATCGGGATCGTCCTGCAGGACACGCTTCTTTTTTCCACGACCATTCGCGAAAACATTGCTTATGGTCGTCCCGACGCGAGCGAGGACGAGATTATCGCCGCGGCCGAACGGGCGCAGGCCGACGAATTTATTCGCGCGCTGCCGGATGGTTATTCCAGCCAGGTCGGCGAACGCGGGGGTCATCTCAGCGTGGGCCAACGTCAACGCATCGGGATCGCCCGTGCTTTCCTCAAGAACGCGCCCATTCTCCTGCTCGACGAGCCCACCTCCGCGCTCGATCCATCAACCGAGGCGGCAATCATGAGCACGATCAAGGAACTGATGGAAGGTCGAACCACACTGATCGTAACGCATCGCCTTGGCACCATTCACAATGTCGACACGATCGTCGTGTTGAAGAACGGTGCGATCGCGGAACAGGGCACGGGCGCGGCCTTGTTAGCCCAAAACGGCATCTACGCAGCGCTCTATAAGTCAGGCAATTTCCCAAATGAGTAACATTAAAGGCGATCGGCATGTTGACGGCGATTGGTGGTCCAAGCCGATTCCGGACGGCGTCGAACTGGGCGAAGGCGTTTATTGCGAAAGCGCGCAGGTCTTCCGGCATTTTCGCGCCACCGAACCGGGCGCGGTGAAAATCGGCAATTACGTTTCCATCTACGCCGGATGCTCTTTCTCGATCAGTCCCGGCGGGCGCTGCACCATTGGTGACTTCACTCTTCTGAATGGCGCCTTGCTCATGGTCGAAGAAGAAATTCGTATCGGCTCCCACTGTCTTATTTCATGGAACGTGGCCATTGCCGATTCCGATTTTCATCCGTTGCCCCCGGCAGAACGCCGGGCCGACGCGGAAGCGCTCGCACCGTTTTTCAAAAACCGTCCACCACGGCCAAAGTTGGTGACCGCACCCGTCATCATCAGCGACAACGTTTGGATCGGAATGAATGCCGTCATCCTGAAGGGCGTCACCATCGGCGACAACTCCGTCGTCGCCGCGGGATCGGTGGTGACAAAAAGTATCGAACCAAACACGGTGGTCGCCGGCAACCCGGCCGTGGTGGTGAAGAAACTTACCTAACAAGCGCGGTTGCGAATCTTCATGCCAACGCCTTCATGAAAAAGAAGAAGATCGTCGTCATGGGCTTCATGGGATCGTGCCCGATTGCCGGCGTGGTCTGGCAGCACGTTCATTACATCGTCGGCCTGCAGCGGCTCGGTCACGAAGTGTACTACATCGAAGATTCGGCGCGTAATCCCTACGACCCGGTGCGGATGGAGGTCACGGAGGAGTATCGTTATGCCGGAGGCGTGCTGCAGCGACTGGCCCGCAACTTCGATTTTGCCGGGCGCTGGGGTTATTGCGCGCGTTATTTGCCGGATCAGCCGACCGCAGGACTCTCCCTGAAGAAGATCCGGCAACTGTATGTCGAAGCGGACGCCATCTTGAATGTTTGCGGCACGCAGGAGTTTAACGACGACCTGCTCAAGAGCGATCGGATCCTTTACGTCGAGAGCGATCCGGGCGTGGAGCAGATCAAGGTCGATAAAGGGGTGACCTCCACAAAAGAGTATCTCGGCCGGCACCATGCCTTGTTCACTTTTGGCGAATACGTGGGCCGGAAGCCGTTTCCGGTGCCGACCCACGGGATGAAATGGCTGCCCACCCGGCAACCCGTGGTGACTGACCTTTGGCGAACGAAAGCCGCGCCACCATCGGCGGCCGTCTTCACTTCAATCGCCAATTGGTCGACCAGCGGGCAGAAGGACATCGTCTGGCGCCGCCGCAAATATCTTTGGAGCAAATCGCTCGAGTTTCTCCGCTTTGTCACCGCGCCGAAAAAGAGTGGTGAAGAATTCGAATTGGCGACGGACATCAAGGATGCAGCGACGCTTAATAAATTCGAACGGAACGGCTGGCGCCTGACTTCTCCGCATCAGCTCAGCGTCGATTATTGGGACTACCAAAAATACATCCAAAGATCGAAGGGCGAGTTCACTGCGGCGAAAGATCAATACGTGCGGCTGAAGACGGGATGGTTCAGTGACCGCAGTGCCTGCTATCTGGCCTCCGGCCGGCCGGTGATCACCCAGGAAACCGGCTTCAGCAAAATTTACGGCCAAGAGGCCGGCCTCTTCGGATTCACCTCGTTAGGCGAAATCGTCGAAGCGGTTCGGATGATCAACTGTGACTACCGTAAACACAGCCGGGCGGCCTCGGAGGTCGCGCGGGAAATTTTCGAAGCTAGAGCTGTCCTGGCCTCCCTCCTCGAGCGCGCGTCGATCTGATTCAAAACTGGCGCGCAATCTGCCTCCTCCGGGAATCCAATTTGATTTTCGGACACAACGTTTCATCTTCTCGGACTTCATGAGGCGCGGCCTAATTCTGTTTTGTGCGGTCCTGACGCTGGTTGGGACCAGCTGGGGCCAGCAGCCTGTGGAAACCCCTCCTGCTCCTTCCGCCCAGGATCCTGCGTCAGGTGAGGCCGGACAGGGCGGTCGTCCCGCCGGTCCGCAAATGCCGCCCGGCGCACCCGCTGGGCCACAAATGCCTCCCACCGGACCGGGCGCAAATCAATCACGCAACGCTCCCCAGGCCCCCGCACCGGCCGTCGTGGCCGTTCCGGTTGCGCCGCTTCGGCCTAACGGACCGATCCAGAAAAGCCTGGTTCGCATCACTGCGACCGCGGTCGAGCCCGATTACAAGGCTCCCTGGAATGCGGGGACGATCGCGCGCGGGATCGGCGCCGGTTTTGTCATCGAGGGCAACCGGATCCTGACCAATGCCCACGTGGTCAGTAATAGCCGCTTCCTGACGGTTGAACGGGATGGCGACCCTAACAAGTATCCGGCCACGGTTCAGTTCATCGCCCATGACTGCGACCTCGCCCTCATCACCGTCTCTTCGGCCGAATTTTTCAAGAACATGGTGCCCCTGAAGTTCGGCGGCATTCCTGAGCTTGAATCCGTCGTCTCGGCTTACGGTTTCCCGCTCGGCGGCGAAAGGATGTCGGTGACGACCGGGATTGTCTCGCGAATCGACTTCCAGCTCTACACCCACTCTTCCATCGATCAGCACCTCGCCGTGCAAATCAGTGCGCAGATCAATCCCGGCAACAGCGGCGGCCCGGTCATGCAGAATGGCAAGGTCGTCGGCGTCGCCTTCCAGGGCTACAGCGGCGACGTGGCCCAGGGGGTCGCCTACATGATTCCGACGCCGGTGATTCAGCGATTCATCAAAGACATCTCGGACGGTCGTTACGACAAGTACGTGGATCTCGGCCTGACCTATTCGAAACTGCAGAATCCGGCGCAGCGCAGATTCCTCGGCTTAAAAGAGGGCGATCGCGGCGTGCTCGTCAACACCGTGGTGCTGGCGGGACCGTGCGGCAAAGTGCTGAAGCCCGGCGATGTCTTGATCTCGATCGACGAACATCCGATCGCCAGTGACGGCAACGTCGAACTGGAGGGCGAACGCGTCGAAATGCCCGAAGTGGTCGAGCGAAAGTTCAAAGGCGACAAGGTTAAGCTCGAAATCATTCGCGATAAGGCGAACCAAAGCGTAACGATCGGACTCGATACGGTAAAACCGTACCTGATCCAAGGGCACACCTACGATGTCCGGCCACGCTACGTGGTCTACGGCGGACTTCTCTTTCAACCGTTGAACCTGGAGCTGATCGACGCTTATCAGCCCAGCGATCTGCGCTTGCGTCATTTCTTCGACTTCTTCGTGCTCGAACAAATCTATGTCGATCATCCGGAGGTCATCGTGCTGACCAACATTTTGCCGGATCCGATCAATACTTACCTGGGACCTTATCGCGGTAATATCGTGGATGAAGTGAACGGGAAAAAAATCCGCACGCTCGAGGATCTGGCGAAAGCGCTGGCCGAACCGGCGGATCGATTTGTGATCAACATGGCCGGCGACGGACCGCCGCTCGTGCTCGATCCCAAACAAATCGAGAGCGCGCGGGAAAGAATTGATTCGCGCTACAACGTGACCAAAGAACAAAACCTTTCCGAGGAGCCGCTGGGTAAGGCGCCTACGCCGAAAAGCTGATGCGAACGCTTCTCGCCATCACTCTCGCTCTCTCCGTCGGCCTGACCCAGGCCGCGGTGAAAAAGGACCCTACCGCGTCCGCCGGCAAACCTGCTTCGGCCAAAGCGAAGGAACTGTCGTTAGTCCGCGTCAATGTCACCGGACAGGCCTATGATTATTTCAGACCCTGGCAAAAAAAGGCGCCCTTCTCGAAGCGCGGCCTCGGTTCCGTTCTCGCCGGGGGGAAAGTCCTGGTCACGGCCGACCTGGTCACCAATCAGAATTACGTCGAGCTTGAGCGCGCCGAATCCGGCGACAAAAGCGCGGCCACGGTTGAGGTGATCGATTACGAAGCAAACCTCGCTCTTCTTCAGCCGACCGATAAAAAATTCCTGGAAGGCCTCGCTCCGCTCGAACTCGGTCATGACGTCATGGTCGGAGATCGCGTCTCCGCCTGGCAGCTAGAGCAGACCGGCGCTCTCGCCGTCACCGACGGAATCGTGACCACCGTGCAAATGATGCGTTATCCGATCGACCTGGGAGAATTCCTCGGCTACCGGGTCGGCATTGCCATGCAATATCGCGAGAACAGTTACACTGTTCCGCTGGTTAAGAACAACAAGCTGGCCGGCCTTCTCCTCCGTTACGACCCGCGCTCGCAACTGCTCGATGCGATTCCCGCTCCGATCATCGCGCACTTCCTGAAGGACGCGCAAAGCCAGAACTACCAGGGATTCCCCTCGGCCGGGTTCTCCTATTTCCCGACCCGCGATCCGCAATTGCGCGCGTTCGCCGGCCAGACGGGCAAGCCCGGTGGCGTTTACGTGACCAGCGTCGAGCCGAACTCACCCGCAATGAAAGGCGGGTTGCAGGCCGGCGATATTGTCACCGCCATAGCCAACAACGAGATCGATCAGAACGGAAACTACGTGGACCCGATGTATGGCAAAATCGGCCTATCCAATCTGCTGACCGCGCGCACTTTTGCCGGAGACACGGTGGCATTCAAAGTTCAGCGGGCCGGCAAGCCAATGTCCTTGAATGTGACTTTACAGCATCACGCTCCCAACGATTACGTCATCCCACCCTATAGCCTAACTAGTCCGCCGTCCTATTACGTCATGGGTGGCCTTATCTTCCAGGAACTGACCCGTCAATATTTGAAAGAATGGGGAGCGAACTGGCAGAAGGAAGCGCCGCCTCGTTTCGTCTACATGGATCGCTTCCAGAGCGAAATCTTCCCCGACAGCAAACGTCGCGTGGTCATTCTCAGCCAGGTCCTGCCCAGTGCGGCGACTATCGGTTACGATGATTTCTCCTATCTCACCGTAAAGAAAGTGAACGGACGCGAAGTAAAGTCGCTCGCCGATGTCGTGGCCGCGGCTCAGCAACCGATCGAAGGCGGCTTCGTCAAGGTCGAGACGGAAGAAGATCCGAAACAGCTGGAGCTTGATGTGAAACAGATTGAGCAGGAAGCGCCCGAATTGCAGCAGGCTTACGGTATCACTTCCTTGCAACGACTTGAGGGTTCTGACGAAGTGCCAGCGGCTACTCCCACTGCGGGGTCCCCTGCCCCGACCGCGCCTTCATCGCCATCAGCCAGCCCGGCTGCTGATCGTTAGGCTAAATCTTCCGGATCGCTCGCCGGCCCGCGCTCCAGGGCGAGGAAACCTTCCACCTCGTCCACGTAAGTCTGGAATGGGTCGCCCATCACCAGGAAATCGCGGCTGTCGAAGGCGATCGAGTCCCAATTGACCACGTAGGGACGGCTGTCGTTCTGAAAATGCGCGACCGCGCGCGAACGTCCCGCGGCGCGAGTGTTCATCGGCGGCTGGCGCATCGCCTCGGTCCGGCGCACCCCGTTGTTCCAATCCGCAATTCGTTTCCCCGCCGTCACGCCGAAGAAGAGACCGCGCGTCGGGTCAATGTTGTGATATTCGAGGTCGATGCTTTGCAGCCAAGGATCGGTCCATTGCAGATTCTCTGCAGCCATGAATTCTTCGAGCAGCCATTTTTTGGTGATCCAGTCCACTCCGCCAACCAGGGCCAACCGGTTTTGCTCAAGCGATTCGAGCGTGAAATTCCAACTTTCCAGCAGCCAGTCGGTTTCAGTGTCGCGCCCGCTCAGATGCTTCTGCGCGAGCTCGAGGAATTTCCACTGCACGTCCAGAGCCCCAATTGTTTTGCCGTTCTCGAGGTCGACCGTCCAATCTCCGTCCGCGTCACGCGAGATATCGCGCGTGCTCTGCACCGCATCGTTCAAAACAAGGTTCCGCGGCAGGTGGCCGGTCTCGAGCAGGCTTAGCACACAAACAGTGGTGCCAATCTTCAGCGCATTGGCGAATGGACTCATGTTCGAATCGCCAATCAAAAGGTGTAGCCGCCGATACTTCCGGTAATCGGCCAGGGGCTCATCACGGGCATTGATTATGGCGCGGTTGAACTGCACCCACTGGTAGATGTCGTTGACTATGTGATCGGCACGCTGGCTTAACTGAAAGGTGACGCGGTTCTCCGCCCGCGGCGGTTCGAAGTCGAATGCGAGCGGATTGGCCTGACCGACCCGTCCGGCCCCGGTGAAGATCTGACGCGTCGCCAAAAAACTCAGGAGCGTTCCCAAGACGGGCGGCGTGAACTGCGCCTCCCGTTTCATCAGGTAGTTCTCGTGGCAGCCGAAAGTCGCCCCGGTGTAATGATCGATGTTGTTCTTGATGAATGACACCTGGCCGGCAACGCCCAGCGCGCCGAGGGACTGATAAAGCAGTTCGTCGCCAGCCAGGTCGTAGGTGACGAGATCGCGCAGATTCAGGCATTCGGGGGACGCGTACTCGATGTGACCCATATCGAGGTAAAGGCGCCCGCCGTTGAGCAAAAAACCCCCATTCCCGGGCGGCTCTTCGTAATCCCGGTAGTGGAGGTCAATGCAGCCGGCCGCCGCCTTGCGGAAGAGGTAGTTTTTGACCTTCGAGGGCCAGATGTCCGCGCTGAAATGCGCCGCCTCGTCCGTGATCAGGCAGCCGTATTCCGTCTCCAGTCCGACGATGCGGTCCATTGCAGAATTATTCTCCCATCGGAAACGGTCCGGACAAGGGGCAATCAGCACGTCCCCTGCTTTGCAGGCGTTGGTGGCATCAACTCCCGCAGCTTCAGCGTTTTCTAATTCATCGGAGACCCCGGCCTCCCGTTTGCGGGATTCGATGGCGTGGACGATTGCCGTTCTTTTGGCCCTGACTCACCTGCTGCTCGCCCTAACCGCGGCTTTCGAGGAATCGCCGACCTTCGATGAGCCGACTCATCTCACCGCTGGTTACAGCTATTGGATTCGGAACGACTACCGGCTCGACGCGGAAAATGGAAACCTCGTGGCGCGTTGGGCCGCGCTTCCCCTGCTCCTGCAAAATTTGCGCTTCCCCGACCCTTTCGGCCATCCCTGGTTTCATTGCTCCGCCGGCCTAACCAGCAAGCAGTTCTTCTTCGAATCAAGGAATGATAGCGATGCCATGCTCAATCGGGCGCGTTTGATGATGTCGCTCTTCGGCTGCGCGCTTTGCCTCGTCATTTTCTGCTGGGGACGATCCCTCTTCGGATCGGTCGCCGGTCTTCTCGCGGAAGCGCTGATGGTTTTTGATCCGAACATGCTGGCGCATAGCCCGCTGGTAACCGCAGATGTCGCAGCCGCGCTTTTCTTTACCGCGGCAACCTGGTCATTGTGGAAGGTTCTCGAAAAACTGACGCCGCTCCGCCTAACCGTAGCGGCGTTGAGTGTTGTCGGACTCTTCCTGACCAAAATGTCGGCGCCGTCTTTTCTGATTGTCGCTGCCGGATTGGCGATTGCCCGAATTTTTTCGTCACAACCGTTTGCGATCTCGATCGGCCATCTGCGTCGAACTATTTCGGGTCGCCTCGGGAAGTGCGCTTGCTTTGCGGCTATCGCGGCGACGATTGGCGCGTCATTGTATGTTTCGATCTGGGCAGCGTATGGGTTTCGTTATTCCGCGCTTACCCAGGAAGGTCGGCCGCGAGACATTCTGGACGCCCGCTGGGAATATCATCTGCAGGACAATCCATTCGCCGGCGTCTTTACCTTCGTGCGCAAGCGGCATCTGCTCCCGGAAGCGTTTGTTTACGGCGCAGCTTATGTGACCAAAAATGCACAGGCCCGCCCTTCATTCCTCGATCAGCACTGGAGCAACGTCGGCTTCCGAAGTTTCTTCCCGCGCGCCTTTCTCTATAAAACCCCCCTGGCGCTCTTCGGCTTCCTCGCCCTCGCCGTGGCTGCCCTCGTCGTTAAGGCGAGATTCCGTCGAGCCACTTACAGCGATCTCAGCACTTCCGCATCTCGCGAAGACGAGACAAAACAACGAGGGCTAATGGGCGGCCTCTTTCCCGTTCTCATTCTAATCGCGGTCTATGCCTTGTTCGCTCTTTCCACCCGCCTGAACATTGGCCACCGCCACCTTCTCCCGATTTATCCCGCGATCTTCATTCTTTGCGGGGCTGGTGCGCTTCTGCTCAAAACGCGCTGGAGCAACATCGCCATCGCGGCAATCGCTCTTCTCGGCGGCGGGGAACTTGCCGCTTCGTTTTCGGTTCGTCCGCATTATCTCGCTTATTTCAATGAGACCATTGGAGGCCCGCCTAACGGATATCAGCACCTGGTCGATAGCTCGCTCGACTGGGGCCAGGATCTTCCATCTCTGCGTCAATGGATCGATTCCCTTCCCCCTAACCGACGCGATAACATTTACCTGGCCTACTTCGGCGTGGCCAGCCCGCGACATTACGGAATCGGCGCGCATATCCTGCCGGAAGAAAAAGCCGGCGGCGCCCTCGAGCCTTTGTCGCCCGGCTACTACTGCATCAGCGCCACCATTCTTCAGCACGTTTACGAAAAGGAGCGTGGCCCGTGGGCCCAGCCCTACGAACGCGCCTATCAAAGCGGCCTTAACTGGGCTTCGAGCGCAGAAGCGAGCGAGGTTTCGGATTCTGCTTCGGATGCGGCCGACGAGAAACGTGACGAGCACCTCCGGATGTTCCGATTTTTGCGCTTCGGGCGCCTTTGCGCATACCTGCGACATCAGAAGCCGGTCGGGAACATCGGGTATTCGATCCTCGTTTATCGGCTGAGCGAGAATGATCTAAAGTTGGCCTTGCATGGCGCGCCGGCCGAACTCTCGCCGACCATCCAAGTCGCGCTGGAGTAAGGCACGCGCTTCCAGCGAGTTTTCCAGACTCGGGGAGGGCGTGCGCCTCCGCACGCCATTCGGGACGCCCTCCTCCCGATCCGAGCAGACCTAACATTGTGGAGACGAGGGCGTCTCCGCCGGCGCGCGAGGCGCGCGCCCTCCCCAGCAGCCGAAAGCTCCGCGTCGCGCGTCGAACTCCCGCCAATCTACTGAACGCTGCAAAAGGCCTGCTTGAATCCTCCGACAAAAAGAGAAAGAATCAGCCCGATTCGCAATGGATCTACTACCTGTGCGCAGCCCGTTCTCCAAAGTTAATGGCCTCGTTTACTTCGGGCGGATGCTCGACAAGATCCGCATTCACGCTAAAGGCGAGCTCCCTGAGGACTACCAGGCCAACCTGGGCCGCGGTTTTGACGGAAATTGCGTCCAGTTCCTGCGCATCGACTACAACGACCTCGTCGACCAGGTAAAGCAGGGCGGAACGGACGAAGACATTCTGCAGTGGTGCTTCACCAATGGCCGGCGTCCGTCCGACGAAGAGATTTACATTTGGAATGAGTTCATGCGCAAGCGCGGCTGGAACGACGAGGTTTCGGAAACGCTGAAGCGACGAAAGAAAGAAGCCGGGATGGCGGGTCGTTCGGAAATCGAAACGATGTTCGGCTTCATCGACGCGGATGAAGGACGCTCCCCGATCGGCGGGCAGCGGTAACGGTGGCGCTTCTCAATAATTCGGCACGGCTCAACAGAGTCTCGCCCCACCAATGAAGACCGCCCCGTCGGTGGGGCGAGACTCTGTCGAGCCGTTCAATGTTGCTCACCCGCGCCCAGAGGTGCGCTCGGCGGCGGCGGTTGCATCCGCCAATCGATGATCTTCCAGACTGCAAGCACGATCAGCAGCACGACCAGGGCTGCCATCCAGCGTCGGGACGGCCGGATCGGCGAACGATGGGATCGACGAACCGGAGGGGAATCCGGCATCCGCTATTCGGCCAGGGTATCGATCCGTTCAGCGAGCGCGAAATCGAGTTCGGTTAGGCCGCCCTTGCTATGGGTCGAAAGAACGAGACGAACTTTGTTGTAGCGAATGTCGATGTCCGGATGGTGCTCTTCCTCATCGGCCACTTCCGCCACCGAATTCACGAAATCGATTGAATCCGAGAAATCATCGAACTCGAACGTGCGTTCGATGTGTTTCTTTTCCAGCTCCCATTCCGGGATCTTTTTGAGCCTTGTTTTCAGCTCTTCCGATTTCATGAGGTCCGCCATAACGGGGAACGAGTAACACCCCAAAAAGCTTTTGCAACGGCGAATCGCAGCGGTTTTTTCATTGTTTCGCCTCCATCCGAAGCCGAGCTGGCCGAACCGGCGAACGAGCATCGGCACGGAGCTGTTGCAGCCCCTTTAACCGTCGTCGAAGACCTAGAGTTGCAGGATCTTTCGCAGATTTTTGCAGGAATCAAACACCTCTACCGCGCAGGCACGAGCCGTCTCCGCCCACTTCGGCCAGTCCCGGAGCACCCGGCGCGCGGCCTCGGCAGCCTCCTCCACACTTCCGACGAAGAACATGCCGCTTTCGGTCGGTAGGTAGCGCCCGGCACCAGTGTTCTCGGTGATCGCCGGCCGGCCCAGCGCCAGAAACGCGGCCGCGCGATCGCTCACCCAGCCTGTCTTCCACGTGACATCGACCCCTTTGATCGCGGTAAATTCGCCGATCGCGGACGTTAGATATTCACGGTAGATCGCCGGGGTGCGCGCTACATCATGAGGATCGGCCAGGGTCCAGCCGCGCTTGAGAAGTTTTTCCCGTTCCGCGTCATCCGCGCCGATGTTCATCGCCAGCTCAAAAGTCGCTTCCGGAACCAGCCGGGGCAGATCGAGATATCGCTCGAAGGCAAACCGCTTTGAAAGATCCGGAAAGTCGCCATCCACTTCCACCGCGCCGTTCCAATACCATTGGCCGATGGTAGTGAACTTTGGAATGTCAGGGCGTGGCTGCGGTTTCAGAAGCTCGGTGTCGACAAGCGGGAAGAACGTCCGCCACTCCAGGGAGGACCTCGGCATCCGGCAGTCGGCGCCGTGCACGTTCAAACCGATCGTCCAGAACTCGTGGTGCGACGATTGCCCCATCTCGAGCTTGGTCATCCAGTAAAAAATCTCACTCGGATCGAGATCGCAGAAGAGCCGGCGTTCAAATTGCGAAAGGAGCGGCGGATGAATCGAATAGCTGAGGTTGAGAAGAACGTTCGGACCCCTCAGGCGCGCCAGCAGTTGCTGCTTGGATAAGCCGAAACATTCGATGCGGTCGAGGTCGTGCTCGTCCGACTTCGGGGTCTGCAGGAGCAGGCAGTAACGATCTTCCAGTCCGTGTTCGCGCAGTTGCTCCTGGAAATTGCGCACGTTGACCTGGTCTTCCTCCGCATTCCCGGTGCTGGGCAGAAGTTCGAGCCAGAAGGCATCCAGCTTGAGACGACGCAATCCGAGCACCCATTGCAGCGGCACGGAAAAATTGCCGCCGCCCTCGCGGTATTTCGCCGCGAACCCGCACCCGAGAAAGATTGTCACCGGTTGCCTGTATCCGCGGTCCGCACTCCGCTCAACTCTTTTGCGTGCTGCAGGTAGAGGCCGTTCACCGAATGGCCTCCTCCCGAAATTCGATTGCGGAGATGAGCGGCTTCCTGCTTAGCTTGCCCCCGGTGAAGCCTCGCATCGTTAGGTCGCTCGTCTGTCTGCTGGCATTCTCCTTTTCGCTGCCCGCCTGCCGCGCCGCAGATTCAAACAACGATTACGGAAAGAAAGTGAGATTCGAAAAAGGAGAGTCCATCAATTTCCCCGATTTCAGCCTGGAATATCGCGGCCAACGTCGCGAAGCCTCCCCCCGATATTCGCGAGGATTCCTCTTTTATGACTTCGTTGCGAAAACCGAACACGGCAGCGTCCCGGTCTCATGGAGCAGCGGCACTGGAGAAATCGCGCCGACACGCTTCAAAATCGGCGCCGATGAATTCGAGATCGAGCTCAAACGCTCCGACAAGCTCGGCCCACTAAAAGACGATGAATTGGTGGTGACGGCGTTGGCGAAATAAGCAGCTTCAGGCAACGGATCAGCACGAGTGCTCCGAAATCCTGTAAATCCCGTTAATCCCGTCTAGTTCTTCAATAGTGGGACGAGACGGAGCTCGTCCCTCCACGAGCACATTTGAGCTCGCCTTGGTGCAGCCAATCTTCCGTGCGGACAGTTACGAAAACAATATTGGCAGTGTTGCAGCGATCGCAGATCGCGGTGTGTAGCGGGTGCTTTCGGCCATCTGATTCGACCTAACGGTCTAGCCAGATGGTGCAACGAAGAAGAAGCGTGACCTGGAGGGACGAGTTCCGTCTCGTCCCACTTCGTCTTTGTATGCTGGGAAGCGGAAACTAGACAGGATTTACCGGATTAACAGGATTCGTAGGTAGGGACCGTTCACCGAACGGTCCGCGGGCGGATCAGTGATCCGCCCCTACCTCGCGCCGCCTCCTCTCCGGACGCAGCGCTTAGATCTCCGCCGGATTCCCAGCTTCCGACAGCCCCTGCTCCCTTTTCCCGTGCAGCGGCGGTAAATCGGGATCAAGAAAGCCGAGCGCGTGCGGCGTTTTGATCACCCGCACCCCGGCGCGCTTTTGCTCTTCCACGATCTGATCGCGGAACGCTCGCATCCGCGTCCAGTGCACCTTGGGACGGAAATGATGCTCAGCGTGGTAACCATTGTAGAACCAGGTCCAATTGTAGAGCTTCTCATAGCTGCTCACCCCCCAGGCAATGGGTTGGTCGGGATTTCCACCGTAATGCCGGTAGTAGCCGTTCAGATAAGACAGGCAATGGCCGAAGTACCAAAAGGCGCCCAGGAAACAGATGTAATGCCAGTTCAGGATGCCTAGACGTCACGAACGTCCCGACGAAAAGCACCAGCTCGGTGATGCCCCAGGCCGCTTCGCGGGGATTCTTGCGCTTCAGTTCTTTGAAGACGGTTTTCGGATCTTCCCGGAAGAAACTCAGAAAGGTGTACTTCAACGGATGCTCGGCTTCACCATCGTGTCCGTGCTTGTAGATCGAGATCCAATCGATGGTGTTGCCGTCCTCGTCGGGCCGGTCAGCGTTGCCCTTATGATGCTGCATGTGAATGCATTCGTAAAAGATCTGGCTGAAACCGACCGTGACCGATTCCAGCACGCTGAAGAGGCGGTTCAGCAGCGGCGAACGGAAATACGGGTTGTGAATGAAGTTGTGAGAGATCCCGTTAATGTTCCACGAGATACTGATCGAATAGAGGAAACCGAGGATCAGCATGACCCAGAGCGGAAGGCGCGGGAACAGGTAGAACATCCCGAAGAAATAGGCGCAGTGCAGAATGGCGGCCATGACTGGGATGATGTCCCATCGGGTGTAGGCAAAGAGGCGGGAATTCGTCTCAAGCCGCTCAGTGGCGACATCGCTGGAGGGTCTCATTTGGCCCCCGATTTTAATCCATAATAGAACGGCTGCAATGTTTCCTCCGTTTGCAGCGTGACAAGACCTCTCGTAATGGGCTCGCTGCCTGGCTTCCTCTTCCCTCCTGCCTGGGATGGGATCGAGGCGAGGGTGGTCCGAAACGCTCGCGGTTGACGCGCCGTCCAAGAGCGCGTAATTAGGGCGTCCGCATTTAAAACTCTGCGCCAGCACTCACCTTCACTCGCCACTGGGCTGGCTCGTGACAATGGCTGAACGTTGGAGAGCGGTTACTGCGCCCGTAGCTCAACTGGATAGAGCATCTGACTACGGATCAGAAGGTTTGAAGTTCGAATCTTCACGGGCGCGCCACTTCCCCCACACCAGAAAATAATGAGAGGCGCTTTTAAACTTTTCCGCGTCGCCGGCATCCAGGTTTATCTGCACTTCACCTGGTTGATCGTCGCCGCGCTGGAGATCGGACGGTTCGCCAACCGCTATCACAATCCGGTCTGGGGCGCGGTCGAATACATTTCGTTGTTTCTGATCGTGCTCATGCACGAATTCGGCCACGCCCTCGCCTGCCGGCAAACAGGCGGCCGGGCCGATCACATCGTGCTTTGGCCGCTGGGTGGCGTTGCTTTCGTTCAGCCGCCGCCACGGGCGACCGCCTACCTCTGGAGCATCGCGGCGGGGCCCCTGGTCAACGCCGTCCTGTTTCCGTTTTTCCTGATGGCGACGTTTCTCTTCGCGCGGATGGGACTGCGCTACCAGCAACCCGATCTTTACCAATTCGTCACTTCGCTTTTCATGATCAACGCCGGCCTGCTCTTCTTCAATTTGCTGCCGGTTTATCCGCTCGACGGCGGGCAAATCGTGCGCGGCCTGCTCTGGCTCAAAATCGGCCCGATCAGAGTCTGAAAGTGGCCAGCGTGATCGGATTTATCGGCGCAATCTTACTCGGAATCTTCGCCTATATGGCCGGCTCCATCTGGCTCGGCATTCTTGCCTTCTTCATCTTCGGACAGGCACAGGTCGGCTGGAGGAACGCGCAGGCCCTGCGCATGGAAGCGGATGAGCAGGCGCGCCGCGACGTTGCTGTTTCGCCGCCGCCGGTCTCGCCGATCGAGCCTCCGCCGGCGGTGCCGCCCGATTCATACCGGCCTAACTAACCGTTCGGGCTGGCCGATTTCCAGGCCTGGTAGGCTGCTTCGCTCTCGGGGTTATCTGCCTTGTAGGCGTCGATCAGCGCGGTCGCTTCTTCGCGCGTCGTGTTGGGCGCGTACCTTTTAGCCGTAGAAATCGAGGCGACGTTTTTGCCCATCGCTCATTTTATTCTTGTACTGGTCGATCAGGTCGGACGCTTCGCGCAGACCGAGATAATCCGGGATCGGCACTTCCAAGACGCGGAGATAGGCGATCTGCTTGGGGGTGGCGGGCTCGTCATCTGCGGCGGCAACCTCTTCCGTCCCCGGGTACTCGAATCTCAACTCCGGATATCGCTGCTTCAATAGCTTGGCGAAATCTTCCGGTGACGTCTCACTTTCCCAGTTCGGGTTCGAGTCGCCTAACGAGTCGATGGTTTCGCGCACCGCACCCGGCGTGGGCATGATCATGTGGAAACGCCCGGCTTCCTTTTCCAGGAAGCTCAACAATTCGTCCACCTTCACATCCTTCGGCTCGATCGACATGATTCTGGCATCGGGAGGGACGAGCTCGTCTCGTCCGCAAAACCCTTATGCGCGAGCAAAGTGCCGTTTCGGAGGCGAATTTTCAAGAACAAGAGTGGACGAGACGGAGCTCATCCCTCCCAGGAACGCTCGGACTTCGACGCATGCGAACCGTTGCGCTACGAAGGGATCCCGTTAAGCGTTAAAGAACGCGTGGAGGGACGAGTTCCATCTCGTCCTATTACTAAGCGTCGCTGAGTCGCGCCTTCAGCGCTGGAATTTCTGTTCGAACCGAGTCCTGGGGCGTTGCCCCCGGCTGCAATGACATCGCGCCGGTGGCGCTCACTTCGGCCGCGGCGGCTCTTTCTTTTCCCAACCGCGCATTTCCTGGGCGTATTTGTCGATCCACTTCACCACTTCCGAGGTAGTGGACATGGAGATGATGCAGCCTTGGATGCGTTGCACCGGCTCGTTGCTCGACCGGAACGGCTGGGAAAGCGCGTCGTAATCGGAAGCCTGCAATTGGCGAAGGCCAAACAAAAGCGTACATGCGCCCGGCTTGAGTTCCGTCCTTCACAAGGCTTCGGAATTGGTTCGCTCCTTTCGTCCCGTCGCGAATCGTGCGCATGGCACCTTCTTCTGGCGTCATGATGCCCGCGATCCCAACACCGCCAATGGCAAAGGCCGGCGCGTGTTTCACTTTGTCGTAACTCTCGTCCGCGGCGTATACCGAACCGAGCGCAAAAATGATCGCGAGGGCCAGCCCGCGGAGAAAGCACGACATACTTAACCCAATCCAACGAATGCGGAGGAGATCAATGATATTCGGCGTGGCCGCATTTCAAACAGATCGCCTTCGCCTGACCCGCGTGCGAGCCGGTCGTGACCGGCTTCTGATCGGTCATGCGTCCGCCGCAGTGACGGCATTTCTCGCGTTGTCCGAAGTATGACTTGGCCAGCGAGAGCGGTTTCCAACTGTCCATTCCTTCCACCCAGAAATGATCAGTGGAAAGAAGCTGGCCGGCTTGGACCATATTGTTGAACACCTGCGTCGTGTACTCTCCGATTTCCTGACCGTTACGCGCGACGTGAACTGTCATGGCGCCCGCAGTCTAACGATCTCGGCCTGAAAGTGGAAAGGAAAAGAGATACCCGTGCGGCGTGGCCTTGCTTACAATCGAGGCTGGGCGACGGCGACCACCACCTGTGCGTGCGGTAACGGTTGCGACCCTACGGCTTGAGCCCGATGCGTTTAGCCTCGACTTGCCTAAGCGGCAGCCTCATCCTGCCATCCGCCCCGGGCGACGCGCTCGTGCCGAAGATGTCCACCGAATGCCAATCACCACGTTTGACTCGTTCGTTGCTTTTCTTCTCCGCAGCATCCGGTGAGCGCGCCTAATTTCTTTTCCGAACTGAAGCGGCGCAACGTTTACAAGGTGGCGGTCGCTTACATCGTGGTGGCGTGGCTGCTCATCCAGGCGGCTTCCATCCTATTCCCGACTTTCGAAGCGCCCCTTTGGGTGATGAAAGTCTTCGTCACCGTGGTGCTGCTGGGCTTTCCGGTCGCGATGATATTGTCCTGGGCCTTCGAGATCACCCCCGAGGGAATCAAGCGAGAAGCCGGAGTGAGCCCGGACCAATCGATCACCGCCCACACAGGGAAAAAAATCATTGGCCTGACCATCGGCCTGGCCGTTATCGCCGCCGGTCTGTTCGCGTTTCAAATGCTGCGTTCGAAGACCCCGCGCGTGGAGGGCGGAGCAGCGGGCCCGCCGGATTGGCGAACTGTGGGTCCTGCGACGCCGTCCGTGGAAAGCGGTCTCGCGGGAGCTCGACCCTCCAAGCCGATCCCCGACAAAAGCATCGCGGTCCTCCCTTTCGATAACCTGAGCGACGACAAGTCGAACGCTTACTTCGCGGAGGGCATCCAGGATGAAATCCTCACCCGCCTGGCCAAGGTAGCGGATCTCAAGGTTATCTCGCGGACCTCGACCCAGCATTTCAAGAGCGCCCCGGAAAATTTGCCGGAGATCGCGAAACAGCTCGGCGTCATGAACGTGCTCGAAGGAAGCGTGCAGCGGTCTAACGATCAAGTGCGGGTGAATGTTCAGCTCATCAACGCCCTGAGCGACGCCCATCTCTGGGCCGAGATTTATGATCGGCGGCTAACCGACATCTTTACCGTCGAAAGCGACATTGCGAGAACGATCGCAGATACCCTGCGAGCTAAATTAAGCGGCTCGGAACAGCGCGCGCTCTCGGCTCGGCCGACGGAAAACCAGGAAGCCTATCAACTTTATTTGCAGGGCCGCTTTTTCTGGAACAAACGCAGCGGGCCGGATCTGCGGAAAGCGGTGGACAGTTTCAATCAGGCGACAGCGCTGGACCCGAAATTTGCCCAGGCCTATGCCGGATTAGCGCAGACCTGGGTTGTCCTGCCGGCTTATAACGGCGGTTCGCCGGACGATTGCTTTCCTCGGGGAGAGGCGGCCGCGCAGAAAGCACTCTCCCTCGACGAAAACTCAGTCGACGCCTTGAGCACGATCGCTTCACTCAAAAGCAACTACCACTGGGATCTGGAAGGGTCGGTGCCGATTTATGAACGAGTTTTGCAACTGAATCCTAACGATGCCACCTCCCATCATTGGTTCGCCAGTGAAGCCCTGGCCGCATTCGGTCAGGCAGATCGCGAACTTGCGGAAATGACCCGCGCGGCCGAGCTCGATCCGCTTTCGCTCGTTATCCTGACGAATCTCGGCAACGCTTATCTGCATAACGATCAGGTAAACGAGGCAATTTCCCGCTTCCGCAAGGTCATCGAGATGGATCCTCATTTCTATTTCGCCGAGTGGAGCTACGGCGTCGCCCTCGAGCTGCAGGGAAAGATGCCAGAAGCGATCGCGCAATTGGAAAAAACCGCCGCTCTGACGGACGATCCCGCCGTGCAAGGATTGCTCGGTCACGCCTACGCCCTGACTGGCCGGAAAGACGATGCGCAAAAAATTCTGCATCAGCTCGAGCAGGATCGGCTAAAACACTTCGTCGCACCGTACAACATTGCCATCATCTACCTTGGCCTGGGCGATCGCGACGCGGCTTTCAAATGGCTCGAACAAGGATACCGCGAACACGATAGCAATGACCTCCTGCCGATACGGATTGATCCGTTCCTGGCTCCGTTACATGACGATCCCCGCTTCGCGGCCTTGGCTGAGAAAATCGTCCCGGCGCGCCTCTTCAAGTCGGACCTTCACAAATGAGTCAAAAGAACTTTTTCGACGAACTGAAGCGGCGCAACGTCTACAAGATTGCAGTCGCCTACGTAGTGGCCTGGCTGCTCATTCAGGCCTCGATTCTACTCCCCACCTTCGATGCGCCGCCGTCGGCCATGAAAATCCTGGTGGCCTTGCTCGCGATCGGCTTTCCCATCGCGCTCGCTTGCTCGTGGGCCTTTGAAATCACGCCGAAAGGAATCAAGCTCGATTCCTTGCCCAGCCATCCCCGTTTTGAAAAGCTCTGCCAGGCACAAACGAAATGAGCGAGAGACCGACATTCCTCTCCGAGCTCAAGCGCCGCAACGTCTACAAGGTTGCGGTCGCTTTTGTTGTCGTGTCATGGCTTCTGATCCAGGCCGCGTCCATCATGCTGCCAGCCTTCGAAGCGCCCGCCTGGGTGATGAAGGTTCTGATCGCCGCGCTCCTTATCGGATTTCCGATCGCCCTCGCCTTTTCGTGGGCGTTCGAGATCACTCCGGAAGGAATCAAGCGCGAGTCAGAAGTCGCGCCTGACCAATCCATTTCACATCACACCGGAAAAAAGCTGATCGCACTGACCGTCGTCTTAAGCGTTCTCGCCGCCGGTCTCTTTGCCTTTCAAATGCTGCGTCCAAAGGCGGAGCGCGCGGAGGGCGGAGCAGCGGGCCCGCCGGATTGGCGAACTATGGGTCCTGCGACGCCGCCGTCAAAAGGTCTCGCTGGAGCTCGACCCTCCACGCCCAAGGCGGAGTCGACCTCAGATTCGATTCCCGTTCACGATAAGAGCATTGCCGTCCTTCCTTTCGATAACCTGAGCGACGACAAGTCGAACGGCTACTTCGCCGAAGGCATCCAGGACGAAATCCTGACCCGCCTTTCCAAGATCTCAGCGCTCAAAGTTATCTCGCGAACCTCGACTAAAAAATACCAGAGCTCGCCGGATAATCTGAAGGAGGTCGCCCGCGATCTGGGGGTGGCCCATGTGCTTGAAGGGAGCGTTCAAAAAATCGCGAACGCGGTAAAAGTGAACGTGCAATTGATCCGGGCAGCTACGGATGAGCACGTTTGGGCCGAAAGCTACAATCGCAAGCTGGACGACGTCTTCGGTGTTGAAGGGGAAGTGGCCAATGCCATTGCCGATCAACTCCAGGCGAAACTCACGGGCGCCGAAGCAAAAGCGATCACGGATAAACCGACCCAGAACGCGGCCGCCTACGACGCCTACCTGCGCGGACTGGCTATCGAGCACAACCGCTACAGCTATGCCGCCTACCAGGAAGCAGAGGCGTCTTACCAGAAGGCGACCGAGCTCGACCCTCAATTCGCCCTGGCCTGGTCACGCGTGGCCGTCATCCGCAGCTTTCTCTTTTTCAACTCGGTCGATCCAGCCCGCTACACCGATGCGTCCGTGAAGGAAGCGGCTGATCGCGCGTTCCAGTTGCGGCCAGATCTCGGGGAGTCCCTTGTCGCCCAGGCCGCCTACAAATACCGGGTCCTGCGCGACTTCCCGGCGGCCCTCGAATCCTACCGTGAAGGCAGCCGGCGCATGCCTAACAACGCGCTCATTTTTGAATACCTGGCCTACGTCGAGCGCCGAATGGGGCATTGGAAAGATGCGGAGGAGCATTACCGCCGGTCCGCCGAGCTCGACCCTCTCAATCTTCAGCTCTTTGTTTCGATGGGGTCGGAATTCCTGAACCTCCTGCGTCGCTTTGACGAAGCGCTGGCCATGCTCGGCCGGGCCCTGCAGGTCTCGCCTAACGACGAGAGCACCCTGGCCAACATCGCCGCTATTTATCAAACCACCGGGCGCCTGGACCAGGCTCGCGCCGAGCTGGCCAAGATTGCGCCGAACCCGACCGATCCGTTCGTGAACGTCGTTCGCGTAGCCCAGCTTTTTGCCGAACACCGTTTCGGGGATGCCGTTTCGCTGCTCCAGGGAATCGTCGACGCCACCAAAGCAAGCGGCTCAGTTAGCACCGCCAGTGCCGGCTTTATGGTTCAACTCGGCTACGCTTACGAATTCACCGGACACAAGGACGAAGCGCGCGCTACTTTTGCGCGAGCCGTCCACGCGATTAAGCCCACTCCAGATAGCAAAGTGCCGATCGACAGTTTGGGCCTGCCGAACATGCTTGCGCTCGCTTACGCCGGCTTGGGCGAGAAGGAGAAGGCATTGGCGCAGGCGAAAGAAGCAGTGAAAGCCTATGAAACGGATGCGGTCGCCAAACCCAGTTCCGAAATGGTTCTCGCCCAGATCCAGGCGCGTTTCGGTGAGACCGAAAACGCCCTGGCCGCTCTTCCTCATCTTTTGACCGAAACCGGTGGATTGAATCCGGCCGATCTCCGGAACGATCCGCTGTGGGATCCGATCCGAAAAGATCCACGCTTTCAGAAATTGTCCGCAGGCGAGAACGTCGCGCAAACTTCTGCGTCGCAATGAGCGAGCGGTTATCTTTTTTCTCGGAGTTGAAGCGGCGGAATGTTTACAAGGCCGCCGCCGCTTACCTGGTGGTTTCCTGGTTATTGATCCAGGCTGCTTCCATCCTTTTCCCGACCTTCGACGCGCCGGCCTCGGCGATGAAGGGCCTAATCGCGATCCTACTTGTCGGTTTTCCGATCGTGCTCGCCTTCTCCTGGGCCTATGAGGTCACGCCGGAAGGAATCAAACGGGAGAGTGAAGTCCCACCGGACCAGTCCATCGCCCAGCACACGGGCCGCCGCATTCTTGGCCTAACGATCGCAGTCGGCGTCATCGCAGCCGGCCTTCTCCTCTTTCAAATACTGCGTCCCCGCTCGCTCAGCCCCGCGTCGTCGGCCGCGAGTCCGCTGGACAAGTCGGTGGCGGTGCTGGCCTTTGACAACCTGAGCGATGATAAAGGGAGCGAGTATTTCTCGGACGGAGTCAGCGAGGAGCTCCTGACCGTTCTGCAGAAGATTCCCGGACTGCGCGTGGCCGCGCGAACTTCCGCTTTTTCCTTCAAAGGCAAGCGGGCGACGGCGCAGGAAATTGGGCAAAAGCTCGGCGTGGCGAATCTGGTCGAAGGGAGCGTGCGCAAAGCGGGCGAAACGGTCCGTATCGCCGCGCGTTTGACCAAAACTGCGAGCGGGGATGAAATGTGGTCGGAGAATTACACACGCGATTTGAAGGATGTCTTCGTCGTCCAAACGGAGTTGGCCGCTACCATTGTCGCCCAATTGCGCGGTCAACTGACCGGCAGCCAGGATGCCGGCGCCAAAGCAGCCATTCAGGAGCAGGTGCAGACGGCGGCCAAAGGCGGAACCAAAAACATCGATGCGCACGAAGCTTATTTGCAGGGCCGCTTTTTTCTTGGTCGACACTCGGAGAAGGAAACAGTTCAGGCACAGTCCGCATTTGAGCGGGCCGTGCAGTTGGATCCGCAATTCGCGCTGGCCTGGGCCGGTCTGGCTGCGGCGCACATCTGGAGTTGCAACTATTCCACCGAAGGCGGCTTGAAGGGTTTTGATGCCCATCTCGCCGCCGCTCGCGAGGCCGTCGCCAAAGCCATCGCCATCGAGCCGGCTTTGCCCGAGGCCCTGTCTGCGCGCGCGACCATTGAAATCAACTTCGATTCCAATTGGAAAGCCGCGGCGGAGACATTGCAGCAGGCGCTTGCGCTGGCTCCGCAGGATCCGACTCTTCTGGCGGTGGCGGGAAATCTTGCCCTTTGCAGAGGTGAACTCAAAGGAGGTGTCGACCTTCTGCGCCGGGCGGTTACGCTCGACCCGGTGAATGCCCAGATGCGGGCATTTTTCGCATCCGCTCTCTCTGCCCGGGGCCGGCAGGACGAAGCGCGCGCGGAATATCACCGCGCGATCGAGCTGAATCCGTCCGCCCCGAATTCCTACGCAGCCATCGGCGCGACTTACTTGCTCGATGGCGATTTCGAAAAAGCCGCCGTGAGCGCTGAAAAGGACGCGGCCATCTGGGCGCGGCTACTCGTTCTGAGCTGTGCGCGCTGGGGCCAGAAGCGGATCCCGGAGGCCGATGCGGCCCTGTCCGAACTCATCGAGAAAACCAGCGAAACCGCGGCCTATCAAATCGCCGAAGTTTACGGATATCGGAACGACAAGGACAAGGCCTTCGAATGGCTGGAGCGGGCGCGGCGACAACACGACGCCGGCATGCCCGGTCTTCGCCCGGACCTGCTGCTGAAAAACCTTCACGCGGATCCACGATGGAATGCGCTTCTGCACGCCATGGGCCTGGCGGACGAGCAGTTGAAATGAACGCTTCTACCCGATAATTCATGGCTTCATTCTTCGCCGAACTGAGTCGCCGGAATGTTTACAAGGTCGCGATCACTTACAGTGTGGTCGCGTGGTTTTTCTTCGCGTTGCTTTGGGTGCTGCTGCCCGCGGATGCCGTCCAGCCCGTGCTGACCATTTTCGTGATCCTGGCCACCCTCGGGTTGATCCTGACGATTTACATCTCGTGGGCCTTCGAGGCGACGCCGCAAGGCCTGAAAAGAACGAGCAACGTTCCCAGCGACATGGTGCTGCCAACCTGGAGCCGCCGCAAGTATGCCAGCTTTGTCATCGGGACCGCAACGATGGCACTGTTACTAACTGTCTTTGAGGTCGCCGTTAGGCCGAAGGTGGCGCCGCGGCACACAACTGAGCTTCCCTCCGTGACAGGATCGCCGGCGGCGAGACCAACAGCGACGCCCTAATCCCGCGCGGGGAAGCGGAAACTAGACCGGATTTACGGGATTAACAGGATTCGTCGGTAGGGACCGTTCACCGAACGGTCCGCGGGCGGATCGGTGATCCGCCCCGATCTCGCGCCGCCTCCTCTCCGGACGCAGCCGCCTTTGTCGATGTCGGCAAAGCGGTAAATGAAGACAGTGTCCTTCCCGAGAACAGAGACTTCCGTAGATTCGGAAATCGCGTAAATCCTCTTAATCCTGTCTAGTTCTTCAGATATGAGGCGCATGCGTCGGGACGGCGGACGCCGCCCTATTCCGCAATCCGAAATCCGCAATCCGAAATTCGGTCCCTACCCCTGCCGCTCCACCACAAAGTCACCCAACACTAGCAAATCCATCTTCGTGCGCAGAAAGCAGTCGAGCGCTTCTTCCGGGTAACAGACGACCGGTTCGTTCTCATTGAAGGAAGTATTCAGCACGATCGGAATGCCGGTTAATTCCTTGAACTTCGAGATCAATTGGTAGTAACGCGGATTCACTTCTTTTTCGACGGTATGAAGACGTCCGGAACCGTCGACGTGCGTCACCGCCGGAATGAAAGAACGTTTCTGCGCACGGATTTGAAAGACCTCCATCATGAATGGCACGTCGTCATCCTGTTCGAACCAATCCGAAACGTCCTCCCGTAAAATCGATGGCGCGAACGGACGAAACGATTCGCGCCGTTTAATTTTCAGATTCAAAATCTCTTTCATGTCGGCGCGGCGGGGATCACCCAGGATCGAGCGGTTGCCTAACGCCCGCGGTCCCCACTCCATGCGTCCCTGGAACCAACCGATGACTTGTCCGTCTGCGATCGCCTGAGCGGTTCGGTCTATCAGTTCGTTTTCCTGTATGAGAAGGGCGGAGACGCAGTTGGCCATCTGGATCTCCTTGCGCTTCCAGTCGAGCAGCGCATGGATCTCCTGCTGAGTCGACTCCGGGCCGAGGTAAGCAGTGCGTAAAGGACGGAGGGGAATTGCTGGCACCGAATGGGCAATTGCGGATTGCTCCGTCGTTTCGGCCACGGGTTCCAGAACCGGCTCTTCTCCGTCAGTTGATGGAGCGTTATCGGCTGGCCGGAAAGGCTCCACGTTTCTGATCTCGGCCGCTGCCTCACGCGGCAGTGCCTCCGCGATCTTTGTTCCCGGGTCTGCGCTCTTCGGCTTAATTCTCCCCTTTGCCAGATCATGCATCACGATCACCGCCGCGCCGATGGCGCCGCCCGCGTCACCCGCCGCTGCCGGCAGATACATGCGTTTGAACGGTGTCCTTCGATAAACCTTCCCGTTCGCGACCGAGTTCATCGCACACCCGCCACTGAGCGCGAGATTATCGCACGGATGCTTTTTGTGCAGGGCCTGGAGCAGAGCGAGGAAAGCCTTCTCGTAGGTTACCTGGATAGAGCGGGCCAGATCCTTGTGCTTCTGTTCCAACGGATCGTTAGGCATCCGCGCCGGTCCGAGGAGATCGGCCAGGCTCGATTTGTAGAGTGCTCCCACCGCCGGGGTGCAGTTCTCCCAGGTATAGGAAACGTTGTCGCTGTGGTGACGGAAATATCTCAGGTTGAGCCGGAAGCTGCCGTCCGTCTGAATTTTCAGGACTTCGCGGAGCTGATCGACGTAGGAAGGATCGCCGTAGGGAGCAAGGCCCATCACCTTGTACTCGTCACCGTAATGCGGAAAGCCAAGGAACTGCGTGAGCGCGCTGTAAAAGATTCCTAACGAATGGGGAAAGTAAACCCGTTCGTCGATGCTGATTTCGTCGGCCGCGCCGAAGCCCATGGCGGTGCTGGCAAAGTCGCCAAAGCCATCAATGGAGATACAGGCCGCTTCCGAGAAGCCGGAGACGAGGAAGGCGGAAGCGAGATGGGCGTGATGGTGCTCCACCTGGTGCACTTCGGCATTGAGTTCCATTTTGTATTCTTCCTGGAGCGTGTCCTTGACCGAAACCGCGCTGCGGATGTTTTTGATCTTCTGCAGCATCAAGCCGGGCGAAGGCCAATGGGTGGCCACAAATCCCACTCTTCGCCAATTGTTCACTCCGGGTTTGCGGTTGATCGCGATGTGATCGACCTGGCTAAGATTTAGACGCGCTTCGCTCAGGCAGTACTCGATCGCCTTGGTGGGCAATCCAGCCCAATGCTTGATCCGACGGAAGCGCTCCTCTTCAGCGGCGGCCACAAGCTTGCCGTCGATGAGCAAACACGCCGCCGAATCGGCGTGGTAGGCGTTCAGACCCAGGATTACAGACATCAGAAGTGAAAGTAGAAATTAGAAAGTAGGAATTAGAAAGACCGATCGTTAAAAACGGTGAATGAAGAAAGACTTGGAACAACGAACAAAGAGATTTTCAGTTCAAATAATTACGTTTACTGCGCGGCTGCCCCGGAATCGGGAAGCTAATGTTCTCGGACGACAACTGCTTCGCTCCGCCACTTCGATCGGGGCGAACTATCGGGAGGCGAACAGAGCCGTCTCGCGAGCGGACTTTATCAATAAGCTAGCGATAGTCCAAAAGGAAGCCTCTGAAACTCAGTACCTGGCTCGAATTGTTCACGGAGGCGGGGATCGCAAAATCAGCACCGGGCGCCTTATACGCTGAAGCGACTGAGCTGCTGGCAATTTTCACGACGATAGGCAGAAAGTTGAAGGCTTGAGCTTTTCTACTTTCTAAATTCTACTTTCTACTTTCCGCGAGCGGCGGCAGCTCGCCGCGATAGCGCCACATCAGCCATGGCAAAGTCGCCGCGCGCGCGAGTCGCGGAATGAAGACGCGTGGCTGCGCCAGGAGCCGCAGCAGCCATCCGAGGTAAAAACGGTCCGCCCAATCGGGAATCGCCACCTGGTCCCCGGTTAGGAATCCAATCGCCGCGCCAATACAATGAAAAGCCGGCCTAACCGACAGACGATCACGCAAATAGATCGCCAATTTTTCCTGGGGTCCGTTGCCAATGCCGATGACGACATGTCGCGGTTTTTTTTGCTCCAAAAGACGCGCTAACTCTTCGTCCGCCACCTCCCGCTGGTAGTGCGGTGCGACGTAACAATTCTCCTTCGTAAAGGGCAGCTCCGCCCTCCCCGACCACTCCAGTAACCGGTCGAGCGAACTCGCTGAAGGCAGAACGAAGAAGGCCTTCCCGGGCTCGCGAAAATCGCGCCGCCTAACCAGTTCCAAAAGATAGATCAAGCCGGAGACGCGCGCCAAACCCTGGCCGGTGATTGTCCGCCAGGTCAGCACCATTAAGCCGCTATCCGGAATGGTGTAGTCAGCTGACAACATCGCCTTCCGATAGATCTCGTCGTCACCAAGCCGCACCAGCGCCGGCGCCGCCGGAACGGTTAGCACGCCCCCGGTGCGAGAAACTTCATCGACTGCCGAGGAGGCCGAACCATTCAGGAAATTCAAACCAAGAATTTGAACGCGTGGTAGCGGCATCCAGTGGGTTTGAATAGTTTCTGTTTATCCCCGCTTTGCCAACAACGCAGCTACTGAGCCTGCGAAATATAGGGCGAAAAAGCATGGTTTGAGCTATAATCGGGCCCGTGCCGTCATCTGCGCTGGCCGCCCCGGCCGTTGCGACCTCCCCTGCTTCTTCGAAAACGCTCAGCCCAGCCCTGGTTCTGCTTGGGCTCGGCCTCGGCGCCCTTTGGTTTGTTTGCTGTCGACAACTGAGCTCGGAATGGAGTTACAACGAACAATATAACTACGGCTGGTTCGTTCCCTTTTTCGCACTCTACCTAGTCTGGTTGCGCTGGGAGGACCGACCCGCCGCTTTCAATGGCGCGGAATCTCCAAATTCCAACATTCGAGCTCCAACGACGCTCTGGGGATCTCGCTGGTCAGCGCCGTCCTCCTTTTTCTTCTCCTTCCGATTCGCCTCGTCGAAGTCGCGAACCCGGATTGGCGACCATTGAGTTGGACGCATGCATTACCGTGGTCGCGCTGACTTTGCTTTTATTTTGGTGGATTGGTGGACGGCCATGGCTGCGTCACTTCGGCTTCCCCGTCGCCTTTTTCCTGATCGCGGTCCCCTGGCCTCACCGGCATCGAACAACCGCATCATCCAGGGTCTGATGCCGACTATTGCTGTCATCGCGACCGAAACGCTCTCCCTTTTCGGAATCCCCGCAGAAGTGCAGGGAAACCTGATCCGCATCAACGAGCGGGGTCGTTGGGGTTAACGAAGCCTGCAGCGGAGTTCGTTCGCTTCAGACATCAGCTCATGATTGGTTTGCTCTTCGGAGAATTGAATCGATTGAGCCTGGCGCGCCGCATCGGCCTTGTCGTTGCTGCGGTTCTGCATCGCTTTCATGGCTAATTGCGGCCGGGCCTTTTTCCTCGTTTGGATTGCCGCCAATAAGGTGTCCCGCAGGTGGAGCATTGGCATGACTATCGCCGGCTACGCCATCGTCGGCCTGGTTTTCGCCGGCTGTCTTGGCCTAACCAAATGGTTTAGCGGTGGATCAAAAGGCGCGTCCGACGCCGTCCCACATTCCTCGTCCGTCATTCCGATCCTGCCATCGGCCAAATTCGTGGCCGCCGTTCTGGCGTGGCTTTTACTCGTCGAACTTGGGGTGGAAACCTGGTATCGCGCGCACGAGCGCGACCTGCAGCCGAGCGCGCGCTGGAGTGTGCGCTGGCCGGAAAGTGCGCCGCAGTTTCGCGAGATGCGCATCGACGAGCGCACCCGCAGCCTCCTGCACCAGGATGAAGGCCGCGGCGCCTTATGGAACGTCGCCGGCGCGGAGGGGTCGCAAGAGTTTGGCGGGCACCCCGCCACTGCCTTGCTCTACTTCTTCAAATGGTATCCCGGCCACAACAGCGCGCTGCTCGCTAATTCGCATCGGCCCGACGTCTGTTTGCCGGCCAGCGGGTGGAAACAAACCGGGGACTCGGGCGTGAAGACTTACCGAGCCGCACCTGGCTTGAGCATTCCGTTTCGACATTTCGAGTTTGTCGCCGACACTGGCGGCAGGACTCGTTATGCTCATGCCTTTTACTGCATCTGGGAAGACCGCGTCGCCAAACGGGATGGAGACTCGGCTCCGAACATGTCGAGCACGCCATCGGCCTGGGATAGGCGTGAACGCATCCAAGCCGTCATCGATGGCCGGCGTCACCTCGGACAGCAGGTGATGGAATATCTCATCGTGCAGGCACAACCGATTTCGTCGGGAGAGGCAGAAGCCTATTTCTCGTCAAAGCTTCCGGAACTGGTGGCTCCGGCGCCGAAATCACTTTAGTCGGCAAGTCTCGTGGCCGGAAAACAAGCCAGACTATCCGACTAGCTGCGCGTTTCAATCGTCCATCCGCAATTGTTGAATGTGGAATCCTTTTGCCAAGTCTGACCTTCCCTTAACCGCGGAGGAGTTGGAGTTTCAGCGAACACGCCAAAAGCGGATCATTTATGCGGTCGCTGCTTTGGCTGTGCTCATGGTCCTCGCCCTGCTCGCGGCTCGGCCGATTCATGGAGCGATCCGAGGATGGCAGGCGCGCCGCCACGCGGCCAAGGCGCTGGAAGCGATCGACAAGGAGGACTGGGCTAAAGCGCGCGACGAAGCCGTTGCTGCCTATCAACTTCGCCCGACTGAACCGAAAGCCATTCGTTCAATTGCGCTGCTGTTTTCCCGCGCCGGTCAGCCTGATGGATTGAAATTCTGGAAGGAGCTGGAGGAACGCTCCACGCTCACGCGTCCTGATCTTCGCGATGAAGCGAATCTCGCCATCCGCGCGCGAGAAACGGCGATGGCCGAGGAAGCGGTTGGCAAACTTCTATCCAAGGAGAAGGGCGACCCCAGCGCGGGTGACTGGCTGCTTGCTGAGGAACTCGCACTTCAGGCGCAGGATCCCGACCGCGCGATCATGTATGCTCGCCAGGTTTTTGGCGCTGCCGCCGCCAGCGACCGGGAGCGGTTGCAGGCGATTCTCACCTTCGATGCAGCGCTTCGGGCAAAAGCGGCTACCGACTTTAGCGAAATAGCAAGTCGCCTAACCGCGTTGATGCGTGGGCACAGCATGGTTGCCTTGGATGCGGCGGTGGCACTCGCCCAACGGGTGATGAACGGGACCATAAAACTTCCTTCCCCCAACGCGGTCGATGCCGATGAACTGGTCCGCTTTCTCGAAACCGATTCCGCGGCCAAGCCCGCGCACAAGTTGCTCGCGCTCGACCTGAAAATTTACGAGCACCCGGAAAACAGAAACGCGCTCATTACCGAGGCCGTGGAGCAATACAAGAATACCGACCAAGCCTCGCTCATCGCGCTCGCCGCCTGGCTCAATTCGCACGGCGAGCATGAGCGCGAGCTGGAGGCTATTCCGCGGCAACGCGCCATGCAGACACGGGAATTATTCTTCCAACACGTAGACGCACTGGGCGCGCTCGGGCGTTGGGATGAAATTCGACGGCTGATCGAAAGCGAACAGTTCTCGCTCGATCCAGTGGTCGAATACATGTATCTCGCGCGCTGTTTCGCGCAGCAGAACCAGGCTGCTGGCGCGGAGAACAACTGGAAACGCGCGCTGGCCGCAGCTGCCGGTGACCTGAGCAAGTTGCTCCAATTAGCCGAGTATGCGGAAAAAAACGGAGCACTCGATGTGGCCTCAGCCGCCTACGATGCGGCGGTCGCCGTCTCCGCGAAATCGCGAGCGGCGCAACAGGGCAGGCTGCGCGTAGCCTACGCCCAGCGCGATACCAGGAAGATCCACGCCGTGCTTAGCGACCTGCTCAAGCTCTGGCCTAACGATTCGGCGGTGCAAAACGACGAAGCCTACGCGCGCCTGCTCTTGCTCCCGCGCGAGAAGAGCGAACAAGTAGAAGGAGAGCTGGAGGCGATCGAAAAATTGGGCAGCAAGCTGGTGGAAAAGGAACCGGCCAGTCTACCGCACCGGACCCTGCTGGCACTGGCCCGCCTTCGCCTGAACCGCCCGCAGGATGCTCTCGCCGTTTATCAAAACATCAACGTCCCGAAATCGTCCCTAACCACCTCGTCAATCGTCGTGCACGCCGCCGTCCTCGCCGCCAACGGTATGAGCGACCAGGCAAAAGAAGAGTTCGCTCAACTCACTCCGGAAAGATTATTGCCGGAAGAACGGGAACTTTTGCCGCAGTAATGCGACCGCGGGGAGTGATGGAGTGATGGAGTGATGGAGTGATGGAGTGATGGAGTGATGGAGTGATGGAGTGATGGAGTGATGGAGCGTTGGAGCGTTGGAGTGTTGGAGCGTTGGAGCGTTGGAGCGTTGGAGCGTTGGAGCGTTGGAGCGTTGGAGCGTTGGAGCGTTGGAGCGTTGGAGCGTTGGAGCGTTGGAGCGTTGGAGCGTTGGAGCGTTGGAGCGTTGGAGCGTTGGAGCGTTGGAGCGTTGGAGCGTTGGAGTGTTGGAGCGTTGGAGCGTACCCATGCAGCGCAACGGAGCGGCGGGATGCGTCACGGTTCTGTCATCCTGAGCGAGGGGACGAGCCGAGGGACCTCACAACACTCGCAACGTCACCCTAGCCAATCGAGACTAGATCACATCGAAGCTTAAGAGACACCAAGGACGGCGGGAGCCGCCCTCACCTGCAACGCATCTGGAACACCTACTTCCGCCTAACAATCCGCTGCTTCCGCGAAAAGACCGCGATCCCGACGACCGCCATCACTCCCCCCACCCACGTCGCCGATTCCGGCACGGGCACAATTTCCATCCAACCGTTGAACGCGATCTCCACCGCGCCGCTCCCAATCGCGTTCCCGCCGTCGTCGTAGAAGCGAAACTGCGAAAGCTGAGCGGCGTTGAAGCCGGGATCGCTCTGGTAGAGAAGTCGATCGTTCGTTCCGGAATTGTCGTCGATCCCGCTCAAGCCGGTCCAGTTGAGGATCGTGATTAATCCCGATCCGCTGATGACACCGGAACTGGCGGAAAGGGTGCTGCCATTAGGGCCGGCGCCAAAATCAATGGTCGCTCCACCTTGCAAAGTGAGAGCTCCGACCCCCGCGGCTGAGCCGACGGAGCCGGAGCCTTCACTGTTACCATTTGTCTTCAGTGTGCCCCCACTGTTAATCGAGACAAACGAACCACTGTAAATCTGATCACCGCTGTTATTGCCGAGGATGACGGTGCCGCCGCTGTTGACGGTCAAACCGGCGCCGACGGCATGAACGGAAGTGCCACTCGTCTTATTGAGAAGGACGATGCCGGCGTTCACGGCAAGGGTCACGTTGAGGTTATCGGACGAACCACTCAGGGCGAGAGTGTTGCCGCCGTTTTTCTGAACGGAACCGGTCCCAGTGCCATTCACTACGTCGCCAACGCTGATCCCGCTGGTCCCATCCACTGTCCACGTTTTCCCGTTCGTTTGAACCTGGCCAAGCGTGATCGTTCCGCCGAATGCGTTAGTCGCGGCATCCCCGCCGAGGGCGCTAATGGTGTTAATGGCCAGGCTGCCGCTGCCACTTTGCGTTTCGATCTTGTTGAAAAAGTCGACCCCGGAGCCGCCGTTCTCGACGTTGATCGTGTAAGCGCGCCCAGACGAGTTCGAATTCAGGATGACGCTGTTCAGCAGAAAATACCCGCTGGGGAAATGACTATTAACGTAAGTGTCCGTGCTGCCGATACCTTCGAAGTTGATGATGGCTCCTCCATCGCTTTGCGGCACGCCAGTGTCAGGATTGTTCGCGACGCCCCACTGATTTCCTCCCCAATCCCAACGGCCGTTGCCGGCGGCATCCTTCCAATAGTAATCCGTGGTGGCTGCTTGCATCGACGGCGCGGCGAAAACGCACGCCATATATATAATGAGGGTAGGCAGAGTAGAACTCTGCCGGCGGCTTCCCTTGTTCCCTGCCCGCAACATCGAGGCACGGAAGCAAAGCAGTTCTTATGCGCAGTCGGTAAAAGCTAACAGCGTTGTAATCTTCATCCTTACCGCCTTGCTCCATGTCTGCTTAATATCTTCGGCGCCGCGGTCAGGCGACGGCAGGCGAAAAAAAGCCGGCCCATCGGCGGCAAATTCGAAGCGTGGTGGTTCTTCTTTCCAAGAGCGTTTCAATTCCGTTCCGCTTAGCTTTTTTCGTGGTGCAGAAAAAATCCTTGGCTTATCCGCCACAACGAGTAACAGATTACCCGCCGCAAACGCGGCACCCCTTCTCATGAAAATGTGGCAATTCGTTATCGCGTTGATCCTCGGCTTTATCTGCCTCGGTCTCGCTGGATTTGGAATCGTAACTGGACGGACCAATCAGCAGCTGCAGACGCAGGTTCAGCAACAGCAACTCGAGATCAGCAAAGGCAACCTGACCCAGCAAGTGGGGACAAACCTGGTGCGCGAGATCGCGGCTAAAGCCGCGACGAATGAAAACCTGAAGAATCTTCTGATCCGAAACGGTTTCACCCTGAATGAGCAGGCCAATAATCCGGCGGCCTCTTTGCAAGCTCAGCCGCAGGCGCCGCAACCGCAGCGCGCTGCTCCGTCCGCTACCCCGAAACGCTAACGCCTAACCACTTTTCAACTCCGAACCTCCAACCTCGCTTTCACCAATGGCTGACATTCCAGGTTACACACCGAAGAGAACTCCCCGGGCAGATACTCCCCGGGACAATCCGACGGCTTTCTGGCCCGTTATTCTTACCACCATCAGCCTGATCGCCATCCTCACCTGGCAGGTTACCGTCGCTAACGAGGTGAAGGAACACGTCGTGCAATTGCGCGATCAGCAGGTGAAACTGGTCGATCAATCCAAGCGCATGCAGGCCGGTCTGCAGAAATTCGCGCGTGACCTGATCGAGCTCTCCAAGAGCGACGCCGACGCCAAGGCGATCGTGGACAAGTACGGCATCAGTGTCACTTCTCCGACGCCGGGCGCTCCCGCCGCGCCGGCTGCTCCCGCGGCAACGCCGTAAGGGTTTAGGCCTCTTCCCTCACGCGCCGAAGCTTAACGGTAAGGCCAGGTCACCGGCCCTGCCTAACGAAGGGCTGCCGAAGCGCTTCTGCAGCTGAACTTGGCCGCGCGCCTCGTTCCTGCCGAAAGGTCGGGCCCTCCCCACTCCTCAGTATGGGTCTCGCCACGTCCGTGGACGTGTTTTTACCTAACGCGCGTAGAATGGCCTGCGGTTAGACCCGACATTTTCCGTTTTAAGATGGTTGACGGCCGCTTCCGAATTGGCTAAACCGGCCTTTAGCACCCGCCTTACCTATGAAGTCTATCCATTACCGATCCATCCTTGCTGTACTTTTTCTGAGCCTCGCTTTCTGGACTGCAGGCACTCTCGCCCAGACCGGAAGCAACGGCGCTAGCGCGACCGGCGATCCCGGCATTAGCGGGACGGATGGCGGAAATGGCACCAACGGCGATGATGGCGTTTTCCCTGGAGGAAGTCCGACTCCGGTTGCAAGTCCGGATGCCCAGCCGGGAATAGCCGGCAGCCCAGGGACCTCGGCGGTAACGAGTGGTGGCGATGCCACCGGCGATGACGGTGAATCCGGCTACAGTGGAACAACTCCTCCCGCGACGGGCACCTACACTGGCGGTAACGGCGGCACCGGCACCGGTGGCGCGGGTGGAAACGGGGGCAACGGCGGTCGCGGCGGTAAGGGCGGCGACGGCGCGGACGTCTTCCCGCTCAATCTCAACAAGCCGACGTCCGGCCCATTCAGTCTTGATAACACCGGCGGCAGCGGCGGCGACGGCGGCGACGGCGGCTTCGGCGGCGACGGTAGTTCCGGCGGCAGTGGCACGGGCGGCGATGGCGGCAATGGCATTACAATCTCTGATACGAGCCTGAGCGGTTTTACTTTTTCTAACGACACCGCAGTTGGCGGTAATGGCGGCGACGGAATCGGCGGCGCTGGCGGCATGGGCGGTGACGGCGGCCGCGGCGGCAACGGTGGCAACGGTGGCGACGGCACCGGTGCTGAGGGTTTCGGCGTAACCGGCGGCGATGGATTTGGCGGCAATGGCGGTAACGGCGGTAACGGCGGCGATGGCGGGTTCGGCGCAAATGGCGGTAACGGAACTGGCGGAGACGGCGGGCGCGGACTTTTCATTGGCGCGGACACGACGATTGATTCGGTCACGATTACCAACACGAATGCCGCGATCGGCGGCAACGGCGGTAACGCGGTCGGCGGTGACGGCGGTAAGGGTGGCAAAGGCGGCAATGGCGGTAATGGGGGAAACGGGGGTGACGGCTTTGGCGGCGCCGGGACGCAAGCAATCGTCGAAGGTCCTCTTCCGGACGGAGTAGACCTGGCCGGCGGCATTGGCATCGGCGGCAATGGCGGCAACGGCGGAAATGGTGGTAACGGGAACGCCGGCGGATCCGGCGGCGCCGCATTCGCCGGATTCGGCGGTCACGGCTTGGAGCTTTCGGCCGGCGGAATCAGCAATGTCATCATTAATAATGCCGGCGCAGCCGTCGGTGGTAATGGTGGGAATGCTACCGCCGGAATTGGCGGGAATGGCGGAAACGGTGGCAACGGCGGCGATGCCGGGAACGGCGGCAATGGCACGGCCGGTCCGGGCTTTAATGGAGTGAATAACGGAGATGCGTTCGGTGGGTTTGGAGGCCGCGGCGGGAGCGGCGGCAATGGCGCCCATGGTGGCAATAGCAACTTCGCCAGCGCCGGCGAAGCCGGGAGCGGCCTGGCCCTTTTTGGTGAGTCGTTAGATACTATCACGATCGCCAACACCGGAACGGCTGTTGGCGGAAACGGTGGCGTTGCTATCGACCGCGGCGGCGGCGACGGTGGCAAAGGTGGTGACGCAGGCAACGGGGGCAACGGCGGCACGGCCTTCCCTCCCCAGAACCCGGCGGCTCCCATCATTCTTCTGCCGATCAATTTTCAAATTGGCGGTAACGGAGGCATTGGCGGCAACGGCGATTTTGCCTTCGGCGGAGATGGCGGGGACGGAATCCGTCTCAGCGCGGGTTCGATCACAAACGTAATTCTCGATAACGCCACTACCGCGACCGGCGGCAATGGCGGCGACGCCTCTGGCGGAAATGGGGGTAAGGGCGGCAAGGGCGGCTTCGGTGGCAACGGTGGCGACGGCCCGGACACTTTCGTCGATCCGAGCCATGCCGACGACGTCAACTTCGCCGGCTTCGCAGGGAGCGGCGGATTTGGTAATTTCGGCGGGAATGGTGGCAGCGGCGGCTACGCCCAAGGCGGCGATGGGGGAAGTGGAATCATCTTGCGCGCGACCACGGTCGATTCAGTCGGCATGACTAACGAGGGCACTGCGCAGGGAGGCAACGGTGGCAGCGCCACTGGCGGTAACGGTGGCAATGCCGGCAATGGCGGCGATAACGGCAACGGCGGAAATGGCGGGGACGCGACGAACGGCACTGCCTTTGGCGGTGACGGTGGTAACGGCGGTAAATTTCTCTTTTTTGAGCCGATCGATCTTCCGTCCGGCGATGGCGGAAACGGCGGCAATGCCGCGTCGGCGAGAGGCGGCGATGGCGGTGACGGAATTCACCTGGAGGGTTTTCAAACCATCTCGAATGTGACTTTGATCAACACCGGTAGCGCAATCGGTGGCAACGGCGGCAATGGGATCAGCGGCAACGGTGGAAATGGCGGCAACGGCGGCGACGGCGGGGCCGGCGGTAACGGCGGCGATGGAACCGGCGGCGTATTTGACGGTTCCGGCTTTGATGGCTTCGGCGGCAACGGTGGTTTTGGCGGAGATGGCGGCAACGGCGGATCCGGCGGCACGGGTGCCAGCGGCAGTGGCGGCGACGGCGGCAATGGCGTCATCTTTACCTCCGGCAACATCAGCGACGTTTTCATCAAGAACTTCAATCTCTTCGCCGGCGGTAACGGCGGCAACGGCATCGGCGGCAACGGTGGAAACGGCGGCAACGGCGGCAACGGCGGGGCCGGCGGCAATGGCGGTAATGGCTTCGGCGGCGTCCCGAACAACGACGGTCCGTTAGGCGGCATTACGCCCGGCAACGGCTTCGGCGGCAACGGTGGCGACGGCGGCGATGGAGGAAACGGCGGCGACGGCGCATCCGCTGGCGCCGGTTTCGGTGGCGACGGTGGCGTTGGCCTGCTCTTCACCGTTGGGTTCCGTGACGGACTTGCGCCAGTTGGCCCTAATGGCCAGCTCGGCAGCGGCTTCCAGAACATCCTCGTGGTTAACGAAGGTACCATCAGGGGTGGTAATGGCGGCAATGGTGCAGCGGGTTTCGGCGGCCAGGCCGGTGCTGGCGGCAGCGGTGGCGCTCGTGGGACCGGCGGAACCGGAACGGGCGACGAAGGCAGCATGGACGGCAGCAACGGCACTCGCGGTTCGAACGGCAACCCGGGCGAAGTGAACGGCGACAACGGGTTCGGTCAGGGTGGCAATGGCGGTGCCGGCATCGAATTCCGCCGCGGCGGAATCGAGCCTGGAGGTCCGCAACCGCAGGTTGCGATCTCCTTCGACGACAGCAACCTGGTCATCAACAATTGTGGCGACATTCTTGGCGGGAATGGTGGCCACGGCAGTGCAGGTTTCGGCGATGCGGGTGAAGGCATTCGCGCACAGGCCAGCAACCTGACCATCAATAACTGGGGTAACATCTTCAGCGGAACCGGGAACGATCCGGCAGCAGTGCGCTTCTTCGGCAGCGACTCGAGCATCAACCTCCGCGGCTGGTCCGTCATCCATGGCGTGATGGTCAATAGCAACGGCGGGACTAACGACGTGCTCAATTTCGCCTTCTCGGGGGTCAACCCAAACGCGGCGTCGCAACTGAACGCCTTGCTCGCACCTTACATGACCGGCACTCCCAGCAGCGGGAGCATTACCTTCCGCGGCGAGACCTATACCTGGGATAACCTGACCATTGAGGCGCACCCCAGCTCCTATGCATCACAGGCAACGACGCCGGGTGGAAAAGCCATCGGCCAGGCGTTGGATAATTTCGGCCACACCCCGCCACGCGCCTTGCGTGATCTTCTTTGCATGATCGATCAGAGCGGCGAGTTCCTGGGCGAGAACCTCGATCAACTTTCTCCACAAGTTTACCAGGTTTACAGCGACATCGCGCTGGCCCTGATGAACTTCACGGTGCAGACGATCGATACCCGTCTCAACAACCTGCACGATGGCTCCGAGACCGTGGACACCCGCGGCCTTGGCAACACCATGGGCCTAACCAGCGGCCTGATGAGCGAAGTGAACACCTTCGCTTATTCGCGCGATGGCAAAGCAGTCATGAACGACGGCAAAGACAAGGAAATGCCGGTCGTGACGCCTGAGCCAAAGGAATGGGGCTTCTTTGCCGTCGGCAGCGGCATGTGGGGCGACGCCGATACCAATGGCAACGGTCGCGTTGATGACGAGAGCTTCAACAGCTGGGGCATCCTGATGGGCGCAGACGCGAAAATGGGCGAGCACGTTATTGCCGGTGTCTACGGTCAATACACCCATTCATGGGCGGAGTTGGATAACCAGGGAAGCAGCAGCCAGGTTGATAGCTGGGGTGGCGGTCTTTACGCCGGCTGGCATGGCAGCCCGCCTTATGTCAACGCCGTCTTCAACTACAATCACAACGAGTATCCGAACATCTCGCGCACGATTCAGTTCCAGGGCCTTCCTGATCCAGTCGTGCATGCGCACGGCGACGGCGTCCAGATCGGCGGCGATATCTCCGGTGGTTACGATTGGAGCATCGGCGAACATTTCATCATCGGGCCGTTCGCCGGATTGCAGTACGTGCACTTCGACCTGAACGACTTCGATGAGAACGGGCCCATCCCGACCGGACTGACTGTCGGCGAAGAGTTCGATTCACTGCGTTCCCGTTTGGGTGCCAAGATGGATTACCATCGTATCTTCCATCACTGGGCGCTCGACTTCCAGGGACGTGCCGCCTGGCAGCACGAATATCTGGATGATGGCGCGGCCATCACCGGTGGCTTCTTTGGTGGCAGTGGTCCGAAGTTCGTGGTCCCGACCACCGCGCGCGGCCGCGATGCTGCCCTCGTCGGAGTTGGCATCAACGCCACCGTCTGGAACATGCTGACCTTCTTCGCCGATTACGACGCTCAAGTTGGCCAGGCTGACTTCTGGGTGCAGAGCGCCACCGGCGGATTGCGCATCGACTTCTAGTCAGCGCATCAGGTTTAATTAAAGGAGGGCCGCTCACTCGAGCGGCCCTCCTCTTTTATTACGCCCGCGACCCAAACGGAACGAATGACGAATGACGAACGACGCCCCCTTCAACCATCTCGCGGACAGCACCACCGAAAAAACGATGTCACGTGCCGGTCCCTTCCTCTCCTGCCAGGAGAGGATTGAGGTGAGGATGCACTCTTCTGGCCTTCCCACGGCCAAGGTTTACAGCGCCGGCTTGTCTTCCAGCGTGCGCATTTCTGCTTCCTCCTCGGGACGCAACTCACCCTGGCGTTGCACGTCCCGCCAAAGCCCGAGCGCTCGCTCTTCCAGTTGAGGCGCTTCTTTTGCGCTCCCTTTCTGCGCCAGAATGACTTTCACCTGCGCGGAATAGTTCTTTAGCCGCAAATTCTCTGGATCGAGCGCGCAAAGCCGATCGCAGAGCGCGTCCGCTTTTCGCAGTTCAGCCATCCCCTCTTCCGTTCGATTGCGCTGCAGGTTCAGCTGGCCGGACGCCTTGTAGATTCGCACCAACTCTGGCTGCACCTCCGCGCGCTTCGAATCTTCAGCGAGCAGCTGCTCATCCATTTTCTTCGCTCTTTCGCAGCAATCGAGCGCTTCGTCGACCCGGCCTGAGTCACTGAGGAAATCCGCAAACTGAAGATACGTTTCTGCCATCCAGTACCGATGGCCGCGATCAGACGGATCGGCCGCGCACAATCCCTGGATGATTTCGATCGCCTTCCGATAGGATTCCTCCGCGCCAGCTTTGTCTCCGCCGCGCGTCAGGCGCCGGCCCCGCCGCAACTCCGCCGCCCAGAGGTTACGCTGGTTGCGCGAGTTCGTTCGATCCGCTTTCCAAAGATTGAAGGACAATTCCATTGCCTTCTTTGCCAGCTCAGCGGCTTCGTCATACGCGCCCGTTTCTTCCAGGTCATCGCTCAGGCTGCCATAAGATTCAGCGAGCTCCCTTGTGTCGTCCTGCTCTCCGCTCGCGTTTGTCTCCACGATTTTGAGGGCGGTGCGGGAGACAGTCGTCGCGGCGCGCGCATAGCCGGCATCATCCAAAGTAGCTTCCAGGGATTGATAGGCCTTGGCCAGCTGCCTCCGGTCCTCTGCCAGGCTGGTCTTTTGCGCGACAAACTCTCCCTCCTTCACCGCTTTGCGAGCGTAGGCGATCGCTTCGTTGGAAGATCCGGAGATTTTCAGAACGTCGCTGAGGTTCGCATAACTGCCGATCAGGCTGCGGTGGTACGGAAGCGAGCTGCCTTCCGCCGCTACCAGTTCCTCATTCAGGGCCACCGCTTTGCGATGAGCGGTCAAAGCCTGCTCCACATCGAAGGTAACCAGCCCGAGCTTTTCATAGGCCATGGCCAGTTCATTTTTCAAATTCAGATCACCACCTGCTTCGCCGGCCAGGCTATCGAGATAACCGAGCGCGCGTCTGATCAATAATTGCCGCGCCTGCAGTGAGCCGGGTAAGTCCTTGATCGCGTTATGCAGCTCAAGCATGAACGAATTCGCCACTTTCCGCAGATCGTCGAAACGCTGTTCGGCATGCCGGCGTGCAATCCTCGCCTCGCGCGCGGCTCGAAGGGTAACGACGACGCTGCCAACGAGGGTAACGATCACCAGCGCCGTCGCCCCCGTGGCCAGTTTGTTTCGCTGGATCAGTTTGGCCCCCCGATACCAGACCGTGTCCGGTCGAGCACGGATCGGCCGGTCGGCGAGGTAAAGACGCACGTCTTCGGCCAGGTCTCCCACTCCGCCATAGCGGCGCTCGCGTTCCTTACGCAAGGCCTTGAGGACGATCGTATCGAGATCTCCTTTCAGCCGGCGGCGCATCGCCGGATCGGATGCGACCGCACTCGGCCGGAGCGGCTCCTGCTCCGTGACGACGCGAAGAAGCTCCGTCGGCGTAGGCCGCTCACTGGAAAAGACATGCGCCGGCCGGCCGCTTAATATTTCATAGAGCACCGCCCCTAACGAATAGATATCGCTGACGGTCGTGATCGGCTCTCCCTTCACCTGCTCCGGCGAAGCATAAGCGGGAGTCAGCCGCTGCTGGTCCGGCATGGTCAGGTCGAAGGCGGCCTCGCCCGGCTCCAGCAGCTTGGCTATTCCGAAGTCGAGCAGCTTGGGCTCTCCATCTTCGTTTACCAGGATATTGGCCGGCTTCAGATCGCGGTGGACCACCAGGTTCTGGTGCGCAAAACGGACCGCGCGACAGATTCGCAAAAACAATTCGAGCCGCTGCTCGACCGATAGAGCCCGGCCCTGACAAAATTCGTTCACCGGCACGCCGGTGACGTATTCCATGATGACATAGGGCAGATCCTCCTCCGTGCTGCCGCCATCGAGCAGCTGGGCTATGTTCGGGTGCTGGAGCCGCGCGAGGATTTCCCGCTCCGCGCGAAACCGGCGCAGGACTTCCTCCGTATCGGTGCCGCGCTTGAGCAGCTTGATCGCCACCTCTTTTTTGAATTCCTGATCGTCGCGTCCGGCCAGGTAAACCGCGCCCATTCCGCCGCGGCCAATTTCACGCACGATCACGTAGGCGCCGATGCGCCGGCCGATCATCCCACCGAGATCACCACGCGCGGCCAAAGCGTCATCGGCGATCTCATCCCAACGATCGCCGGATTGCTTCAGCAACGATTCGACTTCACGACGGAGGTTGTCATCGCCGGCGCAGGCCTTCTCCAGGCAACGAATTCTTTCGCTTCCCTGCTCGCACTGCATCACGTCTGCGAGCACGCGCTTCACCTCCTCCCATCGCGCCGGCGTCATGAAAAAATATGAGTGAGATGAAGTCTCATGAAAGCAGCACACCGGCAGGGAGAAGGCGAGATCAGGCGGTCGCCATCTCTCGCTCCAGCCAGAGCCGCGCAATTGCCCACTCCCGTTTCACGGTCGCAGGCGAAATCCCGAGCACGTCCGCGGTTTCTTCGATCGACAAACCGCCAAAGAAACGCAGTTCGACGATTTGGGCCTGTCGGGGATCCATCGTTTCCAGTTCACGCAAGGTCTGGTTTAGCGCGGCTGCCGAAATTTGTTTGCGATCGAACAGCTCCAGCGCTGCATCCAGCTCAACCGGTGCCTGGCCACCGCCTCGTTTGGCCGCGCCTCGCGCTTCCGCATGTTTGAGCAGGACGCGACGCATCAAGCGGGCGGCAATGGCGACGAAGTGACTCCGGCTCTTCCAGTCCATTTTTCGCTGCTCCATCAGCCGCAAATAAGCTTCGTGCACCAAGGCGGTTGGCTGAAGGGTGTGCCCGGCGCGCTCGTTTCTCAGGTAGGCCGCAGCAAGGCGGCGTAGCTCGCCGTAAATCTCGGGAAGGACTTCTTCGACCGAGCGCCGCCCAGCCGGCCAGCTCGGCCGCGTCTCTTCCGGCAGCTCCCGGAGCAAAACCTCTATCTCATCTTCGTTCTGTCGGATATCAGACGGCCCCATCACCCGTTTGGATAGGTACAAAACCATTTTCGAACCGGCAATGAGCTCTTTTCCCGGTTTTTCCGGCGTTACTTCGAGAGCCACGTCTTGCCTAAGTCAGGCGGGCTTCTCCAGAAAACCTATGAACTCCCGGATAACTTCCTTATTTGCAGCCACTTGCGTCACTCTTATCGGCATCTTTGCTCTTAGCGCCGACTCGACGCCGACTCCTTACACGTGGGCCCAGACCTACGGCGTCGGCAGCTTCAACGCCGCCGGCGATCCTGCAAACGATCGCTTTTACGGCTCCGGCACCGATTACCCCGTCGGAATGGCCCAAATGCCGGATGGCGGCGTGGTCGTAGCTGGCCAGCTCGATCTGCCCAAGCTTTACGCGCAGACCTACGTCGGTCACACCGGCGGGTACGCCGACGCGACGCTGGTTCGCTATAATTCCGATGGAACCGTCGCCTGGCAAAAGACGCTCCACCAGAACAACGACCGCTCGGATGGGACGTATTATTCTCCCGCCCCGAGCCGTGTTTACCAGGTGGCGACGGATGCAGACGGAAACATCTTCATCTGCGGAGGTAAAGGGAACCCCGACAACAGCGGCCAGCTCCCTTTTGTCGCGAAGCTTTCCGCAGCGGGTGATTTAATCTGGCAAAAGGGAATCACGGGCGCGACCGCCACCGTCAACAACTTAAACTACCAGCTTGGCGTCGGGCAGGCCAACTACATGTGCCTAACCAGCGACGGAGGCGTTCTCATCACCGGCACTGAATCGCGGCCGGATCAACCCTACACGATCCCGACCCTGACAAAATTCGACAAAGACGGGAACTTGGCCCTGTACGCGGCCTACGAACATCCCCACCAGTATGCCGCCAGCTTCCCCGTCGCGGAGCTAAGCAACGGAAATTACGTTTTCCTTCAGCAAGGCCCGAGCAACGGGTTTGCGACCGGATTTGCGGCGCTGGTGGTTGATCCGAGCGGCACCCTCCTTGCCCAAAAAAGCTTCGACCCCGATTACGGCTTTGAGAGCGGCCGCGCCATTGTCCCGACCAGTGACGGCGGCTTCACCGCCATGACGTGGATCTCCGGACCTACCGCGGCGGACGCCTTTATTGTCCGCAAGTTCAACGCCGACCTGACCACGGAAGTGTTTTCCAAGCGAATCCGCCCTTCGAGAAACAATGCTGTTTTCACCGCCAGCAGCATGAAACCCCTGAGCGATGGCGGCTTTCTGATCGGCGGGCACGGCTCTGCCTATGGAGAAGGAACTGGCGGCGGGTTCTACGAAGCAGCCTTGGTGAAGCTGCAGAGCGACGGGACTCTCCAATCCGTTAGCCTCCTCGGCGGCCCGAACGACGAGCGCTTTAATGATAACATCACGGAAGGCTGCGACGCTGTCGCCACGACCGATGGCGGATTCGCTTTCACCATCGCGACCTACAGCTATTCGATCGATGCCGCCGATTTCAAGCCCGACTGGTGGGTAGTGAAGACGGATGCGAACCGCAAAGTGACGGGCTTCGGCGGGCTGATGCTCGACCAGGCGCTCAACGAGTTCACCGTCACCGATTTGACCGACACACTGTCTGCGACGCAGGGGTTTTCGCGCGTCTCGTATTCCGTGACCCCAACGGTCTCGAGCGAGCCCTCCTTCCAGATCCAAGATGTGGGTTCGTTCACCGGCATCAATAAACCGACGGCCAATTTCCAGGCGACGACGGCGGGCGGGCCGACCCCGACTCCGACCCAGACGTGCAGTCCCGGTTGGGCTGATTGCTCCGGCACCGGTATCTGCGTGGATCTCAACAGTGACTCAAACAACTGCGGAACCTGCGGCAATAGTTGCCCACCAGGAACCACCTGTGGCAACGGAACGTGTATTCCCGTCGCGCCGACACTTAGCATTAGTGCGAAAGCGACGACGACGAGCGATCCACTAAGCGGTCGCTTCGCCCACACCGGCGACAAGATTGACTACGTCATCACCTACGCCAACAGCGGGGGCAACATTGCGCCCGATCTCCGTGTCTCGGCCACCATTCCATCCTACGTCGAAAATCAGACGAACATCGTGAAGCAGTTTACCGCCGCGCAGCTGCAGATCAGCCCAGGCTGGACCTATGTCCCTGCTTCCTCGCCGCAGTTGCACGATGCCAAGCTGGTTTGGAACGTTGGCGGACTCGGGTCCCATCTGGAAAACTCAGTGCGCTTTACCATCCTTGCCCTGCCGAGTTTCGTCCGCACGGAGCAATACCTGGTTTTGCCTAACGATTATTCGGTCTACTCGGGCCCGACCCCGGGGCCCAACCCGGTTACCGGCTTCAGCAGCGGCGCGGCCAAAGTCGAGACGCACATCGAAGGCGCGATCAAGACGACCTTGACCGGTCCGGCCAAGGTCGCGCCTGGTGGCGACATCGTTTACACCTTCAAAGTCACGAACACGGCCGCGCCGAACAGCCAAACTCCGCCGCATGCGATCGCAGTGATGGTCCAGCCGGAGTTTACCAATTTCTCCACCGCCACCATTACCAAACCCGGCGGAGTGACCTTCACCCCGGTGACCAAGCTGGTTTACGTCAGCGGCCAGACGCAACCGCAGCTGCTGATGGATTTGGGTCCGATCGCCGGCGGAAAAACCTATTCGGCACAGGTGACCTTCGGCGCCGCCTGGGCTGACCCTGCCGAAGTGTTAAAAATCAGCACCATGGATTACGGCGCGTCCTTCCTCCCGGAAACAACGGCCTATCAAACCTTCAAGTCAGCTTTCGCCGCCGGCAAAAAGAACCCTCCGGGCGGTTCCACCGACTTTATGAGCTTCGTCACTTCCTCCTTGGCGGTGGCGAGCAGTCGCCAGGACTCCGGCCAGGTCGACGTCACTCTGCAGGGAAGTCTGGCCAAGCAGCCGCTGCTCGAGTTGAACAAGTCGATCAGTAACAGTGTCAACGGTACGCAGGGCAACGGCAGCGGCCGCGCCACTGATTTCATTAAACCCGGAGACCAGGTCACGTTCATTCTCACCGCGGAAAACCGCGGCCGCACCACGGCCACCGATGTGTTCATTCAGGACGGTTTGCCGGAACATACGACCTTCGTTAGTGCGACCCGGCTGGTCTTCGTTCCACCACAAGGCACGGCGAAAGCGACCTTCATCGCCCAGCCTTTCGTCCCGACGCTTGATAACCAAAGCGGTCACCATATTCGCTTCGAGGGACTCAAACTCGCTCCCGGCGAGCGGCTGATGCTCACCTACACCGTTCGGGTCGACAGCGGCGCTGCAGCGCCTGAAGCCGGTTCTTTCATCAACTCCGACGCAAGCAGCATCGGTTCGGCTAACACGCTGCATACTCCTCCGGGGTTTTACCAAAACGGACCGATCCAGATCATCGGCAACGCCCTCGTTCTGGCGGAACCGAAGTCGCGTCCTTATATCGCTTCCCCCGAAGCCAGCCATGACGCCGGCGCGACCGCCGACGTTCTGACCGCAATCTATCGGAATAATCCGAGTGCGCAGCCGATCGTTACGCCGGGCAACGCGCCCAGCTATGTGCCGGGCGTTCAGCGTTACTATGCCCACTACGAGAACGCAGGCACCACCACCGCGCGGTTCGTTCGAATGACAGTCGGGCTGCCGGCTCATACCGTGTTTTATCGCGCAGCATTCGTTAGTCTGCCGGCTTCCACCAGCGGTCAGCTTGGAAAGATGCCGGGCACCGTTCTCACCGGAAGCGCTATTCCGAAAGGCGGAACCATCATCAACCCCTCTTTCCTCTCTTCCGGCGGCAACGTGGTCTTCAACCTGGATAAGCTCGGCGCGGGCGAAAAAGGCGACGTGATGGTCGAAGTGATCGTCACGGACGATGCCATTCAACTGGCGGGATCTCTGATCGGCGGCACGGATGTCACGATCGAAGAAGGAGCGACGAGTGCTCCGATCTCGGCGGCAGCTTCGGCGAGTTCCGCGGCCGCTCCACAACTTAGCGCCAGCACCAGCTCACGCAGCAAGGCTACGCTCAGTTTTGTCCCTCTCTCGGCTCCGGGACAGGTTCCAAAGGTCGGAATTCTCAAAACCGTTCCGACCGTTGTGCTGCCGAGCTCGACCTACGACGTCTATATCACCATCTTCAATCGCGGCGAGTATGCCGCCGAGACACCACTGGTCAACTTCACGGTGCCGCAGGGGACCACCTTTGTGCAGGCTTCCTACGGCGAGGGACGGTTTTTCAACAACAGCAATTCCTCCGCGCCTGGCTCGGTCATGAGCTTTTTCATGGCGTCTAACAACGGTAAGTCCTACGGACTGGAGCCGCTCACTTACCTCGATCCGCACACCGCCGCCTCCATCAAGATCACTCTGCGCGTAACTGCGCCGGTCGGGTCGACCATCAATGACTCGCGAACCGACCTCCTCGTAAAATATGCCGGAGAGTGTATCGCGCCGCCTTCTTCCACCTATGTGACTAGCTCCCTCACCGGGCTGGTCGACCAAAACGGTCCCGGCCGCTGGAGCACGATTGTTGGCGGAACCGGTTACCAGCTTCTCTTCAATGGTGGAGGTATCGACGTAGTCGACATCGGCGGCGGCAACATCGTCGCGCAGGGTGCCGGTAATATCGTCGCGCAAGGCGCGGGGAATGTCGGTGGGCAGGGCGGTGGCATCGTCGCGCAGGGCGCGGGTAACATCGTGGCCCAGGGTGCAGGAAATCTCATTCCGATTGGCGTAACGAATGGCGGTACTCTCTTGAACAACATCAGCGGCATCGTCGCACAAGGCGCCGGTAACATCATTGGAGGCACCGGTTCGAGCATCGTCGCACAGGGTGGAGGCAATATTGTCGCCGCTGGCGCCGGTAATATCGTGGCGCAAGGCGCCGGCAACATCGTGGCGCAGGGCGCTGGTAACATGGTTGCACAAGGTGCGGGCAATGCCATTTCCCTCCCGGTCGCTGGACTGGTCGGCAGCGGAGCTGGTCAAATTGTCGCGCAAGGCGCTGGCAATATTGTCGCTCAAGGCGCTGGAAACATCGTCGCGCAGGGCGCTGGCAATATCGTAGCCGCCGGTGCCGGCAACATCATCTCCGGCAACGGCTCTGCCGTCATGGCCTCCACCCCCGAATCCAGTGCCATGGTTCGGCTTGGTGGCAACATCATCAGCACCGGCGGTGGCGGGATTGTCGCCCAAGGCGCTGGTAACTAGGAACGTCGCATAACGGGAGTCTCGCCTCAGCAGCGTTTGAATCTTCGTCGGCCGCGGCCGCGCGCAGATGCGAATGTTTTGCATGAGGCGAGAACTCCTTTATCCCGCCGCCGCGCTCGTCGGATTGTGGGCGTTAAGCCGGACGATTCGGTCCGCGGTTTACGACCTGCGCGACAAGGCGGTCGTTATAACCGGCGGTTCGCGCGGGCTCGGTCTCGTCCTCGCCCGGCAAATCTGTGCGCACGGCGGTCGCGTTCTCCTGGTCGCTCGCGAAACGGCGGAACTGGATAGGGCAAAAGGCGAACTTTCAGAGTTCGGCGACAGACGGGTGCAAACCTTTGCCGCGGACCTGACCGATCCAGCGCAGGCGCGGGCAATCGCTGCGGAAGCACGCCAGCGCTTCGGGCGCGTCGATATCCTGATCAACAATGCCGGAATTATTCAGGTCAGCGCACTGGCTGATACCAATCGAACCGACTTCGAACAAGCGATGGCGCTGCACTTTTGGGCGCCTTACCAACTGATGATGGAAATCATTCCGTTGATGCAGCGGCAGCGCGGCGGCCGCATCGTCAACATTTCATCTATCGGCGGCAAGATCGCCGTCCCACATCTGGCGCCGTATTGCGCGAGCAAGTTTGCGCTCACCGGCCTTTCTGATTCACTGCGGGCCGAGCTCAGCCGCGACGACATTTACATCACCACCGTCGCACCCGGCCTAATGAGAACAGGCTCACACATCAACGCCTTTTTCAAGGGCCGGCATTCCGAGGAGTTTGCCTGGTTCTCGTTAGGCAACGCCACCCCCGGCCTCTCCATGAGCGCGGAACGCGCTGCGCGGAAAATCATCGCCGCCTTTCGCCGCGGTCAGCCATCACTCACCCTCACCATGGCTGCTCGTGGAGCTATCGCGGCCAACGCGGTCATGCCAAATACCGTCGGTTACGCAATGAAGCTGGTGAATCGCTTCTTGCCTGCTCCCGGCGAAGGGATGGATGCCGGGCACATCACGGCCGGGCGAAATTGCCGGCGCCTGATTCCACGATGGCTCACCACGCTCTCGGACGAGGCCAGCTTCGAGAACAACGAAGTTGGCGCCGCGGATTAAGCGCGGCTTTTAGTTCGGGATGAGACTGATCTTGTCCGCAACGTAGTCGCCGCCGACTTTCGTGTAGTGGACGCGCACGCGCCGGTTGGTCGTTATGCCGGCCGCTTCAACGTTCTTCCCGTCCGTGTCGGTGAAGGTCACCGTTTTTCCAAGCTTGAACTGGATCGGCTCAGTCGGCGCCAGCATTTCCAGGACAAGCGACGTTCCCGGACTGTACTCCTTGACCGTTCCTGTTACCTCGCCCGTCGGACGCAGACTTGTCCCGCTCTGCCCAAACGTGATCGTGGCCATGAGCAGAAGGCACGCACTGCAAATGATTGCCGTCATTCTCTTCATCACTCTTGGTTCGAAGCCTCCCACTGAATCGGCCGTAGCCGGCACAAAGAAGAACGGCACCCTCCTCCAACGTTCAGCCCCGCGGCCGCGGGGTCCCCGGGCCGAGAAGAAAGCTAAAGAGGGCCTAACTCGTCGGCTTCAGGCTCTGCAGGATCTTTCCAACTTCCGCCTGATGCTCTTTTTCTTTCGCGCTGGTGACCCAGTAGGTCAGCACGACAATTTTGTCCTTCACCGGCACGAAAGAGATACTGATAGAGCAAGGACCGTCTTCGTCCTTGCCGTGGAAAATGAGTTCCTGCACTTCCTGGCCGTTCAGCTCGAACTTGTTTTCCTTCTTTGAATCCTTATCGAACTCGACCTGGTGCTCTTTGAGCATGTCGAAGGTATCGTTGAGCTCCGATTCCATTCCTTTGTCGCTCCCAACCGCGACAGCGGCGAGATAGACGGCGCTGTCGGGACTCTGTCCAGCCGCGCCATTGGCCACTTCTTCCGGTTCCCAGTCGCTCGGGAAAGCAATTGAAGCGATGGCAAACTCGTCGTTCGGAAGCTTCATCGTCTTGGCGAAGGCGGAGCCGGCCAAAGAGATGACGGCAAGCGCAATGAGGGCAGTCAATGATTTGATCATGGCGGCAGGAAAGCAGCCTTCATACCTTGGTCAAGGCTGTGCGCTCGCGATTTGCGCCACTCCTGGCGCGCTGCTAGACTAACAAGACCCGATGAAAAAACCGCGCAAGGCCGGGAAACAGGCGCAACCGAAGCCGAAGGTGCGTGATCTCACGCCCGCGCGCGATCCGCGCGCCGGAGCCAGTCGCAACCCAAAACCGGGCGGTCCTATCCCTATCCCGTATCCGAACTAAGCTAGCTGGCCTTTCGAGCTCGTTCCGCGAACACCTCTCCTCTCTGAGGCGCGGGCAGGCCAAGTGCCTGCTTCTTTGTCAAAACCGTGCTAAAGACTGTTTGTGCCGTCCGATGCCGCCGCCTCAGACGTTAAGCTGGAAATCGGGCACGTCCTCTTCGTCGATATTGTTGGCTATTCCAAGCTGCTGATTCACGAGCAGGCGCAGCAACTCGAGACCCTGCGCGACATCTTTCGCCAAACCGAGACTTTTCGCGCCGCCGATGCTGCCGGCGCCTTGCTCCGCCTTCCCACCGGTGACGGTGGAGCCCTGGTTTTTCGCGACTCCCCGGAGAGTCCCGCCAAATGCGCGATCGAAGTCGCGCGCATTTTGCGCCATCACCCCACCCTGCGCGTGCGCATGGGAATCCACAGCGGGCCGATCAACGATGTCACCGGCCTCGATGAGCATGCTAATGTCGCCGGCGCCGGAATAAATATGGCGCAGCGGGTGATGGATTGCGGTGATGCCGGACACATCCTTCTCACCAAGCGAATCGCAGACGATCTCGAACAATACGCGCGCTGGCGGTCCGTTCTTCATCCGCTGGGCAGTTGCGAAGTGAAGCACGGGGTCAGCCTGATCGTGTTCAATCTTTGCTCCGACGAGTTCGGCAACCCGGAGACGCCGCAGGTTTTCGAGCGCGCTGCCGCCGCCACCTCAACAACCGCTCCACCCAAAACTTTCGGCAAAAAATCGATCGCTGTTCTGCCTTTCCAAAGCCTGAGCGAAGATAAAACGAATGTTTATTTTGCCGATGGCATTCAGGAAGAATTGCTGACCCGGCTGTCGCAGATCGGCGACCTCAAGGTCATCTCGCGCACTTCGACGCAAAGATTTCGTGATGCCTCTGAGAATATGAAGGAGATCGCGCAGCAGCTTGGCGTGGCTCATATCCTGGAAGGCTCCGTGCAAAAAGCTGGCGATCGGGTTCGCGTGCACGTGCAGTTAATCGATGCCACTCGGGACGCGCATCTCTGGGCCGAACGCTATGATCGCGAACTCGTTGATATCTTCGCGGTCGAAACCGACATCGCTTCGAAGATTGTTGACGCTCTGCAGGCGCGGTTAACCGGCGCGGAGCGCCGCGCCATCTCCACACGACCTACAAAAAATCCTCAGGCGCACGAGCATTACCTGCGAGGAACCTTTCTCTGGCGGAACTTCTTCGCCCCCGGTTACGAACAAGTGCGCGTCGCTTTTGAGAAAGCGATCGAGCTTGATCCTTGTTACGCACTGGCCTACGCGGGTCTGAGTATTTACCACTCATTCGGCGCCGCCAACGCAGTCTTCTCTCCCGATCATTGGCCGCCGGCGGAAAACGCCGTCAAAAAAGCGCTCGAGCTCGAGCCCGATCTGGCGGAATGCTACAATCCCCTCGCCGCCGTTGAAGTATATTATAAGCGCGACTGGCCAGCCGCTGAACGCGCCTTCCTCCGCGGCGCCGAGCTCAATCCAAATCTTGCCGCGGTGCGGCATCACTACGGCATTTGTCTTGTTCTCCATGGCCGAGCGGCGGAAGGGCAGGCGCAAATGCGTCACGCCGCCGAACTCGATCCATTTTTCCCGGGACTGCATCTTCATGCCGGTCGGGTCAGCTTTTTTCTGCGCGATTACGAAGAGGCGATAAAGTCACTTCGCACCACCTTCGAACTGCAGCCCACCAACGCGATGGCGCACGAATACCTCGGCGATGCCTGGGCTGCTCTCGGCAACACCGATGAAGCCATCGTGCAATGGCGCGCGGCAATTTCCTTAACCGGTGAAAAGGAAACGGCCGCCCTCTTGGAAGAGACTTATAAGAACTCCGGTTTCGAGGCGGCCCTGCGAAAATGGGGCGACCAGCAGTTGCTCGGATTTCAGCAGCAATCGGCACAAGGCCGCTACATCTCGCAGTGGCATTATGCAATTGCCCACATGCGCCGCGGCGATATCGACCAGGCTCTCTCGTCCATCGCCAAAGTGGCAGACGAGCCTAACTGGTTCGCCTTGCAGTTGGAGGTCAATCCACTGCTCGATCCTCTTCGGGCCGACCCGCGTTTCCCGGCGATCCTCCATCTCCGAGCTATTGCGAATCGCCCTGCCTGATCGTCCCGTCCCGACCGACTACTTCTCTCTAGTGCTCCGGAAGTCTGGACGCTAACCTGAGCCGCTGTGGCCGAGTCCCCCAAATCTCCGCTCCGCCTGGAAATAGCGCACGTTCTCTTTCTCGACCTCGTCGGATATTCCAAGCTTCTCCTCGACGAGCAACGTGAGGCTCTCGAATCGCTGACCGCTTTTGTCCGGCAAACTTCCGCGTTCAAGCAAGCCGAAGCTGCAGGAACTCTCAATCTGTTGCCGACCGGCGATGGAATGGCCCTCGTTTTTTCCAGCACCCCGGAAGCACCGGTTGAGTGTGCGGTCGAGCTCGCCCGCGCCTTGCGCAATCAGCCGGATCTTCCCGTTCGCATGGGCATTCATAGCGGACCGGTCAGCACCCTCAGCGACGTGACCGATCGATCGAATGTGGCCGGCGCCGGAATCAATTTTTCCCAGCGGGTGATGGACTGCGGCGATGCCGGGCACATCCTGGTATCCCAACGGGTGGCCGAAGACCTCGCGCAACTACGCGAATGGAAGCCTTACCTGCATGACCTCGGCGAATGCACAGTCAAACACGACGTCCGCCTTCATCTTTTCAATCTGCGCGGAGATGACTTTGGGAATGCCACCCTTCCGCGGAAGTTTTCCGCCGAACAGCGAACGTTCGCTCACGGGCGCCGAAAGCGGGTGCTGCGCAATGTCGCGCTCGGGTTAACCGTTGCGGTGGCGGCCGCCCTCGGGCTCTATTTCTATTTGCCGCATGGGTTCGCTCCCGGCGACAAATCGATCGCCGTCCTCCCCTTTGAAAACATGAGCGACGACAAGGCGAATGGTTACTTCGCCGATGGAATCCAGGACGATATCCTGACCAGCCTCGCCCAGATTCGTGACCTGCGGGTAATCAGCCGCACTTCAGTAGAGCGGTATCGCGGAGGAAAGGCCTCGCATAACCTGCCGCAGATCGCGAGAGAACTGGGCGCGGCCAATGTTCTGGAAGGAAGCGTCCGCCGTGAGGCCAATCGCGTGGTGGTTAACGTCCAATTGATCGATGCCGTGCACGACCGTCACATCTGGGCCCAGCGTTACGACAAACCCATTTCCGATTCGTTAGGTTTACAGGGCGAGCTGGCCCGGGAAATTGCCGGCGCCCTTCAGGCTACGCTAACCCCCGACGAAACGGCTCGCGTTCAATCCAAGCCCACTACCAACGGTCAGGCTTACGACCTTTACCTGCAGGCGCGGCAGTACGAGCTGCGTCCCGACACGTTTCTGCAAGACTACAAAACGGCCGAGCAACTTTACGTCCAGGCGGTCACTGCCGATCCGAAATTTGCGGTCGCCCACGCCCGACTCGCCGTCACGCGGGCGCGTATTTATCACTTCTTCGAACCAACCGCTCCGTGGCGGAACGGGGCTCTGGCGGAAGCAAACCTCTCGCTGCAATTGCAGCCCGACCTGGGTGAGGGTCATCAGGCGCTCGGACTTTGCCATTACTGGTTCGATCGTGATTACGCGGCCGCTTTGGCTGAATTCCAGACAGCCCAAAGCTTGATGCCTAACAATACGGACATTCCGTGGCATGTCGCGGCGATCAAGCGCCGTCAGGGACATTGGACGGAAGCGGCGGCGGACTACAACGACATCCTGACCCGGGATCCGCGGAATGCGAACGTCGTGCGTGATCTTCTCTATATCTATTGTTCGATGCGGGACTGGCCTAACGCGGAGAAAACGTCCGTGCGCCTGCTGGAGCTGACGCCTGACTCGGTAAATGCAAAGGTTCAAGCCGGCTATGTCGAATTCTGGGTCAAGGGAACCACTGATCGCCTCAAGAAAGAGCTCGCCTCCGTTCCCGCGGGCAAGGATCCGGATGGCGGTGTGACCGCGGCCCGAATCGACGTCGCACTCATCGATCGCAATGCCGCCGGCGCGGAGCGGGATCTCCAACGGTCCACCGCCGAGGTCTTGTCTTATTTCAACAGCGTCGACACGCCGCGCGCCTACCTGGCCGGAACGATCGCGCTGCTGCGGGGGGACTCCGCGGTTGCGCACAGACAGCTTGAACGGGCGCGCGATCTGTTCGCGCAAGCCGCGAAGGAGTCCTCCACGGTGCCTGAGGCGCACGCCTTCCTCGGCCTGACCTGCGCCCTCCTTGGGGAGAAAGAGCGCGCCATCAGCGAAGGGATGCAAGCGGTGGCGCTCCGTCCGGAATCTGTCGACGCTCTGGATGGAGCGGTCATGAACGGAGTGATGGCGATGATTTATGCCCGCACCGGTGAGCACAGCAAAGCAATCGATCTGATCCGTCACCTCCTTTCCATCCCGGGCGCGGTCGATAGCGCCAGCTACAGCATCACTTTGAACGACCTCAAGTATCGCTGGGAATGGGATCCTCTTCGCTCCGAGCCCGCGTTTCAGGCGCTCCTGGCCGGCCAGTGAGGGAGCAGCCCTAACGCCTAACGGTTTCGGCTTGCCTCTGAATAAAGCTTCTGGTTTCCTCGTCTGAGTTGAGGAAACCGATGACGTCCACTCGCTTTTGGCTTACCTGCGCCGGTGGCATGATGGTTCACGCGCTTGGCTCAGTCGGCGCGCTCTTCGCTACAACAGCGGAGGGACCCCGCCAGTTCGGAGTTACCGCGAGTCAGACCGACCAATTGCTTTCCGGGCCGGCCATATGGCTGGCTGCCGTTGCTCTCTTTTGCTTGTTAGGCCGAGGGTTGGTCGCGCGACTCCGGCGGCGGGGTTGCGGTTCGCCTTCCGTGGCGCAACGGCGCTTGCCTTAGCAGCGCCGCGATTCCCGCATTTCTTCCGGATTGCCTCAAAGACACGGATTGTGTCTGATGTGCCCACTCATGGATGCACATTGGATGGAAATCCTCAGCATGCTCGTGCGCTGGTTGCATATCATCGCCGGCATCGCCTGGATCGGGGCTTCGTTTTATTTCATCTGGCTCGATAACAGCCTCGATCCTCCGGCTGCTGAATCCGAGGAGGCAAAGAAAGGCGTGGCCGGTGAACTCTGGGCCGTCCACGGCGGCGGCTTTTATAATCCGCAGAAGTACGCGGTCGCCCCTGCCACTCTCCCGCAAAAGCTCCACTGGTTTAAATGGGAAGCCTACGTCACCTGGCTCTCCGGGACTGCCCTTCTCATCATCGTTTACTGGCTGAACGCGGGCGTGATGATGCTCGACCCCGCGGTCTCGTTCATTTCCGCGACCAACGCCGTCCTGATCGGAATCGGTTCCATGGTCGGGTCCTGGATTGTTTATGATCTGCTCTGCCGGTCGCCGTTAGGCCGCAAAGACGGTCTCCTCGGCCTGGTCGTTTTTGGCCTGATCGTCGCGCTGGCCTGGTGGCTCTCTCATCAGCTAAGCGGGCGCGCCATGTACATCCACGTCGGCGCCGCCGTCGGCACAATCATGGCCGGAAACGTTTTCTTCGTCATCATCCCGGGCCAGCGCCGGATGGTGGCGGCCATGCGCGCGGGCCAGGCGCCAGATCCGCGCGACGGGCGCCGCGGTAAACAACGCAGCGTGCACAACAACTATTTCACCTTGCCGGTCCTCTTCCTGATGATCAGCAATCATTATCCGCTGACTTACCTTCATCCTTACAGCTGGGCCATTCTCGGATTGTTCGCTGCCGCCGGCGTCTGCATTCGACATTTCTTCAACCTGCATCACAAAGGCAGGTTCGCCTGGCAATATCCCGCGCTCGGCGCTGTTTTGTTAGGAGTCATCGCCTGGTGGACGGCACCGCGAATTCCGCCGCTCCCGCCGGTCGAAGGAGTGGCGGATTTTAACCGCGTTCGCGCAATCATCGGCGAACGCTGCGTAACCTGTCATTCCACTGCGCCCAGCTACCCGGGCTACAACCAGCCACCGGCCGGGGTGGTTCTGTCCGAATCAGGGAACATCGCTCCCAATGCGCAACGCATTTACCAAAGAGTCATCGTTACCCGCAACATGCCGATGGGTAACCTCACTCACATGACCGAGCAGGAGCGTGCAGTGATCAACGCCTGGATCAAAAACGGCGCCAGGATGCAGTGACCGCCGACGTCCATACTTTTCGCCTGTCTCGTTTTATCTTTGATGAACGAAGACCAAACCAAGACCAAAACGGAAGCGAAGAGGATCGGATGGGCGATTCGGAGTTCTGACCGCCCTTTCCGCGGCGAAGTGTTCGATATCCGGCAGGATCAACTGGAGATAAGCGGAGAAGAGCAAAGCTACGCTTACGTCGTCCGCCCGAACGCGGTCATCATCGTCCCCGTCACCACGGATGGCCAAGTTGTCGTCCTTGAGCAATATCGTTATCCTGTCGACCAGTGGTGTCTCGAGGTGCCGGCCGGTGGCACGCACGATACCGGCGACGAATCACTCCGGCAGGTTGCCGAGAAAGAACTGCGCGAAGAAGTGGGCGCCACCGCGAAGGATTTCACTCATCTCGGCACCTTCTACACGTCACCCTCTCTGACTGATGAAAAATGCCATGTTTTCCTGGCTGAAAACGTTTCGCTTGCCCAAACACCGGAGCGCGAGCCCTCCGAGAAAATCCATGTAAAAATGGTGCCCGCTGACGAAGCGGTAACCCTCGCGCGTTCCGGAAGAATGCAGAATGCGCCCTGCGCCATCGCTCTATTGATGTGCGAACCGGCCTTGCGGGCGAAGGGCTACCTCCGCAACGAGGCGCCTGCCTAAAGGAGAAAGAGGTTAACGAACAGGCGGAAAGGGTGATCTCGCTTGAGACGTTTTACCCCGGAGGCCAACTGCTGCGGCGACGCGGCGCTCCTGCTGTCTAATCGCTGGAAGCGTTTTCCCTCCGCGCTAACCCGGATCTTCATCGCTTTTTCTCGGTCTGGTTCCATAACGTATGAACACAGACAAGCGACGACGACTTTGGTTACAACGTTTCCGCGCATCTGGATGATAATTCCCTCTTCCGGAGGGCCGCCCCGTAAGATTTAATCCGTCATCAGTGTTACCTTCGGATGTCATCTTCTTCCCCTCGCCCGCCGATTTTCGACGTTGGCTGCGACAGCATCACCGTCAGAAGCAGGAGCTTTGGGTAGGCTATTATCGTAAAAGCAGCGGTCGGCCGACCATGACCTGGGCCGAATCCGTTGATGAAGCGTTGTGCTTTGGCTGGATCGACGGCATTCGCAAGAAGGTTGACGATACTCGTTACGCCACGCGCTTCACCCCACGACGCAAAGGCAGTGTCTGGAGCGCGGTCAATATTCGCAACGTCCAGCGCTTACTCGCGGACGGTCGCATGCGTTCCAGTGGCCTCGCCGCCTTTGCCGCACGCAGGGAGGATCGCTGCGAAATTTATTCCTATGAGCAGCGTCCGCGCGAGCTCCTCGGGCCACTCGCGGCCAGGTTACGACGCCATCCTAAAGCCTTGCGGTTTTTTGAAGGGCAGCCCCCGGGTTACCGTCGTCGCATCGTCTGGTGGCTGGTCAGCGCGAAAAAACAGGAAACCCAGGCCAGACGCCTGCAACTGTTGATAGAAGCATCGGGAAAACAAAGGCGCTTGGAATAGTTAAGCCAATATTTTTTCTGCGGTTTGTCGCCAAAAATGCGCTCGGCGGCCGCTCAAGTTATCCGCCCGTTTTTCCCTTCTGGCAGAACTCCTAGCCGCTGCTATTCTCTTCCACCATGAATCATCTCCGCGGCGCGCGCGTTTATCTTTCCGGGCCGATGGATTTTGTTGCCTCGCGCGCGAATGAAAAGGCCAGCGGCTGGCGCAATCGGGTTGGCGAATTCTTGCGCTCTCTCGACGCCGTCGTCTTCGATCCCTGGTTTAAACCATCCGTGCGCGGCCTTCATCAGTACGGCCTGGAAGACATTAACAGTATCGATGTGCGCGAGAACTGGACCTTCGAGTCCAGCGAACAAGGTGACGAAGCCCGCTCCGGTTGCGCGGACAAATTCTGGGAAACTCTGCATATCGACTTGCGCATGGTCGATACCAGCGATTTCACCATCGCCTACGTGCCGACCAACATCTACAGCGTCGGCACCGCGCACGAAATCATCCTCTCACGGCAACAGGCCAAGCCAGTTCTTTTCGTTAGTCCACCGGTGGCTTTTCCCGCCTTTCAGAAGTTGCGCGATCACTTGAAAGAGGATGCGGAGGGAGCCGCGCTGCTCGAGCAGCTTGCCACCGAAGTGCCGGTCAAACCTAATCCGCGCGGCATCCCAAGTCTTTGGTACATGCCCTTGATCGGAAGCAGCAATTTCTTCGACGGTTTTGGCTTCGCCCAGTACGCTGATCGTTTCAAATGGGAGAAGACCGCGATTGACGAACGCGAAGCGAACCATCCCCCGCAGCATCCCCTTTTGCCCTTCATCGAGAAGCTGACCACCGACGTGCCGAAACGCTGGGACAACAAACTGAAGAAATATGTGACCAACGACGATTGGCTGCTCTGGGAATTCGACTCCGCCGGGGACCAGGGCGAGACAATCAGCGACAGCAGCAGTTAGGCGTTCAGCCTCCCTTTTTCGCTTTCAGTCGGATGGCGTGCTGCTCGGCCACGGCATTGAGGATATCGACGTTCCCCATCGCCCAAGCGTTATCGATCGTGATCTTCTTGAAGCGCCAGCGCGTTCCGTCCCGCACCAGTTCGCAGTCATAGCGATTCATCAGCAGAGCGTAATCGGATCCCGGCCTTGCACCCTGCCGCGGCATGAAATGCTGCGATTGGACATAGGCCTGAAGGCTGGCGGTGTCGCCGTCAATTTCGATCTGAAGGTTGGAGGCAGTGTGGCTGGTGTCGAGCGGTCCGATCATCGGCAAGACCGCGCCTAGAATTGCGTCTCGTCCGTTAACCACCGCGAAGCGGAGACCGAGGCGCTTTGCCGCCGGCGTGAAATCAAAGACACAGTCGTCGGTTAGCGCGGAGGCGAATGAGTCAGCGTGATGATGATCGAGGCCGAACGCATAGCGGTGCAAGGCATCCGCGATTTCGTAACGATCGTTGGCGAGATCCACCTGCCTAGAGAATCCGAAATCATCGCCTGTGAAAAGGTGAAACCGTCGCGCCTTTCGCGCTTTACAGTCTCTGGCCGTACCGCGCTGGCGTTAGCATCGCGCCCGCCTTGCCGTCCGAATGCTGGCATACAACGCCAACGTCCATTTCGGTGAGCGTTGAGTCGCGCCGAACCGATGAGTTCGTGGCTTTCCGCCATCGCAACGAAGGCCAGCTTGAATCCGGTTCGTTAGCGCCCGTTGCTCCTCCCTTTTTTGTGACAGCCGCGCGGCAGAAAAGTTGGCGCTGTTCGAAAAGGAGGTTAGAGTTCGATATGATCCGCTCGCGAGGACCTCTCGTTTTCGCCCTTGCCCTCATGTTCTGCCTGGCTGCCACTTCGCTTCTGGCGCGAGATGGTGAGGGTTACCTGATCATTCGCCGCGCTCCAAGTTTCGGGACGGCTCGATGGCTTGAGCTTCGGATTGACGGAGCCAAGGTCGACCCCGTCGCCTACGGCCACGACTTCCAGGGGCCGGTCTCCGCCGGTCATCACGTCCTCATGTTCCGTCCATCCAATATGCGCTGGCACACACCCGCCAATCGGATGTCCCTTAATGTAGCGCCTGGACATACTTACCGGTTCACCGCCTTTCGGGACGAAGACCGGGTATTTCTCGAACCGACTCCGTAGGGGCCGGACGTGATCATTCGAGCTGAATCCGGCGGGCTGAGCCGGGGAGTCTTTGCGGTATCTCGTTAGCCTCGGCTTGCGGAGACAGAAATCTTCCTCAACGCGCTGGCTTCGTCGGGATATCCCTCGGCTTCGCTCGGGATGACAGGCAGACGAGGCGCGCGCTGGAAGAGTGGACCACACATGCTGCGATACGGCCCAAACCTGTCAGGCGGCGCCACGCGCCTCCGCATTTTTTCTTTTCCAGCAAACGGTGCGAGACTTCCGCCTGCCATGAAACCGTTCATAGCTAGCATCGTGATTAGTGTCGCCGCCGCTGCGAGCGCGTTCGCAGTGACACCGTCACCGCTTCCCTCTCCTTCCGCGTCGGGTTCGCCCGCTGCCTCCCCTTCACCGCCACCGCCGAATATCGCGCAGTCTGTTACTGATTTGTCGGCGCACCGTGCCGCTGCTGAGCGCTGGCGGATTTACCGAACGGGACAAGCTTACAGTGCGTGGCTGGACAACCTCGCCGAAGATATCGGCAGTCCGTTCCTACAGAAGCGAGCCTTCGAACATGTCACCTGGATGCGTCTCCTTGCCGCACTCGCCACCCTCGCCATTCTCGCCTCACTGACTTTCTGGTTTCTTTGGTTTGTCAGGCGACACGCCGGCGAACTCGCTTCGCGCCAACAACAAAGCACCGGCGGCCTGATTCTGAGCGCCATCCGGAAACCGGTTGCGCTGCTTGTTCTCGTCGTTGGGGGCGTTCTCGGCTTGATGCCGCTCGTCACCGGGATCGAAGGCCGGCCGACGCGCGTCTTCTACATCGGTTTACTCACAGGAATCCTTTACGCCGGCCAAATCGTCGCACTGCTCTGGCTGATCCTCCGCGGCATCCTCGCAGTTGAAAAACGGATGCGCGGCTGGGCGACGCAAACACACAGCATTCTCGGCGCAGTTACTGTTCCGATTGTTGGTCAGACACTGCGCCTCTCCGTGCCGTTGTTAGGTGTAATCCTCCTGCTTCCTCTGCTCAGGCTCCCGCCGGAATGGACCTGGATTACGCAAAAGGGATTCGGGATCCTGCTCATTCTCGCCTTCTCCTTCCTGATCATTCGAGGGATCAACGCTGTTCAGGAAGCCCTCCTGAGCAGACAGCAACGCGCCGCCGACGCCGTCACCGTTTCCTCGCGAAGAATCTACACGCAGGTGGCGGTCATTCGTAAAGTGATCGTAAGCGCCATCATCGTCATCGCGACCGGTTCCATCCTGATGATGTTTGATCCGGTTCGCCAATTTGGGACGAGCATTCTCGCCTCCGCCGGCATCGCTGGCGTCGTCCTTGGTTTTGCGGCGCAGAAAACGCTCGGCAATGTGCTCGCCGGAATTCAAATCGCCCTCACCCAGCCGCTCCTGATTGACGACATCGTCGTGGTCGAAGGAGAGTTCGGCCAGATCGAGGAGATCACCCTGACCTACGTCACGGTGCGGACGTGGGATCTTCGCCGCCTAATTTTGCCCATCACTTACTTCATCGAGAAACCTTTCCAAAACTGGAGCCGCGTTTCGACCGAGCTGTTAGGATCGGTTACGCTCTATCTCGATTACCAGGTGCCGATGGGCGAATTGCGCAAGGAGTTAAAACGGCTTCTCGAGAATAACCCGAAGTGGAATGGAAAGGTCTGCGCGCTGCAGATGACGGATACGAAAGAGTCCACCGTGGAAGTGAAAGCGCTGGTGAGTGGGAACGATCCGGGCAAAACCGGTGACCTGAAAAACCACGTGCGCGAGGGATTGATCGAGTTTTTGCGGCAAAATTATCCGGAGAGCTTGCCCCACGTACGAAACATCACAGAAGAAATGAGCGACCGTCCACGGCAGCGTCGCAGCGATGGGGCAAGCGATGGGGACGCCGGCAAACAGCACGAACGGGGCGATCAGGCTCCCGGCGTCCACGCAGAGGAGAAAAATATCGGCTGACCAGGCCGGCATTTCCTGATAAAACGGTCAGGAACACGAACTGCTTATCGATATTCGCTCGCCCCCTCCAGGGAGGAACGAGCACCCAAAAACCAAAGGCCCACTGTGAATATGTTCGGAACCAACCCAAGAATGAGCTCCCCATCTGTCTCCAATGGACACCATCCATCGGCCTATAGCGCGCCCCCGAACCGGCTTTCCAGTGATGTCTCAATCAAAGGCGACGTCACTTTCGGCAGCGCCATGCTCATCGATTGTGAGCTCGAGGGAAATGTCACCTCCAGTGGGACGTTGACTGTTGGCAGCAACGGCAAAGTGAGCGGTGACATTGATGTCGACTCTGTCACTATCCAGGGTTTGGTCGAAGGAAACGTCGTCGCCAGTGGTCGCTGCGCTTTGGAGGCCGGCGGAACTCTGCAGGGCGATGTCGAAGCGCCCCGCTTTGCCGTCGACGAAAACGCCAGCTTCGTCGGTAACGCCAAGATCAAACCGGTCCGCGAGTAGGTTTCAGCGGATCTTGTTAGGGTTGGGGGCTAGGTGAGCGCGTCGCTCTCAGCCTGAAGTCGTTCTCGCGGCTTCGAACAATGCGGACTCCGTCCGACTGATTCCGCAGCCACAGCGTTCGCTGCCTGCGCCTTAATTCCCGGGCAGGAACAAGAATGAGGGAGGCAAAGCCAGGGAGTTATTTGCCCCTGGGCGTCTTTCCGGTTTGCTCAAGGCCCGTTCTTTGGCAGAACGTAAGTTGATGGATCCCGGCAAGTTCCTCGGGGAGCTGAAACGGCGCAACGTCTACAAGGTTGCCGTCGCTTACCTCGTTGCCGGCTGGGCCCTCGCTCAGGGCATCGCCCAAGTCTTTCCGGTTTTCGACGCGCCTAACTGGCTCGTTCGCGTTCTCGTTGTCCTGATCGTCCTCGGGTTCCCTATTGCTTTGATTTTTTCATGGGCTTTCGAACTCACCCCCGAAGGCCTTAAGCGCACGCATGAAGTCGATTCCACTCAACCGCACACCTTCCGCGGCGCCTGGATTTACATCGTCGTCGTTAGCGCCGCCGTTTCCGTCTCGCTATTTTATCTCGGGCGCTACTCGGCGGAAAAATCCATCCTCACGGTCGAGGAGAACAAATCCATCGCCGTCCTCCCCTTCTCAACCTTAAGCGACGACCGCGACGACACTTTCTTTGCCGATGGCGTGCAGGATTTGATCCTGACCAACCTGGCCAAAGTTTCAGACCTGAAGGTGATCAGTCACACCAGCGTCCGGCAATACAAGACGGAAGCAAAACACAACATTAAGGAAATCGCGCGACAACTTGGCGTCGCCTGGGTGGTGGAAGGATCAGTCCAGCGTTCCAATGACAAGCTTCGCATCAACGCACAGCTGATCGATGGACGCACTGACACTCACGTCTGGGGCGAAACCTATGACACACCCGCCGCCAACATTTTCCTGGTCCAAAGCAATCTTGCCCAGGCCATCGTCGCGCAGCTGAAGGGAAAGATATCACCGGAGCAAAAAGCGGCCATGGAAGAGCCGCCTGCGCAGGATTTCGAAACGCTCGAGCTCTGCATTCGCGCCAAATCGATCGTGGAGAGTTATCTGAACGTTGCCGATGTGCGGGCCTCGATGCTGCAGGCGCTCGATTTTCTCAATGAAGCGATCAAGCGCGATCCAAAGCTTGTCTCCGCTCACTGCCTGGCTGCGCGCGCGAATAGCCTTCTCTTCTTCTTTGATCTCGATCCGAGTCCTAACCGCGTTGCCCTGGCGAAAGCAGCCGTGGACAAGGCCCTCGAACTCCGGCCCGATTCCGCCGAAGCTCACTTTGCCCGCGCCGACTATCTCTTCCGCTGCCTGCGCGACTTCGATGGCGCACTCGCTGCGCTTGATATCGCGCGACCGGGCCTGCCTAACAGCACCCCGTTCTATATTCTCGACGGCTACGTCAATCGCCGGCGCAACCATTTCGATATCGCGGAACGGGATTTCTCGATGGCGCTCACTCTCGATCCCCGCAATCCAAATGCCTACAACCTGCTCGCGGACACTTACGTTCTGCTCCGGCGCTTCGCCGACGCGATCCCGATCTACGACAGCCTCCTCGCCGGCGGCGAGACGGCTCCTATCGTTCCCTTCCGCCGCGCTTCGGTCATCCAGGACGGCACCGGCGACCTCAATCCAATGCGCGCGGTGCTGGCGAAATACCCAGACATGGAAATTGCCGGCGGCCAAACTCCCGCTCGGGCCTGGATCGCCATGGCCGACAACAATCATGGGGCGGCCGAGAAACTTTTCAATGATTCCCCACGCTCCGATTTTCAAGACATCGATTTCACGTTTTATTTCCCGAAATCCTGGTATCTCGGAATGATCGCACGCGACAAAGGTGAGAGCGCGCGCGCCGCCGCCTTCTATCGCGAGTGCCGGGAGATTCTCGCGCAGCGCTTGCTCGTTAAGCCGGAGCACGCCCGCACCATTGCCGTCCTGGCCCAGGTGGATGCAAGTTTGGGCAACAAAGACCTCGCGCTCGAGGAAGCACAGCGCGCGATGGAGTTGATGCCGATTTCACAAGACATCTATGACGGCGGCCTCGTTCTGGAAGGGGTCGCACAGGTTTACACCTGGCTGGGCGATAACGACCACGCCATTGAAACAGTGCGAAAGCTTCTGAGTATCCCGAGCTACGTCAATTATGGCCGAATGAAATTCCATCCACTTTGGGCACCGCTCCGTAAAGATCCCCGCTTCCAGCAGCTTATTGTCGAGCAGGCTCCGAAGCAGTTCCCAGCCTACGCGCCCTGAAGATTCCATTTCCATCTGACGTTCCCGGCGCGCGAACTGAGATGAATCTAAACCGGCTAGCTACTGCATCTCTCTATGGAATGACCGCGCCGATCTTGCCCCCTCGCCACCCGTCGCGGCGGGCACTCTGTTTTTGCGGAGAGATTGTTGCCTGGGGATGGACCGTTATCGCGGGCGGAGGCGGTTTCGGCCTCCTCGTCCTCCAGGGACCGTGGCCGCCGACCAACGGCTGGTTCGCTTTCTTCTCCGGCCTCGCCGCCTGCCCGCTGACCGCTTGGCTGCTTCGACGTTATCGCGCATTCCATTTTCCCGGCTGGGCGCGCTTTGGCGTCGCCTTGGCATTGGTGGTTCTCGGCCGGCTTGCCCTCAAAATGGAAGGACGCGACACCTTCATGCCGCACTTCCAGTAGGCGGTCATGCAGGATCCGCACTCAGCTTAGCCTGGCGGCTAACGGGTACCTTGCCAAAGGCTACACCGCGGGCAGCTCGACGCCTATCGGAGTGACTGACTCAAAATTCAGTTTGTGCCTCAGCTCCCGTCTGAGCAGGAACAGAATGATCACTGCCTGGACCAGCTGCGACATAACCGACAGGTACCAAACGTAACGAATATGAAAGCCGGGGCGACCAGCCAGCCACCACGACGGCAGTGCAAACAAAAGCAAGCGTGAGGTCGAGCTGATCAGCGGAGGCATGGTGTTGCCAATCCCCTGAAAAACACTGGAGCTGGTGAACACGATTCCCGCCGCGATGAAGTTGAAGGCGACGATGTTCAGATACTCGCTGCCGAACGCAATCACGCTCTCATCGTTCGAAAAAGCGCGGATCAAATACGGTGCCGTCAGCCAGGTCAGCGCTGCCAGCACCAGCATCAGCCCGGTCGCGAGGCCCAACGCCGTCAGAACCGCATGGCGCACTCGTTCCGCTTTACGACCGCCGAAATTCTGCCCAACTACCGGCGAGACCGCGAAACTCAAAGCCACCACCGGCAGAAACATCGCCTGCATCAATCGTCCACCAACCCCGAAACCGGCCTGCGCGGCCGCGCCGAACGGACCGATGATGACGTAAATGATTCCGATGTAGATGGATAGCAGCACGAACTCGGTTCCCGCCGGGAGACCGATCTTCAGCATCGTCCACCACACATTGAACCTGGGTGACCACTCGCTGGCGCGGAAACGGAGATAACGATACTTCGTTTGGAAAAATCCGATTGTCGCAACGTCAGCGGCCAGGACCGAGATAAACGTCGCCACGGCCGCGCCGCTCACACCCATCCGCGGAAAGAAACCGATCCCTCGAATCAGGAAGGGCGCGAGCGCCGCATTGAGTAGAACGCTGAAGACCTGCAAAAGAACGGAAGGTTTAATAGCGCCAGTGGCGCGCAGAGCTGCGCCGAGCGTGACCAGCGGGAACTGCAACGCCAGTGCCGGAATGAACCAATTCAGATACTCCTTGGCCAGGACGGCGGTTTCCGCATCGGCACTAAAGCCCTTGGCATAAACGTCGCGCACGGCGAAGCCAAGCAGGCAAATGCCGCAGCCGATGACGGCCGACATCACCAGCGACTGATTAAAGGCAAACTGGGCATCCGCCTGGTTTTTTCGCCCTACGGACTGCGCAATTAGGGCGGTAGTAGCGACGCCGAGCGTTTGACTTAATGCCATCACGATCATCATGACATTGCCCGCGACACCGACGGCTGCGATTGCTTCCTTCCCGAGCGGACCGACCCAGTAAAGATCAGCCACCAAATAGAGCGTCTGCGCCAGCATGCTCACGATCATGAACGACGCCATGTGCAGCAGGTGCCGGATGACGGACCCTTCGGTGAGATCTTTCATGTGATGACGCGAGCGCTTCCCTCCTGAGGGCGAAGGCTATGCCGAATCTCGCAGAGCGAAAAGGCTTTACTAAGATCGTCTCCTTGGGCGGTATCTCATTATGATCAAGGCCCCGTCCGTCCTGCTCCTCTTCGTTGCGTTGACGGGATTCGGACAGGCTGCGACGGCGCTCGGGGCTCCGGTATCGTCGTCAGCCGATGAAGAGAAACCGCAAATCCTGAAGACCAGTCCGAGCGGAGCGTTCCGTATCATTCAATCCGGAGAAGATTTCTGGATCGTGTCGGCCGCGGATGAAAAGCGGCGCACAAAGATGCATTCCGCTGAGCTGGCGATCCCCGAGGAATTTCGTTTCTCCCCTGACGAGAAGTGGCTCTACGTCGAACTTCATCACGGCTCCTGCCTGTCCGGCGCCGATCTTTATCGACACAGTGAGAGCAAGGCAGCTGAACCTTTTCACCAAATTAGCCCGGCCCTGGAAGACGGCGCCTGGGCGGCGGCGATGAAGCAGCGCTTGTTCGGCACCAATTACGCCGAAGAAGGCGGCTGCGCCATGGTGCGATTCGGCGCCTGGAGCGCAGACTCCGCCCGACTCCTTCTTAGTATGCGCGGCGGTGATGCGCGCAACAAAACTTTCGGACGTTATCTTTATTACAGTACGCGCCTCGGAAAGTTCGAGACCACGCCTTTTCTGGCCAAAGTGAATGCGACTGGAGGAAAATCGCGTGACCTTAATGTTCTGGCCTGCGCCGAGCCTGTCGATTCATTGCCGGACGAGGCGGTGTTGAAAGAGAAACTCGCGACCGCTGACCGGCTGCTAAACGAGACCTACCAAAAGGTGCTGCACAAGCCGGACAACCAGGACATCGCCGCGCAGCTGAAAGAGTCGCAACGTGAGTGGATCAAGGAGCGCGATGGCGGTTTGCAAATTTACCTGGGCGCCCTGCCTAACGGAGAAAAAGAGCGACGCCGCCTGCAGTTTCTAGCTGATGCTGCCCGCACCCGGGCGGAAATGGAAGAGGACGCGGCGACAGGAAATCCATAATTCTTCTTGCCCGCAAGACGCTGGCCGCGCGCGATATTCGCTTGTGACAAAGAAGGGTTCCGGCGGGAACAAGAGTGGCAGAAAGAAGACGACGGCTCAACGCAAGACCAGCCGCCGCGAGTACGGGAAAAAACCCCGAAAGACGCCGCAACGCAGCGACGACACGACGGCTTTTTGAGTCGGCGGACGCAATCGTCGCCGCTCTTCGTCCGGCCGGGTAGGCAATCCACTAGCCCGCCCCCCACGCAGAAGGTGGCGCAACCGTCCCGGTTGCGAATCATCAAAACGCAAGCGAGACCCTTGCGCCACTTTGGCAGGAGCACTCAGCGCCTTGCGCGCACTCGTTCGCAGCGCTGACCGCATTTGGTCTAACCGCCTGTCTTTCAGGTCATTGGAGCGTCCACCGGCGTCACATGCTCCGATTCAGCCTTTGTGGCCGCGAAGCACATTCCACTCATTACGTGCCACTTGTCGTTCATCCCTAACTAAAGATGGCCCGTTCGAAGATCGATCATCTCCTCCTCCTGAAGCGTCTCTTCCGGCTGACCGGGGTCTTCTTTAAGGGAAAAGGAACGCGCAAGGCGAAGGTCTGGCTGGCTGCACTTGCCGGACTCTCCATCGCCATCGGCCTGGTGCAGATCCTGATGAGCTATGCCGGGCGCGATTTCATCACCACTCTCACCCAGCGCGATTATCCCGCCTGGATACGCGCGATGTGGCTCTACATCGGCACCTTTGCTCTCTCCGTGCCTATCGCCGCATTCTATCGCTACTGCGGAGAACGCCTCTCCCTCGTTTGCCGCACCCACATGACCGACCTCATGGTTAGGCGTTACTTCAATAACCGGGCCTACTACGGATTGCGCGGCACGGAAGGCGTCGACAATCCTGACCAGCGTATCAGTGAAGACATCCGCGTCTTCACCACCATGGTCGTTAACTTCGCCCTCGTCTTCGTCAATTCAGGCGTCACCCTCTGTGCCTTCGTTGGCGTGCTCTGGACCATTTCCGGCCATCTCGTCTCCGCCATCGTGCTTTACTCTTTCCTCGGAACCAGCCTCGCCATTCTTATCGGCAAGCGACTGGTCGGGCTGCACTACGAGCAATACCGCAAGGAGGCGAACTTCCGCTACAGCCTTATCCGGGTGCGTGATAACGCCGAGTCGATCGCATTTTATCACGGAGAAACGCGCGAGAAGTCCGACATCATGCGTCGGTTCGGCGACGTGGTCACCAACACGCTTTGGGTGATCGGCTGGAACAGGAATCTGGCCTTCTTCAGCAACAGCTACAATTACATCGCGCTGCTCATTCCCGTTCTCATCGTCGGACCGATGTACATGCGAGGCAAGGTTGAGTTCGGCGTTGTCACCCAATCAGAGAATGCCTTCGCCCAGGTTCTGGCAGCGCTTTCCGTAATCGTGGCGCAGTTCGACGGGCTGAGCACCTTCGCCGCCAGCATCCAGCGTCTTGGTATGCTCTGGGATAACCTCGAGGAGTTCGATGCCGAGCAGAAGCGCGAGGCCGATGAAGCTGAAATCGAAATCGACAAGCGTGGCCGCAAGTTAGCGCTCACCGACCTGACCGTGAAAATTCCCGGGGACGAAGCCCGCACCCTTGTGCAGGATCTCACCTTCGAGCTCCCGCCGGGCAAGAGTCTCTTCATCACCGGCGACAGCGGCGTCGGGAAAAGTTCTCTGCTGCGAACCATTGCCGGTCTCTGGCATCCGGGCGGAGGCGCAATCGAACGGCCCGCCTTAAACCGGATGATGTTTCTGCCGCAGAAGCCCTACATGGTTCAGAGCGATCTGAGAGGGCAGCTCATGTATCCGGGCGAAGCCCGGGAAGCCGACGACAAGGAAATCGAGAAAATGCTGAAGCAGGTCAACCTCAAGGAAATCTTCGAGCGCGTCGATGGCAATGTCCGCAAAGTGGTCGACTGGACTAATGTTCTGTCGTTAGGCGAGCAGCAACGCGTCTCATTCGCTCGCCTTTTCCTGAAGAAGCCGGCCCTCGCTTTCCTAGACGAAGCGACCAGCGCCTTGGGGGAAAATGACGAGCGCCGTCTCTATGAGACCCTGCGCGACTCCGGGATTTCCTACGTCAGCATCGGCCATCGCCAGGCGCTCCGGGAATTTCACGATTACGTGTTGGAGCTGAAAAAGGGCGGAAAATTCAAAGTCACCGAGACAAAGAACGGCCACGGCTCAAACGGGAAGGACAAATAGCGGCCGTCCAGAATCGCGCCGATCCGAGGCCGGGAACAAATCAGGGCTGCGACAGCAGCCCATGACTTTGCGCCCATTGCCACAGAGCGTCGAATTCTGGTGGCGGGGTCTTCCCGAGCGACTGACGTTGCTGGACCAGGACTCTCTCGAGGCTCATCCCGTCCGGCGCGATCGCATTCGGATCGGCGCCGCGCTCTAATAAATGCAGCGCATCCGCCCAGCCTTCCTTTCGGGAAGCGCCCTGGCTTAACCGATAAAGTAATAAGGTGTATCCGGGCTGCTCCGATTCCGTTGCGGGAACTTTCGCATTGATATCGGCTCCCCGATCGAGCAGCAGATCAAGCCGCGCTCCTCTTTCGTTAGGGTAATAGGCCAGCTCGTAATGCATGAACACGATTGGCCAGCCGTATTGATTGAGGGCGTTGGGGTTCCCGCCCGAATCCAGCATTGCTCGCAGGCCGGCGAGCGGGCCGTGCACAGCAAATCCCATGGCGAACGATTCCCGTTGACCATTGGTGAAGTTCGGGTCGGCGCCAAGCGAGAGCAGAGTTTTCAGCGCTTCGACCAACTGCGGGCGCTGCCAAGTCTCGCGCACGGTCCATGAAAGCAACGTTGTTCCCTCGCGACCTGCTGCCTGCAAATCCGGGACAGCTTTTGCGGCCGCCCGGATGCCATCCTGGTCATTCGCCGCAATCGCCTGGGCTACCTTGAGCAACGCTGGTTGCTCGCCAAACCCGTATCTGCCCGAGTGCATCTCGGCCTCGAACTGGCGCCGGTGGACCTCCCCCTTTTCCAAGTCCAGCCAGAAGGTGCCGAAAAACATCACGGGCAACGCTGCCGCGAGGATTACAGCGGCAACAACCAACCAACCGCCCGTCCGCTTGGCCAAATATATGGCGCTACCACCGAGCAACCCGGACAAAAGAATCAGGGCGCCGAATACGGTCCAGACGTGACCGAGGGATTGATCTTCTCTCGCACTCGCCGGCAGGTGTAGGACCGCGACCAATCCGCCCACGATATAGGCGAAAGCGACGAGCGCTAACCCGCCTTGAATGACCTTCTTAAACACGCGCCCGGTGTATCAGCCTCCATGGGGCCTAGCAAGGCTCCGCTTCGGACTGCGGGTCGCCGCGACGGGAATCATCAGGTTAATTTCGCCGTCACTCCTCTTTGCTTCGCTTCCAGATCAAGGCCGCCACGATTGCTGCGTTAACGACAAAGAGGAGCACATTGGCCAGGGAAATCCCGGTGGCGATTTCGTATACCTCTAAGGGCAGCAAGGCGGCTGTCGCAATCACCGTTAGCCACTTTGCCCAAGCCAGGGCAAACAGGAGACCGATCCCTTCGACGAGTGACAACGCCGCGTAGAAGAATCCGAAGGCGACCAGCTCTTTTAATTCCTTGGTGTGGACCTTGTGCAACTGATCTAAAAGCCCGCCGACATAATGGTTGTCTGGATTGATCGCAGCCGAGTGGATTGGAAGGTGAGTGATAGCGACGGAGTTAAAGAGGTCCAGCCAGTATTCGACGTGAGCTTCGACGTCCTTGTGAAATAGCCGGGTCACTGCCACAGACGCTGCCGCGAAAAGGACAGCGCTCAACAGTTTGTAAATCCCGATGACAAAGAAGACTGAATTCCTCGGCCGGCCGGGCGTTCGCTTTATCCGCACGTTATTTCATCGGTCGCAGGGTGCGGTTCGGGCGGATCTGAAGTGGCGAAATAAACGAGGAAACGCGAATGATTAACCAAGACGAGCCCGCGGAGGTTTCCGCCGAAGAGGCGGCAGTGAGTGTGCCTGCTCGTGCGCGCCTAGCGCGTCACAAACTGGTACGCTCTCCAGCGTCGAGCGCCTACCGAGGTCTTGCGGGACTGCGAACGTGCCCGCACCACTCGATGACTGCGTTTGCTCGTGCTGGAAATTTTGCGCACCGCCACTGCATCGGCTTGCGTGGCCGTTTGCACGGCCGCCTCGTCGATAACGGGCACCAGCAACTTCGGCGATACAATCGTCACACCGTTACGCACTATAGTCGCGTGATCCTCGCCTAAGTCTTGATTGGAAACTGGCGTGGAGCTTTCTGCTGGCGAGACGTCGCCCGGCTGCCCCGAAGTCGCTTCGTGTCGAATGCCAACGAACCTCCCGTTCTCAGGCTTTGCGGCCGCCGGGGTTTCCGGGTGAAACGCCATCGCCTTGAGCACGCTTAGAGCGATCATCGTGACCGCGGCGCTTCCCGCCATTAGAAAAAGTGCCTCTCTCACGCTCGCCGGAAGGCGCCTCGAACTTTGCTCGTACGGATTTTTCGTCATGCTCTACCCCTAAGAGTTCGGAAAATCGCACCGCAGCGGATGTCCGCGGACGAGCGATTTTTCAGAAATCAGGCGAGGTCGGGCTCTTCGTCAGCGCAGCGCGCGCCAGCAGGATCTCGCGGGTGATGTTGTTCGCTTTAAAATCCTCATCGAAAGGGTCTTTCGTCCCCGCGTCCAGAGAAAGTCCGTTCAGACCTTGTAGACCACTGCTCCGCTCGGCTTCAGCTCAATCACTCGATTAGTCACCAATTCCTGCACAATTTGTTCAATCTCTGGAGCTGGCAACGCTTTCCCGAACTCTGCGTTAATCTGAGACATCAGCGTTTTCTTCTTAGCCGGACGCGCCTTCTTTTTCCTGGTCAACCGTTCGGTGATGATTCGCACCCGATCGGCCTGCGGCACGGCCTTTTTCCCAGGGAAAACCAGGGCAGCTTCGAAGGATTCATGCCGCTGAGCCTTGAGATGCTGCTTGTTGATGAAATCGACCAGCCGATCGAACCCGGTATCGCGAGAAACGATGTGAAAGGAGTGGCTTGGATGCATGGTGGCCTCCACGCCGAGCTGGTAAGCCAATACGAAGTCCAGGGCGTTCCGTCCGGACCGCCCTGCCTCAATCACCTGCACCTGTCCGGGATATTTTAGAATCTGCTGCACCATCTCCCAGGCCACCTTCTTGTGCTTCTCGCCGAGGATGATGACCACGGTGACGGGTTTGTTCCCGATCAAATCCAGATCGATCTCGTGGACATTCTCGTAATCAACAAAGATATGACTGGTCCGTTCCATAGCTTTCGAGTTTCAACGGCGACGCCGGGGGCAGGCAAGCTTCTCTCTTGCCTCTCTCGGGGACTTTAGGTTCCGACTTCGTCAAAAGTGGATTCCGGCGCGATGCAGATGCGCCTGAATATCGTCACGCCAGGACGAGGGCGGCCCTCGCCGGTCTAATATGACTGTTCCGGGCGTTTACTCGAACGCTTGAGAGTGTCGTTTAACCCCTAACCAAGAAGCACGCCGCCCGGCGGAAGCACACCCATCCGACGCGCGAATGTGTCTGCAATGCTCAGCGCGCGTCCTTTCGCTTCCTCCGCTTTCGGACCGGCGAAGTTCTCCTCGATCGTTTCAACGAACAGCCTCAGCCAGCGATCGAAGTGCTCTTTGGCCACCGGAAGAACAGCGTGCTTAGGAAACGGCGCACCCGTGTAGTTCGTTTTCCTGAAAAGAAGTGTTTCCCAAAAATCGTAAAGCGTCTCCAGATGCGACGGCCAATCTACCTTGGCCACCTCGTCAAACATCGGACCCAAAAGCGCATCACGTCGAACCTTCTCATAAAAGCGATCAACCAGGGTTCGCACTTCTGCGCGCGTCTCGATGTCCACAAGCAAAGGTACCGCCGATGGAGCGGAATACCATGGCCGCTCTTACATTCACACTCCGGCCGATCCCGGAGCGGCCTTCCGTATCGTGCCTTTCGATGGCGATGCTTTCGACCCTGTGAACCGAACGGCGCCCCCCGTGGCCTCCCCCCTCACCCTGCTATACGTGACTCACGTATAGTCGAATTTTTCGGATCTTCCTTTGAGACAGAGAGGGTTTCTGGCCTAACTACTTCGTGCAGGCGGGGCGTTGGCTAGCACCCACCATCGATATCACTGCGTCTGCACGTCGTCATACAACGTGTAGGTCGCGTCACCGGCGTAGTTGTCGTCGTGACTAACCAACGTCAGAGTATAACTGTGGCCGGCCGTAATTGTCGCAGTGTTCTGCACCCAGGTGCTGTTGGTCGCGCAAACCTTCGGCAAAATCGTCGTGGTCGTGCCGGTGCTGTTGTCCTTCAACGTCGCCGTCGCCCAGTCGTAGGTAACTTTGTCGGGGCAGGTCATCTTGTACCAGAAGACCACTTTCGTGCTCCCGGTTGGAGCAATGAACGTCTGCGCAATCTTCGAGTCGCCGTTGGTCGCGCTGGTGCTTCCAACTCGCGCTGCATAGGCGCCGCCGTGGCCGCCAGCCGTTGCCGTTCCTGATCCCGTTAACGTCCAGCTGCCCAACGAGCCGGTTTCAAAACCTCCATTGGCGATTCCGCCGGTGGTTCCGGTCACTGAGGCGGACACGGTCGTGGAATGCGTCGCGCCGCCTTCGGTGCCTTTAACCGTCACGGTGTAAGTCCCAACCGGAACGCTCAAACCAGCACTGACCGTCAACGTCGAGCTGCCGCCCGCTCCCACAGAAGCCGGACTGAGCGACGCCGTCGGTCCCGCCGGACTGACGCTTGCCGTTAGACCGACCGTTCCCGCCGTCCCGACTTGCGTCGTGCTAATCATGCTGTTCCGGGAGCTTCCTTGCGGAACGCTCAGCGTAGTTGGGTTTGATGAAATCGTGAAGTCAGCCGCCGCGGCGCCGCTGACGGTCACGTCGTCGAACAAGGTGTAGGTGGCGTCACCCGCATAGTTATCGTCGTGACTGATCAAGGTCAGGGTGTAGTTATGGGCCGCCGTGATGGGGGTCGTGTCCTGCACCCAGCTGCTGTTGGTCGCGCATACTTTCGGCAGAATTGTCGTCGTCGTGCCGAGGGTATTGTCCTTCAATGTCGCTCTCGCCCAACCGTAGGTGACCGTTTCCGGACAGGTCATCTTGTACCAGAAACTAAGCTGAGTGCTGCCGGCCGGCGCCGTGAACGTTTGCTTAATATTGGAGTCGCCGTTGGTCGGACTGGTGCTGCCTACTCGCGCCGCATAACTGCCGCTGTGACCTCCGGTGACGACGGAGGCCGTTCCCGAAGTCGTCCAGTTGCTCAATGCGCCAGTTTCAAATCCGCCGTTTGTAAGATCGCCCGGTGGAGGAGTTGGTGTTGGTGTTGGTGTTGGTGTTGGTGTTGGTGTTGGTGTTGGTGTTGGTGTTGGAGTTGGAGTCGGAGTCGGAGTCGGAGTCGGAGTCGGAGTCGGAGTCGGAGTCGGAGTCGGTGTCGGTGTCGGTGTCGGTGTGGGCGTCGGCGTCGGTGACCCGCCACACTGCGCGAACTTGAATGAACCGATCCGCGTCTTCCAGTTGAAGGCGCCGTTGCTCGGAATGTATTCAGTCGTGAACCAGAAGGTGCAATCGTCTGCCGGATCCACGGCTAACGAGCTGTAATCGCCCCAGCGCGAAAGACTCTGGCCCGTCTGCGAACCGGCGCCGTTTATGATCGTGCCCTCGCCCTGGTCCATCACTCCGGCCGGGCTGGTCGACAGTCTTCCGGTGTAGTTGATCTGCGGATGCAGAGCGCTGCTCGAGGTGTTGTAGCCGAGCGCGATGTTGCCCGACTGATCGATCGCGACGCTGCCCATCCAGCGATAATGCGAATCCGGCGCAAACGTGCCCTGTTGAAAAACAGTTGGCGTCGTCCCGGGGGTGCGCAGCTCGTACCAGCGAATGCCCACGCTCGTGCCCGCGGTCACGCTGTGGTTCACCACCAAAGACTCGTGATCGCCGAAATTGCGATAGGCTAGGCGATACATCAGGCGATCCGAGAGCGAGTCGAGTTTCTGGGTCGTGCCTAGTTGCGGAATACAGGTACCGCTGGAACCGCAGGCTTCCGTGTAAGACGCCACCGTCAGTTGGGTCGGCCCGGTGAAAGTCGAATTGCCAGGCGTATTCCAGTCGACATGAAACTTCCAGAACGCGAGCGTGCTGTTGGTCGAGCCCAGGCCCACGACGTAGTTAGGCGCGCCCGCTGGGGGCAGCGTTGAGCCCGTCAGGTGCGCCGGCAAGATGCCACCGTAAGTAGTACTGGTATTGAAGCATTGCTGCGTCGCGGCCTGGCCGAGCAGCATCTTGGCGCGGTCGTAGGCGCAGACACGCGCGCCGGAAAAGGTATTGCCGCCGGCACCGAAGATGTTGAAGGAGGTGTAGTAAGCATCCGGCCAGACCCCCATCTTCGGATAGTCGGGGAAATCCGAGTTCCCGTAGGTAAAGGAATAGCGGTGATACGAGCCGGTCGGATCGCTGGTTTGGGAGACGGCCACGCACTGCAGATAAGGCGTGGAGCTGACGGAAAACTGCGAGATCACCCAGCGGTCCGCGATGCGATCGTAAACTACGGTGGGATCACCGTCGTTGTTGTTCTGGCAGCCGCCGCCAAACCCGCTGAAGAGGGTGTTAATCGGTACCGGACCATAGACCAACGCGCCACTCTTATTATAGATGGCAAAATCCGTGTTCACCGTCTGGATGTAATGGTTTGGACCGACGTCGCCATTCGTGTCCGGCGGTGCTGAGTTTACGGAGAACCCCGCTACGCCGTTGCCGATGCCGTCAAAGTTCGCGCTCGTGCCGGGCGCGGCGGCGGTCAGTGCGGCCTGATGCTGCGCAACAGGGTCGACTCCGGTGCCGCGGTATGCTCGCGGCAACCGCTCATGATCACGCTCAAAAACTCCCGGACCGCGGTAAGCCGGAGGCAGGGTGCGCAGCGGCGGAGAAAGGTCATGTTTGATATCGTGCGGCGCCGGACCACCTCGAAGGATGATTGCCTGAGAATTATCCGCCAGCGGCGCGGGCGGATCCGCGCTCAGAGTGAAGCTGAACATGCCGAAACCGGCAGCGGCCAGAAAGAGGACTGCGACAAGGGTAAGTCTGCGAGGGGACATAATGAGGTACTGAGGGGAAGGTTAATTCCTTCGAAGAGATAAAACGTGGGGGGCTTAAAAATGAAGCAAGTTCTGCACGAGAACCTGAATGGGGGCGTGCCTTACTTCATCGGTGTTTTGGGGGGGATCTGCCTTGCCGGACTCCTTGGCCCGGCCGAGGAATCGCGCGCGCGATATTCACCCGAAATTCACCCTAAAATCAATTAACATTAACGTAATAATTCAAGGTGCCGGCAAGACTCCTACGCAAGGGTTCTCGCCCGATTTGCTCGTCACCCTTTCAGGCGCATTCAATTCGGAACGCCTTTGCTCGTGCGCCACTTAGCGGACGCTACGCACTAAGGATAGATCACGCGATAGAAGCGTTGCGTTAACGCCGTCGCGTCGTTGAACTTGAACACCCCGGCGTTATCCGCCGTCGCGCTCCCGATGCTCCCGCTGAATCCGCTCCCTGGCGAGTTTGAGGCCTGGATGTGCACCGCCGTTCCCGGAGCGGTCAGCCCGTGGATGGTGAAGGTTGAACCGCTCCGGGCGACTGCGGTGATCGCGATGGGCGGTGGCGGGACCACCCGCACATAATAGACATCTTGTTCACCGTTGAACGTTGCCGCGTAGGCCACGTTCCCTCCCCCATTGTCCGAAACAATTGTGAGATAATCACCGATTTTGTTCTGGTTGGGATAGCCCAGGAAAGGATTGAAGGCCTGACTTACTGCCATGTTGGGCGCCCAGCTTTTTCCCCCATCCGCGCTCCAGGAATAAAACAGCTGCGAGTTGGTGTTGTTCGCGGCGTTGCGGCTGTCCAGCCAGACGACATCGAGTCGCCCGTTAGGCGCCACCGCCAATGCGCCGAACCAATGCCACTTATTGTGATTGACCGGGTCATCATTGATCCGCACCGGCGCAGAAAAGGTGTGGCCGCCGTCGGTGCTGCGAGCAAACATGACATCGGCACCGTTGCTCGCGCCGGTCGGACGCACACTCGCCAGCATATAGACATTGTTGTTCGTGCTCGTCCCGGAACGATCCGCCGCCAGCCAGACCTGGCCAGTTAGGCCCTCTGGATTGATGATGTCGCCGTAGTTGACCGTTCCGCCGAGATTCACCGCCGTGCTTTGGTCAAAGGTCGGCGTGAGCGTGCTGTTTTTGGCGTTGCTCGAGCGCACGCACCAGAGCTGGTTCCCGACATCGACCCCGCCAATAAACACATTGCCGTTCCCATCCACATCGAGAGTCGCGTAACCGGGCTGGTGCGGGATGTTGATCGGATTCATCCAGCTGCTGCCACCATCGAGCGACCGGGTAAATTGCCGCCCATTGTAGTTGTTACCGGCGCCAGTCGCGTCGCCCGGGCTCCAGATCTGATACTGGAAGCCGTGCCCGGTGCTGTTTGTGTTATCGATGACGAACCATTGTTTATCGCCGCCATCGGCCGAGGCGAGCCGGATCCAGCTTTGTCCGCCATTCAATGATCGCCAGAGATCATCGAAGAACGTCGTCAGCAAACTCAGGTAATAAAATTGACTGCTGGAATCGATCGCCAGAACAGGGTCACTGCGAAAAACGTTATTCAACGGGCCGGGATTGGTCCAGTTAGCCCCCCCATTCGTAGTGTAAGCGCGGCCGGCCTTGCGAAAATTCGAAGTCACATCGTCGAACTGTCGCCAGCCGATGGCCATCTTCAGCCGATTCGCCGGGTCGACGCAGATCGAGGGCTCGTTAGCCGCGTCACCGACAATATTGCTGCCGCCGGCGCTGACGTTGACCTGGTAACTGATGAATTCCCCGAGCTGCGAAACAGCCTGGGGCGACACGGCCTGGAATCGAAATTGCGCCGGCGGATTGTCGTAGTGTTCGAGCGCTCCCATCGGCAATGGCTTGACCGCTGGCATCGGGGCCGTTTGGGCCGAAGCCTGCGCTGCGCTCATGGCCAGGATAGCGAGCGTCAGCATACCGGCCGAGCGCCGGCGTCTCACAAATGCATTCGCGCCAACCTGGGCCGCGTCACCTTGTTTCGGGGGAATCAATTCACACCATCTTCGCATTCTGCCGCGAAATTTCCAAGATCGCGCGACGCTGGACACCGGTAAAGCGAAGCCACCGTAAACGCCAAGCGTTGAGTGCCTTGCTTGCCTCAGCCGCGTCAGAGGGCGATGCGTAGACTCGGGGCGATGGGTAGACTCGGCGCAGTGAGGCGCCTCTCACATCATAGGAAGCCGACCAAAACGACTTCCGCGTTCCCAGTTCCGCTAAAGACGTCGGACCTCGGGACACGTGCGCGACCCGAGGCCTAACGTCTAGTTCAGCGCTTTTTTTTGAGCGCTACCCGCTAGAATCTGCCTAACAACCAAAGGATAAGGATGATGACGAGAACCGTCCCCAAAATCCCATGCGCTCCATAGCCGATGCCGTATCCGCGAGTGGGAAACGCGCCGACCAACAGCAGAATAACAATGATCAGTAATATTAAGCCCATAATTATCTTTCGACTCCTAACTGGCGGAGTTTATTCATTAAAGCTTCGCCATGGGAAGGGAATGTTTCAGTGTGGTTAACATTGTTAACGATTCACCGCGCCGAAAGTAGAAGCACTCGTCGGCGCATTGGATGCACCATCGCGAGATGCCGCGCAGGCAATTGCCGCCTGCGTGCTATGGCCAGCGCAATGACGCCGGCGAGGGCGACACTTACACGTTTCCCAGAAGTTAAGTGAGCGCCCCGTTGATCGAAGCGATCAGCTTTTTCCAGCTTTCGCGCTCCGTTTCCGACAGGTTCGAGGCGCCGTTCTCGCGCGTCCAATGCACAAACGTTTTGGCCAAACGGTATTTTGAAAAATCAGGATTCTCGCTCTTCAACATTTCCACGACCGATCGCTTCGGATCGTTGTGCTCGGGGACGCGCCAATTGAGTTTTTCGCGCGTCAGGTTCATTAGCGTGTCGCGCAAAAGATCCTCCACCGCAGGTCGCTCGAGGGGGCCATCGTAGACGTCCTTGGTCCGGAGAATCGATTTGTTGCCCAGCGCATTAACCAGCCGCTCCTGGTGCACCGCCTGGTCGGGCGACATCTCGCCATCCAGCAGCGCGGCCACTTTCAATTTCGAGGCATGCAGAACGGTCGCGTAATAAACCACCTTGCCCGCCCCGCTCGCCGGTAAGAGCGAGATCGTCTTGTCCAGATCGGCAATGCCTTCGTCGCGCAACATCTGGGCGACGGCGTCGAGATACCAGTAATCGGTCAGACTTTCCAAAACCAGATTGCGCGACTGCGCGAAGAGACTCTGGGCCAGATCGTAGCCTAACGATTCTTGCAACGGCAAGAGCGCGACCGGGTCCTCCGCGGCGATGCCGTCGTGCACCTTCGTCCCGACGGCGCGGTCGGTCATCTCCACCACTCGCACGAGGTTGAGTTCGTCCGGCCCAACCAGGAAGGGCGAATGGGTGGTGTAAATGGTCTGATTGGACTCAGCCAGTCGCGAAATAGTGCGGCGGAATTCGCGCTGCTTGAGCGCGTGCAAACTTAGGCCCGGTTCATCGAGAAGCAGGACAGCGTTCCGGTGGTTCTTGTCCGACTCGGCAAAGAAGACAATGAAGAACGAGACCAGCCATTGGAAACCATCCGAACGTTGGTCGAGCTCGATCTCCACACCGACATCGTCTTCGACGATGACTTTCAGGTATTGGCCATCGCAAACGATGCGCAAACGCTGGGCTTCATCCCGCTTCGAGTCGGGCATCCAGGTCGCCCGCAATTCATCGGTCAATTTCACGCTAGCGGTGTTGAGCTGATAAGAACGCCGATCGAGTTGATCACGATAAACCTGGAGCGCAGCGGGATCGCCCATGTAGGGCTCGTCCGTGCGCCCGAGGTTGGAGAGTTCGCGCGCGCTGAAACCGAGCAGCTTCAACAGGCATTTATTCCCATAATCGTAGTACTCATCCTCGATCAGATTGCGCTCGATGCGCGTGGCCAGGTGCTCGAGATGAATAAGCGGGCGCACACGGATGAAATCACGAAAGCGAATGAACAGTGGCAAACGCTGGCCTAAATTCCAAAGAGCGGCGGAGCGTCGTTCGTTCAGGTCGATCGTCGCCACCAAATCATCGTAACGTCGTTCCTCGACCGGGTTTCCCTCGTCTACGAAAGGGAGAGCCTTCTCTATCGCCTCTTTCAGAAGCTTTGCCGGTTGCCCGGCCAGCTCGAAATCGTCCTTCCAGTCGTGCGACAGCGCAGTGATGGCCGCGCTGGGAGATTCGGCCGGCGACATTCCTGGCTGCGGAGCCGGCATACGGCTGTCGATGTGCGCGCAAAAACGGATTAAATCCTTTTTGATCTCCCCATATTTCTTCGCCGGTGGCGCCCCCAGAAAATCGTGCCAGGAGGAGTTGTCCAGTCGGCGGCCAAAAACGTAATCGTATTGGCGGAATTCCTCCGGAACACTTTCCCTGTCTTCGTCGCTCAGGGTGAAGATCGCTTCCACCACCGTCACCTGTCCGGGGGCGACTTTTCCGCTGACAATGTCGTCGTACTCGGAACGGGGATAATCGCGCAGCGGGTCAAAGGCCCGGATGCCGATCGGCGGATTGATGCGCTGCAGCGCTTCCAGGATGCAGGTCTTGCCTGCCTCGTTAGGCCCGATCAGGATGGTCTTGCCTTTGTCGACGTCGAACCAGCCGCTGTCGCGAACGGAACGGTACTTGGTAACCCGGGCACGTTTGAGGAACATTCGGTCTCAAGAATATGGATCGTCGCGATTTAAAGGAAGATTTTTTGAGGCTGTTAATAACTCTGACAGCAAAGAATTGTGAATAACTCGGCCGAGCGCCATCCCGGTTTCACCGCAAGTAGTGGAAGAGGCGGCGGCGGCCGAAGCGGCAAGCGCACCACCTGACTCCGCCGATAACGCTGGAGAAGAGAAATAAATGTCTTAATTTTGGTAAGCTCGACTTGAGCAAACGCCGCCGTCACTCCCTCCCCCGCGCTCCACGGCTGAAAGATCGTTGGCGGCGCGCCCGAGGGACACTTGTCCCGACGAAGCCCATTTCGCCGTTTGGCAAACGTGTGACTTTACGGCGAGGGCAAGCTCGCGCCGGCAATTCGCTCGCGCCATTCGGCAGGCGTGTGCGGAACGACCATCGACGAGTGCAGATGCGCGATCCCGATATCAAAGCCGTGCACGATCGATACGACAATCTGATCCTTCTGCGATGCGCGCGGGAATTCCTCCAGGATGATCTTGGCAATCTTCTCTGCTTCCTGATTCAGCTCCTCCGGCTTCCGTCTCACGAGGATGGTGGCGGAGAGCGACGAGCGCGTCCCTGAATTCTTCCCAAAGAACATGGTGTTGCCTTCGTTCAGGGTGGCGTATTTCACTTCGGGCTCCTGCATCAGGCGGCGCTGCAACGCGATCAACGGTTTATAGAAGTCGTTGCTTTGCAGCGGAGTGAGACCGAAAGGCAGAGCGATCGCAGCCGCGAAGATGAGAACCACGACGGCGAGATGGCCATTCCAAGTCCGGGCGGTGACCGGATCGAGCTCGCTCGAATACTTTACTACGTAAGTGCCTGCAGCGAGATCGTGCAGGGATTGACGAGTGCGTCGATTGAAGACGATGAGGTAAATGATCGCGCCGCCTAACCCCAAAACGAGAAGGTCAATCAAGTAGCCGGTGAAACCAGACAAAACCTGAGGTGGGATGAGAGCGCCATTGAGGAAGAACGGCGTGGCCAGGACGACATAACGAACAAGAGAGCGCCCAAGCCCGACGGGCTTACCATCACGTCCAACCACACGCGTGCGGACCAGAAGCTTGCCGAGAGTCCCGCCGCCAGTAAGACGGCTGTTTAGCGGAACGAAATAAAGAAGAGCGGCGACAAATCCGATCGCCCTGCCTAACAAGCCAAGGGTAGCCAGATAATCGAAGAAGATTGCACCAATGGCGCAGCCGACCCCGCCGATCACGCAGCCGTCGATGAAATTTCCGAAAAAGCGGCGCCAGAACCCGGCGATGTCGGGCTCAACCGTAATCGGAGGAGGGAGGGACCCGTCGGTTGGCGCGATCACGCGGCAGAGATGACACGATCGCGACCAAAGATGCACGAATTTTTGCGCAACGGTGTAGGCCCGAATCCTACAATCGTTTTACCCGTTGTCGCGAAGCTGCAGGTTTAGTAAAAACGCCCAGTGGTGCGCAGAATTCCCCTACTCTGTTTCGCTTTGATCTTCGGCAGTTCCGAGTTTGTCTCGGCCCGTTCAGAAAAGAATCCGTTTGTTTCGTGTCGTGGATTAATATCTGGCGAGTTCATGCGCAGCCATAGCTGGCACAGCTTCCAGAATGCTCACGTTACGGGCTTCAACCGCGCAAATTCGGTACTGGTCGTTAACCTTTCCGGCCAGAACTTCGACGTTTATCTCACCCGCGACACCGAGATTTGTCGTGATGATCGACCGTCCTCACTGGGCGAGATCAAAGTGGGCGATCGCGTCGGCGGCTATATCAAGAAGATCGACGGTCATGCCGTGGCGATGGAGCTCGGATTCGCGAATGCGGGGAAAGTCATTCCCTTCGGCTATTGCCTGAACGGGGCAATCGGTTTGATCAAAAGCCCCTACGCCAAGGACAAGCCGGCGATCAAGATCGATCCGAACACGCCGACCGGCACTCTGATTAAGTGTCCTTACACCGGAAAGATATTCCAGATGCCATTGCCGCCCCTGAATTGGACTCATCACTGGACCTACGATTAAGCCAAGCGGCAAACCATCATGAAATCGCGAGCGCACGTTAAGAGAAGAGGACTCAGCCTGAGCTGCCTGGTTGTGCTACTGAGCTTGCGGTTGGGCGGCCATGACGCGTGCGGGCAGATCACTTTTGTGCCAGGCGATTATTATTCGTCTAACTATTTCTCAAACACGATTACCCAGTACGATCCCGCAGCTAACCCGGTTGGATCCCTGGCTCTGCCTAACGAAGTTCGAGGCCTTACCTTTGGACCGGATGGATTGCTCTACGCCACCCTGGTAGGAAGCAATAACAACGGGTTCATGGTCGAGTCACTGAACGCGAGCGGCGCTGTCCAGCAAACCTATCCCGGCAACACCTTCGTCGCCGGAGACATTTCTTACGGCAAAGTCACTGTGGACGGCCAATACATCTACGTCGCCGGCCAGGATCAGCTCACGCGTTTCGCGGTCGGCAACCCAGCGTCTGGAACTCCGATCTACATGAACAACCAGGTTTACGACACGGCCCTGCTGCCCAACGGAAATCTGCTGGTGGCATCGGCCTATCAAGTGCAGGAGATCACCAATGCCGGAATAATCGTCCGCACCCTTCCCCTGGCCGGGCCCGATAGTCTGCCGCTGACCGATATCCGCGGAATCGCCTACAAGGCGGCCACCAATGATCTGTTCCTCACCGAATTGGGACACACCGGCGCGTCATTTCAGCTTCTCCGCTTCGACGCAACCACCGGAGCTCTGGAAAAAAATACTTCGTTTACTTACGGCGACGACATTCAACTGACGGTAAACGGGACCCTGTTGGTGGGCAGCCGCACGCAGACGCCGACGTTCTTTGATGGTGACCTGAACGCTTTGGGCACGCTGCACGGCGGCCAGCAGATGTTTGTCACCCAGCTCGTGCCAGAGCCATCAACCTTTCTGTTGTTAGGCTTTTCCCTGCTCGGAATCGGCGGGTGGCGAGTTACTCGAAGCAGAGGTTGAGAAGAACGAGGCCAGCACTCGGGAGTCGGCTGGAATTCGAGCTCGGACCGATAGCTTTTCGGTCAGGAAGGCCAGTTAGATCCTCTTCGATTAACCGCGACCGCCCTCGCTCACAAAGGCGTCGGCGCTTTGCATGTGGGAGGAATCCGCCAGCTCCGGCTCGACCTCGTGAAGATCGAAGGCGCCGCCATCGGCAAGTTTCTCGACGAAGGGCTCCCATTCTGCGCGGCCTTCGACATATTCCTGCGCGCCCTGCTCGAGATCTTCTCTGAGGTCGATTGAGACATCGCGCAAGCAAGCGATCGCCGAGTAGAAATGTTCTCTCCAGAAAGGCGCGGCGCGCGCAATCTCGGCGGGGCCAAACGGCTTGGGCGTTCCCTTGGGCAGAAAGGTTTTCTCCAAAATCTTCATCACCAGCATGGCGGCATCATGCAGTTGGAAGACGGTGGCCGACTCCATTAGCCAGCGATAACGTTCGCGATTCAGCGCGGTTCGAATGAGCGCAACCAGGTCCAGTGCCAGCCGCGCATTGTGCGGGACGGCATAGTAAGGCTCGCGAAAACGAAAGTAGAAGAGCACGGGATAAAAGTGATGGGCTTCTTTCAGAGAGGTGAGCTCAGCCGCGACCTCCGGGAGAATGGGGAAGTTCACCTCAAAACGGTTGTCTATGCCGAGGCGGGCGAGGAGCTCGCTGGCGTCTCCCGTTTGTCCGGTGAGAATGTGTAGCTTCAATCCAAGCGTGTTACGCGCGCGCAAGGCGGAATAAACCTGCATCAGGTAAGTCAAGGTGAGGGTGATAACGGCAATTCCCACCAGCGAATTCCAGACGAAAAACAGTTTCATCGCCGGAGTGTTCGGATAAAGCGCGCCGCTACCCACCGTGCTGATGGTGCCGGCGGCAATGTAGAGAGCGGTGTTGAAATCGGTTGGAGTTGGACGGTCCGTAAAGGTGATGGAATGCCCAAGCTGCGGGTGCATAACGAGCGCCGTTCCGACGGTTAGGCCAAAAACCCAGGTGAACAGAAGCAGCACCAGCATGACCGGACCGCAAAAGGAGAGAACCTTGCCGCGGTACTTTCCGAAGGGCTTCGACAGAAAGCGAAAGACTTTCCAGTTCAGCGTGGCGACATGATCACTGATGATGCCAGTACCGATTCGCGCATAGAGAACGGTCAGGAAAACATCGACTAAAATGAGCAGAATGAGGAGGGCCCCTCCCAATTCTTCCCAGGTGCCTGCGCGCATTTGATTCTCTCCGGCATCCGGAGATCGCATCCCGTTCGCCAATTGGATGGGGGCGAACCAGGGGGGATGAAAGGTTGGCAGAGAGTATCCCCGTGCCGATAATGGGATGCGAATTTCCCGGCGATGGAGATTTACAAGCGCCGCTTGCAACGGGTCTTGCAGCGTAACCCGCTGCACCAGAGCGACTAGAGACACATTGTCGGAAGTGGCATGCCGATTGCAAAAGGAACGGACACTTATGAATTCGCGCAAACCTACCTACAGCATGGTCGCCGCAGCTAACGACACCAACCGCTCCGTCGCTGAAGCCGTCATCTGCATGCTCATGCTCGCCGCCGTCATCGCGATCGGACTCGCGATTGCTCAGCCGCTACTGAAATAGCAGACCGCGGTCGACGGTTCCGAGGGTGGCCTCAGCCCTGTTCGTAATATTCCCGATATTTCGCGGCGATCTCATCGACATTTTTGCCCAGGTAGTCGGCGAGAAGATGCAGAAGCGTTCGATTTGCTTTCTCGAGACGCTCGACGCGCGCGGCCAGATCAAACGTGATCTTCGCTGCTACTGATTCGTTATCCTGTGTGGGTCGACGGTTCATGTGCATAACCGCTGTCCTACTTATGATTCGAGCGGAGTTAGTCCAAAATTGGTATCCGCCAGCCTTAACCGGCACTAGGTGAAACCCTGATAGCTTGAGTCTTTTGCTCGTTGGCTCCACTCGCAAGTCGCCGCTCGCAGTTTGGTTTCCTGCTTTCCTGATTGGCTCAGGATTCGAAATTTTTTAGCCGCATTTCGCTAGTCGAGAAGAATCCGAGTTGTTCGTACAAGGCGCGGCCGTCGTCGGACGCGTGCAGGACAACGCTGTTGACTCCCTGCTCTCGGCACCAGGCGATGATCGTTTCCATGATCCTGCGGGCATGACCACGGCGACGGCAGTCCGGCTCGGTGTAGACGTTCACAATCAACGCCTGCTTTCCTTCGTAAATTTCGATGGCACCCTCCCTGCCACTGGGGATTGGGATGGGCGGCAGCTTGCGCAGCATGACCCCGCCGCCCGCGACGATCCGCGAGGGATTATTGGCGTCCGGGATGAGCCACCCGATGTATTTCGCCCTTTCGATGCCCGAACGAATGTGCTGTGTCGCCTTGGCGAGGAAAGAGTCTAGCAGCTCGTCCGGTACCAAGCCCATGTCTTGGAACATCCGCACCCGGTGCTGAGCAATGATGGCCGCGTCGTCAATCGTGGCAAAGCGCACGAATCAGATTCTCGATTTGGAGTGGACTTTGTCGATTTGGAAACAACCAGAAGTCTTCGCGACACATCGAGCCTGCTCGGCCGCCTCCGTCACCGCCTCGACTCGGAGCCGCGCTCCTTTTCTTGCGACCGGAAGGACCTCGGGCGTGCGATTCAGTATCGGGAAAACAACAATCTGACAAAGGGGATTAACATCATCATGAAAAAGGGAATTAGTACATTAGCAGTATGCCTGTCATTGATCGTAAGCGGAGCGGTCTTCGCGCAGGAGCCAAGTCCATCGCAATCGCCGGGAACGCAGGGTCCGCAACACGACCCACACAGACCGGCGGCAACGGATGACGCACAGACCGGGGGGTCGGGTGGCACGAACAAGCGGCATAAGAAGGAACTCAATCAGGAGGACCAGTCGGGGACAAAGGAGACCACGACAACGCGGCACCGCCATCACCGAAAGTCGAAAGAGGAAAAGACGACTAGCGAGACCACCGGCGGAACTCAAACTACCACTTCAGGAATGGGCACGAACAAGGCCGGCGATCGCCCTGATGCCTCGTACAGCGCTGTGCCTAATCCATCACCACGAACGGGCGGCGCGGTGGTGCCGAGAGCGTCGCAAACTCCGGACGGGACACCAACCTATAGCACTGGCAGCAGCAATGGACCGGATGCTTCCATGAGCCGCGCGCCGAATCCATCTCCGCGAGTCGGGGGTGCCGAGCTTCCAAGGGCGTCGCAAACGCCGGAAGGAACGCCCCACTAAGCATCGCGGATTTGCGATTGCGCATTGTGAATCTGGCCGCGTGACCGTGGGTCACGCGGCCTTTTTCGCCTCAGCCTCTTCTGTAGCGGCGCTCTCTGACCGCCGCATTCTTACCTGACGACTTGAGGTGGGCGCGCGTCGATGTCGCCCTATTGCTCTTTCGTCACCTCATCGGCACCGAGCATAGGCATAGCCTATAGCACGTAGAGGGAGTAAGTATTTCAACCGGTATTCCGCGTGCGCTTTATTCAGGCATGCAAATCGTTAGTCTTGCCAGCAAGCGGAACAGATTCCGTCGGCTGGCTTCCAAAAGTTCCCTGCCCGTCCGTCTGCGGGCCCTTCGCCTGGTCAGTGAAAAGTATACACAGCGTGAGCGTCCGAGTGTGGCCGCTGAGTTTGTGCTCTTTGCTTTAATCACCGCCACATCCGCCTGGCCCATTCTAAGCCTGATCCGGGCGCTAAGCGGTCTTCGCTAGCCGACCCCAATTCAGATAGTCGTTAGCCCAGAAAAGCTGCGGCGGCGCGCTCGCGAAAGGCCGCCGCGGCCTTGCTCTCGAAGCGCAAAGGATTGCGCAAGAGAATCAGTTCTCGCGTCGGCTCCGGCCGCGTGAATGGAATCGGCACACACCCCTTGATGAACTTCGTCTCCGTCATCATGGATGGAATAACGGTGACGCCAAGACCGGCCGCGACCATGCTTGCCATCGTAACCAGCTGGGCCCCCTGCAAAACGATCTCCGGCCTCAACTTGTTGGCGGCGAGAAATCGTCGCACCAGCTTGGAGAGCGAATGCTCTTCGTGCAGAAGCAGGAACTTCTCACTGCCGAGTTCGCTCCACCTGACCGATGCCTTACGAGCGAGCCGATGATTCTCCGGCACGAGAAGAAGAAGCGATTCTTTTCCTAACGAGTAATGCTTGAGCGCGGCCGCGTGATCGTCCAGCGAAGCTAGCACCAGGTCGAGTGTTCCATCCTCGAGGCGCCGCGCCAGCTTGTCCGTGGTATCCTCGAACAACTCGAAAGTGACCTTCGGGTGCGAGCGCTGGAAGCTTCCGATCAAACGCGGCAGCATATAAACCGAAATGGACGGGATGGCACCGACGGTCAGTTTGCCGGCCACCTCCTGGTCCAGCGCTGACACGCTCCGCCCGGCTTCCGCCAGTTCGGTCAGGATTTGTCGCGCATAGGGCAGCAAGCGTCGCCCCGCCTCGGTCAAGACCACTTTGCGCGGCAGCCGATCGAACAACTGTTGGTTCACCTCCGCCTCCAGCTTCTGAATTTGCTGACTCAAAGAGGGCTGCGAAACGTGCTCGCGCTGCGCCGCCTGCGAAAAACTACCTTTCTCCGCGACCGCGACAAAGTATCTGAGCTGGTGAATTTCCATCGACCGCGTGACTCTCGCCGACCGGCGTGACTTGTCCAAGCACGATGTGGAAGGCGCACGATAGAGTCAGTCGTTTTCCTAACGAAGGCATTTTTATCACCAAGGGGATATGCGGGTGCAATCAACGGGGCGGCGATTTCCCAGTCGCCGCCTTTAAGCAGCGGGCCGATTCCCCAGAAGAGGCAGACGCGCGCGGCGGTGCGTCGATGACTAGTTAATGCCAGAGAGTCGAGCTCCTGCGAAAGCGCCGCCGCGCCGTCGACCGAGTCTCGAATAAATGAGCAGCGCAAGAGCCAATGCACTGGCGAGCCACGTTGCGGGTTCCGGCACACTCGCCACCGCCTGCACGAGATCAATCTCGCCAGGGTTGTACTGTAGTTGATAGCCGGTCGGCAAATTGGTCACGAAGTCGAAGGTCCCCGTCCGTGTACCGCTGTAGCTGAGCAGTTTGTAGCTCAAAGCGTCCGGACTGCCTTGAAACTGAATCTGATCGAAACCGCTGTTCAGGTTCAAATTTCCACTAACCACAAGGTCGTCGCTGTTGTTCAATCCGGATCCAAGATTCACCACGTAGGTGGCCAGACTGCTCAGATCGGAACCGACGAAGGTCAGCGAACCGGCCGAGCTCAATGTGCCGATAGTCGTTGTCGGGAGAGTGGTCCCGTCCCCGTCTCCGGCACTGATTCGGCCGCCACTGGTCAAGGAGCCAATGGTGGTGGCGCCACCGATTGTGCCGATGCCGCCTAACGTTGCCCCGTTGATAACCGAGACCGCGCCATTGGCGGCTGCGCTGTAGCCGTTGATCACCAGCGTCCCCGCGGAAACCGTCGATGTTCCCGTGTAGCTATTGTTGCCGGACAACCTCAGCAGGCCGCTGCCGGATTTCACCAGACTCCCACCGCTCGCGATGGGAAATGCAAAAGTCGTGTCGACCGCCTGGTTCACCGTGAACGTCTTCCCGGCAGTGACATTGATCGCGCCGGAGCCGGCAGTCGGGAGCGAGTTAGTGAGCTGTCCGACGGTGGTATCGGTGCGGAGGTCAAGGAGCGTGGTCACGCCGGTGGCGGCACTAAGGCTGAGGCTTCCGCTGGCGGCCCCGAGTGTGCCGCCTGGATCCACCCGGAGGGTCCCGTTAGTCACGCTCGTTCCTCCCGTGTAGGTGTTCGCTCCCGATAAGATAAGCGTTCCCGTGCCGGTTTTGGTGAGAGATCCCCCGGTGCCGCCGTTCGCGCCGCCATCCTGCAAAATACCCGAGAAAGCTGTGCTCAGGTTGTTGGTCCCAACGGAAAGATTAACCGCTCCCAAGAAAGCGTTTCCATCGCCTTCGATCGAACCAACCGTGACGCCCGGCGCGTTGTGAAAACTGAGCTCGAGCTGGCCGTTGCCGAAGAGTTTGATCCGACTTGTTCCGCCACTGGAATCTTCAAAGAAACCGATATAACCGCCGGACGCGTTCCCGACTCCTCCGTTAGCTACGATCGTCGCATTTCCAGCCGAAGAACTGTTCCGAAAGAGAGTGATACCGCCGCCTGCGGAATCGACCGTTCCGCCATTATTGATGATCATGGCGTTGTTGGCGGTCGAGCTCGTGATGAAAGACGTCTCGCCACCATTAAAAGATCCGGCGATGCTGGCTCCGCTGTTGGTGATCGACGATGTCGCCGCATCAGAGGTGTCGCGGAAATCGATCACTCCGCCTGTCGCGCCGGAAACGCTGGCTCCCTGATTGTTCAGGATGGCGCTGCCCGCTGACGAATTGTCCTGCATATTGAGGACTCCGCCCCGGGCCCCGTTCACCGTACCCGCCTTGCTTGTGATCGTTGCGTTCGCAGCTGTCGAACTTCCTACGAAGTAAGTGACGCCGCCGAAGTCGGCGCTGAAGAGGGCGCCGTTGTTCGTGATGTTGGAACTGGCAGCGGTGGCGGTGTCGTAAAAACGAGTGTATCCGCCGTGTCCGCCGCTGGCTGTCCCCGCCTGGTTCGTGATCGTGCTGGTGGTCGCGCTTGAGGTGTTGCGAAAGTAGGTTGCCCCGGCGTTCGGCCCGCTGGCGGAGAGCCCTTGATTGGTGAACACGGCGTTGCTCCCGGCAGTGGCACTGTTGAGAAACTCGATAAATCCGTTGTTACCGGATCCGTCCACCGCGGCGACGAAGTTCTGAGCGATACCGGAATTGTTGACCAAGCCCGCACCACGGATGTTTAGAACAACATTGGGAGCAGCGGTGATGGTGAACGGGCTCGCCCCGGCGTTGAAGGTCATACCGCTGACACTGGTGGTGCCGGTGACACTGATGCCGGTGGTGTTGGAAGTCGCAAACGTCGCGATGTCGGTTGTACTATTGGGAATCGTGTTGGGAGTCCAGTTAGTGCTGCTATTCCAGTTGTTAGTGCCCGGATTGAGATTCCAAGTGGCACTGCCGGCGTAAGCGTCCTGAGAGCTAAAAATTAATCCCACTGAAATAGCTGCACCAATCGTGACGAATCGCCGCGTAATATCTTGCATGAGTTAGTTTCCTTTCCCGGTTCTGGGAACTTTCGCGTTCGTTTGCAAGCCTTTTCCAGGATGAAGACTAACAGCTCTCCGCCGATTTGTTAGCCATTCAGCCGCCTAACATGTTAAAACGGCATGAGTTAAGTGCGCCTACCTCAGGCAGACGACGCGCGCTCGGCGGGACGAAAATTTTCGCAGAATGAAGCAGCGGCTCGCGTCACTATCGCCACCCTGCTATGACTGGGGCCATGAAACGACTCCCGCTCCTGTTCCTGGCTCTGCTCCCCTGGTGCGTTCTCGCCGATGCCAGCCCCACTTCTGCTCCCGACGCGGTGGAGCTGACGAAGTTGTTAAACGATTTTCTCGATGGAGCATCGCGCAATGATCTGGCGGTGCATGAGCGATTTTGGGCCGAGGAACTGATCTACACCGGGTCGAGCGGCCGCCGGTTAGGGAGAGCAGAAATTCTTCGCGGAGTGAAGGAGGACGCGGCCGCGCCCCAGAAAGAAGACGAGGGAACGACCAAGTTCACCGCCGAAGATGTGCGTGTCTTACAGTACGGCACGACTGCAGTGGTCGCCTTTCGTCTGGTTGGCACCACCAGCAAGAATGGAAAGACGGAAACTACCAATTACTTCAACACCGGCACCTTTGTGAAAAGAGATGGTAAGTGGCAGGCGGCCGCCTGGCAGGCCACGAAGATTCCGGAGCCCGAGAAACACTAGACGGCGCGTCTGCTTTCACCACAGCTACTCGCCCGCGCACCTCTCCCAAAGCCTGGTCAGAGTTCTACCAGGTCTCGCACCAACATGAGTTCGAGACGTAACCATGCATCCGTAAAGAGTTTGGCATCCGAAACTCTAGAGTATGAAATTAAAAATCGTACTCTTCTTGTCCGTTTTAGCGGGCGTGGCGGCAATGTTCAGTCCGACCGCGCAGTCAGCAACGCTTCACGTCGAAGTCGGCGACCGGCCTTACTACCACGGCGGGGAATTTTGGGATTGGGGCTGGCGTTATGTCTGGGTGCCCGGTCATTGGGACCACCATCATCATTGGGTTCGTGGCTACTACGATCGCCGCGGTGACTGGAACCGTCGCTACCTCAAGCACCGTCACCACTGGAATCATTAATTAGAAGAAAAAAAGGAAGGGAATATGAAGGCAGCAGTATTGGCTTTCGGCGTCGCGCTGGCTTTGCCCTTGATGGCAGTAGCGCAGGGCGACCAGCAAAACAAGGATACGTCAACGAAGGAGACGGAGACAAACCAAGCCGCTCAGGGAAATCAACCGGTTCAAGGGAAACAGACCCAGCATTCCACCGCGACCGAGCAGAACGCACCGAAAGCGGCTACGCAGGAACACAGCCAGACAACAAACGTGCAGGCGGATCGCACGGGCGACCACAAGGACGCGGCGGCGGGAGCGAGCACCGAAACGTCTCAGACGCACGCGAAGACTGAAAGCACGACCACCTCAAAGACGAAGGTGACCGCACAGGAGTTTCGCACACGGCACGCCGACGTCTTTAGCCTTGGTGTTCATCCAAAAACCTTCTTCCTTCAGAAATACGGGGAAAATCATGTTCGTCTGATCTCGAACATGTACTTCGTTTACCTCGACGGCTGCTGGGTCTCCGTTCACGTTGACGGCTATGGATACAGCGAACGGGTCATTTGCGCGGGCGATCCCGACTACGTCGAAGTTTATTAAGAGCTGAGCACGGAGCGAAGGCCTTCGAGCTTAGAAAAAATTGACCAAACACCCGCCGCGCGAGCGCGGCGGGTGTTTGCGTTTCGGGAGAGCGGTCGCGATTACGGGAAACCGATTCTCGTCAGTGGCGCATAACGAATCAGCACCCGCCCGAGCACATTTCTGCGGGCCAGGAAGCCCCAATAACGGCTGTCGTAGCTGTTAGGCAAATTATCGCCGACGACGAAATAGGAATCCGCTGGCACGGTGACCTCCGGATGAAAGCCCTCCAGGTAACGCATGGCCGCCGTGACTTCGAAGTTTCGTCCGGCATAGAAGGGATCCTTTTCCCCGTTGATGTATAACTCCTTGTAGCGGAGTTCGAGATGATCCCCCGGCAGGCCGATCGCGCGCTGGATGAAAATCGGCGCTGGTTGCGTCTGTGCTCCGCGTATTCCGGCAATGCCGCTGGTGGTGAAGGCAAGGATTTCATGACGTCGAGGCTGTCGAAACCGGTAGGAAAGGCCATCCATGAAAAACTGATCGCCCGGGCTCAAAGCCGGCATCATTCCACCGGTCGGAACCTTGAACGGCCGGATGTCTCCGGTCAGGCGCAGGACAAAGAGGGACACGATGAACAGCCCCCCGACGCTGCCCAGGACAAGGAAAAGCAACGGGATCAGCGAAAGCTTGCGCATTGAGGACGCAATCTTAACGGAGCGGCTGCCGTGACGAAAGCAGAACGCGCAGGGACTCCCCTCGGCCGTTGTAAGCGTCAGCGATTCAGACGACGGAAGCCGGATCTTTCGATTGGCGCGACAGCCGGAGTTCGAGGCTCGGCTTGCCGCGCTGCATCACGGTTAGGCAAATGCGTATTGGACGCCGTCGGGACTAACGGCGATGGATAACCGGCGCCCGTGGCTACCCTTGTCGTCGGAGAAACGCGAGTATGACCGACGGTGTATTTTTTAAGGCCGTCGTAAGCGTAAAACGGAATGTATGTCATGAGGTCGAGCTCGGCTTCTCTGATCGGCGTTTCCGTAAACGTAGGATCAAGCACGAACGTGCCCGCGCTCGTTTCCCAATTTAGCCAGGCGTGCGTGGCCGAGTCGTAAAGATGACGTTTCCCAATGACGAGCCGCAGATTGGTTGCGCCGCTGCTGCGCATCCGTTGATACAGCGACACGGCTTTGCCTTTGCAATCGGAAGCCTGGGCAAAATTCACTTCCGCCGGGGTCTGCCAAAACTTCGAATAATGATATGGGATAGAGCGAAGTTCGGTCATCCACTGCGGCAGCATGACCGAGACGGGGAACCCTTGGGACGGACCGCGAGTCGTTAAGGTCGGATTCACCCGCGCCATCTGGCGATCGTAGGGCGTGGCGCGAACGGTCAGAAAGAGTGGCTGCGCGAAACAGGAACCGGCGAGCAGACCAAAGACGATGGAAAGCGCGAAAGCGCGTCGATTTGACGAGCGAGCGGCGAAGGAGAGGAAAGGCATAAGGGCGTCCCGAACTGCTTAGCAGCGGGTGTGCCCACGGTTTGCCCAGCCCCAAACTTTGCCAGCCACTGCCCTCTATCCCTCCATCAGCCCGATCGCTCCATCACCCCCCGCCTCCGCTCTCATACCTCAACAAATCCCCCGGTTGGCACTGCAAAGCCTTGCACAGCGCTTCCAGCGTAGAGAAGCGAATGGCCCGTGCTTTCCCTGTCTTAAGAATCGAAAGATTAGCCAGGGTAATGTCCACTCGTTGGGCGAGTTCGGTTAAGGTTATTCGGCGTTCGTGCAGGAGATCGTCGAGTTTAACAGTGATCGCCATGGCTACACTGTCCCTTCCAGCTCAGCGCGCATGCGCGCGCCTTCATCGAACACGCGCGCCAGCACAAAGAGAAGCAGGACGGCCAGCCAGCCGGCGGTGGAAAAGCCAGCGTTGAGATGCAACGGATGCGCCGGGGTGGAAACGGCGCGCGCAATCCCACCGATGATCACCGCCAGCACCTGCAGCCCAAGTAACGACCAGGCGATCGTCTGCAAGCGAGATGCATTCTGCCCAACGAAAGGATCGCCCGCGCGAACGCTGCCCACGATGTCGAGCAGGCGGCGCAAGATCACATATTGAAACGGAACACAGACGACGCCGAGGAAGGCGATGGTCTCCAAACCATGCACCAGCGCCATGGTTTCGGGTAAGCGATAGATCTTCAGGGCTCGCATCACCCAGTCTTCGTTGGTCACGGCCGCGATAAACAGGCTGAGCACCGCAATGCCGTAGACACAGTTAAGGACGATCAGGATCCGCAGGACTACGGATGAGACCGTGAGGCTGGCAGGGACTGGACCCGAGTGACTTCGTTGAGGAGCCGTATCATTCATATCGAATATCAATATCTAAATATTGATATTCGGCAAGTCATTTATTGATATTCGATGTGGTGTTCGCGAGGCGACGGATTACGGCATTTACACGGAGTGCCTGCTTCGGGTAGGAAGTTCTTCATTATGAAGAGACTAGGAATCCTGCTGGCTGTCCTCGCCGGTGCAGGCGCACTATATAGTACGTCGGCAAAGGCAGCGACCGTTCACGTCGAGGTTGGGGATCGGCCCTACTACGCGGGACCGGAGTTTTGGGACTGGGGTTGGCGCTGGATTTGGGTACCCGGACATTGGGACCATCACCATCATTGGGTCCGCGGTTATTATGCCCGACATGGCGATTGGAACAATCGCTACCTCCACCGCCAGCACCACTGGCACCAGCACAGCGACCACGGTCACAACCACTTACCCAAGCTGGACGCCACACCCTGGACGTCAGCGGCCCAGATTAAATTGGAGAGAAGCGAGCAAAAGCTCGCTTCTTTTTTTGCCTAACCGGAGGCAGGGCGACGGCAGAGCTGCGCTTCTGCGTTTGCGTTGACCCTCGCTCTCGCTCCCGCCTCGGAGCTCACCGGGCGATTCTAGCAACTCTTTCTCGCTGAATTGAATTTGCTGGGCGTAGAATGCGTCTACTCATAGTGGTGATGGACAAGCGAGACAATGGCGGCCCTGTGATTGCAGCCGCGGACGGGGCGATTCCGAGCCCACGCGAACAACCGAGCCCTGGTCCGGATGGAAGCGAGGCGGCCGCGACGGCAGCCCGTTTCCGATTGTTCTGATCTGCTGACGAACCGCTTCGACATCCGTTCCCTGGCCTTGAGCGGCCTTTTTATTCTCTCCGTTTTTTACACCATCTACTTCATGCGAGCGATTCTGTTGCCGCTCGTGCTTGCCTTGCTCTTGAGCTATCTGCTGCGTCCGATCGTCCGCTCTTTCGCGCGAGCGCATATCTCCCCCCATTTTTCGGCGGCGGCGATCGTCATCGGGTTGCTCGCGCTCATCGGATACAGCGTGTCTCTGCTCACCGGACCGGCCGCGGGTTGGCTGGAGAAGGCGCCTTACAGTCTTCAGCAGCTGCAGTGGAAGTTGCTCCCGCTGAAAAAGCCGATTGAAAGAGTACAGCAGGCGTCTAACGAAATCGACAAATTAACCACCCCGGCCAACGCGCCCCATAAAGCGACCGTCGAAGTTAGAAGCCACCCGATCGCCACCGTCGTCTTCGCGCGCACACCCGAGGTCGTCGCCGGCGCCGTCGTACTTTTGATCCTGCTCTACTTTCTCTTGGCTAACGACGGCGTATTCCTGAACAAACTCATTCGGCTGCTCCCCACGCTGTCGGATAAGAAGCGTGCCGTTTCCATCGCCAACGAAGTCGAGAACCAGGTCTCGCGTTACCTCTTCACCCAAACGCTAATCAACGCCGGCCTCGGCATGGCCGTCGGGCTAACCGTTTGGGCTCTCGGGCTACCCAATCCACTCATGTGGGGAACCATGGTCGCCGTCCTCAACTTCATTCCTTACCTGGGCGCGCTGACCGGGATTATCTGCATTACCCTGGGCGCCATTCTGAGTTTCGACAGTTTTACCTACGCCCTCGTCTTTCCCGCAGTTTACCTGGCCTTCGCCACCATCGAGGGCAACATCGTTACTCCTTATGTCATGGGCCGCTCCCTCACTTTAAATCCGGTGATCGTTTTGCTCTCGCTGATTTTTTGGGGCTGGCTGTGGGGAATTCCCGGCATCATCGTGGCGGTTCCGATCCTGGCCGCCTTTAAAATTTTCTGCTCACATATCGAGCGCTTCGCTCCGGTGGCAGAATTCCTGAGTTAAGCGGAGACGAATCGCGCAGGCTACGGCGAACCGGGAGTCACCTGCGGAAGTGTCCGGAGTTTCTGGATAATTCAGAAAACCTGTGCACTGTCAGCGCGTTCCAGATGGCTTTTGTATCCCGTCGTCAGACGGACTCCTCACCTTCTGATCCGACGACGATCCCGTCGGCGCGAATTCAATCGCGCGCTGAAGAAATTGCCAACAGCATCAGTCACGGCGTCGGCGCCCTCGCCAGCCTGATCGGTACGCCCTTGCTGCTTATCGCCGCTTCGCGTCAGCCGAGTTCGGGTTTCTTTTTTGGCACTTTTGTTTTTCTCTTTGGGCTTTTCGCGCTTTATCTCAGCTCGACGATCTACCACGGATCTCCGCCGAGTCGGACCAAACGTGTCTTCCGCCTGCTCGATCATTGCGCGATCTACTTCCTGATCGCCGCGACCTACACCCCGTTCGCGCTCGGCCCGCTATCGCAAACGATCGGCCTGCCGTTACTTGGGGTCGTCTGGGCCCTCGCGCTCTGCGGAATTGCCTTAAAAATAACGGTGGGACCGACCGGCGCTGCCCGCCTGGCCATGGCACTCTATCTCGGAATCGGCTGGCTGGCGCTCCTTGTCGTTAGGCCTCTCTTCACCGCCTTGCCTCTCGCCGCCGCCGTTTGGTTGTTCGCAGGCGGATTCGCCTACACCGCTGGCGTGCTTTTCTTCGTGAACGATCACCGCCGTTTTCACCATTTCTTTTGGCACCTCTTCGTCCTCGCGGGCAGCGCTTGCCACTTCTGCGCGATCTTCGCCTGCGCGAAGTGAAGCTCAATTAGCGTTGGTTTGGCTGCCGGCGATCGTGTTAATCTTTCCTGTCAGACGTTCTTCTGAAGCTTGCACCCTGTTCGGTCATCATGAATTCGACCTCGTTTGCGACCGCTGGCCTCCTGCTTTGTGCTTTTCTGTTCTCCGCCTGTCACAAGCGCCCGCCCGCACCCTGGACCCATGATTCCCTCCGCGTCGAAGAAGTTTACCCTGGCGGTGGAGGCGGCGGCTGGATGGAAGTCTACGAAGGAAATGTTTATCGCGGTGGCTTTGGCCACAGCGGCAGCAGCGAAGATGATTACGCCGGGAACTGTTCTTATCGGATCACTCAGATTACCGACCAGGGGATCACCCTCGAGGTCGACGCCTTCGGTGACAAGATCACAAAAGCTGGAGAGCGCATCAAATTCGACGTTCGACAAGCCTTGTTCATTCCCTACGAGGGCGCGATCGGTTCGTTAACGCTGATCGATAACCAGATCTTCCGCGCCTGGTTCGTTCCATCCGAACCCCGACCGGGAGCTCCGACGCCGAAGCCGTTTGCGCCCGGCTTCTTCGTGCACCAGGGGAACGACACCTTCGAACAGTTAGGAATCAAGACGGAAAATTTCTTCGGCACCTGGCGAGACAAGACCGGCAATGATTACGAACTGAAGCCAAATTTCACTTGTCGTTTTTCGGGACGAGACGGAGTCCAAAGCGAAGGAACCTGGAAGCTGGCACCGCCCAACTTTCTCGTCCTTTCGTTAGGGGATAAACAAGATTTTCATGTCTCTCCCATGGGCGAGAAACAGTTCTCGGTCAGCGACGGCAGCAAGCAGGACATTTGGCTGCGGATCAAATAATGCCGCGTAGTCACTCGCGGTTGCAATCTATCGTCCCTGTCATGCGAAAAGATGCCGTCGCCGTCATCGCTGCGCTTAAGAAGAAAGCGACCAAGCGCAACCGCCAAGGCCTCGCGCGCTACGGTATCGTTGCCAGGAATCCGCTCGGGGTTTACGTCGGCGACATCCGGGCCCTGGCAAAACGAATCGGTCCGGACCAGACGCTTGCGGTCGCCTTGTGGAAAACCGATATCTACGAAGCACGACTGCTCGCCGCCTTCGTGGCTGAATCGGAGCGCGTCACCTCCTCTTTAATGGACCGATGGGCGCGCGATTTCGATAACTGGGCGCTCTGTGACACACTTTGCTTTCACCTCTTCGATAAAACCCCCTACGCTTGGGCGAAAATCGAAAAGTGGAGCAATGACAAATCGGAATTCGTGAAGCGGGCAGCCTTGGCCCTCCTCGCCAGCATGGCCTTGCACGACAAGAAAGCTCCCGACAGACCGTTTCAGGAAAGTTTGCGCCTGATCGAGCGCGCCGCCACTGACGAGCGGAACTTTGTGAAGAAGGCGGTCAGCTGGGCCCTCCGCGGAATCGGCCGACGGAACCGCGCGCTGAACGCCGAGGCTGTTAAAGTCGCACAGCGGCTGATCACACGAGACGGGGCGGCGCGCTGGATTGGGCGTGACGCACTCCGATACCTAACGAGCCGATCTGTGCAAAACCGAGTCCACGCTGAGACGGCCTAGCCTTCGTTCAGGCAATAGGATTCAGATCTGCCAGCCAGTCCCCGTGTATTCCATGTAAGTGGCGGTGGCCTGGGCGTTAGTGCGCCCGAAGTAACGCTCAACCAGCCGCAAGGCCAAATCGGTTCCGCTCGTTAGTCCGGCAGCGGTCGCGATCTTTCCTGTTTCGACGAAACGAACTCCTCGCTTCACCTCGATGTCGGGATATTCCTTCTCCAATTTATCAAGGAAGGCGTGATGCGTGGTGGCGGGCTTGCCGGCCAGCAATCCAGCCTTGGCCAGCTTGAACGCGCCCGTGCAAACCGACATTGTCAGATCGGTTTTTTGCCAGGTCTTCTTCAGCCAGTCGATCATGGCGTCCGAGCCCATCTGCGCCGGTACGACCACGACTTTCACATCGGGCACATTGGCGAAGGTGTAATCCGGTTTGATCTTGAGACCGCTCGCAGCGGTCACGATCTCGGGCGTCTCGGCGACGCTGAAGACGTTGAAGGGCGGCTCGTTTGCATTGTCCACCTGGGCGCTTTCGAATACGCCCCAGGGCCCGGAAAAATCGACCACGTTCACCATTTCGGAAATGAGGATGGCGACGGGGATCCGACCGGCTGATGGCGGAGTCAGCTTCGCGCCTTGGGCAATGCCTTTGACTTCGCCCGCGGCGACGGCGCCTGACGGGCTAACGATACCGGCAAATGAGGCCGCGCCGGCGGCGGCGACGGTTCTGCGGAGGAAGGTTCGTCGATTCATACGTGAAGACGACGTTAGGGGATGATGCGCGAAGCAAGTATGACAAAGTTCCGATAATTAGTGACATTCGTTGGGCGGAATTAGAACGCGATCAAGCGCAGGGCACCGCCGCAATGTGGGAGGGACCTCAGCGTCGCGACGGTTGTTTCCCCGTTCCATGATCTTTCCACCATAGTTCTTCCGTTTGCTGAATGTTTACTGTACAATCCCCGGCTCCCTGCATGACGCCTTTCAAGAAAGCGGTTCTAATCCTGATGACAATCGCCGCGTGTTTCACGTCGGCGATCCCGACGGCGGACGCACAGACGGCGAGTTTCACCTTCAACGATGGCAACGCGCCGGCCGATCAAGGCTGGTATCCCGCGGGCGCCAGCTTCACTCTCTCGGTTAATCTGACCTTCGCCGCCGGCGGGACCGTGACCAATCTGGCCGGGCTCTCTTATTTCTTCGAACAGATGAGTGCGATCGCGCCGTTCTACTTCTCGATCACCAACCGCGATGTGACCGGGAGCCAGTTCACTTTCCTGCAAACGCCTGGAATGACCTATCCACAAGCGCTCACGCCCTCCAACCCGAATGACCTCGGCGCCAGCACCCTGAGCGGCACTGGCATCGGCGACGGAAATTATTTCATCGCGAACCTGGCGTTCGCGATTTCCCCCTCCGCACCCGTGGGTACTTACATTATTGAAAGCACTACCACGGGCGGGAAGAAATCGCTGATCACGGATGACCGAGGTCACACTTTGGCCATCCCGAAGACGACCTACACGATCAACGTGGTTCCCTTTAAGATCACCTCGATCATGCCGGATGGCAGCGGGAACATCGTGCTGCAATGTCAGGGCGTGCCCAACAGCGTCAATCGAATTGAATGGTCGCCGGACCTGTCACCGAATTCTTTCCAGACGCTCACCTCGACTACTCCGGATATGAGCGGCTCTTTTTCCTACACAGACATGAATCCGGGAACCTCGAAGTTCTACCGGCTGGCATTTCCGTGACAAACTACTCCGGCGTAGCGTTTTTTGCTACAATCTGCTCGCCTTTTCAAACGATAGGTCAGTAAGCTTGCCCCAGTGAACTGGGGCAGAAGATTTGCGCAGCAGTCGCGCGGCGCGATCCTGGCGGAGATGGTGGGGCTCATCCTCGCTATCGGGATCTTCGATGCCCTAACCGGATTCGAGATCCGGCTTTTGCCCTTTTACGCCGGACCGGTTTTTGCGGCCGCCTGGTTTTGCGGTCGCAGGCAAGGACTGCTGGTGGGAGCACTGGCCGGAATCACCTCGTTAGCCGCGGACTGGGTCGACGCTGATCCGGATCTGACCGGATACATCGCGATTTGGGAAATCACCCGTCACATGATCTCGTGCATGTCCGTCGCGGTGATCGGCTCGTTGTTGCGGTCGAGGAGCGATATGACCGCCGCGCGAATTGCTTTGCTGGAACATTCACGACGCCTGGAGCGGGAGATCGTGGAAATCAGCGAGGAGCAACAGCGGCGGATCGGGCGCGACCTGCACGATGGCCTTTGCCAGTCGTTGGCGGCGATGGCTTGCTCCGCCAGCTCCTTACATGACGACCTGCAGCAGATGGAAGCGACGGCGGAGGCGGAGGCTGCGCATGAGCTGGCCGGCCTTTTGCGCGAAGCGGTGGTGCAAACGAGAGACCTCGCGCACGAACTGGTCCCGGCGCACCTTGACCAGGTGGGGTTGAGCCTGGCGCTGGAGTCGCTGGCGAATTCCGTCAGCCGTTTGCAGGGAATCTCCTGCACCTTTGCCGCGCACGGCGCGGTCACGCGGCTGAAGGAGGCGATGGCCGGCGACTTTTATCGAATTGCGCAGGAGGCGATCAGCAATGCGACCCGTCATGGAAAAGCGAAGCGGATCGCGATTGATCTGGCGGTAGCTGATGGGCTGACGACTTTGAGAATCGAAGATGATGGAACCGGCATGGAAGCCAACAAAGGTGATCAGCACGATGGTTTGGGACTGAACCTGATGCGCTACCGCGCGCGCCAAAACGGCGGCGATCTTCATATCGCGACCGCGCCCGGCGCTGGGACGACGGTGCTTTGCACGGCGCCGACGAAGAGCTCGAGCGCATGAAAGCAAAGAGCGCGCATCAAACGACGGTGGTAATTGTGGAGGATCACCCGATGTTTCGGGAACGTCTCGGCCATCTCATCAGGAAGGCGGAAGGCATGAGTGTGGTCGGAGAGGCCGATAATATCCGCGACGGGCTGGCGGTGATCCGTAAGCTGCAACCCAGCATTGCGGTGGTTGATATCAGCTTAAAGGGCTCAAACGGGCTCGAGCTGCTCAAGGATCTGCGAGCGCACGGACTAACAACTCCGGTGCTGGTCTTGTCCATGCACGATGAAGCGCTTTACGCGGAGCGAGCGTTACGGGCGGGGGCGCGCGGCTACATCACCAAGAGTGAAGCATCACAACAGGTGATGCATGCAATCAGCCAGGTGCTCGCTGGAGAAATTTATCTCAAACCCCGCTTCATGCATCAATTGATGGACAAGGTGATGGGGCGAAAGAACGGTGCCTTGCCGCCAACGGCTTTGCTGGCGGATCGGGAACTGGAGGTTTTCGAGCTGATCGGGCGCGGCCTAACGAGTCACGAGATCGGCGCCCAGCTTCATCTGGGCGCGACCACGGTGGACACCTATAAGAGCCGGATCAAGCAGAAGCTGCAGCTGGAGAATTCGTCGCGTCTGCGCATGGCGGCGGCGCGCTGGCTGCAGGAGCGCGAGTAGCAGTAGCTGCATTGGCGAGGCCTTCGGCGGCGGGAGAGGCTTCCGGCGTACGGCCGTGTAGCAATTTCCGCTACATCTTTTGTCTAATGCGCGCAGCGGGGGTTCTCTTGACCCTCGATCCTCTCCCCTCGTATCACAGGCTCGTCCATTTCTAACCAGCCTCTGCCTCACCCAACCAAGAAAAGAGTTCCCAGATGAAAAAGAAAAAAGCCACGTCCGCTTTCTTCAACCCGCGAATGCTGTTCGGATTCGCCCTCTGCCTGCTTGGCGCCTTCCTCGCCCTCGTCGCGTTCGGAATCGTCACCAGCCGAACGGTGCAGGCGCAAGTCACCCCGCCAAAAGTGCTGTTCCTGACCCTCAAGAACGCGCCGGACCTGGTGCAGTGCCACGGGATTCTGAAACAGGAGATCATCGATATGGCGAACACGGCCATCGAAGATCCAGTGATAGCGTTCGAGAAGAATCGGCGCGCGCATCCGCACATGATCGCCATTCCGCCGACGACGAACTGCGCCAGCGCTCTTTGGCGAGCGGCTCGTGGACAATACAAGAAGCAGTCGTCAGTCGATCCAGTGACAATAAATTTGCGGCGCTTCGCCGAGTTTTCGGTCTTCGGCAAGAACCCGCTGGCTCCTTTGGTCGGCACGAACGTTAATCCGGCTAACGGAGTGCAGGATTATCAGGGCGAAACCAATATCGCGATCGACCCTAACAACCCACTCCACATGGTGGCGCACTCGAACACGTTTTTCAAAGACACCACCGCCCAATGCCAATCCCCCACCGGCGGCACCTCACTCACCTACGGCACGATGGCTCTCTTCGGATCGGTCGATGGGGGCCAAACATGGACCTACAACTGCGCGCCCTGGCACACGTCGGTCACCGGCGGGGTGACTAGCTCAATCGCTTATTTCGGAAGCGACCCGGCCCTTGCCTGGGATAATGCCGGCAACGCCTACGCCACCTACATGTTGATTTCGCAAAGCAATACCGCCTCGGGAGCTTCCATCGTGGTTGCCCGGTCCACTGACAACGGCACGAGCTGGCAGCAATTCGGCAGTCCGGTGGTAAACGGCATCACCTCCACCACCCAAGGGAATGACAAGGAGATGATGGCAATCGATAACACCAATGGCGCGTTCTCCCATCCGGGACGCATCTTCGTGATCTGGGACGCCGCCAACGCCGAGAAAATTGCGTATACGGACAACGGCACGACCTGGACCACGGTCAACTTTCCCACCAACACGGGGGCGATCGGCGGCAACCTCGTGATTGGGGCAGACGGCACCGTTTACGTGATCTGGAATCGCTACAACGTCGAGACGATCGTTTTCTCAAAGTCTACCAATGGGGGCACGACCTGGACCACGCCAGCCGTCATTTCGACCATGGCTTTGCAATCATTCGGAACCAATAACCTTCCGCCCGCGCAGGACACCCGCGGAATCAACGCATTCGGCGCGATCGACATCGATCGCAATCCAAACTCCGCTAACTTCGGGACTCTCTACGTCACTTTCACCGATTTCCCCACCGGCACCACTTCCGGCGCCGATCTCAATGTGTATGTGATCCGCTCCACCAATGGCGGCACTTCCTGGTCGAGTCGGGTCAAAGTGAACGACGACAACTTTGGCGCGACCCAGTTCTTCCCCTGGCTCGCAGTCGATCAATCGGATGGCACCGTCAATGTCTCGTGGCTTGATTCGCGAATCGATCCCCTGAATCGAAAAACCCAGGCGGTCTACGCTCGATCGAGCGACGGAGGCCTTACCTTCGAGACGAACATTCCGGTGACGGACAATGGCGCCAACTGGCGCAACAATGTCAACTACGCGGACGAGAACACGACCGATAACGTCACCGAGAACCCGAACCAATACGGCGACTATACCGGGATTGCGGCGCTGAATCGGCAGGTCCATCCCCTCTGGACTGACTCGCGTTCGTTTTTCCCCGTCGCGGATACGCAAGCGCCAACCCGCCGGGAAGACAATGCGACTTCGACCATCGTTAACTGCTCCGCGCCCTCAGCGGTGACCGGGCTGAGCGTTAATTCCTCCTCCGCGCCGAGTGTCGCGATCACCTGGAGCGCGCCCGCCGGCTGGGGAACGAATGCCACCAACGGGACCTATTCAGTCTATCGCGATACGACCCCGGTCTTTCCAGGGGGCTCGCCCCTGGCCTCGGGACTGACCTCGACGAGCTACGTCGACAGCACGGGAATCCCTGCCACTACCTATTATTATTTCGTTCGCGCCAAGAACAACTGTCCCGGCACCACCCTGACACCGATGAACGCCGACTCGGCTGCTTCGGCCTCGGTCGTTTACGGTTCCGCCGGAACCGGCTTTGGAACGCTGCAAGGGACCGTCACATCCGGTGGGAATCCGGTCGCTAATGTAATCGTCTTTGCCGGAACGTTATCGGCGACGACGAACGGCAGTGGGTTCTATCAAATCCCTGGAACGAATGCGGGAACTTATACGGTCTCGACCAGTCCAGCCGGGTACGGCGCCGCCTCGGTCAATGGGGTCGCGGTAACGGATGGGGGTACCACGACACAAAATTTAGCCTTGGTTGCGAATTATTCGACCAACTGCCTAACCGATACAAACTTCGGCGATTACTCAACAGGGTCGGGAACGAGTGCGGATATCAATTCAAGCCCGGGAGATGTGAAGCTGACGAGTTCCGGCGGCGAGGGCGTCGATCAGAATAACGCGTCCGCTACCACCATCAGGACCGTTCCTACCGCTACGACCTGGGCCGGACAAACATTCCGGGCAGGGAAAACAGGAAATCTGACAAAAATATCGGTTGGCCTCGGTCTCAACTCAGGCACGACGGGCACGGTTACGGTGGAGATTCACAACATCAGCGGGACGTCGCCAGGCGCGACCTTGTTATCTTCCGTTTCGACGTTAGGACCTGTGACAAACGCGAGCGGCACCGTGGCCAACTATACGGCGACTTTCTCAAGTCCGGCTGCGGTTGTTAGTGGGACCAGCTACTCCGTCGTTATCAAAGGCGTCGGCAGCAACAATGTCTATGTCGTCCGCAGCGGGAATACCCTGGCGAATGGCGGAATCTTCAGCACGATCAACAGCGGCGGCACTTGGACGGCCGGAACAGGCGATCTTACCTTCACGGAGTATGTAACCACGCCGATCGTTTACCCAACAACCGGGAACTTCATTTCTTCGGTGAAAGATACCGGCGCCGTCACTGGCAACATTCCAACGTGGGGAACCCTATCGTGGACGAACGCCGCCCTTCCGGCAGGCACAAACATTCAGTTCCAGGCGGCGGCCAGCAACAGCTCAACTGGGCCATTCAATTTTGTTGGCCCGGACGGCACTGCCGGCACGTTCTTCACCAACGGTGGATCGCTCGCGCAGTTCAATGGTAATCGCTACCTGAAATACAAGGCTTTGTTGACCACCAGTAACATCGCCAACACGCCGACGCTCAACGACGTCACCGTTTGTTATCAAAATATTGTGGCCGCGCCGGCACTTCAATCGGTCGCATCACGGATGACGCATGGAAATGGCGCCGGGACATGGGATTTGCCCCTATCGACCAGCAACCGCGTGATCGAACCGCGCGATGGGGGTGGCAATTACACGGTTGTCTTCACCTACGATCAACCGGTCAACGCCGGAAATGCCAGCCTCACCGCGCCCGCAGGCGGCAGCGTCGGCGGCGTCAGCTACAGCGGTAACAGTATGATTGTTACCCTCACTGGTGTTACTGATCTCCAAACGGCGACGCTCACCACAAATGGGGTCGCCGGTCCCAACACGCAGCCAGGAAGTTCCAGCGTGCAGGTCGGATTTCTAATCGGCGATGTGAACGGCGATGGCGCAGTGAACGTGGGCGACACCATCGTGGTCCGGAACAACTCCGGCGCGACGCTCGATGGCACCAACTTCAGCTGGGACGTCAACGTCGATGGATTCATCAACATCGGCGACACTGCCGCCGTTCGCTCGCATGCCGGAAACGGACTGTAGAACAACTTTGCCTAACCAAATATTCCTATGAAAACCCCTGCTTCAAAAAATCAGCTCCTGATGAAATTGGCTGCGGTAGCACTGCTGGTTTGCTCCGGCACGCTCTCCACCGCCTCCGCGCAGACGGCGAACTTTATCTATAATGATGGCAGTGGAGTGCCTAACGCGGGGACTTATCATCCGGGAGACAGCTTCACCTTTTCTATCTCCCTGGCCTTTGCTCCCGGCGGCACTATCACCAACCTCGATGGCCTCTCCTATTGGCTGCAGCAAAAGAGCCCGGGCGCTCCCTTTATCGCCTCGGTCACCTTGCGCGACCCCAGCGGGAGCCTCTTTACTGATCTGCAGAGCCCGGGCCTGACTTATCCGCAGTCGCTCAACCCCTCCAATGCGAGCGACCTGGGCGCAGCCATTCCCGCTGGGATGCCTCCGGGATCCGAAGCGGTGGGCGTCGGCACTTATCTCATCGCCAACATCACCGTGCAGATCTCCCCGACCGCGCCCATCACCGGCACTTACGTGTTGTCCCAAACACTCACCGGCGGCAAGACCTCGGTGATCAGCGATTCGGCCGGGCACACCTTTGCTATCGCTGAGTCCGATTACACCATCACCATGGTGCCTGAACCGGGAACATGGCTGGCCGGTAGCTTGGTCTTACTCACTCTGCTTTTCACTCAGCGTCGCCGAGTTTTCGCGCTCTGCCGCTAACAGTCTCAGCTTACGCGCAACACCGCCCGCGTACCGGGCGGTTTTTGCTGTGCCGACGCCCGTTTTGTCCTGGATTTCGCTACATTTTTTGTATGGCGCGGCCGCAAGCCTTGGCCTTGACCGAAGGCGATCGAAACCGCTATCACCTTGCTGCATTCCTTCCCCCATCCGCCCCACTCATCGCCCGAAAGGGCACTCTCAAAACCCCGCCGGCAAACTGTCAGCTCAACGAGCGTTCACTCGTTAGGCCATTGCTTTCCATCCGCTAAACAGACCCTTCAATGAAGAAAAAATCCAATTCCGCATCCGCTTTTTCCATTTTCCGGATTGTTGTCGGTCTCGTCCTTTGCCTCTGCGGCCTCGGCCTGGCCGTCGCCGTCGTGACGAACGCAACGCGCTCCCGCCAAAAAGAAATTGCGCTGAACGACACCTCGAACGCGGATCTGGCGCGCTTCTCACCCACCGGTGATGATCCGACGGGCGAGGGTTCTGACCTTCTGCGGATAGAGCAACATAAATACAACCGATTGACCTATCCCACCGGCCGCTTCAATCCGGCTTGGATTCGCCGGGCGGCGGCGCAGCACTGGAAGATGCAACGAGCCGTCCCCGGACCGCGCGGAACGGCCAACATCCAGCCTGCCAGAGTTCCAACCGTCAAGCTGACCGGCGAGCCGGTGACCTTGGCCCTGACCAATACTTTTAATAACAAAAGAGATATGTCGCCGATTCCGCTGTCCACCCCGACGGCAGATACCGCTCCCGCAGAATTGAGCCTGACCGGCGGACCGCTCTCGCTCACCACCAGTGGATTTACTTCGCTCGGGCCGAAGCCGGAAAGTATGACCGGCTGCTCCGGCTGCTTCGATTACGGCGTCACCGAAGGGCGGATCAATACCATTGCCATCGATCCTACCACCACTACCAACGGCAGCATCGTCGCTTACGCTGGCGCCGACGGCGGCGGTGTTTGGAAAACGACCAACTGCTGTAACAGCTCCACCAGCTGGACTGCCGTAACGGACGATCCGCTCATCGCGACCGCGGCAATCTCCAGCATCGTCATTGATCCGAATAATCACAACGTCGTCTATGCCGGCACCGGCGACTTCGAAGGTGGCGGTGCCCCTGCCGGCAGCGCGCAAGGCATCCTGAAATCGACCGACGCGGGTGCGACCTGGACCGTGCTTGGCGCCAACGTTTTTGGTGCGGAATACACCGTGCCGGTTGGCAAGTTCCCGCAATGGGACGCGGTCGGCAAAGTGCGAGTTGATCCGAACAACAGCAATAACGTCGTCGCCGGCACCAAACGCGGCCTCTATTTCTCCTACGATGCCGGCACGAACTGGACCGGGCCCTGCACCACCAACAGTTTCTCGACCCAGCGGCAGGACATGACGGGCCTCGAGCTGACAAATGTCGCCGGTGTCACCCGGATTCTTGCCGCTGTCGGTACGCGCGGCTTTGGTACTTCGGTTCGTTACAACCTCGATCAGAACGGCGCCAACGGCATTTACAAAGCCACCATGGGCGCAAGCGGCTGCCCCACCTTTACCTCCATCGCCAGCAACGCTAACGGTTTCAACTTCGGCACCATCGTTAGCGGTAGTCCCTATTCGACCGGCGCGGCCATGAACGCCGGTAGCGGGACTCCTTACGGAGGCAGCGTAAGCAGCGGCAACCAGCTGAGCCGGATCGACATTGCGGTTGCTCCGAGCAACACCAACGTGATCTACGCGCAGGTCGGCTCAATTGCAGCGAACACTTCGAGCGGTTGTGGCACCACCACGGGCTGCCAGCTCGGCGCCTGGGCAAGCGCTGATGGTGGTAACACCTGGTCCTTTATGGGCGGGTCCGCCGGCGGATCCCTTCGCGCCTGCGCAAGTGTGGGTGCGGCGTCGGGCCTGGCCGGCAGCGGCGACTACGCCCAGAATTGGTATGACCAGGGTATCGCCGTAGATCCTAACAATGCTGACCGCGTCTTTTTTGACACCTTCGACGTCTGGCTCGCCACCCGCACCGGCACAGCCTGGTACAATACCTCCTGCGCCTACACCCAGACCTCGCAAGCGGTCCATGCGGACCAGCATGCGCTCGCCTTTGTGCCGAACTCATCCAGCATCCTGGTGATCGGAAACGATGGCGGCATCAACGGGACCATTAACGCCAACGCCGCAACCGACGCCGTCACGCGGCCGACTTGGTTCCACATGATCAATGGGATCAACACGATCGAGTACTACTCCGGCGATATCTGGGGCGGAGCCGCTTCCACCGGCTTCAATAACGGCACAACCGTCTGGGCTGTAGGCGGTGCGCAGGACAACATGGATAGCGTCATGAAAATCACCGGAAATCCCACTGGACCCGTTCAATGGCAAGGGAACGTGGGAGGTGACGGATTCTTTGCACGCATCGACGGCAAAGGCGGATACTTCTACGCGAGCAACAACAACGGAGCGCTTCACCGCTGCACGACGAACTGCTCAGGAACCGGTTCAGTTTTTGCCAGCACCGATATTCGCTCAGCGACAATGAGAAGTGATCGGCAAGCGTTCGCTGCGCCCTTTGACCTCTTCAAAGGAAATATTGGTGGTACCGGCAATGCCGAATGCGGCAGCACCCGCTGCAATCACATGCTCTACGGCACCTATCGCGTATGGGAAAATACTGCCTCCGACACCACATCGACCTGGACAGCGCGCACCGGTGACCTAACGAAGAATGTGACGACGGCGGTCGCTTATATTGACGACGTGGCCTACGCACCGGCGACACAGACACTCGGTATTGCTGGAACCTTTGATGGTAACGTTCAAATTTTCTACGGGCTCGGGGGGACAACCACGACAGTGAACCTGACTAACAGCAATGCTGTTCTGCCCAATCGCCCGATCATGAGCGTGAACTACGATCCGCTCAGCGATAACACGGCTAGCCACCTCATCACCGCCTACGCGGCGGTGGCCGGCTTCAACGACAACACTCCGAGCACACCCGGTCACGTTTTCCGCGTTGAATGCAGCACCGTAAATTGCACTTCGTTCACTTGGACCGACAAGAGCGGCAACCTGCCCGATATCCCCGCGTCATCAGTCATGCCCAATCCGTTGCGGCCGCAGCAGGTCTTTCTCGGGACCGACTTCGGAATGTATTTCACCAACGACATCACCGTCGCGTCACCGACCTGGTATCGCTTTGACACCGGGATACCGCATGCGCGCGTGGCCTACATGCGCGTCGATCGCGGGAACACTACCCTGTCTGCCTGGACGGCCAGCCGCGGAGCCTACGTATTTCCCTTGCCTGCGGGTGATCTGTCGAACGCAAATATGGCGGTGAGTGCGGCCACCGGAAGCTATGGTGGCACCGCCAATTTGTCTGCCACGTTTACCTCCGCCGGCAAGCCAGTCGTAGGTAAGAACGTGAGCTTCACTTTGAACGGCAACAGCGCCGGGAGCGGAACCACCGATGCGTCGGGGGTAGCGTCCGTTTCGAATGCGAGCCTGGCCGGAATCAACGCGGGCACCTATCCTGCCGGCGTCGTTGCAAGCTTTGCTGGAGACGGGACGTACAGCGCGACCAGCGGCAGCAGTTCGTTAACCATCAGCCAGGCCGCGACCAATACCGGTCTGACCTCGAACAACAATCCCTCCACCGCTGGAACTCAGGTTACTTTTACCGCAACCGTTTCTTCAACAGCCGGAACGCCGACCGGCAGCGTGACCTTCCAGGACAATGGATCAACCATCGGCACGGGAACGCTCAGTGGCGGAATGGCAACCTTCAGCACCTCCTCCTTGAGCGTTGGCAGTCATCCGATTACCGCGATCTATGGATCAGACACGAACTTCGCCGGGAGTAACTCGAGCACGCTGACGCAGGTTGTGCTTGCGCCGCCTGCACTAACGAGTGCCGCCTCGCGTCTCACCCACGGGGCCGCCGGCGACTTTAGTCTCAACCTCCCGCTCGACGGCAGCGGAGTAGAACCGCGCGATGGCGCGGGGACCTATACGGTTGTGCTCACCTTCGACGCTCCGATCGATGGCGGCAGCGCGACAGTTACAGGTGGAACTGGGACCGCGGCCGCTCCAACCTTTAACGGCAACGACATGGTTGTCAGCGTTTCAGGGGTAACCGATCAACAGGTGCTTACCTTGACTGCCAGCAACGTGCACGGCACCAACGGGGCCACTCTGGCTTCCGCAAGTGTGGCCGTGGGCTTCCTGGTGGGTGATGTCAATGCCGATCGGGCAGTGAACGTGGGCGACACCATCATGGTCCGAAATGCTTCCGGAGGGACCCTCGACACCACCAATTTCATCTACGACCTCAACGTCGATGGATTCATCAACATCGGCGACACTGCCGCCGTTCGCTCGCATGCCGGAGACGGACTGTAGAACAACTTGCCTAACCAATTACCTCCTATGAAAACCCCTGCTTCAAAAAATCAGCTCCTGATGAAATTGGCTGCGGTAGCACTGCTGGCTTGCTCCGGCACGCTCTCCACCGCCTCCGCGCAGACGGCGAACTTTATCTATAATGATGGCAGTGGAGTGCCTAACGCGGGGACTTATCATCCGGGAGACAGCTTCACCTTTTCTATCTCCCTGGCCTTTGCTCCCGGCGGCACCATCACCAACCTCGATGGCCTCTCCTATTGGCTGCAGCAAAAGAGCCCGGGCGCTCCCTTTATCGCCTCGGTCACCTTGCGCGACCCCAGCGGGAGCCTCTTTACTGATCTGCAGAGTCCGGGCCTGACTTATCCGCAGTCGCTCAACCCCTCCAATGCGAGCGACCTGGGCGCAGCCATTCCCGCTGGCATGCCTCCGGGATCCGAAGCGGTGGGCGTGGGCACTTATCTCATCGCCAACATCACCGTGCAGATCTCCCCGACCGCGCCCATCACCGGCACTTACGTGTTGTCCCAAACACTCACCGGCGGCAAGACCTCGGTGATCAGCGATTCGGCCGGGCACACCTTTGCTATCGCTGAGTCCGATTACACCATCACCATGGTGCCTGAACCGGGAACATGGCTGGCCGGTAGCTTGGTCTTACTCACTCTGCTTTTCACTCAGCGTCGCCGAGTTTTCGCGCTCTGCCGCTAACAGTCTCAGCTTACGCGCAAAACCGCCCGCTCACCGGGCGGTTTTTGCTGTACGGCAAAAGTCGTGAACCAGAGGATCCGATTCGGAAGCCAGCTGCAACGCGGGTACGGACACGAGCTAACTGACTTGCTCTCGCGCGCGTCTTCTTAAGGGAGGTAAAACCGGCGGGCTGAAGCCTTTGTCGTGTTTTTCGCTACAGATTTTGTCTGATTTAAAGAGGGCCGCGCGCCTTGTCCTCGACCGACGCGATCCAGTATCACTGCGGTGACGGGAAAGAACAGACGCATAGGAAGTCGCCGCAGCGGTGACGTTCGCACGCCTAACCAGACCCGGCCTTGATTCACTTCTGCCTTAGAGCCTCTCCTCCATGAAAAAGAAAAAATCCTCGTCGCAGTCGGCCTTCTTTAACGTCCGCTTCGTTATCGGCCTCGTCGTTACCTTCTTCGGTCTGGTTCTCAGTCTCTTCGCCGCTGGCGTTCTTCCGTCCGGCGATAGCAAAGCCGCGGGGTCGATCGTCATTCCGCGGACCGGCGTTCCGCAGGCAAAACCCGGCTCCCAAAAGCCAGACGTGACCCGCATGGTCGGCCCGGTTCACCAGAACAAAGATCTTCGCTTGTTGCCCTACCTCGCCCCAAATCCCGATCACGAGGAGTCGGGCCGCCCCACTCGCCACCCCTTTCCGCGGCCGTTCACCAACCAAGGCACGCTCAAATCAAACGGATCCCAATTCGTGGAAAAGATTGTCCAGCAGTCGTTGACGGCGCAGTTGCCGACTCCACTGCGCACGTTCGACGGGATCGACTCGAACTTGAGCGGGTGTGGATGTTTGCCTCCGGACTCGGACGGCGATGTGGGATCGAACCACTACGTTCAGACCTCTAACTCCTCGCTCGCGATTTACGATAAAAACGGGAACCTGCTCGCTGGCGGAATTACCTATAACTCGTTTTTTTCCGCCCTGGGCACAGGCACCGGTTGCGGTAACAACCAAAACCACGGCGACGGCGTTGTTTTCTACGACCACATCGCGGACCGCTGGGTCATTACCGACTTTGCCTTCCCCGCTGGGACGGCTGCGGGTGCCGGGCCTAACTACCAGTGCATTGGCGTCTCGAAAACGAGCGACCCGGTTTCGGGAGGCTGGTATCTCTATGCCATCCAGGTCGATCCAAGCATCAACACCGCGTTTGGCGATTATCCGAAGTTCGGCGTCTGGCCCGACGCTTATTACATGAGCGTCAACATGTTCACTAACGGAAACACCAGCGCGAACAGTCCGTTCCAAGGCGTGCGGGTATTTGCCTTCGATCGCGCCAGCATGGTCAGCGGCGGTCCTGCCAACACCATTGCCTTCACCATTCCAGGCGCCAACCTCGGCGATCAATACAGCCTGGTTCCGGCGACTTATCGCACCGGCCCACCGCCCGCCGGCCAAGCCGAGTGGTTTATGGATGTGAACAGCTCCACCACTGCCGGCACAGTTGAGACGCAGGTCTTCGTCCGACGCTTTCATGTCGATTTCGTCACTCCGGCAAACTCGACGTTTGGCGTGAACGCCACTCATGATCCCGACGGCATTATCACCGTGGCCGGGTTCAAGGATGCCTTCAACGCGAGCACTCTGTCGCTCTGCCCTAACGGTACTTCTACCACCACGCAATGGCTCGACACCCTCGGTGACAAACTCATGTACCCGATGGCCTACCAGAACATTAATGGCAAGGAGTACATCTATGCCGCCCAGACCATTCTGCTCGCGAGCGACGCGACCTTGACCGGGCCGACCGCGATCCGCTGGTATCAATTCGATGTGACCGGCAACACCATTCCGGCCATGCCTACGCAGCAGCAAGACTTCAACAATGGTAACGACGGGCTGTTCCGCTGGATGCCAAGTATCAACGTGGATGGCTCGGGCAACATGGCCATCGGCTACTCCGCCTCGAGCACAACTTTGAACCCGGGCATTCGTTATGCCGGACGGCTTTACGCAGACAACGGAAGCACCTTAACCCAGACGGAAGCGGTGATGATGGCGGGAACCGGCCATCAAACCAGCACCCAGGATCGCTGGGGAGATTACAGCACGATGTTCGTCGATCCGACGGATAACTGCACCTTTTATCACGTTAACGAATACTACTCGGTAACTTCCTCTGCCAGTTGGCGGACGCGAGTTGGCGCATTTAAATTCCCGCAGTGCACCGGCGCCCCGCTGAGCACGCCGACTCCGACGCCGAGCCCGAATCCGACTCCAACGCCGACTCCGATCCCCACCCCCACTCCCACTGCTACTCCCAGCACCAGCCCGACTCCTTCGCCTACTCCCCCCGCTTCGGCTGGAAACGTCACGATCACCGCGACCTCCGGAACTGCCGGACCCACCGGCTACGCCACGGTCCAGGCGGCTTTCGCGGCCATTAACGCCGGAACGCACCAGGGCGCGATTAACGTGTGGATTATGGCGGACACCACCGAGACCGCCGCCGCCGTCCTCAACGCTAGCACCGGCTCGGCTTCCTATTCCTCCGTGCTGGTTCTGCCTAACGGGACTCGAACCGTCAGCGGCAACCTCGCCACACCTCTGATTGATCTGAACGGCGCCGATAACGTGCGCATCGACGGCTACAATCAATTGACCCTGTCGAACACCAGCACCAGCGCGACCGCGGGGACGAGCACGATCCGCTTCATCAGCTCGACCGCAGCCGCCGGCGGCGCGCAGAACAACACCGTCGCCAACTGCAACATCCAGGGTTCATCCACCGGCGCGCTTGGTGCCGCCACCGGTAACGTGCTCTTCAGCAGCACCACCGCGAGCGGTAACAACCTGGTTGGCAACAGCAATAACGTCATCGCCAATAATAATATCGGTCCGGCAGGTGCGAATCTCCCAAGCAAGTGCATCACCGCCCTCGGCAGCACCGGAAACAACTCGGTGAACCGCGCTGATTTCATCTTTAACAATAACATCTTCGACTTCTTCAACCCGGCCGCGAACACCACCGGCATCGACGTCCGCACTGGCAACTTGCAGTGGACGGTTTCGAACAACCGGATCTACCAGACTGCCGTGCGCACCTTCACCGGCGCGGCCGGCGTTCGTTACTCGGGCATCACCATGGTCGGCACGAGTGGCGCCAACGGTGATTATCACACCTTCAGCGGCAACATCATCGGGTTTGGCGCCGCCAACGGCGCCGGTAGCACCACCATTACCGGCACTGGAACCGGCTTGGGTAACGAGGTGCGCGGCTTGGACCTTCAGACGACCAGCGGCCAAACCGCAACCATGGTCCAGGGCAACATCATCTCTGGCATCAACCAGACGACTTCGCGTGGTTCTACCACCTCCGCGAATGCACCCTTCATTGCTATAGCACTCGGCACGACTTCCGGGGTGTTCGACGTTGGCACGACCACCGGGAACACCATTGGAAGCCTGGATGGTTCATCCACTATCGTGATCAACGCCAGTTCGACCACCGCAAGCAACGCGCCGGTCATGGGGATCTTCGACTTCACCAGTTCCTCCGACCAGGTCAGCAACAACAGGATTGGAGCGATCACGATCCAAGGCACCGGCACAACCGTTGGTTTCCGCGGCATTTTGCTCAACACCGTCGCGGCAGCAACCGTAACCGCTATCAACAACACCGTCGGCGGAGTCGGCGCCGGCGCGATCACCGATTCTCTGGTTGGCAGTTACGTGATGTACGGGATGCAGATTACCCCTTCCGCTGCCGTTGTAACTGGCAACACCGTCCAAAACCTCTTGGGCAACTCCAACGGTCCTTCTCTCGTCGTCGGCAGCGGCATCACACACACCAGTACGAGCACCACGGCGGCATCGACCATTTCGCGCAACACCATCCGGGGCTTGTCGAATAATTCCGGAGCAGCCAGCAATTCGATCTACGCAATGGATCTGACCCTGCCGGTGACCGCAACCACCTTCTCAGCCTCTGCCTCCATCGGCGCAACCAATATCAAGATTGCCAGCGTCACGAACATGGCGGTTGGCGGAACCCTTACCCTTGATCCCACCACCACCAATTCGGAAACCGTGACCATCACTTCCGTCGGAACGACCGGTTCTGGCGGAACCGGGGTCAACGTCACTCCGGCGCTTGCTGTTGCCCACAGCAGCGGCGCAGGTATTAACGTGAACGGCATCTTCACCGCTCACCTGGTCGAGCGAAATCACATCAGTTCGATCTCACTCACGTCCTCCGACAACACTTGCCAATTGTGGGGCATGGTGATGCGTCAGGCGGGAACAGCAACTTTCCAGAACAACATGATCCGTCTGGGTCTGGACGCCGCCGGCAATTCGATCACCAGTGGTTTCTCCATCATCGGCATCCGCGACATCGCCGGCGCAATGAGCAGCTACTACTATAATAGTGTCTACATCGGAGGCTCGGGTGTGCTCTCCTCCTCCAACACCTTTGCTTTCAATAGCAACGTCACCGTGAACACTCGGAGTGTTCGAAATAACATCTTCTGGAATGCCCGCAGCAACGCCTCTGGCGGTATCGCCAATGTCGCCATCGCCCTCGCTGGCACCGCACCCAACCCGACCGGGCTGACTAGCAACCGTAACGATCTATATGCCACCGGCACCGATGGGTTCGTCGGCCTCTACAACAACGTCTTGCGTCCTGCCCTCGCTAACTGGCAGGCCGCCACCGGGCAGGATGCAAATAGCATTTCCGTCGATCCATTATTCTCCAACCCGAGCGGCAGCTCCACCACCGGCGATCTTCACATCAATGCGGCGAGTCCGGCGATCGGCGCTGCCTCGCCCATAACTGCGACCCTGGCCGCGCCGCTCGCGGGTGTCATGAACGACTTCGACAGCTACGCTCGAAGCGGCACCACGCCCACCATCGGTGCGGTTGAATATGCCGCCGCCCCCGTCCTGCAATCGGTGGCCTCGCGCTTGAACCATCCCGGCTACGGCAATTTCGATTTGCCGCTTTCTCTCAACAGTCGCGTGATTGAGCCGCGCGCTGACGGCACCGGCAACTTCACGCTGGTCTTCAACTTCAATGCTCCAGTCAGCAACGGAAATGCCGTCGTCACCTCAGGTTCGGCTAACATCGGCCCCATCACCTACAGCGGGAACAGCATGATTGTCGGCCTAACAGGCGCCAGCGATCAACAGACACTTACCGTGGGCGTCAGCAGCGTCGGTGGTAACTACACCTTGCTCGCGGGGGCCAGCGTTCAAGTCGGTCTCCTCAACGGCGACGCGACAGCAGACAGCTCCATCAACGTCGGCGACACCATCGTGGTTCGAAACAACTCCGGCGTGACGCTCGATAGCTCCAATTTCACCCTCGACGTGAACCTCGATGGCTTCGTCAACATTGGCGACACCGCCCTGGTCCGATCGAAATCAGGGAATTTCCTACCCTGACACAGGTCGATTGTGTTTAAATTAGCTTAGCTCAACATCTTATGATTAAGCGTCCTCAACCCCGCCCTCTCCTCGCTTTGCTCCTTGCGGCTGCGTTAACAGTATGTTTGCATTCCGCCTCCGCGCAGACGGCGAACTTTATCTATAATGATGGCAGTGGAGTGCCTAACGCGGGGACTTATCATCCGGGGGACAGCTTCACCTTTTCTATCTCCCTGGCCTTCGCTCCCGGCGGCACCATCACCAACCTCGATGGCCTCTCCTATTGGCTGCAGCAAAAGAGCCCGGGCGCTCCCTTTATCGCCTCGGTCACCTTGCGCGACCCCAGCGGGAGCCTCTTTACTGATCTGCAGAGCCCGGGCCTGACTTATCCGCAGTCGCTCAACCCCTCCAATGCGAGCGACCTGGGCGCAGCCATTCCCGCTGGGATGCCTCCGGGATCCGAAGCGGTGGGCGTGGGCACTTATCTCATCGCCAACATCACCGTGCAGATCTCCCCGACCGCGCCCATCACCGGCACTTACGTGTTGTCCCAAACACTCACCGGCGGCAAGACCTCGGTGATCAGCGATTCGGCCGGGCACACCTTTGCTATCGCTGAGTCCGATTACACCATCACCATGGTGCCTGAACCGGGGACCTGGCTAACCGGTAGCTTGGTCTTACTCACTCTGCTTTTCACTCAGCGCCGCCGAGTTTTCGCGCTCTGCCGCTAAAAGTCTTAGCTCAGCGCAACACCGCCCGCTTACCGGGCGTTTTTTGCTGTACGGGAAAAGTCGCGAGCCAGAGGATCTAATTCGGAAGCCACCTGCAAGGCTGCAATGCGACTGGGAGGGACGAGCTCCGTCTCGTCTCCATTAATTTTCAAAATCCGGGCGGAATGCGCAACGATTGGCTCAGTGATCTGGTGAATGCGCCACGAACGGAAATGCAGGACACGTTCACACCAAAATCGAGATCAGGTTGCGCCCCGCGCACTCTGTCCTGATTTTCGCTACACGTTTTGTCTGATGCCCGACCCCCATCGCAGCGGAGATTTTCTTCCCTGAAAGACGTTATTTGTGATACAAGATTTCCTGCCCCGCTCTATGTCGACCCGTCGTTTCCTCCCGTTCTTCCTCTCTGTCCTTGGCACCGTCTGGTTAGGCGCAGGTTTGCCTCTGGCTCACGCGCAGACCGCCGCTTTCAGTTACAACGACGGGAACGGAACACCGAACGCGGGAACCTACCACCCTGGCGATAGCTTCACCTTTTCCATAAGCCTCGCCTACACACCCGGCGGTAGCGTGAACAACCTCGCCGGCCTGTCCTACTGGCTGCAGCAGAAGAGCCCGGGATCGCCGTTTATTTTTTCAATTGCCGCACGCGATTTCACCGGCAGCTCTTTCGCTTTCCCTCAGTCCCCCGGCGCCGTTTTTCCGCAGGCGATCAATCCTTCCAATTCGAGCGACCTTGGAGCAGGCACACTGAGCGGGAGCGGGGTCGCCGGTGGCAATTATTTCATCGCCAATATCACCGTCCAAATCTCGCCGACCGCGCCCGCCAGCGGAACCTTCGTCCTCTCGCAAACGCTCACGGGTGGCAAAACCTCTGTTATTAGCGATTCGGTAGGCCACACCTTCGCCATCCCGGAAATGGATTACACCGTGACCATGGTGCCGGAGTCTTCCACTTGGGCCGCCGCCGCCTTGATGGCCGCGCTCCTCCTTTTCCGCTTTCGACCTCGTCTATCCTGCAGTCGTCACTAGCTCCTAACCGTCCGCGTCAAAAACCGAGGCAATGGGAAACAAGCTTCTGGCTACTTTCGGACGACGTTGGCGCCGCAACATTCCGCCGCCACCGAATCTTTCTCCAAACCGATTCTGGCGCTGGATTCAGGCACGCGAACGACGACGCCGCAATTTCTGGCGCCTCGCAGTCGTTCTGCCAGTAATCGCCGTCACCGCCCTGGTCGCTCCGTTGCTAAAGCCTCGCATCGACAGCTGGCGGGCACGTAATCTGGCACGCCAATGTGAAGCGGCCATGCGCGCCGGAGAATGGAAGACCGCGGAAGTCAGCCTTGGCCGCGCTTTGGAACTTTCTCCTGCGCAAACTGACTGCATGATTGCAACCGGTCGCTTCCTGACTCGAACCGGTGAAAGCGAGAGCGCCGTCGAGTGGTGGCGAAAGGTCAGCGGTTCTCCGGCAATGGAACGCGAAGATCACCGCGATTACGCGGCCGCGGCGCTGGCCGCCAATGAGCTGGGCCTGGCCGAGCAGGAACTCGCATTCCTCCTAACCAACGAAACTCCCGGAGAGGAAGACCGCCTCCTCGAAGCGCACCTCTCGCTCGCCCAGGGACGTCCTGATGATTCGCTGCGCTCTACCCAGAAGATTCTGGCAAACCTCGCCGCGAGTCCGGCTATCGTTCTGCGGGCGGCCGCCTTGACCTTTCTCAATCCCGCGGCCTCCGACGTTGAGAAGGAAGAAGCCTGCCAGCGCCTGTGCACGATCGCTCGCGATCCAAACCAGCCCATTGCCCTTGATGCGCTGTCTTTGTTAGTCGGCCAGCCGATGGCGGCCGGCCCGGGAACAATCACCACAGCTTTTTCACAGCCTGCGGTTCTTCGCTGTCATTGCATGGATCCGACGGAAGTCATTGCTCTTCTCGAAAAACATCCGGCCGCACGCGGCTATCATCACCTGCTCGCTTGCGATATCGCGCGCCAGCTGGACCCGGATCAGACCGAAGAGCTGGTCAAGAAAGGCATCCGATACTGCAATCGTGGTGATGATGAAACGCTCCTCGGGTTGTGCCTTTGGCTGCACAGCATGGGCCGCTATGCAGATGAGCTGCGCGTGAACCCGGAAGAACGCGCGGCCCGGCGCCTGGAGCTGTTGCTGGAGCGAGCCGCCACTCTCGTGACCAAAGGTGAACTCGAAGAAGCTGCAAATCTTCTCTCGGCTGAACACGCCGCGGTCGCTCCTTTTTTCCAGCACATGCAGCTGGCGCTCATCCATGAAAAGATGGCGAACTCGGTCAATTCCGCTAACGAATGGCAGAGAGCGGTCGACTCCGCAGCGACCACCCAGCAGCTGCTGGTTCTGGCGCGGTTCGCCGAGCAGAACCGCGAGCCGGATGTCGCCGATGTTTGTTACAGTCGGGCCCTGCTCAAGCAATCACGTCTTCGCTCGGCTTATGTTGCCCGCTTGCAACTGGCGGAGGCTGCGGAGAACACCACCAAGGCGACCGAGATAGCTCAGGACATTTGTCAGCGCTGGCCGGAAGACTCGATGTCGCAGATGCACTACCTGTATCTTCAACTGCTGGTCGGCGTCTCTGATTCGGAAAAAAAGGCGGCAGAAGAGGAGGCAACCCAGCTTCTCGAAAAGAATCCGTGGCATGTCGGCGCCAAAATGGTCCTCAGCCTGGCCAGGCTTCAACTCGGGAAGAGAGCCGAAGCATTGGCTGCGGTAAAGGATGATTCGGGCAGACCGATTCCACCTCTAGCAGTGCGAGCAGCAGCGCTTTGGGCTAACGGCTGGACTGAGGCCGGTCACGTGGAAGCTGAGAAGCTGTCCACGGCGAAATTGCTTCCGGAAGAACGGTCGCTGATCGCCTCCGCTTTGGCGCAACAGAACTAGTCCGGTCCGCCGGAGAGCGCACCATCAAAGTGGCGCGGGCTTCCAGCCTGCGAACTAAGCGTTTGCGAGGTTTGTTGTGAAGACACCGCCGCCGTAACTGCACATCACCAGCAACAGGATCTTTCAGGTCGTGTCGGCTTAGCAGCGGCGCGTTAATCAAGTGGCAATGCGCACACCATGCAGCGATTACGTCGAGGTCAAAGGCGTGGTCTTCTTCGCCCGGATGCTGGACAAGCTTCGCCTTAACGACCAGGGGCTTTTGCCAGGTGATTACAACTATGCCGGATGCCCGATCCCCGATTGCTTCGACGGTTACTGCTGCCGCTTTTTCGGCATTGACGCCGCTCAGTTAACCGAGCGGGTGAGAGCCGGCGGCAGTGACGAAGAAATCCTGGAGTGGTGTTTCGAAAAGTTCGGTCGGCCGAGCGCGGAAAAGGTTAAATTCTGGAACAACTTCGTCATCAAACGCGGATGGCGCGACGACAGCAGCGGGGAGCTCGAAGAAGTAAAGCGCGCGAGCGGCTTCGGCGATCGCAAGGACATTCAAACTTGGATCGACTACCACGATGCGGATGAAGGACGTCAGCTGAAAACATCCTAATTTCTGAAGCAGCGTGAGCGCAGCTTTTATCTGGGATCGCGATTCCGACGGTGTCTAACAAGGGCGGACACATAGGAAATTTTGACTTCGTTCGCATAACGGCCCGATTAGACTCCGCTTTGTGAATGCTGATCCTGCCGCTTCGCCGGCCCGTCCTTCCTCCATTACCTGGGTTGGTTTGTTTGTTGCGCTCTTCGGGATGTTACTGGTTCGGCAGGCGGTGAAACATTTCTGGCCTGAGCCAACTGTTCCTAACGCGATCATTCGCGAATCGGGCATGTGGTTGGTCGCGCTGGTTCTGATTTTGATTGTGACCGTCGGCGAGCGCTTACCGTTGCGGTCGATTGGCCTAACCGCGGCACATCTCGGCCGCTCCATCTTATGGAGCCTTCTCCTGACCGTGATTTGCTTCGCCGTAGCGGGCGCTTACGTAGCACTCACCCATTTCAACGGCGGCAAAAACGCCGAGGCGCTAACGAAGCTGCCGGTCTGGCTGGTCACGCTCACGGTGATCCGGGCCGGCGTCGTTGAAGAATTGTGTTATCGCGGTTACGCGATCGAACGCCTTCAGGCAGTCGGCTTGCCTCGACCAGTGGCGGCAACGATTCCCGTCCTCATCTTCGGCTTCGGCCATTGGACCGGTGGCTGGGGAAACATCGGTCTCGCCTTGCTCCTCGGAGTCGTCCTGACGGTCTTCTACCTCTGGCGCCGCGACCTCCTGGCCAACATGATCGGGCACGCTCTGGTCGATTTCATTCCGAACGTGATTCCAAGACTGCTGCGCTGAGACCCTGTCCACGGCGGCGCCGCCGCCTCAGAAGGTTTGCGTTTCAAACCAATAATGTGGATTCTCGGGGCCGTGTCCGCCGACAATGAACCGAATTTGCAGTTCGAGATCGGCCACGTTCTCTTCATCGACATTGTCGGGTATTCCAAACTCCTGATTGAGGAGCAGAAGGAGCGTCTCGGCCAGCTCACCAAGATCGTGCTCGAGACCGCGCAGGTGCGCGATTCGAGCGACGAAAAAGTCGTCAGGCTGCCGACCGGCGACGGGATGGCATTGGTCTTCCGCCACAGCGCCGAAGAGCCGGCCCGCTGCGCGCTCGAAATTGCGGAAGCGCTTGCGCAAGCATCCGGAGATTCCAGTGCGAATGGGAATCCACAGCGGTCCGGTCAGCGAAGTGATCGACGTGAGTGGCCGCAGCAACGTCGCCGGGGCCGGCATCAATATGGCGCAGCGAGTGATGGATTGCGGCGACGCCGGCCACATCCTCCTCTCCCAACACGTGGCCGACGATCTCGTGCAATATCGGCAATGGGCGCCGCGCTTGCGCGATCTCGGCGAATGCGAAGTGAAGCACGGCGTGCGGCTTCGCCTGGTCAACCTTTACGCCGAGCCGTTGGGTAATCCCAAGCCGCCGGAAAAATTTCGAGAAGGCCAACAGCAAACCACCGGTCCGGCGAAAAACGGGAACGTAAAGCGGATGGTGGCTCTTGCGGGGGCAATCGCGATTGCAGCACTGATTACTATCTTGGTCATGCGGCTGTTAGGGACCGATTACCGGGCAGTCCGTTCAGCGACAGCAACAGCAGAACCTGTCGCCACTGCGTCCCCGTCCATTCCCGACAAATCGATCGCGGTGCTGCCCTTCGAAAATCTGAGCGAGGACAAATCCAACGCCTTCTTCGCGGACGGGGTGCAGGACGAAATTCTCACCAACCTGGCCAGGGTCGCCGATTTGAAAGTGATTAGCCGCACGTCGGTCATGCAGTACAAGAGCGGCGTTGCGCGGAATCTGCGCGAGATCGCGCAACAACTCGGTGTGGCACATGTTTTGGAGGGCAGCGTGCAACGAGCTGCCAGCAAAATTCGCATTAACGCCCAGCTGATCGATGCGCGCAACGATGCGCATCTTTGGGCGCAAACCTATGACCGCGACCTGGCTGATGTCTTTGCCATCCAAAGCGAGATCGCCAAAACGATCGCCGAGCAGCTGCAAGCCAAGCTCTCGCCCAAAGAAGAAGCGGTGGTGGAAGCCAAGCCGACAAAAGACCTGGTCGCTTACGATTTTTATCTGCGCGCGATGGAAATCGAGCGCAACCGCAACAGCAGCGTCGGATCGGGCGGAGTTCAGGGGGCCAAACGCGAGATCGAGATTTTGAATCAGGCTATTGCGCGCGATCCCGAATTTGTTCCCGCGCTTTGCCGTCTCGCTAACACCTACCTGTATTTGTTTTGGCTCAACGATCGGAGCGCGCCGCATGTTGAGCTCGCGAAAAAAGCGCTGGAAGCAGCCGCCCGTCTCCAGCCCGATTCCAGCGAAGTTCATTTCACCCGCGGCCTGCTTTATTACCGAGGCTCACGCGATTACGGCCCCGCCCTGGCTGAGTTCGCCCTGGCCCAGCGCAGCTGGCCTAACGAGCCGTATGCTCCTTGGTTTATCGGAATGGTGGAAAGACGACGAGGCCAGCTGGGATCAATCCATCCAGCACATTCAGCAGGCGCTTACCTTGGACCCGCATAACCTCTCCCTCCTTCCTGAGCTGGCCATGACCTACTTCATTGTGCGACGCTACGACGAATCTTCGAAAACGCTCGACGACGCGCTGGCCTGGAAGCCGCGCGATTTTTCGCTCTCGCTGCTGCGCGCCTGGAATGACGCGTATGGAAAGGCCGATCTCAGCCGGTGGAGAGCAGTGGTTAACGGCGGAGCCGACACCCCGGCCGACCCTAACGACCTGATTACTGCGCGCCTTAACCTCGCCCTTTTGCAGCGGGACTATCGGGCGGCGCAACAGGCCTTGGACACGCCGGGCCTGGCGGAGTTCGACGATAACGGTTTCTTTCTTCCGCGAGAATGGTTCCAGGCAATCATCGCGCGCGGCCTCGGTGACAAGGCGCGAGCTGACGCGCAATTTCTTGCCGCTCGGGCGCGCGCCACGGCGGCTACGCAGGAGAATCCTAACGACGCCAGGGCGCTCATTCTCATCGGCCAAATCGACGCCGCTCTTGGACGAAAGGCGGACGCTATTCGCGAGGGTGAACAGGCGGCCGAGCTCCTGCCGGCATCCAAGGACTCGATCAACGGCGGATTGATACAGGAAAAGCTGGCCCGCATTTATGCGAGGGCTGCTGACGTGGACCGCGCTTTCAGTTTTCTCGAGAAAACGACCAAGACCGGAGTCGGCGTAACCTACGGTTCGCTCAAACTGGAAGAAGACTGGGATCCGCTCCGCCACGATCCGCGCTTCGATAAAATCGTAGCGTCGCTTGCGCCGAAGTCCTGAACCTACATCTACTGGAGTCGTTAGGCCAATAAATTACACTTCACCCGACCCCGGCTCATTTCTTTCCGCTTTGTATCAAACTCGGGCCTTTTAAGGTATAATGACGAGAACGCGGGAATAATGTAAGGTAACCTCCAGTCTACTTGCCTGGAACTTGCTTTGTAGAGCTACTGCCACTCGATGATGACGTCACAAGCACCACCCCCTCGGGCGCGCCCGCAGCTAATGGATCTCTCGCGTAATGCGGAAACCGTGGCTTCCCTGTCTGACATTTCACCTATTATAGTGAGTCGAGCGGTGGGGCAGCTTCGGCAATGGTTCTCGGATCAAGGATTCGAGGAGAGACTGTTGAATCCGTTTACAGACTATCCAATCGATTTCGACGGCGAGACTATTGATGTAGCCAACGTTGGGCAGCTTCGCTTCAACACGGAACCTGACATTTGGGCTCAGACGGATCTACCGGAGCGCTTTTACTCCATCACGCCATTATTTAGAAGAGAACAGCAGATCAACGTCTTGCGACGATCCTGTTTCACAATCGTCGATTTCTATCAGCCCGGTCCGCCGGACCTTCTTCTCGAGCTTTTTTATCGAATGATCGCGGCATTAAATTCCGACGCCGCTGGGAGCCTACGGAACCTGCCAAGCCAGAAGGCAAAATATGATCCTAACGCAGACGGGCCGGACGTTAGAGATTACGACACGCGTTGGGTCATCGCTACCGGGTATGATCCGACGCACTCCTTTTTCGAGATCGACGGGGAAGGAAACTCTACCCGTGCTGAACTATTTCTAATCGGCGGCGGCGGTTTCCTTGAAGTCGCTGCCTTAGGGATTGTGGGAACCAACAACAATCCTCAATATACATTTCGCGACGCTCACAACACCCCGAGTCCTCCACCTAACATTAGCGGCATGGGGTTTGGACTTGAACGCCTACTTCTTGCCAATCAGCTTTTGACCCGTTAGAACTGCGTCGCTAATGCGATGAAAACGCGGTGGGTCTTTTACGTCTTCTGCATAGTCTTTGCTGGGGGCTGGACATACGTTCACGCCAATTATCCAGGGCGTCTCGTGGCGTACTCCTTCGTCGGTTTTTCCTTGGTTTGGGCAATTTACAGGCTGCCGACACGCGTTAACAACGAAACGTTGACGAGTTTCTTCCTGTATGAGCGCAAGATGCCAAAGCGGGAATTTATCGGAACGCTAGTCACTACAAACGTTGGCTTCTTCAGCTCTGTAGCGTTCTCAGCCGTCTTGATCGTTACCAACGGAATCGCGACCGCTGTGTTAGCAGTCGTGGCTTGGGCGCTAGGACTGATCTGGTTCGGTCACAGTGTTCCCAAGCTGCTAAATTTTTTCCGGAAAGGTTCCACAATCCATGAATACATCGCGGAATGCTACGGGAAAACTCCAGAACAAAAGCGGCACCTGCGCTTCTATTCGTCCGTCATCACATTTCTGCTGTACCTCGCTTCCATTGGAGCGGAGATTAAATTCACTGCAGACGTGTTCGCATCACCAACGGGGCTAAGTCCTGGGTGGTTAGCGCTCGCGCTCAGCATCGCCGGTATCTTCTACGTCTCCATTTCAGGTTACAGAGGCGTTGTTAGTACCGATCGGCTTCGCTTTTGGGCGATTCTAGCCGGGGTAACCGCTATCTATTACTTCCTAATCCAAAGCATCGCCAGCGGCGGACTAAAGCTTCCCGCCGAGTTCCTCACGACGAAGATGCTCACAGTGGGTTCCTCTAGCCTCGCTTTGATATCTCTTCTTGTACTTCTAAGCACATATCAGTTCTGCGTTATGGACATGTGGGAGCGTTGCATCGCCATCGCCAATTCCAATTTGGGAAACAGTGACGCCAGCGATGCTGTCGTCGCCAAAAGCATTCGCCGAATGCTGGCGTGGTCTCTAATCCCCTTCTGCGCACTTTTCGGAGCGTGGTACGGAATTGGTATTGTATCTCTGGGACAACACTGGGTGGAGGACCCTAACCTCATAATACCTAGCCTCATCTCTCGCTTAAACACCTTCGCTAGTTCGGGCGTTCTGGGAGCCATTACGGAGACACTCGTTATCCTATGCTTTTCGGCTGCGGCATTGTCGACAATTGATGGTTTTATCATTGCCGCGGTCCAAACAATCATTTTTGATTGGCTGCCTAGCGTGAGCCAGCATCATCGGGAATGGAATCAGATCGACACGACTGAGTCGCGTCGCTGGCTTCGACTGTCACGATGGCTGATTCTTGCTGTAGGTGGAATGGCGGTCGCCATCGCTTATATGTCGTTTGGCATAATGAGCTTCTGGGTCGGGATGTATTCATTGATGCTGTCTTTCTTTCCAGCAATTATCATTTCGATCTACTTACCCGCGGCGATTCGAAACGGCAGAACGGCGCCCCAAGTGGCAGTATCTATTGTTTCTGGTGCCGGACTTGCCCTCGTTGTCGCGTGTTTAGGAACCTTTATACTTCCGCAGTACACTTTTCTCACAACGCTGCCACCCTTCGTTGCCCTCGGCGTTTCATCCCTCATCTTATTACCCGGAAGGGGCACTTAGTGAGGGGCCACACTTGGGTTATGCTGATGGTGTTTGGTGCCGGCGCGGCCTGCTTGTTTTTCGTAACGCCAGATATGTTCCCGTGGGTCGCCGCACATAAGCCACCCTCAGCCCTCGAGCCAACTAAACATAATGCCGAAATTCCTCCAGCCGCTGCTCGGTCGCCTTCGCCGGAACGGTAGGCCTACCGAAGAAGCAAAGGCAAAGCGAGTCGAACGACGACTAACCGCCCTTGCCGCGATTATCGGAGTATGTGCATTTGCTTTTCTCAGCACCCACGGCTCGGCGAGGAAATTGTTTGAGGTTTTTCTCGGTGATCCGCTGAACGTCCCGCTTTTTATAGCCCCCTGCGTTATTTTCGGTCTAACCGTGCACGCATACAGTCGTTTTATCATTGCCTACAGAGGCGTGGTTGCTGGCACGAGCGTTATAGGTCTCCTTCTCGCTCTTGTCTTCTGCATCGGACTCTATTTGAGCGAACAATGGTGGGTCCACCTGCGATATATGTACGTCCTGTTTTTCTCCTACGTGTGCTGGGACGCTTGGATGATCGATCGCCTCCTCAGCAAGCAATCGCAATCGGTGAACGACAGCGATCTTCCGGCGGATTACTTGAAGCACATTAAAGAGCTCAAAGTCGTAACGAATTACATCAACCGTCCCACTCTCGTCACGATATTCGGAGTTTGGGCGTACACTGCCATGGCCCTTTCCTTCCAACTGGATCAGGACACTATTCGAGCTTTCACAGCAGGGGTAGTTACTTTCCACCTCATCTTTTCAAGTATGGCGTATTGCCTGGCGTACTTCGTTTTTGGGAGAGAGGACGCGGGCGACTCGGAGCAGAAGCTGCGCGGTGGTGTTGAAGACGAGGGGAGGAACGGAGCCCCAGCCGCCGCGGAACTCGCGTCCCGCACTTGAGGTGCTGCGCGTTACGAGGCGAAAGCAAGACCGGTGGGCGATCCTACCGAAAGCTGCCGACGAGATCCGGAGCCATCAGGTTGGCCCTCCCCCGCCTGACGCTTAATTTAGAGATTAATCTCTTCTGACGCGCGTAATCAATGGGTCACCGACAGGGGGTTACCAAAAGGGGTCAGAGCTCGTTCTCGTGAATTCTAACAGAAGGGAATTGTCGTATCTCGGGGCACAGGGATTCGCGGACAGAGGCACGTTGGCCGGCGTCAGCCTAACCGCGAAAGGCGCTCTCAACAGTGAGTTCTGCCCCTTTTCGTGGCGTGGTTCACGGTGGTCTCTGACCCTTTCTGCCTTCCCTTGAGAAAAAAGTCTCTACGGCAGCGCCTCCGTTGTCCGGCTCGCGCGTTAGAACTTCAGATTCCGGTTAGAGCATTGTCGATCACAAGCTCTGACCCCTTTCTGGCTTTCCGAATAAAGTTCGTGATCACGGGGACGTGATCACCAGCACTCGAGACGAGCTGCGCTACCCGGGACGGAATGGGATCGAAGAGTACATTTTTTTGCAGATTCTGGCTTGCAGGGTTTTAAAAGGCACCGCTTCGACAGGCTCAGGACAGCCGACACAAAGGAATTTGAAAAAGTGCGAAAATCGCCGGAATGGTGTTTGACAGGTTTAGCAGCTGCTATATGTTGTCAGTCCCGCGAGGCGGGTTCCTGGGAGATTCCCTGGAAGTTCTTCTCTCGAGCTCGAGGCGAGCTCAGTTATCGGTTATCCGTAACTGGATATTTGTAGCTGAGTTTTTTGCTGTAGCGGGTAAGGGCGCAGAACTGGATCTTTGAAATTTTTGGTCGCGATTTCTGAGCACGACTTGTTGCTCTCTTATAATGAGAGGGCGGCGAATACAGGAATCGGCGATGGGTTATAGATAGTCAGCGAAAATTGAATTGTGCGTTACCAGCTCAGGCTTAGCGGCTTGAGTGTTGGTTTCTTTGATCTAAAAATTATTAAGATCGACGAACCCCAGCCATTTCTTTGAGCTGATTGTATCTTTCCGGAATGCATTTAGTCCGTCCTCTGTGGACTCTGCGCCAGCACTCACCCTCCCCCGCCTCTCAAACGGCGAGGGACAAGTGCTGAACGTTGGTCGATAACATAGAGAATACGGCTACCGGGGATACAGTCGGTTGAAGGAAGTGGCTGGGTAAGAAGGTCAGACGGTTCCGATTAGCCTCGGAACCCTATTCAAACTTTGCCGAAAGGAAAGCTGCCCCGGAGCAATTCGGGGTTTCCTGGAGGCTCACGTTTTTAACGGAGAGTTTGATTCTGGCTCAGAACGAACGCTGGCGGCGTGGATAAGACATGCAAGTCGAACGAGACTTCTTCGTGTAGCAATACATGGAGAAGTTTAGTGGCGAACGGGTGCGTAACACGTGGGCAATCTGCCGAGAAGTGGGGGATAGCTCGCCGAAAGGCGAATTAATACCGCATGTGATCAGGAAAGACATCTTTCCGACATCAAAGCCGGGGCAACCTGGCGCTTCTTGATGAGCCCGCGGCCTATCAGCTAGTTGGTGAGGTAACGGCTCACCAAGGCTTTGACGGGTAGCTGGTCTGAGAGGACGACCAGTCACACTGGAACTGAGACACGGTCCAGACACCTACGGGTGGCAGCAGTCGAGAATTTTTCTCAATGGGGGAAACCCTGAAGGAGCGACGCCGCGTGGAGGATGAAGGTCTTCGGATTGTAAACTCCTGTCATTTGAGAACAAGGTGCACACGTTTACTGCGTGTGCATTGATAGTATCAGAAGAGGAAGAGACGGCTAACTCTGTGCCAGCAGCCGCGGTAATACAGAGGTCTCAAGCGTTGTTCGGATTCATTGGGCGTAAAGGGTGCGTAGGTGGCGCTGTAAGTCAGGTGTGAAATTTCGGAGCTTAACTCCGAAACTGCATTTGATACTGCGGTGCTTGAGGACTGGAGAGGAGACTGGAATTTACGGTGTAGCAGTGAAATGCGTAGAGATCGTAAGGAAGACCAGTGGCGAAGGCGGGTCTCTGGACAGTTCCTGACACTGAGGCACGAAGGCCAGGGGAGCAAACGGGATTAGATACCCCGGTAGTCCTGGCAGTAAACGGTGCACGTTTGGTGTGGGAGGATTCGACCCCTTCTGCGCCGGAGCTAACGCGTTAAACGTGCCGCCTGGGGAGTACGGTCGCAAGATTAAAACTCAAAGAAATTGACGGGGGCCCGCACAAGCGGTGGAGTATGTGGCTTAATTCGATGCAACGCGAAGAACCTTACCTGGCCTTGACATGCATCTCTAAGTTGGTGAAAGCCAGCGAGTCCCGAAAGGGACAATTTGCACAGGTGCTGCATGGCTGTCGTCAGCTCGTGTCGTGAGATGTTGGGTTAAGTCCCGCAACGAGCGCAACCCCTGTGAACTGTTGCCACTCCCTTTGTTGGGAAGCACTCTGTTCAGACTGCCCTGTGAAACGGGGAGGAAGGTGGGGATGACGTCAAGTCAGTATGGCCCTTACGGCCAGGGCTGCACACGTACTACAATGCCCAGTACAGAACGATCCGAGACCGCGAGGTGGAGGAAATCTAGTAAAACTGGGCCCAGTTCGGATTGGAGTCTGCAACTCGACTCCATGAAGCCGGAATCGCTAGTAATGGCGCATCAGCTACGGCGCCGTGAATACGTTCCCGGGCCTTGTACACACCGCCCGTCACATCATGGAAGTCGTTTGTAGCCGAAGTCGGCGCGCCAACCCGCAAGGGAAGCAGCCGCCTACGCTATGAGCGGTAACTGGGATGAAGTCGTAACAAGGTAGCCGTAGGGGAACCTGCGGCTGGATCACCTCCTTTCTAAGGAGATACTCATCAACCCCGATTTATCGGAAGGTTGGTTGAAGTAGGTCGACAGCTAAACCTGAGTTCTTTCGAGAACTCAGACACGCTGCAAGTCCGCGCAAACGAAAGTGCGCGCGGCTCAAAGAGACGACAGGTAACGCACAATTCAGAGTTTGCTGACTTTACAATCGCAAGATTGTTTGCCCCCAACTGGTTTGTTCAGCCGATTTGCTGCAACATCGATAAAAGCCGATTCCGCGAGGGATCGGCTTTTTTGTTTCCTGGAGGATCAATTAGGGAAGCAGGAAATGTCGGAGGGGCCTTAGTGCCGCGACCCTTTGGAATTTCTACCGCGGATTACACGGATTAACGCGGATTTTCCGGGGAGCGCACGCGCCTCGCCTTCGCAATTTAAATTCTTACCTGTCAGTTTCGAAGGGGGCGCTTCGAATGGCGTGCGTCTCCTTCGTGAAGCTAAGGTGCCCGATGAGGCGCACACCTTACCTGACAGGAGACGGTGAATCGGAACGACGTCGTCGCGGCTACGTTTTCGTGTCTGATACGAGCAGGATCAACAAATCAAGAGTCGCGGCACTGAGGCCCCTCCCACATTGCAATCCGCAATCCGCAATCGCCAATCGAAAATTCCCCGCCCCTACTCCTTCGCCTTCTTCAACTCCGCCAGCGCTTCCTTCGCTTCCTGGGCGTGTTCGCCTTTGGGATCGACCTTGAGCGCTTCCTCATAGTATTTCCGCGCTCCAGCGAGATCGTCCATGTCGGCCGCAATCTGTCCGAGATTCACCAGCACCAGCGCATCTTTTGGATCCACCTTGTGCGCTTTTTCCAGCCATTCGCGCGTCTTCGCGTTGTCGCCGGCAACCGAATAGAATAGCGCCACATCGTTGAACGCATACGGATGATTCGGGTACTGCTCGGCTGAATACTGCGCGACTTTCAGAAAACGCTTATCGTCGTCCTCGGTCTCCTTCTTTTCATAATAAAGCGCGTAGCTGTGCAGCTTCTCGGGGAAAAACTTGTCCGGGGGGTCCGGCAACTTTCCCTTCATCCAAGCCAGCTTTTCCGGATGCGCCTTCGTGTAAGCGACCATCTTCTGCAGGGTCGAAAATTCCGCGTCGAAATTGTCGGTCTCCTGATAGACGAAGGCCAGGCCGCACCAGATATCGACCCGGTCCGGAAATTTCTTCACGCCTTCCTCCAGTAGATCCGACGCCTTCTTGGCATTGGCCGGATCAAGCGGGAAGGAAATGCTGCCGGCGTCCTCGTTCGTGTCTTCCTTCTTCACCGCGATGTCGCCCTGCGCAGGTTTGTCGGTCGAAACCGTGGCGATTCGTTTGCTGAAATAATGATTCGCACTGGTGACCCAGGCTTCGGGATTATTCGGCTCTTTCGACCGCCATTCCTCGAGGACCTTCTCGATGTCGCCGTCGGCCGCCTTGCTTTCGCGCAGCTGCTTGTATTTGACGGCGTAATCCTCCCCTGCCCCCCGGCAAACTATCGAAATGGAGAGGAGCGAAATCAGGACAAGAGCGACTAACCGGACTGGACCGCGCATGGCGGTAGCATGCTGCGGGAGTTGCCTAACGTCGAGAACAAATCGCGGCGCCACGGCCGCTCTCGCCTTTTCTGCTCCTACTCGTAATTCGTAGTCGTAATCGTAATCGATCGCGCATTTCAGATTGAGGATTGACTGCCGAATTGCGAAACGGGGCTCCAATGAGCAGGCGTCCCCCACATCGACTACGATTACGATTACGATTACGAGTAGGAGTAGGAGTAAGACGAAAACTACTCCACTTCCGCGGAGAGCGGTGCAGCAATGGATTCGAGAGAGGCGCGCTCCGCTTTAACACCGAAGATGGCTTCGGCGACAGCACCAAGGATCATCAGCACGGCGCCGACGATGTAGCCGCCGAACAAGGCGTCGCGCGATCCGGTGCCGATCAAGGCACCGAAAATCCAGGGCGCGAAAACGCCGCCCGCCAGAGTGCCTACCGAATAAAAGATGGCGATGGCAATAGCGCGGATCTCAAGCGGGAAGATCTCGCTGACGGTGAGATAAGCTGAGCTCGCCGCCGCCGACGCCACAAAGAAAATCACACTCCAGGCCACCGTTTGCGTCTCGGCGCTGAGCCAGCCTTGATGAAAGAACCACCCGCTTAGCGCCAGCAAAAACCCGGAGAGAGCATAGGTGAGCACAATCATCGGCTTTCGACCGATGGTGTCGAAGAGATGGCCGAGCAGCAATGGGCCGAGAACATTACCGAGCGCGAACGGCAGAAGGTAACGACTCACGTTTTCCGCAGCTACACCGTAAAATCGAATCAGCACCAGCGCGTAGGTGAAGAAGATCGCGTTGTAAAAGAAGGCCTGCGAAATCATCAGAATCAGCCCAAGGAACGATCGCGCGCGGTAGCGATGCGCCACCGTCTGCCAGATTTCGCGCCACGGTGTGTGTCGGCGTTGAAGAATACGCGCCGGCGGCAACTCCATCTCCTCCTCGCGATGGGTCACTCCAGCGGACGCTTCGATCTGCGCGACGATCGCTTCGGCTTCATCGGCCCGGCCGTGGATCACCAGCCAGCGGGGACTTTCCGGCAGCCAACGTCGAAAGATGAGCACGATCAGGCCGAGGCCGGCTCCCAGAGCGAAGGCGAACCGCCAGCCTAACCACATTGGAATAAGTTTCGGATTGAGCAGAACGATCGTGGCCGCCGAACCGAGCGCCGCCCCGATCCAGTAAGTCGCATTGATAATGAGGTCGACCCGCCCCCTCACCCGCGCCGGGATGAGTTCATCGATCGCGGAATTGATGGCGGCGTATTCGCCGCCGATGCCAGCCCCGGTGAGTGCGCGAAAGGCGATATAGCTGGCCAGGTTCCATGAAAAAGCGCTGAGGGCAGTGGCCGTGAGGTAGAGGCCGACGGTGATGAAAAAGAGTTTCTTACGGCCTAACCGATCGGTGGCGTAGCCGAAGACGAGCGCACCGATAACCGCCCCCGCGAGGTAGGCGGTGGCAGTGATGCCGACCTGGGCTTCAGTCAGGCCGAGCGTCTCAGGCCGGGTCAGGATGCCACCGAGCGCACCAGCCAGCGTGACTTCGAGGCCGTCGAGAATCCAGGTCGCGCCCAGAGCGATGACCACCAACCAGTGGAACCGGCTCCATGGCAATCGGTCGAGTCGCGCGGGAACGTGGGTGGTGATGCGAGAAGGCAAGGGAGTGGAGTGCTGGAGGTGGCGTGTTGGAAGTGATCGAGTCGGACGATGGATTATCGAGCATGCTCATGCTCTTGAGCGTGTCCAGGCCCGCCGCGGCTGGCCGGTAATTCTGAACAAGCGGCATGCGTTAATTAGCTGCGGGCCAAGAAATTGCGTTGACGCAATGACCTCCACTTGGCGGAATTGGGCAATGAAACCGAAGTTCTTCATCATTGTCATTTCGCTCCTGGGGCTGGCTACGTTCTGCAGCGCGGCCGACCCTGCCATTGAGAAGGCGATTCGCGAGCTCGATGCGCAGTGGGCGGCAACCGTTTCGACCAAAGATGTGGACAAACTGGTCGCCTACTACGCCAGCAACGCGGTCGTCCTGCCACCTAACAAAGCGGCGGCCACCACTCCGGCGGCAATCCGCGCCGCTTGGAAACCAGATCTCGATGGCCTGGTCAGCGGCGGCTGGAAAGCCGATCGTGTCGAAGTTTCGAAATCGGGCGATATGGCCTGGGTCACCGGAACCTACGACTGGGTGGCGAAGGGTCCGAACGGCAAGACTGTGACCGACAAAGGCAAGTATCTCGAGGTTTTCGCCAAACAGGCGGACGGAAGTTGGAAGTGCACGGCTGATGCGTGGAACTCCGATTCTCCCGCGCCGCCGGAGGAGAAAAAGTAGCTCGGTCGCGGGAAAATGATGAATGCGGCGGCCGGAGACCGCCGCCACAGAAGCAGAGAACGCCTCCGGCTAATCGTTGGCGATCTGCTGAACCTGCGGAGATCGGTCTCCGAGGATCTCGATAATCTGTTCCAAGAGGACAAAGACGTAATGAGTCGGGACGAAGACGCTCGGATTGGCACTTGGAGCTAACTCGTTAAGCCACTCTGATTTTTCGGAGAAGGCACACGGGTAAGGCCAGTTCTCGTCTTCGGAATTGAGAAAGGGGAGGCTGCGGTCCCGCAGCTTCACCGCGTAAGGCCGATCATAAGTTAATCGCCAGACGCGCGATTCATCGGTGACCTCAATCAGATAATATTCGTCTTCGCTTATGCCCGGCGGCGGGGCATCCGGCGGTTTGACGCGCTTGTGTTCAATCACATCCACAACGAGCCGCTCGCCGCAAAGCAGGTCGCGCAACCCAAGAAACTCGGCATCCATGAAAGGCCCTTCGAATTTTTGAAATGGCATGAGAATGGTTAAGCAAAGCGCGCCTGCGATGGCGAGATTGCGTTATTTTGCCGGCGCGGTGGGCGCGAGTACCGTTCAGCTTTCACGCTGTCAGGCTTTCAGCTTCTAACTGGAGGCAAGGGGATTCGAACCCCTGACATCCAGCTTGCAAAGCTGGCGCTCTACCAACTGAGCTATGCCCCCGCTGATGAAACCGAAAAAGTCTGATCAATTTCGGACGGTGAATGGTAGATGCGCTTTCGGAAAATGCAAAGCGGGGGGCGGCCGGGGATAAGGTCCGCCGTTACGCGTTTCTTCCCGGGTAGCGCACTCGTCAGGAACCGCCGGATTACGCTCCCTGGCGCTAGACGGACGAATGAGTTTTCCCGATGTGTTGAAGTGTCGCTCACGCGACGGTCCGCGGCGAACTATGGGTCGAGTGCTGGTGATCACGTCTCCTGATCACGAACTTTCTTAGGGGAGCGCAGGCTGCCAGCCTGCAGGTCTTGGCAGCTTGCCAAGACCATCGCTGCAACGGTTCCAATTCGCGATCACGTCTGCAAGGAGTGTTGCCGGCAGGCTGCCGGCAACAGCAGGCTGGCAGCCTGCGCTCCCCAGCGAGGAACTGCGCGATGTAATCTTTTCGGGCGAAGCGAATTTCTCGAACAATCGCAGTCGAAAGTTCGCGGTCACGAACACGTGACCACCAGCACCCGATAGGAACTCAGAGCGCCCGAACCCCCACGCGAGGCGCGTGCGCTCCCCCGGCGGCAGCCGCAATGGCACAGCATGTGCACCCTTTCGCCAGCATGCCGCGACAGATCTCTCGCTACGGCTGGATTCCCGACCTTCCCGACGCAAGAGACTTCATCCTGCGGGCGAGCCCGAGGATCCTGGCGCGGCTGCCTGCCAAAATTGACCTAACGAAGAAGTGCCCGACGGTCTACGACCAGGGCGAGATCGGCAGCTGCACCGCCAATGCCATTGCCGGCGCGGTGCAGTTCGATCAGATGAAGCAGAAGATGCGCGGGACGTTTCTCCCTTCGCGCCTGTTCATTTATTACAATGAGCGCGTTATCGAGCAGACGGTGCCAGAAGACTCCGGCGCGATGCTGCGCGACGGAATCAAAACCGTGTCAAAAGAGGGCGTTTGCAGCGAGAAACTGTGGCCCTACGATCCGAAACCGTTCCCGCAGAATAAGCGCCTAACCAAAAAGCCATCGCCGAACTGCTACAGGTCGGCCTTGAAGCACACGGCGGTGCAATACGAACGCGTGCCGCGTAATCTTGCGCAGATGAAAGCCTGCCTCGCCTCCGGCTATCCTTTTGTCCTCGGCTTTACCGTTTACGATAGCTTCGAGAGCGACGAGGTGGCACAAGGCGGAGTGATGCCAATGCCATCGCCGCGGGAGAGGGTCCTCGGCGGGCACGCGGTGCTGGCGATTGGTTATGACGACGCCACCGATCGCTTTCGGGTCCGTAATTCGTGGGGAGCCCGCTGGGGAATGAAAGGTTACTTCACCATGCCCTACGAGTACCTGCTGAATGAAAATCTTTCTGACGATTTCTGGAAGATCACCTTTGTTAAATAAGCCGGAGTTGAGGGTTGATGGATGAGGGTTGAGTGACCGCCTCATCTCGATCCTCGCCCGCACAAGCGAGATGAGCGTTAGCGCTGGTTAGGCCTCGGCCGAACTCCCTCAACCTTCAACCTTCAACCATCAACCCTCAACCTCTTCTAAGCGGCTCGTTCGTAAACGTGCTGGCCGCAAGCAGGGCAGATTTCGTGGCCCTGCCGATCGATGGTAAGCAGTTCGGGTGGCCAGCAACGCGGGCACGATTTAAAACCTAACTCGTTAGCCAACGTGGCGCGGGCGACGCGTAGATCGTTTTCCGCTTCTTTTAAGGTTTCGTGAATGATTCCGCAGGTTGACTCAGGCTCGAGCCCCTGGGACAGGCGTCCCAGCTTTTCCGAAACGAGGGTCAGCGTGAGCAGAGTGGAATGAAAAGCATCGATATCCATGGCTGAAGAATGAACCCCCATTATGTCGATCGGGTTGCGATCAAATGACGGTTTGGTGAAATCGCCTTGTGAATAACTTCCGGGCTTTTTCGATCAGGACGCGATCATGATCATGATTACGAGCACAATCACGATTATGACCAGGAGCACGAAGCATTGCGGAATTGCTGGGTGAAAAGGAAAACGCCGGGAATTTCTTCCCGGCGCTGGGCGATCAACACCCTGACTCCCTGTTATCGAACTCTCCTTGCCTCAAGAGTATTGAGGCAGAGGCAATTTTCGCCAACCTGAACACGTTGTCGGATTTTGAATTACATGACGTCTCTCAAAGGAAGAAAGGGAACGAAACCGCCGTTGCTTCCGGCGAGGACGCGTTTAGTTCGGAAGCGTCCTCGCCGGGTGTCGATGGCAACGACATCGGACTAAATGGGTTCTGCCGCCGACATTCACTTGCAGCAGGCAGGGGCTGCTCACCGAGCCGCCCGGGGGTTTCCGTTCGCAACGAGGGCGCCGCGAACGACGTGCGAAGCGCTCGCCCTCCCCAGGCGGAATGCGAGCGCAGGAGCGAGGCGGTTGTTTTCAATCCTTGATGAAGTCGGACCCTTTGCACTTTGGACAAGGAACGGCCACTTCTACCGGCACGCGGCGGGTGAAACCTTTCACGTGGCCGCAAATCAGACACCGCCAGCGCAACGATTTGACCTCTTCGAACTCGGCGATCAGACGGAGCGCGTAATTGGCGCGGTCTCGGATCACATCGAAAGCGGAGCGGAGACGTTCTAGCGGCGGTTCTTCGGCCATAGATTGAGTTCCAGTTGAGTGGGTTTGACCCGGCGAGCGCGGCGCCGGAGGAAGGCGGCCCGGATGCGATAAATGTTCATATGAACATAATTGAGCCGCTGCCTTTCTTTTGCAAGCACGAAAGAAATCGCCGCGCCGTCCGAAATCCCCTATCACCAGTGTCGAACGCGCCAGTTAGGCGCGGCGCCCACCCAAATTACAGCGCGGCAATGCTGGCGTCCCGCCTACGCGACGACGCTCGACTTTCTTCGCTAAAACCGCTACAACCCCAACCGCAATGGCCAATCCCATAGTTCGCCAATCCGGCGGGCCCGCCGCCGAATCCGTGTCGCTGGAGGAACTGGTCGTCTGCGCCCATAAGGACCAGGAGTTTACCACGCGAGATGTCGTCGAAGCCGCCCTCTTTCGGGGCGACTTGGATCCGCTCTGGCAGGACTTTCTCCATCGGGTGGCTGCGGAAAAGCACGTCGACGACAATGAGCTGGACCTCGAGGACGACATGATCGACGCGGGGGCCGAGCAGTTTCGCTACGCGCACGACTTGATAACAGCCGAGGAGACCGAGCAATGGCTGGCCTCGCGTGGGCTGAGCCTGGACGATTTTGGAACTTATTTCGCGCGTCAGGTCGCGTGGCAGACCTTTGGAAACGAAGTGAAGCCGGATGCTGTGGAATATCGATCTGCCCCGGACGAGCTGCGGCAACTTTTCATGGCCGATCTGATTCTGTCGGATCAGCTTGAACGTCTGACCAACGATTTCTCCTGGCGGTTTGCGGCCCTGGTGGCCGACGAAGGGACTGCACGAGCCGAAAGCGAGGCCATTGTAGCCGCCCAGCGCAAAGCGTTCCTGAAACGGACAAATGAAAGCGAGGCGCAGATGACGGAGTGGCTCTCATCGATCCGCCGCGACCAAGCCTGGCTGGACCAGATGTTGAAGATGGAAGCGGAGTTCCAGCAGCGACACAACGTCGTGCTTACGCCGCAGGCGCGCCAGCGTGAGATGCATATGCTCCGTCTCCCCCTGACCCGATTTGAGGCGGAAGTGATCGAAGTCGAATCGCGCGACGCCGCGCAAGAAGCGCGTCTTCTGTGTGAAGCACGACGGCATGTCGATGGAAGAAGTGGCCACGGAAGGCCGCTATCCGTATCAAGCTCATTTCGTTTCTGCAGGAAGATATCCCGGGCGAACTGCAACAGAAGTTTCTCAGCGTTTCCCCAGGGGAAGTGCTCGAACCGATTCCGCGCGGCGACGGATTTGAGGTTTATCGCGTCACCGATAAAAGCGAGCCTCACGGCGAAGACGATCCCGCCGCGCAGGAACGCATTGATACCTGCTTCTTGTCCCGGCATTTCGCGGAGCTGACCGGCCGCCACGTTGAAAACCGCCTGTTTGTCACGATGGCCAGAGAATGAAGGCCCAAGACGTTGACATCCTGCGGCGCTCGTCGGCTTTCAAGTTCCTTTCCGAAGAACATTTCGCCGCCCTGGAGACGCTCTTGCAGGAGGAGCATTTCGAATTCGGCGATGTGATCGTGCGGCAGGACGATCCGGCCGATTCTTTTTACCTTCTGACTCACGGGCGAGCACGCGCGCTGAAAATCAAACCCGACGGCGAGGAGATTCCGTTAGGCACACTCAAACCTGGCGACAGCTTTGGCGAAGCGGCGCTGGCGATGGCGGACTACGCAGCGCTTCGCGTGCGTTGCAGCACGGCAGTCGACGTCTTGCGCATCGATCGAGAGCGATTTCCTCGACCTCGTTAAAAAAGTCCCCGACCTGAAGCATTACATCGAGATGACGGGCCGCAGCCGCGCGCCTGCAGAGCTTCCTTTATCAATTCAGCAATTTCGGCCGCCTGCCGGCGCCGGCCCTGCGCAGCGTGATCGAGCAAGCTGGAGCCGATGGAGGTGACACAAGGGCAACCTGATCATTCGCCAGGGCGATGAGGCCGGGCCGCTGTTTGTGCTCGAGAAAGGCCGGGCGCGCGCCTTTACCGGTGTTAACGGCAAGGAGCGCAATCTCGCCTTTTATCGCGAAGGCGATTTCTTCGGCGAACTTTCGATTCTCAACGGATCGCCCCGCGCCGCTTCGGTGGAAGCGTTTACCGATTGCCGGTTGCTCGCGCTCGACCCGAAAGCGGTGAGTGATCTGCGCCGCCGGTTTCCGGAATTCGAAAAACTTCTGAAGCGAACGGCTCGCGCTCTACGAGGCAAAAAGCGAAGCGCGCATCCCGCTCGATTTCACCACCGAAATGCTGCCGGCGGAAGCGCAGGTGCAGGACAAGGTCGAGCTCGATGGCGAGGGAAAGCCGCCGGCGAGCCAGCGTCGACGGCGAAGATCCTTTCATCGACGAAGAAGGCCACTTCAAAAAGCGCGCGGGCCGGATCAAAAAGATCGAGCACATCGAGCAAATCGATGAAATGGATTGCGGCGCCGCCAGCCTGGGCATGATTTGCCGGCATTTCGGCAAGAAAGTCAGTCTCTCGCGGATTCGCCAGCTCTGTCATACGGCGACCGATGGAACGAGTCTCAAAGCGCTTTGCCGCGCCGCCTCACGAATTCGGCCTGGCGGCGCGCGCGCTTAAAGTTTCGCTGCGCAATCTGCCGATGATGCCGCTTGCCCGCGATTGTTCATTGGGAAGGCAATCACTGGATCGTGCTTTACGACGTCGAAAAAGATTTCGTGCGCGTGGCCGATCCCGCGCTCGGGATGCGCAAACTTCCCCGGCACGAATTCGAAGCAAAATGGACCGGTTACGCGGCGCTCTTCGATTACACGATCGCTTTCGAGAACGCGCCGGAAAGCAAAGCCGGCCCTGAACTGGATGCTTCCCTTCCTGGCCAAGTTCAAAGTCATCCTGCTCCAGGTTCTGGGACTGGCCGTCGCCGTCAGCGTTCTCCAACTCATGTTCCCGGTCTTCACCCAGATGGTGGTCGACCGCGTCATCGTGGAAAACGATCTCGGGCTCTTGCAGATGATCCTGCTGGGGATGTTTGCCTCTATTGTTTTTGTGCAATTTTGCACCCTGGCGCAGGAATACCTGCTCGCCTTCGCCGCCGTCCGTCTCGACACCGCCATTCTCGACTTCCTCAGCCGCAAATTGCTGTCGTTGCCGATGACGCTATTTCACCAGCCGGCGAACGGGCGACATTCAACGCCGGCTGGATGGCGCGCGGCAGGTGCGACAATTCGCGGTCGGCCAGGGCATCGGCGCGATTCTGGCAATGATCTATCTTGTTAGGCTCGCTCTGCCTCATGCTGGTTTACAGCCCCTTGCTTGACGCTCGCTTTCCTTGCCACCACTCCGCTCTACGCCGGTCTGATGTTTTTCTCGGTTAAGGTGTTGCGCCCGCTCTTCGCCGGGCGTCGAAGAAAGCCAGGGCAAATACAGCTCGCACCAGATCGACGCGATCAAAGGAATCGAGGCGGTCAAAGCGGCCGCGGCGGAAGGCGCCTTTCGCGACGCGATGCTGAACGAATTTCTCTCGGTCTCGAAGAAGCTTTTCAAATCGAGCTTCATCGTCATGTCTTACGACAGTGTTCTGAACACCATCGGCATGATTTCGACCGCCATTTTTCTCTGGGTCGGCGCCACCCAGGTCATTCACGGAACGCTCAGCGTCGGCGGCTTCGTTGCCTTCAGTTCGCTAACGGCGATGGCCTACGGCGGAATTCTGCGAACGCTCGGCGTCTGGGACAGCATGCAATTCGCCTCGGTGCTGTTGAATCGGCTGAACGACATCTTCGAACAGGAACCGGAGCAAGGCCATGATCGGTCCCGCCTGACCCCGGTGCATAGCCTGGAAGGTCGAATTGAACTACGCGGCGTCAGTTTCCGCTACGGCGGCCCGGAAGTCGCCGAACATCCTGAGCGACATCGATCTCGACATCGCTCCCGGCAAAATGGTCGCGTTTGTCGGCCGCAGCGGCTCCGGCAAGACCACCCTGATCAAATTGATCGCCGGTCTGCTCGAGCCGACGGACGGGCACCATTCTGTTCGATAATGTGGACCTGAAGAACCTGAATTACCGCGACGTGCGGCGGCACATCGGCATGGTTTTGCAGGAAAACCACATGTTCAACGAGACGATCGCGCGCAATATCGCCTTCGGCGATCCCGAGCCGGATCTCGATCGCGTCCTCTCCGCGGCGCAGGCGGCTGCTTCGCACGACTTCATCATGCGGCTCCCGTTAGGCTACGAGACGAAGATCGGTGAGTCCGGTCTTTCCCTCTCGGGCGGACAGAAGCAGCGTGTTGCCATTGCCCGCGCCATTTATAATAACCCGCCAATCCTGATCTTCGATGAGGCGACCAGCGCGCTCGACACCGAATCGGAGCGGGCGATCCAGGATAACCTCGGCCGGCTGATGGGCGGACGCACCACCATCGTGATCGCGCACCGTCTCAGCACCGTCCGCGAAGCGCATGCGATTGTGGTTTTGGAAAAAGGAAGCGTGGCCGAAGTCGGCACGCACGACGAATTGATCGCGCAGCGCGGGCTCTATTATTACCTGTCCAGTCAGCAGATGAACATGGATTAAATGAGCTCGGGACCTGCCTACGCGGATCGATCGATACGGAATCGGACATGCTGCCGCAGGATCCGCCGCCGTTCATCATCCGCTGGACCGCCTGGCTGCTGCTCGGCTTCCTCGGTCATCGCTCTCCTCCTTTCGATTTTCCTCAAGCTCCCGGAGACGGTGCGATGCCCGTTTGTGCTCGTGCCGGCCACCGGCGCTTGATTCTATTCAGTCACCGCGACAGGGAGTCATCGTGAAGTCTGTCACGGAAGGACAAAAGGTGGCGAAGGGCACAGAGCTTTTCGTTCTCCGGTCCGACGAAGTGCGCGGATGGGAAACGCAAAGCCGGACCATGGGGGAAGAGCTGAAAAGCAAAACGCAGAGTCTTACACCAATTTGAAGCGGCCTACGAAGCACAATTAAAGATCAAAAGACGAAGAAGTCGAGCAGGCCCGCAGCGAAGTGGGCTTCCGCGAAAACCACACTCGCACCAGCCGCGACCTGGTTAACCGAATGGAAAAGCTGGCCAAGCAAGGCGGCGAATCGGAAGTGGAATTCATCAAGCTGCAGCCTCGAACTCGCCGGCATCAGAGAAGGATTTGAGCGTGGCCAACGCACTTGGCAGGCTGCGCAACTGGATCAAACACCGCCTCGAAACCGAGCACGCCCGCCAACGGCAGGAGATGCAGACAGAAATCGAGAATTTGAAGACGCGGCTCGCCGCCATCAACGGCGATCTCGAGAATTCGAAGGACAATCTTCTCACCATCCATTGCCCTTACGACGCGGTCGTCGTCTCGACTGAGAAAAACGACGTGGGCAGCATCGTCGCGCAAGGCGCCGTCTTGTGCCAGTTGTCGCCGGAGAATACGAAGACACGCGCGCGCCTGACCCTGAACGAAGCGGGGCTGCCCAAGCTGGCCGGCAGCCAAAAGATTCGCTACTTCTTCGACGCCTTCCCTTATCAGCGCTATGGCGCGGTCACCGGAACGCTAGACTGGGTCAGCCCGTCCGCAGTAAGTTCGGCGGACGGACCCCATTTCATTGCCTTGGCTTCCCTCGATAAAACTGCCATCGTGCTGAAACAGAAAACGCTGCCGTTACGCGTGGGCATGCGCGGCGAAGCCCATATCGTGATCGGCGGCCGCAGCCCGATTGAATACGTGTTGGAGCCGATTCATCAGTTACGCGAGAACATGAGCCAATAGCCCGGTCCTTCGAGGGACCTCCGGTTGGCCCACCACGCGAGAATGCAGGAGCCGCTCTCAAAGCTCAAAGTCGAAGACATCGCCACCAGCAACGAAGCGATGGCGCGTTGTCTGCAGCTTGCCCATCTGGCTGCGCGCTCGGACGTGCCGGTTGTTTTGTTAGGCGAAACCGGCACCGGCAAAACGCTGCTGGCGCACGCCATTCATAATTCTTCGGGACGCGCCAAAGAGCCGTTCGTTTCCTTCAATGCCGCAGCCATGAGCGAGACGCTGCTGGAGAGCCAGCTCTTCGGACACGAGAAGGGCGCGTTCACCGGCGCGCAGGCCGACGGTCAAAGGAAAATTCGAGCAGGCTGACCGGCGGCACCATTTTCCTGGATGAGATTTCCGAAATGAGTCCCCTCGCCCAGGTGAAGATTCTTCGCGTTCTCGAGTATGGCGAATTCGAGCGGCTTGGCTCCGAACGCATGCTCACCTGTCACGCGCGGATCATTTGTGCGTCCAACTGCTCGCTGCGGGAGCGGGTGCGACAGGGAAAATTCCGCGAAGACCTGTTTCATCGGCTAAACGGCCTGACCCTGCTCATTCCGCCACTGCGCGAACGGCTTGAGGAATTGCAGGCGCTGATTGCCGCGGAACTGCGCGCGGCCAGCCTCCAGATCGGCAAGGAAATCACCGCCATTCATCCGGAAGCGATGGAGAAACTCGTTCGGCATCCCTGGCGCGGAAACCTGCGCGAACTCAGTCATACCGTGCGGACGATGGCGTTGTTTTGTGAAGGCAGCGTCATTCTCCCGGAACACGTCGTTTTCCCGCCGGATCTCGAGTCTACCGCCGACGGTTTATCCGATGGCCACGCTGCTGCGAACACCACAGCGAGCAGTTACCGTGAGACGACATCGGGGGTGGATCTTTCGTTAGCCGCAGCAGTGCGCCGCCATGTCCGATTTGTTTACGAGCAGGCCAATCGCAACCAGCGAAAGACGGCTAAGCTCCTGGGAATATCGCGCGCAACGCTGGCGAGACACCTGCGCAGCGCCGGTTAAATTCTTGGCGCAGCCGGCATCGTTTCAATACCGGCGTGGTCTTATAATGAGGCCTATCCGCCGCCGTTAGACGCTCACCGCTCCCGTTCCCTGTGTCTATTTTAACGATCGTAACACTCTTAACCCGTTGCTCTTACCGATTTGTGGATTTTTAGTTAGGCGGATTTCTCTTCCTTTGGTACAGTTGATGATAATCGATACATGCAAATGAATGTGACGAAGGAAGAAAAGAAGGCCGAAGGGAAGGAAATCTCCCCGAGTCTGACAGAGCTCCTCCGATCCCATTTCAGATAACAACCAAAACCAAACCAGAAAGAAAAGGCAGGCTAACTAATATGTCAGATAACCAAGACAAGAAATTCAAAGACATGGAGCCCAAGAAAGACGCGAAAGGCGGCGGGGGAATCCATCACGGTCCAAGCCACGAACATGGCAAGAACCCCCCGAGTGGTGCTCAAGGCACCCGTCCCCCGAGCGGAGCTCAGGGACACGGCGGTCCGAAGGCCGGCAACTAAGCTGTTCAGCAATGCAACAGAAAGCCGCACGGTTCAAGCCGTGCGGCTTTTTTGTTTGCCCAAGTAACCCAAACCCAACCAGAGAGAGAGGCTAAGAAGTATGCCAGACAACCACGACCCGAAGGTCAAAGACATGGAGCCGAAAAAGGACGCGAAGGGCGGCAAAGGCGGCGGTGCTCACCCGGGCATCCCGCATAGCAACCCGACGCTTCAACAGGGCAAGAACCCACCCAGCCAGTCCCAGGGACATGGCGGGCCGAAGATCGGCAACTAAACGTCTCCTTTGAGACGATTCGAAAGCCGCGCGGCCAAACCGTGCGGCTTTTTGTTTGCACCCAGCGGACACGGGGAACCTCACGCAAAGGGCGCTCCCGTCGCAACGTAGGACAGACATGGAACTATCCGTTCCGTCGGCCTCGGCACCAGAAGCGCACCCTTCCCGCACTTCTGTTATTCCGAGCGGCGTGGGCAGCGCGCTCGAGCGAACCTTACACAGGGACGAGAGGTTAAACGAGTTTACACGGCGAACTACCTCTACGCCTCCTCGAGCTACTCCGCGGCGGGGACGCCGCGAGCGCTCCCGCGCATTGTTCGAAGTCGTCGGCGCGCTTTCGCTCCTTTGCAAAGCAGCACGTTCACTCCGTCGGGGGATCCTTCGACGCTCCCGCGCTCAGGATGACAGCGGGGCGGGAGCCCTCGCATAACGCGATGGCGTGGAGGGATGAGTTCCGTCTCGTCCCACTTTAAATTCTTCCGAGCAAAAGCCGCGCACTTGGCCAGCGACACCTAACCACCCAGCGCACCCTTCCCGCTCTTCTGTCATTCCGAGGCGGCGTGGGCAGCGCGCTCGAGGAACCTCACATATGTGCGCGTGATCACACCAATTTCACTGAGAGCACTACCCTCCCTGCGTTTTCGAGCTACTTCGCGGCGGGAAGCCGCGAGCGCTCCCGCGCATTCTTTGAGGTCCTGGCGCGTTAACACTCCAATCAAAGCAGCACGTTCACTTCGTCGGGAGATCCTTCGACGCTCCCGCGCTCAGGATGACAGCCGGCGGGAGCTCTCGCATGGCGCGATGGCGGTAGGGACGAGGGCTACCCCCCTGCGTCCTAGGTGCGTTGCGACCGTAGCGACCTTGGCGTGAGTCTTCCCTTCATTGGCCTCGAATCCCGCACAGGGCTGCTAAGAAATGGACACCTGCCGGCTCCAAAACGAGGCCATCCTTACGCCCGTAGAAAAGCGTGTTTTGAGAATCTTCGGAAATCTACTATCCGATAACTTACTGGTGTTCAGTATGTTACTATCTAAGCCCGAAGTGCTTCTCCTAGGAAAAATCAGGGTGGCACAGATGGTGTTAATACGGTGCACAGAGTGAGCAATCCGAAGGACAACCAAAAAGCGCCCGCTGGAGATTCAGGGAATCGTCGGCAAAAGCGCAGGAAGGAAAAATTGATCCGTCTCGATGACCTGATTCCAAAGGAAGATGTCGTCGGGGGCGGGCGTCAATTGTTCTTCGGATCGTCTTACACGATAACCAGAAACAGCAATCCGAAACACCAAAGCTAACAAACCATTATGGCAAACAAGAAAAACATCAAAGTTCGTGATCTGAAACCTAACAAAGACGCCAAGGGTGGCGGCGGCCTCCATATTCAGTCCGGGGGCGGCGGTAAACATGCCCTCGGCGGCACTGGCAGCCACGCTTCAGGCGGCACCGGCAGCCATGCTTCAGGCGGCACCGGCAGCCACGCTTCCGGCTCGGGCGGCGCTCGCGGCAGCAACTAATTCAGTCTCCAAAAGAGAACCGCGTTGCTCAAACAGCGCGGTTTCTTTTGTAGTCATCTAACCGAGAAAGAATCAGAAAAATGGCCAAAACGAAAAGAACCATCCAAGTTCGCGATCTCAAACCTAACAAAGATGCCAAGGGCGGCGGCGGCATTCGGATTCAATCCGGCAGCGGCGGCAGCCATGCCCAGGGTGGTGGCTCAGGCAGCCATGCTTCAGGCGGCACCGGCAGCCATGCTTCAGGCGGCGGCAGCGGCCACATTGCAAGCTTCATCTCCGGAGATCGCGGCTAATTCCGAAGACAAAAGAGAACCGCGTTGCGCAGTCAGTGCGGTTTCTTTTGTCCTCCGGGTGTTCCCGCCAGGGCAACTTAAGAAAAAGCCAGAAAGCAAAAGAGGGCCGCACTGTCGCACCAGCAGTGCGGCTTCTTTTGTTTTCGGCCAAACGTGTGGCGACAGCCGACGATGAGGAGAGTGGCTGCGACTAACGAGCAGCCGGCGCCTTGATCCGATTGCGCAAAACTCCCAGGCGATCTCCTTCCAGTTCCACCACGTCGCCCGCCTTCAGCCAGCCCCCGCTCACTTCCGGGGTAAGCTCGAGGATCGATCCTCCTGCCACGCATCCCGTGGCAATGAGATCGCCCGGGAATAGGTCTGCATCCGCCGCGGCATGCTCAATCAAACTTGGGATGGTGTGGTAGAGATCGATCGCGTTTCCCCTCGCCACCTGGCGCCCGTTGACCCTGGCGCGCAGTTCCAGGCGGATCTGCCCGCCATTGATCTTGTCGCCGAACTCATCCCGCGTCACCAGCACGGGGCCCGCCGCCGTCGCAAAGTCGCTCCCCTTACCGCACGCAGCGCCGAGGGCAAACTCACGCCGTTGCGCGTCACGCGCGGTGAAATCGTTCACCAGGGTGAATCCGGCCACGCAATCCCATGCCGAAGCGGCGGAGATGTCGCGCACCCGTTTCCCGATGATGATTCCGAGCTCCAGCTCCAAATCGAGTTCTCTCGAGATGCGCGGAGCGGCGACTTCACTTTCGTGACCAACCAGGGAATTCGGGTTTGCGAAGGAGAACGATGGCGCGTCAAACCACGCCGCCGGCATTTCTACACCGCGGCGCAGGCAAAGCGCCCGCAGGTGATGCTCGAAGGCGCAGAACTCCCGAAAGGCCGGCGGTTGCATGACCGGCGCGAAGAATTGGCGAAGTTGCACCGGCCGGCCACCGCGCTGCTGAAAAATACGGCCGTGCTCCGGCCAGTCGATGACCTTGCGGGTGAGATCCGAAAATTGTCCCATCAGCAGTGGTAGATACTCCGCCAGGCTCGATAAACGGTGCGGCAGATTTCGCGCGCCAAAGAAGGTCAAGAAGTCATGCAGGGCCAGCCATGTTTTCGAATCGACCGCCACCGCCGCCATCGGCGACGGACTTTCGGCGGTCAAAATCGTCGCCAGCCTCATATCAGTTCATGAGGATGCGCGGCGTCATCTGGAACGACGCCCGCAATCGTTGCCCGGGAGGAATGACCTGGATTCCGTCCTTCTCCTCGAAGGGGCGCTGGTCTTCCCGATCAGTTAGGCCCCAGCAAGGCTCGATGCAGAGGAAGGCTCCGCCATCGGACCACAGAGTTACGTAAGGAGCCTCGTCCATGTTCAACTCCAATTCCCGCTGACTCGATGCGTCGCGGAAAACAAAGGTTCGATTTGGCACCTCCAAAAACTCCAGAATAAACGAGCCCGGCAGATCCTCCCGCCGAAACGGCATCGCTCCTCCGGCAAAATCAAAATCCTTAGTTTCGCCAGAAAGATAGTTGTTGGGCGAAAAATAACGTCGATAGCGGCCGGCTGGCATCTGTAGCTCAAAGCTTTCGAAGGAAGAAGCGCCGAAACCCGGATGCAGGCCAAACTCGAGATGCGCGCTTTCGTCGCGTTCGTGATTTTCGAACTCAAAGGTCGTTAGGAGGACATCGCCACGAAGTTGATAGCTCAGCGTCAGCCCGACCTGCAACGGGTATTCCGTGGCCGAGTAATCACCGGGTTTCATCTGGTAGACCAGGCTGTCTGCCTGTGCGCTTCCCGCCATTCGCCAGGTCTTGGTGCGCAGGAAACCATGGGTCCCGCCCACGACCTCGCGACCGCGGTAGAGACTGCGCTTATTCTTCAGCCGGTGCAAAAAATAGCCCATGACCGTAGCGTGATTCGCCCAGCCTTTCGGCGGCGCCTCCATCTCACCGTCGCGATAAAGAAAACCGCGCCAGGCCCCATCCGCGTCCCGCCGCGCGAGACTGATCAATTCCGCGCCGAGGCGCGAGACGACAATTCGCAGGCCGGCCGATTCGTCGGTCAGAATATCTACTGCGCTACCGCTGCGCTTCTCACTGTCGCGCGAGAAGGCCATGTCTGGTTAAGGGAATAGGCCGCGGGCCTTCTTCGCTTTCATCACCCGCTCCACGCCGGTCGCCATCGCGGCGGTGCGGTGCGAAATCTTGTGATCTTTCGCCCGTCGAATCACCTGGGTGAACGAATGCTCGAGAATGCGGAAAAGTTTGTCGGTCACTTCCGTCTCCGACCACATGAAGCTTTGCAGACCCTGCACCCATTCGAAATAGGAAACGATCACGCCGCCGGCGTTACATAAGATATCGGGGATCACGAACACTTCGTTCCAGCGTTGATCGAGAATCTTGTCGGCATCGGGGCTGGTCGGGCCGTTGGCGCCCTCCGCCAGGATTCGGCATTTCAGCTGGCCCGCATTCTTTTGCGTGATCACCCGGTCCACTGCCGCCGGGATCAGAATATCGCAGGGCATGGTCAACATCTCGTTAGGGTCTACTTTGTCGCCCTGGTCGAATGCACGCAGGTTGCCCTTTTTTATGACGTGCTGCTCGGCCGCTTTTACATCGATCCCTTTTGGATTGTAAACGGCTGTAAAAGCATCGCTGATTCCCACCACTTTGACGCCCGATTTCAGAGCGAGCGAGAGCGCGGCGACTGAACCGACGTTTCCGAAGCCCTGTACAATGGCAGTGCTCTTCGCCGGGTCCAGCTTCAGCATGTCCATCGCGCGCTCGACCAAATAGACCACTCCGCGCCCGGTCGCTTCGCGCCGACCTTCGGTCCCGCCGACCGAGACGGGCTTGCCGGTGACGATCTCGCTTACGGCATAACCCTGATAAACCGAGTAGGTATCCATGAACCAGGCCATGATCTGCTCGTTGGTGCCCATGTCCGGGCCCATGATGTCAGTGTGAGGACCGACAAACGGGATCATTTCCTGCATGTAGCGGCGGGAAAGCGCTTCCAGCTCGCGCGGAGCCAATGCGGTCGGGTCGACCGCGATGCCGCCCTTCGCGCCGCCGTAGGGAAGATTCGCAAGTGCGCATTTCCAGCTCATCCACATGGCGAGCGCGGCGGTTTCGCCCATCGAGAGATTCGGCGCAAAGCGGGTGCCGCCCTTGGTCGGGCCGAGCGTCAGGTGATGTTGCACCCGGTAACCCTGGAACGTGCGCGTGCTGCCATCTTCCATGTGAATGGGCAGCGTCACGGCCATCGCCCGCTTCGGATACATCAGGCGATCGCGGTCATTCTGGTCGATGTTCAGGTAGTCCGCAATGACGTGGAACTGGTCACAAGCCATGCGAAAAACGTCGTCGTCGTAGATATGCATGCAGAGCTCCCGGGTGAATCCGCGCGGGCAGAAACCATTTGCTAGCGAATGACCTGCCCGTCAACCCCGAACCCGTTCGGGGTCACTGCTCAAACTCTGAAGCAAGGTTTGAACCCGCCTGCCTCGGCGGGGACAGCGCGCAGGTGATCGACAATCCTGTTTTGAAACGTAACCTCGCAGCGAAAGGAAGTTCCCAATGAGAATCGAAACCCTGGCAGTCCATGCCGGTCATCAGGTAGACCCAAGCAGCGGCGCGGTCGCTGAACCGCTGGTGCTCTCGACAACCTTCGAGCGCGATGTCGATGGCAGTTATTCCCGCGGTCACATGTACACGCGGAACAGCAATCCGAACCGCGACGCGTTGGAAGCAGGCGTGAGCGCGCTCGAGGGCGGCGCCGAAGCGGCCGCGTTTGGGAGCGGGATGGGCGCGGCCATGTCGCTCTTTCAATCGCTCAAGCCGGGCGACCACATCCTCGCCCACGTCGACGCCTACTACGGAATGACCCGGCTGCTGCAGGACTTTTATCTTGGTTGGGGATTGCGGGCCGACTTCGTCGATATGAGCAACCTCGACGTGCTCAAAACAAAACTGCGCGAGGACACGAAACTTGTTTGGACGGAGACGCCCTCCAATCCACTGCTGAAGATTGTCGATCTCGCAGCCGTGGCGGAGATCGCGCATAGCGCGGATGCCTTCTGCCTCTGCGACAACACCTGGGCGCCGATCATTCAGCGTCCCTTCGACCTTGGACTCGATCTCATTCTTCATTCCACGACCAAGTATTTCGGCGGCCACTGCGACGTGCTCGGCGGAATGCTCGTTGCGAAGAAGAAGACCGACTTCTTCGATCGGATTCGTCAGATTCAATATTCCGGCGGGGCCGTCCCCTCACCTTTCGACTGCTGGCTGGTGCATCGGGGAATGCAAACCCTGCCCTGGCGGATTCGGGCTCACTCCGAAAACGCGATGAAAGTTGCGAGCTTCCTGAGCGACCATTTCAAAGTAGAACGAGTCCATTATCCAGGCCTGAAGACGCACCCGGGACATGCCACTGCCGCCAGACAAATGTCAGCGTTCGGCGGCATGCTCTCGATCGAGGTCAAAGGTGGCGCCGAGGCGGCGATGCGGGTGGCCGCCCGCACCAAGATTTTCACCCGGGCCACCAGTCTCGGGGGAGTGGAGAGTTTGGTCGAGCACCGCGCATCAATCGAAGGCCTTGGCACCAAATCGCCACCGGGCCTGCTCCGGCTATCGATCGGTCTCGAGCATCCCGACGACTTGATTGAAGATCTCGACCGCGCCTTGGGCTAGCCGCGCGGGTTACTACCGCGCAATCTTTCGCCTAACGATCCCGAACAAATCCTGCACTTCGCCAACCCGCAAGGCGAAGGCCGTCGTAAAAAAAGCCCCGGCGCCGACTGCGATGGTCGACAATAAAATGATCAGCTTCTCCACCAGCCGCATGTCGCTCCACTGATTCAGCCAAAAGTGGTTGGCCACCCAGCAAACCAGCGCCAGGAGTGCGCCGGCCACGCAGATGCGGAGCAGGCTGCCTAACAACTGCAAGGTTTCCAGCCGCCGCACATGCCGCCGCATCAGGAGGTAGAGCAAAAGGAAATTGACGGTCGCGACCACGCTGGTCGAAAAGGCCAATCCGCGATGCCCCCAACCCAAATGATAGGTGAATAGCCAATTGAGGAAGAGGTTCATCGCGATGGCCAGGAAGCTCACCATCATCGGGGTCTTTCGTTTGCCTACCGCATAAAAGGCCGGGGTTAATACTTTCAGGACTGAGTACGAAACCAGACCGATGGCGTAAAACTGCAGCGCTGCGGCCGTTTGCCGCGTCATTTCCGCATTAAATCGGCCGTGTTGGTAAAGAACGCTGATGATCGGCCCGGCCAGCATGGCTAAACCAATTGCCGAGGGAATGGTGAGCAAAAAAGCCAACCGCATCCCATGGGCGAGAATCGAGCGAAACTCGGAGGTGTTCCCGAGGGCTGCACTCTTAGAGACTAATGGCAACGTGACCGTGCCGATGGCCACGCCGAAAATTCCAAGCGGCAACTGCATCAGTCGAAACGCAATGTTCAGCCAGCTGACCGGACCATCCATCACGTGACCGGAGGCATCGCGAATACTCGCGGCAAATCCGCTGTTCACCAGCACGTTCACCTGCACGGCGCTGGCCGCAATCACCGCCGGCCCCATCAAGCTAAGCACCTTCCGCACGCCCGGATCGCGCCAGTTAAAATCGGCTGCGTATCGGTAGCCAACACGGCCGAGCGAAGGAAATTGCGCGGCCAACTGCCAAAGTCCGCCCACCAGTGTGCCCACGGCCAGACCGATCAGTGAGCGCTCGCCGAAGTGCGGATCGAGCCACCACCCGACCGCGACGCCGGCAATGATGGATCCGAGATTGAAATAGCTCGAGGCCATCGCCGGCGGACCAAAAATGTGTTTGGCATTCAACATTCCCATGACCAGAGCGGCTAACGACACCATGAGAATGAACGGCCACATCACCCGCGTCAGCAGGATGGTCAGCTCGGTCTTCTCCGGCGACCACTGCCACCAGGTCATGAGATGAATGATTTGCGGCGCGAAGAGGATCCCGACCAACGTGACCCCGCTCATGAACACAACCGTGAGGGTCGCGACCTTGTTAGCCAATCGCCAGGCCGACTCGTCACCTTCGGTCGCGATCTTGCCCGAGAAAGAGGTGATGAATGCGGTCGAAAGCGCGCCTTCGGCAAAGAGATCGCGCAACAGATTCGGAACGCGAAAGGCCATCAGGAAGGCATCGAGATTGCGCCCAGCGCCAAATAACCCCGCGAAAACTTGCTCCCGGATCAACCCAAGGATGCGCGAGCACATCACCGCAATCGCGACCACGCCGGTGGCGCGGGCGCTGACTTTTGCGGGCGGGTTATCCGCCATGTGGCGAAACAGAAAACATTAAGTCAGGCGTTTCGAAAGTGAATAATACCATAGCGAGCGCCTTTCAGCGTCATGATTTTGGGTAATCCGTGAGGATCTTTGCGAAGCAGCTAAAGCCCGGTCGGGAAATCGATGAACTTCCACGGCAGCGAAAACTTTTTCGCCAGGTGCGCCGACAATGCTTTTACGCCGAATGTCTCCGTCGCGTAGTGCCCGCCCAGGAAAAGATTGATGCCTAACTCTTCTGCCGCGACCGCCGCCCAATGGGGCGCTTCGCCAGTGATGAAGGTGTCGATACCGGCAGCGGCGACCCGGTGAATGTCAGAACCGGCTGCGCCGGTAATGACGGCAATTCGTTTCGGCCTGGTTGGGCCGAATTCGAACGCTTTCACTTCGCCATCGAGAGCATGCCAGGTCTTCTTCAAGAGCTGGTCGCGCGAGCCCGACCAAGTTCCCTGCATTCCAATGCAACGGTCCTGGTATTCCAGGAACAGCTTCAACGATTTCAGCCCGATCGCGCGCGACAGACAGGCGTTGTTACCGACCACCGGATGAGCGTCGAGCGGGAGATGCGCCCCGTAAACGGCAATATCATGTTCGAAGGCCATGCGAATCTGCCGGCCCAGGCTTCCGGTGACGGGTTGTAAGCCGCCCCAGAAGAGCCCGTGATGCAAAATGAGAAGGTTCGCGCCTTGCTCGGCGGCGGCTTCGAGTGTGCGCGTTGAGGCGTCCACGGCCGCGGCAATTCGCGTTATGCGGCCCGAATTTTCGATCTGCAATCCGTTAACGGCATTCGGCGAATCCGGGAAACCCTCGATGCCAAGATAACGATCCAAGTAATCGACGACTTCAACCAGGCGACCCATGCCGGAATAGTTAAGTGTGACTTGTTTGGCTCGGCGAGCGTAAAACGGTCGCGGCGGTCTCTGTGACCGGCGCGAGAAGGAATCCGACCGAAGGTTCCGCTCAGCACACTCCGCGTCGCCCCCGCATCCGGGGAGCGCCTGCGCCTCGCAGGCTGGTGACGGCGCCCTCGCCGTCACGAACTTTTCTTTTCTCAGCGATTGATAAAATGCGAGGTCAGAGACCGCCGCTACAAAGACGCAGTGGGAGGGACGAGTTCCGTCTCGTCTTATTGGTAACTGTGCCGAACGTTGGAAACCTGCTTGACGAAACGGAGACGGCTTGGGACGTTCTCCCAGTCGATTCCTTGTTGTGGAATACACGGACGCACCAACAACAACTCCGACCTTCGCTGAAGAAGGCGACAAGATGCCTTGTCCCTATTGCGGGCACCTTCTCCCGAAAGACGCCCAGGCCTGCGATCAATGCGACTGGACCCGTCAGGAAACCGAGACGGCTGAAGGCAAAGCCAGCGACGCCGTTGCCGTCATGCTTAGTGTCATCCCGGGACTCGGCCATATCTATAAGGGGCACAAATTAATGGGCGCGCTGCTCATGTTCGTCGGCACGCCGATGGCGGTCGCCATTGCCGCGCTCACCTTTACTTTCACCGCCGGATTCGGCGGCCTTATCCTTCCCATCTACTGGTTCGCGGTCATGTTCCACGTCTGGGGCATTGAAGATCGCGTGGTCACGCCCGAGCGCGACGAAGGCGAGCAGGACCGACCCGAATGCTTCGGGGTCGGCCGTTGAAGCGTTACAACGTTAAAACGGGCACGAGCTGGCGCATCATCGCGATTGTCGCCTCGCTCATCAGCGGACTACCGATTCTTTGCGCGGCCGGGGATTCAAATCGCGACATCCCGCCGACTGATTATTTCGTCGGGAGATATGAAGTGATCGGGCGGAAGCCGGACTCTAGCGATACGTACTCCGGCACGATTGAGCTCCGAGCAAAAGGGGCGACGAGCTTTGTCATGGTCCGGCAAATAGGCGGCAGGGAGATTCGAGGCAGCGCCGTTCTTGATCATGCCAGTCCCCCGGCTGATCATCCGGCCGTCCTGCGGGTCCGGTTTAGCGAAGACGGGCACGATTACGAAGGTGTCTTCCTCTGGCGTAGCGATTTCGAGAACTCTCCCCGCCTGACCGGCTACACTTTCGAAATGGGAAAGACGAAATCATCGGGTATGGAGGCGTGGTTTGTCGGAAAGCGCTGAGATTGACCGTTAGGCGGCCATCAGGACAAGGAGCGGCGACCTCCGGTCGCCGATTTAGTAAACGGCGACTGGGAAGTCGCCGCTCCTTGAGCAGAATGGTGTCCCGCCGTTTAGGATGACAGCGAGAAGGGACGCTCACCCTTGCCCGTCAACCGTTCCCCGCCTTCACTGCCGCGTAGATCTCCTCGAGAATCTCCCGCAATCCGTAACGGAATTTCCAGTTCGGGAAATGCCGCTGAAATTTCCGCACATCGCTGACCCACCAGATGTGATCACCGATACGGTTGTCCTCGACATAGTTCCAGGTCAGTTTTTTCCCGCTAATCTCCTCGCAAGCATCGATCGCCTCCAGCATTGAGCAATTGCTGTGGCGGCTGCCGCCGATGTTGTAAACCTCCCCCGCCCGCGGCGCGCGAATGAATTCCGCGAACGCTTCTACGAGGTCGAAACTATGAATGTTGTCGCGCACCTGTTTTCCCTTGTAGCCAAAAACGCGGTAAGGGCGGCCGGTGACGGTGCAGATCATGAGATAGGAAAGGAAGCCGTGCAGCTCGGTCCCGGCATGCGCGGGCCCGGTCAGGCAGCCGCCGCGAAAGCAGACCGTCGGCATGTTGAAGTAACGTCCGTACTCCTGCACGAGCACGTCGGCGGCGGCTTTGGATGCGCCAAAAAGCGAGTGCTTCGTGTAATCGATGCTCATCGTCTCGGAGATTCCCGGTTCGTATTCGTGTCCCGGCTCAATCTCCCAGCGTTTCTCCAGCTCACGCAACGGCAAGCGGTTAGGCGTATCGCCGTAGACCTTGTTCGTAGAAGTGAAAACAAACGGCGCCTCCGGGCACGTTTGTCGCGCCGCTTCCAGCAGGTTCAGCGTGCCGTTGGCGTTGACCGTAAAATCCGCCTGCGGATCCCGCGCCGCCCAATCGTGAGAAGGTTGCGCGGCGGTATGGATAATGGCCGCAACCCCACCGTTCTGCGCCCGAAAAACTTCGAGCACTTTCGCGGCGTCGCGGATGTCGAGATCGTGGTGCTCGTAGTTTTTCAACTCCGCCACCAGCTTGTCGCGCGTCTTCGCGGTCGACGCTTCAGCGCCGAAGAAACGAGCTCGCATGTCGTTGTCGATTCCGACCACGCGCGCGCCTTCGCCGGCAAAATGCCGGACCGTTTCGGATCCGATCAGGCCGGCTGAACCGGTAACAACGATGGTGCGCACGAGGTGATCCTAGCTCGAATTGTGCCGATGTTGCACCCGGTCAGACGCCCTTATCCGCCCACGATCCAGGTTACTTCGCCGGCTTCAGGTCGAACTCGCGCAGACGGAAACTCGGCGTCGCCGCGCCAAATGCGTTGCAGCAACTCCTCCGATTTTCCGTTAACCAGAAAGCAAACGTGCCGCGCGGCGTTGATCAGCGGATAAGTGAACGTAATCCGCCAGGATTCGAACTTCGGCACAAAGTTGCTCACCACCAGCCGTTCGTTCTCCTGCAACGCGGCCGTTCCGGGAAAGAGCGAAGCGGTATGTCCGTCGTCGCCGATCCCGAGAAGGATTAAATCATGCCGGTAAATTATTTCGCCTCTTGTTTGCGCCAGATTGCGCAAAGCATTTTCATATTCGAGGGCGGCCGCAGCCGGATCTTCCTCACCCGCCATGCGCAGAACCGCGGAGGGGGCGATCTTCGCCGGCTTCAGCCATGTTTCGTTCGCCATCCGGAAATTACTTTCGTCATCTTCCGGGGGCACACAGCGCTCGTCTCCGAACGTGATGATCAAAGACTCAGACGGAATGTCTTCGCTCTCCGCCACCGCTGCGTAAACCGGCCGCGGCGTGTTGCCGCCCGATAGCGCAATCCGAAACTCGCCACGCGCTGCCAGCGCCTCCTTCGCGCGCTCAAGAATGTAGCGCAGCGCATCGGAGACAAAATTCGTTGTGCGTATGACCTCGGGACTCATTGACTAACTATATCAATCCAGATCCCGTTGATGCGAAGTGATGAGCGGTCGCCGCGGCTAGCGCTTCGCTAGATCGCGCAATGAGCCTGGCCGCGTTTCTGCAAATATTTCTGGTGGTACTCTTCCGCGGGCCAAAACGGCGGCGCCGATTCAATCTGCGTAACAATTTCGCGCGGAAATTTCCCACTTTGATTCAGAGCCTTGCGCATCGCTTCAGCCTCCGCCTTCTGTTCGGGCGAGTGGTAAAAGACGACGGAGCGATATTGCGTTCCGACGTCAGGTCCTTGCCGGTTCAAGGTCATTGGATTGTGGCTCGACCAGAAGACTTCCAGCAACTGATTGTAGGAGATCTGCGCCGGATCGAATTCGACCTGAACCACCTCGGCGTGCCCCGTTCGGTCCGTGCACACATCTTCATAAGTCGGGTTCTCCTTTTCCCCACCCGCGTAGCCCACCGCGGTGGAAGTGACCCCCGGCAGGGTGCGGAACGTCTCTTCCACGCCCCAGAAGCAGCCCGCCCCAAAAGTCGCTTTTTCTGTACTCATTATGAACGATCAGGTCGGAGCGCCCCCTGCGCAAATAGCAAGACCTGCAAAAAAGTTTCCCGGCCGGTACCTTTGCTCCTTGATAAATCCGCCCGTCCTCTCAATCATCGCTGGTCCAATGGGTGAGGGAACAACGCTCGAACGGCCGGTGTCGCCGTGGCCTGTTCGTCTGCTGAATCGCGGCGCGGGGGTTTTGAATCAAACCGGAATTGGGACCTGCAACTTCACCGCCGCTGGCCTGATCTCCAAAGCGCGCAAGCGCCACGATTTGGATGACTTTGGGCCGGGCGACTTTTCCGAACCGCTTTCGCGGCTCTTATCTGCCTGTCGCGAGGAAGCCAATTTGAACCTGGTCGGCCGCTTTGCCCTCGAAGCTGATACCGCGCAATGCCTGCGCAACCGCCTACTGATGCAGCGCGATCGTTTGGCACATCCGGCAATGCAAAACGAAGCGATCTCATCGCCGGTGTTCATCGTCGGCTTGCCGCGGACAGGCACCACCATTCTGCACACTCTGCTCGCCGCTGATCCGCAGCATCGAATTCCCCTCACCTGGGAGGTGATGGAACCCTGTCCGTTAGGCCACATTGAAGAACGCGAGCGCGTGCGTCGCGTCGATCGCAGCTTGAAAGCATTGGACTGGCTGGCGCCCGCCTTCACCCGCCTGCACGCGGTCGGCGCCCGCTTGCCCCAGGAATGCGTCAGCATGATGAGCCTCAGTTTCCTGAGTGATCAATTCGATACCATGTACAACGTTCCGTCGTATCGGAACTGGTATCTGCGGCAGAGTTTCGTTCCCGTTTACGAATGTCACCGCCGTTTTCTGCAACATTTGCAATTCCGTACTCCGATCCGTCGCTGGATCCTGAAGGCGCCGGCCCACATGTTCGCGGTGCGCGATCTTCTTCAGGTTTACCCGGATGCTCGTTTCATCCAGGCCCATCGCGCTCCTCTGGAAGCGATCACTTCCGTTTCCAGTCTCGTAGCCATGCTGCGGCGGATTTTCAGCGACCAAATCGACCCCATCCGGATCGGCCAGGAAGCGCTGATGTATTGGGCGGAAGCGACGGAACGTTTCCTGGCCCAGCGCCAGCAGCTTTCCCGCGGCAGCGTCTGCGATCTTTCCTACGCCGAGATCAAGAGTGACCCGTTAGGCACGGTGGAGAAGATTTACGATTACTTCGGTTGGAGGTTAGCGCCGGAAGCAGCGGCCGAAATGAAGCGCGTCCTCGCGGCGCAGCCGCCTGATCAAACTACTTTTCACCGCTACCACCCGTCGCAGTTCGGCCTGGACCGCGATGAAGTGGAAGAGCTTTTCGGCGAATATTGCAGCCGCTTCGGCGTCCCTGTCTCGGAGGTGGGCCATTGCCCGGCTCCAAAGCGTCGTGGCGAACCGGCACGAGCTCCGTTAGGCACGAACGACCTTGGCGCTGGAGTCGGTATCTCCGCAGCCGACGAGCCCACCGCCGCGATGGGCTAAGCTGTAGCGGCGGTCTCTCACCGTCGCTCGACAACGCCGCCGTGTCTCAGCGGGTTCAGTGCATCACCATGCCACCGTCCACGCAGAGAGTCTGCCCGGTAATGTAACCGGACTCGGGCAATGCGAAGAACAGAACGGCATTCGCAATTTCCTCGGCCTGACCGACTCGGCCTAACGGAATTTGTGCGTGAATCCTTTTCTGCACTTCTTCGGGCAGTGACCCGGTCATGTCCGTGGAAATGAATCCCGGGGCGATCACGTTCGCCGTAATCCCGCGGCTGGCCAGCTCGCGCGCGATTGATTTGGTCAGGCCGATCAAGCCGGCCTTGCTCGCCGCGTAATTACTCTGGCCGGCATTGCCCATCAGGCCGATGACCGAGCTAATGTTGATGATGCGGCCGCTACGCTGCTTGATCATGCTCCGCTCGATCGCCTGGATGAAATTGAAAGCGCCGCGCAGATTGGTCTCGAGGACGGCGTCCCAATCCGCTACCGGCATGCGCATGGAAAGACCATCCTTGGTAATCCCGGCGTTATTCACCAGAATGTCCACACGGCTGAAATCCGTCAGGATTTTGCCAGCGACTTCCTGCACCGCCGCATGGTCCGCGACGTCCACTGCGTAGGCTTTGGCTGAGTCCGCCCTCACCGTATTCAGTTCGTCCGCAGTGCGACTGGCGTTGGCTTCACTTCGACTGACGCAAGCCACCCGCGCGCCTTCGGTCGCCAGTCTGACTGCGATGGCGTGTCCGATTCCCCGCCCTGCTCCCGTAACGATGGCAACCTGATTCTCGAGTTTCATGAAGGATAACCGCCGACTCTAGACAGGATTCAGAACATTAACAGGATTTCATAGAAGGTGGCTCGACGATGCGTGCTTGGCATCCAGATAAAGCTCGGTCACCGCGGCGGACCTCTATGACTAACTGTCGGGGCACTGAGGCCCCTCCCACGTTCCGCCTCTCGTTTCGGCTGCTTGAATGTGGGAGGGGCCTCTGTGCCCGCTGAAGCACTTCCGAGCATTGCAACCCCGCCCTTTCGATTCAATCCCCCACCGAAAACCAACGCCTTGCCTTCGCACTCCTCGCCACCGCATCAAGTACTCGCTGATTTTTCAAGCCCTCTCGAAAATCCGGCTGCACGGTCTTCCCAGTCGCGACCGCTGTCCCGAACTCGGCAATGGCGTGCACGAAGGTGTGCTCATAGCCGAGCAGATGTCCGCGCGGCCACCATTGCCCCACCCATGGGTGCACGGGCTCCGTCACAATGATTTCCCTGAAGCCCTGGGCGTCGGCAGCGTCCTGGCGGCTGAAGAACTTGAGTCGATTCAGCTTCTCCAGGTCGAATGCGAGCGAGCCTTCGCTGCCATTAATTTCAAAAGTGAGTCCATTTTTGCGACCAGATGCCATTCGCGTCGCTTCAATCGTCAGCATGCCCCCGCCGCGAAACCGGCCTAACATCGCCGCCGCGTCATCCACATCGACCTTTCGGCTAACCGATGGCTTTTGCCGGTCGGGTCGGTCCTTAATAAATGTCGTCAGGTCCGCGCAGACTTCAGTGATTTCGCCGACGAGGTAGCGGGCGAGGTCCAGCGCATGCGAAAAAATATCACCGAGCGCGCCCGAACCGGCCACGTCTGACCGCAGTCGCCAAAGCGCCGCGACTTCAGGATTAACCAGCCAGTCTTGCGCGTAGCGCGCACGAAAATGAAAAATGCGTTTACCGATGTCGCCTCGCGCAATCATCCGGCGCGCCTGGGCAATCGCCGGGACGAAGCGGTAATTATGGCAAATCATATTCACCACTCGTGCTTTCGCTACCGCTGCGGCCATTTGCTCAGCTTCGCCAAGGTTTCGCGCGAGCGGCTTCTCGCACAAAATGGCTTTCCCCGCTTTCGCAGCCGCCAGGGCCAGCGCGCAGTGCGAATCGTTAGGCGTGCAAATGTCCACGACGTTGATTTCGGGATCGCTCATCACCGAGCGCCAATCGGCCTCGGCGCGTTCCCAGCCCAACACTTTCGCCGCCTTCGCCGCCCGTCTCCCGTCGGTCCCGCAAACTGTCTTCATGCGGACGGTCGCCGGCAGGTCAAAAAAAACCGGCGCCTGCCGCCAGGCGTTTGAATGAGCGCGGCCCATGAAGCCGTGCCCGATCATGGCGACACAGAGCGTACGGGATTTCTTCACTCTTCGAATTCAGCTTCCGAAAATCCGCACGAAAGCCACTTCGATGGCAAGCGCTTCCTGGATGCTGCGATCGAGATGATCCCGCAACTCCTCCAGTCGCCGGATCCGGCGCAAAATGTCCGGCGTTTCAAATCGCGCCGCCACCGCCTTTGTCTCCTTGGCCAGGGCGGGCAGATTCATCTCCGCTATCTCGCTGCGCGCGCGCAAGACATCCGTCCACCAGGCAAAAATGGTTTCAAGCAGACGCGCCCGACGCCGCAAATACTGGCTCTCCGTTAACGCCTTGTAGTAATCCTCACGATCGGCCAGCCATTTGCCGTCGGTCGCGTTTCGGTAGCGAAGCTCTTCCTCCTTCTCCGCCTCCGCGTTGACCTCTTTGATTTCGTCACGCAGGCCGGCAAGTAATCGTTGCAAGCCTCCCGCGAGTCGGTAGGCCGTTTGCAGACTCCAGCTTTTCTCCCGCGCGACATCGCGCAAAAGATTTATCAGTTGCGCCTCCTCCGCCGGGGACGCCACCTCCCCAGTCGCCAGCGGGATCGGAACACACCTCGACACGATGGTATCCGGCAGCGCTTCCGGCATCGCGCTGAGCAGCAAGAGGAGCGAATGATCGGGCGGTTCTTCCAGGGTTTTCAGAAAGGCATTTGCCGCCTGGGGATTCAAACGATCCGAGTCATCAATGATCGCAACCTTACGACCGCCGCTGCCCGAGCGCATTTGCAGCGCGTGCTCCAGGTCGCGCACCTGGTCGATAACAATGCGGCGGGATTTCGATTCCGGCTCGGCTAAATAAATGTCACGTGCGCGCGGCGAGTAGACGTCGGCAGCCGCCGTACCGTTAACCAGCGCGGCCAGTTCGGCGGCAAGGGTGCGTTTTCCACTGCCGACCGCTCCTGAAATCAGGTAAGCGTGAGCCAGTCGATTCTGCTGGTGCGCTCGCTTCAAATAATTCAGCGCCGTGTCGGAGGAGAAAGCCATCTTACAAACTGAGGGTAGTGGGCTTGCTCATGCCTAATGAACCAGAGGTCTGTTCGCGAGAGAAGAAAACCGCGCACATATTGTCTCCCAGATCTCCTTTTCGATCTCATCCTCCGGACGGGTCCCGTCGATGAGGACGACACGCTCGGATTCGTTAGCAGCTAATTCTCGATAAGCCGCGCGGACGCGCTCGTAAAACTCAGCCGGTTCCTGCTCCATTCGATCCGGTCGACGCGGCTTTTCCATGCGCACCTTCGCGGTGCCTTCGTTCACATCCAGGACGAGGGTGAGATCAGGAATATAGTCGCCCACCGCGATCCGGTTCAAGTCGCTGACCGTTCGCGCGTCCAGTTTCCGCGCCGCGCCTTGGTAGACCGTGGTGGAGTCGAAGAAGCGATCGGAGATCACCAACATGCCCCGCTCCAGCGCCGGCATGATGATTTCGCGAACGAGCTGGCTGCGGCTCGCTTCGAAGAGAAGCAGCTCCGTTTCTGGCTTCATCGCCTTCCCTTCCGGTGCAAACTGGAGGAGGTCGCGAATCTTCTCGCCAATCGGCGTCCCGCCCGGCTCGCGCGTGACCAGGAACGGAATCCCGGATCTCTCCAGGCGCGCCGCCAGGCGCTGAACCTGGGTCGACTTTCCGCACCCTTCCGTGCCTTCAAATGTGATAAATGGGAATCGAGCCATGCGGAATTAAGAATTAGACAGGATTCGCCCGCCTTCGCCAAGGCTTCGGCGCGCCGAGCAGGTTTTTACAAGATCAGGGTGACCGATCACCGCTTCTTCCTCTGCCTTGGTCGGGAGAGGATTGAGTGAGGGTCTCGAAGTTAGATACTATCCAACAGATGAAGAACTTTTGGTTGGTTAAAACAGAGCCCTCGACTTATTCGTGGGAAGATCTCGGCGCGGAAAAGGAAACTTCTTGGACCGGGGTCCGCAACTTCTCGGCGCGGAACAACCTTCGCGCGATGAAAAAAGGTGACAATGTTCTCTTCTATTACAGCGGCGCAGACAAAGCCGTCGTCGGGCTCTGCGAGGTCACGCGGGAAGCTTACCCCGATAAGACTGCGAAAGAAGGCGACTGGAGCACCGTCGACCTGAAACCGAAACGACGGCTGAAGAATGCGGTCTCGCTCGCGACCGTTAAAGCCACACCAACCCTGAAGGAAATGAAACTGGTGCGCCTCTCGCGCCTCTCAGTGACGCCGGTAACCGCCGCCGAGTTCAAAACCGTCCTGAAGCTCGCGGGCGAGTAGGAATCACCCTCACCTCAGTCCTCTCCCGGGCAAGGGAGAGGAGGGAGAATGCCTCGGCGCGTGTCTCACCGAGGGTGTTCTATGCCGCCTTTATCCTTTTCGATATTTGTCTGGGCGCAGAGGATCACTTTGGGTCGGCATGAGTCGCGGACAATCATTGCGAAAACGGAGTGGTGAGGCAGAGCGCGCTCTCTGGCGGGCGCTGCGGAATCGGCGCTTCATGAAATACAAGTTTCGGCGTCAGCATCCATTTCATGCCTACGTTTTAGACTTCTATTGTCCCAACGCTCGGCTTGCGGTTGAGCTCGACGGAGGCGGCCATAGCGAATCTTCCAAAAGAAGATCCGATGCGAGGCGGACCGATTTCCTTAACAAAAGGGGGATCGAGGTCATCCGCTTCTGGAATTCGGTTGGTACTGAAGGAGCGTGAAGCTACCCTCGCGACGATTTATGCCGCGTTGGAAAAGCGCACTCCCCCTCCTCTCCCCTGACCGGGAGAGGATTAAGGTGAGGGTTATTGCTGTTCGCCGGCGAGTTTCAGGATGCTTTCGAAGTCATCGGGCTTCACGGGACTTAGTGAGAGGCGCAGCAGCTTCATTTCCTTAAGGCTTGGAACGCCCCTCGGTAACACATTCTCCAAGCCACTCTCCCTCCTCTCCCTTGCCTGGGGGAGGACTAAGGTGAAGGTGGTGGCCGCCCTCCTCTTCCCGCTCCACTTTCCGGCCGCTTCCTTCTACCTTAGAGCGATGACCACCGCCGCTGCCGCCACGCAATTCATGCCGGTGGTGGCGACTGCCGGCGCGGCGCGAAACGCCTTGGTGGTTTCCATCCATGACGTTCACCCCGGCAACCGGGCTGAAATCGATTCGATGATGGATGAGATCGGCCGGCGCGGCGTGCGCGCCTGTTCTCTACTGGTGGTCCCCCACTACCATCGTCAACGCGCGATGGCGGATGATCCGACGTTTCTCTCCTGGCTCCGGGAGCGCGAGACCGCCGGCCACGAGATCGTCATTCACGGTTTCTTTCATCAGCGCCCGCGCAAAGAGAAAGAAACGGCCGGACAACGGTTCGTCACCCGCATTTACACTCAGGATGAAGGCGAATTCTACGACATCGAATTCGAGGAAGCGCTCCGCCGCATCCGCGAGGCTCAAGCCGTCTTCACCGCCGCCGGTTTAAAGCCGAGCGGGTTCATAGCCCCTGCTTGGCTGCTCAGCCACGAAGGCGAGCGCGCGGCGCGCGAGTGCGAGATCGAGTACACCACGCGCCTCCGGAGCGTATTGGACCTGCGGTCGGGTCGCGCCTTCGCCGCACGCTCTCTTGTTTATAGTGTGCGAAACAGCTGGCGACGGTCGGTGAGCCTCGCTTGGAATGGCGTCCTTTTTCAGGCGGTACACGAAAACCCGTTGCTTCGCCTGAGCATCCATCCGCCCGACCATAGCTTTCCTGAGATATGGAGGCAGATTGAGCGCTTCTTGGAGAAGGCGCAGGAGACACGCACCGCCACCACCTACGGCGAATGGGTTGCGGAACAGCGTCTTCAAACCGCCGCGTAAATGAGCAAATGTGACCTCCATATCCACTCCCGGTTCAGCGACCGGTCGGAGGAATGGCTATTTCGAAGGTTCGATTTCCCGGACAGCTATTCGGATCCACGGGAACTCTACCGCGGTCTGAAGCGCGCTGGGATGCATTATGTAACGCTGACTGATCACGACTCCATCGACGGTTGTTTGCGCATCCGGAACATGCCGGATACTTTCATCAGTGAGCAAGTTACGACCTATTTTCCACAAGACGCGTGTAAAATTCATTTGCTCGTTTGGGGCATCACTGAGGCGCAGCACGACGAGATCACCAAGGTCCGCGACAACATCTACGACCTGCAGCGCTACCTCCAACAATCGGACATCACGCACGCCGTTGCCCACCCGCTCTACAGCATCAACGGCAAGCTGGAAGCGCCGCACCTGGAGCGGCTCATCCTCCTCTTCAAGCATTTCGAAGGCATCAACGGGCTGCGCGACGCGCTTCTTTCCGACCTCGGCCAGCTCCTTTTCACCAGCCTGACGCCCACGAAGATTGACGAATTGGCCGATAAGCATCGTCTCGCTCCCACTCATCGCGAGCCTTGGAACAAAATTTTCGTCGCC